>NZ_JBCFZM010000001.1:0-195000 GCF_038594605.1 Citromicrobium bathyomarinum
GCGGGCGAAGCGTTCGTAGTCCCCGTGATAGCGGATACCCGCCGCTGCAGCTGCGATGGCGGGCGATACGCTGCCGAAGAATGCGGCGACGATTCCGGCGACGGACAGCACGCGTTCGCTGATGAAGGGGAATCGCGGGATGTAGGACAATCCGTAGAGGACCACTAACGCGAGGACGAAGATGATCGAGAGGGCGATGAACCTCTGGCCGAGCTTGTCGAGGCTCTTGTGGACGTTCTGCAGCCGCTCGGCATTTTTGGCGTGATAATCTTTCTGGCCGACGACAACGCCCTTCAGCGCGGTGCCGATGGTCGCCAGTCGGTCGGGGGTCAGCCGTTCGTTCGGCACGTGGGGCAGTGTGGAAACCGCATTCGCGAAGCGAGGCGACCACGCGTGTTCCGATCTGTCGCTTTCGTCCGCATCGCCCCATGAAGGCGCGGAGCTTCGCCCGGAAAAGCCGATCCACGAGAGGGCCTTTGCCCCGCGCAGCATCTCCGCCACGAAGCGCGCGTCCAGCCATCGGCGATGAACCGCCAGCCCGCGCAGCGGTGCGGTCTTCTCGGAAACCCGCATCCAGATGAACAGCGCGATCGAAAGCGTCGCCAGCTCCCCGATCGCCGCGATCAGTGTCCAGTTGCGGAAGATCAGCGATAGCGCCGCGATGAAGATCGCCATTGCCGATAGGCTGAAGATCGCAATGTAGCTGGAGCGGTAGAGGTGCCCGAGCCGCGTACCCACCTTGTCGGCGAACCCGAAGTAAGGCGCGATGGCCGCGTCCGATGCGGTCGCCGCCACGATGGCCTCGCGGCTGGTATTGCCACGCGGGGCATCTTCGACCGGAGCGGGGGCGGCCGAATATTTGTCGTCCGGCCAATCGGGCATCGACAGGACGAAGAGGCTGGGCAGCGTGAGCCAGTTCTTCACTCGCGCGGCCAAAGACCGGTTTCTCGCCGCGGGTTTGCGGAGCAGCCGGACCTGCGGCTTGTAGGTTCCGCGCGACAACAGCCCGATGGTGCTGGCGTAAAGCACCGAGGTAGTCCCGGGCTCGACCTGTCTCTTGCCGATACGCCACTCGCGCACCCGTTCCCGCGAAGAAAAGCGGCGGATCGCCTCAGCCGAAGCGTCGTTGCCGCCCAGCATCACGCTATGCGCGGCAGCCTCGATCGCGCGCGCTGCTCCATCGCTGGTAAGGTCGGACGCATCGTCGATCATCTGACGACGCGATGTTCCGGGTTGGGGCACGATACTCCTGATGCGGAGATCGTCGGGATCGATCCAGATCGTCGGCACGCCCTCTGCACCGGTTTCGGCTACGACATCCGCCGTCCCGCCGACCCCGGCGGCCGGCTTGCCGCGCCAGACCGCGATCAGCAGATCGGCCCGGCGGACGAGGATCTGCCCAAGCGTACGATAGCGCCGGGCCTGCCACATCTGGTCGAACGCGTTGTCCGGCGCGCCATCTTCGCCAGTGGCTTGCCAACGCCAGTCGGCCAGTTGGAGGACCGGCACCCCCGCCACAATCGCCTGATCGACGACCGCAATGCGCGCCGGATCGTCGAATGTCTGCGCGTAATCCTCCCTCGCAAATGGAAGAACCGCTTCGCGCTGCCAGGCAGGGTCCGCCGACGCAGCGTCCCACGCAATCCGGTCCGCGCCTTCTGCGAGCGCGGACACGAAGCGAAACTGCCTTTCGCGCTCCGCATCGGGCCATTCGGTCGCGCTGTCGGTTACCGCGCCTTTGGCGACCTTCAGCAGGTTGGCAATGGCGGCGCGCAGCGCATCGCGCTGCTCGTCGGGGATCGCGCGATGCCCGGTGATCGCGACCGTAAAGACCAGCGGCGGGATCAGGTCGGGCTCAGCCGTCTTATCGGTCATGTCCATGCGCCCCCCATGCGCCCCCCATGCGCCCCCCTTGCGTCACGCCGGCCTAACGTTCCTGCATCGACTGGCGCGAGGTCTTGAGGATCGGTTTGGTGATGTATTCCCACACGGTCTGCGAACCGGTGAGGATTTCGGCGGTCGCGGTCATGCCCGGCTGAAGGTCGACCGGACGGCTCGCTTCCTGCTGCGTCATGTTCGACGTGTCGACTTCCAGATTGACGCGGTAATAGGTGTTGATTGTGCCGTCGTCGCGCTCCTCGGCCAGCGTGTCCGGGCTGATGAACACCACCTCGCCATCGCCCGAACCATAGACCGCATTGTCATAGGCATCGAAATTGACGCGCGCGCGCTGGCCCAGCTCGACGAAGGCGATGTCGCGCGGGGGAACCTGCGCCTCGACGATCAGCCGTTCGCCCGTGGGTACGATCTGCAGCACCTCGTCGCCGGGGCGCAGCACGCCGCCCACGGTCGTCAGGCGCACGTTTTTGACGATCCCGTCGGTCGGCGCGAGCAGGCGGGTGCCTTTCAGGCTGTCGTCGCGCTGGGTCAGGACCTGTTCGGCCGCGACAAGGTCTTCCTCGGTCTGCGCGAACTCGGTCTGCAATTCGCGGATATATTGCGCGCGGACATTCGATATCTGTCCTTCGGTTTCGGAAATCGCACGCTCCATCCGGATGATTTCCACCGGCGCGACATCGCCCGAAGCGACCAGCGGGCGGTGGAGGTTCAGCTCTTCGCGCTGGAGCGCGGCGGTTTCGCGCAGCGCGTTGATCTCGGCGGCCAGAGCTGCCTGGCGACGCCTGAACAGCTGGCGCTGGTTGGCGACGAATTCGGGATAATCGCTCAGGCTGGCGGGGAAGTTGAGCGGCTTGTCGAACAGCTCGGCGTCGATCCGTGCCATCCGGCTGCGCAGCGCGGCAACCCGCGCACGCGATTCCTCGAGGCTGGCGGCGAGCTGCACCTCGTCCAGCTCGATCAGCACCTGGCCCGCGCGCACCCGGTCACCCTCGCGCACATTGATCGCGCTGATGACGCCGCCTTCCTCGCTCTGCACCACCTGCACGCGGGCGAAGGGCACGACTCGCCCCTGTGCGCGGGTCACCTGATCGAGCTCGGCCCAGAAAGACCATGCGATGAAGCCGATCAGGCTGACGCTGATCGCGATGATGATCCAGTGGGCGGGGCGAAGCGCGCGCATCATGTGTGTTTCCTCAAGACGCCTGCCGCCCGATCGAACGCGAGGTGACCGTGCCCGCCGGAGGTTCGGCTTGCGGCTTTTGCGGCACCTGCCGGGCGACGAATTCGCGCAGGATGTCGCGCGCGGGCGCATCGCTCAAAATCTTGCCGTCCGCCATCACAAGCGCCCGATCGAATCGGCTGAGCAGCGGCATCTTGTGGGTCACCATCACCAGTATGGAATTCTCGTCCAGCTGAGCGTCGATCGCGTCTAGCGCGGCGGTTTCGGTATTCTGGTCGAGCGAGGAGGTCGGCTCGTCCAGCAGCCAGACCTTGGGCTGCGCAAGGAGCAGGCGGTTGATGCCCACAAGGCTGCGTTGCCCGCCGGAAAGGCCGCGTCCGCCCTCCTGTATCTGCATTGCGAGGCCATCGGATTGCGCGGCGATCACCTGGTCGAGCCGGGTCTTGCGGGCGACCTCCATGATCGCCGTATCGCTCACATCGCCGATGCCCATCGCCAGATTGTCACGCAGAGTGCCGTTCACCAGCCGCGCGTCCTGCGCGACATAGCCGACATGGCGACGCGCGATGTCGTCCGCTACCTGCGCGAAATCGAGCCCGCCCAGCAGCACGCGGCCCTCGATCGGGGTGTAGAGGCCCGAAAGCACCTTGAGCAGCGTCGATTTGCCCGACCCGATCCCGCCGATCACCGCCACCCGCTCGCCCGGGCGGATCGCCAGCTTCTCGACCTCCAGCGATGGGCGCTGTGCCTTGGGATAGGCGAAGAGCACGTTCTGCACATCGAACCCGCCCTCGATCAGATCGGGGCGCAGCGCGCCCGCACGGCTCGCCGGGTCGATCGGAAGGCTCATGATGGTATCGAGCGCCTGAAGCGAGGAGCGGGCATAACCCCACTGCACGATGAGATTGGGCATTTGCGACACCAGCGGGCCGTTGATCCGCCCCGCGATGATCGAACAGGCGAGCAGGGCGCCGGTGGTGATCTGCCCGGTCGCGGCGAGGTATGCGCCCCAGCCCATGATCGCGACATAGGATATCTGCTGCAGCGTCGAGAACAGCGAGCCCGCGACGGCCGAGGCTTTCTTGACCGGCAGTTCGTAGTGGTTGATCTCGCGCACCAGCGTGTTCCAGCGGGCCATCATGAACCAGCCGCCGCGATTGGCGCGGACGGTCTCGCTCGCATCGAGCGACTCGACCAGCATCCCGTTCTTGCGATTGCCGCTCAGCTGCGCGCGGTCTGCGCCCTTGCGGATGACGAGAGAGAGGAACAGCGCCAGCAGCAGCGCAATCGGCAGGCTGATGATCGGGATGATCGCCAGTTGCCCGCCGATCATCGCGATCACGAAGATGAAGAACAGCGCGAAGGGCAGGTCGGCGAGGAGGAAGAGCGAGCCCGAGGACATCACCTGGCGCACCTGCTCCTGCCCGCGCAGCTGCGCCGCCATCGTACCGATGCCCGGCGGTCGCGCATCGAGCCTGATCGCCTGCGCGCGGGCAAAGAAGAACTCGCTGACCTCGGCGTCGATATCCTGCGCCTCACGCTCGATCAAAAGCGCGCGCAGGGATCGCAGCGTCAGGTCGAGGACCAGCGCGAAGCCGACGCCGACGGTCAGCACCAGCAGGGTGTCGAAGCTCGCGAGCGGGATGACCCGGTCGTAGAGCTGCATCGAATAGAGCGAGGTGGCGAGCGTCAGCAGGTTTGCGAACACCGTCGCCAGCCCGGCCATCACGAGAGGCTGCTTGCGCCGCATGATCGCGCGCCAGAACACCGAGCCCGCGCCGCCTTCGCCGCTCGCCAGCGGATCGGGCACGGCGAGCGAGAAGAAGTGCTGGCGACCGTCGTAGGTCAGCGCGGATCGCCGGCCGGCCATGTCCAGCGCGTGTTCGCTGCTCCACTGCCGCGCGACCGCCCAGCCTGCGTCCGGGTCGTACACGACCAGCGGGAACTGGTCCGGGCGCGGCTTGCCCTCGATCTCGCGCGCCGGTTGCCAGCCGAGAATGCCGGTTACGACCGACAGGCCCTCGACCCCGTCGGGCAGCGAGGCCTCGCGCAATTCGGCGTTCCAGTGCGGCGATAGCTGCTTGCCGATCAGCCGCGCGTAATTGCGGATTGCGCCTTCGATCGTGCCACTGCTCATCGTGCCAAAGCTCCCGAACTGCCCGGTTGCCAGCGGCATGTGAGCGCGAGGATGCGTGCCGTGCTTTCGGCTGCGACCACCCGCGCGTCGGCTTCGGACAATTGCGCGCTGGCTGCCTCGCGGGTCGCGTTCATCACGTCGAGCCAGCTGCGCCGCCCGGCGATGAACTGGCGCTTGTAACTCTCGATGATCTCGGCCGCCGTATCGACCGCAAGCACGCCCGCCTCGACCCGCGCGGTGGTCGCGCGGACCAGCACGTAATCGCGGCGCAGCTGTTCGCGCAGGCGCCGTTCCGCCTCGCCGAATTCGGCGATCGCGCGCTGAATGCGTGCGTCCGCCGCGTCGACCGCGCGGAACTGCGACAGCCCCGCGCCGAACTGTGCGCGCAATACCACCGCCGCGCGCGTGCCGGTGATCTCGTTTTGCGAAAGCTGGAGCACGACCTCGGGCCATACGTCGGACCGGGCGATGCTGCGCTGGGCGCGGGCGACGTCGACCAGATCGGTGAGCGCGGCAAGCTCGGGACTGCAGGCCAGCGCCTCGTCCAGCGCGACCGCTTCGGGCGGCAGCGTCTCGACCGCGCTTTCCAGCGGCAGCACTGGACGCACATCGTCGAGCCCGCTCAGCACCTGCAGGCGGACCTGGGCGCTCTCGCGCGTCTCGCCAGCAATCGCGCGGTCGAGCTCTACCTGCGCGGTGCGCGAGCGGCCGAGCGTCAGGTCGGCGCGCGGCGAGACCTGCTGATCCACCCGGCGGCCGATCGCGGCAAGCAGATCGCGATGCTGGCCGAGGCTCGCATCGAGAATGTCATAGCGGGCCTGCGCGCGGACATAGTCGTAATAGGCCTGGACCACCCGCAGCACGATATTGTTGCGCGCTTCGCCCAGCCGATCCTGCCCCGCGCGCAGGTTGGCAGCGGCGCGTTGGATCTCGCCATCGACCCGGCCGCCCGACCAGATCGGCTGTTCGAGAACGGCGTTGAGGGCAAGACCGTCCGTATCCGCGAAGGACGATCCTTCGGTGGCGGCGAGAGCCTCGATGCTGGCGCGTGGCAGCCGCAATTGATCCGCACCGCGCTTGTCGGCGGCGAGCGCGGCGGCTTCGGCCTGCGCCGCGCGCACCTGTGGGTGCGTATCGACCGCGAGCCTTGCCGCCCGGTCGAGCGGATCGGGAATGGCAACCGGCGGCGGGGCGTTAGCGCGCGCAACCGGATCGTCGAGAGGGCCGTAGGCTACGGGCGCGGGATCGTCGCGCGGCGCCGGCTCCGCGTCCTGCGCAGTGAGCTGTGCCGCCGGGTGAACCAGCAGCGTTGCAGTCAGCAATAAGGCAACAGCGCGCATGGGAGGCCTGGAAATCCGCTGGGCCGCGACAGCGGGCCTTCCGGCTCGCTGGGCGGGTTTTCAGCGTGAGGGTTACGCGAAGAAAGGTTTCGCGACAACATGCTAGGCCTATCGCTGTTCGGATGGGGGTGCGGGGGCCGGGCCCTGTGAAGCGTTGCGGCCCGGGCGCAGCACCATCGCGCAGGTCGCGGCGAACCAGCCCGCTGCGACCGTGGCGAAGGTGAACAGCAGCAGGCTCGCTCCACCCAGCAGGATCGCTATGCAGGCGGCGAGGGCGTAGAAATCGCGCATCGTGACCCACACGAGCCACTGGCGGATGCGCGAGGGCCGCGCGCGAACCCGGCTCTTAAGCGCATCGAAGGTGAAGTCTCCGCCATCCCTGCGCGACTGGAGGGCGAGCAGCGCGCTGCCCGTCGCCAGCAATGCGAAGCCGATCCCGCCCGCGATCCCGGCCGCTTCGGCGCCGCGCGTGTAGAGATTGAAGCTCACCCCCGCGATGAAGCTCAGGTTTGTCGCGGCATCGGTCACGCTGTCCATCATCGCGCCACGAGCCGAGCTGCGGAAGGTCGCTCGCGCGATCTCGCCATCGACCCCGTCGACGATCGACGCGAGCTGGAACAGGATCGCTCCGGCAATCAGTCCGGTGGCTCCGCCGAGGAACAGCGCGAGCGCCATCGCCACGCCGATCAGCGCGGCGAGCAGCGTCGCGTGCCACGGCCTGGCGCCGGGCCAGCGCAGCAGGATGCGCGTCATCGCCTGCGAGACGGGGCGGTTGAGATGGCGCGAGACGATGCCGTCGCCGGGCTTGCCGGTCGCCTTGACGATCCGGCGTGCCCAGAGGCGCAGATCGGGAATGTCGAGCGGGCGCTGGGTCTTGCCGCAGAGCGGCAGCCGATAATGCTCCGCTCCGCCCACCTCGGCCGGGTCGACCGCCCGCCAGCGCAGGCCGGGTACGAGGCGATCGATTTCGTGCCGGCACCGCGCATCCGCTCGCCAGCCGCCCTCGACTGTGACCAGAATTTCCCGCGAGGGATCTTCTGCGAATTCCCGCAAAGCCCGCGCCGCAGCAGGGATGCCCGCCACATCATGGTTCGCCGCCCGTTTGCTGGCAAAGAGGATCGCGATAGGGGCGGGGGATATCATGATTGCGGTTCTTGAGGCGGTTCGGCTTGCAAAAGCGGTGAGGGCAAGGTGTGGAGGGGTGCAGCGCTTAGCGCAAGCATGCCTCAAACCTCGATACCGAAACGCCGCCGCCATGATCGAACCATCCCAGCCCGCTCCGCCGTCGCGGATTCGTGCGCTCCAGCATCCGCTGGACCGGGTGCTCTATCATCCGCTGGCCGACCGGCTGGCCCGCATGCTCGTGCACACTGCGGTCACGCCGACCATGGTGTCCTTCGCAGGCGGTCTCGCGGTGGTGCTGGCGGGAGTCGCCTATATCCAGCCATGGTGGCCATGGAGCGTGCTTGCCGGGCTGTTGATCCACATGAGCTGGCATGTGTTCGACGGCGCGGACGGCGCGCTGGCGCGGATGACGGGGCGCGCGGGCCCGGCGGGCGAAGCGATCGACGGAGCGTGCGATTATGCAGGCCATGCCGTCCTCTACCTGACCCTGGCGCTCGCATGGCTCGACCGAACCGGCTGGTGGATCATCGCGCTCGGCAGCGTGGCCGCCGCAAGCCGGATCGTGCAGGCCAATTTCTACGAAGTCCGGCGGCGCCAGTTCATGGCATGGGTGCATGGCGTCCCGTGGTTGCGTAGCGCCGATGTCGGGCCTGCCGTGCCGCTCAGGGGGCTTGTTCGCGCCTATCTGTGGCTGGCAAGCGTGCTCACGCCCGACGACATGCGGATCGACCGGCTGGTCGCCGACCCGCTGCATGGCGCGCCGACCCGCGCGGCTCTGGAGGCTCTCGGCCCCTCGCAGATCAGCGGAAGTTCACTGCTTGGCGCCAATATCCGCACGCTGGCGCTGGGCGCGGCAATGGCGGCGGGCTCGCCCGTGTGGTATTTTCTGTACGAGATCGTGGTGCTCAACATCGTGCTCGTGCTGGCGATCCGGCGGTCCAAGCAGGCGCTCGATAGGGTCGGTCCCGCCGATCAGGCTTCGGCCAGCACCTCTCTATAGAGTGCGAGGTTCGCCTTGGCGAAATCCTCCCACCGCAAGTCCTGCGCCCGCTTGAGGCCGCGATCTTTCAGGTCCGCCGCGAGCTTTTGGTCCTCGACGACCCGGTGAAGGGCGGCGGCTATCGCGCCGGTGTCCCCTGGATCGACCAGCAGCGCCGCGCCCCCGGTCACCTCGGGCATGGCGGACAGATCGCTGGTGACGACCGGGCATCCGCTCGCCATCGCTTCCACCAGCGGCAGCCCGAAGCCTTCGCACAGCGACGGGTGGAGCAGCGCGAGCGCGCCATGATAGAGCGCTGCGAGTTCGGAATCGTCCATCGGCGGCAGGAAGCGGACACGGTCCGCGACGCCGAGGCTCGCGGCAAGCCGAGCCAGCCCGGTGCTGCCAGACCCGCGCCGCTGGACCAGGACGAGCACGATATCCCCCCGGTCTGCAAAGGCTCTGGCAAAGCCGCGCAGGGCATTATCGTGGTTCTTATAGGGGGCGAACTGCCCGACGGTGAGGATGTAGCCGGCTTCCCGCAGGCCCCGCCTGGCGAGGCGGGCGGGATCGGCGGGGCGAGGCGCGAAGTCCTCCGACACGCCGGGCCGCGCGGTAACGGTCCGCTCCGCCAGCGCGGAGTCTCTCGCGATGATCGCATCGCGGGTGGCGTCGCTGACCGCCAGGATCGCGTTCGAGTGGCGCAGCGCATGGCCAATTCCATGCCTATAGAAGCGCCGCTCCACCTGGCCCCACAGCCCTGGATTGCACCATTGCGGGTGATCGAGCCACATCAGGTCGTGGATCGTGGTGACGCATGGCATGGCCAGCCCGTGCGGCAGGATGTTCGACGGGGCGTGAAACAGATCGACATCGCGCAGGTCGACCCGCTGGGGTAGCCGCCACATCGAAGTGGGCCCGTTGCTCTCGAAACCGACCGGGATGTCGCGGGCATTGGCGGCGGTCGAGAGTGGGCCGGGATGCGTGCGATGGCGCAGAAAGCGGAAATCCAGGTCCGGTGCGAGACTCGGCAGATGATCGACCAGCGCCTGCACCACGCGCCCGATCCCGCTCGGGCGGTTTCTGATATAGCGGCAATCGAGGCAGATGGTCGGCATGTGGCAATTTTCCGACAAGCGGTGGCGATTGCATTGTCGGGAACGCGCAGGGTCTGCGCAAGAGGTTGGAAATCGCGCAAATGCCGATATGGGAAAGGCTTGGCGTTCGCAGCGCACATCGAAGTGGATATGCTATGCTGCCGCGTTCGAACGCACAGTCTCCCGGTCGAACCCTTCGGTGCGACTGCGGGACCATGGACAATGCCGGCCAACCCGACGTGGCACAGGACCGGATCTAGGTAGGACAGGAATGTCGCCAATTCGTGTGGCCCTCGTCGGCATCGGGAACTGCGCCAGCTCGCTGGTTCAGGGAACGCAATACTATGCGCGCAATCCCTCGGCCCCGGGCATGATCCATCGCGCTATTGCAGGCTACGAGGCGAGCGATGTCCAATACGTCCTCGGCATCGATGTCGATTCGCGCAAAGTGGGCCACGACATCGCCGACGCGATCTTCGCGGAGCCGAACAACACGACCGTCTTCTGCGAGGATATTTCTGCCACGGGCGTGCGCGTCATGCGCGGCGCGGTGCTCGACGGTGTCGCCCCGCATATGGCCGAGGGCGGGGCGCGCGGCTTCTCGATCGCCAACGGACCCGATGCGACTCGCGAGCAGATCGTGGCCGCGCTGCGCGAATCGCGGGCCGACATCCTCGTCAATTTCCTGCCCGTGGGATCGCAGGAGGCTGCCGAGTTCTACATGGAATGCGCGCTGGAAGCGGGCGTGGCGGTGGTCAACGGCATTCCGGTTTTCATCGCGAGCGATCCCGAATGGGAGGCGCGCTTTCGCGAGCGCGGGCTGCCGATCATCGGTGACGACATCAAGGCGCAGGTCGGCGCGACCATTGTCCACCGCACGCTGATCGCGCTGTTCGAAGAACGCGGCGCGAAGGTGGAGCGAACCTATCAGCTCAACACCGGCGGCAACACGGACTTCATGAACATGCTCGACCGGCAGCGTCTGGCGAGCAAGAAGGTCTCCAAGACCGAAGCCATTCAGGCGGTGCTGGCCGACCGGCTTTCGGACGAGAATATCCAGATCGGTCCGTCGGACTTCGTCCCGTGGCAGAAGGATAGAAAGCTTGGCTTCATCCGGCTCGAAGGCAAGCAGTGGGGCGAGGTCCCGATGGATATCGAAATCCGCCTTTCGGTAGAGGACAGCCCCAATGCCGCAGCCTGCGTGATGGACGCGATCCGGATCTGCAAGCTCGCGCTCGACCGGGGCGATGCGGGCGCGCTGGTCGGGCCGAGCGCGTATTATTGCAAGCACCCCCAGCAACAACTGGCCGAGGACGTGGCCGGCCGCATGCTCGGCGAATACCTCGCCAGTGACGCGCGGGCCGTAAAGGTCGCGTGACGAGCCGCGCAGGTGTGACCGATGCCCTCGTGCTGGCTGCCGGATATGGCAGCAGGCTGCGCGAGGTTGCCCCATGCAAGCCGCTGGCGAAAATTCACGGTGTCTCGCTGATCGAGATCGCGGTTCGTCAGTTGGCCGGGGTCGGGGTTCGGCGCGTAACGGTCGCGACGGGCTATCTCGCGGACGAGATCGAGGCCATGCTCCCTGTCATCGCGCGGCGTGCGGGTATTGCGGTGGAAACCCGGCGAGTGCCGGATTGCCGCCAACCCAACGGGCATTCGGTGATCGCGGGAAGCGCCGGTTTCGATGGCAGGTATCTGCTGGTGATGGCAGACCATATCCTGTCGCACGATCTCCTGTCTGCGCTGGTCGCGAATGCTCCCGCAGATGCCGACGCGGTGCTGGCGATCGACCGGCGGGTCGCTTCGCCGCTGGTCGATCCGGACGATGCGACATGGGTGCGGCTGGGGAAGGGCAACGCCATCGCACGGATCGGCAAGGGGCTCGATCATTATGATGCGGTGGATTGCGGCGCCTTCGTCGCCGGTCCCGGGCTGTCCCGAGCCATCGCTGCCGCCATCGGGAACGGGCAGCCGGGCTCGCTCTCCGACGGCATGCAGTTGCTCGCCGGGCAGGGGCAGGCGAGAGTGGTCGATATCGGCGATGCCTGGTGGATCGACGTCGATGACGCAAAGGCGCTGCGGCTGGCCGAGGCGCAGGTTGGCGAGCGGTTGCCGCAGGTGTTCGATACCAAGGGCGCGGAGGCGTGAGCGGCACGATCCTTCTCGATGTGACGCGCATGGCGGCGTGGCGCTGGATCGGTCGCCCGCCGACCGGGCTCGACCGGGTCTGCGAAGCCTATGCGCGCCATTTCGCGCCCGAAGCGCTGGCCGTCCTCCAGATCGCGGGGCATGCCCGGGTGCTCGACCGTCGTCGATCCGCGCGTCTGTTCGACGCCTTCGAAGCCCCCGCCGGGGCGTTCCGCAGGAATTGCGCACGCCTCCTCGGATCGCCGCAACGCAACCATTCGGTGGGTGGCGACGCCGTCTATCTCAATGTCGGCCACTCGGGCTTCGACCGCGAGGCTCACTGGCATTCGCTGGCGGGGCTGGCTGCGAAGCGCGTCTATCTGCTCCACGATCTGATCCCGATTGCGCACCCGGAGCTGACCACCGCGCACAAAACGGCGCGTCATCGCGGCAGGGTGCGCAAAGCGCTGGCGCGGGCGGACGGGATCGTTGCCAATTCGCAGGCGACGGCCGACGGCCTTGCGCGGTTTGCGCAGAGCCAGGGCGTGCCGCCGCCACCGATCCTCGCTGCGCCGATAGCTGCGCGGTCGTTGCCGCAGGTAAACCGGACCTCGACCGGGCGGCCTTATTTCCTCTGCATCGGGACGATCGAGCCGCGCAAGAACCACGCGCTGCTGCTGCGCGTGTGGTCTCGTCTGATCGAGCGGATGGGCCATGAAGCGCCGCAGCTGGTCATTGCCGGCAAGCGCGGCGCGAGCGCCTCGGCGATCCTCTCCGCGCTCGAAGGCGATGGGCGGTTGCGGGATATCGTGACCGTGCGGTCCGGCCTTTCCGATAGCGATCTAGGCACCTTGCTGGCAGGTGCGCGCGCCCTTGTATTCCCGACCCTCGCCGAAGGGTTCGGGCTGCCCGTCGCCGAAGCGCTGCAGGCGGGCGTGCCCGCCATCGCGAGCGATCTGCCCGCGCTGCGCGAGGTGGGGCAGGGCATCCCGGCGCTGCTCGATCCTGCCGACGAAACCGCATGGGTCGAGACGATTGGCACCTATTGCGGGCAGAGCGCGGATCGCGACCGCCAGCTGGCTGCGATGGCGCAGTTTCGCGCCACGACATGGGCCGATCATTTCGCGAGCGTCGAGGAATGGCTGGCCAAGCTTCCCGCCCGGCGGCTAGACCGGCGCGAGGGGGGCAGTGCAATGCGCACGCCCATGGGGGATTCGACGCAGGATCGGGCATGGCAGTGTTGAACCGTCTGAAGGCTATCAGCCCGCTGTTCCTCGTGGTGGTCCTGCTGCCGACCCTGATCGCGACGGCCTATTTCGGATTGCTCGCCGAAGACATCTACGTCTCGGAATCGCGCATCCTCGTGCGCAGCCCGAACAAATCGGATATTTCTCCGCTCGGGTCGGTGCTCGGCTCGGGTGCGCTGACCGGCGCAAGCGAGGAACGCAATGCGGTCCGCGAATTCCTGCGTTCGCGCGATGCGCTGACCAAGATCAACCGCGATGGCTTCGTGCGCGAAGCCTATGGCAATGGTTCGATATTCTGGGGCGACCGCTTCGGTCCGCTCACCGGCGACAGCACCGAACAGCTCTACGAATATTTCCAGAAGAAGATGACTCTGGAAGACGGGGACGCCGCGCTGATCCTGCGTGTGCGCGTGGAAGCGTTCGATCCCGAGGATGCGAGAACCATCAACGAACGGTTGCTGAGCCGATCCGAAGAGCTGGTCAACGAACTCTCCACCCGCGCGCGCGACGATGCGATCGCCTTCGCCCAGCTCGAAGTGGCCGAGGCGCGCGAGCAGGCGCGCGGTGCCTCGCTGGCGCTGGGGCGTTTCCGCGATTCCGAGCGGATCAT
This sequence comes from Citromicrobium bathyomarinum, assembly GCF_038594605.1. Taxonomy (GTDB): domain Bacteria; phylum Pseudomonadota; class Alphaproteobacteria; order Sphingomonadales; family Sphingomonadaceae; genus Alteriqipengyuania; species Alteriqipengyuania bathyomarina_B. The sequence goes on from NZ_JBCFZM010000001.1 coordinate 13,742, forward strand.
CGACCCCGAGCTGCAGGCGCGGGTCGGCTTGCAGACGATTTCGCAATTGCAGGAAGAGCTGATGGCCGCGCGCACCCGCCTGCTGCAATTGCGCACCTACACGCCGCGCGCATCGCAAATTCCGTTCCTGCAGACCCAGGTCCGCGAGCTGGAGCGCGAGATCGCGAAGGAAACCGCGAAGATCGCGGGCGGATCGGGCTCGCTCTCAGCGAACTCGGCGCGCTTTCAAGAATTGCAGCTGGCCTCGCAGTTCGCCGAGCAGCAACTGACGATCGCGCTGTCCTCGCTGCAGGAGGCACGGGCCGATGCGCGCCGCAAGCAGGCCTATATCGAGCGGGTGGCAGAGCCTTCGCTGCCCGACCATGCGACCGCGCCGCGCCGGTTTCGCGGCATTCTCGCCACCCTGCTGCTCGGCCTGCTGGCGTGGGGCGTCCTCTCGATGCTGCTGGTCGGCATCCGCGAGCATCGCGAATGAGCGATTCTGCTGCCTCTCCCACACCTTCGCCTGCGCCTTCTTTGGGCAACAGCCTGCGGGTCACCCGCCGGGTGCTCGGCGCTTTGCTCGTGCGCGAGATGCTGACCCGTTACGGGCGGCACAATATCGGCTTCCTGTGGCTGTTCGTGGAGCCGATGATCTTCACGCTGGGTGTCACCGCGCTGTGGACGGCCACCAAGACGATCCACGGCAGCGACCTGCCGATCGTGGCCTTCGCGCTGACCGGCTATTCGAGCGTGCTGCTGTGGCGCAACATGCCGGGCCGCTGCATCGGAGCGCTGTGGGCCAACCTGTCGCTGATGTATCACCGCAACATCAAGGTGCTCGACATCTACCTGGCGCGGCTGTTGCTGGAATTCGGCGGGGCGACGATCTCGTTCGCGACACTCTCGGTGCTGTTCATCGTGATCGGCATCCTCGATCCGCCGCAGGACATCATCCAGGTCGCGACCGGCTGGCTGCTGCTCGCGTGGTTCGGCGTGTCGGTTGCGATCCTTCTCGGCGCATTGTCGCACGAGAGCGAGCTGGTGGAGAAGCTGTGGCATCCATTCTCCTATCTGCTGTTCCCCCTTTCGGGCGCGGCCTTCATGGTCGCCGCGCTGCCGCCCTTCGCGCAGGAGATCGTGCTCTACATCCCGACGGTGCATGGCGTTGAATATGTGCGCGAGGGCTGGTTCGGCCTGCGCGCCCGCGCGGTCTACGACCTGCCGTTCCTGATCAGCGTCAATCTCGTGCTGTCGGTCGCCGGGCTGATCGCGGTGCGCTGGGTCTCGCGCAGGGTGGTGCCCGAATGATCCGCGTGCGCGACCTGCATAAATCCTATCGCACACGCTTCGGCACCAATCACGTGCTCAAGGGCATCGGCTTCGATCTTGCGATGGGGGAGCGGCTGGGCATTCTGGGCCGCAACGGCGCGGGCAAATCGACCATGGTGCGCCTGATCAGCGGGGCCGAGCGCCCGACCTCGGGCAGCATCGAGAGCGATCTGTCGATCTCCTGGCCGCTCGCGTTCGGGGGGGCATTCCAGGTCCAGCTGACCGGGATCGACAATATCCGTTTCATCAGCCGCATCTACGAACAGGATTTCGAGGAAAACCTCGCCTTCGTCGAGCAGTTCGCGGAGCTTGGCCCCTATCTGCGCGAGCCGGTGCGGACCTATTCGTCGGGCATGCGCGCGCGGCTCGCCTTTGCCATCTCGATGATCATCGAATTCGACTGCTTCCTGATCGACGAGATCAGCGCGGTCGGCGATGCACGCTTCCACGACCGCTGCAATTTCGAGCTGTTCGAGAAACGCGCCGACCGCGCGATGATCATCATCTCGCACGATGCCGCCTATGTGCGCGACCATTGCAACCGCTGGGCGATTCTGCACGATGGCGCTCTGAGGCACTACGACGATTTCGAACTGGCCTATGCCGATTTCAAAGAGCTAATCGGGTGGAAGCCGCCGCCCGGCTGGAACGAATTGCAGGTATCGACGGCCTGATTTGCGGCCTGACTTTTGGAAAAGCAGACATGATCAGCAAACTCTTCAAGAAGCCGCAGGCCAAGACGCCGCCGAGCCTGGCGGTGTCCGATGTAACCGCGCCGGAGCCCAGCCTGTGGGAGCCGGTGTCGCAGGCGTGCACACAGGCGCAGATGGAAGAGCCGCATTATTCGCACTGGTGCTCGCTCATCCGCGAAGCCCCGCGCATGCACCGCAAGCAGTGGGAATTCGCCTACATTCTCCAGGCCCTGCACATGCACGACATGGTGGAGGAAGGCCGCCGGGGGCTGGGCTTCGGCGTTGGCAGGGAACCGCTGGCGGCGGTCTTTGCCAATCGCGACGTCGAAATCCTCGCGACCGACATGACCGCCGAGGCGGCAGCCGGGGCGGGCTGGATCGCGACCAACCAGCATATCGATTCCAAGCTTTTGCTGAACGAACGCGGGATCTGCGATCAGGAGAAGTTCGACCGGCTCGTCGATTTTCGCTTCATGGACATGAACAAGATCGACCGGTCGCTGCATGGCCAGTTCGATTTTACATGGTCGGCCTGCGCCTTCGAACATCTCGGCTCGATCGCGCAGGGACTCGAATTCGTGGCCAATTCGGTCAAGTGCCTCAAACCCGGCGGGATCGCGGTGCATACGACCGAATTCAATTGTTCCTCCAACGACGACACGGTCGACAACAATCCCACCGTGCTGTTCCGCAAGCGCGATTTCGAGCAGTTGGAGCAGCGCTTGCGCAAGAAGGGCTGGGAGATCGAGTTCAACTTCAATCTCGGCGACAAGCCACTGGACCTGTATGTCGATGTGGCGCCGTTCAAGGATAACCAACATCTCAAGCTGCAGATCGAGGAATACACGGTGACCTCGTTCGGCATCCTCGTGCGCAGACCCTAAGGCAGTCGTACCGCGTGAGCACGATCCTGATCGACGGGTATAATCTCGGCCTCGAGAAAGGCACCGGGGTTGCGACCTATGCGCGCAATCTCAGTTACGAACTGCACGAGATGGGCCACCGGGTCGCCGTGCTGTACGGCAACCGGGGCTCGCCCAATCGCGACGATCTGCTGAGCGAGATTGCCTTCTTCGACGGCCCGGTGGAGCGGAACCGGCTGATCGAGCTGATCGACAGGGCGCGGCAGGCGCTGCGCAGCCCGCTCGATTACCGGGCCCATCGCGTGCCCGTCACCGGGCGGGTGGAGGCGCGCAGCTTCTCCGCGCGGCTGCCGTTCTTCGATGCGCTCTACAACGCCAACGAAATCTTTCATAATGCGCACGGTGCCTACTGGCTGTGGGGCCGCACGGTCGGCGTTCGCATGCCGGATCGGCCCGATTTGGCGCACTGGACCTATCCGCTTCCGGTCCACATTCCCAAGGTGCCCAACATCTACACGATGCACGACCTCGTGCCGCTCAAGCTGCCGTACACCACGCTCGACAACAAGCGGCGCTATCTCAAGCTGATGCGCCTGCTCGGCGCGAAGGCCGATCACATCGTCACCGTATCCGAGAATTCGAAGCGCGATCTGATCGATCTGATCGGCATCCCCGAGGAGAAGATCAGCAACACCTACCAGTCGGTCCAGATACCCGCGAGGTTTCGCGACAAGCCAGAGGAACAGGTCGCCCGCGAGGTCGAAGGGGTGACCGGCTTCGGCTACCAGGAATACCTGCTGTTCTGGGGCTCGCTCGAACCCAAGAAGAACCTCGGCCGCATGATCGAGGCCTATATGGCGAGCAAGGTGTCGACCCCGCTGGTCATCATCGGCGCGCAGGCATGGAAGGCGGAAAAGGAACTGGCGCTGCTGAACGAGGGCGACCCCGAAAAAGGCATCGTCTCGGCGATGGAACGCAGGCGCGGCGCGCGCAAACGGATCGTCCGGCTGGACTATGCGCCTTTCGGCCTGCTGGTCAGCCTGATCCGGGGCGCGAAATTCGCGCTGTTCCCTTCGCTTTACGAAGGGTTCGGCCTGCCCGCGCTCGAGGCCATGTTGCTCGGCACGCCGGTTGTCTGCTCCAACACCTCTTCGCTGCCCGAGGTGGTCGGCGAGGCGGCGCGGATGGTCGACCCCTACGACACGCAGGCGATCACCGCCGCCATCCGAGAACTGGACGCCGACGCCGATCTGCGCAGCGAACTGAGCGCGCGCGGCATCGCGCAGGCACAGCTCTATAGCGCAGAAAATTACCGCGACCGCCTGCATCGCGTGTATGAGCGATTGCTGTGATGACCCACCGACCTTTCCCGCGCCTCGGCGCGCCCCTGTTGCTTGCGGTGGGAGCTTTGACGCTCGCGGGCTGCTCCTCTTTCGGAGCGGCAGGGCCGAGCACGCGCGACATCCGCGCGGCGGGCACTGCCCACGATCCGGCGAGCGACATCCTGATCGTCGATCTCGACCGTCCGGTGGCCGGGCGCATCGCCGACCTGACCGAGCGGCGCAGCTTCGCCAATGTGTTCGGCGATACCCTCGTCGCCGCGCCGTTGATCGAGCGGGGCGACCTGATCGCGGTGACCATGTGGGAAGCGCCGCCCGCCGTCCTGTTCGGCACCAGCGGCTCTTCGCGACCGTCCGAGGACCCGATGGTCGCGTCGAGCACGAGCCTACCCGAACAGCGGGTGGACGAAGACGGCGCGATCGCCATTCCCTTCGCGGGCAGGGTACAGGTGGCGGGGCGCACGCCTGCGCAGGTCCAGCGCGAGATCGTGGCGCGGCTGCGCGGCAAGGCCAACGATCCGCAGGCGATCGTGCGGCTGGTCGACAACCAGTCGAGCAATGTCACCATTCTGGGCGAAGTCGCCAATTCGCGCCGCGTGCCGCTGAGCGCGCGGGGCGAACGGCTGCTCGATATTCTTGCCCAGGCCGGTGGCCCGACCGAGGATGTCGACAAGGTCACCATCCGCCTGACGCGCGGAACCCGCGCGGAAACCATGCCGCTGGAGGCGGTGATCCTCGATCCCACGCAGAACGTGCCGCTGCGGGCGGACGACGTGGTGACCGTGATCCACCAGCCTTACAGCTTCATCGCGCTGGGCGCGGTGCAGCGCAATGCGGAGGTGCCGTTCGAGGGCGGGGGGCTGAGCCTCGCGCAGGCGCTGGGCCGGATCGGCGGCCTGCGCGACGACCGCTCGGACGTGCGCGGCGTGTTCGTCTTCCGCTTCGAAGACCTGGGCGCGCTACCGCCCGAGCTTGCCGCCAGCGCCAGTGCCACGCGCGATGGCCGGGTGCCGGTGATCTACCGGCTGGACCTGTCGCAGCCCGCCGGGCTGTTCGTGGCGCAGGATTTCGCGATGCGCGACGACGATGTGCTCTACGTATCGAGCGCACCGGGCGCGGACCTCCAGCGCTTCATCGCGACGCTGACCAGCTTCGCGCTCTCTTCGATCGCCATCGGCAATTCGCTCTAGCGGGGCGGGATGAACGCGCAGAAGCCCGAATTCTTCGCCGGCGACCTGTTCGGCGAACTCTATCAGTCCGATGCGGTGCCCGCGCGGCGCAAGCTGCGCGAGTTCGTGCCGGGCCTGCTGCTGTGCGCGACAGCCTCGCTCGCTGCGGCCACGCTGTCCGACACCTACGGTTTCCCCGTCATCCTGCTGGGCCTGCTGATTGGCCTCGCGCTTAGTTTCGTGAGCGAGGTGGAGGTGACGGCGCCGGGGCTCGATTTCGCCTCGCGCCACTTCCTGCGCGCCGGGATCGTGTTGCTGGGGCTGCAAGTGACCTTTGCGCAGGTCGGCGCGCTGGGCTGGGCCGCGTTCGGCGGTCTGCTGCTGGTGATGGCCGGAGCCTTCGCCGCCGCGCTGGTGACCGCGCGGATGGTGGGCGAGGGGCGCGAGGCTGGCGTGCTGGCGGGCGGCGCGACTGCGATCTGCGGCGCCTCGGCGGCGTTGGCACTCTATGGCGTAATTGGGCGCGAACGGCTGGACCAGGCGCGTTTCTCGGTCACGCTGGTTGGAATCGCCGTGGCGAGCGCGATCGCGATGCTCGCCTATCCGACCATCGCGCGGATCGCTGGCTTCACCGACGCGCAGGCGGGTTTCCTCATCGGTGCGGCGGTGCATGATGCGGCGCAGGCGATCGGCGGCGGCTACAGCTATTCCGATGCCGCGGGCGCCAGCACGACGGTGGTAAAGCTGGCGCGGGTCGCGATGCTCGGGCCGATCGTGATGCTCGCAGCCCTGTGGCTGGGGGCCGCAGACGGGAGCAAGGGCGGCTCGATCTGGCAGCGAGTGGCGATGCCGTGGTTCATTGCCGGGTTCTTCGCGGTGCTGGTGGTCAACAGCCTGGTCACGGTGCCCGCCGAGTGGCGCGAAACCGCGCTCGACATCTCCAAGGGGCTGCTGCTGGCGGCGGTGACCGCCACCGCGATGCGTTCGCGCATGGCGCTGGTTCTCGCAGCGGGGTGGAAGCCGCTGCTGCCGGTTGCGGTGGCAAGCTTGGTGTCCTTCGTGCTCGCCTTCGTGGTGGCGCTGTCGGTGGTTTAGCTAGGATGGACGCGGGAGCGCGGTGGTGTGCTTCATCCGCTCCATCGAAAAGCTTGCCGTGACATCGGCCAGCCCGGGCACCTTCTCGATCAGTCGCTGATAGATGCGGTCGTAATCCGCGATGTCGCGCACCTGCAGCGCAAGCATGTAATCGATATCGCCCGCCATCCGGTGGCATTCGACGATCTCGTCGATCGCGGCGATCCCGTCCGAGAACGCCTTGAGCCACTCGGGGTCGTGGTGCTTGGTGCGGATGGCGACGAACACCGTGGTGCCAAGGCCGACCTTGGCCGCATCGAGCAGCGCGACCCGTTTCTCGATGATCCCGGCATCCTCCATCCGCCGGATTCGCCGCCAGCACGGGTTGGTCGACAGCCCGACCTGCTCGCCGATCGCATGGACGGGGAGCGAGGCGTCGCGCTGGAGAATATCAAGGATCGCCCAGTCTATGGGATCGAGTTGCATATCATTGGCCATTGTTGGGATAAACTATTCGATAAGAGCGGATTTGGCGAGACATTTGGGATTTCATTCGCCTCGCCGCGTCATATCATCCCGCAAGCGCAGCATAAGATGGGACACGACATGATCCGCAGGGCCTTTACCCAGCATCCCGCCTCGGTCGGGGAGAGCTATTTCGAGCATTTCGTCCATGCATCGGGCTTCGGCTTCCGCATGATCCTGGGGGGCATCGCCTGCATGCTGCACGGCGTGCTGCCCTTCCTGTTTGTGAAGACCGGCAGCAAGCAGATCGAGACGCTACATGGCCGCATGGTGGTGAACCGCAGCAAGCTGCCCCAGCCAATCGACTTCGTTATCTAGGGAGCGTGGCCTGTTAGTGTGCTAATGAGAATGAGTTGCATTTACATATCATGCAAGGTGGGCTAGCTTCGATTCGACGCCAGCAAGGGAGCACCACCATCATGGCCTTCGATCTCGACCTACTGACCAGCACGCCCGATATCCGCAGCGTTGCGCCGATCCATGCCAGCCTGGTCCGCGCGCTGCGCTACACGCATGTTGCTCGTCGCGGGCGGGCCTTTTGCTGCGACGATCTGGCCGAACAGCTCGGCGCGCCGCTGGCGGTGCATGCCTTTCTGGTCTTTCTGGACGAGGCGGGGCGGGCGTGGCCCGAACCGATCGCGCTCAACCCGCCCTGCCGCAGCCGCATGAGCTACGACGAGATGCTGCTGGTCGACTGCGCGACCGCTGCAGCGAAGAACGACCGTGCCTCGTTCGACGACTTCCTGCGCGACATGCTCGATTCCTCGCGGCGGCAATCGGTTTGGAACGCGGCGCGGCGGCTGATGGCGCGGATGTCCGTCTCCAGCTGAGCCGCGCGGGTCAGCTTCGACGCGAGGCAGAATTTACCCGGCGGTAACCATCGCGCGCCTAGACCGGGCTCACGCGAAGGGGCCCCGCTGACGTGAAACTGATCATCCAGATACCGTGTTTGAACGAGGAGGAGACCCTCCCGCAGACGCTCGTCGATCTTCCGCGCAGCATTCCGGGCATCGACAAGGTCGAGATCCTCGTCATCGACGACGGCTCGACCGACCGCACGGTCGAGGTCGCGCGGCGTTTCGGCGTTCATCACATCGTCGAGAACGGCACCAATCGCGGCCTCGCGCGCAGTTTCTCGCGCGGGATCGAAGAGGCGCTGCGCCAGGGCGCGGACATCATCGTCAACACCGATGGCGACAACCAGTATTGCGGGGCGGACATTGCCAAGCTGGTCGCGCCGATCGTCGCGCGGCAGGCCGACGTGGTGATCGGCGACCGGCAGACGCGCAAGATTGCGCATTTCTCGCCCTTCAAGAAGCTCCTTCAGCGGCTCGGCAGCACGGCCGTCTCGACACTGGCGGGCACGCGGGTGCCCGATGCGGTATCGGGCTTTCGCGCGATCAGCCGCGAGGCCGCGCTCAAGACCAATATCGTCTCGCCCTTCAGCTACACGATCGAGACCGTCCTGCAGGCCGGTCGCAAGAACATGAAGATTGTCTCGGTCCCGGTCGGCACCAATGCGAAGACGCGCGAGAGTCGCCTGTTCACCAACATTCCGAATTTCGTCACCCGCCAGCTCAAGACGCTGCTGCAGATGTACGTGATGTATTCGCCGCTGCGCGCCTTCTGTACGCTGGGGCTCGTCCTCGCGGCGGTCGGCATTGCGCCGATCCTGCGCTTCATGTGGTTCTATTTCAGCGGTGACGGCACGGGCCACCTGCAATCGCTGGTGCTGGGCGGGGTGCTGTGCGTGATGGCCTTCATCGCGTTTACCGCCGGGCTGCTGGCAGACGTGGTCAGCCGCAACCGGCAATTGCTGGAGCTGACGCTGGAGAAGGTCCGGCGGCTGGAGCTGGCGCAGGGCGAATCCGTTCCGGCGTCGACGGAAGAACCGGACACCACCGTGATCGAACCCGCCTCGCTGCGCGCGCAGGGCTGAGCGATGGGAGCGGTCATGGCCGATCCCGCGGTGCATGCTTCGCCCAAGCGGCTGCCCGCCGTGCGGCAATCGGTCTACGCCTTCGCCGCGCTCGCATTCGTGGCGCTGCTCCAGATCGTCCTGTTGACGCAGAAGGGCATCAACTGGGACGAATTCTTCCACCTCACCGAAATCTACCGGTTCCGGCAAGGCACGCTGGACCATCCGATGCAGACCTTCTGGGTGCGTCCGCTGGCCTGGGTGATGGATGTGGAGGGGACTTCGGTCGATCACATCGTCCTGATCCGGGCCTTCATGCAGGCCGCCGCGCTGGCCACTGCTGCCGGGATCTTCGCGGTGGCACGCCGTTTCGCCGGGCCGACGGCCGCGCTGCTGTGCGCCTCGGCGTATCTTTCCGCCGGCTATGTCTTCACGCAGGCCTTTGCCTATCGCGCCGATCCGCTCGCCGCTGCATGCCTCGTGTGGGTGCTATGGATCGTCGGGGCGGAGCGACTGTCCTGGAACAAGGTCGCACTGGGCGCCGGGCTGACCGCGCTGGCAGGCCTGTTCACGGTGAAAAGCGCTTTCTGGATCGTGCCCATCGGCGGCTACGCGCTGTGGGCGCTCTGGCCGATCCCCCGGCAGGAACAGCTCGCGCGGGTCGCCAGGCTGGCGGTTCTTGCAGGTGGCGGCGCGGCGCTGTTCGCGATCGCTCTGGCACTGCATGGGGCAGGACTGCCAAGCGACACGGCGGAGGCATCGGCCAAGAGCCTCAATTCCGCAGGCTCGGTCGTGTTTTCCGAAGGGCTCTTCCCGCAGGGGCACTTCCTGCTGCGCCAGATCGGCATGGGCTTGCCCTTTGCGGCGCTGGCCTTGCTGGCCGTGGCCGAGTGGCGCAAGCAAGACGGTTCCGCGCGTACTCTCGTGCTGCTCGCAGGGCTTTACGGCATGCTGCTGACTCTGGCGGTCTATCGCAATGCCTACCCCTATTACTTCGTATTCCTGTTGCCGCCGGTCGCGATCGCGCTGGCGCCGCTGCTCGACAAGATGACCGCACGGGGGCGCGCGCCGCTCTATGCGCTGATCTTTGCCGCCAATGCCGCGATCCTCTTCATGCTCGACCCCGCCGAGCCGCTGCCCAACCAGCGGATCGTGCAGGAGGGCGTGCGCGAAGTCTTTCCCGAACCGGTGACCTATGTCGATTTCAGCGGGCATATCGGCGACTATCCGCGCGCGGTCGATTTCATGACCTCCGGCTGGGGGCTGAAGAACTATCGTGCGCGCGGTGTGCCGGAAATTAGCGAGCGGGCGCAGCGTGAGCCGATCCCGCTGTTCATCGACAATCACTGGGTTCTGCACGCCGCCGTCACCGGCGAGCGCGCGCCCGAGGAGCTGCTGCCCGAAGACGCGCGCTTCATTCGCGAGAACTACGTGCGCCACTGGGGCCCGATGTATGTTGCGGGCAAGCGAATCGCGGCCGATGCAGCGACCATCCGGATCGAAGTGCCCGGAACATACACGATTGAGGATGCGCCGGTGACGATCGCCGGGCGACGATACGAAGCGGGCCGCACGATCGTGCTGCCGCGCGGACAATACCCGGTCGTGGCGAAGGATCCGGCAACGCTGCGTTGGGGCGATCACCTCCCGCAGCCCGGCATTGCTCCGCCGCGCGGCATGATGATGTCCGAATATTAGCATGCGGCCGCTCGACCCTTCGCAGTTTTTCGGCGGCGAGACCTCGCCTGCGTCGCTTGCGACCCGTTTCCTGCCTTCCATCGGCTGGATGCGGGGTTTCCTCGCGCGGCATCGGCGGATCATGCTTGCGCTTGCCGGCGTGCTGTTCGTCGGCGGATTCGCCTGGGCGCTCGCCAGTGCGGACATCGCTTTCTCGACCATCGCGTGGAACTGGGTGGGCGGCGCGATTGCGCTGGGTTTCGCGGGGGTCGTCCTCAACGGGCTCGAACTGAGCGTGTCGGCCAAGGCCATCGGGCGCCGTTTCCCTGCGGGCGAGGCGATCCATCTTTCGAGCGTGGGCATCCTGTCCAATCTCCTGCCCGTTCCCGCCAGCGCGCTGGTGCGCGGCGCGGCGCTGGTGGCGCGGGGCGCGACCCTCGCGCAGAGCGGGCGCATTCTTCTGTATGTCGGACTCCTGCGGCTGGCGGTTGCCGGGGCGATTACCGGCGCGGCGCTGCTTGGCGGGCCGCTGGGCCTGCCGGTCTTGGCGGTGAGCATGCTGGCCAGCGCAGCGCTGGTGGCCTTGCTGATTCGCACCGGCGGCCTCGCTTGCGCTGCCGGGCTGCTTGCACTGCGGATCGGCATGCTGGGAATCGTCGCGGTCCAGCTGCTGCTGTGTTTCCGGGCGCTGGGCGCGGATGCCGGGCTGGCTGACGCCGCGCTCCACGCGATTGCGCCGGTCGTCGGCTCGGCGGTCGGTATCGTGCCGGGCGGGCTGGGAGTATCCGAAGCGATCGGAGCCGCCCTCGCGCTGCTTGCCAGCGCATCGCCTGCGATGGCGTTCGCCGCCCTCGCGCTCAATCGGATTGCGGGATATGCCTGCGCTCTGGCAACGGTTCTGGGGTTCCAGCTGCGCGGGGCCTTCGCCCGCTAACCCAAGTGCTCAGGCAGCCGAGCGGCGGATCGCGGGAAGCTTGTCTTCCCACGCCAGCGCGTGCTCGATGATCGTTTCCAGCTGATCGAAACGCGGGGCCCACGGCAGGCTCGCGCGCAGCCGCGAGCTGTCGGCGATCAGCATTGCGGGGTCGCCTGCCCGGCGGCCTCCGAAAATGCGCTCGATCTTGCCGCCGGTCACCTTATCGACCGCGTCCAGCACTTCGAGCACCGAGAAACCGCGCCCGTAGCCGCAGTTCATCGTCATCGAGCTCCGCGGATCGGCGATCAGCGCGTCGAGCGCCAGCACATGGGCCGCCGCCAGATCGCTGACATGGATATAATCGCGCACGCCGGTGCCATCGGGCGTGTCGTAATCGGTTCCGAACACGCTCACCGCGTCGCGCTTGCCCAGCGCCGCCTCGACTGCGACCTTGATCAGGTGCGTCGCCCCGGCGGTGGACTGGCCGGTGCGGCCCTGCGGATCGGCGCCCGCAACGTTGAAATAGCGCAAAGCGCAGAAGTTGATGGCGTGCGCGGCTGCCGCATCGGCGAGCATCTGCTCGGTCATCAGCTTCGACGAGCCGTATGGATTGATCGGCACGGTCGGCGTCTGCTCGGTAACCGGAGACACCTCGGGCACGCCATAGGTCGCGGCAGTCGAGCTGAACAGGATATGCGGCACGCCCGCGTTCACCGCCGCCTCGATCAGACCGCGGCTCTTGCCGGTGTTGTTCTCGTAATAATACAGCGGCTTCGCAACCGATTCCGGGACGATGATCGAACCGGCGAAGTGCATGATCGCGCCCGTATTCTGCTCTGCGAAGATTCGCGCGAGCAGCGCGGTATCGGCGATGTCGCCTTCGTAGAAGGGAACATCGTCGGGTACTGCGAAGCGAAAGCCGGTTGAAAGGTTGTCGATCACCGCGACCGGGCGGCCCGCATCGCGCAGGGCATGCACGGCATGGCTGCCGATATAGCCTGCCCCGCCGGTGACGAGGACGGGCACGGCTCCGCCGCCACCGATCCGCGCGATACGCATCTGCGCAGCGTGCTGCGGCTGGCCGGTCGGAGAGGGTCGCTCGCCATTCATGGCAGCCGGTTTAGGCCACCACCTCTTTCCAAGTGTTTAAACCGGTGCGCGCAATTTCGCGCTTTTTCGCGCCTCAGTCGTCGTCCAGATCGCGCGCATCGGCGAGCACGACGGTGCTGTTGTGTTCCAGCATCGCGCGTTCGTGCGCCAGATCGGCCGCGCGCATCGCTTCGGACGGGTTGGCGAAGTCGAACACATGGGCGATGCCGACATGCATCTCGATCATGCCCAGCGTCTTATTGGAGAACTTGTCGTGCCAGCGGCGCAGCGACAGGTCGATGATGCTCTGTTCGAGCACCTCCTGGAACTGCGAGATCGTGATCCCGCGCGCAAGCATGATGAATTCGGACGCCGACTTGCGCGCGCTATAGCACTCGCCGCGCGTCGCGTGCGACAGCGTGCTGGCAACGCGTTCCATCAGGCGCGTCGCGGTATGCAGCCCGTGGTCCTGCACGATCCGGTCGATCCGGCTGACCGAGCAGATCGCGACGGAAAGCGGCTCCACCTCGTTGCGGGCGATCCGGAAATTCTCGTTCAGCGCGACCTCGAACTGCGCGCGGTCGGGTAAGTTGGTCCGGATCGCGGGCGTATCGGACTGCGGGGCCGCTTCGCCATCGTCGTGCCGACGGCGCGATTTCGTTTCGGCTTCGGCCTGGTCGAGATCCTCGCGATAGGCGCGCGCCGCGCGGGCGACGTCGCGCACCATGCGTTCTTCCTCGCTGCCGATCTTGTCGGACAGGAAGCCGAGGTTCTGGGCGAGCTGGTCCATCCGCCCGGTCAGGCGGGCAAAGGCATCCTCGGCTACCAGCGGGGCGGGCGTTTGACCCGGCGTGCCGACGGCACCGCTGCGGCCTTCATGGATAGAGACGATATTGCCTTCGGGGGTGGAATAGGTGCGCCAAAACGCCTTGATGAGGCTTTCGAGCGTCAATCCCTCGCCGGACTGGACGATGACGTCGGCGATGCGGTCCATCGCCTCGCGCACTTCGCTCGCCAGAACCGGCCCGACGTCCATCGGCTGCTCGCCGTGAACGTCGTGGTTAAACTGCTGAGCCATCCCGAGCCCGTGCGGCATGATCGTTTCCCCCTGTATCGCACACCAGAACGGCGCTGCGAGGCGGTTTTATAGGGCGCAATTCGTAACATTTGGTCACCTTGCGGCGCAGCACGCCACGGCGTCCATCAGGGTTAAATCGAGGGCGCTTTGGGGTCGATCTTCGTCCGTAATGGAGCAAGCCGGTTCCGCGCGGTTACCTAAGGGGGAAACCCTGGTGACGCGAATCCGCGTGCCCGAGAATGCTCCACATCCGCAGTTCCTCGTATTTCTGCGGAACGCATAAACGCGGATGCTCAGCCGCAAGGGTCGGTGGTGGCCCGGGGCAGGGGAGTGTGAGGAGATGCATGAGCAGCTGGGATTGATCGAGCCGGACAGGGACATGCGATCGCGGATCTTGCGCGAGCTGGCCGGGGCCGGGATCCATGCCGAAGCTTTCGAAGGCGTGGCGCAGTTCGTGCTCTATCGCCGCGGGGGCGGATACCCCGTGCTTGCTGCCGACGATCGGGTCGACGCCTTGTCCATCCGGCGCGAACTCGCCCGCCACGGCGAGTGGCAGCCGGTCATTGCGTTTTCGAAGGAGCCTTCGCCAGCGCGGATCGTCGAATTCCTGCGCGGCGGCGGATATGACTATCTGGCAGAACCGTTCGACATGGGCGTGCTCGGGCGCAGTCTCTCGCTGCTCGATCAGGGGCGCACCCCCTATTGCGTCGCGCGATGCCGCGCTGCCGCCGCGCGGCTGAAGCTGGACGGTCTTTCGCCGCGCGAGGCCGAGGTACTGGGCCATATGGCGCAAGGACGATCGAACAAGATGATCGGGATCGAGCTGGGGATCAGCCCGCGCACGGTCGAGATCCATCGGGCCAACATGCTGTCCAAGTTGGGCGCGGATTGCTCCACCCAAGCGCTGCGGATGTATTACGAGGATGCGCTGCTCAACGCAGAAGCATCCGCGCCGACCGGCTGATTACGGCCGGGCGTTAACGTTCTCCCGACAAAGCCCTTTACGCGAGCGTAAGGGTAAGCCTAGTGTGGCGCGCATAACCGACTGAATGGGAGAGATGTTATGGCCAGTGCGGCCGCACCCGATGCCAAAAGCGATCTGGAAGCTTTTCGCGAAGAAGCGCGCGCGTTTCTTGCCGAGAAATTCCCGCCCGAGCTGCGCGGGAAGAATAATATCCTCAGTTCGGTCGAGGAAGCGGGGGAAGAGAGCCCGGCGGAAAAGGCCTGGCGTATTGCCATGGGCGAGAAAGGGTGGGGCACGCCCACCTGGCCCAAGGAGTATGGCGGCGGCGGGCTGACCCGCAAGCAGGCGCGCGCGCTCGAAGAAGAAATGGCCAAGGTCGGGGCGTGGAACCCGATCGGCGGGATGGGCGTGATGATGCTCGGCCCCACGCTGCTCGAATTCGCGAGCGAGGAACAAAAGCACGAGCATATCCCCCCGATCTGCAAGGGCGAAGTGCGCTGGTGCCAGGGCTATTCGGAGCCCAACGCCGGGTCCGACCTCGCCAATCTCCAGACGATGGCGGTGCTCGAAGGCGATCACTACGTGGTCAACGGCCAGAAGACGTGGACCAGCGGCGGCCAGTGGGCGGACAAGTGCTTCTGCCTCGTGCGCACCAGCCGTGCGGACAAGCACAAGGGCATTTCCTTCCTGCTGATCGACATGCATGCGCCCGGCGTCGAGGTGAAGCCGATCAAGATGATTTCGGGCATGAGCCCGTTTTGCGAAACCTTCTTCACCGATGTGCAGGTTCCCAAAGAGAACCTCGTCGGCGAGGAGGGGCAGGGCTGGACCATCGGCAAGCGCCTGCTGCAGCACGAACGGACCAATCTTTCGGGCGGGGGCGCGCTCGCCGCGCTCAATGCCCAGCCGTTGCACAAGGTTGCCGAACGCTACATCGGGCTGGGCCCCGACGGTAAGCTCGCCGATGCGGAGCTGCGCACGAAGATCGTCGATTTCGAGATGCGCTGGAACGCCTTCCTGCTCACCGCGCGCCGCGCGATGGAGGAAAGCAAGGCCACCGGCGGCGTGTCCGATATCAGCTCGATCCTCAAGAAGTCGGGCACCAAGCTGGGTCAGGAACGCGCCGAGCTGATGATCGAGATCATGGGGATGCGCGGGCTCGGCTGGGAAGGCGAGGGCTTCGAGCAGAAGGAGCTGGACGGCACGCGCGCGTGGCTGTTCGGCAAGGCGACCACGATCTACGGCGGATCGACCGAAATTCAGAACAACATCATCGCCAAGCGCATCCTTGGCATGCTGGACCACCAGTAAGGGGAGCGGGACTCATGGCAGTACTCAACGAAGAGCAGGAAATGCTCCGCGACATGGCGCGCGAGTGGACGAAGAACGAACATCCGGTGGGGGCCTGGCGCAAGGTGCGCGATGCGGGCGAGCCGTTCGACGCCGAGGCGTGGGGCGAGATGGGCGAAATGGGCTGGGCGGGGATCATCATCCCCGAAGAGCACGGCGGCACCGATTTCGGCTGGCTGAGCCTGGGCCTGGTGATCGAGGAACTGGGCAAGTCGCTCGCCGCGAGCCCCCTGATCGCCTCCGCGCTCGCGGCGTCGGCGATCGTATTGGGCGGCAGCGACGAGCAGAAGAGCGAATACCTGCCGCGCTTCGCGACCGGCGACCTGATCGGCACGCTCGCCTTCGACGAAGGCCCACGCCACACCGGCCTGAGCGTCGGCACGAGCGTTCACGACGGGCGGCTGACCGGAACCAAGGCCTTCGTTCACGAGGCAAGCCGGGCGGACCTGTTCGTCGTGCTCGCGCAGGACGGCGTCTATCTGGTCGAGAAGGGCAAGGGGGTCACGCTCTCGAAGCGCTCCATGGCCGATATGCGCGACCATGCGGAAGTGGACTTCAACGATGCCCCGGCACACAAACTGGCCGGTGGCGGCAGCGATCTGGCGCAGAAGATCCTCGACCGTGCCCGCGTGCTGACCGCAGCCGAAATGCTCGGCATGTGCCAGGCGGTGTTCGACACCACGCTCGATTACCTGAAGCAGCGTGTGCAGTTCAATCAGGTGCTCAGCACCTTTCAGGCGCTCCAGCACCGGATGGCGGACCTCTATACCGAGCTGGAGATGACCCGCTCGGCGGTCGAGGGCGGGTTGCAGGCGATCGACAGCGGCTTCGCGGTAACCGAGGCTGCGGCGCTCGCCAAAACGCGGGCGAACGAGGCGCTGCACCTGATCAGCCGCGAAGGCGTACAGCTGCACGGCGGGATGGGGATGACCGACGAATACGATGTCGGTTTTTACCTGAAACGCGCCCGTGTCCTGGAGGCGTCGTGGGGCTCCAGCGGTCACCTGCGTGACCTCTATGCCACGCTGAAGTCGTATTGACGCTACGAAATTGCGGGCTTCGCGATATTGTGTAACGCAACTGCCACAGGCGGTCTTCGAATGATGCGGTAGCTTGTAATCCTGCGTCGAAAGGCGCAAAATGCGCGTGCTTGGGAGAAGGCAATTCAACGCGGCGATGTCCCGAAACGAACGGGCGCGCTGCTTCGGATGAACGACACGGAAGGCATGTTTGCGCCTGCCGTGCGGACAGCCTGACTCCCGTTGCGAGACGAATAAAAGTGAACGGGAGATACCATGAAAGCCAAACTCACTCGCTCGATCGCGCTCGGCGCGCTCGCCGGAAGCCTGGCGATGCCGCATGCCGCCGCGCTCGCGCAGGATAGCGCGGAGCCGCAGACGGCCACCGAAGACGTCGCTGATCAGCTGAACGAAGGTCCGACCATCGTCGTGACCGCCCAGGGCCGGACGCAGGAATTGACCGACGTGCCCGTCGCCGTGAACGTCGTTTCGGCGGAAGAACTGCGCAATTCGGGCGCCGCCGACATCCGCGAACTCAACCAGGTCGCGCCGTCGCTGCTCGTTTCCTCGACCGGTAATGAATCGAACGGTTCGGCCCGTATCCGCGGCATCGGCACCGTGGGCGACAACCCCGGCCTCGAAAGCTCGGTCGCGGTGTTCGTCGATGGCGTCTATCGCTCGCGCTCGGGCAATGCGTTGAGCGAGCTCGGCCCGATCGACCGGGTCGAAGTGCTGCGCGGCCCGCAGGGTACGCTGGGCGGGCGCAACAGCTCCGCCGGCCTCATCAACATCTACACCGCACCGCCCGAATTCGAATTCGGCGGATACGGCGCTTTCACTTACGGCAACTACGATGCGATCAAGGTCGAGGGCGGCGTCAACCTGCCGCTCGGCGAAACCCTCGCAGCGCGCGTCGACGGTGTCTATTTCGAGCGTGAGGGCTTCTACAACGACGTCGTCAACGACGTGAAGGTGAACAACCGCGATCGTTACCTCGTGCGCGGCCAGCTGCTGTTC
The DNA here is from genome assembly GCF_038594605.1 of Citromicrobium bathyomarinum. Classification (GTDB taxonomy): domain Bacteria; phylum Pseudomonadota; class Alphaproteobacteria; order Sphingomonadales; family Sphingomonadaceae; genus Alteriqipengyuania; species Alteriqipengyuania bathyomarina_B. Next base: position 31,744 of record NZ_JBCFZM010000001.1, read on the forward strand.
GAACCGTCGGACACGATCTCGGCCCGCCTGACGGCCGACTATTCGAAGAAGGACGAGGCGTGCTGCGCCGCGACCTTCGTGCAGCCCAGCTTTGCACCGCTCGCCCGCCTGGCAGACGACGTGCCGCCGGTCTCGGCCGAAGCGAAGTTCGACTATCCCGGCTCGAACACGGACCCGCTGACCAGCACGTCGAACCCGATCGTGCCGATCCTGCTGGCTCTCGGCCAGAACCCGCTTGCGCTGACGCAGGACACCTTCAACCGCGACATCTATGTCAGCGCCGGCCGCAGCTATGCGGGCGAGACCGAAGACTATGGCGTCGGGCTCGAACTGAACTGGGATCTGGGCGGCGCGGAGCTGACCTCGATCACCGGCTATCGCGAATATTCGAACTTCCAGGCGTCGGACACCGACTACACCCAGGTCGATATCCTCTATCGTGCGCCGGGCGAAAACGCCGGTGCCCGCGAGTTCAGGACCTTCAGCCAGGAACTGCGCCTGCAGGGCGAAGCCTTCGACGGCACGCTCGACTGGCTGATCGGCGGCTACTTCGCCAACGAAAAGCTCGAAACCCGCGACAACCTTCGTTTCGGTACGCAGTACGGCGCCTTCGCGCCCTGCCGCGTGGTCAATGCGATCAATACCGCGCTGGCCAGCCCTTCGTCTTCGGGCTGTATCTCCGCAGGTGGTCGCGCAGTGGTCGCTCCGCTGCTCGGCCCGGCATCGCCGCTGATCTTCGCCGGGCTCGATAATCTCGCGACGATCAACGATCTTGGTTCGACGACCGATGTCTATAATCAGGAAAGCAACAACTTCGCGGTCTTCACGCACAACATCATCAACATCACCGATGCGTTGAACCTGACCCTCGGCGTTCGCTACACCAGCGAGACCAAGGACTTCGACGCGGCCTTCGGCAACGACAACACGGTGTGCCCCACCAACCGCGCGCTGCTTTCGCCGCTGCTCGGTACGGCAGCCGACGCGCTGGCGAGCGGTATCATCTCGCTGTCGTGCCAGGGCAACAGCACCTCCGAACTGGACGGCGTGACGCTGTCGGACAGCCGGGACGAGGACGAGTTCACCGGAACCGCGGTGATCTCTTACAAACCAACCGATCGCCTGCTGACCTACGCCAGCTATTCGCGTGGCTACAAGGCGGGTGGTTTCAACCTCGACCGTTCGGCACTCCAGACGAGCCCGGTGGTCGGCAACCCGGCAATCACCGGCGATACGGCGAACCTGCAGTTCGGTCAGGAAACGGTCGATGCATTCGAAATCGGTGCCAAATACGATGGACGCAACTTCACGCTGAGCCTTGCTGGCTTCTACCAGGAGTTCTCGAACTTCCAGCTGAACACCTTCAACGGTTCGGCCTTCGTGGTTCAGAACGTCAATTCCTGCGGCACCGATCTGAGCGGCGCCGATCAGGACGCCAGCGCGGCGACCGGTTCGTGCAACCCGGACGATATCCAGCCGGGCGTCGTCGCCAAGGGCGTCGAGGCCGAGCTCAGCTTGCGCCCGGCACGCTACCTCACCACCAATTTCGGCCTGACCTATGCCGATACCAAGTATGAGGACAATCTGATCGGCGACGATTCGGGCGCTCCGCTCGATCCGGCGCTGCGTCTGCTGCCGGGCGACAATCTGTCGAACGCGCCGGAGATCACCGCGACCGCATCGGTCTCGTACACTCCGCCGCTGGGTGACAGTGGGCTGAGCGGCCTGTTCTACCTGAACACCCGCATGACCAGCGACTACAACACCGGCTCGGACCTGCTGTACGGCAAGGAACAGGACGGCTTCATTCTGGTCAATGGCCGCATCGGCGTGCGGGGCCCGGACGAGAAGTGGGCGATCGAAGTGTGGGCCCAGAACCTGTTCGACCAGGACTACACCCAGGTTGCCTTCAACACGCCTTTCGTGGCCGAGCAGCAGACCTACTCTGCCTACCTCGCCGAGCCGCGGACCTACGGCGTCACGGTGCGCGCGGGCTTCTGATCGCGAACACCTGACCAATCGAAGAACGGCGCGGGGGCAACTCCCGCGCCGTTTTTTGTTTAGTTCCGAATCCGGCGGTAGGTGCGGCCGCGCGAGAGCGTGCCGCAACCGGATCAGTCGACCACGTCCGCCCAGTCGGGGTGGCGCTGCGCCTGCGCCTTGAAGAAGGGGCATAGCGGCACGATGCGGAAACCCTCTGCCCGCGCATCGGCAACCACCCGCTCTGCCAGCGCTGCGCCGACTCCCCTGCCGCGCAGGCTGTCGGGCACGCCGGTATGATCCACGATGACGAGGGTGGGGCTGGCACGCGAAAAGGTCAGCTCGCCGACCTCGTCGAATCCCTCTACCTGTGCGACGTAAAGCCCCTTGGTATCGTTGCCGACGCGGTTGATCGTGATTGCTGCCATGTCGGCGGCGCTTACCCGATCGGGGCGACAGCGCAAGGCGGGGCTGCAAGAGGAGGGTATCCGCCGAGCCAGAGAAGGCAGGCTCAACCTGCGCCGTCTGCGACTCCGAAGTCGCAACTCCACGTCCGGCCAAGCCGGTTCGATAGCCAGCGGGCGGAGGATGCGAGGTGCGGAAAAGGGGGAGAATTCCACTGGTCGGGAAGACAGGATTCGAACCTGCGACCCCCACACCCCCAGTGTGATGCGCTACCAGGCTGCGCTACTTCCCGAGCAGTGGAGCGGGGCCTATAGGCGCGCGAAGCGCTGCTGGCAATGCCCCCTTTGCGCGCTTTGCAATGCATCGTCCGGCAACCGTGCGAGCAAGATTGCTCTCGCCCACCAACACTGCTAGTCGCGCGGGTCACGACGGCCCGGGAGGGGCGGTGGCAATTCGTTTCGCAGCGAAACTTGCACTCGTCATCCCAGCTCTCCATCTCGACCATTCCAACGTAACAGGCACCCGGATTTCCATGCTCGATCTTATGACCGCCGCAGCAGCCAGCGGCGATGCGCCCCCGGCCTGGCTTCAGTTCCTGCCCTTCGTGGGCATGATCCTGATTTTCTGGTTCCTCATCATCCGTCCGCAGATGAAGCGGCAGAAGGATCATCAGGAAAAGATCGGCGGCCTCAAGAAGGGCGACCGCGTGGTCACCGCCGGCGGACTGATCGGCAAGATCGTCGCCGTGCGCGACGATGAAGTCGATGTGGAACTGGCGCGCGACATGCGGGTAACGGCGGTGAAGAGCACGATCGGCGACGTGATCCTGCCCAAAGCCAGCAACGACTGACCCAGGAAGACCTGAGAGATGCTGGATTTTCCTCGCTGGCGTAAGATTTGGCTGTGGGGCCTGACGTTCATGGTGGTGCTGTGCGCCATCCCTTCGTTCTTTGCCGCCCTCGGCGTCGCCTACCCCGACGAACTGCCCGAGCCGACCGTCAATCTCGGCCTCGACCTCGCCGGCGGGAGCCACATCCTGCTCGAGGCGGAGCCCGAACAGGTCGCGGCCCAGCGCCTTCAGAACATGGAAGAGAGCGTGCGCACCGCGCTGCGCGACGCCGACCCCGAAATCCGCATCGGCGATGTTTCGACCGCGAATGGCCGCCTGTCTTTCATGCTCGAGGATACGAGCGAGATCGACCGGACGCGCGAAATCCTGACGCCGCTGATGAACGGCCAGGGGCTGACCCGCGAATGGGAACTGACCGTGGTCGACACCAGCCGCGTGGTGCTCACTCCCAGCCAGCAGGCGATCGATACCGCCGTGACGCAGGCGATGGACAGCGCGACCGACGTAGTCCGCCGCCGGATCGACGAACTGGGCACGCGCGAACCGACGATCATCCGCCAGGGCGATACCCGGATCGTGGTCCAGGTGCCGGGCCTGCAGGACCCCGAACAGCTCAAGGAACTCCTCGGCCAGACCGCGCGGCTCGAATTCAAGCTCGTCGATCTGGATGCGCTCCCCAATGACGTGGCGCAGGGCATTGCCCCTCCGGGCAGCCAGATTTTCCCTTATGCGGAGGGTACTCCGGGTGAGGGCACCAATATCGCGGTGCGGCGCCTCGGCGGGATCCAGGGCGACAGCCTTACCGGCGCACAGCCGGGCGTCGATCCGCAGACCAACGAAAACGTGGTCAACATCCAGTTCGACCAGCAGGGCGGCCAGCGCTTCGCCCAGCTGACGACGCAGAATGTCGGCAAGCCATTTGCCATCATCCTCGACGGCGAAGTCCTGTCCGCGCCCAACATCAACGAACCCATCCGGGGCGGTGGGGCGCAGATCTCAGGCAGCTTCACTGCCGACAGCGCCAATGCCCTGTCGATCTCGCTGCGCTCGGGCGCGCTGCCCGTCGATCTCGCGATCGTCGAGGAACGCACTGTCGGGCCGGATCTTGGCGCGGACTCGATCCGTGCGGGCCTGATCGCCATGGGCGTCGGTTCGCTGCTCGTGGTCCTGCTGATGATCGCGACCTACGGGCGTTTCGGCGTCTATGCGACCGCTGCACTGGTCATCAACGTCACCATGATCCTCGGCATCATGGCGATCCTCAACACCACGCTGACGCTGCCGGGCATCGCGGGCTTCGTGCTGACCATCGGCGCGGCGGTGGACGCCAACGTGCTGATCAACGAACGCATCCGGGAAGAGCGGAAGCGCGGGCGCAAGGTCGTGACCGCGGTGGAGAACGGCTATCGCGAGGCGAGCCGTGCGATCTACGACGCCAACATCACCAACGCCATCGCGGGTGCGCTGCTGTTCGCCTTCGGCTCGGGGCCCGTCCGCGGCTTCGCCATCGTGCTGCTGATCGGCCTGGTCACCAGCGTGTTCACCGCCGTCATGTTGACCCGCATGTGGGTCGCCGACTGGCTCAAGTCCGCGCGTCCGCGCGACATCAACATCTGACGGGGAACGGGATACATCATGAAACTTCTGAAACTCGTCCCCGACGATACCAACATCAAGTTCCTGAGATGGCGGGTACCGTTCTACATCGTCAGCCTGATCCTGATGACGCTCAGCTGGGTCGCCGTGTTCACCATGGGCCTGAACTACGGCGTGGACTTCGCCGGCGGTCAGGAAATCCGCGCCACCTTCGTGGGCCAGCAGGAAGCGCCGATCCCCGAAATTCGTGACACTGTGGCGGGGTTGCCCGACACGGGCGATCCGGTTGTCCAGCGCTTCGGCGCCGAGAACGAGGTCTCGATCCGCGTCAAGCTGCCGCCCGAAGCGGAAGGCGACAAGGAGTTCGCCGACCGGCTGACCCGCGAGATTACCGACGCGCTCGACAGTGAATATCCCAACATCCGCATCGACGGTGTCGACAGCGTGTCGGGCAAGGTTTCGGGCGAATTCCGCACGGCCGCCCTCTACGCCCTGCTGGCCGCGATGGCCGCCATCGCGATCTATATCTGGGTCCGTTTCGAATGGCAGTTCGGCGTGGGCGGGCTGTTCGCATTGTTCCACGACGTGTCGCTGACGATGGGCTTCTTTGCGGTGACGCAGCTGGAATTCAGCCTGCAGATCATCGCCGCGATCCTCGCCATCATCGGCTATTCGCTGAACGACACCATCGTCGTCTACGACCGCATCCGCGAGAACCTGAAGAAGTTCCGCAAGATGCCGGTGCCCGAACTGCTCGACCTGTCGGTCAACGAGACGCTGGCACGCACCATCATGACCTCGCTGACGCTGCTGGTCGCGCTGATCCCGCTGCTGCTGATCGGCCCGGCGAGCCTGTGGGGCATGGTCGCGGCGATCACGCTGGGCATCTTCGTGGGCACCTACAGCTCGGTCTACATGGCCGCTCCGCTGCTGATCTGGCTCGGCGTGTCGAGCACCAGCTTCGTGCCGCAGGAAGACAAGGCGGATCAGCAGGCAAAGGTCGCCCGGGGCGAGGCCTAGGGCTTCTTGCCAGACTGTCGCCACGGGCAGTCTGGCAGCACGCCCGGCGGTTCAGCCGATTACTTTGGCATAGAGCCGGGCGAGCGCCTCGGCGTGTTGCGCCCAGCCGAAGCCTTCGACCACCTGCGCTGTCTCGGCGCGCGTGGCAGATTGTCCGAGCACCATCTGCACGCCGCGCGCAATCGCTTCGGGTTCGCGCGCCACGATCAGCCCCGCCGCAGGCCCGCGCACCAGCTCGCGCGCACCGCCGGCGTCGGCGATGACGATCGGTGTCCCACACGCCAGCGCCTCGACCCAGGCATTGGCCAGCCCCTCGCTCGCCGAGGGCAGCACCATCGCATTGGCGGCGCTGAGCACCAGCGGAAGCAGATCGTGATCGAGCGAGCCGAGCAGGTGGACACGGGCTCCAATCCCAAGCCCGTCCGCCAGCGTGCGCAGCTTCGCCTCGTCCGGCCCCTTGCCCACCAGCAGCAGCCTGGCATCCGGCAGGTCCACCAGCGCGCGCAGCACCAGCTCTTGCCCCTTGCGCGGGATCAGCGCGCCCACGCTGACGAGGATCGGCTCCTTCTCGCCCAGCGGCAGACCTAGCTTTTCGCCCAGCATCCGCCGCAGACTCTCGTTCTGGAGGGGGCGAAAGCGGTCGCGATCCAGCCCGGTGTAATGGATCGCGATTTTCTCGCGCGCCATGCCCAGCGCGGTCATGTCGTCCGCCAGCGCATGGCTGACCGCGAGCAGCTGGCTGGCATTCTTGGCGGCTGCAAGCATCGCGGTCTTCGCGTAGCCTTTGCTGCCCCAGTAATGAATATCCGCGCCGCGCGCCTTGATCGCCAGCGGCAGGTCCAGATCGCGCGCAATCGCGGCCGCGGCGGGCCCATCGGGATAGAAGAACTGCGCATCGACCATGTCGAAGGCTTGCGCGGCGTGCAGCCTGCGCGCCAGCGGTAGCACGGCGCGGGCGATCAGGCGCGGATTGAACCGCCCGCCAACCTTGGGGATGAGCGTGAAGCGCGGGCGATGAACTGACACCGCGCCGCGTTCCTCGTTCACCGTCGCATCGGCCAGCGCACGATACTCGCCCGCGAGGATCGGCGGCAGGCCGATCGGATTGATGACCGTAACCTCCCAGCCATCGCGCGCGGCCAGCGCCTCGAGCGAATGCGACACGAAGGTGCCGAAGCGCGGGCGGGCAGCATTGGGATAGAGGGTGGCGAGCGAGAGCAGGCGACGCGCGGGTTTCATGGTCACAGCGGGCGGACCAGCGTTTCGGCCACCGCAAGCCAGGCGGGATCTTCGACGATCACCTGCTTTCGGCCCGGTTCGGGGGGCAGCAGCGCGAGGCGGCCCGGTTCGCTATCGACCAGCCGCCCGAAGGCGAAGCGACCCGCGCGGCGCGGCACCAGCACGTCGCGGTTGATCGCGCGCCCCGCCTCTTCTGGCGCAAGCTGGCGCAGCCACAGCTGGTCGCCCTTGCGAAAGGCACCGGTGCTGGCGATCACCTCCATCACGAGCCGCGTACCGGCGGTGCCCATCTCGTCGGGCGGTACTGCGTCGCGGGATTTCTGGAGCGCGTGCGGGCCATCATCGTCGAGTGTCGCGACGATCGCGGTTCGCCCGGCCTGTTCCGATCGCACGAGCTGTTCCGGGTCGATGCCGAGCGCGGTCCCGATCCGCTCCATCCATTTGAGCGAGAGGTTACGCGTTCCCGTCTCCAGCCGGCCGATCGTCTGCGCACTCGTGGGCGGGTCGCAGGCGGCGGCGAGATCGGCGAGCGTCCAGCCCTTCTGGCGGCGAATATCGCGGATGCGGTTGATCATCGTCGGGTGGCTCTCTTTCACCGATATGGTGAAATGTCTTTCCTACAGACATCCGCTTTTGGCAAGCGCGCGGCTCTTTTAAAAGATGGGAGAAACGGCGCATGGCACGCGAACTTGCAGAACGCGAATTGACGAGCGAGGGGCCGAAACGCACGGGCGAGGGCGGCGTGCGTGCGCGGCGCCGGTCGGTCACGGTGAACCTCGCCGAAAGCCCCTTGTCGTGGCTGCACGCGCGCGGCCACCTGAGCGACCGGCTGTTCGACGCGGGCGAGCGGCTGCGTGCCGACTACGAGAAGGCGCAACTCAGCCCGTCGGTTACGATGCGGTGGGATCCGGTACGGATCAAGGGCGGGCCCGATGCCGGGCTTTCACCGACCGAACGGCAGATGGCCGCCAAAGCGCGTTTCGACGGCGCGCTGGCCGCTGCGGGCAGCGGGCTGTCCGACGTTTTGTGGCGCGTGGTGTGCGCGTGCGAGAGCCTGCCCGCAGCCGAACGCGCGCTGCAATGGCCCGCGCGGTCGGGCAAGCTGGTGCTCAAACTTGCGCTCGAACGGGTGGCCGATTTCTACCGCATAAGGTGAGGCGGTTTTTTTGCTTCAGGACACTGTGTCAGGTGTGTCAGGCCGTCGGCGCCCATCGCGGTCTTGCGCGGATCGCGTGGGCGTCTGCGCCGTTGTTGGTGCAGGACACGCAACCCGAGGAAACCCGACCATGAAGCTCTATTTTTCGTCCGGCGCCTGCAGCCTCGCCAGCCACATCGCCCTGATCGAGAGTGGGCAGTCATTCGAGGCGACCAAGGTCGATCTCTCGCAGCACAAGACCGAGAATGGCGAGGATTTCTACGCGATCAGCCCGCGCGGCTACGTCCCCGCGATCGTCACCGACGACTTCGGCCTGCTGACCGAGAATGCAGCGGTGCTGCCATACCTTGCGCAAGCCACGGGCACGCTACCCGATGGCGAAGCGCACTTCCGGCTGCACGAGTGGATCGGCTTCATCGGGACCGAGATCCACAACGCCTACGGCCCGCTGTTCGGCGGGGCCGAGGGGGATGCCAAGGACAAGGCGAAAGATACGGTGGCGAAGAAATACCAGCTCGCCGAAACGCTGATGGATGGCCGTAAGTGGTTGGTGACGGATGGTCCGACGGTGGCGGACAACTACCTGTTCGTGACGCTGCTGTGGGCGAACAAGTTCGGGATCGACGTGCCGCAGTCGCTGGTCGACTACCGCGAGCGCAATCTGGGCCGCGACGCGGTCAAGAAAGCGATGGCCGACGAAGGGCTGGGTTAAGCCAGCGCCTCGCGCACGCGCCGCCGCACTTCGGGGACGAGTTCCGCTTCGAACCACGGATGCTTGCGCATGAACATGGTGGAGCGCCACGAAGGGTGCGGCAGCGGGATCGTGTCGCCGAAGCTGCGCCAGTCGGCGACCCGGTCCGCCATGCGCGCGTTGCGCGTCTCGGGCAGGTAGCGTTTCTGGGCGTATGTGCCGACCAGCAGCGTCAGCCGGTCCTGAGGCAAGGTGGCGAGCACGCGCTCGTGCCACAGCGGCGCGCATTCGGGGCGGGGTGGCTTGTCGCCCCCGCTGGCCTTGCCGGGGTAGCAGAAGCCCATCGGGACGATCGCCACGAGCGCCGGGTCGTGCAGCTGGTCGCGGGTCAGCCCGGTCCACTCGCACAACCGCTCGCCGCTCGCGTCGTCCCACGGGATGCCGCTGGCGTGGACCTTGCTGCCCGGCGCCTGCCCGACGATCAGGATGCGGCTGGTGGCGGAGAACTGGGCAACCGGGCGAGGTTCGAAGCCGAGTGCGGCCTCGCAGACCCGGCATGCGGCGATCTGGCGGTGGAGTTCCCGGGTGCTCAACCCTCGACCCGCTCCGCGAGTGTCAGCCAGCGCTCTTCCGCCGCATCCTTCTCGCTTCGGGCATTCTCGACGCCCTTCGAGATGGTGGCGAAGCGCTGCGGGTCCTTGGAATAGAGCTCGGGATCGGAAAGGATTTCCTCGCCCCTCGCGATGGCCAGCTCCAGCTCCTCGATACGCTCCGGCAGCGTATCGTAATCGCGCTGGTCCTTGAAGCTGAGCTTGTCCGCACGCGGCGGGGGAGGGGGCGCGGCAGGAGCAGGTTTGTCCTTCGCCGGAGCCTTCGCCTTGCCGATGATGGGCGTGCTGCGCTTGGCGACCCAATCCTCGTACCCGCCCGCGACCACATCGACCTTGCCCGACCCGTCGAGGCCGAGCGTCACCGTCACGGTACGGTCGAGGAAGTCGCGGTCGTGACTGACGATCAGCACGGTGCCCTCGTAGTCCGCGATGACCTCCTGCAGCAGGTCGAGCGTTTCGAGGTCGAGATCGTTGGTCGGTTCGTCGAGCACGAGAAGGTTGGATGCTCGCGCGAACTCGCGCGCCAGCAGCAGGCGCGACTTCTCGCCGCCAGACAGGATGTCGATCTTGGTGTCGACGATGCCCGGGTCGAACAGGAATTCCTTGAGGTAGCCCTGCACATGCTTGCGCGTTCCCCGCACGTCGATCCAGTCGCCGCCTTCGGCCAGCACCTGGCGCACGGTCTTGCCTTCGCCGAGCAGGCTGCGCTGCTGGTCGATCATCACGCCGGTCAGCGTCTTGGCGATTTCGACGCTGCCGCTGTCCGGCTCAAGCTCGCCGGTCAGCATCTTGAGCAGCGTCGTCTTGCCCGCGCCGTTCGCTCCGACAATCCCGATCCGATCCCCGCGCTGGATGCGCAGGGAGAAGTCGCGGATGATGGTGCGCTCGTCGCCTTCAGGTGTCGGATAAGATTTGCTGATCTGGTCCGCGACGATCACCGACTTGCTCTTGAAGTCCTCTGCGGTGGCGAGCTTGAGCTTGGCGGTGCCGCTGGTGTCGATCATCGCGGCGCGCTGTTCGCGCATCTTGTAGAGCGCTTCCAAGCGCCCCTGGTTGCGCTTGCGCCGCGCGGTCACGCCGCGCTCCAGCCAGTGGGCTTCCAGCTTCAGCTTGGCGTCGAGCTTTTCCGCCGCGCGCGCTTCCTCGGCATAGACCTGCTCTTCCCACGCTTCGTAACCGCCGAAGCCGACTTCCTTGCGGCGGATGGTCCCCCGGTCGAGCCACAGGGTCGCGCGGGTCAGGCGCTTGAGGAAGGTGCGGTCGTGGCTGATGACGATGAAGGCGCCATTATAGCGGTCGAGCCAGCTCTCCAGCCAGTCGATCGCGGCGAGATCGAGGTGGTTGGTCGGCTCGTCCATCAGCAGCAGATCGGGGTCCTGCGCCAGCGCGCGGGCAATCTGCGCGCGGCGCCGCTCGCCCCCGCTCGCGCCCTTTGCCTCGCGGCTCATGTCGATGCCGAGCTGGCCTGCGATGGCTTCCACCTCATGCTCGGCAGGCGGGTTCTCCCCACCGAGGGCGAAATCCATCAGCGTTTCGTACTCGGAGACATCGGGGTCCTGCTCCAGCACCACGATCCGAGTGCCGGGCTTCACCTTGCGCTGGCCCTGATCGCCTTCAAGCCGGTCGTCGATCAGCCGGAACAGCGTGGTCTTGCCCGCCCCGTTGCGGCCGATCAGCGCCAGCCGGTCGCGCGGGGCCACGTGCAGGTCGATATTGTCCTGGTTCGGGCCGCCGAACAGCCAGCGCCCGCCCTGCTGAAGGCCGAGGTTTTCCAAGGAAAGGATCGGAGGTTGCGCCATGGTTGCCGCGAGTTAAGGCGGCAGCGCCTATCGAACAAGCCTTCCGCGTCCGCTCCGCACCGATTAGGGGTGGATGCACACGTATCCTGTTGGAGAACCTCGATGATCCGCCAAGCTATCATGCCCGCCTCGATCGCTATCGCCGCGCTGGCCGCCACGCCATCGGTTGCGGCGGACGTCCAGATCCAGGCCACCGGCCCGGTGATCGAGCTTGTCGTCAGCGAGCGGGTGGAGGTCGAGCCGGACGAGGTGACGATCAGCGCGGGCGTCCAGACCGAGGCGATGACCGCGCAAGAGGCGCTGTCGCAGAACTCGACGCAGATGCAGCGCGTGATCGACCGGCTGAAGTCGCTCGGCATCCCCGAGCGCGACATTCAGACCACGCGGATCAATCTGGGCGCGCGCTTCGATTACGATCAGCAGACGCGCCGGCAGGTCTTCCGTGGCTACGAAGCGTCCAACCAGGTCAGCGTGAAGCTGAGCGATACGGAGAGTGTGGGCGAAGTGCTCGATGCGCTGGTGCAGGCGGGGGCAAACAACATCAACGGGCCGAGCTTCTCGATCTCCGACGATACCGAGCCCAAGGCCGAGGCGCGTCGCCGAGCGATGGAGCGCGCGCGGATGATGGCGTTGGATTACGCGCGGGTTGCGGGCTATTCGAACGTTCGCGTGCTCCAGATTTCGGAAAGCGTCCAGGGGCAGGCGCGCGAGATGTACTCCGCCGACAGCATCATGGTGACCGGTTCGCGCGTCGGTGGCGCTCCGCCAGTGCAGCCCGGAATGGTCGAAACCGGGGTGACGGTGTCGGTGACCTACGAGGCAGTGAACTGAGGCGCCGATTATGGCGAGCGTTCATGAAATAAGGCGGAAAGCTGAACGATTGGTGCTGGCCAGCATTCAGAGGTCATTCAATGGCTTCCGGGCATCTGAGGTAAACATATGAAACCGATCATCGCCCCCCTCCTGCTCGGTTGCGCCATTGTCGCAACGCCCGCTCCCGCGCTTGCCCAGAGCAATCCGGCGCAGGACGCCGCGCGGCGCGATACGCAGTCGGGCAAGGCGCTTCCCCTGCGCCAGCTTGAACAGATCGCCTTCCGCGCATTGGGCGGGCCGCTGTGCTCCAATTCACGGAACGACGGGAATTGCTACGAATATCTGGGCTTTGCCTATGACCCGGTCGCCATGGCCTACCGTTTCCGCTTCATCCGCAAGAGCGTGGTGATCGATATCGACGTGGACGCCCGCACCGGCCGCGTGATCGGACGTTCGCGCTGAGGTTTCTGGCGGTAAGGAAGGGCTTGTTGTTGACGATGATGCGCCATCCGCTCCAAGGAGCGAGCGTGTTAATGACGCTGGGGCAAATGACGCTGGCCAAATGACAAGGACAAGACGCCGATGCGCATCCTGATCGTGGAAGACGAGCCCACGCTGGGCGAACAGCTCAAATCGACGCTCGAACAGAACGGCTATGCCGTCGACCTGTCGACCGACGGGGAAGACGGGCATTACCTCGGCTCGACCGAGGATTACGATGCCGTGATCCTCGACCTCGGCCTGCCCGAGATCGATGGGCTGACCGTGCTCGGCATGTGGCGCAAGGAAGGCCGCAGGTTCCCCGTGCTGGTGCTGACCGCGCGCGACAGCTGGAGCGACAAGGTCGCCGGGCTCGATGCAGGCGCGGACGATTATCTCGCCAAGCCGTTCCAGACCGAGGAACTGATCGCCCGCCTGCGCGCGCTGATCCGCCGTGCTTCGGGCAATACCAGCAGCGAACTGACCGCCGGCGACGTGCGGCTCGACACGCGTTCGGGCCGCGTCACGCGCGGCGGCGATCCGGTGAAGCTGACCGCGCAGGAATACAAGCTGTTGAGCTACCTGATGCACCACAAGGGCAAGGTCGTCAGCCGCACCGAGCTGATCGAGCATATCTACGATCAGGATTTCGACCGCGATTCGAATACGATCGAGGTCTTCGTCACCCGCATCCGCAAGAAGCTGGGCGCGGAAGTCATTACAACGATACGTGGCCTTGGCTACAGCCTCGACGACCCCGCCGACGCGCCCCGGGCCTGACGGCGCGCCTGAGGACGCGGCCGAGGCTCGGCCTGCGCCAAGCGGCGACGGCAGGCCTGCGCCCCGGCCCGGCAGGCGCGACCCGCGTGCGCCCGACCGGGTCGCGGGCGAGGCTTTCGAGGAACGGCCGCGTGATTTCGTGGCGCCGCACACCGGCAGCCTGACATGGCGCGTGATGGCGATTTCCGCGATTTGGATTGTCGTTCTGCTCTTGGGGGGGGGCCTCGCGCTCGACCGCACGCTCACCAATCTAGTTGAAAGCAATTTCGACACCCAGCTGAACAACAACCTGAACGCGCTAATTGCATCCGCCGAGGTTCAGCCGGGCGGACAGGTTTGGCTGATGCGGCCCATGGGCGACCAGCGGTTTCTCGAACCCAATTCAGGCCTTTATTACCAGATCAGCCCTTCCGGCGAGCCTGTAACGCTGGATAGCGATTCAGTGAATCCGTCACGGTCGCTTTGGGTTCAGGCGCTAGACCTGCGTCCCTCAGCTAAAGACGAAGTCGTCAATTACGACAGCATGCAGTTCAAAGAAGAGCCGCTGCGAATTGCGCAGCGTGATGCGGTTCTCCCAAGGAGTGACACCTTGTGGACCTTCGTGATAGCGTCCTCCCGCGAGGATATCGACGAACAGATCGACCGGATCCGCCGGATCCTCGTCATCAGTTTCGTGATCCTCGGGCTGGGCCTGATGGTGCTGGTGCTGTTGCAAAGCTATGTCGGCCTGCGCCCGCTGCGCCGCATCCGGACCGCGATCCAGAACATCCGCACCGCGGGCAGCAACCGGGTGACCGCTCCCCTGCCGCTCGAGGTCCAGCCGCTGGTGCAGGAATTGAACATGCTGCTCGAACATTCGGAGCGGCAGGCGGAAGAGGCGCGGACCCATGCCGGCAACCTCGCGCACGCGCTCAAGACCCCGCTGACCGTGGTCAACAACGCCGCGACCGCCCACGCGCCCGATCTGGCCGATACCGTGATCCGCGAGGCGCGCACGATGCGCCGCCATGTCGACCACCACCTTGCCCGTGCCCGCGCGGTGGGCCGCCGCGCGGTAGGCCATGCGCAGACCCCGGTGCGCGACAGTGCGGAAGCCGTGCGCCGTGCGGTCGAGCGGCTCTATCCCGATGTGCGCTTCGACATCGACGGATCGCACGAAGCCAAGGTCGCGATCGAGCGACAGGACCTCGACGAAATCCTCGGCAACCTGATCGAGAACGCGGCGAAATACGGCGGCGGCAGCGTGTTCGTGACGATCGATGCCGAGCCCGAGGATAGCCGCTGCGTCATCTGGATCGAAGATGACGGGATGGGTATCCCCGAAGAAAAGCGGATCGAGATTTTCGATCGCGGCGCGCGGCTCGATACCGGCAAGCCGGGCACCGGCCTCGGCCTCGCCATCGTGCGCGATGTCGGCGAGATCTACGGCGGGGCGGTGGAATTGGCGGAAAGCGAGGACCTGGGCGGGTTGCTCGTCCGGCTCGCTCTGCCGCGTGCCTGATGGGGAAGCGCTGTGCGAGTGCCCCGATGCACCGCCCAATTCGACTCTACGCAACTCCGCATGTCCGTTATGCGCTTGAAATGATCGGTCAGCTTGGCCATTGCGCTGCCGGATGACTGCCGAGATCGTCCCTCTCGCCCGCGCGTCCGGCGCCACCCAGGCCTCGATCGATGCGATGCTGTCGCTGACCGCGCCAGGGCTCAACGCCGTGAACGCCGTGATCCTCGACCGGATGCAGAGCGAAATCCCTCTGATTCCGCGCCTCGCCGGGCACCTGATCTCGGGTGGCGGCAAGCGGTTGCGGCCCATGCTCACGCTCGCGGGGGCAGAGCTGGTCGGCTACCAGGGCACGCGCCATCACAAGCTCGCCGCCGCGGTCGAGTTCATCCACACCGCCACGCTGCTGCACGACGATGTGGTCGACGGCAGCGAGATGCGCCGGGGCAAGGCCGCCGCGAATATCATCTTCGGCAATCCGGCGACCGTGCTGGTCGGCGATTTCCTCTTCAGCCGCGCGTTCGAACTGATGACCGAGGATGGCAGCCTGCGGGTGCTGAAAATTCTCTCTTCCGCCAGCGCGATCATCGCCGAGGGCGAGGTCGCCCAGCTGACCGCGCAGCGCAAGGTCGCCACCAGCGAACAGCGCTATCTCGACATTATCGGCTCCAAGACCGCCGCGCTCTTCGCGGCCGCCAGCCGCATTGCGGCAGTGGTTGCCGAATGCAGCGAAGCGGAGGAGCAGGCGCTCGACGATTATGGCCGCAACCTCGGCATCGCATTCCAGCTGGTCGACGATGCGCTGGATTATTCGTCCGACGCGGCGGAGATGGGCAAGGACCGGGGCGACGATTTCCGCGAGGGCAAGATGACCCTGCCCGTGATCCTCGCCTATGCGCGCGGCGACGCGGAGGAGCGGAAGTTCTGGGAGGCCGCCATCCTCGGCCACCGCACCTCCGACGAAGACCTGGCCCACGCGGTATCGCTGGTGGAACGCCACGACTGCGTAACCGCCACTCGCGACCGCGCCCGACACTTCGCGCAGATGGCCGCCGACGCGCTGTCGATCTTCCCCGACGGCAAGGCGCGCGAGGCGATGGTCGAAGCCGCGCACTTCGCGGTGGCGCGGGGGCATTGATACCTGCCTGGCCGGGGATAATGTCGAAAATATTCGACATCCTGTAAGGAGTCTCCTATGTAGAAGATATTCTACATAACGGAGGAGATTCGCACATGTCGTTCAGGGAAAAATCCGCATGGGTCATGGGAGCGATCATGCTCGCCACCGGGCTCTGGTATGCCACTTTGGTCGCGCACGCGCCGCACGCCCCGGTGATCGGTCCGCTGATTCCCTACGTGCTCGCGGTGATCGTGCTGTCGATCGTCGCGCAGACCGTACTCGCCATCGCGTCTCCCAAGGAGGCGAATGCGCCCGCTGACGAGCGGGAGCGGGCCGCGATTGCTCTCGCAGGCAAATGGTCGGGCATCGTGCTCGGCGTGCTGGCAATTTCCGCTTGCTTCACCTTCGTCGTGCTGCCCTCTGGCACGATGCTGTTCCATCACGTCATCGGCGCGCTGATCGTGGCGCAGCTGGCCGAGTATATCTTCCAGATATACTTCTTCCGCCGCGCGATATGATGGACGAAGGTCGATGAGCAAACGTCCGCCGATTACCAACCGTGTGCGCGATCTGCGCGAGGAACACGGCAAGCTCAGCCAGGCCGCGCTGGGCGAGGCGGTGGGGGTTACCCGCCACACGATCATCGCGATCGAACAGGGGCGCTATTCCCCCAGCCTCGAAACCGCGTTTCGTATCGCGCGACTATTCGGCGTGGGCGTTGAAGACGTGTTCGGCTGGGAAGGTGAGTGATCCAGGGGCCTGCGATCACCGCGAGCCTTCGCAGGAGCGTACGCTTGGGTTAGGGGCGGTGCCGTGTCCGAAGGATCGAGCCTCCCCATCCACGCCGTATTGCCGGAGCTGAAGGCTGCGATGCGCGACGGGCCCAACGCGGTGCTGATCGCGCCGCCGGGGGCGGGCAAGACCACGGCGGTTGCGCCCGCGCTGCTTGAGGATGACTGGTGCAGCGGCGAGATCCTGCTGCTCTCTCCCCGCCGGGTCGCCGCGCGCGCTGCGGCGGAGCGGATGGCGGCGATGCTGGGCGAGAAGCCGGGCGAAACGGTCGGCTACCTGACGCGGCTCGACTCCAAGCGATCGGCAAAGACGCGCATCACCGTGCTGACCGAGGCGATCTTCCTCAATCGTATCGTCGCCGATCCCGAACTGCCGGGCGTCTCGGCGGTGTTGTTCGACGAAGCGCACGAGCGCCATCTCGACAGCGATTTCGGCCTCGCGCTGGCGCTGGAGACGCAAGGCGTGCTGCGCGAGGATCTGCGGTTGCTGGTGATGTCGGCGACGCTCGACGGAGAGCGGTTTGCGGGGCTGATGCGCGGCGATCGTCTTCGGACACCGGTGATCGAGAGCGAGGGGCGCAGCTTTCCTCTGCGAATCGAATGGCTTGGATCGAGCGGCGTAGACCGGTTCGAGGATTCTATGGCGGACGCAGTCGTAACCGCGTGGCGGGCCGAGACGGGCGATATCCTCGCCTTCCTCCCCGGCGTGCGCGAGATCGAGCGGGTCCGCGAGCGGCTGGCGGATCGGCTGCGCGGCGCGCTGATCCTGCCGCTGCACGGGCAAGTCGATCCGGCAGGCCAGCGCGCCGCGATCCGCCGCGATCCGGAGGGCCGCCGCCGCATCGTGCTCGCCACCGCGATAGCCGAGACTTCGCTGACGCTGGACGGCGTTACCGTAGTGGTCGACGGTGGTCTCTCGCGCCGGGCGGAATATGACCGCGCAGCGGGCGGCAATCGGCTGGTGACGGTGCAGGCGTCGCAAGCCTCGGCCACACAGCGCGCTGGGCGGGCGGCACGGCAGGCACCGGGGGTGGCTTACCGGCTTTGGGCCGAGGCCGCGCATCTCGGGCGCCCGGCGTTCGAGCCGTCCGAAATCGCAACCAGCGATCTTACGCCACTGGTGCTGACGCTGGCGAAATGGGGCGAGAGTGATGCTGCCAATCTGCAGTGGCTCGATCCGCCGCCAGCTGCCTCGCTCTCGACCGCGCGGGACGAGTTGCGGGCGCTCGGCGCGCTCGACGATGATGGCAGGATCACGCCTCGCGGCGAGGCGATGGCGGCGCTCCCGCTCGATCCGGCGAGTGCGGCGATGGTGCTGTTCGGTTCAATGCATGGGGAGGGCGAGCGCGCAGCGCGGCTGGTGCTGCTGTTGCAAGAGCGCGGGCTTGGTGGCCGTGGAGAGGATCTGGAGGTGCGGCTGTCTCGCTGGAAGGCAGAACGGGGAGGCCGCGCCGAGGCGAGCCGCAAGCTGGCAGCGCGGTGGGCGAAGGCAGCTGAAAAGCTGACGGAAGGTGCGAGACGATCCGTCCCACCTCTCGCCGTGATCCTCGCCGCAGGACGCCCCGGTTTCGTGGCGAAATGCCGCGACGGATCGGGCGAGGAATGGCTCGCGGCGAACGGGCGCGGATATCGGCTCGATCCCACCTCACCGGGGGCGCGGGCGCAGTATTGCGTCATCGGCGACGCACAGGGCAGCGCACAAGGCGCGCGGATCACGGCTGCGGCGCCTTTCGAGGAAAGCGACCTGCGCGAGTGGCTCGGCGACCGGATCGAGTTTCACCGCACCTTGCGCTGGACCGGCGATCGGGTCGAAGCACGCCGCGAGGAGCGGCTGGGGGCGCTGGTCCTTTCGCGCGGGCCTGACCCGGCGCCCGACATTGATGCGGTGCAGGCGCTGCTTGTGGAAAAGGCTCTGGAAAAGCTGGGGGAAGGGCGAGGAGAACTCCTCCCGCCCGACCTCCTCGCGCGGGCGCGCTTTGCCGGGATAGGCGGCCTGTCGCCCGAAGCCCTGCGGCAAAGCGCAGACCTGTGGCTCGCCCCGCTGCTGGCCGGTCGCCGGGATCTCGGCGTGGGCAAGGGCAAGCTGGTCGATGCGCTGCTCGGCATGCTCGACTGGAACGAGCGCCAGCGGCTGGACGAGGCTGCCCCGCGCGAATTCGCCAGCCCCGCCGGTACGCACCACGCGATCGACTATACCGGCCAAGACGCGCCCGCCGTAGAAGTCCGCGTACAGGCGCTTTACGGCCTCGATTCGCATCCGATGATCGGCCGCACACCCCTGCTTCTGAAGCTCACCAGCCCGGCCGGGCGGCCCGTCCAGGCGACGCGGGACCTGCCTGCCTTCTGGCGCGGAAGCTGGGCGGATGTCCGCAAGGACATGAAGGGCCGTTACCCCAAGCATCGCTGGCCCGAGAAACCCTGGGCCGAGGTCGCGAGCTTGAAGACGAAGAATGCATTCGACAGGTCGGGTTAGTTGACTTCCGAGCCTTAGGCGAGGCAAGGGCGACTGCCCGCCCGAGCTTTTGCGAGGAAGCCAGGGCGGACTCATGTCCGCCGTCCGGCGATTGAGGGACAGAACAGAAATGCCAGCACGTATTTACCAGCGACCCAAGAGTGCGATGCAGTCCGGCAAGGCCCGGATCGATGAATGGGTGCTCGAATTCGAGCAATCCGAGGCACGGCGCGCGGACCCGTTGATGGGCTGGACCGGATCGGGCGACACGCAGGTGCAGGTGCAACTGACGTTCCCGAGCAAGGACGATGCGAAGGCTTATGCCGAGAAATACGGCATTCCGGCGCGGGTCCATGCGACCCCGCCCAAGAAGCTCAAGCTGCAGGCCTACGCGGACAATTTCCGCTGAACGGATTGTGAAAGCCCTGGCAGCGGCGATTGCGTTGGCGCTGACCGGTTGCGCGGGCCACCCGGCGCCGGCCGCGCAGGCATCCGCTTCGAGCGAACAGCTCGCCGCGCGAATTACCGAGGTGGAGACCGCTTCGGGTGGGCGGCTGGGGGTCGCGCTGTATTCACAGAATGACGGCCTCGTTTTCTCCCATCGCGGGGCGGAGCGCTTTGCCATGTGCTCGACCTTCAAGCTCGCGCTTGCGGCAATGGCGCTCGATACGCCGGGCTTGCGCGATGCGCGGCTCGACTTTGGAGAGGACGATCTCCTCTCCTACGCCCCCTACGCGCAGAAACGTGCAGCCATCGGCTGGATGTCGGGCATGGAGGCTGCGCATCATGCGGTGACGCTGAGCGACAATACCGCCGCCAACCTGCTGCTCACCAAGCTTGGCGGGCCGGACGCCTTTACCGCCTGGCTGCGCGAGATCGGCGACGAGGTGACCCGGCTCGACCGCAACGAACCCGCCTTGAACGAGAATGCCCCGGGCGATCCGCGCGATACGACTACGCCCGATGCCATGGCCGGGCTGGTCGGCAGTTTGCTGTGGAGTGATCGGCTTCCCGCGGCAGACAGAGCCATCCTGCGTGGGTGGCTGGTCGAAACGCCCACCGGCATGGCGCGCCTGCGGGCCGGGCTGCCAAAAAACTGGAACCCGGGCGACAAGACCGGGACCTGTGGTGGTGAAGCGAGGGCCGAGGTCAATGATATCGCAGTCTTCGAGACGCCCGACGGAACGCGCTATGTTTTGACCGCATTTCTCGATCGTCCGACCGGGAGCACTGCGGAGGCCGAAGCTGGGCTGGCCGATGCCGCGCATGCGATTGCCGAGTGGATCCGCGCAGGCGGCGCTTGAAATCTTCCCTCTGTTCCGCCATGTGGCGGGCGGGAGTCGGGTGGACGTTTGCGTTCGCTCACCGGGTCAGGTCCGGAAGGAAGCAGCCCAGGTGAATTGCGGCGGGTCGCTCGGCTCCTTTTTTCTTCCGATTCGCTTTAGTCCTCGCGCTGGCGTGCCGCGTGCGCGTTCGCCGCGCGCTCCAGCATGATGAGCATCGGCTCGGGACGCAGATCGTCCCGTACGCAGAAAAGCGAGGTCGTCCACAGGCCGCCGTCCGCGATCAGCCAGAGTCGCGTGGAACGCCCATCGACCAATATGTCCTTGTAGAAATGGCGCGGCCCCGTGCGCATCGGCGGGGCGTCGCTATAAGCGGACCAGCCCGCCTGCGGTGCCACCGTCAGCAAGTGCCGGGCGAGCGCGGCGACGTCGACGTTATCCGTGGTGATCGCCTTGTAGCGCAGGGTGTGAACCGCCCGGCTCTGCGGCGATACCCATCGTTCGAAGACGGTGAACGGCCCGATATTCGTCTCGAGCGCATAGGCCGGAGAAGACCAGTCGGATTGCCGCACGATCGGCCGGTCGATTTCCCCCTCGCCGAAGGGCCCCGCCAGCCCTCCTGCAGGCGAACACATGGCATCGATCTGTGGCTGTCCCAGGTCGGCGAGTGGGCCCGGCATGGCGAGCGAGAGGGCGAGGGAGATAGCGGGCGCAAACAAGGGCAAGGCTCCGATTTCGACTGGCCACGCCCTTATTTGTCGCGGCCCTTCGACAAACGCGATTGCACGTCATACATTGCTGCATGATGACCGATCCCGATAGCGAACTTCACGACCTGGAAGAGACTGCTCCGACCGCTGCCGAACTCGAAGCCGCGGGGCAGAATTCGATGTTCGGGGCATCGGGACCGAAGCCCGAGTCTGCCACAGAGCCCGATCCGGTCTCCGCATCGGCTCCCGCCGCCGATCCCGCGCAGCCTTACCGCGTGCTGGCCCGCAAATACCGCCCGCAGACCTTCAGCCAGCTCATCGGGCAGGAGCCGATGGTCCAGACGCTGGCCAACGCGATCCGGCGCGACCGGCTGGCGCATGCCTTCCTCATGACCGGGGTGCGAGGGGTGGGGAAGACCTCCACCGCGCGGCTGATCGCCAAGGCATTGAACTGCATCGGGCCGGACGGCGAGGGCGGGCCGACCATCGATCCGTGCGGTGTATGCGAGCCGTGCCGCGCGATCGCGGAGGGCCGCCATATCGACGTGATCGAGATGGACGCGGCCAGCCATACCGGGGTCGACGACGTGCGCGAGATCATCGAGGCGGTCCGGTATGCCGCGGTCAGCGCGCGTTACAAGATCTACATCATCGACGAAGTCCACATGCTGTCGCGCAATGCTTTCAACGCCTTGCTCAAGACTCTTGAGGAGCCGCCGAGCCATGTGAAATTCCTTTTCGCCACCACCGAAGTCGACAAGCTGCCGGTCACCGTGCTCAGCCGCACGCAGCGCTTCGACCTGCGTCGTATCTCGACCGAGCGGCTGGCCGAGCATTTCGCATGGGTCTGTTCGCAGGAGGGTGTCGAGGCCGAGCCCGAGGCGCTGGCGCTGGTCGCGGCAGCGGCCGAAGGGTCGGTCCGCGACGGGCTCTCGATCCTCGATCAGGCGATCGCGCATGCCGATCTCGAAGAAGGGGAGGGCAATTCGAGCAAGGTCACCGCCGCGCGCGTACGCGACATGCTGGGCCTTGCCGATGCAGGCGCGCAGCGGCGCCTGCTCGGCTGCATCCTCGCAGGCGAGGCCAGGCCCATGCTGGACGCGGTGGCGGACCAGTATGCACTGGGTGTCGAGCCGCTGGCGCTGATGCGATCGCTGATGGAGATCGTCCACCGCATCACCGTGATGCAGGTGGGCGGCGCGATGCCCGATCTGGCGGGCGAGGAAGAGCGCGGCCAGCTTTCCGACTGGGCCGAGCGGCTGACGCCTGGTCAGCTCCACCGCCTGTGGCAGCTGCTCCTGAAGGGCTATGACGAGGTCAAGACCGCGCCCGATCCGCTGGTTTCGGCGCAGATGGCGCTCTTGCGGCTGATCCATGCCGCCAATGCGCCCGATCCGGGTTCGCTGGTGCGGAAGATGGAAGAGCTGGCGAAGGGCCTTCCGGCGCCTGCCGCCGATGGCGCTCCAGCCGCTTCCGCCGCTGCGCCGAGCGCTCATGCAAACGGCGGCGCAACGCTGCAGTTGGCCCCCGCTTCCCCCGACTTCGCGGCGCTTGTCTCGAAGGTCGAGGATGCGGGCGAATATATCGCGGCCAGCATCATGCGGCTGCAATTGCGGGTGGTGTCGCTGGAAGATGGTGCGATCACCTTTGCCCGCGCGCCCGAGTACAAGGACAAGATCGAGGCCGAGTTGCGAACCGCGCTTGCGCGGGCCACGGGTCGCAGCTGGGTGCTGACCGAAGTCAGCGATCCCGCCGCGCCGCCGAGCCTGGCGGAAGCCGCACAGGCCGAGGCCGCGGCACTGCGCGATGCGATGGAAGCCCACCCCCTTATGCAGGCCGCGCGTGCGGCCTTCCCCCAGGCGGAACTGCTCGACGAGAAAGAGCAGGGCACCGCCGCCAACTCCCGCCAATGGAGCAAGCAAGCATGAAATCGATGGAAGAAATGATGGCCGCCGCGCAGAAGGCCGCCGAGACGATTCAGAGCCAGATGGGCGATGTCCAAGCAAAGCTCGACTCAATCGAGGTAGAGGGCTCTGCCGGGGGCGGTCTGGTGACCGTCAAATGCACTGCACGCGGCCGGATCATGGGCGTCAATATCGACGACAGCCTGATGAAGCCTGAAGAGAAGCACATGGTCGAAGACCTGGTTGCCGCCGCGTTCAACGATGCGCGCGGCAAGGCGGACCGTGTTTCGAACGAGGAAATGCAGAAGATGCAAGGCAGCATGGGCCTGCCGCCGGGGTTCAACCTGCCCGGCATGGGCTAATTTCCGAACGTTGCATTTGGGGGGGCGGAAGATGATCAGGGCGTGCGTTGTTGCAGGTTTGGTAGCGGCGATTTCGGTGCCGACGCTGGCGCAAGATCCGGCGCCCCCAACCCTTTCGCCCGTCGGACCCTGGGCTCTCGAATACGATGACACGTCGTGCGCCTTGTCGCGCAACTTCGGCGATGCTGAAAATCCTGAACGGCTGGAACTGCGACAGTACGCGCCCGGAACGCCGTTTCTCGGTACGGTTTCGAGCCAACGCCAGCCTGCCGAAGAGCTTAAGGCGCACTTCCGTTTCCTAGGCACCAACGCGGGCAGCAGTCGAGGCGCATCGTGGAGTTTCGAGTCGCCCGGCGGCGGTCACGGTGTAAGCATGAAAGTCTATATCGGCGGCCCGGGGAATGGAACAAGACTCGCATCGGAAGATGCGGAGCGTGACGCCTATGAGCAATCGATTGAAGAGCTTTCGATCGCCGGAGCGTTTGCCGATGATTACATCTTGAAGGTTGAATCGATGCATGCACCCTTGTCGGCGATGCGGGACTGCATGATCGACCTGATGTCCCATTTTGGCCTCGATGGAGAGGCGCATCGCACGTTGAGCCAACGGGCAGAGATCGCCAACTTAAGCCAGAGCTGGAGAAGCCTTCGTCGGGAGCTACCCAAGGAAGTCTATGCAAAATACAACGCCGGCTTGCTTCCAGTGCTGGTCTTCCTCGACGAGACCGGCGGGGTCACGGGGTGCAGGCGACTGATGCCGCTGGGGACGGACGCCGAGATTGCGTCATTATGCGGCGCTCTGAGCAAATATACCAAATTCACTCCGGCCAAAGCTGCCGAAGGCAAGCCGATAAAGAGCTTGAAGGTGGAAGGCGTTTACCGCGTTCGGACGGCTGCCACGGGGGGCTGAACTCAGGCCGCCCTGGTAGGTGGTCGGCCTTCAGCATTCGCAATCCTACGCACGAGCGGATTCTGTCGGCATCTGCCGGGCAGGCATTGCGAGGCATGGACTTGCGACCCATATTCCTTCCCAAGGACGGGCGCGCGACCAATCCGCGTGCTAAAAGATACATATGACTCAGCGTTTTCCGCTTCTCCCGCTTCGTGACATTGTTGTTTTTCCCGGCATGGTGGTGCCGATCTTCGTGGGGCGCGAGCGCTCCGTGGCCGCACTGGAAGCGGCAATGGAAGGCGAAAAAGATGTCTTCCTGCTCGCCCAGATAGACCCTTCATGCGATGAGCCGGGCGGCTCCGACCTCTATGACGTGGGCGTGGTCGCGCAGGTGCTGCAGATGCTCAAGATGCCCGACGGCACGGTTCGCGTGCTGGTCGAAGGGCAGCGCCGCGCGCATCTCTCGCAATTGCATGATGAGGCGAGCCTGACTCTCGCCGAAGTCCGCCCCATCGAGCAAACCACGGTCTCGGGCAACGAGGTCATCGCGCTGATGCGCCAGACGATCGAGCAGTTCGACGAATATTCCAAGCTTTCCAAAAAGAACGAAGGCGTCGCCGAAGAACTGGGCGAAATCGATGATGCTGGCGCGCTGGCCGATGCGATCTCCGCCGCGCTGTCCATCAAAGTGTCCGATAAGCAAGCACTGCTGACCGAGGCCGATCCGCTCAAGCGGCTCGAAATGCTGCTCGGCTTCATGGAAGGCGAGTTGTCTGTGTTGCAGGTGGAACGCCGCATCCGGGGCCGTGTGAAGCGGCAGATGGAAAAGACGCAGCGCGAATATTACCTCAACGAACAGATGAAGGCGATCCAGAGCGAGCTGGGCGGATCGGGCGAAGGCGGCGAGGGGGACGACTTCGCCGAACTTCAGGAAAAGATCGAAAAGCTCGAGATGTCGGACGAGGCACGCGCCAAGGCCGAAAGCGAGCTGAAGAAGCTGCGGTCGATGCAGCCGATGAGCGCCGAAGCAACCGTTATTCGCAACTATCTCGATGTGCTGCTCGACCTGCCATGGGGCGAGAAGAGCGACCTCAATCGCGATATCGAGGAAGCCCAGCAGGTCCTCGACGACGACCACTACGGGCTTGAAAAGGTCAAGGACCGGATCGTCGAATATCTCGCGGTCCAGGCGCGCACCAACAAGCTGAAGGGCCCGATCCTTTGCCTCGTCGGCCCTCCGGGTGTCGGCAAGACCAGCCTCGGCAAGTCGATTGCGCGCGCCACGGGCCGCGAATTCGTCCGCCAGTCTCTGGGCGGTGTGCGCGACGAGGCCGAGATTCGCGGTCACCGCCGCACCTATATCGGGTCGCTGCCGGGCAAGATCGTCAAGAACCTGACCAAGGCGGGCACCAATAACCCGCTGTTCCTGCTCGACGAGATCGACAAGCTTGGGCAGGATTTCCGCGGCGATCCGGCCTCGGCCCTGCTCGAGGTGCTTGACCCCGAACAGAACGCGCATTTCCAGGACCATTATCTGGAGGTCGATTTCGACCTGTCGGATATCATGTTCGTGTGCACTGCCAACACCCTCGACCTGCCGCAACCACTGCTCGACCGGATGGAGATCATCCGGCTCGAAGGTTATACCGAAGACGAAAAGGTCGAGATCGCGCTGCGCCATTTGCTGCCCAAGCAGATCGCCGATCATGGGCTGGAAGACGGCGAGTTCACACTGACCGAGGATGCGCTGCGCGACCTCATCCGCTACCACACCCGCGAGGCGGGCGTGCGTACGCTGGAGCGCGAGATCGCGCGGCTGGCGCGCAAGTCCTTGCGCAAGATCCTTGAGAAGCAGGTCGACAAGATCGAGATCACGCCGGAAAATCTCGGCGAGTTCGCAGGCGTGCGCAAGTTCAAGCACGGGCTGGGCGAGAAAGAAGCGCAGATCGGCGCGGTCACCGGCCTCGCCTGGACGGAAGTCGGCGGCGAGTTGCTGACCATCGAAAGCGTCACCACGCCGGGCAAGGGCGAGATCAAGACGACCGGCAAGCTGGGCGAGGTGATGAACGAAAGTGTTTCCGCCGCTTTCAGCTTCGTGAAGGCACGCTCGCCTGCTTATGGCATTCGACCGTCGATTTTCCGCCGCAAGAACATCCATATCCACCTGCCCGAAGGCGCGGTGCCCAAGGATGGGCCGAGCGCGGGGATCGGGATGGTCACTTCGATTGTCTCCACGCTCGCCGGGATTCCGGTGCGTCCCGATATCGCGATGACCGGGGAGGTGACCTTGCGCGGTCGCGTGCTCGCCATTGGCGGCCTGAAGGAGAAACTACTCGCCGCGCGGCGGGGAGGCATCCCGACGGTGCTGATCCCCGAAGACAATGTGAAGGATCTGGCCGAAATTCCCGACCGGATCACCGACGGGGTCGAGATCGTGCCCGTGTCGCATGTCGACGAAGTGCTGGCCCTCGCTCTGGTGCGCGAGCCCGAGGCGATCGAATGGACCGAGGCGGACGATCTCGCGAGTCAGCCCAAGAGCGACCCGCCTTTCGCCGAGAGCGGGCAGACGACCCATTGATTAATATTAGGTTCGGCTGATTTCGTGGCCTAGCGACCGACATTTTCAACAAGTTCCCGATTCATAAACCAAAGAATCGCACATTTCCGCGCTTTTTTCGCAAAATGGCTTTGACAGACTCGTTGCGAAGGTCTCAGGTGGCGTCATTCGCATGAAGCGGATCACCACTATGAATGTCTGGGACTGAGGGGTTTTACCTTATGAACAAGAATGAGCTGATCGGCGCCGTTGCTGAATCCTGCGGCCTTTCCAAGAGCGACGCATCGAACGCCGTCGAAGGTGTTTTCGATTCGATCCAGAAGGCCCTCGCCGATGGCGATGAGGTTCGGCTCGTGGGATTCGGGACCTTCTCGGTCGCCAAGCGCAAGGCCTCTACGGGCCGTAACCCGCGCACTGGCGAACCGATGGAAATCAAG
Source organism: Citromicrobium bathyomarinum (assembly GCF_038594605.1). Lineage (GTDB taxonomy): Bacteria > Pseudomonadota > Alphaproteobacteria > Sphingomonadales > Sphingomonadaceae > Alteriqipengyuania > Alteriqipengyuania bathyomarina_B. The sequence continues at coordinate 59,170 of NZ_JBCFZM010000001.1, forward strand.
GCTTCGAACCAGCCGAAATTCAAGGCCGGCAAGGGCCTCAAGGATGCTGTAAACTAAGCAATCCAGGATTGGCGCCCGTCATCGGGCGTTGAACGCGAAAACCCCGCCGTCTGGTGATCGGCGGGGTTTTCTGCGTCTGGTATCCAGCGGTGGGAACGCGTGGCTGCGATCAGCCAGTGCGCGTAGCCAGCGCGTAAAGCGCGATCGCCGCAGCGTTCGAGACATTAAGGCTCTCGATCGCATCCGAGATCGGCAGTTTTGCCAGCGCATCGCAATGGCCCGCGATATTGTGTCGCAGGCCGGCTCCTTCGGCGCCCAGCACGATCGCAACCGGCCCGGTCGGCATTGCCTCGGCCAGCGTCATCTCCGCCTCGCCCGCTAGCCCGATCCGCCAGAATCCGCGCGCGGTCAGATCGTCGAGCGCGCGCGACAGATTGACCACCCGCACCCACGGCACTGTCTCCAACGCGCCGGAGGCAGACTTCGCGACCACACCGTTTTCGGGCGGTGCGTGCCGATCCTGCGTGACGATGGCCGCTGCATTGAAAGCGGCGGCCGAGCGCAGAATCGCGCCGACATTATGCGGGTCGGTCACTTGATCGAGCACGACGATCGGCCGATCCGGGTCGTTATCGTCGATGACCTCAGACAGGTCGCGATCTTCCAGCGCCGCACATTCGAGCACCAGGCCCTGGTGCGGGGCGTCGCGCGCCACCAACCGGTCGAGATCGGGTCCTTCGGCATATTCGATCGGAAAATCTGCGGGCAGTTCGCCGTCGAGCGAATCGATGCCATCGCGCGTCGCCCACAGCTTGCGATGCTTGCGTTCCGGGTTGAGCAGCGCGGCTTCCACCGCATGGCGCCCCCACAAGCGCACCTGGCCCGTACTGGCGCGCCCGCTCCCGCGTCCGCCCTGCATCCTGCCTGCGCGCCCGCGCAGTGCTCTTTTCCGTTCCGGTTTTGCCATAGATCCACGCCCTGCCAGCACGGCCATTGACAGGCAAGCACGGCTTCTCCAAATGAGCGCTCCTCGGCGAACGGTCGCCCCGACAGGCGCACCGTTTCTTGCATTGCTTCTTGCAGACCAGACCTGTGGACAGGTGGCCGAGTGGTTAAAGGCAGCAGACTGTAAATCTGCCCGCGCAAGCGTACGCTGGTTCGAATCCAGCCCTGTCCACCACCTTTCCTTACAGATCATGACACTCCGCACTTTCTCGCAAGGGCGGGTGTTATCTCCCAGGCTCTCTTCTGGGTGACGCGCGGGCGTAATCGGCTGACAAATGCGAGGCCCGTGTCTAAGGGACTTGCGGAAATGCAACCCTTGCGCGCCTTGATTCGAAACCACCGCCACCTCGCGCTGGTGCTGCTCGTGCTGGCGTTCTGCATCAAGGCGGTCGTCCCGTCGGGCTACATGGTGTCTTCATCCGGCGGCACCGTGCTGACGGTGACGATCTGTTCCGACGCTTCCGCTGGGCTCGAACAGGTGCAGATGGTGATCCCCGGCAAGGAACGGGGCAGCGGACACTTGAATGATGCAGAGCAGGGCGAGCACTGCGCCTTTTCGGGGCTCAACCAGCTTGCCGTGGGCGGTGTGGATGTTGCCCTGTCGGCGCTGGCTCTTGCCTTCATCCTCGTGCTCGGCCTCGGGCCGGTGCAGCGCCTGCCGTTCCGGCAGTTCTCCCACCTGCGCCCGCCGCTGCGCGGGCCCCCGGCAGTAGCCTGACAATCCACGCCTGATTTGTCGGCCCAACCGGTTCGCGCCCGATTTGCGCGTGCCGGTCTGTCGGAGTTTCAAAATAATGTTTTCGATCCATAGCTGCCCCGGCGGGCAGCCCCTGGCGGAGGAATCCGTCCGGTTCACGCACGATGCAGACCTGATCCTGCATTTGCGAGAGAACCGATCGCAGCTCTCTCAGGAAGCGCGAGCAACCTTCACCGTCCTCATCGGTCTGTTCATGGCGATGGCGATCCTGCCCGCGATAAAGGGCGATATGCTGGTGCCAATCTTCGCCCTCGGCACCATGGCGTTGCTGGTCGGTGCGCTCGAATGGCACAGCCGTTCGCAGCCCGACGACGAATGGCTGGCGATCGGGGATGACCGGTTGCGCTGGCGCAGCAATGGTTGCGATCCTGTCGACCTTCCTGCCCGAGCAACACGTTTGGTTCAGGACGATGCCAGCCCGGCCTGCCTGCGCCTCTTCCTCGAAAACCACTGGCAACGGATCGAGATCGGTCGCTGCCTCAGTCTCGAAGAAAAGCGCGCGGTCGCCCCGCTGATCGCCCGCCAGCTGGGGGAGGTCTGCGCATGATCCCTGCCACCCTCGATGATCGCAAGGCACGGCTGCTGCTGCGCATCCGTTGGCTGACCTGGGGAGCGATCGCGATTCTGGTCACTGCGCACGTCGCGGTTGCTCTCACACCACCGGCGCAACCGCCCATCCAGCTGTTCGAACAGGACGCTGCCCCTAGCGACGCATCCTGCGGCTGCAGCCACAATCCGGAGATTATCTGATGACCATTCGCAATATTCTTGCCGCCTCAGCCCTTGCCGGTGCCATCCTGCTGACGGCCTGCAATTTCGAACCCGGACCCGAAGCGCCGAGCGAGGCGGAAGCTGCCATGAGCGAGATCGCCATCACCGGAGCATGGTCGCGCGAGACCGCCGAGGGCCAGAACGCAGGCGGCGCATTCATGACGATTGCCAACAGCGGCAGCGCTGACGACCGCCTGACGGGTGGGTCGACCTCGGTGGCTGGCGACGTGCAGATTCACACCGTCGACATGACCGATGGGGTGATGCGCATGCGCGAGCTGGAGGATGGGCTGGATGTGCCCGCAGGCGGCTCCGTCACGCTCAGGCCGGGCAGCTTCCACATCATGCTGATGCAGCTCGATCAGCCGCTGCAGCAAGGCGAGACCGTGCCCGTCACGCTCACGTTCGAGAAGGCCGGTCCGGTCGAGATCGAACTCGCGATCCAGCCAGTCGGCTCGCAGGGGCCGACTGCTCAGGGTGCGGGAGGCAAGGATGACTGACCCGTTTCCGGAACTCGAAGAAGAGCAGACGCCCGAGGAACGCGAAGCGGGCCAGAAAACCTTTCGGATGATTGTCTGGACGCTCGTTACGCTCGCCGCGGGGCTCGCATTGTTCGCACTTTTCGGCCCGGCTCGGCACGCGGATCAGCCGGCTGATTATGGTGACAGCGTCGGTGGCACGTTTTCGCTGACCGCGCCGGACGGCTCCACGGTCACCGACCAGACGCTGCGCGGAAAGCCGTTCGCGATCTTCTTCGGCTTCACCCGCTGTCCGGATGTGTGCCCGACCACGCTGGCCAGCCTCGCCAGGTTGCGCAAGCGGATGGGCGAGGATGGCGACAAGTTCGAGACCGTCTTTGTTTCGGTCGATCCCGGCTACGATAGCCCGGAGGATGTCGGCCGCTACGTCGACCTGTTCGGCACGCCGATCATCGGCCTGACCGGATCGGACGAGGCCATCGCCGAAGTCGTAGCCGCCTACCATGCCTATTACCAGAAGGTGCCGGTCGATGGCGGCGACTACACGATCGACCATACCGCCGCCGTTTACCTCATGGACCGCGAAGGCAAGCTCCAGTCCATCATCGACTATCACGAAAGCCCGGATGCCTCGCTCGCCAAGCTCGAGCGGCTGGTCGGCTGATGTTGCGCGATACGTGGCGGCGGCATCCTTGGCACGCGGCAGACGATCTCCGTAGTCGAAGGCGACTGGACCGACGCCACCAACCTGCGGACCGTCGCCGAAGCGCTGACCTAAAGGTCGGGCATAGGCTTGCGCAGTTTCCGGCCGGGCACTTGGTCGCGCGCGCAAAGCCGCCTAGTGAGGGAGGCGCATGACCAGTTCGCCTTCGCGGGGTTCGACCTCGCGCCTCCAGACGCATCGTTTCCTGATGCTGTATGCGCTCGCTGCGGCTGGCGGATCGGCGGCCTATGCCCCGTTCCTGTCGCTACTGCTGCCGATGCGCGCCACGCAGACCTTCGGCGAGAACGGGATCGAGGTTCTGTCCTATACCGCCTTCGTCGGCGCACTGGCTGCCAGTGCGGGGAGCATCGCGTTCGGTTGGGCGAGCGACAAATCGGGGCATCGGCGGGGCTGGGTGCTCGCCGGGGTGCTGCTTTCCAGCCTCTTGCTGGTCGCCATGCGTTTCGCGGTTACCGTGCCGATGCTGTTGGCGCTGATCGTGGCGTGGCAGATCGCTCTCAACATGATGCTGTGCCCGCTGCTCGCCTGGGCCGGCGATTCGATCCCCGACACGCAGAAAGGCACGCTGGGGGGCGTGCTCTCGCTTGCACCGGCGATGGGCGCGTTGATCGGTGCGCTGATCACCATTCCGGGCCTTGCCGATCCCGATGCCCGGTTGATCCTCAACGCAGGGATCGTCCTTGCGATGGTCCTGCCGATCGTCATTTTCGGTAAACCCGTGCCCATGCCGCAACTGATGGCGCCGTCTGCGCCCAGCGATGCGCTACCCCCGGCCGAAGCGATGCCGATCGAGCATATCGGCGGCCAAGGGCGGCAGGTCGCGCGCATGTGGCTTGCGCGCCTGCTGATCCAGATTGCCGAAGCGGCGCTGTTCGCCTTCCTGTTGATCTGGCTGCGCATCCTCGACGGGCGGGTGACCGATAACGACACCGCGCGCATTTTCACCGGCGTTCTGCTCGTGTGCGTACCGCTGGCATTTCTCGCCGGGCGCTGGTCGGACCGTACGGGGCGTCCGCGTGTGCCGCTGACCGTAACCGCGGGCGCTGCGACCATCGGCCTGCTGGTGATGGCCGCCGCGCCGAACGTGTCGATCGGCATTGCGGGCTACCTGATCTTCGGCGTGCTGGCGGGCGTGTTCCTTGCCTTGCATTCGAGCCAGACCCTGCGGGTGCTGCCGAGGCCGGGCACGCGGGGCCGCGATCTCGGCATTTTCAACCTCACCAACACCGTGCCTTCGCTGATTATGCCTTGGCTGGTGCTGGCGATCATCCCGAACTTTGGTTTCAGCGCGCTGTTTCTGCTGCTCGCCGGGTTCGCCGGGCTGGCCTGCGTGTTACTGGCGACGATGAAGCGGTTCTGAGCGCGCGAGAGGCACGATCTGCCTCTACGGCTTGCCGCATCGGCCACCTGCGGCTAATCCTCAGCCCCCCATGACAGCGCATTCGAATTCCGGGGCCGTACGGCCCGTCATCTCCGCTACCGGGCTGTTTACGCCCGAGGACAGCATCAGCAACGAAGAACTGGTCGAGAGTTTCAACGCTTTCGTCGACCGGCACAACGCCGCGCACGCAGACGCGATTGCGGCGGGCGAGGCGGAGGCGCTGACGCACAGCTCGGTAGAATTCATCGAGAAGGCGAGCGGGATCAAGGCGCGCCACGTCATCAACAAGGCGCCGCTGATAGATCCGGCAATCATGGAACCGCGCCACGAGCCGCGCGGCAATGACGAGCTGTCGATCATGGCCGAGATCGGCGTGGCTGCTGCGCGCGATGCGCTGGCGCGGGCAGGGCGCGAGGCGAGCGATGTCGACGCGGTGCTGTGCGCCGCATCGAACATGCAGCGCCCCTATCCGGCGATGGCGATCGAGATCCAGCGGGCGCTGGGGATCGACGGCTTCGGCTTCGACATGAACGTCGCGTGCTCGTCCGCCACTTTCGGCATCCAGACCGCCGCGGACTATATCCGCTCGGGCAATGCGAAGAGCGTGCTGGTCGTCAGCCCCGAGATTACGAGTGGCCACCTCAACTGGCGTGACCGCGACAGCCACTTCATCTTCGGCGATGTCGCGACCGCCGTGCTGGTCGAGGATGCGGACATCGCGCCCGCCGGGCATTGGGACATTCTCGGCACGCGGCTCAAGACCGTGTTCTCCAACAATATCCGCAACAATTTCGGCTTTCTCAACCGCGCCGAGCCCGAGAGCATCGGCAGCGACGACAAGCTGTTCGTCCAGGAAGGGCGCAAGGTCTTCAAGGAAGTCGTGCCGATGGTCGCCGAGATGATCGTGACCGAGGCGGAGCGTCTGCAGATCGATCCGGCAGGGCTGCGACGGTTGTGGCTGCATCAGGCCAATGCCGGGATGAACCGCCTGATCGCCCAGCGCGTGCTGGGGCACGAAGCGAGCGAGGACGAGAGTCCGACCGTGCTCGACACCTACGGCAACACTTCCAGCGCAGGATCGATCATCGCCTTCCATCTCAACAACGAAGATCTGGTCGAGGGCGACACCGGACTCATCTGCAGCTTTGGCGCGGGCTATTCGGCAGGCGCCGTATTCGTGCGCAAGTGCGCATGACGGGATTCCGGGTGCAATCGGCGTGCAGTGCGAAGGGTCCGATCCTTGGCGGGTGAGGTCATGGATAATCGCGGTCGGGGCGAGGCGAAGCCCGGGCTCCCCTCGGTTCATCCCGAAGGCCGGAAATATGCGCTGATCTGCCTCGGCGTGTCGCTGATCGCGGCGTTGCTGGCGTGGGAGACGATCGCCTGGCCACTCGCCTTCCTGTCGCTGTGCATCCTCGCGTTCTTCCGCGATCCCGAGCGTATCGTGCCGCGCGACGATTCGCTGATCCTCTCTCCCGCCGATGGAACGGTCACCCAGATCGTGGAGGTCGAGGTGCCGCGCGAGTTGCAGGGCGAGGCGGAGGGACGATTCAAGGGCATGGGGGCGGGGCCGGTCACCCGCGTCTCGGTCTACCTCAGCATTTTCGATGTCCATATCAACCGCAGCCCATGCGGGGGGACGATCGGCGATATGGCCTACGTGCCGGGCAAGTTCGTCAATGCGGAGCTCGACAAGTCGAGCGAGGAAAACGAGCGGCAGCATATCGTCATCACGCGCAGCGATGGCGTAGTCGTGGGAATGACGCAGATCGCCGGATTGCTCGCGCGGCGCATCGTGCCTTTCGTGAAGCCGGGGGACATCGTGGCGGCTGGACAGCGCGTGGGGCTGATCCGTTTCGGCAGCCGGGTCGATCTCTATCTGCCGGAAGGCACCTCGCCCCAGGTGCTGATGGGCCAGCGGGTTATCGCGGGCGAAACCGTGATCGGCCGGCTGGGCGTCACGACCGAGCTGGAAGGCCTCAAGCAGTAATTTTCAAAAAATCAGGCGGCGGCACGAAGGCTGCTGGTTTCGCGGTGACGGCGGATGGCCGAACGCGGGGCCGGGCGGGCGCTCGCCCTGCGCAGGTTGCAGATGTCGGCAGGTGCGCCCTCGGGCGTGCGCATCGCGCGCAGTTCGGAAGCGAGCGCGCGGTAGGAATGCCAGCCGCGCAGAGCGCTGTCGGCCACGGAAACCAGCGCGGCGATCGCGGTCAGTGCGAGCAGGAACGTGATGGCAAGTGCAATCATGGTCTTTCTCCGGCCTTTCGTTCTCCGCAAGGGTCGGTGCAAAACCATTGGACCGGCTGTGGAAAACATGCTGATATCTTGTCAGCGACTCACGGTGTTCCGCTGATGGAGGCCTTTGTTCTCGATTTGTTCTGAATGGTCAAGCGGAATCTCGCTGCGCGGGATCCATTCAGCGATAATTTACGGGTGGATTTTTCAGCGGACTGGCGCTAAGGGCGCCGCTTCCGCGTGATAACGCGCGGGAAAATCCACATGGAAAGCGCATCATACCGGTGCCGAGGCGGGCAATCCGCCGCAGGTCACTCGCTTTCCAGAGGCATAACCGGAAAGGAATTCCCTATGGCGGCTCCCACCGTCACGATGCAGCAATTGATCGAGGCCGGCGCACACTTCGGCCACCAGACCCACCGCTGGAACCCGCGCATGAAGCCGTACATTTTCGGCGCGCGCAACGGTGTCCACATCATCGACCTCTCGCAGACCGTGCCGCTGATGGCGCGTGCGCTCGATTTCGTCGCGGCGACCGCGCAGGGCAAGGGCAAGGTGCTGTTCGTCGGCACCAAGCGCCAGGCGCAGGAACCGGTGGCGGAAGCGGCCCGCATGAGCGGGCAGCACTTCGTCAACCACCGCTGGCTGGGCGGCATGCTGACCAACTGGAAGACCATTTCCGGTTCGATCAAGCGCCTCAAGACGCTTGAAGAACAGCTTTCGGGCGACACCAGCGGCCTGACCAAGAAGGAAGTGCTCAACCTGACGCGTGAGCGCGACAAGCTCGAGCTTTCGCTCGGCGGCATCCGCGACATGGGCGGCATTCCCGACGTGATGATCGTGATCGACGCGAACAAGGAAGATCTCGCGATCAAGGAAGCCAACGTGCTTGGCATTCCCGTCGTCGCGGTGCTCGATTCGAACACCGATCCGACCGGCATCGCCTTCCCCGTTCCCGGCAACGACGATGCGGCGCGCGCCGTGCGCCTGTATTGCGACGCCTTCGGTGAAGCCGCGCGCCGCGACGGCGCGAGCGATCCGGGCGTCGGCGAGATGGAAAACCCGCCCGCCGAGGCCACTGCCGAACAGACCGCTGAAGCCTCCGCGTAACCGCGGCTTCACAATCGCTGACTAGCGCCCCGGAGCGGATCGACCCGCCCCGGGGCGTCAACCACATTTCAAAACCAAGGATACGAACGATGGCCGCTTTTACCGCCGCTGACGTGAAGAAACTCCGCGAGAAGACCGGCGCGGGCATGATGGATGCGAAGAAGGCGCTCGAAGCGGCCGACGGCGACGTCGAAGCCGCGGTCGACGCGCTGCGCGCCAAGGGCCTCGCCACCGCACAGAAGAAGTCCAGCCGCACCGCGGCCGAGGGCCTGATCGGCGTGGCCGTGGAAGGCACCCGGGGCGTCGCGGTCGAAGTCAACTCGGAAACCGACTTCGTCGCCAAGAACGACCAGTTCCAGGATTTCGTGCGCAAGACCACGCAGGCTGCGCTCTCGGCCGATAGCGACGATGTCGAAACATTGAAGGGCATGGCCCATCCCGATGGCGGGACCATCGCCGACAAGCTGACCGACAATGTCGCGACCATCGGCGAGAACCAGCAGGTCCGCCGGATGAAGACCGTCTCGGTCGATCAGGGCATGGTCGTGCCCTACGTGCACAATGCGGTTGCACCGAACCTCGGCAAGATCGGCGTGCTCGTCGCGCTCGAGAGCGAGGCGGATGCCGCCACTCTCGAAACGCTCGGCACCAAGCTCGCGCAGCACATCGCCGCCGCGTTCCCGCAGGCGCTGACCGCCGACGATCTCGACCCCGAACTGATCGAGCGTGAGCGCAAGGTTGCGGCCGAGAAGGCTGCCGAAAGCGGCAAGCCCGAAAACGTGCAGGAAAAGATGGTCGAAGGCGCGATCGGCAAGTTCGCCAAGGAAAACGCGCTGATGAGCCAGATCTTGGTGCACGACAACAAAACCCCGATCGAGCAGGTCGTGGCGCAGGCCGGCAAGGAAGCCGGCAAGCCGATCGTGCTCAAGGACTACGTCCGCTTCCAGCTGGGCGAAGGCATCGAGAAGGAAGAAAGCGACTTCGCGGCGGAAGTCGCGGCAGCCGTGAAGGGCTGACGTCGCTTCCTCATCGCAGGGTCAATTCGCGGCCGTCGGGTTCCTGCCCGGCGGCCGCAGTCGTATCAGCCATATCTCGGGCCGGGTGCCGAAGCGGATGGGCAGAACGCTCGTGCCGAGTCCTGCGCCGACGATGGCAGTGCCGTTCGGGTCGTCGGTCCGCCCGCAGGCGAACCGCGTGCCATAACGCGACTGGGTCGCGATCGCGCCGACCAGCGGGAGCCTGATTTGCCCGCAATGTGTATGCCCGGCGAGGATCAGCGATCCTTGGGGCAGGTCGGGCAGAGAATCGGGGCTGTGGCCAAGGAAGATGCGCGCGCCTTCGAGCTCGTCCATCGCCGCCAGCGTCTTCGGAATATCGTCGCGCCCGGTATAGTCGTCGTCCAGCCCGCCGATCACCAGTGGTCCGGCCTCGACCGCCTCGTTGGTGAGGATGGTCACGCCGCGCCGGGTCAGTTGCGAGGTAAGCCCCTCCAGATCGAACCAGTGGTCGTGGTTGCCGGGCACGAAGAAGGTGCCGAGCGGTGATTCGAGCTCGCCCAGCGGGGCGACGATTTCTTTCGGCTCGTAGACCTTCGTTGCCAGCGATTTCTCGCTCACCAGATCGCCTGCGATCATCACCGCGTCGGGCTTTAGCGCGTTGATCTGTGCCACGATGCGCCGCAGCCGTTCGGGCGGCACGTCCGGCCCGGCAATGTGGATGTCGGAAATCAGCGCAACGGTGACCGGCGCTGCGTCGGGTGCCATGTCGTCCAGAACCACGGTGGTGCGCATCACCTCAGGATCGCCCATCGTGTCTTGCCACGTTTTCCAAGCGATCAATGCGCCGATCAGCAGGATCAGCGTAAGAATTGCGAGGGCGAGCTTGCGAGCTTTACCCGCAGGGAAGGAGAATGCGGCCATGGCGCATTCTTGCGTGCGGGAGGCCAGCCGGGCAAGCGGAACCTTGCCCCCGCGTCGTGCGCTTTCGCCAGACGTTGCCACCCGCGCGCCCCCGCGTTAGGGCCAGACGCCTGCCCGCTATTTCGAGACTGCCTCCATGCCGATCAAAAACGCCAAGCGTATCCTCCTGAAACTCTCGGGCGAAGTGCTGATGGGGGAACAGGAATTCGGGATCGACCCGGGTTTCGTGACCGAGCTGGCCAAAGAGGTGAAACAGGCCAAGGACGAGGGTTGGGAAATCTGCCTCGTCATCGGCGGCGGGAACATCTTCCGAGGAATGGCGGGCGCGGCGCAGGGGATGGACCGCGCGCAGGCCGATTACATGGGCATGCTCGCCACCGTCATGAATGCACTGGCGATGCAGAGCGCGCTCGAACAGCTGGGCGTGCCGACGCGCGTCCAGAGCGCGGTGCAGATGGACCAGGTGTGCGAGCCGGTGATCCGCCGACGCGCGGAACGTCATCTGGAAAAGGGCCGGATCGTGATCTTCGCCGCCGGTGTCGGCGCGCCCTATTTCACCACCGACAGCGGGGCGGCGCTGCGCGCAGCGGAGATGAACTGCGATGCGCTGTTCAAGGGCACCAGCGTGGACGGGGTGTATGATTCTGACCCGAAGAAAAACGCGAATGCCAAGCGCTACGATTCAGTGACTTATGACAAGGTGCTGGCGGACAACCTGAAGGTGATGGACGCCAGCGCGGTGGCATTGTGCCGCGACAACAATATTCCGATTGTCGTATTCTCGATCCGCGAGAAGGGCAATCTCGCCCGCGTTCTCGCCGGGCAGGGCACGCAGACGATCGTCCAGGCAGAACAATAGACGAGGAAAGCCCAGATATGGCCAAGTACGACAAGAACGATATCGAGCGCCGGATGCAGGGCGCGGTGGAAAGCCTCAAGGGCGATCTGGCGGGTCTGCGCACGGGCCGTGCGAACACCAGCCTGCTCGATCCCGTGGTGGTCGAAGTCTACGGATCGATGATGCCGCTCAACCAGGTGGCGACCGTTTCCGCGCCCGAATCGCGCATGCTCAGCGTCCAGGTGTGGGATAAGGGCAATGTAAGCGCGGTCGAAAAGGGCATTGCGCACGCCAACCTGGGTCTCAACCCGATGCAGGACGGCCAGACGCTGCGCATTCCGATGCCCGACCTGACCGAAGAGCGCCGCAAGGAACTCGCCAAGGTCGCCGACAAGTACGGCGAGAACGCCAAGATCGCGATCCGCAACGTGCGCCGCGACGGGATGGAAGCGCTCAAGGAAGACGAAAAGAAGAAGGACATTTCCGAAGATGATCGCAAGCGGTCCGAGGACGAGGTCCAGAAGCTGACCGACAAGCATGTCGCGGAAACGGACACGGCGGTCGAGCAGAAGAAGAAGGAAATCCTCGCGCAGTGAACGGTTCGGGCCAAGCTTTCCCCCTTCTCTTCTGGGCAGGGGCAGCGAGACTTGGCGAACCGCAGGTGAGCCCAGTCGCAGCGGGGTGGGGCACGACTGGTGCTGCCGCGCTTCGCGTCCCCCACCCCCCCACCCCCTCACCCGAAGGAGAGGGGGAGTGAGCGTGGCCAAACATGTCGCCATCATCATGGATGGCAATGGACGCTGGGCGAAGCGCCGCGCCCTGCCGCGCGCCATGGGCCACAAGCGCGGGGTGGAGGCGGTGCGTACGCTGGTCCGCAGCCTCGAAGGCACCGGGGTCGAGTGCCTGACGCTCTATGCCTTCAGCTCCGAGAACTGGAAGCGTCCGGAAGACGAGGTTTCGGACCTTATGAACCTGATGCGCAGCTTTATCCGTTCCGATCTCGAGGAATTCGTCGCGAATGGCGTGAAGCTGAAGATCGTGGGCGACTGGCGCGCGCTCGATCCGGATATCGTGGCGATGCTGGAGGACGCGCTGGAGCGGACTGCCCACGGCACGCATACCGTGGCTGTGGCGCTCAATTACGGTTCGCAGCAGGAGATCGCGGCAGCGGCCCGCGCAGCGGCGCAGGAAGGCGAAATCACCCCCGAAGCGATCGAGCGGCACCTGTTTACGGCGGACCTTCCGCCAGTCGATCTGCTGATACGGACCAGTGGCGAGGTGCGCCTTTCTAATTTTCTGTTATGGCAAATGGCTTATGCGGAGATGATCTTCGTCGAGACGCTGTGGCCGGACTTCACGCCGCAGCACTTGAGCGAGGCGCTGGAAGAGTTTGCGAGGAGAGAGAGGCGCTATGGCGGCCGATGACGATGCACCGGCACAAGAAACGCCGGCCACCGCCACCAGTGGCGCCGAGATGCAGCGTTCCGACGCGGGCGAAGACACGCTCGCGACCGACGCCGAGCTGCGCGAGATCAAGGAACATTCGCGGCGAAAGACGCTGGGCATTAGGGCCGCATCGGCGACCGTGCTCCTCGGGTTCGCAGTCGCGATCTACTACTTCCTCGGCGACCGGGGGCTGGATCTGCTGGTCGGCGCGGTTGCCGCACTGTGCTTTCTCGAGCTCATTTTCCTGATCATCAAGATTACCGACAATGTTCCCTATCGCCTTGCCGCGATCCTTGCGGGGGCATGTTACATCGGGCTCGGCGCGGTGATCCTGATCGCGTTCGACATCCAGTATTTCTACATGACGATCGCGGTAGTGGTCCTCGCAGATACCTTCGCTTACGTCTTCGGCACATTGATCGGCGGACCGCGCATTCTGCCCCGGGTCAGCCCGAACAAGACCTGGGCTGGCTTGCTCGGCGGGATGTTCGGTGGCTTCCTCGCACTGACTCCGCTGATCTATCTTTCGTCGCGGATCATGGGTGTGCTCGACATGCAGGCGCTGATCGTCGCGGCGATCGCGGGGCCGGTCCTCGCGGCTGTCGCGCTGGCAGGCGACCTGTTCGAGAGCTGGCTGAAGCGCAAGGCGGGGGTCAAGGATTCGAGCCGTCTCATCCCGGGGCATGGAGGCTTTTTCGACCGCTTCGACGGCGTCATCCCCGTTGCCATCGTCATCGGCGTGATCACGTCGCTGGCATGATGATCTGATGCGCTCGATATCCATTCTCGGGGCGACGGGCTCGGTCGGCGACTCCACCTTCCGCTTGCTGCGCAAACATCGCGCGGACTGGCGGGTAGAGGCACTGACCGCCCAGTGCAGCGCGACCAAACTGGCCGAGCTGGCGAAGGAATTCGACGCTCGGATAGCAATAGTCGGTGACGAGGCCTGCCTGCCCGAACTGCGCGAGGAGCTGGCCGGTAGCGGGATCGAGGCCGCAGGTGGCCGCGCGGCTCTGATCGAGGCGGCGGCGCGTCCGGTCGATATCACCATGGCCGCGATCGTCGGTTGTGCCGGGCTGGCCCCGGTCATGGCGGCGATAGAGCAGGGCGGCACCATCGCGCTCGCCAACAAGGAAGCGCTGGTTTCCGCAGGCGAAGTGATGACCGAGGCAGTCGCACGGCATGGTGCCACGCTGCTGCCTGTCGATTCGGAGCACAACGCGATCTTCCAGTGCCTCAACGGCAATGATCTGGCCGAAGTGCGGATGATCACGCTGACCGCCAGCGGAGGCCCGCTGCGGCTGCTCTCCACCGACGAGTTGCAGCGCGTCACGCCCGATCAGGCGGTCGCGCATCCCAACTGGGATATGGGTGCGAAGATCAGCGTCGATTCCGCCACCATGTTCAACAAGGGGCTGGAACTGATCGAGGCGCATCACCTCTTCCCCGTTGGCCTCGACAGGATTCGCATCCTCGTCCACCCGCAAAGCGTGATTCATTCGATGGTCGAATACCGCGACCACTCGACGCTGGCGCAGCTGGGCCCGTCGGAGATGATGGTGCCGATTGCCTCGTGCCTTGCGTGGCCCAAGCGCATGGAAACACCGTGCGAACCGCTCGATCTCGCGAAGATCGGCGAATTGACGTTCTTCCAGCCGGACGAGGACCGCTTCCCCGCCACCCGGCTGGCGCGCGCGGCCTGCGAAGAGGGCGGGGCGACCCCCGCAATTCTCAATGCTGCCAACGAGATGGCGGTCGCCGCCTTCCTCGCCGGTCAGATACCGTTCACCCGCATTGCGGCAGTGGTCGAGGACGTTCTGGGACAATCGAACCACACGCCCCGGCCCGCCACGCTCGACGACGTGCTGGCGATCGACGCCGCTGCGCGAAGTCAGGCCCGGGCAATTCTGGAGACTGCATGATCGAAAACGTGCCCTTTTGGATGTGGATAGTCGGCTTCCTGCTGGTGCTGGGGCCGCTGGTCACCCTGCATGAGCTGGGTCACCTGCTGGTGGGCCGCCTGCTGGGCGTGCAGGCTGATGCCTTCTCGGTCGGCTTCGGCAAGGAACTGGTCGGCTTCGACGACAGGCACGGCACCCGCTGGCGCATCTCCGCGCTGCCGCTTGGCGGCTATGTCCAGTTCCGGGGCGATATGAACCCGGCGAGCATTCCCGATCCCGATGCTCCGGCAGAGGAAGGCGCGTTCCAGAATGCATCGCTATGGCGACGCGCGCTGATCGTGGCGGCAGGCCCGGTCACCAATATCCTGATCGCGCTGGGCATTTTTGCGGCGTTCTTCATGATCATAGGGCGTCCGGTGCCGGTCGATGCGGAGCAGCAGCTGACCGTGGCCGGCTTCAGCGAAGGATCGCCCGCGCAGGCCGCCGGGATCGAGGTTGGCGACAGGATCGTTACGCTCGACGGCGACGCGCTGGAGAGCTTCCGGGATTTGCAACAGGAAGTTATGCTGCATCCCGAACAGCGGATGGATCTGGGGGTGGAGCGCAACGGCGAGGCTATGAGCTTCGCGGTCACCACCATGAGCCACGAGGTCGAGGATCGCTTCGGCAATGTCTCGAGGATCGGGCTTCTGGGCGTCGAGTCGGCGGGTGTCGAATATGATTTCGTGCCGCAGGGCCCGATTGAGGCACTGTCTGGCGGTGTGGAACAATCGATCGACACGTTCTCCATGATGATTACCGGGCTCAAGCAGATCGTGACCGGGCAACGCTCGGTCCAGGAGCTGGGTGGGCCGGTGAAGATCGCCAAGTTCTCCGGAGAGCAGCTGAGCTTGGGCTGGGTCGCCTTCATCAACTTCGTCGCGCTGATATCACTTAATTTGGCATTCATTAACTTGCTGCCAATCCCTGCGCTCGACGGTGGTCACCTGGCATTCTACGCGGCGGAAGCGATCCGCCGTAAACCGGTAGGCCCTCGCGCGATGGAAATGGCGTATCGCACCGGTGTGGCTCTCGTGCTCGCATTGATGCTATTCGTGACGATCAACGACCTGGCTTCGCTGACGCTCTTCGGCTGACGCAATTCCGGGCAGAGACAATGAGAGGCGGCCCCACCAGCTAATCGCACCTGCTTGAAAGGGGCGCACGTATCGGGCACAGGGCGCCGGATCGTTTGATCCGGAAGGTCGATACGGCAAAAAGCCAGTTGCGATCCGGGGTCGAAACAATTTGACGGGACATCTTCGCCAATGACGGCCATCGAAACCGGCGCAACACGCCGCTCGCGCAATATCCGCAATTATGCACTCGCCCTGCTTGGGTGCACTACGCTGGCCGGGTTGCCGCAGGCGGCTCTAGCGCAGCAGACCGACGAAGTGGCCGCGCAACCGGCAGCCACGTCGACCGATGCCGCCGAGCAGCAGCGTGCGCCCGCTGCCGCGCAACAGGGCGACATCATCCGCACGATCTCGGTGACGGGTGTCCAGCGCCTCGAGCCCAATACGATCCTCAGCTATGTGCGCCTTCGTCCGGGCGACGAATATACCAACGCCGCAGCCGACCAGGCGCTGAAGGATCTCGCCGCGACCGACCTGTTCGCAAGCTATGCGATCCGTAACGACAATGGCGACGTGGTGATCGAGGTCGAGGAAAACCCGGTCATCAACCGGATCATCCTCGAAGGTAACGACCGTCTCAAGACCGACAAGATCGTGCCCGAGGTCAAGCTTGCCCCGCGCCAGATATTCACCCGGTCGAAGGTGCGTGCCGACGTTGCGCGCATTATCGAGCTCTATAAGCGGCAAGGCCGTTTCGCAGCTACCGTAGAGCCGAAGACAGTTCAGCTCAGCCAGAACCGCGTCGACCTGGTGTTCGAGATCACCGAGGGGCCCAAGTCCAAGGTCCGCCAGATCAACATCATCGGCAACGAAGAATTTTCGGACGGCAATCTGAAGGGCGAGATGGTCACCAAGGAGACCGGCCTCTTCAGCTTCCTTAGCGGCAATACGAGTTACGACCCCGACAAGCTTGCGTTCGACCAGCAGAAGCTGCGCGAATTCTACCTGACGCAAGGGTACGTCGATTTCCGCGTTGTTTCCGCGGTCGCCGAGCTGACCCCTGACAAGCGCGACTTCATCATCACCTACGTGGTGGAAGAGGGCGAGCGCTACAAATTCGGCGACGTCGACATCAAGAGCGAAATCCGCGACCTCGATGGCGAAGCGCTGACCCGCAGCCTCTCGATCACTGACGGCGAGTGGTATGATGCCCAGCGGATCGAGGACACGGTCGAATCGCTGAGCGAGCTGGCCGGTCGCTTCGGTTATGCCTTCGCCGACGTGCGCCCGCAGTTCCGCCGCGATCCCGAAAATCTCACGATGAACGTGACGATGGTCATCAACGAGGCGCCGCGCGTCTACATCGAACGGGTCGACGTTAACGGCAACACGCTGACGCAGGACAAGGTCATCCGGCGCGAGTTCCGCGCGGCCGAAGGCGATGCGTTCAACACCCTCGCGGTCAACCGCACCACCGCCCGAATCAACTCGCTCGGCTTCTTCCAGGAAGGCTTCGAGGTCCAGCAGGTGGAAACCGCCAGTCCCGACCGGATCATTCTGGAAGCCAATGTCGAAGAGCAGCCGACCGGCGAGTTGCAGCTTTCGGCCGGGTTCTCCTCGCTCGAGAGCTTCCTGTTCTCGGGTTCGATCCGCCAGCGCAACTTCCGCGGTCGCGGTCAGACGATCGGCGCCTCGGCGCAGGTTTCGCGGTTCTCTAACTCGATCAACCTGAGCTTCGCCGAGCCTTACGTGTTCGACCGCAACATCTCGTTCGGCGCGGATATCTATCGTCGCGACGTCAACAGCTTCAACTTCATCGGCGGCAGTCGCAATACGACGTTCGAGCAGACCACGACCGGCGGATCGCTGAGGCTGGGCGTGCCGCTGACCGAATATGCATCGCTCATCGGCAGCTACACGCTCAATTTCGATCAGGTCAGCCTGGACGAAGATATCTATTTCTCGGATTTCGACCGCGATGGCGTGCGCACATGCGAGCCGATCCGGGCCGGCCGCTACCTTTGCGATGTTCTGGGCGACCGGACCAGCTCGATCCTCGGCCTCAACCTCGTTTATAATACGCTGAACAGCTATTATCGTCCGACCCGGGGCGAACGCGCCACGCTCGGTGTCGATTTCGCCGGGCTGGGCGGCGATGTGAAGTATGTGAAGCTGCGCGGGCAGGCCTCCAAGTACTGGCAGGTGTTCGGCGACTTCATCTTCTCGCTCTCGGCCGAAGGTGGCTACATCAAGGGCCTCGAGGATCGTGGCCCCGGTTTCGACGATGTCCGTCTGACCGACCGGTTCTTCCTCGGCGAGCCGCAGTTCCGCGGGTTCGACATTCGCGGGGTCGGCCCTCGCGTCCTGCGCCAGCGCGAATTGGACGACGGCGATGGCAATCCGGTTCTCGTCACCGATCGCGACCAGCTGCTGGCCGACGACGCGCTGGGCGGCAACACCTATTACCTCGGTCGTGCGGAACTTGAAATTCCGCTGGGAACGGGCGCGCGCGAGCTTGGCCTGCGCCCCTCGGTCTTCCTCGACGTCGGCGCGCTGTTCAATATCGACGAGCCGCAGCTGACGCAGAATCCGCTGGGCGATGAATTCTTCGTTCCGATTACGAACGCGGACGGGATCCCCACCTATGTCGACACCAACGGAACCCCGGATGATTTCGACGACGACGTGATTGTCGCAATTCCGGATGGCGATCCGGTTGGGGACGATCTTATTGCGCGCGGATCGACCATTCCCGCCTTCCGCGAGACATTCCTCGGCAACAGCGCTTCGCCGAGGGTCTCGATCGGGATCGGCGTGAACTGGAACTCGCCGTTCGGCCCGTTCCGGATCGACCTTTCGCACGTCCTCCTCAAGCAGGATGGCGACGACACCAAGACACTCTCATTCAACGTAGGGACGCAATTCTGATGAACTACCGCAATCTCGCCACCGCGAGCGCCGTCGCGATCGCAAGCCTCGCGCTCGCCGCGCCTGCCAGCGCGCAGGTCAACGGCATCGCGACCGCCGATCGTGCCCTGGCCGTCGCCAACACGCAGGCGCTGCAAACCGGCTTCGAGCAGATCGCCACCCAGAACCAGGCCCAGCTGACCAGCCTCGGCCAGTTGCAGCAGCAGCAGCAGACCATCGTTCGCGGGCTCGACACTGACGGCGACGGCCAGCTTTCGGAAGCCGAACAGGCTGCCGTACCCGAAGCCACGCGGCAACAGCTCGGTACGCTGAACCAGCAGATCAGAGCGATCGAGGTGCCGATCCAGCGCGCGCGCGTCTACGTCGTCAGCCAGATCGGCCAGCAATATGCACCGGCCGTGCAGCAGGTGATTGCAGACCGCTCGATCCAGATCATGCTCGCTCCTGATGCATTGATCTACGCGCCCGAAACCGCCGATGTGACCAGCGCGATCACCGCCGCGATGAACGCCCGCGCGACGAGTGCGCAGATCTCACCTCCCGCCGACTGGCAGCCCTCGCAGGGCGGCGTGCAGCTCTATCAAGAGATCCAGCAGCTGATCATGTACTCCGCGATGCAGCAGCAGGCAGCCGCCGCGGCGCAGGCACGGCAGGGTCAGCAGCCGCAGCAGCAGGCTCCGGCTCCGGCCCAGCCGACGGGGCGTTAAGATCATCGCGGACGCAGAGAACAACGACGCGGGCGAACCGCTGAGCATGCCCGAGACACGGCAGATGGACGTGCGGCAGGTCTTGAAGGCCCTGCCGCACCGCTATCCGATGCTGCTCGTCGATCGGGTGGCGAGCCTGACCAAGGGCGAGGAAATCCACGCGGTGAAGGCGGTGACCTTCAACGAGGATTTCTTCCAGGGCCACTTCCCGGGTGCACCGATCATGCCCGGCGTCTTGCAGGTCGAGGCGCTGGCGCAGGCCGCGGCGATCCTTGGGATCGAGACGCTGGACCTGGCTGGCAGTGGTAAGCTCGTTTATTTTATGGGGATCGACGGAGCCAAGTTCCGGGCGCCCGTGACGCCGGGCTGCCTGCTCGACCTCAATGTTTCGTTCCTGCAGAAGCGCAGCCGGGTCTACAAGTTCGCGGGCAAGGCCAGTGTCGACGGCAAGACGACCTGCGAGTGCGAGTTCACCGCGATGATCGCCGACCCGCCGGAATAAGGGCCGACGCGAAGCAGGCTTGCCAATCGGGCGCGTTGGGACTATCCGCGCGCCTTTCCCACCCAACAGCTGGACCGGTCGGAACCGTTCCGAGGCTATGGAGACATGACATGAAGGCCGAAGGTCACCCCGATTACCACACCATCAACGTCAAGATGACCGATGGTACCGAATTCCAGACCCGCTCCACCTGGGGCAAGGAAGGCGACACGCTGACGCTGGAAATCGACCCGACCAGCCACCCGGCATGGACCGGCGGCAAGCAGCAGCTTCAGGAAGGCGGCCGCGTTGCCCAGTTCAACAAGCGCTTCGGCGGGCTCAGCCTCAAGAAATAACGCGACATTACGCGCTTTGCGGCCTCGTGCCGCGAGGGAAGGGCGGTCCGACGGGGCCGCCCTTTTTCGTTTCGGCTTATCAAGCCAGGGAAGGTGAGGCGGAACAGGGGGCGCTGCTCTTCCCATTGCTGAAGTCCCTCACCCCCACGGCTTCTCGCGATACCACTTGGTGATCACGTATTTGGTGCCTTTGCGCACCTTCATCCCGTGGTGGATCGTATTCGGGTTCACCGTCTGGTCGGGTCGCCGGTTGTTCCAGCACACCAGCTTGCCCGTTTCGGGCTGGAAACTCTTCTTCACGACCTTGAAGCGGGTCGCGCCTCCCGCCTCGGGCTCGTTGAGGTAGATCATGAAGGTCCACGTGCGCTGGCCCGCGACCGAGCAGTATTTGTCCCAATCCTGCCCGCCGGGATTGAAATAGTCGCAATGAGCCTTGAACTCCTGCCCCACTGCGTAGCGCTGGCCTTGCAGTGGCTCCCCGTGTGCGGGGTCGATGCCGGAAAGCTCGTTTAGCAGGGCATCGAGTCGCTGGGTGCGCGGATCGTCGAGTGGCAGGTCGCAAGTCTCGCTGGTGCGGAAATACATGTCGCCATCGAAATCGGCGAGTGTCGAAGGGCGTCGTTTGGCGTCGATCATCGTGATCAGCTCCGCACAGAACGCCTCATCCAGAAAGCCGCGCTTCTGTAGCAGCTCCAGCTTGTCGAACGGTAGCCGCTGCATGCCCTTCGCAGCGAGTTGCTTCGCGTTGGATTCGCCCGGTCCGTCCATGCCGACCTCATGCGACACTCGCCGGGCGCTTTGCAAGCCGCGTAACAATCGTGCGTTTATGGCCTCGTTTGGCAATTTTTCCCTTCCCATTTGGGGTTATGCATGCAAGCGACGTGCGAATTGCGGTTCCGCCCTTGACGGAACGATTCGTGCGCGTAACTGGCACGTCCCTTGGCGTGGCTGCGCCGGGGCATATGGCGATCGTAGCTCAGTTGGTTAGAGCGCCGGTTTGTGGTACCGGAGGTCGGGGGTTCGAGACCCCTCGATCGCCCCATTCGCCCCCGCGAAGCCTCGGCACGACCGATCACACTTCCCCGGGGATGATGCGCAATCGCGATGGATGCTTTCTGGACTCAAGCCGATTTCGACGACCACGAGGTCGTTCACTTCGTCCGTGACGCAAAGCGCGGCCTGACCGCGATCATCGCGCTGCATTCCACCCACCTCGGCCCGGCAGCGGGCGGCACGCGCTTCTGGCATTATGCCGAACCGTCGGCCGCCATGCGCGACGCCCTGCGCCTCTCGCGCGGGATGAGCTACAAGAACGCGATGGCGGGCCTGCCCATGGGCGGTGGCAAGGCCGTGATCCTCGCCGACGAAAACGGCAACAAGACATCCGAAATGCTCGCCGCGTTCGGCGATGCAGTCGATGGCCTCGGTGGCAAATACGTGACCGCCGAAGATGTCGGCATCACCGTGGAAGACATGGTCGCAGTCAACAGCCGCACCGATTTCGTTTCGGGTCTGCCGGTCGAAGAGGGCGAGGCGGGCGGAAATCCCGGCCCGTTCACCGCGCTCGGCATCTATCTCGGCATCAAGGCCGCGGTTCGGCACAAGCTGGGGCGTGACAGTGTCGAGGGTGTCCACGTTGCCTTGCAGGGCGTCGGCAGCGTCGGCGGCGGAGTGGCCCGGCTGCTCGCCAAGGACGGTGCCAAGCTGACGCTCGCCGATATCGACACCGATGGCGCGCAGGCGCTGGCCAAGGAACTGGGTGCCGACGTGGTGGGCCCCGATGCGATCATGTCGGTCGGCTGCGATGTTTTCAGTCCCAATGCGCTGGGCGCGATCCTCGACGAGGAAGGCATTGCCCGGCTCGACTGCAAGATCGTGGCGGGCGGGGCCAACAACCAGCTGGCCCGCGAAGGCAATGGCGCGATGCTGGCGCAGCGCGGGATCCTCTACGCGCCCGACTACGTCATCAACGCGGGCGGCATCATCAGCGTGACGATGGAATATCTCTGCCGCCGCGAAGATGCGCCTTGCGACATCAACGAAGTGCGCAAGCGGATCGCCCTGATCCCCGAACGACTGACGCAGATTTGGCAGGACAGCGAAGCGAGCGGCTCCTCGCCCGACCGTGTCGCCGACGCCATGGCGCAAAAGCTGATCGGGCGCGGCTAAGGGCGACTCGCCGGTCGCGCGCTGTCGGTCGAAGGCGCCCCGTATCCGCCGGGCGGAGTCGGAGCAGATAGCCCTTCGTCGAGCTTGCGCCGAGCCTGCGTGGACGGCATAGAGCGCGGCGAGAAAATCATGCACGGTTTCGCCAATCCCCGTAAGTTTCTCGGCCTCGCACGCAGGCTGACCCCGATCCTCCTCGTCATCGGCGTGGTGGTCTCGCTGGGTGCTGTGCTGTGGGGTTTGCTGATGGTCCCGCCCGACCGGCTGATGGGCGAAACCGTCCGCATCATCTTCATCCACGTGCCTTCCGCGTGGCTTGGCATGGCAGGCTGGATGACGATTGCCGGATCGAGCCTGGCGTTCCTCGTCTGGCGGCACCCGCTGGCCGCGCTGGCCGCGCGCGCTGCGGCGATCCCGGGCCTCGTGTTCACGGCGCTGTGCCTCGCCACCGGCTCGATCTGGGGGCGGCCGACCTGGGGCACCTGGTGGGTGTGGGATGGGCGGCTGACCAGCATGCTGATCCTGTTGTTCCTTTACCTTGCCTATATCGCACTGAGCCAGGCGGTCGACCGCGAGGGCGCGTCGGCACGCCTGCCTGCGATTTTCGGGCTGGTCGGCGCGGTCAACATTCCGATCATCAACCGCTCGGTCGTGTGGTGGAATTCGCTCCACCAGCCGCCCAGCACAACGCTGAGCGGCAGTTCGATCGACGGCGTGTTCCTGTGGCCGATGCTGATCGCGCTGCTCGGCTTCACCTGCCTGTTCGCCGCCTGCACGCTGATGAACATGCGCGCGCTGCTGGCCGAGGCGCAGGCCGAAGCACGGCTTCGTCGCCGTGCACTGGAAGCGGAGCCTGCCGAATGATCCGTGAATCGCTCTCGCAATGGGACTATGTGATCGCGGCCTATGCGCTCGCCATTCCCGCGATCGCCGCGCTGCTGATCCTCAGCTGGCTGCGGATGCGCAAGGCCGAGAAAGCCCGTGAGGAGGCGCGCCGGAAATGACGACACTCGCCCCCAAGCATCAGCGGCTGGTGCTGCTGGTGCTGGCACTCGCAGTGCTGGTCGCCGCCGGGCTGCTGGCCGCATGGGGTCTGCGTGCGCAGGCCGACTATTTCTACCTGCCCGAGGATGTGGCGGAAAATCCCCCCGAGCCGGGCCGGGCGATCCGCCTTGGCGGCATGGTTCAGCAGGGATCGATCCGCACGCTGCCCGATGGCGTCACCATCGCGTTCGTGGTGGGTGGGCGAGAGGGCGACACCGTCCCCGTGACCTATCGCGGGATCGTGCCCGACCTCTTCGTCGAGGGCTCCGGCGTGATCGCCAATGGCAGCTTCGGGCAGGGCGGCACCTTCGAGGCCGAAACCTTGCTGGCCAAGCACGACGAGAACTACACCCCGCGCGAGCTTGAAGGTCTGAGCGACGAGGCGGTCCACAACGCGCTGGAAGAAAGCGCCGCACAGTGAGGTCTTCGGGCACGCCATGATTGCCGAACTCGGCCTTGCCGCCCTGTGGCTTGCCGCAGGGCTATGCGTGCTGCAACTCGCTGCCGGCGTGGTGGGTGTGCGCAGCGCCGAGCCCGGTGCGGTCAGCGCGCTAGCCCGGCCTGCCGCCATCCTGCAGGGCCTGCTGCTGGTCTTCGCCTTTGCCTGCCTGCTGAGGCTGTTCGTGGTGACCGACCTGTCGGTCGCGCTGGTCGCGGCCAACAGCCACTCTGACAAGCCCTTCATTTTCCGCCTTTCGGGGGCCTGGGGAAACCACGAGGGCTCGATGCTGCTGTGGGTCACCATCCTCGGGATTTCGGGCGCGCTGGTCGCTGCCTTCGAGCGCCGCATGGACGACCGCTTCATGAAGTCAGTGCTCGGTGCGCAGGCTTTCGTCGCGCTGGGCTTCCTCGCGTTCCTGCTGTTCAGTTCCAACCCGTTCACCCGGCTGAGCCCGCCTGCGGAATTCGGCGCGGGGCTCAACCCGCTGCTGCAGGATATCGGACTCGCTTACCATCCGCCCATTCTCTACCTCGGCTATGTCGGTCTTTCGGTGGCGTTCTGCTTTGTCGTTGCCGGACTGGTGACGCGGCAGGCGGGGCCGGAGCTGGCGCGCGTGATGCGGCCGTGGGTGCTGGCGGCATGGGTTTCGCTGACGCTGGGCATCGCTGCCGGAAGCTATTGGGCCTATTACGAGCTGGGGTGGGGCGGCTGGTGGTTCTGGGACCCGGTCGAGAACGCATCGCTGATGCCATGGCTGGCGGCGACCGCGCTGCTCCATTCGGTCAGCGTCCTGGCCGCCCGCGACGCCTTGCGCACCTGGACGATCATGCTGGGCGTGGTCGCATTCTCGATGAGCATGGTCGGCACCTTCCTCGTGCGGTCCGGCATCCTCACCAGCGTCCACGTGTTCGCGGTCGATCCGGCACGCGGCGCCTTCATCCTCGCCCTGCTGATGATCTATGTCGGCGGCGCTTTCGGTCTGTTCGCGCTGCGGGCAGGGGTGCTGGCGGAAGGCAAGCGCTTCGCCGCGCTCAGCCGCGAAGGTGCGCTGGTGTTCAACAATGTGATGCTCAGCGCGATCCTGGCGGTGGTGCTGCTGGGCACGCTCTACCCGATTCTGACCGAGGCCTTCGACACGCGCGTCTCGATCGGCCCGCCCTACTATAATCCGGTCACCGCAATCTTTGCCGTGCCGATGCTGCTGGCGCTGCTGGTCGGCCCGCTGCTCCGCTGGAAGCGCGATAGCCTGGCGCGCGTCGCGGTGCCGGTCGTCCTGATCGGCGCGGTCCTCGCCGCGTCGGTGACGGTGATCGTGATTTTCTCCGGCGCGGGTGTGCTGCCGACCATCGGCCTCGCGCTGGCCGCCGCGCTGGCGCTGGCGAGCTGGCTGCCGCTGCGCGGGCGCAAGCTGCGGTTCGTGCCGCTCGCCCTGTGGGGATCGATGCTCGCGCATTTCGGGGTCGCGGTCAGCCTCGCCGGAATGGCGAGCGAGAGTGCCTTTTCGACCGAGCGGCTGGTGGCGATGAGCGCGGGCGACAGCGTGTCGGTCGGCCCGTTCGAGGCGACGTTGCAATCGGTCGAGCCGGTTGCCGGGCCGAACTGGACCGCGCTGCAGGCGCGTGTCGCGGTATCGGGCAGCAACGGCGAGACGCTGCTGCGTCCGCAAGCGCGCTATTTCACCGAGCCGGTGCAGAATACCAGCGAATCGGCGCTGATGACGCGCTGGAACGGGCAGCTCTACGCCATCCTCGGCGACGCGGTTGGCCCGGCGGAGAGCGGCGAAGGCCGCTGGCAGATGCGCCTGTGGTGGAAACCCTTCGTGCCGCTGATCTGGTACGGCGCGCTTTTGATCGCGCTGGGTGGGTTGCTCGCGATCTTCGGCCACGTGCGTGCAAGTGCGCGGGCGCGCAAGATCCGTGAAGGGGTGGCCCGGCGCCGGGCCGAGAATGTCCGGATGAAGGATGCGGCGGCATGAGGAAACTCTGGCTCATCCTTCCGCTGGCGCTGTTCGCGCTGTTCGTCGGCGTCGCGGCCTATCAGCTGACGCAGCCCAAGGACGAATTCGTACGTAGCGCGATGATCGGCAAGCCGCTGCCCGCCTTCGACCTGCCCGGTGAAACCGACGAGGCCGCGCGCGTCACGTCCGCTACCTTCGCCAAGGGGGAGCCGGTGCTGCTCAACCTGTGGGCCACCTGGTGCCTGCCGTGTATTGCCGAGGCGCCGCAGCTTGAGGCGCTGGCCGAGCGCGGGGTGCCCATTGTCGGCATCGCGATCCGCGACGAGCCGGAGGCTATTGCACAATTCCTCGAGAACTACGGCAATCCCTATGCCGCCATCGCGCGCGACGATATTGCCGAGCTGCAGCTGGCGCTGGGATCGGGCGGTTTACCCGAAACCTTCGTGATCGATGGCGACGGGATCATCCGCTACCAGCATATCGGCGATATTCGCGAAAGCGACGTGGATACGCTCTACGCAGCGTGGGAAGACGCGAAATGATGCCATCCATGCTTCTGGCGGCCTCCATCCTTGCGCTGGGTGCGCCACCCGCCGGGCAGACGACCTCGTCAGCGCCGCTTGCCAACGTCCAGCTGGCGGACCCGGCGCAGGAGACGCGTGCGCAGGAATTGATGGAAGAGCTGCGCTGCCTCACCTGCCAATCGCAGTCGATCGCAGATAGCAACGCGCCGATGGCAGGCGACATGCGCCACCAGGTGCGCAGCCGGATCGCGGCAGGCGAGAGTCCCGAGGAAGTGCGCGCTTGGCTGGTCGAGCGCTATGGCGACTACGTGACCTACCGGCCCGGGTTCGACTGGGCGACCTGGCCGCTGTTCGCCCTGCCGATCCTGTTCATCTTCGTGGCGGGTGCGATGCTGGCCCGGCGGCTGGGGGGGCGCGGCGAATGATCGGTGTCTGGATCGCTATCGCAGTGCTCGCCCTCGTCACTTTCGGCATCGGAATGTTGATCGCGCGCGAGGGGCGGCAGGTGTGGACCCTGCTCGCCTCGGCGATGATCTTCGCGCTTGCGGGTTATGCGTGGCAGGGCGCACCTGATGTGCCCGCAGCGCCGCGACAGGCGGTCGAGACGGTGATGCCCGCTTCCGAGGCGCTGATCGATGTTCGGCGCGGTTTCTACAATGTCGAGGGGATCCAGCCCTCGCGCTATGTCGTGATCGCGGACGGATTCTCCCGCAAGGGTCAGCACATCGATGCCGCCGGGCTTCTGCGCAATGGCGTGAGCGAAAACCCCGAAGATGGCCAGGCGTGGCTGGCGCTGGCGCTGGCGCTGTCCGACCATACCAGGGGCCGGGTGACGCCGCCGGTCGCCTATGCATTCGAACGCGCCCGCGCAGCCTCGCAGGGCAGCCCGGCGCCGGCCTATTTCCAGGGGCTGATGCGAATGCGGATGGGCGACCTTGGCGGGGCGCGCGATTTCTGGCGCCAGGCGGTCGAGGATGCATCGGAGGATGCGCGCGGCCGCGAATATGTCGCGGCACAGCTGGAGCGGCTCGAAGGCGTGATCAACGTGCTGGGGGAAAATCCCCGGGCCCCGCGCGCGCCGATGATGCAGGCACCCGCGACGCCGCAGTAGGCGCCGCTTGCGCACGCCATGTTGCATGTGCACACGAGCACTGCTAACCGCGCGCGTCTCCCCTGCGAGGGTAGAGACCGCGCCTGCCGGAGGCTCGCAGGCTTGAGAATGGCATTCATTGCATGAGCGATTCCGCACCAGCGCAAGGAAGTAGCAGCGACCCGGGCGCCGCGCTGCCCGTCAAAGGCACGACCGGACACCAGGCGTCCACCGCGACGCTCGCCTTCGGGGCGGTCGGCATCGTCTTCGGCGATATCGGCACGAGCCCGCTTTACGCCTTCCGCGAGACCTTTGCGGGAACCGCGAGTATCGCGATCGACCGGATGCACGTGCTGGGCGTCGTCAGCCTGATCTTCTGGTCGATGACGCTGATCGTGGCGATCCAGTACGTCACCATCCTGATGCGCGCGGACAACAAGGGGCAGGGCGGTTCGCTGGCGCTGGTCGCCCTGATTTCCCGCCATATCGGCAAGACGAGCTATGGCTGGCTGGTGGCGCTGCTGGGCGTCTTCGCCACCTCGCTGTTCTACGGCGACAGCATGATCACGCCCGCCATTTCGGTGCTTTCGGCGGTCGAGGGGCTGACCGTCGTGGACGAAGGCCTGCAGGATTTCGTCATCCCGATCGCGCTTGCCCTATTGGTATTCCTGTTCGTCCTTCAGGCGCGCGGCACAGCCAAGGTCGGCGCGCTCTTCGCGCCGGTCATGATCGTGTATTTCACGGTCATCGCCTTGCTGGGAAGCTGGCAAATCTTCAGCAATCCCGACATTCTGTGGGCTCTGAACCCGTATTATGCAGTCATGTTCTTCGTCACCGACGGGCTGGTCGCATTCCTCGCGCTGGGCGCGGTGGTGCTGGCGGTGACGGGGGCCGAGGCACTCTATTCGGACATGGGGCATTTCGGACGCGGCCCGATGCGGCTGAGCTGGTTCGGCTTCGTCATGCCGTGCCTGCTGCTCAACTATTTCGGGCAGGGCGCGATGATCGCAGGCCTTCCGCCAGAGCAGGCAGCAGAGGTCGTCCGCAATCCCTTCTTCCTACTCGCGAGCGAGGAATGGCGCCTGCCGCTCGTCTTCCTCGCCACGATGGCGACCTTCATCGCGAGCCAGGCGGTGATTTCGGGTGCGTTCTCGATCACCCATCAGGCGATCCAGATGGGCTACATCCCGCGCCTCAACATCCGCCACACCTCGGAAACCGAGGGCGGGCAGATTTACATTCCGGCGGTCAACTGGGCGCTGATGGTGGCCGTCATCATTCTGGTGCTCACCTTCCAGACCTCGTCCAACCTCGCCAATGCCTATGGCATTGCGGTGACCGGCGCGGTCACCATCGACACGGTGCTGATGGGCGTGCTGTTCATCGGCGTGTGGAAGTGGAAATGGTGGTACGCCGCGCCGATCGTGCTGTTGTTCCTGATCGTGGACGGAGCCTATTTCGCCGCGAACCTGACCAAGGTGGGCGATGGCGGCTGGTTCCCGCTGGTGGTCGGTCTGTTCGCCTTCACCCTGCTCACCACATGGGCCCGCGGGCGCAAGCTGATGCGCGACAGGATGGGCGAGGTCGCCCTGCCGATCGAGATTTTCGCAAAGTCCGCTCAGAATAGCGCCACGAGGGTGCCGGGCACCGCGATCTTCATGGCGTCGAGTACGGCGGGCGTGCCCAGTGCGCTGCTCCACAATATCAAGCACAACAAGGTGCTGCACGAACGCGTGGTGATCCTGACGGTCGAGATTCAGGATGTGCCCTACGTGGACCCAGAGCAGCGTTGCGAGTTCAGGGAGGTCGGCAGCGGCTTCTATCGCGCGGTGCTCCACTACGGCTTCATGGACGAGACCAACGTGCCTGAAGGCCTCAAGAGCATGAGCCGCTGCGGCGGCAAGTTCGACATGATGGAAACGAGCTTCTTCCTCAGCCGCCAGACCCTGCTGCCGAGCGACAAGCCCGGCATGCCGATCTGGCGCGAGAAGATCTTCGCCTGGATGCTGCGCAATTCGGCGAGCGCCATGCAGTTCTTCCGCCTGCCGACCAACCGCGTGGTGGAGCTGGGCAGCCAGGTGCGGATCTAGGGTAACGGTCGCGCAAGACCTGGGCTTTAGACTGGGCGCATGAGAATGCGCCAATCTTGCATCATGCCGCTGGTGGCGCTTGGAGTGTTGCTGGCGATTCCCGCGAATGCATGTGGGTTCATGGAAGCGCCTCCCGTACCTTCCGACTTCATATCGGGCACGATCTTGCAGGGTACAGTCGTTGGAACCGAAACGGAGCGCGGTCGGCGGTACATCACCGTCGAAATAGAGCGTGTCGTTCAGGGCAAATACCCTGCTGAAATCTTCGTCTTTTCGTTCCAGCCGTACGACGGAAGCGGAATGTGCCCACCGCCGGGTCCCGGTAATCTGAAGCGAGGCGACAGAATTGTCATCTACAGCGATCAGGTAAAGAATGGCGCCGAGCCGGACGCATGGATGAGCTACGATTATGCAAGAAAACATGATCCTCGCGTGCGATCGTCGGCACGCAATATCCCGTTTACGCCGTTGACGCGTCTTCTTTTCGCGCTTGATCGCCTCGGCGATGATTAGATCGCTGCGGGCTCTTCCCCGTGGCTGCGTTTCTTGCGCTCCGGATCAAGGCTGTGCCGCAGCAATAGTGGCAATTTCCTGGGTGTGAAGGCGAGGCCAGGCTCTGGGTAGCCCGTACGTCATCCGGTTAGACCCGCTGCCCGAGATCGCTCGAGCTTGAGACCAGTTTCCTCTTGTCACCTTGCCGGTCCTCGTATCACAGGGGCTGATGCTGAGCGTTAGCCCCGAAGTCGCCCTTCTGGTTCTGGGCATTCTTCTGCTCGCGACAGTCTTTGCGGGTTCATTGTCGAGCCGGTTCGGGCTTCCCGCCCTGATCGGATTCCTGTGCCTTGGCATGCTGGCCGGGGTCGATGGGCCAGGCGGCATCGCCTTCGATGATTACGTCCTGACCCAGGGCGTGGGGATCGCGTGCCTCATCTTCATCCTGTTTTCGGGCGGCATCGACACCGACTGGCGCGACGTGCGCCGCGTTGCCACGCCCGCGCTCGTGCTCGCCACCGGCGGCGTCATGATCAGCGCCGGGATCATGGCGGTCGCTGCGGTCCTGCTGCTGGGCTTCAGCCCGCTTCAGGGCTTCCTGCTCGGGGCGATCGTCGCCTCGACCGACGCAGCCGCGGTGTTCGCGATCCTGCGTTCCACCGGGCTCGACCTGCACGGCGACGTTCCCGCGCTGATCGAGGTCGAGTCAGGCTCGAACGATCCGATGGCGATCTTCCTCGTCGGGGCGGCGCTGATGTTCATCACCGTACCCGACTTCTCGCCCGTGTCGCTGGTGCCCCAGTTCCTCCTCCAGATGCTGTTGGGTGCGGCGATCGGCTTCGGGGCGGGCTACCTGCTGCCCGAAATCCTCAAACGCACGCAGTACCGGCACGGCGGCCTCGCCTTCGTGATCTCGATTGCGGCCGCGCTGATCGCCTATGGGCTGGCGTCGGTGCTGGGCGGCAACGGATTCCTCGCGGCCTATGTTGCAGGTCTGACCGCGGGCAACCGGGCGTACCGCGCGCGGACGATCGTCTCCACGTTTCAGGACGGACTGGCATGGCTCGCGCAGGTGGTCATGTTCCTGACGCTCGGCCTGCTGATCACACCTTCGAATCTGGCCGGGGTGATCGCTCCGGGCCTCGCCATCACATTCATCCTGATGTTCATCGCTCGCCCGGCAAGCGTGTTCGTATGCCTTGCGCCCTTCCGGCAGTTCGGCTGGCGGGCCAAGCTGTTCGTGTCATGGGCGGGCTTGCGCGGCGCGGTGCCGATCGTGCTCGCGACCTTCCCCATCGTCGCAGGCGTGCCCAGCGCCTTCACGATCTTCAACATCGTGTTCTTCGTCGTTCTGTTGTCGAGCGTGATCCAGGGCCCAACGATCAACTGGGTGGCGAACCGGCTGGGGCTGGTCGCCGATGCAGGCCAGGAGGGCGGTGTGCCGCCGGGCGCGGCACCTGAGGCCTAGGCCCCCGTCGGCGGCTCCTCGTCGGGCAGGCCTTCGTTCCTCTCCGGGTCCAGTCCGTGCTTCAGCAGCATCGGAATCTGCGTGAAGGTGAAGGCGAGGCTGAGGCCCATGAACACCCATAGCTTGGCCCACAGCCAGGATTCGAAGCTCAATGACATGCGCAGCGCCTCGTTCAGCACGGCGAGGAAGAGGAAGAAGAAGCCCCAGTTGCGCGACAGCTTGAGCCAGCCTTCCTGGCTCAGCCCCTCGAACGCGGCTTCCAGCAGCCAGCGCAGGAACGCCTGCCCGCGCAGCCAGCCGATCAGCAGGACGACGCCAAAGAAAGCGTAGAGCACGGTCGGCTTGACCTGCACGTAGAACGGATCGCGCAACAGGATCGTCATCCCCCCAAAGCCGACGATCAGCACGGTCGAGAGCATCAGCATCTTGGAAACGTGGCCAAGGATCAGCTTGCTCGCGATGACCGCCGCGATGGCGGCGACGATGAAGGCGCCGGTCGACTTGATTATCGCCAACAGCGTGCCCACCGAATCATCGCCACCGGGGCGGAATAGGTAGAACGACACGAGGAAGACGATCAGCGGGCCATAGTCGATCGCGACATTGAGCCAGCCGGATTTGGGCTTGGTGGGTTCGGTGGGTTGGGGGGTTTCTACAGCCATGCTTCCGTTCGTCCTGAGCCTGTCGAAGGGCGAACAAAACGCCCACGTTTGCGGTTCGACAGGCTCACCACGAACGGGAGGGAAAGTGCAAGAGCTTACGCTACTCCCGCGATGACCCGCGCCACCAGATCGGGGTCGAAAGGCCGCAGGTCGTCCATCTGTTCGCCGACCCCGATGGCGTGGATCGGCAGGCCATATTTCTGCGCCGCCGCGACCAGCACGCCGCCGCGCGCCGTGCCATCGAGCTTGGTCATGATAAGCCCGGTGACGCCCGCGACTTCCTTGAACACGTCGATCTGCGAAAGCGCGTTCTGGCCATTGGTCGCATCGAGCACCAGCACCACGTCGTGCGGCGCTTCGGGGTTCAACCGCCCGAGCACCTTCCTGATCTTCGCAAGCTCGTCCATCAGCTCGCGCTTGTTCTGCAACCGGCCTGCGGTGTCGACGATCAGCGCATCGGTGCCCTCGTCGGTGCCGCGCTTGACCGCGTCGAACACGATGCTCGCCGGATCGCCGCCCTCGGGCCCGCGCACCAGCGGCACGCCGACGCGGTCCGCCCAGGTCTGCAACTGGCCGATCGCCGCCGCGCGGAAGGTGTCGCCCGCCGCCAGCATCACCTCGTAATCGTCTTCCATGAAGAGGTGCGCGAGCTTGGCGATCGTGGTGGTCTTGCCGCTGCCATTGACGCCGATCACCAGGATTACCTGCGGGCGCGGGAAAGCGGTGACTTCCAGCGGCTTGGCCACCGGGCGCAGGATGGCGGCGATTTCCTCCGCCACCGCTTCGCGCAGCTGGCGTTCGGTAATCTCGGCACCGAAGCGCTGTTCGCGCAGCGCCGCGCGCACGCGGCCTGCGGCTTCGGGGCCGAGGTCCGACATGATCAGCGCATCCTCGATCTCGTCGAGCGTGGCATCGTCGAGCCTGGTGTTGCCTACCGGCGCGATGTTTTCGGACAGGCGGTCCGAGGTCTTGCGAAAGCCGCCGAGCAGGCGGTCGCTCCAGCTGGAGGGCGCATCGCTCATGCGAGCATTCCTTCGATGATCCGGGTGGGGCGGATGGTGACGATCTGGCCCGGCCGCGTGCCCTCGGGCAGCGCGACACGAGCGAAGTGCGGCGTGTAGCCGCTGCCGTCCTTTTCCGCGAGCACTTCGTATTCGTGGCCGAGCAGGCTTTTGAGCCATGTGTCGCGCGTCTGACGGACTGCAGCGCGTAGCTCTGCGGCGCGGGCCTTGATCGTGGCCCGGTCGAGCTGCGGCATGCGCGCGGCGGGCGTGCCCTCGCGCGGCGAGTAGGGGAAGATGTGACCGTGCACGATCCCGCATTCGGCGACAATCGAAAGGTTGTCCGCGTGGTGCGAGGCCGTTTCGGTTGGGAAGCCCGCGATGAGGTCGGCCCCGATGGCGATTTCGGGCCGGTGCGTCTTCAGCCGCGTTACCAGCTCCACCGCATCGCCGCGCCGATGCCTCCGCTTCATCCGCTTGAGGATCAGGTCGCTGCCATGCTGGAGCGACAGGTGCAGGTGCGGCATCACGCGCGGCTCGTGCGCGACAAGCTCGAACAGTTGCTCGTCGATCTCGATTCCGTCGACCGAGGAGAGCCGCAGGCGCGGCAATTGCGGAAAGGCATCGAGGATCGCGCCCACCAGCACGCCGAGGCCGGGCTCGCCCGGAAGGTCGTGGCCCCAGCTGGTCAGATCGACGCCGGTCAACACCACCTCCAGCGCGCCGTCCGCGAGCTCGCGTTCGATGGTGCGCAGCACGGCAGCGATGGGGTCCGAGCGGCTGGTGCCGCGCCCCTGCGGGATAATGCAGAAAGTGCAGGCGTGGTCGCAGCCGTTCTGGACGCCGATAAAGGCGCGCGTGCCGCGCCGTGTGCGCGGCTGTGCAGGCTCGGGCAGGTTCCAGCTGCGCGCATCGAGCTTGGCTTCGTTGGCGACGAACCCGTCCACCTCCGCCATGGCACCCAGCGCCTCGCGCTCGGTCTCCGCCGCGCAGCCAGTCACCAGCAGCCGCGCCTCGGGATGCGCCTTGCGCGCGCGCCGGATCGCCTGGCGCGTATGGCGCACCGCCTCGCGCGTGACCGAGCAGGAATTGATCACCACCAGCCCGGACTCGCCCTCGACCAGCGCGGAGAGCCGCTCGCTCTCAGCATGGTTGAGACGACAGCCAAGCGAAATGACGCGCGCGTCGCTCACGAGAAGTCGTCCAGATCGAAAGTCCCGCGATAGCTTTCCTGCGCAGGGCCCGCCATGTGGAGGCCGCCGCCTTCGTCGTGGCGGATGATCAATGTGCCGCCGGGCAGTGTGACCGAGACCTGCGCATCGACCAGCCCCCGCCGGTACGCGACTGCGGCAGTGGCGCAGGCGCCGGTGCCACAGGCGAGGGTAAGGCCCGCACCGCGTTCCCACACGCGCAAGACGATCGCCTCGCGCGAGACGATTTGCGCGACATTCACATTGATCCGATCGGGAAACATCGGGTCATGTTCGATCTCCGGCCCCAGCCGGTCGAGCGGCACGTCCGCCACATCGTTGTCGACGAAGAATACCACATGCGGATTGCCGACATTCACCGCGCCGGGCCGTTCGAGCATGTCCCAGCCCACCGGCATATCGCGCGTGTCCATCGCGTAGGCGAGCGGGATGTCTGGCCATTCGAACCGGGGCTGGCCCATCGCGACTTCGGCCTGCCCGTCACCCGGTCGCACGGCGATCAGGCCGCCGGCGGTTTCGACTTGCGCGGGCTTGCCATGCAGCACCGCAACCGCGCGGCTTGCATTGCCGCAGGCCCCCACCTCGCCGCCATCGGCATTGTGGATCCGCATTGCGAAATCGGCTGCGTCGGACGGGGCCAGTACGATCAGCTGGTCGAAGCCGATCCCGCGATGGCGGTCCGCCAGCGCGCGTATCTGCGCTTCCGAAAGGCGCGGCAATTCGGCTCCGCGCCCGTCGAGGATCACGAAATCATTGCCGAGGCCATGCATCTTGATGAAGGAGAGCCGCATTGCCCGCTGCATTTATGGTGGGGGCGGGCTCGCGTAAAGGTAAAGCGGGGCCTCAGGCGGACTTGCGCTGTTCGGGCTCGTTCGCGGGCGGGACTACGGCTGGCTGGGTGTTTTCGGCCAGCATGTTCAGCTCGCCCAGGCGCTTGAGCACTGCGGCTGCATCTTCCGGCCTGCCGTAGAGATAGCCCTGGCCTTTCATCTCGCCCATCTGGCGCAAGGTGGCGAGGATCGACTCGTCCTCGACCCCTTCGGCCGTCACGGGAATATGCAAGTTCTGGCCGAGCGAGACGAGCGTGCTGACGATATGATCCTGCTGTTCGCGCTCCGCGTCGGAGCCGTGCGCAGCCTCGGCAACCTTGCGCAGTTCGCCGACGAAGCTGCGGTCGATCTTGACCCGGTCGAAGGGAAGGCTGCGCAGCTGGGTCAGCGAGGAAAAGCCGGTCCCGAAATCGTCGAGGCTGACGCGCACGCCCAGATTCTTGAGGCTGACGATCATCGCCTGAACAGCGACGAGGTTTTCCTGCAGGCAGCTCTCCGAGATTTCCACGTCGAGGCGGTGGGCTGGAAACTGGCTGGCCATCAGCATCTTGAGCAGTTTTTGCGGGAACCACGGATCGCGAAGCTGGATTGGCGAGATATTGACCGAGAGCGACAGGCTGGGGTCCCAGCTTTGCGCATCGCTCAAGGCGCGACGGATCAGCATTTCGGACAAGGGGCCGATCAGGCCACAGCTTTCCGCAACCGGAATGAATATCTCCGGGCTGACGGTGCCCAGCTCTGCCGATTCCCAGCGGGCCAGCATCTCGAAGCCGACCAACTGGCCCGTTTCGAGATCGATCTGCTGTTCGTAATGGGGCGAAAACTCACCGCGATCGAGCCCGCCGCGGATGGCGACCTCCATTTCGCGGCGTATCCGCGCCTCGTCCTCCATCGCCTTTACGAACCAGCAATAGCGGTTCCGCCCCTCCTTCTTCGCCTGGTACATGGCGAGGTCAGCGCGGTGCATCAGCTTGCGCGCCGCGCCTTCTGTATTGTCCAGCTCGGGATCGGTCTCCTGGAAGGCGATTCCGGCTGAAATCGTGACCTCGATCGGTCCGGTCTCGGTATCGATCGGCTGGGCGACATGCGCCACCATGCGGTTTGCCCACTCTTCGACCGGAGCCATGTCCTCTGTATCGATCGGCAGGACGATGGCGAACTCGTCTCCACCCAGCCGGGCCACGCTCGCCGTTTCCGGCGCAACTTCCCTGAGACGTTCGGCAATGCCGAGCAGCAATTCGTCGCCCGCCTGGTGGCCGTAGCTGTCGTTGATCGCTTTGAACCCATCGAGGTCGATCATCACGAATCCGACCGAGCAATGGCCCTCGTCGGTCGAGACGAGCGCTTCCATCAGCCTCTCGACCGCGCAGCGGCGATTGTAGCAGCCGGTCAGCGGATCGGTCTGCGAAAGGTGGCGGGCCGCTTCCTCGGCGGCGCGTCGCTGGGCGATTTCCCGATTGAGATCGACATAGCGGCGCCAGCCGAAGATGATGAGCGCGATGTTGAGAAGGAGGGCGTTGACCAGCGCGGTGTCGGGCGGAGCGACATTGGCGTCGAGGAAACTGCGCGCGACCTGAGGCATCACCGTGCCGCCAATGCCGACGAACATGATGATCGCTGCGGTCGCGATGCCCAGCATCACGACGTCGCGTTGCGCCTTTTCGAGGCGAGCCGGTCTTTCTGTCTTGTCCCCCATGAGGCGTTTCTATCGTCTTCCCGTTGAGCTTGCCGGATGCGACTCTTCGCCCTGTCTGCCAGCGGATACTGAAAATAGGGTAAATCAGACCAATCGGGTTCGCGATTTAATGCCCTGGCGTGCCACATACCCGGCACGCCTCGCGCCATCGCGCGTTCGATCGAGGCAACCCATTCTGGAACGGAGAGCAACGCCTTGCGCTATTGGCTGATGAAATCGGAACCCGATGTTTACGGGTGGGACGATCTGGAGAAAGACGGCAG
The DNA here is from genome assembly GCF_038594605.1 of Citromicrobium bathyomarinum. Taxonomy (GTDB): domain Bacteria; phylum Pseudomonadota; class Alphaproteobacteria; order Sphingomonadales; family Sphingomonadaceae; genus Alteriqipengyuania; species Alteriqipengyuania bathyomarina_B. Next base: position 96,259 of record NZ_JBCFZM010000001.1, read on the forward strand.
CGGCGTGTGGGACGGCGTGCGCAACCACCAGGCGAAGAACAATCTCGCCGCGATGGAGGTGGGCGATCAGGCTTTTTTCTATCACTCGAACATCGGGCGCGAGATCGTCGGCATCGTCGAGATCGTCGAGGCCAGGATGACCGATCCGACCGACGAAACGGGAAAATGGGCTGCGGTGCGGGTCGAGCCGCGCACCAGGCTGCCCAATGTGGTGACTCTGAAAGAGATCAAGGCTGAGCCGCAGCTATCGGAGATGCAGCTGGTCAAGCTGTCGCGCCTCTCGGTGTGCGAAGTGATGCCGCAGGAATGGTCGGTGATCATGGCGATGGCAGGGGTCTAGCCCCCTGGGGCCGCGATCTATCGCTGGTCGCAAGCGGCACTCGTCTTGGCGCAATGTTGCGCAATAAGTGGAACGTAAATGCCTGTATCGTCGTTTCTTTTACACATCGGCGCTGATGCCGACGCATGAAATGGAGAAGCGAAATGGGTGAACTCAAGAGCAAGATCGAAGGCAACGTCAACGAAGCGATCGGCGAAGCCAAGCAGAAGTCGAACGATCCCGAAACGCGCGCCGAAGGCCGTGGTCAGGAAGTCAAGGGCAAGGCCCAGCAGACCAAGGGTGAAGTCGAAGGCGCGCTCGGCGACGACGTCTGATCGATCCGCAGAACGAGAAGAAAGGGGCGGTGCCGGTTCGGCGCCGCCCTTTTCTTTTGTGCGGTTTGTTCCGAATCAGGCCTTCGCGCGCAGTCCGCTGACCGTCACGCCGCTTGCCGCGAGCTGCTCGATATCGATCCGGGTATGGATCAGCCGCAGCCCCGTTCGACCCTTCGCCGCGACCAGTGCATCCCTGAATTCCTGCGTCGTGTCGGCCGTCGCGGTCCAGGCGCCGAAGCTGGCGCCCAATGCCGCAAAGTCCGGGTTGGCGAGCTTCGTCGCGGACACGCGGGTTGGAAATTCGCGCTCCTGATGCATGCGGATCGTGCCGTAACCGCTATTGTCGATCACGATCGCGATCAGGTCGCATCCGGCCTGCGCCGCGCTCGCCAGTTCCTGTCCGTTCATCAGGAAGTCGCCGTCGCCCGCCACCGCGACCACCATCCGCTCGGGATACCGCTTTGCCGCGGCCACCGCGGCGGGCACGCCATAGCCCATCGCCCCGCAGGTCGGCGCCAGCTGACTCGGGTAGCCTGCATAGCGCCAGTAACGATGCCACCAGCCTGCAAAATTGCCCGCCCCGTTGCAGATGATCGTATCAGCGGGCAGCGTCTCGCCCATGAATTGCACACAGGCCGCGAGATCGAGCGGGTAGGTGTCGCTCGGCGTCGCAGTCGCCCATGCTGACCACTCGTCGTGCGCCTGTGCACCGGCGTCGAAAGAGATTGGATCTTCGCCCGCCCACAGCGCCGCGCTCTCGGCGAATTCGTCCATGCTTGCACAGATCGAGAGGTCCGCGGGGTAGACGCTGCCCGGTTCCTCCGGATCGGGGTGGATGTGGATCAGGGTGCGATCCTTCTCGATCAGCGGCGGTACACGGTAGCCATCGGTGGTGGCCTCGCCCAATCGCGCACCGACCACGAGCAGCAGGTCCGCCGCCTTCACCCGCTCGACCAGCTTGGGGTTGGGGCCGTAGCCCAGATTGCCTGCATAGACGGGCGAGGCGGGCGATATCGCGTCCTGTCGCCGGAACGCTGTCGCCACCGGCAGGCCAAGCCGTTCGGCGAAGAGCTGGAAATACTCGCGCGCCTTGGCATTCCAGCCCGCTCCGCCGATGATCGCGAGCGGCGCGGCCGAGTCCTCGATCAGTGCCATCATCGCCTGCATCGCATCGGGGCAGGGCGCCTGCGCCGGACGCGCGACGGCGGGGCGCGGCACTGCGCTCGTCTCGTCGTAGAGCATGTCTTCGGGCAGCGCGAGAACCACCGGGCCGGGCCTGCCAGAGATCGCGGTGGCATAGGCGCGTGCGACATATTCAGGAATGCGATCCGCTCGGTCGATCCGCGCCGCCCACTTGCAAATGGGTGCGAAGAAGGCGGGGAAGTCGATCTCCTGAAAGCCTTCGCGGTCGCGCATGTCGCGCGCCACATCGCCGATAAACAGAATCATCGGCTGGCTGTCCTGATGGGCGACATGCACGCCGATGCTGGCGTTCGTAGCACCGGGGCCGCGCGTGACGAAGGCGACTCCGGGCGTCTGTGTGCCCGAAGCGCTCATGGCGCCATCGGCGCAGGCCATGAACGCAGCACCGCCTTCCTGCCGACAGGTGACCACATCAATGTCCGCGCGGTCCACCAGCGCGTCGAGCACGGGCAGGAAACTCTCTCCCGGAACGGTGAAGATGCGATCGCAGCCCTGGCCTGCAAGGCAATCGACGAGCAGGCGCGCGGCCTGCGGAGTGGTGCTGTGTGACATGGCAATGGCCCTATAGCGCATGTGACTGCCGGGCAATCGGGTGGCGACGTTAAGGCTATTCGGGCCGGTCTGTCCCACCCGCGGACGCCGCGGTCAGCGGCGCTCGTCAATCGTTACCAAATCGTTAAGCCTCGCTTCCCATGAGACGATCCCTTGTCCTTACCGATGAAGCAGCCCGCCACCCGTTTCGCGCATCGCTGATGGTTCGGCCCGACCTCAGGCGCGACCGGATGCTCCGCAACACGCGCTGGTCGTGGGCCAGGAACGACTGGATGGGCTTCCTCGGTGCCTATGTGGTCTGCCTGGTCGGGGCGCTCGCCTTCATCTTCTAGGAGCAGCCTGTCAGGCTTGATAGACGCTCGGAAGGTGCTCTTCGCGGTACAGGCGCCGCGCGATCAGGCTGGTGACGACGCACAGGGCCACCCCGGCCAGCAATTGTTCGGCAATCGTGATGCCGATCCACGTCATCGTCAGTGCCAGTGCAGCCCCGCCGACCATGCAGAGCGAACTGATCATATTGGTCGCCGCGATGGTCCGCGATGCCTTGTCCCCCGATACGCGGGTGGTGAGAAAGGCGTAGAGCGGGACGACGAAGACCCCGCCGGCGATCGAGATGAGCAGCAAGATGCCCATCAGCACCCATGCGAGCGGGTAGGCGAGGAATTCCGGCACGGTCAGCAGGTCGCCCGTGAAATCGTCCGGCCACTGGCGCACGAAAAAGTAGAACAGCACGACGAAGAATCCCATCGTCACCACGGCCGCCGGGGCATAGCGGGCCGAAACCTCGCCTTTGAGCAGATGGTTGATGATGACCGATCCGATTGCAATGCCGATCGAGAACATTACGATGAACAAGGTCGCGACTTCCTTGCTGGCGTAAATCACGTTCTTGGCCAGCGGCGGGAACTGGATGAACAGGATGGCGCCGATCGTCCAGAACACGCTGATCGAGATGGTCGCGAGGTAGATCACCCGATCCTTGCGCACGAAGCGGACGAGCGCGAGGGACGAACGGGCGATGTTCCAGTCGATCCGCTCCACCTTGCCCATGGCGGGTGCGGGCGGGATCCGGCGGCTGCTGGCATAGCCGACTACGGCGGTAACGAGGATCAGCACCATGGCCGCCTCCACCGGGATCCACCCGGCGAGGATCGTGCCGACGAGAATCGCGACATAGGTCCCCGCTTCGACCAGGCCGGTGCCGGCCAGCACCTCGTGCCTGGGCAGATGCTGGGGCAGGATCGAATATTTGATCGGGCCGAGAAAGGTCGACTGCAAGCCGGCGAGAAAGAGCGCGAACAGCATCAGCGGTATCGCGACGGTATGTACCAACAAGCCCTGCCACGCGAGGAACAGGCCGACAGCGCCCAGGCTCATCAAGCCGATCTCGCACAGCTTTACCGCGCGGATGATCCGGGCCTTGTCGCGCATGTCGGCCAGCTGGCCCGCGATGGCGGAAACAAGGATGAAGGGCGCGATGAACAGGGCGGATGCGATGGCGCTGAACCGGGTTTCCGCCTCCGGGTCGTTGTAGACCGCGTAGACCACGAAGAGCACCATCGCGGTCTTGTAGAGATTGTCGTTGAAGGCGTTGAGCAACTGAGTGCAAAACAGCGGCAGGAAGCGCCGCCGTCGCAGCAATCTCAGCGTCGTCATAGATTTACTCCGGTGCGCATGCTTGGCGCCGATGCCTTTTGCGTTAGAACAGGCACTTCGCATGCGCAAACCCTGTTCGCAAACGGGTCGCGCGGCTTTTTCTCGGACCTTGCATGGCCTAGGCGCATTGATGACCGAATGCTGACACTTCCGAATATCCTCACCCTGTCCCGCATCTTCGCGGTTCCGCTGCTCGTGCTGTTCCTGTGGTGGCCCGAATGGCAGCTCGGCTATGCGCTCGCGTTGGTGCTGTACTGCGCGGCGGCGATTACCGACTATTTCGACGGCATGCTGGCCCGTTCGGCGGGCACGGTCTCCAAGCTGGGCCAGTTTCTCGACCCGATCGCGGACAAGATCATGGTCGCCGCGGTGATCCTGATCCTGACGGCCAAGGGCGGGCTCACCGGGCCGATCGCGGGCGACGTGCACGTGGTTGCAGGGCTGATCATTCTGATGCGCGAGATCATCGTCTCGGGCCTGCGAGAATTCCTGGGTGGCATCCAGGTATCCGTCCCCGTCAGCCGGCTCGCCAAGTGGAAGACGACGCTGCAGATGATCGCGCTGGGCCTGCTGATCCTTGCGGGGACCCTGCCCGAGATAGAGCCGATCCGCTGGTTCGGGCTTGCCTCGTTGTGGGTGGCCGCGATTCTGACATGCGTGACAGGGTACGATTACTTGCGTGTCGGCCTTCGCCACATGGATTAACGGACAAGTAGCGCCGGGTCGATTTCTTTCGATAATGTCGCCAGAGGCTTAGGCAGGCGAAAGTAAATTTTCTTCGCGCCTTTAGCAGTGAATAAAGAATTCACGGCCTATTGAGCGGCATGGCGACGCAACCGGTTCATATCGAACAAGCAAACGCAGGCACGATCCTGCACCGTATCGGCCTATTCGGACACCGACCTGCCGGCGAACCCGAAGCGCACGAGAGCGCTCCTGCAGCTTCGACGAAAGCAGAGCGCCGGGCGCGACGACGCCTCGCCAACGATATTCGCAATTTTCTGCTCGATCACGATCTCGAGATAACCCCGGCCAGTCTGGCCTCGGCCCACGAGGTCTGCTCGGGCCTCAACCCGGCGCTCAATCGCGCGGTCGATGAGCGCAAGCTGGAATGCATGCCCCTGACGGCGCAATGGCTTGCAGAGGTTTCGGCCGATTCTTCGGGAGGGGGCGATCGGGCGGTGAAGGATCTCGCCAAGAAGCTGGAGAGCGGGATCGAGCAATTGTCGCGGGCGACGAAGAACGTGCGGCTTGCGACGACCGAATACGGCGACGAGCTTGAGCGCAGGGTCGACGATCTCTCGGGCCCGCTCGATCAGGACCAGATGATCGCGGGTCTCGCGGATTTTGCCAAGGCGATGCTCGCTCGATCGCGCCAAACCGAAGAGGAATTGCGCAAGAGCGAACTCGAAACCGCGAGATTGCGCGAAAACCTAGACCGGGCGCGCCGCGATGCGGAGGTCGATTATCTCACCGGGCTGCCCAATCGCCGCGCCTTCGAAGCCGTGCTGAACGCCGAATATGGTGAGGGGCGGACTTCGGGTGAGCCGCTCTGCGTCGCATTTTGCGATATTGACCGGTTCAAGGCGATCAACGACACCCATGGTCATGAAGCGGGCGACCGGATCATCCGGGTCGTCGCGCAGACACTTGCGACCATTTGCCGCGAGGATTGCTACATCGCCCGTCACGGCGGCGAAGAATTCGCCATGTTGTTCCGCGGCCTCGGCCGTGCTGATGCGCTGGCGCGGCTCGATGCGGCTCGCGAGGAACTAGCGCAGCGCCGCATGATCAATCGCCGGACCGACAAGCCGTTCGGGATCGTCACCTTCTCGGGCGGTATTGCCGACGTATCCAGCTTTGCCGACCCGCGCGATGCGCTGGCGGCTGCGGACGAAGCGCTTTATCGGGCAAAAGAAGGCGGCCGCAACAGAATCCTGATTGCCGAAGATCATGCGCAGGCGGCCTGACTTCCGCTTGCGAGCGCCCGCTATCTAAATCGACGCGTTGAGCGCGGCGCGGAAATTCTCCCGCGTCTGCTTGAGCACGCGCGCAGCCGGGCGCTGCGCTGCCGACGCGCGCACACGCGGCTCCACCTGCAAGCCGAGGTCGGCGATCAAGGCCGCGATCTCGCTCCGGCTGGATGCCTGGGGCTGGGTCATGCCCGGGATCAGATCGAGATCGAGATGGGTCAGCCCGAACTGGAAAAGCTCTCGGAAGGCCACCCGCTCGCTCAACCCTTGTCCGATGCGAAAGTCGTGCGCGACAGAGAGGCGTTCGAGCGCTTGATCGACCCTGCCGATATGCCGCTTTTCGGCCGAACGCACACGGTTCTTGACCACGACCCAATCGGTCCGCCCAAGCTGGTGAGCGAGCTTTTCCCGGCGCAGGTCCGAAACGGTCTGGCCGAAGCATCCAGCGCTCTCGGGAATACCGCTGACCGGGTTGAGCCGGCCCAACAACTCCAGGTCGAGAAACGAAGCATTGATCGGCGTGATGAGCGTATCGGCCAGGGCAACCACCCGGCGGAAAATCGGCGAATCCGCGCCAGCCGCATCGAGGACCACGAAATCCGCATCGCCGCCGAGCCGATTGATTGTCTGGTAAAGCGAGGCCGTGCTGGGCTGATCGAGAACCGCGTATTGCGCGCAGGGCAGCGCAATGCCGAGGTTGCTTGCGGTGCCTCCTCGATAGGTCAACCCGCGCTCGAGAGTGCGTTGGCGTCGGTCGAGATCGATCGCGACGACTTTCCTGCCTGCATGGGCGAGGGCTACGGTGACGTGAAAAGCCAGGGTCGATTTGCCGACGCCGCCCTTTTCGTTCGCGAAAGTGATGATGTGGGGATGAAGGCGCGGTCGAGAAACGATTTCCGTGACGATGTTGCGCGGTACCTCATCTTCGAAGGCACGGGGGGCAATGGTCGAGCGCGCACCCCCTCGATTATCCGGACTGTTCCCCGTCAAAACGATTCCCCAAGCTTGTTTCGCACGGTCGATCATCTACTGATCGATGTGCATCTCGCACCAAGCTGGCCACCGGTCCGTACCGCAGCCATATGGGGGTTTGACACAGAAACCCGCCCTTTGTCTCGGGTTTTCTCGTAAAAACCGACAGTGATCTATGGATCCGTTGAGGCAATCAGCCTGTGCGTAACTCGTCCGCGAGGAGGTCGAAGTCGGTCGCCCGTGGCGAGTTCTTTCGCCAGATCAATGCAATATCCCGGGTCGCAGCGGGGGAGTCGAGCGGCCGCGCGATCACGCTGGTGCCGTTCAGAATTCCCGCGTCGAGCGCCATTTCGGGCAGCATGGTTACGCCAAGGCCATTATCGACCATCTGGACCAGCGTATGGAGCGAAGTGCCGATCATACTGGTGGCGCCGCGCAATTCGGGCCGGTTGCACGCGGCCAGCGCATGCTCCTTCAGGCAGTGCCCGTCTTCCAAGAGCAACAGGCGGCCGTCTTCGATCATCGCGGGGCGGATTTCCTCGGGCAGCTCGCGCGGTTCGTCGCCTGGATAGGCGACAAAGAAGCGGTCCTTGCCGATGATCGCCTGCTCTACTTCGCCCGTGGGGAAGGGAAGGGCGAGCAGCACGCAATCGACCCGACCGTGATGGAGCGATTCCACCGCGTCGCTGCTGGTTTCCTCGCGCAGGAACAATTCGAGCTCGGGCCGCTCCTTGCGCAGGCGGGGGAGGATGCGCGGTAGCAGGAAGGGCGCGATGGTCGGGATTACGCTCATCCGCAACTTACCGGTTAGCGGCTGGCCCGCCGCGCGCACGAGGTCCGACAGGTCTTCGGCTTGCCGTAGCAAGGCATGCGCCTTCTCCACGACCTGCTGGCCGAGCGGGGTGAAGCGGACAACGCGGCGGCTGCGCTCCACCAGAGTCACGTCCAGCAGGGTCTCAAGCTCGCGGATACCCGCGGAAAGCGTTGATTGCGACACGAAGCTCGCCTCCGCGGCGCGGCCGAAATGGCCATGCTCGTGCAGCGCGACGAGATATTGCAGCTGTCGGATCGTGGGTAGGTAGGTCGACATCGGGGCCTACCCTTCCACCTCATCGTCAATATGGGTCATCTTGAGCTTACCCTTCTCGACCGCGAAGGCGAGCTTGCCTTCGACGAGATCGAGCGCATCCTTGCCAAACACTTCGCGGCGCCAGCCGTCGAGAATCGGCAGGTCCCGCACTCCGGCGGCCAGCTGTTCCAGTTCGCCCGAGCGGGTAAGCAGGCGGGGGGCAACGTCGATTTCTCTCGCGCGAATCTTGAGCAGCAGCTTGAGCAGGTCGGCGACCAGCGCGCCTTCCTTGCCCAGCGGCGCACCGCGACTGGTGCGTGCGGGCATTTCGTCTGCGGGTAGCGGATCGGCATTTTCGATGACGCCCATCAGGCGATTGCCGATTTCGTTATCCTTCCAGGCATTCGAGAGGCCGCGAACCTTGGCGAGGTCGGCCTGTTTCTTGGGCGGATGGGAGGCTACGTCGGCCAGCGTCTCGTCACGCATGATCCGCCCGCGCGGGATGTTCTTGTGCTGCGCTTCGCCCTCGCGCCATGCGGCCAGCGCCTTCAGCCGCCCGAGCACCTGCGGATTGCGGCCCTGCGCACGGATGCGCTTCCACGCCTTGTCGGGCTCGATCGCGTAGTTTTCCGGATCGGCCAGCTTGTCCATCTCGGCATTGAGCCACATGCCGCGATCAGTCTTGATCAGCTTTTTCAGTATTCGGGGGAATATCTTGGCGAGGTAGGTCACGTCGCCGATTGCGTATTCCAGTTGACGGTCGGTCAGCGGGCGGCGGCTCCAATCGGTGAAGCGTGCACCCTTGTCGATCGTCTTGTCGAGCCAATGCTCCACCAGATTGGCGTAACCGATCTGTTCGGACTGGCTGATCGCCATCATCGCGATCTGGGTGTCGAAGATCGGGTGCGGGGTCTTGCCGGTGAGGTTGTAGAAGATCTCCACATCCTGGCTGCCTGCGTGAAAGATCTTCAGGACGTCCTCGTTCTCGGTCAGCAGGTCGAGCAGCGGTTTCAGGTCGATCCCGTCGGCCAGCGGGTCGATTGCCGCAGCCTCGTTCTCGTCGCCGATCTGGATCAGGCAGAGTTCGGGCCAATAGGTGTTTTCCCGCATGAACTCGGTATCCACGCACACAAAGTCGTTCTGGCCCAACCTTTCGCACAGGTCTGCCAGCGCATCGGTGGTGGTAATCAGGTCGTGGATTTTCATATTTCAGTCGTTCTCCAGCCGGGCGGAGTACCGCCCTCGGGGTCGCAAAACCCCTCCGTCAGGCGTGCACCCGGCTTGACAAAACCGGGCCTATCGCCTGTTAGCGCGCAAGCTTTCAGGGTTTTCGCCGTCGAGCTTCGGCCATGCCCCTAGCGCCTAATCCCCGAACCGGAAAGTTCCACGATGCACGCCTATCGCACTCATAACTGCGCACAGCTCCGCGAAAGCCATGTCGGCGATACCGTTCGCCTGTCTGGCTGGGTCCACCGCAAACGCGATCATGGCGGCGTCCTGTTCATCGACTTGCGCGACCATTACGGGATCACCCAGATCGTTGCGGACGAGGATAGCGAGGCTTTGGGCCTGCTCGATTCGCTCAAGTCCGAAAGCGTCATCACCATCGACGGCGTCGTGAAGGCGCGCTCGCAGGAAACCCGCAACGCGAACCTGCCGACCGGCGATATCGAGGTCTTCGCGAAGTCCGCCACCGTGCAGTCGATGGCCGAGGAACTGCCGCTGCCGGTCGCGGGCGAGCAGGAATATCCTGAGGACATTCGCCTCAAGTACCGCTTCGTCGATCTGCGGCGCGAACGGGTTCACGCCAACATCATGCTGCGCAACCGCGTGATAACTTCGCTGCGCAAACGCATGATCGACCAGGGTTTTTCCGAATTCCAGACGCCGATCCTCGGCGCATCCTCGCCCGAAGGCGCGCGCGACTATCTGGTGCCCAGCCGTCTGCACCCGGGCCGCTTCTATGCGCTCCCGCAGGCACCGCAGATGTTCAAGCAACTGCTGATGGTCGCCGGGTTCGACCGCTACTTCCAGATCGCGCCGTGCTTCCGCGACGAAGACCTGCGCGCCGATCGCAGCCCCGAGTTCTACCAGCTCGACTTCGAAATGAGCTTCGTAACGCAGGAAGACGTCTTCCAGGCGATCGAGCCGGTGCTGGCAGGCGTGTTCGAGGAATTCTCGGGCGGCAAGAGCGTGACGCCCGCGGGCGAATTCCCGCGCATTCCCTATGCCGAGGCAATGCTCAAGTACGGCAGCGACAAGCCGGACCTGCGCAACCCGATCATCATCACCGACGTCACGCACCATTTCGAAAAGTCTGGCTTCGGCATTTTCGAGAAGATCGTCGGCGGTGGCGGCATCGTGCGCGCGATCCCTGCGCCGAACACCAACGAGAAGAGCCGCAAGTTCTTCGACGAGATGAACGACTGGGCGCGGCGCGAAGGCTATTCGGGCCTTGGCTACGTCACCCGCAAGGGTGGCGAGTTCGGCGGGCCGATCGCCAAGAACCACGGGCCCGAGGAAATGGCCAAACTCTACGACGAGCTGGGCCTTGGCGAAAACGACGGCCTGTTCTTCGCGGCTGGCAAGCCGAAGGAAGTCGAGAAGCTGGCCGGTGCCGCACGCACGCGCGTGGGCGAGCAGCTCGAGCTGATCGAGCAGGGCTGCTTCAAGTTCTGCTGGATCGTCGACTTCCCGATGTTCGAGTATGACGAGGAACTGAAGCGCGTCGATTTCAGCCACAACCCCTTCTCGATGCCGCAGGGCGAGATGGAGGCGCTGGAAACCCAGGACCCGCTCGACATCAAGGCGTGGCAGTACGACATCGTGTGCAACGGCTACGAACTCAGCTCAGGCGCGATCCGGAACCATCGTCCGGACATCATGTACAAGGCGTTCGAAGTTGCTGGCTATTCGAAGGCCGACGTCGAGGAGAATTTCGGCGGGATGCTCGAAGCGTTCAAGCTTGGCGCACCGCCGCATGGCGGCTCCGCACCGGGGATCGACCGGATCGTGATGCTGCTGGCCGACGAGCCCAACATCCGCGAAGTTATTGCTTTCCCGATGAACCAGCGCGCGCAGGATCTGATGATGGGCGCTCCCAGCATCGTCAGCCCCAAGCAGCTGCGCGAACTTTCGATCCGCACGGTCGAGCAGCCGAAACCGGATAGCCCCGAGGCGACCCGCGTCGACCGCGCAGGCGACGCCTGATCGCCAAGGACTGCTGAACGGCCGCCCCGGCGGTCGCTCATCCTCGTGACAGGTTCGCCGTGCATGATCTGTGCGAGCAACAGGGAGCGAGGACGATGCTGAAGCAGATCTTGACGGGTTCGATTGCCGCGATGCTGTTGGGCGGCGCGAATGCGCAGGCCGAAACACTCAGGGTCGAAACCATCTATCCGGCCGCAAGCGATGAGGCCGCAGCCGTTCGAACCATCGCGATCGATCGCTTCGCGGGGCGCGAGGGCAGCGACTTCGCCAATCGGATCGAAGACCGGCTGCTGGATGCGGCGATCGACGGTCAGCCCTATTTTACGCTGCTCCACCGCTCCCAGGCAGGCAAAGCCGATGCGATACTCGGTGGCGGGGCGCGGGTGCGCGTTACCGAAACCGAATTCTCCCAGCAGCGCAAGATTTGCGTGGAAGAAGACGAAGATGGAGACTGCGTCCGCCGCGAAAAGGTGGACCTCGCGTGCGTGCGGCTGGCTATCGACGTGCGGCCACGCGCCAATCTGAGATCCGCCGAGGGCCATATTCTGTGGTCCGAACGGCTCTCACGCAGCGAGGTGTTGAGTTACTGCCCCGGTTACGATGACGAGCCGCTTATCGCGCCCGCCGTCGATCTGGCACTGGCCGGTGCAGCCGACGACGTGAGGCGTGCGCTCGCGCCAGTCCAGGCGATCGAGGATATCCGGATCATGGAGCGCCGCAAGGGGATGCCGCGCGACGCGTCGAAGGCGTTCCGCGACGCGATCCGACTGACCAAGCAGGACGAGCGCGGGGCTTGCGAAGCATTCGCTGCGCTGGAGCCGGCCATCGGCGCGCACCCCTCGCTACTGTTCAACCTCGGCCTGTGTGCGGAGCAGGTCGGCGATTTCGCGACTGCCGAGCAGTATTACGGGCAGGCTCTGGCAGACAAGACGTCCGATGACGAGGCGCAGGCCGGTCTGCGGCGGATCGGTTTGTACCTTGCTGCCGAAAGCCAACTGGAAAGCCGTGAGCCCCAGTAGGCACGCACTGCCTCGGGCAGGGGGTGGTGGCGCGTTTGGCCCCGGTGGTCGACAGGCTTTGTGATGCTGCGCGGCCTACACCCCTTGCGCAGGATCAAGCGCTTGGATAGGGCGTTCGTGATTAGCAACAGCAAGATGTCGAGAGGGCATAGGTAATGAGCGATACTGCCGACCGCGTACAGAAGATTGTCGTCGAGCACCTGGGTGTGGAAGCCGACAAGGTCACGCAGGATGCGAGCTTCATCGACGATCTGGGCGCGGACAGCCTCGACATCGTCGAACTGGTGATGGCTTTCGAAGAAGAATTCGGTGTGGAAATCCCCGACGATGCGGCTGAGAAGATCAGCACCGTGGGCGATGCCACCAAGTATATCGAAGAGCACAAGGGCTGAGCCCATTGCGTTCTTGCGGGGGCCCGCGCCGCCGCCATTTGCAGGCCCGACCCGGTTAGCGGGCCGGGCCTGTGCTGTTTTTGGAGAAGAATATGCGCCGCGTCGTTGTTACCGGTCTTGGCCTCGTCACCCCGCTGGGGGGCGATGTCGAAACCACTTGGGAAAACCTCATTGCTGGCAAGAGCGGGGCGGGGCCGATCACCCGCTTCGATGCGTCCAACCAGAAGGCGACCATCGCCTGCGAGGTGAAGGGCAAGGATCACGAGTGGGGCTTCGATCCCGACAAGCGCGTCGACACCAAGATCCAGCGCCAAGTCGATCCCTTCATCGTTTACGGCCTCGATGCGGCCGGGCAGGCGATCGAGGATGCCGGCCTAACCGAGATGGATCAGGCGACCAAGGAGCGCACCGGCGTTTCGATCGGCGCAGGGATCGGCGGCCTGCCGGGGATCGAATATGAATCGGTCAACCTGCACGAGCGCGGACCGGGCCGGGTCAGTCCGCACTTCGTCCACGGGCGCATTATCAACCTCATCAGCGGGCAGGTTTCGATCCGTTATGGCCTGATGGGCCCCAACCATGCCGTGGTCACCGCCTGTTCCACCGGTGCGCACTCGATCGGCGATGCGGCGCGCATGATTCGCGACGACGATGCGGACATCATGCTGGCGGGAGGCTCGGAGTCGACCATCAACCCGCTCGGCATCGCCGGCTTCGCGCAGGCCCGCGCGCTCAACACCGGTTATAACGACCGACCCGAGCAGGCGAGCCGTCCCTATGATCGCAATCGCGAAGGCTTCGTGCTGGGCGAGGGCGCGGGGGTGGTCGTGCTGGAAGAGTACGAGCACGCTAAGGCGCGCGGCGCGAAAATCTACGCCGAAGTCGTCGGCTACGGCCTGTCGGGCGATGCCTATCACGTCACGGCTCCGCATCCGGAAGGCAAGGGCGCCGAACTCTCCATGCGGATGGCGCTGCGCAAGGCGGGGCTCGAACCTTCCGATATCGACTACATCAACGCCCACGGCACCTCGACCATGGCCGACACGATCGAACTCGCGGCGGCCAAGCGCGTGTTCGGCGACGATCTTGGCGGCGCTTCGATGAGCAGCACCAAGTCGGCGATCGGGCATCTCCTCGGCGGTGCGGGGGCAGTGGAGAGCATCTTCTGCATCCTCGCCATTCGCGACCAGATAGTCCCGCCCACGCTCAACCTCGACGATCCGGACGAGGGCACCGAAGGCGTCGACCTGGTGCCGCACACCGCGAAGAAGCGCGAAGTGAAGGCCGTTCTTAACAACAGCTTCGGCTTCGGCGGCACCAATGCCAGCCTCGTGATGAAGAAACCCGACTGATGCTTCGCGCGCTCGCCGCATTGGTGTTGATCGTCACTGCGGTTGCGGGCGGTTGGTTCACGTGGGGCTGGTACGGCCCCGGTCCGAGCGAGGATGACACATCGTTCATCGTCCGCTCGGGCTCGACGCTCACCTCGGTTGCGGGCCAGCTTCGCGAAGAGGGGCTGATCGCCAACCAGCAGGCATTCCTGCTGCGGGCGAAGGTGCTGGGCAGCGGCGATCCGATCAAGGCGGGCGAGTTTCTGCTGGAAGGCGGCTCCAGCCCGGCGGCGATCCTCGACACGCTGCAGCATGGCGAGGTGATCCGGCGGTTCGTCACGATCCCCGAAGGCATGCCCTCGATCCTCGTCTTCGAAACGCTGATGGCCGAAGACCTGCTGACCGGGGAAATCCCCGTTCCCAAGGAAGGCAGCGTACTGCCCGACACCTACGATTTCGAGCGGGGGGAGGAGCGCTCGGCGGTGCTCGCTCGCATGCAGGCGGCGATGCGCAACTACCTTGCCGAGGCCTGGCCCAAGCGTGCGAAGGATATCGCGGTCGACAATATCCAAGACGCGGTGACGCTCGCCTCGATCGTCGAGAAGGAAACCGGCGTGGCGCGCGAACGCCGGATGGTCGCGGGGCTCTATTCGAACCGGGTCAAGGAGGGCATGCTGCTGCAGGCCGACCCGACGATCATTTATCCGATCACGAAGGGCAAGCCGCTGGGGCGGCGCATCCGCCAGTCGGAAATCGCGGCGGTCAACGGGTACAACACCTATACGCGCGTGGGCCTACCAACCGGGCCGATCACGAACCCCGGGCGCGAGGCGATTGCGGCGGTGCTGAACCCGGCAGAGACCGAAGCGCTGTTCATGGTCGCCGACGGCACCGGTGGGCACGAGTTCGCGGAGACGCTGGAAGAGCACAACGCCAACGTCGCCGAATGGTACCGGCTGCGCCGCGAACGCGGAGAGATGTAGCACCGGCTCATGGGCGACCAGCCACTGATCCTGACCGCCCAGTTGCCCGATGGGTTGCAAGGTTGGGCGACCGCCCTACGCACCGCGCATTTCCCGCCCGAGCGCAATTACCTTGCGGCCCACGTAACGCTGTTCCACGCGCTGCCCGGTTTCTGCGAAGCCGAGGTCGTCCAGCAAGTCCGCCAACTCGCCAAGGAGTTCGCGCCGGTCGAGGCGCGGATCGTCGGGATCATGTCACTCGGCGGCGGGACCGCCATCCGGCTGGAGAGCGAGGGCATCCTGCGCCTGCGCGCGATGCTGGCCGAACATTTTCACGGCCTGCTGACCGATCAGGACGCAGGCGGCAAGCGGCTCCACATCACGGTCCAGAACAAGGTCTCCAAGAACGAAGCGAAGGCCCTGCAGGCTGAATTGGCCCCGCTGGTCGCAGAACGCCCTTTCGCCTTCCGCGGGCTCGGCATCCACCGCTACGAAGGCGGTCCCTGGACGCAGGTGGACGACGTGAATTTCAGGGGCAGGGCGCGCGCCTGATATCGTTGGAAACGGTGGTGCTTGACCGCCGTGCGCCTGCACCCTAAGAGCGCCGCCTGTCGTCGAGCTAACCGCTCCGGCAGGCCTCATGCCGTATGTGGTATGGCGACATTGGGGCGGAGTAGCTCAGGTGGTTAGAGCAGCGGAATCATAATCCGCGTGTCGGGGGTTCGAGTCCCTCCTCCGCTACCAATTCTGTGCCGGGTGCACAGATATTCTCTCGTTATCGATGACACATCGTCCCAAGCCTGTTCGGCTGTGGATCAACCGGGCGTTGTGGCCGTTCAGCATAGAGCGCCTGCATCTTTGTGGGTTTCGCTTCCGGCGTTTCGCGCCGCTGGACTGACAACTTGGTAAGGATAGAAAAATCGGGTCAGCTCAAAGCCGCAAGGGCACTTCAGGTTCCGAGAATTGTGTGAAGGTCCGTGGTGCGCGCGTTCACAATCTGAAAAACATCGACGTCGACGTGCCGCGCGATGCGCTGGTCGTCTTCACAGGCATTTCCGGGTCTGGAAAGTCATCGCTCGCGTTCTCGACGCTCTTCGCGGAATCGCAGCGGCGCTATCTCGATTCCGTATCGCCCTATGCGCGGCGTTTGATCGACCAGGTGGGCGAACCCGATGTCGATAGGATCGACGGGCTTCCCCCCGCCGTGGCGCTCCAGCAGCAACGCGGAGCGCCCTCCACAAGATCATCCGTCGGCAGCGTCACGACGATCTCCAACGGATTGCGGATGCTCTACTCGCGCGCCGGGCGATACCCCGATGGGCAAACGATCCTTTATGCGAATTCCTTTTCTCCGAACACGCCCGAAGGCGCGTGTCCGCGCTGCCACGGCATCGGACGGGTGTTCGAAGCGACCGAGAAGCTCCTCGTTCCGGACGATAGCAAGACGATCAGGGATGGGGCCATCGCAGCCTGGCCTCCTGCTTGGCAAGGGAAGAACCTGAGCCGCATCCTGACCACCCTTGGCCATGATATCGACACCCCGTGGAAAGACCTTCCCCGCGCGGACCGGGACTGGATATTGTTCACCGACGAGACGCCGAAGGTGCCGGTCTATCCGGGTTTCGACGTGAGCCAGGTGAAAGAGGCAATCAAACGAGATCAATCGCCCAGCTATATGGGCACCTTCGCCAGTGCGAAGCGATACGTCGAGCATTCGTTTGCGACTACGCAGAGCCAGCTGACGAAGAAGCGTGTGGCCCGGTTCATGCAGATATCGCAATGTCCCGAATGCGGCGGCAAGAAGCTGAAAAAAGAGTCGCTATCGGTCACCTTTGGCGGTCTGGATATTGCCGAATTGTCCCAGCTGACCTTGTCCGGACTGGCCGAACGCCTGCGCGGCGAGACGGCGACGGAAGCCGACGCTTCGCACCCCGAGAAGGCGATCGTGGCGCAGCGCATCGTCGGCGATATTCTGGCCCGCGTCGAGGCGCTGACAAGGCTGGGGCTGGGCTACCTCTCTCTTGAGCGGAGCACGCCGACGCTCTCTCCGGGTGAAATGCAGCGCTTGCGGCTCGCAACGCAGATTCGCTCCCAATTGTTCGGCGTGGTCTATGTCCTCGATGAGCCATCAGCCGGACTGCACCCGTCGGATACGCAGGCTTTGCTAAATGCATTGGATGAGCTCAAAGGTGCCGGTAACTCACTGTTCGTGGTGGAACACGATGTGAGTGTCATCAACCACGCCGACTGGATTGTCGATATCGGCCCCGCTGCGGGCACGGGCGGCGGCGAAGTGGTTTACTCCGGACCGGTCGACGGATTGCGCGAGGTCAGCCGGTCGCAAACCGGCAAACACCTTTTTGCTGCTGCCTCGGCCGCGCAGCGCACTCTGCGAGAGCCGACCGGCTGGCTGAAGCTGGAACAGATCGAGCGCAACAATTTGCGGGGCCTGGATGTCGCACTTCCGTTCGGGGTGCTTACCACGGTTACCGGCGTTTCGGGTTCGGGCAAATCGAGCCTGATCAGCCAGGCACTTGTCGAGCTGGTGACAGAAGCGCTGGGGCAAAAGCCTGTTGCGGAACCCGCCACTCCCGAAATCGACCTGATGGATGGCGATCCGGAAACGCCTACAGGTGGCAGAATCGCGGACGGAACAGCCATGATCAAACGCCTGGTAACCGTCGATCAGAAGCCCATCGGGCGCACCCCGCGGTCCAATCTGGCGACTTACACGGGTCTGTTCGATCATGTGCGCAAGCTGTTCGCCGCCACGCCCGAGGCAAAGGACAGGGGTTACGGGGTCGGCCGGTTTTCCTTCAATGTGGTGAAGGGCCGATGCCCGAACTGCGAAGGCGCCGGGTTTGTGAGTGTCGAACTGCTATTCCTGCCGAGCGTCTACACGCCATGCCCAGAATGCAACGGGCAGCGCTACAATCCCGAAACACTGGAAATCACCTATCGCGGCAGGAATATTGCCGAGGTGCTGGACCTGACCGTCGCCAAGGCGCACGATTTCTTCGCCGACGAGCCCCCGATCCAGCGAGCTTTGGAAGCCTTGCTCGAGGTTGGTCTTGGCTATCTCCGTCTGGGCCAGCCGGCAACCGAGCTTTCAGGTGGCGAGGCGCAGCGGATCAAGCTCGCCACCGAACTGCAGCGCGCTCAGCGAGACGACACGCTCTACATTCTCGACGAGCCCACAGCAGGCCTGCACCCGTCGGATGTTGCGATGTTGCTGGTGCAACTCAACCGGTTGGTCGACGCGGGCAACACAGTCATCGTGGTTGAGCATAACATGCGGGTTGCCGAACAGAGCGACTGGCTGATCGACATGGGCCCCGGCGCTGGCGATCAAGGCGGTGCCATCGTCGCTCAAGGACAGCCGACTGCCGTCGCAAAAACGGAAGCAAGCCAGACGGCGCGCTTCTTGTTTCCGCAGCGCGAATGAACACTGGAGAAGGGTTATCGTGATGCATGTGCGTGCGGCATCGCGGTTCGGCCTTGCGCCGGGGATGTGGAGAAGTCCCGTAGCCATGTTCGGGGGTCCCCAGCTAGCGTTTAAGGGCTGCGCCCGTCACGCACCAGCGTGTCCATTTCAAGGGATTTCGAGTGAAGCCTTCCGGATACGTGGTCATGTCGCTTGTCGCATCTGGCGTTCCCGTCTGCGCGGCGGCGCAGGATTCCGATGAGGGCATAGGCGCCGACGGCGGCGACATCGTGGTGACCGCCACACGCCAGCCGCGACCGATCGAAAACGTCCCGGGCTCGGTCTTGCTGCTCGACGAAGAAGCGCTTCAGCGAGAACAAGGCTTCACCGGCGCGGAAGACCTTGCCGAATTGCTGCCCGGCGTCGAAGCTGCGGTCGCGAATGGCACCCAGGTCGCCTTCCAGATTAGAGGGATCGGGGCGGTCGACCATCAGGCGCTGACGCCGACTGCCGCGGCGGTCTATTCCGATGGGGTGTTCCTGGCGACCAACGTCCAGACCGGCGCGCTGCTTTACGATCTGGCGCGGGTCGAGGTGCTCAAAGGTCCGCAAGGCACGCTCTACGGACGCAATGCATCGGCCGGTGCGGTCAATCTGGTCAGCCGTAGACCCGATGCAGAGGGCGCCAATTACGCGCGCTTCGGGTACGGCAATTTCGACCGCGTCGACATCGACGCTGCGTTCGGCGGACGCATCGGGGATGGTGCCTATGCCCGGCTGGCGAGTACCTATGTGAAGCGATCACCCGTGTTGGAGAATGTCGCAGGGCCACCCGAAGCCAGTGGCGAAACCGACGAGTTCGGCCTTCGCCTTTCGGCGTTGCTCGACCGGGGCGGGCCCCGCCTGCTGCTTCGCGGCCATTACGAGGAGGACAAGGGCATCAACACGATGCCGCGCAACGACGCGCTCGATCTGGACAAGCACGAGATTGAATCTGAAGGCGACGGCATCCAGCGTAGCGACAATGCGTTCTACGGTGTCTCGGCCGAATTGACGGTTCATCTGGACGACTGGCAGCTGTTCTCGCTTACGGCATTCGAAGGCTATCGCCAGAATTACGGTTTCGATTTCGACGGAACGGCCGCGCCCTTCGGCAATCCGTCGCTGAATGCGAACCTCTCCTACGCGCGCGACTTCGCGCAGTTTTCGGAGGAAGCGCGGCTAAGCCGCCAGTTCACCGGTGGGTCGTTTCTACTGGGGATGGCTGCATCGCTGGAGGATTTCAGCCAGCGGTACACGATCTGGTGCGGCGAGCTCGATCCTCGGACGCTGGTCGGCTCATGCGATTATGTCGGCGCGCCTGGTCGTGTTGGCCCAACTCCTGCCAGCACCGCACCCGCATCTACGTTGGTCACTGATATATCGCAGGAGCGCATTTCGCTCGCCCTGTTCACCTACAACAGGCTGGAACTGGCTCGGCGGCTTACGCTTACCGCAGGCCTCCGGCTGAGCTACGAGGATATTCGCGGGGAAGGCCAAGGCATACACATTTTCCGCGACGGCGTGCGCGCTTTCAACGATCGGGATGGCCTCGGCCCGGCGAAGGGCAGCAATGTCATCGTGACCACCCGGCTTAGCGGCAATGCGGCACTGAGCTACGATCTGGGCGATGCGAATGCCTACCTCTCGGTTGCGAATGGCTACAAGTCCGGCGGCTTCAATGGCGAGGTTGCCAACGATGCGCTGAACTATGCCGACGAGGGCCTGTTTGCAGC
Source organism: Citromicrobium bathyomarinum (assembly GCF_038594605.1). Lineage (GTDB taxonomy): Bacteria > Pseudomonadota > Alphaproteobacteria > Sphingomonadales > Sphingomonadaceae > Alteriqipengyuania > Alteriqipengyuania bathyomarina_B. The sequence goes on from NZ_JBCFZM010000001.1 coordinate 116,450, forward strand.
CGAAACCGTGACGACGATCGAGGCGGGTTTGAAGGGTAGGGTGGCAACGCTGCGCTATTCCTTCGCGGGCTTCTACAGCGATTATCAGGATCCGCAGGCGCGCATTTTCGTCGAGTTCGCGTTGCCCGACGGGTCGAGCATCGTCTCGAACGCGCTCTCTAACCTCGATGCGGCCCGGTCCTACGGCATCGAGGGTCAGTTGGGCTGGACGCCGATTGGCGGTCTTGATCTCGATCTGGGAGCGGTCTGGAACCGCGCGGGGATCGAGCAGGACAGCGCCATCGGGGGCAACGCGGAGCTTTACGATGGCCAACCGCTGCCCTTCGCTCCCGAGTTCTCGGGCAACGCCCGTGTCCGCTACGAAACCCGTATTGGCCGTGATGCCGCTTTGGCGCTGAACGCGAACGCCAATTTCCGTAGCAGGTTCTATCTCGACCCGTCGGGACTGCCGGAGCGGAGCCAGGGGGATGTACTCACCGTGTCAGCGGGGGCGAGCCTTGCACTCGATACCGGGATCGAGATCAGCATATGGGGTCGCAATCTCACCAACCGGGACTACGCGGTCTCTGGCTATGGCTTCATCGGATACAACACCTTCCGCTCCGACCCCAGGACGTTCGGCGGCTCGGTGTCCTTCGCGCTTTAGGGCGAATATCGCGCCAGCGGATACGCGGATCGAGGTGCGCGCGCCTCTGTTCTGCGATCCCTCGGTTAGAGATAAGCGTCAGAGGCTCTTCATCACATCGAGGTATTTTCGCCCGACGGGTATCACCGCTGCGTTGCTCAGGTGCAGCAGTGGCGCGCCCCACTGATTGCGCGAAGTGCGCTCGATGCAGGTGCGCCGCACAGCATGGGATCGATGGACCCGGACAAGGTCGGGATCGCTCATGTCTTCGAGGAAGCGCGAGATGACGCCTCGGTGAAGATAGCGGTTCTCGCCGACGTGCAGGCTGACATACTCGCCTTCAGCCGTGATTTGTTCGATCTGGCTTGGAAGAACGCGTATCATCTCGCCGCGATGCGATACCCAGAGCGGGTCTTCGGGCGCAATGGCAGCGCGATCCCGGCGCAGCCCGTCGAGGCGCGACTGCAGCAGTTCGAGGCGGGTCAGCGCATCGCGCGCGATCAGTGCGTTTCGCGCGCGGTCCAGTGCAATCGTCAGGCGTTCCGGCTGGACCGGTTTGGTGAGGAAATCGATTGCCCCGGTTTCGTAAGCCTGTGCTGCGAAGTCCGGGAAGGCCGTGGTGAAGATGATCAGCGGCGGGTGACCATCTTCGGAGTTGCCTTGCAGCGCCTCGATGACGTCGAAACCGTCGACATGCGGCATCTCGATATCGAGCAGCAACAGGTCGGGCCGATGCTCGTTCACGATCTCTGGAACCTCGCGCCCGTCCTTGGCATCGGCCACGATCCGGGCTGCAGGGACGTCGTCCAGAAGCTGACGCAGCCTGCGTTGGGCGAGCGGTTCGTCGTCGACGATGCACACCGAAAGAGAGTTTCCGCCCTCTGTCATGGGAACTCGACGGGAAAGACGATCACGGTCTCGTGCCCGTTGGCGGTCGGCGTGGCGCGCACGCTCGCATCGTCACCGAAGCGGGATCGCAGCCGCGCGCGTACGTTGCGCAGTCCGGTGTTCGTGCCTGCCGATGCCGGTTGTTTGCGCACGTCGCTATCGGCCAGAACATCGCGCACGCTCAATTCCAGTGCGTCGTCCTTGCGTCGCGCGATGATTGAGAGGGTCACCGTGCTGGAGGATGAGGCGACCGAATGCTTCACGCTGTTCTCTACGATCGGTTGCAGGATCAGGCTGGGCACTTGTACGTCTGCAAGTTCCGCAGGTACGTCGATCGCGACCACCAGCCTGTCGGGGAAACGCACCTTCTCGATATTGATATAGAGCTGCTGTGCCGCGATTTCGTCGCTTAAGGAAACATCTGCCAGAGGGTCCACCGTCAGCGAATTGCGATAATAGGCGGCGAGGTTGCTCAGCATCGTCTGCGCCCGCTCGCGCTCGTCATCGCTGACGAGGGCCGCGACCGAGTTGAGCACGTTGAACAGGAAATGCGGGTTTACCTGATAACGCAGTGCGCGCAGCTCCATGGTGCGGGCGGCGCTTTCCATCGCGTTCATCCGTTCCTCGCGCGCCAGCAGCGAGGTCGCATATTGTGCCGCGACGATCACCATCGTGATCGATAGGAACCAGTGCGAACTCTGGCTCCAGGTGGCCCCCATCGTCAGCAGCCACTGGTCCAGATCCCCTTCGAGATAGAACATCAGCACCCAGTTGAAGGCGGCGTAGGGGATCGCGATCACACAGGAAAGCACGATAATGAGGATGATCTTGGCCCAGACCGGCCAGTTCCAGGTCTTCTCCATTATCACGACGATCAGCAGCGAAAGCGCGATGCCGAAGGCCATGACGACGAACCGCTGATCGAGATATTGCCAGCCATTGGTCAGGATGAGACCGACCCCGGTCTTGGTGACAAAGTAGAAGCCCCAGACCAGCAGGATGGCGATAATCGCCGGCGGCCAGACGGAGCGTTTCATGCGCTCCGGCGGAGGGATCAAGCCGAACTTCATCTCATCATCCATAGCGCCCATTCCTTCGTCGGCCATCCAACCCTCCTGACGTTCATGGCATCTCATCGGTCATTCATTGCAAAGCCGCTGGCCGCGTTGCGCTGCGGCATGTTTCTAGACGGAGCCCGAGAGCGAAAGCCTTTGCGTTCGCGGGTGCATGGGAAGCGCAGCCCGCGACAGGTGCCTGCCTTTTTCCCGAGCGCGACCGGTGGGGATCGTCGGTCGCAAACAGACGCGCTGGGCCGCTCCATTGCTTGCAGAGCGATGGACGCACCCGCTCGCGGACCGTGATTTGATTGAGGAAGGACGTTCAAGTGCCTGCATATACCGCCCCCATCGCCGCAAGTGTCGCGCCCGAAACCGTCAGCCTGCGCACCCGCCTGCTGGCCACCGCCATGGGGTGCACCGCATTGATGCTGTCCGCACCGGCCTTGGCGCAGCCAGTCCCGACACCGGTTCAGCAAGGCAGCCAAGCCGGCGATCCCGCGCAATCTGCTGCGCAGGACGAGCCGATTGTCGATCCTTCCGTCGTATCCGAAGAACCTGTCGCAATCGTCGAGGATGACGATATCTTCGTAAGCGTTGGCTCGATCGTCATCGACGAGGTCGATACCCCCGGCCTCCTGCTCGATTCAAACGGCGGCGACGCTCAGGTCGTCAACGGCGATATCGAGACCTACGGTGACAATTCCACAGGTGCCTGGGTCGAGGCACAGGGCAATGCCAACGCCGATCTGGGCGAAGTGGTGACGCACGGCGATGGCTCAACCGGCCTTTACGTTCATTCCGAAGGCCAGACGGTCACGTCGCCCTATGGATATGGGGACTACTCGATCGGGACGGCCCATGCCGGTGCGGTTTCGGTGGAGACCTTCGGCACAGGTTCAATCGGCATTCACGCCGTTTCCGATTTAAACAATGCCGAGGTGCAGAGCCAGAATCTCGTCACCCATGGCGATGGCTCGACCGGAATCCTTGTCGAAGCCGACTATTTCGCGGTCGTCGACAGCAATATTCTCAGCACCGGCGGTGACGATGCGACCGGCATCTCGATCTCGTCCGATATGGCGCAGGTCAAAAGCAACGAAGTCGTCACCCAGGGCGACCGGTCGATCGGCATTGATGTCGACGCGCGCGTGGCGGGGTTGATCGAGGCCAACAGCGTCGAGACGTCCGGCGACGATGCGATCGGCATCCGTGCCCGGGCCAATGGCGGCAACCTGCAGGTCTACAACACCTCGGTCGTCACGACCGGCGATGGCGCGACCGCCCTTGACCTGGAAGCGCTCGGCTCGGTGCTCCTCGAGAGCGACGAAGTTTCCACCAGCGGCAACAATGCCGTCGGCGTTCGCGCGCTCAGCCGCGACTATAACCTTTACGCATTCCTCGGCAGCGTCAGCACGCTGGGCGATGGTGCCACCGGCATTTCGGTGGCCGCCAATCTCGCCGCAGATGTGGAAGTCGACACCGTAAGCACGGCGGGCAACGGCGCGAACGGCATCGAAATGTTCACAGCCGAGGGCGCGGCCACCTTGCGCAATGGTTCCGTCACTACGCTGGGCGACGATCTGACCGCGATCCTCGTGGGAAGCGCGAGCGGGCGCGTCGATGTGGAAACGGGCAGCGTCTCGACGGCTGGCGATAATGCGCAGGCGATCCACCTGATCAGCGGTGGCAGCACCCGCCTGGTGGCGGGAGACGTGACGACGCAGGGCGATGACTCGGACGGGGTCGAGATCAATTCGCAGGGCGATGTCGAAGCATCGATCGACAGTATCACGACCGCCGGTGACGGTTCGGAAGGCCTGTTGATCTGGAACGGCGGTGCCGGAACCGATGCAGCGCTGGATCTCGGATCGGTGACGACCGAAGGAGAAGGCAGCTATGGCGTCGTCGCACTCGTTGGTGGCGACCTGACCGGTACGATCGACAACATCACTGCATCTGGCAACCAGTCCACGGGTATCCTGGTGGAGGCCGATGAAGGCATCGACCTTCAGCTCGGCACCGTCGACATTACGTCCGAGCGCCACTCGGTCGGCGCCGAGTTGGTCGCCGTATCTGGCGATCTGCGCCTCGCCGTAGACAACCTATCGGTGGATAGCGACGGCGCCGCGGGCCTCAGGCTGGATGCTCTCGCCGGTGACATCGTGCTCGACCTGGGCTCGCTCCGGGTGGCTGGGGGCGACGTCGCGGCGCTCGATGGCTTCGGCACCATTGCGCCCGCCGCCGTGTTCGCCAGCGCCGAAAGCGGCGGCATCACGATGCGCGCTGGCGAAATCGTTGTCGAAGCCGAAGATGTCTACGCCACGTGGGGCGTGGACCTTACCGCGCAGGGCCATATCGATGTCGCGATCGACAGCATCTATGTCACCGGATTCACCGGCAGCTGGGAAGGCGCCACCGGCTCGGGCAACGGACTCAATGTGAGTACGCGAACCAGTGCGAACGTCTCCGTTGGAAACATCGATGCGGGGTCGGGCATCAACGTTTCGGGAGCGATCGACACGCGTTATCTCGATGCGGAGATATCCGTCACTGCGGGTGATATCGTTACCCGCGCGAATTACGGGCGCGGTATCGACGTTGGGCAGTTCTTCGGCAGCACAGACATTGCGTTCAATTCGATCCGCACGGAAGGGACAGGCGCCGCCGGCGTCGAGCTAGAGACTGGCTTCGAGTCCTATCTCTATACCTTTACCACCGCAGAAATCACTGGCGGCTCGATCGAAACAGTCGGCGACTACAGCGATGGCATGAACCTGAGCTCGCGTATGGGATCGCATAGCGCCCAGGTGGGGAGCATCACGACCAGCGGCGCGCGCAGCAACGGCGTAAGTTCGACAAGCGTCATCGGCGCGAATCTGGTGATCGGATCGGTCGGAACCGCAGGTGATTACAGTGTCGGCATCCAGGCCGAAAGCACGGCGGTGCCTGCCTCTGTCCCCTTGGGGGCATTCGAACTCGAGGGCATCGGCATCGAAGCGGGCGACATCACGACCACCGGCGATTCCGCGCAGGGGATTCTTGTCAGCGGCGCTGGCCCGGTAACGATCAAGGTCAATTCGGTAGAGACGACCGGTAACTGCTACGTGTTCGAGCCGGGCGAGTATTATGGCGGTGGTGGCGGGCCCATCGGGCCGGGCCTGCCACTGCCTGGCGGCGTAGCCTCCGATGAACCCGGTGACGAATTGCCCACCGGCCCCGCTTCCATCGGTATTGAAGTCGCGGTTTCTTTCGGCGATATCGTGGTCGAAGCGGGCAGTGTGACGACCAGCGGAGACGGCGCGCACGGCCTGTGGATCGATCTACAGGGCGATGAATGGTCGGTCGCGGACCAGCAGGTGACCGTCGGTTCGGTCCAGACGAGCGGTGCGGGTGCCGATGCGATGCGCCTGCGCAACCAGACCGGCGGCGCGATCGCTGCGACCGTGGCAGGCGATGTGCTGGCCCAGGATGGCACCGGCATCAATCTGATCGGAAATGGCGAAACGTCCGTCACGGTCGCGGCGGGCGGCATGTTACGCAGCTCTGCCGATGGCTTCGCCATCGTGGTCGAACCCTATGTGGCCGAAGATCCGGGCGACGGGCCGATCGATCCCAATCCCCCGATCCCGGGCGGCCCCGGTCTTCCTATCGGCACCACGGCCAACTCGGTGGCTGCCGAAGTGGCAGTGCCTGCGACCAATATCACGATTGCCGAAGGCGGCGCGCTGTACGGGCGGGTCCGGCTGGACGATCGCGGCAGCAACTTCGACATCGCAGGCACATTCTTCGCGAATGGCACGAGCTATTTCGGCACTGGCAACGATCTGATGTCCAACAGCGGCAGCATCGTCGTTCAGGGTGATGTGCTGTTCGATGGGCTGGATCGGCTGGACAACAGCGGTGCCATCGTCTTCGCGGCGGGCAACGGCGACGATCGGCTGGACCTGTCCAACCTCGTCTTCAACGGCGTCGAGGGCAGCACCATCTCGTTCGACCTGTCGGGCGACGACAGCGACCAGCTGGTCCTCGGCGACGTCACCGGCACCACGCAGCTTCGCTTCGAAGGTGCGCAGGCCCTGACGCTCGACACCACGGCTGACCTGATCGTCTTCACCGGCGATGTGTCCTCCGATGCCTTCGTGATCGATGCGGAGGCTGAAGACGCAGGCTTCCTCAACTACCGCCTGTCCTTCGCTGAGGCCGGGCTGGCTTTGGCAATGGCACCCGATGTCGAAGTGTTCGAACCTGTTCGCCTCGGCGAGACGCTTACCGAGCGCTGGCATCAGGGCACCGATGCTTGGGCGAAGCAGAACGCGCAGGCGCGCGTCGCTTCCCAGCCCGGTGTGTCCAGCTGGGTGCAGTATTTCGACGGCAGTCGGGATCGCGAGGCGCAGGAGTACAAGGCTACTTTCGATGGCGCCGAATATGCCGAAACGCTGACGACCGAGGCTTCCTATCGTGGCGGGCAGGGCGGTATCGCCTTTGCCGGAACGAACGCTCGCTTCGGGGTCACCTTCGGCTTCGGCAGCAACGAAAGCGCGTTCGCCCAAACCGGCAACGGGTACCGGGTGGAAAGCTTCAACATCGGTCTGCACGGTGGCTGGAGCAACGGGACCGTGTTCGTCGATGCGCTCGCCAAGGCGGACTTCGCGGATGTCGAACTGGCTTTGCAGAGCGTCGACGAAGAGGCCGATTTCGAAACCAGCGCGCTTGGTGTCGCATTGGAAGCCGGGGCCCGGTTTGGCGAAGACACCTTCTTCGTCGAGCCGGTGGCAGGGATCGCGTGGGTCAGCGCCGATATTCCTGCGGTGGACTTCACCGACGCGGGGTTCACGTTCGACACTGCCGAAAGCTTGCGGGCCCATGGCGGTGCGCGCACCGGGGCACGGTTCGAAACCGGCGGTGTCGCAATCGTCCCGCATGTCGGCGTGTTTGCCGAAAAGGAACTGGCCGGCGACAATGCCGTGACCTTCGCCTCTGGCACGCAGTCCATCGGTCTGGCAGACGATGTTCCCTCGCTGTACGGTCGCGGCGAGGCCGGACTGACGCTGGAGATCAGCGATCGCTTCTCGATCTTCGCCGAGGGTGAATTGCTGTTCGGCGATATCAGTGGGGGCGCCGGTCGCGTTGGCCTCAGCCTGAAGTTCTGAACGAGACGACGGATAGCGCGTGACTGAAGACAAAAACGCCAATCCTGCGGATGCTGCGCCCGACGGCGCAGCACCTGCGGACACCCGGATCGAGCTTTCGCGCGGTTTCGCGCGATGGCTCGGCCAGATGAAATGCTCGATCGCATTCACGTCCTACCAGTCGGGAAGGCTGTTTCTGGTGGGCATACTGCCCGACGGGAAGGTCTCGCTACACCAGCAGGCGTTCCAGCGTGCGATGGGCGTCCATGCGGGCCGTGACCGGCTCTACCTTGGCGGATTGTACCAGGTCTGGCGGCTCGAAAACACGCTCCAGCCCAATGAACGGGCGAACAAGGCGTTCGATGCGCTGTACGTGCCGCGCAATGCGCAAACCACCGGCGATATCGACATTCACGAGCTTGCGGTGGACCGGCAGGGCCGGTGCATCTTCGTCAACACGAAGTTCTCCTGCCTCGCCACGCTGAGCCCGCGCTTCGGGTTCAAGCCCCTGTGGAAGCCCCATTTCATCTCCAAGCTGGCGCCGGAAGACCGGTGCCACCTGAATGGCATGGCGATGGAAGACGGCTACCCGCGATACGTCTCCGCTGTCAGCCAGAGCGATGTGGTCAGCGGCTGGCGGGAACGCCGTCACGAGGGTGGTGTCCTAATCGATGTCGAGAACGATCGTATCGTGACCGACCAGCTTTCGATGCCGCACTCCCCGCGCGTGCATGATGGTCAGCTGTGGGCGCTCGATTCCGGGCGTGGCTACCTGATCAAGGTGGACCGGGATACGGGCGAGAAGACCGATGTCGCATTTTGCCCCGGCTTCCTTCGCGGGCTTTCCTTTGCGGGTCACCACGCGCTGGTGACGGTATCCAAGCCGCGCAAGAACGGGTTCGACGGGCTCGCGCTGGACGACGAGATCAAGCGGCGAGATGGCGAGCCGTGGTGCGGCGTGTTGGTCGTCGACACACGCTCCGGATCGATCGTCGAGTTCATCAAGCTGGTCGGCGCGATAGAGGAACTGTTCGACGTGGCGGTCATCCGCGGCAAGACCTGTCCGATGGCGGTGGGTGCGCAGAGCCCGGATATCCAGTCGCTCTACAGCTTCGAAAGCGAGATCGGCCCTCTGCGGGCGGACGGCTAGCGACTGTTCGCTTGCCGCGAGATCGCGTCGGTTGGCGGTCCGGTTCTGGACGCATCAGGATAGTTCGCTGGGCTCCGGTATCACAATTGGCGGATCGCCCGGCGACCAGGGATCGAAGCGCGCCATGATCGCTGCAAACAAGGGCGATGCAAGTTGATCCGTCAGCCACTTTTGGAGGTGAGGGATCGGCTGGGCCGCAAACCAGTCCCTGTCCACCGCTGCAAACTGACGCACGAACGGCATGATTGCTGCGTCGGCGAGGCCGCGGTTCTCGCCGCATAGCTGCGGCTGGCCCGATAGTCGCTCATCGAGCAGGCTCAGGAATTCCATCCCTCGCTCGCGGTGTGTCATGGCATCGGAATCGTGGCGCTCGGGGTATTTGTATCGATCGAGGTCGTGCTTGAATGGCCCATCATTCCGTTCGATCAGCGCGGCGTCGTCTCGTTCCAGCCAACCCTCCGGATCGTCCTGGGCGAGGGCCCAGCGCATGATGTCGATGCTTTCGTCGATCACGGTGCCGTCGGAAAGGACGAGAACCGGTACGGTGCCCTTCGGTGATGCTTCCAGCATCGCCGCCGGCTTTCGCGCAAGAACCACTTCGCGCAGCACATAGGATGTTTCGCTGATCGCCAAGGCCAGCCTTGCGCGCATCGCGTAGGGGCAGCGGCGGAAGCTGTAGAGAATGCGCTCATTCGTCATCGTCATCTCCGGTTGTCGCAAACACCGCGCCGACATGCGCGCGCCCTTGCCGCGCTGCGAGCATTTCCTGCTGGTGACGCTCGCGATAGGAGGCGCGCTGCTCGTCGTTTCTTTCGTCATGGCAGGCTGCGCAACTGACGCCAGCCTCGTAGAGGGGCGACTGCTTTTCCGATGGGCTGACCGGGCGCCGACATGCAAAGCACAATTCATGCGTGCCTTGCGAAAGCGCATGTCCCACCGCGACACGCTGGTCGAACACGAAGCATTCGCCCTGCCACCGGCTCTCCTCCTCGGGCACATGCTCAAGGTACGCGAGGATCCCGCCCTTGAGGTGGAAGACGTCGTCCAGCCCCTCTTTTTTGAGAAATGCGGAGGCCTTTTCGCAGCGGATGCCACCGGTGCAGAACATGGCGACTTTGGGTGGGCTCGCAGATCCCAGCAGGCGCTCGCGTTCCCGCGCGTACCATTCCGGAAAATCGCGGAAGGTACCGGTCATCGGATTGATCGCCCCTGCGAAGGAGCCGATCGAAACCTCGTAATCGTTGCGCGTGTCGATCACGATCGTGTCGGGATCGTCGATCAGCGCGTTCCAGTCCTGCGGATCGACATAGGTGCCCGCATTGGCAGCGGGGTCGATCCCGGGCTGGCCCATGGTCACGATTTCCTGCTTCAGCCGCACCTTCATGCGGTGAAACGGCATGGTTTCAGCGCCCGAGAACTTCACCTCGAGATCGGCGCAATCGGGCCAGCTGCGAATATGGTCGAGAACCCGGTCAATACCCTTCCGCGAACCTGCGATCGTGCCATTGATACCTTCGCTGGCCAGCAGCAGCGTGCCCTTGATCCCCTGATCGTCGCACAATTGCTTCAACGGTTCGCGCAGCCCCTCGATGTTCGCCAGGGTCGCGAAACGGTATAATGCGGCCACGCAGATAGATTGCGTGCTCTCACTTGTCGGCGTGGTCATGGGCATACTCTTGGCATGTCAGTTCGAGAAGCTGGAGATCAGCGCTTTTTCTTGGCGGTGCCGGCATGAAAATCGGGATCCTTCTTCGCAACCCAGTCCACGAATTTGCGCATGTCGGGATTGAGCAGAATGGCCTCGACGTCGAGCGCATGACGCTGCAATTCCGCGTTGCTGAAATTGGCAATCAGCGTTTGCTGGCAAATCGGATGCATCGGTACGACATCGCGTCCACCCCGGCTCTTGGGCACCGGGTGGTGCATGACCGTGGTCTTGCCCAGCGGGCGACCGCACAGCCAGCAGGGCCCGGGCGCAGGCGCCTGCTCGTCATCATCGTGGAGATGTTCTTCACGGGCAGCGCCCTTGCGATGTTTGCGTGCCATGTGCTGATGCCTGAATTGTGTGACCGTCGGTTGCGCGCTTAGCGGGTTGGCTCGGTCTTTGCGACCTCAGCAGGCCGATTCATCACTGACCAATTATGCAGTTCGCTTGCCTGACGCCCAGTCGCTTGACTTGCCCTGCGAACTGCCGAGGGTAGCGAGATGCCGCGCGTGATCCTGTTCAACAAACCTTTCGGCGTACTCTCCCAGTTTACGGATCGGGGAAGCCCGACGCCGCGGCAGACCCTGTCCGATTTCATCGATCTGCCCGCGGTCTACCCGGCAGGCAGGCTGGACCGGGACAGCGAAGGCCTGTTGCTCCTTTGCGATGACGGTGCGTTGCAGGCGCGGATTGCCGATCCGCGTTACAAATTGCCGAAAACCTATCTGGTGCAGGTCGAAGGGGAGCCCGACGAGGCGGCTCTGGATCGGTTGCGCAAGGGCGTAAGCCTGAAGGACGGCATGACCCGGCCAGCCAAAGCCGAGATCATCCCGGACCCGCAATTATGGCCGCGCGATCCGCCCATCAGAGTGCGCAAGTCGGTCCCGGATAGCTGGCTCAGCCTGACGATCCACGAAGGAAAGAACCGGCAGGTGCGCCGGATGACCGCCGCAGTCGGGCACCCGACCCTCCGGCTGGTGCGCTGGTCTATCGGCGATTGGACACTGGAGGGAATAGCGCAGGGGCTATGGACCGAGACATCGGTGCCATAGTCAGTTTTCAGGCTCCTCGAAAGCGATGCAGCCGCGATTTACCAAGCTCAGGATCAGGTCCCGGGCGGGCTGTGTGGTCGCGCTGCTCAGCGTCGTCTCGACAAGCGGGCTGGCGCAAAGAGTCCGGGCGAAAACAGCGGCTTCACCCGAACATTCGATGGCTTCTCCGTCGACATAGAGCAGCAGGCTTTCGGTCTCTTGCTGGACGAAGGCGAAACGGCTGGCGGGGTTGCGGACCAAGGTCGTCCCGGATTGGAGCGCGATCGAAACCTCTTCGGGAGTGATGGCATGTTCAGGTCGCCAATCGAGGGCCGAGGGTTTCGGTGTCGTCGCATATTTGCCGAACCAGCGCGCAAACCGGTCTTGGTCGTTCAGCTTTTCGGCAACCATCTGGTGCAGGCGAGAGAGGGTCTGAGCTGAAATCTCGCCCGGGTTCGGCTGCATTTCCAGATCGGGATCGCCGAACCGGTCGTCCTCCGACATCTCGCCGAGCAAGTCTTCGGTCCACTCTTCGATCAGCTCTCTGCGAGATGGTGCGCGAAAGCCGACCGAATAGGTCATGCAGTCGTCCCCTATCGCGGTTCCCCGGTGGGCAATGCCCGGTGGCACATAAAGTATGTCGCCGGGTTCCAGCACCCACTCCTCGCGGGGCTCGAACTCGGCGAGAAGGCGTAGATCCTCATGCGGCAGCAACGCGGTTTGCTCGTTGCACGGATCGCCCAGTTCCCAGCGTCGGCGGCCCAATCCCTGAATGAGGAAGACATCGTACTGGTCGAAATGAGCGCCAACGCCGCCGTTGTCGGTGGCATAGCTCACCATGACGTCATCGATCCGCCAGTTCGGGATGAAGCGAAACGGCTCGATCAGATCGGCAACGGCGGGAATGTGGTGATCTACCGCCTGGACCAGCAACGTCCACGGAGCCGTGCCCAGCGCACCGAACCGGTCATCCTCAAGTGGACCGTGTTCCAGGGTAAGCGTTTCGCCGCCGGTAACGAGCCGCGATTCCACACCCTCTTCGCAGGCGAGCCCCGCCAGCTCGTCCGGTTCTGCCGGATTGCGCCATTCTGCCCATGGATTGCGGATCAACAGCGGCTTTTTCTGCCAGTACTCTCGCAGGAATTCCTGCGCGTCGAAGTCGGGAAAATGCATGATGATGGTGGCGCTAGACATCTTCTCCGGCGATGCAAGTGCGCGGCTGTGGGTCACATTCCTTCAGGACCGATCCGGTGCGCAAGCCGGGCCAACTCCTGGTGGACCCACCGTACGCCGCCCTTATGGGCTACCTCGACTGTCTGGCCGGGGTGGCGGGAACCCCGGGCAGAAATGCCACTTCGGGCGAATGGTGCTCCCTATTCTTCCGCCGTGCGCGATGGGAGCACCAGTACCGGATAGGCATTGTCGCCCTGAAAGATCGCGCGAGCCATGGCCTGCACGTCTTCCACGGTGGTCGTGCGATAGGCGGCTTCGCGTGCGCGAAAGCCTCTGAGACCCTCGCCGTCGGTCTGCGCGTCGGACAGCACATTGAGCCAGTAGGCGTTGTTTTCCAGCGTGCTCGGCAAGTCTTCCAGCAATGGCGTGATCGCGCGCTGCAATTCATCCTCGTTGATCGGTCCAAGGGCGAGATCGGTGCCGACCTTCTCGATATCCGGCAGTACGTCGCGCGCCGCATCGGGAAACACGGTGATGCTGGCGACCACGTAGCCGTAACCGGGAAACTGGGGGTCGGCCTCTACCCCGGCACCGGGCGAGTAGGTCGAACCCAGTTCCTCGCGCAGTACCTTGGTCATGCGATTGCGGAAGATGCTGCGCAGCACATTCAGGCGATAGCGTTCGACCGGATCGGTGCCGTCGGGCGCGGGCCAGTAAACCCGCGCCACCGCCTGGTCCGGAGTGCCATTGTGGTAGAGCACAACCGGATACTCGACGAAGCATTCCCCCGGTCTGGCCTCGCCGGTAGTCGCCTTCCGGCCGCCATTGGACGCCATCGGACCCGATTCGCCGCGGAGTTTTTCCCGATCACTCATGCAATAGTTCGCGGACGCGCGGCCTTCTTCCATGTCGGGCGGCGGGCACCCTATCGCAATTTGTCCTTGCAAGCATAGCCCGCGAAAAGACGCGGTTGGAAGAGCGATCGTCGGGTGATCTGTCCGAGGGCGCTCGAAAGCGCCGATCCACGCGGGCTGGACAAACGTGTCGCGTCGATCGGATTGCTATCGAACGAAAGCAGGCTCGTCGAGCCCGTCTACCGCTATCCTAACGGTCCTTGTTCGTTGCTTTCTTCGGCGATCCCTTGCCCTTGGGGCCGGGCTTGAACGACGAATTGTTGCTCTTGCGATGCGGCTTGGGCTTACCGTCGCGGCGGCCGTGTGGCGGCCCCTTGCGGTTGGTCCGTGCGGCATCTCGCGGCCCCGAGGCGGAGGCTTCGATCAGGACATTCTCGCCATCCTCGTCGTCGCCTGCCGTGCGCAGCAGCGCATCGGAAAACTTGTCCGCAATGGCGCGAGGGATCTGGAAGTAGGTTTCGTCCGGGCCGATCCGGATTGCGCCGACTTCATTGCGGGTGATGTGCCCGCGACGACACAGCAGCGGCAGAATCCAGCGCGGATCGGCATTGCGGCGGCGGCCGATGTCCATCCGGAACCAGACCGTATCCTCGAACCCGGGACGGTGCTTTTCGGCCTGGGCTGCACGCCGCGCTTCGGGCGTGTTGGCAATCAGATCTTCCGGTTCGGGCATCTTGGCGCGGTGCGCGGATACCAGCATCCCTGCGAGTTCGCGCGGAGTGCGCTGTGCGAGCAGGGCATCGACCAGATCGCTGTCGTCCTCGTCGGGCTCCACCGCAGTCAGCAAGGTCTGCATCAGGCGGTCGCGGTCCTTGTCCCGGATCGCTTGGCGGTCGGGCGCATCGGTCCACTTGGCATCGATTTTCGCATTGCGGAGCATCTGCTCCACCCGGCGGCGGCGCGAGAACGGCACCACCAGTACCGCAGTACCCTTGCGGCCCGCACGGCCCGTCCGGCCCGAGCGGTGCTGCAGGCTCTCCGCATCGCGCGGAATCTCGACATGGATCACCAGGCTGACCGAGGGCAGGTCGATGCCGCGTGCCGCAACATCGGTGGCGACGCACACGCGTGCGCGCCGATCGCGCAGCGCCTGCAATGCCTGGTTGCGTTCGGTCTGCGAGTTTTCACCCGACAGCGAGACCACCCCGAAGCCGCGTTCCTGCAAGGTTGCGTGCAGGTGGCGGACCTTCTCGCGCGTCCCGCAGAACAGGATCGCGGTTTCGGCCTCGTGATAGCGCAGCAGGTTGACGACCGCGTTCTCCACTTCGGGAGGAGAGACGACGACCGCTTCGTAGGAAATGTCGCCGTGGCCACGTTCTTTGCTGACCGTCGAAATGCGCAGCGCATTGTTCTGGTAGCGACGAGCGAGGGCCTCGATCGGCTTGGGCATGGTGGCCGAGAACAGCAGTGTGCGGCGCCCGTCGGGGGTCGCATCGAGAATGGTCTCGAGCTCTTCGCGGAAGCCCATGTCGAGCATTTCGTCGGCTTCATCCAGCGTAGCCGCCTTCAGCGCCGACAGGTCGAGCGCGCCGCGCTCCAGATGGTCGCGCAGGCGGCCCGGCGTGCCTACGACGATGGTCGCGCCCGAGCGCAGCGCCTTGCGCTCTGCCGACGGGTTCATCCCGCCGACGCAGGTCGCAACGCGTCCTCCCGCCTTGCCATAGAGCCACGAAAGCTCGCGGCTGACCTGCAAGGCAAGCTCGCGGGTGGGGGTGATGACCAGCGCGAGCGGTGCGCCCGCGAAGGGCACTTTTCCGCTGTCGTTGAGCAGTTGGCGCGAGAAGGCGAGGCCGAAGGCGACGGTCTTGCCCGAGCCCGTCTGAGCGGAGACGACGAGATCGCGGCCATGTGCTTCGGGTTCGAGAACGGCGGCCTGAACATCGGTCGGCTCGGAATAGCCGCGTTCGGTGAGCGCGGTTTGCAGGGTGTCGGGGAGTGTGTCGAAATTCATGTCATAACCTTGGGAATCAATGCACGCGCGCCGGGCGACCCCAGGCGGCTGGACTTGGTCATCAGCAGTGCAGAACGGGGGAATCGTCGAACGCGTCGCGTCCGGCGAAGTTGGACCTCCCTTACGCGACTTTTGCCGCTTTGGCTTGCGAAATATTTCGCAGCCCTGATCCGGGCCCTGCCTGACGCCAGCGGCCTTGGCCCACCATGTTCGTTGGTGAGCTATTGCTCGCGCATGCTAGCGATGTTGCGTAAGCTGGCGCGATGACGCCCAATCAAGCAAATGGCTTGCAAGCGCGCCGGGTTCTCGTCCTCGGGGGGACGGGCACGATCGGCCGCGCAACGGTGCGGGCGCTGGTCGCGCGCGGGCACGAGGTTGTCTGCCTGGTACGGCGCGAGCGGCATGGGCCTCCCGGCGCAGAATTGCGCGATTGCGAAGTGACCGACCCCGCCGCGCTGGCGAACGATGGCATCCGGGGGCAGCGGTTCGATGTGATGCTCTCCTGCCTTGCATCGCGGACAGGGACGCCAGATGACGCATGGCGGATCGATCATGACGCGCATCTGGGCGCGCTGCATCAGGCGCAGGCGGCGGGGATATCGCATATGATTTTGCTATCCGCGATCTGCGTTCAGAAGCCGAAACTGGAATTCCAGCGGGCGAAGCTGGCTTTCGAACGCGCGCTGATCGAATCCAGCATCGACTACACGATCGTGCGGCCCACCGCGTTCTTCAAATCGCTTTCGGGTCAGGTCGAGCGCGTGCGGCAGGGCAAGCCCTTCATGGTATTCGGCGATGGCACGCTGACCGCCTGCAAGCCGATCAGCGACGATGACCTCGCCGACTATTTGGCGGACTGCATCGACAATCCCGAGCGGCGCAACCGCATCCTGCCTATTGGCGGTCCGGGAGAGGCGATTACTCCGCTGATGCAGGCGGAGAAACTGTTCGCCATGCTCGAAGAGGCACCGCGCATCAGGCATGTGCCGGTGGCGTTGCTGGATTCCATTGTTCTGATGCTCGCAACCCTGGGACGTTTCGTGCCGACCTTCCGGGCCAAGGCCGAACTCGCGCGGATCGGGCGCTATTATGCGACCGAGTCGATGCTCGTGTGGGACCCGGAGAGCGCGCGCTACGATGCTGCAGCGACACCCTCGGCAGGCTCCGACACGCTGTTCGACTATTACGAGCGCCTGCTGAGCGGCGAAGAACAAGCCGAGCGCGGCGAGCACGCGGTGTTCTAGGGCTCAGGAGAGCCATTCGGAGCGGTTACGCCCGGCATCCTTGGCTGCGTAGAGGGCCTTGTCGACGGCTTCGAGAACGGCTCGGCGGTCCTGCTCGCTGTCGGCGACGTCCTCGGGAATCTTCATTGCACCTGCACTGACGGTCAGTTTGCCGGTGGGGCTCTTGGCATGGGGAATTGCGATCCCGGCAACCGCGCGCACGGCCGCCTCGACCGCGCCTTGCGCGCCGTCGGTCGCCGAACACGGAACGATCGCCGCGATCTCCTCTCCGCCATAGCGGTAGATCGAAGCTCCGGGTAACGCAGCGCCGATCTGCGCGACGACTTTTTCGAGGGCCCTGTCGCCGGCCACATGGCCGTAGTGATCGTTGTAAGGCTTGAAGAAGTCGACATCGAACAGGGCCAGCACAATGCAGGTGCCTTCGCTCGCATCGAGCATGCCCTGACGAAGATCCTGGTCGAATGCGCGTCGGTTCAACGCGCCGGTCAGCGAGTCCTTGCGGCTCTGATCGAGCAGCTGCTGGTTCGCGAGTTCGAGCTGCATGGTCCGTTCGGCAACCGTGCGTTCAAGCCCGGTCCGCATATTCTCGATCTTGTCGGCCATGCGCCGGAAGCTGCGCGCTAGCGTTCCGATCTCGTCGTCCCGGCGAACCGGCAGGTCATGGTCGCTGCCTGCCACCGAACCATAATGACCATCGGCCACGTAATGCGACGCCTGCGTCAGCTTCCTGATCGGCTTTGAGACGCTGGTCCGCAGCACGATGATGGCCGTCAGAATGAACGCTCCGAACAGCACCGCGATCAGGATCAGGACCGAACCGGCGGAACGCAGCGCGCGGGCCTCTACCTGCGCTTTTGGGTGAACAGTCACCAGCCACCAACCGGGCCCGGCGATGCGGGTACTGGCGACATAGGCATCCAGAGCAGGGTCGAACTCGACATTGGCCTGATCGGCAAAGTCTGGATCGCGCTGTTGCAACCGGCGATAGACGCTGCTCAGCGCCGGATTTCCGGTTTGCGCGACATTGATCTGGCCGGCATCTTCGGGAAGACCGTGGAGCCCCTTGGGGTAGGCCACCAGCTTGCCATCGCGCGACAGGATCATGTCGTAGGTTCCGTCGGGCGCGCCGTCGACGACGTTGGCGATCAAGTCGTTCAGGCTCACGTCGAGGCTCGGGGTGAAGAGGTGGCGGCCCTGCCAGTCGACCGGCTTCTGAAACGTGATGGTCCAGTTCGAAGCTGTCGCATCGTAATAGAGGCCGGTCCAGACCGGTTCGCGGGTCGGATTATAGGCCTGCAGGGTGGAGCGCAGCACCGACCCTTTGGTCATATTCAGATCGCTCGCGGCGTCGAGGCCCCACGCCACCTCGGGCCAATAGATGACCAGCGCGTTTTCGGGCAGGCATGCATGGACGTTGGTGAAATCGGCCGACGCGCCCGGACCGAACATGGCCACGGTCTCGTAGGTGAGGATAAGGCGCCGCTGCAGTTCGGGCGTCAGGTTCGGGCGTTCGCGGGACATAAAGCCCGAAACGCCGGTGCGGCCGATGCGCGCGTCCCCTCCCTCGGGAGTTGCCACGTGATATTCGGGCCGCAGACGGATGGTGCCGTCGCCGGGGCGGAATTAATAGTTGGAAAAGTCGGTCGAGCTCGCGACAGAAGGATCGGAATAGAGCGCGACGAACTTCTCGGCCATGCGGTCGGTCAGCTTTTCGGCGTCGAGAAAGCGCTGGCTTTCATATTGCCCCCGCAGTTCGATCTGCGTTTTCCACTCGCCGACCAGCGTATCCTCGGCCTCGTTCCTGGCGGCAAAGAATGAGAACAGCGCGACGATCCCCGCTGCGCAGAAAGCCAGCACGATCATGCGCAGAGCGACCTTGCGCGTGAAAGACACGCGCTTGCGGTCGAAACCATCTTCGGCGGGGAGACCAACCTCGCCGGGAACAAGAGTTCCGTCGTGCTTCACTAACGTCCGATCATCACTTCCCGATGACCAGCAGCGCTATGGGACGATGGTTAACATCGGGTAAGGAATGCGGCCGGACATCCTCGAATTCAGGGCAAATTTCTGTCGAGGATGTCTAAGAGTGGGCGTACCAAGGGCATTGCCCCGGCGCCTACTCCCACCAGTACCGCGCGCGTTCGCTATCCCCGGTGACGGTCTCGTTCATCGTCGTCGCATCATAGGCGCGCCCACCGATCACCACCGTCTCCACCCGTTCGGTGTTGCGGATATTGGCGAGCGGGTCGCCGTCGATGATGACGAGGTCGGCGAGCTTGCCCGGCTCCAGCGAGCCGATCTCCCGATCCATTCCGAGCGATTGGGCAGGCACGATGGTAGCCGCGCGCAGCGCTTCCAGCGGGCTCATGCCGCCGCGCACGAAGGACCAGATTTCCCAGTGCGTGCCGATCCCGGCCTGCTGCCCGTGCGCGCCGATAGAGACCAGCACGCCCGCATCGGCGATCTTCTTCGCCTCGCGCGCCACATCGTCATCGATGAAATCGCCCTCGGGTGCGGTCGTGCGCCGCGCATTGCCTGCGCGCAGGATCGCGGGCGGGGTGTGCGCCTGGAGCAGCGGCTGCGCGAAGACGTCGGTCGCCTGTCGCCAGTAGGGATCACCAGCCAGCCCGCCATATCCGACCACCAGCGTGGGGGTGTAATTGGTGTTCGACTGGCCGAAGAACTGCACCACGTCGTCATACATGGTCATGACCGGGATGTTGTGCTCCAGCGTGGAGTTGCCGTCCGCGATCAGGTTCAGGTCCATGCCGAACAGCGATCCGCCTTCGGCCACCACCAGCATGTTCTCGCGCCGCGCCGCTTCGACGACCATCTGGCGCTGGTCGCGGCGGGGCTGGTTGTAGTTCTTCACGCTCGGCGCGCCTTCGGCCTTCAGCCGGCGGACATGGTCGAGCGCGTCGGCCAGCGTATCGATCTGCGCATAGGCGCCCGGCGCGCGCGCGCCGTAGATGATCCGCCCGGTGCTGAACATGCGCGGGCCGACGATGCGTCCGGTGCGCTGCATGTCTTCGGCCACGAAGAAGGTCGTGCCGCTGGATGGATCATGGATGGTCGTGGTGCCCAGAGCGAGGGTCTGGAGCAGGTTCCAGTTCTGCTCGGGCACCAGATCGCCATCGCCGTAGGACCCATGGGCGTGCGCATCGACGAAGCCGGGCAGGATCGTTTTGCCGCGCGCGTCGATCGTCGGCGTGCCTGCGGGGTAGGTCATCGCGGCGGTCGGCCCGACGGCGGTGATCCGCCCGTCCTTGATGAGGATCGTCGCGTTCTCGATGATGCCGCCATCCTCGTTCGCCATGGTAACGACCTTGGCGCCAGTGATTGCGAGGCTCCCGGTGGAAAGCGCCGCGCGCTCGGTCCGCAGCATCGACACGCCGGTTTCCGGCGGCTGGTATGTGGCGCGCTCATCACCCTCGGCGGGCGGAGCGGAGGGGAACAGCTGCGAGAGCGATGCGGTGTAAAGCGTCGGGCCGAGCGACCAGTGAACCTTGTCGCCCCCGCTCGACCAGTGGACATAATCGGCGGCGGAATCGGACAGTTCGACCACCGGGAGCGCTTTGGCCCCGGCGGAGATGCTGACCGCCTGGCCGCCCGGCATCAGCGGCATCGCGAAGGCATCGTAATTCTCGGTAAAGGCGAAGAACTTGCCCGAGGGCGAGACGCGATATCCCGTGACCAGATCGCCCTTCGCGTGGACGCGCATGGCCTCGCCGTTGAGATCGGTGGAGACGAGCTGCTGCGCGCCGCCATCAGACCCGGTCATGAAAATTCGATCGCTGCTCGCACCGAAATGCGGATCGCCCATCGACCGGGTGACCAGCGTCTGCGTGCCGCCGCTTGCAGGGATGCGATAGACGCCCGGATCGTCGCTATATTCGGGCGCAGTCAGGTAACCGCCCGATCCGCGCTCGAAGACGATGGTCGATCCGTCGGGCGAGAAGACGGGGCGGGAATAGTGGCCCGGGCGGGTCGTGATCGCGCGGTCGCCGCGTCCGTTCGCGCCGACGGCGCGGATCTGGCCGAGGCCGCTGTCGGTCCAGCGGACATAGACGATGCGCGATCCGTCGCGCGACCAGCTGGGATAGAGCTCCATGCCGTCGTCGGCATTCGTCAGCCGCCGCATCGCGCCGCCGCCTGCGGGCATGGTGTAGAGCCGGCCGAGGCTTTCGAACACGACCGTCCGGCCATCGGGCGAAACCTCGGCGAAGCGGGGCATGGTCACCTCGACGGTGGCTTGCTCGACCGGGATGACCGGGTGCGGCGCTCTTGCCACGCCGCGCGTGTCGTCGATGGTAAAGGGGATGACGCGCGCATTGCTGCCGTCCGCATCGACGCGGCGGATCTTGCCGCCGACCCAAAACACGATCGAGCGGCTGTCGGGCGTCCAGTCCATGTTCGGATAGACCCCGGTGACCGCCCAGGTTTCCTGCACGTCCTGATCGAGATCGTCGTAGATCTTGCGCGTCGCGCCGCTCTCGAGATCCTTGACGTACAGTTTGGAGCGGGTGTTCTCGCGCCGCACGAAGGCGATCATCTTGCCGTCGGGCGAAGGGGTGGGGCGCACAGCGCCGCCGAGCCCGCTGACCGCCGTCGTGACCTCCCCGCGTTCCAGGTCGTAGCGTTCGATGTTGAACAGGTTGGTGTTCGAATCCTGCGCATATTCGAAGATCGGGCCACCGGTGATATTGCGCGTGTAGTAGATCGCGCTGCCGTCGGGCGCGTAGATCGGCTCGCCCAGTTCCTTCTGGTGCTGCGGATTGGGCCGCTCGACCAGCGCGACGCCGCTGCCGCCAGAGACGTGGTAGAGCCAGACCTCGCCCGTGCCGAGCGAACGCCCGGTCGTGAAGTGCTTCTTGGCGGCGATGAACTGCCCGTCGGGCGACCAGGTCGGCTGGTGCATCAGCCGGAAATCTTCCTTGGTCAGCTGCCGCTTGTCCGACCCGTCGGCATTCATGATCCAGATATTGTCGCCGCCCCCGCGATCCGAGGTGAAGGCGATCCGCGTGCCGTCGGGCGAGAAGCGCGGCTGCACCTCCCATGCGAGGCCTTCGGCGATCCGCGTGGGCGTGCCGCCCTCGATCGGCATGGTGTAGATGTCGCCCAGCACGTTGAACGCGACCATGCGCCCGTCGGGCGAGACATCGACGTCGACCCAGGTGGCTTCATCGGTGCGGATCGCAACCTGCTCGATCGCGACACCGGGCGGATTGCTGACGTCCCACTCGGGCTCTTCGTCGTTCGCGGCGATGGATCCGCCGGTCGCGTCGTCTTCGGGCGACTGTTCGGGCAGCGTGTCGATCCCGGTGACGGGCCGCAGGCTCTCGTCCTCGGGCGCTTCGGTTTCCTCGACCGGGTCGGCCTGTGCCTCTCGCTGCGGCGCCTGCGCCAATGCAGTGGTGGAGAGGAGCGCCGTGGTGAGGAGGAGAAGGGAGGTTTTCATGCGTTGTCCCGCTGCTGGATCGTTGCGGACCAGCCTAGAGCGGGCACGCGACAGCGCAAGGGCAAGGCAGCGGGTATGACCCGTCTATCGCGCGAAAGGGGAGGGCGAAACCGCACCGGGAGCCACCCTCCATCTGCGCGACTATTGCGCTGGTGCTTTCTCCAGCGCTTCGAGGATTGACGCCCACGAGACCAGCTTGAAGTTCTGGGCGGAGGGCGGGTTGATCCCGTCCTGCGCCACGAACAGGCCTGCCGGATAATCCGGCCCGAAGCTGCCAGTACGCAGTCCGATCCCGTCGGTTTCCTCGGTCGCCCCGAGGGTTCCTTGCGCGATCCGGAAGCGGCCGAGCGGTTCCATGCCGGGCAGCTTGTAGACCGCATAAGCATTGTCGCCCTGGCTCGAAGCGACGAGGTAACCGCCGTCCGTGCCTTCTGGGGCGAGCGCCAAGCCTTCGACATCCGCGACCAGCATTTTGTTGTCCACGGTCGCGACTAGTTCCTTGTCGCCGCTGCGCATGTCGATTGCCCAGATGCCCGCCGCTTCCTCGCCGATATAGAGCGTGTTCGTGCGCGGATCGACGACGCAGCCTTCGGGCTGGCTCGGTACGGTGGTGAGGACCGAAGTGCTGCCGGTCGCGCCGGAGCCGTCAGCTGCCAGCCTCACCTGCGTGCGGTAGATCACGCCTTCCTTGGGCGCGCTGAAGATATCGACCGTGCCATCTGCGGCAGGCGCGCCCATGCACACGCCGTAGCCTTCGCCTTCGCCCACTTCGATCCGTGCGATCCGGGTGAGCTTGGCCGACGCGGTGTCGAGCGTGGCGATCAGCAGGTGCGCGGTCGCCGGATCGGTCCGGTCGCTGGCGGCGACGATCACCCGGCCATCGGCAAGTTCGACCAGGTCCACATTGTTGTAGAGCCCGCCGCCGAGGAAGGCGAGATCGCGGCCCTGCAGGTCGTAGACGTGCAGGCCCGCCTTCTTGTCGGTCCCCACGATCAGGCTCTTCGCCGGATCGACCGGGTTGCGCCAGATGGCGGGATCGTCGGCCGCATCGTCGTTGGCGGTGCCGACCGGCGCGGTTTCGGCGGTGGCGAAAACCGACACTGCCGGATCGCCGATGATGGGGGTGGTGGCGCAGCCGCCCACCGCCAGCGTGAGGCTGGCGATGGCGACGGATTGGAAATGCATGCTCATCAGAAGGTCACCCTTACGCCGCCCTTCATCGTCCAGCTATATTCCTCGAACTGGTAGAGGTTCTGCTGGCCGCCGAAATTGTTGTAAGCATAGTACTTAGCGTTGTTGATGTTCACCCATTCGTAGAACAGCTTGATATTGTCGGTCAGCTTGTACTTGGCGCTCAGGTCCAGCTGGAAGTGGTTGTCGACATAGCGATCAAGCTCCGCCTCGCCCGCAATTTCATCGAGATAGCGGTCGCGATAGGTGCCTGCCAGACGGATATCGAGCGGCCCCTTGTCGTAACCGAGCGCCACGTTGAAGGTGTGGCGCGAGGTTGCGGGGAGCGGAATTTCGCGCGGATCCGCGATATTGCCATCGGTGAAGATCGTGCCCTTGGCATCGGTATAGGTGTAGTTCGCCTGGACGATCAGACCACTCAGCGCGCCGGGCAGGAAGCCGAAGGACTGGGCGAAACCGGCCTCGAAGCCGAAGACATGCGCGTTGTCGCCATTGAGCGGGATGACCGCTTCGTCGAACGTGATGCCGCGATAGACGCCGTTGAAAGGCTCGTCGCCATCCTCGAAGGTCGCATCGACGATGTAATCCTCGATGTCCTTGTAGAACACCGCCGCCGTGATCGCGCCGTTGCTGCTCATGTAATATTCGAGCGAGGCATCGAAGTTCCATGCGCGATAGGGATCGAGATCGGGGTTGCCGAATTCGCCTTCACGCTCGTTATCGTCATTCTGTTCGACGGCGAAGCGCGGTGCGAGCTTGGAAAGCTTGGGGCGGACCAGGCTCTTGTAGGCGGCCAGGCGCGTCACGAGGTTGGGCTGCGCTTCCCAGCGGATGTTCAGGCTGGGCAGCCAGTCGGTGTAATCCTTCCGGAAAGTCACGGGGGTCACGAAGACGGTTGGCTCGCTCGCGGTGCCGCCGCCCGGCAGGTCCGCATCTTCTTCGTAAAGAGTAACCGTATTGCCGAGGATGTCGTTCTTGGTGTTTTCGACGCGCACACCGCCGATCACGCGAAGCGTCGAACTGTCCCACCGCGCGAGAGCATATCCGGCGAGGATGTCTTCCTCCACACTGTAGTCTTCCACCGCGCTGTCGAATTCGCTGTCGGCCTGGACGAAGTCGAAATCGGCGAAGTTGCCGCGGAAATAGTCCGTCGCTTCGGTGAAGCCCGGCACCGGGCCGAGGTCGGTGATGCGATAGGTCTGGCCGGCACCCAGCGCGTCGGTCAGGGTGAAGTTGTCGTTCTCATAGAACTCGACGTTCTTGTCGTAGGTCTTGTCGCGCCAGCGGCCCTTGAACCCGCCCTGGACGGTGAACTCGCCGCCATCCTTCGCGAAGCGACGACCGAGGTCGAATACGGCGGCATATTCCTCGTCTTCCGCCGCCGAGAGGGCGGTGAATTCGAGATCGTTGAGCTCGTACTCGTCGGTGTCGAGGAAGCTGCCGGGGTCGTTGATGACAGAATAGATCGGGCGGCGCGGGTCCGAGTAGTCGAAGCCGATGGCCAGCCCGTCATCCGAGAAGCGCTGGCGGAATTCCGCAGGGTCGACACTGCCGTCTTCGCGCTCGGACGATTTGGCCCAGCTGACCGAATAATCGGCGAACCAGGTGCCCCAGTCGCTTTCGCCGCCCAGAACGAGGGACCGGATCTTCTGGCTTTCGAAGCGATCCTTGATGTCCCGCTCCACGCCG
Organism: Citromicrobium bathyomarinum; assembly: GCF_038594605.1. Classification (GTDB taxonomy): domain Bacteria; phylum Pseudomonadota; class Alphaproteobacteria; order Sphingomonadales; family Sphingomonadaceae; genus Alteriqipengyuania; species Alteriqipengyuania bathyomarina_B. The sequence goes on from NZ_JBCFZM010000001.1 coordinate 141,656, forward strand.
ATGCGCTGGCGTACATCTTCGGTCGGGTCGGTGGGGTCGACAATCGTCGCATCGTCGAAGGTTGCGCCGTTCGCGGTGACCGTGGTCGGCCCGAAATCCTCGAAGTCGCCGAGGTCGAAGGTGAGCCGACGCCGATATTCGTGATCGTCGAACTGGCTGTAGATGCCGCGCGCGTAAAGCTCGGTCGAATCGCCCGCACGGACATCGAAGTTTAGCGTCGCGCTGACCCGTTCACGCTCTACGTCATAGTCGCGGTACTGCACTTCGGCGGGGAAGATGCCGGCCTCGTCCGAATAATCGTCGGCCTCGATATTGTCGGTTTCGAACTTGCGCTTGTAGTACGAGAGACCGCCCGAAACGCCGAAATTGTCGCCGATGCGCGTAGCGAAATCCACGCTGCCCTTGGGGCTGATGTGGTCCGCATATTCGTTATAGCTGCCTTCGATCTTGCCGGTCAGCAGGCTCTTGCGGCGGTCGAACGCGCTGGTCGTCTCGATCTCGACCGAGGCACCGATGGTGTCGCCGTCCATGTCGGGCGTGAGCGACTTTTTCACCTCGATCGATTCGATTACGTCGCTGGAGATGACATCCAGCGCGACCGAGCGCACATCGCTTTCGGGCGAGGGCACCCGTACGCCGTTCAGCGAAGTCGAAACGAGATCGGGGTCGAGCCCGCGCACCGAAACGAAGCGGCCTTCGCCCTGGTCGTTCAGCACATTCACGCCGGGCAGGCGGCGCAGCGATTCGGCGACGTTCTGATCGGGGAACTGGCCGATCGCATCGCGGGTCAGCACATCGCTGACGACATCCGATTCGCGCTTGCGCGAGAGGGCGCTGGCCTGATTGGCGCGCTGGCCGACCACCAGGATCGCCTCGCCGCCGCTGGCCGAGAGTTGCAGCGTGATGCTGACGGTGCCAGTTGCCGGAACGGTGACCGTCTCGCGCGCGGTCTCGGCGCCGACATAGCGCGCTTCGATCGTGTATTCGCCCGCAGGCACATCGGCGAAGAGGAAGGAGCCGTCGCGTTCCGATGGAACGGTGCGGTCCAGTTCGACAATGCGGACCTCGGCGGCGCGCAGCGCGACCGTATCGGTCGAATCGACCACGACGCCGCTGACCTCCCCGGCGATGGCGGGCGCGGCGATGGCCGACGCGAGTGCGAACATGCCAACCTGTGTGGCAAGGCGAATCTTGGACATGAGAGGAAGCCCCTTTTTGTGTTTTATCGAATCCCGTTCGAGCGGGCGGCTAGGCTCCTTTGTTTTCGCTTGGGTGACGGATTGGTGGCAGTTTCAAGACAGGCACCGATTGGTGCGCAGTGTTGCGTTTCTGCGCGCTTTTCGGCGACGCTGGCGCACGGGTTCTGGCACGACCACGCGAAGAGCCTGTAATCGTGGCGGAATGCTATCGCGCTTTGGCTCGCGGATCGGCCCGAGCGTTGCCTAAACGTCGGGCAACCGCTGGTCCGCGAAACCCCACCCGGCGAGCTTCTTGGATTTTGCGCGGTCGAGCAGGCGGTTCGTGTCGCCAATCGTGAAACCGTTCGCCTCTTCGAGCTTCTCCAGCTCGTTCCAGGCGATCGGGGCTGCGACCGGGGCGTTCGCGCGGGCGCGGGCGGAGTAGGGCATGACCGCAGTGCTGCCGCGCTGGTTGCGCAGCCAGTCGATGAAGATGCGGCCCTTGCGCTTCTCCTTGCTCATGGTCGCGGTGAACCGGTCGGGCTGCGCCTGCGCGAGCGCCTTGGCAAAGCGCTGGGCAAAGCTCTTGTGCGCCTCCCAGTCGTGCCCCGGCGTCAGCGGTACCACGACATGAATGCCCTTGCCGCCCGTAACCATGGCGAAGCTGGTGAGGCCGATATCGGCGAGGTGCTTGCGGATATCGCGCGCAGCGTCGCGCACCTCGGTGAAGTCCAGCCCTTCGTCGGGGTCCAGATCGAACACCATCCGGTCTGGCTTCTCGACCGCATCGCTGCGCGCACACCAGCCGTGGAACTCGATCGTGCCCATCTGGACGCATTGGAGCAGCCCACGCGCATCCTCGATGAAGAGGTAATCCTCCGCGCCGCCATCCTTCTCCTTGATCGGGACCGCCTTCACGCCGTCCCCGAAGCCGCCATTGTCGTGCTTCTGGAAAAAGCACTTCTTCGCGCGCCCTTGCGGACAGCGCACGAGGCTGAGCGGTCGGCTCGAGGCAAACGGCAGCATGATCGGCGCGATGGCCTCGTAGTAATCCGCGAGGTCGCCCTTCGTCTCTCCGCTGTTGGGGAAGATCACCCGGTCGCGGCTGGAAATCTCGACATTGTCCTTGGGCGCTGGGGCAGGGCTGCCGCGATCGTCTTCGACATCTTGGGCGTCCTTGTCCTGCCGCAGGCCGAGGAAGCTGCCATGGCGTACACGCCCCTCTGCGGTCAGTTCGGCAAAGGCGATCTGAGCGACAAGCTTGGGCGTCACCCAATGCGCCTTGCGGCTATCCGCGTTGGGCACATCGAGCGGCGGGGTCTTGCGGGCCAGCCGGTCGAGCTTGCCGGAGAGCGCATCGAGATCGTCGCCGTCGAACCCGGTGCCGACCTTGCCGCGATAGACCAGATCCTCGCCATCGCGCGCCGCCAGCAGCAGCGAGGCAAAGGGTCGCGCCTTGGCCGCGCTTTCGGACCAGCCGACCACGACGAACTCCTGCCGCTGGACGCATTTGACCTTCACCCAGTTCTTCGTCCGGCTGTGACGATAGGGCGCATCGATCCGCTTGGAGATGATCCCTTCCTGATCCGCCTTGCACATCTGCGTGTAGAGCGTCTCGCCCGCGCCGATGACGTGTTCTGCAACGTGAATGGGCGGCTGTGCACCTTTGAGCAGCGCTTCAAGATGCTCCTTGCGCTCGATATTCGTATGCCCGGTCAGGTCCTCGCCATCCACTTCGAGCACATCGAAGGCGAAGAAGGCGAGCTTGTCTTTCGGCCCCTGCGAGCCATGCCCGCGCTTGAGAACGGCCTGAAGCGTCGAGAAATCGGGATTGCCGTCGCTGTCCAACGCAACGATCTCGCCGTCGATTAGGGCAGGGGGGAGGTCGAGCGCAGCGATCGCGTCCACCAGCGGACCGAACTTGTCGGTCCAGTCCTTCTGGTTGCGTGTCCACACGGTGACCTTGTCGCCCGAAACCGCGATCAGCGCGCGATATCCGTCGAACTTGATCTCATGCATCCAGCGATTGCCGGTCGGCACCTCGTCGACCAGCGTCGCGAGCTGAGGCTTGGTAAATTTGGGCGGTTTTCCGGGCTTCGACGCGCGACGCGCGCGCTTCATCTTGGCGAGCGGTTCGGCGGCTTCGTCGTCGCCCGTCGCAGCGTCCGGCGCGCGCCCCGCCGCGATCTCCGCCATCGAGCGACCTGTGTCGACGCTGGTGAGGGCCTGCTCGACCAACCCGTCGCCATCTTCGGCATAGTCGTCGTCCAGCTTGCGCAGCAGCCAGTTCTCGCGCTTCTCGCCCTTGCGCGGTTTCATCCGGATCAGCAGCCATTCGCCCTTCATCCGCTCTCCGTCGATCACGAAGTGCAGGTGGCCCTCTTCGATATCGTCGGCGCTCTTGCCTTCAATCGGATGCCACGTGCCGCGATCCCATAGCATCACCGTGCCGCCGCCATATTCGTCGGCGGGAATGGTGCCCTCGAAGGTGGCGTAATCCATCGGGTGGTCCTCGGTCCGGACCGCAAGGCGCTTCACATCCGGGTCGGGGGAGGGGCCTTTGGTCACCGCCCAGCTCTTGAGCACGCCTTCGTGCTCCAGGCGCAGGTCCCAGTGAAGCCGCGTCGCGTCGTGTTTCTGGACCATGAAAATACGATCCTTGCCGCTCTTGCCGGCCTTCCCGGCTGGCTCCTTCGTTCGGCTGAAATCGCGCTTGGCGTTATATTCGGCGAGCGGATCGGGCTTGTACTTGCCGGCCATTTGTCACGCGCTCTTTTTCTTTTTCGTGCGGGATTTGGCGGGCTTCTCGTCATCGACCGACTTCTTGAGTGCGGCCATCAGGTCGATCACGTTGCCCGATCCGTCGCCGGAGGGCTCGTCGTCGTCCTCGATGATCGTGGTGTTGCCCTTCGCCTTGGCCTTCTTGTCGATCAGCTTCCTGAGCGCCTCGGCATAGCGATCCTCGAACTCGCCAGCATCGAAGGGCGCGGTCTTCTTCTCGATCAGCGTATCCGCGAGTTCGAGCAACTCTTTCTCTGGCTTGTCGTCGCCGATGCCGCCGAAAAACTTCTGCCCCTCGCGTACCTCGTCGGCATAGCGCAACGTTTCGAGCAGCATGCCCTTGCCGCAGGGCTTGATCGCGACGAGCTTTTCCTGCCCGCGCACCGAGAGCTGGCCCAGCGCGGTCTTCTTCGCCTTGCGCAATGCCTCGCGCAGAACGATGAACGCTTCTTCGGCCAGATCGTCCTTGGGGACGACGTAATAGGGTTTTTCGAAATAGAGCGGGTCGATCTCCGACTGGTCGACGAACTGGACCAGTTCGAGCGTCTTCTTGCTCTCGATCTTGACCGCTTCGATCTCCTCGTCCTCGAGCAACACGAAGTTGTTCTTCGACAGCTCGTAGCCACGGATGATGTCGTCCCGGTCGACGGGGCCGACGCCCTCGACCACTTTTTCGTAGGAAATGCGTTTGCCGGACGGCTCGTGAATTTGCCGGAAACTCACTTTCGCGCCACTTTGCGATGCCGAATAGATCTCGACCGGAATCGAGACGAGCGCCAAGCGGATCTGCCCTTGCCAATATGCGCGCGCTGCCATGTGTCCTCCTTTTTCAAGTCGAACGAGCGAAATCGCGAATTGGTTGCCGGGGGTGGCGCAGCCAGAAGGGAAATCACCGCCGGAGCACTTTGAAAGCGCCCCGGGGGTCGATGTTATGCGGCCAGTTTGTCGGGCGTCAGCGCTTCGATGGCCTGCGAGGCGGCTTCGATCTTTTCCTCGCCGTCGATGCCCATGATCCCGTCGGCCGCGACCATCTCGACATCGGTCATGCCGAGGAAGCCGAGGAAGTGGCGAAGCCACGGGGTGAGAAAGTCGATCTCGCTGCCCATCGGCGTGCCGCCGCTGGCGATCACGACGTAGACCTTCTTGCCGGTCAGCAGTCCCTCGGGCCCTTGCTCGGTATAGCGGAAGGTCGTTCCGGCACGTGCGACCAGATCGGCCCAGGCCTTGAGCGTGGAGGGCATGGTGAAGTTGTAGACCGGCAGGCTGAGCACGAGCGTGTCCGCCGCCTGCAATTCGCCGATCAGGGTATCGGCGATGCCCGCCAGCGCCTGCTGATTGTCGTCGCGCTCTTCGTGCGGGGTCAAGTTGGCTGCGAAGCGATCCGCATCGATCAGCGGCAGGTCGTTGGCGGCGAGATCGCGGGTGACGATGGTCGCTTCCGATGCTGTGGCAAGCTTCTCGACCAGCCGGTTGCCCAGCTTGCGCGAGACGGACTCGTCGCCGCGAATACTGGCTGAAACGTGCAGGATGTTGGTCATGTCATGTTCTCCGATATATGAGTTCAGGCCGCGTCGACGAGGACGATTTCGCTGTCTTCTCGGGCGGTTATTCGCAGGACTTCGAGATCGCTGATCGCCGCGCCGTCGCGTGCGTTGACCGTCTGGCCGTCGATCTCGACCGCTCCGGTCGCGGGGACTAGGTAGCCCTTGCGTGCGGAGCCGAGCGGATACTCGACCGTTTCTCCAGCGCGGATCGTCGCGCCCACCACCCGCGCATCGGTGCGGATCGGTAGGGCGTCATCGTCATCCTCGTAGCCGCTGGCGAGAACCACGAACTGGCCTGCGCGGTCGCCCTTGGGGAAGGGCTTGGCACCCCATTGCGGGGCATCGCCTTCGCTGGTCGGGATGATCCAGATCTGGAAGATCTGGGTGACCTCGTCCTCGCGGTTATATTCGGAATGGCGGATGCCGGTGCCCGCGCTCATTACCTGCACATCGCCTGCCTCGGTACGGCCCTTGTTGCCGAGGCTGTCCTCGTGCGTGATCGCGCCTTTGCGGACATAGGTGATGATTTCCATGTCGCGATGCGGATGAGGCGGGAAGCCGGTGTGCGGCTGGATCGTGTCGTCGTTCCAGACCCGCAGATTGCCCCAGTGGACGCGCGCAGGATCGTGGTAATTGGCGAAAGAAAAATGATGCTTGGCATCGAGCCAGCCGTGGTTTTCGCCACCCAGACTATCGAAAGGACGCAGTTCGATCATTGCGATTCTCCTTGCCTTTGGCGGACATCGGCAGGTGCCGGTTCCGCTGCGTTGGTTCCGATTTAGGCTTGCACACCCCTGCTGCTAAGTGGGATAAGTTCGATCCGATTGTTCAAGAAAGTCGAAATGTCCGAACCCGGCTCCCCCACGCTCGACCAGCTGCAGATATTCCTCGCCGTGGTCGAGGAGGGCAGCTTCGCCGCTGCCGGCCGGCGGCTGAACCGGGCGGTTTCGGTAATCAGCTATGGGGTGAGCAATCTAGAGGCTCAGCTCGGCCTCACACTGTTCACGCGCGAGGGGACCAAACGCCCCGTGCTAACCCCCGAAGGCGAGGCGATCCTTGCAGACGCGCGGGTGGTCGCAGCGGGCCTCGATGGCCTGCGCGCGCGGGCCAGGGGCCTGCTCGAAGGGCTGGAGGCGGAAGTCAGCCTTGCGGTGGACGTGATGTTGCCTGCCGAACGGCTGGGAAGCATCCTGCGTGCCTTCGCCTCCGAATTCCCGACCGTGCCGCTGCGTTTGCATGTCGAGGCGCTCGGTGCGGTTGCCGCGCTGGTGCTGGACGGCAAGGCGGGGCTCGGCGTTGCCGGGCCAGTGTCTGCCGAGGGTGAAGGGCTCGACCGAATGGATGCGGGCGCGGTTACGCTGGTGCCGGTCGCCGCGCCCGACCATCCGCTGGCGCGTGAAACCAAGCTCAAGCCCGGTGCCGGACGCGACCATATCCAGCTGGTGCTGACCGATCGTTCGCCGTTGACGCAGGGGCGCGATTTCGCGGTCCAGTCGCCGCATACCTGGCGGCTGGCGGACCTCGGCGCGAAACATGCTCTGCTGCGCGAAGGGATCGGCTGGGGCAACATGCCGCTGCCGATGATCGAAGGCGATCTGGTCGCGGGCACGCTGGTGAGGCTGGCCATGCCCGATGATACGGGCGGCACGTATCGATTCTCGGCCATCCATCGATCCGATATCGCTCCGGGCCCGGCAACCGCATGGCTGATGGAGCGCTTTGTGGGGCCGGGCATCGCGATGCCCGCGAGCGGTTCATAAGCCGATTGATCGGCGATTGCGCATCCATCCGGCGATCATATCGGGAGGCGCAAGAGTGCGGCACCTGTAGCGTAAGAACCGCCTTCTTAAGGACCGTTATCCTCCGGCGGGGCAGGTTTTAGTAACTAAGGAATACAGTTACATGGCCGCACGATTAACCAAATGTCAGCACTTGTCGGGGTAAGGCGAGTAAACTCTTGACCGCGGAAATTGCCCCGAATGATCTTGGTTGTCGAAGACGAAGCCGACGTGCGCGAGGAGCTGGTCGAGATGCTCGAACTGCGGCGTTTCGCGGTTCGCGGCGCGGCGAGCGTCGCCGACGGCATCGACTGTGTACGAGAACGCGCCTTTCCGCTGACGCTGCTCACTGATTTGCGCCTCCGTGAGGGAAGCGGGCTGGACCTGATCCGCGCGATCCGGTCGGACAGCGGATTGAGCGCGAAGGTCGTTCGATCGATCATGATGACGGGCCATATCGACCTGACCGAACAGGTTCAGCGCGAAATCGCGAAGCAGGATGTTCCGCTTCTCTTCAAACCGGTCGATTTCGATGTGCTGCTGCCGTTGCTGGCACAAGACGCGGTGCATTGATGGACGGCCTGCTTCCCCGCACCCTTTCAGGGCAAGAAACGCCATTCGGGAAACAGACGCTCGAGCGGATGACCGCCCGGGGCTGGTTTCTGGCGATCGTCTTCTGTGTCGTTGCAACCGCCGCAAGCTCGTTCCGCATCGTTCTCGCCCCCGGCTTCGAGTTGTATCTCGGGCCGCTTTTCTACCTGCTGGCCTATCGGATCGGCGGGCTCCGACTGGCGCTCCCGATGGTGGTTCTGACCATGGGCGCATCGGTGCTCTGGTGGGGGCACGTGTTCACGATGGTGATGGCGTTCGCCCACGTCGTGTTCGTCGATCGAGTCCGTTTTCTCGGTCGCTCGCTCGCGATCGCGACGGTTGTTTTCTTCCTCACGATCGGGGCGCTTGCGGCCTACCTGTTCCTCCATTTCCACTATGGCGCCTCGCCGACGATCATTGCCCTGGCGATCATTCGGAAGGTCATCAACGAGGCGCTGATGGCGGCGCTGGTCGATCTGGCCATGTCGCTGCTGGCGGTGAATCTTCGTGCCGGTCGTGTTTCGAGACAGCGGACCTTCAGCCTTTCCGAGCTGCTGCCTGCCTCGATCATGCTCATCGTCCTTACCTCCGCGCTTGTCCTTTTTGTCGGGAGCGTTCAGAAATTTCCGCAGGATTTCAGGGCATTTCAGGCAGAGACAGGCCTGCAGGTCGATCTGCGGATCGGGCGGGGGATTTTTCGCGAGGAGCCTTTCCTTGGGCTGGCCGAATTGACCCATGCGGGGATCACTCGCCAGAAGGTGCTGATTTCGGAGCAAGAGAGCAGCCTGCGCTCGCCCGCTGCGATGGCCCAGTTCGGTTGCGAACGGATCGACGACGGCTCGCAGGTCACCGGCCCGAACGATCGCAACACCTTCGCCTATTGGGTTTCGGCCTGCCAGCTTGCCCAGACCGAAATCGCGGGCGGCGATTATTACTACCTGTTTTCGACCCGGCCGCTGGCGGAACAGGCCTATCGCGGCGTGCTGGTGCAGATGATTGCCCCGGGCGTGTTGCTCGCTTTCGCCATCCTGTTGCAGCTGTTCCTCACGCGGGCGCTCAACCGATCGCTGCGCGCGTGGAAAGATGTGGCCGAAGGGTTTGGTCGTCCCGGCCTGTCCGCGCCGGGAGAGCTCGCCTTTACCGAGTTCGATCGCCCGATCGCCGCGATTGTGGCCGCGAACAACAGCTTCGCGGGGCTCGTGGAAGAGCGCGCTCGGATCGCCAGCGCCGTCGAGGAACTCAAGACCGAGATGGATCTCAGTCTCGCCGCGAACATTTTCTTCGATGCAGAGACGTCCACCCTGCATTTCCAGGACGTCAGTCTCGATCGCGTGGCCCAGGACCGGTCCGAAAAGGTGCATCCGAACGACTGCATGGTGTTCGCCGAAATGCGCAACGCGGCCGAAACATTCATCGAGTTCCGGTTGGCAGGAGACGACAAGAAAGACTGGTACCTGCTCGTCGCTCGCGATCTGCGTGGCCCGGGCAAGTGGCGTTCGGGCTGGATGGTGCGCCTTCGCCAGTCGAAGCTGGCCCAGAACCGCATGCTTCAGCAGGCGCGACTGACAGAGCTGGGCGGCATGGCGTCGGCGCTCAGCCACGAACTCAAGCAACCGCTCTTTACCATTTCGCTGTGCGCGGAGAACGGGCGTCTATTGCTCGATCAGGAAGACGACGATGGCGTGACCCGTGCGCGTGGCAAGCTGGACCGGATCAGCGAGCAGGTGGACCGGGCGCGGGACATCATCGCGCGCATTTCACGCTATACCCGGATCGAGGATAGCGACCCGGAGCCGCTCGATCTGGGCGATGCGATCGGAGCCACGCTGTCTTTCATGCGGCCGCTGCTTGTTCAACACGATGTGGGCGTGCAGGTCACGATGCCGGACGGTCCAGCGCCATCGCTGCTTGCGCCACGGGTGGGGCTCGAGCAGGTGATGGTCAACGCGATCCAGAACTCGGTCGATTCCATCGCGACACGCCGCGAGAACGGTGAAAACTCGTTGACAGGCGCGATCGCCATCGGCGTTTCCTATGTCGACGGTGGGCTGCGGATCAGCATCAGGGACAACGGCACCGGTGTTTCACTGACCCATTCCGAGAATGCATTCGACGCTTTCGCAACCACCAAGGATTCCGATCGCGGTACGGGCCTTGGCCTCTATATCTCGCGCCAGATCATCATGGAAATCGGCGGCAAGATCGCGATCGCGTCGCGAGAACTGCCCGAACGTGGCGCGATCGTAACGATCGACTTCCCCAAATTCGTCGTTGTCACCCCGGATGCGGTCCGCAAGGGTAGGCCAATGGAAGTGACGGATGGCTAAGCCGGTACTGCACATCATAGACGACGATGAGGAGATCTGCTCCGAAATCTCCTATGCGTTGCATGCCGCCGGCTATATTTGCTCGTGGGCGACCTGCCCCGAGCGAGGGGGCGCTGCGGGTCGCCTGGCAATGGCGTCGCCCGGTAGACGGTGGTGACGATATCCTCGACCTGGTGTGGGAAGAAAGCGGCGGCCCGCCGGTTGAACGCCCCGAACGCAAGGGCTTTGGATCGACCGTTATCGAGCGGATTCTGCGCGCGCAGCTGAGTGCCAAGACCGAAATCGACTTCGCGAAGGATGGTCTGAGGGTGACCTGCGCCATACCCAGCTCGCGGATACTGCCAGGTTCGGTGACCGACGGTCAGCCACAGGCTTCGCCCGCTTCCACTCTCCCCCCCGTCGACCTGAGCCTTATCGAAGGTGCGCGTATCCTCGTGCTCGATGACGAATGGCTGGTGGCCGAGCAGTATACGAACTCGCTGATGGGGGCAGGCTGCTCGGTCGTTGGGCCGTTCAATGATCTGGAGAGTGCCATCGAATCGGTCGAGAGCGAACAGCTCGACTTCGCGGTGGTCGATTTCAATATCGATGGCGACGAAGCCACGCCGCTGCTCAACCTGCTCGAGAAGCGCAACGTGCCGTTCCTCGTCGTTTCCGGTTACGGTTCGGAACTCAGGTTGGCCAGCAAGCTGAAAGAGCGCGCGTTCCTCGCCAAACCGGCTTCACCGGCCGCCATGCTGTCGCGTGTCGCGCAGGCGATCAGGCGCCGCGATGGGTGAGGGCGCGCAACGCCGCGACCGGATCGGCATCGGCGGCAGCGCCGGTGGGCTTCCCGCCTTGCTCGATATGCTCGCTGCGTACGAGCCGCAGGCACCGGCAGCGCTGTTCGTGGTGCTGCACCGCGCCCGGGAAGCCGGGCACCTGCTCGATATCCTGAAGCAGCGCAGCCCCATCGACGTGGTGGAACCGGCCGACGGGGCGCGGATCGCGCCGGGCTGCCTGCATCTGGCGCCGCCCGACGCCCATATGGTCATCGGCGAGGATCATGTTCACCTGCGGCGCGGCCCGAAAGAAAACAACTTTCGGCCCGCGATCGATCCGCTCTTTCGCTCGCTTGCGATTTTTGGAGGCGCGCGCGCCACGGGGGTGATCCTCTCCGGCTATCTCGACGATGGTGCAGCGGGGTGCAGGGCGATCGTGGGCGCCGGCGGGGGGGTGATCGTGCAGGACCCCAACGATTCCACTTCGCCGAGCATGCCGCGCGCCGCGATCAGCGCGGTCGGGGAGCCTGAACTCATTGCCCACGCGGGCGTGATCGGCACCGCGCTGTCATCGCTTGTCGCGGAAGAAGCCGGGCCCACGCACCCGGTATCCGAGCAGGTGAAGCTGGAACTGATGATCGCAGGACTGGAGAAGGCCAGCATGTCGAGCGAGGACGAGCTAGGGCAGCTCGCGCCCTATAACTGCCCCGATTGCAACGGCGTGCTGTGGCGGATCGAGGATGGTCCGATCAGCCGGTTCCGCTGTCATACCGGGCACGCCTACACGCAGAATGCTCTGGCCCATCGGCAGGACGAATTGCTCGAACAGAGCATGTACGACACCTTGCGATCGCTGCGCGAAAAATCGCGGATGCTGCGCGATCTGTCGGAAAAAGACGACATCAATCGCGCGACTTTTCTGAAGCGCGCAGCGGAATGCGATGCCGACGCAGCCAATGTGGAACAACTCATCCTGTCGCGCACCGCGCGAGCGTCCTGACAGGTTTCGCATCGACGCCCGGCTTAGCGTCGTCACGTCCGGCCCCGGCGTCCACCATGGCGCCGCCCCACGAGGTTGGGATCCCCGGCCGCACGCCGGGCCTATCCGTCGGTGGTCGCCAGCGTGAGGCGCTCTCGAATGGTTTCCAGCATGGAGAGCATTAGCGCCTGATCCGTGGTGTCGAGCAGCTTGCGCTCCATTTCCCGGCAGAATTCACCCAGCGCTTGCTGCTCGAAATACCCGGCCACTCCAGCCGTCTGATGCAGCAGCCCGGTGATTGTCCGCTTCTTTTCCTCACTCAGCGATCCATCGGACACGGCGGCGTCGATCGCAGTGACGATCGAGGCGACCCTCTCATCGAACATGGCGCGAAGGCGCGGGTTGGTCCCGGTGCCGCTCATGCCTGCCGATGGCTCTGCAGAGGCTGCCGGATGCGGGGACCATTGGGAGATAGCTTCGTAAAGCTCATCGAGACGCAAGGGCTTTGTCAGGTGCGCCTGCATTCCCGCAGCAAGACAGCGCTGAACATCGTCCGAATAGGCGTTTGCGGTCACCGCCAGAATAGGGAGCGTCTTGGCATCGATGCCGGCCTTCCGGATTTCCCGCGAAGCCTCGAGCCCATCCATTTCCGGCATCTGCATGTCCATCAGCACCATGTCGTAAGGTGCCCCGTCGCTGCTCGCCTGGAGCACGGCATCGACCGCTTGCCGCCCGTTCTGGACGAGCGTGCAGTCATGGCCCGCCTTATCGACCATGGCGATCGTCAGCTCCTGATTGATGGGATTATCTTCTGCAATCAGGAAGTTGAGCCGGGCTGGATGGTCGTGGCCCGGCGTCGGCTCTTCGGCATCGCGCAGGGGCACGGCCACACCCTCGCTCTTCTCGAGCGGGAGTGTCAGTATGAAGGTGGAACCGACGCCCGGCTTGCTCTCCACGCGAAGTTTGCCCCCCATGAGTTCGGCCAATTCGGCGCTGATCGGAAGGCCCAGCCCGGTGCCGCCGTACCGCCTTGCCGTGGTGTCGTCGGCCTGGGTGAACTTGCCGAAGATACTCTCCAGACGATCCTCGGGAATACCGATGCCGGTGTCGCGCACGGTAATGAAGATCATGCCGGATTGGTCGGTCTGGCGGCGGCTGATCGAAGCCGAGATTTTGACCTCGCCTTCTTCGGTGAACTTCAGCGCATTGCCGACAAGATTGAGGATGATCTGCCGCAATCGCATTTTGTCGACGAGCATGCGGGCAGGCACTGCGGGATCGACATCGAGCGAGAGGCGCAGACCCTGATTGCTGGCAACCGGTTCCATTAGCCGTACGCAGCTTTGGAGAGTGTGTCGCAGGTCGGTCAGTTCATTGACGATCGCCATCTGCTTGGCCTCGATCTTCGCAAAATCCAGGAGATCGTTGAGCAAGCGGAGCATCGCATTGCTCGAATCCGCAATCATTTGCAGGCGCCGCTTTTGCTCGGGTTCCTTTTCTTCGGCGAGCGCAAGTTCGGTGAAGCCGATTACCCCGTTCATCGGCGTCCGGATCTCGTGGCTCATATTGGCGAGGAAGCTGGATTTCGCCCTGTCCGCAGCGCGTGCTTCCGCAATCGTTTCGGTCAGCCGTTCGCGCATGGCCGTCTCATCGGTCCGATCGATGATGACGCCGATGATCGCTGTCGCCTCCCCGGATTCATCGGTATCGACACGGCCACGCACTTCGACGTGGCGCAAGTCTCCGGTTGCACTCAGGAGCCGCGCCCTGAAACGATAGGGTTCGCATGTCTCCGCCGCAGCCGCCATCGACTGTTCGACCATTTCGCGGTCATCCGGGTGATAGAACTCAATTGCTTTTTCGATCGCCGGCGTATTGCCAGGGCGCAGGCCATGGAGGCGATACACTTCATCGGACCAGCGAACTTCATGGGCTTGCAGATCGTAATGCCAATGCCCGATATGGGCCGTAGCCTCCGCCAGCTCGAGCATACGATTATGCTCGGCGAGCTCAGCCGTCGCCTCGTCCACTTCGCGCATGATGTGGCTCTCTCGCCGCTGGAAGATTGTCAGCAAGATGCCAAGGAGCAAGGTGATGATGAGGCCGCTGGCGAGGGCAAGAGCAGGCGCGCTGGAAACCGAACGTCTTTCGAATGGACGCAGGCTGCTCCAGCGCAGGGTGAACGGTTGCCCAGCCAGCCAGATCGTGTTTTCAAGCGCGAAGGCAGGGTTCTCGGCCTTTTCGCCAGTGACATAAAGGCGCGCGGCCGGATCGCTCGCTTCGCCATGGAACACCTCCAGCGCGAAATCCGTGCCTTGCGATGGGGTGAGATCGGACAGTAAGTCTTCCGCGACCATGGGTGAATACACCCATCGGCCGGTTGGTAGTCCGGCACCGTCGAGGACGGGGCGCATCAGCAGGAACCCGGGCCCTTCGCGCTGATCCTGCACCAGCACGATCGGGCGTGTCAGAACCGCGCTCTCGCTCTTCGTCGAGAGCGCAATCGCCTCGCGTCGCCCTTCCTCGAAGGCAAGATCGAGGCCCACGGCCTCGAAATTGGTTGCAAGCGGTTCGATGCGATTGATCACGAAATGCCTGTCGCGCGGCACGTCGGGATGGACCTGGATTCGATTCCCGTATTCCCGGGCAAGCTGCTCGCGGAATGCCGGCATATCCTCGCCATTCACCTCTTCGAACATGCCGAAGCCGTGCATCCCGGGATATGCGCGGACCAGATCCAGGTGAGTGACGTAATCGCCCCATTCGGCAGGCGTGATGTCACCTTCAACATTTGCGAAAGCGGCGCCGCCCGCCAGAGCTCGCTGATAGATCTGGAGCCGGTGCCGCAGCGCGTTGTCCGTGTTCTTGGCCAGCATTGCCAGGTTGGCTTCAGCCTGACGGTATTCGCGCTCCGACATGAACTGCCAGGCATAGAATGTAAGCAGCAATGTAGCGACGAGGCTGGTCGCGACCAGCGAACCGGCCCCTTGCAGCGATTGTCCGCGCCATCGGACGGCGACTGGCGACCAGCTGGATAGCAGCAGGATCGGCGTCACCAGGATCACGCCGAGCAGATCGCCAGCATACCAGGTCAGCCAGTTTCGCAGAGCCATCGATGGATCGACCGTGCCCGCGAGCATCAGTGCCGACACTCCGATGGTGGAGGCAATGATGCATGGCAACAGTACGACCAGCAGCACGAGCCGGAATATCTCGCGGGAGTTCGCAAGTTCGATCCCGTCGGCAAATCGACGGGCTATCCTGAAACCTACCACTGCTTGCAGGCTGGCCCCGAAGGCTATTGCAACCCCCACTGCCAGGACCGGCAACTCTTGCTGGAAATCGAACGGGCCTTCGAAGACCGTTCTTATGTTGAGAAAGAAAGAACCCAGCCAGATACCGGGCCACAATCGGTCGCCACGGATAAGAAGGGCACAAAGAGCAACCCCCGATGCCGGCCAGATAATGGTCGCATAGCCCGGCGGTACGGCAAGCCAGATGCCGAGATATCCGGCAGCGAGATATCCAAGCGCCAGAATTGCCAAATCGCGAAGCAGCCGTGGAGGGACCTTGTCCTGCCCTGTGGCAGCGCGCTCGTTTGACTGTTTCTGCTGCATCTCATCCGATAGATTAGAGAAATATTCCAGGTGGTTGTAGTCCGTTGATAACCTAAAAAAGTTCGAAGCGCGATTGTTTCGGCCGGTCGCGAAACGATGACCGCTTGCGAGCCCCTGAGCGGGTCCGCGCCGCGAGCGCGCCAAGGGCGCTGAACGGAGGTGTGGGGGCTGGACGATACCGGCCCAGCCATCGTCGGCATCTGCCGTATCATCGCAGTTACCTGCGTGGCTACGCGAGGGGCCGTTCATCGAAACGTATCACAGCTCGTGCACCGGTGCCCACGTCCCCACTTGCGCAGGGATGACGTTCGACGTCGGTCAATGAAAGAGAACGTCGCAGACATCGTTTGGGTGCTGAGGCGCGAAGCCCGGCGGCAGAGACGGAGCGCTTCGATCTATATTATCAAGTCCCTCATTATATTGGATAAATAAGGCGCGCTTTCGACCCCAAACCCCCGTCGGCGTCCCCTCACGCAGCAGTTTTTCCGGCTGTCCGCCGCCATGCCAATCGCGATGGCTCTATAAGGCAATACTCGCCCTATATTTTAAAAAGCGCAGATTGGATGATTGTGACAGAACGTACCCAGAGGTCTCGCGGCTGGTTGGCAAAGCTCTCAATAAGCCGTCGATTGAATCTTCAGGCGGTTGCGGCCGGTTTGCTGAGCGTCGCGATCATTACGACGGTGGTTGGCGGTTCGATCATCAGCCGCGACATGCTCGGCAGAGCGGATGAGATGAACGAGGGCGCACTGTACTCCGCGCTGCTCGAAAAAGACTTCGCCTCGCTTGAGCGCGACGCTTTCCGGCACGCGCTTATGCTGAGCCCTGAAACCGAGAGCAATTACGAAAGCAATCTGGCAGACATGCGTACCTCGCTCGAAGATATGCGCGAGAAGATGGAAGCCGAAGACTTGCCGCTTGCCGACGTCGTCGGGCGGACCCTGGACGCGTATGAGCGGACAGTGAGCGAGGCTATTGCCGACGGCACGCCCGGGACCGCTGCGGTCGCGCGCATCGTCGATTCCGGCAACGAAGTCGACACGGCTATCGAGGCGATCCGCGATCCCGCAATTCTGCGCGCCAGCGAGTTCTCCATCGAACAGCACGCACTCGCCAAATCCGTCATGATAATCACCGCGCTCATTGCGGTTTTGGCCGGCCTGGTATCCTTCTTCATGGCTCGTGCGATCCGCAACGCAATCGTCGGCGAACTCGGGAGCGTGCGTCAGAGCATCGCCGCGATCGAATCGGGCGAACTCGATATCGAGGTCGACCATGTCGAGCGGACCGACGAACTGGGCGAACTTGCGCGTGCGGCTGAGCGGCTGCGCGATACGACCAAGGAAAAGGTACAATCCGACGCCGAGATGAAGCGGATGGTCGAACTGGTCAGCGATCGGCTCCAGCGAATGGCCGATGGCGATCTCAGCGCCGACCTTCCCGAGCTCGGCGCGAGTTATGCCGAACTGCGTACCGACTTCAACCGGACGTTGAGCCAGCTTCGCGAAGCCATCGAATCCGTAAACGCCTCGGCTCGGGATATCCGGACCGGCTCGGTCGAGATCAGCCAGGCATCGGACGATCTTGCGAAGCGGACCGAGCGCAGTGCCGGCGAACTCAGCACGGCAACCGAAACCGTGACGGCCATTTCCGAGGGATTGCGCGATACCACACAAGTCTCTGCAGACGCCAATCGCGGTGTCGAGCAGGCCGTGAAGGAAGCGCGCCAGGGTGGCCAGATCGTAAGCCAGGCGGTCACCGCAATGGACAAGATCGAGAAATCGACCTCGGAAATCGCCAGCATCATCATGACCATCGATGGCATCGCTTTTCAGACGAACCTGCTTGCGCTCAATGCCGCAGTCGAGGCGGCCCGTGCCGGCGAGGTCGGCAAGGCTTTTGCGGTGGTCGCGGAAGAAGTGCGCCAGCTTGCCCAGCGTTCCGCTGAAGCAGCGCAGGATATTCGCGTGCTGATCGAGAACAGTACGAAGGAAGTTGCCGCAGGCGTCGAGATGGTCAGCGAGACTGGCCAAGCCCTCGATCGGATTATCGAGCGCGTCGGTTCCGTGACCGAGATGGTCAATCACATCAGCCAGGCGTCCGCCAAGCAATCGGGTGAGCTGACACGAACGAACGAAACCATGCTGTCGATGGACCAGATGACCCAGCAGAATGCCGCCATGGTCGAGGAAACCAGCGCAGCAGCACATAATCTGGCCAATGCGGCAGACACGCTTTCGGAACTGGTTGCCCGGTTCCAGCTAACGGCGGAGGCGCATCATGGTGCGGGGCTTCCCGACCGACCGGCCCGAATTGCGACAAGCAGCAATCTGACATTGGTCGCCTGAACGACCAGGCGCCTTCACGCGCTGCATTCCCAAGAAAAAATCGAAGACAGGAAGGAGATGGCGAGGCACCTCAAGCCCGAGGAATGTCTGCCGACAGGACATGAGCAAAGCAAAATTTCACGCAAGCGCACCTTCTTGGATGGCATTGGCTGGCGGCATCGCGCTCGCCGCAACGCCCGCCACCGCGCAAGAGGATACCCCATTCAGCCTGCAGGATACGATTGGGTCGGATGATTTCTCGATCGAAGGCGATCTGCGTTTTCGCTACCAGACCTATGACAACGGCTTCCGCTCCAACGCGCCGGATAGCGACGAGGCAATCACCATCCGTGGCAGCATTCGGGCGGAATACGACGCCGGGCCTGTAACTCTTGGTGGCGAACTGCGCGATGCGCGCGCCTATCTCAACGATGCGGATACACCGCTTTCGGCATCCTCGATCAATGCCCTTGAACTGGTGCAGCTCTACGCATCTGCGGATATCGGCGAGACCGCAAGCATTACGGGCGGGCGCTTCGTGCTCAACCTTGGTTCGAAGCGGCTGGTTGGCGACCCCGGTTTCCGCACCGCTGCCAATGCCTTCACCGGCGTGCGTTTCGACAGAGAAACGGCGGACGGCAGCAATCTGACGGTCTTCTACACGCTTCCGCAACAGCGCCTGCCCACGGACAAGGCCAGCCTGCTCGACAACAAGGTCGAATGGGACCGGGAATCGTGGGATCTGGAGTTTTGGGGGGGCATCTTTTCGCGCCCCGCGCTGATCGGTCCGTTCACCGGCGAAGTTTACGTCTATGTCCTCGACGAGGATGATCGCGCCGACAAGGCCACGGTGGATCGCCACCTGGTAACCCCTGGCGTGCGCTTCTACCGTCCCGATAAAGCCGGCAAATGGGATGCCGAATTCGAATTCGCCTACCAGGGTGGCAATATCCGCACCTCGAAGGATGCCAATGCGCCGCAGGTAGACGTCGACGCCTATACGGCGCATGCCGAACTTGGCTATAGTTTCGCAAGCGCCTGGTCGCCGCGCATTTCGGCCTTCTTCGATATTGCCAGCGGCGATGATGCCGACACCTCGGATTACAACCGCTTCGATCCTCTGTTCGGACCGCGCCGCGGTGAATGGGGTCCGACCGAGCTGTATGGCCCCTTCGGCCGCTTGAATATCCGCAGTGTGGGCGCCAAGATCGCTGCCAAGCCCAGCAAACGCCTGCAGGGCTTCCTCGGCTACCGCCACGCCTGGCTGGATTCGGCGACCGATACGTTCGCCAACACGAAGCTGCGCGATCCCTCGGGCAACGCAGGCCGTGACGGCGGCAACCAGGTGGAAGCGCGGATCCGCTATTGGCTGGTGCCGGGGCTCGTGCGCCTCGAACTTGGAGGCGCAATTCTCGACAAAGGCAGGTTCTTCCAGGAGGTGCCCGGTTCACCACAGACCGGCGCCACCCATTTCGGGTACAGCGACCTGACCTTCTCGTTCTAGGTTCTAGGTTCTGGGCTCTGGGCCGGAGCCGGAGATCGTTCCGGCCCGGCCCGTGTCCCCGAGGTTCGACGCGCTGGTTCCGTGGCCCGTCGACAAACTGAACCACCATCCATGCGCCACGTGTTGTGGCGTGGAGGCTTCGCGATGGCGGAACCTTGCCGCCACCGCTTGCCGGGCATCGTAGGAATACAGAGCTGAGGCGGAAGACTGTCATGCGGCGGCCTTCAAAGGGCCGGCCGACCTCACGCTAGTCGAAGCGGGGTCTCCTCGATACCCCTTTCGGCAGGCCTTTCTGGTCAATACCGGCCAGACACCCGAATATGGTCAAGTTACGGGTAAGATGGCCGGGACCGGATTTTGCCAGGCAGAGCCGCAATAGACCACTTATATTCGCTGGAAAATGGCGGAGACGGAGGGATTCGAACCCTCGATACCCCGATAGAGGTATGGCTCCTTAGCAGGGAGCTGGTTTCAGCCACTCACCCACGTCTCCGCACACGGCCCGCTGGCTAACTGCGGCCCGAGAGCGGCGCGCTATAGCCAGCGTGGTGGTGCGGCACAAGGGGCGCGTGCCATACAATCTGTGCCCTGCGCATTCGGGCGTCGGATCCGCAGCGCACGACTCGTCTCGCCTTGTTTTCGATTCGCCTCGCCGCCTCGCACCTTGATGCGCGAGGTTCATGCTATTCAGGCTACGCCCCGGTCGTAAGTGGAATTCTTCGCGATGTAAGAGGAGCGCAGGCCATGGCCCGCACAATTAGCACCCGACGCCTTGTCGCACTGTTCGCCACGATCGCCGCGATGGTGGCGACACCGCTCGCCGCCCAACCGATCGAGCAGGTCGATCCCAACGAAGCGATCGACGGGGACCTCGTGGAGAATCCCGGCGAGCCGTCGGTCTACGGCACCCCGGCGACACAGCCGCAATCTCAGCCGCAAGCGCCCGCGCAATCGGAGCAGCAATCGGGGGTTTCCGCCTGGACGGACCTTTCGCCGGAGACAGACGCGCCGGCTGCCGACCAGCCGCAGGCGTATTCCCAGAACAATTCCGCTGTGCCCGCTAGCCCCGCAGCCAGCGCCGAAACCTGGCAGGATGATGATCTGATCGGCGCGGCGCAGGACTTTTTCGGGGAGAATGCGGAGGACATCGCGCGGCTGATCGAGCGCGTGCTGGCCGATCAGGGCACGCCCAACGGCTATATCATCGGTCGCGAGGCGAGCGGCGCGTTCATCGTCGGCGCGCGCTATGGCTCGGGCACGCTGTACCACAAGATCGAAGGGCAGCGCCCGGTGTACTGGACCGGCCCCTCGATCGGCTTCGATGTGGGTGCAAACGGCGGCAAGACCTTCGTGCTGGTCTACAACCTGTTCGACACCGAAGAACTGTTCGCGCGCTTCCCGTCTGGCGAGGGACAGGCCTATCTCGTCGGCGGGGTGACCGCGAGCTATCTGCGGAAGGGCGACAAGGTGCTGATCCCGATCCGCATGGGTGCCGGGCTGCGGCTGGGCATCAATGCCGGTTACATGAAGTTCTCCAAGGAGCACCGCTGGTTACCCTTCTAGGCCGCGCCACGGCGATAAAATCGGTTGCGGTCGTGCGCGTGCGATAGCATGGGGCGGGCATGCTCGATCGCCTGCAAGACACTCCGCCCGACGCGCTGCTCGCGCTGATCTCGCAATTCGCCGCCGATGAGCGTGCAGACAAGATCGACCTCGGCGTCGGCGTGTACCGTACCGATGATGGCGCGACCCCTGTGTTCGAAGCGGTGAAGGGCGGCGAACGCCGCTTGCTCGATGAGCAGGACAGCAAAAGCTATCTGGGGCCCGAGGGTGACAAGGGCTTCGTAAAGGCCCTTATGCCGATCGTCTTCGGGGCCGACGCCGACACCGGCGACCTGATCGACGGGCTGCAGACGCCCGGTGGTACGGGTGCCGTGCGCCTCGCCGTGGCACTGGCCGAGCTGGCGGGCGTCACCCGCGTGCACCTCGGTGCGCCGAGCTGGCCCAACCACGTACCGATCATCGAGGATGTCGGGCTGGAGGCCGTGACCTTCTCGCATTCGAACGACGATGGCTCGGCCGATATCGACGCCCTGCTGGAGGTCATCCGGGCCGGGGGCGAGGGCGATGCGGTGCTGATCCACGCATGCTGCCACAATCCCACCGGCGTCGACTATTCGGCAGAGCAGTGGGACGCGATTGCCGATGCGCTCTCCACAAGCCCCGTGCTGCCGATCATCGACAGTGCGTATCAGGGCCTTGGTGAAGGGCTGGAGGAAGACGCGGCCGGCCTGCGCAAGGTGCTGACCAAGGTCCCCTACGCACTGGTCGCCTATAGCTGCGACAAGAATTTCGGCCTCTATCGCGACCGCGTGGGGGCATTCTATATCAAGGTCGCCAAAGCCGACGACATGGGCCCTGCATTGTCCAACGCCGCCGCTCTGGCACGCGCAAACTGGTCGATGCCGCCCGATCATGGTGCCGCCACGGTGCGGATCGTCCTGAGCGACGAGGGCTTGCGCAAGACGTGGTTCACCGAGCTGGAATCGATGCGCAAGCGGCTTCGCTGGGTCCGCGCGTATCTCGCCGGGGCGGACAACAAGGTCGAGGGCGTGCCGCTGGCGCATCTGGAGGAGCAGAACGGCCTGTTCGCGATGCTGCCGCTGAACAAGGACCAGATCGGTCGTCTGAAGACCGATCACGGCGTCTACATGGCAGGCTCCGGGCGCATCAACATCGCCGGGCTGACCAAGGGCAATATCGACAAGTTCATCGCCGCACTGGCGGACGTTGCCGCCTGACATGGACCGGCAGCCGGTCCTTGAAGGGGAGCGGTATCTGCTACGTCCCCTTGCTGGCGAGGACTGGGCCGCGCTTTATGCCGTCGCTTCGGACCCGGCAGTATGGGAACAGCATCCCATGCACGATCGCTGGCGTGCCGAGGTTTTCCGGGAATTCTTCGACGATGCGTTGGCCAAGGGCGGCGCGCTGGCGATCATCGACACGCGAAAGGGCGACATCATCGGCTCGTCGCGGTTCCAGGCGCTGAAGAGCGCCGAAGACGACGAGGAAGAGCAGAGCTCGGTCGAAATCGGTTGGACGTTTCTCTCCCCGAATTACTGGGGGAAGGGGGCAAATCGCGAGATCAAGCGGCTGATGGTCGGCCACGCGCTCAAGAGCGTCGATCGGATCGATTTCCGCGTCGGAGAGTCGAACTGGCGCAGCCGCATCGCGCTCGAGAAAATCGGCGCGCGACAGACGCGGCGCACCGATCTGGCCAAATATCAAGGCAAGCGGGTGCTGCACGTTGTGTATGCGATCACCCGCGAGGATTTCGCGAGCGGGCCGCTGGGCCGTGAATCGCTCGGCGATTAGGGGCCGTCCGTTCCGCCATCCTGCATTTTTTACGCTGGCAAGATGATTTCTTGCCGCGCTGGACAGCAGCGATTGTCGACCTATACGCGCTTTATATATGATTCGTATAAAGGTTGAGGAATGGGTCTGGTCAAGATCGACGACGAACTCCACGAGCAGGTCCGCCAGGCCAGCGCGGTTATGTGCCGTTCGATCAATGCGCAGGCAGAGTTCTGGATGAAGATCGGGCGGCTCGCTGAAGCCAATCCGACGCTGTCGTTCAACGATATCGTCAGGCAGCAGCTTGCGTTGGCGAGCGAGGGTGCCAGCGAAGACGACAGCGCAACGCGCGCGGCTGCCTGAGATGGTCAAGACCTCCGAAGAGCTCGCGCTGATGCGCGTGTCCGGGCGTCTGCTCGCCTCGGTGTTCGAGATGCTCGACACGCTCGATCTCCCGGGGCTCTCGACCATGCAGATCAATGATCTGGTCGAACGTTTCATCCGCGAGGACCTCTCCGCGAGACCTGCCAGCAAGGGGCAGTACGGCTACGAATACGTGCTCAACTGCTCGATCAACGAAGTCGTCTGTCACGGTGTACCGTCGCCGGATGTGATCGTGCAGGATGGCGACATCATCAACCTCGACATCACGCTGGAGAAAGGTGGCTTCATCGCCGATTCCAGCAAAACCTACATTGTCGGGGACGCGCCGCCGCACGCGCGGCGTATCGCGCGGATCGCACAGGAAGCAATGTGGGCTGGCATCCGCAAGGTCAGGCCCGGCGCGCATCTGGGCGATATCGGTTTCGCGATCGAGAAACATGCCAAGAAGCATGGCTGCTCGGTCGTCCGCGAATATTGCGGCCACGGCATCGGGCGTGAAATGCACGAGGAGCCGCAGGTGCTCAACCACGGTCGCCCGGGCACCGGCCTGCGTCTGCGCGAAGGGATGACCTTCACCATCGAGCCAATGGTCAATCTGGGCCGCGCGAAAACCGTCACCCGCGACGATGGCTGGACGGTCGTGACGAAAGACGGAAAGCTCTCTGCTCAGTTCGAGCATACGGTGGCGGTGACGGCGAACGGGGTGGAGGTACTGACCCTGAGGCAAGGCGAGAAGGCTCGCGCCTGATCCGCTACGGAGAGGGCGGTGCCGCGACTGTCCTACGCTGGTTCTCGACGCTAGGCTGCGGGTCGCTCTTTCACACCGTCGAATAGCCCTGATTCCACCCGGATATGGCCCGGGCGGTTTTTGCCCCTTGGACACTGTGTCAGGTGTGTCAGGCCGCGATCGCGAAGCGCTCCGCAAAGCCGGCATCCGGTCCGTCGCTATCGTCGTCGTTCGCTTTGGTGAGCCTGGCGGGCGCGCGCTGCGAGCGTTTTGATCGCGCCGCGCCGTTGCCGCCGCGCCGGACCTTGCGCGTTCGACCGAAGCCGGATCGCAGACGGGTCAGCACCCCATGCGCCCGGTTCCACGAGGCGGAGGCCGCGGCAATCACCACAACGTCGACATACAGCGCAAGATCGGCGGCGTAGACCAGGATCAGTTCCGGTCCGAAGATCAGGATCGCCTCGCCACCAAGCAACAGCATGGCCGTGGCGATCAACCAGAAGATGTACTGGTGCCGCTCGTGCGACACCAAGAAAGCGATCGGGCGCTCGACGAGATGTCTGGTGAGCATCCTTCGAAAAGGGATGTCCGGTCCGAACCGCATGGACAGCGCCAGCGCCAGCAACACCAGATAGGTCATCGATCGTTTCCCCTGTCAGCTCGCCAGAGCCTGCATCCGTTTCAGGTAACGCGCCAGCACGTCGATCTCGAGGTTGACCTTGTCGCCCGTTCCGAGCGCGCCGAGCGACGTCACCTCGCCGGTATGCGGGATGATGTTGAGCGCGAAGGTGCAGCTGCCGTCGGAAAGGTCGTCGACCGCGTTGACCGTCAGCGACACGCCGTCGACCGTGATCGACCCCTTGGCCGCGATGAACGGCGCGAATTCGGCGGGGGCGCGGATCGTCAGGCGGGTCGAATCGCCGTCGCTGCGCGCGGACACCACCTCGCCCACGCAATCGACGTGGCCGGTGACGATGTGGCCACCCAGCTCGTCGCCGAGCTTCAGCGCGCGCTCGAGATTGAGGCGGCGCCCATCGGCCCACATGTCGGGTGCGCTGCGCGACACGGTCTCGCCCGAGACATCCACCGCGAACCACGAATCGCCTGCTTTGCCTCCCCGGTCGACTACGGTCAGGCACACGCCGGAACAGGCGATCGAGGCGCCGATGGCGATGGTTTCGGGGTCGTATGGACAGGCGATGGTAACGCGCCGGTCGCCGCGCTGCTCGGTCGCCGAGATGGTGCCGATGGCGGATACGATACCGGTGAACATG
Organism: Citromicrobium bathyomarinum; assembly: GCF_038594605.1. Classification (GTDB taxonomy): domain Bacteria; phylum Pseudomonadota; class Alphaproteobacteria; order Sphingomonadales; family Sphingomonadaceae; genus Alteriqipengyuania; species Alteriqipengyuania bathyomarina_B. The sequence continues at coordinate 166,782 of NZ_JBCFZM010000001.1, forward strand.
CTAATCTCCCTGCCGCGAGCGCTCGAACGCCTCGAAGCTGTCGGGGCCGAGGCTGCGTCGCTCGACCGGCTGCCAGCGATCATGCGCTCGCGCAAGCTCGGCGAGGCCCAGCCCGCCAATTGCGCGCAGGCCATCGCCGATCAGGATCGGGGCGCGGTAGATCTCCAGCCGGTCAACCAGGTCTTCGGCAAGGAAGCTCGCAGCGGTCTGCGCGCCGCCTTCCACATAAAGGTATTGCGCCGGGATGCGGGTAATGTCGGCGGGCGCGGCGATGGTCTGCACGCCCTCGATGGCTTGCGTGGTCAGCACCCATCGCTCAGGGCTACGGCGGTCCAGACCCGGGAGCCGGACATCGAGGCGCGGGTTGTCGGTCCGCCAGGTCCCTCCGCCGACGAGGATCGCATCGGCAAGAGCCCTGCGGGAATGGACATGCGCGCGCGATGCCTCGCCGGTGATCCACTGGCTGGTGCCATCGGCCAGCGCGATGCACCCGTCGAGCGACATGGCGAGCTTGAGGGTGACATGGGGTCGGCCATGGCGCTGGCGGGTCAGGTATCCCGCGAGGCTGGCTGCGCTGTGCGGGCAAGCGATCGCCTGCGCATCGATCCCCGCCTTGCGCAGCCGCTCCAGCCCCAGTCCCGCAGTGCGATCATCGGGGTCGACCACGCCTGCGATCAGCCGCGCGACTCCCGCCTCGACCAGTCGGTCTGCGCAAGATGGCCCGCGCGGCGAGCGATGCGCGCAGGGTTCGAGAGTGGCGTAAACGTCGGCACCGCGCGCTGCCTCGCCCGCCATGTCGAGCGCCATTGCTTCGGCATGGGGACGTCCGCCCGCCTGCGTCCAGCCGCGCCCGACGACGCGGCCGTCTTTCACGATGATGCAGCCGACCGCCGGATTAGGATTGCTGGCGGGACGGCCCTTCAGCGCAAGACGCGCGGCGGCGGCCAGCCAGCGCGCGTCACTCGCTGCGGTCATCGGCGCTGCCGTCGACCGATCCGCCCGTCGCCTGCTCGATTCGCCTTTCCCGTTCGGCCGCTTCGCGCGCTTCCTCGGCCGCGATTTCGGCTTCCATCTTGTCGGTGTCGATCCCGGTCGCCTGGCCGAGCGCGCGGTACATCTCGCGCCGTTTCTCAAGCCGTGCATCCAGCAGCCGTTGGCGCGCTTCCTTGCGTTCCTGGTTTTCGAGGTTCGAAGCGACGATCTCGGCATCGGTCCGGTCGGGCGCGAAGGTGGTTATGTAAACGATGTCGGGCGTTTCTGGCGGCGCGTAGACGCGCTCCTGCGCGAAGAAATACAGGAAGAATGCAGGGAACGCGCAGGAGGCCAGAATGATTGGAATGCGATATGGCTGGGGTCGCCGGATCTCGTTCCAGAAGTCGCCAAGGCCACCGGCGACATCGTATTTGGGGCTGATACGCATGACCCCAACATAAGCGCACCGGCTTAACCTCGCCAGTCCGGATATTTCGGGGGATCTAGTCGAATGAGGCGAACAGGCCCGGCCCATTGGCTTTTAGCCAGGCTTCGGCGTGCGGAAGGTCGCCTTCGAACAAATCGGCCAGCAGAGCGTGAAAGGCCGGGGAATGGTCGAAATGCACTCGGTGGGCGGTCTCATGCGCGACGACCGAGCGGCGCACGTGGTCGGGTGCCATCACCAGCCGCCAATTGAGCCTGACGGTGCCGTTGGAAGAACAGCTGCCCCAGCGTCGCCGCGCGCCGGAGAGCGAGAAGTCGGGCGTGGAAAGCCCGGCACGGCCCGCGTAGAAGGCGAGGTCCTCAGCGAAGAGTTCTCGAGCTTCGCCCTGCAGCCAGCGCTTGAGGCGCGGGGTCAGCGTTTCGCGAGGTCCGCCGAGCCGGATTGCATTGTCGCTGGCGAGAACCCGGCGCGGACGGCTTTCGCACCAGTCGATGGCAAGGGCGCGACCCCTGAAGCTCAGCGAGCCGCCCGGCACCGGCTCGGCGCGGGCAGGCTTTTTCGCGCGCTGTAATTCCAGCCAGTCGGCGCGCGATTGCGCGAATTTCAATGCTTCGCGGGTGGTGCCCCAGCGCGGCAGCGTGACCCGTGCGCTCTCGCCATCATCGGCCAACCGCAGGGTCATGCGGGTGGCGCGCGGATGCCGCCGGATGACGAGCGGCAGATCGCCACCGGCCAGCGCGACCACCGGATCGGCGGGTTCGCGCAACCAGTCGATCATTCGGGCCACTCGACGATGTGATGTTCGAGCGGTCCGGCTGCGGTCTCGGAAATGACGCGCCCCGCGATCCCGGCGCCCTCGTGATGGACATCCTCGCGCGATCCGGTGAGCAGATAGTGCCACCGCGGCAACCGGCGTCCCTCGGCCCGGCGGCGATAGGCGCAGGTTTCAGGCAGCCACGGCAGCTTGTCGACCAGCGAGCGGGTGAGTTGCAGGCAATCGGGCACGTAGGTCTTGCGGTTGGGATAGTCGCGGCACCGCGCGGTCGAACAATCGAGCAGACGGCACGCAACATTCGTTTCCGCGATCTCGCCAGTGTCCTCGTCCTCCAGCTTGTGGAGGCAGCATCGGCCGCAACCGTCGCACAGTGCCTCCCACTCGGCCTGGGTCAGCTCGCCCAGCGGGCGTTCCCAGAACCGCTCCCTCATCGCACCCATTTGTTCAGCTCCGCGGCGACCGCTTCAGGTCCTTCGTCGGTCGGCAGCATCGCGATAGGCTCGCCATCGGGGCCGAAGAGAAACGTGATATTGGTATGCTGAACGAGGTAGCCGCCACCCTCGCTCTTCTCGCCGATCTGATAGGTGCCGCCGAAATCGCGGACGATCTTGTCGAGTTGTTCCTTGCCGCCGGTCATCCCGATCAGCCGGGGGTGGAAGGCGTCGGTGAATTCGGTGAGTGCTACGGGTGTGTCGCGATCGGGATCGACGCTGACGAACAGCGGCTGGATCTTCGCCGCGCGTTCGGGATGGGATTCCTCGAATTGCTTCAATCCGCCCATCGCGCGTTGCACGTCGACCGGGCATACGTCGGGACAGAAGGTGTAGCCGAAATAGATCGTGCGATACTGCCCTTCGAAATCGCTGAAGCTGACCGGCGCTCCGGTTTCGCCGGTCAGTGTGAAATCGCCGCCGAGAGCAGCGCCTTCCAGCGGCGGGGAGCCGGAATTCGGCTCGCCCGACGAACAGGCGGCAAGCCCCAGCGCGAGCGTGGCGAAAAGAGGCAGGCAGCTGTAAAGTGCGGTCATGGCAATCGGGTTCAGCGTCTGCTAATTGGGGGGTCGAGAAGGGCGTGGCCCTACGAACTAGGGCCTATAGCCAGCCCATAACAGGCTTTTAACAGGAGTGCATAAGGTGTCGCTGCCGTTTTTCCGCAATGGGGCCCGTGTGGCCTTACTCTCTCTGGTTGCACTGGGCAGCGCGACTTTCGCGCAGAGCGGGCTGCCTTCCGAAGGTACGAAATTTCTCAAGGCCGTGCGCGATGGCGATGGCTCCGCAGTGACGCAGATCGTCAAGGAATCGGCCAGCAACACGCTGATCAATTCGCGCGAGTTCAGCACCGGCGACACCGCGCTGCATATCGTGACGGCGCGTCGGGAAGCGACGTGGATTCGATTCCTCATCAATAATGGTGCCAATCCCAATCTTGCGAACAAGGAAGGCGTGACGCCGCTGATGCTGGCGACCCGCATCGGCCATATCGAAGGGGTCACCGAATTGCTTGAAGCGGGTGCGGACGTCGATCCGCTGTCGGTCACGGGCGAAACGCCTCTGATATTTGCGGTCCATCGTCGCGATGTGCCGTTGGTGCGCGTCCTGCTGAAACACGGCGCCGACCCCGACCGGACCGACAATTCAGGGCGCTCGGCCCGCGATTATGTCGAGCTGATCGGCGAGCGTCGGCTCTCCGAAGAATTTGCCGATGGCGAGGCGAAGCAGGGCGAAGACGCCGCCCAGCAATACGGCCCGAGCCTTTAGGAACGCCGGCTTTTCCAGGTACGAGAAAGACGCGATGATCGATAACCCCACCGACCTCACGCTGGACGAGCTGCGCCTCGCGCTTGCCCCTGCAATCGCCGATTCGGCGATCTTCGACGGCTGGACCGAGACTGCGCTGGTCGCTGCGGCGGAGATGGAGGGCGTCGACCCGGCGCTGGCCAGGCTCGCCTTCAAGCGCGAGGGACGCCAGACCGACGCGATGGTGATGGTCACGGCGTGGATCGAATCGATCGACGCAGCGATGGCGCGCGACCTTCCGCAAGAAGTGCTGGCGACGCGCAAAATTCGCGAGAAAATCCGCGACCTGGTGCTCTATCGGCTGGATGCCGTTGCAGGTCAGGAAGAGGCGATGCGGCGGGCGCTGGCGATTGGCTCCATGCCGCAAAACGTCCGCGCTTCGCTGCGCGGGGCGTGGCAGAGTGCCGACATCATGTGGCGGCTCGCCGGTGACACCGCGACCGATTACAACCACTATACCAAGCGGGCGATCCTCTCGTCGCTCTACAGCGCCACCTTGCTGGTCTGGCTCGACGACGAGAGCGAGGACAAGGCGGAAACCCGAGCTTTCCTCGACCGGCGGATCGAGAACGTCATGCAGTTCGAAAAGGCCAAGGCCCAATGGCTTGGCAGCGGGGAGCGCGAAAGGTTCAGCCCGGCACGCATGCTCGGCCGCCTGCGCTATCCCGCGAACTGATCCCCTAAGATTATTGATAATCAGTTGCATCTAGGGCTGCGCTTTGCCAGAAGCGCGCGCCATGACGCTCGAAAGCCTTGAACCCGGCAGGACAAGCCGGATTTCCGCCATCGATTGGGATGCACTGCCGACGGCCGATGCGAAGCGGATGCGCGCGCTCGGCTTCGATACCGGCGTCGAGGTGCGCATGGCGCATCACGGCGTCTTCGGCGGACGCGATCCGGTTGCAGTGTCGATCGGCCGGATGACGGTCGCGCTGCGCAAGAGCCAGGCCTCCGCGATTTCGCTCGAACTGGACGCGTAGCATGACCGAGAATTTCCGCGTTGCGCTGCTCGGCAACCCCAACTCGGGCAAGAGCGCGTTGTTCAACAAGCTGACCGGCGCACGCCAGAAGATCGCCAACTATCCCGGCGTTACGGTGGAGCGCGTGGCGGGCGTGCTCGCGCTGCCCGACGGTACGCAAGCCGAGGTGATCGACCTTCCCGGGGCCTATGCCTTCGATGCATCGAGCCCCGACGAAGAAGTGACCCGCAAGGTTGTGCAGGGCGATTTTCCCGGCGAGGCAGAGCCCGATGTGCTGGTGCTGGTGCTCGACGCCGGCAACCTCGAACAGCATCTGGTTTTCGCGCAGGAAGTGTTGGCGCTCGGCAAGCCGACCATCGTTGCGCTCAACATGGTCGACATGGCGGAACGTGATGGGCTGAAGCTCGACTCGACCATCCTGTCGCAGGCACTCGGCGTACCGGTGGTCGAGACCGTGGCGGTGCGCCGTCGCGGGATCGAGGACCTGACCGCCGCAATCGCGGCTGCACGCGCCGACGTCGGCACGCTCGCCGATCGCCCGAAGATCGACGCGACCGAGCGGCGGCTGGAAGCGCGCACCATCGCCAAGGCTGCGGTCTACCAGACCTCCAAGGCGCGCCGTATCGGCGACCGGCTGGATGGCGTTCTCCTTAATCCCTGGATCGGCCCGCTCATCCTGCTCGCGCTGCTGTTCGTTATGTTCCAGGCCGTGTTCGCCTGGGCCGCACCGCTGACCGACGCGCTCGATGGCGCGGCGGGGGGGCTGGGCGCGTGGGTCGAGGGCGCGATGCCCGAGAGCTTCCTGCGCGACCTGCTGACCGAGGGAATTATCGCGGGCGTGGGATCGGTGGTGGTGTTCCTGCCTCAGATCGTGATCCTGTTCCTCTTCATCCTGATCATGGAGGCGACCGGCTACATGGCACGGGCCGCCTTCCTGATGGACCGTTTGATGGCGGGCGTTGGCCTGTCGGGGCGCAGCTTCATTCCGCTGCTGTCCAGCTTTGCCTGCGCTATCCCGGGCATCATGGCGACGCGCAGTATCGCCGATCCGAAAGACCGGCTGACCACCATCCTGATCGCGCCGCTGATGACCTGTTCGGCCCGGCTGCCCGTCTATGCCGTCATCATCGCCGCATTCATCCCCGCGCGCGATGTGGGGGGCGGGATCGGGCTTCAGGGCCTCGTGCTGTTCGCGCTCTATCTGGCGGGTATCGTCGGCGCGCTTATCGTCGCGCTGATCCTGCGGGGCACGCTGACCAAGGGCGGGGCGACCGGCTTCATCATGGAACTGCCGCGCTACCAGTTGCCGTCGGTCGGCGACATCCTGATCGGGCTGTGGCAGCGCGCGTGGGTGTTCCTGCGCCGAGCGGGCACGATCATCTTCTCGGCCACGGTGATCCTGTGGCTGCTGCTCAGCTTCCCGCAGGCCGAGCCGGGCGAGAGCCAGGTCGACGCCTCCTTCGCAGGCCAGATCGCGGGCGGCCTGAACGTCGTCCTCGAACCGATCGGCTTCAACCGCGAGATTAGCCTCGCGCTGATCCCCGCGATGGCCGCGCGCGAGGTGGCGGTCGCATCGCTCGCGACGACCTACGCCATCGATGCCGACGACGAGGAGGAAGAGGCAGAAGGCCTCGCCAGCACGCTGTCGCAACGCTGGAGCCTGCCGACCGCGCTCGCCTTCCTCGCGTGGTTCGTCTTCGCACCGCAGTGTCTGTCGACCATCGCGGTCGCCCGGCGCGAGACCAACGGGTGGAAATGGCCGCTGTTCATGGTCGGCTACCTGTTCGCGCTGGCCTACATCTTCGCAGGCATCACCTATTGGAGTGCGGTGGCGTTGGGGCTTTAGCGAGCCTGTTCAAATTGGCGCCTTCCCTACTGGCCCCGATGCGTCCCATTCGATAGGCCCGGGGCAACACACACGAAGGGATACGAATCATGGCGGGCAGCCTCAACAAGGTCATGCTGATCGGCAATCTGGGCGCGGACCCGGAAATCCGCAGCTTCCAGAACGGCGGCAAGGTCGCCAACCTGCGCATCGCGACCAGCGAGACATGGAAGGACCGCAACACGGGCGAGCGGCAGGAGCGGACCGAGTGGCACACCGTCGCGATCTTCTCCGAAGGGCTGGTCAACGTGGTTGAGCGGTTCCTTAAGAAGGGCAGCAAGGTCTACATCGAAGGCAAGCTGCAGACCCGCAAATGGCAGGATCAGAACGGTCAGGACCGCTATAGTACCGAAGTGGTGCTGCGCGGCTTCGACGGAACGCTGACGATGCTCGACGGTGCCCAGGGCGGCGGCGGCGGCGGCTACGGAGGCGGTGGCCAGCGTGGCGGTGGCTCGGGCGGCGGTTACGGCGGCGGCGATCAGGGCGGCGGCTGGAACCAGGGCGGCGGCGGCTCCGGCGGCGACTCGGGCGGTAGCTCGGGTGGCGGCGCCAGTTACGACGATCTGGAAGACGACATTCCGTTCTAGGTTTTTGGCGGCATCGTGCCGTTGAGCCGGGCTCACATGTCAGACAGCACGGCGGAGCAAGGTGGCCGGATGCACATCCGTTCACTTAGCTTCTGCATGATTGCGGCGCTTGCGTGGGTGCTTGGTGCGCCCGGCGTGCTTCATGCGCAATCGCAGCCTGCCGCGCCTGCGCAGCATTTGCGATCCATCGATGCGGCCGAGGCAAGCCGTGTGCTTGATGCGTTGCGCCAGGAACAGGCGAAGCTGAGAGAGGGCAAGAAGACCTACTTCGACCTCTCAAGCGGTGCCCCTGCATCCTACGAGCAGAAACGCAACGGCCCGCGCGATGCCTTCGTGGCGCTTGACCTCGACGATGTGTGGCAGATCGAACGCTAGTCGCGTGATGGCGAAGTCTTCCCCCGCTACCAGCTCACGCTGAGGCCCGATGGGCACAACGCCCCGATCTGGACACTCGAGGTAACGATGACCTGGCCAAGGGATGTGACGCGAATCATCGAAGTTACGATGTTCTACGGTCCTACCGCACCGTTCTGACCGCACCTTTGGCTCCAAGCCCTGACACACCTGACACAGTGTTATAGGCGAGAAATCCTGTGGAGCGCATCTTGGCGATTTTGCGGTTCTATCGACGGTTTCAAAGAGCGACGCGATCCTGACGCGCGCCGTCGGGGTAGGACAGCGAAAACGGGTCGCGATATCGCCCTGACCGCTTGCGTCGCGTCTGGCCACGCCGTAAATTACACCCAAGCCAGAGAAGGATGTGTGCCGTGATCAACAGGACGAACAACGCGAACCGCCTTGTCTCGAATCCTGCCACGGTGCCCTATGCCCTCCTTCCTCACGCTCGACTCCCTATCTGCACACACGCCTGACGGACGCCCGCTTTTCCATGACCTGACGCTCTCGGTCGGAACCGAGCGGGTCGGCCTCGTCGGGCGCAACGGGTCGGGCAAGTCGACCTTGCTCAATCTGATCTGCGGCGCGGGAAAGCCCGCGTCAGGCAGCATTCAACTGACCGGTACGGTCGACATCCTGCAGCAGGATTTGTCACCCGAGTTCACGATTGCCCGAGCGCTCGGCGTGGCGGATCGGCTGGCGGCGACCACGCGCGTGCTGGCGGGCGAGGGGACGCAGGAGGATTTCGCCCAGGCGGACTGGACGCTCGAAGAGCGCGTGGAGGCGGCATTCGCAGCGGTCGGCCTGCCCGCGATGCCGCTCGACCGGCGCATCGGCACGCTTTCGGGTGGAGAACGCACGCGCATCGGGATCGCTCGCCTGCGGCTGGAAGCGCCCGACCTCCTGCTGCTGGATGAGCCGACCAACAACCTCGATCCCTCCGGCCGCGCTGCCATTGCGGCGCTGATCGCCGATTGGCGGGGCGGGGTACTGGTCGCCAGCCATGACCGGCACCTGCTCGAAAACATGGATCGGATCGTCGAACTGACACCCATCGGCATCCGCAGTTTTGGTGGTGGCTGGTCTGCCTTCGCCGCTGCGCGGGAGGCGGAGCGTGTTCGCGCCGCCGAGGAGAGCGAGCGGGCCAACGCAGCCCTGCGGGCCGCGCAGCGCTCGGCGCAGGATCGGCGCGAGGCCAAGGCGCGGCGCGACAAGGTGGGCCGCGCGGTTGCAGCCAAGCGATCCGAGCCGAAGATCGTCCTCAACGCGAGGGCCGAGCGTGCCGAGAACACAGTCGGGCGCGAGGGCGCAACAAGCGATCGGCTGATCGGCGAGGCTGCCAAACGCCGGGAGGAGGCGCAATCACAAGTGGAGATCGTGACCCCGCTCACAATCGACATGCCCGCAAGCGGCCTGCCGCCCGGCGCGAGGGTGCTAATGCTGGACCGCGTGCAAGCTGCTGTCGGCACTCGTCGACTGGGCCCGTGGAGCTTGCGGATAGATGGGTCGGAGCGCGTCGCGCTGATCGGACGCAACGGTGCGGGCAAGAGCACGCTTCTGCGGATTGCGGCGGGTTTGCTCGATCCCGTGGCAGGAGAGGTGTTCCGGGCTGAGGGGCGTATCGCCATGCTCGACCAGCACCTGTCGATACTGGACCCGCAGGCCAGCATCCTCGACAATCTGCGTGCCCATCATCCCGAAATGGATCGGGAGGCCGCCTATGCCCATTGCGCGCGGTTCGCGTTTCGCAATCGCGATGCCTTGCGCATGGTTGGCACCTTATCGGGTGGAGAACGGCTGCGGGCAGGCCTGGCTGTGACGCTCGCCGGCGCGGCGGTGCCCTGGCTGCTGATCCTCGATGAACCGACCAATCATCTCGATGTCGAATCGCTCGAAGTGCTCGAAGATGCGTTGCGAGGCTTCGATGCTGCGCTTCTCGTGGTCAGTCACGATGCGACTTTCCTCGACCGGATCGGGATCGAGAGGTTTGTTCCGGTCTGATCCCGGCGCAGTGCATTGCGGCCCGGGGGCAGGGACCGTCCGGTATCTGCCGAGATGCCCGACGGATCAGTCCTTCTTCAGCCCGGCCAGTGCCTCGGCCAGCGGGCCCGAGGGCGCATCGTCGGTCTTGATCCCGGCTTGCTCGCGCACGGCATCGGCGTTCGGCCCTTCGGCATAAGGATCGATGCCCAGCGCCAGCGTCTGGGCGATCGCTTCGCCCAGATCGAAGGTGTCGCCGGCATATTCGATTTCGTCGAGATCGCCTTCGTCCAGCTCTATCTCGATCTCGTCGCCTTCCTGAAGCGAGGGGTGGATCGAGCCTTCGGGGACGAAGCGCAAGGCAATTTGCTCTTCGATATGGACGGGGAACTCTTCGCCCGAGACCGCGCAGGGTTGCAGGATATCGGCGGTCAGGGTGCCTTGTACTGCCACCCGCTCCCCCTGCCGATCGAGCGTCACGCCAGCCACCAGCCGACTGATCGCGACGATCGCAAAGCGCCGCGCAAGCGCCGCGCGCTCCGCCTCGTTCGCTTCGATCTCGTATGGACGGCCCGTGATCTGGCGCAGGGAAACCGGGCGCGCCAGTTCGGAGGGAGGGGGGCTGGATGCGTCGCCGGTCATTCGGCGATCTCCCCGCGCTCCAGCATGGCAAAGTCGGTGCGCGCCAGCCGCGCGTGCAGCGCGCGCAGCCCCTGCGCGATGCGCTCGGGCCCATGGTCTTCGTCGCTCAGGTGCATGTTGCGTTCGACCACGCCGGCAAGATCGGCATTGTCTTCGCGCGCCATGGCGTCACGCAGGCTGCCCGCGCGGCCGCCCAATGTTGCCATCATCCGGCCCATCATCTTGCCCACGGTGGGATCGCCGATCCCCGCTTCGCGCATCTGGCCTTCCATGTCTTCGACGAACAGTTCGGTCAGGCGTGCGGCCGCCGGTACGCCTTCGGGATCGTTCTCCAGTCGCAGCATGAACAGCGCGGTGAGCATCGAGATCATGTCGAAGCGGCCATCCAGCGTATCCGCCGCACCGCGTTCCGCATACCAGTGCTCCTGCCGCGCTTCGGCGACCAGCCGGTGCCATAACGGGCGCCATGCCTCGCGCGGATCGGCTTGCGTACCCAGCAGGCGGGAAAAGAACGACACGTGGGCAAATCCTCATTCAGCAGCAATTCAAGCGAACTCGCCACAGCTGCGCAACGCACCTTCGTATGGGGGCACCTGTAACGGGTGCCATTGCGCGGGGACGGGCGAGGCCGTAAGGCTCGCCCCACGATATAGCGCACGCGCCTGTTCACAAAAGGGCGCGCGCCGAATTTGCGAAGAGGGTTTCGAATTTATGCGGATCGTGAAGCTTGTTGCACCGGCGGTATTGCTGGGGCTGGCAGTATCGGCGGGCGGATGCACGACGATCAACGAAACGCGCGGCTATTACGGCGACGAACGGCTCAAGGGGCTGGTTCAGCCCGGCATCGACAATCAGCAGTCGGTGCAGGCAACGCTCGGTCGGCCGACCTTTACCAGCCAGTTCGGCCCGGAAACCTGGTATTACGTGTCCAGCACGACGGGACGCAAACCGTTCGTCCGCCCGAAGATCAAGGCCCACGACGTGCTTGCGGTGCGTTTCGATACGACGGGCAATGTCGTGGCGGCGGACCGCTCGGGTCTCGATCAGGTCGTCTATCTGAGCCCCGACGGCGACGAGACCCCGACGCTTGGGCGCGAGCGTGGCTTCCTCGAAGATCTGTTCGGCAATATCGGCACGGTCGGCGCACCGGGTGCCGCTCCTCCGGGTGGTGCCGGGGGGCGCTGATCGCCCGAAAGGCGCACTGCGCTTGATAGGCGGCATGCCGCGCCCATATTGGCGCGCATGACAAACGACGCATCGGCCCACGGCCTGCAACAATGGCACGGCACCACCATCATCGGCGTAAAGCGCGGAGACACGACCGTGCTTGCGGGCGATGGCCAGGTTTCCATGGGCAACACGGTGATGAAGCCCAATGCCCGCAAGGTCCGCCGGATCGGCGATAAGGGCCATGTCATCGCAGGCTTCGCGGGTGCCACCGCCGATGCCTTTACCCTGTTCGACCGTCTGGAAAAGAAGCTGGAACAGTACTCGGGCCAGCTGATGCGCGCGGCCGTCGAACTCGCCAAAGACTGGCGGACCGACAAGTATCTGCGCAATCTCGAAGCGCTGATGATCGTGGCCGACAAGGACACGCTGCTGGTGCTGACCGGCAATGGCGACGTGCTGGAGCCCGAAGGCGGGATCGCTGCGATCGGTTCCGGCGGCAATTACGCGTTGGCCGCCGCCCGCGCGCTGTCGGACTACGAGAGCGACCCGGAAAAGATCGCTCGCCGCGCGATGCAGGTCGCGGCTGAGGTCTGCGTTTTCACCAACGACCAGGTGACGCTGGAAACGGTTTAGGTGCGACCGAGAGACGCCTGAGCTAAGCGCTCAGCAGTGCTATCGCTATAACAACAACGATTCCCACTATTAGAACATAGCCAACGGTTCGGCCCATCTGTTCGCTTGAGGACAGAATGCCCCCTCCGCAGTGTTTGCATTTTGTCGCTTTGGGATGCACGTTCTCAAAACAGTGCGGGCAGGTGGCTGGCATGTGCGCCTCGATCAAACACTAAGGGGTTCACTTGCCTTTAGACGAAATCCGGTTTGGGGCCAATCCTGAGGAAAACTCAATACGTCAGCATTAAGATGACGTCTGGCTTACTGGCTGTCGTGTCTATAACCAAATCGCTTGAGTAATGAGAATTTCGGACGTGCAGGGCCAAGAAAGGTTAATAGACCGCCGCCGCCTGATCGCGGGCGCGGGTGCCACAGGTCTCGCTTTGGGGCTTGGGGCCTGCACCCCGCGCGCGCCGCTTTCCACCAGTAGATCCCTGGCAAATCTCTGCCTGCCGCGCGTGAACGTCAGCCCGGATCGGGTGATCCGCACGGTCGCGGGGCTGCGGCCCTACCGCGAAACCGGTTTCGTCGTTCGCGAACAGCGCATGGGTGCTACGCGGGTGATCCATAATTACGGCCATGGCGGCGGAGGTATTACGCTCAGTTGGGGCAGCTCGCGCCTTGCGGTCGATCTCGCTCTGTCAGGGGGCCTGCCCGGCCATTCTGGCCCCGTCGCGGTCATCGGCGCAGGCGCGCTCGGCCTCACGACCGCCAAGCTGCTGCAGGAAGCGGGCCTTGCCGTGCGCATCTATGCCGAAAGCCTGCCGCCCCACACGACCTCCAACGTCGCGGGCGGGCAGATCAACCCTACCAGCGTGTTCAGACGCTCCGCGGTGGGCGGCGGGTTCATGCGCCAGTTCGAAGCGGCGATGGACTACAGCTTCCGCCGTTTCCAGATCTCGGTCGGGGACGACACGGGCGTGCACTGGCATACCACGTATGACGCCTACCGGGAGCGCCCGCTGAGCGATCTGGAACGCCGGATCATGCCCGATGCCCGGATCTTGCGCGAAGGCGAGCATCCCTTTCCGGTGCCCGTGGTGCGCGAATGGCGCACGATGTACGTCGAAACCGGGCGCTGGCTCGCACATCTCCTGCGCGATGTGCGGATCGGCGGAGCCCAAGTGGAGCGCCGCAAACTGGCTTCGCCCGCCGAGGTCGCGGCGCTGCCCGAACGGCTCGTCTTCAATTGCACCGGGCTGGGCGCGCGCGAGCTGTTTGGCGACGATGGCATGGTGCCCGTTCGCGGGCAGCTCGCCATCCTTCTCCCGCAGCCCGAAGTCCGCCATGCCTATACCGGGCCGGTCGGCTACATGTTTCCGCGGGCCGACGGAATTGTGCTGGGCGGCACGTACGAGCGAGGCGAGTGGGATGCGACGCCTCAGCCCGAGACCATTGCGGGCATCGTCGCAGCGCACGCGCGGTTCAACGCCGGGCTGGCCTGCGTCGCCTGAAGCCTTGCGCGGCGGCGCACCGCCCCCCAAATGCCGCGCTGATGACAAGCTCTACCCCCCAATCGCTCACCCCCAAAGCCATCGTCGGCGCTCTCGACGAACACATCATCGGCCAGAAGGATGCGAAGCGCGCGGTTGCCGTCGCGCTGCGCAACCGCTGGCGCCGCCAGCGCCTCGGCCCCGATCTGCGCGACGAGGTGACGCCCAAGAACATCCTGATGATCGGGCCGACCGGGTGCGGTAAGACCGAGATCAGCCGCCGCCTGGCGCGCCTTGCCGAAGCACCCTTCGTAAAGGTGGAGGCGACCAAGTTCACCGAGGTCGGCTATGTCGGCCGCGATGTCGAACAGATTGCCCGCGATCTTGTCGAAGAGGCGATCCGGCTGGAGAAGGATCGCCGCCGCGATGCCGGGCGCGAGTCCGCGAGCGAGGCGGCGATGGAGCGGCTGCTCGATGCGCTCGTGGGCGACAATGCCTCCGAAGCCACGCGGCAGAGCTTCCGCGAACGCATCGTCCAGAATGCGATGAACGATGTCGAGGTCGAGATCGAGCTGCAGGACCAGCCGTCGCAGATGATGGACATGCCCGGAATGGGCGGCAATGTCGGCATGATTGACCTGTCCGACATGTTCGGGAAAGCGATGGGCAAGAAGCCCACCAGCCGCCGCAAGCTGCGCGTGCCCGATGCATGGGATCGGCTGGTCGACGAAGAAGCCGAAAAGCGCATGGACCAGGACGATGTCGCCCGGGTCGCGCTTCAGAATGCAGAAACCAACGGGATCGTCTTCCTCGACGAGATCGACAAGATCGCGGTCCCGGATCAGCGCGGAGGCACCGTCAGCCGCGAAGGCGTGCAGCGCGATCTGCTGCCGCTGATCGAAGGCACCACCGTGGCGACCAAACACGGTCCGATGAAGACCGACCACGTGCTGTTTATCGCGTCCGGCGCGTTCCATCTCTCCAAGCCCAGCGACATGCTGCCGGAACTGCAGGGCCGCCTGCCGATCCGGGTCGAGCTGCGTGCGTTGACCGAAGAGGATTTCGTGAGGATTCTCAGCGAAACCCGCGCCAACCTCGTCCAGCAATACACCGCGCTGATTGGCACCGAGAAGGTCACTCTGGATATTACCGAAGAGGCGGTGCGCGAAGTCGCCAAGATCGCGGCGCAGGTGAACGAAGCGGTCGAGAACATCGGTGCCCGCCGCCTGCAGACCGTGATGGAGCGCTTACTCGAAGACATCAGCTTCGAAGCCGAAGAGCACGAGGGCGAAACCGTCACCATCGACGCGGCCTACGTGCGCGAACGGCTGGACGATCTCGCCCGGGATACCGATTTGAGCAAGTATATTCTGTAGGTCTTTCCGCCACTTGCATCGACAGGATGCTTGCGGTCGCCAGGCGCTCCGGGGCATTTCGCGGCGTAAGCTCACCACGTTTTCTTAAGCTTGGTCGTGCATGCACGGCGGATGAGATCGATTCACACGACACATAATGTCTGCGCGGCGGACCGTGTCGGAGTGGGGCGGCTGTTCCGGAGCGGCCCGTCGCTCGATTCCGACATTCAAAGCCGCCTGTATGGTCAGTTGCTCAGCTCGCTGGCGGCCGCGCTGATGGGCTCGCTGTGTGCGCTGTGCGTTCTGGCCGTGGCGATCTATCGATCCTCGGCGCCGATATTCGTCGTCTTTGTCGTGCTGGAAGTGGCGGTCGCTCTCGGGCGGATCGCCGCCTGGCGCTGGAACCAGAGGCGCGAAGCCGCTGGCTTGCCTATCGACGTCAGCTGGTCTTCCCTGCCATCGCTCTTGTGGTGTACGCTTCAAGGGAGCGTGGCGTTCGTCATCATGAGCGGCGGCGATCCGGTGCTCCAGGTGCTCTCGGCCACACTCGTCATGGCCGCGCTGGGGCAGATCTGCGCCCGCAATTATCCCGCGCCCTCGTTCGCGATGCTGCTTCTGCTGATGATGGACCTTCCATTCGTGGTCGGGGCCGTACTGGCCGAAGAGCCTCTGCTTTCGGTCATCGTGATCCTGACGCCGCCCTTCATCTTCGGTGCGCGGCAGATCATCACGACCTTCCACGAAACGCTTGTGGCGAGCCTGGTCGCGGCAAAGCAGAACCTTCATCTCGCCTTCCACGACAGCCTGACGGGTATCCTCAACAGGCAGGGAATGGACGCCCACCTCAGCAGGCTCACCAGCAAGCCCGATCAGCCGATGGCGATCATCTCGCTCGACCTGGACGAGTTCAAGGCCATCAACGACGAGTATGGCCACGGTGCGGGCGACACGGTTCTGGTCGAAGTGGCCCGGCGGATAGACGCAGTGGCCGGGGAGCGTGGCAAGGTGGCCCGCATGGGCGGTGACGAATTCATGGTTCTGCTGCGCGATTGCGGGATCGACGAGGTTCGCGAACTGGGCGAGAAACTGGTCGAGGCGGTTTGCGGGGGAAGCATACGCATCGCGAATGGCGTTGCGGTCAGCGTCGGCGCAAGTGCGGGCTTCGCGTGTATACCGCAGGATGCGCTGACGACGCATGAACTGCGCATTCGCGCCGATCTGGCGCTGTACGACGCGAAGGACGCGGGCAAGCAGACCTGCCAGCGCTTCCGTCAACCGGAGCAGGACATCGACACGATCAGCGATATGCTCAAGGAAGCCTTTGGCTGAACCGGCCGGGGCGTTTGGGCGCCCGTGCTTGACCTCGCGGCCTGCGCCTCCGAAGGCGCGCACATGACCGCACCCGCCCGCCTCACCCCAGCGCAGGAATACTGGCTCGCCGTCGCGGCGGCGGTGGTGACGGCGAATGCCTATTACATCCACCCGATCATCGGCGACGTCGCGCGCCATTTCGGGGTGAGCGCGGCGCAGATCGGGCTGGTGCCCGCACTCAACCAGTTGGCGCTGGCGCTCGGCATCCTGCTGTTGCTGCCGCTGGGGGATCGCTTTTCCAACCGCACGCTGACGATCCTGTTCACTATTGGCCAGTGCGGCGGGCTGATCGTGATGACTTTGGCGCAGGGCCTGACGTTGTTCACCGTCGGGTCGACGCTGCTCGGCTTCTTCACCATCGCGCCCTACCTCCTGCCTGCCTACGCATCGAAGCGCGTCGCGCCCGAGCGGCTGGGCCAGGTGACGGCGCTGCTGACCGCAGGGGTGATCTTCGGCATTCTCGTTGCGCGGGTCGGGGCAGGGGTGGTGGCCGAATATTACGGCTGGCGGACGGTCTACTGGATCGCCACCGGCCTGATGATCGTCATCACGCTCGCGCTGCCGTACATCATGGAGAAGGGCGTGCGCGACAAGGACGCGAGCCGCCTGCCCTATGGGAGGCTGATTGCCTCGCTGCTGGCACTCGCGCGCGACCGGCGCGAAATACTCCTCTCGGGCGCCATTCAGGGTATCGGGTTCGGCCAGTTCATCGCCTTGTGGCTGGGGCTGGCGCTCCACCTGACGGGGCCGGAAATGGGCTATGGCACCGATGTGGTCGGCTACCTTGCCGGGTTCGCGGCGGTCAGTGTTTTCTCGACGCCCTACTGGGGGCGACTGGCGGACCGGATCGGGCCGCGCAAGGCCCGCGTAGGCTATGCCGTGGTGCAGACCCTCGGGATCGCGCTGCTGCTGCCCTTCGGCGACAACCTGTGGCTGCTGATGATCCCGATCCTGATCGGCAATATCGTCGGCCCCGCGATCGACGTGACCAGCCGGATGACCTTCCTCTCGCAAGAGCCCGCGCTGCGCACGCGGCTGACGACGATCTATATCGTGATGATGTTCATCGGCGGCGCGGTCGGCAGTATCGCCGGCACCGCACTGTTCGAAGCCTTCGGCTGGGCGGGGACGGCGCTCGCCATTCTCGCCAGCTGCCTCAGCCTCACGATCCTCTCATTCGTCGGCTACCGGGTCTATGGCCACAGGGACCAGCCGATCGGTTGAGCCCCTTCAGGGATGGGGCGCGAGCCCGATCTCGACGCCCGTGCGGTCGGTCGCGCCGTGGCGGTCGACCAGGTCCGCGCTTGCCTCGTTGAGACCGACGACCTGCACGCTGCGACCGTGCATCCGCATCCGCTCGACCACCTTGTCGAGCGCGCCGATCGCAGAAATGTCCCAGAAGTGCGCGCGGCTGACGTCGATGATCACGTGATCGGCCGGGTCGGGCATCATGCTTTCCGGGCCTAGCGCCGCCTCGAACCGCTGGACGCTGCCGAAGAAGATCTCGCCATGCGCCCGGTAGACCGCGGTTTCGCCTTCGCGCGTACGCTCGACCTCGAACATGTGCATCACCTTCTGGACGAAGAAGATGCCCGACAGCAGCACGCCAACCAGCACGCCGATGGCGAGATTGTGGGTGTAGACCACGACCGCGACGGTCACGAACATCACGATAGAGCTTTGCCACGGGTGCCAGCGCAGGTTGGGGATCGAGTTCCAGCTGAACGTGCCGATGGAAACCATGATCATGATCGCGACCAGCGCGGGCATCGGCACCTGGCCGACGATCCCGCCGAGCAGGACGAGCATGATGAGGAGCGCGAGGCCCGCGACGAAGGTCGATAGCCGCCCGCGACCGCCGGAGGTGACGTTGATGACCGACTGCCCGATCATCGCGCAGCCGCCCATGCCGCCGAACAGCGCGGCGACGATATTGGCGATGCCCTGTCCGCCGCTCTCGCGCCGCTTGTCGCTGCCCGTGTGGGTCATGTCGTCGACGATCTGCGCGGTCAGCAACGATTCGAGCAGGCCGACCGCCGCCATGGTGAGCGAATAGGGCGCGATGATCGCCAGCGTTTCCCACGTCAGCGGCACATCGGGCAGCACGAAGAAGGGCAGACCGTCGGGCAGCTGGCCCATGTCGGACACCGTGTTGACCGGCGAACCGAGCCACAGCGACAGGCAGGTCAGCACCACGATGGCGACCAGCGGGCTGGGGATCGCGGTGGTCAGCTTGGGGACAAGGTAGATCATCGCCAGACCGCCTGCGACCATCGCGTAGGTGATCCAGTTGACGCCTTCGTTCGTGGGGTCGAGCTGGGGCAGCTGCGCCATGAAGATCAGGATCGCGAGCGCGTTGACGAAGCCGGTAATGACGCTCCGGCTGACGAACTGCATCAGCCGGTCGAGGTGCAGCAGCGCGGCGATTCCCTGGAAAATGCCCATCAGGATCGTCGCGGCGAACAGGTATTCGACGCCGTGATCGCGCACCAATGGCACCACGACCACCGCCACCGCAGCGGTCGCGGCGGAGATCATGCCCGGGCGCCCGCCGGTAAAGGCGATCACCATCGCAATCGCGACCGAGGCATAAAGGCCCACGCGCGGGTCCACGCCCGCGATGATCGAGAAGCCGATCGCCTCGGGAATAAGCGCCAGCGCCACGACAATACCCGCAAGCACGTCTGCGCGGACATTGCCGAACCATTCCTGCTTCCATCGGGCTGTTCTGCTGGCGTGCGCGGTCGCGCCGGTGTTGGGCGTCATGGGAAATCCGTCAATTTATCTGGAACACACACCCCGTGCACGATGCTGCGCTGCAACACAACCCTCCCGGATCGGGCGGTCCCGTCGACTTGGCAGCGCTTCGCCGTTCGTTTAGCGATGGGGCAACGGGGAGAAATCTGTGAAATTTCTAGGATATACGCTGCTCGGCCTCGCCACCGCGATGCTGGTGGCGGTGCTTGTATCGCTGTCCAGCACCGATGCCTGGTTCGTGCGACAGGTCGATCTGGTGCGCGAACCAATGTCGTACATTGCCGCGATTCTGTTGTTCGTCGCGCTTTTCGTGGCGTTCCGCTGGCGGTGGCTCACCGTCGTATTTCTGGCATTGGTGATCGCGATCAATATCTGGCGCATCTGGCCCTACAGCTTCCTCGCGGGAAAGCAGCTGACCTATGAGGATAGCGAGCAGGCCGCAAAAGCGACCTGTTTTTCTGCCATGTCGGTCAACGTGAAGGTCAAGAACGACCAGTATGCGAAGGTCGCAGAGCAGATTCGGCAGATCGACCCCGACCTGCTTTTTCTGATGGAAACCGACGAAAAGTGGATCGAACAGCTAGAGCCGGTGCTGGCGGACTATCCGCATGTGGATCGCCATCCACAGCCGCACGCTTTCGGCCTTGTGTTCGCCACCCGGCTTCCGGTGACGAAGAGCAATATCGTTGAGAACACCCACCGCGATACCCCGACGCTCTATGCCACGCTGCAGCCCGGCTCGCGACCGGTGGAATTCATCGGCCTGCATCCCAAGCCGCCGCTGCCGACGTGGAATACCGAGATGCGCGACCGAAACATCGTGAGGGCCGGCATGCAGACGCCCGACCGGCTGCCCGATGCCTTCGTGATGGGGGATTTTAACGATGTCCCTTGGTCGCGCACCAGCACGAAGTTTCGCGGTACCGGCAAATGGCGCGATCCGCGGATCGGCCGGGGCGCCTATCCGACGTTTCCGTCCGCCTTCCTTGCAGCGGGTTGGCCGCTCGATCAGATGATGCTCAAGGGCGATCTGGAGCTGACCGGGTTCGAGGTGCTGCCGGACAATGGTTCGGACCACCGGGCACTATATGCCCGGGTCTGCGCGCCCTGAGTCCACCCTCAGGTCCGCTGGATAGTCTTTTGCCGATTGCTCAAGGCGTTGGTCGATAGGCCGGTCCGTAGCCTTGCGGGCAGCGGGTCGCTCTGGTTCATTGGCGCGCAGAGCTTTTATGGGGGGACTATCATGCTGAAATCCGCACTTGCCGTCAGCGCCGCCGCGCTTGCCTTTGCTACGCCCGCGCTCGCGCAGGAGGCCGCGCCGGATCTGGAGCCGGGCCTTTCCGCGCCCGAAATCGAATATACCGAATGGACGCTCGACAATGGGTTGCGGGTGATCGCCATTCAGGACGAGGGCACTGCCACCGTCACCACCTCGCTGTGGTACGAGGTCGGATCGAAGCACGATCCCGAAGGGCGCAGCGGCTTTGCCCACCTGTTCGAGCATATTCTCAGCCGCAAGACCGAGAACATGCCCTACAACATGATCTACGGCCTGACGGCGGATGTCGGCGGCACGCGCAATGCCTCGACCGGGTCGGACCGCACGAACTATTACGAGACCGTGCCGGCCGAATATCTCGAGACGATGCTGTGGACCCACCGCGAACGCATGTTCAAACCGGTGATCGACCAGCAGGTGTTCGAGAGCGAGCGCGAAGTGGTGAAGGAAGAGCTTCGTCAGCGGGTCCTCGCGCCGCCCTATGGCCGGCTCCAGCGCTTCGTCATTGCGGAAAATGCCTATGACGTGCTGCCGCAGCGACGGCCCGGAATCGGTTCGATCGAGGATCTCGATTCAGCCACGCTCGACGATGCGCGTGCCTTCCACCAGGCCTATTACGGTCCGGACACGGCGACGCTGATCGTCGCGGGCAATTTCGAAATGGCCAACCTGCGCACTCTGGTCGACGAATATTTCGGCGACATCCCGCGCCGCGCCGACCCGGTCGACCTGACCATTGCAACGCGCGAGCCTGAGCGGACCGAGCCGCGAAGCTTCGTGGCCACCGCGCCCAACGTGCCGCTGCCCGTTGCGGGCTCCATCTGGAAGGGGCCCGAGGCCGACAGCATGGATTCGGTCACGCTCGATGTGATTTCGGCGATCATGGCGAGGGGCCAGAGCAGCCGCCTTTACGACGCGCTGGTGCGCAGCGGAAAGGCAGTCGATAGCGCGATGTTCTCCGCTGCCAGCGAGGAGGGCGGCTACATCGCCTCCTTCGCGATCACCAACCCGATGGCCGATGCAGACGAGGTCGACGGTCTGTTGAAGGCCGAGCTGGAGCGCATACGGACCGAACCTGTCAGTGCTGCCGAACTGGCCGAGGCAAAGAGCGAACTGTTCTCCGATTCGCTCCAACGGCGCGAGACCGCCCGCGGGCGTGCATTCGAGCTGGGCGAGGCGCTGGTTTCCACCGGCAACCCACGCGCTGCCGATGATCGCCTCGCCGCCATTGCGAACGTTACCGTCGAAGATGTGCAGCGGGTCGCCGCCAAGTGGCTCGCCCCGCAAGCGCGGGTCGACATGCGCTACATCGCGGGCGAGGAAGATCCATCGGCCTATGCCAACCCCGTGCCGATGCCGACCTTCCGCAGCCTGCCTTCCGCCACCGGAGAGCCGCTTTCCGTGCTTCCCGAAGGCGCGCGGCAGGAGCCTCCTGCTGCAGGCGTGCGGCCCGACGTGGTCGCTCCCGAAATCGTCGAGCAGACCCTATCGAACGGGATCGAGGTGGTTGCCGCGCAAACCGGCGATGTACCGATCGCGACGATGACCGTGCTCGTGCCCGGCGGGGCCTCCACCGATTCCCGCGAAAAGGCAGGCGTGGCGCAATTCGCCGCCCAGCTTGCGGATCAGGGCACCGCCGACATGAGCGCGCAGGAAATCGCCGCGCGGCTCGAAAGTCTTGGCGCAAGCTTCAGCGCCAATGCGGGCCGCGACGGCACCTTCTTCAGCCTGACCGCGCCGGTCGCGAATTTCGAGGCGGCGGGCGAAGTGCTGGCCGGTATCGTGCGCACAGCGCAGTACCCGCAGGCCGAGCTGGATCGCGAGCGCAAGCGCGCGATCGACGGCCTGCTGGTCGAGATGAAGGACCCGGGCGAACTGGCAAGCAAGGTTGCGGCAGTCGTGATGTACGGCGATGCGCCTTACGGATCGCAATCGGGCGGTACGGCGGAAAGCATCGCCACGATCACTCGCGAAGATCTGCTCGCCCATCGTCAGAGCTGGTGGCATCCGAGCGAGACGAAGATCATCGTCAGCGGCGGTATCGCGCCCGCTCAGGCGACCGCGCTCGCCAATACGCTGTTCGGTGACTGGAGTGTGGACGCGCCCGCGCCGACGCCGCCCGCCGATCCTGCGGGCGACGCCCAGCCGGTGCGTACGATCGTGATCGACATGCCCGAGGCCGGGCAGGCCGCCGTCTACGCGGCGGTCCGCGCGATCCCGCGCGACGATGAGCGCTATTACGCGCTGGAGCTTTCCAACGCGGTGCTCGGCGGTGGGTCGAGCGGGCGTCTGTTCGAGGAAATCCGCACCAAGCGCTCGCTCAGCTACGGGGCCTATTCGGGCTTCGCCGACCGGGCGGATGACTCGGTGCTGGGGGCCAGCGCGCAGACCAAGAACGAAACCGCGGACGAGGTGATGCAGATCTTCCTCGAAGAGTTCGCCCGGTTGGGGACCGAACCGCTGGACGAGGCGCTGCTCGACAAGCGGCGGCTCTATCTCGGTGGCAGCTATGCCCGCTCTCTGGAAAGCAGTGCAGGCTTCAACGGCATCGTTGCCGGGCTGATGCAGCAGGGCCTCGAGCCTGTCGAGGCGGCGCGCTATGCCGAGCGGCTGGCGCAAGTGACGCCACAGGATGCAAGTGCGGCGGCGCGTGATCTTGTCGATCCGGACAAGGCAACCGTCGTGATCGTCGGAAACGCGGCCGAGTTCATCGACGGGGTGCGCGCGATCCGGCCCGATGTCGAGGTGATCCCTGCCGAAGGGCTCGATGTCTCGGCGGCCGATTTCGGGCTGGAAGACTAGGCCCGGCGCTCCACCAATGGCACGTTACGCTTCGCTGTCGGCCTGCTGACGCGCCCACATTTCGGCATAGAGCCCGTCACGCCGGAGCAGTTCGGCGTGGCGGCCTTGCTCGGCCAGCCGCCCATTCTCGAGCACGAGGATGCGATCCGCATCGGCAATCGTCGATAGGCGATGCGCGATGGCCAGCGTCGTGCGGCCCCGCGCCACCCGGTTCAGCGTTGCGAGAATTTCCTGCTCGGTCCGCGAATCGAGCGCGCTGGTCGCCTCGTCGAGGATCACTATGGGCGGGTTCTTCAACAGCGTGCGGGCGATGGCGACGCGCTGCTTCTCGCCTCCCGAAAGCTTGAGGCCTCGCTCGCCGACCTGCGTTTCGAAGCCTTCGGGCAGCATCTCGATGAAGGGCAGGATCGCCGCTCCGCGCGCGGCCTCGCGGATGGCATCCTCGTCGGCATCATCCATGTGGCTGGGCCGTCCGTAACCGATGTTATAGCCGATGGTGTCGTTGAACAGCACGCTATCCTGCGGGACGATGCCAATGGCGGCGCGCAAGCTCTCCTGCGTCACCTTGCTGATATCCTGACCGTCTATGAGGATGCGGCCCGCCCTCGGGTCGTAGAACCGGAACAGCAGCCGCGCGATGGTGCTCTTTCCCGCGCCCGATGGGCCGACCAGCGCCACGGTCTCTCCCGCCCCGATTTCGAAGTCGAGACCGTGGAGGATCTCGCGATCCGGATCATAGCCGAAATGCACGTTTTCGAAGGTGATCCCGGGGCGGTCGATCCGCAGCGCGGGCGCGCCGGGCACGTCCTTCACCTCGACATCGGCGTCGATCAGCTTGAACATCGCCGCCATGTCGATCAGCCCCTGCCGGATCGTGCGATAGACGAAGCCGAGGAGGTCGAGCGGGCGGAAAAGCTGGACGAGATAGGTGTTCACGAACACCAGGTCGCCGGTTGTCAGGTTGCCCCGGCTCCAGCCCCACACGGTATAGCCCATCGCGCCTGCCATCAGCAGATTGGTGATCAGCGACTGCGCGATATTGAGCAGGCCAAGCGAAGAATCGGACTTGATCGCGGCTTCGGAATATTGCTGCGCCGCCTTGGCATAGCGCGCTTCCTCGCGCCGCTCGGCCCCGAAATATTTGACCGTTTCGTAGTTCAGCAGCGAATCGACCGCGCGCGACAGCGCCTGCCCGTCGAGATCGTTCATCTCGCGCCGCAGCTTGGTCCGCCATTCGGTGATGACCTGTGTGACGACGATATAGGCGACCACGGTGACGGCGGTGGCGATCACCAGTCCGATGCCGAAATTGATATAGAAGATCACCGCCACCGCGATCAGCTCGATCGCGGTCGGCGCGATGTTGAACAGCAGGAAATAGAGCATCGTGTCGATGGTCTTGGTCCCGCGCTCGACCGTCTTGGTGATCTCGCCCGTGCGGCGCGAGAGGTGGAAGCGCAGGCTCAGGCGGTGGAGTCTGGCAAAGACGTCTTCGGCGAACTGGCGAGTGGCGTCCTGGCCCACCCGTTCGAACACCATGTTGCGGATATTGTCGAACGCGACGCTGGCAAATCTCCCGGCAGCGTAGGCGACCACGAAGGAAATCGCGACCATCGCGGTTGCATCGGCCGGCGTTTCCATCGCGTCGACCGCGGCACGGTAGGCGTAGGGCAGGGCGAGGGTGGCCCCCTTGGCGACAAGCACGAGGATCAGCGCAATGACGATCCGAATGCGCAGGTCCGTGCGGTCCTTCGGCCACAGGTAAGGGAGGAATCGCCGCAGCGTCTGCCACCCCTCGGGCGCAGCTCGATCCGTGTCGGAAGTGGTGTTGGTAGGCCCCATCGCTGGCCAGCATGTGGCTATCGCCTGCACGCATCACAAGCCGCGCTGCACCGCGACCGCGCTGCAAGCTATCCTTAACGGCGATCAGCTATGTCTGCGCCACGATGATGCATGCCTTCGAAAAGATCGCCGACAGGTTGGCGCGCGCCCGGTTCGAACAGGCCGCGCGCGGTATCCTGCGCACCGCGCCGATCAGGCCGAGCGACGATGGCGTGATCCTGTTCTCGATGATGGGCACGCGCGTGCTGCTGCCCTATCTGGTCGCGATCAAGTCCGTCCACGCATCGCTAGGGCGGGGCAGGGTGGTAATCCTCGATGATGGCACCCTGACCGTGGAGGACCGCGCAACCCTCGCGCATCATTGCGGCGATCCGCAGATCATTCCCATCGCGTCGGTCGATACCGGGCCATGCCCGAAGGGCGGCACATGGGAGCGGTTGCTGACGATCCTCGATCTGCGGCGCGATAGTTATGTGATCCAGATCGATTCGGATGTCGTGGCGCGCGGGCCCATGCCCGAAGTCGCACAAGCGATTGCAGATGCGCGGTCCTTCACTTTGCGCGGGGAAGAAGAATCGGATCTGATGGATGTCGCGGCGATCGCGCGGCAGCAGCAGGTCTACGAAACGACCCACGTCCAGGGGCTGATCGAACAGCAGATGGACCAGCTCGACATCGCCGGGCGTCCCGATCTGCATTATGTCCGGGGCTGTTCGGGCTTTGCGGGCTTCGCGCCTTCGCAAGAGGGGCGCGACCTCGCCGAGGCGTTCTCGCGCGAGGCCGACCGGGTGCTGGGGCGCGCCAAGTGGTCCGAATGGGGGAGCGAGCAGGTCACCAGCAACTTCGTGATCGCGAATGCGCCTGATCCGCTGCTGCTGCCCTATGATCGTTATCTCAATTTCTGGGACCAAGGCGTGCCGGAAGATGCGCGACTGGTGCATTTTATCGGCACCTATCGCTACGATCGCGGCGCCTATGTGGCTGCGGCAAAGGATGCGATCGGGCGCCTGACCGCCGCCTAGCTATCGCTCCGGCGCGCATCGCTTCCACCATTTCGCGGACCTGGCGCTCCATCGAGAAACACGCCACGGCCCGGGCCCTTTCTGCCCTGCCGTGCCGCCGCAGCGTTGCTCGGTCTGCTTTTAGCCAGCCTCGGCCTGTCTTCGATTGCTGCCACGCCACAAACCCAGCTTGCCTGCGAACAGCATGATCTCGTCGAACAGCGGATGCGACAGCAGACGCAGCATCGCCAGCCAGGCAAGGCCGGTCGGCCCGGCGATCAGTGCGATGCGTAGCAGCGGCAGGTCTACTCCCGCCGCCCGGACCAGCTCCAAGGTCGCAAAGGCCGCCCCGGCCGAGACGCCTGCGACCAGCGCGCTGGGTAGCAGCATCCGCACGAAGGGCACGACATCGGTATCGAGATACCTCTTCTGCAGCGCCAGCCAGATCGGCGACGTCGCCAGCGTGGCCAGCATCAGCGCCCAGCTGAACGAGACAATATCGCCCGTGAACAGCAACACACCCAGGCCGATGCGCGCGGTCGCCGTGACCAGCAGCGGGATCGAGGACAGGTAGGGCCGCCCGATCGCGTTGAAGGCGGGCACCTTGTAATGGAACGTCAGATCGATGGCGGCCATCAGCGCCAGTGGCAGGATGGCGGGCGCGGCAAAGATCCATTGATCTCCGTACAGGCCGACGATCACATCCTCTGCGGCGACCGCGGTTACCGCGAGCATCGGCCAGCCGACTGCCGTCACCAGCGCGATGGCCCGTTGGAGGATCGGCCTCAGTGATTGCTTGGCGTGGAAAGCTTTGGACAAATAGGTTTGCGACCCGAAGGTGATCGCCGACCCGGCGACCTGCATGAAAATGTTCACGGTCGAATTGGCGCGGCTGAGCAGGCCGACCTGGCGGGGGGTGCCCAGCTTCCCGAGGATCAGGTCGGGCAGGGCGTTATTCCCTGCTTTCACGAGATTGGTAAACAGCGCGCCCGCGCCGAATCGAAGGATGTCGGCGGATTCGCTGAACCGGGGGCGGTAGGCCATGTGCTTGGGCGCGAGCCAGAGGTTGGCGATCCCGGTCGAGATCACGTTGGCTAGATTCGCCCACGCAAGGCTCGCGGCTCCGAAGTCCGCCAGCGCGAGGCCGATACAGGTCACCGAATAGGCGACCGTGCCGACTGCGGTGCTGATCGAGAGCTTCGCGGCGTCGTATTCGCGAATCAGCAGTGCGAGCGCGACCGAGCTGAACGGAATGAACAGGAAGCTGAGCGCGAGGATCTGCATGACCTGCGCGATCTCCGGATGGCCGAACCACGAAGCGACGACATCGCTGCCGAAGAACAGCAGGGCGGCGATCGTGAAGGCGATCGCATAGGCGATGCCCATGGCGGACCGCACCTTGTCGGACGTGAGGCTTTCCGCGCGCTGGAGATAGGAGCCGACACCGAACTCCCGGAACACGTGCGCGATGTTCACCAGCACGATCGCGATCGAGTAAATCCCGATCTCTGCCGGGGTGAGGATGCGCGCAACGATGACCGAGACGAAGAACATCACCAGCGTCGCGCCCGAGGATGATGCGAAGTTGATCGCCAGGGATTTGCGGAAGGACGTCATCAGCGCGCGCCTGCAGCGCGCGGCACGTACGCGCACGCGCCCGCGCGTGGCGCGCGTAAGGGGTGTGCCCGAAGCCGAGGCCGCAACCCACGTAAGGCAGCATCTCGGATCGGGGCAAATTCGATGTTCATGGGGGTGCTATGACCCACGCGGGTTTACTGCGGGGTAAAGCGGACCGGCTTTTTTCGCTCATTGGAATCGCTGAATCGGCGGATTCGCGCTGACTCGCACAGGATCCACGGCTCGGACCCGCCCGGGAGGCTGTCAGGGGAAGGGGAAGAGTGACAATAATTCCCGTGTGGAATCAAGCACTTATCAATTAGTGACAGAAATTTGAAAAAAAGCGTTTGACCGAATCCCGGCTCCCGCCTAGATGGGCTTCACCGACGCGGCGCTGGCGGCTTCCACCGCCCACCGCATCGGTCGCCAACATATTCGGATAGCCGGTCCCCCGGTTTAAAT
>NZ_JBCFZM010000001.1:197500-1428558 GCF_038594605.1 Citromicrobium bathyomarinum
CCATTTCTCTTCGATCCCTTCTGGGGCTCGGAGTGAGGTGGACAAGGTATCACCGAGTTGAATAAAATAGACTTGGTGAAGCGAACCCGGGGAACTGAAACATCTCAGTACCCGGAGGAAAAGACATCAACCGAGATTCCCGTAGTAGTGGCGAGCGAACCGGGACCAGGCCAGTGCCTTGGATTTAACTAGCGGAACAGTTTGGAAAGACTGGCCATAGCGGGTGACAGCCCCGTACGCGAAAGTGATTTTCAAGGACTTGAGTAGGGCGGGACACGTGTAATCCTGTCTGAATATGGGGGGACCACCCTCCAAGCCTAAATACTCGTATACGACCGATAGCGAACACAGTACCGTGAGGGAAAGGTGAAAAGCACCCCGATTAGGGGAGTGAAACAGTACCTGAAACCGGATGCTTACAAGCAGTTGGAGCCCCATAGGGGGTGACAGCGTACCTCTTGCATAATGGGTCAGTGACTTAATGTATCATGCAAGCTTAAGCCGTTAGGTGTAGGCGTAGCGAAAGCGAGTCTGAATAGGGCGACAGAGTATGATGTATTAGACCCGAACCCCGGCGATCTAGGCATGGCCAGGTTGAAGGTGCGGTAACACGCACTGGAGGACCGAACCGGTGAATGTTGAAAAATTCTCGGATGAGCTGTGTTTAGGGGTGAAAGGCCAATCAAGCCGGGAAATAGCTGGTTCTCCGCGAAATCTATTGAGGTAGAGCGTCAGATGTATGCCGATGGGGGTAGAGCACTGGATGGGCTAGGGCTGCGCGAGCGGTACCAAACCTAACCAAACTCCGAATACCATCGAGTCTTGTCTGGCAGACAGACGGCGGGTGCTAAGGTCCGTCGTCAAAAGGGAAACAGCCCTAACCTACAGCTAAGGTCCCCAAGTCATCACTAAGTGGGAAAGCATGTGGGAATCCCAAAACAACCAGGAGGTTGGCTTAGAAGCAGCCATCCTTTAAAGAAAGCGTAACAGCTCACTGGTCTAAATAAGGGTTCCTGCGGCGAAGATGTAACGGGGCTAAAGTGATGCACCGAAGCTTAGGGTGTACAGTTTACTGTACGCGGTAGCGGAGCGTTCCGTAAGCGAGTGAAGCCGAAGGGTAACCGACGGTGGACGTATCGGAAGTGCGAATGCTGACATGAGTAGCGATAAAAAGGGTGAGATGCCCTTTCGCCGAAAGACCAAGGGTTCCTGCGCAACGCTAATCGGCGCAGGGTGAGCCGGCCCCTAAGACGAGCCCGAAGGGGGTAGTCGATGGGAACCACGTTAATATTCGTGGGCCTGAAGATGTGTGACGGATAGCGGAAGTTGTGTGTTCTTATTGGATTGAGCATGCAGCCAAGTTGTCCCAGGAAATAGCCTCTTCATATAGACCGTACCCGAAACCGACACAGGTGGTCAGGTAGAGTATACCAAGGCGCTTGAGAGAAGTATCCTGAAGGAACTCGGCAAATTGCCTCCGTACCTTCGGAAGAAGGAGGCCCTGGATCGAGGCAACTCTTTTCAGGGGGCACAGGCCAGGGGGTAGCGACTGTTTAGCAAAAACACAGGACTCTGCTAAGTCGGCTTCAAGACGACGTATAGGGTCTGACGCCTGCCCGGTGCTGGAAGGTTAAGAGGAGGAGTGCAAGCTCCGAATTGAAGCCCCAGTAAACGGCGGCCGTAACTATAACGGTCCTAAGGTAGCGAAATTCCTTGTCGGGTAAGTTCCGACCTGCACGAATGGCGTAACGACTTCCCCACTGTCTCCAGGATATGCTCAGCGAAATTGAATTCTCCGTGAAGATGCGGAGTACCCGCGGTTAGACGGAAAGACCCCGTGCACCTTTACTGCAGTTTCAGAGTGGCATTAGGAAAGAGTTGTGTAGCATAGGTGGGAGGCTTTGAAGCATTGGCGCCAGCCGATGTGGAGCCATAGGTGAAATACCACCCTGCTGTTTTCTGATGTCTAACCTCGCACCGTTATCCGGTGTAGGGACCCTCTGTGACGGGTAGTTTGACTGGGGCGGTCGCCTCCTAAAGAGTAACGGAGGCGCGCGATGGTAGGCTCAGGACGGTTGGAAACCGTCTGCGAGAGTGCAATGGCATAAGCCTGCCTGACTGCGAGACTGACGAGTCGAGCAGAGACGAAAGTCGGTCATAGTGATCCGGTGGTCCCTCGTGGAAGGGCCATCGCTCAACGGATAAAAGGTACGCCGGGGATAACAGGCTGATGATTCCCAAGAGCTCATATCGACGGAATCGTTTGGCACCTCGATGTCGGCTCATCACATCCTGGGGCTGGAGCAGGTCC
Source organism: Citromicrobium bathyomarinum (assembly GCF_038594605.1). Lineage (GTDB taxonomy): Bacteria > Pseudomonadota > Alphaproteobacteria > Sphingomonadales > Sphingomonadaceae > Alteriqipengyuania > Alteriqipengyuania bathyomarina_B. Next base: position 199,812 of record NZ_JBCFZM010000001.1, read on the forward strand.
CAAGGGTTTGGCTGTTCGCCAATTAAAGTGGTACGTGAGCTGGGTTCAGAACGTCGCGAGACAGTTTGGTCCCTATCTGCCGTGGGCGTCGATACTTGAAAGGAGTTGCCCCTAGTACGAGAGGACCGGGGTGAACGTACCTCTGGTGTACCTGTCATCCTGCCAAGGGTGCCGCAGGGTAGCTATGTACGGACGGGATAACCGCTGAAAGCATCTAAGCGGGAAGCCTCCCTTGAGATTAGGTATCTTCGAACCGTCGTAGACCACGACGTTGATAGGCCGGGTGTGGAAGTGCAGTAATGCATGGAGCTAACCGGTCCTAATAGTTCTGATCATGCTTGAGAATTTGCACCATCAACGACAGTCCTGCTGGGCTTCGTCGATCGGAAAGAATGCTCGAAGCCAGATAGACGCCTCGAATACCAGCCAGTCTTCGGATTGGCGCATCGATTATAGCCCACCCGCAAGCTTCATTGCTTCGTGGTCATAGCGCCTGTGACCCACCCGATCCCATCTCGAACTCGGCCGTGAAACCAGGCAGCGCCGATGGTACTAGTGCTCAAGCACTGGAAGAGTAGGTCGCCGCGAGGCATTGTAGCTTGCGGGGTGTGGTATAAACCCATTCACAAAGTCGAAGGGCTGACCCGCAAGGGCGGCCCTTTTGGCGTCTTTCGCGACGTCGTGCCGAGCGGAGCTATCATTTGCGATGCATGGCACTGGTTGCGGATGCAACCGCTGGCCTTGGGCCAGCCACATGGTGACGCGGGATGGAGCAGTCCGGTAGCTCGTCAGGCTCATAACCTGAAGGTCGTTGGTTCAAATCCAACTCCCGCAACCACCGAACCCCTGAAATCGCTAACGTTTCTCGCCTCGCTGTTCCCAGCGGGGCTTTTTGTGTTGAGTTCTGTAAGCACATAGTAAGCAGTTGTTGGACGGCTGCCCGTATGCAGCCGGCCAAGCTGAACTATGCACTGCCTTGTGACGTGACCCCAGTTTTCCCTAGCTTTGATTAGAGTCGGGCCGTTGTTTTGCGCATGGGAGCATCTTGCTTTTGAACGTTCGCGATGTCGCCCTCGAGTTACTAAGCGAGCGATACGCCGTAGTCATATGCTCTTCAGAAGGCTACCAGGGCAGTGACACTCATCTTCCGCTGCCGAATATCAAGTTGATGGAATTCCACCAATCGGTGCGGAGTATCCAGCAACCCGGGGCCTATGGCTGGACCCGCTCCGGCGGCGTCTGCCCGCTGGGGGGGGAGGATCTCATCTTCAGGATGAGCGGTGCTCCTGCAATACCTGATCGACCCGGAGGATCGGCGCGAGGTCGAACTGCACTTCGAAGATATCGCTGCGATCTTTCCCGAACTAGGAGATCGCGGTGTTTTCACGATATCGAGCGATCGCTTCCCGAAGCGCTTCGATTTCGGACTTGAGCTGGTCATTGCCGAAGCCGGCGTACGATCCTTCCTCTAATCGTGACGGGGTATGGACGGTCTCGGCCGTACGGAAAATTGCCCACCTTTGTGGTTTTCGCTTGATCTGACATCGCCGCTTCGAAAACATGCTGGCCGAGAAATCCGTTTGGCGCTGGCGGCCTTGGCAGACATATTCATCAGCTATTCGCGCAAGGACCGCCACACCGCATCTCGCCTTGCTGAATTGCTCGTACAGAGCAACTACACGGTCTGGTGGGATCAGAACTTGAAGCGGGGCTCTCGCTTTCGCGAAGTGATCGAAGCGGAACTTGACCAGGCTCGGGCGGTCATCGTCCTTTGGAGCCTCAGTTCGACGCATTCTCGCTGGGTACTCGACGAAGCCGATCATGCAGCCGATGACAACAAATTGTTGCCGGTCAGGCTAGATTCCAGCCAACCACCGATGGGTTTTCGGCAGCTCCATACTACCGAGATGGAAAGTCGCGCCCTCTCCTCCAAAGCGGCAGCCTTCGTTCAACTGCTCAAAGATCTAGAGGCGCTTGTCGCGACGACAACTGGGGAGCAGGCAGCCCCATCCCCCCCACCCGACATCGTCCGCATCGCCCTGTCGCCACTCTTCGTCATCCACGCCATAACCAGCGCCTGGGAGGTGGAGCGGCATCTCGGAATGGCGGGCGGGCTCGTCGCGACGACATCATACCCGTGGAACGATCAGATACTCGAACATCTCGAAGACGGGCAGCTCGATCTCGCGATCTACAATTTCAACCGCGCGAAGGGATATTCCGATCGTCGAGCGTCGCCTGGCTATTCGATAATAGGTCAGGCCGGACGCTCCATGGGAGGCCATAATTTTTCCATCCTCGCGAAGACCGACAGTACCTGGAGCGAAATTGGTCAGGATGGCTTCGCGAAGGCGATCGCCGGCGCAACCGTGGGCCTGCCGGTAAAGAGCGATATGGCTGAGGTATTCTACCGCGTCGTTGGCGGAAAGGAGGCGGTCACCGAGCATGGGATCAAGGTGGTCGACGTTCCCATCACCACGGGTATGGAGTTTTTCTCGCTGATCCCCGATGCGCTCCTGAATACCGGTCAGAACGTCAGGCAATGCGCGATCGCTGCCGGAGAGGTTCGGGAAATTTTGCCCAGATCGGCACTTGACGAAGCGATCAGAGCGGAACTGCTTTCGGCCTCGCGCAATTGCATCATCGCGAGCGATCGGCTCGTTTCATTGCTCGGCGGCCAAGAGGCAGCGAAGGCGTTTGCAAACGCCCTTTGGATAAGCTTCAACACCAATTGGGCGAATGCGGAACGTCATCAGATCCTGCTCGAAGAACTGGTTTCGGGCTCGTATAACTGGAGTTTTTCGGATAGTATCGTGCGTCAAGCTGTCGAAAAGATACTTTACGAAAGCTATAGGATTGGTTTCGACTAGTGGCTTTCATCGTGATCGGCGGATTGAATTTCGATATCGTTCTCAAGACGGATCGCTTCCCCGTGCCGCACGAGAAAATGAGCGCATTCGAACGTTACGAAGGCCCGGGCGGCTCGGCCCCAAATACCGCCTACTGGCTGGGCAAACTGGGCTGCGAAACGATCTTCCATGGCGAACTGGCCGACGATCACTTCGCCAGCCTGTCTATCGAGAGCTTGCGCAGTGCGTCGGTCGGGACTTCTCATCTCAAGGTGTCTGCGGGCACGGACAGCCGCCTGGCCGTCATCATTTCGACTGGCGAGAGCAAGATGATGATCTCCTCGGGTGGGCCCCGGCGTCCCGACCAAGCGATACGCGAGTGCCTGGGGTCGGCGGATGCGCCGGAGCCAGGAGATATCGTGCACATCACGTCGCGCCATTTCGCCGGAGCAGAAGACTATATCGCCGGAGCGCAGGCTCAAGGAGCGATTATAAGCGTCGAGTTGAATGGCGCCCATCCAGAGAGATTCGCCGCGCTGTGCGATTTCATGTTTTGCAACGAGGACGAACTGCAACGGGCGCTCGGGACCGATGATGTGATCGAATGCGTTCAGGGTCTGATGGATCGATCCGATGCCACACTGGTCGTGACCCGCGGCGCGAGCGGAGCCTGCGTCATCGGCGGGAAGCACGCACCGATCCACATCCCTACCGCAGCGGTTCGACCTATAGACCGGACGGGTGGCGGCGATGCCTTCAATGCCGGCTTCCTGAGCGCCCTCGCCCGGAATGCACAGGTGGAGGAGGCCGCTGCAAAAGGGTTGGAGCTTGCAGCGAAAGTCATCCTCCACAACGGCGCCCGGCCCGCTTTGAAAGGTTAATTTAGTGCAGCCAAAAGAACTCGGAATTGCGCTCGTCTTCAATGACGACGACAGCCGCAGGATGCTGCAACGTCAGCAGGTACTGGTGGATGAATTCGGCCTCCAGCCCGATTTTGGCCTCGCCGAAGATATCCCGCATCTCACGCTCATGCAGCTCAATAGTGTCAATTGGGACGTGATCGACGACTATTGGCAGAATATTGTTCGGATATTAGAGACCCAACATGTCCCGCCGCTTATATTCGATAGGGTCATCTACAAGCCGACGGGTTGGTACTTCTGGCTAGCGCAAAAGAACGATGCGCTGCAGGCACTCCACGAGGAAATCGTTGCCGCTTCCGGATCGCAGACTGCTCCGGGCGAACCCGATACAAAGACCGATCGCTTCACCCAGGCTGAGAAGGAGGCATATGAAACCTACGGATATCGCTATGCCGGATCGACATTTCTCCCGCACGTAACTCTGGGAAAGCTGGATGATGAAAATCCGGACGTTGTGCGGCGCGCGACCGAGTTGTTTTCCGAGATTGACGGCGAATACCGGCCCGCCGCTTGCACACTCTACGAGAAGGGTCCCTTCGGCTCACACCGGCATGCGCAACGATCGCATGCGCTCGACACGCGCTCTGCCGTCTTCGGCTCCGGTCAGTCGGACCATGGACCTCCCGGTCTTGCAAGCGGGCCGGATCCGGCGTGCGTAGAAAGGCCGGACGGCGATGGTCGCGCGCGGCGCGGGGGTTTCTTCTCGCGCCTGTTTGGCAGGAAGTAAGATTGGATAGCGGGATCCATCGATCGGAGGGCGTGAGATGAACCAGAAGCAGCCGACAAGCGCCGGGCGCTATCGGATCGACAGCCTGTAGGAGGATCCCTTCGCCTCCGGCAATGCGCTAGATGTGCGACTAGGCCGACAGGTCTTCATCAAGATCGGGGATGCCTCTGCCGCCGCCGCCCTGGCCGCCACCTGGCGGACCTTCGCCGCACACGCCATTCCCGGGATGCTCGCCATTCTCGATTTGGGAGAGCACGAGGGCCGGCCTTACGCCGTGTTCGAATGGCTCGACGGTATCGCGCTTGCGAACCTGCCCGCTGAATTCCAGCGCACTGGAAGAAGCCCGGCCTCCGCGATCGACACGATCGCTTCTCAGACGCTGGAGACGCTCGAAGCACTACGCCATCATGGACTGGTGCACGGCGACATCTCGCCTCTCAATATTATGGTCTCGTCTCTTGCGAGCCGGACATGGCTGATCGATAACGCACCCGACTTAGTCGGCGGTCCCGTTCACGCAACCATGCGCTGGCTCGCCGCCCACGGCAGCGATCGGCTGGCTTCGATGTACGCGCATCTTGGCAGCCTCCCTGCCGAGCTGGCCGAAACCACCGAGCAAGGCGGCCGCCTGCCGCCCGATGCGCTGCCGAAAGTGGTAGCGATCATCGTGATGGCGGCGCTGAGCGCGACGCTGATCGGGCCGGGAACATTGTCGGCGCTGGGCTTGCCTGAGGACTTCTCGCGCGAGCGCGCGAGCGAGTATCTCATCCGCTGGCGGCATTCGGGCGACAGCGCGGATCATCCAGTGGAGAGCTGACCTCCCCAAGGTCGAACGCAGCCTTATCCTGCCCCTCGCGCCGGGCCGAATGGTTGCCGGGGCCGGGCGCCGCGATCCCAGTCGGAACAGGCGTTTCCCTCGGAACCTGCCTGTTCGAGATCGACCTATTGGCGGATATCGGCCCAGGTGAGGTCATAGCGCGCAAGGTATTTTCGAAGGCGGTCGGCATCGTTCGTCGACCTACGGTGCTGGCGGGATACGCAAAACAGCTCTCTCCCCGCCGCCGACAGGTTGGGATTGCGGCGGCAGACCCGGATCACTTCGGCCAGTTGGGGCAGGTCGAAGGGGTCGAGCCGGCTCAGCCTCTCTTCTCCCAGAACAGCGAGCAAGCGCCCTTTATCGGAAGAACCCGCCTCGGTCGTCCAAGATCGCTGGAGGCGAGCGACCTCGAGGTCCACCGTTTCGCGGTTGATCCGGCCATCGGCGCTCAGCGTGGCCATGCGCGTGATGCTGGCAGAAAGATTCCGAAAATTGCCGCTCCATGCCGCAGCCGGGCTGGTTGCGAACGCGACATAGCGTTCTCGCGCCTCCTTGTTGAAGGTAACGCGTGTGTCTTCGGCGAAGGCGAACCGTTCCAACTCGAAGTCGATGTTCGGCTCGATATCCTCGCTGCGTTCGGCGAGGCCGGGCAGGTGGAAGGTCCACAGGTTGAGCCGCGCGAACAGGTCGTCGCGGAAGGTGCCCTTTGCTGCCGCGTCGATCAGATCGAGGTTGGTTCCTGCAATCAGCTGGAACTGACTTGCCACCTCCCTGTCCGATCCCATCGGCAGGAAGCGCTTTTCCTCGATCGCGCGCAGGATCATCGCCTGTTCGTCGAGCCCCAGTTCGCCAATCTCGTCGAGGAACAGCATGCCGCCGTCGGCGCTGCGCAGCAGGCCCGCGCGGTCGGCGACCGCCCCGGTGAAGGCGCCCTTCTGGTGGCCGAAGAGGGCGGACATCGCGTTGTCACCCTTCAGCGTCGCGCAGTTGACCTCCACGAAGGGGCCGGCCAGCCGGTGCCGGTCGGCCTTGAGCTCATAAATGCGGCGCGCCAGCAGGCTTTTGCCAGCGCCGGTCGGCCCCATCAGCAATAGCGGAGCCGACGACCGCGTGGCGACCTGCTCGATCTCGTCGATCATCGCATTGAAGGCGGCGTTGCGCGTCTCGATCCCGCCCTTGAGGAATGAGGTGCTCTCGCGGCTGCTGGCGGCAAAGCGCTGGGCGATGCTGTCGTAGCGCGACAGGTCGAGGTCGATCGCGTTCCAGCTGCCGGTCGGGTCGGGCTTGCTCCGGACAGGCTGGGTCTGGAGCAGCTTGCCCGGGATGAAGCGCGCTTCGGTCAGCAAGAACAGGCAGATCTGCGCGACGTGGGTGCCGGTGGTGATATGGACCAGATAGTCCTCGTTCTCCGGCTCGAATGCGAACCCTTGCGCAAAATCGAGCAGCTGGGTGTAGACCTCTTCGAAATCCCATGCGTCCTCGAAATTGATGACGTGGGGCACGACTTCGGTCTCGGGCGAGACATCGCGGATATCCTGCGTGACGTACTCGGCAAGGCGGCGATGGTAATCGCCGTGGAGCAGTACGAAGCGATCTACGCGCAGATCGGGCTGCATGCACAGGCCGACTGTGGGCCGCCACTTGTTCCAGCGCGATGGCCCGAACTTCGACGCGTCGAGGGTCGAGCCTAGAAATCCGATGACGGTCGTTGACTTCATGCCAGAAGCTATAAAATTTTATCGTACGCGATACAAGGAGATAAGAAAGGAGGACTTCCACGATCGACGACGTCAGCGCACGGAAATGCTAAAATCTATTTATATCAGATGTTTGAGCTTAATTTGCATTCGTCACGACGAAACTGGCACGCCTCATGCAAATCATCCGGCACCGGGTTGGTCGAACGCCCGGTGAGACGCGGTGAAATGGGCGGTCGGAATCGGCCGGCCGCCCAAAGCCCGTTAGATGGAGTTGGACGATGGCCAACAAGAACCTGTTTTCCTCGGCGCTGGCGAAGGTGCTCCCGCGCACCGATGCGGTCAACGAGGCTGGCGGCGACGCCTATGCCTACGGGCCGCAGGCCCTGCTCGCGCAAATTGCCGCGACGGGCACCCTGTCGGACGGCTTTTATGCCGACGCGCAAGACCAGCTTGCCAAGGCGCTTGATGCCGCGCAGGCGGTCGATCCCGAATGGGTCGCCAAGTGCGCCGTCTATGCCCGCACCTCGGGTTCGATGAAGGATATGCCCGCGCTGCTTACCGCCGTGCTTTCGACGGCTGATCCGGACCTGATGGTCCCGGTGTTCCGCCGCGTGATCGACAACGGGCGGATGCTGCGCAATTTCGTGCAGATCATGCGGTCGGGGCAGACGGGGCGGACCTCGCTCGGCTCGCGGCCCAAGCGGCTGGTGCGCGAATGGCTGGAGAATGCCTCCACCCGCCAGCTGATGCGGGCGGCGACGGGCAAGGACCCGAGCCTGGCGGACATCGTGAAGATGGTCCATCCGGCTCCGGCTTCTGCCGAGCGGCGCGCGTTCTATGGCTGGCTGATCGGCAAACCCTACGATGTCGCGGCGCTGCCGAAGGAGATCGCGCAGTTCGAAGCATGGAAGGCGGGCCGCCAGAATAATGTTTCTGGGCCGCTGCCGGATGTGCCCTTCGAATGGCTGACCTCGTTCGAGCTGACCGCGAAGCAGTGGGGCGTGCTGGCCGAACGCATGGGCTGGCAGGCGCTGCGGATGAACCTCAACACGCTGGCCCGCAAGGGCGCGTTCCAGGTGAAGGGTGTGACCGAGATGGTTGCGGCTCGCCTGTCGGACGAGGATGCGCTGTCGAAGGTTCGTCCTGCTCCCTACCAGCTGATGACGGCGCTGACGCAGGTCGGCGACGGCGTACCGCTGGCGGTGCAGGCTGCGCTGGAGCACGCTTTGGAGCGTTCGCTGGTCAATGTGCCCGCGCTGGAAGGCAATGTCGTGGTGTGTCCGGACGTGTCGGGCTCAATGGGCTCGCCGGCGACCGGATGGCGCAAGGGTGCGACCTCGGTCGTGCGCTGCATCGATGTTGCCGCGCTGGTCTCGGCCGCGATGCTGCGGAGCAATCCGCATACCCGTGTGATGCCGTTCGAAGTGGGCGTGGTGAACCTGACGCTTGACCCTATGGCCCGCGTTGCGGTGAACGCCGCGAAGCTGGCCGGGGTCGGCGGGGGTGGAACCAATGTCTCGGCTCCGCTTGCACGGCTCAACCGCGAGCGGGCGAAAGTGGACACTATCATGATCGTTTCGGACAACCAGTCCTGGATCGATGATCGACGGCATGGGGCAACGGCGACGATGAACGAGTGGGCGAAGCTGAAGCGTCGCAATCCGGGTGCAAAGCTGATCTGCATCGACATCCAGCCTTACGGCTCGACGCAGACCTGGGATGACCGGAAGGACATCATGAATGTCGGTGGCTTCACCGATGCAGTGTTCGACGCGATGGCGCGCTTCGCCGACAATGGGGCGCGCGACTGGGTCGAGATCGTCAACGAGGTGGAGTTGTAAGAACGGAGCAAAAGGTCGCGGCGGATGCCGGGAGGACTACATCGTGTCGCAGGTTCAAGTCCTGCCTGCCGGGCAACCGGCAGTAGCTCAGCTGGTTAGAGCAGAAGGCCCCTAGGGGTTCGTCTTTCCAAATCCTCGCCGCCGCGACCTCGCTATTGAAGATACTTTTTGGACAGGGTCGGGGCAAATGCCGGTGGGACTACATCCTGCAAAGATAGGCCCGACGAGTAAAGCGCCCGTACCCGGGCAACCGGGTGCAGGAGATGCGGGTTCGAACCCCGCCGCCGCAACGTAGCTTAAGGGCCGCATGTCTCGCCAAGACTCGTTGCCCCGACCCTGTCTGCAAGTGACAAAGCGGTAACGCGAACAAGAACTTATCGCTGGCGGATGCCGGTGGGACTACATCGGGAACCAGGCGGTTCGAACCCGCCCCCGGAGCGATCCGGAGAAGTCTCGCCAATCCTCGCCGCCAGCACTCGAATTTGAACGTCGGCGAATGCCGGTGGGACTACATACAGGGACCGGGGAGGCGGGGCACGGCCTGCGCACCCGGAGAATGTCTCGCCAACCTTCGTCGCCGACACATAGTGATAGAAAACCAGGGAGGTCGCGATGACCCAAACGACTTACGAGTTTCAACAGGTCGACGGCGGGGCACCGATCAAGATGTGGACTCGCGGCGTGCCGGTGGACGACAAGGCGCGCGACCAGCTTTCGCGCGCAGCGAAGATGCCGTTCATCTTCAAGCATGTGGCCGCGATGCCCGACGTCCATGTCGGGATCGGCGCGACCGTGGGCTCGGTAATCCCGACCAAGGGCGCGGTGATCCCGGCGGCGGTCGGCGTGGATATCGGCTGCGGCATGATGGCCGCGCGCACCTCGCTCGTGGCGAGCGACCTTCCGGATAACCTTGAAGGCATCCGCTCCGCGATCGAGAAGGCCGTGCCGCATGGCCGGTCATCGGGCCGCGGCGGGCGCGACAAGGGGGCCTGGGGCGATCCGCCGACCGAAACGATCGAGGCGTGGGCAACTCTCGTCCACCGGTTCGACCGGATCGTGGCGAAGTACCCGAAGCTGGAACGGGCGAACCATCTCGTCCACCTCGGCACGCTGGGCACGGGCAACCACTTCATCGAGCTGTGCCTCGATCAGGACCAGCGCGTGTGGGTGATGCTCCATTCGGGCAGCCGCGGGGTCGGCAATGCGATCGGCCGCTACTTCATCGAACTGGCGAAGCAGGACATGCGCAAGTGGCATATCAATCTGCCCGACGAGGATCTCGCCTATTTCCCGGAAGGGACCGATCATTTCGACGATTACGTCGAGGCGGTCGAGTGGGCGCAGGACTTCGCCAAGCTCAACCGGCGCGTGATGATGACGCATGTCATCGCCGCGCTGCGCGGGCAGATCGCCAAGCCCTTCAAGGCCGAACTCGAAGCGGTGAACTGCCATCACAACTACGTGACGCGTGAGAACCACTTCGGCGAGAACGTGCTGGTGACTCGCAAGGGCGCGGTGCGTGCGGCCAAGGGTACGATGGGCATCATCCCGGGCTCGATGGGCGCCAAGAGCTTCATCGTGCGCGGGCTGGGCAATGCCGACAGTTTCGACAGCTGTTCGCACGGCGCAGGCCGGATCATGTCGCGGACGCAGGCGAAGAAGGCGGTGACGCTCGACGAGCACATTGCCGACACCGCCGGGGTCGAATGCCGCAAGGACATCGGCGTGATCGACGAGACGCCCAAGGCCTACAAGCCGATCGACAAGGTCATGGCCGCGCAGGCCGATCTGGTCGAGATCGTGCATACGCTCAAGCAGGTGGTGTGTGTGAAGGGGTGATTGTGTCGCCCTTCGGCCCAGGCTGGCCTGCAAATCGCGTGGTGGCGCGCTTCCGATGCTCACGACCCGAAAGGTCGCTGCGCTTCGGGTCGCGCCACCCCACAATTTTCGACTCACCCTGAACCGAAGCTCGACACAATCGGCGCGCCGGGTCAGGTGAGAAACCGACAATAGGAAAGAACAATGATCACCATCGACGGCTCCGAAGGGGAAGGGGGCGGGCAGATCCTGCGCAATGCTTGCGCGCTGTCGCTCGTCACCGGCGAGCCTTTCGTCATCGAGAAAATCCGGGCCGGGCGCGACCAGCCTGGGCTGATGCGCCAGCACCTCACCGCGATCGAGGCTGCGTGCACTATTGGCGCAGCCGAGTGCGAGGGTCTGGAACTTGGATCGAACCGGATCGCCTTTACGCCGGGTCGCGTGACGCCGGGCGAGTATCGCTTTGCCGTGGGCACGGCGGGGTCGACCGCGCTGGTGCTCCAGACGGTGCTCATCCCGCTCGCGCTGGCGGACGCACCGTCGCGCCTCGTGATCGAGGGAGGCACGCATGCCAGCATGGCACCTCCGTTCGACTTTATCGAGAATTGCTTCCTTCCCGTTTTCGAACGGATGGGCCCGCGCGTCTCGGCGCGGATCAAGCGGCACGGCTTCTTCCCGCGCGGTGGCGGGCGGATCGAGATCGATATCGAGCCCGCGCCGCTGCGCCGGATCGAGTGTTTCGAGCGTGGCGAGCCGCAGGGGCGTGAGGGAACGGTGCTGTTCGCCTCGCTAAAGAGTGACATCGCCGAACGGATTCGCAAGGCTGCGCTCAAGGCCTTGCCAGATTGGGAGGAGGCGCAGATTGCGATCCGCGAACTGCCTGCGGACCAGGGGCCGGGCATCGCGCTGATGCTCGACGCGCAGTTCGAGAATGTGACCGAAGTCGTGTCCGGTTTTGGCAAGCTTGGCCTCTCGGCGGAGAAGATCGGTACGACGGCTGGCAAGCGGATGGCGGGCTACGAAGCGTCGCGCGCTTTTGCGGGCCCCTACCTTCAGGACCAGCTGCTGCTGCCGATGGCGCTGGCAGGCGGCGGGGCCTTCAGCAGCGTGAAGATCAGCGACCATACGCGCACGGCTGCCGAGATCATCGCCCGGTTCACCGGACGCGCAACGCAGTTCGAGGATGCAGGCGAGCAGGGAACCCTCGTTCGGATCGCCTGATAGAGGGCGCCGCCAGCCCTATTCCGGCTGGCGGCACGACCCGCCCCTATCTTCGTTCGGTGACCGGCAGCTCGATCACGAAGACTGCGCCTTGCTCGCTGGCTTCGAGATGCAGCGAACCGCCCGTCGCTTCGACCAGCGACCGGATGATCGGCAGGCCGAGGCCGCTGCCACCGGTGGCGCGCCGGGTGGTGAAGAAGGGTTCGAAGATACGCTCGCGATCGGCGGAAGGGATGCCGGGGCCATTGTCTTGGGCACGGATGGTCACTGTTCCGTCGCTGTCCTGCGCGGTGAAGGCGATGCGCGTGGCCCCTGCCTGTCGGCTATTCTCGATCAGCGCGCTCGCAATCGCGTCGAGCGAGGCTTCGGGAATGGCAAGGGCCGCCATGTTGTTCGCGATGCGCGTCGTCACGTCGAATTCGGGGCTGCGGGCAGCATCGGCAAGGCGGTTGAGCACGGCTGCCAGGTTGGCCCGCTCCCCCTCGTTGCCGGCACCCAAGTCCGCCCGCGCGAGATCGAGCAGGCGTGTGGAGAGCAGCGTCAGGCGGCTGACATCCGCATCGGCATTGGCGAGGAAGCGACCGCGTTCCTGCGCCGACATCGTGTCGCCATGGTCGGCGAGGATTTCCAGCGCGCCGCGAATGCCCGAAAGCGGCGTCTTGAATTCGTGGCTGACCGCATGCGCGAAATCGCGCAGGTAGCGCGAGCGCCGGTCGATCGCCGCCTCCATGCGAGCGAAATCCTCGTATAGGCCCTGAATCTCGATCGCTGCGGTGCGGGGCGGTTCGGGCACGCCGCCTCGTCCGCTCGCGAGCGTGCGGGTCGCGCGACCCAGCGCTTCGATCGGGCGCACGACGCCGCGTGAGAGGAGCCCGCTCAGTACGATCAGCAGCAAAAAGATGGCAGCAATGCCCAGCGCGATCTTGCCCCGGTCGGCATAGAGGCCCTTGAACAGGCTGCGCGCGGAACGCGACAGCAGCAACACGCCGACGATTTCGCCGTCGACGGTAATCGGGCGCGCATGATGCACCCGCACCGCCGCCGCGCGCGACAGCCATTCGAACCGATAGGTCGCGCGGTAGGAGCCATTGCGGCGCAACACGGTGGCCGGCCGCCCGGCGAGCGCGGATCGAATTTCGGGCAGGGTTGCCAGACTCTCGCCAGCCCCGGGCTGCGCGATCCGCCCCCTTCCGTCCAGTATCATGATCGACGAAAGCGTCACCTGCCGCGTTCGGGCGACAACAGGTGCGATATCCTGCGCCAGTCTCACCGCGCGCGGATCTGCGGCGTCGGCCACCCGACGAGGTATGGGCCGCTCGCTCAGGATAGCGCTGCTGCTCAGATCGATGGTCGGCGGTTCGGGCCGCCAGTCGGTCGCGTCCGGGACGGTAGGTCGCGCGCCGGGCCATTGAGCGGCGGAGGCGGCTGCGATCGCCGCCCCCTGCGCCACCAGCTCGGCCTCGGTCTGGCGGACCAGCGTGTTCTCGTAGACCCGCAGGAACATCGCCGCGATGCCGGGCAGGGCGGCGACCACGAACAGCGTGGCGAAGATGATCGTACGCAGACGCATGCGCGGCCAGCGGGCCTTGATCCATTCCTTCACTGCGCGAAGCATTTCGGACCGCGTCAGCCGTTCTGCTCGGTCGCGCGCGCGGGCAAGCAGGAGCCCAGCGCGTAACCCATGCCCGGCCGCGTCTCGATCAGCGTCTCGCCGCCCACTTTTGCGAATTTCGCCCTCAGGTTGCGGATGTGGCTGTCCACCGTGCGGTCGGTCACCGCGAAGTTGGGACCATGCAGCCGGTCGATTATGGCATCGCGACTGAACACCTTGCCCGGCCACGAAGCGAGCGTGCGCAAGGTGGTGAACTCGGTCACGGTCAGTTGGATGGCTGTGCCATCCCACGTCGCCCGCCAGCTTTCCAGATCGAGCGTCAGGCAATTATGCGCGATCTGCCCGCCGGAATGCTCGACATCGGGCGGCCTTGCGGAGACGCGCCTCAGGATCGCCTGCGTCCGCGCCACGACTTCGCGCGGGGAGAACGGCTTCACCACGTAGTCGTCCGCGCCGAGTTCGATCCCGAGCACCCGGTCAATCTCGTCATCGCGCGAGGAGAGGAACAGGATGGGCACCTCGCTGCTGGCCCTGATCCGCCGGCAGGCCTCCAACCCGTCCATCCGCGGCATGTTGATGTCGAGAATGACGAGATGGGGTTCGCGGGTTTCGATGCTCGCGAGGGCGGCTTCGCCATCGGCAGCCTCGATCGTGTCGAGCCCGGCTTTCCCGAGCGCGAACACTAGCAGCTGGCGGATATGTGGATCGTCGTCGACGACCAGGATCGTGCGGGGCATGGGGCACAGGATCACGGGTTTTCTCCCTGCGTCAATGGCGCGGGTGCGGCTGGTACGGATTCGGGCGGTGTCGATGGCTGCGTGGGCACCAGCTCGGGCGAACTCGGTGGCATTGTCGCGGGCGCAGGCTCGGCCAGCGCAGGCGATGGAGGAGGGGGCGGGCGCAATGCTCCATCGCAGTGCCTCCCATGAGGTGCTGGCAAAGGCTGGCGGGTGTCGCCGTCGAGCAGCGCCTCCGCCACTGCGAGCCGACGCTCACCGCGCCAGGTCCAGGCCTGCCAATTCGCCTGCCGACGTGCCAGATCGGCGTATTCCTCGGCGCTCAGGTAAACTGCCCGATCGCGCATGGCGGCGCTCACGGGCGCATCGCGCAATTCGATGAGCGGGATGAGAGCGGAGCTGCCCTGCCGCGAGAGGTAGCACAGGTCCAACTGCGCAGGACCGTGCAGATGGTCGACGTTCCACCGCGCCGCTACTGCGCCAAGATCGACGATGCTCGCCCCGGTGAGCACGAGTGCCGCAGCAATCGCATTGGCGTTGATGAGCCAGGCTGCGGATCGCCGGGTCATGAAGCGCCAGCAGATCAGCACGAGCCCGGTCGCGACCAGTCCCATCCACATGAGCGCGGCAATGCGCAGCACGGTCAGCGAGTAGGCGTCGATATAATCGAACAGCCGCAGTACGCTCGATGCGACGAGGAAAACGTTCTGCACGATCCATAAAAGCACCAGCCGCCGCACGGTTGGATTTCGCGCGGCTGCGGACCCGGGCTGCAGGGCGACGAGGACGAACAACCCCGCCATTAGCGCAGTGGCGATCAGCGTATAGGCGCCGCGATGGGCATAATCGGCCAGCGTGACGCCCTCGGGCAGAGCCGCGCCGCTCCACAAGAAGGCAATGTCGAGCGCATTCTCCAGCGCGAACACCGCGTTGAAGGCCACCAACGTGAGCAGCATCGTCGTGACCGAAAGATCGGGCAGCCGCGCATTCACCGCCTCGTGGTCGCTCGCGAACCGCATGGCCCGCGGGCGCAGGGTCGGCCACACCAGCACCAGCGTGAACGCGATCAGCACGGCATGCGGGAACAGCGTGCCAAGGCCCGGCAAGCGGATGGTGCCGAGCGCCGACCCAAGCACGGGGTTGGCGTGCGCGAAGAGCGCCAGGAATATCCCGCCGCCGATCAGCGGCAGCGCCAGCTGGAGCAGAATCGCCAGCGCGCTCCACCCACGGCGGCCCGGCAGCCTGCTGACACGCAGCAGGTCGTCAACCGGACCGACCGGGGCTCTCAGGCCGAGCGCGCCGAGCCGCAGGCCCCACCGACCGGCATGGTCGAAGCTGTGGCGGGGGAGAAGCGCCACTGTGCCGATGGCGACAAAGAACAGGGCGACGCCCAGCAGGCTGGGATCGTGGATCAGGGTCAGTGCGAACAGCAGCGCCGTAAAGATTGCGACGCACCCGCCCAGGCCTCGTCGAACCGCGGGGCGCACCAGCACGAGCGCCACCAGCCACGCCAGCGCGAACAGGCCGATCAGCGATCCGCCTTGATATCCGTAGAAAAGCACATCGGATAGCGCGAGCAGGCCGAGGCACGCGGCACCCTTGGCAAGAAAGGCAAACCGGGCCTTGGCGGGAATGGCATGTGTGGCGAGCATCGTTCTTCTCCGTCTGATCGACGGGATGATGGCGCGCGCCTGTGTCACCATGATCTGTCAGATGGTTTGGATGTCGACCGCAAATTGTGCAGATTCCGTGCAGAGGGAAATCCGCAGCTTTTCTCGACCCTGAGTGACGGGTTGGAGACCTGCAAGCCGATCCGCTCCCCCACACGCAAACAAGGCGGCTGGTGCGCGCAGCCGCTGGTCCCGATTTCTTTGATGGGACCAGTGGGGCTATTCCCGATCGCCGTTATCAATCCGCGTTGGACGGCTGGCCGATGGGTCTTTGAGTAAGCGCGGCCAAGCTATTCGAAGGCCTCGTCGAGAGTGGCCTGCGCATATTCCAGATGTGCGCGATATGTCGGATGGGCGGTCCCCTGGTGGAAATGCCTGCCGTTGGTGGAAAAGTGGTACTGCATCAGGATGCTGTCGTTGGGTATGCGGAACCACCGACCGTTCTCTACGCGGGCATAGGGATCGAAGTTTTCCGGGGTCTTTTCGGTAATCCATCGGCCATCGCGTGCCAGCGGCAACACGAGGTCCGGTCCATCGCCGATATCCGTAAGGCCATGTCCCCGGATCTTTCCAAGGTGACCGGTGATTTGCCGAAAGCCGCTATCCGCAACCGCGCGGTTGAGGCGATAGTGTACCCACATCGCCTGACACACTTCGCTATCGGTCTTCTCGGGCGTGTCGTCGCATTGGGTAAGCGGCAACTCGGGATAGAGCAGATCGGTATCGTCACCTTCGGGGAGGTAGTGGATTTCGAACCCCCATGGATCGTACCGCCACCCCCTGAAGAATTTGGGAATGATCCCCATCAGCGCATCGAACCCGTGCGTGCCTTCGTATTGTCCCGAAGGAGGCTGATCGTTGGCCGGGTTGTTGTCGCAAGGGTTCCCGCCGCTGCAAATCAGCGGGTTGGGATATTGCGCATGAAAGACCTTCGACTTCGCGATTCCGATCGCCGCCAGTGCTTCAGTCAGCTTGCTATAGGAGGACGGGAGGTCGGCCAGCTCCGTTTGAGCGGAATCCTTGCTTTCGCAAAGTCGCGCCAGCGGAATTCCGCTGCGGTCGTATGGACAAACGGCACCGGCGGACTTGCCGACAAGTCGCGGAAAAAGAAAGTCGATCAAATATCCGTTCGGCGGCAAGGCGAGCGTGGCAAGCACATCTGCAAAGGCCACGTCGTTGCCGCCCAGCGACAACAGGACCTTGTCGATCTCGCGCCGATCCGAACCTTCGGGCTGCGCATCCAGCAGCGTCCTCAGCTGAGCAAGCTGGCTTTCCGGCTCGCTTCCGCCGCCGGGCAGCTTCGGTGTCTCTTTGTCGATCACTTCGTCCGACACTGCGCCCGAGCAGCCCAGGTGGACGAGCGTTATGGCCTGCCTGTCATCGCGGGCGGCGAACGCTAGGCTCGAAAGGACGGGCCAGGAAAGCAGCGACCGGTGGCATGAACGATCCCACCAGATCGCCTCCTGCGCCAGATGTTCCGGCTTGATTGCGCTGCCCCAGCTGGCTCTCGACATGAATCGCTTGTTCAGCGGTGCATCGATGCGGCTGGGGACATCGGGGTTGCCTTCGCCGGATATGTAGCTGTCGCCAAGCGCAACAACCGCGAGATCCTTGAAGTCATATTGGACCTGCGCGTTCCAGCCAGTGTCCCGCGAGACGGTGACTAGGCCTCTTGCACCAGCGAAGCTTCGCCGTCCGTCGCCGGCCGGAACCGAAATCGCGGTCCAGTCATCGCAGCGCCCACTGACACTGGCGAGCGCGGTCGTATAGCTGCACTGCTCGTCACCCGCGGCGGCGACAGTCAGCTCGATCTGGTAGGACTGCGGGTAAAGATAGTCAGGGTCATACCTGCCCGGCCCATCCTTGTTCGACGGATTGGGCCCGAAGTTGGAGTTGCGCAGAATTTCCGAACGCCTGTATCCGGTTTCGCGATCGCTGAGCACCGCGAGATAATCGTCGTAGAACGTCTCCAGCGGGGCGTCGGGATTTGCCGCAAGCTTGTCCATCAGCGTATCGACCGCTGCAGCGGCCTCAGCGTCGGCGCCTGCAAACAGCCTGAAGCGATCCTTTACGCGCCATTCGACCTCGCTTGGCTGATCCACCTCTGACGCTTCCGCCAATTCTTGCGCCTGAGCGCTTTCCAGCGCTTCATCCGACTGTTGCGCCATTGCCGAAGCCGCTTGCAGTGGCCAGGCGACCATCAGGCAGGCGATTGCTGTATAAGACGATTTCATCATGTCGCTCCTTGGCATTCCGAGTCAGTCTGATCTTGGTCGGAGCGTCGCGTCGGGAGGGGCGCGACAAGGCCGTATTCCTCGACCGCCCGATTGCGGAACAGGATCCGTTCCTCGGGGCCCAGCAGAAAGTCGCGTGTCCGCCGCCACTCTGCGATGGTCTCCTCGCCATAGTCTTCCAGCACTTTTGGTGCCTTGAGATTGCCGAGCTTCGCCCAGTGCATCGAATAGTCGATGCCGGCGGCCTCCAGCGCCCGGCGGACGGACATTGCCCCTCGTTCGAGCGTGGTCGACAATTGGGAGAACGCGGCCACCATGTGCACGTCGCGCTCGCTCGTGGTGCGCAGATACTGGTTCTGCGCGAGCGCTATGGCCAGCGCCGATAGACCGTCGATTTCGATCACGGTGCAGTCGGCAAAGCGGGTGAAGCGGAGTGTACCTGCGGCATCGTGCACGAACCTGAGCGTGAAGACGAAGCTGGGCTCATGCTCCGAGCCGATCGGTTCGAGCGCCCTCATGGCGGCAGAGGTGTTGGCGCGATCAATCGCGAAAGAGGCGTTGTAGAGCCCCCCGGGAATCCCGCCGGTTATCTCGTCGCCGTGAATCTCGCCCCAGCTCCCGCTGTCAACGTAATCCCGATCGGGATCGACCTGGCCGGAGAACACCTTGAAACCGGCTTTCCAGAGATAGTGTCCAAAGGCGGAGGTGGTCTGTGATTCCCTGAAGAGCGCGCGCAGGATCATGTCGACCGCGGGATCGACCGGTCCTATCACCGGACTGGCTGGCGCGGCATCCGGCTGTGCGACAGAGAATGAGATTTGGGAGAGAGCGTCGCCGGGAACCGGCCGCACGCCTTTCACACCAGGTGCCAGGCTTGCGTCCCTGAGCGTGTAGACGAGATGCCCGGCCACCGGGCCGAAAATGTTGTGCGGATCCACCGTCAGTTCGTAGAACTGAGGCTCGCGGTCGGTGATGCCGAGATCCCTGGCTATCTCATCGAACTTACCCTGGTCGATTTTCTCGAACCAGCTCTGGGTAACGGCGTGTCGGAGCGCCAGCACATTGAACTGTTCGATCGGGCGCAGTTCGACGACCATCGCGTTCACGATGCCCATTGCGCCAAGATGGATCAGGGCATTATCGAAATGATCGTCATCGCTGATCAATGTGCAGCAAACCGATTTCTTCCGCGCCGGGATATCGGCGACGAGTTGCTCCATGTCGGCTTCTTCGAGCACCGGGGAGCAGGCCGGTTGCAGCCAGACATGGCTGTCGGGGCCGGTGACGATATGGAGTGCCCTGACCATGTTCTGGAGGCCGCCTTTGCGGAGCCGCGAGCCGTGTGTCCCGGTGCCGCAACTGCCGGCAAGGCTTTGGCCAAGATGGTTTCCCCCGGTTTCGAGCGAGAGATTGTTGGCCTCAGCAACGCTGACCAGTTCGCGCAGCCGCGTGCCGCCGCCCGCGATCATCAGATGATCCCGGTTTCCCTTGAAACGTTTGCTTACGGCGGGAGCCAGCGCGGTACTGTTCCAGGAAAGCCCTTCGGAGAGCAGCTGTGCGACCGGGGTGCCCGTCAGCCGCGCAAAGCTCCAGCCCTGTCCCACGGTGCAGGCAGCGAATTTACCCTGCGGGGAACCGAGCGTGCCACCGCCGTCCGCCAGATCCCGCAGCTCGGCAATATACTCGCACAACACTGCGGCGGTTGACCTTGCGGCGGCCAGCGGGTGCGCAGGATCGACATCGGAGCAATGCAGGCCGAACAGGTTCTCGACCGTCATTCCCAGTCCCCCGAGCGGCTCGCGTGGCTCGCCGGCGGTCAGGTTGTAGTTCGACCATTGAGCGAACATTCGCTTACTCTTGGCAGGCATATCGCGGGTCCTTCCCGGGCTTCGAATGAGACGAAAACAGTCGGCTGGCGATGTCAGCGTGCAGGCAGATATTTCTCCGCGCGCTTGAGGGCGGCTTCGCTCGGCAGGACTGGCCCTTCTTCCGCCAAACCTTGGGGTTCATCGATCAACGGTGCGAGCTGTTGCCAGCCATTATTGTCCGCGTCGTAGTTGGCTTTGCGCCAATGACCGAACGCAATGAGGCACTCCATGAAGGCCTTGTCGAAATAGACACCCTCGTCACGTTCGGGGCAGGGGAACGTGTGTGAGACGCCCCAGGTCACCTGCTGCCCGCTCATCCAGTTGTACCCATCGGCGCTGACCACATTCAGGCTGTCATACGGATATCGCGCCTGCATTTCGCCGATCGAAGCGACCTCGTTCTGGTTCACCAGGATCGCGTAGCCGCGCATCGCCGTGACATAGGCATCGGGGTCCGTATCAATATGCGCGTCGAGCGAGCTTTTGGGGACGACCGTTGGCCCGTTGCGGACCACATAGATGCTCGGCGGCGTGGCTTCGATCAGGCCGCTCTTTTCTGCTTTCTTCAGGTTCTCCAAGGTGCACTCGTTGGCCGCGCCCAGCGGGCTGCAGAGTTGCATAAGATAGATGTCCTCGGAGAGCTGAGCGAACTGTCGATCGATAATCGACAGGCGCACCCCGCCATCCATGAAGGTGCGGAAGTCGCCCTTCAAGCCGTTCTCATCGCCGATATCGATCTGCACCGGCGTGAGGCGCAGCGGTATTGCGCTGGACGCGAGAACCAGTCCGGTCACGCAATCACCGACATCTTTCTCCGAAAGGCCCGATCGGTCGGTGCCCAAGGGATGCTTCGCACGGATATATCCGCTGAGATCGACGATCATGAGGTTGTTTGAACGCCCCTCGACCATCGCAATGCGGATATTGCGTGCTCCCTTTCCATCCAGGATCGCGGTGAGCAGGCTATCCTTGCCGCGTCCGTAGAGTTCGTCGCGAAGCATCTTGCGCAGTGCACTCAGATCATGCTGCGATCCCTTGGATATCAATCCGATCATGCCATTCGCGCTCGCCGGATTCCCCTCCGGTAACCCATAGAGGTACTGCATACGCTCATACTGGTTCGCGCCCACGAACAGGGCCTGGATCGCACCCGTGCTGACTCCGGTGACAACGTCGAAGTTGCGATCGGCAGGTGCCTGCGCGTTGAGGAAGCCTGCGCCGAACGCTCCCCATTGCCCGCCACCGGAAAGGATGAGCATCTTGACGGGAGCTGCCGCTTGCGCAGCAACCCTCTCGACCGTCGCCGTGTCATTGCCGGAGAGAAGCAGGTCTTCGCCAAATTGACCGACAGAGTTTGTTGGCGGCCCTTCGGCGTATTTCTGGATGTCAGCAAATGACCGATGATCGTATTCTGTGATGTAATCCGCGAATTGAGGGCAGGGGAACTGCATCGGGTGCGACGCAAGAACGCTTTGCGGACCACTACATCCGCTCACGAGAATACCTGCAGCAATCAGGCATAAGATCCGAATTAGCATTTTGATCCCCCTGGTAAACCGAGATGCCGGAGCAATCTCTGTGGTCGCGAATCACTATTGCAAACCCCGCGTCCGAGAATCGTGATTCCGCTTTCACGCAATAGCCGGGTGGGTTAATCTGCGCGTAACTGGTCGTTTGAAGTAAGGGGCGTGCGATCAAGTTCCGTTTGCAGCTAATCGGGTCTTTCGGGCTTTATACGCCCGATAGTCGCCGCATCCCCATTACCAGCCAGAAAGGCATGGCTCTTATCGCCTTCGTCGCTCTCGGCCCGCATGGCGTCCGGGCGAGGCGCAAGCTCGAAGCGACATTCTGGGGTGAACGCGAGGATAAGCAGGCGAAGGACAGCCTGCGCCGCGAACTGTCTAATTGCCGCAAAGCCTTGCGTAATTTCAGTGCCGAATCCTTGCTCGAGATCGATATGCAGCGCGTCGCGCTCGATCTCGATATCGTCCAGGTCGATGCGCTGACACTGGCCGACAGCGATGCCAGGTCGCGGGCCCTGCCAGCGGTTCGAGGAGAATTGCTCGAAGGGATGGACCTGCGCGATTGCGACGCGTTCGAAGATTGGCTCCGTTCCGAGCGCGAGCGAATTCAAACGTTGTTGGACGAAGTTGCCGAAACCCCTGCATCGACCTTACTGGCCCTGCCGCCTGACCCCGAACCGGGCAGACCGCCTACGCATCCTTCACTACCGCCGAAGCCGAGGCTGGCGGTCCTTCCTTTTGCGATGATGGACGCTCGCCTGAACGAATGGTGCGGCGTGGCAATCTCCGAAGCGCTGGCCCTGTGTCTGAGCGAAGTGCCGCAGTTGCTGGTGATCTCGCACAGCACAACGGCTGAGGCCGCCCGGGGAGAGGTCAGCCGCATCGAGATCGCCAAGAGCGTAGGCGCGCGTTATCTGATCGATGGATCCTGCTTTCCGCACGAGGAGGGACTGCGCGTAATCGTCAAGATCGTCGACGGTGAAACCAGCGAGCAGATCTGGACGGGCGAGTTCGTGAACACGCAGGCCGACGTTGTCTCTCGCGAACGGGCTATCGCCGCTTCGGTCGCCCCGCAGATCTGGACGGTCATCGACACCAGCGAACGCCGTCGCTTTCTGAGCCGCGTCACGCCCGTCCGATCGAACTACGAGAAATACTGGAAGGCAAATGCCCTGTACCGCACCTGGCAAAAGGACGACGTTGCCACGGCCGCGCAAATGGCTGCCGAACTTGTTGAACTCGATCCCGCCTGCCCTTGGGCGCTCTCGCTTGCCGCGCTTACCCACGCACTCGCCCATGTCTTGGGCGCATTGCCTGCCGAAGCACGCGACCGCGCACTCGGCTATTGTGAAACGGGCATCAGGGTGGGCGGCGATAATGTCGAAACCCTTGGCTATTGCGCAGGTGCCCTCCTGCTGGCCGGAGGCGATCTGGAGAGAGCGGGGCGTATCGTGGATGGCGCGCTGCTGATCCTGCCGGACCACCAGCCGACGCTGTTCTGGGGAGGGTGGGGCGACCTGCTGCGAGGAGAGCCCGCACGGGCCCGGCAACGGTTCGAAACAGCATTGCGGATCAACCCGGCAAGCGGCGCGCGCGGCCAGATGCTTTGCGGCATCGGCTATGCGCGCATGATGGAAGGGCAATTTGTGGAGGCTGCCGCAGACTTCGCCCGATCGCTGCTGATTGCTCCCAATTTCCCGCTGGCCGAACTTGGCAGCAAGCTTGCCACTGCTGAGGAAACGGACCCTCCGCGCGAACCGGTTTCGGCCGCCTTTCTCAGGACGGCGCTGGAGAACCTGCCGGCAATCCTGCAGGCGCGATCCTAGTCCACGGGGGCCATACCCAGCTGCGCTCACGTGACGTTTTCACGTTTCCCAGACTGCCGCTTCACGCAAGCCGAACGTGGCTTGCTGCATCCCAGAGCGACCACACTGGCTCGCAATGGGAGACTTCAATGCTCATACCAACCGGACACGGCAGGATCGTCGCAATTGATCGCGACGGGATCACGCGCAGCAAATCGAACGGCGAATACGAGATCATGCCGCCCAAGCTCGACCAAGGATTCGTTGCACCGGGCCCAGCGAGCGAGTTCGGCTATATGTTCCGCGGTAGCGGGCTGGCCGAAGACCCGGATGCGTTCGACAAGCTTGAGCGGCTGGGCGCGGCGATGATCAGCGATAGCGGGCAGATGATGGGGCCCAGCGGCCAGCCCGCCATTCTCACCTACTTCGGTCAATTTATCGATCACGACATTACGCTCAATACCGATACCGATCCGGCGAGCCTTCCCGATTTTTCGGTCGCTCCCGACGATGGGAAGCTCGTTCTCAACGATCGCGCGCACGTAAAGGCGAACATCAGGAACGGGCGGAACCCGACCCTCAGCCTCGACAGTGTCTATGGCGACCAGTCGGATCGCGAAGAGCTGCTGCGCGACGGCGCGCGAATGCGGATTGGCGAGACCGATCAGGGCACACCCGAAGACCTGCCACGGTTCAAAGCCGTCGCCCCTGACCGCATCGACGATGTCGATATCTTCGCGTCGACGGCATTTGTCGCGGATGGACGCAACGACGAAAACCTGATTGTGGCGCAGCTGCATCTCGCGTTCCTGCGGTTCCACAATGCGGTGATGGACCATCTGGACGCGGCCGAACCCCATCTCGATCCCGATCAGAAATTCGCACGCGCCCGCGACCTGACGACGCTGCACTACCAATGGCTCGTCGCCAATGTCTATCTGCCCGGAATCTGCGACCGGCAGGCGCTCGAAACCGTCTGGCAAAGCGGTGCAGCGCGGTACCGCGCGTTCGTCGGGTCCGGAGCGGGCCAGATCCCGTTCGAATTCAGCGTCGCCGCGTTCCGCTTCGGGCATTCGATGATCCGGCCGGAATATGTCTTCAACGCCAATTTCGGGCCTGATGGCCGACTGGGACCTGCGACCTTGCGCGAAATGTTCGCCTTCACCGGAGGAGAGAATTCGGCATTCGCAGAAAACGCGAAGTTGCCAAAGGTCTGGGTGATCGACTGGTCGAACTTCCTTGTTGCGGATGACGATGCGCGCACTGCGCGGCCGACGGACACGTCGCTTGCCGATGGGCTGGACCGGCTGGACGTCATGATAGATGCCCTCAGGGTCTTGCCGGTTCGCAACCTGCGGCGATCCTATGTGCTCAACATTCCGACGGCCCAAAGCGTGCAAGCCGAAGTCGATGCGGTACCGCTCTCTGACAAGGAACTGCGCGGGTTCGGAAATGACCTGCTCGCGGATCTCGGCTACCTCGAGGATACGCCCCTGTGGCTATACATCCTGCTGGAGGCGGAATTGCGCGCCGGTGGCAAGACCCTCGGCCCCATGGGCAGCACCTTGGTCGCCGAGGTTCTGATCGGCCTGTTGCTTCAGGACAAGAACTCGATCCTGCATCGTGGAACGGGGAAAGCGGCAAGCTGGGTCCCGTCCGATGCGGGCCTTGGTGGCAGCCCGATCGACAGTTTCGAGAAGTTTCTTCGTTTTGCCGGTGTGATGTGAGGAGGATCGAGATGCGATCTGATTGTTCGAAGGTGCCAACGGGCACCAAGCTGCTCGCCTCGGTCGCGATGCTCAGTGTGCTGGCCGGATGTGGAGGGGGAAGGCAGCTGACCGCACCTTTCGTCCTCACGCCGCCCAGCGCCGAGCCCGCTTATATCGAAGTTCAATCGGCTAGCTTTCGATGTGCGAAAGGACCCAAATCGCACGCCGCCGTCCCAGCGGTAATTCCGGGCGTTGCGGCAGACTTCGTCATCAGCTTGGGCAAGAAACTCCTGAAGCAGATGCAGGAAGACCGAAGCGCGGTTTACGCTGCGACAGGGGAGGTCGAGGCTGGTTGCGGACTAGATGACGGCGTGACCGAAGGGATATTCACGGTAGAACGCAGTGCCACGAGCGGATCGGGAGCCCCGTACGCAACGCCCGCGTTCAAGCTTGAGGGGAACATGACGCTAGAAGTCCTCGAGTCTTCGGCGCAGCCTGCTCAGGGATCGGACGGTTCGAAGTCCCTTCATATTGCCTTCAAGGCCACGAAGGTGACTTATGGCCGCGCGGCCCCGAAGGCGGGAAGTGGCCGCAAAAGGGTCGTCTTGCTGGTCCAGTTCGCGGACCAGTCGGTCGTGGGCGCGGGCGAGCCCGATGCCAATATTTCGCTGACCTCGCCCTTGCGGATCGATCTTGGCAATCTGCAGGAAGGCTACGTCTATAACGAGAATATGCTGCGCCATATCTCGACGAGCGTGACGATCCCCTTTCCCAAGAACCCCACTCCGGTGATCACGGCGGTTGTCTTCGAAACCGAACGGGAATCGGTTGCGCTGGAAGCGCTCAGCGGAGCCTACGATTCCAATAGCGATGCGCTTGCAGACGTGCTGGTCAGGCTATTGGGTGGCGGCAGTAGCGCCGATCAATGAGGCCTTCGGCTGGGCGAGTTGGCTACCGAACATGGGACTATGCCCTTGCTATAAGCCGGAGTCCGTTCTCCGGCGAGTGAACTTTCCCATAGATCCGGCAATACGCTCAGGTTTATGTGTCTGTCGCAAAGAAGATGTCGCGAAGGTAAGCACCGATCTTCTCCCGGTGCTTGTGTGCAACATCCAGCTCGCCGAAGCACAGAAACGCATGGATCGTTTGCTCACCCTCCAGATGCGTACTTCGGGCACCGGCGCCGCCAGCGGCGAGATATCCTGATCCGAGCGGAGCGCAGCATGGTTCGCGGTATATGCGATCGCCGCGGCCTGAATCGCGGCTTTTTCGAGGAACAGATCGCCGCCGCCATAATCGACGCGCGAGACAAAGCGCTGGGCCGGGCAGACCACGTCCGTCATCGGATCGAGCAGCACCTGACAAGCGAGCTCGTGGCGACACGAAATCGCTGAACGCCGTGCCAGTACGGCGGCGAGATTGCCGCCCGCGCTGTCACCCATCACCGCCAGCTTGCCCGGGGCAAGCCGCAGTGCTTCAGCCTGCCCCGAGAGCCACGAAAGCGCGTCCTCGGCCTGTTCGATCGCGATCGGAAGGGGCGATTCAGGTGCGAGACGATAGTCCAGGCTGAGAAGATCGATGCCCGACAGCGCAGCGAGGTTCATTTCCAATAATGGTCTGGAGGGGGCCGTTCTGTGGGCCAGATCTCGACGATCTGCGCCTCATCGGCCGCTCATACTGGCTGCCCCGACTGGTGAATGAACTGCCGTTTGCGCAAGCATGCACAATGGGGTTGTCGCCCTGCGAAGGAATCTCCCCCGTTTAATCGCGGGCGCGAGCGAGTAAGAAGCGGCAGTGTCACACTCTGGCGAATCTCAAGACGGACTGGAGGCCGTTTTCCTGGCCAACCGGGAGACTCTTCTGCGCTTTCTTCGTGCGCGTGGAGCGGGGGAGGATGCAGAGGACGTGCTGCAAGACGTCTGGCTGAAAATATCGCGGGCGCGTACCGGACCGGTCGCCTCCCCGCTCGCCTACCTTTACCGTGCCGCCAACGCGTCGATGATCGACCGCTATCGCGCCGCACGGCAGGCACAATTGCGCGACGCGGCCTGGAGTGAAGGTCATGCCGGCACCGCGATCGGGGTTTCCGACAGTCCCTCGGCCGAGCGGGTGGTGGCAGGCAGGCAGCTCGCCCAGCGGGTGGAAGAGGCGCTCGCCCAGCTGCCTCCCAGAGCGACGAGCATCTTCCGTCGAAGCAGGATCGACGGTGTCGCCCAGCGTGTCATCGCCGAGGAGTTCGGGGTCAGCATCAGTACGGTCGAGAGCGATCTGAGGCAGGTCTACAAGGCTCTGATCGAACTCAGGGAGCAGCTGGATGAGGAATAGTGGCGAGGACTCCGTCATGCTGCCAGGAGCATTCTCGAATGACGCTTGATCAGCAATCCATGGAAGAAGCCGCGATGTGGGCGGTGCGAACGGCGGAGCCCGACTTCGACGACTGGTCAGCGTTTACCGACTGGCTCGAAGCATCGCCCGGCAATGCCGAGGCTTACGACCGTGCCCTGAGCGCTGCGGAAGCGGGGGCAGCCGTGCTCGGTTCAATGCCCGCCAATGACGAGGACCGGTTGGACGAGGAGGATGGACCTTCGCTCCGCCGCTGGTTCGCGCCGGCCTTCGCCGCATGTCTCGTTGCGGTGGCGGCACTGTGGCTATGGCCGGGCGCCACTGCCGATCTCACCTATGACATCGCGCCGGGAGAGACCCGAACGATTGCGCTCGGCGAAGGGAGCACCATCACCCTGTCGGGCGGTACCAAACTCGTCGTCGATGGCGACGACCCGAGGCAGGCTCGCCTTGAAGGCGGGCGTGCCCTGTTCGACATTCGTCACGACGAAGCCGATCCTTTCCGTCTTGCGGTGGGCGATGCCACGCTCGTCGACGCGGGCACCGTGTTCGACGTGAATATCCGTGCAGCAAGCGTCGACGTCGGCGTCGCCGAAGGGGCGGTGATCTATAACCCGGATGGTCCAGCCGCACGCATCGATCCGGGACAAGTGCTAAGCTTCGATCGGAGCGCGGGGACCTACCGGATGAAGAGCGTACCGATCGAGCAGGTTGGTGAGTGGCGCGAGGGCCGATTGACGTTCCGCGACGCCCCGCTGGCCGATGTGGCTGGCGATCTTTCGCGAGCGACGGGTATCGACTATCGCGTCGCCCGGACCGGTGGTGGCGATCGCTCGATCTCCGGCAGTGTGACCACGGAGCCACTGCGGCAGGATCCGGGAGCGATCGGCCCGCTGCTTGGAATCGCGGTGCGCCGCGATGGTGAGATCTGGGTTCTCGACGGAAGCTGACGATGCGGGCGTTGACTTTCTTGGTTATGGCCCCGGTGGCAGCAGTCGTAGCAGGCGCGTCCTATCCTGCGAGCGCGCAGGATCGGCGCATCGATGTGCCTGCCGGAACACTCGGCGATTCCGCCATCGCGCTTGCCCGCCAGACCGGAGCGAGCATCGTCGTCAACGGCTCCGCTCTCGCGACACGACGGGTTGCTCGCATTCAGGGCACCATGTCCGCAGCGGAAGCGGTTCGACGGCTGGCCCGCCAAGCAAATGCCCGCGCGGTTCGTGTGAGTTCGACCGCGTGGCGGCTCGATCCGCTGCCCGCGCGCGCAGTCCGTTCACGTCGATCCACGAGGTCTGCGACGCCTGCGAGCAAACCGGCCCCCGCACCTGCGCCGAGTCCATTGCCCGCGGCCCCTCCGCCTGTGATCGTCGTAACCGCGAGCAAGCGCGATCTGCCGCTGAAGGATCTGCCCGCCCAGGTTTCGATGATCGATGGCGACGAGCTTTCGCTTGGCGGCGTCGGAGGGACCGAGAAGATCACCCAGCGGCTCGCGACGGTCTCCTCGACGTACCTCGGGAGCGGCCGCAACAAACTGTTTATCAGGGGTATCGCGGATTCCAGTTTCACCGGGCCTACGCAGGCGACGGTGGGGCAATATCTTGGCGACATCAGGCTGAGCTATAATGCGCCCGATCCGGACCTGCGGCTGTCCGACCTTGAACGCGTGGAGGTTCTGGAAGGACCGCAAGGCACGCTGTACGGGGCAGGTTCGCTCGGTGGGATCATCAGGCTGGTGCCGAACAAGCCCGAGCTCGACAGCACCTTTGCCAATGGCGCTCTGGGCGGGGGGCTGACCCAGCATGGCGAAGGCAGCGTCGATCTCGGGCTGATTGCCAACCTCCCACTGGTGACGGACACGGCTGCGCTGCGCGTGAGCTTCGATGCAGCGAGCGAGGGCGGCTATATCGACAAGCCGTTTCTCGACCGGACCGACGTTAACCGAACGTCGATCCTGTCGGGCAGGGCGACCCTTCGCGTCCGTGTCGCACCTGACTGGACCATCGATCTCGTCGGACTTGGCCAGACCACCAATGCGCAGGACAGCCAATACGCGGCGCGCAATCAAGCGGGCTATGACAGCGCGGCGCGGGTTCGCGAAGGATCGGTGGCGGACTACGTGCACGGCCAGTTCGTCGTCGATGGCCACATCGGTTCGGTACGCCTGCGCTCGTCCACCGCCGTCGCCAGCCAGACCCTCGAAGAACGTTACGATGCCACGACCGATGCGCTCAGCGACCGGGTTTTCGTACAGCGCAACCGGACACGCATGATCGCTCACGAAACGCGTTTGTGGCAGCCGATCGGGGAGAGGTTCGGATGGGTCGCGGGGGTGAGTCTGGTGGACAACAGGACCGAACTGAACCGGAGCCTGCAATCGTCCTCGCTGCGCTCTGCCACCACCGGAGTGCTCAACACCGTGGCGGAGGGCACGGTCTATGCCGAAGGCTCCTACCGGTTGCGCGACAATCTGATCGCCACGCTGGGGGGGCGTTACTCGCTGGTGCGGCTGGGGGGCGCGGGTGAGGATGTCTCGCTCGCCCTCGCGATCGAGAGGGCGGCGGTTACCGTCAGTAGGCACCAGTCCGCTTTCTTGCCTTCGGCATCGCTCGTGGCTGAGTTGGCACCGCGAACCAGCTTTTATCTGCGCTATCAGGAAGGCTTCCGACCGGGCGGCCTTGCGATCGAGGGCAACTTCGTCCGCCGCTTCGATCGCGACGATGCGCAGGCCTTCGAAGTGGGGCTTCGGCACGGGCTGCCCGGGCGCGATCCATTCGACCTGGCGCTCAACCTGTCGTACACGCGGTGGAACGACATCCAGGCCGATTTCATCGACACCTTCGGCCTGCCGACCACCGCGAATATCGGCGATGGCCGGGTCTGGACGCTCAGTGCGGGCGGGGGCGTGCTTCTCTCTCCCGATCTTCGCCTGACCGGGGGGCTCAGCGTCAATCGCAGCACGATCGACGAGCCCCCGCTTTCGAGCATTCTGCTTTCGGGGCGCGCGTCGCACGTTCCCAATATTGCCGAGGTTTCGGGGCGGCTCGGGCTCGAGTATTCCCGGCCGATCAACCATGATCTTGAACTCGATGCCCGCCTTTGGGGAAGTTACATCGGCAAGTCGCGCCTAGGCATCGGCCCCGAACTGGGCGACCTGCAGGGCGATTACCTCGACAGCGGCCTGACCGTCCGTATCGGCAACGAGCGGCTGGGCGGCACGCTTTCCCTGACGAACCTTGCCGATGTGAAGGGCAATCGTTTCGCCCTGGGTACACCCTTTGCGGTGGCCCGCGCGCAAGAAACTCCGCTGCGCCCGCGCACTATCCGGGTAGGCGTCGACTTCGCATTCTAGCGACCGGGCAAAACGCCCTGCGAATTTTTTGCTTCCCGGCGTCAAGGCATTCGCGCGGCGGCTCCGTCCTCCCGTCAAACCCAAGACGGAGGAATGCATGTATCGCTATCTGCTCGCCGGCACCGCACTGGCAGCTCTCGCATCGCCGCTCGCGGCGCAGACCACCATCGAAGCAAAGCGCACCCAGCCGGTTCGCACCTCGCAGCTGAACAACGGCGCGGGCGACGATGTGAAAGTGACGGAGAACGGTTCGATCGAACTGACGAGCGGTTCGGGAATCGTGGTCGACTCCAATCATGATGCGACCAACGAAGGCGCAATCGTCGTCTCCAACGCCGATGGGGCCAGTGGGATCGAGACCATCGGCGACCGCCAGTCGGACATCGTCAACAGCGGGACGATCACGATCGACGAAACCTATACGCCGACCGACGTGGACAACGACGGGGATATCGACGGCCCCTTCGCGGTGGGCACCGATCGCGCCGGTATCAGGATTCGCGGAAACCTGACTGGCGATATCGTCAATTCGGGCAAGATCGTCGTCGAAGGCAATGACTCGGCAGGCATTATGGTGGCCGGGACCCTGAACGGCAGTTTCGTCCACAATGGCGAGACGAGCGTTGTGGGCGATGGAAGTGTGGGTGTCGAACTGCATGACGTCACTGGCGATGTGCGGCTTGCGGGAACGGTAGCTGCGGCGGGCGAGGATACGGTCGCCGCGCGTTTTGCAGGCGATCTGGACGGCACGCTGGTGGTGCAGGGTACGATCGCGTCGACCGGTTATCGCCTTGTCACTCCGCCCGCCGATACGAGCAAGCTCGATGCGGACGATCTGCTCCAGGGTGGGAGCGCGATCCTGATCGAAGGCGACGTGACCGGCGGCATCCGGTTCGCCACTGCACCGGCAGATGCGGACAAGGACGATCCGGACGAGGACAAGGACGGGATCGAGGACGCCAAGGAAGGCAATGCCAAGATCACCTCCTATGGTGCCGCGCCTGCGGTCGTCATCGGCGCAGCCAACCGGGATATCGCGGTAGGCGCGCTTCCGGCGACCGGAACGGGCTTCGGCATCATCGTCGACGGATCGATTTCGGGTCAGGGCGTGTATGCCGGCGTAGACGGCAACGGCATGGTCATCGGCGGTCGCGGTGGCGATGTCGCGATCGCGGGCGGCATGGCGATCAACGGATCGGTCACGGCCACGTCGAAGGACAGCAATGCCACCGCAATTCGCTTCGGCGCAGGCGCCACGACGCCTGAATTGCGCAATGCAGGCACGATCTCGGCAACGGGCGGCGGCAGCGAGACGACAGGTGCGGTCGCAGTGGTGATCGATGCAGGGGCGAACCTCCCTTACGTGCGCAACAGCGGTGAGATAAAGGCCGTCGCGCTCAAGGACGCAGGCTCGGCGACCGCGATCCTCGATCGCAGCGGAACGCTCCAACTGGTCGAGAACAGCGGAAAGATCAGTGCAAGCGGCGCCGAGGCCAGCTCGGGACGCAATATCGCGATCGACCTGTCGAGTGTGAGCGCCGGAGCCACCGTTCGCCAGACGGTCGTCGGTAGCGGCGTTGCAGCGCCGTCGATCAAGGGGGATATCCTGTTCGGCAGCGGAGCCGACCGGCTCGAGCTGCTCGACGGGACCGCTGCCGGGGACGTTTCCTTCGGTGCGGGCGTCGACCGTTTCGTGCTCTCCGGGGACGCGGGCTTCAGCGGCAAGGCGAGCTTCGGCGGCCAGGCCGATGAACTCGACCTGTCTGGCACCTCGAGCTTCGCCGGCACCGCCGATTTTGCGGGCGGGGCGGGCAACCTTTCCCTCAGCGACAACGCACTGTTCAAGGGGCGGCTGCTCGGTAGCGAGAACGTCGCCGTCGCGCTCGATGGCGGGACTCTCGATCTGGGTGCGCCCACCACCATCTCTTCTCTCGCGGTTGGGTCGACCGGCGTGGTTGTCGCCACGCTCAGCAAAGACCCTGCGGCGGGCAGCGCAATCACGGTAACCGGGCAGGCCAGCTTCGCCGAAGGGGCCAAGCTGAAGCTGCGGCTGACCGACATCGCGCAGGCGGAAGGAACCTACAACGTTCTCGATGCCGGGACTCTGACTGGCGCCGATGACCTTGAATCCGACATGACACTCGTTCCGTTCATGTACGACGCGCTGCTGGCCGTGGATCAGGCGGCCGGTCTCGTTAACGTTGATATCGAGCGTAAGGCGACCTCCGAACTCGGCCTGAACCGCGCGCAGGCGGGTGCCTACGACGCACTCTACACCGCCCTTGCCGAAGACGATGACGTCGCTGGCGTATTCCTCGACATTACCGGGGCAGACGCGTTTCGCGCGGTGGTCGCGCAGACGCTGCCGGACCACGCAGGGGGCGCGTTCGACGGGCTTAGCCTGGGCATCCGGACCTTTGCCCGCAGGCTTGCCGACCCGAAGGGCCCGGTTGAAGGCGACGAGAGACTCAGGATCGTAGCGGATTTCGCTGGCTGGGACTCATCCAAGGACGAGGGCGAAACCGCCCAATACGACCTCGACGGCCTGGGCTTTTCGGGCGGGGCCGAACTTTCCACGGTCGCAGGCACGATCGGTGCCACCGCCACCTGGCTGTGGAACCGGCACGATACGCTGACCGACAACAGCGTCGTTGCCAATGCCTATGAAGGGGCGCTCTACTGGCGTGGAAACTGGGGCGCGCTCTCCGGCTTTGCGCGCGGATCCTACAGCATCGTGGACTTCGACGGCGGGCGCTATTTCAATGCGATGAGCGGCGAGGAAGCCGTTACGCGCACTATCGATGGCGAATGGTCGGGCAATGCCACCAGCTTCATCGCCGGCGCGTCGATCGAAACCGGCTCGCAGTTCTTCTTCTTCCGGCCGTCCGTGACGCTCGATTACATCCGTCTCAGCGAGGATGGATATGCCGAGACAGGCGGTGGGGACGCGCTCGACCTGACGGTCGAAGATCGGACCAGCGACGAACTTGCGGTCAATCTCGGCAGTGCCGTGGGCTTCGACCTGCTCGGCATGCGCAGGGGCGACAAGAACTGGTTACGCGTCGAAGCCGAAGGCGGGTGGCGCGAAATCCTCTCGGGCGAACTGGGCGCGACGAGGGCCCGGTTTGGTGAAGGCGACAGCTTCGTCCTGACGCCTGAAGAGCGGACCAGCGGCTGGTTCGCGCGGCTGCGCGGCGTCGGCGGGGATGAATACTATACCGTTGCCGGCGAAATCTCCGCCGAGGAACACAACGATCAGATCGGTTACGCGCTGCGGGCCTCGGTAAGGTTCGCGATGTAGCCGGGTCGACGGTCCCCCTGGGCTGTGGACCTGTCGTCGCTTCTCGAAGTCGCAGGCCAAAGCCTACATCCGTCTTCCCGTTGATCCGGGCGGGGACATCCAATGGCCATACGCCAACGGATGCTCCCGCCCGGACTTCATTTTTAGTATCGGAACGCTATCGAAACGATTGCCTGCCGCCCGGTGGCAGGCACCGCGAAGTGGGGCCGGCGCAGTTTCTGAACGTAACGTTCGTCGGTCACGTTCTTCACGTTGAGCCGCAAGCCGACATAGTCGTTGAATGCGAACGCCGCGAACAGGTCTCCCCGCACATAGCCATCGGCCGAAATCAGGTTGTCCGCATCGGCGAAGCGGCCGGACTGGTGATAGATCCCGCCGCCGAAGCTGAACCGCTCGCTCATTTCGACATTGGCCGTCAGCGTCAGGTTGTGCTCGGGCGTGTTGGGCAGCGTGTTGCCGACTGTCGAGGTGGCATCGTCGGTCGGGTCGTCGTTTTCGGACGCCTCGTCCTGACGCACCTGACTGTC
Organism: Citromicrobium bathyomarinum; assembly: GCF_038594605.1. Lineage (GTDB taxonomy): Bacteria > Pseudomonadota > Alphaproteobacteria > Sphingomonadales > Sphingomonadaceae > Alteriqipengyuania > Alteriqipengyuania bathyomarina_B. The sequence continues at coordinate 234,386 of NZ_JBCFZM010000001.1, forward strand.
GATGTAGGTATAGCCACCGAAGAGCGACACAGGGCCCGCGCGGCCTGTCACACCTAGCTCGAAGCCCTGAATCCGGCCTGCAGCGATGATGTCCTCATCACCTGTGTCGAACGAATCGATTGGCAGGATGTTGCCCCGATCGACCTGGAAGGCAGCCGCCGAAATCTGCATTGCGCCGCCGAACAGCTCTGCCTTGGCACCGATTTCGTAATTCTCGGTTTCCTGCGGCTTGTAGCCATCATCCCGGATGGAAACATTGTCCGATCCGAGGCCCACGTCGGTGCCCGGAGGGTTCTTCGCATTCGCGTAGGAGGCATAGATGCTGACCGATGGCACCGGCTTGTAGATCGCGCCCGCCTGCCAGCTGACGAAGTCGGTTTCGGTCGCGCCGGCATAGCTACCGCCACGCCCTGCGCCCGAGCCGGTGGCCCGGTAATCGGTATAGCGCACGCCGCCGTTCAGGATCAGCTGCGGGATAAGCGTGATCGAATCGAACAGGTAGACGCTGATGTCTTCCGCATTGGCCAGCGTGGGTGTGGTCGCCCGCGTGATCGAGCCGCTCCACGGGTCGCTGGGGTCCGGGTTTTGCAGATCGGTGCAATTGAACGCCGCGATTTCGTTTGCCGGGCAATTGCGGTCGCCGGTGTCGACGCTGTAATTGAGGTTATAAGTGTCGGCCCAGCTGTATTCGGCACCGATTGAAAGGCTATGTTCGATGCTGCCGGTTGCAAACTCGCCGGAGATATTCGCGTTCGCGGCCATCGTCTCGGTGTTCGAATTGCGGCTCTTGATCGCGCGCCACACGAGACCGTCGGCGACATTGCCGGCGCTGTCGTCCGGGTTGGTGACGATGTAGTCCATGTCGCTGTCGGAATAGCGCATCAGCGCCGACGCGCTCCAGCCATTGCCCAGATCGTGGTCGAACTTGAAGGTCGTGGTGTCGACCCGTGTCTTCTGGAAATCGCGCGCCAGCAGGCCATAGAAGTTGTCGTAATCGACATCGGCCGGAACGCGCCGTCCATCGGGCAACTGGCCACGCGAGGTCAGCGGAATACCGTAGTCGGGCAGCCCGTCGCTCTCGAAGTGATAATGCGTCAGGCTGGCAACGGTGTCGGTGCCCACGCCGAAGGCGATCGAGGGTGAAATGCCCCACTTATCATTGAAGACAGCGTCCCGGCCCGGGGTGTTCGAATCGTGGAACAGGCCGACCAGTCGCACAGCGAACTTGTCGCCTAGCTGCCGGTTCACGTCGGCGGTTACCCGGTAGAGGTCCGATGTGCCGATGGACCCTGTTGCCGAAACGAAATTGCCTTCGCGTGCGGTCTTGCTGACGATGTTGATTCCGCCAGCAGCCGCGCCGCGCCCGCCAAATGCGCCGCTCGGGCCCTTGAAGACTTCGATCCGCTCCACAGCGAAGGTCTCGCGCGTCTGCGATCCGATGTCGCGCGCGCCATCGACGAAGATGTCGGCGGTTGCATCGACGCCGCGGATCAGCGGAATGTCGGCAGCCGAGGTGCCGCCTTCACCCGCGCCGAGCGTGATCCCGGGGACGTTTTGCAGTGCATCCTCGAAGGAGTAGGACGCGGTCTGCTCCAGCGTCTCTTCGGTGAGGACGTTCACGATCCGAGGCGTGTCGAGGATCGAAGCGGTGCTTTCCTGCAGCTCAAGCTCGTCTGCGCGCTCGCCGGAGACAATGATATCGGTGCCGGGCTGCGCGCTGGCTTCCACCGCGCTTTCCTCTGCGAGGGCAGGCGCGCTTGCGATGAAGCCGACACATCCCAGAGCGAGATAGGTGGCCGGTTTGCGGGCGGCGTTGGTGCGTTTCATGATCGGATGCTTTTTCCCTGTCCGTGTGATGAACGGTGCCTATGAAAGGGCAGGGCGGCCGAGTCAATGAAAATGCGAACTATTCTCATTCGCAATGATATATCGCGGGAATCCAGGCTTTGAAAGCGTCAGGAGTCCGCCCAGCTACGCATCAGATTGTGGTAGAGGTTGGTCAGCTCAAGTACGGCCTCGTCCTGCGGACCACGATCTGCCGAGAGAACCCTGACCGTCCGATCGAGACGGTAGAGTTGCTCGCGCTGGACCGGATCGCGCACCATGCTTTGCAGCCAGAAAAAGCTCGCGACGCGCGCGCCGCTCGTCACTGGCGTGACTCGGTGGACGCTCGATGCAGGGTAAAGCACCATGTCGCCTGCGGGCAGTTTGACCCGCTGTTCGCCGAACAGGTCTTCCACAACCAGTTCGCCGCCCTCGTAACTCTCGGGATCGCACAGGAAGAGCGTCGCCGACAGGTCGCTGCGAATCCGAAAATCGGTGCCATCGAGCCGACGGATCGAGTTGTCGACATGGTTGCCGAACGTCTCGCCGCCCTCGTATCGGTTGAAGAGCGGCGGAAAGACCTTGAGGGGGAGGGCGGCAGCGACGAATTCGGGCGCCTTGCCGAGCGCGTCGAGCACGATCCGGCCCGCTTTTTGCGCGACCTCGCTGCTCTTGGATAATTGGCGGTTGCGCTTGGCGCCACGCGACTGATGGCCCGAGGTTTCGTTGCCATCGACCCACTCGGCCGCGTCGATCATCGTGCGCAGGTTCGCCACCTGCTCGGCACTCAACACGTTTTCGATCCGAACCATCATAGCGGCTCTCCTATTGTTTCCATGCGCGCCATGCGGCGCTTTCGGCCACGCGCTGCGGCCCTACGATCCGCGCGGGCAGGCTGTGCCGGTCCGCGAAGGCGATGCCTTCATCCATTCCCAATACGATCAGCGCGGTCGCCAGCGCATCGGCTTGCATACAGCCGGGATGGAGCACGCTGGCCGAGAGTGCGTCGTTTGTTGGCGTGCCGCCGACGGGATCGAGCGTGTGCGACCATGAACGCCCACCCAGGGCGCGCCGCCGCTCCCAGTGCCCGGATGTGGCGAGGGCCCAGCCCGTCAGGCCGATCCGCGTGCGACCTGCTGCCGATCCGGGCGGCGCTGCAAGGTCGATCCACCAGGGCAGGGCATCGGCCCGCAGGCCGATTGCTTTCGATTCTCCGCCGATGTCGAGCAGCATGTGTTCGATCCCGAGCCGCATCAGCGCGGCCACTCCCATATCGACCGCAAAGCCCTTGGCGATGCCCGACAGGTCCAGCGTCGCTCCGCCCGGCTGGACGATCGTATCGCGCGCCTCGCCTTGGATCGACGAAGCGTCGAAATGCGGGGCGCGCTCGCCCGATGGATCCGCGTCGCCGATGGCCTGAGGCCCAAAACCCCAGGCGTTGCTCTGCGCTCCCAGCAGCGGATCGAACGCGCCACGGCTGGCGCGCTGGATCGCGAACGCACAGTCGAGAACCTGTCGAAATTGCGGGCCAATCGCGTGGCGGCTGCCCGCCGCGCCCGCATTGAAGCGGCTGATCTGCGAATCCTCGCGCCACTGGCTCATCTGCGCGATTACGCTCTCGAAGCATCGCCCGAGAGCAGCCTCGATCCTCCCGACCTCCAAAGCCTCCGGGGCGAGCGCATGAAGCGACCATCCGGTCCCCATCGTGGAGCCCGACAGTGTGACCGTGCGCGCATCCGCCGGCGCGAGGGTGCAAACCGGCTCGCCCGGCGGCAACAGTAAATCGAGTGTCGCGTCCGCTTCGTTTCGTGCAGCCTCAGAGTTCAAAGCGGCATGAATTCGAGCACGGCGGTGTAGGACATGCGGCGTGCGTTGCCCGCTTCGTATTCGCCGCGACCTGCCGAGGCTTCGAGGTAGTACATCCCCGGCTCGTCCGCGTTCAGCGTCACCATGCCATCGGCATCGGTGGTCAGGGTCTGGATGCCCGGCTCGTCGCGATAGCGCGTGCCGCCGGCGACGAATTCCAGCTCGAGCCCTGCGGCCGGTTCGCCATCCAGCAGGAACTTCATCTGCGCCGCCTCGCCCGCGACAAGATCGTTCGGGTGGGTGACCGGGATCATCTCAATGCCGACATTGGTCGGGGCCAGCGCGGTGTCGTTCGGCGCGCCCAGCGTCACGAAGGTTTCGGTGCGCGAGCTGACTTCGCTCATGCGGACATTGGTCGCGCCTTCGGGAATGGCGGTGGCCGCTTCCTCACGCGAACCACGCCAGCGCCGCCGTTCGCCGTCGAACTCGTAGAAACCCATCATGCCATCGCTGGCCAGCGCGACGCGATAGGTGCCCTGCTGTTTGAGCGCGACATCGAAGACGCTGCGATAGGCACCGCTGCCAATGATGTTAGCTTCGACCGGCTGGCCATCGGGCCCGGTGACGACCAGATCGTCGAGCCCCAGAGGGCGATGTTCGAAGATGAACAGGCCGTTCGATGCAGCCGCGTCGACGGTGATCGTTTCTTCCTCGCCCGCCATCACCGTGGAGGAAGGCAGCAGCCAGCGACGATGCGCTTCGGCCGTGGTAGGCATAAGGGTCGAAAGGCCGAGCGCGAGGGTCGCGGCGATCATGGAAGGCTTGGCAAACATGGCGGATTTCCTGTCTGGTTGGTGTCGGGATCAGGGCTTGATCGAAAGGCGCACGGAGCCGAGCTCTTTCGAGCCGGACTTCGTGCCGGCCATCGGTTTTTTCGGGGGCCACTGGAACGGGATGCTGACCAGTTCGCGTCCGCCAACCTCGCGGGCGGCCTCTACGCGCAAGACATAGGAACCTGCGGCCAGCCGGGGCAGCGGCCGGGTTCCTTCACGAAACCGCAGGGTGTAGTTGCCAGGCGCCTGGGTCGGCCCGCTGATGCCGTTCGCGGGCATCTCGGTGGAGCGGCCCGCGCGGCGCCACCAGGTCCGCATGTCGGGCAGCCACTTGCGCGGATCGTCGCCGCGCAGGTCCGTATCGTACCAGACGTCGAGATTGGCGACCGCCTTGCCATCGGCATTCTCGATCCAGATCGCGACGTATGGGTTGTGGTATTCCGCCACACGAAGCTTCGGAATCTCGATCTGTACCTGCATCTCGCCAGCGAGGGCGGGGGAGCCGGCGACCACGAAAGTGGCGGGTATGGCGAGCCATTTTGTTTTGCGCATGAGCGTATCCTCGGGTCGGAAAATCAGTGCATCAGGAAGACGATGAGGAGCAGCGGGATGATGAACCCCGCCCCCACGATGGGCCACGTCGACGGGCGCTTGCGTGCATGAATTTGCAACAGCAGCAGCCCGGTCACGCAGAAGACGACGCAGGCGCCTGCGAAAATGTCGATGAACCAGGACCACGCCGTGCCGGTGTCGCGGCCCTTGTGGAGATCGTTGAGAAAGGCGATTGCCCCGCGATCCGTGTCTTCCAGTTCCGCCGCGCCGCTATCGAGATCGACCGCGATCCAGCCATCGCCGCCAGCACGGGGCAGTGGCACGTAAAGCTCGCTTTCGGTCCATTCGCTGGCCCGCCCGTCGAGCTCGATATCGAATTCGCGTTCCAGCCAGTCCTTGGGGGCGTCGGCAGGCTCGCCTCGAGGCGCGGCGCGAAGCTGCGACAGAAGATCGGCAGGCAGCGTCGCCTCGTGCGTACGGACGGTCGGGCTCGCCTCGATCGAACCGGCGTGGTTCAGCGTGATGCCGGTGATCGCAAACAGGATCATCCCGACAAGACAGATCGCACTGCTCATCCAGTGCCAGGTATGAAACTGGCGCATCCAGAAGGGCGAGAGCCAGCGGCGCGGTTTGCGCCTCGGGAGTTTCGAGTGTTCGACCACCTGATCCATCGGAAGAGCTGCTTGATGACGTTGAGCAGGCGCATTGGTTGAACTGCGAATGCATGTCAATAACAACTTGATGGGAAGGCAGTCGCCTACCTCCCGGCGGTGCCGTTACCGCTTACGGTCAGGCCGACCGTCATCGTTCACCGCTTCCCATGCCAGATCGCCGACGTAGCGGGATGCAAGCCGGCCGTTCTCGTCCATTGCGAGGAGGTGTAGCCAACGATTATCGAACAAGGCGCGGACTTCCTTGTGACGCGCGAGAACATCCGTCATCGCGTCGCACGGCGCCTCGATACAGACCGAGAGGCGCAGCGGCTCGTGGATATAGTCTTCTCCGTCATGGACCGACTGCCAGGGCAGGCCGCCACGCATGATACCGCCGTTCCCTTCGAGCACACCGACGCCGCCAACCACATTGTGCAGCAGCTTGTTGCCGGAACCGAAGGTCTCGGGCGCGACGGTCGAGCCGTAATATTGCAGGCTGATCCAGCTTGCGACCACGACCGGTGCCGTCATGATCAGTTCGAGCACGCCGAAGCCGCGCTCGCTGTCCTGGTGCCAGTCGTAATCGTGCAGGAAGGCACGTCCCTCGAGGCTGCGTCCCGAGGTGCGGTGGCGCGGTGCGGCGATGAAGGCTTCGCATCCGGCAAGCGCCCATTCGGGGCGAAGCTCCGCCCAGTCGCGTGCGCGCGGCGCCACGTCGCTTTCGCTGTCTGCCCGGGGCAGGCGAAGTGCGCGCTCTCCGCGCGTCACCTTGCCCGCAGCGGCGAGCCACGCGCGGGCCTGCGACAGGTCCGCAAAATGATCGGCAGTGTCGATATCGCGGTCGTACAGTGTGACGCGATCTGTCGCCGTGTCGTGAAGCGCGCCCACGAACACGGTGTCTTCGGGGATCGCGATGTTGCGCTCCGCCAGCCCCGCGCGCACCGTGCGATCATTCAGCAGCTGCGCCAGGAGGCGCGCGTTTACGTCGCCCGAATAGCCGCCGCAGGCACCGCATTGAAGCCCGCTCGCGTGAGGATTGTTGACCACGTGCGCTCCGTGGCCAGCCAGCAGTACCAGCCGCGCAAAGCCATCGGTCAGCGACATGGCGCGAAGGACGGTTTCAGCCGAATCGATACGGGTCTGAAGGTCGAGCTCGGGCACGAAGCGCGGCGCTGGATCGTCAGGCACAGTTGCGGATTGCAGGCCGAGCGCATCGCGCAGCAATTTCCCGACGTACACCGGACCCATTGCCTCGACGAAAGCGAAGGACGAGACGGCAGCCAGCTTGAACCGGCCCCACGCACGTTTCGCGCGTGCGCGGTAGCGCGCCGCGAGATCTGCCGCCGCGTCCTGCGGTCCGCCCGAACACGATGCGATCGTGGGATTCAGCAGCACCGGCAGCCGCAGCTCATCGACATCGGAGGCGAACCGCCGGTGCTTTGCGGAAATGCCGAAGAAGCCCGCGAAGCCCAGAGTGCGGATTGACGGATCGACCGCTTCGAGCGCGCGCCGGAAAACTTCTGATCGCACATCGATGCAGAAGGCCGCCTGAAGCCGGGGGCGTGCATCGCCGCCGCTATTCGGCTGCGGCGTCGCGAGTGTCTCGCCAAGGTCGCGCTGGGCGGCGCGTTCGCTCGCCTCCTGCAGAATTTCATCGACGATTGCGGCGGCGTCGGGCTGCGTCGGTCGCGCGTGGGCGCGCATTGTCGCGCACCATTCCGGGCCTATCGCTCCCTCGTATTGCAGGAAGAGCGCCTCATCCCACACGAGGCGGATCGCCAGCAGGTCGGTGATTGTGGAGTCGGTGCCGTCGGCCAGTTCTGCCCGCCACAATTGGTAACGCGCGAACTGCGCCCAACCGCCAAGCGAGAGCAGCAGCTGGTGGAAGTAGCTTTCGGCACCATCCGGGCCCAAGCCGATCCGTTCGACGGCCCGCGCGATCGCGTCCTCTGCGCACTCGGGCGCTACGTTGACAAACGCGGCATATCCTTTCAGCCCCATGATTTCCGGCGACAGGTCGTGCGTTGCATAGGCTTTCCAGGCAGCCCAGGCCGACCGACCGCGCGGTGCCGCCCACAATGCCTGTCCATTGTCGAAATAGCCGCCTGCCCACGCGCCTATTCTCTCGGCGATCAGCCCCGGCCAATCGATGGAGCTTGCCCCGCGCGCATGATCGGCGAGGGTTGAGAGGGGCGCATTCGCCACTCTCTCCTGCGTAATTGCCGCCTTGAGCGCCGCGAGGCTTGGCGGGCGTTCCGCATGGGGCGACGCATGAAGTGCAGCGGTGAGATCCGGATCGGTGATCTCGCCCGCCTCGATCCGGGCGCGGTAGTACTCGCGGGACATCGTCACCGGAATGTCGCCGAAGCGGGCAAGCCTTGCCCCCGTCGCCGCTAGGGTGGCTTCGGCCTGGCCCAGGAAAGGATTGACCGCGACAGAGGATGCGAGCGGCCACATCGGCGGGATCTGCCGTGCCGCCGCGCTTGCGGCGTGGCTCAGCGCTGCGGCGCTGACGGGCGCGTTTTCGATGATCGAGAGCATGAAATTACCTTTGCAAAATCGGAAAATCTGGAAGGTCAGGACGGGCGCCGGGTGGACCAGTTGCCGATCAGTCGGTCGAACACCGCATTCGCGTAGAGGCCGTTCGCGAGGTGCACGCGCAGACCCGCAGCCGCCGGATGGCTCGACCACAGCGGGAACATCGACTGGGCGAAGGCGACGATGCCGAAGCTGAGTACCGCCAGAACCAGAAACGCCCATTCGAGCGGGCCCGGAGCGGGAGTTTGCGGCAGCGTGTCGGCTGTCATCCACTCCACGGCGGTTTGCAGGCCGAAATAGCTGACCGATGCGGCAACGGCGTAGAGCGCAGTGTAGCGAGTCAGCATCCGCGGAGCCGCGTCGGCGAGGCCTTGCGTCAGGAGATAGGCAACGCCGAGGATCAGGATCGCGCCAAGCACGATCGCCTGCGGCGATTTCGTCTCGAACCCGAAACCCAGCCCGATGGCCGCGTAAATCGCGAGCGCCAACGCAAAGGCGCGCAGCACCGCCCATCCGTCGGGGATTGCGATTGGCCCTGGACGCTTGATCGACGCCACCAGGTCGACCGCGGTTCCCGACGCCAGGAAGGCGTGCGCCTTGTACAGCGAGTGGGCTACGATGTGCAGCAGCGCCAGTGGGAAGAGGGCCAGCCCGCACTGCATGATCATGAAGCCCATCTGCCCGATGGTGGACCAGGCGAGCGAATTCTTCACCGCCGATTGCGCAAGCATCGCCAGCCCTGCGAACAAAGCGGTAAACCCTCCGATCACGACCAATGCAGCCAGCACGCCCGGGTTGAGCAGCATGACGTCGGCAAAGCGAACGAGCAGAAAGCCCCCGCCGTTGATGACGCCTGCATGCAGGAGGGCCGAAACTGGCGTCGGGGTCTCCATGACCTCGGTAAGCCAGCCATGGATCGGGAATTGCGCCGATTTCACAATGGCAGCGATGGCGAGCAGCCCGCTGGCCCAGAGCGCGCCGCCGGGCGTCATTTCGTTGCGCGCCGCGCTCAGGATGGTTGCGATGTCGAGCGTGCCGAAGCTTGCGAACAGCAGCACCGCGGCGCCAATCAGCGCTGCATCGCCCACCCGCGCCACGATGAACTTCTTGCGCGCTGCACGGATGGCTTGCGGACGGCTGCCGAAGAACAGCAGCAGCCGATGAAGGCAGAGGCTGGTCGCAATCCACGCGAGGACGAAATGAGCGAGATTGCCGGCCTGCACCAGCAGAAGTACCGCGCCGAGTGTCGCCGCCATCCAGCCAAGGAAGGCTCCCTGCCGGGCTTCGCCGTCGAGGTAGGAGCGTGAATAGCGCAATACGATCCAGCCGACGAATGCGACCAGCACCAGCATCGTCACGCTCACCACATCGATCCGCGTCGAGAGGCCGAAGCCCTCCACGCCGATCAGCGGCGAGGTATGCGCACCCTTTGCGATCAGCACGGCCGCCGATCCGAGGGACAGTGTGAAGGCCGTGAACCCAGCGCCTTCGACAAGCCGTGGGATTCCTCGGGGCCGAGGTCCGGGCGAGAGAAACGCTGCCACCGAAGCTGTCAAAAGAACCGCAGGCGCGAGCAGGGGCAAGAGATCGTTGGGCAAAGACGGTTCCTCCGAGACCGTTTCAAGCTGCCGAGGCGCTTACGAGTCCTACTGCGTGAGGAAAAATACATTGTTCAGCAGATTTCGTTCTGTTTAGAAGAACGATATGGCCGACTTGAACTATCACCACCTTCGCTATTTTCATGTCGTGGCGCACGAGGGAAACCTGACCCGCGCGTCCGAACGGCTGAACGTGTCGCAGTCGGCTGTGTCGACCCAGATCCGCCAGCTGGAGCAGCGGCTCGGGCAGCCCTTGTTCGAGCGGAGGGGGCGGTCGCTGTTCCTGACCGAGGCGGGGCGCATCGCACTCGACCATGCGGACGCGATTTTCGCGACGGGCGAAGAACTGGTGAACACGCTGGGCGAACAGGCGAGCGGGCGTCGACAAATTCTGCGCGTCGGATCGCAGGCCACGCTTTCGCGGAACTTCCAGATCGCGCTCCTGCGCCCGTTGCTTGGCCGCGAGGATGTCGAGGTTATCATCCGCTCGGGTGCGCTCGGCGATCTGCTACAAAGCCTCGAAGCGCACCGGCTGGATCTCGTACTCTCCAATATTTCGCCGCCGCGCGACGCCGCGACACCGTGGATCTCGCATGCAATCGCGGAGCAGCCGGTCAGCCTGATAGGCACGCCCGACCGGATCGGACGCGACGCGGATGTCGAGCAATTGTTCGTGCGCGAGCCGCTTATCCTGCCAACCATCGAGAGCAGTATCCGTTCGGGGATCGACGCGCTGTTCGCGCGGCTTGCGATCCGCCCGCGGATCGCGGCGGAGGTTGATGATATGGCGATGATCCGCCTGCTCGCTCGCGAGGGGGCCGGGCTCGCGGTCGTCCCGCCGATCGTGGTGAAGGACGAATTGCAGAGCGGGCGCTTGGTCGAGGTCGAGCAGTTTCCCCGCCTCAGCGAAACCTTCTTCGCGGTAACGCTGGCGCGGCGTTTTCCGAACCCGCTGCTGCATGCGCTTCTGGATGCCCCGCTTTAGGCCAAGGCTGGCCCTGCGTGCGTGTGCTACCCGCGCCAAAGCCCGCTAGTGATTGCCCATGCCGCACCGGTGACGCTGATCATCGCGGTCCTTTCGCGGCACATCGTAGCAAGCGGGGCGTGCGCACGGTTCCGGGCTTCAGGTTACTGCGATGTTGCTCTTGGGTAATCCCAGAAAACGCTCGGTATGGATCTTGGCTTCGGGGAAATAGCCCTGAAATTCGCGGTAAGGAAGCAGCTGGGTCTCGTCGAAATACCTGAGCGCATGCGATTTGCTGAGCATCGCACCGAAAGGCGAAAGCGGCGCCAGCTTGCGGCCCATGGGACGCGGCAGCCAGTGCATGAAGGGCAAGCCGAAATGCAGTTCGAGCGGGAATGATTTCGCTGGTGTCTGCACCACGTAGTGACGCCCGATACGTTTGATCTCCTGCGCCAGACCCTCCCTTTGATCGGGCGGCACATGCTCGATCACCGAATTGCACAGGACGAAGTCCGCACTGCCGTCCTCCATCGGTACTCGCTTCCCGTCGTAGAGATGCGCCTCGATATTGTCGTCCGTATGCGTCAGGCCCGTATTCACCGCGTTCGGGGAGATGTTATAGATAATCACCTTCCCCGGCTTCAGAATCTCTTTCACCTCGGCCCAAAAGCTCAGGCTTCCCCCCAGATCGACGACCAGCGCCCCTTCGATCTCCGGGTGGAGCTGCTTGATGAGTTCAGCTCGCGAACGGCGAAAGCGCCGCTGGGCCGGTCTGATAAATTCGGACCAAGTCATGATCGTTCCTTTTCCGTCATATCTCATAGAACCAGCGGGATACTGAATTTCCTTCAGGCGAGTGCGTTCGCAATATCGCCGACCAATTCGCCCATGAAAGGATATTCATCCTCGCGGACATAGTCGGGATTGGGCTCGCCAGTCGGATCGCTCGCCCGGGACGCTTCGCAGGCCGCGGCAATTGCGGCGGCCAGCGATGTGGCGTCGAGCGAATTCACCGCGATGATATTGGGGTGGTATCCCTTCCAGTCCTTGCACAGGTAGGTGTTGGTCACCGTGCGCAGCCCCATATGCGCCATCTCCAGCGGGGGATAGCTGGGGTGGGGCGAGGCCATCAGGCTGACCCCGACCGATGCGCCGAGCAGCGTGTCGGCATAGGCATCGAGCGACAGCTTGCCGAGCGAACGGACTTCGCGCCCGTCTCCAAGGGCAAAGGCACTGTGCGCCTTGCCTGCCGAAACGACGTCCCAGTCCCGATATTGCGGATAAGACCGAGCCCATTCGCGCAGGCCCCGTTGCAACGCGGGAAAGCAGTTTCGCGAGATCGCCGGCCGGCCATAAATCAGAATGCGCTGTCGACGGGCACTCGATCCGACCCAGTCGAGATAGGGCCGCAGCGAGCCATTGACGACGGGTTCGAAGGTATAGTTGCGTTCGACCTGATGTCCGCTGAGCCGGAAAAACTCGTACAGGTTGGAGGAGTTGAAGATCCCCCACAGCTTTTGCGGCGTGTCGTAGGCGCTTCTCGCCAGCATGTGCGCCGACGAGAACGGGAAAAGATGGGGCTCGTATTCCTGAATCAGGTAGATCAGAGGCAGTCGCGCGCGGGAGAACGCGCTTGCCTGCGCATCGAGCAGCGGTTCGATGTTCAGCGTAGTCCAGAAATTGAATGTGACGAATACGTCGTCGCGCCGAACCGCGATGTCGTGATCCCGCTGCGGGATCGCCAGCGTTTCGATCGACGCCGGGTCGAAGCCCCGCTTTTCGGCTGCCTTCAGGAAGACCCCGAAATCCGTCGTCGCGTTCGCGTCGGTGGCGATGACACGCACGTCTACCGTCCGGCTTTCGGCAATTCCTCGAACCATGGTCAGGAAAATGTCGATACCGGTCAGCACGCCGCCGAATGTCGAGCCAGGCGAGAGGTTCGGAACGACCAGGGTCAGCCGCGCCCGGTCCGTATCGTCGCGCTGCAGCGTGTAGGTCGAGCCTACGTGATTGTCGATCGGCGGTGGCGCCATGGCAGCCCGAACACGCTCGACAACACCGCGCATCGGTGCGGGGGCGTAGGCTTTGACGGCGCTGCGCAATTTCGCATTCAGGTCAGCGGCCATTGGACTCTCTGATCTCATCCCACAGTTTCACGTCGGTCGACATGTGCCGCCGCACGAACTCCCTGACCGGTTCGCTCGTCGCCAAACTCGCAAAGCGGGACTGGCGCGTGACATAAACCAGTTCGCGCCAGGCTGCCCTTTTCTGCTGCGGCACGAGGCGCCCTATCACGCGAATAATGGGCCTATTGAATTCGATCAATCTGCGCAGGATTTCACTGCGGTGGACGAGGGACACGTTCGAGGTGCCGACGCCAAAGCCCTCAGGGGTCTCGCCAAAAAGCTGGAATTGCTCGCGCACCTTCGCTTCGAAACCGCTCATATCGGATATCGGGAATACATTGCCGATCACGCGTTCGCCGTTCAGTTCGATATAATCGATCTGCGGCTGGAAATGGATAAACTCGTACGGCAACAGCGGCGATTGGTCGAATGCGGCACTGACCTGTGCGAGGATCTTGACGAGCCAATGCTCGACTTCGTCCATCGACAGGTTCTGCAAGGGTGTATCGCGATAGCGCTTCATGTGTTCCGCAAAAGCCGAGACCAGCCTGTCATGCGGTTCCCTTGCGATTGTCACGGCTTCGTATCGCCGCAACTTATCGATCTGTTCGGGAAATTTTGCCGACAGCGCCTGCAATGGCAGGTGATGAAAATCGACGAAGCCCAGATCGGGAAGCTCGACAATATTCTCGTGGGTCGGATGAGGCGCGAGATTCAAAGTATGCGCATCCGGTGCCTCGTTATAAGGTTCGAGCAACGCGCGGACCGAGGTCCCTGCACATTTGGGGATATGGACGAAAGCAAATTGATAAGTGTCGCTTATGATCATTGGTAACCTGAGGGGGGCAAGCAGCTGGTAGAGAAACGGATCAATCGGAAACCTGGATTTCGGGAATGGATACCGCCGCGTAACGCGCGCTGGTGGCAGCAGGTGTTAGGGGTGCCCCAGCAAGAAGTCGACGAAGCAATGGTGCATCCGGTGCATGATCTTCTCGTTTGATGAAGTGCTGGTGCATCAGGGAAACAGGAGAAGCCCCGGCTCTGATCGCTCATTTGATGAAGTAGGTGAATCCGGGTCGTAAACCCATTTTTTTATAGAGAAGATAGACCAGTATGGAATTCCATGTGATCTGCGCAGCTAATGTAGCCATGGCTGCACCGTGCATGCCGTAAAGTGGTATGAGGAAGAAGTTGAAGCAGATGTTGAGCACGGCCGAAAAAACCATTGTGTAGAGAGTTAGCCGCTCAAGACCTGCCTGGTTGAGGAAGGTGCCCGCCGGGCCGGCGAGCAGGTTGAAGGCGTTGCCGATGCCTAGGATAAGAAACACAGACGCAAGGCCGGTGAAATCGTCCCCGAAGATCGCGGTCGAAAAATAGGTCAGCAGCAACCAGCAGAGCCCGATGCCCATGATTCCGGTGAAGGATGCCAGCGTCGACTGGCGCAGAAGATTGGGCAGAAGTTTGTATTCCTCACTACGGATCAAGCGGGCGATACGAGGGCCCAGGACGCGGTTCATGATCTGTTGCGGGAAGACCGTGAGCAACGCGAATTGTGCAGCTACCTGATAACGGCCCACATCTTCGGGCTCGCCCAGCGCGCCAAGCATGAGAATATCGGTCCGCTGGTTGAGATAAAATACCGAGGTAATAAGCGCGAAGGGTAACGCCCGGCGGTAAAGGGTGCCGGGGCCGCTGCGCCAATGATCGGCCATGGGCTCTTCGGTAGGGCTTTTTGCCCGGAGGTAGAAGGCGCCGACGAGACACGCCGCGGCAATGCTGATCGCGTAGATGGTGAGCGCCAGCATCGGATCTTTTACCGGGACCACCAGTAACACGGACGCGAGCACAAGGGCTGGCACGAATTCCTTGATTTGCGCCGCCGCTCGCACGCGGCTGGAACCACGCAGAAAACCTTCTTCAAGCGCAAGCATTGCCAGCAGCGGCACGGCGATCACCAGAACGACCAGTGGATCGGCCAAAGTCTCCTTCATGCTGCCGCCGTTTCCGGCGGCCAGCGCCAGGAAGAACGCGGTGACTGTCAGGAAGGTGATTAACCCTTGGAACAGGTGTATGCGTCGCCGCAGGCCGGCCGCAAAACCGCGCAGGTTCTCGTCTCTCTCACGGGGCAGCTCGCGCGCGATAAACTCTGGAATACCGAGATTGGCGGGTATGCAAAGCAACGTGAGCAAGGTGAGGCCGAGCGCATAGATGCCATAGAATTCGCTGCCCAGCTGGTTGGTTAGCAGAATGGTGCTGAGCAAATTCAGGCCGCGCCCGGCGATGGCAAACCCACCGGCGCCCAGAAAGTCTCCGAAGACGGAGCGTCCTCGAAGCGCGTCAAAGAATCTGGATCGACCCGCCAAAACTGCCCCCAAGCTGCCGACAGTCGGTGGAACGAGGTAAAGCGAGTTGCTCAATTGCTCGCCACCGGAGTCGGGGCCGGTTAGCCAAGGCTATAATGCACTGCAACGTGAAAATGGGTTGTCGCACAGGCTGCAGCGGGCTTTGCTTGAAGACCGAAGTTCCAAGGTATGGCCCCACGGCGTTTCCGGGCATCGAAAAGGGACGCCCTCACCGCGCAGGCTGTCCGCCGAATTGTCCCGCGCGGGTCCCGAAGACAAGCATTTCGGTCATGCGTAGCACCCCGCTGCCTGGGCGCCGGTCCCGCGAGGTTGGCCTTGCATATCGAATGCGAGGACCGGCTGGGCGAGCAAGGCGCGCGCGGGGCTCTCCCCGGCGAGACGGTAGTCGCCGTCGCCTGCGCCAGCATCGTAGACACCGCCCGTTCCGCTGACACTGCGGTCGTCGATGAACAGGGGATCGCCCCCTTCCTCCACGCTCCCGAGCCCTGGATCCGCAAAGCCGCAGGCCAGGCCCCCGCCGCCGGCATTCGGGTAGATCGTGTAATTGCCCGCGCAGCCTGCGCCATGGTGGAACGCGAAGTTTCCGGTCCGTTCGCTGGCATCGGCGAGTGCGAGTGAGGCGCCTGCGAAGATGTCACCTTTTGTGTTGAGCTGGCTCAGCAGGTTCGCCTTGAAGGTCACGTACCCGTGCGCCCGCCGTGTCCCGCTCGTGTCGTCGTTAGCGACGTTCCAGCGGCCTATGCCGTCAGCGCCGGGGTTCGTGTTGTGGAGCACGACACAATGGGTCAGATCGCCGCGCGCGTTGTCGGCCGAGAGACTGCAATTGACCAAACTGGTGGTGTCGGTTGTCTCGAACAGGTTCTGGACCACCGCAATGCTGCCAAGCTCTCCCGTGCCCGCCGCGCTTCTATTGAATAGGATCGGCGTCGTGCCCGCTGCCGGCGAGAGAAACGCGTTGTTGTAGATGATGCGACCATCTTCGTAGGTATTCGAGAGAGAGGCATTCCCGGCGTTTGTCAGAGTGCATCCGATGGTGACCCACTGTTCCAGTTCGCGCCCATCGAGGTCGCCCGTCACGCCCCGACAGATGCGCAATTCGCCCGAGGTCGTCGTGGAAAACGAAGTCCTGCCGACAATATCGAGGCCGAATGCCGAGAAATGCGAACTCGCCCGCCGCACCTGGCTCTGCCCGTTCGTATCGAGAGCGATGTTCCAGAAGGTCACATGCAGGTTCGAAGCGGTTTCGCCGGAGAACGCGAACGAACCGCCGAGGCGCAGCGTCACATCCACAAGCATCAGGGCATTTTCGCCCAGTGAGGAAGTGCTGAAGAAGGGGCGGAAGCTCTTGTCCAGAACCGCCACTGCGGTGGTGCGGGAGACGCCCGGCGCACGCTCGATCACTACGCCTGCAATATCTTGCGCATAGGACCCAAAGCTGGGCGTGCCGATATTCACCATGTCGAGAATGCGGATGCGCAGCCCGTCGAGCGCCCCTGCGGAGCTGCCGAGAACGGCGTGTGCCCGTTCCATGGCACCCCCTACCGTCAGGCAGGGCGCGGCCAGCGCGGTCGCGGCGTCGGTGGAAACCGCTCCGGTTTCGTTGTTGCCTGTCGAAGCCACATAGACCAGCGGCGGGGTGGCTGCCTTGGCCGCATCCTTGCAGTAATACCGTCGCGAAAAACCACGCCGCGAGGACACATCCTCGCTTCGCAACACCGACGCTTCGACACCGACCCACGGATAGACTTCGGCTTCCAGCCACACTGCGCCTTCACCAAGGGTGGAAATGTCGAGCGTGCCCGCGAACACCTCGCTCGGCTGGTCTTCTTGGACCACACCTGATGATAAGGAAGTGACCGCGACAAGCTGCCAGTCGGTCCGGTTGACGCCATCGCTGCCGCGCACCTTGACGCAGGCCACCTGCCGCCCGATGCCAGTGCCCGGATCGGCGCGACCATCGCGGTGGAAGGCGACAATTTCCCACGATATCGTATCGTCCACGATCAGGTTTGAGGGCATGACCCACGCCGCTATCGGTTTGGGGCTTTCACGCAATGACCCGTTGACCGTTCCCGAGATCCGATCGCTCGCGAAGATATGGTCCGACATTGCCAAGTCGGTGGGCGAGGGCAGGGCATGGTCCGGCCATGGCATGCGCACCCGCGTCGAGATCGGCAGATGCTGTCGGTGTGTTGTCGGCGAGCCGCCGCTATCGAAGCCGGTGCGGTCGACCTGTACGCTGTCGGGCAGCGCATCATTGCCAGACCGTCGCATGCGCCAGCCATCGTCGAGAATCTCCCCCGAAACCGGCCTGCGCGCAAGAGCCAGGTGACGTCTGTGCCGCGCTCTGCCGGCGAAGCCGAAGGCACTCATCAAGCCAGCCCCACCAGAGCGGCTGCCGTGGTGCCGGTCGCTTTGACGGCGCGTGCGCGAACATCGAGGATCGCGCCGGCGGGCAGGTTGGCGAAGGTGATTTCCGCCGTGCCGCTCAGCGGTACCAGCACGATATTGCCAGCCTCGCCGATATAGATGGCCTTGGTAGCAGTCGGGAGTTCGGCAGCGTCATCGGGGGAAATGGCGAAGCAGGCCTGCGCCGGACCGGCCGGACTGTCTTGAAAGGATGCAAAGCGATCAATCATGAAATCACCTATATGGTTCGTTTGGTCCAGCGCCACTATCAAAAGAGGATAGCTGTAGGAAAGGCCTTTGCGGCGCGGGGCCCTCAGCCTGTGCGAGGAGCCCCGAAGGCGGTGCATGTAAGGCGTTGCAAAGCCCGCGCGTTTCGTGGCATTGCGAGCCCGGTTCGCCAGCGGTTGCCTGGCCGGGAATCCTTCGCGCCGATTTCGGTCCAGCACGCAGCATCATAGGAACGCAAATGAGTGATTCTATCGTCACATCGCGCGCTAATGATGGTGCGGGCGCTGCCGAAGTGACCGTGATCATGGTCAGCTACAACACTCGCGAACTGACCCTCAAAGCGATTGAGACGCTGCTGCGCAATGCGGGCGACGTGTCGTTCAAGCTGGTGGTGTGGGACAATGCCTCGGCAGACGGATCGGCGGATGCGATTGCGGAGCGTTTTCCTGAAATCGAGCTGATCCGCAGCGCGGAAAACGTCGGCTTTGCCATGGCGAACAATATTGTCGCCGAGGCCGCCGAAACCGAGTGGCTGCTGCTTCTCAACCCCGATACCGAAACCCATCCCGCAGCGGTCGAGAACCTCCTTGCCTTCGCAAAGGCCAATCCGCAGGCCGGGATCGTTGGCGGGCGTACCGTCTTTCCCGACGGATCGCTCAATATTGCATCGTGCTGGTCGAAAATGACGCCGTGGAGCCTGTTTTGTTCGGCGACCGGCCTGACCAGTGCGTTTCCCCGTTCGGCATTCTTCAATCCAGAGGCGATGGGCAACTGGCAGCGCGATACGGTGCGCGAAGTCGATATCGTGGTCGGCTGCTTCTTCCTGATCCGTACGCAGCTGTGGTGTGAACTGGACGGTTTCAGCCCCCGCTATTTCATGTATGGCGAAGAGGCCGATATGTGCCTGCGAGCCGCACAGCGAGGCTACAAGCCGATGATCACGCCCGATGCGCAGATCATGCATCTGGTCGGCGCTGCAACCAGCAAGCGGGAAGACAAACTGCGGCGATTGCTCAAGGCCAAGGTCACGCTGGTGCGCGACCACTGGAGCCCCGCGATGGCACCGATCGGGGTTGGGCTGTTGCTGATGGGAGCCGGCGCGCGGCGCGTGGCAACCGGACTACGGGCCAGGGCCGGCAAGAGTGAAGGACGCGAAGAGACTTGGAAATCGGTCTGGGAAAACCGCAAGGACTGGCTCGAGGGCTATTGATGGATAACGGATCGATCATCGAGGCCAACCGCAAGAGGGCTTTGTCATGACCGCCCGGTCCGCGCGTTTTCACGGCGCTGCGTCCGCGCGTCGGCGCTTGGGCGCGGCAAGTGCGCGCCGGATTACAGAGCGGCTGCACCTGCAAAAATCTGAAATCATGCATGTTTTGCCGTTAGTTATCCTCGGCTATGCCACCCTCATTCCGCCGGAAGTGCACGTCACGATCAGCGGGCTCAGCTTTTACGTCTATCGCGTGCTGCTATATGCGCTGGCGCCGATTATTCTGCGGCGCGTGTATCTCAACCTTCACCGGTTCAACTGGTGGGACCTCGCCATCCTCGCGAGTGCGCTGATGCTGCCGGTTTCCATATGGGTGAACAATTCGTTCGCCGAAGCGCTGGAATCGGGCATGTCGGTCACGATAGACTTGGCGCTGACCTATCTTCTAGCACGCTCGACCATCCGAACGACGCGCGATTTCCAGGCCTTTCTCATCATGATGGCGCCCGGGCTTGCTCTGGCCGGATTGACGCTGATGGTTGAAAGTCTGTCCAGGGAGTTCATCGTGCGGCCCGTGATGGCCAGCATTTTCGGCTCGAGCGAGATCGTCGGCGTCAAATACTACTATCGCCTCGGCTTGCTGCGCGCATACGGTCCGTTCTCCCACCCCATTCTTGCAGGGCTACATCTGGGCGTGTTCCTGTCCATGTTCTGGTTCGCGGTGAAGAATCCTACCTACCGCTTCCTCGGCCTTGCCGCAGGCGCCATGGGCTTCTTCACTCTCAGTTCCGGGGCGCTGATCGCGATCGCCATTTCTGCAGGACTGATCGCCTATCATCGCGTGCAGCAACTGGTCGTAGGCCTGAACTGGAAGCACTTCTTCATCCTCGCGATTGTCGGCCTCATCATCCTTCAATTCGGATCGCAGAACGGCGCCGTTTCGGTTGTTTCCCGTTATCTGACGTTCGATTCCGCCACCGCTTCGTACCGGATCGGGATCTGGGATTACGGTACTATCAGCGTCCAGAACCATCCATTGTTCGGTGTTGGCCTCAATGAGTGGGAGCGGGCGCAATGGATGATGGTTCACGATACTATCGATGCACATTTTCTCTGGATGGCGGTCCGCTTCGGTCTTCCGGCGTCGCTACTCTTGTTCGTTTCCTCGATCGCGATCATGTTCAAGCTTGGCCAACGCGTTTCGGAGCTGCCGCTTTCGGTCGAGCGCGAAACGCGCGTCGGTATCATCATCGCGCTTTTCGCGATCGTGCTGATGATGTTTACAGTGACTTTATTCGGATCGACTCAGATCATCTTCTACATCACGCTCGGCGGCGCTGCTTCGCTGGCGTCGGCAAACATCGTAGTCAGACGCGCATCGGTAGAACGAACCGAGCCAGCCGAGCCGGCACCGCAGACGGCTAGCTTCTCCGGTAAGCCTCCTTACGTGCCGAGTGGGGCCTAGGGCGGACCGACTGGCGTGCTCGTCCACCTGACTGCCGATCTCCCCGATGCCGTCGACCCCGGCAAATCCAGAGTGGTGGCAACGCATATTGCATCGCTTGAGGGCGAGTGGCCGCAGCATACCTATTCGCTGAACCGCCTATCCCCGACCGGTGGCCAGTTCGCCGCGGCCCTGGCGCGCAACCCGCTTGCACCGGCGCTGCCCATCGCGGCGGTCGCAAATGATGGCAAAACCACCACGCTCACCTACATCGCGCCGCCGAAGGGTATCTATCACCGCGCAATGCTGGAGCGGCTGGCCGAGTGGATCGCGCGGGACATGGCGGAAAAGGGGGTGCGCCCCCGGCTGATCCACGCGCACAAGCTGACCGTGGAAGGCATAGTGGCTTTCGCCCTGGCCCAACGGCTCGACATCCCTTTTGCGATAAGTCTGCAGGGCAATACGGACGAGCGGATCATGCGCGCGCGCCCCGATCTCAAGGCGCATTTCGCCCGCATCTGGCGCGGAGCGGCGATCGTATTCGCCTATGCGCCGTGGATCCAGCGGCTTGCTGAGAGCAAGTTGGGGCCACGTGACGGGGCCACCGCCATCCTGCCCTGTCCTACGCCGCAAGACGCCATCCTGCCACCTCGTGAAGCGCCGGCGCATCTGCTCACGGCTTTCCATCTCAGGCTTCGCAAGCTGAAGAACATCGACACGCTGATTGCAGCGGCGAAACGGGCGGGCGAGAACCGTCCGACCATCGAACTGCAGATCGCGGGTGGGGGCGAGGATGCCGATTTCGCGGCGATCGAGGCGATGATTGGAGGCAGTCCGCACGCACAGCTTGTCGGGCCGGTGCCGCACTCTGAAATGCAGGGGCGGATGAACGCAATGGCGGGTTTCGCGATGGTATCGCGGCGCGAGAGCTTCGGACTTGTATTTGTCGAAGCGCTACTGGCTGGTTGTCCGATCGTTTATCCGCGGCACATGGCGGTGGACGGCTATTTCGACGGGCTGCCATTCGCCATTGCAGTCGACCCCGACGATGTCGGCGAGATCGCGCAGGCGCTGGAAAGGTTGGTCGATCAGCAGGCGTTTCTGAAGGCTGAGCTGGCCAAATGGCAGCAGACGTCCGAGGCCGCGCGTTTCCGAAGTGCTTCTATTGCTGCCACTTATCGGGCGGGGGTGGCGGCGGCTCTCGGTGGGCCGCTATCCGCCGGTGGGCTCGAAGACTAGCGTTCCCAGCGTCGCATTGCTCCCGAAAGGTGCGCGCAGCTCCAATTGCTGAACCGGGCAATCCGCGCTGATCGCGATCGATGCGGGCCAGTCTCTACCACTCATTTTGCGCCCACCTGCAGCGCAGGATAGCTGCCACTGCCAGTCTCCGCTGTCTGCCGCACCGTCGGCGGGCTGGAGGCGATAGGAGCCGGGGGGCAGTGCGAGCATGCGCGTCGTTCCGTCCGACCCGATCGCGTTGGAGCGCCGCAGAACCGGCCCGTTCTGCCCATCCTGCGCGGTTCGATAGCCCTCGGCGAGCCGCCAGCCGAAACCACTGCTGCCGACCGAGTTCTCACTCCAGTCGAGGCGCAGAGGATAGCCCTCAGGCGCAATAAAGCTTGTATAAAGCCGCGCGCCGAGTTCGTTCCTGCGGCTATAGCGCAGGGTCTCGATCACCTGTGCGGTTGCCTCACGGTCGAGATCTCCGCCGCCGGTGCGTAGGTTCGGGGTGAGGGCGACAATGCTCTCATCCTCTATTTCGGCCGCATGTTCGCTGAGAAAATTGATCGGCCAAGCCTCTCCGCCTGAACGCCTCATCGCTTCACCGAGTGCCTCTACGAAACCGCGATTGCCATCGACCCGCTGCGCGAAATCCTCGAACAGCGGTTCGGCACTTTTCTGGCGGCGCAACAGCGCTTCGGCCTGCTGAAGCGCGAGGGCGGGATTGCTATCGATAAAATGGTTGTAGAGGTTTTGTTGCGTCAGAGTGCTATGGCGTGAAAGCCGCCCGGCATGTTCGAGAAGTCGATCGGCCCGATCGCCGTCGGCGTGAATGCCGAGATAGGTAAAGGCTTCGGGACTGAGCGGTGACTGCCGGATCGCGCGGCGGACGAATTCGCCTTTTTCCTCGGTCGCATCAATATCACGCGCAAGCACCCATCGCGCAAGCGGGGCCGCCGCGAGGGGCTGCGAGCCCGGCGTACCGCGCAGCACCATTGTGCCCTGGAGCACAACCGCACCATAAAAGGCAGCAAACGCACAAGCGAGCCCGACCAGAGCGGCCACGACGTTCCGGGGGACCGACGGGCTGCTCTTGCGGGCCTGCCACTTATTTGCGGGCATTGGCCTTCTGTTCCAGCGCGGTCGGTGTGCCATACGCATAGTAGGAATAGCTGTAGCTATATGAGTCACCGGCCTCGAGCGGGCGGTACTTGGTCAGCACACCGCCGATGACATTGGCGCCGACGTCCAGCAGGCGCCGCATGGCTGCCTTGGCCTGGCCGTAATGCGCACGATTGGCCTCGACCACGAACAGCGTAGCGTCGACATGGTGCGACACGATCGGCGAGTCCGCCAGGCCGATGACCGGCGCGGTATCGAGAATGATGATGTCGTACGAATGGCGGTAGCGCTCGATGAACTTGGGCAACAGATCGCTCGACAGCAGCTGCACCGGGTTGGGCGGCAACGGACCGAGCGGAAGCACATCGAGATTCTCGATCGTGTTGACCAACATCTCGTTTTCAATCGGTGCGTCTTTCGACAGCACGTTCATGAAGCCGCGCTCGCTGTCATCATCCGGCGTGCGAAGCGACTTGCCGAGGCTCGGCTTGCGAAGGTCGGTATCGACGAGCAGCACGCGGCGTCCCGCCCGGGCGTAGTCCGAAGCAAGCGCGATCGAGGTGATCGACTTACCTTCCGAAGGCGAACTGCTGGTGACCTGCAGAACGGGATGCGACTTTCGACCCAGGGTGAAGTCGATCGCGACGCGCAGGGCGGAATAGGCCTCTGCCACGTGTGAATGCGGTTCGGACACGCTCTGAAGCGGTTCGCCTTCCGTGAACGGAATGCTCCCCAGCAGCGGCACGCCCAGCTTCGTTTCGACGTCGCGCGGCGAACGCACCCGATCGTCGAAAATCTGACGCATGATCGTCAGTCCGACGCCCAGACCGGTCCCGAGCAGCAACGCAATCAGAAGATTGGCGAACAGATTGGGTGAGTACGCGCCGTTCGGCACCTGTGCCGGGTCGAGGCTGGACAGGCGACTTGAATCGATATTCGCGGCCGAGGAGATCTGGTTAAAGCGGTTTAGCAGGCTGTCGAGCTGATCCTGAAGTGCCGTTACATCGCGATTGAGGATGTTGAATTGCACACGGCGGCTCTGTTCCTCGATGGCCGAATCCGAAACCGAATTGAGCTCCTCCAAAAGGCCGTTTTCCTGCCTCTGTGCGATCCGATATTCGTCGCGGATCACGCTCTTCACGTCATTCGCGATGCTGGCGATGTTCCGATCGATCGAGGTGAGCTGCGCACGCAGTTGCGCGACCTCGGGATAATCTTCGCGATAGCGCTCGCGCAGCTCGTTCAAGCGGCGCTCGATCTCGCTCTTCTGTGCGATGAGCCCTTGCACGACCGGATTGCTCTGCACTTCGGGCACCTGCATCGGTGCCATGTCCCGCACGGCAAGCCAGCGCTGCTCCGCCTCGATCCTTCGAATACGCGCCGCGGCATAGGTTTCGTTGACCGTGACGAGATTGGTGCCGCTGATGGTCTGCGCGGTGCCCACGGGCTCGCTGCCACCGCCTGCGTCGCCCCCGGAGCTGGCGCTTCGGGAGGACGAGATCGGCTGGCCGACGATGCCGTTGTTGCGGGCGTATTCGATCGCCTCGGATTCGGCTTCCTGTAGCGATTCGCGAACCTGTTCGATCTGCTCGAGCAGGATTTCGCGTGCGTAGGAGTTCACTTCCGAACCGCGCTGCAGTTCACTGAGAAGCAGGGATTCGACGTATGCGTTGGCAACCCGTGCGGTGAGCGCCTGATCTTCGGATTTGTAGCCGATGCGCATGACCCGCGTGCGGTCCACAGGCTCGGGCATGACATTGTCGGACAGCTTCTCGGCCGCGATCTTGCGACGCAGCGCCGCGCGCTGGTCTTCGGGAAGAGTGGTGTATCTCTCGGGTAGAGAATCGCCGATGAAGGACTGGTCCTGATCGAGCTGCAGCTCATCCACCACGGCCAAAGCCATCGATTGGCTTTCGATCACCTGGGTGAGGGTGGCCATGAAGACCAGGATGTCGTTCGGCCGGACCTCAGGGTCGATATCCTGGCCCTCGACGATCTGACCGCCAGTCTCCTCGATCTGGATCGAGGCATAGGCGCGGTATTCGGGCGTGGTGAGCAAGGTGGCGATGACGCCCAGCACAAGCGCCACTGCGATGCAGGCGACCAGCACGAAGCGTTCGCGCCAAAGAATGGAGCGAATATAAGCGAGATCGAGCAGGCCTCCGCCATCGTCGGAGCGCATGGCGCCCCCTTCCTCGATCACCAGGTCGTTGCGCCCACGCGCACCAACCGAGCGTTCATCCGCATTCATGTATAAATTCTCGCATTAAAAGACACGTGTGAAGATGGCAGCCGCCGGCAGCGCGGTAAGCGCGTCCTGCCACAGCTGCGACAGCTGCGAGGTGCCGACGACGACGCGATCGCCCGGGCGAAGCACCGGATCGATCATGGTCCCTCTGCGCATGGCAGTCAGATCGAACAGGGCGATGGTCATCCCTTCCGGCGTATCGCGGAAGACTATGATTTCCTCGGTTTCTGCCGTGCGGGTCGGGCCCTGGGCAAGCGAAAGCGCGCCAGCGAGGGTCGTGCCCGGATCGAAAGTAAAGACCCCTGGCCGGGTGACCGCGCCTTCGACGGTAACCCGGTGCGAGCCGTAGCTCACGACATTCACGCTTACGCTCGGATCATTGAGATAGCGCGCGGCGAGCTGGCTTTCGACGGTCTGGCGCACCTGTTCGGGCGTGAGGCCTTCCACTTGGACCAGGCCCAGCAGCGGCAGGGAGATGGTTCCGTTTACGGGGACCAGTACCTCGCCGACTGAAAGATCGGGCTCACGGAATACGCCGATGCTCAGGCGATCGCCGGGGCGCAGGATATAGTTCTGCGGCGCGACCGGCGAATACTGGCCTGCGATGCCCTGCGGCTCCGCCATCGGCCCGACCAGACCCGGGGTCGGGGGAGGCGTGCTCGCGCAGCCGGACAAGCCGATCGCAGACATCAAAAGCGCGGCGCCGAACCCGCGTGAGCGACCAGAATGTATCATTGAGGGGCTCCCAGGTGTTCCCGCAAGCGGGCATAGCTAGCTGGCGAAATAGAAGCAAGCGGATGAACCTTCACTTTAGCCCGCATCGGGGCCTCCGTGAGACGTATTTGCAACTGGCATTTCAAGGACTTTTGCGTAGGCGGCCAGCAGCGGCGCGATCTGCCGTCCCCATCCCAGTTCTTCTTCCACGCGGGTCCGGCCAGACAGGCCCATCGCCTCGCGGCGGGCGGGATCGTCAATCAGTTCGATGATCTTGTCACCCAGATCGCGGGCATTGTTGGGGGCGGCGTAGAGCGACGAATCCTGTGCCGAAAAGCGCCCCTCGGTCACGTCGAACTGCACGACCGGCTTGCCCATCGCCATGTATTCCATGATCTTGTTCATCGTGGACTTGTCGTTCATCGCGTTGACCCGATCCGGGTTGACGCCGACATCCATGGTCGAGAGCACCTCGAACAGCACATGGTCCGGTGCGCGGCCGGTAAAGGTCACGAACTCGCCTAGCCCGCGCTCCTCAACCATCGCCTTCAAAGACGTCAGGCTGGGTCCGCCACCCACGAGGCAGAACTGGATGTCGTCGCGCCCAAGCTTGCGCACGATATGTTCGACCGCTTCGATCAGCAGGTCGATCCCCTCCTGGTCGCCCATCACGCCGACATAGCCGACCATGTGGCGGCGCCCGTTCTTCCAGCTTTCGACCGGGGGCACGCGCACAAGCCGACCGAGATCGGGGCCGGAGCGAACGACGAACACCTTGTCGGGATCGATACCGCCGCGCTCGATCGCGATCTGGCGATAGCTGCGGTTGGTCGCCATCGTCACATCGGCGGCTTTGAAGGTCAGTTTCTCGAACAGGACCATCAGCTTCCAGAAGAACCCGCGGCGGTTGAACTTCGCTTCGTAAAGCTCTGGATTAATGTCGTGATGATCGAAGATGTATTTCACGCCCAGCAGCTTGAAGGGCAGGGCGACGAGGAAGATCATATCCGGCGGGTTGCAGCCCTGGATCACATGAAAGCCGCGCTTGAAATAGATTCTCCACGCCAGGATGGTTTCCCAGAACAACGCCGCTCCATATTCGAGCAGGAAGCCCAGCGCGCCGCTCGCGTCGAGCGGCAGCGAATGGCGATGGATGTGAACCCCGTCGATCAGTTCGTAGGACTTTTCGTATCCCTTGCCCTTGGGGCAGATCACCGAAACCTCGGCCCCGGCGGCGCGCAACGTGCGCGCTTCCTGCCAGACCCGGCGATCGAAGGGGAGGGGCAGGTTCTCGACCACGATCAGCACGCCCTTGCCGGCCAGCGGCTGGCCTTCGATGAAGGTCGGGACGGTGTTGCTCTTGTCTACATTCCCGCCGCCGGGCTGAGCAGTCATGGGATCGTGCTCAGGTCGATCGCCCGCACACCGCCCAGATCGAGCGTGTCGACCAGCCTATTGGTCGCGACCGCGACCGCATAGTCTCCGCTTTCGGCCTCGGCCTTGTCGACCAGCAGCGCGTCGATCGCGGGCAGGTTGGCATAGGCGTAGCCCAGATTCTGGCCGACCAGCTTTTCGGGGCTGAGCAGCGGATCGTAGATTTTCAGGTCGTAGCCTGCGTCGAGCAACTTGCGGGCGAGGTCGACTGCAGGGCTTTCCCGCAGATCGTCGGTATCGGCCTTGAAGGCGAGCCCGACCAGCAGGATTTTCGCGCCGGGCTCCAGGTCCTGCGTAACGCCGAGGAACTGGTGATGCTTGTGTGCTGCATTGGAGCGCAGCAACGAGTCGACGAGGTGCGTGTTCGCGCCGCTGTCGCTTGCGATATGCTGGAGCGCGCGGACGTCCTTGGGCAGGCAAGAGCCGCCGAAGGCACCCCCCGGCCGAGTGTAATAAGGTGAGATATTGAGCTTGCGGTCGGCCACAAAAATCTCGTGGACCTGCTTCGCGGAGATGCCCTGCAACTGGCAGACGCGACCGATTTCGTTGGCGAAGGTGACCTTCACCGCGTGCCAGGCATTGTCGACGAACTTGGTCAGCTCGGCCTCGCGGATGCCGACATTGAAGACCGGCGCCTCGATCCCCTCGTGCAGCGCTTCCATCTTGGTCGAGGGTTCGCCCGACATCGTGCCCAGCACGATCTTGGGCGGGTTGAAGTAATCCTCGATCGCGGTCGCCTCGCGCAGGAATTCGGGATTGTAGACCAGCTCCACCGCGGTGCCCGCCGCGTCGCCGAGAAACGAGCGGAAGATCGGCGCAATGATCTGTTCGGTGCTGCCAGGGCGCATGGTCGAACGGAACGCTACGGTGAGCGGGTCTTTGCGCTTGGGATCGACGGCGGCAGCGATCGCGCGTGTGACCTGCGCAATATAGGTCATGTTGTGCGCCCCGTCGGGGCCGCTCGGCGTGCCGACGCAGACCACCGCGATATCGCAGTCATCGAGTTCGTTGGTGACTTCCTTGACGGCGTCGAGGCGACCTTCGGTATGGGCTTGCGCCAAAAGTTCGTCGATGCCCGGCTCGCTGATCGGCGAGCGCCCGGCGCGAATGGCCTCGACCTTGTCCATGCTCGGGTCGATCCCGATAACCGTGTGGCCCTGGCTCGCGATACAGGCCGCACCGGTGCAGCCTACGTAACCGAGCCCGAAAATTGCTACTTTCAAGTGACTTTCCCTCGAAGTCTCGAAGACCCGGGGCGGGCCTTATGGAACGTCGCGCAATGCTGCAATGCTGCAATGCGAGATATCAGGTGTTCGTGCGTCGGCGCCCGCCCGCGATCTCTGCCGCGCTCGTCGCGACAGCGATCGCCACGAATGTGGCGGTGAAGATGGCGGCGGTGCGGAACGGATAGTCGACCAGCGAGTGGAGCAGCGGCAGCACAATCGCGACCAGTGCCATTCCCAGTCCGATGGCCTGTGCGGACTTCGCCTTGCGAGCCCGCAAAACCATCATAGCCAGCCAGCCGATTACGGCGGCGATCAGGGCGACCCCGAGCACGCCGAATTCCATGACCAGTTCCAGCACGTCGTTATGGGCGTGGTTGATGTATTTGATGCCGATCGCCGACAGCGGCTCGTGCACTTCCAGCGCGCGGCGAAAACTGCCGCCACCCGAACCGATCGGCCAGAAAGCCTGCAAGGCATCGATTACGACCGGCCAGATTTCCTCGCGCGGATCATCCTCTGCCGCCAGCCGGGATACAGCGGAGCCCGCTCTCGATCCGCTGAACAGCGCGATTGCCGCGACGGCCACCATGATCCCGCCCCCGCCAGAGACCGCAGGCCAGAACATCGGCGTGCGTCTTTCGCCCGCGAGAGCAAACAGGATCGCGGATGTCAGCCCCGTAGATGCCAGGATCAGCACGAGCCCAGCACGCGATCCGGTGCCGAGCACAGCAATGATTGCGAACAGGGCCACCGCCAGTGCGGCCCCGTAGACGATCCGCAGCTCGTCGGGCGTCCGCCCCGTGCGCAGGCGCTGGACGATCATTGCCAGCAGCGGGATGCCCATGGCGATGAAGCAGGCCTGGTGATTGCGATTGGCGAAGAAGCCGACCGCGATCGTCGAATGTGCGTTTGCGTAAAAGCGCGGCGCGATGCCGGACGCGGCGAATTGCAGCAGTCCGAAAAGGACGGCGAACAGCCACGCCGCCGCCAGGCCGAGCAGGATGGCGCGCCGCCGCTCCTCGCTTCCCAGGCGATAGGCGAAGTAGAAGGTTAGCGCGGGCAAGAGGTAGATCACCGTATAGAGCGTCTGTGCCGGTTGCAGGCTGATCGGCCGCCAGGGCAGGGCGTCGAACACCAGCAGGTCCCCTTGTTCGAAGATTTCGCGACCGGGCATGGCGGTCCAGAGCGAAGGCGGCAGCGGTATCAGCTGAAGCAGGAGCAACGCGACGATGCCGATGGCGAAATAGTCGCTCGCCCGCCTCTGCCACGACAAGGGGGCAGGCCGCCGCAAGACCGCGACAAGCGCCATTGCCGCGATCAGTTGGCCGATCAGACGCCCCCCGATCGAGCCGTCTCCGCCGCCGCCCGTAATCACCACGATGAAGATCGCTGCCGCCCAGATCAGCGCGGGCAGCGACCAATCCAGCACGGCCAGCCGCCCCCGTGCATTGGAGGGTCGTCTGGTCCTTATTTTCCGTGATGCCTGGGCTTCTTGCAATTCGATCTCATCCGCGCGAAAGGAAGCGGCGTTGTAGGGCCGTAGCCGCCTTAGTTAAGAATATAGGGTGGGACAACATGTTCAATCTACTCGGCTCGGGCCTCTATTTCATGGTTGCCCTGACCGCGCTTCTGGCCGCTTTCATGGTCCGGGGGGATCGGGTCGGAGACCGCATTCACTGGGTTGGCATAGCCGCGCTGTATATGGGCTTCGCCGCTTCGAGGTGGTTTCAGATCGAAGTCGGTCTGAGTTCGATGTTGCGCGAAACAATCCGTTCTGCGGGTGCCTATGGCGAGCGGGCCTCGTGGCAGGCTCCAGCAACCGTCGTCCTCGTCGTTCTGCTCTTCGCGCTCGGCTGGTACTTTGTCTCGACATGGCGCAGGCGGAGCCCCGGCAGCCGCGCGAGGGCGGTGTTCATATCCCGTTTCGCAGGGATTGCGCTGTTGCTGTTCGTGGGGGTCAGGATCGCGTCGCTGCACGCGATCGACAAGCTGATCTATTCGGGCGGGCCCATCCGGCTGAACTACATCATCGATCTCGGCTTGACGGGCATCGTGCTGGCGATGGCGATCCTCTACGCTTACCGTTCATGGCAGCGGGGGGGCGGCGGCAACCGACGCGCGCCCCGGCGCTGAATCACCGACGCGCGCCCCGGCGCTGAATCCCTGCCTCTCAGCCGAGTAGGCGAGCCACCGTTTCGGACAGTGATTCCTGCCAAGGCGGGGCGACATGGCCGAAGACTTCACCGAACTTCGCACTATCGAGGCGGGAATTGGCGGGGCGTGCGGCCTTGGTCGGATAGTCCGACCCCGGAATGCCTGTAACTTCGCAAACAGGGCCGCCGCACTTGCCGCTCTGCGCGAAGATCGCACGCGCGAAATCGGCCCAGTTGGTCGCGCCGGTTCCGCCGAAATGATAGAGCGCGTTCGCGCCATGGCCCGGCTCCGCCTGCCAACGATCGGCGACTGCTAGCAATGCGTCGGCGATGTCGAGCGCGCTGGTCGGGTTGCCGTGCTGGTCGTTCACGACGTTGAGCGCATCGCGCCCCTCGGCGAGCCGCAGCATCGTCTTGACGAAATTGGCGCCGAAGGGGCTGTAGACCCAGGCCGTGCGCAAAATGGCATAGGTGGCTCCCGATTCGCTGAGCGCCTCCTCTCCTGCCAGCTTGGTCTTGCCGTAAACGCCGATCGGGCCGGTCGGGTCATCCTCGCGCCATGCGCGCTCGCCACTGCCGTCGAACACGTAATCGGTAGAAAGATGCAGCACCGGCGCACCGGCGCTTGCCGCAGCCTTTCCGATGATGCCGGGGGCCTCACCGTTGATCGCCATCGCCAGATCGGGCTCGTCCTCGGCATCGTCCACTGCGGTATAGGCGGCGGCGGAGATGACGAGATCGGGCTGCGCCGCGTCGATAGCGCGAGCGATGCTGGCGGGATCGGCGAGGTCGAGCTCGGGCCGCGCGGCGAAGATCAGCTCGTGCGGATTGTCGCGTGCGCCGCAGCGTTCGGCCAGCGATTGCGCGACCTGCCCGTCGCGCCCGGTGACGAGGATCTTCATGTCTTGTCGGAGCCGAGCCGTTCGCCCGAATACTTGCCCGAGCGGATCGGGCCCCACCACCACTCGTTGTCGAGATACCAGTCGATGGTCTTGGCAAGCCCGCTCTCGAAGCTCTCCTGTGGGCTCCAGCCCAGCTCGCGCGCGATCTTGCTGGCGTCGATCGCATAGCGACGATCATGCCCGGGGCGATCGGTGACGAAGGTGATCAGTTCGCGGCGGCTGGTGCCGCCTTCCAGCGGGCGACGCTCGTCGAGCGCGTCGCAGATCGCTTCGACCACCTGCAGGTTGGTCCGTTCCTGGTTGCCGCCGATATTGTAGCTTTCACCCAGCTTGCCCTTGGTCAGCACGGTGATGAGAGCATTTGCGTGATCTTCGACGAACAGCCAGTCGCGCACGTTCTCGCCCGTGCCATAGACCGGCAGCGGCTTGCCATCGAGCGCGTTGAGAATGACCAGCGGGATCAGCTTTTCGGGGAAGTGATAGGGCCCGTAATTGTTCGAGCAGTTCGAGAGGACCACGGGCAGCCCGTAGGTCTCGTGCCAGGCGCGCACGAAATGGTCGCTCGCCGCCTTGGACGCCGAATAGGGCGAGGAGGGCGCGTAGGGCGTCTCCTCGGTAAACAGCGTGTCGTCGAAATCGAGATCGCCGAACACTTCGTCGGTCGAGATATGATGGAAGCGGAAGTTCGCTTTCTTGTCGCCTTCCAGCCCGCGCCAGTATTCGAGCGCGGCGTCGAGCAGGCGGAAGGTGCCGACCACATTGGTCTCGACGAAGGCGCCGGGTCCATCGATCGAGCGATCGACATGGCTCTCGGCGGCCAGATGCATGATCCCGTCGACGTTTTCCTCGCGCAGCAGCGCCAGCACCATCTCGTTGTCGAGGATATCTCCTTCGACCAGCCGATGGTTGGGCGCATTGGAGATCGTCTTCAGGCTTTCCGGATTGCCCGCATAGGTCAGCTTGTCGAGATTGATGACGCGCTTGCCGTCGCGCACCAGCTGGCGCACCACTGCCGAGCCGATGAAGCCCGCGCCGCCGGTGACGAGGATGGTTTCCATGGTCGGTCAGCCTTTATACGTAAACGGGGTATCGAAATCGGCGAAAAGCGGCGCTTCGAGATCCTTCTCGGACAGCGTCGGCTCGCCATCGATCGTGGGCCAGTCGATCGCTAGCGCAGGATCGTTCCAGCGGATCGCGCCTTCGTGTTCCTTGGAATAGGGGCCGCTGACTTTGTAGAGCACCTCGGTATCGGGCTCCAAAGTCATGAAGCAGTGGGCGAAGCCGATCGGCACCAGCAGCTGGTTCCATTTGTCCGCCGACAGCGTGACGCCGACATGCTGGCCATAGGTCGGCGAGCCCTTGCGGATATCGACCGCAACATCGTAGATCGCACCGCGCAGCACGCGGACCAGCTTGTCCTGCGCCACAGGCGGCACCTGGAAATGCAGACCGCGCACCGTGCCGACGGCGGCGGACATCGACTGGTTGTCCTGGATCCAGTCGATATCGATTCCCTCGGCCTCGAAGGCGGATCGTTTGAAGACCTCGGAGAAGAAGCCGCGATGGTCGCCATATTTGGGCGGGATCACCTCGACCACGTCGGGGATGGCATGACGGATGAACTGGGTCACGCCGGGTTCTCCACGAGCTTCTTCAGATAGGCGCCGTAGCCGGTCTTGCCCATCATGCCGGCACGTTCGAGCAGTGAGTCCGCGCCGAGCCAGCCCTGGCGGAAGGCGACTTCCTCCGGACAGGCGATCTTGATGCCGGTCCGGTGCTCGATCGTGCGCACGAAGCTCGATGCTTCGTGCAGGCTTTCGTGCGTGCCGGTGTCGAGCCAGGCATAGCCGCGGCCCAGCCGCGTGATGTGCAGGTCGCCGCGCTCCATATAGGCGCGGTTGATGTCGGTGATTTCGAGTTCGCCGCGCGCGCTGGGCTGCACGTTCTTCGCGATCTCGACCACATCGCTGTCGTAGAAATAGAGGCCCGTCACTGCCCAGTTCGATTTGGGATTGGCGGGCTTTTCCTCGATGCTGGTCGCTTTGCCGGTTTCGGCGTCGAAGGCGGCCACGCCATAACGCTCGGGATCGTCGACATGATAGGCGAACACGTTGGCTCCGCCTGCCGCAGCCTCGGCAGCAGCGGTGCGGCATTTCTCGCCCATCTTCTCGCCGTGATAGATATTGTCGCCCAGAATGAGCGCGCTGGGCCCGCCGGCAACGAAGTCCGCACCGATGATGAAGGCTTCTGCAAGGCCGTTGGGTTCGGGCTGCACCGCGTAGGACAGGTCGATGCCGAAGGCCGATCCGTCACCGAGGAGATTTTCGAACATCGGCAGGTCGCGCGGGGTCGAGATGATCAGCACCTCGCGAATACCCGCCAGCATCAACACGCTGAGCGGATAATAGATCATCGGCTTGTCGAACACGGGCAGCAGCTGTTTCGAGAGCGCCATGGTGGCGGGATAGAGCCGCGTGCCGCTGCCGCCGGCAAGGATGATGCCTTTCAAGTGAATTCCCCGAATTGCCTGACGTGGTTTACCGTCCGCGAGCCCACTAGCCCTAGGGCCCAAAAGTGTCACCCCTCCGCGCGATCTTGCCCCGAATTGGGCGCAAACCCGGTGCGCTGCGACGACCAAACAATGTTTCGGGAGGCGTCTGCACGGCACTCGATCGGCTGCATCGAGCAGCCTCCAAACTGCGGCATTTGGCCAGGCAAGCCTTTCTATCTTGGCTTCCAAGCCCGAAGCCGTCATGTGGGGCCGCGATGACGAAACTGACGCATCTCCAGCGCCTCGAGGCAGAGGCGATTCACATCATGCGCGAAGTGGTGGCCGAGACCGCCAGGCCCGTGATGCTCTATTCGGCCGGCAAGGACAGCGCGGTGATGTTGCATCTGGCGCGCAAGGCCTTCCACCCTTCGGCGCCGCCGTTCCCGCTGCTCCATGTCGATACGACATGGAAGTTCCAGGAGATGTACGCGGTACGCGATGCCTCGGCCAAGGCAGCGGGGATGGAGTTGCTCGTGTGGCAGAACCCCGAGGCGAAAGAACGCGGGATCAACCCGTTCGATCACGGTCCGCTCCATACCGATATGTGGAAGACGCAAGGGCTCAAGCAGGCGCTCGATCATTACGGCTTCGATGCCGCTTTCGGCGGTGCGCGGCGCGATGAGGAGAAGAGCCGCGCGAAGGAGCGCGTGCTGTCGTTCCGCACGGCGGCCCACGCGTGGGACCCGAAGAACCAGCGGCCCGAACTCTGGAACCTCTACAATACGCGCAAGGATGCGGGCGAGAGTATTCGCGCCTTCCCGATCTCCAACTGGACCGAGCTGGATATCTGGCAATACATCATGGCCGAAAAGATCGAGATCGCCTCGCTCTACTACGCCGCACCCCGCCCGGTGGTGGAGCGCGACGGGATGCTGCTGATGGTCGACGATGATCGTTTTCCGCTGGCCGAGGGCGAGCAACCGCAGACCCGCTCGGTCCGATTCCGCACGCTGGGATGCTACCCGTTGACCGGCGCGGTCGAGAGCGAGGCGGACACGATCGAAGGCGTCGTGCAGGAAATGCTGCTTACCACCAGCAGCGAGCGACAGGGCCGCGCGATTGACAAGGACGAAGGCGGCGCCGGGATGGAGAAGAAGAAGGCGGAGGGGTATTTCTGATGGCCGACGCCGAAGACCGGACATACCGCCCCGATGCGCTGATCGCGCAGGATATCGAGGCCTATCTCGCCCGCCACCGCGACAAGGGCCTGCTGCGCTTCATCACCTGCGGCAGCGTGGATGACGGCAAGTCCACCCTGATCGGGCGGCTCCTGTATGATTCGCGCGCCGTGTTCGAGGATCAGCTGAGCCAGTTGCACAGCGACAGCGCGAAGGTCGGCACGCAGGGCCAGGAGATCGACTTCGCACTGCTGGTCGACGGCCTCTCCGCCGAGCGCGAGCAGGGCATCACGATCGACGTCGCCTACCGCTTCTTCGCGACCGAGACGCGCAAGTTCATCGTCGCCGACACCCCGGGGCACGAGCAATATACCCGCAACATGGTCACCGGCGCATCGACCGCCGATGCCGCGGTGCTGCTGGTCGATGCCCGCAAGGGTGTGCTGGTCCAGACGCGGCGGCATGCTTTCCTCGCGCATCTGCTGGGCATCCGTCACATCATCCTGGCGGTGAACAAGATGGACCTGATCGATTACGACCAGGCCACCTTCGAGACGATCCGGGATGAGTTTGCGCAGTACGCCGCCGATCTCGACTTTGCCGATATCACGGCGATCCCGATCTCCGGCTTCAAGGGCGACAATATCGTCACCGCGTCCCCGGCGATGGAATGGTATGAGGGCCCGACGCTGGTCGGCCAGCTCGAAGCCGTTCCGCTTCCGGGCGAGCGCGCGCAGGCGCGGCCCTTCCGCATGGCCGTCCAGTGGGTCAACCGGCCCAATCAGGATTTTCGCGGGTTCGCCGGGCTGATCGGCGATGGCGCGATCCGGCCGGGCGATCCGGTTCGCATCCTGCCCTCGGGCGCGCAAACCACCGTGAAGAGCATCTCCACCTTCGACGGCCCGCTGGATGAGGCGGTTGCAGGTCAGTCGATCACGCTTACCCTGTCGGACGAGGTCGATTGCAGCCGGGGCGATGTGATTGCGACCGCCGACGATCCGCCGCAGGTCGCCGACCAGTTCGAGGCGAGCCTCGTGTGGATGGACACGGCCGCGATGAAACCGGGGCGGGGCTACTGGCTCAAGCTCGGCAGTCGCATGGTCACTGCGACGCTGCAGGCGCCGAAATACGAGATCGACGTCAACAATCCGCTCGGCTCGGGGGCGCATCTGGCGGCAAAGACACTCGAGTTGAACGGGATCGGCGTGCTCGAACTGCACACCGACCGCCCGATCGCGTTCGAGCCTTATGCCGACAGCAAGGCGCTGGGCGGGTTCATCCTCATCGACAAGGAGAGCAACGCGACTGTCGCCTGCGGCATGCTCAACTTCGCGCTCCGCCGTGCGCAGAACGTCCACTGGCAGCCGACGGACATAGCCCGCGAACATCATGCGGCGCTCAAGAACCAGGTGCCGCGCGTGCTGTGGTTCACCGGGCTCTCGGGCTCGGGCAAGTCGACCATCGCCAACGCGGTAGAAAAAAAGCTCGCGCTGATGAACCGGCACACCTTCCTGCTCGACGGGGACAATATCCGCCATGGGCTCAACAAGGATCTCGGCTTCACCGAGGCCGACCGGATCGAGAATATCCGCCGGATCGGCGAGGTCGCCAAGCTGATGGCCGACGCCGGGCTGATCGTGCTGACCGCCTTCATCAGCCCTTTTCGGGCCGAGCGGCAGATGGTGCGCGAGATGCTACCCGACGGGGAGTTCATCGAGATTTTCGTCGAGACCCCCATCGAGGTGGCCGAGAAACGCGATGTCAAAGGCCTCTACAAGAAGGCGCGCGAGGGCAAGCTGAAGAACTTCACCGGGATCGACAGCCCCTATGAAGCGCCGGCGAGCCCTGAGATACGGGTCAACACGGTCGACATGAGCGTGGACGAGGCGGCCGATCACATCGTCTCGAAAATCCTGCCGCTCAAATAACGTCGAACCGGGGGGATACGATGTTTCTGTTCAATGGTCGCGAGGCCCATTCGCGCTCTTTCGTAAAGGCGGTCAGCTGGCGGGTATTGGGCAGCATCGACACCTTCCTGCTCAGCCTTCTCTTCACCCGCAACGTCGGGGCAGCAGGGGCTATCGCGACCACCGAAGTCCTGACCAAGATGTTCCTCTATTATTTCCATGAGCGGGTCTGGGCCGGCATCTCATGGGGCCTGTCCGGCGACACCGGACAAACTGCCGAGGCCCCGAAGGCCTCAAACACATGACCGATCTGGAACTGGCACATGCGCTGGCCGAGCAGGCGGGCAAGGTCGCGCTCGCGATCCGTGCCGCCGGCCTTATCGAGGGCAAGCCGCTGGGCGCAGCAGGCGACCGCGCAGTCAATGCATTCCTCGTCCCGGCAATCGCCCAGCACCGGCCCGATGACGGGCTGCTCTCCGAAGAGGAGAAGGACGATTCTGCGCGGCTCGACAAGTCTCGCGTGTGGATCGTCGATCCTGTCGACGGGACGCGCGAATATGGCGAGGAGCGTGAAGACTGGGCGGTCCACATAGGGCTGGCGATCGACGGCGTTGCCCATACCGGCGCGGTCGCTCTGCCGGGTCTGGGCCTCGTCCTCACCAGCGATGGCGCGTCGCGCGAGGACCATGCACCCACCGGCAAGATCGTCGTCAGCCGCAGCCGTCCGCCTGCAGAAGCGGAGCGGGTCGCCACGGCGCTGGGCATGGAGCTGGTCGGCATGGGCTCTGCCGGTGCGAAAGCGATGGCGGTCGTGCGCGGCGAGGCCGATGCCTACCTGCATAGTGGCGGACAATACGAGTGGGACAATTGCGCGCCGGTCGCGGTGGCGCAGGCGCACGGGCTGCACTGTTCGCGGATCGACGGATCGCCGCTGATCTACAACCGCGCCGACGTATCGCTGCCCGACCTGCTGATCTGCCGTCCGGAGCTGGCGGAAGATATCCTCGGGGCGGCTCGGCAAGGTTGAGCCGACGCCGCGTCGCTGGCCCCTCGTCCGGTCGAACCACGCGCTGCCAAATTTGCTGGCAGTGAGTTCGATTTTATGCCACGCAGTCGCGTCGCCCTTGACCCCGAGAAGTCTCGGGCAGAGATCGTCGCACTTGATCCCGATCCGAGTCGGACACACTACGTCGAGAGTAATTTCAGACGTTTGTCTTGCGAGGGCTCAACCGGGCGGTCTTTGGCGATAGAGTTTTTTGGGAGCGGACAAATGGGTATGTCGTTCGACGAGCGTATCCTGAATTTCGACCGTTCAGCCGACATACCGATCGAGAAATATCGGATCCAGCTCTATATATTCCTGCTGATCGGGGATGTGTTGCTGATGGCGTCGTCGATCCTTGTGGTCAGCGGTATCTACGAGGTTCGTCCCTGGCACACGGCGGCCGGAGAAGAGATTGCATCTGCAATTACCCCGATCTTTGCGATCCTGTGCTTCTATCTCGGGCTCTATTCGATCCCGTCGCTCGCCAGCGTCCGGAAGATGGTGCTTATCGTATTGCACGCGTCGGTAGCATCGGCCGTGCTGTTTCTGATCGTCACGTTCGTGACGAAGACCACGGCCGAAACGTCGCGTTTCATGCTTACCGTGGGGCTGACCGTGGGCACCATCATGGTCATCGCCTTCCACGCGGTCGTCACCGGGATTTGCCGGAAATGGCTAGGCACGAACTTCGAGAACGTGATGATCGTCGATGCCGGTGGCGGCCCGATCGAACTCGACGGGGCGCACCAGTTCGATGCGTCGGGTATCTGCCTCGAACGCCTCAAGCATTCGCCCGACGAGTTGCACGATCTGGGCTCGAAGATGCGCAATATGGATCGCGTGATCCTGAATTGCCCCCCCGGCGACCGGCCCGACTGGGCCCATGTCCTCAAGGCATTGGGGGTACGGGCGGAAATAACCTCCTCCATCCTCGAGGACATGGGCGCGCTCGAGATTCGAAAAGAGGATGGGTTCACCACCATTCTTGTCGCCACCGGTCCGCTCAGCCTGCGCAAGCGCGTGATCAAGCGCGCGTTCGATCTTGCGCTTACGGTGCCCGCGACCATCGTTCTGCTACCTGTATTCCTCATCATCGCAATTGCCATTCGGCTCGACGACGGTGGTCCGGTGTTCTTCCGGCAGCGCCGCACAGGCCGCAACAATTGCTTCTTTACGATGCTGAAGTTCCGCACCATGCGGGTCGAGAAGACGGACAGCGACGGCAATGTTTCCGCTTCGCGCGACGATGACCGGATTACCAAGGTCGGAAGTTTCTTACGTCGCACCAGCCTCGACGAACTGCCACAGCTTTTTAATGTGCTCCTCGGCCATATGAGCATCGTCGGCCCGCGTCCGCACGCGATCGGATCTCGCGCTGGCGACAAGCTGTTCTGGGAAGTGAGCCAGGAATACTGGCAGCGTCATGCGATGAAGCCCGGGCTGACGGGCCTCGCGCAGGTGCGTGGCCTGCGCGGCGCGACCGATCGCGAGGAAGACCTGACCAAGCGATTGACCGCCGATCTGGAATATCTCGCGAACTGGTCGCCGCAGGGGGACCTGTGGGTCATCCTGCAGACGCTGCGCGTGCTGGTGCACCCCAACGCCTATTGAGGGTTGCGTAAGGAGCGCGTGGCGGGAGGTGACCTGTCTCTCTCTCCGCTCGACCGGAGGCCCTCGCTTGACGCTACCTGGCGGAATTGCAAATCTCCCACTCGCGGCGTTCGCCAGGACCGCCGCATAATGGCAGCCATTGGGGGAAATGGGGATGTCGAAGGGATGGATGCTGGCCGCGGGCCTGACATGCGCATTTGCGGTTTCGGCTCAGGCGCAGGAGCAACCGCAGCCGGACAAGCAATCAACGTCGATCGAGAAGGCAGACCTCGTCCACGTCTCTCGCGGCGTCGAAACCGCCGTTCTCGGCGACCGCGACGAAGCACGGCGCGAACTGGCTGCGAAGGTAGAGATGGCGGCGCGCATGGCCTGCGCCGATTCCTGGAGGCCGCGCTCCACGATCTATGAATCGATCCGCTATAGGGTCGACTGGTCGGTGCCCGAGAATGCCCGCGCCGGTGGGCGCAAGGCCATCGCGCGCGATATCAGCGTGCGTTGCCGGCGCTAGCTCCGCCTCTGGCGAGCGACGCCATACCGCGCTAGGGCAAGGCTATGACGACCATGCCCAAGCCCGCCGCCGATGTCCGTCCGTGGGCAGCCCGATCGCTTCTGTTCGTGCCGGGCGACAGCCCGCGCAAACTTGAGAAAGCGTTGGCGGGCGAGGCGGACCTCATCATTCTCGACCTTGAGGATTCGGTCGCCGAGAATGCCAAGCCGGGCGCGCGCGAACATGTGGCCGAGGCGCTGACTTCGGGCGAGCGCGCAAAGCCGCTCTGGGTGCGCATCAACCCGCTCGATTCGGCCGATGCCCTCATCGATCTGGTCGCGGTCGTGAAACACCGGCCCGACGGGATCATGCTCCCCAAGGCGACACCGGACGAGGCGCTGCTGCTGGGCCATTACCTCACCGCGCTCGAAGCAGCTGCGGGGATCGAGCACGAGACGATCCGCCTGATCGTCGTCGCGACCGAGACCGCGCCTGCGCTGTTTCGGCTTGGCGACTATGCGAGTGTGCCCCGGCTCGATGCGCTGACCTGGGGGGCGGAAGACCTCGCGGCGGCGTTTGGTGCAGCTGCCAACCGCGATGCTCAAGGCAATCTACTCGAACCCTTCGC
Source organism: Citromicrobium bathyomarinum (assembly GCF_038594605.1). GTDB lineage: Bacteria > Pseudomonadota > Alphaproteobacteria > Sphingomonadales > Sphingomonadaceae > Alteriqipengyuania > Alteriqipengyuania bathyomarina_B. The sequence goes on from NZ_JBCFZM010000001.1 coordinate 275,301, forward strand.
GCTGGCGCGCACGCTGTGCCTTGCCGGAGCCCATGCGGCGGGAATCGCACCGATCGAGACGATCGACCCGAATTTCCGCGACGAGGATCGCATGGCCAAGGTGCCGACGGATGCACGCCGCGTCGGCTTCCGGGGCATGATGGCGATCCATCCGGCGCAGGTCGGCCCGATCAATCGTGCTTTCACTCCCTCGAAGGAAGAACTGGCGCGCGCGCGCCGGATCGTCGACCTGTTCGAGCAGAGCCCCGATGCGGGCGCGCTCCAGCTCGATGGCGAAATGATCGACATCCCGCACCTGAAGCAGGCGCGCGGTTTGCTTGCACAGGCGCGCGTGTAGGGCTCTGACACACCTGACACAGTGTCCTAGGGGCAAAAAACTCCCGGCTCGGAAGGTGCGGACGCGGGCGCGCGAAAGACACGCCGCCGCAAGAAGCGAATGGGGTCGACGGTGAGAAAGAGCTGCGAAGAGGCTAGCGAGGACTGGGCGAGTAGGAAATCCAGCTCCCGTCCGCGTGTCTATCTAATCTCGCAGCATACTACCGTCCCTTGAACTGTGCCTCACGCTTGCCGAGGAAGGCCTGCACGCCTTCGACGAAATCCTCGCTGTTGCCCGCGATCCGCTGCGCTTCGGCCTCGGCATTCATGGCGTCGGAAAGGCTGCCCGATTGCGCGCCCCGCACCAGCCGCCGGATCTGCCCCATCGCCACGGTCGGGCCATTGGCGAGCCGCTCCGCGAGTGCCCGTGCCTCGTCCATCACCGCATCGTCTTCGACGCAGCGGTTGATCATGCCCAGCTCGTGGGCGCGCTCGGCCGCGATCCGCTCGCCGAGCAGCATTGCTTCCATCGCCGCCGGGATGCCTGCCGCCTTGGGCAGCACCCAGGTCGCGCCGCCATCGGGGACGAGGCCGATATTGACGAAGGCCTGCAGGAAATAGGCGGACTTGCCCGCCACGATCAGGTCGCCCGACAGCGCCAGCGTGCAGCCGATCCCGGCGGCCGCGCCGTTGACTGCGGTCACCACCGGCACATCGAGCCCGGCAAGCGCCAGCATCAACGGGTTGAAGCTGGTCTGGAGCGACCGGCGCGAGGCATCGCCGGGCTTCGATCCGCCACCGCCAAGGCTCCGTCCGGAAAGGTCCGCGCCCGAGCTGAACCCGCGTCCCTCGCCCGTGATCAACAGTGCGCGCGCTTCCATGCCCGGCAGGGCGTCGAAGACGGACATCATCTCGGCGACCATTTCCGGGCCCATCGCGTTCATCTTGTCCGGCTTGTTCAGCGTCAGGGTGACGACGCCGCCGGACTGGTCCACGCGAACGGTGTTATAATCTGCCATGGCGTTCGGTTCCTCTTTCCCAGGTTCTTTGGCGCTTGGTTCGGGCATGGAGTCGAATTTGGCAAGGGTTGCGCTTTGCAATCGACCTTTCCCGGTTGCGCAGGGGCGGGGCGGGTGCCACCTGCTCGGGCATGAGCGATTCCTCGTCAGCCTCCGGCCCCACCTTCCTCGCCACAGACGGCATCCACAATTTCCGCGATTACGGCGGCTATCGCACGCAAGGGGGAGGGCGCGTGCGTACCGGCCTCCTGTTCCGCTCGGGCCAGCATGTCGAGGCGAGCGAGGCGGACCTGAAGACCTTCGCCGATCTGGGCATTCGTACGGTGATCGACCTGCGTGGCAACGCCGAGCGCGAACGCCATCCGTGCCGCCGCCCGGACCTGTGGGACGGCGAGGTCGTGTTCTACGATGGCGAGACGAGCTCGCGCCCCCCGCATGAGCCCGAGCAGCCCATCGAACTGACCGCCGAGACTGCGCACGGCCGCATGCTCAAGGTCTATACCCGCATGCCGCACAACGAGCCGATGCAGACGATCTTCGGGCAATATTTGCGCGCGCTGGCAGAGCGAGACGGCGCAAGCCTCGTCCATTGCTTTGCGGGCAAGGACCGCACCGGCATCGCCGCCGCGCTGCTCCACCATATCCTCGGCGTGTCGCGCGCCGACATGCTGGAAGAATTCCTGCGCACCAACGATGCGCCAACCTACGATATTCTCGAGCGGCAATCGCTTCCGGGCATCGAGGCACGGCTGGGCGGCCCGCTGGATCGCGATGCGGTGGCCGAGCTCATGCAGGTGCGCGAACCCTATTATCAGCGCTTCATGGAGACGGTCGGCGAAGGATGGGGATCGCTGGACTCGTTCCTCGATCGGGCGATTGGTGTGGATGACACCTTGCGAGAGCAGCTTCAGGCGCGCTTCGTGGCGTGACTCTCGCGATCACGATCCCCATACTTGCAAGCCAAGACTTCAGAAGGACAGGAGAAGCGCGCACATGGCGACGCACCGCACCAAGATGCTCATCATCGGTTCCGGCCCGGCAGGCTACAGCGCCGCCATTTACGGCGCGCGCGCGATGCTCGAACCGGTCATGGTCCAGGGCCTTCAGCCGGGCGGGCAGCTGACCATCACCACCGATGTGGAGAACTATCCCGGCTTCGCCGACGTGGTCCAGGGCCCGTGGCTGATGGAGCAGATGCGCGCGCAGGCGGAGCATGTCGGCACCAGGATGCACTGGGACACGATCGTCGAGATCGATCTCAAGTCCGGCCCGCCGTTCCGCGCGGTGGGCGACAGCGGCGACGAGTATATCGGCGACACCGTGGTGATCGCGACCGGCGCCTCGGCCAAGTGGCTCGGCGTGCCGGGCGAGCAGGAGCTGGGCGGCAAGGGCGTATCCGCCTGCGCAACCTGCGACGGGTTCTTCTATCGCGGCAAGAAGGTCGCGGTGATCGGCGGCGGCAACACCGCGGTCGAAGAGGCGCTGTATCTCACCAACCACTCCGACGACGTCACCTTGATCCACCGCCGCGACGAACTGCGCAGCGAGAAGATCCTGCAGGAGCGGCTGTTTGCCTCCGACAAGATCACCCCGCTGTGGAACAAGGCGGTCGAGCGGTTCGAGGCGGGCGAGAACGGCGCGTTGCACCATCTCGTCCTCAAGGACACGCAGACCGGCGAGGAGAGCACGCTCGAAGTCGATGGCGCCTTCGTCGCGATCGGCCACGCGCCTGCGACCGAGCTGTTCACCGGTCAGCTGCCGATGGACGATGGCGGCTACCTGATGGTCGCGCCGGGTACGCCCAAGACCGAGATCCCCGGCGTGTTCGCCTGCGGCGACGTGATGGACCACACCTATCGCCAGGCGGTGACCGCAGCGGGCACGGGCTGCATGGCCGCGCTCGACGCCGAACGCTTCCTCGCCACGATGGACTTCGCGAAAGAGGAACTGCCGGCAGTCGAAGCGGCGGAGTAGCCGCTAGACCGTCTGGAGGAGGGCCTCACCGCCCCCGGTGCCGCCACCGAACACGGTGGCCGCAGCGATACCGATCAGCGCCATCAGCACCACGCTGGAAATCGCAAACAGGACGAAGCGCACGATCACGCGGTTGGCGGTCACTTGGACGATCGTGTGGATGACGCGCAGGCCCATGTAGATCCACGCGAGCAAGGCGGTGACGCCATCGCCCGCACCCAGAATCGCGAGCACGATTGCAGCAGCGTAGAACACAGTCGGCTGTTCGAGCAGGTGATTATAATTGTGCGCGGGCCACTGATCCCGCTCGGGCAAGACGCCGTCGAGCGCGCCGGTTGTCCCGCCATGCAAGTGCTTGACGTCGAGATCGGGGCTCTTCTGCATGGCCGGAATGCGCCGGATATACATCAGGAGCCACACGAACATGGTCCAGATCATCAGCGCGACGACGGGTTGCAGGATGTCCATGCCGATCATGAGGGGGCTCCGAGAGTTGCGATGAGCGCCATGACCGCAAGCGCGATCAGCGCGAGTGTCGAGGCGATAAACAGCAGGAAGCGCACTGCCACGATATTGACCGTTGCCTGCCAGACCGAATGAACGATTCGCAAAGCCACATAGATCCACGCCAGCAACACGGCGAGCGGGCTGGGGGCGAGGATCGCGAGGATCACGACCGTGGCGTAGAACACCGTCGGCTGTTCCATCAGGTGGGCGTAGTTGTGCGATTTCCACTGAACCTTGTCAGGGATCACGCCGTCAAGGTTCTGGCCGCGACCGCCGCGCGGTGCAGCCTTCAGCCCGCCGGTCACCTTGCCCATTGCCGGGAGGCGGGTTGCCGCCATCCACAAAAGCATCACGAGCGACCATGCGACAAGCACCGCAGCCGGTGCCAGCATCTGAGCCTGCATTATTTGCCCTCCCTGAAATCAGTTTTCGATCAAAACCTACCTTGGCGGGTTCGTGCCGTCAATCCGCCTCGCCGGTCGCGCGATACAGCCGTTCGAGCCGGTAATAGCCGCCCATGCCGTCGCGCCCCTTACGGGTCCAGCCTGGCTGTGCGGCAAGTTCTGCGGCTACCTCGGGCAGGTTGAGCCGGGGGGCGACATGAAATTGCTTGAGCCACCATTTGAGGATCCGCGCGCCCAGTGTGTCGCGCGCGCTGTAGCTGCCGAAGTCGACCACGTGTAGCGATCCGCCCGGTGCGACCAGCGTTGCCGCGTGGCGCAAGGCGCGTTCCCAGTCGGGGATCATCGACACCGAGTAGGACAGGATCACCCGATCGAAGGTCGCGCGCCCCAGCATGGCCCGCGCGTCGAACTGGCGCGCATCGGCGGGCGCGAGGATCGCTGCCGTGCCAAGCTTGCCTGCCGCGCTCTTGAGCATTTCGGTAGAGATATCGATCCCGAACGCCTTGGTGCCGGGGTAGGCGCGCTGCACCTTGGCAAGGTTGCGGCCCGTGCCACAGGCGATTTCGAGCACGCCGTCGCCCGGAGCGCAATCGAGCCCCCGGATCAGGTCGTCGCGCCCGAACAGGTAATATTTGCGCGTCACATCGTAGATGTACTTCTGGCCGCGATAGATCGAATCCATCAAGGCCGCGTGATCGTGCACTTTGCCGTCTTTTGGCCCCCCCTGCGCCATCATGCGAGCTCGTAGAGGTGCACGCCGCCGTAGATCGAGCTGCGGTCGCGCTGGGTCAGGTCCTTCGACAGCTCGTCGTGATAGGTCCACTGATCGAGGATTTCGTTGGGCACGCGGCCCGGCAGCAGGCTCGGCTCGGCGGCGGTGCGAAACAGCACGCGCGCCCCCTTGCGGGCGGTACGGGTCACTTCGCGCCACAGATCGGTCAGCTGGTGATCGTCCATCCAGTCCTGCGCATCGAGGAACACGTAGCGGTCGAGGCTCATCGCCGGCTGGGCGGAGAGGAATTCGGAAAGATTGGCGCGCTGCACGCTCAGCTTCGCCACCCGCTCGCGCAGATCGGCGTAGTTTTCGCGCTGGAGATAGGGGGGTAGCGGCGCATCGTCCTCCTTGGAATAGCCGCGATTGAAGGCCTGCCACGCGAAGTAGTTGTCCTTCACGTCGAAATCGCAGGAGAGCTTTTCCAGCCGCTTGCGCAGCACTTCCGCCATTTTCTCGTCGCCCGCCAGTGCGTCGTATTGCGCAGGGGGAATGCCGAGGCCGAACAGCGAAGCGGGCTGGTTGGTCACCCAGCGCACGAACTTCTTGTCGAACACGGGCGCAAGCTCGTTCTCGAACACCTCGCGCTGCTGCTCCACCGTCGGCGCTTCCAGCACCTTGCGCAGGTCCACCCCGTAAAGCTTGGCGAACAGGTGCGCCATGCCGATGAAGTTGCCGAGCAGACCCTGCTTGTAGATGCCGCGCGAGAACTGCGTGATCCGGCGACGTCCGCGAATGTCGCGTCCCTCCCAGTACTTGCGGCTTTCGGCGTCGAGCAGCGGGGCGATCCGGTCTTTGTAGATCGCCACGTTTTCCTTGTAGTCGGAATGCGCGAAGAAGCGGCGGAACAGGTCGTAATTGGGCAGCGCATTGATGGCCGCGATCTTGAGCCGGCCGAGCGCGATATGCGCGCGGTTGAGATCGACCGCCGTGATCGCCGCCGGGTTCGCGGTCAGGTAGCTCAGCGCGTTGCAGCTGCCGCTGGCGATGCACAGCACGCGGCTGTCTTCCTTGATCTGCAGGCCTTCCATGTCGACCACCGGGTCTTCCCAGATCTGGGCATAGACCAGCCCGCGAAACGCGGTGGCGAAGGCCTTGTCGAGCAGCGTGTCTTTCAGACCGGAGCTTTTGCGGACGACCGAACGGTCGATGATATGGGTTTCGCCTTGCGGCATGGGGGAAAGTCTCCGGTTAACGCGGGTCGATCGTGGCAGCGAAGCTCGCAGGGTCTACGTTGCGGCCTGTCACCATGATCGTGGTGTCGTCGATCAGCGCTAGCTTACCGGCAAGGGCTGCCGCAAGGGCCGCTGCGCCGCCGGGTTCGATTACCAGGCCCAGGTTTGCGAAGCCGAAACGCTGTGCCGCGCGCACCTCTTCATCGGTCACGGTGACGCCCGTCTCTGCGCGCCCGCGCAGCACATCGAGGTTGATCGGCTTGGTCGCGGGGGGCTGGAGCGCGTCGCAGATGGTCTCCGGCGCATCGGGCGCGACCTGCACGATTGCGCCTTTCGCCAGCGCTTGCCCGACCATATCCCACCCGTAGGGCTCGACCGGCACGATCTTGCTGTCAGGGCAGGCGAGGGCGAGTCCGGCGGTCAGCCCGCCACCGCCACAGCAAGCGAGGATCATGGGCGGCTGTTTGCCCAGTTGCTCGGTAATCTCGATCCCGGCGCTGCCTTGTCCCTCGATCACCCACGGATCGGCAAAAGCGTGGACCAGCACCGCGCCGCGTTTTGCGATCTCGCGCGCGGCGACCTCATCGCGATCCTCTCCGGGCCGGTCGTAGAGGATGATTTCGGCGCCGAGCGCTTCGGTCGCCTCCAGCTTCACCTTCGGTGCGTTGCGCGGCATCACGATAGCGGCCCTGATGCCGAGCTTCCCCGCCGCCCAGGCGACGCCCTGCGCATGGTTGCCGCTGGACACAGCGATCACGCCGCGCGCACGCTCTTCCTCGCTCAGACACGAAAGCCGCCACCAGCCACCGCGTATCTTGAACGCGCCGATCGGTTGCAGGCTTTCGGCCTTCACCCAGCATTTCGCGCCGTCGATCTCGACCGGCAGCAGCGGGGTCGGAGGCAGGATTTTTGCGATACTTGCGGCTGCGGCAAGCACGCCGTCGCGGGTCGGCTTGCGCATCAGGCTGCATGCTCCCTGACACACCTGACACAGTGTCCTGAGGCGAAAAAACCGGCCGGGTCACGCCGACACGCTTCAGGCAGTTCGATGATGGGATTTGGCGCGCTCATGCGGCCCCGTTAGAACCCCCGACCGGGTTAGGAAAGCACGCTTTGCCACAACGCGCGCCGGATCGTTTGGAGGCGCGCGTCCGTTTGGCTAAGGGCGCGCGCAAGGATTCGAATTCGAAAGGAATACGCACATGGCGAAGGTACTGGTGATCGGGGCAGGGGGCGTCAGCTCGGTCTGCGTCCACAAGATGGCGATGAACGACGGAATTTTCAGCGACATTCACCTCGCCAGCCGCACGAAATCGAAGTGCGATGCAATCGCCGCCTCGGTGAAGGAGCGCACCGGCGTGGACATCGCGACCTACGAGATCGACGCGGAAGAAGTCCCCGCGATGGTCAACCTGATCAAGAAGGTTCAGCCCAAGCTGGTCGTCAATCTGGCGCTTCCCTATCAGGACCTGCCGATCATGGATGCCTGCCTCGAAGCGGGCGTCGACTACCTCGACACCGCGAATTACGAGCCCAAGGACGAGGCGAAGTTCGAATATCACTGGCAGTGGGCCTATCAGGATCGCTTCAAGCAGGCCGGCCTGACCGCATTGCTCGGCTCCGGCTTCGATCCGGGCGTGACCAGCGTGTTCACGATGTGGCTCAAGAAGCACAAGCTGAAAACCATCCGCCAGCTCGACATTCTCGACTGCAACGGCGGCGACCATGGGCAGGCCTTCGCGACCAACTTCAACCCGGAAATCAACATCCGCGAAGTGACCGCGCCTGCGCGCCACTGGGAAAATGGCGAGTGGGTCGAAACGCCCGCGATGCAGGTGAAGACCGAGTTCGACTTCGAGGAAGTCGGCCCCAAGAACGCCTACATGATGTATCACGAGGAGCTGGAAAGCCTCGCCAAGTTCGTGCCCGAGCTAGAGCGTGCGCGCTTCTGGATGACCTTCGGCGATGAGTACATCAAGCACCTCAGCGTGCTGCAGGCGGTCGGCATGACCAGCATCGAGCCGGTCAAGTACCAGGGCCGCGACATCATCCCGCTGCAGTTCCTCGCCGCCGTGCTGCCCAAGCCGGAAAGCCTCGGCGAAACGACCAAGGGCAAGACCAATATCGGCGTCATCGCGACCGGCGAGGCGCTGGATGGCAGCGGCGAGAAGACGTTCTACATCAACAATATCTGCAGCCACGAAGCGGCTTACGAGGAAACCGGCAACCAGGCGGTCTCCTACACCACCGGCGTCCCCGCGATGATCGGCAGCGCGATGATGGTGCAGGGCACGTGGGACGGCGACGGCGTGTTCAACATGGAGCAGTTCGATCCCGATCCCTTCATGGACATGCTGAACGATCACGGCCTGCCGTGGAACGTGAAGGAGCTGGACGGGCCGGTCGGGTTCTGACGATGGGCGCGGTCCTCGAAGTCTACCGGGGCGATATTACGAAGCTGGATGTCGACGCAATCGTCAACGCCGCCAATTCCTCCCTGTTGGGCGGGGGCGGCGTCGATGGCGCGATCCACCGTGCGGCGGGCAAGGAGCTGGTCCACGAATGCCGCCTGCTGGGCGGATGCAAGACCGGGCAGGCCAAGATCACCGGCGGATACGAGCTGCTGGAGAAACACATCATCCATACGGTCGGCCCGGTCTGGCGCGGGGGTGATAACGGGGAGCCGGAATTGCTCGCAGACTGCTATCGCAACTCGCTGCGGGTCGCGCGCGAGAATGCGGTGCGAAGTCTGGCTTTCCCTGCGATTTCGACCGGCATCTACGGCTTTCCGATAGAGCGTGCCGCGCCCATCGCCGTGCGGACGGTGCGCGAAGAGGCGGCGCGGCATGACGGGGCGTTCGACCGCATCCTGTTCGTTTGCTTCGACGCCGCCGCGCAGTCGGCGTTCGAGGCTGCGCTGGCAGGCGATTGAGCGCGGTCCCGCAAGAGGCGAAGCGTGCGAGTTGACATGCCGGACCGCCGCTGCATTTGCTCGCCGGAGTTCAAGCAAATCGGCCGGAGTATTCTCAACCATGCGCAGCTTCGCCCTCGGGTGTCTTGTCTTTGCCTCGCTGGGCGTTTCGGTGCCTGCCACGGCGCAGGACGTGTCCGCTGGCTCGGCCCAGCCCGAGGCGGCTTTCGATGCGGCGGCGGCGTGGGGCGAGTTCGAACAGCTGCTGCGCGGCAGGTATGCCTATATCGAGCGCGACGATATCGACGTCGAGGCGCAGCTGAAGCGATCGCGCGCGCTGGCGGCCAGGGCGCCCGACAAGGCGGCGCTGCGGCGGATCATGCACCGCACCGCGCTCACCTTCATGGACCCGCACCTGATCGTCGGCCCGTTTGAGGATGACGACTACGCCATCGTGATGACCGCCGCCGATCTCGACGCGCGGTTCCATGATGGCGGGGCGATGATCGTCGATGTGCGGCGCGGATCGCCTGCGTTCGACGCGGGGTTGCGGCCGGGCGACGAGGTGCTTTCCATCGGCGGCAAACCAGCGAATTCTGCCGCGCGGGCTCCCTTCGTCGAGGTGCTGCCCGATCCTACCGCGGCGCAGCTCGACTACGGGCTGACGCTGGCGGTCAACGGGCGGCGCAGGGGCGAGCGCACGCTGGAAATCCGCTCGGCAAAGGGTCAGACCCGCACGGTCGAGCTGGGCTCGACGCGCGACTGGGCCAACTCGCTGCGCGAGCGCGATCTGGTCGATCTTTCCTTCGTCGGCACCGGCGGCGATGTCGCGGTTCTGACGCCGCTCAATTCGCTGGGCGACAATGGCACGATCACCGCCTTCGACGCAGCGATGAAGGAGGCCATCGGGGCGGGCGCTCGCGCGATCATCCTCGACATGCGCGAGACGCCCAGCGGCGGAAACACCGAGGTTGGCCGCTCGATCATCGGTCATTTCACCAACCGGGTGAGCCCATACCAGATGCACCGCATTCCCGCGTTCGAGCGAGAATTTACCGTGCCGCGCCAGTTCGTCGAGTATGTCTTCCCGCGCGAGCCCTACTTCGGCGGGCCGGTCGTCGTGCTCCACGGCCGCTGGACCGGCAGCATGGGCGAAGGGATCGTCATCGGGATGGATGCAGCGACCCGCGCGACGACGATCGGCTCGAACATGGGCGATCTGCTGGGCGGGCTCTGGAACGAGCAGGTCGAACTGAGCGGCGCGCGCGTCGACCTGGGCGGGGAGGCGCTGTTCCATGTCGATGGCACGCCGCGAGAGGACTACGTCGCCGCGATTCCCATCGAGCCAGCCAGCACCGGGGCCGACGGCTCGGATCCGGGGATCGCACGGGCATTGAAGGAACTGGAATAGCGCCGCCGACCGTGGGCGATCACCTGCTCGCCGGGCGGCCCCCATAGGCGATACCCAGCCGCACCGCCGCCCACACCAGCCCCAGGATCGCGATCGCCTTCAGCATCAGCGCCATGTCCGGCTGGAACAGCGCGAGCGTCGCCAGCGAGACGCCGAACAGCTGTGGTATGATCGACACGCACATCCATGCCACCGCCGCCATCGCGGCCAGCGGAAACCACAGACTGAACCGCCCGAACGCGCTGGCTCGTTTCGCACGCAGCGATCCGCGCTTCACCCATGCCCACGCCATCGCCAGCAGCAGCACGATGGGCCCGGCTGCCAGCGAGAGGAAGTTGGCGATCCGCATCGCTCGGCCCGTGTCTCCCGGCGGCGGCAGGTCGAGCGCGCGCGCGACCAGCCCGTAACGCAGCTGCGTCGTCTCGGCGAAACCCATCCCGCTGCCGCCATTGGTCAGCACCACCACACCGCGCTTCTTCGCGGGGATCATCGCCGCGATCGTCTCGAACCCGGGGCTCAGCCCGGTATGATAGGCGCTGCCTTCCGCACCATCGAGCATCCAGCCAAAGCCGTAACCGGGCGACGCATCGCTGGCAGGCTCGAGCATCCGTGCCTTGCCCGCCGCACTCAGGATATCGCCGCGCCCGTTCATCATCATCTGCAGATAACGCGCGAGGTCGCCCGCGGTGGAAACGATGCCGCCTTGCGGGGCCGAGCCAAGGCCGCTCCATTTCGCCTCCGTCGCGCGCATCGAACCGAACCACGGCACATGCCCTTGCGCAATCGCGCCCTGCGGCTCTCCACTCGAGACATAGCTGTCGTCCATGCCAAGCGGGTCGAAGATGTTCGCCGCAACATAGTCGGAATAGCGCATTGCGCTGACCGACTCGATCACGCGGCCGAGGATCAGGTAGTTGGCGTTGGAATATTCCCACCGGCTGCCGGGCGAATAGTCTGGTTCCTGCTGCGCAAACCATGCGGCGCGGCGCGCGATCCCATCGGGCAGAGCTTCGGTGTCCGCCGGGGCGCTGTTGCCCTGGAGGGTCGAATAGCCGCTGGTGTGGCCGAGCAATTGCCTCAGCGTGATCGCCCCGGCGGGCTTGCCCTGGAAATCGCCAAGGTAGTGCGACACCGGCTGGTCCAGATCGAGCTTGCCCGCTTCGACCAGTTGCATGATCGCGAGCGCGGTGAAGCTCTTGGAGATCGAACCGAGCAGGAAGCGCGTTTCGGCGGTCACCGGCTCGTCGCCGCCCCTTGCGACTACGCCATGCGCGCCGGTTGTCACTTCGTCGCCGTCGACCATCGCCCAGGCGACACCGGGCAGCGCGCTATCGCGCATCTGCCCCGCGACGAAATCGTCCAGCTCGCCTGCCGATGCAGGAGCGATCAGGGCCGCCAGCAACAACAATACCGCCGATATGCGGAGCATTCTGCGTTCCCCTCCGACTGTGCGCGAATCCGATCCCTGAAACGGTTGCATAGCACCGATTGCTGAGACGGCCACAAGTCGTCGACCGACATATCACGGCAGCCGATGACGGCAGCCGATGACAGCACCCGATGACAGGGGCGCGCCGCTTCCCTATCTGGCGCCCATGGAAACAAAAGCCGGCGACCCGGGCGCCTTCGCCCATTTCGATCTCTCTCGCGTCGAGACCCCTGCCTTCGTGGTGGATGCGGCCAAGCTGCGCGCCAACTGCCAGATCCTGGCGGAAATCCGCGACGAGGCGGACATCAAGATGCTCAGCGCGCTGAAAGCGTTCAGCATGTGGAGCACCGCGCCGATCCTGGGCGAATATCTCGACGGGGTATGCACATCGGGCCTGTGGGAAGCGCGGCTGGCATCCGAGTTCTACGATGGCGAGATCAGCACCTATTGCGCGGCCTACAAACCCGACGAGCTGGAGGAGGTTGCGCGGCTATCCGACCATGTCATCTTCAACTCGCCCGGCCAGATGAGCCGCGCCGCGCTGATCCTCGAGCATGCGCGCGCCAGTGGCGGTGCGTTCGATGTGGGCCTCAGGATCAACCCGCAAGTGCCGACCGGTGAGGTGCCGCGTTACGATCCGTCCAGCCCCGGCAGCCGCTTGGGCTTTCCGCTCAGCCAGCTGACCGAGGAGCATATGGAAGGGGTGGAAGGCATCCACTTCCACAATCTGTGCGAACAGGGCTTCGAACCGCTCAACCGCACGTGGGACCGGGTGTTCGACGCGATCGAGCCGTGGTTCGGCCAGCTCAAATGGATCAATATGGGTGGCGGCCACCACATCACCCGCGCCGATTACGAGCGCGACGAGCTGATCGAGTTCCTGCGCGACGCGAAGGATGACACGGGGGCGGAAATCTACCTCGAACCGGGCGAGGCGGTGGCGCTCGATGCGGGTATCCTGGTGGGCACGATCCTCGATACCGGAGAGAACGACGGGCCATTCGCCATCACCGACATTTCCGCCACCTGCCACATGCCCGACGTGATCGAAGCGCCGTACCGGCCCGCGATGCTGGACGAGAAAGCGGGCGAGCCGCCGGTGCGGCTGGGCGGATCATCATGCCTCGCGGGCGATGTGATCGGCGAATATTCGCTGCCGGTGCCCAACGAGCCGGGGCAGCGGATCGCCTTCCTCGACCAAGCGCATTATTCGATGGTGAAAACCAACACTTTCAACGGGGTCCCGCTGCCCTCGATCTGGCTGTGGGACAGCGAAACCGACGCGCTCGATTGCGTCAAGCGCTTCGGCTACGAGGAATTTCGCAACCGGCTTAGCTGAACCAGGCAAAGCGCGGTGCTGGCCAAAGCCCGCGGATTGTGGAAGCTTCTTCCGGCATCGGAAGGGGACGGACACACATGATTCGCAAGCTGACACTCGGATTCTCGCTTGGCCTCGCTCTGCTCGCCGCGCCTGGGTCGGCCCAGGATTACGCGCCGAAGCGCGTCGTCGGCGCGGTCGATATCGACGACCTTAAGGCGATCGTGGCCTCGCTCGATCACACGCTGATCGAAGTGGGGAGCGGCGACGAGGTTACGCTCGGCGCAAGCGCCGATGACGGCACCAAGTACATCCTCACCGGCACGGCCTGCGACCGGGGCGGCATAGCGGGCTGCCAGGGCGTGATGATGCAGGTTCGGTACGATCCGATAGCTTCGGTCACCGATGCGGATCTGGCCCGTGCCAACCGCGAACAGGCAGCCATTCTCACATGGCAGGACGATTCGAACGGCACGATCGGCACGACCCGTTACGTGGTGCTCGATCATGGGATAACGATGGCCAACCTGCGCGAGAACGTGCGCGTCTTGCTGGCCATCACCCCCCTCGCGATCGAGGCACTCGTCGGCGATTGAACGCGGCAGCCCGTCGCACTCTGGCGGGTTTTCGGAACCCCCTGCTTTCCCAGCGTTGAATCAAGGAACGCTGCGCTGACGATTTCTCTTGCATCGGTAGGCGGATGGCTTATTTGCCCGCCTCCGCTGCCCCAAGGGGACTCTTAAACCGCAAGGCAGCCCCGGCACCGTCCGGTACTGAAACCTAACCGTTTTGGGGGTCCCTTGAATTGGCCACTTATCCTGACGCTCGATCCGTAGTCGAAGCCCTCGCGCCCGACGAACCGGTCATTCTCAACCGTCCGCACGCCGCGGCCCGCGCCGCGCGTTTCTTCGCGAACGGGTTCCGCGGGCGTTCGCTCTATGCGGTCAAGGCGAACCCTTCGCCCGACCTGATTCGCATCCTGTGGGATAACGGCATCACGCATTACGACGTCGCGTCGATCGTCGAGGTGCGGCTGGTGCGGTCGATCCTGCCCGATGCGGAGCTGTGCTTCATGCATCCGGTAAAGCCCAAGAGCGCGATCGCCGAAGCCTATCACCAGCATGGATGCCGCACGTTCAGCCTCGATAGCGAGGAAGAGCTGGCGAAGATCGTCGACGCGTGCCGCGCGCCCGACGGTAGCCCCGCGAAAGACCTCAAGCTGCTCGTGCGCCTGCGCGTCTCCAGCGAGTTTTCCGAGCTGTCGCTGGCCAGCAAATTCGGGGCCGACCTGACCGAGGGGCCGGTGCTGTTGCAGCAGACCCGCCAGCATTGCGACTGGCTGGGCGTCTGCTTCCATGTCGGCAGCCAGGCGATGACGCCGTTCGCCTATATCCAGGCGATCGAGCGTGCGCGCGCCGCGATTGTCGCATCCAGCGTGGTGATCGACATCGTCGACGTTGGCGGAGGCTTTCCGAGCATTTATCCGGGCATGGAGCCGCCGCCGCTGGAAGACTACTTCGAAGTGATCTTCCGTGCGTCCGAATCGCTTCCGGTCTCCTATTCGTCGGAACTGTGGTGCGAACCTGGCCGCGCGCTGTGTGCGGAGTATTCCTCGCTCCTCGCGCGTGTCGACAAACGCCGCGGGAACGAGCTGTTCATCAACGACGGCGCCTATGGCGCGCTCTACGATGCGGCGCATCTGGGGTGGAAATTCCCGATCCGCGCGCTCGATCATGAAGAGCATGCGGCGGCAGAAGACTTCGCGCTCTACGGCCCGACCTGTGACGATGCGGACTACATGGAAGGGCCCTTCGCGCTTCCCGCCGACATCAAGGCGGGCGACTATATCGAGGTCGGCATGCTGGGTGCCTATGGCGCGGCGATGAAGACCGATTTCAACGGCTTCGGTGCGACCCGTGCCGTGGAAGTCGACGACGATCCGATGCTGAGCCTCTACGACGGCCGTCGCGAGCGTCCACAGACCGACAACGTGGTCAACCTGCGTTAATTTCCCGGTTGGGGCGGCGGGTCTTCCAGGGCCTGCCGCTCCGCCGCCTTCTGCGCTTCCCATTCGGCCATGCGCATCGCCTGGTAGCGGCGCAGCAGCTCGACCCGGCGCGGGCGGAAGCTCGTGCTGCCTGCCTCCAGCCGTTCCATCCGCGCGACTTCGAATGTGCGGTAATCCTCGCGCAGCAGGCACCAGCCGACCAGCATCAGCGTAGTCGGGCTGTAGGATAGGCCGAGCGGGAGGATCTCGCGTTCCGACACGCGCTCGCGCCGGTCGCGATAGGTTATCGTGACGCTCGTCTCGTCCCAGCAGGACTGGCGCAGCAGATCGACATCGACCGCGATCTCCGGCCGATCCCCCGGCATGCGCCACGATCGCATGATCGCATGCATCGATTGGCGCGCCTGACGGTCTGGCAGGGTGGCGATGATCCGCGCCATGGCGTCGCGACCGGCCTGTGCAAGCCGTTCGTCGCCCAGCTCCTCCAGACTGCCCACCGCCAGCATCAGCGCCTCGGTTTCGAGGCGGGAGAAGCTTTGCGGCGGCAGCGCGGGATCTTCGGTCAGCGTGTAGCCGAACCCTGCCGCGCCATCGATCAGCACGCCGCCAGCGCGCAGCGTGGCGACGTCGCGATAGAGCTGGCGGCGCGAGATTTCCGTTTCCGCTGCCAGACGCTCGGCCGTGACGGGCGAGGGCAGCCGCCTGAGCGCCGCCAGCAACCGCATGAGTCTGTCCTGCCGCGCCATCGCCCTACTGCCTCATTCTGTCAGTAGAGAGTGCATATCCGTGGCCCATCGAAAACGGAAAGGAAAATCACATGGCAACGCTCTATCACTCGCCTCAAACACGCTCGGACACGGTCGTCCATCTCGTGCATATGCTCGGTGCCGACGTCGACATTCGGGAAGTAACGATCACCCGGCAGGACGGTTCGGGTGCGGCCGACGCGGACAACCCGCATCCGGAGAAGAAGGTGCCCTACCTCGTCGATGGGGCCGATACCGTGCGCGAGCGGGGTGCGATCATGCTCTATCTGACGGACAAGTACCCGCAGGCCAAGCTTGGCCCGGTTGTGGGCGAGGCCGGGCGAGGCGCGTATCTTTCGTGGCTGTCGTATTACCAGGGCGTGATGGAGCCGCTGTTGATCCTCAAGTTCGCAGACCTGACGCATCCCGCCATCACCGCCGGTCTGGGCGACCTGGAAAGGATGCTGGGGCAACTCGACGCGGCGCTGAGCAAGGGGCCCTGGCTTCTCGGAGAACGGTTCAGCGCAGCGGACATGCTGTGCGCTTCGCCCTTCCAGTGGTTCGCGGAGATGCTGCCCACCGACCCGGCGATCCGCGACTGGGTGGATCGCTGCGCCGCCAAGGTTGCAGAGGCAACGGCTTAGGCCGGATGGCGGGGAGGGGGCAATCTCTCCCCGCACATCGCGCAAAAGCGGCTCTAGCGGCTATATGCCCGCTTCCACCGCCACGCGGATCAGGTCTGCCGAGGTGCGCAGCTCCAGCTTTTCCATCACCAGCTTGCGGTGCATCTTGATGGTCTTTTCCGACAGGCCGAGCGCGGCGGCAATCTGCTTGTTGAGCAGGCCCGCGGCGACCATCCGCGTGACCTCGAACTGTCGCGGAGAGAGCGTTTTCACCATGGCGGCCGCGCGTTCCCTCCGGCTGGCGGCCAGCGCCGGGTCGCCATCGGCGATCTCGACCTGGCTGCCGAGGAAATGCAGCAGTTGGTTCTCGTCGTCGAAGATCGGCGCGACGAGCACGGCGTTGCGGAACGGATCGCCGTTCTTCTTGTAGTTCAGAATCTCGACGATCACGGGGCTGCAATTGCGCACGCCCTCGCGGATTTTCTCGGTCAGCCAGGGCTCGGTCCCGTCGCCTGCGAGGAAGCGGCAGTTGCGGCCGAGAATCTCATCGGGCGGATAGCCGGTCAGATCGATGAAGGGCTGGTTCACCACGACGATCGGATTGTCGTGCTGGCGCGGGTCCGACACGACCGAAGCAATCGGGCTCGCCTCCGCCATCTGAAGCACCCACGGGGCGGGCCTGTCCTCCGAAACACAGAAGGACTGGTCGCCGAAAGCTTCCCATTTTACAGCGGGCTTAACCTCTTCCATGGCTCTTGTATCGCGAGGCCTGCGCGAAATTGCAATTCCCTACGAGCACCCCTTGCCCAGCGCCGGGCATGGCGCGGCGGGGTGAGGTGGCGGCGGGCGAGCGCGTCAATCGGCAAAGCCGACGAAGCGCACGGTTTCCTCGAGGCTCTTGCGCTCGGTCACCACGGCGTTCGCGGCGAAATCGGGATCGGGCCAGCCCATCGCGACGCAGATCATGATGACCTGATCCTGCGGAATATCCGCGTGTTCGCGCACGACCGGGCTTTGCATGATCCCTTGCGAATTGATCACGCAGCCAAGCCCGCGCGACCATGCCGCATTGACCAGCGCATTGGTGACCGCGCCGCAATCGAAGGGCGCGATATCGCTGCCGAGGATCGCGCGGTCGTAGGTAACGACGATCGATACCGGCGCATCAAACTGGCGAAAGCCACGCAACGTCCAGTCCTGCCTGCGTTCCTTGTCGTCACGCTCGATCCCCATCGCGCCGAACAATTGCTTGGCAACGTCGATCTGGCGGCGCCGGTGATGCTCGGGCATGTCGCCTTCGGGGCGACGGAATTCGCGGCTGTCGGGATTGCCCGCAAGGATACCTTCGGTGTTGCCCTGCCGGATCGCATCGAGCGGGTCGCCGGTGACGACGGTGAAGTTCCAGCATTGGTTGTTGAACGAGGACGGCGCGCGGGTGGCCAGCGCAATCACCTCCTCGATCAATTCGCGCGGCACCGACCTGTCCAGAAACCCGCGGATGCTGCGTCGGCCGGTGACGACCTCGTCATACGTCTGTTTGCCGCTCACCGCTTTTCTCTCCCATGGCATTTTGCCCGTCGATTAGCCCGGCCCAGAGTGCGCAGCAAATCCGCTACGGCACTGCGATGCTGCGCCTCAGGGGCGGGCGCGGGGGAGACAGGCGCCGGGCGCGGGATCGGGAAAGGTGCGGCAGTCGAAATAGATTGCTTCGCCATTGCCCGAACGCGCGGGCAGGAAGCTGAAGCCGAGCGTGCGCCGCGCCTCGTCCGAGAGGGGAAGCTGCGAGGGGATCGCGGAAGGATCGCTCCAGCCATAGACCTGGCAGAACCCGCCGCCCGGGCACAGTGCGCGCGCGCGTTCGACCAGTGCAGCGGGTGCCTCGCCGCGAGCGACGAGCACGAAATGCACGCGCGGATCGGGCGAGGTTGCGGGCGCGCTTGCGGCGGGGGAGGGTGGCTTGGAGCCTTCTATCAAGCGCGGGCCATCCTTGCCGCCGCTGGTGATCGTACGCTGCGCCGCGCCGTCTTCGGCGAAGGTCTTCAGGATGGTCTCAGGCCGTTCGATCTCCATTGCGGTTTCGCGCAGCCCCATCGGGTCGGGCTCGCCGCCGCGATAGCGCGCGTTGAGCGCCTGCGGCGTGCCCCAGAAGCCGCGCCAGCGATAGAACATGTGCGGGCCGACGGCTGCGATCTTGTCCAGCTGCGGGCTCCACCACGGATAGACGTAGTCCGCATGGTAATGGGTGGCGAGGCCGACTGCGGCTTCGACCCGGCCGCCCAGCGCTTCGTCGGCCCGCTGGCGGGCGGCGCGCCATTCGCTGTCGGGGTAGCGCCGCGATAGCGATCCGTCGCAGGTGAAGGTGAACTGGCAGCCCGTCCGTCGATGCGAGCCCTGATAGACGACGCCGCACACGGTATTTGCGAAACCGGGGTGGCGCGTGCGGTTGAGGATGACCTGCATCACCGCGCGCTGGTCCGCATCGCCGTAACCCGCCTCGGCCATCGCGGCGAGCGCGAGGCAGTCACGCGCGCGGACCCGGTCGGGCCCGCTGCCAGCGAACATGAAGGATGGCGCGGTGCCGGGCCCGCCCTCGACGATCTCGACCGCTGCATTGCGCGCAGCAGCGTCCTCTGGCGCGAGTTCGGATTCGCGCAGGTCCGCTTCCTCCCCGCTGGCTGGCAGTGCCTCGACCGGGGGCGGGGCGGCACTCTCGTCCAGGGCGCTCCGGGCCGCCGGCTCTGCGCGCCCAGCGCCGACGATCGCCATCGCGGCGAACACCACGAACAGGATCGCGCCAACGCCGAACAGGGGCGCATTCTCGCGGAACAGGCTGGAACGCTGGAAGTCCATCGCGCCTAGATAGCGCTGCGCGAGGGCAATACTATCGGTGTCGGTTCAGGATGCCCCAGCATTCGACCAACTTCGCAATCGCGGGCTGGCGCGATGCCTCAAACATGTTGCGGCACATGCCGGTGCTTTTGCAGGACTTTCGCCACTCTGCCCAACGCCGCACCGATCGTTTCGGGAAACTCGCCGGGCGCCAGGTCGGCGGTGGCATTATGCGCGGTTGCCACGCGGCGCGCGGCCGCCCAGTCCTGCGCCATGCCGATCGCCCATTCGCGAAAGGCGTCGGCGGCGTGCGGATCGGGTTCGAGCGCCTTGGCAAGCGTCGGATGAAACGACAGCCGACCGGTCATCGGCAACAGCGAGAGCGGGAAGGGTGCTTTGAGCGCGGTGAGCGTATCGTCGACGAAGATCGTGCCGCTGGGTGCGTGGTAGGCCAGCACCGACGTGAAATGCACGTTCTCGTCCTCGCACACCATCTGTACGCCCTTGGGGACGGAGAATTGCAGCGCATCGCCGAACAGCGTGTCGAGCGCACCGGCCTCGCACTTTTCGCTTTCCCACTTGAGGTCGGGGAATTTCTCGTGGTGGCGCTTGGTGCCGTAGAGTTTCGCCTGCGGGTAGGCGTTCGCCATCCACTCGCAATGCAGCGTGTGGAAGGGGTGCAGGTTGACGATCGCCGCGACCTTGCGCCCATTGTCCGTCAGAGCGTCGACCTTGGCCTTGAGCTCGTCGTCCAGCGTATAGCTGTCGAGGAAGACGAAGCGCCCGTCGGGCAATTCGACCAGCGCGCAATGCGTGCCGAGGTCCAGCACCCCACCGAGCCGGAAGGTCCCACGGATATGGTGGAAGCCGTTTCCGAAATCGGTGAGCGTGCCGGGTTTCGTTTTTGTTATCTCTGCCATGGTGGCCAAGCGGTTCAGTGCCCGCCCTGTTCCCGGCGTTTACTGCGGACGCATGATGAAAAGCGCGCCCAGCAGAAGGTCGCTATCGTCCGCACGGCGCGTCTGGATGCCCACCGATACCGCCGCCGTGCCGCCCTGCGGGCCGAAGAAGCCGCCCCCGAAAGTGCCGGAAGTGGTGTTGTTCGCATTCACGATCAAATCCGAATATCCCAGCGGATAGCCCTGCACATTCGCGAAGGTGGTCGTGCCGGTGAAGGTGCCGAGATCGGTTATCGTGCTTGATGCCTGACCGTTCGTCAGCAGCTGCCCCTTGAGAGTGAGCGAGAAACCGATCTGGCCATTGGTCGGATTGCCGGTGAGGGAGACGGTCGAGGCGGAGATGCGGTAGCTCTCGACCGGCCCGGCGCCAGCATTCCGCACCACCTGCGCCGTCCCGAAGGTGGCGAGCCCGCTATAGGTCACGCTCGTGGAGGGACGATCGGTCGCCAGCGTGGGTACGCCGAGCGCGCAGGTCTGGTTGGTGTAACCGGAGAAATTCTCGGCCACGACCTGGGATACCCGCACATAGGGCAACTCGGCGGAATTCTGCGTGATCGGGAAAATCGAGAAGCGCTCGGTAAAGCCGTTCGGCGTGTTCTTGCGATAGGCTTCCCCACTCACCGACGCATCGCGGTCTGCCTGGGTGAAGGAGGTCTCGAAGGGGGCGAACAGGCCGGTGCCGTCGCTCGCTACATTGTAGGAGGGCTGGCTACGATCGGAGACGATCGTGATCCCGGCTCCCAACGGAGCGCCGCCGACGGGCAAGGGGCTGCGTCCCGCCTCGATATAGCTGCCGCCGCAAGTCGTTATGAAAGTCTGAGTGCCGGAAAGCTGGGCGAATGTCTGGTAGGTCGGGCCCGCAGGCGGAGTGCCGCCACCGCCGCCGCCGCCACCCCCACCGCCAATCGGTGGAGTTGAGGAGCCACTGTCGCTGCCGCACGAAGCCAGCATGACGCAGCCGATCACGAACGCACTAGAACGCAAGCGACGCATATTCTGTTTTCCTGAAAATACCCCCGGCCCCGTTGGCCGTTTGAACTAAATAGCGCGGTTCGATCTCGGTGAATACGGATTTCGTACGCGGATCAGGAACATAACGACGTTTTGTGTTCTGGCGACCGGTGGCGCGTCACCTTGCCGGACCACCCGCCGCGCGGGTGGGGGATTTTCGCTTGGATATGAGGTCGCAAGCTTTGCTCAAATCCTCGTCAGATCGCGCATCGAATCCCCAGAGCGCGTTGAATTGGGCTGGGCCCTGCCGCTCGACCAGGAGCCGAAAAGGTCTGTCATCCCGAAATCGAGAATGGGCAACCAGAGAGCCCCGGATATCTCTCTCGCTGACATTACCGAAATGAACTTTGTCGACCGACATCTTGTAAACTTGGCGGCTACGCCAGTTTTCCATCCCATACGCTTTGCCGGCTTCCGCATCGAGCGTGAAGCTTTCGACAAACGACAGCTTCCCGCTGATCACGGCGAGGTTCGGACAACGCGCTTCGATCTTCGCCGAATTGCCGGTCGTTTGGCATGCCGAAACCGTCACCAGCAGGGAAATCAGGAGCATCCCATTTGATCGACACGCTACCCCCTCTCCCGGCGCGCCTACGCCGCCTGCCGCAGCTCCAGCTCAAGCCGGTCCCAGATCTCGGCCAGCGCATCGACCAGCTCGCGCATCATTTCCTCGGTGTGCGCGGGGCCGGGGGTGAATCGCAGGCGTTCGGTGCCGCGTGGCACGGTCGGGAAGTTGATCGGCTGCACGTAGACGCCGTATTCGGCGAGCAGGATGTCGCTGATCCGCTTCGCCTTCACCGGGTCGCCGACCATCAGCGGCACGATGTGCGTGGTGGAGTCCATCACCGGCAGGCCTGCATCGCGCATGATCTGCTTGAGCAGCTTGGCGGCGGCCTGCTGAGCGTCGCGTTCTTCGCTGCTGGCCTTCAGGTGCTTGACCGAGGCGAGCACGCCCGCGACCAGTACCGGCGATAGCGAGGTGGTGAAGATGAAGCCGGGCGCATAGCTGCGGATGCAGTCGACGATCCGCTTGTCCGCCGCGATATAGCCGCCCATCACGCCGAACGCCTTGCCCAGCGTGCCTTCGAGAATGTCGATCCGGTGCGCGGCCTCGTCGCGCTCGGAAATGCCGCCGCCGCGCGCACCGTACATGCCGACCGCGTGGACTTCGTCGCAATAGGTCAGCGCGTTGTACTTCTCCGCCAGGTCGCAGATCGCGTGCAGCGGAGCGACGTCGCCATCCATCGAATAGACGCTTTCGAAGGCGATCAGCTTGGGCGTGTCGGGGTCTTCTGCGGCGAGCAGCTCTTCGAGATGCTCAATGTCGTTATGCCGGAATACGCGCTTGGCGCAGCCCGAATTGCGGATGCCCGCAATCATGCTTGCGTGGTTGAGCGCGTCGGAGAAGATCACGCAGCCGGGCAGCAGCTTGGCAATGGTGGAGAGCGTCGCGTCGTTGGAGACGTAGCCACTGGTGAAGATCAGCGCCGATTCCTTGCCGTGCAGGTCGGCCAGTTCGGCCTCCAGCTCGACATGGTAATGCGTGTTGCCGCCGATATTGCGCGTGCCCCCGGAGCCAGCGCCGACATCGTGCAGCGCCTCTTCCATCGCCTCGGTCACCTTGGGGTGCTGGCCCATCGCGAGATAATCGTTGGAGCACCACACGGTGATCGGCTTCGGGCCGTTATGGCCGTGGAAGCAGCGCGCGTTGGGGTAGGCACCCTTGTTGCGCAGGATATCGATGAAGACCCGATACCGGCCCTCTTCGTGCAGGCGATCGATCGCCTTGTCGAATATATGGCTGTAGTTCGTCACGGTGGGCACCGTTTAAAGGTCAAAAACCGCAGTTTCCAGCGCGATCTTTGCGAGTGATTCGCAAAGGTGACGGATAGAATGCAATCAGAATTGCGTGGCGTGCATCAGCCCGTGGCGTTCGAGCATTGGCACGAGGCTGGTGAGGCCATTGGTGCTGCCGGTCACAACCGCGAAATCCTCTTGCTTGCGCGCAAAATCCTGCCCTTGCGTCAGCGAGGCAATCCGCCGTGCGATCCCTTGCGCGCCGTCGACCAGTTGAATGTCCTGCCCGAAGACCTCGCGCAGCTCTTCGGCCAGCAGCGGGAAGTGCGTGCAGGCCAGCACCAGCGTATCGAGGGCTTGAGCCTGCGGATGGTCGCGCAAGCCCGCCACCGCCTTTGCCACCGCGCCATGGGCCAGCATTTCGCCACGCATCTTCGCTTCGGCCAACGGCACCAGCGCATCGGCGGCGTGGCGAATCAGGCTCTTGCCCTGCGCGAACTCCGCCTCCAGCCGGTCGACATAGGGCTGGCGCACGGTTGCCCCGGTGCCGAGCAGGCCGATCGTGCCGGTCCTGGTGGCCAGTGCCGCAGGCTTGATCGCGGGCACCGTGCCGACGATCGGGATCGCGAGCACATCGCGAACCATGCCCAGCGCAATGGTGCTGGCAGTGTTGCAGGCGATGCAGATGAGGCGCGGCTGATACCGCTCTGCCATTCGCCCCAGCAGCCCGCACACCCGCGCGGCAACCTCGGCTTCGCTCTTGGTGCCATAGGGCAGGCCTGCGAAATCGGCGGCGTAGATCACCGGTGCCTCGGGCAGAGCCTCGCGCACTTCGGCGAGGATCGTGAGCCCGCCGACACCGGAATCGAAGATGAGGATGGGGGCCGTACGGGGCATGGATCCGAGCCCATGCCCCCGCACACCGTCGGGGTCAATCGACAGGCTCAGCTCGCGACACGGGCCCCGTCGTCGATCATCGGGGTCAGCCACGCGCGATACTCGGCCAGCGTGATGCGACCGTCGGTGTCACGATCGGCTTCGGCTAGCTCCTCCATATCGGGATCGCCCTGCCCCGATGTTTTGCGCTGCACCATGACGAAACGGGCGGTTCGGACTTCGGATGCATCGATCACGCCGGAATTGTCGCCATCCAAGACCAAAAAGGTGCGGTTGACAGTCTCGTTGGGGTTCCCTCCGGCACGGGCATATACGGTGGCATAATCGGGGGTGGCCGGAGGCGCTCCCATCTCGCCAGTTCCGCGGATTTCCGCATCGTGCTCTTGCGTCCCATTGTCGGCATCGATTGCGCCGACTTCTGCTTGACCGGTGATCTCTTCACCGTTGGCAGGCGTGCGTGCGCCAACATTGCCGGAAATTTGTTGTGTGGCAGCAAATGCCAAGGCTGCGATTAGAAGGCTCATGATGATCGCTCCGGGAACCGAGAGGCTGCTTCGCCGCCACTCCCTGGTCCCCGAAGGAAGCGCGACGCGGGCAGCATCATCTCGACCTCCCATCCCGTCCGGAAGCTCCGCCGGACCGGCTACGGTGCGGTCGTACCCCTCGGCCTCCGCCAGAAGACGCGCCGCCTCGAGCGAGGTCGCCACATCGAGCTTGGTCCGCGCCATCTTCAGCCGCTTCTCGACCGCGTGGTGCGAAATGCCGAGGTCAAGCGCGATTTCCTTCGCGGTCTTGTGCTCGAGCCACAGCCGCAGGCACTCGCGCTCCCGTTCGGTCAGCCGCGCAATTGCCGAGGCGGCACCCTGAGTTACTGAGGCTTCCATCGCGCGAAGGTTTACCCGCGGCGGTGGTGCGCGCAAGGTACGGTCTGCTGGTACTCGAACCGATCCGGGCGCATTTTGGCAGGCAGAGCTTCGACAAGCGGCCCGGGCGGGCTATGGGGAGGGCATGGACACTCTCTACGCCGCTCTGATCGGCTATCTCCTCGGCTCGATTCCCTTCGGCCTGTTGCTCACCCGGTTCGCGGGGCTGGGCGATGTGCGCAATATCGGCAGCGGCAATATCGGCGCGACCAACGTGCTGCGTACCGGCAACAAGCGGCTGGCGGCATTCACGCTGCTGGGCGATCTCGCCAAAGGCCTCGCGGCGGTGCTGATCGCGCGGGCACTGTTCGACCAGCCCGATCTGATGCCGCAGGCGGCATACGGCCCGGTGCCCGTCGCCGCGCTGGCTGCGGTGCTGGGCCACTGCTTCCCCGTCTGGCTGGGCTTCAAGGGCGGCAAGGGCGTCGCGACCAATGCGGGCGTCTGCTTCGGGCTGGCTTGGCCACTGGGGCTGACTTACGCGATCGTGTGGCTGGCCATTCTCGGCGGGCTGCGGATCAGTTCGCTTGCCGGGATGGCGGCGGTCGTGTGCGCCGCGATTGCCGCGTCCATCCTCGATTACGAGCCTTTCGTCCCGGTGCTCGCGCTGATCGCGGTGCTGGTGCTGTGGCTCCACCGCGCGAATATCGGGCGGCTGGTGAAGGGCGAGGAGCCCAGGGTCGGCGCGAAGAAATGACGCAAGGGGCGGGCTCCGGGCTGTCGCAGGCCGAAGCGTTCGCCCGCATCCGCCTGCTTCGATCCCCCCGGATCGGCCCCGTCACCTTCGCGCAACTGCTCTCCCGCTATGGCAGCGGGGAGGCAGCGGTCGAGGCGCTGCCCAATCTCGCCAAGGCGGGTGGAGGGCATCACACCCTCGCAAAAGAAGACGCGGTCCGTCGAGAGATCGACGCGGTGAAGCGCCACGGCGCGCGCTATCTGTTCCACGACCAGCCCGATTATCCGGAAGCGCTGGCCGCTTGCGAGGGCGCGCCGCCGATCATCACCTATCGCGGCGACCTGTCGCTGGCGAGCAAGCCGGTCGTCGCGATGGTCGGCGCGCGCAATGCCAGCGCAGCGGCGGTCAAGCTGTCGCGCGAGTTCGCTCAGGCGCTTGCGGGCGCCGGCTTCGTGGTCGTTTCGGGTCTGGCGCGCGGGATCGACGGTGCAGCGCACGAGGGCGCTTTTCCACGCACCATCGGCGTGATCGCGAGCGGGATCGAGATCGCCTATCCGCCGCAGCATGCCGAGCTGCAGAAGCGGATAGCGAGCGAAGGTCTGCTGATTGCCGAGCAGCCCCCCGGGACCGAGCCGCGCGGCAGCCACTTCCCCAGTCGCAACCGGATCATCGCCGGGCTCGCGCTGGGCACGCTGGTGGTGGAGGCGGCGGTGAAATCCGGCAGCCTCATCACCGCCCGGCTGGCGGGCGAATACGGGCGCGAGGTGATGGCGATCCCCGGCAGTCCGCTCGACGCGCGCAGCCACGGCTGCAATCACCTGATCCGCGAAGGCGCGGTACTGGTGCAGGAGCCCGCCGATGTGGTCGAGTTGCTGAGCAGCTTCGACGGATCGCCGCGCAGCACCTTCCGCGAATCCGTTAGCGCCTATGATGCAGTGTCCGATGACATCGCCGAGGCGGAGCCTGCCGACATCGCGAGCCTGCTCGGCAATGTGCCCGTCGCGGTGGATGAGCTGATCCGCCAGTCGGGCGCGCCAGCAGCAGCGGTGCAGCTCGCGCTGCTCGAACTGGAAATCGCCGGGCGGCTCGAACGGCATGCCGGGGGCCGGGTGAGCCTTTCCTCGGGCTGATCATCGCTCTATGCCTTTGCAATAAGGGCGTATCAGGGAACTCAGGGGGAAATCGAGTGGAACGCGAAGCCGACGTCAGTGGAATCTTGAGCCAGACGATCGAGACCGTCGGCGCAGCGGGGCGATCCGTGATTGTCTATGTGCTGGTGCTCGGTCTGCTTTCCGGATTTGGCGCGTTGTTCGGCTTCGTCTCCATGGATGACAACCTGTTTTCCATGCGCCTCTTCGAAGGCGGATTCGATACCGAAACCGTGGGCATGCTCGGTGCGCTGTTCGGTCTGGCGAACTTGGCTGTGTTCGTGATCGCCAGCTACTTTCTGCTGACACAGATGATGGCAGCGATGGGACGACCGATGCACGCCGGCGCGCGCTTCTGGAGTTTCGTCGGCTTGTCGATCCTCGCCGCGATTGGCGTGATGATCGGCTTCGTCTTTCTGGTAATCCCGGGCATCATCGTGATGGTGCGCTGGTCGGCTGCAAATGGTTACCTGCTGAGCGGAGAGCACGGTGTCACCGGGAGTCTCGGCGCGAGCTGGAAAGCCACCGACGGGCACGGGCTTTCGATCTTCGGCGCCGGGCTGCTCATCTGGATCGGGCTCGCGGTGCTCAGTTCGGGCGTGGTTATGGGGGTGGGAATTTCCGGCAGCGGCAACATGTTGTCGCCCATGTTCGCGCTCGCAATAACGCTCTCAAGCATCGTGGAATCGTTCAGCAATGCGGTGAGCTTCGCCTTCAGCATCGCGGTGTTCCACCTCCTCGCGCCGACCGACACCAGCGTAGCGGACGTGTTCGAGTAGGGCCTGCGGGCATTTAAATCGGGTGCGGGAGCGCATGCCGCTTGACGAACCGCCCAACCGATTCCCACTCTCGCGCGTACGTACACGTGAAGGAACGCCCCCACTCTTATGCAACTGGTCATCGTCGAATCGCCCGCGAAGGCGAAAACAATTGAGAAATATCTCGGCAAGGACTTCAAGGTTCTCGCCTCCTACGGGCACATCCGCGACCTGCCGCCCAAGGACGGCAGCGTGCGGCCGGACGAGGATTTCGCGATGGATTGGGAGATCTATTCCGACCAGCGCAAGCGTAGCCAGGTGAAGGCCATCGCCGATGCGGCGAAGAATGCCGACCGCCTCGTCCTCGCAACCGACCCCGACCGCGAGGGGGAAGCGATTAGCTGGCACGTGCTGGACATGCTCAAGAAGCGTAAAAGCCTGCCGACCAATGTCGACCGGGTGACCTTCAACGCGATCACCAAGGGCGCGGTGACCGAGGCGATGAAGAAGCCGCGCGCGCTCGACCAGGATCTGATCGACGCCTATCTCGCGCGCCGCGCGCTCGATTACCTGTTCGGCTTCACGCTTTCGCCCGTGCTGTGGCGCAAGCTGCCCGGCGCGAAGTCGGCAGGCCGCGTGCAGTCGGTCGCGCTGCGCATCATCGTCGACCGCGAGCGCGAGATCGAGGCGTTCAAGGCCGAGGAATACTGGTCGATCATCGCCAGTTTCGAACAGGACGGCACGCCGTTCACCGCGCGGCTGGTCACGCTCGACGGCAAGAAGCTCGACAAGATGACGCTCGGCGACGAGGGCAGCGCGATGGCCGCCAAGCAGGCGGTCGAAGACGGGCGCTTCACGGTCGAGGGGATCGAGACCAAGCCGGTCAAGCGCAACCCCGCGCCGCCGTTCACCACCTCGACCTTGCAGCAGGAGGCCGCGCGCAAGCTCGGCTTCTCCGCCAGCCACACGATGCGCTGCGCGCAAGGCCTCTACGAAGCAGGCACGATCACCTACATGCGTACCGACGGCGTGAGCATGGACCAGAGCGCCATCGACGCCTGCCGCGACGCGATCACCGATCGCTATTCCGCCGAGTATCGCCCTGAAAAACCGCGTTATTACAAGACCAAGGCGAAGAATGCTCAGGAAGCGCACGAAGCGATCCGGCCGACCGACTTCCGTAAGGACAAGGCAGGCTCGGGCGACGAAGCGCGCCTGTACGACCTGATCTTTAAGCGCGCGCTGGCGAGCCAGATGGCGACCGCGCAGCTCGAACGCACCACGGTCACCCTGACCGAGGGTAGCGGGCAGCACTCGCTTCGCGCGACCGGCCAGGTGGTGAAGTTCCCCGGCTTCCTCGCGGTCTATCAGGAAAGCTTCGACGACAAGGATGACGAGGACGGCGGCCTGCTGCCGCACATGCGCGAAGGCGATGCCCCGGCGCGCAAAAGCGTCGAGGCGAACCAGCACTTCACCCAGCCGCCGCCACGCTATTCCGAAGCCTCGCTGGTCAAGCAGCTGGAGGAGCTGGGCATCGGGCGTCCGTCCACCTACGCCTCCACCATCCAGACGCTGCGCGACCGCGAATATGTCCGGATCGAGAAGAATCGCTTCTTCGCCGAGGAATCGGGCCGGTTGCTGACCGCCTTCCTCGAACGCTTCTTCCCCACCTACGTCGCCTACGACTTCACGGCGGGGATGGAGGAAGAGCTCGACGACGTCTCCGGCGGGCGCGCCGAGTGGAAGGCGATCCTCGAAGCGTTCTGGAAGGACTTCAAGCCGAAGTCCGACGAGGTGATGGAGCAGAAGCCGTCGGACATCACGGCGGTGCTCGACACCTTCCTGTCAGACTATCTGTTTCCCGAACGTGAGGACGGCAAGGACGCACGCTTCTGCCCGCTTTGCGACAAGGAAGGCCGCGCCGGGGGCCGCCTGCACCTTCGTGGTGGGCGCTTTGGCGCGTTTGTCGCCTGTGAAAACTATCCTGAGTGCAAGTTCACGCGTCGCTTCGCGCAGCCCGGCAGCGACTCCGACGAGGTGGCCGAGGACGCGGTGCTGGGCAACGACCCGGAAACGGGCCTGCCGGTCGAGCGCAAGACGGGCCGCTTCGGGCCGTACCTGCAGCTGGGCGAGGGCAAGGAAGCCAAGCGCGCGAGCATCCCCAAGGATGTGCCCGAGCTCGATCTGGAGATGGCGCTCAAGCTGCTCAGCCTGCCGCGGATCGTCGGCCAGCATCCGGAGACGGGCAATGATATCGAAGCGAGTATAGGACGTTACGGCCCGTACCTGCGGCACGATGGCAAGTACGCCAAGCTCACCAGCACGGCCGACGTATTCGACACCGGCATGAACGCCGCGGTCACGCTCCTCGCCGAAGCGGCGCAAAAGGGCGGCCGCGGCCGCGCGAAGGCGGAGCCGATCAAGGTGCTCGGCAAGCACCCGACCTCCGAGGCCGAGATGAAGGTGATGCCGGGCCGCTACGGCCCCTACGTCACCGACGGCACGACCAACGCGACCATCCCCAAGGATGTGAAGCCCGAGGACGTGACCGAGGAGCAGGCGATCGAACTGATCAACGCTCGCGCCGCCAAGGGACCGGCGAAGAAAAAGAAAAAGGCGCCCGCCAAGAAGAAGGCTCCGGCGAAGAAAGCCGCTGCGAAAAAACCTGCCGCGAAGAAGGCTCCAGCGAAGAAGGCTGCCGCGAAGAAGGCGGACGACTGATGGCGAAGGACAAGTTCGAGCGGCACAAGCAGCCCTGGACGGGCGAGGAGGCGGGCCAGCTGAAAACGCTCGCCTCCAAGGGCCATGGCCTCAAGCAGATCGCCAAGGCGCTCAATCGCAGCGAGGAATCGACTAAAGACTTCGCGAAGAAGAACAAGATCGCGATCGCGAAGAAGCGGTAAGAGCGGCCCCTCCGAGCCGCTGCCTAACGGCACCGGCCCACCTCCCCATTTGGCTACGCAAAATGAGGAGGACTGTCTTGGTGTGATCCTCCCCGCTTTGCGGCAGGCCAAGTGGGGAGGTGGCAGCCGCGCAAGCGGCTGACGGAGGGGTTCTTTAGTTCCCCTACTGCGCCACCGGCACCTCTGTGATCACCGCCACCGGGCGGTCGCCGCAGGAAATCATGATCTCGCGGATTTGCGAATAGGGAGTCGGTTCGGCGTAGCGGACCTCGGTCGAGGTGATGACCTGCGTCGTCATGCCGTCGGGCGGGGTGGCTTCGAGCTGGAAGCGCAAGCCGGGCGGCTGCATGCGGTCGGCGGGGCCTCCCACGAGTTCCACCGTATAGCCGGGCGTGGGCATGTCGACCGTGCCCTGGATATGCAGCGTCGGTTTTGAACCGGGGCCGGGCATCGCGCTGATCCATGCCTGCCAGCCGCGGCTGACATTGGGGCAGGTGGCCGACCCCTCGTTGGGGACGGTGACACACCCGCTCAGCGCAAGGCAGGCGGCAATGGCAAGAAACGGGGCGGGGGTGGCGCAACGCATAAGAAGTCTCCGGGGGGTTGGATTTGCCGAAATGTA
Source organism: Citromicrobium bathyomarinum (assembly GCF_038594605.1). Classification (GTDB taxonomy): domain Bacteria; phylum Pseudomonadota; class Alphaproteobacteria; order Sphingomonadales; family Sphingomonadaceae; genus Alteriqipengyuania; species Alteriqipengyuania bathyomarina_B. The sequence goes on from NZ_JBCFZM010000001.1 coordinate 306,436, forward strand.
GGCCCGTCACTTCGTCCAGTCGAGGCCCATTTCCTCGAACATTTCCTTGTCGTCGGCCCAGTTTTCGGTCGCTTTGACATGCAGGAACAGGTGGACCTTGCGGCCCAGCAGCTCGCTCAGTTCCTCGCGCGCTGCCTGCCCGATCGACTTGATCATCTTGCCGCCCTTGCCAAGCACGATCATCCGCTGGTTGTCGCGTGCGACGATGATCTGCTGGTGAATCTCGACGCTGCCATCCTTGCGCTCGATATATTTCTCGGGCCGCACCATGGAATCGTAGGGCAGTTCCTCGTGCAACTGGCGGTAGAGCTGCTCGCGCGTGATCTCGGTCGCGAGCAGGCGTTCGGATGCGTCGGAGACCTGGTCTTCGGGGTACATCCACACGCCTTCGGGCATCAACTGCACCAGCGCGTCCTTCAGTTCCACCACGCCATCGCCGGTCAGCGCGGAGATGAAGTAGATTTCGCTGAACTCGACCTTGGCCGAAAGCTCTTCCGCCAGCGCCAGCAGCGGTTCCTTCTTGGCCTTGTCGACCTTGTTGAGGACGAGGATCTTTTTCTCGGGCCGCTCGGCCAGCTGTTCCAGCAGCGGCTCCAGCTCGTGGCGCCGCTGCTTGATCGGATCGACCAGCAGCAGCACGGCATCCGCGCTTTGCGCGCCTTCCCACGCCGCGCTCACCATCGCGCGGTCGAGCCGCCGACGCGGCGCGAAGATGCCTGGCGTGTCGACCAGGATGATCTGCGTGTTCGCATCATCGCTTTCATGCAGTGCGATGCCCAGCATGCGGGCGCGGGTGGTCTGCGCCTTGGCGCTGACGATCGCGACCTTCTGGCCCACCAGCGCGTTGACCAGCGTCGACTTGCCCGCATTGGGCGCGCCCAGCACGGCAACGACGCCGCATTTTTGCTTATCACTGCCGCTTGTGGCGGGTGTCTCGGTCCTGTCTGTCATATCCCGCTCGTCCTGAGCCTGTCGAAGGGCGAGCGCAAGCGCACACTAACCATACTGCTCCATAAACGCTTTCGCGGCGGCCGTCTCGGCCTCCTGCTTGCTGCTGGCGGTCGCCTCTGCCTCGCCGACCTTGTTGACCGAGACGCGCACGGTGAAGCGCGCGTTGTGATCGGGGCCGGACCGGTCGACCAGAGCATATTCTGGTGGCCGCCGGCGATTGCCCGCCGCCCATTCCTGCAACGCGGACTTGGGATGCTTCGCGCGGCCGGCATCGCCTTCCACATCGTCGGCCCAAAGCTCGTGGATCAGCGTCCGCGCGCTTTCGAACCCGGCTTCGCGCATCTGCGCGCCGAGCAGCGATTCCATAACGTCGCCGAGGATATTGTCGCTATCCGCCGCGCCATCGTCGCGCGCCTGCCGCCCCAGCCGCACATGATCGGGCACGCCGATCTTGCGCGCCACGCGGGCACAGGCGCCCTTGCTGACGAGCGCGTTGAGCCGCTGCGCCAGCTTGCCCTCGGCGTCGGCGTGCTGGGTGTCGAACAGCCATTCCGCAATGGCGAGGCCCAGCACCCGGTCGCCGAGAAATTCCAGCCGCTGGTAATCGCGTTTCTCGCCGAGGCTGCCGTGCGTCAGCGCCTCGGTCCACAGCTCGGCATCGCGGGCGGCGAAGCCCCGTTCGTTCAGCCAGTCTCTGGTGGCAGCCCAGTCGCTCACAGGCTTTCTCCCATCCGGTCGCGCCGCCAGCCGGTGAACCAGGTGCCGGGATTGCGCAAGTCGCCCGATCCGTCGTTCGACCACAACACCGCGCCCGCCTGGCCAACGAGCAAATCCTGCGGGACGAAGCCGACGCCGCCGCCGGGCAGGGCGGGGAAGCGGCTGTCCATCGAGTTGTCGCGATTGTCGCCCAGCAGGAACAACTTGCCTTCGGGCACGGTGCGCGGGCCCCAGTTATCCTGCGGCGTTTTGCCGAAATTGAACACTTCGTAGCTGATCCCGGAGGGCAGGTATTCGCGATTGCGGGTGTAGCGGCAGTCGGCCCTGTCGCCAGCAGGCCGCATCTCCTCGCGCCCGCCCCACGCGCATGGCAGGTTGGGGCTGACGGGCACGATCGCATCGTCGGTGCCCGCCTGGCTCAGGATCTGGCCGTTGAGGATCACATATCCATCGCGCAGCTCCACCTCGTCGCCCGGCAGGCCGATCACGCGCTTGACGTAATCGACATGGTCCACCGGATGCTTGAAGATCACGATATCGCCTCGCTGCGGCTGCGCGGGGAACCAGCGGCCCGGTATCAGCGGAAGGTCGAATGGCAGCGAATTGCTGGAATAGCCATAGGGCCATTTCTTCGCGGCGATTGTATCGCCCGGCATCAGGCGCGGCATCATGCTTTCACTCGGGATCGTGAACAGCGAGACCCCGAAGGTGCGAATGGCGAGCGCGGTCAGCGCGACGAGCAGCACCATCGTCAGCAGCCCGGCCAGCCCGCCACCGCGCGCATCGTCGCCAGCCTTGCCCGGCATGTCCGCTTCGCCCTTTTCATCCATCGGCATTGCACCTAGGCGCTGGCAGCAGGCAGGCAACAGGATTTTTTGCGATATGAGCGATAGCAAGACGGCAGCTTGGCAGCGGATCGAGGGCTCGCCTCGGGAGAGCCTGACCGCCCTGTTCGGCGGCGACGAAAACCGGGTGGAACGCCTATCGGGCCGGATCGGCTGGGGAGCGGGCGAGGACGCCGCCGGCATCCGCTTCGACTGGTCCAAGACGCACCTGACCGACGATTTGCTCGGCGCATTCGAGGAACTGGCACAGGCAAGCGATTTCGAGGCCAGGCGTGCCGCGCTGTTCGCGGGAGAGGCGATCAACGTAACAGAAGGCCGCGCGGCGGAGCATACCGCGCAGCGCGGCTCCGGCAGCGAGGCGAGTGTCGAGGAAGCGCAGGCGCTGCTCGCGCGGATGCAGATGCTGGTCGAGGCGATCCGCGAAGGCGCGCTGGGCGATGTGAACCATCTGATCCACATCGGCATTGGCGGCTCCGCGCTCGGCCCCGCGCTGGCGATCGACGCGCTTACCCGCGACCTGTCTTACGTCGATTGCCATGTCGTTTCGAATATCGACGGTGTCGCGCTGGAACAGGCATTTGCGACGTGCGACCCGGCGACCACGCTGGTCGCGGTCGCATCGAAGACCTTCACCACGATCGAGACGCTCACCAATGCCGACAGCGCAATGCGCTGGCTGAGCGAAAACGGCGTGTCGGACCCGCATGGCCGCGTGATCGCGCTGACCGCCAATCCCGAAGGCGCGGTGGAATGGGGCGTGGACGAGACGCGCGTGCTGCCGTTCATGGAATCGGTCGGCGGGCGCTACTCGCTGTGGTCGAGCATCGGTTTCCCGGTCGCGCTGGCCGCCGGGTGGGACGAATTCGCCGCCATGCTCGAAGGTGCGGCGGCGGTCGACGCGCATTTCCGCGACACCGATGGGCGCGACAACCTGTGCCTGCGCGCGGCCTTTGCGGACCAATACTATGCCCGCGTGCGCGGATGCCAGACGCGCGCCGTGTTCGCCTATGACGAGCGGCTCTCTCTGTTCCCCGACTATCTCCAGCAGCTGGAAATGGAGAGCAACGGCAAGCGCGTCACGTCGGCAGGCGAGCCGGTCGACGGGCCCACGGCCCCGATCACCTGGGGCGGGGTGGGCACCGACGCGCAGCACGCGGTGTTCCAGCTGTTGCATCAAGGGACGCATCTGGTGCCGGTCGACTTCATCGCGAGCATCGCACCCGGCGATGCGCTCGATCCCGCGCACCACCGCATCCTGCTGACCAACTGCTTCGCCCAAGGCGCGGCATTGATGGCGGGCGGCAACATGAGCGCCGACGGGAAAGACCCGGCACGCCAGTTCCCCGGCGACCGCCCGAGCGCCACGATGCTGTGCGACGATCTCGATGCTGCGACCCTGGGCGCGCTGATCGCCTTCCACGAACACCGCACCTTCGCCAATGCCGTGCTGATGGGCATCAACCCGTTCGACCAGTTCGGTGTCGAGCTGGGCAAGAAGATGGCGAAAGATATCGACGGGGGCGACGCGGAGTTCGATGCGAGTACCACCGCGCTGTTGGCGGCAAGCGGGTTGGGGTGACGGCGGCCCGGATGGATGATCCTTCTGCATTAACGAATGTAAGATTCTGAAAGGTTTGCCGACCCACGCGTTGGTCAGGCTGATCCGAAGGAACAAAGAAGGATGATCCGATGAAGCATCGCATTGCGATAACCGCCATGATGACCAGCGCCGCGCTGGCGCTCACCGCCTGCGGTTCGGAGGACGTCGAAAACACGCCGGTCGACGATATCGACGAGATCGTGGACGCCGATAACAACCAGACTGCCGACGACGCCTATCCGGTGGGCGACACCCTCGACGAAGATCAGCAGGCGCGGTTCGACGCGATGGACCGCCAGGCGGTCAGCGACGAATACGACACGAACCGCGACGCGATGAATGACGAGATGGACTCGAACGAAGGCGCGATGGGCAGCGATACCATGGCGGGTGGCGCTTCGGAGGACGGTTCGTCCGGCACCGGCGGCGACGGCATGACCGGCGGCAGCGGCGGCGAGTCGATGATGCCGCGCAGCCAGATGGACTTCGCCTATCTCGACCGGAACGACGACGGGCAACTGTCGGTCGCGGAATATGCGATATGGGCGCTGCCGACCGATCCGAGCGAGCCTGAGCCCAACGATGCCAAGGCGCCCTACCTGACGCAAAGCCAGATCAATGAAGCGGGCGAGACCTTCTTCTACTTCGACGAGGATGGCGACAGCTATCTTTCGCAGGCCGAATTCCAGGCGGCGCGCAATTCGGCACGCACGCCGTAAGCGGGCAAGGACGAGCTTCCCCTCCCGAGGATGCGGCTCCGGCCGGTATCGCCGGGAAACTCAGGGCGCAGGGGCTTTTCGGCTCCTGCACCCTTTGCGTTTGGCTACGTCTCTCTAATCATGTTGCACGCGTTGGTGGTGCGTGACCCGCTTTCATCGCGGTGCTAGGCCCCTTCGCCGAATAATGGTTTGCGCCGCGATCACCCCGGGGGCGATGCGGTCCGAACGACGAAGATCGATGGCGGCGATGCGGAGTTCGATGCGAGCGCCGTGGTGCTGCTGCAAGCTGCGGGGTTGAGCGAATGATCCGTTTCCTGACCGCCCTTTGCGGGGCCTGTTCTCTGATGGCCTGCGTCCCCGGTGTGGCGCAGCAGGCCCCGCCGGACATGGCGACTCAGGCGCAGGAAGCGCCCCAGCGCATCCTGTTCGTCGGCAACAGCTTCACCATGGGCGCGAATTCGGCCGTGCTGCGCTATCGGCCCGACAGCGTGGAAGATATCAATGGCGAGGGCGTCGGTGGCATCCCCGCGCTGTTTGCCAGATTCGCCGAGCAGGCCGGACTGGACTGGACGGTTGCCCACGAGACGCGCGGAGGGACGACGCTCGACTTCCATCTCAACCAACGGCGCGAGGCGATCGACCGCCCGTGGGACGTGGTGGTGATGCAGCAATTTTCGGTCCTCAACCCCCAGAAACCCGGCGATCCGGGCGACACTGTGCGCGACGCGCCCGCGCTGGCGGATATCTTCGCGGCGCAGAACGAGGATGTGCGGGTTTACCTGCTGGCGACCTGGACGCGCGCCGATCAGGCCTGGAAGCCGGAAGGTACCTGGTATGGTCAGCCGGTCGAAGCCATGGCTCTGGACGTGCGGCGCGGGCTCGACATGGCCGATGCCGCATCGGACGAGATCGACGCGGTGATCCCGGTTGGCGAGGCGTGGAATCGCGCGATGGCGGAAGGCGTGGCCGACCCGAACCCCTATGACGGGCGCGCTTATGGGCAGGTCGATCTGTGGAGCTACGACCATTACCACGCCAGCGCTGAAGGCTCTTACCTCGAAGCGCTGGTGATCTTCGCGCAGGTGACCGGCTTCGATGTGCGCCAGTTCGGTTCTCAGGAGCGTGCGGCGCACGAGTTGGGGATCGATCCCAAGGTGGCCGATGCACTGCAGAAGACCGCCATGGCGCAGCTGGCCGCGGAGTAGTGGGCTGCCGCAGGAACCGGTGTTCCGGTGGCCCACGCGCCTTATTACCTGCTGGCCGATGTCGGATATCGCCGGTTCGTTGCGTGAGCTCGCCAGCGGCTACGTGCATGACCATCGGGTGCGGGTTGTGGTTTCGTACGTTGCGGGGTTGATCCTGTTCGCCCTCGACGCCGCGCTGAACTTTGGCCCGGTATAATTCCGGAGGTACAGGCCTCAGTCGCCATCGAGCTTGCGCTCTCGCTGGCCCAGCCACCCTTCGACAAAACGCATGATCGTGATGATCACCAGGCTAATGATCGCCAGCACCAAGACCAGCGGCCACTGGCCCAGTCCGCAGGCCAGCCCGATGACGGTCGCCAGCCATAAGTGCGCGGCGGTGGTGAGATTGTGGACCTTGCCGCGGCTGAACACGATCAGGCCCGCTCCGACGATCCCGATGAAGCCCGCAGCCGCTTCGAACATGCGCAGCGGATCTACCCTTGGTGCATCGAGCTGGTTGTAGAGCGCCATCACCGAGACCGCCATACCCGCAGCCGCAACGCAGACCAGTCCGTGGGTGCGCATGCCCGCCGCATGACCGCGCCATTCGCGGTCGAAGCCGACGATCAGGCCCAGCACTGCCGCCGCGCCAAGCCGCATCAGGATTTCCGTGTCGAGCATTTCGAGCGGGAAGGCAGGATTGAGTTCCATATGCCTATCGAGTGCGTGACCAGGGATTTGGTTTCGAACTCGCCGCTTGTCAGGGAGTCGGCTGCCCCCTTCGCAGTGTTCGATTGCCAAGCATCTGGCGTCGGCCTAGCATCGCTCCATGACATTCCCGATCATTTTCGCCGTCGTCTGGGCGATCGTCCTGACCGCCGGCGGCGGGCTGCTCACCAGTATCGGCGAATGGTATCACGATCTGGACAAGCCCAGCTGGCAGCCGCCCGACTGGCTGTTCGGCCCGGCGTGGACGGTGATCCTGGTATTGGCGGCGTGGGCCTTCGTGCTTGCCTGGAATGGTGCCCCCGAAGCGGATCGCCCGCTGCTGATCGGCCTCTACCTCGCCAACGGGCTGTTCCATTTCCTCTGGTCGCCGCTTTTCTTCACCGCGAAACGTCCCGACTGGGCGCTGATCGAGGTGCCGTTCCTGTGGCTTTCGGTTCTGGCGCTGAGCGTCTTCCTGCGCGAATGGTCGGTCGCGGCAAGCTGGATGATCGTGCCCTACCTCGCGTGGGTGAGCTTCGCGTCGATCCTCAACTGGAAGATCGTGAAGCTGAACGGGCCATTCGGGCGCAAAGCCGCCGCTTAGGCTGACGGTTCGGGCTCGGGCTCCTCGACCAGCCGCAGCTTGGCGAAATCCTGCGGGCGATTGTCCGCCAGCCATTCCATCATGCCTTCGCGGATGTCGCATCTGAGGTCGAACAAAGTGGGCGAGTTCTTCGCGCTCATCAGCAGACGCACTTCCTTGGAATCGCGCGTGGTCTCGGTCACCTGCACCACCTTCACGCGGCCATCCCAGCGCTCGTTCGCTTCGACCTGCCGGTAAAACTCCTCGCGGATCGGGCCGATTTTCGCCTTGGGATCGAGATGAAGGAACACCGTGCCGAGCAGATTGGCAGTCTGCTTGGTCCAGTTCTGGAAGGGTTTCTCGAGGAAATAGGACGTAGGCACCACCAGCCGCCGCTCGTCCCAGATCTTCACCACCACGTAGGTGGTGCGGATATCCTCGATCCAGCCCCATTCGCCTTCGAGCACGACGGCATCGTCGATATTGATCGGCTCGGTCAGCGCCATCTGCACGCCTGCGATCAGCGATTTGAGCGCGGGCTGCGCGGCGGCTCCGACCGCGAGACCGGCTAGGCCCGCCGAGGCGACCAGCGTCACCCCGATGTCGCGCACGCCGGGGATCGCCAGGAGCATCAGGCCCACGGTCACGAAGACGATGATGAAGGTCGCGATGCGGCTGAACATCGTCAGCTTGGTGCGTTTGCGCCGGGCCTTGAGATTGTCGGCCACCGAAATGTCGGCCTTCAGCTTCGCCGCCTCGACCAGCGCACGCACGATGGCGAGCGCCATCCATCCGACGACGGCAGGCAGCACGAAGGTGGCGATATCCGACCAGACCTCGCGCAGTTCGGGCACTTCGCGCGCTGCCAGCATCAGCCCGAGGACGACGAAAGCGAGCCGGGTGGGGCGGTGGAGATACCTGACGACGATATCGTCGGCCGATGCGTCGGTGCGTCGCGCGACGCGTCGCAGCAGGAAGAACACGGCGGCATGCAACCCCAGCGCCAGAGCCACCGCGATACCCGCCGCGAGCGCCGCATGCAGCGGGTCCGCCAGCAGTTGCGTGCCCTTGTCGATGGTATCTCCGATGGGTTCGATCACGTCCCGTCTCCCTCGTTCCTGCCGACCAACGCATATCGGCGGCAATCTGTTTCGCAGTTGCGAAAGGGATTCGATTGACTTTCAGGCTGCAATGCACCATCTGCGGCGAGAACGAAGCGCGAATGCCAGCGTGAAGTGACGGATGCGAAACCTGTCATCCGATCCCGGCAGCGCTTCGATTTTCTCCAGACTTCCCTTTTCACGCGGGTGGTTACAACCCCCGCGCCGCGCAGGCTTTGTCCGTGCGCGCCGCATATTTTGCGAGTTCAATACATGACAACCACTTTCGACCAGCTCGGCCTGTCGCAGCCCGTTCTTCAGGCGCTCGACCTGCAGGGCTACAAAGAACCCACGCCGATTCAGGCGCAGGCCATTCCTCCAGTGCTCGAAGGGCGCGACCTTCTGGGTATCGCGCAGACCGGCACCGGCAAGACCGCCGCCTTCATGCTGCCCAGCATCGACCGGCTGCGCGACGCCGGCAACCAGACCCCGTTCAAGTCCTGCCGCATGCTGGTGCTCGCACCGACGCGCGAACTCGCGGGCCAGATCGCGCAGAGCGCCAAGGATTACGGCGCGCTCGCGGGCCTCAAGGTCCAGTCGATCGTCGGCGGCACCTCGGTCAACAAGGATCGCAACAAGCTGCACCGCGGGTGCGACATTCTCGTCGCGACGCCGGGCCGCCTGCTCGACCTGATCGACCAGCGCGCCTTCAACCTCGATGGCGTGGAAATCCTCGTTCTCGACGAAGCGGACCAGATGCTCGACCTCGGCTTCATCCATGCGCTGCGCAAGATCAATGACCTGACCCCGAAGGATCGCCAGACGCTGTTCTTCAGCGCGACGATGCCCAAGGCGATCAAGGAACTGGTGAGCCAATATTGCCGCAACCCGGTGCAGGTTTCGGTCACGCCGGAAAGCACCACGGCGGAGCGGATCGACCAGTACCTCTTCATGGTCCAGCAGGACGAAAAGCAGAGCCTGCTCGAACTGATCCTGTCGGGCCGCCACGAAATCCCCGGCAAGATCGAGCGCGTCTTGGTATTCGCGCGCACCAAGCACGGCTGCGACCGGGTGGTGAAGAAGCTGGCGCAGGTGAACATCGCCGCCAACGCGATCCACGGCAACAAGAGCCAGCCGCAGCGCGAACGCGCACTCGACGAATTCAAGCGGGCGAAGACCCCGGTGCTGGTGGCGACCGATGTCGCGGCGCGGGGGATCGACATCCCCGGCGTCAGCCACGTCATCAACTACGAACTGCCCAACGTCCCCGAGCAGTATGTGCACCGCATCGGGCGGACCGCGCGTGCGGGTGCCGACGGCATCGCCATTGCCTTCTGTGCCGAGGACGAGCGGCAGTATCTCAAGGATATCCGCAAGACGACCGATGCGGAGTTCGAACGCCTGCCCCTGCCGGACAACTTCCGCGCGGTGGTTGAAGGCGTCGGTCCGACCAAGCCTGCACCCAAGCAGCAGCGTGGCCAGCGGGTGAAGCCCAAGCCGATGGGCGACGGCGCGCGGCGGCCCAAGAACAAGCACCCGGCGCGCAAGGGCAAGCCGCAGGGCTCGGGCGGTCAGGGTCGTGGCGGCCCCGGTGGCGGCCAGCGCCGACGTAACAACCGTTCCGGCGGCCAGCGCTCGGGCGGGCAGGGCTGACTCTGCACCAATATGCCTTGATATGACACAACATCGATTTGTTGCGTTTACATAACGATTTGCGTATCACCCTCACATGTCGAGGGTGATACACAATCGAATCGCCATGTTCCGCGCCGATGCGGGGCTTAGCCGACGCGAGCTGGCCGATGCCGTCGGGGTCAATCCCCAGACCATCGGCTTTCTCGAACGTGGCGACTACAAGCCCAGCCTCGAACTCGCGCTCGCCATCGCTCAGCACTTCGGTGTGGCGGTGGAGCATGTGTTCTCGTTCGATCCATTCCCCTCGCTGTCGCAGCAACTGAAGGGAGAGGGTCGATGAGCTACAAGGGTGACATAATCGCGCGTAGCGGAGAACGGTTGACCGACTGGGCCTGGTCGGGGCGGCTTTCCCCCCGATGGGTCATCGCGATCGCCACGGTCTGGCTGCTGATCGTCTGGACCTTCGGCATTTTGATAGCCGTCTACGATGTCGACTTCGAGATGGTTTTGCCGCTTGCCTTGCTCATGCCGGGTAATGTCCTCGGGGTGACCTTCCTCGGCCGCCGCCAGGGCGAGCCACCGGCGGACGAATGGCAGCGAGCAAGGCGCGACAGGGCCTTCATGTGGGGCGGAAATCTGACGCTCGGCCTGGTTGTCCTGTGGCTCGCTTCGACCATGGGTTTCGCGGAAGCCTCGTGGTTCTGGCAGCCGCAGACGCAGGGCGACTGGATGGCGGCCTTCCTGCTGGTCGTCACCACCTGGTTGAGCCTGACGACGATTGCGGCAGCCTGGCTGACGCCATCCTACGCCGCCGATCTCGATGATGACGACTGAACGCGACGGGCCGTAACTATGCCGTATCAAGGGAACCCGAACCACCAGTGGATGGATCGCGTCGCAAGAACGCTGACCGGCCGCCAGGTGCATACCGGGCGGATCGGCCCGAAGGCGCTCATAGCCAGCGCGCTGATCTTCATGGCGGTCGGCATATGCGGTCTGTGGCTGATGGTGGCGGGCAGCGATCTGGGCGCGAGTCTGATCTACTGCGCCGCAATCGGAACGCTCGCCCTCAAGCTCACGGGGGACTGGCGGGCACGCAGGGACGACCCGCTGGATGAGCGGGAACGAGCGATTTACTGGAAGGCCAACGCGGTCGGTGCGGCCGTACCTCTGGTCGGAATGATTATCTGGCTGCTGTTTCTGAGCACCTCTGCCGGCGATGGCCTTCGGCGGCCCAGCCGGGATTACGAATTCAGCGGCCTGGCCTTTTTCCTGCTTGCCGCGATGCTCCAGCTCGCGATGATCGTGATCGGATTATCGACCCCGTCCTATGCGGCGGACCTCGACGAACACGACTGACGGTTGGCATCGGGCCTCCTCGCAGCCATATCGCCCGCTCACCCGAGCAGGAGCGCGAGCCCATGGCGAACAACGAATACGACTACGACCTCTTTACCATCGGCGCAGGCTCGGGCGGGGTGCGCGCAAGCCGCGTGTCTGCTGCCCATGGGGCCAAGGTCGCCATCGCCGAAGAGCATCGGGTCGGCGGCACTTGCGTGATCCGCGGCTGCGTGCCCAAGAAGATGCTGGTCTACGGCGCGCATTTCGCGGAAGACCTCGAAGACTGCCAGCGGTTCGGCTGGGATATCGGCGAGCGCAAGTTCGATTGGATCAAGCTGCGCGACAACGTGCTGGAAGACGTCACCCGGATCGAGGGGGCCTATACCAACACGCTGGAAAGCCACGATGTGGAAATCTTCAAGGAGCGCGCCGAGATTACCGGCCCGCACGAGATCACGCTGGCGAGCGGCAAGACCGTCACCGCAAAGCACATCCTGATTGCCACCGGCGCGCGTCCTCGCATGCCCGAGTGCCAGGGCGCCGAACACGCCATCTCGTCCAACGAGGCGTTCCATCTCGACGAACTGCCCAAGAAGATCATCATCGCGGGCGGTGGCTATATCGCCAACGAGTTCGCAGGCATTTTCAACGAGTTCGGCTGCGATGTTCACATCGTCAACCGGGGCGACCGCCTGCTGCGCAGCTATGACGAGGCGTTGCGCGACCGGTTGCTGCAGATCAGCACCATGAAGGGGATCAAGTTCCGCTTCAACACGCACTTCGAATATATCAAGCCGTGCGATGAAGGCGGCTATTTCGTGAAGCTGTCCGATTGCGACGAGGAAAAGGCGGACCTGGTGATGTTCGCCGTAGGCCGCATTCCCAACACCGAGGGGCTTGGGCTGGAAAACGCCGGGGTCGAGCTGGGCGAGGGCGGCGAGATCAAGGTCGACCGGTTCAGCAAGACCAATGTCGATCACATCTATGCCGTGGGCGACGTGACCGACCGTGTGCAGCTGACCCCGGTGGCGATCCGCGAGGGGCAGGCCTTTGCCGACACCGTGTTCGGCGGCGGAGAGCCCGTCGCGGTCGACCATTCCTGCGTCCCCAGCGCGGTGTTCAGCCACCCGCCGATCGCCGCGGTGGGCATGACCGAGGGTGAGGCGAAGAACCAGCTGGGCAGCGTGAAGGTCTACCTGTCGGACTTCCGCCCGATGAAGAACGTGCTGGCGGGCCGTAACGAACGCAGCCTGATGAAGATGGTATGCGACGGCGATTCCGGCCGCATCGTCGGCATCCACATGATCGCGCCCGAAGCGCCCGAAATGATGCAGGCCGCCGCGATTGCGGTGAAGGCCGGGCTGACCAAGGCGGACTTCGATTCGACCGTCGCGATCCACCCGACCATGGCCGAAGAACTGGTGCTTATGCGGTAGGTGTTCCCCCTCATCCAATTGCGGCTAGGCTCCTGCGTCGCCGAGCCTCCATATCCTTCTCCCGAGGGAGAAGGATGGCGCAGCTTGCGCCGCAGGTGCTAGCGAAGCCTGGATGAGGGGTCTTAGCCTCCACCCCCCCACCGCGAACTCCCGATTGGCTTGACCCTGTGCGCCGCCCGAGCCTAACCCCCTCTGGCGCAACAGGAGCACCGAATGTCAGCCAATATTGCCGAAATGGAACGCCGCCGCGAAGCCGCCCGCATGGGCGGCGGTCAGAAGCGGATCGATGCGCAGCACGCCAAGGGCAAGCTGACCGCGCGTGAGCGGCTCGACGTGCTGCTGGACGAGGGGAGCTTCGAGGAGCTCGACACCTATGTGGTCCACGACTGCACCGATTTCGGCATGGAAGACCAGCAGATCATGGGTGACGGCGTCGTCACCGGGTCTGGCACGATCAACGGCCGGCTGGTCTATGTCTTCAGCCAGGATTTCACCGTCTTCGGCGGATCGCTGTCCAAACGCCATGCGGAGAAGATCTGCAAGGTGATGGACACCGCGATGAAGGTCGGCGCGCCGGTGATCGGCCTCAACGATTCGGGCGGCGCGCGTATTCAGGAAGGCGTCGCCTCGCTCGGCGGCTATGCCGAGGTGTTCCAGCGCAACGTGCTCGCCAGCGGCGTCATCCCGCAGATCAGCGTCATCATGGGGCCGTGCGCGGGCGGCGCGGTCTATTCCCCTGCGATGACCGACTTCATCTTCATGGTGAAGGACAGCTCCTACATGTTCGTGACCGGTCCGGACGTGGTGAAGACCGTCACCAACGAAGTCGTCACGCAGGAAGAGCTGGGCGGTGCGGTGACGCACACCACCAAGACCAGCGTTGCGGACGATGCGTTCGAGAACGACATCGAAACGCTGATGGCGACGCGCCGCTTCTTCGACTTCCTCCCGCTGTCGAACCGCGAGCCGGTGCCCGAAATGCCGACGAGCGATCCGTGGGACCGTCGCGAGGACAGCCTCGACACGCTGATCCCCGACAATGCGAACCAGCCCTACGACATGCACGAGGTGATCGCGAAGGTGCTGGATGACGGCGATTTCTTCGAGATCCAGCCCAAGCATGCGGGCAACATCATCTGCGGCTTCGGGCGTGTGGAAGGCCGCACCGTGGGCGTGGTCGCCAACCAGCCGCTGGTGCTGGCGGGCGTGCTCGACATCAACTCGTCCAAGAAGGCCGCGCGCTTCGTGCGTTTCTGCGACGCGTTCGACATTCCGATCGTGACCTTCGTCGACGTGCCGGGCTTCCTCCCCGGCACCAGCCAGGAACTCGGCGGCATCATCAAGCACGGCGCGAAGCTGCTGTTCGCCTATGCCGAGGCGACCGTGCCCAAGATCACCGTCATCACCCGCAAGGCCTATGGCGGCGCGTATGACGTGATGGCGTCCAAACACCTGCGCGGCGACCTCAACTACGCCTGGCCGACCGCCGAGATCGCGGTGATGGGCGCGAAGGGCGCGGTGGAGATCATCTTCCGCCAGGACCGCGACGATCCCGAAAAGATCGCCGAGAAGACCAAGGAATACGAAGACCGCTTCGCCAACCCATTCGTGGCGGCTTCACGCGGCTATATCGACGAGGTGATCTACCCGCACTCGACCCGGCGGCGGATTGCTTTGGGGCTGCGGAAGCTGCGCGGCAAGGAGCTGAGCAACCCGTGGAAGAAGCACGATAATATTCCGTTGTGAACGGATTTGGACGGTCGAAGGCTCGTGTTAAGCTCTTTGAACGCATCGTATCTAGGGCAATTCCTAGCATTTGTCGCTCTAGGTTCTATCATAGATCAGTTGCTGGGAGAAAAAGCACGAGTTTCGGCTGCGAGATACGCTTTTGGTTGGGTAAAAGGGGGGTTTTCAGAATTTGAGAGCTCGTTCATTACCGGCCTAATTAGCTGGTTCTGCTCTAGGAGTGATATAGAGAAGATTTCAAAGGTAAGAGTATTTTTTCTTTCTCTATTTGTTTCGACATTTTATTTTATATTTTTATTTCTATTTAACGGTACGGGAGTTCTTGGTCCAGAAGATATGTTGTGGACCGCTAGCCATCCGCTTTGGATAGTTTTAATTGTATCTTCTATTGCTTGCGTGTTGCTGGCTTTGATATCATTCCCATTCGATTTTTACTCTATATATGTCTCGAAGAAATTATTCTATTATAAGTTCTACAATCCGAGTGATCTTCCGAAAAAGATTATCGATGATGCTGTAGACTCATCGGCTCCGGTTTTTGCACTATTTGGAGCAATTGGCGTAATTATTTTCCTGTACAGCACTATCAGCGGATCGAGCGTGAGTTTTTCACAGTTCGCTTATTCGTATTTGCTTGGGATGGGTTCGCTTTGGTTGTATTTCGTCCCAAATCTAATAGCCACGGTGTCACTCACCATAATTCAGATTTGCGGACTATTAGCCGCGATTTTTCTGCGTGGAGTTTTTTCTATTAAGGTTTTTCGAAGATTTGAAGAGAGTAGCCGTTTGAAGAAAAATCCGTTTCTCTACATGTTTTTGATTTTGGGTGTGATTGCCTCTCTGATTGACCTAGCTAGTTACTTTTGGAGATTTTGACATGAAACTCGGCCGTCTCAACCATATCGGCGTCGCGACGCCTTCGATCGCGGACTCCATTGCCTACTACCGCGACACGATGGGCGCGGTGCAGATTACCGAGCCGTTCGACCTGCCCGAACAGGGCGTGAAGGTGTGCTTCGTCGATACGCCCGACAGCACGGGCGAACTCGGCAAGGGCACGCAGATCGAGCTGATCGAGCCTTACGACGAAAGCTCCCCCATCAACGGCTTCCTCGCCAAGAACCCCGCCGGGGGCCAGCACCATGTCTGCTACGAGGTCGAGGATATCGAGCAGGCGCGCGAGTGGTTCGAGGGGAAGGGCAAGCGCATCCTCGGCCCCACGCGCATCGGTGCGCACGGCACGCCGATTTTCTTCCTCCACCCCAAGGACATGATGGGCCAGCTGACCGAGATCATGGAGAAGCCCAAGGAGGGCGCGCACTGGTCGAACTAGCGCCTCCCTCTCCCTTGATGGGAGAGGATACGAAGGCTTGCGAGCCTGCTCGCTAGCCGCAGTTGGAGATGGTGGGACATGCCCTGACCCCTCTCCAAGTTTCGCTAGCCCGCTTCGCGACCAAGCTGCACTATCCTCTCCCGCACGGGGAGAGGGAAGAGGAGAGGATGCCGATGCTGTTCTACGATAGCCCGAACCCCGCGCCCAATCCGCGCCGCGTTCGCATCTTTGCCGCCGAGAAGGGCATCGACCTCCCGAGCAAGGAAGTCTCGATCCCGCAGCGCGAGCAGAAGGCGCCCGAATACCTCGCCAAGAACCCGCGCGGGCAGACGCCGATCCTCGAGCTCGATGACGGCACGGTGATTGCCGAAAGCGTCGCGATCATGCGCTATCTCGAGGCCGCGCATCCCGAGCCGCCGCTGTTCGGCACCCGCCCGGTCGAAATCGCGACAATCGAGATGTGGTGCCGCCGGGTCGAGATGATCCTGATGCCGCCGGTCGCGCAGGTGTGGGTCCACACGCATCCTTTGACCGCCGCGCTGCCCGGACGCAATGCCGAGTGGGGCGAGGCCAACCGTCCGCGCGTTGCGGAGGCGCTGCGGTTCTTCGATGGCGCGCTGGCGGAGAGCAAATATCTCGCGGGCGACAGCTACACCGCCGCCGATATCCTGCTGCTGACCACGGTCGATTTTGCGCGCTTCATCGGCCTCGACACGACCGACGGGCTCGAAAATCTGGCGCGCTGGTACACGCTGGTTTCCGCGCGCGAAAGCGCCGCCGCCTGATCGGTGCAAGGTCTCTCGACTTCGATCGACCCGAGGGTCTAGGGGAGGGGCATGACCGACAAGACCCCCACATACGACGACTGGAAAGCCAAGGCCGACAAGGAAGTGAAAGGCCGCGATCTTACGTGGCACACCCCCGAAGGCTTCGATGTAAAACCTCTTTATACGAGCGCGGATGCCGAGGGGCTGGACCCCGGCGTTCCCGGTTTCGAACCGTTTACGCGCGGGCCCTATGCCAGCATGTATACCGGCCGCCCGTGGACGATCCGCCAGTATGCGGGCTTCTCGACCGCCGAGGAATCCAACGCCTTCTACCGCCGCAACCTAGCCGCGGGGCAGAAGGGGCTGAGCGTCGCCTTCGACCTCGCCACGCACCGGGGTTATGACAGCGACCACCCGCGCGTGGTCGGCGATGTCGGCAAGGCGGGCGTCGCGATCGACACCGTGGCGGACATGCAGATCCTGTTCGATCAGATCCCGCTCGACACGATGAGCGTGTCGATGACGATGAACGGCGCGGTGATCCCCGTGCTGGCGTTCTACATCGTCGCGGCGGAGCGTTCGGGCGTGTCGCAGGACAAGCTTTCCGGGACCATCCAGAACGACATCCTCAAGGAGTTCATGGTCCGCAACACCTACATCTATCCGCCCGAGCCGAGCATGCGGATCGTGAGCGACATCATCGCCTACACCTCCGACCACATGCCGCGCTTCAACAGCATTTCGATTTCGGGCTATCACATGCACGAAGCGGGCGCGACGGCGGTGCAGGAGCTCGCCTTCACCATCGCGGACGGCAAGGAATACGCCCAGCGCGCGATGGATACCGGCCTCGATATCGACGCCTTCGCCCCGCGCCTGTCGTTCTTCTGGGGCATCGGGATGAACTTCTTCATGGAGATCGCCAAGATGCGCGCGGCGCGACATCTGTGGCACGACGTGATGGAAGGGCTGGGCGCGAAGGACCCCAAGTCCAAGATGCTGCGCACGCACTGCCAGACCAGCGGAGTCTCGCTGCAAGAGCAGGACCCGTACAACAACGTCATCCGCACCACGATCGAGGCGATGGCGGCGGTGCTGGGCGGCACGCAGTCGCTTCACACCAATGCGCTGGATGAGGCCATCGCGCTGCCGACCGACTTCTCTGCCCGTATCGCGCGCAACACGCAGCTGGTGCTGGAGGAAGAGACCGGCATTACCAACGTCGCCGATCCGCTGGGCGGCTCCTATTATGTCGAGGCGCTGACCGCCAAGCTGGTCGAGGAAGCGAAAAAGATCATCGACGAGGTCGACGCGGCGGGCGGCATGACCAAGTTCGTCGCCACGGGTGAGCCCAAGCGGCGGATCGAGCAGGCGGCTGCGGAAAAGCAGACCAATGTCGACCGAGGCGAGACGGTGATCGTCGGCGTGAACAAGTACCGGCGCGACAAGGAAGACGAGATCGAGACGCTCGATATCGACAACCACAAGGTCCGCCAGAGCCAGATCGCGCGGCTGGAGAAGGTGCGGTCCGAACGCGACGAGATGGCCTGCCAGGCCGCGCTCGACGCGCTGTCGCGCGGCGCTGCGCAAAGGCAAGGCAACCTGCTTGCGCTGGCAGTCGAGGCCGCGCGCCACGACGCGACGCTGGGCGAGATTTCCAGCGCGATGGAAGACGTTTTCGGCCGCTATGACACCAAGCCAACCCCGGTGAAGGGCGTCTATTCCAAGGCCTATGCGGCGGATAGCCGCTACCAGCAGGTGGTTCAGGGCGTCGACGCGGTCGAGCAGCGGCTGGGCCGCAAGCCGAAGATCATGATCGCCAAGATGGGGCAGGATGGCCACGATCGCGGCGCCAACGTGATCGCGTCTGCTTTTGCCGATATGGGTTTCGACGTCGTCTCCGGCCCGCTGTTCCAGACCCCGCAGGAAACGCTCGAGATGGCGCTGGCCGAGGGGGTCGATGCCATCGGCGCGTCGTCCTTGGCGGCGGGGCACAAGACGCTGATCCCCGAGCTGATCCGGCTGCTGAAAGACGCAGGCCGCGCGGATATCAAGGTGACCGCGGGCGGTGTGATCCCGCAGAGCGACTACCAGTTCCTGCGCGATGCAGGCGTGCAAGGCATCTACGGCCCGGGCAGCAACGTGGTCGAATGCGCGGCGGATATGCTGCGCCTGCTCGGCCACAACATGCCGCCGCCCGATGATTCCGAGGAGAACGCATGATGCTGTTAAAATCGTTTTGGTTGTTCGCCGCGATACAGGCAGTCGGCACCGGGAATGCTGCCAATGAAGCAGCGGCAAGCCAACCTGCATTCGAACTTTTCAAAACGATTTGTTTCGATGCATTTCCCGATCCGGCCGCCGCCGCTGAGGCTATTGCGACGCACCCGGCAGGATTCGAGAAAATCGAGAAGAGCGGCATGTCGGCGACTCAACCGGGTGATGCGTGGACTTCGGGAGATATTACGGTCACCTATGTCAACGCGGATTGGTTGCCCCGCGATTTGCCATCTCCGCAATGCTCTGTCTCGGTGCCTCTGACGGCGGGCGCGTCGCATAGTGAGATCGCGACGGCATTCGGGTCGAATTTCAATTTGCCGAAAGGCAAGATCGGAAAGGAGAAACCGCGATCGATCAGCAGGTGGGATATGCCGGGTGAGGGCAAAGACACTTGGCGCATCTTCCTGGCTACCGAGCCCGATGGACAAGGTAGCACGCTTCAGATTTCGCTGCTGAATTTACGCGCGAACAAATAACCGCATTCCGCAATGCTCGGACGGGATCGGCAGCGAAACGGCAGCGCCGTCCGATAAAACCCCACGCCCACCAAACGGACCCCCACATGACCGATCTCCACCCCGAAACCCTCGCCGTCCACGCCGGGTGCGAGCCCGATCCGACGACGAACGCGCGGATCACGCCGATCTACCAGACGGCGAGCTACGTGTTCGACAGCCCCGATCATGCGGCCAACCTGTTCTCGCTGTCGGAATTCGGGAACATCTATTCGCGGATCATGAACCCGACCAACGACGCGCTGGAGAAGAAGGTTGCGGCGATGGAAGGCGGCGTGGGGGCGCTGGGCGTCGCCTCGGGCCATGCCGCGCAGCTGATCGCGTTCCACACGCTAATGGAGCCGGGCTGCAACATCGTTGCGGCGAAGAAACTGTACGGCGGATCGCTCAACCAGATGGGCGAGGCGTTCCTCAAGTTCGGCTGGGAAACGCGCTTCGTCGATGCCGACGATCCCGAGAATATCCGCGCCGCGATGGACGACAAGACGCGCTGCGTCTTCATCGAAAGCCTCGCCAATCCGGGCGGCGTGGTCAGCGATATTTCCGCGATTGCCGACATCGCCCACGCGGGCGGCGTGCCGCTGATCGTGGACAACACCATGGCTACCCCTGCGCTGTGCAAGCCGTTCGACTTCGGCGCGGACATCGTCACCCATTCGACCACCAAGTTCCTCAACGGCCACGGCAATGCCGTGGGCGGCGTGATCGTCGATAGCGGCAAGTTCGACTGGAAGGCGCAAGGCGACAAGTTCGCATCGCTCACCCGGCCCAACGGGTCCTACCACAGCGCGGTGCTGGTCGACGCGCTGGAGCCGGTCGGCCCTGTCGCCTTCATCATCGCCTGCCGCGTGCTCGGCCTGCGCGACCTCGGCCCCGCGCTCGCGCCGATGAACGCCTTCCTTGCGCTGACCGGCATGGAAACGCTGCACCTGCGGATGGAGCGGCATTGCGACAACGCGCTGGAGCTGGCCGAATGGCTCAAGGGGCACGAGAAGGTCGCGTGGGTTTCCTACGCCGGGCTGCGGGACAGCGATTATCGCGCGCTGGCGAACAAGTATCTCGGCGGACGCGGCGGCGCGGTGTTCACTTTTGGGTTGAAGGGCGGATATGACGCGGGGACGGCGCTGGTGTCCAACGTGAAGCTGTTCAGCCACCTCGCGAATATCGGCGACACCCGGTCGCTCATCATCCACCCAGCCTCGACCACGCATAGCCAGCTCGGCGAAACCGAACTGATCGCGGCGGGCGCGGGGCCGGATGTGGTGCGCGTGTCGGTCGGGATCGAGAATATCGAGGATATCAAGGCCGACCTCGAGCAGGCCCTAGCTGAGGTGGGCTGAGGGGCGGCGGAGTGACAATCTCTCACACCGTCACCCCGGGCTTGATCCGGGGTCCCGCTTCTTCTCTAGTACCACTCAGAAGGAAGCTCGCCCCCGCCTGCACGGAGGTGGTGAGGTGGGAGAGGTCTTGCGATGAAAAATCGCGCACATCGTCAATGAGGGATTTTCAGAGGACCTAATTGGCGTGCAGGAGCTCGCAGCACTGCCTTCGATCGGGACCATAATCACCGTATTGGATCGCAACTCCAACCTGCACCGTATCAAGGTTAGCAGCATCGAGCTTTTCGCTTTGTCTACCGATGAAGAGCGACGGCAAATGCAGGTTGCGACAAGCGGCGAGACCAGAGTCCGTATCACTGGAACAAATATAATGACTAACACCCACACCGACTGGGCGCGCGAGGAAATAGCCTCCCGTCACCCCGAACTTGTTTCGGGGTCCAGCCAGCCATCAGAACTGACGAACGAAAGGAAAGCTGGATGCTGAAACAAGTTCAGCATGACGGAGTGAGGACCGACTGGACCCGCGAAGAAATCGCGGCCCTCTTCGACCTTCCCTTTACCGAACTGCTGTTTCGCGCGGCGAGCGTTCATCGCGAGAACCATCCGCCCGAACAGGTCCAGCTGTGCACGCTGCTCAGCATCAAGACCGGCGGGTGTCCGGAGGATTGCGGATATTGCTCGCAGTCGGTGAAGGCCGATAGCGGCGTCGAGGCGACCAAGCTGATGGATGTGCGCGCCGTGCTGCAAACCGCGGCGCAGTCGAGATCGTGAAGGGCGTGCGCGCCATGGGTCTGGAGACCTGCATGACGCTGGGCATGCTGACGCCCAAGCAGGCGGCTATGCTGAAAGAGGCGGGGCTCGATTACTACAACCACAATGTCGACACCGGGCCGGAATATTACGAGCGCGTGATCTCGACCCGCAATTATCAGGACCGGCTCGATACGCTGCAGAACGTGCGCGACGCGGGGATTAACGTGTGCAGCGGCGGGATCGTAGGGATGGGCGAAACGCGCGAGGACCGTATCGGCTTCGTCCACACGCTCGCGACGCTGGAGCGGCATCCCGAGAGCGTGCCGGTCAACGCGCTGGTGCCGGTCAAGGGCACCGTGCTGGGCGACATGCTGGCCGACACGCCACTCGCCAAGATCGACGATATCGAATTCGTCCGCACCGTCGCGGTCGCGCGGATCACCATGCCGATGAGCATGGTGCGCCTCTCCGCTGGGCGTGAAAGCATGAGCGAGGCGACGCAGGCGCTGTGCTTCCTCGCGGGCGCGAACTCGATCTTCACCGGCGACAAGCTGCTGACCGCGCCCAATGCGGGTGACGACAGCGATGGCGCGCTGTTCGCCAAGCTGGGACTGACCCCGCTGATGCAAGAAGAACCCGCGCGGGCGTGCAAGGTTGCGGAGCCCGCCGAGTGATCGGCGCGCTCGCCGCGCTGCTGCTCGCCTCGGGCCAGCCCGCGGCTGTGCCGGAGCCCGAGCCGATCGTGGTGGGCGAGACCTATACGCTCGAGGCATTGGGTGCGGACCGGGCGGTCAACGTCATGCTGCCGTCCGATTACGCTGACCAGCCCGACAAGAGCTGGCCGATTGTAGTTCAGCTCGATGGCGGGGTGGATCAGGACCTGCTCCTGGGCAACGGGTTGGAGAAATGGAACCGCCTGTGGGGCCGCAGCCAGCCGGCAATCCTGGTCGGCATCCAGACAGTGGATCGCCAGCGCGAGCTGTTGCCTCCGACCTCTCTTGCGGGGGAACGCGAGGAATATCCCGCCGCAGGAGAGAGCGAGGCGTTTCGCACATGGCTGGCGGACGCGGTGCTCCCGCTCCTGCGCGAACGCTATCGCGATAACGGCACGATGATCCTGCTGGGCGAAAGCGTGGCGGGGCATTTTGTGGTCGAAACCTGGCTGGAGAGCCCCGAGCTTTTCACCGGCTATGCGGCGATTTCTCCCAGCCTTCAGTGGGACGGTCAGTCGCTTGCCCTGACCGCGAGCGCCCCTGTGGCATCGCGTCCGCCGCTATACCTGTCGCTCGCCGACGAGGGTGGCGAGACCGAGCAGGGCATGTTCGCGCTGCTCGGCAAGCTTGGGCAGGGGCAGGCCTACTGTTTCTCCGACCGGCGCGCCGACCTGCATCACTCCAACAGCCTGCACGCCCTGATGCCGGAGGCGCTGCAATATCTCCTGCCGACCGACGCGGACTGGCTTGATGAGTACGGGCTGGGCCTTCGCTGCGACCGGGGTGGACCGGGGCCTTCCGCACAGTGAGTCTCGGCTTCTCCGTCGACGAGCTGCTGCCCCGTGCACGTGGCGGAGGGCAGCTCAAGATGGGTCTGGTGAAGCTGGGCGGCAGCGAGTGGCTCCAGTCCGATCCCGATCTGGCCGCGCGGGCGGAGGGCTTCGCGGCATTTCCCGAGGGCATCCAGGTGACGCCCGAGGGCGAGGCCGCGGGCCGCGAGCTTGCCACCGGGCTCGACGTCTCAGGCGGGCTGGCCGAAGCGGCCCATGCGCATCACGAGGATATGTGCCTCCTGACTCGCCGCAATGGCGAGGAGCATTATCGCCTCGTGGGTGCTGCTGTCGCGTGGCCATCCGACTGGACGCCTGCGGACAAGATGGGACTGCCGCTGCGCGCGCTGCATGCGCCGATCCAGGGGTATGAGGAACAGCTGGCGAGCGGCGTCGACCGCTTCATGGAAAAGCTGCGACCCGGCCCGATCTATGGCCGCGCCAACTGGTTCATTGCCGCAACGCCCGACATGCGCTGGGTTGCGGAGCCGCCCGCCCGCGCCTTCGCCCATGTCACGCCCGAGAACGCAGGGAGCACGCTGTTCGTCCGCTCCGAACGGCAGACGCTGCGCCGCCTGCCGCGAACGGGGGCCATCCTTTTTACCATCGGGATATACGTCTCGCCGTTCGGGCGGCTGGCGCCCGCCAATGTCCAGCGGCTTGCCGATGCGATGCGGAGCCTGCTCGATGGCGAAGGAGAACGTAGGGGTGCAGGGGCTTACGCTCATGGTTTAATCGGCTATGCGGATGCGACCCAAGAGGAGAGCCGACCATGATCGTAACAGCTTTGGCATTGATGGCGAGCGCGCAAGCCGCCGAGCCGAAGGTCGATTGCGAAAACGCCATGACGCAGACCGACATGAACATCTGTTCGTGGCAGTCGTACCAGCGCGCCGATGCCGAACTGAATGCGGCGTGGTCCCGCGCGGCGGAGCGGGCAAAGGAAATGGATCGCAACGCCGCCGAATATGATGGCGATGCCGACGCCCATGCACGCCTCCTCGCCGCGCAGCGTGCGTGGCTCAAATTTCGCGATGCCCATTGCCTTGCCGAAAATGGCGAGCGTGAAGGCGGCGGCACCATCTGGCCGTTGCTGCAGAATAGTTGCCTCGAAGCTCTGACCGAGGCTCGCACCGCTCAACTGCGCCAATATGTCGAGATGCCTTACTGATGTTCAAAAAGATCCTGATTGCCAACCGTGGCGAGATTGCCTGCCGCGTGATCCAGACGTGCAAGCGGATGGGGATCGCCACCGTGGCGGTCTATTCCGATGCCGATGCGCGCGCGCCCTTCGTGAAGATGGCGGACGAGGCGGTCCATATCGGCGCGGCTCCGGCGGCGGAAAGCTATCTGCTGGCGGACAAGATCATCGAGGCGTGCAAGGCGACCGGGGCCGAAGCGGTCCACCCCGGCTATGGCTTCCTGTCCGAACGCGCGAGCTTCGTCGAAGCGCTCGACAAGGAAGGCATCGTCTTCATCGGCCCGCCGGCCACCGCGATCGCCGCGATGGGCGACAAGATCGAATCGAAGAAGCTGGCCAAGGAAGCGGGCGTCAACGTGGTGCCCGGATCGAAGGATGCGATCGACACGACCGAGGAAGCGCTGAAGGTCTCCAACGACATCGGCTACCCGGTGATGATGAAGGCGTCTGCCGGGGGCGGGGGCAAGGGCATGCGCCTCGCCTGGAACGACAAGGATGTCGAGGAAGGGTTCGAGGCGACCAAGCGCGAAGGTCTGAACTCTTTTGGCGACGACCGCGTGTTTATCGAGAAATTCATCGAAGATCCGCGCCATATCGAAATCCAGATCCTGGCCGACAGGCAGGGCAACACGCTCTATCTGAACGAGCGCGAGTGCAGCATCCAGCGCCGCCACCAGAAGGTGGTCGAGGAAGCGCCGTCGCCCTTCGTCACGCCCGAAATGCGCAAGGCCATGGGTGAGCAGGCAGTCGCGCTGTCCAAGGCGGTGGGATACCATTCGGCAGGCACGGTCGAGCTGATCGTCAGCGGCGCGGACAAGACGGGGGAGAGCTTCTACTTCCTCGAAATGAACACCCGCCTGCAGGTGGAACACCCGGTGACCGAGGCGATTACGGGCGTCGACCTGGTCGAATGGATGATCCGCGTGGCGGCGGGCGAAGAACTGCCCATGAAGCAGGACGACATCGGAATCGACGGGTGGTCGATCGAGACGCGCGTGTACGCCGAAGACCCCTACCGCAACTTCCTCCCCAGCATCGGGCGGCTGGTCCGCTACGAACCGCCTGTGCCGGGCTGGACCGGCGACAGCGGCCCCGCTGGGCGGCGCGGCTTCGAAACCGGCGGCGGCGGCGTGCGGGTCGACGATGGTGTGTTCGAGGGTGGCGAGGTCTCGATCTTCTACGATCCCATGATCGCCAAGCTGATCACCTGGGCGCCTACGCGCGATGCCGCGGCGGATCTGCAGGTGGAGGCGCTCGACGCCTTCCGCGTCGAAGGGCCGGGGCATAATATCGACTTCCTCAGCGCGATCATGCAGCACCCGCGCTTCCGCTCGGGCGAGCTGACTACGGGCTTTATTGCGGAGGAATATCCCGATGGCTTCGAGGGCGCGGCGGCGGACGAGGATCGCCTGCGGTTGGTCGCCGCCCTGATGGCGGGCGCGCAGTTCAGCCTCATGGCACACGAGGGCCAGATTTCCGGCCAGCTGAACGGTGCGGCCCACCCGCCCAGCGAGTGGGTGGTGAAGATGGACGGTCGGGTGTTCGACGTGACGCTGGGCGACGGCGGCGCGACCGTCGACGGTGAGTGGATCGCCGGGACAACCGACTGGCAGCCGGGCATGGTGCTGGCCGCGGCAAGCGGCAATGGCGAGAACCTGGCTATCCAGTTGCGTCGGACGAGCAGCGCGATGTGGGCGCTGACCACGCGCGGCAAGACGCACACAGGGCTGGCCTTACCCGCACGGCTCGCTCCGCTGCTCGATCACATGATCGAGAAGGAGCCGCCCGATCTTTCCAAGATGCTCATCTGCCCGATGCCGGGACTACTGGTGAAGCTGCATGTGGAAGAAGGCGAAGAGGTCCAGCCGGGCCAGCCGCTCGCCACGGTGGAGGCGATGAAGATGGAGAACATCCTGCGCGCCGAGAAGGAGGGCACGATCTCCTCGATCAACGCCGCCGAGGGCGACAGTCTGGCGGTTGACGAAGTGATCCTTGAGCTGGAGTGAGCCGCTGTTACGCTGGGGCAAGGACGTTCGAAATCGGGGGAAAGCAATGCGATATCTACCGGCAGGCTTGTTAGCAGCGTTTCTCCTCGCCGCGCCGCTGAGCGCGCAGGAGGAGCCCGCTCCTTCGGCACAGGACTGGCAGGCTCTCGAAAGCCGGGCGCAAGGCATGTTCGACCTGCTCAAAATGCAGAACAGCGAGCTTGCTGCTTCGTCGCTTTTCGAGGGTGTCGGCGAAGACACCACGGAGAAGATTGCCCAGTTTTCGGAGCAGCTCGACACGATGATCGAGAGCGATGGACCCCTGCTGGGATGCGAAGTCGTGAGCAGAAACAATTTCGGCAGTTACATGGCGAAACTGGTTTATGTCTGTCAGCACGCTCGCGATGTCGCGGTATGGACGCTTACATACGAGAAGCCGGGCAGGGGCTGGCAGATCACGAACGTCACTTTCACCACGAGTTACGAGTACTAGGGCCGGTCGATGCACCTCTCCCACGAACCCGATGCGCCTGCTGCTGAGGAAACGAGTTTCGACCAGTTTCTGAAGGTGGATATCCGCGTCGGCACCGTGGTCGCGGCGCGTGAATTCCCCGAGGCACGCAAGCCTGCCTACAAGCTGGAAATCGACTTCGGGCCGACCATCGGCGTGAAGAAGACCAGCGCGCAGATCACCGCGAACTACGCATGCGAGGAACTGGTCGGGCGGCAGGTGGCGGCGGTGGTCAACTTCCCGCCGCGCCAGATCGGGCCTGTCATGTCCGAGGTGCTGACGCTGGGCTTCGCGGACGAAGCGGCCGAGGTCGTGCTGTTTGCGCCCGACAAAAAGGTGCCGGACGGATCGCGTCTCTTCTAGGCGGGCACCCATCGGTTGTTAGTTTCGGAGCGGTCACCGTCTTCGCGCATTGAGCGTGCATGGACTGGGTTGGTGTTTTCTTTGACGGATGGAACGGGCTGCTGCGCACGGTCGTGGCTGCGATCACGTCCTATGTCGGATTGATCGTCGTCCTGCGGGTTAGCGGCAAGCGCTCTCTCGCGAAGCTCAACGTCTTCGATTTCGTCGTCACCGTCGCGCTCGGCTCGACCCTCGCGACGATCCTGCTGTCGACAGACGTTGCGCTGGCAGAGGGCATGACCGCCTTCGTCATGCTGATTGCCCTCCAGTGGATCGTGGCGCGCTTGTCGGTGCGGTGGGTGCCGTTCCGGCGCCTGATCCGATCCGATCCGCGCCTCCTGCTGCAACATGGCAAGCTCAACCGTCGGACGATGGATGACGAGCGGATCACCGAAGTCGAGGTGGACGCCGCAATCCGGAAAAAAGGCTTCGGCGGTCGCTCCGACATCGCGTGGGTTGTGCTGGAAAGCGATGGCTCCTTCTCGGTGATCGCCGAGACGTCCGCGGGCGACGGGGTTGCGCTCGAAAGCGTGCCCGACGAACCGCGGCCGCAGGGTCAGTGAGCCTGTAGCTGCTCGTCCATGAACGCGGCGACATCCGCCAGCTCCACATCGCGCGCGACGAAAGCCTCGCCGATCGCGCGCAGGAGGATGAAGGGCACCGTGCTCGCCTCGGCCTTCTTGTCGTTGCGCATATGGTGGGCGAGGGTGCTCCCGTCGCAATCGAGCCCAAGCGCCGAAATTTCGGTCGGCAGGCCCGCGCGTGCCAGCGCATCGGCCACACGCTCCGCATCGGCGAGCGAAATAAGCTCGCGCCGCGCGGAATAGCGTGCCGCCAGCACCATGCCCAAGGCTACCGCCTCGCCATGCAGTAGCCTGTCCGAAAACCCGGTCTCCGCCTCTAGCGCGTGGCCGAAGGTGTGGCCGAGGTTCAGCAGCGCGCGCGCATCCTTCGTCTCGCGCTCGTCTTCGGCGACGACGCGCGCTTTCATGCCGACGCAATGCGCGATCACGGATTCGAGCGTCGCATCGTCGCAAGCAAGGATCGCCGAACTCTCGCTATCGACGCGCGCGAGGAAATCGGCGTCGCCGAGGATGCCGTACTTGAACACTTCGGCCAGCCCGGCGCGCATTTCGCGCTGCGGCAAGGTGGCGAGGCAGGTGGTGTCTGCCAGCACGAGCGAGGGCTGGTGGAACGCGCCGATCAGGTTCTTGCCCGCGGGCGCGTTGATCGCGGTCTTGCCGCCGACGCTCGAGTCCACCTGCGCCAGCAGCGTGGTGGGCAGCTGCACAAAGCCGCAACCGCGCTTGAGGATGGCGCAGGCAAAACCGACGAGGTCACCAACCACGCCGCCGCCCAGCGCGAACACATGATCCGAGCGCGTCACACCACGATCGAGCAACCAGTCGGTCAGCCGGACCAGTTCGTCCCAGCTTTTCGAGCTTTCTCCGGGCGCGACCTCGTACCAGTCGATCGAGTGCCCGGCCGATCGGAAGGAGGCCTGCAAACGCTCGCCGTGCAGACGTTTCGCGTTGGCGTCGGCCACCACCGGCACGGCGCGCTTGCCATAGGGTTCGATGAAGGAATGGGCGTCCGCATGAACCCGTTCGAGCAGCCCGGGACCGACCTTCACCCGATAGCTTCGCCCGGCCAGTGCGACATCTACGTCAGCCATTGTTCGATTCCCTCGATAATCGCCCATGCGGTGCGGGTGTGCGGGCCTCGCTGACCCTCTACCCGGATATGCGCCTGCGCGTAATACGGTGCGCGTTCTTTCATCAGGCGGCTCAGGATTGCTTCGGGATCGCCATCGCGCAGCAAGGGCCGATTGTCGCGCCGTCCCGTCCGCTCCACCAGAGTGGCGAGGTCGCAGTCGATCCACACCGCGATCGCACCTTCGAGGATGAGGGCGCGCGTCTCCGCATTGATGAACGCGCCGCCACCGGTTGCGATAATACCGTGGTTTTCCTCCATCAGCCGCGCAATCACGCGGCGTTCACCGTCGCGAAAATAGGCTTCGCCGAATTCGCTGAAGATTTCCGCGATGGGAAGGCGCGCAGCCTCCTCGATTGCGTCGTCGGCATCGATGAAGCTGCATTTGAGGATCGTTGCGAGGCGCCGCCCCACGGTGGACTTGCCTGCGCCCATCAGCCCGACCAGCACGATTGGCCGGTCGAGCCGCGCGGTCAGCGCCGCAACGCGGGACTTGGCGGCGAGGGACGACACGGGCTCCATTGCTCGGCGGCGTAGAGATGGGCTAGGGCGATGGCAACAAAGGGTATCGGATCGCGTGCAGATAGACATTTCCAAAACTGCGCGGCAGCGCATCGCCGTGGGCGTGGCAGTCGTCGCGCTCATTATCGGCTGGGCCTGGTGGGATGGCGGGGAAGAACCCGTCCGCCCGGTCGCGCAGACCATCGATCTGTCGGAGATGGAGGCATGAAGACGCGCGTGAAAGCGACGCTGCTGACGGGCGCGGGGCTGGCCATGCTGGCCGCGCCGATCGCGCTGATCGCGGGCAACCCGCAATCGCTGCTGCCGCCGGGCATGCAGGACCCTTCACCAGCTCCGGCGCCCACGCCGACGGCAAGCGCGCCTGCGCCGAGCCCCACACCGACGAGCGCCGCCACGCCGGTGGTGCAGGACGTCCCCGACGAGAGCGATGAAGACGGCGCGTCATCGGATGAGGGTTCGTCGAGCAGCAGCGGCAATCGCCTGCCGACGCTGGAGGAACTCGAGGCGCTCGATACGGACGAGCTCGACGAACTGCTCGGCCTCAAGCCCAAGTTCGACATTCCCGCGGCACAGCGCCGCGCCACGACCCGCGTCGGCATCCTTGCAGAAGACGAGGGCGGGCTGCCCGCCGTCTCGCTGGCAAACCAGCCGCAATCGCTGGTTCGCGCGGCCATCTCGGGTACGCAAGGCCGACTGGTTTCGCGCTGGGGGCACATCGCGCTGCGGCGCGCACTGGCGAGCCGTCTCGCGCCGCCCGCGGGCATGAGCGGGGCGGAATTCGCAGGCCTGCGCGCGCAGTTGCTCAACCGGATGGGCGAATTCCCCGCGGCCCGCGCCATCGCGCAGGATATCGATGTCGACAGCTGGAACACCCGCCTCGCGAATGCCGCGGTCGACGCTTACATCGCGACGGGCGATATCGTTGGTGCATGCCCGCTCGCGGTGCTACGTGGCGGATACCGCGACGATGTGGAATGGCGCATGCTGCGCTCGATCTGCAATTCCTACGGCGGCGAAACCGCACGCGCCCGTAACGACCTGATCCGCCTGCGCGACCGGGTCGATGGCGAGGAGACCGAAGTCATCGACGTGCTGCTGGCGCAGCGCTTCGCGGGTGCGGCGGGCCTCGGCAACAGCGTGGTCAATATCGAGTGGGACGATGTCGATGAGTTGACGCCATGGCGCTATGGCCTCGCCGCAGCACTAGGCATCGATATCCCCGAACGGCTGATCGACGATGCCGGTCCCTATTACCAGCGCGCTTCGGCATCGCTGCCATCGCTGCCGCTACCCTTGCGGATCGATGGCGCGCGCCGCGCCGCGCGCGAGGGGATATTCTCTTCCTCCGCCCTGATCGATCTCTATTCGCAGGCCTATGCGGCGAGCGGCAATGACGGCGCGATCGGCAGCGACGCGGCCCTGTTGCGGACTGCCTATGTCGATCCCGATCCGGCCGCCCGCCTCGCCGCGATTCGCAGCCTGTGGGGCGAGGGCACGCAGATCCCCTACGACCGGCAGGTGCTGACCGCCTATGCCGCCGCGCGCATCCCCGCGAACGGGAGCTTTTCCGGCGACGCCGGGCCGCTGATCGCCGCAATGCTGACCGCCGGGCTCGATCGCGATGCCGCACGGTGGAGCAGTATCGTGGACGAAGGCGATGCGGGCTGGGGCCTGCTGGCCGTCGGGCTGCCAGATGCCGACGGTGCCGTCTCGAGCAATGCCATCGACGCGTTTCGCGACAATGATTCGAGCACGGGCAGCCGCCGCACGCGCTTCCTCGTCGCTGGCCTTGCAGGCCTGGGGCGGATTTCGAGCGGGACGCGCAATTCGTGGGATCGCGAGCTGGATCTCGAATTGTCGCGCGAGACCCGCTGGAGCGAGGCGATTGCGCGTGCGGGCGAGGTTGAGAACGCGGCGCTTGTCACGCTTCTCATGGGGCTGGGCATGCAGGGCGACGACTGGAACCGGATGACCCCGCGGCACCTCTTTCACATCGTCTCCGCGCTCCGCCAAAGCGGCATGGAAGCCGAGGCGCGGATGATCGCGGCGGAGGCGATCGCGCGCGGTTAGACCGACCGCATGGCGAACTCATGTCCCACGCAGCGATAGAGGATTTTCTGGCGGCGCTGGCGGTGGATCGCGGCGCGGCCGCCAATACGCTCGCTGCCTACCGCCGCGACCTAGAAGGTGCGGCGCAGATCGTCGGCCCGCTCGAGGATGCCCCGCGCGGGGCACTGGCAAAGCTCGGCACGGCATGGGCCGATCTCGCCCCGGCGACGGTGGCGCGCAAGGCATCGGCGCTGCGGCAATTTTTCGGGTTTCTCGAGGACGAGGGGCTGCGGGTGGATAATCCCTCCGCTGCACTGCCCAATCCTGCCAGGCGCCGCAGCCTGCCCAAGGTGCTCGACCATGACGAGATCGCCGCGCTCTTCGCGCAGGCCGAGCAGGAGGCCGAAGGCGACAAACCCGCCGCCATTCGCCTGCTCGCGATGCTTGAGCTGCTCTATGGCTCCGGGTTGCGCGCGACCGAGCTGGTCGCGCTGCCATTGGCCTCGGTCCCGCGGGATGCACCGTTCCTTACGATTACCGGCAAGGGCGGCAAGGAGCGGCTGGTGCCGATGGGCACGCGGGCCCGCAGCGCGGTCTCGCGCTGGCTGACCGTGCGCGCCGAAGGCTCGCCCTGGCTGTTCCCGTCACGGATGAGCCATCTGACGCGCATCAGGCTTTACCAGCTAATCAAGGGCCTGGCGCAGCGCGCGGATATTCCTCCGGCGAAAATAAGCCCCCACGTTCTGCGCCATGCATTCGCCACGCACCTGCTGGAAGGTGGGGCGGACCTGCGCGCTCTCCAGACGCTGCTCGGCCACGCGGACATCGCCACAACCCAGATATATACCCATGTCGAGGCCGCACGGCTGGTCGCGCTTGTCAACGAAAGGCACCCCCTCGCGAGCCATGGCGGCTTGCGCGAGGGGCAACAGCCCGATAGCGCGGAATGATGCTGACTTTTCTCGACTTCGAGAAGCCTGTGGCACAGCTGCAGGCTCAAATCGCCGAATTGCGCGCCGCCAACGAATCTGTCGAAGGCGGCGAGCAGATCGATATTGCCGAAGAGCTCGCGAAGCTCGAGGCGAAGAGTGCGGAGATGCTCAAGAGCCTCTACGCCTCGCTTTCGCCATGGCAGAAGACGCAGGTCGCGCGGCATCCGCAACGCCCGCATTTTCGCAATTATGTGGAACACGCCTTTACCGATTTCATGCCGCTGGGCGGGGATCGCTATTTCGGCGAGGACGAGGCGATCCTGGGCGGATTCGCCACCTTGCGCGGGCGTTCGGTCATGCTGATCGGGCACGAAAAGGGCCACGACACGCAGACCCGCCTCCGGCACAATTTCGGAATGGGCAAGCCCGAAGGCTACCGCAAGGCGATCCGCCTGATGGATCTCGCCGGGCGGTTCGGCCTGCCGGTGGTCACGCTGGTCGATACCTCGGGCGCATTTCCGGGGATCGAGGCCGAGGAACGCGGCCAGGCGGAAGCCATCGCCCGCTCGACCGAGGCATGCCTTGCGCTGCCCGTGCCGATGGTCGCGACGATTGTGGGCGAGGGCGGTTCGGGCGGGGCAGTGGCGCTCGCCAGTGCCGAACGCGTG
Source organism: Citromicrobium bathyomarinum (assembly GCF_038594605.1). Taxonomy (GTDB): domain Bacteria; phylum Pseudomonadota; class Alphaproteobacteria; order Sphingomonadales; family Sphingomonadaceae; genus Alteriqipengyuania; species Alteriqipengyuania bathyomarina_B. The sequence continues at coordinate 339,518 of NZ_JBCFZM010000001.1, forward strand.
CTGATGATGGAGCATGCGGTCTATTCGGTCATCTCGCCCGAAGGCTGCGCGTCGATTCTGTGGCGCACGGCGGAAAAGGCGCCCGATGCGGCGGAGGCGATGAAGGTCACCGCGCAGAACCTGAAAGAGCTGGGCGTGATCGACCGGATCGTGCCCGAGCCTGTGGGCGGCGCACATCGCGATCCACAGTCGGCGATCCGCAATCTTGCCGATACGATCGACGACGAGCTTGGCAAGCTGGCCGGCAAGGATATCCTGCAACTGCAGGAAACGCGCGCCGATCGGTACCTCGCCATCGGCGCCTGACGCACACTTGACTGCATCCCGGTTCGGGAACCGCTTGCGCTATCGGCCTGTTGTATGGGCCATAACGCGGGCGGCGCGATCATCGCTCCCCCTCGCGTCTAACGCATCAGGGGAGACATTCCGCATGAGCCGTCGCAAAATTCTCGCATTCGCATCGCCCGTAGCCCTCGCACTGGGGCTGACCGGGTGTGCCGCAGTCGGTGGCGGACCGATTCCGGGCGCCAATACGCCTATCACGCAGAACGAGGCGCAGCAGGGCCGCGAGTATCACAGCCAGATTCTGCAGGAATTCGGCGGCGCGATGCAGGGCGGCACCGCCAATTACGTGCGCGGCGTCGGTCAGAAGATCGCGGTGCAGTCGGGCCTTGCCAATTCGGAAGGCGCGTTCACCGTCTCGCTGCTCAACAGCTCGGTCAACAATGCCTTCGCGACCACTGGCGGCTATGTCTACACCACCCGCCAGCTGGTGACGCTGATGAACAACGAGGCCGAGCTGGCCGCCGTGCTCGGCCACGAGGTCGGCCATGTTGCCGCGCGTCACTCGCAGCGGCGCCAGCAGGCGCAGCAGCAGAACACGCTGCTCGGCGCGGCGGGCGCGATTCTCTCGGGCATTCTGCTCGGCGACAGCCAGCTGGGCTCGACGCTCGGCCGGGCGGCGCTTCAGGGCTCGCAGTTGCTCACGCTCAGCTTCTCGCGCAGCCAGGAAGAAGAGGCCGATCGGCTGGGTGTCCAGTATCTCGTTTCGGCGGGCTACGATCCGCTGGCGATGAGCACGGTGCTCGAAAGCCTGGCGCGCCAGTCATCGCTCGACGCGCAGCTTCAGGGCCGTGACAATGCCAGCCTGCCGGAATGGGCCTCGACCCATCCCGATCCCGCCGGGCGCGTGCGGGATACCGCGACGCTTGCCGCCGGCAAGCCCGGGACGGTCCTCAATCGCGACACGTTCCTGCGCAATATCGACGGCCTCACCTATGGCGACGATCCCGAACAGGGCGTCATCGAAGGCCGTCAGTTCATCCATCCCGAGATGCGCTTTGCATTCACCGCGCCGCAGGGCTTCTACCTCGTCAACGGCACGCAGCAGGTGACGATCAACGGCCAGTCGGGGCAGGCAGAGTTGCGGATCGCGCAGTCGAGCGGCAGCCCTTCGCAACTGGTGAGCAGCGCGTTCCAGTCGCTATCCCAGCAGGGTCAGCAGATCCGGCCGCAGATCCAGACCACCACGGTTAATGGACTGCCCGCGGCCTATGGCGTCGCGCGCGCCAATTCGGGGCAGTCCCAGGTCGATGTCGTGGTCTTCGCCTATGACTTAGGCGGACGAAACTACTACTTCCAGGCGATTGCGCCCGCAGGTCGATCCGGGGTGTTCACACCGATGTTCGAATCTTTTCGCCAGATCAGTTCGACAGAAGCCGCGCAGGTGGTTCCGCGCGTGATCGACGTGGTGACGGTGCAACGGGGCGATACGGTGTCTTCGCTGTCGCGGCGGATGGCATACAGCACCGGGCAGGAAGCGCGCTTCCGCGTGCTCAACAGCCTCGATTCGCGCGAAGGCCTGCGGGCAGGCCAGCAGGTCAAGCTGGTGGTGCGCGGGCGCTGACGGGCCCGGCGGATACCACGCACAAAAAAACGGCGGGGATCGCTCCCCGCCGTCTTCGTGTTAGGTCGAATTGACTTAGTCGGCCGACATGTCGTCCGACACGGTGTTGAAGGTGTTGCCGAGCTGGTTGCCCAGGCTACCCATTGCAGTGATCGCGGCGACGGCGATGAGAGCGGCAATCAGGCCATACTCGATGGCGGTTGCGCCCTGCTCGTCGTTCATCAGTTCACGGAAGAATTTCATTTTTGGTCTCCTGTTGTCGTCTTCGTTACCGGCTCTGTCCACGTCCCCTCGGATAGAGCTGCTGCCGGTCTAGCCCCCGAGAGTTGAAATTTTCTAAATGCCCGTTGGCATGGCTCACGTGCGGTCGATCGCCTCGCTCGAGGTCTCGCGCACCGTGTCCCACGTGTTGATCACGCTGTTGGAGAAGGTGCCGACCGCGCTCACCATCGCGAGGAAGATAAGGGCGAGGATCAGGCCGTATTCGACGGCCGTCGCACCATTTTGGTCGCGGCAAAGGCGCTTCCAGAAGGTTTTCATCGCTACCCCCACTCGGTTGCCCAGTCGATTGCCCGGCCGATTGCCAAGCCTGCTTCCGCGACGTTAGATGCGGGCAGTTCCAGGCTGCTTGTGGCCGATCAGGGTTAAGCCGAGGTAAAACCGACTCCCGAAGGTGGAAAAAATTCCGACATATCTTCAGGTGGTGGCCGCCGCGATCGGTCCCGACGCCGCCGGACGCTGGCTGATGCACCGCCGCCCAGTGGGCAAGGCGCATGCCGGCCTGTGGGAGTTTCCCGGCGGCAAGATCGATCCGGGGGAGGGACCGCGCGAGGCGCTTGCGCGCGAGATTGCGGAGGAATGCGGTCTGGCGCTCGATCCCCACGCAATGTGCGAGGTCGGGTTCGCGGCGGACGATCCGGGCGCAGCGGGCGGCCCGCGGCCTGTATTGCTGCTGCTGATCCACTGTCCGACATGGAGCGGAGAGCCGCGTTCGCTCGAAGGTGGCGAATGGCGCTGGCTCGATCGGCAAGAGATTCGCGGCCTGCCCAAACCGCCGCTCGACCGCGAGCTGGCCGCGCGTTTTTTCGACTGATGTTGGCCGAAAACCGGCCAGATCGGCTATCTGGGGACAAAACCTGCGCCGTGGGTGACAAAAGGATTGCCAAGGTCGGGCACCCTTCCTATGTGCGGCGCCTCACAAGCGCCCGTAGCTCAGCTGGATAGAGTACCTGACTACGAATCAGGGGGCCGGAGGTTCGAATCCTTCCGGGCGCACCACTAACAAGCCCCGGGCCCTTCAGGGTTCCGGGGCTGTTTGATTCTGGAGCCTTTGCGGTCCGGTCCGGTGCTGGCACCGCGCGACTATCCGCGCTTTGCATCCCCCAGCAGGACCGAGGTAACAGGGTAGCCGCAGTCGGCGGGTATGCACAGGCTGCGCCCCTCCGGGCGTTCTTCTACCCATGGAACGATCGTGGGCATGGGCGTCGCTTCGGCGTGGGCTCTGGCCTGATCGAAGTCGTCGAACTGCGCCAATCGTTCGAGATTGCGGCGGGTGGGGAAGATGAGATCGATCTCGCCCCGGTCGGCAGCGTCGAGTGCAGCGACCGCGCTGGCCCAGAACAGCCGCGTATTCTCGCCGGCGTCCGTCGCAATCTCGACCGCGCCCGTGCCCAGATCGGCCAGATAGAAGCGCGTGTCGAAGATGCGCGAGAGACGCTCGTTCTTGGGAAACCAGCGCGCGAAGGGCACCAGATCGTTCAGCGCGATCCTCCAGCCCATTTGCGCCAGCACCGGTTCGAGCCGTCCCTTATCGAGCAGCATCGCACGGGCCTTCGCCGCAGACTCTGCGTCGATCGCCCCACGCAGACCGAGAGCAAGGCCCGTCTCCTCCAGTGTTTCGCGGATTGCCGCAATCTGGTGGGCTGACTCGTCGATGTCGACATATCCGGCTCGCCGCGCCAGCTCGAAATCGCTGTCGTCCACCCGCCCGCCCGGGAACACCGCCATGCCGCCCGCAAAGGCGAGTGCGCGGTTGCGTACCTGCATCAGGATCTGCGACGCACCGCCATCCGGTGCGCGGCGGAAGATCACCACCGTCGCTGCGGGAATGGCATCGCGCTCGCCGCTATCCGTTGACTTGTCAGCCACGCGGCGCGCCCGGCTTGCTGTCGGGATTTTTTACAGGGGCATTGTCAGGCTGACTGAAGTTAACCATCGGCAATCCTGCATTTGAGCCGTTTCGAAAAACTGGCACGGGGCATGCATATTGTCGTGCATCCCTGACCTTCGTTACGAGGCGGAGCCAAAAGGTCTCCTGGTTCCGCCTCCCCGAAGGTTGAAGACCCGGACGCGGTTCGGCGCATGTCCCCCCAGGCGCCGACCGCAACGGGCCGATCAGTCCGCGGTCTTCACGCCCTTGTCGGTGAAGACCTGCTGCAATTCGCCTGCTTCGAACATCTCAGTCATGATGTCCGATCCGCCGAGGAATTCGCCCTTCACGTAAAGCTGCGGGATGGTCGGCCAGTCGGAATAGGTCTTGATGCCCTGCCGGATTTCCATGTCCTGCAGCACGTCGACGCTTTCGTAGCTCACACCACAATGGTCGAGGATATGCACCGCACGGCTGGAAAAGCCGCATTGCGGGAACAGGGGCGTGCCCTTCATGAAAAGGACGACGTCGTTTTCCCCGACGATGCCGGAAATGCGTTCTTTGGTATCTGCCATGAGTTTTTAACCGCCGTTGCTTTTAGCTTCTGGCCGTCACTTGGGAGGCTCGGTGGTCAGTTGCAAGGCGTGGAGCACGCCGCCCATTTTCCCATCGAGCGCATCGTAGACCATCTTGTGCTGCTGGACGCGGCTTTTGCCCGCGAATTGCGGGGCGACGACCTTCGCCGCCCAATGATCGTTATCCCCGGCAAGATCGCGCATTTCGACCTCGGCGCCGGGAAGGGCTGCTTGGATCATGCCCGCGATTTCGTCCGCCTGCATCGGCATTGGGCTTATGCCCCTTCGATCAGCTGGCGGCGAGCCTCGATCTCGCATTCGGCCAGCTTGGCGCGCACTGCGGCTTCGTCCACGTCGCAGGACGCGGCGGTAAGATCGCCGAGCACCTTGCGGATCACGTCTTCGTCGCCCGCTTCCTCGAAATCGGCCTGGACGACCGCCTTCTTGTAGCTATCGGTTTCCTCATCGGTAAGGTTCATCAGACCCGCCGCCCATTCGCCGAGCAGGCGATTGCGCCGCGCAGCCACCTTGAAGGCGGTTTCCTCGTCCATTGCATACTTGGATTCTTCGCCCCGGCGGCGGTCGTTGAAATCGGTCATGATCGTGCTGCCTTTTCGGTTGGCCCGTTGTGGTGGTCGGGCCCGCTTCGTTTGCTGGTAAGTGTCGTGATCGAAGATAGGCCTCCGCGACGCGCGCGACAAGCGAGGTTGCTACTTGTCCATCGACACCACCAGCTTGCCGATGGCCTGCCGGTTTTCCAGCTTCTCGATCGCCTTGTGCGCATCATCGAGGCTGAAGGTTTCGCTGATCTGCGGGCTGATCTTGCCGTCCTGCCAGAATTCGAACAGCTCGGCGATGTTCTGCGCGTTGCGCTGCGGTTCGCGCGCGGCGAAGGCGCCCCAGAAGACGCCGCGAATGTCGCAGCTCTTGAGCAATGTGAGGTTGAGCGGCATCTTCGCGATGCCCGCCGGGAAGCCGATCACCAGGAAGCGGCCTTCCCATGCGATGGAGCGCAATGCGGGTTCCGAATAGTCGCCGCCGACAATATCGACCACGATGTCCGCACCATTGGCACCGACTGCGGCCTTGAAATCGCCGGCCAGTTTCTTCGAGGCATCCTTGTCGAAGGGCGCGCGCGGGTAGACGACGGTTTCGTCTGCGCCTGCGTCCTTCGCGACCTTGGCTTTCTCGTCGCTGGAGACTGCCGCGACCACCTTGGCCCCGTAGGCCTTGGCCAGCTCGATCGACGCAAGGCCCACGCCGCCTGCCGCGCCGAGCACCAGCACGGTATCGCCCGGCTTGATATTGCCGCGATCCTTCAGCGCGTGGATCATCGTGCCGTAGGTCATGAGCAGCGCCGAAGCCGCGGTCAGGTCGATACCTTCGGGCACCTTGAATAGCCGTCCCGCTTCGACGCAGACCTGTTCGCGCAGGCCGCCGCTGCCGATGCCCGACAGCACGCGGTCGCCGACCTTCCAGCCGTCCACGCCTTCGCCGACGGCGGCGATGGTGCCCGAGATTTCTCCGCCCGGTGAAAAGGGGCGCTCGGGTTTGAACTGATAGAGATCGCGAATGATCAGCGTGTCGGGGAAATTGATCGCGCAGGCGGCGATATCGACCAGCACTTCGCCCTTGGCGGGGCTGGGCGTATCGATCTGTTCGATGACGAGCGTTTCGGGCCCGCCCACTTCTTTGGTCAGCACGGCTTTCATGGGTCTCTCTCCCTTATTGTTCTGATCGGTAAAGGCTTAGTCGGTCTGCGGGTCTTCGCCCGAGGGGATCGGTGGCAGCTGCTTGGGCTCCGTATCCTTGTTCCCCGATTTGCGACGCTTGCCTGCGTAAAGCAGCGCGGCGGCAATGGCGGCGGACCCGATGGCGGCACCGGTCGCGAGGGCGACTCCGGAAAGGTTCTTGTTGGACTTGCTCATGCCTATCCTAGTGCATGGCGCGCGAATTCGTTGCAACCGCAAGGCGACACAGCGCACGAAAGCGGCGCGAAAAAAGGACGAGAGTCCGGCCGATGGTCATGGTAATGTAAGCCTTTGATCGCTAGCTTACACATATGTCAGCAAAGCCTTACGCTCATCCGATCAATATCAAGCCCGCCGATATCGACTTCATGGGGCACGTGAACAACGCGCGCTACCTCGGCTGGGTGCAGGACGCCGTGCTGGCGCACTGGCAGAAATTCGCGCCTGCCGATGCTGTGGCTGAGCGTGCGTGGGTCGCGCTCAAGCATGAGATCACCTATCGCAAGCCAGCCTTCCTCGAAGACGATATCATCGCGCGCACCGTGCTCGAGAGCACCAGGGGGGCGCGCGCTTTCTATCACACCGTGATCGAGCGGGGCGAGGAAGTTCTGGCCGAGGTCAAGTCGAGCTGGTGCTGCATCGACGCGAAAAGCCTGCGGCCCGCGCGGATCGGCGAGGAAATCGCGAGCTACTTTTTCCCGCGGCACGATGGCAAAGGCCCCGGCAGCGAGGATTGATCGCGATCCCGGCTTTCGCTGCAAGCGTCGAGCGTCTATTGCCAGCCCCATGTCCCGCGCATTCCTTTCATCCTTTCAACCGGTGGTCGGCCTCGCGCTCGCGCTTGCGATCCTGGGCGGCTGGATCGCGCTGCACGGCTTTGCGCTGCTCGCCTTCGATCTGAGCTGGGAAACCCTGCCGCTCGCTCTGGGCATGGTGGCGGTCCTGTGCTGGCTCTCTGTCGGGCTTTTCATCGTCAGCCATGATGCCATGCACGGCTCGCTCGTCCCCGGCGCGCCGCGTTTGAACACGGCCATCGGCACCGCGCTGCTGTTCCTTTACGCCGGCTTTTCCTACGACAAATTGCGCGCGGCCCACTGGGAGCATCACAAGGCCCCGGGGACGGATCGCGACCCCGATTTTGCGGCCGACCATCCGCGCGCGTTCTGGCCATGGTATGCGACCTTCCTGCGGTGCTATTTCGGGCTCGGCTCGTTCTTCTACGTGACGGCGATCTTCTGGGTGCTGCACTTCGCGCTGGAGGTGTCGATCGTGCAGGCAATGGTGTTCTACGCCGTCCCGTCGATCGCCAGCTCGCTGCAGCTGTTCTATTTCGGCACTTTCCGCCCGCACAGGCATGGCGAAGACACGTTCGTGGACCGGCATAACGCGCGCAGCGACAATTTCGGCACGCTGGCGAGCTTTGTGACCTGTTACCATTTCGGCTATCATCTGGAGCATCACCACCACCCGCACGTGCCGTGGTGGGCATTGCCCGATGCACGGCGCGAAGCGCGCGCGCAGCCTATCGAAGAAGGAGCCGGGGCATGAGCCTGTGGCAGATCGTCGCCATCGTCGCCATCACCTTCGTGGCGATGGAATTCTACGCGTGGGCGCTGCACAAATACGTGATGCACGGCTTCGGCTGGGGCTGGCACCGCGACCATCACGAACCGCATGACAACCGGTTCGAGAAGAACGATCTTTATGCTCTCGTCGGGGCAGGCATCAGCATCTCGCTATTCGTCATCGGCAGCCCGCTGGTGATGGGCGACAATGCGTGGGAGCCAGCGACCTGGATCGGCGTGGGCGTGCTCGCTTACGGGGTGGTCTACACCTTCATCCACGATGGCCTCGTCCACCAACGCTATTTCAAGATCGTGCCCAAACGCGGCTATGCCAAGCGTCTGGTGCAGGCGCACAAGCTGCACCATGCGACGATCGGAAAGGAGGGCGGGGTGAGCTTCGGCTTCGTATGGGCCCACGATCCGGCCAAGCTGAAGGCGGAGCTGAAGCGCCAGCGCGAGGCGGGTATCGCCGTGGTGCGCGACAGCGCTGGGGCGTGACCGGGCAGAACGACCGAATACTCTTCGAGCTCGACGACCCGGAGAAACTCGCGGATCGTTACTCCGAGCTGCGAAGCCGTTACGCGGATAGGCCCCAGTCGCGCTGGCTCCTGCGCATCAAGGAACTTCGTGCCCGACATGGTGTGAGCATTTTAGAGGCCGAACGGATCGCGCTGGAAGAGCCCGCGATAAGACGCTGGGCATTGAAGATGATGAACTCGAACCAGACGTGCCGGAAGGCGGCACAAAGCCACATCCGCCATAATGGGGAAAAATCGCTGATCGAGACTGACGGCTTCGTCTTCAGCTACCGGCAAGAGTGCGATAGCTAGCGCCCCGGCTCGCCTCCCTGCTTGTCTCTCCGTCCCATTCTCCTGAGGCCCGTTGCCCGAAGCTCAGTCCCTTGACGATCACCCGCTGTTCGAACCGCTGCGCAGTGAGCGCGGCCGGCGGCTGGTCGGGCTCGTCGCCGCACTGGCGATCGAGGCGGTCCTGCTGATCGTTCTCCTGACGCTGAGTATCCGCGACGAGCCGGCAGCCGCACCGGGCAGCCTCACTGTGGTCGACCTGAAGGCGCAGAACGAGCCATCGCAAGAGCCGGAGCAAGCCGAGCAGGAGCCGAGCGAGACCGCCCGGCCAGTTGCGCAGCCAGCGGCCCCCTCCGATCCGCAAGTCGAGCGTCCCGAGCTGGTGCAGCCCGAAGTGATGCCCCCGGTTGCGTCCACACCGCCGATGCCGCAGCGGGTCATACCGTCGCCGTTCAAGCTGCCGCCGCAGCAGGAGCCTGCGCGCCCGGCGAAGCAGGATGCGCCGAAGCAGGTCTACGGGCCGGTCGATACCGGCCCGCGACCGGGCATGGCGGATTCCGAAGTGGTTGGCACCGCGCCCGATGGGCAGCCGCTTTACGCCGCGCGCTGGTATCGCGAACCGGACGATAGCGAGCTGGCGGGCTATCTCTCCACCGCGAGCGGACCGGGCTGGGGCCTGATCGCGTGCAAGACGGCGCCCGAATTTCGCGTGGTCGATTGCGTGCCGCTTGCCGAATATCCGCAACGCTCGATGATAAACCGCGCCGTCCTGGCGGCTGCATGGCAGTTCCGGGTTCGTCCGCCGATGCTTGGCGGCAAGCCCCAGATCGGCAGCTGGGTCCGGATCCGGATCGATTACAGAAACCGCTGAGCGGCGGCGCGCAGGTTACCCCGTCGCAATCCGTGCGGCGTGTTCCTTCACCAGCGCGATCATGTTGGGCACGCCTTGCGTCCGGTTGCTCGATAGCTGGTTCTTCAGGTCGAACGGGTCGAGCGCCCCGGTCACGTCCATCTGCGCCACTTCGGCAGCGGGCTTGTCCTGCACCGCGGCGATTACCAGCGCGACGATGCCCTTGGTGATCGCGGCGTTGCTGTCCGCCAGGAAATGCAGCTTGTCGCCTTCTCCGGTGGGATAGACCCACACCGCTGCCGAGCAGCCGCGCACCAGCGTTGCGTCGGTCTTGAGCGCGTCGGGCATGTCTTCCAGATCGCGGCCAAGCTCGATCAGCAGACGATAGCGTTCGTCCCCTTCGAGGAATTCGTATTCTTCGCGGATATCGTCGAGGCTGCGCATGAGGGCGGATGTAGGGGCGCGATCCGCCTGCGTCCATGCAGGACTAGCCGGAAATCCCGCCCGGGCGCGTCAGAGCGTAATAGATCACGTAAAACCACGAGAGGAAGCCGTGCACGATCGCCCAGACGATCGACTGGTGAAGCGACCACGAAATCGCGACCGCGATGGCACTGCCGAGGCCGATGCCCGCCTGCGCGGCCTGGCTCGATGCTCCGCTCACAGATCCACCCCGTTGGCGATGGCTTCGAGCTTGCGGATGCGTTCGCGCAGGTCGGCGAGCGCAATCCGGCCTGCGCCGCGCGTGTCGTCGGGAGCTGCGTCGCCGCGCGATATGGCGTCCAGCTCGCGGCGTTTGAGTGCCAGCCAGCCTTCCCAGGCGCGCAACAGTGCTGCAGCGACCAGCCCGAGGCCGAGAAGCGATGTGGCGGCGATAACCAGTGTCGGCTCCATAACTTTCAGTCCTCCATTGGCTGCCCCGTCGTCGGGGAGAGGGTCAGTTCTGCTCTTCGCGCAGCGCGTCGATCTCGGCAGAGATGCGCGCGCGTTCCTGCGCGGTGGTGTTGTTCTTGTCGTAGGCGATGCGCTCCAGCACCGCGATCCGCTCTTTCAGCGTCTCGATTTCGCGCTGGGCTTCCTCGTCGGTTTCGGGGCGTTCCGGTCGATGGGTGATCGTCTGGTTGCCCATCATGTCTTCGGTGATCCCGGCCTGCGAATTGTAGCGCGCGCGCAGGATGCTGGCGACGGCGCCGATCATTACGATCAGGACAATGGCGCTCCACATGCTCATCAGTTGATCTCCTTGCTTTCACGCAGACCCTCGATCTCATGATTCAGGGCATAGCCGCTGTCGGTCACGATCCGCTCGACATTGCCGAGGCGGTCCTTGATGGAGCCCAGTTCTGCGCGCAGCTGGGCGTTTTCCTGCGTCAGCAACTTCACGCGCTCTTCGCTGCCCTTGGGATAGATCGCCTTGCCCCAGCTGTTTTCCAGCGGGTAGCCGTGCTTGATCCGCATCCAGGTGGTGAGGACCCAGCCCGCCACACCGGCCAGACCGACGATCGCGATCACTTCGGAAGTCATTTCGAAAGGCATCACACGCTTTCCCTCTTGCCGGTGTCGAGCGGCACGCCGCTGCTTTCATCGCGCCGCAGCGCCTCGATCTCGTCCGACAGCGAATAGCCGCGTTCGGTCACGATCTTCTCGAGCACTTTCAGCCGTTCGGCATGATCGTCGAGCCGCTGGACCAGCTTTGCGTTCTCGCCGCGCAGCCCCTCGATCTCGGCTGACTTGTCGGCGCGGCTGGTCTTGCCGCCCCATTCGTCTTCCAGATCGTAGCCATGCTTGGCGCGGATCCAGTTGTTGATCAGCCATCCGCCCGTCGTCAGAGCGATGATGAGGACGACGATGCCGGGGCCGCTGAAGAGGTCTTCCATCAGGCGCGCTCCCGCTTGTCGAAGTCGAGCGACATGCCTGCCGCCTCATCGTGGCTGCGCGCATCGCGCAGCGCCTCGATTTGGGTGGCGACGTCGTAGCCCTTGTCGGTCACGATGCGTTCGAGCACCTGGACCCGGTCCTCGAGCCGCTGGATCTGAGTGGCGTATTGCGCGGCCTTTTCGGCGCTGGCGCTGGCGGTGGTTTCGATCTGCATCTCGGCCAGTTTTCGCTGGTGGGTCGTCCAAATTGCTATGATCGGGATCGAGAGGGCAATAATCGGGATCATGAGGCCCAAGAAGGCTTCCATTGGTAGTCTCCCCTATTCGGTTCGAGTTAGCGCAGGCGTTCGATTTCGGCGTCGAGGCGCGGGTTGGAGCTGACATAGTGCTCCTCCACGCTCGCCAGACGGCGGTCGATCTCGCGCAGCTTGCCGCGGATTTCGCGTGAGGTGCGCTTCGGATTGGCGCGCACGCCCTGCCAGTATTTCTGTTCCTGCTTGTCCTGCGTGTAGAGATGCGGGGGCTTGCGGTTCAGGAGAAGGCCCATGATGAAATAGGCGGGCAGGGTGACGGGAAATCCGCCGGAGAGTGTCGCGACGAGCATTCCCAGGCGCCACCAGAGCGCATCGACGCCGGTATAGTCGGCCAGGCCTGCGCAGACGCCCATCAGCTTGGCATTCTGCTCGTCCTTGTAGAGCGTGGTGCGGGGCGTGTTCATGCGCGGGTTTCCTTCTGTTCGGCGCGCTTGCGGGCCAGCAGCGCTTCGAGTTCGTCGAGTTCTTCGTTGTCGGCCTTGTTGTCGGCGATCAGGCGGGCGGGCTTGAAGTCGGCGTGGTCGTGGGCGACCAGTCGCTCGACCGTGTCCATCCGCTCGTCGAGCCGCTTGGCGAGGTTATAAAGCTCTTCGAGCAGCGCTTCGTCGTCCTGGGTGATGCCACCGCCCGAAGTCTTCCACTTGGTGATGTAGTGAAGGATGACCCAGGGCAGACCGATGAAGAGGATACTGCAGATGATGATCGGTAGAAAAACGTCTTCCATGGGTCAGTCCCCCTTCTTCGCGTCGTTGGCTCCCTTGCCGAGCGCGCGTTTCATTTCTTCCAGTTCCTCGTCGACCTTGTCCGATCCTTCGAGGGAGGCGATTTCGTCGGCGAGTGACAGCTTGCCGCTCTCGCTTTCCATCTTGAGCTGGTCGGCGCGGCCTTCCGCGTAGTCGACCCGGCGTTCGAGCTGGTCGAAGCGGGTCAGCGCTTCGTCCACGCGTTCGGTTGTCATCAGGCTGCGCAGCTTCACGCGGTTTTCCGCGCTTTCGAGCCGGGCCGCGATCTGCGTCTGGCGGCTGCGCGCTTCACGCAGGCGGCTCTGCAGCTTCTGAATGTCCACGTCGTAGGCGCGCAGCGAGTCGTCGAGGACGGAGATTTCCGCCTTGAGCTGTTCGCTCATGTCGGCGGCCTTCTTTTTCTCGACCAGCGCGGCGCGGGCCAGATCCTCGCGGTCCTTGCTCAGCGCGAGCTGCGCCTTTTCGCCCCAGTCGCTCTGCAACTTGTCGAGCTTAACCGAATGGCGGTGCATTTCCTTCTGGTCGGCGATCGTGCGTGCGGCGCTCGCCCGGACTTCGACCAGCGTTTCCTCCATCTCGAGGATGATCATCCGGATCATCTTCGAAGGGTCGTCGGCCTTGTCGAGCATTTCGTTGAAATTGGCCGCGATAATGTCTCGCGTGCGACTGAAAATGCCCATGAAGGGTGCTCCGTATGATATGAAATCGTTGAACTTTTCGCTGACCTTGTCCGCGTCCGTCCAGTCCGCCGCGCGGCTCGCGCCGGAGCGCCCGCCTTGCGTGGGGGTTGGGCTGCGGCGTAGCCGCTCCACCTCGTTGTCGAGGCGGGAGAGGCGGCTTGCGCGGCCCGGAGGATCGGTATGGTCGGTCATGCGAGTTCGGTTACCTGTAGCATATATGGGCGGTCGGAATGCGGGCCATCGGCAGACGGCGGATTCATCGCGACGAGCGCCCCCGCGGCGAGGACCGTGACCAGCACGGCCTTGCCGAATACGCGTTTCGGTTGGGCTTGTTCGTGCATCTCTGGTCCTCCTTGGTTGGTGTTGCCTCTTACTTTGCAACTGGTGTGCCAAATCGTGGAAATGGCGTAATTGCGCCGTTCTCACAAAATTCGACTAACGGCATGTTGGTGATAATTGCCAAGGCTTGGTGCTGTGGCCTATATCTCGGCCATGGAGCGGGAAAATCAGTTCGTCGGGCAATCGCTCGCCTTCCTCGACGCGGTCGAGCGGACCAGCCGTGCGGCGGCTTTGCAGCGGCCGGTGCTGGTGATCGGCGAGCGTGGCACGGGCAAGGAACTGATCGCCGAACGCCTCCATCGCCTGAGCCCGCGCTGGGGCGAGCCGCTGGTCACGATGAATTGCGCCGCGCTGCCCGAGACGCTAATCGAGGCCGAACTGTTCGGCCACGAGGCGGGCGCCTTTACGGGCGCGACCCGCGTGCGCGAGGGGCGGTTCGAGGAAGCTGATGGCGGCACGCTGTTCCTCGACGAACTGGGCACGCTCTCGATGGCCGCGCAGGAACGCCTGCTGCGCGCGGTCGAGTATGGCGAGGTTACGCGGATCGGCTCCAGCCGTCCGATGCGCGTCGATTGCCGGATCGTCGCGGCAACCAACGAAAATTTGCCCGCGATGGCGGAGCGGGGCGATTTTCGCGCCGATCTGCTCGATCGCCTCAGCTTCGAGGTCATCACCCTGCCGCCCCTGCGCGCGCGCGAAGGCGACATCGCAGTGCTGGCCGACTATTTCGGGCGTCGCATGGCAGCCGAACTCGAATGGGAGACCTGGCCCGGCTATGCCGACCATGTGACGCAGCAGCTCGAAGACCATCCGTGGCCGGGCAACGTGCGCGAACTGCGCAACGTGGTCGAGCGCGCGATCTATCGCTGGGACGATGCGCAATCCCCGATCGGCCACATCGTGTTCGATCCGTTCGACAGCCCGTGGATGCCCGCTGCGGCGCCCGCCCAGAAGCGGCAGGCATCGGGCGAAGGTGCAGCCCCGGCACCCGCTGCTCAGCGCCTCGATTTTGACGATGTTGCCGATCTGCGCGGCGCGGTCGACATGCATGAGCGCGCGATCGTGGAGCATGCGCTGGGCAAGCATCGCTGGAACCAGCGCCAGACCGCCAAGGCGCTGGGTCTCAGCTACGACCAGCTGCGCCACTGCATCAAGAAGCATGGCCTGATGGAGGAATAAGGGCAGGGACCGGGGCTCGATTACCAGTATTTATCGATCGATTACAGATCGATATCGGATGGAATATGGATGCGATTGCCCGGGAACTGAGCAATCACCCTGATTGCGGGGAGTATGCTTCACCCGGATGATTTCCTCGCCGTTGTCGGCACACATAGCGAGCAGCACGCGTTCGGTTCATACCGTGCGCTACAACCGCAAACAGCCGGACATCGTGAAGGTCGACTGGCACAACTGAGCGACCGTGAATGCGGGGACGGATGGGCGTTTGCCTGTACATTTCGGCCAAACGACGCCGCACCGTCCGACGCCCGATCGCACGGAAGTTTGGATAGTCGCTTTCGCGCCTCTGGCGGATCGCGATCTGCCCCGCTAAGGGCCGCCTGCAAGACAGTGGTTTAAATCCCCCGCGATCTGCGAGTCGTCCGTCGTTGAACGGGCTCGCTATCGCAACCCAGCTTGCGAAAGGTGCCCGCCGTGGCCTTCAAGGAAATCCCCCTCGCCCTGACCTTCGACGATGTGCTGCTGCGCCCCGCCGAAAGCGACGTGATGCCGAGCATGGCGGACACCCGGACGCGGCTGACGCGCGAGATTTCGCTCAATATCCCGATCGTCTCGGCGGCGATGGACACCGTGACCGAGGCCGACATGGCCATCGCGATGGCCCAGATGGGCGGCATGGGCGTGCTCCACCGCAATCTCGATATCGACGAGCAGGTTGCCGCGGTGCGTGCGGTGAAACGTTACGAAAGCGGCATGGTCGTCAACCCGATCACTATCCACCCCGACGCCACGCTGGGCGATGCGCAGGAACTGATGAGCGCGAACCGCATCAGCGGCATTCCGGTAACCGACCGGGGCGGCAAGCTGGTCGGCATTCTGACCAATCGCGACGTGCGCTTCGCGGAAAATCCGAACCAGCCGATCCGTGAACTGATGACGACCGAGAACCTTGCCACGGTGCCGCTGGGCACCGGGCAGGAAGAGGCGCGGCGCACGCTCCACCAGCGGCGGATCGAAAAGCTGATCGTCGTGGACGAGGATTATCGCTGCATCGGCCTGATTACGGTCAAGGACATCGAAAAGGCCGTGACCTACCCCGCTGCGACCAAGGATTCGGCCGGGCGACTGCGTGTCGCGGCGGCCAGCACCACGGGCGACAAGGGCTTCGCGCGCACGCAGGCGTTGATCGATGCCGACGTGGATGTGGTCATCATCGATACCGCGCACGGCCATAACCGCGACGTGATCAAGGCCGTCGAGCGGGCGAAGGCGCTGTCCGGTTCGGTCCAGATCATCGCGGGCAACGTCGCCACCGCCGAGGCGACCCGTGCGCTGATCGACGCGGGCGCGGATGCAGTGAAGGTCGGCATCGGGCCGGGCTCGATCTGCACCACTCGCGTGGTCGCGGGCGTCGGCGTGCCGCAGCTCACAGCGATCATGGACGCCGCCGAAGAAGCCGAGAGGTCGGGCGTTCCGATCATCGGCGATGGCGGCCTGCGCACCAGCGGCGATGCGGCCAAGGCGCTGGCCGCCGGCGCCTCTGCCGTAATGATCGGATCGATGCTCGCCGGGACCGAGGAAGCGCCGGGCGAAACCTTCATCTACCAGGGCCGCAGCTACAAGAGCTATCGCGGGATGGGATCGGTCACCGCAATGGCGCGCGGCTCTGCCGACCGCTATTTCCAGCAGGACGTTTCCGCGATGAAGCTGGTGCCCGAAGGGATCGAGGGCCAGGTGCCGTTCAAGGGCCCCGCGAGCGGGGTGATCCACCAGCTGGTCGGCGGGATCAAGGCGGCGATGGGCTATACCGGCAGCCGCACGATCGAGGATCTGCGCAAGGGCGCGCAGTTCGTGCAGATCACCAATGCAGGCCTCGCCGAAAGCCACGTCCACGATGTCGCCATCACCCGCGAGGCGCCGAATTACCCGGCGCGGTAAGGCTGATGGCTCTCGAAAAGCATGTGGCGGACTTCTTCCGGCTCGATGAAGAGGGCTGGGCGCGACATGCTAATCCGTGGAGCGGATGGTCCCGGCTGGTAACCGGGATGGTCCTTCCGATTGTCGCGATCTGGAGCCGGGCGTGGATCGGTTGGTGGGCCATACTCGCCTTCGCAGCCGTCGCGCTCTGGCTGTGGCTCAATCCGCGCCTGTTCCCGCCGGTCGAACACGATCGCGGCTGGATCTCGCAGGGTGTTTTCGGTGAGCGCGCCTTTATCGAGCATCGCGAGATTTCGGCCGGTCTGATCTCGGTGCCGCGCGCCAATTTCTTCAACATCCTCGCGGCTCTCGGCCTGATCCCGCTTACCTATGGGTTGTGGGCGCTCGATCCGGTGGCGACCGTCAGCGGGGCGAGCATCAGTATCGCGGGCAAAATGCTGTTTATCGGAGAGATGGTAGCGCTGTACGACCGGGTGAAGGCCGCGCATCCCGAACTTGCCTATCGCGCCGAGCGGTGATCGCAATCGCGCAATTCCGGGGGCGAGATGCGCTTTCCTAGCCAGCGCATGCATGCCATGGCTGGGGTATGATTCCCGCTTCATCATCCCTTCGCGACAGCATGGCTTTTCTCACCCGAGGCGAGGCAGGTTTTTCGCCTTTGGACACTGTGTCAGGTGTGTCAGGCCGCAGGAAGATCGACCAATGATTCCGGCAGCGCGGGTTCAGGCCGCGATCGAGATTCTCGACCGGGTGATCGAGGGCGCGAAGGGGCAGGGTGCCCCTGCCGACCGGATCATTTCCGAATGGGCCAAGGTCAACCGCTATGCCGGATCGAAGGACCGGCGCGCAATCCGCGAACTGGTCTATGAGGCGATCCGCCATTGCGCAGAGGTTCCGGTATCCGGCCGTGCGGCCATGCTTGCGCAGGCATCGCGCGATGCGAGCTTGCTCGCGCTGTTCGATGGCTCGCAATACGGGCCCGAACCGATCCGCGAGGGCGAGCCGGTGGCCGAAGCGGGCATTGCGCCTGCATGGCTGGTCGAACGGCTGGTCGCGTCGGGCATCGAGGGTGACGAAGCCGCGGCACTGATGGGCCGCGCCCCGCTCGACGTGCGGGTCAATACGCTCAAGGGCGACCGCGACGGCCTCGACCTCCCCGAACCGGGCGAACACCTCGCCGCACCCAACGGCCTGCGCTTCGAAGCGGGCACGCAGGTCGACCAGTGGGACGCTTACCGCGAAGGCCGGATCGAGGTGCAGGATCACGGCAGCCAGCTGGTCTGCCTCGCTGCCGGGGCGCGGCCCGGCGAAACCGTGATCGATCTGTGTGCAGGGGCTGGCGGCAAGACGCTCGCGCTGGCGGCTGCGCTGGAGAACACAGGGCGCCTGATCGCTTCGGATACGGACAAGCGCCGCCTCTCGCAGCTTGGCCCCCGGGCGCAGCGTGCAGGGGCGACCATCGTCGATCAGCGGTTGCTCGATCCGGGCAAGGAACTGGAGCCGCTGGGAGATCTGGAGGCGCAAGCGGACTGCGTGGTGATCGACGCACCGTGTTCGGGCGTGGGCACATGGCGGCGCAAACCCGAAGCGAAATGGCGCCTCACGCCCGATCGGCTGGCGCGCTTCGCGGCGACCCAGGATCACCTGCTGGCACTGGGCGCGAAACTGGTGAAGCCCGGCGGGCGGCTGGTCTTCATCACCTGCTCGCTGCTCGACGAGGAAGGACCGGATCGATTCGCGCGGTTCCTTGAAAGCCATGAGGCTTGGCGCGCAGACCCGCCGGCCTTGCCGCTCGGCCGGGCGCGAGGGCCAGGGGGGGCGACGGGAATTCGCCTCTCCCCGTCCCATGACGGCACCGACGGATTTTTCGTCGCGCGTGCCCTTTTGACGTGTTAATCTTTCGTCCTATGGTTGCGCCCGTTCACGATTTTACGGCATCCTCGAAGGACATGTTCATGCGTTTCGCCCCCGCCGCCGCCGCCCTTTCGCTGCTGGTCGCGGTTACCTCCAGCGTCGGTTCGGCGCAGGAGGCTCCGGTCGATCCGCGCGCCGGGGTGCTGATCGCGCAGGGGCAGGCCGCGCTGGAAGCGGGGCAGCCGCAACGCGCGGTCGACTCGCTCGAAGCGGCGTTCGCCATCGATCCTCAATATACCCCGATCCTGCTCTCGCTGGCCGAGGCTGCGCGGCGCCAGGGGCTGCAGGGCAAGGCGATCCGCTATTACCGTGAGGCGCTGACGCGCGACCCGGGCAACTATGCCGCGATTTCGGGTGAGGGTGCCGCCCTGGTCGAGAGAGGCGCGATCGAGCGGGCCGAGCGTAACCTCGCGCAGCTCGAATCGCTATGCGGGTCGAACTGCCCCGAAACCCGCTCGCTCGCCAAGGCGATCGAGCAGGGGCCGCACAAGTCCAGGATGATGACCGCAGAGGCCGTGATGCCCGATGCGGTGGTGACGCAAAACCTGTCGCAGGACGGCGATACCAACTAGGCAGCCATCTTCGACGGGCGCGCTAGATCAGTTCCGCGAATTCGGCGACGACCGCGCGGTAGACGCGCTTCTTGAAGGGCACGATCAGGTCTGCGACCGTGCTGGCGGGCACCCAGCGATATTCGCAGAATTCGGGCGTTTCGTGGGCTTCGAGGTCGATGTCGTCCTCGCTCCCGTCGAACCGGGCAAGGAACCACTCCTGCTCCTGCCCACGGAACTCGCCGCCCCACAGCTTGCCCATCAGCTCTTCGGGCAGGTCATAACGCAGCGGCTCGCCGGTCTGGCCGATGATCGCGACCTTGTCGGCGGTGACACCAGTCTCTTCGTACAGCTCGCGCAGGGCAGCGTCCTTGGGGGCTTCGCCCTCGTCGATCCCGCCTTGCGGCATCTGCCAGAAGTCGCCTTCCTTGTTGTCGATGCGTCGCCCTACGAACACTTCGCCCGCCGGATTGACGAGCATCACGCCCACGCAGGGGCGATAGCCAAGCGCGCTCGGCTGCTGCTTCTTCACCGGTTCTTTCGTCATCGTCATTTCCGTCGTCCCAGTGTTGCCCCAACCGCATCGATAAAGGTCTCTACGTCCGCTTGCCCGCTGGGGATTGCCTTACGCATGGTGAAGAATCCGTGGATGATACCGGGAAATTCCAGATAGGTGACCTCGGTTCCATTCTTGACGAGAGACGCGGCGTAGGCGCGCCCGGAATCGCGCAGGGGATCGAGCCCGGCCGTGCACAGAACCGTCGGCGGCGCGTCGGAGCAATCGCCGTGCATCGGCAGATTGCGGGGGCTTTCGGGATCGGGCGCATATTGCGCGTCGAACCAAGCCATCGTTTTCCCGGTGAGGAAGTAGCCTTCCTTGAAATTCCGATAGCTCTCGTGCTTTCCCGCCTCGTCGGCGACCGGATAGATCGGCGCCTGGACCAGCACCGGCACGGCTGCGGGCGCATCGCGCAGGGCATTGGTGGTGACGATCGTCAGGTTGCCGCCCGCGCTGTCTCCGCTGATGACGAGCCCGGTAACTTCACGTCCCAGTGCCTCGGGCGAGGATGCGAGCCAGCGCGCCGCCGCTTCGCAATCGTCGGGCGCGGCGGGGAAGGGCGCTTCGGGCGCAAGCCGGTAGTCGACCGACAGCACCGGCAGGTCGAGCCGGTGGGCGAATTCGGTGCACAGGCTGTGATAGACATCGAGATCGCCGATCACGAAGCCGCCGCCGTGGAGGAACAGCACGGCCGGGCCAGCCTCGCGCGATTCCCGGCTGTCGTAGAAGCGGCAGGGAACATCGCCATCGGGCCCGGGACAGGTCACGTCCCTGATGACCGCAAGCTCCTTCGGCTCCACTTCGCCGATCTGTCCCATCGCGCGCATCCCCTCGCGCCCTGCGACCGCGCCCACTTCCTCGACCGGCGGGCGGTTCATCGCCTTCATCATGTCGAGCAAGGTGCGTACATCGTCGCGGACAAAGGGTTGCGTCGTAGGGGCGTCGGCCATGCGGAGGGTCCTTCGGTGAATCGAGCGCGAAAACGGGCTGCGCTGGATAGGCTTTGGCCAACGTGCCTGTCCACCGATCTCCATCAGGCGCACTAGAAAAACTTGATTGCTCGACAGCGGACGGCCACGTAGGCGACGGCCAGATGCGCAGGTTCGAAAAAGCGCACGCGAAGACCCGAAGGATGTATTTTCATGGCGACTCAGGCGCCTCCAGCCTCCACCTCCGACATGCCCGCGGCCCCCGATGCGATCGTGGTGCGCTTTGCTGGCGATTCCGGCGACGGGATGCAGCTGACGGGCGGGCAATTCACGCTCAGCACCGCGCTGGCGGGCAATGACCTTGCCACGTTCCCCGACTTCCCGGCAGAGATTCGTGCGCCGCAGGGCACGCTGTTCGGCGTCTCCGCCTTCCAGATCAACTTCGGCTCCAGAGCGATCAACACCGCGGGCGACGCGCCCGATGTGCTGGTCGCGATGAACCCCGCCGCGCTCAAGGTGAACCTTGCTGCGTTGAAGCCGGGTGGGCTGGTGATCGTCGACACGGGCGAGTTTACCAAGCGCAATCTCGACAAGGCGAAATACGACGCCAGCCCGCTGGACGACGAGAGCCTAGCCAAGTTCGACGTGCTTGCCTTCGACATCAGCGCGCGCACGATCGAAGCCGTGGAGCCTTTCGGCCTCGGCAAGAAAGACGCTTTGCGCTGCAAGAACATGTGGACGCTGGGCCTCGCGCTGTGGATGTTCGACCGTCCGCGCGAGCCGCTGCACGACTGGCTCAACAAGAAGTTCGCCAAGGCGCCCGACATTGCCGCAGCAAATATCGCCGCGCTCGACGCAGGCCACGCCTATGGCGAAACCGCCGAGCTTTCCGCACCGCTCAAGCAGGTGCATCTGCCGCCCGCGCCGTCGGAGCCGGGGCTCTACCGGACGATCACCGGGGCTGAAGCGGTATCGCTCGGCCTTGTGGCGGGCGCGCAGCTGGCCGAGCTGCCGATGTTCTTCGGCGGCTATCCGATCACGCCTGCTTCGGCGATCCTCCACCACCTCGCACGGCTCAAGGAATACGGCGTCACCACCTTCCAGGCGGAAGACGAAATCGCCGCCGTGTGCGCCGCGATCGGCGCGAGCTATGCGGGCCAGCTGGGCGTGACCTCGTCGTCGGGTCCCGGCATTGCGCTCAAGACCGAGGCGCTGGGCCTCGGCATCATGACCGAGCTGCCGCTGGTGGTGGTCAATTCGCAGCGCGGCGGGCCGTCGACCGGCCTGCCGACCAAGACCGAGCAGAGCGACCTCTATCAGGCGGTCTATGGCCGCAACGGCGACGCGCCGATGCCGGTGATCGCCGCGCGCAGCCCCGGCGATGCCTTCGAGGTGGCCATCGAAGCCTGCCGCATGGCTGTGCAATACATGACCCCGGTCATGCTGCTCACCGATGGCTACATCGCCAATGCGGCGGAGCCTTGGAAGGTGCCCGATCCGAGCAGTTTCGAGCCGTTCCCCGCCAAGTTCCTGACCGAACCGCGCGGCGAGGTGCTGGAGCCTTACAAGCGCGACGCGAAGGGCGCTCGTCCGTGGATCAAGCCCGGCACTCCGCACATGATGCACCGCATCGGCGGGATCGAGAAGGACGCCAATACCGGCAACATCTCCTACGATCCGGCCAACCACCAGCTGATGACCGACACACGGCGCGAGAAGATCGCAAATATCCCCGTGCCCGATCAGGAAGTGGCGTTTGGCGAAACCACG
Organism: Citromicrobium bathyomarinum; assembly: GCF_038594605.1. Taxonomy (GTDB): domain Bacteria; phylum Pseudomonadota; class Alphaproteobacteria; order Sphingomonadales; family Sphingomonadaceae; genus Alteriqipengyuania; species Alteriqipengyuania bathyomarina_B. Next base: position 361,916 of record NZ_JBCFZM010000001.1, read on the forward strand.
GGCAAGCTTGCGGTGGTCGGCTGGGGTTCTACCTACGGCCCGATCAAGCAGGCGGTGCGCCGCAGCATCGACAAGGGTTGCTCGGTCTCGCACATCCACATCCGCCATATCTGGCCGCTGCCCAAGAACCTCGGCGAATTGCTCGAAGGGTTCGACCGCGTGCTGGTGCCCGAGATGAATACCGGCCAGCTCAAGACCGTGCTGCGCGACCAGCTGCTGGTCGATGCGGAAAGCCTGACCAAGACCAGCGGCCAGCCGTTCCAGATCGCCGAACTCGAAGAGGCGATCTGCGCCTACTTCGATGGCGTCCAAGGCAACGAGGGCGGGCAGGTCGCCGCAAACGACCAGCAGTTGCCGAGCACGGTGGAGAGCGAGTGAAGTGCCGCCGCGCCGCCTCGAGAAGTTCTCGTGCCCGGTCTGCGGCGTCTCGGAAATGGAGGAAGGCGACTATTCCATCTGCCATAACTGCAAGTGGGAGAACGACCCGAGCCAGATGCGACGCCCCGACATCGGTGGCGCGAACTACATGAGCCTCGATTACGCGAGGATCTATTGGCAACTGACGCAAAAGCCGATCCCATGGAATATGACGCCCGAGATGGACGCGGCCTTCAAGCTGGTCGACAGCGAGATGAACCGCCGGAAATATGCCGAGAAATACGGCCACGACAAATACGGCCAAGATGATGGACAGCCCGAAACATGAACGCACCCGTTAAAATCGAAACCACGCTCAAGGACTGGGAAACCGACCAGGAGGTCCGCTGGTGCCCGGGTTGCGGGGACTATGCGATCCTCAAGGCCGTGCAGCGCACGCTGCCGCAGCTGGGCTGCGATCCGGCGAACACGGTGTTCATCTCCGGTATCGGCTGTTCCAGCCGCTTCCCCTATTATATCGAAAGCTACGGCTTCCATACGATCCACGGCCGCGCGCCGGCGGTGGCCACGGGTGTGAAGCTCGCCAATCCGGACTTGGATGTCTGGCTGGTGACCGGCGACGGCGATGGCCTGTCGATCGGCGGCAATCACATGATGCATGTGCTGCGCCGCAACGTGAACATGCAGATCATGCTGTTCAACAACGAGATTTACGGCCTGACCAAGGGCCAGTACTCGCCCACCAGCCGCGAAGGGACGCGCACACCGACCAGCCCGATCGGCTCGGTCGACCATCCCGCCAACCCCTGCGCCTTCGCGCTGGGCAGCGGCGCGCGCTTCGTCGGGCGCGGGATCGACGTCTCGAAGAACCTTCCCGATGTGCTCAAGGCCGCCCACGCGCATCAGGGCGCGGCCTTCGTCGAGATCTTCCAGAACTGCATCGTCTACAACAAGGATGTGTTCGACGCCTTCGCCGCGCCCAAGGGTGCGGAAGGCCAGCAGCTGTGGCTGGTCGACGGCGAGCCGATGCTGTTCGACAAGGGCCAGAAGGGCCTCGCGTTCGACGCCGACCGGCTTGTCTTCACCGTGGTCGATGTCGTCGATGGCGACTGGCAGGCCGCTGGCGTGCGCGTGCACGATGTGAAGAACCGCGTGATGGCGCATATGCTGGCCGAACTGCCCTTCGACCCGTTCCCGATGCCGCTCGGCGTGCTCTACGACGATCCCGCCGCGACCTACGAAAGCGCGGTCATTGCCGAGCGCGAAGCCTCGGTCAGCGGCAAGGAAGCGAACCTCGCCAAGCTGCTCAGCGGCGGCCAGACGTGGACGGTCGATGGGACCGCACAGGACCCGGTCTAAGCGTTCATTCGCTTAGTGATGGACCGGATCGAGCCCGTGCGCTGCCGCGCTATCGGCGGCGCGCTTGGCGGGTTCGTATAGGAGGGCGGCGGCGGTGAAGGCCCACGCCGCGCCGCCGGTCCACCCGGCGATGACGTCGCTGGGAAAATGGACGCCGAGCATCACCCGGCTCCATGCGATCATCGCCGAGATGACCATCGCGCTGCCGATCAGCGTATAGCGGACCGAGTGCCTGCTGCTGAGCGAGGCGAATGCCAGCGCCATGCCGATATAGATCATGGCCGAGGCAAAGCTGTGCCCGCTCGGGAAGCTGTATCCTGCCGCCTCGGTCAGGTGCGGGACGAGGGTGGGGCGCTCCCGCCCGACGAGCAGCTTCATGCCTGCGTTGAGGCCCCAGCCAAGCAGCACGGTAATGGTGAACAGCATCGCCTCGCGCCGCAATCGCAGGAACAGCAGCGCAATCGCAGCCGCGCCCGCTGCGAGCGTCGAGAGCAGAAATCCGCCCAGCGCGGTCACATCGCGCACCGCCTCTTCCAGCATATTGCCGCCCAGCGGCTGGAGATCGACACCCGCGCGATAGAGCAGCAGGCCCGAATGGTCGAAGCCTTCGGTGCGGCCCTGCGTGACCAGCCATATCATCAGGCCCCAGATCGCCCAAAGCACGCCTGCGGCGACGAGCGCCTTTCCACGGTCGATCGTGAAGCCGCGTGCAGGAAGCGACACCGTTTCGGCGGGAAGGGGGGCTTTGGGCTCGGTTGTCGCGCCGACGCGGCTCTGATCCATGCAGTCTGGAACAGCCCGTAACTCCCGAGGTTCCTTGCCCATGGCTTCTATCCAAATCGTCTGGCTGCGGCGCGACCTGCGCATGGCCGATAATCCCGCGCTCTATGCCGCTGCACAGGCTGGGCCGATCCTGCCGGTCTTTGTGCTCGATGACGAGCGGACGGGGGACCGCAAATACGGCGGCGCGTCGCGCTGGTGGTTGCACCATTCGCTTGAAAGCCTCGGCAGGAGTTTCGGGCGGCACAATGCCAAGCTGATCCTGCGACATGGCGACAGCGTGGACATCCTCGCCGATCTAGCCGCGAAGACCGGTGCCGAGGCGATCCACGCCAACCGGCACTACGAGCCATGGTGGCGCAAGGCGCAGGGCGACCTCGAGAAAGCGTTACCCGACGGATGCGAATTGGTGCTCCATGACGGCAATTACCTGATGCCGCCCGGCACCGCGACGACCGGATCTGGCGATCCGTACAAGATCTACACGCCGTTCTCCCGCGCCATGCGCGACCTCATGCCGCCACGCGACGAACTGCCCGCGCCGGAAACGATTTCGCAGCCGAGCGACCTTCCTGCGAGCGACGACCTCTCCGACTGGGATCTGCTTCCTGCCAAGCCGAACTGGGCGACGGAGATGGAGAAATTCTGGTCGGTGGGCGAGGATGCCGCGCGCGAACGGCTCGACTGGTGGGCCGATCACGTTGCGGAGTACGAGGATGGTCGCAATTTGCCGAGCGAGGACCAGACCTCGCAGATGTCTCCGCACCTGCACTGGGGCGAAATCTCTCCGATTACGATCTGGCACGCGCTCAAGGACAAGCGCAGCGAAGGCTGGCGCACCTACGAGAGCGAGCTGATCTGGCGCGACTATGCGCAGAACATCCTGTGCCAGTTTCCTACCTATCCCGAAGAAACCTATCGCGACGCGATCGACGACAACAAGCTGTGGCGCAATCCGAACCGGGGGCATGTGATCGAGGAAGAGCTGGAGGCCTGGCAGATGGGCCGCACAGGCTACCCGATCGTCGATGCCGGGATGCGCCAGCTCTGGGCGATCGGCTGGATGCACAACCGCGTGCGGATGATCGCGGCCAGTTTCCTCATCAAGCACTTGTTGATCGACTGGCGTCATGGCGAGCGGTGGTTCTGGGATACTCTGGTGGACGCCGACTACGCCAGCAACGGTACCAATTGGCAGTGGGTCGCGGGCACGGGGGTGGACAGCAACATGTTCCCCCGCATCATGGCACCGCTCAGCCAATCAGAGAAGTTCGATGCGGCAGGCTATATCCGCGAATGGGTGCCCGAACTGGCGGAGCTGTCAGACGACCAGATCCACGATCCGTCCGATCAGTGCCGTCCTAGCGATTACCCGGAGAAGATCATCGGCCACCGCGAGGCACGCGAACGCGCACTGGAAGCTTACCGCGCGATGAAAGAGGGCTGAAAAGGCGAGGTTTCGCCTTGTCGCCCGGCGAAGCGCGCGGCATACCCCCTCGCGGCATGGGGGTATCCGGGCAACCACGCGGGAGCGATCTGCTGGCCGCATCGCAGCGCTTCGAAAGGCGCCCGGGCCTGCTTTCCCGCATGCTCGCACCCGGCTTCCACAAGCTGCTCGACCGGATCGATGCGGGGGTCGAGAAAGGCGCGCTGCTGGGCCGCCTGCCCGATGGCAACACGCGCCTGCTCGGTGGGCGCGGTCCCGGCCATGAAGCGGAAGTGACGATCCACAATTGGCGTGCGCTCGCCCGTCTGGCGACCGGTGGCTCGGTCGGATGGTATCAGGCTTGGGAAGCGGGCGAATGGTCCAGCCCCGACCCGGTGCCGCTGTTCGCGCTGTTCATCGCCAATGGGCCGACGCTGGGCGATGCGGGGCGCGCCAAGGGCGGGTGGAAGCGCGCGCTCAGGGCTGCGCACGACCACCATCGCAATACGAAGGCGGGCGCGGCGAGGAACATCTTGGCGCATTACGACCTCGGCAACGATTTCTACGCCGCGTGGCTCGGCGAGACGATGACCTATTCCTCCGCGCTCTTCGATCCGGGGCACGCGCCGCAGACGCTCAACCTGGCGCAACGTGCCAAGAACGCTGCAATTCTCGACCGGCTCGATCTCTCAGCCGGTGACAGCCTGCTCGAGATCGGCTGCGGCTGGGGCACGCTCGCCCGCGCTGCGGCCGATCGTGGGGCGCAGGTCGATGCGATCAGCCTGTCCGAACAGCAGCTCGCGTGGGCACGGCGGCAGGGCGGCGGCGATGCGCGTTTCCTCCAGCAGGATTACCGCGATACGCATGGGGCCTATGACGCGATTGCCAGCGTCGAGATGGTCGAGGCGCTTGGCCGCCAGTACTGGCCGACGTTCATGGATTGCATTGCGCAGAACCTGAAACCCGGCGGACGCGCGGCGATCCAGTTCATCTCGATGCAGGACGATCTGTTCGATGCCTATGCGTCGAGCGCGGATTTCATTCAGGCCTATATCTTCCCAGGCGGGTTGCTGATCCGCGCTTCGGAATTCCGCAGGTTGGCCGAAGAGCGGGGGCTCGCCTGGCAAGACGAGGTGCGCTTCGGGACGGATTATGCCGAAACCCTGCGCATCTGGCGCGAGAATTTCGATCGGGCAGCCAGCGAAGGCATGCTACCCGAAGGGTTCGACGATCGCTTCAAGGCGCTGTGGCGCTACTACCTGATGTATTGCGAAGGCGGTTTTCGCGGCGGCGGGATCGATGTGCACCAGGTGACGCTGGTAAAGGAGAATTGAATTGAAAAAGTACCTCGCTCTGCTCGGCGCCATGGCCCTGCCGCTTGCCGCGTGCGCAACGCTTCCGGCAGACGACCCGACGCCCGGTGTGACCGCCAGCGTGCCGACCGATCCCAAGCCCGTCGTAGGCGCAGAGGTGCTTTTCTGGGACAATGCGACCCGTTCCGCCCGCTTCCGTTCGATGGAGACTTTTTTCCCGGGGCAGGAGGTGCAGGCGAGCCCGGACGTGCGTGTTCTGCCGCAGGGCACGCCGCTGCCTGCAAGTACACGGTCCGCGATCGAGAGCTACATGGCCTCGCAGGGCACTGCGGGCGTGATCGTGCTGCAGGACGGCAAGATCCGGTTCGAGCAATACGCACTCGGCTTCGGGCCTGAGGGTCGCTGGACCAGCTTCTCGGTCGCCAAGAGCTTCACCTCCACCCTGCTGGGTGCCGCGGTGAAGGATGGCTTCATCGAAAGCCTGGACGACCCGGTGTCGAAATACGTGCCCGGCCTCGACGGCAGCGCCTACGACGACGTTACGGTCGAACAGCTCGCCACCATGACCTCGGGCGTGAAGTGGAACGAGAACTACACCGATCCCAATTCGGATGTGGCAAAGATGTTCAACGTGACGCCCGCGCCCGGCGAGGATCAGGTGGTTGAATATATGGAGACCCTCCCGCGCGAGGCTCCGGCGGGCGAGAAATGGGTTTACAAGACCGGCGAGACGAACCTTATCGGCGTGCTGGTGGAAAACGCGGTCGGCGAAACGCTGGCCGAATATTCCAAGCGCAAGATCGTCGACCCGGCGGGCTTCGCGCAGCCGCTATTCTGGCAGACCGACCTTTCGGGCCGAAGCGTAGGCGGGTGCTGCCTGTCGGCCTCGCTGCGCGATTATGCGCGCGTCGGGCTGTTCGCGCTCGATGGCGGAAAGGGCACGGTGCCCGATGGCTGGTTCGCGAAAGCGGGCGCGCCGCAGGTCGATTTCGGGAACGGCTATGGCTATGGCTACCAGTGGTGGACTTACCCCGGCGAAAGCTTCGGCGCGCAGGGCATCTTCGGTCAGTCGATCACGCTCTATCCCGATAAGGATGCCGTGATTGCCATCGTTTCCAACTGGCCCGCCGCGACCGGCACGCCGCTCTCTTCCAAGCGGCGCAAGTTGCTCGATGCGATCGAGAAGGCGCTTTAGCCGTCAGTACAGGCAGGAACGGGTGACGCCTCCGCCAAGGGGGCTCTCCCACTGCCGAAGGATGTCTTCGAGCACGCTCTGGTCGATCATGGAATCGAATGCGGCGCCTGCGATCGAGCGGTCCCACCAGACCACCTTGGCCTGAATCGACTGCAATCCGGGCAGGGTCAGCCAGCAGACCTGCTCGGCCTGGAGCCGTCTGATCGACGAAGCACTGAAGCCCGCAATAGAAAGGTCGTGGACCACCGTCCTGATCGCAGGTGCACCGCTGACCCGCAGTTGCGCGGGGATCGCGATCTTGGTGCGCGGCGCGCAGCGGTCTTCCTGCGCTGCCCACGCGTAACCGTCTTGTAAATCCTGCATTTTTCGAATTTCCCGTCCGAAGTTGTCCGGGTCGGAGTGTCGGGGCAGGCGGCTTTCGCAAAGGTAACCGGGCGTGGCTAAGCGCGCTTAACCATTCGTTGCCTTACACGCGTGCGCGGTGGCCGGTCTCGAAGTCGCCTTCGAGCAGGTCGGCAATAAAGGCCGCAACATCTTCGGGCGGCTTGACGCTCTGCGGGTCCTCGCCCGGATAGGCCTTGGCGCGCATTTGCGTGCGGGTGGCGCCAGGGTCGATCACCGCGACCCGGATCGATCCGGTGTTCGCGACTTCCTGCGCATAGGACAGCAGCAGGTTGTCGAACGCCGCCTTGGTCGATCCATAGGCGGACCAGTAGGCGCGCGGGCTTTCGCCGACGCTGCTGGTCAGGCCGACGACGCGGGCCGCCTCGGCACGCTTGAGCAGCGGGTGAAGCCCGGCGAGCAGCGCCTGTGTCGCCAGCACATTGATGGTGAGCGCGGTGTTGAACTGCTTGGGATCGACCTGCGTCAACGGAGTCAGCGTGGGCAGATAGGCCGCGCTGATCACTAGCATGTCGAGCGCATCCCAGCGGCTGGCGATCGCCTGCGCAAGCCGTGCGACGCCGTCGTTCTCGGCCAGATCGACCGGTGCGATTGTCGCGGTGCCGCCAGCCTGATGAATCTCGTCCTCGACCCGTTCGAGCGCGGCATCGTCACGCGCGGTCAGGATCACATGCGCGCCCTTGGCGGCGAGCGCTTTGGCGACGGCTGCGCCGATTCCACGCGATGCGCCGGTGACGAGCGCGACGCGCCCTTCGAATGGTTTGCTTTGGGACATTTCAGACGGGCTCGTCGACAGGTTTGGTATCGGGGAAGGAGAGTTGCGCGGCATCCTGCTCGCGGCGCGAGACGTCGGTCAGCCGGGTCGGATAATCGCCGGTGAAGCAGGCATCGCAGAATTGCGGGCAGCTGCTCTTGCGCTTTTCCTCGCCGACCGCGCGATAGAGGCCGTCGATCGAGACGAAGGCCAGGCTGTCCGCCTTGATGAAGGTCTGCATCGCCTCCAGCTTCATGCGTGCGGCCAGCAGCTTGGAGCGTTCGGGGACGTCGACGCCGTAATAGCAGCCGTGCGCAAAAGGCGCGCTTGCGACGCGGAAGTGCACTTCGGTGGCCCCGGCATCGCGCATCATTTCCACGATCTTGAGGCTGGTGGTGCCGCGTACGATCGAATCGTCAATCAGCACGATCCGCTTGCCTTCGACGATCGAGCGATTGGCGCTGTGCTTGCGGCTGACGCCCGAATGGCGCGCGCCGTCCGACGGCTGGATGAAGGTCCGCCCGACATAGTGGCTGCGGATGATACCCAGCTCGAAGGGCAGGCCCGACTGTTGCGAATAGCCGATTGCAGCGGGCACGCCGCTATCGGGCACGGGCACCACCAGGTCCGCATCGCACGGCGATTCGAGAGCCAGTTGCGTGCCGATGGCCTTGCGCGCTTCATAAACCGAGCGCCCGGCGAAGATCGAGTCGGGGCGGCTGAAATAGACGTGCTCGAAGATGCAGGGCCGCGCGGGGTTGTTGCCGAAAGGGCGGTGCGTGCGGATCGAGCCGTCGAAGTCGACCTCGATCAATTCGCCCGGCTCGACCTCGCGTTCGAAGGTCGCGCCAATCGCTCCAAAGGCGACCGTTTCGCTGGCGAATACCACTGCGCCGTCCTTGCGGCCCATCTGCAGCGGGCGGATGCCCAGCGGATCGCGGCATGCGGCCATCCCGCGCGGGGTCATCACGATCAGCGCATAGGCCCCCTCGACCAGCCGCAGCGCGTCGGTCAGCTTGTCGAGCATGGTGGGATAGCGGCTGGTGGCGACGAGGTGAATGATGACCTCGGTGTCGCTGGTCGACTGGAAGATCGCACCCTTGCTGACCAGCTCTTCGCGCAGCGTGCCCGCGTTCGAGATATTGCCGTTATGGGCGATGGAGAAGCCACCGCTCGCCAGATCGGCGAACAGCGGCTGGACGTTGCGCAGCCCCGCGCCGCCCGTTGTCGAGTACCGCACATGGCCCGCAGCCATGAAGCCGGGCAGTTCGTCGATGCTTTCCGCGGTGGAGAAATTCTCCGCTACATGGCCAAGGCCACGGCGGGTATAGAATTGCTTGCCGTCGAAACTGGAAATTCCGGCAGCTTCCTGCCCGCGATGCTGAAGCGCGTGGAGGCCCAGTGCGGTCATCGCGGCGGCTTCCCCTTCGGTATTGATCACGCCGAACACGCCGCACTCTTCGTGCAGGGTGTCGCCGTTCTCGTCGGCGAAGGGGTGGAGATTCATGCTTGGGGTCATGGGGGGTGCGGCCCGTTGCCAATGCGGTCGCCGCTCCATTGGCGTTGTGACAGATGAATTACAAGGGCCGGAAGACGGCGAAGCGTGCGCAACGCAGCTTATCCGTTGCGTTTTCATTGCGCAGAAAGGCGCGGCATCCTAACGGGCAGGGCCAAGCACCACGAAAGCAGGCGGCTCCTTGTTTCTCAATCCCTTCGAATGGACCATCGCCAAACGGTATCTCTGGCCCGGAAAGGGCGAGGGTTTCATCAAGCTCGTCGCCGGGATTTCCATCGGTGTCGTGATGCTCTCGGTCGCCATGTTGGTGATCGTGATGAGCGTGATGAACGGCTTTCGCGCCGAACTGGTCGAGAAGATCGTGGGGCTCAATGGCCATGCGATCGTGCAGGCTTATGGCGGCCGGCTCGACGACTGGGAAGGCGTGCTTAAGGAAATCGAGGAAACGCCGGGTGTGGTCGATGCCACGCCGCTGATCGACATGCCGCTGCTCGTCACCTTCAACGGCCGGGTCGAAGGTGTGCTGGTGCGCGGCCACACGCCCGAATATATCGAAGACCTCGCCGACAAGGTCGTGATGGGCGACATGGCGCGAATCCAGCCCGGAGCCGACGAGGTCGCGATCGGTGCGCGGCTGGCGGAGAATATCGGCGCGCGCGTCGGTGACACGATTACGGTCCTCAATCCTGCCGGGCGCACGACGCCATTCGGCACCGTGCCACGGCAGGTCGGCTATCGGATCGGCGCGATTTTCGAGGTGGGGCTATATGATTACGACAAGGCCTTCGTCGTCATGTCCATCCCGCAGGCGCAGACCCTGCTGTTAACCGGCGATACGATCAGCATGATCGAGGTCGAGACAGAAGACGCCAACCGGGTCAGCGAGATCATGGCCCCGATCGAGGCGAAACTGGCGGGGACGGCGGTCGTGAACACCTGGGAAACGATGAACGCCTCGATCTTCGAAGCCTTGCAGGTGGAGCGGGTGGCGATGTTCTTCGCGCTCAGTTTCATGGTGCTGGTCGCCGCGTTCAACATTCTCTCCAGCCTCGTGATGCTGGTCCGCGCGAAGACGCGCGACATCGCGATCATGCGCACGATGGGTGCGGGCAGACAGTCTATCCTGAAGATTTTCGTCACCACCGGTTTCACCGTCGGTGCGATCGGCACGCTGGCTGGCCTCGTGCTGGGGGCCCTCGTGCTGACCTTCCGCCAGTCGATCGTCGCGTTCATCGGCTGGGCGACCGGGCAGGACCTTTGGAACCCGGAAGTGAGGTTCCTGACCGAACTGCCGGCGAAGACCGACCCGTGGGAGATTTTCGGCATCGTCATGCTGGCGCTGGTGCTCAGCTTCCTTGCGACGCTCTATCCCGCGTTCAAGGCCGCCAATACCGATCCTGTACAGGTGCTCCGCTATGAGTAATCCGGGCGTTCAACCCGTGGTCGAACTGCGCGGTGTTACCCGCAGCTTCGAACAGGGCGGGGTGAGGATCGATGTCCTGCGCGGCGTGGACATGAAGGTCATGCCGGGCGAGATCGTCGCGCTGCTGGGCCCCTCGGGCTCGGGCAAGTCGACCATGCTGCAGGCGGTCGGCCTGCTCGAAGGCGGGTTTGGCGGAACCATCGTGATCGCAGGCGAGGCGGCGGAGAAGTCGGACAGTCAGGCCCGCACGCGATTGCGGCGTGAGCATCTGGGCTTCGTCTATCAGTTTCATCACCTGCTGCCCGATTTCAACGCCATCGAGAATGTCGTTCTGCCGCAGCTGGTCGGTGGCAAGCCGCGCGATGCGGCGGAAGCTCGCGCAAAAGAGCTGCTCTCCGCGCTTGGCCTCGAACATCGGCTGACACATCGCCCTAGCCAGCTTTCCGGCGGCGAGCAGCAGCGCGTCGCAGTGGCGCGCGCGCTTGCCAACAGCCCCAAGCTGGTGCTGGCCGACGAGCCGACCGGCAATCTGGACGAGGCGACATCGGAAAAGGTGCTCGCCCAGTTTCTCGATCTGGTGCGCGGGCAGGGTAGCGCGGCGCTGGTCGCCACGCATAATGAGCGGCTCGCGGCCAAGATGGACCGCGTTGTCCGCCTGCACGAGGGCATGCTCGAATAAGCTTTGTCATCGCGGACCCGGCACGGGTTTGCTGCGTTGAAGAAGAAAGATCAGGAGGCAAGAACATGAGCGACCATCCCACCACCTACAACGCTGAATCAGCCGAGGGCGGCATCGCATGGGACGACCGCGCCGAAATCCACATCAAGGATGACGGCCGGGGCCTGCTGGACGGATCCAAGGGCATTCACGAGGGTACTTTCCTCGAGATGATCAAGCTGATGATGGCGATGACCCCGGACGAGCGGCGCGGTCACGTGATCCAGAAGCTGGGCGACCGGATGATCCCGCCGATCGAGGTCGAAGCTCTTGCCGCGCGATCCGATTATCCGGGCTGATAGCCCCCATTCGCGAAAGCGGATGTAACGGCGTCGACAATTCTCGCGTATAGCGGCAAGCAGGCCGGAACCGAGCGAAGGGGCGCACTGCGATGCTGGAATCGATCAACGACTGGATTCTGGCGCAGGGCGCCCAGTACAACGTCAATCCGTACGTTTTCGTCGCGATCTATGTCGGCGCAATTCCATTCTTCCTCGCCTCCATCGCGTGGTTGGTGAAGCGCGCCCGCGCAGGGCAATCGACCGTGCTGCCGACGATGCTGGCCGGGTTCTTCTTCGTCTCGGCTTACCTCTATCTGGCGATTTTCGGGCAGGATATTCCGGTTTGGGTGTGGTTTTTCCTCGCCGCGCTGATCGCCTATGGGGCGTGGTCGCAAGTGCGTGAAACCCGGCGCAAGATTGCGGCAGGGAAAGAGAATAACCTCTAGCTTCTTCGTCACTCCGGCTTGAGAGGCCGGGCGGCGATATGGGATGTGGACACGGGGTGGATAGCTCGTAACCCCACCTTCCCATTGGCCCCCGCGATCCGCATATTCGCATCATGGCTTTTGCCCCCTTCGTTCCCCTCCGCGTGCTCTCCGCCTATTCGATGCTCGAAGGGGCGATCGAGCCCAAGGCGATCGCCAAGCTGGCGACCGAGCGGGGTTTTCCCGCGATCGCCATGTGCGACCGCAATGGGCTTTACGGCAGCGTGCCCTTCGCCGATGCCTGTATCGAGAACGGCGTGCAGCCCATCGTCGGCGCGCTTCTTGGCGTGGCGCGGCCCGATAGCGACGCGATCGATCATCTCCCGCTGTATGTGCAGAACGAAGATGGCTGGCTGAACCTGTGCAAGCTCGTCAGCGCGGCGCATCTCGACCGTCCGCTCGAACTGGTGCCGCATGTGCAGCTCGATGCGCTCGAGGGTCACACCGACGGACTGATCGCGCTGACCGGCGCGAGCGAGGGTGCGGTGACGCTGCTGCTGGCCCAAGGGCAGGCCACGCATGCCGAGCGTTATCTCGATCGATTGGAAGCGCTGTTCCCCCAGCGGCTCTATATCGAAATTGCCCGGCGCGGCATCGCGGAAGAACAGGCGGCGGAAGAGGCGCTGCTCGACCTCGCCTATGCGCGCGATCTGCCGCTGGTGGCGACCAACCCCGCCAACTTCGCCGAGCCGCATTTCTACAAGGCGCACGATGCGATGCTGTGCATCGCGAACAGCCGCAAGCTGTGGGAAGAAGATCGACCGCAATCCGCGAAGGCGGCATTCGTCAAATCGGCGCCGATGATGCAGGAACTGTTCGCCGATCTGCCCGAAGCATTGGCGAATACCCTCACCATCGCACGCCGCTGCGCCTTCGCGCCGCCCGAGCGTGCGCCGATCCTGCCCAGTCTCGCGGGCGATATCGAGGGCGAGGTGCGGATGCTCGCCGAGGATGCCCGCAAGGGCCTGCTGGCGCGCCTGCTCCCGCTTTACCCCGAGACCGTCCACGCCGAGCTTTCCGAAGCCCTGTCCTTCCCGACCGCAGATGCTCTGCGCGAAGCGGAGCAGCCGTTCGATGCGCTTAAGGAACAGGGGTTCTGGGAAGAAATCCTCGAATATCGCGACCGGCTCGACAAGGAAGTCGGGATCATCTCGAACATGGGCTTCCCGGGCTACTTCCTGATCGTTGCCGACTTCATCAAGTGGGCCAAGGATCACAATATTCCGGTGGGGCCGGGGCGTGGTTCGGGTGCGGGCAGCCTCGTCGCGTGGGCGCTGACGATCACCGATCTCGATCCTATCCGGCTGGGGTTGCTGTTCGAACGTTTCCTCAACCCGGAACGCGTGTCGATGCCCGACTTCGATATCGACTTCTGCGAAACCCGGCGCGGCGAAGTGATCCGTTACGTCCAGGAGAAATACGGGGCGGACAAGGTCGCCCAGATCATCACCTTCGGCAAGATGAAGGCGCGCGCGGTGCTGCGCGATTGCGGGCGTATTCTCGACATGAGCTACGGCCAGGTCGATCGGTTGTGCAAGATGGTGCCCAACCACCCGACCGACCCTTGGAGCCTGCCGCGTGCCCTCAATGGTGCAGCGGAATTCAAGGCCGAATACAGTAACGACAACGAGGTCAAAACGCTGGTCGACCTCGCGATGCAGCTCGAAGGGCTGCCGCGCAATTCCTCTACCCACGCCGCCGGGGTGGTGATCGGCGACCGCCCGCTGGCCGAGTTGGTGCCGCTCTACCGCGATCCGCGCTCGGACATGCCGGTGACGCAGTTCGACATGAAGGTGGTCGAGGGATCGGGGCTGGTGAAGTTCGACTTCCTCGGCCTCAAGACGCTCTCGGTGCTGCAAAAGGCGGTCGACCTGCTCGCGAAGCGCGGTATCGACTGCGATCTCGGGGCGATCAGCTGGGACGATACGGCGGTCTACGACCTGATGCAGCGTGGTGACACGGTCGGCGTGTTCCAGCTGGAATCGGAAGGCATGCGCCGCACGCTGACGGCGGTGAAGCCGACCAAGTTCGAAGATATCATCGCGCTCGTCTCGCTCTATCGGCCCGGCCCGATGGATAACATCCCGCTGTTCGGCAAGCGCAAGGCGGGGCTGGAGCCGATCGAGTATCCGCACCCCAAGCTCGCGGGGATTCTCGAAGAGACCTACGGCATCTTCGTCTATCAGGAACAGGTGATGCAGGCCGCGCAGATCCTCGCCGGATACTCGCTCGGCGATGCCGACCTGCTGCGCCGCGCGATGGGGAAGAAGGTCCAGGCGGAGATGGACAAGCAGCGCGGCCGCTTCGTCGAAGGCTGCAAGAAAGTCTCCGACATCGAGGCGCAGCAGGCGAACGAGCTGTTCGACTTGATCGACAAGTTCGCAGGTTACGGCTTCAACAAGTCGCACGCCGCCGCCTACGCATTGCTCGCCTACCAGACCGCTTGGCTCAAGGCGCATTACCCGGAAGAATTCTACGCCGCCGCGATGTGCTTCGACATGGACCAGTCGGAAAAGCTCGCGCTGTTCGTCGACGATGCACGGCGCAACGACATCGAGGTCGCCGCGCCCGACATCAACCGCTCCGAAGCCGAGTTCACGGTCGAGCGGACCGATGATGGCTACGCAGTGCGCTACGGCCTCGCCGGGCTTCGCAACGTGGGCGAGAAGGCGATGGACGCGGTGGTGGCCGAGCGCGAGGCGCATGGCTGGTTCGAAAGCCTCGACGATTTCTTCGGCCGCCTGCCCAAGGGAGCGATGAATTCGCGCCAGTTGGAAGCGCTGATCGCGGCGGGCGCCTTCGACCGGATCGAGCCCAACCGCGGGCAGCTGGCGGCCAATGTCGACCTGCTGCTCGCGGTCGCCGATGCGGCTATCCGCGAGCGCAGCAGCGGACAGGAGGGCCTCTTCGGGGGCGAGGACAACGCCAACGAGCATATCCGCATGAAGGAGGCAGAAGACTGGCCGCGCGGCGACCGGATGGCGAAGGAGCGCGAGACCTTCGGTTTCTATTTCTCCGCCCACCCGATCGAAGGCTATCGCGATGTCGCCAGCGCCAATGGCGCGCGCAGCTATGCCTCGCTGATGGAAGGTGGTGGCCCTGCGGGTGAAGGGCGCAGCCGGGCGGTGATCGCGGCAATGGTCGAAGGGGCAAAACGCGGCCAGACAAGGCGGGGAAAGGACTTCATCCGCGCCGATTTCTCGGACACGTCGGGTCAATTCAGCGCCGCCTGCTTCGAGGAAAGCCTCGTCCCGCAGTTCACCAAGTGGGCTGAGGAAAGCACCTGTATCCTGCTGACGGTTGAGCTGGATTCGCCATCGCCCGACGAGCCGCCGCGCATCACCATTCGCGGTGCCCGCCCACTCGCCAATGTCGAAGGCGGCAAGCGCATGCTGATGACGCTGGAGGTCTCAAGCGAAGCGGCTTTGAACGAGCTTGCCCTGGCGCTCCAGCCCGGCCCGCCGGGCCATGGCGAGGTGCAGATCGCGCTCGATCTGGGGACTGGCGAGCGGCCCGTGATGCGGCTGGGGCACGATTACAAGGTCGACGGCACGCTGGCCGATACGCTTGGCCGGATCGAAGGGCTCTCCAACATCGTGCTCGTCCCCAAGACCGGCCCGCAGTTGCACCGGGCGGCCTGATTTTTCGGCAACCCGCTCTTGCGGGCGCGGCATAACCTGCGCATTCTCCCCGACAAAACAGACCTTGAAGGGAGAGATGATGCTCGGAGCGATGCAGGACTGGGACCTGTTGGTCACCCATGTGATCGACCATGCGGCGCGCGAAACACCCAACCGAGAGATCGTGACCCACTGGGCGGATGGCAGCGAGACCCGCACCGACTGGGCGGGGATCCGGCGCGATGCGCTCAGGATGGCGCAGGCACTTGAAGCGCTCGGGGTGAAAAAGGGCGACCGGGTCGCAAGCCTGGCGATGAATCACTCGCGCCATCTGGTCAGCTGGTATGGCGTTGCCGGGATGGGCGGGGTGCTCCACACCATCAACCCGCGCCTGTTTGAGGATCAGCTCGAATATATCGCCAACCACGCCGAAGACCGCGTGCTGCTCTATGATGCAGCATTCCAGCCGATCATCGACAAGATGAAAGACCGCTGGACCAGCATCGAGCATTACATCTGCTACGACCCCCCAACGGAGAGCGAGGCTACCGGTTTCGAAGACTGGATCGGCGCGCAGGACGGCGATTACACCTGGGCACAGGTCGACGAGCGCGATCCGTGCATGCTGTGCTACACCAGCGGGACCACCGGTAATCCCAAGGGCGTGCTTTACGAACACCGCTCGACCGTGCTGCACGCGATGGCCGCGATTCAGCCGCCGGCGTTCAATTTCGATGCGTCGTCGGTGATGCTTCCCGTGGTCCCGATGTTCCACGCCGCGAGCTGGGGCCTGCCCTTCGCGGGCGGCATGGCGGGCATCAAATTCGTGTTCTCTGCGATCAACGAACCGGCGGTACTCTACGAGCTGATGGAGCGCGAAGGCGTAACCGACAGTGCAGGCGTACCAACGGTGTGGCTCGCCACGTTCCAGTATTGCGACGCCAACGACAAGCCACTGCCGAAACTTCGCGCGGCAACCATCGGCGGATCGGCGGCGCCCAAGTTCATGATTCGGCGCCTGATGGAAGCGGGCATTCGTGTGCAGCACGCCTGGGGGATGACCGAAACATCGCCCATCGGCACGCTCGGTGGGCCGACCTGGGACTGGGATAGCCTCACCCTCGACCAGAAGGTCGACAAGGCGGCGATGCAGGGCCGCCCGGTCTTCGGTGTCGAGCTGCGCACGGTCGATCTGGACGATCCCGCCAAGGTCCTGCCGCGCGACGGCGAGGCGTCGGGCGCGTTGCAGATCCGGGGGCCATGGGTCATTCGCCGGTACTTCAAGGCAGAGGAAGACGCGCTGACGCCCGACGGCTGGTTCGACACCGGCGACGTCGCGATCCTGCATCCGGACGGCACGATGCAGATCACCGACCGCACGAAGGATGTCATCAAGTCGGGCGGCGAATGGATCAGCTCAGTCGAGCTGGAAAACGCGGCTGCGGGTCATCCGGCCATCGCGGAAGCTGCCGCCATCGGCATGTATCACCCCAAGTGGGATGAGCGGCCGGTACTCTTCTGTATCCGCAAGGAGGGGCAGGCTTGCACGGCTGAGGACGTGATCGACTACCTCAAGGATCATGTCGCCAAGTGGTGGCTGCCCGATGCGGTCGAGTTCGTGGACGATATTCCGCACACCGCCACGGGCAAGATCAGCAAGAAGGACCTGCGCGACCGGTTCTCGGATTACCAGCTACCCGAGGCGGAGGAGGGGGGGGCGCCTGCATCCCAACCGACCCCCGAACCCGAAATGGCCACCGCCGCGCCTGCTCCTGCTACCGAGGTGCAGAACGGTGATGCTCCGGCGGAAGGCGACGGTAAGAAACGCGGTGTCTTCGGGCGCATGTTCGGCAAGGACTAGGGACGCGGCATGACGATCCGGCATGGCATCGCCATCCTGATCGGGCTCGGCCTTGCGATGGCGGTGTTCCTGATCATGACGCTCGCCCTGTCCGCAGCGCGCGGGCCCGATTTCCTCTCGCCCACCGCGATGAGCATTCTCGGCCTGGCCTGCCTGCTGGTCGTTGCGCGGCCGGCCTGGGGCATCGCCAAGCGCCTGCTGCCCGATAGCCCCTCCGATGAGGAATGACCAGATGACGACCTATATCGACCCGAGCCGCGAGAACTTCGAGGCATTCAAGGCCCTGCCTCGCGACCAGCCGATCCACATGCTCAATATGCTGCTCTACCGCGATCGGGCCGAGTATCCGGACGGCCACGAACATGCGGGCAAGGGCTGGAACGGGCGCCGCGCCTACGAGGAATACGGCAAGACGAGCGGGCCGATCTTCCACCGCGTCGGCGGGTCGATCGTGTGGCGCGGCGCCTTCCAGGCGATGGTGACGGGGCCGCACGAGCGGCAGTGGCACGATGGTTTCGTAGCGCACTATCCCAATGCGAGCGCCTTTTTCGAGATGATCAAGGACGCCGCCTATCAGACCGCGGTCGTCAACCGCACTGCCGCGCTGATCGACAGCCGTCTGATGCGGTTCGAGCCGGGCGGGGAAAGCGACACCTTCGGTTGATTGTCGGTTCCTGCGACGCCCGGTGAGAGCCGCGGTTATTCGCCATAAATATAGCCGGGCAGCTTCTTCGAGGAGCGGGCGAACAGGCCGATCATCTGCCGGTAGTTTTCCATCGATATCCCCCCGTCGGCGATCACGTAAAGCCGCACGCTGATGGTGCCGTTGGGATCGAGATAGGCGCGCCCGAAGTTCTGCCGATAGTTATATTCGTTGATCCCGTTCGCGATATCCTGCGCCGTAACGTCGCTCGGCGTTTGGTAGCTTACCAGGATCGACGTCCCCAGGCAGCCGGTCGACGTTGCTTGATCCTTGCATGCCAGCAAAACGGCATCCGCTTGCAGCCCGTTATCGAACCGGACGCTAATGTTGGGCTTGCCATCCTGGTCCGCCGTGGTTGCGCCCAGTTCCGCCAGCGTCGCCTTGAGTGCGCTGGTGGTAAAGACATCCAACTGCCGCGAAGCGTCGAAGCTTTGCGCTTGCGCCGCCGTGCTTGCGCCAATCGCCAAAACCGTGCCGAGAGCCAGCGCTTTCATCGAATTCCCCTCAAAATACATCCGCAAACCCGGCTGCGAGCTTACCGAGCATATCGCGATCCGCAAGGCCCGGGAACGAAGATCGCTCACGCGCGCGGCCACGCTTCCTGCTCCTAATCCGCGCAGTATTCGAACTCGCCTTGCTCGCAGCGACGCACGGCTTCGCGCCATTGTGCCATCCGTTCTTCGTAGGCGTCGCGATTGGCCACCGCCTCCGCCTCGATCTCGCGGTTGCGCCGCTCCACCGCAGCGACCTCGGCCTCGTACCTTGCCCGGTCCTCTTCGGAAGTTGCCCGCCGGCTCGCGTTCATCTCGTTGATCGCTTCGGTGTAGACGATCATCTGCCGCTTGGCGGTACAATCGCGAACCGATGCCTCGCTCTCCTCGCCCGACAGCGCGGGATCGGCATTACGGCGACATGCCCGCGCGACCGAATCCATGCGCGAGTCGATATTGATGCCTTCCTCGCGCAGCATCTGCAGCATGCTGTCCATGCCCGGGTCTGCGCTCGCCAGCTCGGCCCGCTCCGCCATGATCGCCTGGCAGCGGCTGCTGGTGTAGATATCGAGCAACGCCTTCGCGCGCGCTGAGTTGCGATCTTGCGGGGTGTCCATGGCGGCCAGTTCGCTTCGCGCGCTGTCGCACTGGACATAAGTGTAGGCTTCGCCGCCGGTCGGAGCGGGATCGCCGGAAGGCTGCGCTAGCACCGTACCCGCGAGCGGGGTGGCGATTGCCAGAAGGAACACGGTGCCTTGGAAAATACGCATGAAGCTCCTCCCAAATGTGCGACGCGAAACTACCACCGAAAGGGGCGATAGCAAGCGGATCCCCTGCGCCTCCGGTGTTAGAGCAACCGCATCTGCCCGTCGACCATCGGCGCGCGGAATCGTGAGCAGTCGAGCGCGAATTTCGCCTTGCCGTCCCCGATGCCTGCACGGCGACATGCCACGCGAAAGCGCGCGCGGAACAGATCTGCCCAGACGCCGGTCGGCTTCAGCCGGGTGAAGAAATCGGGATCATTATCCTTCCCGTTGCGGATTGAGCGGACGATGGACATCACCTTGTCCTTGCGATCGGGAAAGTGGGTTTCGAGCCACTCGCGGAACAGCGGAGCCACTTCGTGCGGCAGGCGCAGCGGAATCCATCCGGCGGAGGTCACGCCGAGTTCAGCCGCGCGTGCGACGATCCCTTCCATCGCGTCGTCGGTAATCGCGGGGATGACCGGCGCGATCGAGCAATGGGTCGGGACGCCCGCCTGCGTCAACGTCTCTAGCGCGGCGATCCGCTTGATGGGGGAGGGCGCGCGCGGTTCGACCAGCCGCGATAGCTTCGGGTCGAGCGAGGTGACCGAAATCGCCACTGCGATCAGGTTTTTACGGGCCATCTCTCCGAGGATGTCGAGGTCGGCCAGAACCCTGTCGGACTTGGTGGTGATCGTCACCGGATGGCGCGCGTCGAGGCATACCTCCAGCATCTGCCGCGTGATCCGGTAACGGCTCTCGATCGGCTGGTAGGGATCGGTGTTGGTGCCCATCGCGATCGGGCGCGGCTGGTAGCCGGGCTTGGCCAGCGTTTGCGCCAGCAGCTTCGCCGCATTCGGCTTGGCGAACAGCTTGCTTTCGAAATCGAGGCCGGGGGAGAGGTCGAGATAGGCGTGGCTGGGCCGCGCGAAACAATAGATGCATCCATGCTCGCACCCGCGGTAGGCGTTCACCGATCGGTCGAAGCCTATGTCCGGCGACTGGTTGAAGGAGAGGATCGAGCGCGGCTTTTCGATCGTCACCTCGGTGCGCAGCTTGGGGACGGGGCCGTCGATGGCCTCTCGCTCGTCACGCCAGTCGCCATCGGCCTCGCGCGACGGCAGGTCGAAGCGCGTGGACACGTCCCCGCTCTGTGCGCCTCTGCCTTTGACCTGTTCCATAGCGGGGAACATAAAGAGAACGCAAGCGTGAGTCGATCCAGATTTTTGCGGCGTTCCCAACGCCGAGGCAATCGGCAGCTCCGACGCTTTCGGGCAATTTGGTTCGATGTCTCAACCGGGGTGGAGAGCGGTCGTTAGGACGAGAACAAACACCAGGCGTAATCAAGAGCGCATCTCTTTGTTGGGTCCTCACGACCGGCATGCGGGGTTACTGCTACAATGTCACGCGGCGACCTATCAGGTGGGAGGTCAAGGAAATCGACCGCGTTTCCGGTGCCGAACGAGACAACCGAGCCATCGCGGAAGGTGAGCTGGAACAAGTGATATCCCATCCCGCTCTCGCCAGCGGCATATATGGTCTCTGCAAGCTCTCGCGGCAGTCTCGATGGGCTTTCCTCGAGGTCCGCCACCTCCTCCAACGGCACCGACTTCTTGCCGGTGTCTTCCTCTGGCCACACCCCCCATTTCTCGAACCACTGCGCGGCAGGGCATAGGTATACGGCGTCTCGCAGTTCGCCAGTGCGAAGCGTTACAAGTGCCGGATAGTAGATCGCCTGTGTTGGCTCGATCTGCGACAGCCTATTCCGAAGTTCGTTCGGAAGACGCGGGTAGCGCTGAGCTCCACTCAAAGGGTTCGTCATTGACTTCTGCGGCACCAGTCGACTGTCTGCAATCGGGTCGTTAGCGGAATGGCGGCTTCGGAATTAGGGAATACGGAACCAGACTTTCTGTGAGAACCCGCCATACCCTACCTTCGCGGCCAATTCAGCCCAGCGCCACCTGCAGCACCGCCGCGGCCAGCCATAGCGCCAGTAGGATGACCGATTCCCAGCCGATCCCGCCGGGCCCCTGCTTCTCGCGCCGCAGCAGGCCCAGCAGCAGGATCGCAGTCATGATGCACACCAACGCCATCCAGAACAGCGAACGCTCTCCGATGGCGTGATAAATCGAGCCGTCGCGATAGGCGATGTCGCTCGCCGAGACGAACAGCGCATCGAACATGTTGCCGCCGATGATCCCGCCGATCGCGAGCTGCAGCGCGCCGCGCCGCACCGCTGCGATGGTGGTGACGAGTTCGGGCAGCGAAGTGACCACGGCGGTCCCCAGCGCGCCGACGACGCCTTGCGAAATGCCAAGCTGCGCGCTGAGCGCGAGGCCGGTGTCGCCCACGACATAGCCGCATCCGCCGACGATCAGGACGAGGCCCGCGAAAGATGCCGCCAGCAGTGCGGTTGAGCGTGGATCGTCTTCAGGGTCGTCTTCCTCGAGGCGCAGCCCGTCGGTCTTGATCGGCCGCCACATGGGCTCTTGCCGGATGGAGTGGGCATTGTGCAGCCCGACGAGATAGACGAGGATCATCACCGGGCTGGCCGGGTGAACGCCGAAGAACGCGATGTCGGGCGCGGCGTAAGCCATGATCGGCATGGCCGAGAGGATGATGAGCACCGTCGCTTGGCCGAGGTTCACCGTGCTCGCGCCGGCGTGTTCGAGGTTCACCTTGCGATAGAAGATGTCGGCGAGGGCGAGGAACATCGTCTGCGCCGCAATCCCGCCCAGCGCATTGGAGACAGCGAGTTCGGGCGCGCCGCTGGCGGCCGTGGTGACCGAGGTGACAATCCCCGAAATGCTGGTGCCCGCACCCAGCAGCACCGCACCGATCAGCGCTTCGCCGAGGCCAGTGCGGTCCGCCAGCACATCCGCGATGCGCGCCATCTTGCTGCCGAAGAAGGCGATCAGCAGCGCGCTGGCTGCGAATAGCGCTCCGAGCCATTCAAGCGGAAGGGACTGGATATCGGGCATGGGGCTTGCTGAGAGAGCGCGCCCCCGGGTCTATCGTTCCAGCAGAGTTATCGTTCGAGCAGACTTATTTTTCCAGAAGGCGAGGCATCAGCTCGACGAAGTTGCAGGGCCGGTGGCGGCTGTCGAGCTGGTCCTTCAGAATTTTATCCCACCCGTCCTTCACCGCACCATTGCTGCCGGGAAGGGCGAAGATGAAGGTGTCTCCCGCCAGCACCGCGCAGGCGCGGCTCTGGATCGTCGAGGTGCCGATGCTGTCATAGCTGATCCAGCGGAACAGCTCGCCGAAACCGGGGATGTCCTTGTCCTTCACCCGGTCGAGCGCTTCGGGCGTGACGTCGCGCCCGGTCAGCCCGGTGCCGCCGGTGGTGATGACCGCATCGACATCCACGCTCGCGATGCATCGGCGTAGCACCTCGTAGATCTCGGCTGCGTCGTCGGGGCAGATCGTCCGCTCGATCAGGATATGCCCCGCCTCGCGCACGCGCGCCTCGAGCAGGTCGCCGGAAGTGTCGGTCGACGGTTCGCGCGTGTCGGACACGGTCACGATTGCAATGCCGATGGGCGTGAACGCGCGGGTTTGGTCGATCGGCATCGGTCCGCTTTCATCAACGGCGTGTGAGGCGCGTGTCGACCTGGTTCGCCTCGGGGAAGCCCGGCCAGCGGTTCATCGCCAGTGCCTGCCGCGTGGGCGAGGGGGCGGCCGCCTGCCGCTCGTACATCCAGTAGTTGCGGGTGACGATGGCGACGTAGCCGCGCGTTTCCCAATAGGGGATCGATTCCATGTAGAGCAGCGGATCGTCCTGATCGCGTACTTCGCTGTTCCAGCGGCCCACCGGGGTCAGCCCCGCATTATAGGCGGCCATGATCTTGGGCAGCTTGCCCTGCGTGTAGGAATGGTCGCGCAGCATTTGCAGATGGCGCTGGCCGAACGCGAGATTGACGTCGGGCTGATTGAGCGAACGCGGATTGCTGCCGACCCCGAGGCTGGGCCCATGCTGGCGGGCGGTCGCGGGCATGATTTGCATCAGTCCGCGCGCGCCGGCGGGGCTCACGACCGCCGCGCGGAAGTTCGATTCCTGCAGCGCGTGGGCATAGGCGAGCGCGGGGTCGACCTGCCAGCCGTTGACGGGTGCCCAGCGCGCGACGGGGAAGCGCAGCGCCGGATCGGGCGTGCCGCCACGCGGCGCGTTATGCGCCATCCACAGCTGGGTGGAGGGCAGCCCAAGCTCGCGCGCGAGGCGCGAGAGCGCGGTGAATTGCGACGGATCGCCGATCCTCGCCTGATGGCGCAGCACCTCGTCGGCCAGATCGTCCTCCCCAATCTGGGCCAGCGCCACGGCAGCGCGCACGTTCTCTTCCCCGTTCAGCCGACGCCAGTCCTCGGGGCTGAGATCGGGCGTCTCGCCCGCACGCGGCAGCAGTTGGCCGAGCTGTTCGCGGGCGAGCATGCCGTACAGCGTCTCGTCCATCATCGCCGCGCCGCGCAACTTCTCGGTCGCCTTCTCGGGCTCACGGCAGCGGATATAGGCGCGGCTCGCCCAGTAATAGCTGGCGGCGGAAAGCTCGGGATTGATGGCGGACGCGCCCGCACGCTCGAAACCGTCGGCAGCGGTCGCGCAGTCGCCCATCCGCCACGCGGCAAGGCCGATGACCCATTCGCCTTCGGCCACCCACGCTCCGCTGCCGTCGCGCACGGTCTGCGCCATCGCGAGAGCGGCGGCGTCCTGGTTCTCGATATAATAGCTCCATGCGACCCGCTGGCGCCATTCGGCCCGCGCCGCGCTGCTGAGAGTCGCGTCGACCCCGTCGAGCAGCACGCGCGCGCCATCGGGATCGTCGTTCTTGATCCGCTCCAGAATCGCGGAACTGATATCGCGCGGCATCGTGCCGTCGTCGATCCCGCGCGGCAGGATGCGCTTGCTGGCATAGCCCTGCGGCTGGAAGCTCTGCTCGCGCGGCAGGTACGGCGCGCTCATCAACCCGCGCTTCATCGCGAGGTTGCTGATCTGCTCCGCTTGCGGCAGCGTGCTGCCCTTGGCGAGCCATTGCTGGAGCTGCGGCAGTTCGATGCGCGGGCTGTTGGCGTCGAGATAATACTCTGCCTGCGCCACCAGCTTTAGCGGTTCGTCGGGCCGCTGCGCGAGCAGGCTCTCGACCTCGCTCCAGTTGCCCGCATCGAGCGCCTGAAAGACCTTCGCGTAGAACTGTCGGTCCGCGTCGTTCAACACCTGCGGGATGTTCGGGTTTGCGGCACGTTCGCGGAAATAGTCCGCTGCGGTTTGTGCCTCACCATTCTGCGCGAGCGCGGGAGCGACTGTCGCCGTCGCGGCGAGAGCGGCGGCGAGCGAAAGGATAATGCGTTTCATGGGGGACTGTGGTTCCACTCGAGCCATCGATTCCAGGTCTGTGCGCGTTTGGCCGGATTGCGCAAAAGGGTCGCCATGTCCGGTACTGCAAAGGCCGGAACGCTAACAGAATCAATTGCGATATTGGTTAACGCGGCAGGTTCCTGCGCCGTCTCGTGCGCCAGCAGCGACCAGACGCGGCTTCCACAGGCGATGATCGTCTTTGGGCGGGCGAGAGCGATGTGATGCAACAGCAAGGCGCCGTAGCCCGCCTTCGCAACGGCGTTCCACTCGGGCCGGAGGTTGTGGCGCGGCAGCACGCTCGCGAAATAGGCGGCATCGGGCGCGAAGCCCATCGCACGCAGCATATTGGCGGCCAGCGTGCCGCCGGGTCCGCCGAGCAGCGCCTCGCCATCCTCGGCTTGCGGCTGGTCGATCACGAGCATGACGGGCGCCTCCGCCGCGCCGCGCGGCGCAATGCGCGAGTAGGCACCGGGCGGATCGAGCATTTCGCTTTCCAGCCACCATTGCTGGAATGGCGCCAATTCGGCAGGCCATTGCTCCCGATCGCCGGGATATGTGCCCTCGCTCTCCTCGTCGAGGAAGCGCGACAAGGCGGCTTTCTTCGGCTCGGGAAGGGGCGCCGGAGCGGCCTGCTTTTCCGTTACGGCTGCGGTGGCCTGCGCTTCTTCCTCGGGCGACGACAGCCATCCGCCGGGCGCGTCGGCGACATGCTCTTCCACGCCCGCTTCCCGCCACCAGTCGAGGCTGGCGACGAACGCTTCGCGCAATTCATCGGGCTTGGTGGAAAGATCGGACATCCCGAGGGAGGTCTTGACCTGTGGCGCGCAGGCAATCAAGTCACAAGCGACTAAAGCATAAGCCGGGAAAGGGCTGCAACAGGATATGACCGAACGCGAATCCATGCCATGCGACGTGCTGGTTGTGGGCGGCGGCCCCGCCGGCCTCTCCGCTGCCATCCGCCTCAAGCAGATCAACGAAGAGCTTGAGGTCGTCGTCCTCGAGAAGGGATCGGAGATCGGCGCGCATATTCTCTCGGGCGTGGTCCACGATCCCAAGGCGCTGAACGAGCTGTTCCCCGACTGGCGGGACATGGACTGCCCGATCGGCGAGGTACCGGTGACCGACAATTGGCACTGGGTCCTGCGCAAGAACGGCAAGTTCGCGATGCCGCACATCGCGATGCCCCCGCTGATGAGCAACAAGGGCAACTACGCCGGATCGCTCGCCAACCTCACTCGCTGGCTGGGCGAGCAGGCCGAAGCGCTGGGCGTGATGGTGTTCCCCGGCTTCCCCGCCGCCGAAGTGATCTATGGCGATGAGGGTGCCGTCGCCGGTGTCATCACGCAGGACATGGGCATTGCCGAAGACGGATCGGAAAAGCCCGATTTCCAGCCGGGCATGGAAATCCACGCCAAGTACACGCTGTTCGCGGAAGGCGCACGCGGCAGCCTGACCAAACAGCTCAAGGCGAAATACGACCTCGAGAAGGATTGCCAGCCGCAGACCTACGGCCTGGGAATGAAAGAGCTGTGGGAAATCGACCCCAAGAAGCACGTGCCGGGCCGTGTGATCCACACGCAGGGCTGGCCGCTCGATAACGACAGCTGGGGCGGCGGTTTCCTTTACCACATCTCGGACAACCAAGTCGCGCTCGGCTTCGTGGTCGCGCTCGACTACGCGAACCCGTACCTGTCGCCCTACCAGGAATTCCAGCGCTGGAAGCACCACCCCGATATCCTCGACATCCTCGAAGGCGGCAAGCGCGTGGCCTATGGTGCGCGCGTGATCAACGAAGGCGGCTGGCAGAGCGTGCCGCAGCTGGCATTCCCCGGCGGTGCGCTGGTCGGTTGCTCGGCGGGCTTCGTCAACGTGCCCCGGATCAAGGGCAGCCACACCGCCATGAAGAGCGGGATGCTGGCGGCCGAAAGCGTCGCGGCGGCGATCGCGGCGGGCAAGGAGCACACCCAGCTCGACGAATATGACGACGCCGTTCGCGAAAGCTGGATTGCGACCGAGCTCAAGAAGGTGAAGAACGCGCAGCCCGCGATCGCCAAGCTGGGAGGCGATTTCGGCACCGTTCTGGCGGGCATCGACATGTGGATGCGCACGCTCAAGATTGGGCTGCCCTTCACGCTGAAGCACACGCCCGACTACAAGCACACGCAGCGCGCGGACCTGCACGACCCCATCGTCTATCCCAAGCCCGATGGCGAGATCAGCTTCGATCGCCTGACGAGCGTGGCCTACAGCTTCACCAACCATGCCGAAGACCAGCCCAAGCACTTGAAGGTGCTGGACATGGAGCTCCAGAAGGAAAGCGAGCTGGGCGAATATGCCGGCCTCTCGCAGCGCTATTGCCCCGCAGGCGTGTACGAGTGGGTGAAGGACGAGGATACGGGCGAGGACAAGTTCGTGATCAACGCCCAGAACTGCGTCCACTGCAAGACCTGCGACATCAAGGACCCGAACCAGAACATCGTCTGGACCGTGCCCGAAGGCGGCGGCGGGCCCAACTATCCGAATATGTAGTGCGCCAGCGCCGGGATGGACCTATCAGGTCGGCTCCGGCGCTCGCATCGGGCGGGCCCACAGGAAAGAAACGCGTCATGCAATTTTTGCCGATCCTCACGGCAGGGACGATGCTGGTCCTTGCGCATTCGCCGTGCCTCGCCCAATCCGCGCAAACGCCAGGCGTGACCGAAGTTGCACCCGGCGTGAGGAAAGTCGACGGCGCGCAGGTGCCGAGCACGCAGATCAGCGCGGCGGCGCTGAAATCTGCGATCGAACAGGACCAGACCTTCAAGGCGATCAAGAAGCTTTTCACGGTGAAGGGTATCGAAAGCCCCGGTCCTGCCGGCACGACCACGCATATGTACAAGATAGTCGATACCGACACGGGGGAAGACAAGGTCGTCATCCTGTTCGTGAAGGGCAAAAAGATCGTCGACTATCTCATCACCTGAGGGACCGTGACCGACATCGCCCCCGAGATTGGGTACGCCAAGCTTAACCTGGCGCTGCATGTCCGAAAGCGGCGCGAGGATGGCTATCACGAGCTCGAAACGCTGTTCGCCTTTTGCGAGCATGGCGATGTGCTGAGCGTTGAGCCTGCGCTGCGCGACGAAGTGCGCACGGTAGGCGAGTTCGGTGGCCATGTGGGCGATCCGGGCGACAACCTCGTCGCGCGGGCATTAAGCGCCCTGCCGCATCCCGATGGCCTGTCGATCACGCTCGAAAAGAACCTCCCCGTCGCCGCAGGGCTGGGCGGCGGCTCGGCGGATGCAGGCGCGGTGTTCCGGCTGGTCGAACAGCTCCACGGCCTGCCCGACGACTGGCAGGATCGCGCGCTGAAGCTTGGCGCGGATGTGCCCGCATGCGTGCGCTCAGAAATGGCAGTCGGCCGCGGGGTGGGGGAGGAGCTTGCGCCGCTCGACAACGACCTGAGCGGTACGCCCGTGCTGCTCGTCAATCCGCGGATCGCGCTCTCGACCGGTCCGGTGTTCGCCGCATGGGACCAGTTCGATCGCGGGCCGCTCCCCGAAGGGACTGCGCGCGAAATGGCGCTGGAGGGCCGCAACGATCTCGAAGAGCCTGCGATCTCGATCTGCCCAACCATCGCCCAGGTGCTGCGCTCGCTAGGCGCCACCTCGCCGATGCTCGCCCGCATGTCCGGCTCGGGCGCGACCTGCTTTGCGCTCTACGAGGACACCGAGCTGCGCGACGCTGCCGAGCGCGAGATCGCGCTGCGCCAGCCGGGGTGGTGGCGGATGGCGACAGTTCTTAGATAGGCGCGCATGACAGACGCACCTTTTCGCCAGATCGGCACTCCCAGGCGAGGCGGCATCATCGCGATTGCCGACCACGCCAGCAATTTCGTACCCGACGACATCGAGCTCGGCATTCCGGCCGAGCTGATGGACCAGCATATCGCGATCGATATCGGCACAGCCGGGGTGGCCGAGCGGCTGGCACGCAAGCATGGCATCGCGGCGCAGATCGCGCAGGTCAGCCGCCTCGTGATCGATCTCCACCGCAACGAGGGGGATGATGCGCTGGTGGTCGCGTCGAGCGACGGGCACACGATCCCCGGCAATATTGGTGCGAATATTGAGCGCCGCACCGCACTTTACCACCGCCCCTACCACGAGGCTTTCGCTGCGATGGTCGCCGAGGCGCAGCCCGCGCTGATCCTCGCCATTCACAGCTTCACGCCGGAGATGGCCTCGACCGGCGAGCAGCGCCCGTGGGACGTCGGCCTGCTCTATAACCAGGACGATCGCGCCGCGCGGGTCGCCATCGACTCTTTCACCGCCATGGGCTTCACGGTGGGCGACAACGAGCCCTATTCGGGCAAGCAGCTCAATGCGACGATGGATCGTCATGCCGAAGCGAACGGTATCCCCTACCTGACCATCGAGCTGCGGCAGGACCTGGTTGCCCGCAAGAGCCATCAGGCGGTGTGGGCGGACCGGATCGCAAAGGTCGCGCAAGACGTGCTGGCGACGCTGGCAACCTAATAATTACTTTTTGCAGGTAATACCGGTCGCTCTCCGGGTCGCAGGAGACGATTGAAAGACATGCCTATGCGAATTGCCTGTGTTTTTACCGTCGCGGGCCTCGCATTCGCGACGGCGGGCTGCGATGGCAATGTCGCGGCCAGCACAGGTGCCGATCAGGCGGCAAACTCCGCCTCATCGGGAGATGCCGCTTTCGCCATACCCTGCGCGCTGGGCGGAGCATCCGCCTTCGAGAGCACCTGCAATGTGGAGCGTCGCGAAGTCGATGACGCAATGCTGCTCACGGTGATCCATCCCGATGGCGGTTTCCGCCGTTTCGAGCAATTGCCGGACGGTGCCGGGCTCGCAGCGGTTGCAGGCGCGGACGAGGTGACGCAAAGCCTCAGCGGTGACACACTCGAAATCGCCCTCGTCGGAAACCGTTACCGCTTCCCCGCCACGCGCAAATAGCGCGCCCGGCCAGATTCTCACCACAGCGCAGATGCGCGATGCCGAAGCCGCGTTGTACGAAAGCGGGGTGGAGGAATGGACGCTGATGCAGCGTGCAGGCCACGGCGCGGCCGACTGGATCGCGCGGGCTTCGGCAGGCAATCTAGTGACCATTCTGTGCGGCCCCGGGAATAATGGCGGCGACGGCTATGTCGCTGCGGCTGCCCTCAAGGCCCGCGGCGTACCGGTGCGGGTAGTCGCGCCGATCGAGCCCAAGACCGAGCAGGCGAAGCGCGCTGCGGCCACCTTCGATGGCGAGGTACTCGATCATGCGGCGGGCTCGCACGGCGCAGTCTTCGTCGATGCACTGTTCGGGATCGGCCTGGCGCGGCCTGTGTCTGACGATCTGCGTAGGTTACTGACCGATTTGCGGGCCTCGCACAGCCTTGCGGTCGCGCTGGATGTGCCGAGCGGGGTCGATGCCGACACCGGAGCGTGCCCCGACGATCTGCCGTCCTACGACCTGACGCTATCCTTTGGCGCCTGGAAACCGGCGCATTTCACGGGTGACGCGCTCGCAAAGCTCGGTGTGGTGCGGCTGGTCGATATCGACGTGCCCGATTGCGGCGGGAACCTGCGCCTGAGCGAGCCTGCGCGGCTCGCCGCGCCGGATTTCGCCACGCACAAATACCGCCGCGGGCTCGTCGCGGTGGTCGGTGGCGCGATGCCGGGCGCGAGCCTGATGACGGCGCGCGCCTGCGCTCTGGCGGGGGCTGGCTACGTCAAATGGATGAGCGACCACGATCATCCCGGCCATCCGCCCGATCTGGTAAAGGACGACGCCCCTCTCGACGATGCGCTCGGCGACGATCGCATTTCGGCAATCGTGATCGGTCCGGGCCTCGGACGCGAGGATGACGCACAGGCCCGGCTGGAAGCCGTCCTCGCGGCAGGCAAGCCCGCCGTTCTCGATGCCGATGCGCTCAACCTGCTGACACCTGCCTTGCTGGAGAGCTGCGACGCCCCGATCCTGCTGACACCGCACGAGGGCGAGCTGGCGCGCCTGTGCGAGGCATTCGAGGTCGATGGCGAAACCAAGCGCGAGCGCGCTTCGGCGCTGGCCAAGGCTACGGGCTGCGCGGTGCTCGCCAAAGGGGCCGACACGCTGCTGGCGGTGGGCGAGGACCTGCGTTTCTTCACCCCCGCCACGCGCTGGCTATCGGTCGCCGGGAGCGGCGATGTGCTTGCCGGAATTGCCGCAGCACGGCTCGCAGTGACCGGCGATCTTGTGCAAGCCGCCTGCGAGGCGGTTCATCTGCACGGTCGTGCTGCTCGGATCGTCGGGGCGGGCTTTACCGCGACGATGCTGGCCGAGGCGGTTCATCCGGCGCTGGGGCAGATGCTATGAGCGAAGAGATTATCCGTATCGCGGCCAAGGGTGACGGGCTGACCGAAAGCGGCCGCCATGTCGCGGGCACGGTTCCGGGCGACCGGGTGGAGGCTGATGGCACGATCCTGCCGGGGCCTCATCACGTTGGTCCGCCGTGCCGCCACTTTCCGCAATGCGGTGGGTGTCAGCTGCAGATGGCGGACGATGCGGCGCTGACGCGATTTGTTGGTGAGCGGGTGGCATTCGCGGCGGATTCGCAAGGCCTCACGCCCGAAACGCTCGCGCCGCCGCATCTCTCGCCTTCACGCACCCGTCGCCGCGCAACGCTCCATGCGCAGCGGGCAGGGAAGAAAATCCTGATCGGGTTCCGCGAGGGCGGTTCGCACCGGCTTATCGACATGGCCGAGTGCCACATCCTTGCGCCCGAACTCTTAGCACTGGTGGCGCCCCTGCGCTCGCTCCTCGGCCAATGGCCCGGCACACTCGCCGCGGATATCCAGCTGACCCGCGTCGATCAGGGCGTTGCAATGGAGATCAAGGGGATCTCGGCGGAGAACCTCGCCCAGACCGAGGGGCTGCTCGATTTCGCGCGGGCGCAATCGCTCGCGCGGCTATCGATCGACGAAGGCTTCGGGCCCGAGCCTGTGTGGGAACCCGAGCCCGCGACCGTCACGCTTGGCGGTACACCGGTCGCTTTTCCGCATGGGGCCTTCCTCCAGCCGACCGAGGATGGCGAGGCGGCGCTGCTCGCCGCCGCGAAGGAATGGTGCGGCGATGCGCGCTTCATTGCGGACCTGTTCGCAGGGCTGGGCACCTTCGCCTTCGCGCTGGCGGGACCGGCCAAGGTGCTGGCGGCCGAGGCGGATCGCGCCGCCCATCTCGCCTGCCAGTCGGCGGCCCGGCAGGCTGGCAAGCCGGTCCACGCGCTCCATCGCGACCTGTTCCGCGACCCCCTCACCGCCGCCGAAATCTCGAAGTTCGATTGCGTGCTGCTCGATCCGCCCAGAGCAGGCGCGCGCAATCAGGTAGACGAAATCGCGCAGAGCACCGTCAGCCGCATCGTCTATATCAGCTGCAATCCGCAGAGTTGGGCGCGCGATGCGCGGCGGCTTGCCGAGGGCGGTTTCCGGCTGAAGGAGCTGCGCCCGGTGGGCCAGTTCC
The DNA here is from genome assembly GCF_038594605.1 of Citromicrobium bathyomarinum. Lineage (GTDB taxonomy): Bacteria > Pseudomonadota > Alphaproteobacteria > Sphingomonadales > Sphingomonadaceae > Alteriqipengyuania > Alteriqipengyuania bathyomarina_B. Next base: position 394,211 of record NZ_JBCFZM010000001.1, read on the forward strand.
GCTGGTCCACCCATGTCGAGCTGGCGAGCCTGCTCGTGCGCGATTAGGCCCGCAGGGCCTCCAGAATGCGCTCTTCGAGCCACTCGCGTGAGGTCGTCTCTACGAAAGCATGGCTTGCGCCCGCGCAGCGCGAGATACGTTGATCGTCGGCGGGCCATGCCGCGTCGAAGACCTTCGCGGTACGGTCGGCCCCGGCCAGCAGGATATGCACCGGGCCATCGAACCTCTTGAGCCCCTTGTGCATTCGGGTCGCGAGATTGCTGGGGGGCGGCGCGGGGCGCATGGCCCGCATCATCCCTCCGCCCAGCTTACGCAGGTTCACGCCTCCCCGAAGCAACCGTGCGACCTCGCGCGGATTGCGAAGCTTTTCGGCATAGCGCGCGCGAATATCCTGCGGTGGCGGAGCGGAGTCCTTATCATCCTCGATCGTCCAGGGGTTCGACAGGATCAGCCCGTCGCATCCCGCGCCGCCCGCCAGCATCAAAGAGCTTGCCGCGTCGCAATTTCCCAGGCCGATCACCCGATTGACCTGCGGCGCAATGGCGCGAAACGCCTCCAGCGCGGCGCGGATATCGGGCTCGGAATCTTCGAAGCCGAGATTATCGCCCTCGCTGTCGCCAATTCCGCGCCGGTCGTAACGAAACACGGGAAAGCCACGCTTTGCGATCGAACGCGCCAGCTGGGTCTGTCCACGAAAAGCGCCGCTGCGGATTTCGTTGCCTCCGCTCACCAGCAGCAGTCCGGTGGTCAGCGGCGCGGTGTCGAGAGTCGCGGCGAGCGTGCTGCCCTCGCAATTGAAAGTGAGGTGAAGGCGGCTGCTCATGCGGCCTCTCTCATCGCGATGGCGATAATCGCGGCGAGCGCGTCGGCCTGCTTCGCGTCGTAATCGGGCTCCGCGCGCAGCCACAGCGGTCGACCGCCGACCGTTTCCTGATCGATCGCCGTCACGCCGTCCTCCCGGATGGAGACCTGCGCGGTTTCGAGTGCGGCGAACATTTGCGGGCCGAGGTGCCACCCGGCGAGGGTGACGCCATCGGTCCGCCCTTGCGCCTCGATCTGTTCACGGGTTTCCTCGGTGCCTGCCTCGCGGCTGGCGATGATCCGTGCGCGAATCATTGCGCGCAAAATCTTCACCCCGTCCTGCGGCGCATAGTCCCATCCCGGCAGGCCTGCAGGTCGCAGCATCGCGCCTCCGCGGATTGTAAGCACGCCGGTCGCGCGGAAATGCTCCGCCGCGGCTGCTGTGCCTTTGCGCCAGCCTTCAAGCGTCTGCTTGGCGAGCGGCGCGACGCTTTCGTTGCAGCCGGGCAGATCGGGCAGAATCGCGTCGATGCCCGCTCCATCGAGCCGCCGCATCACTTCGACGATCTGACGGCGCAGCTTGTTCGCTTCGTCGAACAAGGGCGGGATCACCAGCAGGCGGGCGGCGCGCCCGCGATCGAACACCAGCGCGGCCTCGTTGCGCACAGCGCCATCATGCGTCGGGCACGGCCATTCGACGAATTTCATCGGAGTGGTCACGACCCGCCCACGTTACCGGGCGGCGGCTTTCGCTTCCGCGAGGGCGAGGAGGCCGCCGTAGGTTTCGAGATGGTCGCCGTCGATCTCGTCATCCTCGATGATGATGTCGAAGCGGTCTTCCATCTCGGTCAGCAGGTCGGCGACCGCCTGGCTGTCGAGTTCCGGCAAATGGCCGAAAAGCCCGCTTGCGGGGCTGAGATCGGCGGTGCGTTCTTCGGACAGGCCCAGCACATCGCGCAGGATGGCGCGAAGCGTCTGGTCAATCTCGGTCCGGGAAGGGCCGGTCGGGTCCGTCGGCGCTGAGGTCTGAGCGGTCATTTTTACCGTAAAACTGTCGTGAAAGTGGCGGCTGCCTAGCGCTCGGGCCGCACGCTGGCAAGGATCGAGCGAATCCGGCGCTTGGCGAGCGGCATCCAGGCCGCCGTTTGCACGGGATCGAGCGCGTCGAGCCGGTAGCGTGGGCGCACCTCTTCCATCCAGTCGGCCTTGTAGGCATCGCTGCCGGTGCCGAAGTCGACGAGCGAGACCTGGTCGCTATCGATCACGTATCTGAACAACTCGGCGGTTAGCGTGGTGCCTGGCGAAATCGGTTTTGCGCTTTCGAGATGTGCGAGCTTGTGGATGTAAGCCACTGAATTCTCGACAGTCCAGAACTGCGCAGCGACCGGGACGCCATCCGCGCGCGCAATGCCCAGCCGGATACGACCCGCTGTGCCTTCGGCCTCGGCGAAGCGGCGCAGCAGATCGGCTTCGTCCTCGCTCGGCTTCCAGCTCTCGGCGTAGATGTTTTCGTATTCCTGCCACATAGATGCGTCGAAATGCTCGAGAATTTCGATGTCGACCTTCTTCGCCTTGCGCTTGTAGGTCGTGCGCATCTTGCCCGGCCGGGCGGCCCAGTATTCGGCAAAGCTTCGGCCATCGACGCGCAGAACATGATTCTCGTCGCATTGCTCCAGAGCGACCGCCCAGCCGGCAGCGCGAAAAGCGCGCGCGAGCCGTGAAGCAGAGCCATCCTCGTCAGGAAGGGGAGCCAGTGTCACACGCGGCGCCTCGCGTTTCAGATCGCGTGCGAGTTGGGTGAGCAGGGCATCGCTTTCGCTCCCTGCGCCGACGTCGGGCCGCCAGGTGAAGGCATACCAGTTGCGAAGCGCCTCGAACCCGCCCTTGGTGCGGTTGAGAGCCATTGATGCACGCTTGTTCCCCGCCTCTGCGCATTTGAACACCGCGCTGGGCCGTGTCTCCGCGAGCAGCGCAAACCATTCCGGCCGGTCGAAAGGAGATTGCGGCGCAGGCCCACAGGCTAGCGACTGTGCGGCTTGCACATTGGTAACCTCCTTGTGATAGCCACCCGTTTCTGCATTCACGAGGCCCGAAACTCCTTCTTCCATGACCCAGCCCGACCCGACCCCTTTTCCGATCGACCATGTGATCGAACGCGGCGCGGATGCGGACCCTGCGCTGGTCCTGCGCGACCGCACCCTTAGCTACGCGGCCTTAAGAACCCGTGTCGGCGAGTTGGCGGCATGGCTGCAGGCTCAGGTTCCGCAGCCCGGAGCACGGGTGGCGTCATGGGGCGCGAAAGGCGAATTGACGTGTCTGCTGCCCATCGCTGCCCCGCGCGCTGGACTGGTGCACGTGCCGATCAATCCCATGCTCAAGCGGGCACAGGTTGCACATATCCTGGCCGATAGCGGCGCTTCGCTGCTCGTGGGGACGCCCGCGCGATTGGCGACGCTGGAGCAGGCCGACGCGCCCGGCGGTTGCAAGATCGTGGAAGAGGCTCTCGCGCTCCAAGCGGCATCCGATTTCTACGCCATGCCGCCATCCGAGGCCGATCCGCAGAGCATCGCCGCGATCCTCTATACCAGCGGTTCGACCGGTAAGCCGAAAGGCGTCGTGCTGAGCCATGCGAATCTGTGGCTCGGCGCGGTCAGCGTGGCGCACTACCTCAAACTAGCGCGCAAAGACGTAGTGCTGGCGGTGCTGCCGCTCGCGTTCGATTACGGCCAGAACCAGCTGCTCTCGAGCTGGTATGCGGGTGGCAGCGTCGCTCCGCTCGATTACCTGATGCCGCGCGACGTCACCAAGGCGGTGGTAAAGCATGGCGTCACCACGCTCGCTGCGGTGCCGCCACTCTGGCGCCAATTGGTCGAGGCGAAGTGGGAGAATGGAGCGGGCGACAGCCTCAGGCGCTTGACCAATTCGGGTGGCGCGCTGACGCCGGACCTGATCGACGCGATGCAAAAGACCTGGCCGCGGGCGGATATTTTCCCGATGTACGGGCTGACCGAAGCTTTCCGGTCCACCTTCCTCGATCCCTCGCTGGTCGCGACGCATCCTAGCTCGATGGGCACTGCGGTGCCCTTCGCCGAGGTGCTGGTGGTCGACGAAACGGGCGGACCCGCCGAACCGGGCGAAGAGGGCGAACTGGTCCATTGCGGGCCATTGGTTGCACAAGGCTATTGGCAAGACGAGGTTCGCACGGCTGAGCGGTTCAAGCCAGCACCAGCGCACTCCGAATATGGCGGCACTGCGGTATGGTCGGGCGACTATGTCCGCCGCAGCGAGGAGGGGCTGCTGTTTTTCGTCGGACGGCGTGACGCCATGATCAAGAGCGCTGGCAACCGGATTAGTCCGCAGGAGATCGAGGATGCGGCACTGGCCACCGGCCTCGTCGCCGATGCGGTCGCGTTCGGCATCCCCGATGCCAAGCTCGGCCAGGCGGTCCATCTGGTGGTGCGCGGCGATGGCGAGGCTGACGCGCTTGCCGCTTCGCTCAAGCGCGATCTGCCCAGCTTCATGCAGCCCCACGCGATCGAATGGCGCGAAACCCTCCCGCTCAACCCCAACGGGAAGATCGACCGGACTGCGCTGTTTCGCGAAATTTCGGAAAGGACCGCCGCATGAGCAGGCGCGAAGCGAGAAACAGCGGCGCCAAGCCGCTCGGTCCGATCCCGGCCGGATTTGACGGTATCGATGGCGAACTGGCCATCGGAGGGCATAGGGCTAGCGATCTGGCCGAAGACGCAGGCGACACCCCGCTGTTCGTCTATTCGCGCGCGCTTCTCGACGCACGGATGGCGGCTCTGCGCGCCGCGATGCCCGACAAGCTCGCGCTTCACTATGCGGTGAAGGCCAATCCGCACCCCGACGTCATCCGCCACATGGCCCGGCTGGTCGACGGTTTCGACCTCGCCTCGGGCGGTGAGCTGGCCATCCTGCAGGATGTCGGGATCGACGGCGCGCACATCAGCTTCGCCGGGCCGGGCAAGCGCCCGCGCGAGATTCGCGCGGCAATCGAGGCTGGCGTCACACTCAATTGCGAAAGCGAAACCGAGGCGGCACGAGCGCTGGAAATCGGCGCGGAGCTGGGCATCCAGCCCAAGGTCGCAGTGCGGGTGAACCCCGATTTCGACATGCGCGGATCGGGCATGAAGATGGGCGGCGGCGCCAAGCAGTTCGGCTTGGATGCGGAGCGCGTGCCCGCATTGATCGCGAAGCTGATCGCAGGTGGTGCCGACTGGCGCGGGCTGCATATCTATACCGGCAGTCAGGCGCTCGAGGCCGAGGCGGTGATCGAGACGCAGGGCCATGTGCTCGATCTTGCAGCGCGGATCGCGTGCGAGGTGGGTCGGCCTTGTCCCGCGCTCAATCTGGGCGGCGGATTCGGCATTCCCTATTTTGCGGGCAACGAACCGCTCGACATTACCGCAATCGGTGCGGCGCTGGGTGAGCGTTTCGATAACTTGCCGGAAGAACTGGCAGAAACCGACATGGCGATTGAACTCGGCCGCTATCTCGTCGGCGAGGCGGGCGTGTATCTCGCCCGGATCGTCGATCGGAAGGAAAGCCACGGCGAGACATTCCTCATCACCGATGGCGGCTTGCATCATCAGCTTGCCGCATCGGGCAATTTCGGCGCGGTCGTCCGGCGTAATTATCCGGTTGCAATTGCTAGCAAGTTTACCGCCCAACCCGTTGAAATTGTAAATGTTGTTGGTTGCTTGTGCACCCCGCTCGACCGGTTGGCGGATAAGGCGGAACTGCCGCGCGCAGATGTCGGCGATCTGGTCGCGGTGTTTTGCGCAGGGGCCTATGGCGCCAGCGCATCGCCGATGCATTTCCTCGGCCAGGGGCCCGCGATCGAGCTGCTGGTCTGAGCGATGCATTTACCTATCGGTAAGCCCGCGTCCCACATCGGGACCCTCCCGAGACCCGTCCATTAGCTAACGGGATATTCACCCTTTTTCGCGAGGAACGATCCCAAATCGTAGGCCAATCGTGGTGGCGCGCTTCGCGGGTGCGCCATCCGGACGACACACACGGAAGGATCGACCCCATGCGCACCCGCGCTTTTGCCAAGTTCACCGGCCTTGTCCTCGGCTTGCTCGCCCTTGCTGGATGCATGGGCGGCGGCGGTCCGGAACTGCCTCCTGCGACCTTCGTCGCGACGCAGGAAGGGCCGAGCCAGGATTACGTGATCGGCCCGCTCGACGAGCTTTCGATCCACGTCTGGCGCAATCCGGAACTCAGCGCGAGCAACATTCAGGTGCGGCCCGATGGTCGGATTACCATTCCCCTGGTCACCGACATGCCCGCCGTGGGCAAGACCCCGGCAATGCTGCAGGAGGATATTCGCCTTCACCTGTCGCAATTCATCGACCAGCCGATCGTCTCGGTCACCATGAACCGATCGGTCGGCACGTTCAGCCAGCAGGTGCGGATCATCGGGGCGACCGCGAAGCCGGCCTCACTCCCTTATCGCGCCAACATGACAGTGCTCGATGCGATGATCGCGGTGGGCGGATTGTCCGAATTTGCGTCAGGCAACCGGGCGAAGCTGATCCGCTTCGATCCGCGGATCGGCCGCCAGCGCGAATATTCGCTCCGCCTCAACGATCTGCTGCGGCGTGGCGACAGCAAGGCGAACGTGATGCTGGCACCCGGCGACGTCATCATCATCCCCGAAAGCGTGTTCTGAGGGGCCCCGCCGCAAGTGAACGAACTTTTCGACGAAGTGCGCGCAGCGCTCTATTCCGCCTGGAGCCGCAAATGGCTGGCGCTGGGCATTGCCTGGGCCGTGTGCCTGGCGGGCTGGCTGTTTGTCGCCACGATTCCCAACACCTACGAGAGCCACGCGAAGATCTTCGTGCAGCTCGACGATCTGCTGTCCAAGCAGATCGGCATTGCGGGTAGCGACAAGACCGACATCGCGAAGGTTCGCCAACGTTTGACGAGCGCCTCGACGCTTGGCCGGGTGGTTGAATCGACCCGGCTTGGCGAGGGCATAACCACCCCGCGCGGCATGGAAAGCGCGATCGGCAGCCTGGCCCAGAACGTGAAGGTCAAGAGCGAGGAGGAAAGCCTCTTCGAGATCACCGCGCAGATGAGCCACGCCAACCTCAGCGACCGCGAGAATGCGGAGCTGGCGCAGGACGTGGTCAACAAGCTGTTGGAGACGTTTTACGACGAGAATGTCGCCGGTGCACGCGGCGAGGTCAACGAAGCGGTGGCGCTGCTCGACCAGCAACTGGACCAGCGCGCAGCGGAGCTGGAACAGGCCGAAGCGCGGCGTACCGCGTTCGAGGCCGAGCATCCCGAACTGATCGGCGGTTCGGCGGCAATCTCCTCACGCTTGCAGAACGCACGCGCCGAGATTCGCGGGGTCGAAGCGGACCTCGCGGCGGCGCAGAGCGCGCTTGCGCAGATCACCGGACAGTTGGCGGGGACCCCGAAGACGCTGCCGGGCGGCGCCGGGGGCGGCAGTAGCTCGCTCGAACAGGCGGAAACGCAAGTGGCGCAGCTGCGCGCGCGCGGTCTGAAGAACAATCATCCCGATATGCAGACCGCTTTGCGGCAGCTCCAGCTCATCCGTGAAATGGGCGGTTCCGGAGGTGATGCACGCGGTACGCCCAACCCGGCTTACAGCGCGCTGGTTTCGATCCGTGCGGACCGGCAGGCGAATGTGCAGGCGCTGCTTGCGCGCAAGGCTGCGTTGCAGGCCGACCTTTCCATGTCGATCGCCGATCAGGCGAGCGAACCTGCGCTGGCCGCCGAAGCGAAGCGGATCGGGCGCGATTACGAGGTGCTCAAGAACAAGTACGACGAACTGCTGCAGGACCGCGAAGAGCTGGAACTGCGCAGCCAGGTTGAGAGCGAGCGCAGCTCGTTCCGTTTCGATGTGATCGATGCACCTGGCGTATCGACCCGTCCCGCTGCGCCCAACCGCCCGCTGCTGCTGATCGCGGTCGCGATTCTGGGGATCGGAGCCGGGCTGGGCACGGTCATCGCGCTGACCATGCTGCAATCCACGTTCTCGACTGCCGCGGGACTAAAAAAGGCGCTGGGCCTGCAGGTGATCGGGACGATCACCCGGGTCGTTCCGCCGGCGCGCCAGGCTGCCGAAAACCGTCAGCTGCGTCTGTTTTATGCGAGCAGTGGCGCGCTTGCCGGGCTGCTCGTGGTCCTGCTCGGGATCGAATTCGTCCAGGTCGGCCAGATAGTGGCTTGAGGAGGCAGACATGACCGAACATCGCCCCATCAAGCCGCCCCACGGGGATGACGCCGACCGAAATGACGCGGATCGGGATCGCAGCTCGCTGCTGGAGCGCGCCAGCGGTGCCTTCGGCCTGAGCAATCTGGGCGCGGCGCCAATGCCGCGCAGCTTCGACGACGTACCGATGAAACGGGCACGGCCGTTGCGCCAATCGGCCGACGAAACGAAACCGTCGCCAGGTCCTGCGGAAAAGCCGGACCCCGCACCTTCGCCGGAACCCGCGCAGTTCGATGTGTCGGTGGAACAGCCGGTCGAAAAGGCGCAACTCCCGATCGCTGCGCCGCAGCGCCCCGCACCGCCTGCGGTGATCGAAGGAAACGCAAACGCGATTGCGCTCTCCGGTGAAGCGGTGGAGATCGACTTCAACCGGCTGCGCGAACGCGGCTTCATCGATCCGCATGGGCAATCATCCGCGCTGGCGGAGGAATTCCGCATTGTGAAGCGGCAGGTGCTCGAAACGATGCGAGGCGAGGCTTCGGGGCTGTCGCGCCGGATCCTCTTCACCTCACCCCATCAGAACGAGGGCAAGACCTTCTGCTCGGTCAATCTCGCATTGTCGCTGGCCGCCGAGCGCGATGTCGAGGTGGTGCTGATCGACGCCGATATCGCGAACCCATCGCTCAAAGAGCTGTTTGGCCTGCCCGAACGTCCGGGCTTGATGGATGTGCTCTCAGATGACGTACTGGCGGTGGAAGAGCTTGTTCTGAAGACCGATATCAAGGGCCTTTGGCTGCTGCCGCCCGGGCGGCAGGGTAATCATGCAAGCGAAGCGCTTGCCAGCCGCAGGACCGGCGAGACTTTCGAACGCCTGACAGCCCAGGCGCCCAACCGCATCGTGCTGATCGACAGTCCGCCCGCGCTTGCCGCGTCGCCGGCTGCCGAACTCGCCAAGCATGTCGGTCAGACGATCCTGGTCGCGCGCGCGGATCGCACCGGGAAGAGCGCGCTGGAAGATGCAGCCCAGCTGCTGGCAGCCTGCCCGGACATCAAGCTCGTACTCAACGGCGCAAATTTCAGCCCCAGCGGTCGCCGCTTCGGGAGCTATTACGGATGAGGATTTCCGCCATGACCCGCCCGTCTCGATTTGCCGTAACGTTGTCCGCGTTGCTTGCCACCTGCGCTTTTGGGCTCGCACCCGCGTTCGCCCAGTACGGCTGGAGCGATGACGAGGTCACGTCCAGCAGCGGGCGTAGTTCGCAAGGGCAGGGCGCACCCGCCCCGGCCTCCGGCAATGACGGGTATTCCGGCGGCTATGGCGACCCATATGGCGATGAGGCCAGCGATGGCGGCGATTCCGGTCCCAGCGGCGCGCCCACACGCCAGCGCCTGCGGGTAACCCCCTATATCGAGGCGAACCAGGTCGTCACGCAGGAGATTCGCCCGGGGAGCGACACCGACTTTTACGGGCAGGTTGCCGCCGGGGTCGACGCATCGGTTCAGGGGCATCGCGGCGGCGGCTCGGTTTCGTTACGCTACGACCGGGTGATCAGCTATGGCGACGAAGTGGCTGATAGCGACAGCGTCTCGGGCATCGCGCGCGGCTATGTCGCGCTCGCGCCGGGCCTCTCGGTTGAAGCCGGCGGCCTCGCTGCGCGCAGCCGCGCGAGCGGCGGTGGCGGAACGGTGCTCGCCAGTGGTCAGCCGATCGACGACGAAAACGAAGCGCGGACCTATGGCATCTATGCCGGGCCGACCTTCTCACGCCGCGTCGGAGCCGCCGATGTCTCGGCGAACTACCGCTTCGGATACAGCCGGGTGGAGGAGCCGGGTCTCGGCGTCATCGACGACACCGTCACTCCGATCGATGTTGCGGCGGAAAGTTATGTGCACTCCGCCAGTGCGCGCGTGGGTGTGGCTCCGGGAGCGGTCCTGCCGGTAGGGGTCGCCGTGGGCGGCGGAGCCTATCAGGAAGAGGTCTCGAACTCCGATCAGCGTGTGCGCGATTTCTATGCGCGCGGAGATGTGACCTTGCCGATCGGTCAGGGCTTCGCGGTGGTCGGCGGGGTCGGATACGAATATGTCGAGATTTCCAACCGCGACGTGCTTCGCGACGACGACGGCGATCCGATCATCGGCTCCGACGGACGGTTCCAGACCGACGAGAACAGCCCGCGCCGGATCGCCTTCGAAACCGAAGGCCTGATCTGGGACGTGGGCGTCGTGTGGAAGCCCTCGCGCCGCACGCAGCTCGAAGCGCATTACGGCCGTCGCTACGATAGCGATACCTATTACGGCAGCTTCGCATGGCAACCGTCCTCGCGCTCTTCGTTTAACGCCTCGGTCTATGACTCGGTTAGCGGCTTCGGCGGCACGATCACCAACGGGCTCGCCAATCTGCCGAGCGGTTTCGTTGCCTCGCGCAACGGGCTGACGGGCGACTTTACCGGCTGCGTCACCGGCACGGGGGAAGAGAGTTCCGCCAATTGCCTGGGTGGTGCGTTGTCTTCGGTGCGCGGCGCGGTGTTCCGCAATCGCGGTGCCCAGCTTGCCTATTCGACCAGCCGCGGTCGGCTCTCCACCGGCATGGCCATTGGCTACGACCGCCGCACCTTCTTCGGTGCGGAAGGAACTGCGCTTGCCGCAGGAAACGGCGCGGTGGACGAGAGCTATTACGCCAATCTCGGCATGGGGATCTCGCTCGATGCGCTCTCGTCGGTCAACCTGAACGGCTATGCCAGCTATCTCGACCAGGGCGGCAGCGATTTGAACGATGCCCTGCTGCTGGGCGCTTCGGCGGCCTACAGCCGGTCGCTGTTCCGCAACCTTTCCGCGCGCGCGGCGCTGTCGGTTGACCGCATCGACGCCGTGGACTTCGACGAAACCAACGCATCGGCCCTTGTGGGCGTGCGTTACGACTTCTGATTACCCAGGGAACCGCACAAGATCATGTTCGACCAATATTATGGGTTCTCGGGCCGTCCATTCCAGCTGACGCCGGACCCGACATTCTATTTCGAGAGCATTACGCATCGAAAGGCGCTGAGCTATCTCGGTTACGGGATGGCGCAGGGCGAGGGCTTCATCGTCATCACCGGGGAGATCGGGTCGGGCAAATCGACCATGGTCGCGCACCTGATGAAGAAGGTGGACCCGAACCAGATGACCGTGGGCCAGGTCGTCACCAGCAATCTCGACGGTTCGGAACTGGTGCATCTTGTGGCGCAAAGCTTTGGCCTTGATGTCGCAGGGCAGGACAAGGCGAGCGCGCTGGGCGCGATCGAAGCCTTTCTGCACGAGGAAGCACGCGATGGCCGCCGCTGCCTGCTGGTGGTGGACGAAGCGCAGAACCTCAGCTTCGAAGCGCTCGAAGAGCTTCGCATGATGAGCAATTTCCAGCTCGGTTCGCACCCGCTGCTCCAGCAGCTCTTGCTCGGCCAGCCCGAATTCAAGCAGACGCTTGCCCGGCACGATCGGCTGGAGCAGCTGCGCCAGCGTGTGATTGCCGCGTACCACCTCACCCCGATGGAGGTGCAGGAGGTTGCGCCCTATATCGAACACCGCCTCTCGCTGGTGAACTGGAAGGGTTATCCTTCGTTCGATCCAAAGATTTTCCCGGCAATCCACGAGGCGAGCGGCGGGATTCCGCGCCGCGTCAATCAGATCGCCACACGCCTGCTGCTGATGGGCGCGGTGGAACAGCGCAGCAAGATCGACTGCGCGATGCTGACCGACGTGATCGAGGAGATGGCGCGCGACAGCCGGGCCGAAAAGGCGGAGGAGAAGCGCCCATTGGCAAGCGCTTCTGCCAGTGCGCAATCGCCCGCTCCAGCGCCAACGCAGTCAACGTCGCCGTCACCAGAGCCTTCGTCAGCTCCTGCCCCCGCGCCGCGCGCATCGGAGCATCCTTCTCCGCAACCGCAATCGACGCTCGAGATGGATGAGTTGCGATCCGCGATCGCCACGCTCACGCGCGCTATCGAGGGCAGCCCGCGCACCGAAGGCGATCTGAAAGACCGCGTCGCTGCGCTTGAAAAGCGGCTCGAAGAGCAGGAGCAGAGCGTGCGTTACCTGCTTCAGCTGCTGATCGAATGGCTCGACAAGGAAGGGCGCGCCAACGAAAGCCGGGCCGCCTGAGCATGGATCTCGCGCCCGCCTCCCTGCCGCAGCCACCCGAGCGACCGATCGTCAACGGCATGTCGGTCGATGTCGAGGACTGGTTCCAGGTCGGCGCGTTCGAGAACACGATCGCACGGGACGATTGGGATCGCTGCGAGCTGCGCGTCAAACGCAATGTGGAGTGCATCTTGGCGCTGTTCGATCGGGCGGGCGTCAAGGCGACATTCTTCACGCTTGGCTGGATTGCTGAGCGGGTGCCGCACACGATCCGCCAGATTGCCGAAGCGGGCCATGAACTCGCCAGCCACGGCTACGATCACCAGCGAGTATTCACCATGGATCGCGCTGCCTTCGCCGAAGACCTACGGAAATCGCGCGCGATTCTGGAAGACGCGGGTGGCGTGTCGGTGACCGGCTATCGCGCGCCGAGCTTTTCCATCGATGCGCGCAATCCGTGGGCGCACGAGGAACTTGCCAGGCAGGGCTATGCCTATTCGTCCAGCGTCGCGCCGATCGCGCATGACCATTACGGCTGGCGCGAGGCACCGCGGTTCGCGTTCCGCCCGGTCGATGGCGCCGACCTGGTCGAGTTGCCCGTGACGACCGCTGTCTTCCGGGGACGGCGGCTGGCCGCTGGCGGTGGCGGCTTCTTCCGCACGCTCCCTTATGCATTTTCGAAATGGGCCATCGCGCAGGTCAACCGCGACGCTCGCGAGCCCGCAATCTTCTATTTCCACCCGTGGGAGGTCGACCCCGACCAGCCGCGCGCTGCGGGCGCACCGATGCGCTCTCGCCTGCGTCACTACACAAACCTCTCCGCGATGGAGGGCAAGCTCGAACATCTGCTGCGCGACTTCGATTGGGGACGGGTGGATGCGATTGCGCAAACGGCATTGAATTCGCAATTGAGGGAGGCGGCATGAACGCGCCCTTCGCCCCCGACCATTTCGAAAACGACGCAATCGTAACGCTCGCCGACGTGCATGACGACCCTCAGGCGCGGCGTATCTCGCAATTCGTGCAAGAGCAGGCGGGCAGCCCGTTCCACTTGCCCGAATGGCTGGTCGCGGCCGAGCGCGGCACCGGCCAGCGGGCATGCGGGCTTATCGCGCAGCGCGCCGGGCGGATCGTTGGCTGGCTCCCTCTGACGCTGGTCCATTCGCCGCTCTTCGGCCGCGCGCTCGTGTCGAGCGGGTTCGCCGTCGACGGGGGAATTCTTGCCGCCGAACCGGGCGTCGCATCCCCACTAGCACGCGCCGCCGCCGAACTTGCATTGCGCCGCTCCTGCAACGAGGTCGAACTGCGCGGCGGGGCGACCCCTGTCGGTTGGCAGGAGATCACCGGCAAGCATTGCGGCTTCGTGCGCGATCTGGCCGAAGACGACGAGGCGCAACTGCTCGCCGTCCCGCGCAAGCAGCGTGCCGAAATCCGCAAGAGCCTGAAAAACGACCTGTCGGTTGCGATCGGCAGCGCGGAGAGCGATCGCTGCGTCCATTACGCGTGCTACGCCGCAAGCGTCCACAATCTCGGCACGCCCGTATTCCCTCGCGCCCTGTTCGATGCGGTGCTCGATATGTTCGGGGGCCGGGCGGATATTGTCACCGTGTTCGATGGCCCGGAGCCGGTCGCCAGCGTGCTGACGCTCTACCACGCGGATACCGCCTATCCCTTCTGGGGCGGGGGTGTGTGGCGTGCCCGCGAAACCCGCGCGAACGAGCGGATGTACTATGCTCTGATGTGCCATGCGCGCAGTGCCAAGGGCTGTACGCGCTTCGATTTCGGGCGTTCGAAGACCGGCAGTGGGCCATTCAACTACAAGAAGAACTGGGGCTTCGAGCCTCTGCCGCTCGCCTATTCGCGCTGGACCGCGCCGGGCGCGCAAGCCCGCGATGTCGACCCGACCAGCGATGCCTATGCGCGCAAGATCGAACTCTGGAAAAAGCTGCCGCTATCGGTGGCCAACCGGATCGGGCCGCCGATCGCAAGGGGCCTCGCGTAATGGGTGAAACCCTTTTCCTCGCGCACCGCGTGCCGTTTCCGCCCGATCGCGGTGACAAGATCCGTTCGCACCACGTGTTGCGAGCGCTCGCTGCGCTTGGGCCGGTCCATGTCGGCACGTTCAACGACGCGTCGGGTTATGGCGATCAGTTTCTTACCGGGATCGCGGCCAGCCATTACCTCGTTCCGAGCCGCAAGCCAGATCTGCTTGCCGCAGCCGAGGCCATGATGCGCGGTCAGCCCGTCAGCCTCGCTGCCTTTGCACATGCAGGCTTGCGCGAGTGGGTGGATCAGGTGCTCAATTATCGCCCGATCGACGCAATCTACGTTTTCTCCGGGCAGATGGCGCAATATGTGCCCCCGCACTTCCCGGGGCGCACCATCCTCGACCTGTGCGACGTCGATAGCGCCAAATTCGATGCTTACGGCGATGTCGGCCATGGCCCCAAGGCGTGGGTTCATGCGCGCGAAGGGCGCATGCTGCGTGCGGAGGAGGAGCGCTTTGCCCGTGCTGCCGATACCACGCTGCTGATCAGCGAGAACGAAGCGAACCTGTTTCGCACCCGGGTCACGAGCATGCACCAGATCGACCTGCAGGTGATGCGCAACGGGATCGATGCGCAGTTTTTCGCCCCCGATGCGGTGCCGCCGCAACCCACGCTATACGGGCCGGGCCCGAACATCGTGTTCACCGGGCAGATGGATTACGCGCCCAATATTGCGGCCGTGGTGCGCATGGTGGATCGCATCCTGCCCGCCATCCGCAAGCGCCGAGCCAGCGCCGAGTTCCACATCGTGGGCCGCGCGCCGACCGCCGCGGTAAAGGCGCTTGGCCGACAGGACGGCGTGACCGTATGGGGCGAAGTTTCCGACGTAAGGCCATTTATCGCCGAAGCGGACCTTGTGGCTGCGCCCCTCACCATCGCGCGCGGTATTCAGAACAAGGTGCTGGAGGCCATGGCGATGGCCAAGCCGGTGCTGCTTTCGCCCGAAGCTGCGACCGGGATCGACGCCGAGGATGGCGTGCAATTCACTATCGCCGAGGGCGACCGGATGATGATCGGGCGTGCGCTCGCGCTGTTCGAGGATCGCTCGAAAGCCGATGCAATGGGCAAGGCCGCGCGAGCATTCGTGCTCGACAAGCAGAGCTGGCCTGCGATGCTGGCCGGGCTGGGCGATCTGCTGCGTCCGCCACACGGACAGCCACTAGAGGTTTCCGGCCCGGTGCGCGATGCCGCCTGAGATCATTCGCCAGAATCGCTCGGCCGCCGTTGCGGCCTTGCTTCATCGGTTGCCCGCTGCATGGGCACGTGCGCTCGGCTGGCTTGCGCTGGTGTGGGCTGCCGCCTTCGTCCTCACCGCACCGCAGTGGATCGACATGGCGCGCCAGTGGTGGACCATGTCGACCTATCAGCACATCCTGTTCGTGCCGCCGATCATCGTCTGGCTGGTCTGGAGCAGGCGCGAGGTTCTCGCGCGGCTCAATCCACAAGCATGGTGGCCGGGGCTCGTGATTGTCGCTGGCGCGCTGGCGGTCTGGCTCGCCGGATCGCTGACCTCGCTCGATCTGTTCGCGCAGGCGGGCGCTGTGCTGATTCTGCAAAGCGCTACGCTGACGCTGCTCGGGCCGCGGGTTGGGGCGGTTCTGCTATTCCCACTCGCCTTCGCGGCCTTTCTCGTGCCGTTCGGTGAAGAGATTGTCGTGCCGCTGCAGATGCTAACGGCGGAGATGACCATTGCACTGACCCACCTGAGCGGCATTCGAGCCGAGATCGACGGCGTGTTCATTGATACCCCTGCCGGTCTGTTCGAGGTCGCGGAAGCCTGTGCCGGAGTTCAGTTCGTGGTCGCGATGGTGACGCTCGGCGTTCTCGCAGCCAAGCTGGGAATGGAGCGATGGCCGCGCCGGATCGCGCTGCTGGCGCTGTGCGTCGTCGTCCCAATCCTCGCCAACGGGGTCCGCGCATGGGGCACGATCGCGATCGCACAGGTGATCGGGATCGAGCGGGCGGGCGGCGTCGACCACATCATCTATGGCTGGGTCTTCTTCGCCATCGTCGTTGCGCTGGTAATGGCGCTGGCGTGGCGCTGGTTCGACCGCGATCCGCAGTCTGAGGCGCTTGGTTCAGCCGCCCTTGCCGAACATCCTCTGGTTGCCGCAGCGGATCGGTTGACCACACGGACGAGCACGCTGGCGCCAATCCTCACCGCGCTGATCCTGTTGATCGGCCTGTGGGCCGGGCTGGCGCATGCCTCCATGACCCCACCGGCGCCCGCCGTGCCGCAAGTCGAAGGTTGGGCGGTAGCGGAGACGACCGAAGCACGAGGCTGGCAGCCTCTGGGCCCGTCGGCGAGCCATCGCTTGCATGCGGTCTATGAGGACGCGCAAGGGCGCAGCGTCGATGTCTATCTTGCGGCCTATGTTGGCGATGCCGATCCCACCGCAGGGCGCGAGGGCGCGGTCCCTCCGAATACGGCATGGCGACTGTTGGCGCCGACAACCGCCCCGGATGCGATGTTCGGCGAGGAATTGCTGGCTGCCGGGGTCGACCGCAGGCTTGCCTGGACCAGCTATGTTTCTGGCGGATGGGCTACGTCCAGCGCGATCGGATTGCGGCTTTCGGGCTTGGGTGATCGCCTGATGCTGCGCTCGGAGCCGCGCTGGCTGGTGATCCTTTCCTCAACCGACAGACCCAACGCTCCGGCGGCGGATGCCCTCGAACGCTTCTATGAGCGGTCCGGCGGGCCTGCCGCGCTGGTCGCGCAGGCGCAATCGCGCTAGGCGACGCGAATGTGCGGCATTGCAGGCCTATTCACGCGCGATCCGCAGGCGCAAATCGACGCTTCGGTGCTTACCCGTATGCGCGACGCCATGGTCCATCGCGGACCCGACGGGGCAGGGCTGTGGGCCGATAGCGGCGTAGGGCTCTCCCATCGGCGGCTTTCGATCATCGATGTCGAGGGTTCGCCCCAGCCGATGCACTCGGCGGACGGGCGCGCGGTCATCGTCTTTAACGGCGAGATCTACAATTACCGCGCCCTTCGCGAGGAACTTGGCGAACTTGGTCATCGCTTTCGGACTCAGGGCGATACCGAGGTAATTCTTGCCGCGTGGCGCGAGTGGGGGGTGCAGTGCCTGCACCGGCTCGACGGCATGTTCGCCTTTGCGATCTACGACCGGCAGACCCGTCAGCTGTTCCTCGCCCGCGACCGGTTCGGCGTGAAGCCGCTCTTCACTGTGGTGCTTCCAGACGGAACGTTTGCTTTCGCTTCGGAACTCAAGGGCTTGCTGGCGCATCCTCAAGTCGGTCGTCGCATCGATCCGCTCGCGATCGAGGACTTTTTCGCGTGGGGCTACGTGCCCGATCACCGGTCGATGATCGCCGGGGTCGAGAAGCTGCCTGCGGGCCATTACCGCCTGATCGAACACGGCAAGGCTCCATCCGCGCCGGTGGAGTGGTACGACATCTCTTTCGCTGACCGCCATACCCTTGGCGAGCATGACGAGGGCGATGCGATCCGGGGGCGGCTGCGCGACGCAGTCTCTTCGCGCATGGTCAGCGACGTGCCCATTGGCGCATTCCTTTCCGGCGGGGTCGACAGCTCGACGGTTGTCGCGCTGATGGCAGGGCTCGCGAGCCAGCCGGTCACCACCTGCTCGATCGGCTTCGACGTAGCCGAACTGGACGAGACGGCGCACGCGCGGCTGATCGCGCGCCAGTTTTCGACCGATCACCACGAGCGGATCGTCGACCCCGCGATGTTCGACCGGATCGACCGGCTTGCGCGCATATTCGACGAACCCTTCGCCGATGCGTCCGCGCTGCCCACTGTCGAAGTCTGCGCGCTCGCTCGACAACATGTCACCGTAGCGCTCTCGGGTGACGGCGCGGACGAAGCCTTTGCCGGCTATCGCCGCCATGTCTTCCACGCGGCGGAAGAGCGCGCGCGTGGCGCATTGCCTGCAGGGCTCAGGCGAGCCGCCTTCGGGCCGCTAGCCGCGCTTTATCCCAAGGCCGACTGGGCACCGCGACCTCTGCGCGCGAAATCGACGCTCCGGGCGCTCGCGCTTTCGGGGGATGAGGCCTATGCCCGGGCGCTATGCGTCATGGCGCCGGATGCGCGATCGGCGATCTTCTCGAAGGCGATGACGCGTGAACTCGGCGGCTATCGCGCCGAGCAACCATTGATCGACCTGATGCGAAATGCGCCCGCCCGCAACGGGCTGGACCGGGCGCAATATGCCGATCTCAAATTCTGGTTGCCCGGCGATATCCTGACCAAGGTCGACCGGACGAGCATGGCGGTCAGCCTCGAAGCGCGCGAACCCCTTCTCGACCATCGCCTCGTGGAATTCGCTGCGGGTCTGCCGCACAACCGGCGCGTGTCGGGCATGGAGGGCAAGTTTGCTATGAAGCGGGCGATGGAAGGCACGCTACCGGGCGAAATTCTCTACCGAGCCAAGCAGGGCTTCGTTCTGCCGATTGCCCAGTGGTTCCGTGGTGAACTGAAGGATGCAGCCCGCGCTGCCGCACGCAGTGAGACGCTACTCGATACGGGGTGGTTCGATGCCGACGCGCTTTCGCGCATGGCAGAAGACCATATTTCCGGGCGGCGCGATCGCGCCCGCGAGCTGTGGCAACTGCTAATGCTTGATCGCAGCATGAGTCTTTTGGGTAACACGGCCTGAGTCTTTCGAGTCACAGGATGTGAGTCTTTTGGGTAACAATAAGACTCGACCCAGCGTAAAAATGACTCAAACCGCTATTATGGTTAATTAAGTATTGCGACAGACTCCTTCGCAGAGTTAGATTCACGTCCGATCATGATTGAATGTTCGTGGTCGAGACAGCGGGGGGTCGCGATGAACCGGGTCAGCACCAATTTCGAACGCCACATAATTCTCGACGAGGCGGGTGATCCCATCCTTGTCGAAGACGCCCCTGCAATCACGACCGAGCTGTTCGCGCTTCGCGAACTTCGGGTCGAGTATGATGCCGACACGAAGGCCCTGTGGACCAATATGGTACCCAAGGGGCGCCCAAGCTTCACGCCCTCGATGCTTGCCGATTTCGAGGCGTGGCAGGACCTGATCGAGGCTAGCTTTAGCCCTCGGGATCTGCGCTTTCTGGTGCTTGGCAGCCACGCGCCCGGCGTGTTCTGCTATGGCGGCGATCTGGCGCTTTTCCGCGAACTTATCCAGTCCGGTAATCGCGACGCCCTAGTCGATTATGGCCATCGCTGCTGCCGCATCCTTCATCGCAATATCGCGACCCTCGGCTTGCCCGTGTTGACCATAGGCATGGTGCAGGGCGATGCGCTTGGCGGCGGGCTGGAAGCACTGCTCTCTTTCGATTTCATCATTGCCGAACAAAGCGCGAGTTTCGGGCTGCCGGAAATCATGTTCGGTCTGTTCCCCGGGATGGGCGCGCACGCCTTTCTCAGCCGTCAACTCGGCAGTGTCGCTGCCGAACGGCTGATAACCTCGGGCAAGACCTTCTCCGCCGCCGAGATGCTCGAGATCGGTTTGGTCCACGAAGTGGTGCCCGACGGCGCGGGCGAGGCTGCGGTGCAGCGTTTCATCGAGAAGAATACGCGTCGTCATGCCGGCCTGCTCGGCTCGCGCCGGGCGATCAAGCGCAGCTGGGACCTTTCGCTCGCCGAGCTGACGGAGATCACCGAGATCTGGGCCGACACCGCGCTCAAACTGAGCGAGCGCGACTTGAAGCTGATGGCCCGCCTCGCCGAAAAGCAGCGCCTCGTTGCGCGCAAACACCTCGCCACGGTCTGAACCGTTCCGGCCTAAGCTACCCCGTGGCCGCTGGCCATGTAATCGGCACTCTGCATCTCACGCAGGCGGCTGACCGTACGTTCGAACTCGAAACTGCCGTCACCTGAAGGATAGAGCGCTTCGGGATCGGCAGCGGCGGTTGCGAACAGCTTCACCTTGTTCTCGTACAGCGCGTCGATCAGCTTAGTGAAGCGGATCGCTTCGTTGCGGTTTTCCGGCCCCAGCACCGGAATGGCGACCACGATCACCGTATGATAGGCGCGTGCGATAGCGAGGTAGTCGGCCGCGCCCCGGTTCTCTCCGCACAGGCGCTTGAAACTGAACACGGCCACGCCCTTGAGGCTCTTTGGCACATGAAGTGATCGCCCACCGCCAAGATCGAGTTCCCCGCTTGGCACATGCTCGGCATCTTCGGGGGCATAATCGGTCAGGCGGAAGAATGCTTCGCGCACCTGTTCGGTCGCCGCGTCGCCCACCGGCGTATGCCAGCTATCCAGCCCGCCGAGGCGTTCCATCCGGTAATCGGTCGGCCCGTTGAGCGAGAGCGTGTCCAGCTTGCGTTCGACCAGTTCGATGAAGGGCAAGAACAGCGACCGGTTGAGGCCGTCCTTATAAAGGTCGTGCGGCGGGCGATTGCTGGTGGTGACGATGGTCACACCGTGATCCTCGATCAGCGGAGTGAACAGCCGCGCCATGATCGCCGCATCGGCGGTGTTGTTCACTACCATCTCGTCGAAGGCGAGACAGCGCACCTCCTCCGCGATCCGGGCCGCAACCCTGCGCACCGGCCCCTCGGCCTTGGCCTTGCGCTCTTGCGCGATCATCGCATCGACTTCGAGCATGAAGGCGTGGAAGTGCACCCGGCGCTTCTTCTCGATATCGAGGCATTCGTAGAACAGGTCCATCAGCATGCTCTTGCCGCGCCCGACGCCGCCCCACATGTAGATCCCGCGTACCGGCTCTGCCTTGCGGCCGCGCAGCTTGGCGAGCAGGCCCGATGGCTTGTCGCCGCCGCTTTCCAACGCCGATTGCAGCCGATCCAGTTCAACCGCAGCGGCGTGCTGATCCGCGTCCTCGCGCAGCTCGCCAGCATCGAGCAATTCCTCGTAACGCGCGAGAACGCCGGTCATGAGGAGGGCTCGCTACCCGAGTGCTTTCGTTTGCGAATGATGCCCGAATAGCTGGCGACGACGCTGTCTTCCTGAACAACCTGCCCGCGCACGAACACCATACGGCCCGTTTCGCGCACGATTTCGGATAGGGCATCCAGCGGCTTCTCGGGGTCGCCTGCGCCAACGAACTGCGTCGAAAGCTCCAGCGTCAGCGCGGGGCCGGGCTCGCCATCGCCCAGCACGTGGACGGTCGCGAACAGGGCGATGTCGATCAGACCCAGGATCGTCGCGCCGTGGAGCATTCCCTGCAGGTTGGTATGCCGATGCTCCGGCACCATGCGCAGGCGACATGCATCGCCCGCGGGGCCAGGCTCGCGACGGGTAACCAGATCGCCCATGACGACCGCGTTGAAGCGCGTTTTGTCATGCGGGTTCCAGCTATACCAGCCGTCACCGCCCGGGACTTCCCGGTAGTCGAAAAACGGATGAGGACGAACCACGCTCAGATAGCGCGTTCGGCGATCATCTTCTTGGTTTCGGCGATGGCCTTGGCCGGGCTGAGACCCTTGGGGCACACGTTCGCGCAGTTCATGATCGTGTGGCAGCGATAGAGCCGATACGGGTCTTCCAGCTGGTCGAGCCGTTCGCCGGTCATCTCGTCGCGGCTGTCGGCCAGCCAGCGATAGGCCTGCAGCAGGATCGCCGGGCCGAGGAACTTGTCGCTGTTCCACCAGTAGGACGGGCACGCGGTCGAACAGCAGGCGCACAAAATGCACTCGTACAGGCCGTCGAGCTGCTCGCGCTCTTCGGGGCTCTGCAGCCGCTCCTTGCCGCTCGGCGTCGGGGTGACGGTCTGCAGCCAGGGGCGGATCGAGGCATATTGCGCGTAGAAATGCGTGAAGTCGGGGACCAAGTCCTTCACCACTTCCATGTGCGGCAGCGGCGTGATGCGGATTTCGCCGCCCAGATCCTCGATCGCGGTGGTGCAGGCGAGCGCGTTCGATCCGTTGATGTTCATCGCGCAAGACCCGCAGATCCCTTCGCGGCACGAACGGCGGAAGGTCAGCGTCGGATCGACATCGTTCTTGATCTTGAACAGCGCATCGAGAACCATCGGCCCACAGTCGTCGAGATCGACGTCGAACCGGTCATACCGCGGGTTTTCGCCACTGTCGGGATCGTAACGATAGATCTTGAACTTCTTGACCCGCCCGGCACCCTCGGCCGCGGGGTGGACCTCGCCCTTGTCGCGGATTTTGGAGTTCTTGGGGAGGGTGAAGGTCGCCATGGGGAAATCCTGTAAATTGCTCGGCTTTCACCTAGCGTCTGCGGCGCAAGGTGCAAGGGCACACTAAAGTCCGTGTTGGCGATCGAGCCGGCGCCTGACACACCTGACACACTGTCCTGAGGGCAAAATCGCCCGCCGCCGACTGGTGGCGAATAGAGCGGGACAAAGATATGAAGGCGTTGCAGGATCACCGGGCCGCCATAGGGTCCGGGACGGGGGTAGGACAGGTGGTGGAACGGGCAATCATTTTCGGTGCGACCGGCGGGATCGGGGCCGCGCTGGTTGCCGGTCTGCTCGAGCGCGGCATCTCGACCGTGTTCGCGGCGTCGCGCAACAAGCCCGAAGGGCTGCCGGCGGGGGCCCGGTGGGTCCGGTTCGATCTGGACAACGAAGCCAGCATCGCGGCGGCTGCCCAGGCGACCGGTTCCGAACCTCTCGATCTGGTAATCGTGGCGAGCGGTGTGCTTACTCTGCCCGCGCAAGACGGGTCGGGCGGCGTGGGGCCGGAGCGCAGTTTCAGGCAGGTCGAGCCGGACGCGATGGCCCGCGTTCTGTATCTCAACACGGTCGGCCCGGCGCTGGTGGCGAAACATTTTCTCCCGCTGCTGCCGCGCGACCGGCGCAGCGTTTTCGCTGCGCTAACCGCGCGGGTCGGGTCGATTTCCGACAACCGGATCGGGGGCTGGCATTCCTACCGGGCGAGCAAGGCCGCGCTCAACATGCTGATCCGCAATTACGCGATCGAGCTGGGCCGCACGCACAGGCAGGCGGTTTGCGTCGCGCTGCATCCCGGCACTGTGGATACCTCGCTGTCCGAGCCGTTTCAGGCCAATCTGCCTGAGGGCCAGCTCACGCCGCCCATGCAAGCCGCACGCAATCTGCTGGCAGTGATCGACGGTCTGACACCGGACGACAGCGGTCGGTTGTTCGATTGGGCCGGAGAACGGGTGGAATTTTGATCGACCACCGAAATAGGGCGGGGCCTAGACCCCCGCGCGCCTGGCTGTTTCGATAATCGCCGCCGCAAAGCCTTCCGGATCGTCTTCCTGTATGAAGTGATGGCCCTTCAGGCTCCGGTGCAGCGGGTTGTCCTTCGCACCGGGCACACGGTCGCGAAACTTCGCATCGCCGCCCCGGGTGATCGGGTCGCGGTTCGAAAATGCGCAGGTGAAAGGCTTGTCGAACACCTGCAGCTTTTTCCACGCGCGTTCCTGATCGGGTACCGCCTCGTTCTCGCCCAGCGGCACAAGTGACGGGAAAATGCGCGCGCCCGCCTTACTCTTGCGGTTAGGGAAGGGCGCTTCGTAGGCGGCAACCTCCGCCTTGCTCAATTCGCGCACCGTCGCCTGCTGGAGGATTTTGCCGATCGGGAAAATCGGGCTGAATTTCGAGAACCTGCGCCATTTCCTGAAGGCCGAAGGAGCAGGCTCGCCCGCCGGCAGGCCCCCATTGGAGAGCACAACAGCCGCGAAAAGGTCCGGCGCATCGGCAACCAGCCGGAGCCCGATCAGCGATCCCCAGTCCTGACAGGCAAGCACGATGTCTTTCAGATTCATTGCGTCGAGCCAGTCGCGCATCCACGCGACGTGCAGCGCGTAGGAATATTCGCTTGTCTTCGTAAGCTTGTCCGACTTGCCGAACCCGATCAGATCGGGCGCGAGCACGCGGTAGCCGGCCTCTACGACCGGGCCGATCATGTGGCGGTAGAGATAGCTCCAGCTCGGTTCGCCATGCATCATCAGGACGGGAGGTGCATCACGCGGCCCCTCGTCGAGATAATGCACCCGCAGCCCTTCGCGCAGCGTGTAGTAGTTCGGCTTGAAGGGGTAGTCGGGCAGGTTGGTGAAGCGGTGATCGGGCGTGCGGTAGGCGAGGCTCATTCGAGATGGTCCTTGAGTAATTCCTGCCGCACGCCGCGCATCACGCGTCGTCGATCATGTGCCGATCAGGCGCCGAAAGTGCGCTGCCACCAGCCACCGCGACGAGGCTTGCCATCGCCGGTATCGCCACCCGTCTCACCAGCGGTGTCGCTACCACCGCCAGCACTATCGTCGGCGCCGGCGTTTCCCACCGACTGATCGGCCGCTTCCTGCGGATCGGTGGGCGTATCCTCCGGACCCGCGACCACTGCGATATCGTCGGTCAGCTGATCCTTGGCGGCAGGTTTGGCAGCCGCCTTGGCAGGAGCCTTCCGGGTGCGCGCCGCAGGCTTCTTGGCCGGAGCCTTTTCAGCCTTCTCGGTCTGCTCGTCTGCCTTGGCGTCGCCATCGTCGGCCTTCTTGGCGCGCGAACGGCGGGGCTTGGGCTTGGGCTTTTCCTCGGCGCTATCTGCCGTCGAGCCATCCTCGGCAGCGGGTTCATCGGCTTTCTTGGCACGCGAGCGACGCTTGGGCGCGGGCTTTTCGTCCGCCTTGGCATCCGCTGTCTCGTCGCCCGACTGTTCTTCGGGCTTGGGATCGGCCTTCTTGGCGCGTGAGCGGCGCGGCTTCGGCGTTGCCTCGGGCTTCTCCTCGGACGCCTCTTCCGCGGTCTCCGGCGAATCCTCGGGCCCGGCGACCACCGGCATGTCTTCTACGACCTGCTCGGAGATGTCCTGTTGCGTGTCCGAAGGGGTGCCATCGTCCTGCTTCTTGCGACGACCCCGACCGCCACGGCTGCGGCGCTTGCGGGGCTTTTCGTCGCCATCGTCGCTTTCGCTATTGCGATCTGAGGAGTCCGGGCGATCGGAAGTGTCGGACGATGCGTCCGAATCGCCGTCCGAATCCTGGTTTTCGCCACCATCACGGTTCTTGTTGCGACCGCGCCCGCCACGCCGCCGACGACGTTTCTTCTTCGGACGGCCGTCATCGGAGTCATTATCGTCGGATGAAGAGGACGATGAATTGTCCCGGTCATCCCGATCATCGCTATCGTCGGCCTCGTCCTCGACTTCGTCATCTTCCTCGATGACGATCGGTTCGAACTTGGGAGCCTCGGCGGGGCGCGGGCCGGAGCTGGAGACGTTCATCTTCGCGCCTTCGTCCTCGCCTTCGGGGACGACTTCCACGGTTACGCCGTAACGCTGCTCGATCTCCTGCAACTCGGCACGCTTGGAATTGAGCAGATAGACCGCCGCTTCGGTGCTGGCCGACAGGGTGATGACGGTGCCCTTGCCCTTGGCAGCCTCGTCCTCTATCAGGCGCAGCGCGGAAAGACCGGCGCTGGACGCGGTGCGAACGAGCCCCGTGCCGTCGCAATGCGGGCATTCGCGGGTCGTCGCCTCGAGCACGCCCGTGCGCAGGCGCTGGCGGCTCATTTCCATCAGGCCGAAGCCCGAAATGCGGCCGACCTGGATGCGCGCGCGATCGTTCTTCAGCGCGTCCTTCATCGCGCGCTCGACCTTCCGGACGTTCGAGCTGTAATCCATGTCGATGAAGTCGATCACGACCAGACCAGCCATGTCGCGCAGGCGCAGCTGGCGGGCGATTTCCTTGGCCGCTTCCAGATTGGTCGCGGTCGCGGTCTGCTCGATCCCGTGCTCCTTGGTGGACCTCCCCGAGTTGATGTCGATCGACACCAGCGCCTCGGTCGGGTTGATGACCAGATAGCCACCCGATTTGAGCTGCACGACCGGTTCGTACATCGCGCGCAGCTGGTCTTCCGCGCCATAGCGCTGGAACATCGGCACGGGGTCGGAATAAGGTTTCACCCGCCGCGCGTGGCTGGGCATCAGCAGCTTCATGAAAGCCTTGGCGGATTTGTAGCCGTCCTCACCCTCGACCACGACTTCCTCGATCTCGCGATTATAGATGTCGCGGATCGCGCGCTTGATGAGGTCGCTGTCCGAATGGATCAGCGATGGCGCGCTGGAGCCGAGCGTTCGCTCACGAATCTCGTCCCACAGCCGCGCAAGATAGTCGAAATCGCGCTTGATCTCGGTCTTTGTGCGGCTGAGGCCGGCGGTGCGCACGATCAGGCCCATCGAACGCGGAAGCTTGAGATCGCCGACGATCTGCTTGAGCCGCTTGCGGTCGCTCGCGCTTGAGATCTTGCGCGAAATGCCACCGCCGTGGCTGCTGTTTGGCATCAGCACGGTGTAGCGACCGGCGAGGCTGAGATAGGTGGTGAGCGCCGCGCCTTTGTTGCCGCGCTCTTCTTTCACGACCTGGACGAGCAGCACCTGACGGCGCTGGATGACGTCCTGGATCTTGTAGCGGCGACGCAATGCCTGGCGGCGTGCGCGGGCCTCGTCGACTTCCTTGGCGCGGCTGCGATTGCCCGAACCCTGCCGACGCGGGCCGCCACGGCCCTTTCGGCCGCCCCGACCACGCCGACGGCCATTGCCGTCGGCGCTTTCCTCGTCGCCATCATCGTCATCGGAACCGTCGTCGTCATCGTCGTCCGAGTGGCCTTCCTCGATCGTGGAGACCTTGTCCTTGTCCGAGGTGTCGATTTCCTCGAGCCCGTCTTCGGCGAGGTCTTCGGCCAGCGCTTCGGCGGATTCATCGTCTTCGGCGTCGTATTCGTCGCCCGGCATGTGCCCGGCGTCTTCTTCCTCGGAACGCAGACGCTCTTCTTCCGCTGCCGCCTCGGCTTCTTCGGCGAGCAGCGCGTCGCGATCTTCCTTGGGGATCTGGTAATAGTCCGGATGAATCTCGCTAAAGGCGAGGAACCCGTGCCGGTTGCCGCCGAAATCGACGAATGCTGCCTGGAGAGACGGTTCTACCCGCGTGACCTTGGCGAGGTAGATGTTGCCCTTGATCTGTTTGTGTTCAGCCGACTCGAAGTCGAATTCTTCTATCCGGTTGCCCTTGAGGACCGCCACACGGGTTTCTTCCGCGTGGCGCGCATCGATAAGCATGCGCTGTGCCATTGATATTTCTCCACGCGCCTTGCGCGCCGACCCTGCCCTGTTGCGGGCGGTCGGCTGAGAAGCGCGTTATCTGTGATAAAAAACTGCCCGGCCCTGCGGCCATGGCGAGATGGGAAATCCCTCGTCGGCCGGTTGCCGGGCCAGCGGGGAGCGTATGTGTCTGCGACCAGGCGCACGTCTGCCGACATGTGAACCACCTGTCCGGCCCCCGCAGCGCACGCGTCCGCGCGGTCGTGAGACCTGGCGGTTTCGAGTGGGCGGGGGGTGCGCATTGGTCGCATCAACCTGTAATCTTGTTATGCCACCACGCGAACGGATCGCCGCGTGGCTAATGTAATATCCCGATCGCTTGCGGCCTGCAGAACCGGAAAAACGGTCCTTTCAAGGGCCTCGCGCCTCGTGACCCAATCTGGCTAGCATCGTGCGCAAGTCGCGGCAACTCTATTGCGCTGGCGATGCGCGGCCTTTTACAGCGGGCCTACATGGTGCGCTTCTTTCAGATCCTGGCAATTTTCCTGTTACCGGTCCTGCTGGTGGGTGGGCTGTATGTCTTCGGCCTGAGCCTGCCGGTCCCACATCTCGGGCGCGACTATGTCATCAGCCTGGTGCTGCCCGAGGCTGGCCAGCCGCTCGATCTGCCCACGATCTACGGCCCGCCCGACAATTCGCGTCCGCTGGTGGTGATCGATGCGGGGCACGGCGGCAAGGACCCGGGGACGGTTTCGGGAGGGCGGCGAGAGAAGGACATCGTGCTCGCCCTGGCGCTGGAGTTGAAGGAGCGATTGCTGGATGAGGGCGGTATTCGCGTCGCGCTCACGCGGGAAGACGACACCTTCCTGGTCCTGCAGGAACGCCCCGAAATCGCGCGTCGCTTGAATGCCGATCTGTTCATCTCGCTGCATGCGGACAGCGCGGGCGATTATACCCGGGCTTCCGGCGCGAGCGTCTATACCCTGTCGAGCGAGGCATCGAGCGAGGCGGCTGCCCGGTTCGCCAATCGCGAGAACAATGCCGATCTGCTGAACGGCGTGGTGGTTAAGAACCAGAGCGATCCGGTAAACGATATTCTCGTCGAGCTCTCGCAGCGCCGCGTTCAGGAGACGAGCCGCGAGTTCGGGAGACTGATCGAGCGCGAAGGGCAGGGGCGCCACCGCTTCCATTCGCAGACCCAGCGCTCCGCCGCGCTGGCGGTGCTGCGCGCGCCCGATGTTCCCGCCGTGCTGTTCGAAGTCGGCTTCCTGACCAATCCCGAGGATGCGGAGCGGCTATCTTCCCCAGAGGGGCAGGAGGAGTTTGCCGAGTTCGTCGCGCAGGCGATCCGTGTGTTCTTCGCCCGCCAGTCGGTCTCCTAGATCGCGCGATTTTTGCGAAAAGGATCGGGCATGTTCACCTTTGGTTATGGCGATTCTCTTCAAGCCCGTGCTAGGGGCTGCCTCGCATCATGACCGAAATCGACGTCGAACATCTTCGCTACCGGATCCAGCGCGGATCGTCGGACGCCTTTGCCGAGTTCAGGCAGACCTGGCGGGATAACTGGGCTGTGCGCTGGATCGTCTACGGCACCGCGGCGCTGCTGGTGCTGTTCGCGGTTGCATGGTTCCTGATCGGGCGCGACCTGCCCGACGCGACTGCCTTGCAGGATTACGAGACTCCGCTGCCCACCGTGGTGCGCGGCAATGACGGCGAAATCGTGGGCAGCTATGCGCGCGACCGGCGGGTTCAGCTGGATTATGTCGATTTTCCCGCGCCGCTGGTCAACGCCTTCCTGTCTGCGGAGGACGAGACGTTCTGGAGCCACAATGGCGTCGACATCACCGGCACCCTCAACGCGGTGCTCGACTATGCGCGCAAGGCGGGCACGGACGAGCGCGCGGTCGGCGGTTCCACCATTACCCAGCAGGTCGCCAAGAACGTTCTGCTGAGCGACGAATATTCGATCACCCGCAAGCTCAAGGAAATGCTGGTCGCAAGGCGGATCGAGCAGACCTTGACCAAGCAGGAAATCATCACCCTCTATCTCAACGAGATTCCTCTCGGACGGCGCAGCTTCGGGGTGCAGGCGGCAGCGCGCGCCTATTTCGACAAGGATGTCGGCGATCTCGACCTGCACGAGATGGCGTTCCTTTCGATCTTGCCCAAGGCTCCCGAACGCTATGGGCGCGAAAAGTACGAGGACATGGCGATTACGCGCCGCAATTACGTTCTCGACAAGATGGCGGAGAATGGCTGGGCGACTGATTCCGCCGTGGCCGCCGCCAAGGCCGAGCCGCTTGGGCTGACGTCGGGCGCGGCTTCGATCCGCAACGCCGATGCGGGCTATTTCATCGAGGAAGTGCGTCGCCAGTTGCTCGATCGCTTTGGCGAGACGGCGGAAGACGGCCCCAACAGCGTTTACGCAGGCGGCCTGTGGGTGCGCACCTCGCTCGACCTCGATTATCAGGACGCAGCCCGCGACGCTTTGCGCAAGGGCATGATGCGCTACCACGGATCACGAGGATTGAGCGGGCCGATCGCCACGCTCGATCCCAGCAAGGGCGACCTTACGAGCCAGCTTGCCAGCGCGAATATCGGCATCAACTACGAAGACTGGCGCGTGGCGGTGTTCACCGGCTCGGGTGCGATCGGCTTTTCGGATGGCGAGACCGCGACGCTTAACGGCGGGCCGAACTCGCTCCAGCTCGGTGACGTGATCGCAGTGCGCCCGCAGGGCAATGCGTGGCGCGTCGCGACCATTCCCGATGCGGCAGGCGGTTTGATCGCGCAGGACCCGCAGACCGGCCGGATCATGGCGATGCAGGGCGGCTTCGACAGCCGTTTGGAAAGCTTCAACCGCGCGACCCAGGCCAATCGCCAGCCGGGCTCCACCATCAAGCCCTTCGTCTATGCCGCCGGGCTCGACCAGGGTATGACCCCCGCGACCCAGATCGAGAACGGCAGTTTCTGCGCCTATCAGGGCGAGCGTTTGGGCGAGAAATGTTTCCGCGGCGGGCGCGGCGGGTCCTATCCGATGCGTTTCGGCCTCGAGAATTCGCAGAACATCATGACCGTCCACATCGCCAACGACGCAGGCATGGCGAACGTGATCAAGACCTACGAGCGCGTCGGGATCGGTTCCTACGACCCGTATCTCGCATTCGCACTGGGCGCGGGCGAGACGACGGTCGAGAAGATGGTCAACGCCTATTCCACGCTCGCCAACCACGGCCGCTACAATGATCCGACCGTGATCGACTATGTGCAGGACCGCCACGGCAAGGTGATCTGGCGCGCAGACCAGCGTGCGTGCGAGGGCTGCAACAGCCCTGAATGGGATGGCTCGGCCATGCCACGCCCCGGCCCGATGGGCCGCCAGGTGATCGACGCACGCACTGCATTCCAGGTCACCCACATGCTTGAAGGCGTGATCACTCGCGGCACAGCCAAAGTTCTTCGCGACCAGAACCTGCCGCTGTTCGGCAAGACCGGCACGACCACCGGTCCGAAGGACGTGTGGTTCATCGGAGGCACGCAGCAGCTGATGGTCGGCACCTATCTGGGCTTCGACCAGCCGCGCAACATGGGCGGCTATGCGCAGGGCGGTACGGTTGCGGCGCCGATCGTGAAGACTTTTATCCAGGAAACGCGCGATCGCTGGCGCGACAATCCGCCCGTAGCGCCGGCCGGCGTGCGGATGGTGCGGATCGACCGGCGGACCGGCGGGCGCGTGTTCGATGCCTGGCCGGGGACCGAGGATAATGCGGCGATCATCTGGGAGGCTTTCAAGCCCGATACCGAACCGCCGCGGTCGACCCGCGCTTCGGAGATCGCGGCCCAGCGGCAGGAATTGCTCGATCTGATCCGCCGTGCCCGCCGCGCCCAGGCAAGCCTCGACGCTCCGGTCGAGCGCGAGGAACCGCCCGAGAACTTCGTCGAGGAACAGGGCGGCATCTACTAGCCGCTGCGTGGGCCTGAAGGCGTCGCCGCTTGCGTCGGCGGCGCCATCGCCCTAGCGCTTCGCGCCCCGTCTCGTGCCCGAGCAAGTGAGAGAGATCAGCCTATGCGTGCCGAAGGGCAGGCCTTTATCGACCGGATCGAAGCTGCGTTGGCGCTGGTTCGCCAATCGCTCGACTGGGAGCGTGCGCTCCGCGAACTCGACGAGTTGAATGCGCGGGTAGAGGACCCGACCCTGTGGGACGATCCCAAGCAGGCGCAGGCGATCATGCGTGAGCAAAAACGCCTCGAAAGCGCGATCGGCACCGTGAACACGATCTCGTCCGAGATGGCCGACGCGATCGAGTTCGTCGAAATGGGCGAGGCCGAGGGCGACGACGAGATCGTGAACGAAGGCCTCGTCAGCCTCGAAAAGCTCGCCGCGCGCGCCGATGCGGACAAGGTGCAGGCGC
Source organism: Citromicrobium bathyomarinum (assembly GCF_038594605.1). GTDB lineage: Bacteria > Pseudomonadota > Alphaproteobacteria > Sphingomonadales > Sphingomonadaceae > Alteriqipengyuania > Alteriqipengyuania bathyomarina_B. The sequence goes on from NZ_JBCFZM010000001.1 coordinate 425,767, forward strand.
TGCTCTCGGGCGAAGCCGATGCGAACGATGCCTATCTGGAAGTTCACGCCGGGGCAGGGGGGACCGAGAGTCAGGACTGGGCCGAAATGCTCATGCGGATGTATGTTCGCTGGGCGGAAAAGCGTGGCTTCAAGGTCGAGACGGTCGAGTATCAGCCGGGCGAGCAGGCCGGCATCAAGTCGGTCACGCTGCTCATCAAGGGCGAGAACGCCTATGGCTACGCCAAGACCGAAAGCGGCGTGCATCGGCTCGTCCGCATCAGCCCGTATGACAGCAGCGCGCGGCGGCACACCTCATTCAGCTCGGTCTGGGTCTATCCGGTGATCGACGACGATATCGAGATCGAAATCAACGAGAGCGATCTCAAGATCGACACCTATCGCGCCTCGGGCGCGGGCGGTCAGCACGTCAACACGACCGACTCAGCGGTACGGATCACCCACCAGCCGACCGGGATCGTCGTCGCAAGTCAGAACGACCGCAGCCAGCACAAGAACCGGGCGACCGCGATGAACATGCTGAAAGCGCGTCTGTTCGAGCGCGAGATGGCGGAACGCGAGGCGGCGGCTTCGGGCGAATATGCCGAGAAGACCGAGATCGGCTGGGGGCACCAGATCCGCAGCTACGTGCTCCAGCCCTATCAGATGGTGAAGGATCTGCGCACGGGCGAAACCTCTACCGCGCCGGGCGACGTGCTCGACGGTGCGATCGATCCCTTCATCTCCGCCGCCTTGGCGCAGCGCGTGACGGGCGAAGCGGTCGACGTGGAAGATGTGGAGTAGCGCTCCGGCAAGATTGGTGATCTAACCTGTCCGTCGGCCAGCGGCCGCGCGATCGACGAGGAGGGACCCGAACATGCCAAGTGAACCGTATATCGGCGAAATGATGCTCTATCCGGGCGATCGCGCACCCCAGGGATGGGCTGCGGCCAAGGGTCAGATATTGTCGATCTCGCAGAACACCACGCTTTTTTCGATCATCGGAGCCAGCTTTGGCGGCGACGGCAAGACGAATTTCGCTCTCCCCGACATGCGCGATGCCGCTCCGCAGACGAAGGGTTTGGGGTGGTATATTGCCTTGCAGGGAATCTATCCCAACTTCTAAACGGGAGAAATCTTTGCGGACTGGTGCGCGTCACCCCTTTGCCAAGCGAAGGACACGCGGCTAAGTGCGGCGCGAGATGATGGCGCGGGTGGCTTTTTCTGGATTGCTCGGCATGGCGCTTGCGTTGGCCGCATGCGGTGGTGCGGACGGCGATGCCGACCGGCCCGAAACCGCGCGCGCCTTTCCCGAACCCGACCGCCCGGTCTCCGATCTGGGGGCGAACGAGTTTTCCACCGAAGACGAGCGCGATAGCCAGGGCGAGGCGCAGAAGGTGATGGACCTTGCCGAAATACGCCCCGGGATGACCTTGGCGGATATCGGCGCGGGCGAGGGTTACTACACCATCCGCTTGGGCGATCGCGTGGGCAGCGAAGGGCGCGTGCTTGCGCAGGATATCGACAGCCCCGTGCTCGAACGGCTCGGCCGCCGGGTGGAGCGCGAGCGGCTCGACAACGTCTCCATAAAGCTCGGCGCAGAAGACGATCCGCGCCTGCCCGAAGACAGTTTCGACCGCGTTTTCATGGTCCACATGTATCACGAAGTAGGGGAGCCTTACGCCTTCTTGTGGCGCCTGTGGCCTTCGCTCAAGGAGGGCGGGAAGGTCATCGTAGTCGATATCGACCGGCCGACCGATCGCCACGGCATCCCGCCCGCGCTGCTATCCTGCGAGTTCGAACGGGTCGGCTACCGGCTCGACAGGATCGAGCAGGCCCCGGAGCTCGCGGGGTACTATGCACAGTTCAGTCGCGGCGCTACAAGGCCGGACCCAGATGAAATCGTGCCCTGTACCGGGCAGGAAAGCGCAGCCAAAGCCGACAGAGGCGAGGCCGGAGAGCCGGGCGCGCGTAGCTGAATAATTGGAAGTTTGATGGCATTTAAAGGACTGCGCCCGATCGAATATGGCGGTCGCGAGGTGTGGCCGCTGATCGAAGGCGGCAAGGGCGTTTCGGCAACCAATCACGCAAGTTCTGGCGCGTGGGCCGCTGCTGGCGGCATCGGCACCGTGTCTGCGGTCAACGCGGACAGCTACGATGAGGATGGCAACCCTATCCCGCAGGTCTATCCGCAGGCCACCCGCAAGGAACGGTTCGAGCAGTTGGTCCGCTACGCCATCGACGGCGCGACCGAACAGGTGAAGCGCGCGCACGAGATTGCCGACGGCAGGGGCGCGCTCAACATCAATGTGCTGTGGGAAATGGGCGGCGCGCAGCAGGTCCTCGAAGGCGTGCTGGAAAATTGCCAGGGCATGATCACCGGCGTCACGTGTGGCGCGGGCATGCCCTATAAGCTCGCCGAGATCGCGGCGCGCTATAACGTGCATTACCTGCCGATCGTCAGCTCCGCGCGCGCATTCCGCGCGCTGTGGAAGCGCAGCTATTCCAAGGTACCCGACCTGATGGCGGCGGTGGTCTACGAAGACCCTTGGCTGGCTGGTGGGCACAATGGCCTTTCCAACGCCGAAAACCCGCGCGAGCCGCAGGATCCGTACCCGCGCGTCAAGGAACTGCGCGATACGATGCGCAAGGAAGGCGTCTCCGAAGATACCGCCATCGTGATGGCGGGCGGCGTATGGTTCCTGCGCGAGTGGGAAGAGTGGATCGACAATCCCGAGCTGGGCAAGATCGCATTTCAGTTCGGCACGCGGCCCTTGCTGACCGAAGAAAGCCCGATCCCGCAGGTGTGGAAGGACATGCTGCGCACGGTCGAGCCGGGCGACGTCCTGCTGCACAAGTTTTCGCCCACCGGGTTCTATTCGAGCGCGGTCAAGACGCCATTCCTCTACGATCTGATGCACCGTTCAGAACGGCAAATTCCGATCTTCAAGCGCGACGAGGAAGAGGGCACGATTCCGCTGTCCGATCACGGCAAGGCCAAATATTTCTTCGTCCACCCCGGTGACCAGCGCAAAGCGCAGGCCTGGATGCACGAAGGCTTCACCGAAGCGTTGAAGACCCCGGATAACACCGTGGTTTTCGTGACCCCGGAAAGTGCCGAACAGATCCGCGCCGACCAGCAGGGTTGCATGGGCTGCCTGTCGCATTGCCAGTTTTCGAGCTGGAAAGATCACGACGATCACACCACCGGCCGCCTCGCCGATCCGCGCAGCTTCTGCATCCAGAAGACCCTGCAGGACATCGCACATGGCGGCGACCCGGACGAAAATCTCGCCTTTGCCGGTCACGCAGCCTATCGGTTCAAGCAGGACCCGTTCTATTCGAACAATTTCACCCCGTCGGTGAAGCAATTGGTCGATAGGATCCTCACCGGAGACTGACCGCATGCCGCAGCCAACAGACGAAAGACGTGACGACCATCGGGCGCCGTCTTTCGGCCATTGGCTGCGCGAACTGCCGAACCTGCCGAAGATCTGGTCCAGCTCGATCCGGCCGGTGCGGCTGCCGGACAGCGAAGCATCGCGCTTGCCGCCCGGCGTCGATCAGCAGCCGGTGCTGGTCATTCCGGGCATTCTCTCGCGCGATTATTCGAGCTCGCTCTTGCGGCGCACGCTGAACGCTGCCGGGTACGATGCCTATGCATCCGAACTGGGTGTTCTCACCGGGATAACGCGCGAGATGTTCGCCCGCGCGGAAGCGCGACTCGATGAAGTTTACACCCTGACCGGGCAGAAGGTCGCGCTGATCGGGATCAGTCTGGGTGGTCTGTACGCGCGCGTGCTGGCACAGCGCCATCCGGAAAAGGTCGCGCTGGTTATGACGCTGGGCACGCCATTCTCGGGCGACAGGCGGGCCAATAATGCGTGGCGGTTGTACGAGGCGATGAACGACCACAAGGTCGACGATCCGCCCCTTTCCGACGATCCGCGCCAGAAACCGCCGGTTCGCACCATCGCGATCTGGTCGCCGCACGACGGGATCGTGGCGCCTGCCTGTTCGCGCGGCGAAGAGGGCGAATGCGACCGGGCGATCGAAGTGCCCGAGCGGCATTTCGAATTTTCCGCCAGCCGCGCCTCGATCGAGCGTGTGCTGTCGATCCTCGGCGAAGAGCTGCCTATTGCGCGCTCCGGATGTCGGGACGACTAGTCGCCGAGATGCCAGCCACGTTCGCCGTGGCTGGTTATGTCGAGCCCCTCGATCTCGTCTTTCTTCTTCACCCGCATCGGCGCGATGAGCCCGACGCCCAGCGCCAGTACTGCGGTGAGCACGGCGCTCCACAAGGCGACCACCATCACGCCCATCGCCTGCGCGCCGATCTGGCCGAGCGGGGTCATCCCCTCGGCAAAGCCGGTCCCCCCCAGGTTGGAGGAGATGAACAGGCCGAGCAGCAAGGTGCCGAGGATGCCGCCCACGCCGTGCACCGCAAAGACATCGAGCGAATCGTCGATTCCCAGCTTGCGCACCTGCAGCACCGCGAAATAGCACAGGACCGAAGCAAGCGCGCCGAACAGGATCGAGGCCCCCGGCGAGATGAAGCCCGCAGCGGGCGTGATCGTTGCCAGCCCGGCGATCGCGCCGGTTGCCCAGCCGACCATGGTCGTCTTGCCGAACCCGATCCGCTCGATCAGCAGCCAGACCAGCGACGCGACGGCCGCTGCGACATGGGTGTTGATGATCGCGCTCGATGCGTCGTCGGTTGCCGCCAGCGCCGATCCGCCGTTGAAGCCGAACCAGCCGACCCACAGCATCGCCGCGCCGACCATCGTCAGTACGGGCGCATGCGGGATCATCGGCTTGTCGGGAAAGGCCCGCCGCTTGCCCATCAGGATCGCGACCACGAGAGCGGAGACGCCCGCGGTGGTGTGAACCACCAGCCCGCCCGCGAAATCCGCGGTTCCGAAACTGCTCGCCAGCCAGCCGCCGCCCCAGATCCAGTGCGCGACCGGGGCGTAGACGACCACGCTCCACAGCGCGCAGAAGATCACCACCCAGCTGAACCGCGCCCGGTCCACCCAGGCACCGATCATCAGCGCGGGCGCGATGATCGCGAAGGTCATCTGGAACAGCACAAAGGCGCTTTCGGGAATGGTGGTTTCGAAACGGACATTGGTCAGTTCGATCAGCATCCACGCGCGTCCGTTGCCGACCCAGCCGCTGGTCGGATCGCCGAACGCCAGCGTATAGCCCACGATAATCCACAGCAGCGACACGATGCTCGCCACCGCACCGGTCTGCAGCGCGACCGACAGGACATTCTTGGCCCGGACCAGCCCGCCGTAGAACAGCGCGAGGCCGGGCAGGGTCATCATCAGCACGAGCGCGGAAGACGTGAGGATCCACGCGGTATCGCCGGTATCGTTCTGGACGATCTCGCCGATTGCCTGCGCCGAAAGCGGCGTGGCCAACAGCCCTGCGAACACGAGCATGCCGAGCGAGCGGGCAGTGAATCTGGTCATGGGGTCTAAGATCCTTGGCCAACCGGTACGCGCGGATGATGGTATCGGCGCGTGCTGGACAAGCCCTATAGCCCGCCTTTTGCGCATAAGTGGTTAATCGCGCGTCAACGGCGAAGCCGAGGCAGAGGCGCGTCAGATCAGGGCGTCGAGCACTTGATCGGGCGGGCGATGCCCGTCGGTCCACATGTGGATATTGGCGATCACCTTCACCCCCGATTCCTCACGGCCCTCGCGCGTGGCGCTGCCGATATGGGGCAGGGTCATCACGTTCGGGTGGCGGATCAGGCGCTCGTCGACCCTGGGCTCGTCGGGATAGACGTCGAGGCCCGCGCCTGCGAGACGGCCGCTTTCGAGCGCCTCGATCAGCGCTTCCTGGTCGACCAGATCGCCGCGCGCGGTGTTGATGAGGCAGGCGCCATCCTTCATCGCACGGATCGCATCGGCATCGATCATGTGATGGCTTTGGGGGTTGGAGGGGCAGTGCAGGGTGAGGATATCGGTCTGCGCCAGCAGCTCGCCGAGCGTTCCGACATAGGTCGCCCCGAACATCCGCTCGACCGCTTCGGGCAGGCGCTTGCGGTTGTGGTAGGCGATGTCGAGCCCGAAGGCCTTGGCGCGGTGGGCAACCGCCTGGCCGATCCGGCCCATGCCAACGATCCCCAGCGTCTTGCTCGCCAGTTTGCGGCCGAGCATCGCGGTCGGAGCCCAGCCGCTCCATTCGCCGCTGCGCACCAGCGCCACGCCTTCGCGCATCCGCCGGGGAACGCCGATGATCAGCGCCATCGCGAGGTCGGCGGTGTCTTCGGTAAAGACGCTAGGCGTATTGGTCACGGTGATGCGGCGCTTCGCTGCCGCGGCGAGATCGATATGGTCGGTGCCCGCGCCGAAGCTGGCGATCAGGCGCAGCCGCTCGCCCGCCTGCTCGATCATGGCGGCATCGATCCGGTCGGTGACGGTCGGCACCAGCACATCCGCTTCGTTCATTGCCGCGATCAGCCCTTCGCGGGTGAGCGGCGTGTCGTCGCGGTTGAGACGGCAGTCGAACAATTCGCTCAGCCGCGCCTCGATCGATGGGGACAGGGCGCGGGTCACGATGACGCGGGGTTTGCCGTCGACGCGGCGGGCGGGGGTTTGCGATGCGCTGGCCATTGCCGTCACGCTTGGCGCGTGGTGGGGGGCGGGTCAAGCCGGGGCTCTTCGCCAGCTTGTCAGACCTCAATTGTCGGACCCCGTTGTCAGACTGGCGCGAACTGAGGTAAATGTTTCCCCCATGCTCAGACGCGTCATCACGCTCGCCATGGGGGGCATCCTCCTTACCGCAACGCCCGCCGGAGGGCAGAACGCCGAGACGCCCTATTGGGCGACGATCGACGTGACCGAGGCGAACATGCGCGTCGGGCCGAGCGCGGAATACAAGATCGACTGGGTTTACAAGCGCAAGGGCCTGCCGGTGAAGGTGCTGCGCGTGCGCGAAGGCTGGCGGCTCGTCGAGGACCCGGACGGCGACAAAGGCTGGATCGCCGCGCGGCTGCTCAGCCGGACGCGCGGCGGGTTCGTGACCGGCGACGGGCTGGCGGAGATGCACGAAAGCGAGCGCGCCGGTTCGGCGGTCAAGTGGAAGTTGCAGCCCGGCGTGGTCGGTGCACTTGGCGCATGCGCCGATAACTGGTGCGAATTCTCGGTCGGCAAGCGCAGCGGTTTCGTCGAGCAGAATCGGCTGTGGGGCGCGGGCGAGCCTTAAGGGCTGCCGACCTTCCGGCTATTCCTCAAGCGGCATCACCCGGTACTCTCCCTCGCCATCGACCTGGAGCGACCGAAAGCTGCCGTCTTCATCCGGGGCTTCGTTACGCCAGCAGCGTTCCTGCTGGTCCTCGCCGTCGCCTTCGGGATCGAAGCAGATCACATCCTCTCGGCTGGACCAGCTGCCGCCGCCCACCGTCTCGCCCGCCTCGGTCATATCGGTATAGGTTCCGTCGGCGGAGAGGCGCGTGCGGGCATAGACCGTGGTCCCGTCGCCCACCGCGTACAGGCCCGGACCCATCGGCTGCGTCGCAGGGATGAGCGCGGCCCCTTCGGTCGGCGCGGCCTCGTCGGGAATCTCGCCACCACAGCCTGCCAGTGCAAGCGCGCCGATGAGAGCAAGCCTCGCGCGCATCACACCATCTCCACCGCAACGGCCGTGGCTTCGCCGCCGCCGATGCACAGGCTCGCGATGCCCTTCTTCTTGCCCTGCTGCTTGAGCGCGTTGAGCAGCGTCACGATGATGCGCGTGCCGCTGGCGCCGATCGGGTGACCCAGCGCAGTGCCGCCACCGTTGACGTTGATCTTGTCGTGGGGGATGCCAATGTCGCGCATCGCGAACATGGCGACGCATGCGAAGGCTTCGTTGACTTCCCACAGGTCGACGTCTTCCGCGCTCCAGCCCGTCTGTTCGAGCAGTTTCTCGATCGCACCGATCGGCGCGACGGTGAACTTGCTCGGCTCCTGCGCGTGGGCCGTGAGGCCGACGATTTTCGCCACCGGCGTCTGACCATTTTCCTTGGCGACGCTTTCGCGGCTGAGGACCACTGCGGCGGCACCGTCGGAGATGCTGGACGAGGTCGCGGCGGTGATCGTCCCGTCCTTGGCGAAGGCGGGTCGCAGCTGCGGTATCTTGTCGGGCTTGCCCTTGCCGGGCGCTTCGTCATGCTCAACCAGCGTCTCGTCCTTGCGGGTGACGATCGCGACGGGGACGACTTCGCCATCGAAGGCGCCGCTTTCGATCGCGGCATTGGCGCGGCGTAGCGATTCGATGGAATATTCGTCCATTTCCTCGCGGGTCAGCTGGTACTCGTTGGCGGTTTCCTGCGCGAAGGTGCCCATCGCCCGGCCTTCCTCATAGGCGTCTTCGAGCCCGTCGAGAAACATGTGGTCGTAGGCGGTGTCGTGGCCCAGCCGCGCGCCAGAGCGGTGTTTCTTGAGCAGGTAGGGCGCGTTGGTCATGCTCTCCATGCCGCCTGCGACCACGTAGTTCACGGTGCCGCTGGCGAGCGCTTCGGAGCCCATGATGACGGTCTGCATGCCCGAGCCGCAGACCTTGTTGACCGTGGTCGCCTGCACCGATTTGGGCAGGCCTGCCTTGATCGACGCCTGGCGCGCAGGTGCCTGGCCGAGCCCGGCGGGAAGCACACAGCCCATGTAGGTCCGGTCGAACTTCTCCACCGGCACGCCCGAGCGGTCGACCGCCGCCTTCACCGCCGTCGCGCCGAGATCGGTCGCGGTGGCGTCGGCCAGTGCGCCCTGCATGCTGCCCATCGGGGTGCGCGCGTAGGAGAGGATGACGATCGGATCTGCTTCGGAAAACTGGGGCATTGGTAAGTTGTGCCTTTTCTGTTGTCGCAACGCTTTGGCGGTTTTCGCGTTCGATGTAATAGCACGGGCAAGAAACACAATCGGAGAGCCGAGACATGAGCGACACCGCACCCCAGACCCTCGATCGCATTCTGGAAACGCAGCGCAGCGCGTTCACCGCCGCGCGCCCTGAGGCGCTGTCGGTCCGGCGCGACCGGATCAAGCGGGCGATGTCGATCCTGTCCGATCACGGCAAATCGCTGGCCGAGGCGATGAACAGCGATTTCGGGAGCCGCAGCTACGAGGGTTCGATGATGACGGACATCGTCAGCACCATCGGCTTCGGTAAATACTGCCTCAAGAACATGGACCACTGGGCCGCGCCCGACAAACGCTCGGTCCGCTTCCCGCTCGGCCTGATGGGCGCGAAGGCCGAGGTCCGCTACGAACCCAAGGGTGTGGTGGGGATCATGAGCCCGTGGAATTTCCCGGTAAACCTGAGCTTCGGCCCGCTGATGCAGGTGCTCGCCGCGGGCAACCGCGCGATGATCAAGCCGAGCGAGTTCACGCCCGCCACAAGCGAGCGGATGCGCGAACTGGTTGCCGATGCGTTCGGTGAGGATGAAGTGGCGGTAGTGACCGGCGGCCCCGATGTGGCGCAGGCATTCTCCTCGCTGCCCTTCGACCACCTCGTCTTTACCGGGTCGACCGAAACCGGGCGCAAGGTGATGGAGGCCGCGGCCAAGAACCTCGTCCCCGTCACGCTGGAACTGGGGGGCAAGAGCCCGACGATCATCGGCAAGGGTGCCGATCTGAAGCGCGCAGGAGAGCGCATCGCGCTCGGCAAGATGCTGAACGCGGGGCAGATCTGCCTCGCGCCGGATTACCTGCTTGTGCCCGAGGATCAGGAAGAAGGCGTCGTAGCCGCCGTGCAGCTCGGCGTGCACGAAATGTACCCCACGCTGCTCGATAACGAGGACTATACCGCAATCATCTCCGACAAGCACTTCGAGCGCCTGAAGGGCCTGGTCGATGATGCAAAGGCCAAGGGGGCCGAAGTGATCGAGGTGAACCCCGCGGGCGAGAAGTTCTCCAGCGCCAACACCCGCAAGATGCCGCTGACGATCCTGCGCGGCGTCACCGACGACATGAAGGCGATGCAGGAGGAAATCTTCGGCCCTGTCCTGCCGGTGAAAACCTATAAGGCGGTCGATCAGGCGATCGATTACATCAACGACCACGATCGCCCGCTGGGGCTCTACTATTTCGGGTCTGACTCGAACGAGCGCGAGCAGGTGCTGGACCGCACGATTTCCGGCGGGGTGACCATTAACGACGTAATCTTCCACATTTCGGTGGACGACATGCCGTTCGGCGGGGTCGGCCCGTCGGGCATCGGCAGCTATCACGGGCCCGAGGGTTTCCGGGAATTCAGCCACGCGCGCAGTACCTATCAGCAGCCCAAGATCGACATTGCCAAGCTCGCAGGGCTCAAGCCGCCGTATGGCGATGCGGCGAAAAAGGCGATCGCCCGCGAAATGAAGTAGCGGGGGCGGGGCGTGCTCGCCCTATGTTGCGCAAAAGGATACAGGACTTGCGTCGCAGGCTCCCTTGCGCCGTGGCGGTGCCCGTCCTAGAGGCGGGGCCCGAAAGCCGGACTCTGGGAATCACACGTGATCGATCTCGAACAATACCTGCCCATCCTGCTGTTTCTCGGCGTCGCGCTGGCGATTTCGTGCGTCTTCGTGTTCCTGCCCATGGGCGTGTCGCGACTGACGGGCACGCATAATCCCACGGCCGAGAAAATCAGCGAGTACGAGTGCGGGTTTCCCGCCTTCGAAGAGCCGCGCAGCCAGTTCGATGTGCGCTTCTACCTCGTTGCGATCCTGTTCATCATCTTCGATCTCGAAGCGGCCTTCCTGTTCCCGTGGGCGGTCAGTCTCGATTTCACCGGCTGGTCGGGCTGGGCGACTATGATGGTCTTTATCGGCGAACTGGCCATCGGACTGGCCTATGCTTGGAAAGTGGGCGCGCTCGAGTGGGAGTAATCCCGCAAGGCGTACGGCTCGAATGGAATTGACATGAGCGAGAACCAGACGATCACCCCTGCGGGCCGCGACCCGCACCTGCAGCCCACGGCGCAGCCGGGCGAGGTGCGCGCACCCGACGCGGAATATTTCAACGCGCTGCAGACCGAAGTGAACGACAAAGGCTTCCTGCTGACCAGCACGGAAGACCTGTTCCAGTGGGCCCGCACCGGCTCGCTGTGGTGGATGACCTTCGGTCTTGCGTGCTGCGCGGTGGAGATGATTCACGTCAACATGCCGCGTTACGACATGGAGCGTTTCGGCGTCGCCCCGCGCGCTAGCCCACGCCAGAGCGACGTGATGATCGTCGCCGGTACGCTGTGCAACAAGATGGCGCCTGCGCTGCGCAAGGTCTACGATCAGATGTCCAACCCGAAATATGTCATTTCGATGGGCAGCTGCGCCAATGGCGGTGGCTATTACCACTACAGCTATTCCGTGGTGCGCGGATGCGACCGGATCGTGCCTGTCGACATCTATGTGCCCGGCTGCCCGCCGACCGCCGAAGCCCTGCTGTACGGCGTAATGCAGCTGCAGCGTAAGATACGCCGCAGCGGTACGGTGGAGCGCTAAGCTATGGCCGTTCTTCACTCTGCCCCCAAGTTCACCTTGATCGGTGGGCTCAAAGACAAGCTCTCCGGCGCGCTGGGGGATATTCTCCTCGAAGCGCGCGAAGAGCATGGCGAGTTGCTGCTGACCGTGCAGCGCGACCGGATCGAAGATGCCCTGCGCCTGCTGCGTGACGATCATGGCTATCAGCAGCTGATGGAGATTGCCGGCGCCGACTACCCCAGCCGCGCGGAGCGGTTCGAGGTGGTCTACATGCTGCTTTCGCTGACCGAGAACAGCCGGATCATGGTCAAGCTTACCGCCAGCGAGACGACAACCGTGCCGACGGTCACCACGCTGTGGCCTAACGCTGGATGGCTCGAGCGCGAAGTGTTCGACATGTTCGGCGTGGTCTTCGCGGGGAATGCGGACCTGCGGCGTATCCTGACCGATTACGGCTTCGAAGGGCATCCTTTCCGGAAGGATTTCCCGCTCACCGGCTATGTCGAATTGCGCTATTCGGAAGAAGAGCAGCGGGTCGTATACGAGCCGGTGGAACTGGCGCAGGATTTGCGCAGCTTCGATTTCATGAGCCCTTGGGAAGGTGCGGACTACGTTCTGCCTGGCGACGAAAAGGCAGACGTTCCGCCTGTCGACGAAGCCAAGACCACCGACAGCCCGAAGGAAACCGGGGCCGGACCCAAAGCGGACGAAAAAGCCGACGAGAAGGTCAGCGCCGGTGCTCCGGCCGAAGAGAACAGCGGCAAGGACCGCACGCCTGCGCCCGAGCCGACCGAAGATCGCGCCGAACGGCCCGAGCGCAAAGGCGACACCAAAGACACGGCTTCGGCCACACAGCCCAAGAAGAAGGATTGATCCGCAGCGGCGGGCGCTCGCGCCCTGCCTTTGAGGTTACGCGACGATGGAGTTGGTTTCGATGAAAACACTGCTGACGATGTCCGCCGCGATCTTTCTTGCGGCATGCTCGCAGGGCGAAGACACTGGCGAGAGCGGCGACGATTTCGCCGCGCGCGTCGGTGCGGGGCAGGGCGATGGCTCACCGGTCGTTGAAGGAACCAACGCGCCGGTCGAAAGCACCGAGGCACGCACTTCTGCGGTTCCGGCGGGTGCCGATCCCTTGGCGCTCGAAAAGCTGGGCAATATTGGCCGGGTCGACCTGGGTCCGCGCGATGGTGGATGCACCTATAGCCAGCAGGCCACCGAAGTCTTGCTGGTCGGCGCGCCCGACGATGGCGCTGTGAAAGGCAAGGGCGTCGTCCGCATTGGTGGCGAGCTGGTCAATCTGACTGCCGAGGAAGGCGGTCTGGACACGATTTATGCCGGGCCCACACTGAGCGCGGAAGGCGTGACCGTGAGGGTCGTGCCGGCTGCCGGCAATGATATGGTGCGGACCGCCGATCTGTACGTCGCGGCAAACGGCAAACAGCGCAAGTTCGCCGGCGGGCAATGGGCCTGCGGATAGGAAACGAGATGGCACACGGACTGACGATCGAAGAATCGCCGACCACCGGCGACGACGAGATCACGAACTACACGATCAATTTCGGCCCGCAGCACCCGGCGGCCCATGGCGTGCTGCGCATGGTGTTGGAGCTCGACGGCGAAATCGTGGAGCGAGTCGATCCGCATGTCGGCCTGCTGCATCGCGGCACCGAGAAGCTGATCGAGCACAAGACCTACCTTCAGGCGCTCCCCTATTTCGACCGCCTCGATTACTGCTCGCCGCTGTGTCAGGAACACTCCTACGTGCTCGCGATCGAGAAGCTGCTCAATCTCGAAGTGCCGATCCGCGCGCAGTACCTGCGGGTGCTGTTCGCCGAGCTGACGCGCATGTCGAACCACTTCCTCAATATCGGCGCGCACGTGATGGACGTCGGCGCGATGACACCGAACCTGTGGATTTTCGAGCTGCGCGAAGATTGCATGAATTTCTTCGAGCGGGCGTCTGGCGCGCGCATGCACTCCGCCTGGTTCCGCCCCGGCGGGGTCCATCAGGACGTGCCCGAGAAGCTGCTGGTCGATATTGGCGAATGGCTCGACAATCGTGTGCCGGAATTGTTCGGCGACGCGATGAGCCTCGTGATGGACAACCGCATCTTCAAGCAGCGTAACGTCGATATCGCGGTCGTCAGCCGCGAAGACGCGATTGCCTGGGGCTTTTCCGGCCCGATGCTGCGCGCGGCGGGCGTGCCGTGGGATCTGCGCAAGTCGCAGCCTTACGATGTCTATGACCGCATGGAATTCGACGTCCCTGTCGGCACCAATTCCGATTGCTACGACCGCTTCATGGTCCGCGTGCAGGAAGTCTACCAGAGCGCGCGCATCATCAAGCAGTGTCTCGCCGAAATGCCATCGGGCCCTGTCGCCAGCGACGACCGCAAGGTGGTGCCGCCCAAGCGGGGCGAGATGAAGCAGTCGATGGAAGCGCTGATCCACCACTTCAAGCTCTACACCGAAGGCTTCCACGTGCCCGCAGGCGAAGTCTACGTCGCGACCGAGAGCCCCAAGGGCGAGTTCGGCGTGTACCTGGTCAGCGACGGGTCGAACAAACCCTACCGCTGCAAGATCCGCCCGACCGCGTTTAGCCACCTGCAGGCGATGGACATGATGACCAAGGGCCACATGCTGCCCGACGCAACCGCCATCCTCGGCGCGATCGACGTCGTGTTCGGGGAGTGCGACCGGTAATGGACAGGCTGACGATCAATACGATCGGCGTTGCGGTCCTTGGGATTGTGCTCGTCCTCCACGTGTCCGGCGCGATCGACATCGGCGCCGGGGTCTGGGTGGTAGCGGTAGTTTCGATCTTCGCGGCCTTCAATGTGATCAGCAGGCGGCGCGAACAGGAAGAGTCCAATGGCTGACAGACACACCGCACCCGACACCCCCGAACTGCGCGAGCGGTGGGGCAATTTCGCGTTTTCCTCCGAGTACGAAGCGAAGGCAAAGAAGGCCATTGCGCGCTATCCCGAAGGTCGCAGCAAGTCGGCGGTGATGCCGCTGCTCGACCTTGCCCAGCGGCAGGTGGGCGAGGAAACCGATACGCAGGGCTGGCTGCCGCTGCCGGTGATCGAGTATGTCGCGAACTATCTCGATATGCCGGTGATCCGCGTGCTCGAAGTCGCGACCTTCTACTTCATGTACAACCTCGTGCCCGTGGGTAAGTACCACGTGCAGGTGTGCGGCACGACGCCGTGCATGCTGCGCGGCTCGGACGACATAATCGCCGCGTGCAAGAAGCGCGGGATGAAGAAGGGCCACGTTTCGGACGACGGGTTGTGGACGCTCACCGAAGTCGAATGCATGGGCAATTGCGCGACCGCGCCGATGGTCCAGATCAACGACGACAATTACGAGGATCTGACGGTCGAGCGGCTCGACGCGGTGCTCGACGCGCTGGCCAAGGGCGAGCAGCCAAAGACCGGCACGCAGGAGCCGGGTCGCCACACGAGCGAGCCCAGCGGCGGTCCGACTACGCTCAAGGAAATGGTCACCGATAACCACGATTACCGGGGTGAATGGTGATGGGCGATACCGCCAGGAAAGGCCTGCCGATCGTCGGGATCATGTTCCTGATCCTGGCTGTCGTGAATTTCCTGCAGGGTGACAACTGGGTCGTCTGGGCGATTCTCGGCTTCCTGTTCGGCGGCTTCGGCATTTTCGGTGCGCGGCGCGCCGAAGGTGGTGAGCAATGAGTGCCAAGCAGACCGACAATCAGGCGCTTGGCATCGCTTACCTGATGATGGGCGTCGGTCTCACCATTTCGCTGGGCCTGACGCTCGATCCGGCCTTCCTTGGCACCGGGCTGCCGTTTATCGTGCTTGGCATCGTTTTTCTCTCCAAGAGCAAGGCGGACGCGGCGGAAGAAGGAGACAAGTGATGGAAATCAACATCGTCACCATCATCGTCGCGCTGATCGCCATCGCGATCGCATGGAAAGTGCTGAGCGGCCTGTTCAAGACGCTCGCGCTGCTTGCGATCCTCGCTGTCGCGGCCTTCGTCGTCTTCGGGGTCATGGCATGAGCCACAAAATCGACAGCAAGGACTGGACGGGTGACTATTCCACCGCAGGCCATTATCCGCTCGCCACGGACCAAGAGCGCCGCGTGCAGAGGCGCGTTATGAAATACTCACTGGCTTTCGTCGTCGTTCTGATCGGCGGGCTTTCAATCTGGCAGGTGTTCGCATGAGCCTTCAGGACAAGGACCGCATCTTCACGAACCTGTACGGCTTTCAGGACTGGGGCCTGAAGGCCGCGCAGGCGCGCGGAGACTGGGACGATACCAAGGCGCTGCTCGCCAAGGGGCAGGATTCGATCATCGACGACATGAAGGCCTCGGGCCTTCGTGGGCGCGGCGGTGCGGGCTTCCCGACCGGCATGAAGTGGTCCTTCATGCCCAAGGAAAGCAAGGACGGGCGGCCCAGCTTCCTCGTCATCAACGCCGACGAATCAGAGCCCGGTTCGTGCAAGGACCGCGAGATCATGCGGCACGATCCGCACAAGCTGATCGAAGGCGCGCTGGTCGCAGGCTTCGCGATGCGCGCGCGCGCCGCCTATATCTACATTCGCGGCGAGTATATCCGCGAGGCCGAAGTGCTGCAGGCTGCAATCGACCAAGCGTACGACGCCGGGCTGATCGGCAAGAACGCCTGCGGTTCGGGCTACGACTACGATGTCTTCCTGCATCGCGGCGCAGGTGCCTACATCTGCGGCGAAGAAACCGCGCTGATCGAGAGCCTCGAAGGCAAGAAGGGCCAGCCGCGCCTCAAGCCGCCGTTCCCGGCGGGTGCGGGCCTCTATGGCTGCCCGACGACGGTGAACAACGTTGAGTCGATCGCGGTCGTGCCCACGATCCTGAGGCGCGGCCCTTCGTGGTTCGCCAGCTTCGGGCGCGAGAAGAACGACGGGACCAAGCTGTTCCAGATCAGCGGGCATGTCGAAAAGCCCTGCGTGGTCGAAGAAGAAATGAGCATTCCCTTCCGCGAGCTGATCGAGCGACACTGCGGTGGCATTCGCGGCGGGTGGGACAACCTGCTGGCGGTGATCCCCGGCGGCTCGTCCGTGCCGCTGGTCCCCGCCGAACAGATCATGGACGCGCCGATGGATTTCGACGGTCTGAAGGAAGTCGGCTCGGGCCTCGGCACCGCTGCTGTCATCGTGATGGACAAGTCGACCGATATCGTCCGGGCGATTTCCCGGATCAGCTATTTCTACAAGCACGAGAGCTGCGGCCAGTGCACCCCCTGCCGCGAAGGCACCGGGTGGATGTGGCGCGTGATGAAGCGGCTTGAGACGGGCGATGCAGATATCGACGAGATCGATATGCTCCACACCGTCACCAAGCAGGTGGAGGGCCACACGATCTGCGCGCTGGGCGATGCGGCCGCATGGCCGATCCAGGGCCTCATCAGGCACTTCCGTCCCGAACTCGAGCGGCGCATCGCCGAGCGTGGCGAGGCATTGCAGGAGGCGGCGGAATGATGGTTGCGAGATATGCGATGCTTGGCCTGGCGCTCGCTTTGGCAGCACCCTCGGTGCAGGCCCAGGTTCCGGACGAAAACAACGCCAGCATGGCCACAGGCACGCGCTTCAAGAAGGCGCCCGAGAGCCCGGATGCCGCCAAGGGGCGGTGGATGCAGAAGCGCGTCGCGAATTGCGTCTTCAATCGGAGCAAGGACGAGGTCCGCAAACTGCTGGCCAACAGCAATTTCTATACGATCGATTTCGAGCAGGCGGGCTTCGAAGCCGAGACCATGTTCGACGATCTGGGGGTGAGCTACTGCATCGGTCGCCTGATGCGTGGCGCCGATAACCGCGTGTATCAGATGTACATGCAGATCCAGTATTCGACCTTGCGCAACCTGTTGGCCGAAGAAGTCTATCTGCAGGATTTCGACAGTCCGCCCGCGATCGTGCCGGGAAGTGCGCCCGATGTCGCCGGTCGCTTCGATGGGCGTCGCGTCCATCCGCAGATCAGCACGATGGCCGCGCTGGCCGATTGTCTGACCTACAACGCCCCGCAGGCGTCGCATGATTTGCTCGAGGCCCGTCCCGGGTCTGGCAAGGAGGAAGATGCGATCGAAGTGCTCGGGCCGATTGTGGCGAGCTGCGCCAATACATCTGAAACGGAAATGACCGTCGCGACCTCGCTGATCCGCCAGATGGCTGCTGACGGTCTGTGGTCGCGCGGCCATTATACGGCTGCGGAAGAAGCCAACTGATGGCCGGCCTTACCGCAATCAGTCTGCTCAGCGGAGCCGAGCGATGACCTTCGCAACATCCTTGGTTGCTGCCGCGCTGCTTTCGCTCGCGGGTGCGCAGGCCGCGCTGCCCGATCGGCTGCGTTCGTCCCCATCGCCCAAGGCGGCGGAGCAGGGGCGCCAGGTTATGATGAATTACGGCCGGTGCATCGCCGATGCCGAAACCGAGCTTTCGCGAGACTTCGTGCTCACCGATCTGGCGGATATCGACGATCCGCAGTGGGACCGCATCGTCGACAATCGGTGCATGCGCCTTAGCGGCGGGCAACTCACCATGCAGTCGTATTATTTTCGCGGTGCGATAGCCGACCGGCTGATCGACAGGACGCTGCCGGACACTGCTTTGGAGGGCGTTGCGCAACTCGCCCCCATCAACGCGACCCATCCCGGTTCGGGCCCGTTGGCGGAGAATTACACCTTTATGTATCGCCTGGGCGAGTGCATTGCGCGTACCGATCCGGCGGGCACCCGTGCATTGTTGGATACCCGGATTGACAGCGGCAAGGAAGTCGATGCGATCAAGGCTTTATCGCCGACCATCGCAGGCTGCGTTCCTGAGGGCAGGAGTATGCAGATCGACCGGGTGCGTATGCGCCTGGGGCTTGCCACCATTTACTATCGGCTGGCCCATGCGCTGGCCTTTGAAAGCGAAGTATAATGCCTAAAGTCACCGTAGACGGACAGGAAATCGACGTGCCCGAAGGCGCGACCGTGCTGCAGGCGTGCGAGCTTGCGGGCAAGGAAATTCCGCGTTTCTGCTATCACGAGCGGCTGAGCATCGCGGGCAATTGCCGCATGTGCCTGGTCGAGGTGAAGCCCGGGCCGCCCAAACCGCAGGCAAGCTGCGCGCTGCCCGCCACCGAAGGCCAGGAAATTCGCACCGACACCGAGATGGTGAAGACCGCGCGCGAAGGCGTGATGGAATTTCTGCTCATCAACCATCCGCTCGATTGCCCGATCTGCGACCAGGGCGGCGAATGCGACCTGCAAGACCAAGCGATGTATTACGGGCGCGGCGCGACGCGCTATCACGAGAACAAGCGCGCCGTGACCGAGAAATACATGGGTCCGCTGATCAAGACGATCATGACCCGCTGCATCCACTGCACCCGCTGCGTCCGCTTTTCCGAGGAAATCGCGGGCGTGGACGAGATCGGCGCGCTCTATCGCGGCGAGGACATGCAGATCACGACCTATCTGGAGCAGGCGGCGGAGCATGAGCTTTCCGCCAATGTGATCGACTTGTGCCCTGTCGGAGCGCTGACTTCGCGGCCCTACGCCTACGAAGCGCGACCATGGGAGCTGAAGCGAACGCTCAGCATCGACGTTTCCGATGCGGTCGGCGCTAACATCTCGCTTCACTCGCGCGGTCGTGAAGTGATGCGCGCGCTTCCGCGGATCAACGACGACGTCAATGAAGAGTGGATTTCAGACAAGGCGCGCTATCAGGTCGATGGCCTGACGCGGCGTCGGCTCGATGCGGTTTGGATGCGCGGCGACGATAACAAGCTACAGCGCTCAAGCTGGGAAGATGCTTTCGGCGCGATCGTCGAGGCCGCCAAGAAAGGCGGGGAGGGCAGCATCGCTGCCGTCGCGGGCGATCTGGTCGACTGCGAAACGATGTTCGCGGCCAAGCGCCTGCTGGCCGAGCTTGGCTCGGACAAGCTCGAAGGCCGCCAGACCGGGCTCGATTACGATTGCTCCAGCCTTGCAGGGATCGGCTTCAATTCTGGCTTTGCTGGCATCGAAACCGCCGACGCGATCCTGATCGTCGGCAGCCAGGTTCGCCACGAAGCGCCGCTGATCAATGTCCGCCTGCGCAAGGCGGCGAAGCGCGGCGCGAAGATCTTCCTGATCGGGCCCGAGTGGGACACGACCTTCGACTGCCAATTCCTTGGCGAGGATGCGGGTCTGCTGCATGACCTGCCGGGCCATGTCGCCGATGCGTTCAAGGATGCCGCGCGGCCTGCGATCATCGTCGGTCCCGGCGGGCTCGCGGCGAATGCGCTGCACCCTGCGCTGACACTCGCCACAGAGTGGAACCTTGTGCGTGATGTCGATGGCCCGGACGGCAAGGAAAGCTGGAACGGCTTCAACGTCATCCACACCGCCGCATCGCGGATGGGCGGGGTCATGCTTGGCTACGCGCAGAAGAAGGGCATCAAGGACATCGTCGATGCCGCGCCTGCCGTATTGCTTTCGCTCGGCGCGGACTCGCTCGACTACGGGGCGTTCGAGAAGAGCCTGAAGGTCTATATCGGCCACCACGGCGATGCGGGCGCGCATGCGGCAGATATTATCCTGCCCGCGGCAAGCTATGCCGAGAAGGACGGGACTTACGTCAACACCGAGGGGCGCGTGCAATTCGCCGAGAAGGCGGTATTTGCCCCCGGCGACGCGCGTGAAGACTGGACGATCCTGCGCGCGCTGGCCGATGCCTTCGGCGTCAACGTCGGCTTCGACAGCTTCGCGCAGCTCCAGTCCGCGATGATCGCGGCGGTGCCCGCGCTGGGCGAAGAAGGCATTGCCGACCTCGGCAAGCTGCCCAAGGGCAAGAAAACGGCCAAGGCCAAGGGGGCGATTTCGTACCCGATCGCCGACTTCTACCTGACCAATCCCATCGCTCGCGCAAGCGAAACGATGCAGCGCTGCTCGGCCGAACTGGTCCACGGCGAGGAACTGGCGGAGGCAGCGGAATGACCGAATTTTTCCAGAACCTCGGCCTCAACTACGAATTCTCGTGGTTCATCGCGACCATCATCGGCATCCTGCTGATCGCGCTGCCGCTGATGCTCGCGGTCGCCTATGTCATCCTGATCGACCGCAAGGTCTGGGCCGCGATCAACCTGCGCAAGGGCCCCAACGTGGTCGGCCCCTTCGGCCTGCTGCAAAGCTTCGCCGACGGGCTGAAGGTGTTCCTGCAGGAAACCATCATCCCGAGCGCGGCGAACAAGGGTATCTTCATCATTGCGCCGATCATCACCTTCACCGTGGCGCTCGCCGCGTGGGCGGTGGTGCCCTTTGCCGATGGCTGGGTGCTGGCAGACATCAATGTCGGCCTGCTCTACATCCTGGCGATCAGCTCGCTGTCGGTTTACGGCGTGGTGATGGCGGGCTGGGCGAGTAACTCGAAATACCCATTCTTCTCCGCCATGCGCGCCGCCGCACAGATGATTTCCTACGAAGTCTCGATCGGCTTCATCCTGATCTGCGTCGTGCTGTGGGCGGGCAGCTTCAACCTGACCGAGATCGTCGAAAGCCAGCGCGGGCACGGCCTGGGCATCGTCAACGGCTATTACTTCAACCTGCTGCTGTTCCCGATGTGGGTTGTGTTCTTCATCTCCAGCCTCGCGGAGACGCAGCGCGTACCGTTCGACCTGACCGAAGCGGAGAGCGAGCTGGTTGCCGGTTATCAGACCGAATATTCCAGCATGGCCTTCGCGCTGTTCTGGCTGGGCGAATATGCCAACATCCTGCTGATGTGCGCGCTCAACACGCTGCTGTTCTTCGGCGGGTGGTTGCCCCCGATCGACTGGGCGCCGCTCTACTACGTGCCCGGCTTCATCTGGTTCTTCCTCAAGACGCTGTTCTTCTTCTTCATGTTCAGCTGGGTGATGGCGACCGTACCGCGCTACCGCTACGACCAGCTGATGCGGCTCGGCTGGAAGGTGTTCCTGCCGATGAGCCTGATCTTCGTTTTCCTTATCAGCGGCTACCTGATGGCCACCGGACACTATTCATGAGTATCGCCCAGACCCTGAAGGCCTTTACCCTCTACGAGTTCGTGAAGGCCCACGCGCTGACCCTGAAGTATCTCTTCAAGCCCAAGGTCACGATTAACTACCCCTACGAGAAAAACCCGGTTTCGCCGCGGTTCCGGGGCGAGCATGCGCTGCGTCGCTATCCCAACGGGGAAGAGCGCTGCATCGCGTGCAAGCTGTGCGAGGCGGTTTGCCCGGCGCAGGCGATCACCATCGAGTCGGAGCCGCGCGCCGACGGTTCGCGCCGCACCACGCGCTACGATATCGACATGACGAAGTGCATCTATTGCGGCTTCTGCCAGGAGGCATGCCCGGTGGATGCCATCGTCGAAGGGCCGAACTTCGAATATTCCACGGAAACCCGCGAGGAACTGCTCTACGACAAGACCAAACTGCTCGCCAATGGTGACAAATGGGAACGCGCCATCGCGGCGAACCTTGAAGCCGACGCGCCCTACCGCTAGGCGCGCCACAGACCACGTTCGGGGCAACTTTCAGAAGCTATGATTCAGGCCATCGCCTTTTACCTCTTCGCGTCCATGGTGATCGGCAGCGCCGTGCTCACGATCATGAGCCGCAATCCCGTGCATTCGGTGCTGTGGCTCATCCTCGCGTTCTTCAACGCGGCGGGGCTGATGGTCTTGCTGGGAGCCGAATTCATCGCGATGCTGCTGGTTGTCGTCTATGTCGGCGCGGTCGCGGTACTCTTCCTGTTCGTCGTGATGATGCTCGACGTCGATATGGCAGAGCTGCGCGCCGGATTTATCAAGAACTTCCCGCTCGGCATCGCGATTGCGCTGGTCCTGCTGGCTGAGCTGGTGCTGGGCATCGGCGCGCTCAATGCGGGTGCGCTGGAACTGGGCGCGGCGACGGGCGAGAATGCGCCCAACCTGCAGCGCAGCAACATCGAGAATATCGGCGCGCTGCTCTATTCCGAATATGTCTTCATCTTCGAGGCGGCAGGCCTGATCCTGCTGGTCGCGATGGTTGGTGCAATCGTGCTGACCCATCGCGATCTGAAGACCACGCGCGGACATCAGAACATCACCAAGCAGGTGCGTCGCAATCCGAAGGAGGCGACGCAGATGAAGCAGCCGACCATCGGCGAGGGGATCGAGCTGTGATCGGTATCGAACATTACATCATCGTCAGCGCGATCCTGTTCGTGCTCGGCGTTTTGGGAATTTTCCTCAACCGCAAGAACGTCATCGTCATCCTGATGGCAATCGAACTGATCCTGCTGGCAGTGAACATCAACCTCGTCGCATTCAGCGCCTTCCTTGGTGATCTGACCGGCCAGATTTTCGCGATGTTCGTGCTGACCGTGGCGGCGGGCGAAGCGGCCATCGGACTTGCGATCCTCGTCATATTCTTCCGTGATCGCGGCACGATCGCGGTCGACGACGTGAACCGGATGAAGGGCTAGATATCCAAGTGCAGTCCTCGATCCTCATCATCGTTTTCCTGCCGCTGCTGGCGGCGATCGTTGCCGGCCTGTTCGGCGGTGCGCTGGGTAAGACCGTCTCCAAGGCGATCACCACCGGCGCACTGTTCGTGTCCTGCGCGCTCAGCTGGCCGATCTTCCTCGGCTTTCTCGGCGGCACGCTCCAAGCGGACGTGGTCCCGGTGCTGCAGTGGGTGCAGTCGGGCGACCTCAGCTTCGACTGGGCGCTGCGGGTCGATACGCTGACCGCGATCATGCTGGTGGTCATCACCAGCGTGTCCGCGCTCGTCCATCTCTATTCGTGGGGCTACATGGACGAAGACCCGGACCAACAGCGGTTCTTCGCATACCTGTGCCTGTTCACCTTCGCGATGCTGATGCTGGTGACAGCGGACAACCTCGTGCAGATGTTCTTCGGGTGGGAAGGCGTCGGCCTCGCCTCCTACCTCCTCATTGGCTTCTGGTACAAGAAGCCCAGCGCCAACGCCGCCGCGATCAAGGCCTTCGTGGTCAACCGCGTGGGCGACCTTGGCTTCATGCTCGGTATTTTCGGTACCTTCCTGGTGTTCGGCACGGTCTCGATCCCGCAAATTCTCGAGATGGCCCCCGCGATGAGCGGCAGCTCGATCACCTTCATGGGCATGCGCCTGATGACGATGGATATCCTGTGTATCCTCCTGTTCATCGGCGCGATGGGTAAATCTGCGCAGCTGGGCCTTCACACCTGGCTCCCCGATGCGATGGAGGGGCCGACGCCCGTTTCCGCGCTTATCCACGCCGCCACGATGGTGACCGCAGGCGTGTTCATGGTCTGCCGCCTGTCCCCGATGTTCGAAACCGCTCCGGTGGCGCTGACGATCGTCACCGTGATCGGCGGCGCAACCTGCCTGTTCGCGGCCACGATCGGCACGACGCAGTGGGATATCAAGCGGGTGATTGCCTATTCGACGTGCTCGCAGCTCGGCTACATGTTCTTTGCCGCAGGTGCGGGCGCATACGGAGTGGCGATGTTCCACCTGTTCACGCACGCCTTCTTCAAGGCGCTGCTGTTCCTTGGCGCGGGCGCGGTGATCCACGCAATGCATCACGAGCAGGACATGCGCTATTACGGCGGCCTGCGTAAGCAGATCCCGATTACCTTCTGGGCGATGATGGCGGGCACGCTCGCGATCACAGGCGTCGGTATCGTCGGCGTGTTCGGCTTCGCGGGGTTTTATTCCAAGGACGCGATTCTCGAAGCCGCCTTTGCGCGCGGCACCGGTGCGGCCAACTTCGCCTTCTGGGCGGGCGCAATCGCGGCGCTGCTGACGAGCTTCTATTCCTGGCGCCTGATGTTCCTGACCTTCTGGGGCAAACCCCGCTGGGCCGACAGCGAGCATATCCAGCATGCCGTGCACCACGGGCATGACGAGCCCGAAGAGCACAACCCCGCGGCGCAGGAAGATGCAGGCAACAGCCCGGCACATCACGTCCCCTCGGCGCATGAGGATGACGGCACAGCGGGTTACCATCCGCACGAGGCGCCCTGGGTGATGCTGGTCCCGCTGATCGTGCTGAGCATTGGCGCGGTGTTCGCAGGCTTCGTCTACTACGAACCGTTCGTGGACTCCGAGGAATTCTGGGGCGACTCGATCTTCTTCAATTACGATCTGATCCACGCGATCCACGGCGTGCCGATGTGGGTGAAACTCACCGCGACGGTCGCGATGCTGCTCGGCCTGCTGACTGCCTGGTTCTCTTACATCCGCAATCCGAAATTGCCTGAAGCGGCGGCGGCTCAGCTTGGCCCGATCTACCGGTTCTTCCTCAACAAGTGGTACTTCGACGAATTGTATAACTTCCTGTTCGTGAAGCCCGCTTTCTGGTTCGGCCGGGTGTTCTGGAAGCAGCTGGACATCGGCATTATCGACCGCTTCGGTCCCGATGGTGCGGCATGGGTGGTGAAGCAGGGTGCGGACGGCGCGAAGCGCGTTCAGTCCGGCATGCTCAACACCTATGCGCTGGTCATGCTGCTCGGCCTTGTGGCTGCCGTCACCTGGGTTCTGCTGTGATGGAAGGTTTTCCCATTCTTACCCTGATGCTGGCCGTTCCGCTGATCGCGGCGGTGCTGTGCTTCTTCGTTAGCGCGTCCACCGCGCGCATGGTCGCGCTGGCAGCGACTCTGGCCAACCTCGCGCTGGGCATCCTGCTGTGGATCAATTTCGACATCGGCGGCGCACAGTGGCAGTTCCAGGAGGAAGCGAACCTGTTCGCGGGCTTCCAATATGCGCTCGGCATCGATGGCATCGCGCTGATGCTGATCATGCTCAGCGTCTTCCTGATGCCGATCTGCATCCTCGCGAGCTGGACGAGCGTGACCAAGCGCGTCGGCGAATACATGGCTGCGTTCCTGATCATGGAACTGCTGATGATAGGCGTGTTCGCCGCGCAGGATATCCTGCTGTTCTACATCTTCTTCGAAGCCGGCCTGATCCCGATGTACCTGATTATCGGGATTTGGGGCGGGGCGGACCGCATCTACGCCAGCTTCAAGTTCTTCCTCTACACGCTGCTCGGCTCGGTCGTGATGCTGATCGCGATGCTGTGGATGATCAACGAGGCGGGGACGAGCGACATTCCCACGCTGCTGCAATACGATTTCGCGCCGGAAGCGCAGACGTGGCTGTGGCTCGCCTTCTTCGCCAGCTTTGCGGTTAAGATGCCGATGTGGCCGGTCCACACCTGGCTACCCGCAGCGCACGTTCAGGCGCCGACCGCAGGTTCGGTGATCCTTGCCGGCGTGCTGCTGAAGCTGGGTGGCTACGGTTTCATCCGCTTCAGCCTGCCGATGTTCCCCGAAGCATCCGCGCAGTTCATGTGGCTGGTCTTCGGCCTGTCGATGGTCGCGGTGGTCGTCACCAGTCTCATCGCGCTCGTCCAGCAGGACATGAAGAAGCTGATCGCCTATTCCTCGGTCGCCCACATGGCGATCGTGACGGCGGGCCTGTTCGCTTTCAATGTGCAAGGCCTCGAAGGTGCGATGGTGATGATGCTGAGCCACGGGCTCGTGTCGGGCGCACTGTTCCTGTGCGTGGGCGTCATCTACGACCGGCTGCACACGCGGGAAATCAGCCGCTACGGTGGCCTTGCGACCAACATGCCTCGTTACGCGCTGTTTTTCCTGCTGTTCACGATGGCAGCCATTGGCCTGCCGGGGACCAGCGGCTTCGTGGCCGAGTTCGTGAGCCTCGCGGGGATCTATAAGGCGTCGAGCACCACCACATTCGTGCTGACCACCGGCATCATCCTTGGCGCAGGCTACATGCTCTATCTCTACCGCCGGGTCGTATTCGGCACGCAGGACAATGCCGACGCCGCTGCGATGCCCGACCTGAACGTGCGCGAATGGGCGATGCTGGCTCCGGTCGCCGCAGCAGTGCTGTGGATGGGCGTCTATCCAGAGAGTTTCATTGCCCCGATGCGGAGCGATATTGCCGCAATCGAGGCGCGCATTGCGCGTGCCGCACCGCCGAGCGATGCCGCACTCGTCGCCGGGCAGCCCCGCGATCACGCTGCGAACTACATCGCGCATGACGAGGGCGAGGGCGAGCACGGCGGCGGCTCCGAACATGAAGGCGAGGACCACGGGTCCGAGGGCGAACACTGATGGACTACGCGACTTCCTTTGCCCTCGTCATTCCGGAACTGGTGCTGACCGGCTCCGGCCTGATCCTGCTGCTGATCGCCGCCTTTGGTGGTGAGAAGACCAGCGGTCTCGTGTCGATTCTCGCGGCGGTTGCGCTGGGCGCTGCGGGCTGCCTCGTCCTTCCGTCGTTGGTCGAAGGTGCGGGCGGCGCGACTGCGATGGCCTTCAACGGGCAGTTCAGTGCCGATGCTTTCGCTGCATTCGCGAAGCTGCTGACCTATCTCGCGGCAATCGGCTGCCTGATGATCGCACCCGGCTTCTTCGGTCGCCTCCGTGCGATGCGGCCCGAGTATCCGGTGCTTATCCTGTTTGCGACGCTGGGCATGAGCATCATGGTCTCTGCGACCGATCTGATGACGCTCTATGTCGGTCTCGAATTGAACAGCCTGGCCGCCTATGTGCTCGCCAGCTTCCTGCGCAATGACAGCCGTTCGGCCGAAGCCGGTCTCAAGTATTTCGTGCTCGGTGCGCTCGCCAGCGGCATCCTGCTATACGGGATGAGCCTCACATACGGCTTCACCGGTACGACGAGCTTTGCGGGCATTCGTATGGCACAGGAAGCCGGGCTCTCCACCGGTGCGCTGTTTGGCCTGATCTTCGTGCTCGCCGGTCTTGCGTTCAAGATCAGCGCCGTGCCGTTCCACATGTGGACGCCCGATGTTTACGAGGGTGCGCCGACGCCGGTGACGACCTTCTTCGCGACCGCGCCGAAGGTTGCCGCCATTGCGCTCACCGCGCGTGTCGCACTCGACGCTTTCGGGTCGCAACACGACGCATGGCGCCAGATCGTGATTTTCGCCGCGCTCGCCTCGATCGTGGTCGGTGCGCTGGGGGCCATCGGACAGAACAATCTCAAGCGGCTGCTCGCCTATTCGTCGATCAACAATGTCGGTTTCATCCTGATCGGCCTCGCTGCCGCGACAGCGGGTGGCGCAAGCGCGATGCTGTTCTACCTTGCGATCTATGTCGTGATGTCGCTCGGCAGCTTCGTTGCAATTCTCATGCTGCGCAATGGCGATGGCGAGAACCTGGAAACCTTCGACGACATCGCAGGCCTTTCCAGCACGCGGTCGGCCATTGCCTGGTGTCTGCTGATCCTGATGTTCAGCCTTGCCGGCATTCCCCCGCTGATGGGCTTCTTCGCCAAGCTGGAGGTGTTCCGCGCGGTGGTTGAGGCGGGACTGATCCCGCTCGCGGTGATCGGCATCGCGGCAAGCGTGATCGGCGCGTTCTATTATATCAAGTTCGTCAAGGTGATGTTCTTCGACGAACCTGTGAACCGCGCGACCACGGGCGCCAGCACTGCCCAGTGGGCGATTCTGGCCATTTGCACGATCCTCATCTCACCGGTCGGATGGTTCCTCTCGCGGGGGCTGGAGACGATGACGCAAGCGGCCGCTGCGGGGTTGTTCGCAGGCGTCTAAGCCTGCCGACGCCGGCAACGCCTTGATCCGCACCGTCCCAGAGACCGGCTCGACCAACGCCGACCTTCTCGATGCGCTGCGCGAAGGCGATCCCTTGCGCGAAGGTGATTGGCTGGTCGCCGATCGCCAGATTTCGGGGCGGGGCCGTCAGGGCCGGGGTTGGCATGATGGCCACGGCAACTTCATGGGTTCGACCATCGTTCGCAACCAGCCCGGCCAACCGCCGGCGTATACGCTGTCATTGCTTACCGCGGTCGCGCTCTTCGATACGCTCCAGACGCTGCTTCCCACGCTGCATGGCCTGGTGCTCAAGTGGCCCAACGACTTGCTGATCGGGGATGCGAAGCTTTCAGGCATCCTGTTGGAGGCGGAGCGTGATGCGGTGGTCATCGGCATTGGCGTCAATCTGGTATCGGCGCCCGAGCTACCCGACCGGAAGAGCGCTGCGCTGACGCAATTCGGGCCGGCGCCCAATCGTGACGCTTTTGTCGAAAGTCTCGCCGCGCATTTCGCGGGCGAACTTGATCGCTGGCGGACCTACGGACTCGAGCCGCTGATCCGTACCTGGAACGCGGCAAGCATGGCAAAGGGAACGCCGCTCAGCGTGCACGAACCCAATGGCGGCAGAGTGAGCGGGCATTTCGACGGGCTTCAGCCCGACGGGTCGATGCGGCTTCGCTTGGCCGACGGCACCACCCGTGTCATTCACGCAGGCGATGTGATGCTGGCCCCTTGATGCGGGCGGAAGGATAGCTGATGCTTCTCGCGATCGATGTCGGAAACACCAACCTTGTCTTCGCGCTGTTCGACGGTGACGACTTGCGCGCGCGCTGGCGCATCTCGACCGACGGACGGCGCACGGGCGACGAATACGCCGTGTGGCTGTTCCAGCTGCTGGGCATAGAGGGCGTGGCCCGCGAGGATATCACACACATCATCTTCGGTTCGGTCGTGCCGCGTGCAGACCATAACCTGACCGTGCTGTGCGAGAAGTATTTCGGGATCACCCCGATCGTCGCTGGGCAGGGCGCGGCGGCCTGGAATTTCGAGATCGACGTCGATCTGCCGAACACGCTGGGCGCAGACCGGGCGCTGAACTGCATTGCGGCGCATGCGCTGGTCGGCGGCGACATGATCGTGGTCGACTTCGGCACCGCGACGAAATTCGAGGCGGTCGATTACAATGGTGCCTACAAGGGAGGAATCATCGCGCCCGGCATCAACCTGTCGCTCGACGCGCTGGTCGGCAAGACCGCCAAGCTCCCGCGGATCGCGATCCACGCGCCCGAAACCGGCAGCGTGATCGGCCGTAATACCGAGGATCAGATGCTGATCGGCGTCTTCTGGGGCTATGTCGCGATGATGGAAGGCCTGATCGCGCGCATGAAGGCGGAGATCGGCAGACCGACCAAGGTTGTGGCCACCGGCGGTCTTTCGGTCTTGTTCGACGACCATACCGACATATTTGATGTGGTAGATACGGATTTGACGATACGCGGCCTGCAACTGCTCGCCCAGCGGTCGATCAACAAGGAATAGAATGAAAAAGAACTTCAAGCCGGAGAACGAACTCCTGTTTCTGGCGCTCGGCGGGTCGGGCGAAATCGGGATGAACGTCAATCTCTACGGCTGCGACGGTAAGTGGCTGATGGTCGATCTGGGTATGACTTTCGGCGCCAACGAATATCCGGGTATCGAACTGGTCTTCGCCGATCTCGAATTTATCGAGGACCGGGTGAAAGACCTGCTCGGCATCGTGCTGACCCATGCGCATGAGGATCATATCGGCGCAGTCCCCTATTTCGCGGCGGATCTTGGCGTGCCGCTGTACGCCACGCCGTTCACTGCCGATCTCGTCCGGCGCAAGCTGCAGGAAGCAGGATTGCAGGACGAGGTGCCCTTGCACATCGTGCGGGAAGGCGACGCCGACATGCAGATCGGCCCCTTCGGCATCCGCTACCTGCCGCTCGCGCATTCGATCGCCGAGGGCAATGCGCTCCTGATCGACACGCCCTACGGCAAGGTCTTCCACACCGGGGACTGGAAGCTCGACGAAGACCCGATCATCGGCGAGCCTACCACCGAGGAAGAGCTGCGCGAGATTGGCGAGGACGGCGTGCTGGCGCTGGTCTGCGATAGCACCAACGTCTTCAATCCTGAACCGAGCGGTTCGGAAGGCGCGGTCTTCAAAGGGCTGCTGGAAGAGGTGCAGAACTGGCCCGACCGCCGGATCGTCGTCACCACCTTCGCCTCCAACGTCGCGCGGCTGCATACCCTGGGCGAGATCGCGAGGGAGACGGGCCGCGAGGTCGTGATCGCGGGCCGCTCGCTCGATCGCATCATCGAGGTCAGCCAGGCCAACGGCTATCTCACCGATTTCCCCGACCGGGTCGACTGGGATACGGCGATGAAGCTGCCGCGAAGCAAGGTCCTGATTCTTGCGACCGGCGGACAGGGCGAGCCGCGCGCAGCGCTCAGCCGGATGGCGGACAACAACCATCCGCTGGAACTGTCGCGCGGCGATGTCGTGCTGTTCTCCAGCCGCCAGATTCCGGGTAACGAGATTTCGATCGGCAAGGTGATGAACCAGCTGGCCGAACGCGGCATCGCGATGGTGACCGACCGGCAGAGCATGATCCATGTCTCCGGTCACCCTGGTCGCCCCGAACTGCAGGCGCTTTACGAATGGCTGAAGCCCGAGGTGCTCGTCCCCGTCCATGGCGAGGTGCGGCATATGCAGGAGCAGGCACGGCTCGGCCTGGCGGAGGGGATCCCGCACGCGATCTTCCAGAAGAACGGCGATATCGTCAGCCTCGCGCCGGGTGAGCCGGGCAAGATTGCCAAAGTGCCGACCGGGCGCCTCGTGCTTGATGGCGACATTATCGTGCCTGCCGATGGCGGCGCGATTACGGAGCGTCGCCGGCTCGCGCGTGACGGCGTATTGATCGTGGTGGTGACCGAGCAGGAAGATGTGACGATCCGCGCGCTCGGCATGCCGCTGGACGAGGACTTCCCCGATTTCGTCGCCGAGGCGACCCGCGACGTTCAGGAGGCGTTGCGGCGCCTGCGTGGGCGCGATGCGAAAGACCCTGCTGCCCGGCAGGAGGCCGCACGTCTGGCCGCCCGCCGCGCTGCAAACCGATGGTCGGGCAAGAAGCCTCAGGTTCAGGTCGTCATGCCGGAAACGCAAGGATGAGCCCGTGGTCCATCCTTGCGATCTATTTCCTCGTATGGATTTTCGTCGCCTTCGTGATGCTGCCCTTCGGCGTGCGGACGCATGAGGAGTTGGGGGAGGAACTGGTCCCGGGACAGGCCGAGAGCGCACCCGCAAACTTCCGGCCCGGCAGGCTTGCCCTGCGTGCCTCGGCGATTGCAGCGGTGCTGACCCTGATCTGGGTACTCAATTGGGAGAACGGGTGGGTCACCCGCGATATTTTCGACTTCATGCTGCCGCCGGGCGAGCGCGGTTAGACTCCGCGGGGCGGGTCGTCGCTCAGCTCGTCCGCAGCCGCTCCAGCGCCTGGGCCACCGCCACGTAAAGCTTGCCGACCTCCGAGCCGAGCAGCGTTACTGCCAGTGCGTTGCCGTCGCGCGTGGACAGCAGGGTGCGCAGCATCGCCTCGAAATCGTGGATGTAACGGTTCACGTTGTCGCGGAAGTCCTCGTCTTCATCGTACAGCTCGGCGATTTCGCGTGCCTGACGATTGTCGAGCAAGCGCACCGCGCGGCGGGTGAAGACGCCCCGGTCCCCGCGCAGATAGCTTGCCCACGCTGTATCGGTGACCTCGCTAGAAAGCGATTTGGCAATGTCGATCGCATTCGAATTGAGGCTCTCGGTAATGAGTGCCACGCGCCGCGCGAAGTCGTTATCGACCTGCTCTTCCGCCCGTTCGCGTGCCACCGACACCCGCGTTTCGAGATTACCCGCCAATTCGTTCACCAGCGCGAGCTGGTCGCGAAGCTGGCGTGCGGCATCGCGCGCCGCATCGGCGGAGCGTGACGTCGCCTCGCGCAATTCGGCAAGCGCCTCGTCGGCCTGTTTGCGCATCGAGGAGTTGAGGCCGTCGGCCGCATTCTCGCCGATCTGCACCCCCAGATCGCGGCCCTCGTCCGAACCGTAGCGCTCCAGTGCGCGGCGTGCCTTATCGGCCGCGCCCTCCAGTTGTTCGACCGCTTCGGAAACGCGGGTCGCCGTGGTTTCTGCTACCACGCCAGCTTCTTCGTCGAGGAGGGCGAGGGCGGTGCGCAGCGATGCGATATCTTCGGTCATCTTGTCGCGTGTCGATGCGAGGCGATCATCGATGCGGTCGGCAACACCGAATATCTCCTCGCCCTTCTCGCGCGTCTCGATCACGTAGGAGGACAGGCGCTCGCTCTTTTCCGCACCCTCGTCGATCGTCCGGCGCAGCTTCTCGCCGTTCTCGGTCAGGGCGGCAAGCCGCGCTTCGGCTGCCTCCATCGCATCGGGCAGCACCTCGCGGCTGTGCTTTGCGCCTGCCTGAATCAATTCAAGCAGGCGAACCCCCGCCTCGGTCGCATCGTCCAGCCCGGTTTTTAGTGCCGAGAGGTCGGTGCTGCCGGCCGTGAGCCTCTTCTCCAGACCGTCGGTTGCATCGAGCAGGGTCTCGCGCGCGGACGAGGCATCTGCCGCGATTTCTGCAATTCGTGTACTAGCGGCAGCCAGCTGATCGGCAGCCGTGGCGCTGTGTTCGGCGATTTCGCGCGAGATGGTCTCGTGGCATTCACGGCGTTCGGCCATCGCATCGTCGATCGCCTGAATTCGGCCTTCGAGTGCTTCGAGCGCGGTCTTCTCGACTTCTTCGAGGTTCGCGCGGCGCGCATCGATCCAGCCGACGAACTCGCGGTCGCGTGCCTTCATGGATTCGTCGATCCGCTCGGCCTCATCGCGCAGCGATGCGAGCCGCGACTGAGCCGAGCCCATCGCGGCCTCGTCGATCTGCTGCACCTCGCCGATGGCATCCGTCAGCCGCTCGCGAAGCTTGTCGATCCGAGCCTGCGCGGCAGCCAGCGCTTCCACCTCGCGTCCGTCGAGGTCGGCGCGGAAGCTCTCGCTCTGTTCGCGCAACGCGGTGAAGCGCGCGTCGGCCATGGCCTCGAGTTCGGAAACGCGATCGCCAAGGGTGGTCAGCGTGCGATCCACCTGGGTGCGGAAATGCTCGACATGGCGCTGGCTCGCTTCGCCATACTCGTTGAGCTTTGCGAGGCCCACGCCCAACCCGTCGAGCGCACCCTGCGCCTGGTCGCCAGCCGCCCCAACCGCATTGGTAGCATCGCGTGAGGCATTGGCGATCACCGGCAAATCGTCGCGGAGCCGGGCCATGTTGGCGAGCGCGGTTTCGGAAATTCGCGCGATCCGCTCGACCTCTTCGCCATTCTCGGCAACCAGCGCCTCGATCCGGTCGGCATTCTGCGAAAGGCGCGAGGCGGCGACTCGGCCATGCGATTCCAGCTCGCGCGTCTGCCGGGTGAGGAACTCGCGGGCGAGGCTCAGCTCGCGATTGATTGTGGTGAGCCGCGTTTCCAGCTCGGCAATGTCGGTTGCCGCTGCTCTTGCGGTATGGCGAAAGCGCGCGCTTTGCCGCCCGAGCCGCTGGCTCGCGGCGAACCACACGAACGCAATGAGCAGCGCTGGCACCGACCATTCGCCGATCGCTGCGCTCCAACCCGCCAGATCGAGTGCGGCGAAACTGGCGGGCCCGCGCGCCATCGCAAACAGCGCGGTCCAGCCGATCAGAGCCAATGCGGCGATTGCAGTCGCGACCGGGCTGGCGAAGAACGGCATATGGTCGGGCGCATCGGTGTCTTCGTCTTCGAGCCGTTCCGCGTCGTGCATGGTGACGTGCGCATCCTCTACGCGCGGCGTTTCCTCGCTCTCGGCGATCGCGCCGTTTTCATCCACGGCTCTGATCGATGATCCCCCGCTCATATCCGGCGACCTAGCATCTTTCCCATACGGTTAAACCCCGCCTTAACTCTTCGGCTTCTAGTTACGGCACCATGGCTCTCGAAAATGCTGCCTTTACTGCCACGCTCGCCGCTGCTGCGGGAGACGACCCCGCGCTGCTCAACGAGCTGCGCGGCGCATTTCGCGAAAGCCTTGCCCAGCAAATCGATCTTTTGCGCCGAGCGCGATGCGATGGCAACTGGGTGATTGCGGCACAACGGATCAAGGGGCTTGCCGCGAGCTTCCATGCCGAAGAACTGCTGGTCCTCGCGCAGAACGCGATCGACGCTGCACCGGGCGATCCTGTGGCGCTGCGCGGGCTCGAAGCTTTCCTCGCCGAATTCGACGATATCGACACCCGCTGAGCGTGATTTTCGCGCGATCCGTGTATTGGATCGCACGTGACGCACCCTAAATCGCAAAAATGTAGATACGGGCTCGTCCGGTCGGTGTGCGGCAATGCAAGCCGACCGAGCCTGTGCTAAAGCACTATGGCTATCGGGCAGGGATAATGCGCCCTTAACGATCGCGGGCTAAGCAAGGGCGGTGACGGACGGACAGATGACCAGCGTGCCGGAAAACATGCCGGGTACGATCCACACCGATCAGGCGGTGGATGCTGGCCTGCGCGCCGAACTGGCGCGCGGGGACATGGCGCTGTCGACATTGACGCCGGTGCTCACGCATTTCCTTAATACGCAGGACCGATCGCTGTTCAGCGACTCGATCGTGGCGCGGGTTCGGGGCATGCTTCGCAGCGCGTCCTTCCGGCTGCTGCGGGTCGAGGCAGAGGAAATCGGCGCAAACGATGTCTTCGCCTATGCCGAGGCGCGGGCGGATGCACTGGGCGAGGAGCTGGCGCGCCATGCTGCTTTTCTCGGCCATTGCCATGCGCTTGCCATAGAATGGCAGTTGGCGGACCGTCTGCGCGGGCGCGACGGGATCGATCCGGTGCTCTCGCCGCTGCTCCAATCGCTGATCGCTTCCGACGATGCGGAGCTGGCCGATGCGGCGATGGGCACGCTCGCGGCGCAGGCCCGCTTCATCGAGCAACAAAAGCGGATGGAAATGCCGCTGGCCGAGCTGCCCGAAGACCAGTTCGTGAATTTCATCTCGACCTGGCGGCGCCAGCGCGAAGACGTGAGCGAGGATCTTGCTACTACGGTCGAAGCGCGCATCCGCCAGATGCGGGCAGATAACGAGGCGCGCCTTTCGCTGCTGGACCGCACGATGAGAGGTTTGGGGGCGCGGGCCGATGCCGCTCTCTCGCTGACCCATGCGGGTGCCGCGCTGTTCCTCACCGCGCTTGCGCACCGGGCGGGGCAGGACCGCGACATTGCCGTCGTCTCCACCAATGATCGACAGCTGGTGCGCTTTGCTCTCTCGCTCCGGGCCGCCGGGTTGAACGCCGCCGAGGCCCGCGCGCAGCTGCGCTGCCTGCACCCCGATGCGACCATGCCCGCCAGCCTCGCGCACCTGAGCACGGCCGATGCCCGCGCATTGCTGGAATCCTCGCCCTACGGGCAAGCCGAATAAGAGCCCCATGGAACACGACGGACAGACTTATATCGCGCGCGCGCGGACCGATGCGAAGGATCGCCTGGTCGCCGCCGACGAGCCGCTTTCTACCCTTCAGCGCCGCTGCGGGGGCGAGATACCCGGGACTATCGCGATTCCCGAATTGCGTGAGCAGGTTCGTAATGCCCGTCGCACAAATCTGCGGCTCGGGCGCACGATCCATGCGTTTGATGGGGCGGACCGGATCAAGGCGTGGATGGAGATCGTCCCGGCCGGCGGTGGAGACGACGATCCGAACGCGGGTTGCTCCATCGGTATCGTGACCTGGCAGGCGAGCCCCCCGCCGGTAGAACGCGACGACGATGCCGCCGCACGGCGCGACGCGATCGATGATGCACTGGCGGAACTGCATGCGCGCCTCGACCCCGCTCAGAAACTGCTGACCGTTCACACCGAGGCGGAGGATCTCCAACCGCTGCTCAAGCGGATGAGCGAGAATCTGGGTCAGGTGTGGACCGACTTTGTCAGCATCGAGGGCAACAGCCATGCCCAGCCACTGCATTGGCGGCTGCTCGATCAGTCGCGTGTCAGCGTCGACGGCAGCCCGCGCAGCTGGACAGCACGGCTGATCCCTCTTGGTGCCCCTCATCCCGGATCGCAGGGTTTCGAGCTTTACCTGATCGCCAACCGTGCCTGGGTTCGGCGCGAGCAGCGGACCAACCGAAGGGCCGAGGACGGCGCGTCGATTGGCCGCGATCTGACCCCGATCCTGCGCCAGCCGATCGCCCGCATCGTCGCCAATGCCGAGACGATCCGATCGCGGCTAGCCGGGCCTTTGGGCGAGGAATACAGCGATTATGCGCGCGATATCGTGAATGCCGGACAGCACCTGCTGTCGCTGGTCGACGACCTGACCGACCTCGAGGTCGTCGAATCCGACGGTTTTCGCGCGGCGCCCGATCGGATCGATCTCGCCGATGTTGCGCAGCGCGCGGCAGGCATTCTCGCGGTGCGGGCGCAGGAGAAGCGGATCACCATCGCGGCGCCTGGTTCGGGCGCAAGCCAGCCCGCCATCGCCGAATTCCGGCGCGCGCTGCAAGTTCTGCTCAATCTGGTGGGCAACGCTATCCGCTATTCGCCCGACGGCTCGACCATCAAGGTTTCTCTCAGCGAGGAAGGCGGAAAAGCGCGGGTTTCGGTGACCGACGAGGGTCCTGGTTTGGACGCGCAGGCCCAGCAGATCGTGTTCGACAAGTTCGAACGTCTCGGCCGCAGCGGCGGCGGAGGTTCGGGCTTGGGGCTCTATATCTCGAAGCGTCTTGCGCAGGCGATGGGCGGCGATCTGTCGATCGAAAGCACACCGGGCGAGGGCGCGACTTTCACTCTGACGGTTCCGGCCGGCACCTGACACAAAAAGGGCCGCAGCTTGCGCCGCGGCCCTTTTGTGTAAGCGTGCTACCGATCAGCGCTTGTCGACTGGCACGTAGTCGCGTTCGGTCGGCCCGGTGTAGAGCTGACGCGGACGGCCGATGACCTGAGCGGGATCGGAGATCATTTCGTTCCACTGCGCGACCCAACCCACGGTGCGGGCGAGCGCGAACAACGCGGTAAACATCGTCGTCGGGAAACCGATCGCCGAGAGGATAATCCCCGAGTAGAAATCGACGTTGGGGAACAGCTTCTTCTCGATGAAATAGGGATCGTTGAGCGCCATTTCTTCCAGCCGCAGGGCGGTTTCGAAGACCGGATCGTCGACCTTGAGCGCGCTGAAAACTTCGCGTACGGTTTCCTGCATTACGGTCGCGCGCGGATCGTAGTTCTTGTAGACGCGGTGGCCGAAGCCCATCAGGCGGAACGGATCGTCCTTGTCCTTCGCACGCTCGATATAGTGCGGGATGTTCTCCGGACGACCGATCTCGCGCAGCATGTTGAGCGCCGCTTCGTTCGCGCCGCCATGCGCCGGGCCCCACAGGCAGGCAATCCCGGCAGCGGTGCATGCGAAGGGGTTCGCGCCCGATGAGCCGGCAAGGCGTACCGTGCTGGTCGATGCGTTCTGTTCGTGGTCGGCATGGAGGATGAAGATCCGGTCCATCGCCTTTTCGACTTCCGGAACGACTTCGTATTCCTCTGCCGGCACGCCGAAGGTCATGCGCAGGAAATTGCCCGTGTAGCTGAGCGAATTGTCCGGCTGCATGAAGGGCTGGCCGATCGAATACTTGTACGCCCACGCCGCGATCGTCGGCATCTTGGCGATCAGGCGATGGCTCGAAATCTTGCGATGTTCGGGATCGGCGATGTCGGTGCTGTCATGGTAGAATGCCGACAGCGCGCCGACCACGCCACACATGATCGCCATCGGGTGCGCATCGCGGCGGAAACCCTGATAGAATTGGCGCAGCTGATCGTGCAGCATCGTATGCCGGGTGATCGTGTAGGTGAAATCGTCCAGCTCGTCCTGCGAAGGCAGCTCGCTGTTGAGCAGCAGGTAGGCGACTTCCATGAAGCTCGACTGCTCGGCCAGTTGGCCGATGGGATAGCCGCGATGGAGCAGCACGCCCTCTTCGCCATCGATGAAGGTCAGCGCGCTTTCGCAGCTGGCCGTCGACTTGAAGCCGGGATCGTAGGTGAACTTGCCGGTCGTTCCGTAGAACTTGCGGATGTCCATGACCTCGGGCCCGCAGGTGCCTTCGAGAACCGGGAATTCCTGCGTGTTGCCGCCGATATCCAGCTTTGCTGTGGTGTCTGCCATGGGGGTCTCCTTCAATCCTGTGTGGGGTCCGCCGAAACGGCCTGCGCTGCAATACGCGCAAGCGACTCCTCTTTTCCGAGGAGGGCGAGAACATCGAAAATGCCGGGGCTTGTCGTGGTCCCGGTGAGGGCCGCCCGCAGGGGCTGGGCCAGCTTCCCGAGGCCAAGTTCAAGCCGCTCGGCCAGCGATTTGGTAGTGGCTTCCAGGGCCTCGATTGTCCAGTCGTTTTGCTCTGTCAGAGCGCCGTGCACCTCGGCCAGCCGCGCACGCGCTTCGTCGTCGAGCAGCGCGGTCGCTTTCTCGGTCATGGTCAGCGGACGCGAAACGAACAGGAAGCGTGCATTGTCGGCGAGTTCGTGCAGATCCTTCGCGCGGGTCTTGAGCACGGGCATGGCACGCGCCAGCAGATCGCGGTCGATCTCGCCATCTACCTCGCCCGACAGCTCCTGCGCGACGAGCTGCGCCAGTCGGGTATCGTCCGCCTCGCGGATGTAATGCCCGTTGAGATTCTGCAGCTTCTTGATGTCGAAGCGTGCCGGGCTGCGGCCCACGCCATCGAGGTCGAACAGCTCGATCGCCTCGGCCTGCGTGATCTCTTCCCGGTCACCGTGGCCCCAGCCGAGCCGCAGCAGGTAATTGAACAGCGATTCGGGCAGGATGCCCAATTCGTCGCGATACGCCTCTACCCCAACGGCACCATGGCGCTTGGAAAGCTTGGCCCCGTCGCTGCCGTGGATCAGCGGGACATGGGCATAGACAGGGTCGGGCCAGCCACCTTCGATCGCGTCCATTGCGCGGTAAATAGGCAGCTGGCGGAAGGCATTGTTCAGGTGGTCGTCCCCGCGGATCACATGCGTCACGCCCATGTCGTGATCGTCCACCACCACCGCCAGCATGTAGGTCGGCGTGCCGTCGGCGCGCAGCAGGATGTAGTCGTCGACCTCCTCGTTCTTCACCGTCACGCGGCCCTGAACGGCATCGTCGATCGCTGTCTCGCCGTCCTTCGGAACCTTCAGACGGACGGTGAAGGGCGCACCCTCTTGCTCTGCGCCGGGCTCACGGTCGCGCCAGCGGCCGTCGTAGCGCATCGGTTGCTTGTTGGCGCGCTGCTCGGCGCGCATCGCTTCCAGCTCTTCGGGCGTTGCGTAGCAGCGATAGGCATGGCCATTGGCGAGCAGAATGTTCGCGACTTCGGCGTGACGTTCGGCGCGCTCCGACTGGAACACGGTGTCCCCATCGAAATCGAGGCCGAGCCAGTCGAGACTGTCGATGATCTTGTCGATCGCGTCCTGGGTGGAGCGCTTCTGATCGGTATCCTCGATCCGCAACATCACCTTGCCGCCATGGTGGCGGGCATAGAGCCAGTTGAACAGGGCGGTGCGCGCGCCGCCGAGATGCAGATATCCGGTCGGTGATGGAGCGAAGCGGGTAATGATCGTGCCGGTTTCGCTTGCCATCTAAGCGCGCTTCCTTTCCATTTCAAAATATGGCTGCACAGCCCACGTATCCCAGCCCGTCCGATGACGTAACGCCCGGCCACAATGGTCGATCCGACGGCGTGACTGGCGCGGGTGATGGTGCAGCGCAGCAGCGGCTTTGGCAGGTGGTTCGCCGTGTGTCCAGCCCGGTGAAGCACGCGGTGCGACGCGTGGATGCAGGTCTGTCGCAAGCGGGGTTGGAGCGGGGCCCCTGGCTCGTGGTCGCAGTTATCGCAGGCATCGCGCTTTGGCTTGCCTTGCCGACGCCGTTGACATGGGCGGGGGCGGCGCTTGCGGCGGGCGCTAGCGCGGGCACGGGGCTCGTGCTGCTGAGATCGGGGCGGGTGCCCGACCTCGGGCTGGCGTTGTTCGTTCTTGGGTTGGCGGTGGCTTTCGGCATCGGGCTGATCTGGGCCCGCTCGGCGACAGTCGGCGCGCCCGCCATCGACTACCCGCAGATGCGGACAATGGACGTCGCCGTTCTCGAGCGTGAGGAGCAACCTGCCAGAGAGCGCATCAGGCTGATTGTCGCCACCCGCGAGGCGACGGTCGATGGCACGGGTGGGAAAGCGATCAAGCTGCGGATCAATGTGCCGATCGAGCAGGCGCAACCCGTCATGCAGCGGGGCGCGGTCCTCCGGATGACCGCGCGGCTGATGCCTCCTGCCGCGCCGCTGGTGCCGGGCGGATACGACTTTGCGCGAACCGCGTGGTTCCAGGGACTCGCGGCGACCGGATCGGCGGTCGGGGAGGTCGAGGTGATCAAACCGCCGCCGCCCGGGTGGGGCGGCATCGCGCAGGTCCAGCGCGATCTGTCGGCCCATGTCCGCTCGCGGCTGGGCGGATCGGCGGGGAGCATCGCGGCGGCTTTTGCAAGCGGGGATCGCGGAGCGATCGCCGAAGGCGACGAGGATGCGATGCGCGATGCGGGACTGACCCACCTGCTCTCGATCAGCGGACTGCATGTGAGCGCGGTGATCGCGGCGGCGTATTTTCTGGCGTTAAAGCTGCTCGCCCCGTGGCCGTGGCTCGCCCTGCGTGTGCGCCTGCCGGTGGTCGCGGCGGCGGTCGGCGCGCTTGCGGGCGTCGGGTACACCTTGCTGACCGGCGCCGAAGTCCCCACCGTGCGCAGCTGTGCCGCCGCTGTGCTGGTGTTGATCGCGCTTGCGCTGGGGCGAGAGCCGCTGACCTTCCGGCTGCTGTCGGTGGCGGCGGGGTTCGTGCTGCTGTTGTGGCCGGAAAGCGTGGCGGGGCCGAGCTTCCAGATGAGTTTCGCCGCAGTGCTCGCGATCGTCGCCCTGCATAACAGCGCGCCCGCGCGCGCCTTCCTCGCGCCGCGAGAGGAAGCGTGGTTCATGCGGCCCCTGCGCGGCGGCGCGATGCTGCTGGTAACCGGGCTGGTAATCGAGATCGCGTTGATGCCGATCGTCCTGTTCCACTTCCATCGGGCGGGGTTTTACGGCGCGTTTGCCAATATGGTCGGCATTCCGCTGGTGACCTTCGTTTCCATGCCCTTGATCGCGCTCGCGCTGGTGGCGGATCTCGTAGGATTGGGCGCGCCGATCTGGTGGCTCGTCGGCAAGTCGCTCGACCTGCTGCTGGGGATCGCGCATTTCACCGCGAGCCGGCCCGGGGCGGTCAAGCTGGCGCCGCATATGGGCAGTTTCGCCTTCCTTCTGTTCGTCGGCGGTGGCCTGTGGCTGGCGCTGTGGAGCGGGCGAGCGCGGTTCGCGGGGCTGGTGCCCGTCGCAATCGCCACCGTCCTGACCATCACCACCCCGCGGCCTGACATCCTTATCTCGCGCGACGGGCGCGATGTCGGGATTGTGGAGGCTGGCGAACTGCTGACCTTGCGTGAAAGCCAGTCCTCCTATGCCAGTGATACGCTGGCCGAACTCGGAGCGCTCGATAGCGAACCGGTGCCGCTTGCGCAGTGGCCCGGAGCGCGGTGCAGCCCCGAATTCTGCGTTGCCAGCATCACGCGGGAAAGCGAGACATACCACCTGCTGCTCGCCCGTGGGCGCGATTACGTGACCGAGCGAGACCTTGCGGCGGCCTGTGCGCGGGTCGACATTGTCGTTGCCGACCGCTGGTTGCCGCGAAGCTGTGCCCCGCGCTGGATCAAGGCCGACCGGCGCATGCTGTCAGAGACCGGCGGCCTCGCGATCCGGCTTGCCGACCGCGATATCCAGACCGTGGCGGAGGGGCAGGGCGCGCATGGCTGGTGGCATGGGGAGGGAGGTGTCGCACGCGAACCGGACGATCCCCCTCCTGCACGCAATCAGACCGACCGCACTCAGTGATAGCGGCGCAGCAGCCCCGCCAGTTTGCCCTGCACCTGAACTGCGCGGCTTTCGTACACTTGCGGCTCGTAGCTCGCATTGGCCGGATCGAGCCGAACGTTTCCGCCATCGCGCCACAAGTACTTGAGCGTCGCTTCCTCGTTTTCGACCAGTGCGACCACGATATCGCCGTCGCGCGCGGTGTCGGCGCGGCGGATCAGCGCGTAGTCGCCATCGAAAATGCCCGCCTCGATCATCGAGTCGCCCGAAACCTCCAGCGCGAAATGCTCGCCTGGGCCGAGCAGCGCGGCAGGGACCGGCAGGCTCTGGTGATCCTCGAACGCTTCGATCGGGGCACCTGCCGCAATCCGCCCATGGAGCGGAATGTCGATCACGTCGTTGGCGGCTTCGGGCATCTGCGCGGGAACCCGCGTCGTCTGCGCGCCCAGATCGTTCGCGGGCTTGGGCATCGAGCCGGCAACCGCGCTGTCGGGCATCTTGAGCACTTCCAGCGCGCGTGCGCGGTTGGGCAGGCGGCGGATGAAGCCGCGTTCTTCCAGCGCCGATATCAGGCGATGCACACCGGATTTGCTCTTGAGATCGAGCGCATCCTTCATCTCTTCGAAAGACGGCGAGATGCCGGTCCCTTCGAGACGATCATGAATGAACCGGAGCAGTTCATGCTGCTTCGCCGTCAACATCGGGCATTTCTCCGCTTTACCTGTTCGCCTGTCATGCGAACGAATACGGAACAATTAGGAAACTCATTTCGGCAAGTCAAGCATATCCGCCACTTTCCAACAGGTAGCATGGAACAAATGTACCCGTTTTGGCTGGATCGGCTCCCGCGGCACGGTCGATCAATACTTGCGCTTGGGCCAGCGGGCGCAGGGCGGAACTGTCCTGAACGTCCGCCGCGATCACCCCGTCGCCGGTCCATGCGGCGCGCACGAATTCGCGGCGCTTCCCGCCTTCGGGCACAGGCGCGGCGAGGCGCAGGGGCACCGCACGTGGCACGCAGTCTCGCGCGCCCGCCATGCGCCGGATCGCGGGCATCATGAACAAAAAACCGGTCACGAAGCTCGATACTGGATTGCCGGGAAGCCCGAGGACCACCGCATCGCCGCGCGTCGCCACGAGCAGCGGCTTGCCCGGCTTGATCGCAACGCGCCAGAAATCGAGCGCAAATCCGGCCGCTTCCAGAGCCGGTTTCACGAGGTCGTGCGGGCCGACCGACGCGCCGCCGGAGATCACGATCAGCGCAGCCTCTGCCTGGCTCTCGATCGCGCGAACCAGCGCGTCGGCATCGTCGGGCACCGGGGCTGTCGCGGTGACCTCGCCGCCCGCCTCTCGGGCCATTTCGGTCAGCATAGCTCCGTTGACCGCCGGGATTTGCGGGTCGCGGCAATCCTGAGGGTCCGCGCAAAGCTCGTCACCGCATTCGATGATGGCGACGCGCGGGCGTTCGTGCGCGACGACCGATCCGCAACCGCCTGCGCGGGCGAGTGCGATCTGGGCCGCGCCCATCCGGGTGCCGGGTTCGAGCAGGATGTCGCCGCTTGCGAAGTCGAGGCCGGCCCGCCGGATGAATCGCGCGGTCGGCGGAGCATTTGCGGTGAGGTCCGTTCCTTCGACCTGCGCGTCTTCCTGGAGCAAGACCGCGTCTGCGCCGAGCGGCATCTGTGCGCCGGTGGAGATGCGCACGGCATCGCCTTTACCAAGCAGCTTGTCATAAGGCGCGCCTGCGCGCGATTCCCCTTTGAGGAACCACGGCCCGCCGCCGCAGGTCGCATAGCCATCCATCGCGGACAGATCGACCGGGGGCTGGCTGCGGCGCGCCACGACCTTCTCGGCCACGTAAAGCCGGGCCGAGCCGTCGACGGGGTAGGTGCGCACGGCCAACGGCTGCAGCAGGGCCAACAGACGCGTCTGCGCGTCTTCGAGGTTA
Organism: Citromicrobium bathyomarinum; assembly: GCF_038594605.1. Lineage (GTDB taxonomy): Bacteria > Pseudomonadota > Alphaproteobacteria > Sphingomonadales > Sphingomonadaceae > Alteriqipengyuania > Alteriqipengyuania bathyomarina_B. The sequence goes on from NZ_JBCFZM010000001.1 coordinate 469,724, forward strand.
AGCGGCGGGGTCATGCCCCGGGGTCTTCCGCACGCCAGTCCCCCGACTTGCCGCCGGTCTTGGAAACCAGCCGGACCTCGCCGATCACCATGCCCTTATCCAGCGCCTTGGCCATGTCGTAGATCGTCAGCAGCGCGACCGAGACCGCGACCATCGCCTCCATCTCGACCCCCGTCTTGCCGGTCAGCGAAGCGGTGGCGGAAACCCGCACGCCGTCTGTTTCGATCGTGCAATCGAGGGTCACGCTGTCGAGGCCGAGGGGGTGGCAGAGCGGAATCAGCGAGGCGGTCTGCTTGGCTGCCATGATCCCGGCGATGCGCGCTGCGGCGAGCACATCGCCCTTGGGCACCGCATCGTCGCGGATCGCGGCAATCGCGGCGCCGTTCATGGTAATCCGCCCCGTCGCGGTCGCGCTGCGGGCGGTCTGCGCCTTGGCACCGACATCGACCATGCGCGCCGAGCCTGCTTCGTCGAGATGGGTGAGGCCGCTCAAAAGACCGCTCCGGCGCAGGGCCTGACACACCTGACACAGTGTCCAAGGGCAAAAAAGCGGCTTGCCCCCAATGCGCGGGAATGCAGGGTTTGCGTGCGGTGAGGGGATGGAGTTCGGGCCATGGGGCCATCATGCCACGGAGTATGCTTGTAGGACAATCTCACCGTGTGAGCAAATCGCGCGTGGCCGCCTCCAGGTCGGTCTGCCGCATCAGGCTTTCGCCGACGAGGAAGCCATGCGCACCTGCCGCCTCGAGCCGCGCGCACTCCGCGGCGCTGGCAATACCGCTTTCGGACAGGAGAAACGCGCCTTCCGGGGCGAGCGGGATCAGGCTTTCCGTGTTGGCGATATCGGTCACGAAGCTACGCAGGTCGCGGTTATTGACCCCGATGAGACGGGAGTTGAGCTTGTGCGCGCGCTCCATCTCGGCAGCGTCGTGGACTTCGACCAGCACGTCCATGCCGAGTTCGTCCGCCGCAGCTTCGATCTCGGCCGCCTGCTGGTCGGTGAGCGCGGCGATGATGATCAGGATCGCATCCGCACCCATCGCGCGCGCTTCGCCGCATTGCCACGGGTCGACCATGAAATCCTTGCGTAGCGCGGGGAGGGCGCAGGCTTCGCGCGCGGCGACGAGATAGTCGGCATGGCCCTGGAAATAGGGCGCGTCGGTGAGGACCGAGAGGCAGCTTGCGCCAGCGCCGGCATAGGCCTTCGCGTGTTCGGCGGGTTGGAAGTCCTCTCGGATCAATCCTTTGGAGGGCGAAGCTTTCTTGATTTCTGCGATCAGCGCGCGGCGGCCATCTGCGTGGGTCTGACGCAACGCCGCCTCGAACCCGCGCGGTGGAGCCTGCGCGGTGATACGCGCGATTAGTTCGCTGACGTCGGTTTGCGCCTGGCGCTCGGCGACCTCTTCGCGCTTGGTGGCGCAGATTTCTTCGAGTTTGTTCAACCGTCTAACCTCAATGTCCGCTCACCCTGAGCCTGTCGAAGGGTCGTGCTTGTGTTTGGGCGGATGCGCAGAAGAAGGGCGGTCCTTCGACAGGCTCAGGACGAGCGGAGTTCTATGAAACTCACTTCGCCATCGCAATCCAGCGCTGAAGCAGCCGCTGCGCCGCGCCGCTGTCGATCGCCTCGGCGGCGCGCGCAGCTCCGTCTTTCCAGTCTTCGGTCTCGCCAGCCGCGATCAGCGCGGCGGCGGAGTTGAACAGCACCGCGTCGCGATAGGGGCCGGGCGTGCCCTGCAACAGCGCGCTCAATGCCTTGGCGTTGTGCTGCGGGTCGCCGCCACGGATCGCCTCGACCGGAGCGTGTTCGAGCCCCGCCATGCCGGCATCGACGCGGCGCATCACGAACTCGTTGCCGCTGACATCCGCCATCTCGTTCCCGGCGGCGAGGCTCAGCTCGTCGAGGCCTTCGTCGCCCGAGACGATCAGCGTCCGCTCGCTGCCAAGGCGCGAGGCGGCCTCGCCATAGATCGGGACGTAGCCGGGGCGCGCGATGCCGATCAGCTGGCGCTTGACGCCCACGGGGTTCGATAGCGGCCCCATCAGGTTGAAGATCGTGCGGCGGCCCAGCTCCTTCCGGATCGGCTGAATGCGACGCATCGCCGGGTGGTGGTTGGGCGCGAACAGGAAGCAGATGCCGATCTCGTTCAGCGTCTTCTCCGCCGTGCGCCCGGCGGCTTCCATGTCGAGCCCCAGCACCTCCAGCGTGTCCGCCACGCCCGAGAGCGAGGAAATCGCCCGGTTGCCGTGCCGCGCCACGGGCACCCCGCAGGCGGCGACCACCAGACCCACGGCGGTCGAGACGTTGAGCGTATGGTGCCCGTCACCGCCCGTGCCGCACACGTCGATCGCATTGTCGGGACCCTCCACGGGTATGTAGCGGGCGCGCAGAGCCCGCGCCGCGCCAGCAATCTCGTCGGCGGTTTCGCTGCGTTCGGTCATCGCGAGCAGGAAGCGGGCGATCTCCTGATCACTGGCCTCCCCGTCGAGGATCCAGCCGAAGACCTCCTCGGCCTCCGCCTCGTTCATGTGCGGGACTGCGAGCGGGAGCGATTTCATGCCGCCTGCCTTTCGCGTGCTTCGATGCCGCAGAGCCGCAAGAAATTGGCGAGCAGGTCGTGGCCGTGCTGGGTCGCGATGCTTTCCGGGTGGAACTGGACGCCGTGGATCGGCAGCTCGGTGTGGCGGAAGCCCATCACGCTGGTTCCGTCGAGGCCCCCATGTCTATTGGGCGTCTCGCTGGTCGCGTTGACTTGCAATGCCTCGGGAATGTCCTCGACCACCAACGAGTGATAGCGCGTGGCATCGAAGGGGCTGGGGAGGCCTGCGAACACGCCGCTGCCGTCATGCGTCACCGCGCTGGTCTTGCCGTGCATCAGCCCGCCCTGAACCACGCGCCCGCCGAAATGCTGCCCGATCGCCTGATGGCCGAGGCACACGCCCAGCAGGGGGAGCTGCGCGTCGGCGCAGGCGGCCACGGTATCCAGCGTAACCCCCGCCTCGTTGGGCGTGCGCGGGCCCGGCGAGAGCAGGATGCCCTTTGCGCCGCTCGCCACCGCCTCGCGCGCGGTCAGCGCGTCGTTGCGCTCGACGCGCACCTGCGCGCCCAGTTCCTGCAGGTAGTGAACCAGGTTGAAGGTGAAGCTGTCGTAATTGTCGATGACGAGGATCATTGAAAAGGCTCTGTACCATGTCCGCGCTTCGACAGGCTCAGCACGAACGGGTTTGCTTGGAAGTCTCCCTATCCGCTCGTCCTGAGCTTGTCGAAGGGCGAGCGTGCGGGAGGGTTCAGCCGTCCGCAAGCTTGTCCGTAGCCCTCACCAGCCCGTCGATGATTCCCGGCTCGCCTGCAGAGTGGCCCGCGTCGTGGACGATCCACAGCTCGGCTTCGGGCCAGGCTTTTTTCAGTTCCCACGCAGAGACGGGCGGGGTGCAGATGTCGTGGCGGCCCTGCACGATAATGCCGGGGATGTCCTTGATCTTGCCGACGTCGCGCAGCAGCTGGCCTTCTTCGAGGAAGAAGTTTTCCAGGAAGAAACGCGCGCAGATGCGGGCGAAGGGGACGGCCTTGGATGGGTCGGCGAAGCTGCCGAGCAGATCCTCGTTGGGCAGCAAAGTCGCGACATTGCCTTCCCACAGCGACCATTCCTTCGCGGCGGCGAGGCGGGTTTCCTCGTCGTCGCTGGTCAGGCGGGCATGGTAGGCCTTCACCAGATCGCCACGCTCTTCCTCGGGGATCAGGCCGGTGAACTTGTCCCACTGTTCGGCCATGATCTCGCTCGCGCCATAGGAGTAGAGCCAGTCCTTCTCCTTCTGGCGGCCGAGGAACACGCCGCGCAGCACGATCTCGCTGGTGCGTTCAGGGTAGGTCTGCGCGTAGGCGAGCGAGAGCGTCGCGCCCCAGCTGCCACCGAACACCTGCCATTTCTCGTGGCCGCACATCTGGCGCAGCCGCTCGATATCCTCGACGATCCGCCAGGTGTCGTTGTTCTCGATCTCCGCAAACGGGAGCGACTTGCCGCAGCCGCGCTGGTCGAACAGGAGGACGTCGTATTTCTCCGGGTTCCACTGGCGGCGGTGATCGGGGCTCATCCCGCCGCCCGGGCCGCCGTGAAGGAACACCGCAGGCTTCGCGCCCTTTGTCCCGACCCGCTCGTAATAAAGCGAATGCCCCTCACCGACATCGAGCATGCCGGTCTCGTAAGGTTCGATTTCGGGATAGAGGGTGCGTTCGTATTCCATCATCAATCCTTGAATTCGACGACCACCAGCGGGCCGAGATCGGCGCGGGTATCCATCCGCCCGCGCGCAGGGTCCCACAGGCTCGATACCGTGCCGTCGAGATAGAGCGCGTTGGGCGTCTTCGCCACATCGCGGAAGAAGCGCGCGAACTGGCCGAAGCTCACCGGGCGCGCGGTAATCGCGAAATGCGCCTTGCCGTCCGCATCCACCCCCACGCCGTTGCGGATGCGTTTAGAGGGTCCATCCTCGGAAATCTTCGGATGAATCACCCCGTCGATCACCAGCATCGGGCCGCTCTGGGTGCCGAAATCGGGTCGGTCGCCGACGGTGCTATAGAAGTCTTCGGTCGTCTTGATCCGCCACGTGCCCCCGGTGCCGTAGAACACGCCATTGGGCTTGAGGTGGAAATTGCCCGAGCCATCGTTGCGGTTCAGCTCCTGCAACCGCTCGCGCTCTTCGACATAATAGCCGATCGGCTTGCCTTCGCCGTCATACATGCCCGCATTCATCGCGAAGGCGACGCGCGGCGCATTGTCCGGCCGCGAGGCGGAGAATTTGGCGAGGCTGCGGAAAGTCGGCGAGCCGAGCACCATGCGGACGCGATGCTCCGCCGGATCGGCGACGCAATGGGTGAACACGACATCTTCGAACCGGACCGGCTGACAGGCCGAATCCTCGGGCTGCGCGGTCTCGCTCGGCGTCGGGGTAGGGCTGGGCGAGGGCGGTGGTGCCTCGTCGGCCTTCATCGCGACTTCCTTGCCCTTTTCGCCGCTGATATCGGTGCGGATCACCGGATCGCCCGCCTGTGGCTGATCGCAGGCGGCCAGCGAGAGCAGGCTGGTGGCAAGGAGGATGGTTACGCGCTTCATTGCCCGAATCCCGCCTGGTCGTGGCGCCTGATGGCTTCGCGTGCGGCGGCGAGGAGCGCGCTTGCCTTGGCCTCGCACTCGCGCTGTTCGGACGCCGGATCGCTATCCGCCACGATGCCTGCGCCGGCGGTGACATGGAGCGTGCCGTCCTTCACCAGTCCGGTCCGCAAGACGATGCACGAATCGAAGCTGCCGTCGGGCGCGAAATAGCCGACGCCGCCTGCATAGGGGCCGCGCTTTTCGGTTTCCAGCTCAGCAATGATCTCGCACGCGCGCAGTTTGGGCGCGCCGCTGACGGTGCCTGCGGGGAAGCCCGCGAACAGCGCGTCGAGTGCATCCTTGCCTTGCGCGATGCGGCCGGTGACGTTGCTGACGATGTGCATGACGTGGCTATAGCGTTCGACCGCGAAGCTGTCTGTCACAGCGACGCTGCCCGCCGAAGCGACCCGCCCCACATCGTTGCGCCCGAGATCGAGCAGCATCAGGTGCTCGGCGCGTTCCTTGGGATCGGCCAGCAGCTCGCTCTCCGCCGCGCGATCGGCTTCGGGCGTGGCGCCGCGCGGGCGCGTGCCCGCGATCGGGCGGATGGTGACCTCGCCGCCGCGCAGGCGCACGAGGATTTCCGGGCTCGAGCCGACGACGCCCGCCTCGGGCAGGTCGAGCAGGTAGAGAAAGGGCGAGGGGTTGACCCGCCGCAGCGCGCGATAGAGCGCCATCGCAGAATGCGGGAAAGGGGTGGTGAAGCGCTGCGCCAGCACGACCTGGAAGATGTCGCCCGCCACGATGTATTCCTGCGCGCGCGCCACCCGCGCGGCGTAGTCTTCGGGCGCGACGGTCGGTTGCAGTGCAAGGCTCTCGGGATCGATCGCAGACGGGCTGGCGCTCTGCCCGCTCGCCGGGGCCGGCTGCGCGAGGCGCCGCAGTGCATCCTCGATCCGCTCCTCGGCGGCATCCAGCGTGCTCTCTGCATCGCCCGATCCGGGCCAGACCGGCGCGACCAGATAGACCTCGTCGGTCAGCGCATCGAATACCAGCAGCAGTCCGGGGCGCGCAAAGACCATGTCCGGCAGGCCGAGCGGATCGGCCTCGGCGCGCGGCAGGTGTTCCACCAGTGCAACCGTCTCGTAGCCGAAATAGCCGACGAGGCAGGCCAGCGCGGGCGGCAATTCCTTGGGCACCGGCATTTCGATTTCGGCGAGCAGGCCGCGCAGGGCGGCAAGCCCGTCACCCTCGACCGGCTCGAAAGCCGTGCGGTCGCTCCGCCAGCTGCGGTTGATCGCCGCGCCGTCGCCTTCGCCGCGCAGCATCAGGTCGGGGTCGATACCCAGCAGGCTGTAGCGCCCGCGAATCTCGCCGCCTTCGACCGATTCGAGCAGGAAGTCGCCGCGCCCGCGCTCCATCAGTGCCAGCGCCGCGCCGACGGGCGTCAGCGTATCGGCGACATGCCGCTGCCAGACGAGCGCGGGTCGCCCCTGCGCCAGCCTGTCGCGCGCGGCCTCGCGATTGCGAAGCATGTCTAGTTCGTCGCGCCGGTCAGCTCGCGGCGGACCGCGGCCACGGCATCGTCGCTCTGTTCCACGCCAACTTCACTGCGGATGGCGACGCGCATCTGGTCGCCATATTCGCGCAGCAGAATCTGGCCGTAGCCAGCGCGGGCCTGGCCGATCAGCGGATCGTCCGCGTCCAGTTCCCCAGCGGTGACATCCTCCAGCGCGACGAGGAAATAGCCCTGGTCGCCCGGTGCGGGGAGCCGCTTGGCCGAGCCCTCGGTCATCGCGAACATCAGCGCGATCGGCGGATTGGGCTGCTGCTGCTGCATCAACTGCTCACGCGTGACGTTGACCGGGCGTGCCGGCGGCAGCGGCGTATCTTCCGCACGCATCGCCGCGGCCAGGGTGCTGCCCGAATTGACGCGCTTGAGAATGCGGTCCGCGGCCTTGCGCGCTTCTTTCTGCCCTTCGGCGAGTTTCCACATCACCGAAACCTCCTCGCGGATTTCGGCCAGCGGCGGGGCGGCGGAAGGCGTGATCGATTCGGTCTCGAACAGGATGAAGGTGTCGCCACCCTGGCCCTGCGCGATCTGCGGCCGGCCCTCTTCCATTTGGAACACCGTGGTCAGCAGCGGCTGCACTTCGGGTGGCGCGCGTTCGCCCTGCTCGCCATCGAAGACGGCACCCGAGGCGAGGAGCGGAGCGGTGACCTTGGCATCGAGGTCGAGGCCTTCGGCGACCTGTCGGAACGATTCGCCGCTGTTCATGCGATTTTCGATCTCGGAAGCGAATTCGTTGATCGCGCTCCGCTCCTTCTCGTTCCGGATCGCCTGCTCGATTTCGGGCCGGGCTTCGGCGAGCGACCGTGCGGCGATCGGGGTAACGTCGTCGATCCGCACGACATGGAAGCCAAGCGGGCTGCGCGCGATTTCGGCAACGTCGCCTTCATCGGCGGAGAACACCGCGCTGGCGACCGCGTCGTTGACCTGCTGGGCGTAAGCCTCGCGCCGGATCGGGCCGATCTCCGCCGATTCCAGGCCCGCGTCGCGCGCAACCGAGGCGAACGAGGCGCCGCCTTCGATCCGGTCGCGGAAGCTTTCCGCCGCCTGCCGGGTGGGCACGATCAGCTGGGTGAAAGTGCGTTCCTCGCTGGCGCGATAGAGGTCGGCGTTTTCCTGGTAACGGGCGCGGATTTCGGCCTGCGTCGGCTGAATTTCGTTGCCCATCGCGTCGGTGTCGAACACCGCGTAGCGCACCCGGCGCCGTTCCGGCAGGATGAAATCGCTGCGATTCTCGCGGTAGAATTTCTGCAGCTGCTCGTCCGTCGGGTCTTCATCGGGGAGGAATTGCTGCGAGGGGACGAGCGCGATCGAGCCTTCGCGCCGCTCGCGCAGCTGCGTGGCGTAACGCTTCACGATCGAGTCCGGCAGCCTTGCGCCGAACACCGCCGGGATCAGCACCTGGCGGGCGACCAGCCCGTCGCTCAGATCCTCGCGCACCAGCTGGTCGGTCAGACCCTGCCGCTGGAGCGCCTGACGATAGAGGCTCTCGTTGAAATTGCCGTCCGGGCCCTGAAACGCGGGAATCTGCATGATCTCGCTATTGATCAGGTTATCGCCCACGCGCAGCCCGAGCATGCGTCCGTATTCCGACACCGAAACCCGTTCGAGCAAGTCGTTGAGTGCCATCGTCAGGCCGCCTTCGGCGAGGAATTCCTCCAGCGACATGGTCGGGTCGTTGCTTTGTACCTGGCGGAACGCGTTGTTGGCCGATTCACGCAGTTCTGCGGTGGTCACTTCCTCGTCGCCGACCACGGCCACGTTGTTGGTGCCCGACAGGCCCCCGAAAGTGCCGGTGGTCGACACGTCGGCGCTGGCAAAGGCGAGCGCGATCAGCACGAGAAAGCCGATCGTGATGGCGAGGCCGATCTTGGACTGGAAGAAGGAACGGAAGAAATTGATCATCGAATGACGGGCCTTGGCGGATGGGGCGATGCTATAATGGAGCTTTATCGGCCTGCGCACGCGAAGGAAACGCACTTGCAGACCGGCGCGACCCTTAAATGGGCAGCCGGGGTGCCGCAAGGCCACGCATTACGGGTTTTGACGTGGGTGTCGCTACGTGGGTTTTGACTGTCCGGGATTGCTTCGCTACCGACCGGCAGCTGCGTACGGAACGAACCGTCGCGCACCACATTTCGAAAAACACAACAGGAAACTATACGGAATGGCGAACCGCCCTTTCATCGTTGGCAACTGGAAAATGCACGGCACGCGCGCGATGCTGTCCGAAGCGCGTGCGATCGATCGCGCAGCGCAACGACTGATGCAGGTGGAGATTGCCCTCGCTCCACCGTTCACCCTGATTCACCCGGTTCGGCGCGAAGCCGAGCAGATCGGCGTCGGCGCGCAGGATTGCCATCCGGCGGATGGCGGCGCGCATACCGGCGACATTTCCGCCGCGATGGTCGCCGATGCGGGCGCTGGCTTCGTCATTCTCGGCCATAGCGAACGCCGCGATGGCCATGGCGAGAAGGACAAGCTGGTCGCCGAGAAGGCGCAGGCCGCGTTCGATGCGGGCCTGAAGGTCATCCTGTGCTGCGGCGAGCCGATGGCCAAGCGCGAAGCGGGCAAGGCGGTCGAGCATGTGCTGCGTCAGATCAAGGCCTCGCTGCCCACCGAGATCGAGGAGCCGGGCGAGCGGCTGACCATCGCCTACGAACCGATCTGGGCGATCGGCAGCGGCGCTGCGGCGGGCGTAGAAGACATTTCGGAAATGCACTCCGCGATCCGCGAATACCTGGTCAAGACCTTCGGCGAGGAAGCGGGCACCGCGATCCGGATCATCTATGGCGGTTCGGTCAATGCGGACAACGCGGCAGAAATCATTGCGGCGGACGAGGTGGACGGAGCGCTGGTCGGCGGGGCGAGCCTGTCTGCCGAAAGCTTCATGAACATCGTGCTGGCCGCGCAGGAAGTGATCGCCAACCGGGATTAGCTCGAGCGCCGCCGCGCTTGCGTCGCGGCGTGCCAGTTCCTAGCTCTCATCACATCAATTCTTCGAAAGCAGTAACCGACAATGTTTCTCTTCCTCACCGTTCTCCAGGCACTGGTCGCCGCTGCGCTGGTCGGCGTGATCCTGATGCAGCGTTCCGAAGGCGGGGGGCTGGGCATCGGCGGCGGCGGCTCGCCGGGCGGAATGATGAGCGCGCGCGGCGCGGCGGACTTCCTGACCCGCGCTACGCGCTGGCTGGCGGTGGCTTTCGTCGTTCTGTCGATCATCCTCGCATCGATGGCGGTGGACATGTCGGGCGGCGATGCGATCGAATCGACGCTGGACCGCAATGTCGGCACGACCGCACCTGCGGTTGCGCCCGATCCGCTGGCAGAGAACGGCCCGCTCGACAGCGAAGGGCTCGACGGCGATCCGCCGGTCGATTCGGTGCCCGAAGGCAACTCGGACCCGCTCGCAGGCGCGACCGAATAAATTTCATCCGGAAATTCGGGGATTGCGGCGAGCAGCGCTTCGCAGCGGCTTGCCTTTGCCCGTCAACGCCACGTAAGGCTCACCTCCCATGGCGCGGTATATCTTCATCACCGGCGGCGTGGTCTCCTCGCTCGGCAAAGGTCTCATGGCGGCATCGCTCGGCGCGTTGCTGCAGGCGCGTGGCTACAAGGTCCGCATCCGTAAGTTCGACCCCTATCTGAACGTCGATCCGGGGACGATGAGCCCCTATCAGCACGGTGAGGTCTACGTGACCGACGACGGGGCGGAGACCGACCTCGATCTGGGTCATTACGAGCGCTTTACCGGCGTTTCCGCGCACCAGGGCGACAACATCACCTCGGGCCGGGTCTATCAGGACATCATCGCCAAGGAGCGTCGCGGCGACTATCTGGGCGCGACGGTTCAGGTCGTTCCGCACGTCACCGACGCGATCAAGGCGTTCGCGCTGGCCGACCAGGGCGACCACGATTTCATCCTGTGCGAGATCGGCGGCACGGTCGGCGACATCGAATCGCTGCCCTTCATGGAAGCGATTCGCCAACTGCGTAACGAGCTGGAGCCCATGCAGACGCTGAGCGTCCATGTGACGCTGGTGCCCTACATCGCCGCCGCCGGAGAACTGAAGACCAAGCCGACGCAGCATTCAGTGCGCGAACTGGCCAGCCTAGGGATCAAGCCCGACGTTCTGCTGTGCCGCGCCGAGCATCCGATTCCGGATAGCGAACGCCAGAAAATCGCGAATTTCTGCAACGTGCGCCAGCAGGCGGTGATTCCGGCTCTCGATGCCAAATCGATCTACGCGGTGCCGCTTCAGTACCACCAGGAAGGGCTCGACGCCGAGGTGCTGCGCGGATTCGGCATCACCGATGCACCCGCGCCCGATCTTTCGCCGTGGCGCGAAGTCACCGACCGCTATTTCAACCCTGAAGGCGAAGTCACCATCGGCGTGGTCGGCAAGTATGTCGGCCTCAAGGACGCGTACAAGAGCCTCAACGAGGCGCTCGTCCACGGTGGAATGGCGAACAAGACGAAGGTCCACCTGAAATGGATCGACGCCGAGATTTTCGAGCGCGACCCGTCTGAGATCATCGCCGAGCTCGAGCCACTTCATGGCATTCTGGTGCCCGGCGGCTTCGGCGAGCGTGGCAGCGAAGGCAAGATCGCGTCGGTCCGCTTCGCGCGCGAACGCAAGGTGCCGTTCTTCGGCATCTGTCTCGGCATGCAGATGGCGTGCATCGAAAGCGCGCGGGCGGCGGGCGTCGAAGGCGCATCCTCGACCGAGTTCGGCGATACCGATGAGCCTGTGGTGGGCATCATCACCGAATGGATGACCAAGGAAGGTCTCGAAACGCGCGCTGCGGACGGCGATCTTGGCGGCACCATGCGGCTTGGCGCCTACGAAGCGAAGCTGGCGGGCAACAGCCATATCAGCGCGATCTATGGCGGCGCGACCGAAATTTCCGAACGGCATCGCCACCGCTACGAGGTCAATGGCGCCTATCGCGAGCGTCTGGAGAGTGACGGGCTGGTCTTTTCTGGCATGTCGCCCGACGGATTGCTGCCCGAAATCGTCGAGCGGCCGGATCACCCCTGGTTCGTGGGCGTACAGTTCCACCCGGAACTCAAGTCACGCCCCTTCGATCCGCATCCCCTGTTTGCAGGCTTTGTTGCCGCAGCACTCAGGCAATCGCGTTTGGTATAGTTTTCACGTACTTGCGTGATGACTTAAGGGTTCAAAGACGAACCCCCTTTATCTTTACCATAATTTGGGTCATAGCCGCGCCCTCGCGTTGTGGGGGCAACGCTTCTTGGGGGTGCCCAATTCAAGAGCTTGTCCCGGGTTTGATCGTCTTCTGCGACCCGGACGGCCAGACTCGGTCAAGGCGGCGTAAGCCGTGGGGCGGTTCCTTCGGAGCCGCCCCAAAACGCGCCTCAATATTCTGATTTTAAAGTAAAAGCCCGCCGCCTCTAGGAGAGACGACGGGCCGTTGTGATGCGCAGATCAAGCTACGCGGGGCAGGGCGAGCGCTAGGCGGCGTCCTTGCCGCGCTCCGCGTCGCCATCGTCCGATGCATCGACGATGCTGAGCGAGGATTTCTGCTGCCCGTTGATCGCGATCTTCTTGGGCTTCATCGCCTCGGGCACTTCGCGCACCAGATCGATCACCAGCAGTCCGTCTGCGAGGTCGGCACTGGCGACACGCACGTGGTCGGCCAGTTCGAAGCGGCGCTCAAACCCGCGATTGGCGATCCCGAGATGCAGCATCTCGCTCTCGGCAGCCTTCGCTTCGTCCTGCTTGCGACCAGTGATGGTCAGCAGGTTCTGCTGCGCGGTGATGTCGATATCATCCGCGCGGAAGCCCGCGAGTGCCAGCGTGATGCGGAAATCATCCTCGCCGCGCTTCTCGATGTTGAAAGGGGGGTAGTTGTCGCCGCTGTTGCGGACCGAGCTTTCGAGCAGGTCGAACAGGTGGTCGAAACCGACCGTGCTGCGGCGATAGGGCGTAAAATCGATACGTGCCATTGAAACAAATCCTCCATTGAGCGATTCTGTTAGTCACAAGCTGTCCGGATCGACCCATCGTGGCATCGCCGGACGGAATTTATGTAGGGTGGCTTGCAGACCGTGCAAGAGCCCGCTCACAGCGAACACGCGAGGGACAATCAGTGGCAGCTAAAGTCGATATCTATACCAAGTTCGGATGCGGATACTGCTTCCGTGCCAAATCGCTACTCGAGCAGAAGGGCGTCGATTTCAACGAGTACGACATCACTATGGGCGGCGAGAAGAAGGACGAGATGCAGGAGCGTGCGCCCAATGCGCGCACCGTGCCCCAGATCTTCATCGGCGATACTCACGTGGGCGGATCGGACGAGCTCGCCGCGCTGGATCGCGAAGGCAAGCTTGATGAGATGCTGGCCGGCTGATGAGCCGCATCGCGGTTCTTCAGATGACCTCCGGCATCGATCCGGAGGTGAACGCGAATGCGATCATCGCGGCGATGGCCGATGCACGCGAGGGCGGGGCGGACATGCTGTTTGCGCCCGAGATGGCGCTGTTGCTCGACCGCGACCGCAAGCGTGCCACCGGAGCGATGGACGATCCGGGCTATCCCGGCATCGTCGACCGGCTGTGCGCGGCGGCGAAGGAGCACGCTATCTGGGCGACTTTCGGCCTGCCGGTAAGGTTGGAAAATGCGATGCTCGCCAATCGGTCGCTGCTGATCGCACCGTCGGGTGAGATCGCGGCGCAGTACGACAAGCTCCATATGTTCGATGTCGATCTCGACACCGGCGAGAGCTGGCGCGAGTCGAATGCCTATCTGGCGGGTGAGGCGCTGGGTGTCGCCGACGAAACGCCTGCCGGCAGGCTTGGTCTGACGATCTGTTACGACATCCGCTTTCCCGCGCTGTTCGACGCGCTGGGTAGGGCGAAGTGCGACATGATCGCGATTCCCGCCGCCTTCACCGTGCCCACGGGCACCGCGCACTGGCATACGCTGGTGCGCGCCCGCGCGATCGAGGCCAGCGCCTTCGTGGTCGCGGCCGCGCAGGTCGGCGAGCATGCCGACGGGCGCACGACCTATGGCCATAGCCTGGTGGTCGACCCGTGGGGCGACGTATTGCTGGATATGGGCGGAGATGAGGCCGGGCTCGGATTCGCCGAAATCGACCCGGACCGGATCGCCAAGGTGCGCAAACAAGTGCCCAGCCTTGCCAATCGCCGCGCCATTCCCGATCTGTCGCAACCATGATCGTGTTCGACCTTGCCTGCGACGACGGCCATCGCTTCGAGGCTTGGTTCCGCTCGTCCTCCGCATTCGAGGAACAGGGCGCGAAGGGCCTGTTGGTCTGCCCGCATTGCGGTTCGGGAGCGGTAAGGAAAGCGCCAATGGCTCCCGCCGTTCCCGCGAAAGGCAATGTGCAGCGTGCGGATCTTCCGGCCAAGGTCGAAAGCGATGCCGACCAGAGCCAGGGCGGTGCGCTGCCGCCTGCGCTCAAGGAAGCGATGGCGAAGCTCGCCAAGCTGCAGGCCGAGACGATCAAGGACAGCACCTATGTCGGCAGCAAGTTCGCCGAGGAAAGCCGCGCGATGCACTATGGCGAGAAGGATGCGGCGCTGATTCACGGCAAGGCCGATGCAAAGGAAGCGCGCGAACTTCTGGAAGAAGGCATCACCATCGCGCCGCTGCTGGTCCCCTTCACGCCACCCGACGAGACCAACTGAGCACCATTGCTGCTTCGCGCATTGCGGCCGCACGACGACTGCCGATAACGCCGCGCCCGGCGCACCCGTAGATCGGGTGGATAGAGCATCGGATCCCTTGCCGGAGCCGCGTAGCGGCGGAGACGACCGGAGCGTTAGCGGAGGTCTATCCGGGGGCCATTGCGGCTTCCCTCATTGCGGCGCACGGCGACTGCCGATAAACCCGCGCCCGGCGCGCCCGTAGCTCAGGTGGATAGAGCATCGGATTCCTAATCCGGGGGCCACAGGTTCGAGTCCTGTCGGGCGCACCACGCACATTGCGAGGGGGGCAATCGCGCATGACGCATAAATGGACCACAGGCTTTTCGTGGCTGGCACTCTTGCTGGCGCTCGGCGCTACGATCGTTGCGTTTACGGGGATGACGCTGGCGCGCGTCGACCGGATCGGGAAACTGGAAGGGTTCGGATATCTCGTCCAGTCGGCGCCCTTCGCGGCAGCCGCACTGGTGATCGGGCTGATCGCGGTGATCCTGAATTGGCGTAAGGGCTGGCCCGCGCTGCGTGCAGCCGTGCCGGGTTTTTTCATTGCCCTCGGCTTCGTCGGATGTCTCGCGGTCCGCGTGGCGATGGGGGCCGACGCGCCCATGATTCACGATGCGACCACCGACCTTGCCGACGTGCCGCAGTTCGAGGCAATCACTTTGCCCGAAGACAATCTGCGCGGATTGAGCGAGCCCAGCGAATGGGTTTCGCTGCACGAGATCGGCTATCCGGATCTGCGCAGCGTGGTGCTCGACCGGCCGGTTGCGCAGACCATTCGCGATGCCGAAAAGCTCGCCAAGGCGCGCGGCTGGACGATCCGCGCGGTCGACCCCGAAGCGGGTCGGCTGGAGGCGACCGCCTATGCGTCGTACATCCGTTTCGAAGACGAGGTCGTGATCCGCGTCCGGCCCGACGGTGCCGACCGCAGCCTGGTCGACATGCGCTCCACCAGCCGGGTCGGCATCGGTGATCTGGGTGTGAATGCAGACCGGATTCGCGACTTCCTCGAAGATCTCGCCGCAGTGCGGTAGGCGTCAGCCTTCGACGGTTTCGCCGGGTTCGCGGCCCAGGGGTACACGTTCCTTGAAGGTGTGCGTGACGTAGGGGAAGGGGATTTCGATCCCTGCCTCGTCCAACCCGCGCTTGATCGCGCGTACCACCTTGTCGGTCGATTCCCACCCATCACGCGGGGTCGAGCCTGCGTGCCAGCGGACGAGGAAATCGACCGAGCTGGAATTGAAGGTGGTGGCGAAGATGTCGATGCCCTTGCCCTTCTCAATCCCCTCGACGCCCTCGACCGCCTTGCGGATCACCTGTGCCGCATGATCCAGATCGGTGTCGTAGGAGACTCCCGCGACCACCTCGTGGCGGCGCAGCTGCTCGTCTGTCAGGATCTCGACCGGGTTCTTGAAGATCATCGAGTTGGGCACGATGGTCAGCTCGCCCGAAAGCTTGCGCACATGGGTCTCGCGCAGGGTAATATGCTCGACCTTGCCCTTGATCCCCTCGCACTCGATCACGTCGCCGATCCGCATCTTCTCGCGCAGCATGATCAGCACGCCCGCGAGGAAGTTCTCGAAGATATCCTGAAAGGCGAACCCTATCGCGACCGCGCCGATGCCGAGCCCGGCGATCAGGCTGGCGGGCGTCATCCCGGGCATGACCACGATCAGCGCGATCATCAGGCCGACGATCCAGATGCCGAGCTTCACGACGGTATCAATCAGATTTTGCAGGCTGGGGCGCATGTCGGTCTTGCCGATCGCGCGGCTGACCCCGCGCACCGCGATGCGCGCGACGATCCAGGTCACCAGAAGGATGAGGATGGCAATGGCAAAATTGGGGAGGGCGCGGATGAAGCCCTCCGCCATGTCGACCAGCTGGTCCTGCAAGGTGCCCAGCGTGTTGACGGTCTGGTCGTAGGTTTCGCCCGCAGGCGTCGTATTCGGTACGCTCATGAAACTCCCCGTTTTGCGCCACTAACGGCGCAAAAGCGGGGCTGGTTCCGCCCTGGCCGAAAGGCGGTAGGGAAAAGGCGGGTTAGGCGCCCTTTCCTTTCGCATGTTCCTCGCGCGCGATCTCGTGCAGCCAAGCGGCATGCTGTGGCGCCTTCTTGGTTTCGCTCCATTCGTCGAGCATGGGCATGGCGACGCGCTTGAGCTCCGCATACTGCTCGTCGGTGCCGATATCGGCGGCGAGCTCCACGCGGTGGCCGTTCGGATCGAAGAAGTAGATCGACTTGAAGATGCCGTGATGCGTGGGGCCGAGGACATCGATGCCGAGGCCCTCGATATGCTCCTTGGCGGCGACCAGCGCATCCTCGTCCGCCACTTTGAAGGCGAGGTGCTGGACCCACATCGGCGTATTCTCGTCCCGGCCCATGTCCTTCTGGTTGGGCAGTTCGAAAAAGGCGAGAATATTGCCGTTACCCGCGTCGAGGAAGACGTGCATGTACGGGTCGTATTCGCCCGTAGAGGGCACGTGATCCTCCGAAAAGGCGCTGGTATATTCCATACCAAGCACCTTCTCGTACCACTCGACCGTCTCTTTCGCGTCCTTGCAACGATAGGCGGCGTGGTGGACGCCGCCGAGGTTTACCGGATGGCTCGCTTCATTCATTCTGCCGGTTCCGACACGGTCTTCGCGTCTTCCACGTTCAGCACACCGCGCCGCACCTGGTCGCGCTCCATGCTTTCGAACAGCGCCTTGAAATTGCCTTCGCCGAAGCCTTCGTCACCCTTGCGCTGGATGAACTCGAAGAACACCGGGCCGACCTGCGCTTCCGCGAAAATCTGCAGCAGCAGGCGGGGGTTGCCACCTTCGGTCGTCCCGTCGAGCAGGATGCCGCGGGCCTTCAGTTCGTCGACCGGCTGGCCGTGATCGGGCAAGCGCTCGGACAGCATTTCGTAATAGGTTTCGGGCGGTGCGGTCATGAACGGCACGCCGAATTCCTTGAGCTTGTCCCACGCGGCGATCAGGTCGTCGCAGATCAGGGCGATGTGCTGGATGCCTTCGCCGTTGAATTCGCGCAGATATTCCTCGATCTGGCCCTTGCCGCCATCGCCTTCTTCGTTGAGCGGGATGCGGATCTTGCCGTCCGGCGCGGTCAGTGCCTTGGAGGTCAGGCCGGTATATTCGCCCTTGATGTCGAAGAAGCGGATTTCCTGGAAGTTGAACAGGTTTTCGTACCAGTCGGCCCAATAGGCCATCCGTCCGCCGTAAACATTGTGCGTAAGGTGGTCGATCCGCTGGAAGCCCGCGCCTTCGGGATATTTCTCGACCCCGTCGAGATATTCGAAATCGATGTCGTAGACCGAAAGACCGTCCGCGCTTCCTTCGCCATCGGCATCGGCATAGCGGTCGATAATGTAGATCAGCGCGCCGCCGATGCCCTTGATCGCGGGGATGGAGAGTTCCATCGGGCCGGTCTGCGTGTCGACCGGCTCTGCGCCGGCATCCATCAGCTTCGCCCAGGCTTCGGCCGAATCCTTCACGCGGAAACCCATGCCGCACGCGCTCGGCCCGTGCTCGCGCGCAAAATACCATGCCGCGCTCATCGGTTCGTAGTTGGTGACGAGGTTGATATTGCCCTGCCGCCACAGCTGCACGTCCTTGGAGCGATGGTTGGCAATATGGGTAAAGCCCATGGCCTGAAAAACCGGTTCCAGCGTGCCCTTTTCCGGCGCGCAGAATTCGACGAACTCGAAGCCGTCGAGGCCCACAGGGTTTTCGAACAGGTCGGCCATCAGCCATCCTCCTTCATAAATCGTGGTTTCTTGGCGGGTGCTGCCTGCTTTTCTCACGGTATTGCCGTAGCGGAAAGGCCTGCCCCGGGGGTGGGCACGAGCTAGGTCTGCACAGCCCCCGTGTCAATCTTAGCGACGGGCTCGAATCGGGCCAGCTTCCGGCAATGCCCGGCATCGAAGCGGAAAATGCACTCGCGCAGCCGCAAGGGGCTTGTTTCGCGGACTCGCTTGTGATTCAAGGGATTCATGAACATCTCGAAAAAAGCACTGGCAAAACAGGGTCGCGCCGCACGCCGCGAACGCCTGACCCAGG
Source organism: Citromicrobium bathyomarinum (assembly GCF_038594605.1). Lineage (GTDB taxonomy): Bacteria > Pseudomonadota > Alphaproteobacteria > Sphingomonadales > Sphingomonadaceae > Alteriqipengyuania > Alteriqipengyuania bathyomarina_B. The sequence goes on from NZ_JBCFZM010000001.1 coordinate 488,136, forward strand.
GCTTGGCACTGGCCGCTCTGCTGCTGATGGGTGGCATGGCTATCGCCGGGCCGAGCGGAGTTTTCGCGTGGAGCGATGCGTCCGCCGCGCTCGCCCAGCACGAAACGCGCATCGCGATGTTGCAGGAACAGCGCGACGACCTGCGCCAGCGGGTCGATGCGCTCGATCCCGACAATGCCGACCCGGACATGGTGGTCGAGATGATGCGGCGAAACCTCAACGTCGTTCATCCCGACGAGGTCATTCTGCCGAAGCCGGAAGCCTCGGCGGACTGATCCGACATGGTGGCGGTGGTTTCACTGCCCCGAACCTCACAAGCAACCATTGCATGCCCCGCGACGTTACGTCATGGGCGTTGTCGCAATAGGTCGTCAGCCTGCGAAGGAGCATCAATTGGCCAAAAAACCCGCCCCCAAGAAGAAGGCCCCGCAGGCCGAGAGCATGGTCGCAAAGGACGACCCCGATTTCGCGCTGAAGTCGCTTCAGGAAGAGTTCGAGAAGAACAAGACCTTCGAAGCCGACGACGAGCAGATGCTGCGTTTCTACGAGCAGATGCTGCTGATCCGCCGGTTCGAGGAACGCGCGGGCCAGCTCTATGGCCTCGGCTTGATCGGTGGGTTCTGTCATCTTTACATCGGGCAGGAAGCGGTCGCGATCGGGCTCCAGTCCGCGCTGGATAACGACAGGGATTCGGTCATCACCGGCTATCGCGATCATGGCCACATGCTCGCCTACGGGATCGACCCCAAGGTCATCATGGCCGAATTGACGGGGCGCCAGGCGGGTATCTCGAAGGGCAAGGGCGGCTCGATGCACATGTTCAGCACCGAGCATAAATTCTATGGCGGGCACGGCATCGTCGGCGCACAGGTGCCGCTGGGCGCAGGGCTGGCCTTCGCGCACAAGTACAACGAGGATGGCGGCATGACGCTCGCCTATTTCGGCGACGGCGCGGCGAACCAGGGCCAGGTGTACGAAGCGTTCAACATGGCCGCCTTGTGGAACCTGCCGATCTGTTTCGTGGTCGAAGACAACCAGTACGCGATGGGCACCGCGACCAAACGGTCGAGCGCCGAGACCCGCTTCTACCGCCGCGGCACCAGCTTCCGCATTCCCGGCATGGAAGTCGATGGCATGAACGTGCTGGAGGTGCGCCAGGCCGCCGAAGTGGCGTTCAAGCACGTGCGCGAGGGCAACGGCCCGGTGCTGATGGAGTGCAACACCTATCGCTATCGCGGGCACTCGATGTCCGACCCGGCGAAGTACCGCACGCGCGAGGAAGTGCAGGACCAGAAGGACCACCACGACCCGATCGAGCGGATCAAGAAGGCACTGATCGAGCAGGGCAAGAGCGAGGACGAATTGAAGGATATCGACAAGGGCATCCGCTCGCGGGTTTCCGAAGCTGCCGACTTTGCGGAAAATTCGCCTGAACCGGAGGGCAAGGAACTCTACACCGACGTTCTGGTGGAGGAGTATTGAGCGATGGCAACCGAACTGAAGATGCCCGCGCTCTCGCCCACGATGGAAGAGGGCACGCTCGCCAAGTGGCTCAAGTCCGAAGGTGACAAGATCGAGATCGGCGACATCATCGCCGAGATCGAGACCGACAAGGCGACGATGGAATTCGAGGCGGTCGACGAAGGCACGCTGGCGAAGATCCTCGTCGATGAAGGCACCGAAGGCGTGTCCGTCGGCGCGGTCATCGCGATGATGGCCGACGAGGGCGAGGATGTGGGCGATATCGAAGCGCCTGCCGCGTCGTCTGAGGAACCCAAGGAAGATGTCGAAGGCGAAGGCAAGGACGTTGGCCGCGAGCCCTCCGAAGCCGATGTGACGGATACGGCGGAAAAGCCGACCCGTTCGCCCGCCAGCGATCCTGCGATTCCCGAAGGCACGAAAATGGTCTCGACCAGCGTGCGCGAAGCCTTGCGCGATGCGATGGCCGAGGAAATGCGCCGGGACGAGCGCGTGTTCGTGATGGGCGAGGAAGTCGCCGAGTATCAGGGCGCCTACAAGGTCACGCAGGGCCTGCTGGACGAGTTCGGCGCCAAGCGCGTGGTCGACACGCCGATCACCGAATATGGCTTTGCCGGCCTCGGAACGGGCGCTGCGATGGGCGGTCTGCGTCCGATCGTCGAGTTCATGACCTTCAACTTCGCGATGCAGGCGATCGACCACATCATCAACTCGGCCGCCAAGACCAACTACATGTCAGGTGGCCAGATGCGCTGCCCGATGGTCTTCCGCGGGCCCAACGGCGCCGCAAGCCGTGTCGGCGCGCAGCACAGCCAGAATTACGGCCCCTGGTACGCCAGCGTGCCGGGCCTGATCGTGATCGCACCTTACGACGCGGCGGACGCAAAGGGCCTGATGAAGGCCGCGATCCGAAGCGAAGATCCAGTCGTATTCCTCGAGAACGAGCTGGTCTACGGGCGTAGCTTCGATGTGCCCGAGATGGACGATTACGTGCTGCCGATCGGCAAGGCACGCATCGTGCGCGAAGGCAGCGACGTGACGATCGTGTCCTATTCGATCGCAGTCGGCCTCGCGCTGGAAGCGGCGGAAGAACTGGCCGGGCAGGGCATCGAGGCCGAGGTTATCGACCTGCGTACGCTGCGTCCGCTGGACAAGGAAACCGTGCTCGAAAGCCTCAAGAAGACCAACCGCATGGTGGTCGCCGAGGAAGGCTGGCCGACCTGCTCCATCGCGAGCGAGATCGTGGCGATCTGCATGGAAGACGGCTTCGACTATCTCGATGCGCCCGTGACGCGGGTCAGCAACGAGGACGTGCCGCTACCCTATGCCGCGAACCTCGAGGCGATGGCCTTGATCGACACCGACCGGATCGTGAAGGCGGTCAAGAAGGTCTGTTACGTCGAGGGGTGACCGCCCGACCGGCTGTGCGAGCGACCAATCGGAAGTCGAGCGGATCTCGCTAGATCGTATGGCAATGGTAGCCGTCGTGGTGTGTCGTATGACACACCCCGATGGCTGCATTGTCGCGAAACGGATTGGTCGGTGACGGACTTGGCGTGGGTGAAGGGGTGGAGCAGTCGGCCGGAGTCACGCCGCTGACCGGGTAGAGGCCGTCGTTCGCGCCTGCGGTATCGCGACGTTCGCGCACCATCATCGACGCGATCTCGCTGATTTCGATGTCGGGCACGAGGCTGGCCGAAATGAGCGGTCGGTATTCGTAGTAGACCTCCACGAACATCGTCACGCCATCGGTTTCGACGAGTGCCTGCCGCCCCGTCGGACCGATCCCGTCGAGGTTTTCTTTCTGATCGTCGTAGGGTGAATCGTAGTCCTTGCTGCCCTTGCACCTCTGCCAGCGAATCCGAGCCTTGTTGTTCGGATTGGCGCCAGCCATCGGCTCCAGACTGGTGATGACGATCCTGCCCTGATCGTAGAGATTGAGCTCGCCGGCCTGAACCTGCGCGCCGTCCATCAGGTCGTGAATGTCGGATTCGTAGACCTTCTTGGCCTCGCGCGGCCCGCCGACGCCCACGCGCGCGGCATTATCGGCCAGATGGAGCGCCAGCTGACTCAGTCGCATCCGCACCGTGATGTAATTGGTCAGCTCGGCCCCGGTCAGGAACAGGCCCAGCAGCAAGGGCAGCGACAGCGCGAACTCGACCAGCGCAAGGCCGCTGCGATCGTGCGCAATGGTGCGCAGCCTCGCGATTCTTCTGGCCATGCCGACGATCACAGGCAGTTTCTCCATACCGGCGCGGCGTAGCTGCCCTGTTCGTTATAGGGCTGGTTTCGCAGGATGGTCGTCGCGGTGACGGACCTGGACTGCGTTCCGTTGATCATCTTCCACAGCGGAAACAGCGAATCGTAGGTGGCCGTGACCGAGTAGAGCACTGCATCTTTCGCGCCGCCCTGGCCGGCATTGCCGCCATCCTCGTCCCACACATTGTTGCCGTTGGCGTCTTCGTAGGCTTCGCCGCCGTTGCACCGTCCGTTGCCATCGCTGTCATTGAACGTTTCGGGCTTGGCAGCCTTGGCTTCGGCAAAGCTGCGGTAGAAGCGCCGGTTGGTGTCGACCTGAGCGTCCTTCACCAGCGCGTGAATCTGGGCCTCCACCTTGTCGTCCAGCGCATCCTGCACGCTGGTGGTCGAACTTGTTTCGAGCGTGGAATCGCGCCCCGCCTTTTGCATGATGCCTTCCATCACCGTTCGCAGATAAAGCGAATGGCCGATGTCGAACGCGCCCATCAGCATCAGGCACAAGACCGGCGCGACGATTGCGAATTCGATCAGGGTTGCGCCGTCACGCTCGCTTCGAAGACGGTTGAAGAATGGGCGGAGCGTCAACGCGTCAACCTCAGTTGCGAGATGTCGTCCGCGATCTTCTTGAAGGTCTGCTGAAGTTCTCCGCTATCGGCTGCATGGAAATAGTACGTTTCCGCGGTGGCGCATCTCTTCAGGCGGTTGTTGGTCGAGTTGTTGGTGCCATCGCCGAAGGACACCACCCACAAGGTGATGCCGCGCGGGGTCATGTTCTTGATCTCGTTGCACAGCGCTTCAAACCGGGCGTTCACCTGGTGATTATAGTCGTTGCCAGACGTCGTGCGCTGATCGTACCAGCCGACGCCATAGGCGGTGTAATCGTAATTGTTGGCGACCGTATCGCCATCGGTCATGAAGATCAGGTGCCGGTCGATCTCGCCGCCCTTGGGCGTCAGCTCGTTTTCCGTTTTGAAGATACCGCCGGCCGAGAGCAGGCGTGCCCCCCACAACAGACCGATGTCGTGATAGGTGTTTCCGTTCGTCGAGAGGCTGTCGACATAGTCTTCGAAATCGTCCGCTTCCTTCCACTCCTGCAGCTTCTTCGCCTCGGTCGGGCAATAGCTCGACGGCTGCCCGTAATTCGTGGTCGTCCCGCTGATCCGGTTCCTCTGAAAGTCCTGCGAGCGCGTCGCATTGGTCGCTCCGCGGGTATAGATCAGGTCGGGCAGGGCAGGTGCCCAGCGCGTGGCATCATTGGTCGGCAGCAGATCGATCTGCAGATCGTAGGCGCCCGAGGGGATTGGCCAGTAATTGCCCGAGCGGACCGTCTGCCGTTCCTCGATACAGCCGGGCCAGTCGACCGTGCGGGTATCGCTGCCGTCGATGGTCACTTCGGCTCTATCGCGGTCGCCCGTTTTGAAGCCGCTGACATCTACGGAGAACTGGTCGTACGTGAGGCTCGGCGGCGTACCGGTCGCCTCGCGACGGTTGTAACGGCACCAAGTGCCGAAGAACCAGGTTCGATCGACTTCTACATTCTGGACCGTAGCGGTATTGCCCTGACCGCAGCTCTCCCAACCGGTCGTGTACCACGCGCCCCAGGTTGAAGTGCCGCCCACCGATTTGCGCGTCTGATACGAATGCGTGTCCTTGAAGTAGGACGCAGGCAACAGGCGGCCGACATTCACGTTGGTGTTGTAGGGTACGAACCCGAAACGAATCTGGACATCGCTGCTGGTGCCGCCGCTGGGCGTGCCGGTCGCGCAATTCGCGTCCGTGTCGCGCCGCGCCACGATTTCGTAGAAGCACTTCACCGAGGTCTTGAGACCGTCGATCTTCTTGGTCGACTCGCCGGGAATGTTCGAATTCATCGAGCCCGTTACGTCGAGCACGAACATGATGTCCGTATTCGGCAGCCGCATTTCCGCGTCGCAGGTGACCGCCATCGTATCGGCCTCGAAACCGAAAATGGTCATCAGGCTCATCGGGACATCGGCCGAGGCCGTGCCGGTGACCTTGCCCGCGTCTTCCGTGAAAGTGCGCTCAATATCCTCTGCGCCATAGGCTCCCGGCGCGATATTGGCATCGAAAAACTTCTCCGCGGCGCGGCGCGGGGCATAATTTGCCTGGCTCCACTGGCCACTGGCCATGGCCTTGCGACCCGCCAGCGCGCCCGCATCGCATGCGTGCTGGAGCCGCGTTTTGATGATATACATGCGGCTGATATCGACGCCGCTACCGATGATCCCGATCAGCGGGACGAGCGAAGCGGCGACGATCGCGAGGGTGTTGCCCGCGACATCGTGGCGCAGACGTTTCAGGAAACTCATGCCCGCCACTTCCTCGTCATCGAAAATTCCCGCTCCAAGCTCAGCCTTTGCTGCATGATGCGCGTAACGCGCACCTATCCGCCGCATAGTTACGCCGCGGTTAGGTAGTTTTGACCGATCGGGGTTGAAGAGCCGTTAAGACCCGCGCATTTGCGGTCTTGTGACGCGCGAGAATTCTTCCCTCAGCGAGCCCATGCAGGTCGATCCGGCGATCACGCTGGCGCTGGCCTATGCGCGCAAGGATACGCGGCCCGTGTTCGAAGACCTGTTTGCGCTGGACCGGCGGCTCGCCGATGCGGTGCGGCAGGCGAGCGAACCGATCATCGCCCAGCTCAAGCTTGCGTGGTGGCGCGATCGCTTCGCGCAGTCGCCGTCCGAATGGCCCAAGGGCGAACCGCTGCTCGCGCGCCTCGCGGCGTGGGATGCAGATGTCTCGCAGCTTGGCACGCTCGTTGACGGGTGGGAGGCGTTGCTGGCCGAAGGGCCGCTATCGAACGATGCGGCCATTGCCTTTGCGCAGGGCCACGCAGACGCCTGGTCGGTAGCCGCTTGCGCGCTGGGTCGGGCGGGCCCGCCTTCTCCCGAACATGCGGCGCAGCTGTGGTCTTACGCCGATCTGGCCGAGCACTGCTCTTCGCCAGAGGATGCCGAGCGCGCCCGTGCGGCGGCGAGGAGCCAGAACCTTTTCGATGCGGCTTCGCCGCGCCTTCCCCGCGATTTGCGCCCCTTCGCCATCCTCGGGCGGCTGGCGCATCGTGCGATGCTCGGCGAACATCCGATGCTGTCCACGCCTGGCGACTTCCTCGCTGCCGTGCGGACGGGTATGCTAGGACGCTGATCGGGTTTCAGAGGGGACGTGCGTATGAAGGGGCAGGGACTGGACCGGCTGGTGCTGGGCGCCGTGCTCGGATTGGCGCTTGCAGGCGTCGGCATGTTCTGGTGGCAGGGCAGGGCGCAGGTCGAAGAGGCCGCTCCGCCACCGCCCGAACCAACCGAAACCGCGACCGAGCCGACGCTGCCACAGGTCGATCCGGCGGACCTGACAGGTCCGGCGCCTCCGCAGGCCACCGAATTGACCCGCGAGCAACGCCGGTTTTTCCGCTACGACCGGAACCGCGACCTCAAGATCACGCGTAACGAGATGCTCTCGACCCGTAGCGATGCGTTCCGCAAGCTCGACAAGGATGGCAACAATCTGCTGACTTTCGAGGAATGGGCGGTCACCACCGCGACCAGGTTCGATGGCGCCGATGCCGATGGCGACCGCGCGCTGACGCAAGCCGAATTCGCGACCACCGCACCCAGGCGCAAGACCAGCAAACCGCGCTGCAATTGCTAGGCGGGAACAGGCTCGTTCGCCGCCAGCCATTCGCCCAGATCGGCTTTCGCGCGTGACGTATAGGCTTCCTTGCGCTGCTTCTTCTTCACCTCGTGCAGCGGCGGAAAGAGCCCGAAATTGACGTTCATCGGCTGGAACGTATCGGCCTCGGCATCGCCGGTCACATGGCTCAGCAAGGCGCCCAGCGCAGTCGTGCGCGGGGGAGGGGACCAGTCTTCGCCGCGATGCTCTGCCGCCACCATCAGCCCCGCCATGAGGCCGATCGCCGAGCTTTCGACATAGCCTTCGCACCCCGTGATCTGCCCGGCGAAGCGGATATGCGGCGCCTTGTTCAGCCGCAGCTGCCGGTCGAGCACCAGCGGCGAGTTGATGAAGGTGTTGCGGTGCAGCCCGCCGAGCCGCGCGAACTCTGCGTTCTCCAGACCCGGAATGGTCCGGAAAAGCTCCACCTGCGCACCATATTTGAGCTTGGTCTGGAAGCCGACCATGTTCCACAGCGTGCCCAGCTTGTTGTCCTGCCGCAGTTGCACGACGGCGTAGGGCCAGCGCCCCTGCGGATGCTCTTCGGTGGTATCGTAAGGATTATCGAGCCCGACACCCTTCATCGGGCCATAGCGCAGCGTTTCGACCCCACGCTCCGCCATCACCTCGATCGGCATGCAGCCGTCGAAATAGGGGGTATCGGCCTCCCATTCCTTGAACTCGGTCTTCTCGCCATCGACCAGTGCCTGCACGAAGACTTCGTACTGCTCCTTGGTCATCGGGCAATTGATGTAGTCGCCATCCTCGTTGCTGGCCTCGTTGCGCTTGTTCCAACGGCTCTGAATCCAGCACTTGCTCATGTCGATCGAGTCGCGGTGGACGATCGGCGCAATGGCATCGAAGAAGGCGAGTCGATCCTCGCCGGTCGCCTCGACGATACTCTTGGCCAACGTTTGCGCGGTCAGCGGCCCAGTCGCGACGATCGTGAGGCCTGCGTCGGGCAAGGTATCGACCCGCTCGCGCACCACCGTGACGTTGGGATGATCGGTCAGCCTTCGCTGGACCTCGGCGGAGAACACATCGCGGTCGACGGCCATTGCGCTGCCTGCCGGAACGCGCGCCTTTTCGCCCGCCGTCATCACGATGGAATCCAGCCTCCGCATCTCGTCGTGCAAAAGGCCGACCGCGTTCTTGTCGCTATCGTCGGACCGGAAAGAGTTGGAGCAGACCAGCTCGGCCAGCCCATCGGTCTGGTGCGCGGGCGTCATCTCGCCGCCTTTGTCTTCAGGAGCGCCGCGCATTTCGGACAGGCGAACCTTCAGCCCCGCCTGCGCCAGCTGCCATGCCGCCTCGCTGCCTGCGAGCCCGCCACCGATGATATGTACGTCGTATGTCATCGCGCGCACCTAGGGGTTGGGGCGGAGCTTCGCAATCGGGGCAGTCGAGCCTCCGCCACTCATCGACTTCTGAATGCCTGTGCTCGACATCCCCCGCAACGGTTCATCGGAACGCGATTGCGTTACGCCAATTGACTAAGCAGCCGGGCAGACCCAAGGGCGGCGACCATCGTGAAATGCCCCTGTTTCGCGATGGAAATTTGTCATACCGAGCATCATTGCTCCACGCATTGCATCACACCATCCTGACAGCCTCTCGACTGCCAGACCGAAAGGATTTCAGCATTCGCCGTCGCGCCCGCCCTCATCGCGCATTGGTCCAGCACCGCCCGTGGCTCGTCCTGAGTATCATGGCAGGCATCGCTTTCCCGTTGCTCGAGGAAACGGCGCTCGGCGGACTATGGCTGATGGCGATCAAGGCGAGTGCGGTGGGCTTCCTCGCGCTCTATGCTGCGCAACGGACCAGGGGCTTACGGGCCGCGCCGTTCGTGGTGGCGCTGGCGTTGAGCGCTGTCGGCGACGCTGCGATCCAGCTGTCTTTCGTAGCGGGTGGCGCGGCGTTTTTCGCCAGCCACATCGCGGCGATCTTCTTCTATCGGCGCTATCTGCGACCCGAGCCGAGTGTCGCACGCAAGTGGGCGACGATCCTGCTGCTGGTAAGCGTGCCCGCAGTGTCGTGGCTGCTGTCGGGCGACATCTTGATCGGTCTCTACGGGCTCGGGCTCGGCGGGATGGCGATGGCCGCCTGGCTCAGCCTGTTTTCGCAATGGCGGGTGGGACTGGGCGCGCTGCTGTTCGTCGCATCCGACTGGCTGATCTTCAGCCGCATGGGGCCGGTCGATCTCGCGCCGTTGCCCGACCTGCTGATCTGGCCGCTCTACTATATCGGTCAGCTCTTGATCGCGACCGGCGTAGTGCAGACGCTGCGACGGTTTCGCCGCTAATTTTTCGAACCGAACTCAGCTCGTCCAGCGCTTGTCGACGAGCGAGTGGCGATCCCGTCCGCGCTTCGGCTAGCTCAGCGCGAACGGGATCATCGAGATGCGAGTCTACACATCGGTCGGCGGGGGATCGTCACGATCGAGCGTGGTGTGCGGGCTCGTCGTTTGATCCTCGCGCGCCATGCGCTCGTCCATGATCGCTTCTTCGGCCGGGTTTTCGGGATCGGCATCCTCGTCGATCCGCGCGGCGCCGACGATCTGCTCGCCCTTGGCGACATCGAAGACTTTCACGCCCGACGATCCGCGACCGTAGATGGACCAGCCCTTGTGGTTCTCGAACCCGCCGGGGATCAGGTGGCGGAAGTCGATCGGCAGGCGAATGAGCTTCGCCTGATCGGTCACCAGCATCAGCTGCATACCATGGCGCACCGGGAAGCTGGCCACGACCGGGCCGTTGCGGCTGGCATCGCTGGGCTCTCCGATATTGGTGAGCCCCTGGCCACCACGCCCGATTGTCCGGTATTCGTAGGCCGAGGAAATCTTGCCGTAGCCATTGGCGGTCAACGTCAGGATGAATTCCTCGTTCTCCTCCATCGCCTGCGCCTCGTCCGCGGGAAGCGTATGCTCGGTATCATTGTTCTTCCAAACCGCGCCGCGCAGGTATGCCTCGCGCGTTTCCATGTCCTGCGACAATTCGTTGAGCACCGCCAGCGACACGACCTTTTCGCCCGGCTTCAGCTTCATGCCGCGCACGCCGATGCCTGTGCGGCTCTTTGTTTCGCGCGCATCGGTGGCGGCAAAGCGGATCGCCTTGCCCGCGTCCGAGGCGAGGAAAATCTCCTGTTCCTCGTTCAGCAAGCGCACACCGATCAACCGGTCGCCGCTGCCTTCAGCGAAACCCATCGCGTACTTGCCGTTGGAGGGCACGTTGGTGAAGGAATCCATCGAGTTACGGCGGACCATGCCCTGCTCGGTCGCAAACACGATGTTGAGCGCGCTCCACTCGGTCTCGTCCTGCGGCAGCGGGAGGACATTGGTAACGCGTTCGTCCTCGCCCAGCGGCAGCAGGTTGACCATCGGGCGGCCCTTGGTGGTCGGGCTGCCTTCGGGCAGCTTCCATACTTTCAGGCGATAGACCCGGCCGGTATTGGTGAAGAACAGCACCGGATTATGGGTGCTGGTGACGAACATCTCGACCACCGCATCCTCGTCCTTGGTGGCCATCGAGCTGCGGCCTTTGCCGCCGCGCGCCTGGGCGCGGAAGGCGTGGAGCGGGGTGCGCTTGATGTAGCCGCCGTGAGTGACGGTGACGACCATGTCTTCCTGCTCGATCAGGTCTTCGTCTTCGACACCGTCCCACGCGGGCGCGATTTCGCTGACACGCGGGGTCGCGTACTGGTCGCGGATCGCCTCGAGCTCTTCGCGCATCACCTGATAGAGCTTGCGACGGTCGGCGAGGATCGAGAGATATTCCTCGATCCTGGTCGCGAGCTCTTTCAACTCATCACCGATCTCGTCGCGGCCCAGCGCCGTCAGGCGATGCAGGCGCAGTTCGAGGATGGCCTTCACCTGCTTTTCGGAGAGACGGTAGGTGCCGCCTTCCTGCTCGCTCGAAACATCGATCGCTTCGACCAGCTCGATATACTGGGCGATGTCGCCGATCGGCCATTCCTTGCGGAGCAGCTTGCCGCGCGCTTCGGCGGGGTTCGAGGCGCCACGGATGATCGCGACAACCTCGTCGAGGTTGGACACTGCGACCACCAGGCCGAGCAAGATGTGCGCCCGGTCGCGCGCCTTGTTCAGTTCATATTTGGTGCGACGGGTAATGACCTGTTCGCGGAACTGAATGAAGGCCTGAATAATGTCGCGCAGGGCGAGAACTTCGGGACGTCCGCCACGAATTGCGAGCATGTTCGCGGGGAAACTCGCCTGCGCAGGGCTGTAGCGCCACAGCTGGTTGAGCACGACTTCGGGCGAGGCATCGCGCTTCAGGTCCACGACCACGCGCACGCCTTCGCGGCTCGATTCGTCGCGGATGTCGGAGATACCTTCGATCCGCTTTTCCTTCGCGGCATCGGCAATCCGTTCGACCAGCATGTTCTTGCCGACCTGGAAGGGTATCGAGGTCAGCACAATCGACTGGCGATCATTGCGCCCGGTCTCGATCTCGTGCCGGGCACGCATCATGATCGATCCGCGACCGGTGGTGTAGGCGGCGCGCGCGCCCGACTGGCCGAGGATCAGCGGAGCGGTGGGAAAATCCGGCCCCGGAATATACTCGATCAGCTCTTCGGAGGTTATCGCGGGATTGGCCATGAAGGCCAGGCAGCCCGAAATCACCTCACCTAGATTGTGCGGCGGGATGTTGGTCGCCATGCCGACCGCGATGCCACCCGCGCCGTTGACCAGCAGATTGGGGAAGCCCGCCGGAAGAACGGTCGGTTCCTCGCGCGAACCATCGTAGTTCTCCGCGAAATCGACGGTGTCCTTGTCGAGATCGTCGAGCAGCGCATTGGCGACCCGCTCCAGCCGCGCTTCGGTGTAGCGCATGCTAGCCGGCGGATCGGGGTCCATCGAACCGAAGTTGCCCTGGCCATCGATTAGCGGGACCCGCATCGACCAGCTCTGGGTCATGCGTGCGAGCGCATCGTAGATCGCGCTGTCGCCATGCGGGTGGTAGTTACCCATCACGTCGCCGACGATCTTGGCGCTCTTGCGATAGGGTCTTCCGGCGACGAAGCCGCCTTCCTGGCTGGCGAAAAGAATCCGGCGATGGACGGGCTTCAGGCCGTCGCGCACATCGGGCAGCGCGCGGCTGACGATCACGCTCATCGCGTAATCGAGATAGCTCGTTTTCATCTCATCGACGATGTCGATGCGGTCATACTCGCCCATGGGGCTGGGCGGGCTCAGGGTGTCGGTCTCGTCGCTCAAGGAATGTCCGGTCCGTCAGTTAATCGGAAGCGTCTGTCGCGCTGTCGAGGGAGGCTAGGGGAAAGCCTCCGAAGGTGCCAGCACGCCCGCTAAAGGATGGGGATTGCGTGGGGCTTTTTCCACATTTTCCGCCGATTTAGGTGGGATTTTGCGCAGCGTTGCCATTCAACAACGGTTCAACCGCCGTTTGCCACCATCTGGACGTTCGCAAGGCACTATCCCATAGGCCCCGCGTTATCCTGATAACACATTCACAATTCGGGGTGAGCCCTCAACGGGCCCCCACAAGGAGAGATAAATGGCAATCCGCACCTTCTCGTCACGCAAGGCTTCGAAGCTGGCCATCGCCGCAGCCGTGATGAGCGTCGGCGCATTTGGCGTAACCGCTTTCGATGCCCCTGCCTTCGCGCAGAAGCAGAACGAACAGAAGCCTGAGTTTTCCGAAGGCTTCATCGAGAATTTTGGCCCGATCGATACCGCGCTGAAGGGTGAAAACCCGGACTACGCCGCGCTGCTGACCCAGACGAGAGCTGCGAAGGATTCGGTACAGACCGCCGACGACCGCTTCGTTTACGGTAGCACGCTCGAAAAGATCGGCGCCAAGATGAGCGACCCTGCGCTGCGCCGCGAAGGCATGGAAATGATGCTGGAAAGCGGCAAGGTGCCCGCCGATGCCCTGCCGCAATACACCTACATCGCCGGGCAGCTGGCTTTCAACATGGACGATTATATTGTCGCCCGTGAACGCATTCAGGAAGCGCTCGCACTCGGCTATGAAGACCCGCAGGCAGAGCGTCTGATCGCTGCCACCTATTCGCGGACCGACGATGTCGCAGGCGGGCTGGCCTATTACGCCCAACAGGTGAACGACCAGGTCAAGGCTGGCGAAAATCCCAGCGAGGACGTCCTTCGCTCGGCCTTCCAGATCGCGGCGGACAATGACATGGCGGACGATGCCGCCGCTTTCGGCACCCTGCTCGTCAAATACTATCCGAATGACGTCTATTGGGCGAACGCCATCGCAATCGAGCGCAACTACGGCAATTATACCGATGGCGAACTTCTCGACCTGCTGCGTCTGCTTCGCGAAGTCGGCGCGATGCGCAATGCGCGCGACTACACCGACTATATTGATGCAGCGGATTACCAGCGACTTCCCGGCGAGGTCGAAGCGGTTGCGCAAGAAGGTGTGAACGCGGGCCTCCTCAACACCGGCGATACCTTCGTCAAGGAAGCGCTGAGAGAATCGAAGAGCCGCGCGCCGGGCCTGCGAGCTGACCTGGCTGGGCTGGAGCGTGATGCCAAGGCGTCGGGCGCCAGCGCCAGCCTAGCGATGGCGGCGGGCAATTCTTTCCTGAACTTCGAAGATGGGGCAAAGGCGGCCGAGCTGTACGAGCTTGCTCTGACCCGCCCGGATGTCGATCGGAATGCCGCCCTCACGCGCCTCGGCATCGCGCAGGTCCATACCGGCGACTACGCCGCTGCGAAGGCGACTTTCGACAAGGTGGAAGGCAACCGCGCATCCATCGCCAGTCTGTGGGCGGCCTATGCCGCTCGCCAGGCTTCGGGTGAGGCACCTGCAACGACTGCGGCCGCGAGCTAAGCGCTCGCCATTCTGCGAATGATGCTACGGCGCGGGAGGGAAGCCTTCCGCGCCGTTTCTTTTATGTAGCGATGCCCATTCAGCGCAGGCGCTTCACGTAAATCTGATTGTCGTCCCGTGTCTCGACCGCGAAATTGTCGAACGAGTCGAACATCTCTTTGAGGCTTTTGAACCCGTAGTTGCGCACATCGAAGCTGGACCGGTTGCCCGCAATCTGGCCGAGTTGGGAAAGCCGGGCAAACCCGCCATCGCCCTTCGCTTCGGAATAGGCGGCGGTAATCAGTTCGAGCAGATCGTCGTCGACCACGTCGGACACGATCGCGCTGCCCTTCTTGCGCTCGTTCGAGCGGTCGGCGGCATTGGTCGCGATCAGCTTTTTGATGTCGATGAAGCGCGTGCAGACCGACTGGAAGGCCATTGGCGTCTTCGCCTCGCCGAAGCCGTAGACCACGATCCCGTCCTGCCGCAGCCGCGTGACGAGCGGGGTAAAATCGCTGTCCGAGGTCATGATTCCGAACCCGTCGACCTTGCCCTGGTAAAGCAGATCGATGGCGTCGATGGTCATTGCCATGTCGGTGGCATTCTTGCCGCGCGTCACGTCGAATTGCTGCTGCGGACGAATGCCGAACTTGTTGGTGATCTTGTCCCACCGCGCCAGATTGTCCTTGGCGAAGTTGCCGTAGGCGCGGCGGATATTGACCTGGCCGAGCTCGGCCATGACGGTCAGCACCGGGTCGATCCCGTCGGGAGTGGTGTTGTCCGCGTCGATGAGCAGGGCGATGTTCTTGAGCGTTGCGTCTGACATGCCCTCGCACATGGGCGAGGGGAGGCGGGCTGGCAAGCCGTGGCTCGACGCTTCCGCGCACAGCGAGGGCCGCCATTGCTTCGATGCCCTACGGGCACTAAGTGGCGGGCATGAACGATCTGTCTTCCGCGCCGACCCCCGAAGAAGCCCCCGCACCGCGGCAGCGCAAACCGGACTGGATCCGCGTGAAGGCGCCGGTCAGCAAGGGCTATCATGAGACTCGCCGCCTGATGCGCGATCTGGGCCTCAACACGGTGTGCGAAGAAGCTGCCTGTCCCAATATCGGCGAGTGCTGGGAGAAGAAGCACGCCACGGTGATGATCCTGGGTGATGTCTGCACCCGCGCCTGCGCCTTCTGCAACGTTAAGACGGGGATGCCACGCCTGGTCGACCCGATGGAGCCGGAAAACGTCGCGGTCGCAGCGGGCAAGATGGGTCTGGAGCACATCGTCATCACCAGCGTCGATCGCGACGATCTGCCCGATGGCGGCGCCTCGCAATTCGTGAAGGTGATCGAGGCTCTGCGCCGCGAAACGCCAGGCACGACGATCGAGATTCTCACGCCGGATTTCCGCGGCAAGATGCGCCCCGCGATCGAAGCAATCTGCGAAGCGCGGCCCGACGTCTTCAATCACAACCTTGAAACCGTGCCGCGGCTCTACCCGACGATCCGCCCCGGCGCGCGCTACTATGCCTCGCTTCGCCTGCTCGAAGAGGTGAAGAGTCACGACCCGACGATCTTCACCAAGTCGGGCATGATGATGGGACTGGGCGAGCAGCGGCTCGAGGTGCATCAGGTGATGGACGACATGCGCAGCGCGGATGTCGATTTCATCACCCTGGGCCAGTATCTCCAGCCGACGCCCAAGCATGCGAAGGTCGAGGAATTCGTCACCCCCAAGGCGTTCAACGCATTTGGCGCCATCGCGCGTGCGAAGGGCTTCCTGCAGGTCGCATCGAGCCCCCTGACCCGTTCCAGCTATCACGCGGGCGACGATTTCGCCCAGATGAAGGCCGCGCGCGAAGAACGCCTCGCGCGCGAGGCCGCGCGCGCCGGAAACGCCTGATGCCCGGCATCCACCAGAAGCGCACGTTGCCCTATACGCCCGAGCAGATGTACGCCCTCGTGGCGGACGTGAAGAGCTACCCCGAATTCCTGCCATGGGTGATCGCGACCCGGATCAAGTCGGACAGCGAAACCGAAATGGTCGCCGACATGGTTGTCGGCTTCAAGGCGATCCGCGAGAAATTCACCTCCCGCGTCGAGAAGAAGCGACCCGACAGCATCAACGTCCACTATGTCGACGGGCCGCTGAGTGATCTCGACAATGACTGGGCCTTCCGCCCGGTCGAAGGCGGCTGCGAGATCGACTTCCGGGTCGATTTCACCTTCAAGAACAAGATTTTCGAAGCGCTTGCCGGGGCCTATTTCGACCGCGCTTTCCGCAAAATGATGACCGCGTTCGAAGATCGCGCCAACGAGCTTTACGGCAGCAACAGCTCCAGCGCACAAATCGTCGCCTGACGGCGTATTCCGCCCCGGCCGAGGTCGCCGAAACTCTTGAGTTCACCCTCGGGCTCGGCATCCTCGCCCCGGATCGCGCGGGCGAAAACGACCGTTCCGACAGGCTTGGTCGGCGTGCCGCCGCCCGGGCCCGCGACCCCGCTGATCGCGACCGCGATGTCCGCATTGCTGTTCCTGAGCGCGCCTTGGGCCATCGCCCAGACGCAGGCGATCGAAACCGCCCCGAACGTCTCGATAATGTCGTGCGAAACGCCCAGCTGCTCCATCTTCGCTTCGTTGGAATAGGTGATGAACCCGCGGTCGAGCACCGAGGAAGATCCCGAAATCTCCGTCAGCGCAGCACAAACCAGACCGCCGGTGCAGCTTTCCGCGAGCGCAATGGTCCGCCCGGCATCGCGGCTTTCCGCCACCACGCGGGTAGCGAGTTCGATGATGTCGGGCGGGAGCAGGGTGTCGGTCATTGCTCGTCCGGGCAGATGTTCAGCTTGTCGTCGCTATCGCTCACCAGGCTGAAGATGGTGGCGAGCAGCGGGCCGTAGTTTTCCGCAGGCAGCGGTGCGATCAGCGGGAGGATCTGCTCGATCGAGGCACAGGAGGAGGGGGTGATTTCCTCGGCGAGCATCGGTCCGATGATCGCATCGACGAACGGGCGCAGGGCCTCGTCGTCCATCTCGCCGAGCATTCCGCTCATCGCCTGATTGTCACCCTCGGCTTTCATGAAGGTCATCAAGGCCCGCCTTGCGCCCGGCCATGCCTGATCGTTCAGCGCAGCGAAGCGATCCGCAAAGCCCTCTCCATTGGCGCCCATCACAAAGCTGTCGGCAGGCAGCACATCGGAGCAAGAGATCTGCACGCCGTCCATCAACATCGGCACTGCGTAGGTTACCATATCTGCCAGGTCGTCCGATTGGACGCAGGGTGTTCCCTGTGCCATCACGGGCTGAGCCAGCGAGACGAACGCGGCGGCTCCGGCGGCGTGCTTGAACGACATCTTCATGCGAAATCTTCCCTGATAAGCGTTGCCACGGCCTGCGCGGCGATCCCTTCCTCACGCCCGGTAAAGCCGAGCTTTTCGGTGGTAGTCGCTTTTACGCTGACGGCATCCACCTGAATACCCGCAAAATCGGCGATCTTTGCGCGCATCGCATCCTTGTGCGGGCCGATCTTGGGGGCCTCGCAAATGATCGTGAGGTCGAGATTGCCGATCCGGTAGCCCGCCTCGGTCGCCAGCGCCACGGCGTGCTGCAGGAACTGGCCCGAGGATGCGCCGCGCCAGCGTTCGTCGCTCGGCGGGAAATGCGTGCCGATGTCGCCATTGCCGATCGCGCCGAGGATCGCATCGACCAGCGCATGGAGCGCGACATCGGCGTCGCTGTGTCCGGCGAGCCCCGCGGTATGCTCGATTCGCATCCCGCCCAGCCACAGGTCCTCGCCCTCGGCCAACTGGTGGACATCGAAGCCGGTGCCGGTCCGCACGGGCGCTGATTGCATCGCGAAATCCTCTGCGAATGTGAGCTTGGCGAGCCGCTCGTCGCCCGCAACGATGGCGACGTCGCCATCGGATGCCCGCAAAACCTGAGCATCGTCGGTCGGTTCGGTTGCCGGATCCCACGCGCGGTGCGCCGCGAGGATATCGGCGAAGCGAAAACCTTGCGGGGTCTGCACGCGGGCGAGGGCGGTGCGGTCTTCCTGACCCGTCATCATGCCATCTCTGGTGCGCGCGATCGTGTCGACCACGGGGAGGGCAGGAATCGCACCGGGGTGTGCGTCGAGCGCGGCGAGCACCCGGTCGATCACGGGCTGCGGCAGGATGGGGCGTGCGGCGTCGTGGATCAGGACACGATCGGGCGTCTCGCCAGCAAGTGCCTCCAGTCCGGCGGATACCGAAGCGCGCCGCGTTTCGCCGCCGTCTATGAGTATGATCGAGTCGAGTCCGGACAGCGCGTCGCGCGCCAGATCGGCAGCATCGGGCGCAATCGGGACCACCAGCGGCTCTGCGCCTGCCGCAAGCAGCGCCTCGGCAGAATGGCGCAGTACGGGCTTGCCGCGCCAGCGTACATATTGCTTGGGGATCGTTTGCCCGGCACGCGTGCCGGTACCTGCGGCAACGATAATCGCGGCGAAACGGCTTTCGGGTACGGGGGCTGGCATCGTGAGCGAGGGCTACGCGCTTGCGGGATCGGCGGCAATCCACTATTTGGCGCGCTTCCCCATGCTTGAAGTGCCAACCCCTCCCTCGGCTCTGAAGCCGATCGCCATCGGCGACGTGCGTGTCGAAACGCCGGTCGTCCTCGCGCCCATGACCGGCGTGACCGACATGCCGTTCCGCACGCTGGTGCGTCGCTATGGCTCGGGCCTCAACGTGACCGAGATGATCGCCAGCGAGGCCGCGATCCGCGAAACCCGCCAGAGCGTGCAGAAAGCGGCGTGGGACCGGATCGAGGAGCCGGTGAGCATGCAGCTGGTCGGCTGCGACCCGGCGAGCATGGCCGAGGCTGCGAAATTGCAGGAAGGCAATGGCGCGGCCATCATAGATATCAATTTCGGCTGCCCGGTGCGCAAGGTCGTCGGCCAGCTGGCCGGCAGCGCGCTGATGCGCGAAGTGCCGCTGGCGACCAAGCTGATGGAAGCGACGGTCAAGGCGGTCGATGTCCCGGTGACAGTCAAGATGCGGATGGGCTGGGACCACGCAAGCCTCAACGCGCCCGAGCTGGCGCGGATTGCCGAGGATCTGGGCGTCAAGATGATCACCGTCCACGGCCGCACGCGCAACCAGATGTACAAGGGGTCTGCCGACTGGTCCTTCATCGCCAAGGTGAAGGAAGCGGTGAACATTCCGGTGATCGTCAACGGCGACATCTGCAGTATCGACGATGCCGCCAAGGCGCTGGAGCAATCCGGCGCGGACGGACTCATGATCGGTCGCGGCGCCTATGGCCGCCCGTGGCTGCTCGGCCAGGTTATGCATTGGTGGCAGACCGGCGAAAAGCGGGCCGATCCGCCGCTGAACGAGCAATATGCGGTCGTCGTTGAGCATTTCCGCCGGATGCTCGATCACTATACCCCCGAGGTCGGAGTCAAGATCGCGCGCAAGCATCTGGGGTGGTACGTGAAAGGTCTCTACGGCTCGTCTGAGTTCCGCAAGACGGTCAACTTCATCGACGATCCGGCGCAGGTGCTGGGCGAGATTGAGCGGTTCTACGAACCCTTCCTTGTCCGCACCGCCGCATAGCGGCCCCTCCCGATCTGCCTGCTGCCACGAGGCGTTGCCCATATGCGGCACGAAGTGGGACGAACAGGCTTTGTAACTTGTATTCCGGCAACAGCGATGTTGTAAGTTCGCAACGATGGCGACTGCTTCAAGAAGGACAATCCGCGGGTCACGCTTCACACGGCGTCTGGTCGTGGTGTCGCGGCGCGCCAATCTGTTCGCCTGGCTCGAGATCGCGGCCGCAGTAGCCCTCGCGATCATGATCGTCGCGACTTGGACGGCATTTTCCAATGGCGACGACCAGTCCAGCCTGCTGCCGACGCAGCAGGTTTCGATCCTGCTGGTCGGCGCACTGGTCCCCGCCATGGCGCTGCTGGTGCTGCTCGGGCGCAGGCTCGCGCTCAAGCGAGCGGCGGGTAGCACCGCAAGGCTGCACGTGCGCCTCGTGTTCGTGTTTTCGTTGATCGCCGCCGTCCCGACGCTGCTGGTGGCGGCTTTTGCCGCGGTCCTTTTCCAATCGGGCGTCGATTTCTGGTTTTCGAACACATCGCGCGGTCTGCTCGAAAGTGCCAACGAGCTTGCGCGCGGTTATTACGAACAGAATCAGGTCGACGTGTCGAACCAGACCCGCGCGATGGCGGGCGACATGCTGTCGATCCTTCAGGGGCGCTCTGGTGCGGATCTCGCGGAGCCGGAGTTCCTCGATCTCTACCGGCTTCAGGTGCAGGGGAGGGACCTCAATGAAAGCGCCATCCTGCAGGCCTTTCCGAACGGGCTCGTCACGACTCCCGTCGCCATCGGACTGGTCAGCGGGAACGAGCCCGCCGCCACGCTGGAAAAGGCGCTTGAGCAGCTCGATGCGGGCGAGATCGAGGTGGTCTTCGCCAGCCCCGAACGGATCGAGGCGGTGACTGCCATCGATCGTTCGGCCGGAATCTATCTCTACAATGCGCGCAATACCGAAGCGCTGGCCTTCAGCCAGTGGGAGAAGGCGGGCGAGGTCGTCGCCCGCTACGAAGGCCTGCGCGAACGTGCCCGTGCCTTGCAGCTGCGCTTCAACCTCGCGCTGTTCTTCGTCAGCCTTGCGCTGGTTGGCTTCGCGGTATGGTTCGCGTTGCGGTTTGCGGATCGGCAGGTCGAACCGCTGACCGATCTGGTTGCCGCCGCTCGGAAGGTGGGCGCGGGGAACTTCTCGCTCCGGGTCGAAGGGCGCACGGGCGCCGACGAGATCGGCATGCTCAACCGCGCCTTCAATCGTATGACAGCGCAGCTGGAAGCGCAGACCGACGATCTGGTTCAGGCCAACCGTCAGCTGGAGGAGCGGCGGGCCTTTATCGAGGCGGTGCTCGAATCGATGAGCGCAGGCATCGTCTCGCTCGACGAGACAGGGGCGATCCAGCTGATGAACACCTCCGCCCGCCGTCTGCTGTTCGACGATCTGAGCGAAGAGGGGCGGGGCAGGGCCTTCGCCGGGGTCTCGCCGCAGATTGCCGCGCTGCTCGATCAGGGCGCCGAAAACGGCATCGTCACGATCAACAAGGGCCCGGATCTGCTGACGCTCGCTGTGCGGGTCGCGCCTGCGACGGGCGGCCACGTCATTACCTTCGAGGATATCACCCGCCAGCTCATCGATCAGCGCCGCGCCGCATGGTCCGACGTGGCACGCCGCATCGCGCACGAGATCAAGAACCCGCTGACCCCGATCCAGCTCGCGACCGAGCGGCTGAAGCGTCGCTATCGCAAGCAGATCAGCGAGGGTGAGGAATTGTTCGACGAGCTGACCAGCACGATCGTGCGGCAGGTCACTGCGCTGCGCACCATGGTCGATGAATTCTCGTCCTTTGCCCGCCTGCCCAAGCCCATGTTCCGGGACGAGGACGCGCTCGATCTGGTTCGGCAGGCGGTGTTTCTGCAAGAAGTCGCGCATCAGGACATTGCCTTCTGCCTCGAAACGCCGGGTGGCGAGGTTCCCCTCAGCTGCGACCGGCACCAGTTCGGCCAGGCGATGACCAACGTACTCAAGAACGCGGTCGAAGCGGTTCAGGCGCGTGCGGCGGATGTGGGCGAGGGGAAGGACGAGGGCGAAGAGTTTGCGGGACGGATTGCGGTGTCGATCACGCCGGAGAACGACTTCGTCGATATCCGCATCACCGATAATGGCGTAGGGTTGCCAGCGGAGCGGGATCGGATCGCCGAACCCTATGTGACAACGCGAGAGAAGGGCACCGGGCTCGGTCTCGCGATCGTGAGCAAGATCGTCGAAGAGCACGGCGGCGAGATGAGCTTCGCGCCGATGGCCGAAGGCGGCACGCAGGTGATTCTGCGCTTTGCCCGAAATCCCGCACCCGCGACGGAAGACATGACGTCATGAGGGTTCATTTTCATACGAGGAGGCGCTGATGGCGCTCGATATTCTGGTTGTCGACGACGAGCGCGATATTCGCGATCTGGTGTCCGGCGTGCTCAGCGACGAAGGCTACGAATGCCGTGTTGCGGGCGACAGCGGCACCGCGCTGCGTCTGGTGGACGAACGCCGGCCGAGCCTCGTGCTGCTCGACGTCTGGCTGCACGGGAGCCCGATGGACGGGCTCGAAGTGCTCGACGCGATCAAGGCGCGCGAACCCGAACTGCCGGTCATCATCTTTTCGGGGCATGGCAACATCGACACCGCTGTCTCTGCGGTCAGCCGCGGAGCGATGGATTTCATCGAGAAGCCGTTCGAAACCGAACGCCTCCTGCTGCTGGTCGAACGCGCGACCGAGACCGAGCGGCTGCGACGCGAGAATATCCAGCTCAAGCAGGATAATGGCGGCGCCGGCGAGGAATTCACGGGCAATTCGGCACCGGTCAACCAGGTCAGGGCGACGCTGAAACGGGTCGCCAACACGGGGAGCCGTGTGCTCATCAGTGGCCCCGCCGGCAGCGGCAAGGAGGTCGCCGCGCGCCTGCTCCACAGCTGGAGCCCGCGCGCCTCCGGCGCTTTCGTGATCGTCAATTCGGCCCGCATTACCTCCGAACGCTTCGAACAGGAGCTGTTCGGCGAAGAGGCGGAAGGCAAGCTGGTTCGCGCAGGCCTGCTGGAGATGGCGGATGGCGGTACGCTCTACCTCGACGAGGTGGCGGACATGCCGCTTTCCACGCAGGCACGCATCCTGCGCGTGCTGACCGAGCAGAGCTTCGTCCGGGTCGGCGGCAACCGGCAGATCGGGGTCGACATGCGAGTGGTCAGCTCGACATCGCGCGATCTCCAGAAGGAAATCGAGGAAGGGCGTTTTCGCGAAGATCTGTTCTATCGCCTGAACGTCGTTCCGGTCGAAATCCCCTCGCTGGCGGACCGGCGCGACGACATCCCCGCGCTCGCGACCCATTTCTTCGCCCGCTATGCATCCGAGCAGGGGCTGCAACCGCCCGAGGTCAGCGAAGAGGCGCTTGCGACCCTTCAGGCCTACGACTGGCCGGGCAATGTGCGCGAATTGCGGAACGTGGTTGAGCGAACCGTGATCCTCTCCCCGCGTGACAAGATGCAGGTGATCGAGCCCGATATGCTGCCGGGTGAAATCACCGAGGGCGGGGCCAAGGGCGGAATTGGCATGTCGAGCCTGATGGGCGTGCCTCTGCGCGAGGCGCGTGAGGAATTCGAGCGTGAATATCTAACGATCCAAATCCGACGTTTTTCTGGCAATATCTCCAAAACCGCCAGTTTCATCGGCATGGAACGCTCCGCATTGCACCGCAAACTCAAGATACTGGGTATGACCGATCGCAAGGATGAAGACTGAGTTGCAGGCGTTGGGGACGCGGCGCTAAGCACCAGGAGAAGCAGAACTAGCTAGCACCGGTGGAACGCTAGGCCGCGGCAGGCATTTTTTATGGTAAGTCCTGCCATTGCGCACCGCGCACCGGCATCCGATTTGAGCGACGCGGCACCGCTGAGGCCGCCAAGAACAGGAAATGGGTCATGCCCGAAGGAAAGACGCTCTCGATCCGCACCAAGGCCAAGCCGCTCGACGAACCGGTCGATGTGAGCGAAGACCATGACGAAGTACCGCCGCGCCCGAAAGCCAAGAAGGCCACTGCGCCGCGCCAGTCCAACCGCGCGGAAAAGCAACCCGGCCTGCAGGATGGCTTTCTGAATATCCTGCGGCGTGAAAAGGAACCCGTGACGGTGTTTCTGGTCAAGGGCGTGAAGCTTCAGGGCATCATTACCTGGTTCGACAATTTCTCGCTGCTGTTGCGGCGTGACGGGCAATCGCAGCTCGTCTACAAGCATGCGATCAGCACGATCATGCCCGCCAATCCGATGGATGCGGAGCAGTTCTCCAACCAGGACAGCGGCAAGAAGCAGCGCCAGTTGCAGGATGTATTCCTCGGCCGTGTCAGCGAGGCCGAGGTCCAGGTTACCATGTTCCTCGTCAATGGCGTGATGCTGCAGGGCCGGATTGCGGCCTATGATCTCTTCTGCACGCTGCTGGAGCGCGATGGTTACGTCCAGCTGGCCTACAAGCACGCCGTCTCTACCATCCAGCCTTCCGGCCCGGTCGATCTCAGCGACTGGGAAGGCGAGGATGATGACGACGACGACGATTGACAGGAACCAGCTAAATTTTCGATGATGATCTGCAAGGCGAGGTGACGCGCGGCGCGCGCGCCATCGTCGTCTGCCCCGATATCCGTGGCCAGGCCAATGATCTGCCGGCCGATGAACGCCTGGCCGAGGCGATCGGCCTCGCCAATGCGATCGGCATCGTGGTGGCCGAAAGCTATGTTCAGCCGGTGCGCGATGTGCGGCCCGCGACGCTGTTCGGGGCAGGGCAGGTCGAGCAGATCGGCGTCGATGCCGAAATGGCGGAGGCGGAACTGATTATCGTCGATGGCGCGCTCTCCGCGATCCAGCAGCGCACGCTCGAAGAAAAGCTGAAGCGCAAGGTAATCGACCGGACCGGGCTGATCCTCGAAATCTTCGGCGAGCGCGCGGCGACGGCGGAAGGGCGCCTGCAGGTCGAACTCGCCCACCTCGACTATCAGGCGAGCCGTCTGGTACGCAGCTGGACCCACCTCGAACGCCAGCGTGGCGGTTACGGCTTCCTCGGCGGTCCCGGCGAAACGCAGATCGAAGCCGACCGGCGGATGATCCGCACCCGCATGAGTCGGCTGCGCAAGGAGCTGGAGCAGGTGCGCAAGACCCGTGCGCTCCACCGCGAGCGGCGCAATCGCGCACCGTGGCCGGTCATCGCGCTGGTCGGTTATACCAACGCCGGCAAGTCGACGATTTTCAATCGACTCACCGGTGCGGACGTGATGGCCGAAGACCTGCTGTTCGCCACGCTCGATCCGACCATGCGCGCCATTGGCCTTCCGGGGGTGGAAAAGGCGATCCTCTCGGACACGGTGGGCTTCATTTCCGATTTGCCGACGCAGCTCGTCGCGGCATTCCGCGCCACACTGGAAGAAGTCACCAATGCGGACCTGATTCTGCATGTGCGCGACATCGCCAATCCCTCCAGCGCGGCGCAGAAAACGCAGGTTCTCGAAGTCCTGCGGGGTCTCGGCGTGGTCGGCACGCTCGAGGAGGGGGCCGAGGACGAAGGGGAGGGCTCTGTCGTGATCCCGATCGTCGAGGTCTGGAACAAGTGGGATCTGCTCGCCGAGGACGTTCGCGAGGACCTCGCTGCCCGGGCTGCCGAGGATGAAGAAGTCGTGCCGCTCTCCGCCGAGACCGGGTTCAATCTGGAAGGACTCGAGGCAACGATCGCGAACGTGCTGACGCGCGGTGCGACCATTCGCGAATTCGTGCTTCCTGCCTCTGCCGGACGCGAGATTGCGTGGTTGCACGCGCATGGCGACGTGATCGAGGAAGAGGAAATCGATGGAGAGGGGGGTAGCGGCCCCCAGCATCGGCTCATCGTGCGGCTCGGGCCCAAGGAATTGGGCCAGTTCGAGAGTTTCGACCTAGTCTGAGGCGCGCTTTTCCGAGCGTTTTACGGCCTGCCAAAGGGCCTCCTGCGCATCGAGATCGAGCGTGGCGAAAGCGCCTTGGGCAAGCATTTCCATGCCGCGATAGCGCCGCTCGAACTTGTCGTTCGCCGCCTTGAGAGCCTCTTCGGGCTGGATACCATTTGCGCGAACCAGATTGACCGCCGCGAACAGCAAATCGCCTGCCTCTTCCTTGCGATCCGCCGGATTATCGGCCTCGGCAAGTTCGCGCGCTTCTTCTGCCAGTTTCTCCGCCGCGCCCGAGGGATCGGGCCAGTCGAACCCATCGCGCGCTGCGCGCTTCTGAAGCTTTTCTGAGCGGAGCAGCGCGGGAAGGGCGCGCGCCACGCCGTCCATCGCGCTCTGCTGGCCCTTCGCTTCACGCTCCTGCGCCTTCAGCGCCTCCCATCGGGCTTCATCCATCTGGCCATCACCAGTGCCGAAGATATGCGGGTGGCGGGCCTCCATCTTGTCCGAAATGGCGCGCGCCACATCCTCGAAGGCGAATAAGCCGCGCTCCTGCGCCATGCGGGCATGGAACACGACCTGAAACAGCAGGTCGCCCAGTTCCTCACGCAGCTCGTCCATAGCGTCGCGCTCAATTGCGTCGGCCACCTCGTAGGCTTCTTCGATGGTGTATGGCGCGATTGTGCCGAAATCCTGCGCGAGATCCCAATCGCATCCTTTTTGAGGATCGCGCAGCCGCGCCATGATGGATAGCAGACGGTCGAGTTGCGAGCTTTCCGGTGTGTTCATGGCAAGAGGGCATAGGAGCGCCGTGCCCGACCGTCAGCATATCCTTTAGATGGATAATATATATTATGTAAAATAAAAGGTGTTTGTCGGGGCGGGCTCGACGCCACACTACTGGATCGTCGTCACCAGCAGCATCAATGCCGTGATGATCACGGCCCAAATCAACGCATGGCGGAGCGATGTCTTCCAGTTGAGCCGAAACGACGCGAATGCGCTCACAGCCAAAACAAGCCAGCCAACCAATGCGATGATCTGGATCACTTCGAACTGGTTCATGGCGAAACCGTTAGCCCATCATAGCCGACAATCACATTCTTCGGAACTTCGCCGCATAAAGTCCTGTAATCCATGCTTTTATCGAGATGCGTCAGAACCATCCTGCCGACACCGCAGCGCTTCGCGAGGTCGAGCGCCATGGCGAGGTTGGCATGGGTCGGATGCTCTTCACGCCGGAGACAATCGCACACCAACAGGTCGGTGCCCTTGAACAACGCCACCATCTCTGAAGTTATTTCACTAAAATCAGTGGCATAGCCTATGGACTTCCCATCGCATCCGAAGCGGAAGCCAGTGCTTTTTGCGGGGCCATGCGGCATGACCGTCCAGTCGACGGTGAAGCCAGCGAACAACCGAAGCCGGTCGAGCACTTCGAGGTTCACGATCGTCGGATAGCCATGTTCGCCTGCGAAGACATAGCTGAAGCGCGCGCGCAATCTGCGGACGGTTTCCTCCACGCCATAGCCCGGTAGTGGCCCGCTGCGTCCATATCTCAGCGAGCGCAGATCGTCGATGCCGTGGCAATGATCGGCGTGGTCGTGCGTCCAGAAGACGCCGTCGATATTGTCGATGCCGCACCGCAGGAACTGATCGCGCAGGTCCGGCGGCGTATCGACCAGCACGCGGCTACCGGCATCGTTCTCGACCACGATCGCGACCCGCGAACGGCGGTTGCGCGGTTCGGAAGGATCGCACGTACCCCAATCGCCATTTATGCGCGGAACGCCGGTCGACGTACCCGTGCCGAGCAACGTGACCTTCACGCCCCTTCCCTTTGGGTCGCTTTCGTCTTGGAGAACAGATCGTGGAAATTGCGGGTGGTCTGCTCGCCCAGTTCGTCGACGCTTGTGCCACGCAATTCGGCCACGAATTGTGCGGTATTGGCGACAAAGGCGGGTTCGCAGGTCTTGCCGCGATGCGGCACGGGCGCAAGAAACGGACTGTCGGTTTCGACCAGCAGGCGATCCGCTGGGATAACCTTGGCAACCTCCTGCAGATCCCTGGCGTTCTTGAAGGTGACGATCCCCGAAATCGAGATCGACAGGCCTAGTTCGAGCACGCGGCGACCGAACCCGGCCGAGGCGGTGAAGCAGTGGATCAGCGCGGGGTAAGCCCCCTTCCCCATCTCGTCTTCGAGAATGGCGGCAGTGTCGTCCTCCGCGTCGCGCGTATGGATGATCAGCGGCAGTCCGGTCTCGCGCGCCACATCGATATGCATGCGGAACAGCGCCTGCTGTACGCTGCGGTCGGACTTGTCGTAATAATAGTCGAGGCCTGTCTCGCCGATCCCGACCACCTTGGGGTGACGCGTCGCCTCCAGCAGCGTTTCGCGCGCAAGATCGGCATGATCATCGGCGTTGTGCGGGTGGATGCCGACGCTCGCCCACACATCGGTTTCGCGCGCGGCAGTGGCGACCACCTGGTCCCACTCGGCCTGCTTGGTCGAGATGTTGAGGAAGCCCTGCACGCCCGCATCGCGCGCCCGCGCCAGAACGGCGTCCTGATCTTCGACCAGGCCTTCGTATTCGAGATGGCAGTGGCTATCGATCAGCATCAGCGGGCCTCCCCATCTTCCGCAGGCGCCTCCGGCAATTCCAGCCTCGGGAACAGCGGATCGGGCTTGGGCACGCGATATCCGGTCTTGATCAGCGCGCCGTACCAGCCTTCGTCGGCCAGATCGGCGTGGGTGCGCGCGTCTTCGGCAATTCCTAGCATGGTGAGCAGCTGGCCCGCCTTCTCCGGAATGACAGGCTGGATCGCGATGGCGAGGTCGCGAAGCGCGATGAACAGCGTTTGCAACACGGTGCGCATGCGATCCGGATCGGTCTTCTTGAGCGCCCACGGAGCCTGTTCGTCGACATACTGGTTGCAGGCGTAAACCGCCTTCATCCACGCATCGATACCGACCGAGAATGCCAGCTTTTCAAACTCTTGTGGCAAATACTTGCGAACGGCATCCTGCACCGTCTTCAGCAGCGCTTTGTCGTCGCCGTTGGGATCATACGCGCCCAACTCGCCATCGAGATTCTTGGCGATCATCGAGAGCGTACGCTGCGCCAGATTGCCGAAGCTGTTCGCCAGTTCCGCATTGGCGCGGGTCACGATCGCCTCGGGCGAATAGCTGCCGTCCTGACCGAAAGCGATTTCGCGCATCAGGAAATAGCGCAGGGCATCGACGCCGAACTGGTCCGCTAGCACAGTCGGATCGGTGACATTGCCGAGCGACTTGCTTTCCTTCTGCCCGCGATTGAGCAGGAAGCCGTGGCCGAACACCTGCTTGGGCAGCTCCACGCCCGCGCTCATCAGGAAGGCGGGCCAATAGACCGTATGGAAGCGGACGATATCCTTGCCGATCAGGTGGAGGTCGGCAGGCCAGTATTTCCAGTCCGCGCCCTCTTCCGGATATCCAAGGCCGCTGATGTAGTTGGTGAGCGCGTCGACCCACACATACATCACGTGGTCCTTGTTGCCCGGCACCTGCACGCCCCAGTCGAAGCTGGTGCGGCTGACCGAAAGATCGCGCAAACCGCCTTCGACGAAGCGCATCACCTCGTTGCGGCGACTGTCGGGCTGGATGAAGTCGGGCTGCGAGGCGTAGAGGTCGAGCAGCTTGTCTTGGTACTTCGACAGGCGGAAGAACCAGCTTTCCTCCTTGGTCCATTCGACCGGCGTACCCTGCGGGGAGAGCTTCTCCCCCCCTTCCCCTTCGACCAGCTCCTTCTCGTCATAGAAGGCTTCGTCGCGGACCGAGTACCAGCCTTCGTAGCGGTCGAGATAGAGGTCGCCGCGCTCTTCCATCTTGCGCCACAGCGCCTGGCTGGCGGTGTGGTGATCGGGCTCGGTCGTGCGGATGAAGCGGTCGTAGGAGATGTTCAGCAGGTCGAACAGGCGCTGGAAATGCGCGCTCATCTCGTCGGCGAGTTCGCGGGGCGTCTTGCCCTCGTCCTGCGCCTTGCGCGCCATTTTTAGGCCATGCTCGTCGGTGCCGGTCTGGAAGCGAACATCGCGGCCCTTGAGCCGCTGGAATCGGGCGATGACATCCGCCGCCACAGTCTCGTAAGCATGGCCGATATGCGGCTTGCCGTTGGGATAGTGGATCGCGGTGGTAATATAGTAAGGATCAGCCATTGGCGGGGGCTCTATGCGTGGCAGCCGAGGCGAGCAAGGTGCCGATTTCCATTGCGAGGAAACCGGGGTCGAAATTGTAGCTTTTTGCCTGCCCGGAAATGGTGACGAGCCGCGAATGCGCCTCGACCAGCGCAGGGATGTGAACGTGGTCCAGCTGTTCCAGTCTTTGTGCCAGCACCGTGCGCGCCAGATCGAGCGTGGTCGCGAGCCTGTTGCGGTCTGGACGCGCCCCGATTTCCTCGCCCAGCTTGCCGCGCAGCACGAAGTCGGGGTCGCCCTCCATCACGATACGCCGCATCAACGCTTCTGCGGGCCCGAGCTCCTGCTCGAGGAACATGAGCCCTGCCCCCGGCGCACCACCGCTGGCCCGCGCGGCAAGCGCGATATCGGCAGCGTCGGCTATGTCGGTCTGGCTGCGCAGAACCTCCTCGACCTGCGAGGTCGGCAGCGCATTGAAGCGCAGGATGCGCGCGCGCGAGCGAATGGTGGGTAGCAGCAGGCCGGGACGGTGCGTCACCAGCAGGAAGAACGTACCCTGCGGCGGTTCCTCCAGGCTCTTCAGCAGAGCATTGGCGGCATTGCGCTCCAGATCGTCGGCCGGATTGATGATGATCGCGCGCCGCTCGCCCAGCGTCGGGCGGGTGTTGAGCCGCGCCTGCATGCTTCGCACCTGCTCGATCGCGATGTTGCGCTTGGTCTCGAAAGCTTCGCCCTTCTCGGCCTTCTTCGCTTCCTTGTCGTCCTTGGGCAGGTGCGTCAGCAACTGGACGTCGGGATCGTTGTCGGACACCGGGGCGTCCCGGCCCATCGCGACGAGTTCGCGGGCGGCGGCGAGGGCGAATTCATGCTTGCCCAGCCCCTTGCGCCCGGCAAGAATCCACGCATGATGCATTCGGGGGCTGGCGAGTGCTGCGCGCCATTCGCGCCATTGGGGCGCGTTCGCCCCGGTCACGTCTCCACGCCAAGCAAGGGTTCGACCTGGCGCATGACGGCTGCATGCACATCGTCTGCGCTGCCCGAGGCATCGATCTGCACGATGCTGTCGTCGCCCTGCGCGAGCCCTGCGAAACCGCGCGCCACATCGGCGTGGTACTTCGCATTGCGTCCGCCGATCGCGTCGGCCTCGTCCCCGTCGCGCATCCGCAGTCTCTCGGCGACATCATCTCCGGGGGCTTCGAGCAGGATGGTCCGACACGGAGCCAGTCCACCGCTGCCAATCCGGTGGAGCGTGCGAACTTCCTCGTCGCCCAGCCCTCCGGCAAGGCCCTGATAGGCGCGGCTCGACAGGACGAACCGGTCGCACACGACCCATTTGCCTGCCATCAGCGCAGGCTTGATCGCCTTGGCCACATGGTCCGATCGTGCGGCCGCGAACAGCAGCGCCTCGGCCTGTACGCCCCAACCCGTTCCCGGCGGTTCGAGCAGCAGCTTGCGGATCATCTCTGCCCCGCTGGTCCCGCCCGGCTCGCGCGTGAGGACAGCCTCGATACCACGCTCTGCCAAGGCAGCCACCAGTCGTTTGGCCTGGGTGGATTTGCCCACGCCCTCCCCACCTTCCAAGGCGATGAAACGAGCTTTGAGCGAATGGCGTGTCGAGGTTTCGTTCACCGGAAGAGCCCTTTGAAGCCATTGGCGATCCGGCGGAAAACACCCGCTTCCTCGACATCGCGTGCGGCATAGAGCGGCAGGGTCGAGCGCTCCATACCAGGCACCGCGATCACCAGCGTGGCAACTGCCTCGCCCTTGGCAATCGGTGCGCGCAGCGGGCCGTCATAGCGCACGGTCAGCGTCGGCTTGGCATTGTCGCCCCGCGGCAAGGCCACGCGAATATCCTGTGCGGCAACCAGTGCCAGCTCGTCCGTCACCCCGTTCTGAACCTGCGCCACCGCTGCAGCCTGGCCCTTCTTTGCCAGAAGCTGGCTGTCGAAGGCTTCGAAACCCCATTCGATGAAATCGCGCGAAGCACGGTTGCGTTCGCTCCCGCGATCGGCGCCCGCGACCACCATGACCAGGCGCCGCCCGTCGCGTTCCGCGGTGCCGAGAAAGCCGTAACCTGCCTGATCGGTATAGCCGGTTTTCAAACCGTCCGCCCCATCGACCCTGCCGGTGATCGGATCGTGATTGTCCTGCGCGATGCCATAGGCCTTGAGGCCGGATCGTCCGTAATAATAGCCGAACAGTTGCGGATGGCGACGCAGGATCCGCTCCGCCAGACGCGCCAGATCGCGCGCGGTGGTGAAGGTGCGGCCTTCATCCGGCCAGCCATTCGGCGTGCTGAAGTGACTATCGTGCATACCGATCGCTTGCGCGGTGGCATTCATCCGATCGGTCCACTCGGCAACGCTGCCCCCGCCGCCCTCGGCCAGCACGACCGATGCGTCGTTTGCGGAGACGGTGGTAATCCCGATCAGCAGCTCGTTCACCGTAGGGCGCGCCCGGGCTGGCAGGAACAGGGTGCTCCCCTTCTGGTGCCATTCCTCGAAGGTCTCGTCGCGATAGGGCATGCGCTGGTCGCGGCGCAGTTTTCCACTGTCCAGCATGTCGAATGCGACCAGCGTGGTCATCACCTTGGTGATCGAAGCAGGGACGAACCGCCGGTCTATGTCACGGGCATACAGCGTCTGGCCGCTGGAAAGATCGATCAGATACGCGATCGGTGCCTGCTCGGGCGTAGGCGGCGTGGGCCGGGCATAGAGTGTTGTCGGCACCAACAGCGCCAGCGCGGCCACCATCGAGGCGGGAATACCCGCCCTATGGTGTCGCTTCACCCGTCGTGCCTGCAATGTCGCTGCTCCTGCTTCGGCCCGTGTGGGGCCCACCGCCCGGCGATGGCAGGCGGCTAATCGCTCGTGTCTATATAGGCATCCCTATAGCCGGAGCTGCGGGCCTTGGCGAGGGCAGCCTCGGCTTCTCCACGGGTGGCGTAGGGGCCCATCCGGACCCGGAGATACTCGCCCGACCGCACGACGAAGCCGCTCAGATCATCGGCCGCGTCTATCGCATTGTCTCTACCCGAAAAAGAAGCGACCTGGATGACGTAACGGCCGGCGCGTGCCGCTGGCCGAGCTGCCTGAGGGGGCGCTGCCCGGGGGGGCGGCTGCCGGGTTGCAGGCATGCGCGCGACTTCGACCGGAGCGGGCCGACCATTCGCCCCCGTCGGCAACTCGCCGATCGGAGCCAGTGCGTAGGATGGCCGAGTCGGCGGCGCTGCCTCGTAGTCTTCAAAACTGTCCGCGACGGCTGTCGAAGGGCCGGGCTCGATCTCCGCGAACGCTTCATCGAATTGCCCGGGCCTGCGTGCCGAGGCGTTGGGCCCCTGCGAAGCGAGGCTGGCCGAACCTGCAGCCGGAAGCTGCTTGCGCAGCACCGAGATCAGCGTGTCGGGCGTATCGAGGCGGTCGCCTGCCGGTCTGCCGGAGCGCAGCGCCGCGCGTTCGAACTCGGGCGGATTGACGCGGCGGATCCGGACCGGAGCCCCCTCGCCCACCCCAAGCTCTCGCGCCGCACCTTGCGACAGCCCGACGATCCGGCTCGTGGTCATGGGCCCGCGGCGTTCGACGCGGGCAAGGATGGTCCGCCCGCTATCGAGCGAGGTCAGCTCGACATAGCTCGGCAGCGGTAGTGTCTTGTGCGAGACGGTCACTCCGCGCGCATCGATCATGTCGAGCGTGGCGTAACCGACCGCATCGTAACTCAGCAGATCGGCAGGGACGAAAGTTTGCCCGTCGACCAGATAAGGCTCGCCCAGCACCTGCGGATAATCGGCCTGAGGGCCGTTTACCGCCGAATTGGGCGTGGGGCGGGCCTGCTCGACCGCGTAATAATCCGATGCAGGCGCAAGATCGTAATCGCCCGATCCGCCCGCACAGGCGGATAGCGATGCGAGCAGCCCGAAAGCTATCGCAAACTTATGTACCTTACCGGGCAATCTCATCGGCTAGCAGCCCCACACTCATCGCGTAGTAATTGGAGCAGTTATATTCGAGGATAACGCGATAATTTGAGGTTAACAGCCAGGCAGGATTTCCCGGCCCGTCGGGCTGGAACAGGCTGACCAGAGTGTCGGACGGCAGGCTGTTATACGGCGTCACGCCCAGATCGCGCCATTCGGCCACGGTCTTCCACTGGCTGTGCCGCTCGTGGACGCGCGGGCAGACCGGTGCGACCAGTTCGGTCCGATAGGCATCGACGTTGAAGCCTGAAGGCACGCTTGCCCTCACCCCCCAAGGGATGCCGGGCCGCCAGCCCGCATCCTGGAAATAGCGGGCAATGGACGCCATCGTATCGGCCTGGTTGGTGAAGATGTTGGCCATCCCATCGCCATCGCCATCGGTGGCGAGACGCAGATACACGCTCGGCAAAAACTGCGGATTACCGAAGGCTCCGGCCCAGCTGCCCACCAGTCGGTCGCGCGAGTAGCCTTTGTCGGCCACCTTCAGCAGCGCAATGAACTCGCTTTCGAACAATTCGCGCCGACGCCCTTCCCACGCCAGCGTGGCGAGCGACCGCGAGAGGTCAAAATTCCCGCGATAGCCGCCGTAATTGGTCTCGTGCCCCCAGATCGCGATGATGATTTCGGCAGGAACGCCATATTGCTGGCGGATCGGACCGTGGAGCCGCGCGGTTTCGTTGTAGACCGCGCGTCCGCCATTGATCCGAGCCGTGTCGACATGCCGGTCGATGTAGCGTTGTAAGGGCGGATAGCCGGGCGACGAGGACGAACCGGGCTGGCTCTGATCGAGCTCGATCACGCGCGGGTTGGGCGTGAGACCCTCGGTCATCCGCGCAATCGTCGCCTCGCTCACGCCTTGCGCCCGCGCCTTGGCGATGACGAGCTGCATATAGGCATCGAACGGTATGTCCTGCGCCGCAGCGGGCGCAGCGGATATCGTTGCAGTGGCGAGGCACGCCGCAAGGGCGATCATTGGGCGTGAAAATCTCATGGGTGGGATATCTGTCACAACCAAGGTTGCTCGCCAATGACTTACCGTGGTGAATTGCGCTAAGCGTGCCTGTGCGTGACAATTGCGGGTCGAAGCGTTAGCCGGCTTCGCGGCAAGGACAGGTGGCCGAGTGGTTTAAGGCAGCGGTCTTGGAGTCGAAGGCGCAGCCGTAGACGTCACCGAAGGTGACAATACCGCCGTTCGGCGCTAGCCGACTGTGCTCGAAGGACAGGTGGCCGAGTGGTTTAAGGCAGCGGTCTTGAAAACCGCCGTGGGTTTACGCTCACCGTGGGTTCGAATCCCACCCTGTCCGCCAGCATCCCGAACAGCGTTGAAAACCTGTGCCCCGGTCGCCCCCGAGCTTTGGCCCGAAACGAATGCGGGGCCGCAGCTCGCCTTGACGAACAGCGGCCCCGCAACGGGTCCTGCGACCCTGATCGGCTCCTAGAACGTTACCCGGGCCCGCAAGCCGTAGGTCCGTGCATCGTTAAGGAAGCGGATGTTGAGCGACGAGCCAACCAGCGCTTTTTGCGACACTTCCTCGTCGAGGAAGTTGCTTGCCCAGGCTTCCAGCCGGAAGTTTCCGACGGTGTAGCCCGCACCCAGGTTGAGCGTCACGAAGCCAGGCTGGCGATCGGGGAAGCCGGCCTCCAGTGCAGTCTGGCGCGTCCCATCGAGGAAGACGATGTCATTCTCGTTGAACTGGGTGAGGAAGTACGACGACCGATAGTTCAGCAGCGCCTGCCAGTCGAACCGGCCCGGACCGACATCGAACCACTGCGATAGGCGCGCGCTCACGTTCATTTCGGACGCCAGCGGCAGGCGGTTGCCGACCAGGCTCGTCAGCGGCGATTCGCCCCCGGCGTCGAAGTCCTGCGCCCGGGCATCGGCGACGACGCCCTTGGTGATCTTGGTGTCGAGATAGGCTGCGTTCAGGTCCAGCGAGTAGTGGGCAGGCAGTCGCAGTTTCAGCTCTGCCTCGGCGCCGTAGATGCGCGATTCGCCGATGTTGCGGTTGACCAGCGAGTAGCCATTACACACCGGCGGGGTCTGCGTTTCGTCGAGGTTGATGCAGGTCAGATCCTGGAAAACCTGATCGGTATAATCGTAGTAGAAGCCGGTCAGGTTGAAAATGTGACGCCGTCCGAACGCATCGAAGCTGTTGCGACTGCCGGCCTCGTAAACGATCAGCGATTCCGGGCGGAAGGATTCGGGAATCGTCGATCCGTTGAAGCTGTCGTTGAAGCCGCCCGATTTATGCCCGGTCGAAACCTTGGCGTAGAGCATGTTGTCCGGGCTGATATCGAACTCGACGCCGGCCCGCCAGTCGACAAAGTCGAACGCAGACTGGCCGACCTGCTGGTCGGGGATCGTCAGTTCGACGAAGCTGAAGCCGCCGTTGAAACCGGTCGGGCACTCCACGAAGCCATTGTCGATATCGGGACGGTCGATGCAGGTGCCATTCGGGTTGGTGCCATCGGCAATCGCACCGATCTGGTCGATCAGCGTATCGCGAAGACCGGGCGTGAGAATGCCTTCTACCAGGAACTGCGCGCGCCCCTGCGGGGTGTTGATCCCGCTGACGTCGAAATTGGGTCGATCGAGCAGCGCGGGGCGGAACCCTTCGGTCCCCAAGCGCGTGCCGAAGCAGCAGGAGAAGTTCTCGCCGCCCAGGGTCAGCGCCCAGTTGCCGCCGATGCCATAGCGCGACTTCTCTTCTTCGGTATAGCGCAGCCCGGCGAAGACACGCAGGCGATCGGTGACGTCGTAGGTTCCGTCGGCGAAGAACGCGTAGCTCTCGCCATCGACGTCCGGCATCGTGAATTCGGTGCCCGAATAGCAGCAGTAGCCCCGATCGGCGAGCGCCAGATAACCGACCTGCTGGTCTTCCTTGAAGTAAAACCCGCCTGCATTCCAGCGGAGGCGCTGATCGTCGTTGGCAGAGAGGCGCAGCTCGTACACCTGGCTCTGGGATCTCGACTGCCAGAAGTTGTTCGAGAAGTTGTCGTATTCGACCGCGTCCAGATCGCGGCCGGGATAGGCGATGCCTTCGCTGCTGGCGTTGGCCTGATAGAAGTCGACCGAGCGATAGCTGCCGTTCAGTTCAGCGGTGAAGGTGCCGAAATCGTAGGCCAGCGTGCCCTGCACACCCCACAGCTCGTTCTCCATGTCGCCCTGCATTCCGCGATAGACGACGTCCTTGATATTGAGCTTGTCGGGCCGCAATCCGGTGGCCTGAACGGCCGAGAAGATGTTCGCGCCGGGATAGCCGGTACCCGTTTCCCTGCCGTAGTCGCCCACGATCGAGAGGCTGAGCCGGCTGCTGGGCTCCCACAGGAGCGAGAGGCGACCGGCATAGTTCTCTTCCAGACCTGCCGGCTTCAGCTTGCGCGCCTCCACACCGGTCGAGGCGTTGCGGAAGCCAAAGTCGCGATTGATGTAATATCCGGCGGCGCGCATCGCCATGGTATCGCCCAGCGGGATATTGAGCGCACCTTCGGCGCCGTAGGACCCGCGATTGGCGACTTCTGCCTGTGCATAGCCGCTATATTCGCCGAGCCGGGGCTTGGCGGTGATGATGTTGAGCGTTCCGGCAAGCGCGTTGCGCCCGTAAAGGGTGCCCTGCGGTCCCTTGTTCACCTCGACCCGCTCGAGGTCGTAGAACATCAGGCCAAGCCCGCGGGGGCGCGGAATGTAGACACCGTTGAGGTGCGGTGCGGCGCCCGGATCGCCCAGCTCGGTGTTGTTCGCGGAGCCCACCCCGCGAATGAAGATCTCGACGTTGCCTTCCTGATTGGCGATGCTCAGCCCCGGCACCGCAACCTGAAGCTGGCGCAGTTCGCTGATCCCGTCCTGCCGCAACTGGTCTGCATCGAGGGCCTGAACCACCCCCGCCACATCCTGCATGCTTTCTTCGCGGCGGTTCGCGGTAACGATGATGACATTGTCATCATCATCCGGATCCTGCGCGGTGGCTGGCGTCTGATCGTCTGCCGCAGCCGTCTGGGCGTGCGCTGGCATGGCGGCGACGGAGCACAGCAACATGGTGGTGAACGTCGCGGCAAAATTTGCTTTGGTCATAGTGTCCTCCCCTACGATCCGTCTTTGCGGATTGTGTTTATTGACATGTGAGTTGGCCGCCCGACGGCGAGACGATACGTGCCGACGAGAGAGTGAGGTCGAGCTGGCCCTCGGTGACCAGCATCAACGGCGCTTCGACACGGCCCATGTCGACGCCCGCTTGTTCAAAACAGCTCAAAGGCAGCGCAAGGCGGGTCCACTGGCCTCCTTGTGCCGCTCGCGAGAGGACGGTGCCGAACGGGAAACCGCCCATGCACCCATCTCCGCAGGTCATCAGCAGATTGACGTCCGCCGTAGGTGCAGCATTGACCTTGAAGACGAGCTCGAGGGCGAGATCGCCGTTGGTCTGCCGCAGCATGTCGATCGGGCTGTCCTGCACGATCGCAGCCACCGCCTTGCCCGCGCCGCTAAAGCGCAAGCGTACCGAATCTTCCTGCGCCTTGTGGTCTGTGCGCTCCATCGTGATGAGGTCGGGCCCCGGATTGGTCGCAAGAGCACCCGGGGCGCCGATCAGCAATTGCCGTCCTTCGCCAGCGCGCCCGGCAGCAAACAGCACGTTGGTATCGACCGGCGCGGCGGACGCGCGATCCTCCGGCAGCTGTGCGAGATCGCCGGGTTTGTCGCTGGTCAGGCCAAACCCGTAGGGGAACAGCGGATCGTAAATTGCATCGCCCACGTTCAGCGCGGTCTGGTCGCTCGATTTCGGCCAGCTATAGGGCAGCTTGCCGGTGAACTCCGCCTCGCCAAACAGCACATCTGCAACGCCGCCACCCTCTGACCCCGGGAGCCAGGCGGCTACGAATGCGTCCGACGCGTTAATGAAGGGGTTCGCCCACATCGCGCGCCCCGACAGGAACACCGATACCGTCGGAATACCATCGGCCTGGAGCGAGCGAAGCAGCGCCAGGCTCTCTGCATCGTCGTAACCGACATCGGGCCGGTCGCCCTGAAATTCTGCATAGGGATCTTCGCCGAACACCACGATCGCGACGTCGGGTTTGCTGGAGAAAGAACCGTCGGGCGAGAGCGTGGCGGTTCCGCCCGCCTGCTGGACCGCTTCCTCGATACCGCCCCAGATGGTCTGCGCGTTGGGAAAGTCCGACCGTTTCGTGCCGGTGCCCTGCCACGTCAGTGTCCAGCCACCGGTTTGCTTGGTAAAATTGTCCGCCCCGTCGCCCGCGACCAGCACGTTGGCGCCTGAGTCGAGCGGAAGCACGCCGTTCGCGTTCTTGAGCAGCACCAGTGATTTGCGCACCGCCTCGCGCGCGACCGCGCGATGTTCGGCGCTGCCCAGTCGCTCGAATTCGCCCGCATAGGGCCGCGACGAAGGCTTGCCCGCCTCGAACAGTCCGGCGCGCAGCTTCACGCGCAGGATGCGACGTACGGCATCGTCGAGGCGATCCATCGAAAGCGTGCCGTTACGCGCATTTGCCAGCGTGGACTGATACAGCCCCTTCCAACTGTCCGGCGCCATGAACATGTCGAGCCCGGCATTCACCGACTGCGGGCAATCGGTCGCCGAGCAACCCGCGATCTGGCCGTGGCCGTTCCAGTCCCCGACGAGGAACCCGTCGAAATTCCAGCGGTTCTTGACCACGCCAGTCAGCAGCGACTCGTTGCCGTGCATCTTCGCACCGTTCCAGCTCGAGAAGCTGACCATGATCGATTGCACACCGGCTTCGATCGCCGGGAGGTAGGGCGGGCTGAACAAGTCGCGCAGCCCCTCCTCGTCGATCCGTGCGTCGCCCTGGTCCTTGCCGCCAGCAGTGCCGCCGTCACCGAGGAAATGCTTGGCGGTCGCAACGATATGCGGACCGCGAAGCCAGTCTTCGTCACCGATCTTGCCCTGCAGCCCCTCGATGATGGGCGCGGCATAGGATGTGGCGATTTCGGGCGTTTCGCCGAAGCCTTCGTAAGTCCGGCCCCAGCGATCGTCGCGCACCACCGCCAGTGTCGGGGCGAAGGTCCAGTCGAGCCCGGTCACCCGCATCTCGATCGCGGTAATCTCGCCGATACGGCGCATCAGCTCCGGATCGCGCGCCGAACCCAGACCGATATTGTGCGGAAACAGCGTCGCACCCACGATGTTGTTGTGCCCGTGGACCGCATCGCTGCCCCAGATTACCGGGATGCGCGGCAGGTCGCCATCGCGCTTCATCGATGCGGCATAGAAGTCGTCGGCGGCCTTCAGCCAGCGCTCGGCGGGAGCATTATATTCCCCGGTAGGCGTGGAATTGCCGCCATTGAGGATCGAACCGAGGTGAAACCGGCTTACATCGGCGGGCGTTACGCTTCCGATATCGGCCTGGATGATCTGGCCGACTTTCTGTTCGAGCGACATTGCTGCGATCAACGCGTCGATCCGCTGCTCGACCGTTTCATCAACCTCGATCGGAGCGGGTTGCGAGGGCCACTGCGATGGGTCGGCAACGGCCTGTGGATTGGGCTGTGCCGTGACCGGACCGGTTGCCAGCCCTGCGCACAGTGCGACCGAAATTGCTCCTGACATGAATGTAGCTCTGCGAAGCCGCACCGGATATCCCTCCCAAATCAGACAACGTTTACCGTTGTTCCTGACAGCGTTTACCGTCGACCATTGGAACGAGTCAAGCGGCGTGCCGAGCAAGCGCGTCGACAAATGCCGCCAATCGGGCTATCGGCGCGCTTTCTTGGAGATTCAGCTATTTCTAAGCGATCTACGATCACCGACGTCGCCGAGCTCGCCGGTGTATCGATCAAGACGGTTTCACGTGCGCTGAACGGTGCGCCGCATGTCAGCGCAGATGCCCGCGCACGGGTGCAGGCGGCGGCGGACGAACTCGATTACCATCCCAACATCGCGGCGCAGAGCCTGATCGCGCGGCGCAGCTTCCTGATCGGGCTGACCTACGAGCGCCCCAGCCCCAGCTATGTCGTCGAATTGCAGAACGGCGCGCTCTCGCGTCTCGAAGATTCGCGCTTCCGTCTGGTAGTGCTGCCATTTCGCGACGTCGCCAATCGCCAGGACGAACTGGGCCGGCTACTGATGCGCGCGGGACTCGACGGCGTGGTGCTCGCCCCGCCCGCCTGCGATCAGGACGCGTTGCTGGCGATGCTGGACAGGCAGAAGCTGCCCTACGCACGGATCACTCCGCATCGCGAGATGGACCGAGGCATCGTGGCGGCCATGGACGAGGTCGCTGCCGGACAGGCGATCGCCGCGCATCTGCTCGAACTCGGGCACCGGCACATCGGGATCATCATGGGCGATCCCTCGCACGGGGCCAGCTCCGCCCGAATGGAGGGCTATCGTCGTGCCTTTGCAGAAGCCGGGGTCAGCATCGATGATGGTTTGGTCGTCACCGGCGATTTCACCTACGAGATCGGCTACGAGGTCGCTGCGGAGCTCCTCAACCGCACCCCTCGCCCGACCGCAATCCTCGCGCAGAACGACGACATGGCGGTTGCCGCCATGGCGGTCGTACGCGAAGCCGGGCTATCCGTACCGGTCGACGTCTCGATCGCCGGGTTCGACGATTCCGAAGTGTCGCGCACGGTCTGGCCGCAACTGACCACCGTGCGCCAGCCGGTGAGCGAGATGGCGTGGGATGCGACCGATCGGCTGATTGCCGCGCTGGAAGCGGACCGCAAGAAAGGCGGCGGCGAAGAGATCGCCCAAACGCCGACCCGGATGGGTGCCCACGGATATAAGCTGTGCGTGCGCGGCTCCACGGCCCCGCCGGGCTAGTTCTCGTCCAGCGGCGGCACCGCATTGCGGATCAGCTCGCGAGCCTGCTCGGGAAACCAGCCGCCAGCACGCGGCGCGACCATGCCGCGCTCGGGATCGGTCGGGCCGGCGGTTCCGCGATAGCAGTGTCCGTCTGATTCGCCGGGGATCTTGATCCAGAGAAACGCATCGACATAGGCGCTGCCCGTGTCGAGCGTTGGCCTCCTGCCAAGCCCGCGATCGGGCGGATTGCACCAGATTTCGGCATCGGCATATTTGCCTTCCGGCGGGTCCCACGATCCCGTGCCATTGCGGCTCGTATCGATGATTGCGTGCTTCTGCGCCGCTGGATTTCGCGCCATCCGGGCACTGGAGAACAGCGCATCGTAAGCTGCATCGGTCGCCCCCCATGACGAGGTGTCATCGAAATCTGCCGGACGGTACTGGCTGGGACATTCGTCAGGCTGAATCTTGTCGGCCGTGACGAGGGCGAGACAATCGCTGATCCAGCGCGCATAATGGAGCAGGCGCGCGTCGCTTTCGAAGTTCGAGACGTTCAGGAAATAGCCGTCGGCCCGCGCGACGTTCGCACGGATCAGGCGGCTCGCGGCTTCACCGGGAGCGAGCCAGCCGCTGCCCGTCCCGTCGAGATAGATCCGCGCGTTGGGCAAGGCGGAAAACGTTTCCACCGCCGCACTCAGCTGGGTAAAGCGCTCATCGGCAGCTTCGCCATCTTCGCCGCCTTTCGGTCGGCAATTCTCCAGCTCGCCATCGAGCGTGCGGTACCAGGGGATAATGCCGAGGCTGTCGGGCTCGATCACCACGAGTGCCGGATGCTCGCCGATGCCGGCCGCAAAACCTTCGATCCAAGCGAGATAGTCGTCGGTTCCTGTCGCTCCGCCCGAGGAATAGAGCGCGCAGTCGCGCCCGGGGATGTTGTAGGCAACCAGCACGGGCATCTCGTTGCGGGCGGCGGCGGCCTCCACCAATCGCGCGACCTTGCTCTCCACCTCGGCTGGCGTCCCGTGGGTAAACCATGTTGCGGAAGAAATGGCGCCCAGCGCCAGTGCATCGCGTCGCGCCTGCCCATCGAGCCGCTCCGCTGCATCAAGCGTGGTGCTTTCGGGATCGACGTACAACGCCGACTGAGCATGTGCAGATGAAGAAGTGCCGAAACCGGCGACCGCGAGCGCTGCGAATGCAATCGACCGAAAGAGCGACATGAAACGCACCTCCCCAACCCACGCGGCTATCTGGCAGGCCAGCGCACAGCTGACAAGCGGCTCGCGCGCACCCTGCACGCTGGCTTAACAAAGGTTTGAAGCGGGCCCATCCCGTGATCCCCGGGATATCGCCATGACCAACAAGGGGATTTTTCCAATGCTGAAATGGGCCATCATCTTCCTCATCATCGCGCTCGTCGCTGCCGTACTCGGCTT
Organism: Citromicrobium bathyomarinum; assembly: GCF_038594605.1. Lineage (GTDB taxonomy): Bacteria > Pseudomonadota > Alphaproteobacteria > Sphingomonadales > Sphingomonadaceae > Alteriqipengyuania > Alteriqipengyuania bathyomarina_B. The sequence goes on from NZ_JBCFZM010000001.1 coordinate 531,244, forward strand.
TGGCGGCATTGCGGGCGGGGCGACCAATATCGCTTACATCCTGTTCGCCATCTTTCTCGTCCTGGCGATCATCGCGTTCCTGCGCCGCAACACCTGACGCCAGTGCACAAACCGACTGGCTTGCGGCGCGATCAGTCCGGCTGGTCGCGCCGTTTGCTTTTGTCGACCAGAGACTGCGCGGCACGCTCTTCCTCAGGATACTCATCCGGGCTCGTAGAACTCTGGTTCATCAGCGCCCGGTGTTCGCGCGTCACTTCGCTGTCGTTCGTGCCATCCGGTTTGTCGCCGCGTGGCGGTGTCTTGCTCTTGTTCTGTTCGCTCATGCGAAGGTAACGACCGGGACGGCCTACGGTTTCGCCCTGTCAGTACACCAGCGCGTGATCGACCAGATACGTATCCCCAGGCCCTTCGACGATATTGATCGAGGCGACCAGCTGGTCCGTCGATTCCTCGCATGACTGCCTCCAGACCACAGCCACCGGATCCTTGCGCCGGAAGATCGCGACCGGTGTCCTCTCGCCATACTTGCCGAAGTGCCCCTGGAACTCGCGGCATGCCCGCGCGAACCCGTCGTCGCGGACCAGCGCCTTTAGCCGAGGGGTGAAATCGCGGACATGCCGTTCGAAATCGATATCGTCCGATGCCTGCATCAGGTTGTCCATAAGCGGATCGGCAATCGCCATGATGGCGGAATCGCTCCTGTCGTTCAGCATCACCCCAATTTCCTGCGCAGACCGCAATCTCGGCAATTGGTCAGATATGCAGCGCGCGCCCGTAACTGGCCAGCACGCTTTCGTGCATCGATTCGCTGATCGTCGGGTGCGGGAAGACGGTCTGCATCAGCTCGGCCTCGGTGGTTTCGAGCGTTTTGCCGACCACGTACCCCTGGATCATCTCGGTCACTTCCGCGCCGACCATGTGTGCGCCTAGCAGCTCGCCGGTCTTCGCGTCGAACACGGTCTTGGTGAAGCCTTCCGCCTCGCCCAGCGCGATCGCCTTGCCATTGCCGATGAAGGGGAAGGTGCCCGCCTTGACCTCGTAGCCTGCTTCCTTCGCCTTCGCCTCGGTCAGGCCCACGCTGGCGATCTGCGGGTGGCAATAGGTGCAGCCAGGGATGTTGTTGCGGTCGAGCGGGTGCGGGTGGACATCCTTGTTGCCCAGTTCCTGCGCGATGGCTTCGGCGGCAGTCACTCCCTCGTGGCTCGCCTTGTGCGCCAGCCACGGACCCGGAGTGCAATCGCCGATGGCCCACAGGCCCTTGCTCTTGGTGCGGCCGTAGGGGTCGACCTGAATGAACCCGCGATCCATCGCGGCAAGCTTTTCGAGCCCGATATTCTCGGTGTTGGGCACGATCCCGATGGCGACGATGCAGTGCGTGAAGTCGCTTTCGCTGACTTTGCCCTTCGAATCCTTGATCTTCGCCTTAACACCCTTGGCATCGGCCTTGATGTCTTCCACGCCCGCGCCGGTCATGATCGTCATGCCCTGCTTGGTGAGGCTCTTCTGGAGGAAGGCGGAAACGTCCTTGTCCTCAACCGGTACGATTCGGTCGAGCATTTCGACCACGGTCACATCGCAGCCCATGTCATTGTAGAAGCTGGCGAACTCGATCCCGATGGCGCCGCTGCCGATCACCAGCAGCTTCTTGGGCATCTCGCTCGGCGTCATCGCGTGGCGATAGGTCCAGATGCGCTTGCCGTCGGCCTTGGCGAAGGGCAGATCGCGCGCCCGCGCGCCGGTGGCGACGATGATGTGCTTGGCTTCGAGCTTCTCTTCGCCCTTCTCGCCCTTGACGGTGAGCGAGGTCGGGCCGGTCAGCGTGCCCTCCCCCATGTGCACCGCGATCTTGTTCTTCTTCATCAGGTGCGTGACGCCCTGGTTGAGCTGCTTGGCAACGCCGCGGCTGCGCTTCACCACCGCGTCCAGATCGGCCTCGATCTCGCCCGCGATCTTCAGGCCGTAATCCTTGGCATGCTGCGCATAGTGCAGGATTTCGGCCGAGCGCAGCAGCGCCTTGGTCGGGATGCAGCCCCAGTTGAGGCAGATCCCGCCGAGCAGCTCGCGCTCCACGATCGCGACCTTCAGCCCCAGCTGCGCCCCGCGAATCGCGGCGACGTAGCCGCCCGGTCCGGAACCCAGAACGATAAGGTCGTATTTCTCAGCCATGGAAGCCTCTTGCTGGTTTGTCTGACACACCTGACACAGTGTTCAGGGGCTAAAAACGTGCCACCTTTTTGGTGGCGGAAAATGGTTGGCGGCGCTGGATGGGGCTTGCGGTCGGCATCGCACCATCATTGCCGTTTCGATGGATGTAGGACAGCGCCTCAGCCATCATAGCTCGGCGTCGGTTCCGGCACCGGCCGCGCCGCGGCGGCCTGCATGCGAACGGGGCGCGGATTGCCGTCGTCGTCGGCGAGCACGAACACGAAGGTGCCCTTGCACACCAGCTTGGTTTCCTCGCCATGGCGCGCGCGGGCGATGCCCTCGGCGGCGATGGTGATCGAGGTGTTCCCCTCCTTCACGATCTCGCAATAGATATTCAGCTCGTCGCCCAGCGCCATCGCGGCGGGGAAGCCGAAATCGCTCGCCGCAACCACATTCGCGCGGCCCTGCCCTTCGCGGCTCGCGAGCGAACCTGCGCCCAGCGCCATCTGGCTCATCAGCCACCCGCCGAACACGCCCCCGTAGGGATTCATGTCGGTCGGCATCGCAGTGACGCGGATCTGGGGGGCGCGTTCAGTCATGCCCCTCTCCAAGCTTCGCTACCTCGCTATGCGAGCAAGCTGGGCTAACCTCTCCCACAAGGGGAGAGGAGGATAGGGAGTCTGCCATCATTACCCCGCCACGATCGTCACGAACTTCTTGCTCACCCAGCCCTGCGCGCAGGGGCCGGTGTAGTTGCGCGGCTGTTCGACCGGGCTGTCGACCTCGCAATCGATTCCGCTGTCGCCTTCGATATCGTAGACGATGCCGTACCAGCCCTTTTCCTCGGCACAGACATGCACGCCGTGGCCGTTGCCGATCCGGTTGCGTTCCTTCACCTGCGTGCTCGGCGCGTCGCGGACCGCAAGGTAATTGTCGCCATCCGGGTTCAGGCCGGAGACTTCCCCGTAGCTGGCGCAGGAATCCATGTCCGCGCCGTTGGTGCCGACACGGATCGGCATCGGGATCGGGCCGGCGTAGCCCAGATCGGTCGATCCCGGCGCTTCGGGGACCGTTTCGGCAGGCACCGCGATATCGGCGGGCGCCGTGGTTCTTTCCTCGGGCGCAGGCGTTTCGGTCGAGCCGTCGGCAGGGGCTTGCTGACACGCGCACAGCGCCAGCGCGCTCGCGGCGATTACGGCAATGCCGGTTTTCATAGCATCATGCCCATCGGTTGCTCACACATCTGCTTGAACGCTTCCATCAGCTGCGCCCCTTCGGCACCGTCGATGGCGCGGTGATCGAAGCTGCCGCTGGCGGTCATCACGGTGGCGGGCACGATCTGGCCATCCTTGACCCACGGGCGCTGCTCGCCCGCGCCGACCGCCATGATCATGCCCTGCGGCGGGTTGATGACCGCGTCGAACTGCTTGATCCCGAACATGCCGAGGTTGGAGATGCTGGCCGTACCGCCCTGGTATTCGTGCGGCTGCAGCTTGCCTTCGCGCGCCTTGCCCGCAAGCTCCTTCATCTCGGTCGCGATCTCGGCCAGGCTCTTGCGATCCGCGCCGCGGATGATCGGGGTGATGAGGCCCTTGGGCGAGGCGACCGCGACGCTGATGTCGGCGCGGTTGTAGCGGTGGAGCGTGTCGCCCTGGAAGCTGACATGCGCCTGCGGGGTGCGCATCAGCGCCTTGGCCAGCGCCTTGATCAGCAGATCGTTGACGGAGAGCTTGACGCCCTCGGCCTCCAGCATCGCGTTCAGATCCTTGCGCGCCGCGAGCAGTGCATCGAGGTTGATATCGACGCTGAGGTAGTAGTGCGGCACCTCCTGCTTGGCCGCGGTAAGCCGCTTGGCGACGACCTTGCGCACGCCGGAGACCTTTTCCTCCTCGAACGGTGCATCGCCGTCCAGCGAGGAATCTGCGGGGCCTGCGACCGCGCCGGACTTCGCTTCATTGGCGGGCCTGCCGGCCTCGGCGCCTTCGACGTCGGCTTTGACGATCCGCCCCTTGGGGCCGCTTCCGCTGATGCTCGCGAGATCCACGCCCTTTTGCTCGGCGATCCGGCGGGCAAGCGGCGATGCGAAGATGCGATCGCCATCCTTCTGGGGCGCGGGGGGAGCCTGCTGCGGCTCCGCATCGGCGCGCGGCTGCGCCTTGGCGGGTTCTGCCGGAGCTTTGCCCTCGTCCTTGTTAGGGGAGTCCTTGTCAGCGGAGTCCTTCTTCGGCGCGGGCTTGTCGTCCTTGCCCGAGTCGCTGGCGGGCGCAGCCTTGGCGGCGTCTTCCACGCTCTCGCCCTCGCCTGCCATCATCGCGATGACGGTGCCGACGGCGACACCCTCGGTCCCTTCCTCGATCTCGATCGAGGCGATGGTGCCTTCGTCCACAGCTTCGAATTCCATCGTCGCCTTGTCGGTCTCGATCTCGGCCAGTAGATCGCCTGCCGAGACGGTATCCCCGGCCTTTACCAGCCACTTGGCCAGCGTGCCCTCCTCCATGGTTGGCGAAAGCGCGGGCATCTTGATCGGCGTTGGCATAAAGGCGTGTCCTGCGATTGCGTCAGCGTTGCGTCAGGCGGGGATCGGCCCCCGCCGTAGCGGCATGGTATGTTCTGCGCCGCTTTGGCCAATTTGCCCGGACAGGGCAAGCGCCTTGCCACAGCGACGAATATGTGCCGAAAGCGGGGACGGGAGAACGAACGTGGGCAAATATCTGGTCATCATCGACGAAACCGACGAGGCGCGCAAAGCGCTGCGTTTCGCTATGGGCTGGGCCGAAGAGAGCGGCGGATCCGTGCAGATCCTCGCTATCGTGCAACCGCAGAACTTCAATGCTTTCGGCGGGGTGCAGGCAACCATCGAGCAGGAAGCGCGCGACCGCGCGGAGGCGATTGCGACCAGCGCAGCAGGCAACGTGTTCACGCAAAGCGGCAAGATGCCCAGCATCGCGGTGAAGGTGGGCGAGGCGAACCGCATCGTGCGCGAATACCTCGCTGACAATCCGGATGTGCTTGCGCTGGTGCTGGGCGCGGCGGCGGATGGCCCTCCGGGACCGCTGGTGACGCATTTCAGTGCGCATACCGGCACCCTGCCCTGCCCACTGGTGATCCTGCCGGGCGCGATGGCGATCGAGGATGTGGACCGGATCGCGAGCGCCTAGCCTCAAGCCAAGGCCTCCCGATCCGCCTCCGACAGCTAAACCGCCGTTCCGCGCGCCGGATAGTCGTTCTCGAGCACGAATTCGATCGCGCTGAGCATCTCGTCGAGCGGCGGCCGCGCGAAGGGTGCGCTCTGCACCTCCTCGAAATACAGCGTGCCGTCGGGCTTGATCAGGAACAGTCCCGGTTCGGAGAAAAGCTCGGGCTCGTCGCTGCCGTCGCGCTTGGTGGAGAGGAACAGTCCCCACTCGCGCGCCTGTTCCTCGGACAGATCGTAGGCCAGGGGCAGATCGTGAGTCGCCCACTCCTCGTGCGCGACCATCGCCCGGTCCTTGCTGTCCATCGAGATGGCGAAGGGCGTGGCGCCCAGCGCGGTGAACTTGTCCAGCTTGCTGCCGAGTTCCTCGAGATATTTCTTGCAGATCGGGCAGTGCTTGCCGCGATAGAACACCAGCATGGTGAAGGCGTCCGGCTTCTGCTTGGAGAGCTGGAACCGGGCATCGATGGTGAGGTGCAGGTCGAGATCGGGGACTGGCTGACCGGGGGTTAGCATGGGGGAATTCTCCTTTGCCCGCTCAACGGCAAAGGCCCGGGCGCGTTCCGCCGCGCACCCACCGCCTTTGGTCCCGTATCCCCCGCCTTTGCTCCCGGACCCGGAGTGCTATTTCTTGCCGCGTCCCTGATGGCGAATATTGCCAGGGCGCCCCCGCTTGCCGACCGCGTGCTTGCCCGCCTTATCCTTGCGGAGGCCATCCTTCTTGGGGCCAGCTTTCTTGGGGCCACCCTTTTTGGGACCGTCCTTCTTCGGCTCCCCCTTGTTGTATGCGCCGCGTGGCGAACCCTTCGGCCTGCTGCGCAACGGACGGCCTTCGCGCGCCTTCGAGGCATCGCCGCCGGGCACCTCGAACCGCATGCCGCCGGTGAGCGGATTGGCCTCGACCAGCTTCATTTCCAGCCGCTGCCCGGTTTCGTAACGCGTGCCGGTGTCACTGCCGACCAGTGCCTTGGCGGCCTCGTCGTAATGGAAATATTCGTCGCCGATGGTCGAGATCGGGACGAGGCCGTCGCCTCCCAGCCCGACGATCGTCGCGAAAAAGCCGAAATTCTGCACGCCCGTGATGCGCGTTTCGAAATTCTCGCCCACGCGGCCTGCGAGCCACGCGGCGACATAGCGGTCGATCGTATCGCGTTCGGCCTCCATCGCGCGGCGTTCGGTCCGGCTGATCACTTCGCTGATCTTGCCCAGATCGTCGCGGTCGGTCTCGCTCAGGCCGCTGCTCTCTGGCAGCCTGGACTTTGGCTTGGGCTGTTCGAGCCCGAAGGAATCGACCAGCGCCCGATGCACCAGCAGGTCAGCATAGCGACGGATCGGCGAGGTGAAGTGCGCGTAACTCCCCAGCGATAGCCCGAAATGCCCTTGGTTTTCGGGCCCGTAATAGGCCTGGGTCTGCGTGCGCAGCACCGCCTCCATCAGCAGTGCCTTTTCCTGCTCGTCCGAGACGTCTTTCAGGAAGCGGTTGAACAGCGTGGGCGTGATGACCTGCCCCAGCGCCAGTTTCTTGTCCTGTGTGCCGAGATATTCCTTCAGTGCGAGCAGCTTCTCGCGGCTCGGCTGCTCGTGAACGCGATAGACGACCGGCGAGTTCTTGCTTTCGAGCGCCTTGGCCGCCGCGACGTTCGCCGCGATCATGAATTCCTCGACCACGCGGTGCGCATCGAGCCGCTCGCGGATGGCAATCTCCTTGATCCCGCCCTCCTCGTCGAGGATGACGCGACGCTCGGGCAGGTCGAGGTCGAGCGGATCGCGCACCTCGCGTGCTTTCCACAGTGCTCCCCAGGCTTTCCACAGGTTGTCCAGCCGTTCGTCCCCGGCATTCTCGTCGATCCGGCGCTGGGCCTCTTCGTAGGCCATGACCTCGGCAATCCGCACGACCGCGCGGGTGAAGCGCCGGTCGAGCAGTTTGCCCTGCGCCGAAATGGTCATGTGGCAGACCATCGCCGCGCGATCCTCGCCCGATTTCAGCGAGCACACATCGGCAGACAGCACTTCGGGCAGCATGGGGATCACCCGATCGGGGAAATAGGCGGAGTTGCCACGCTTGCGCGCCTCGCGGTCGAGCGCGCTGCCTGGCCGCACATAATGCGACACATCGGCAATCGCGACGATGACGCGAAAGCCGCCCCGGTTGGCGTCGCTCTCGTCCGGCGCCGCCCAGATCGCATCGTCGTGGTCGCGCGCATCCGCCGGATCGATCGCGATTATGGGGATATCGCGCAAATCCTCGCGCTTGTCGGTCGTCACCGGCAGCTTGGCCGCCAGTTGCGCTTCGTCCAGCACCTCTTGGGGGAAGACCGTCGGGATGCCCTGCTTGGCGATGGCGATCATGGAGAAGCTGTTGGGGGCGAGCGGATCGCCCAGCACTTCGGTCACGCGGACCCCTGCCCGCGGGCCGCGCCCGGTCGGTTCGGCAGAGACCAGCTGGCCTTCCTCGGCCGTGCCGACATCGGAAATGGGCGAGGAATTGCGCACCTTCTTGTCTACCGGCGCGAGCCAGAACTTGCCGCGCCCATCCTTCTCGACAACGCCGATCAGCCCTTCGGTACGCTGCGGCAGCTTCTTCATCGGATGCGCGCGCCAGCCCTTGGGCGTTTCTTCGGTGCGCGCTAGGATCCTGTCATTCACCTTGAGCGCGGGCATGCCCTTGGAGCCGCGGCCACGGCTCTTCTCGATCACGGTCAGCCGAGGCGGCTTCGCACCATCGTCCGGCTCCCACTTTTCGGGCACGGCGACAGGCTCGCCATCCTCGATTTCGACCACGCGCAGCACGGTTACCTTGGGCAAGCCGCCCATCCGGTGAAAGGCGGTTTTCTTGCCGTCGATCAGGCCTTCCTCGGCCATGTCTTTCAGCAGTTTCTTGAGCGCGATCTTTTCCTGCCCCTTCAGCCCGAAGGCCTTGGCGATCTCGCGCTTGCCGACCGTGCTGTCGGACGTTTCGATGAATTCGAGAACCTGCTTCTGCGTCGGCAGGCCCTTGGGCATGTTTTTTGGTTTTTTCGCCATGATGGGGGCTTAAACGCACGGACCCCCCTGCGCTATCCCGCCGCGGAGTTATGCCCCCGGATCGATAAGCACAACGTCACCCCGGGCCGACGATTTGAGATCAATAGGCTCTGGCGACGTAGATCCGCTCCACAGCCGGATCGCCGGTGAAGATGCAGGTGCCGTCTGCGGGCGTGGCGTCGCGCGGCACGTTGCGCACGGTCAGCTTTTCGACCTTCAGCTTCTCGACCACCTGTTCCAGCGCATCGCCGGTCGGTTTCGACCACTGCACTTCGACCCAGCCGGGATATTTGCCGTTGTTGGCGAAGAATTGGACCACGCCGTCCCAGCTGTCGATCCCGGTCGCGATATTGGCATCGCGACGTTCGGCGGCCTGCGTAAACAGAGCCTGCTGGATATCGCCGAGCACGCCGGGGATCGTCTGGCCCGCGACCTCGCGCGTCGGCGCCTGCGAGTTCAGCTTGCCCGTTTCGATGTCCCACAGCTGGTCACGGCGGATCAGCGTGACGACGCCGTTCTCCATATCGCGCCCGCCGACCTCGATAATGATGGGCGCGCCCTTGCGGACCCAGTCCCACCGCTTCTGCGCAGGCTTGCCGGGCTTGGTATCAAGCAGCACGCGCACCGGCTCGCCCAGCGCCTGTTGGCCGGTAAGCGTTGCGCGCAGGCCGTCGCAATATTCGATCAGCGGAGCATCGTCGTCGTTGCCGCGCAGCATGGGCAGGATCACCACCTGCCACGGAGCGATGCGCGGCGGCACGCGCTGGCCATCATCGTCACCGTGCGCCATGATGACGCCGCCGATCAGGCGGGTGGAAACGCCCCAGCTCGTGGTGTGCGCGAACTGCTCGCCGCCTTCCTGCGCCTGGTACTTGATGCCCGAGGCCTTGGCGAAATTGGTGCCGAGATAGTGGCTGGTGCCCGCCTGCAGCGCCTTGCCGTCCTGCATCATCGCCTCGATCGACCATGTCTCGACCGCGCCGGGGAAGCGTTCATGCTCGGGCTTCTCGCCCGCGATCACCGGCAGCGCGAGATCTTCCTCGGCCATCGCGCGGTAGACTTCGAGCATGGTCAGCGTGTGCTCCTTCGCCTCCTCGGGAGTGGCGTGTGCGGTGTGCCCTTCCTGCCACAGGAATTCGCTGGTGCGCAGGAACATGCGGGTGCGCATTTCCCAGCGGACCACGTTGGCCCACTGGTTGAGCTTCAATGGCAGGTCGCGCCAGCTCTGCACCCAGCGCGCCATCGCATCGCCGATGATCGTTTCGGAGGTCGGCCGCACCACCAGCGGCTCTTCCAGCTTTGCCTCGGGATCGGGGATCAACCCCCCCTTCCCGTCCGCAATCAGGCGGTGGTGGGTGACGACCGCCATTTCCTTGGCGAAGCCTTCGACATGATCGGCCTCACGCTCGAAATTGGAGAGCGGGATGAACAGCGGGAAATAGGCGTTGTCGTGGCCCGTGGCCTTGATCCGGTCGTTGAGCAGGCGCTGGATGCGTTCCCAGATCCCGTAACCCCACGGCTTGATGACCATGCACCCGCGCACGCCGGACTCTTCGGCCATCTGCCCTTCGGCAATGGCGGCCTGATACCAGGCGGCGAAATCGGCTTCACGGGTGACGGACAGGGCGTGACGGATCTTGGACACTTGGATTTTGCCTTGCACAGTGAGTGCCGCCAGACCCGCACTGTTCGCGCCGATCGTGGTCGAAGCACTGCTTTTTCTTCGGATGCCGACCCCTAACGACAAAGACGGCCATTGGGCAATGCCCCGCCACGCTTCCGACATTCGCGGGGGCGAGCGGGGCGTTCGTTTTCCTACTTACCCAGCTCGTCGAGCTTTTTCTGCATCGCGGCCATCTGATCGCGCATGCTCGCAAGCTCCTGCGCGGTGTCGTCAGACTTGCCCTCGGCGGTGCGGCCGCTGGTGCTGGTCGGTGCCCCCTGCCCGGTGAACGCGGTGGTCGCCGCGCGCATCATCGCCAGGTTGGTTTCGGCCATCTTGGCGAAAGGATTGCCTGCCATCCCGCTCTTCCACGCTTCGGCGATCTTCTCCTGATTGGCGCGGAAATTCGCCATGCTCGCTTCGAGGTAGCTCGGCATCATCGACTGCATCGAATTGCCGTACATCGAGATGAGGTCGCGCAAGAAGCTGACCGGGAGCATCTGCTCGCCATGCGCCTCTTCCTCGACGATGATCTGGGTCAGGATGGCATGGGTGATGTCATCACCGCTTTTCGCATCGACGACCGTGAAATCCAGCCCCTCGCGCGTCATCTTCGCGAGATCATCGAGCGTGATGTAGCTTGACGTGTGGGTGTTGTAGAGGCGCCGGTTGGCGTATTTCTTGATGACGATGGGTTCGCCATCCACGTGTTTCTTACTGGCCATGGGGGTCGTGCGGCTCCGGATTAATGCTGCGCAGCATCATCCTTAGCATTCGCAGCATCCTCTGCGCAATCCAGCGCGATACTCCGTTCGAAGCGGTGGCCCAGCCCGGTCAGCAACTCGTATTGCGAAAGTCCGGAATGCTGCGCCGCATCGGGCAGGTAATAGGGCACGTCGAGCCAGTCGCCGACCCCGGCTTCGGGCGCCTCCGCCAGATCGACCACCACCATGTCCATCGAGACCTTGCCGAGCAGCGGGAGCGGGCGGCCCTTGTGGCGGAAATAGCCGCGCGCGCCCCAGCTGCGCAGGAATCCGTCCGCATAGCCGAGCGAGACCGTGCCGACGCGCATCGGCGCGGGCGCAGTGAATTCCCGATTATAGCCCACCGCGTCGCCTGCCTTGAGTTCGCGGACATGGATGATCGCAGCCTGCGGATAGGCGACCTGGCGTATGTGCCCGGCCAGGCCGGCGGACGGCACACCGCCATAAAGTGCAAGGCCCGGGCGGGTAAGATCGCACTGGAAATCCGCGCCCAGCGCGATGCCGGCGCTGTTGGCAATGCTTGTCTCGCGATGCGAAACCATCGCCCGCGCCGCGCGGAAGGCGGCGAGCTGTGCCGCGTTGGCGGGCGAATCCTCATCGGCGGAAGACAGGTGCGACATCAGCACCTGGACGTCCAGTTTCGCCACGCTCGCGTCGTCCAGTTCGGACGGTGTCAGGCCGAGCCGGTGGATCCCGGTATCGACCATCAGGTGGCAGGCGCCGCCGCCCGCCTCACTCCACAACCGCGCCTGGTGAAGCGAGTTGATGACCGGCCGCACGCCGAGCGCCTTGGCGTAGTGCGCCTCCTGCGCGTTAATCGGCCCGTGGAGCACGCCCACCTGCGAAGGCGGCACGTGGTCGAGCAGTGGAGCAACCTCGCTCCAATGCGCGACGAAGAAATCGCGCGCGCCCGCCTCGACCAGCGCGGGAACGCACAGGTCCACGCCGAGGCCGTAGCAGTTCGCCTTCACTGCCGCCCCCGCCCGCGCGCTGCCCGACAGCGTGTCGAGCGCGCGCCAGTTCGCGGCGAGCGCGTGGGTGTCGATGGTAAGGCGAAGCGTCGGTGGTGGAGGTTGCGTAGTCACCGTTCCTCAAAATCACGTGGTGGCCCGCCGGGCAAGCCAAACCATGCGACGACGACGCCGAAAGCGACCACGATCCACGTATACCACAGGCCTGCGTAGATATCCCCGCTGCGCGCCACGATGATCCCCGCGATCAGCGGCAGGAAACCGCCGAGATAGCCCGCGCCGATATGATAGGGGATCGACATCGAGGAATAGCGGATCCTGGGCGGAAACATCTCCGACAGCAAAGCCGCGACCGACCCGTAGGTGAGCGCGGACAGCATCCCCATCACCAGCAGCAGCGCCACGATCCCGATGATGTTGCCCATCGGCGGGGTCTGCACGGAGAAATCGAACCCGCGCTGGGTCAGCGACGCGCGGACGCCTTCGCGCAATGCGGCCCCATCATCGAACCACGCACCGGGCAGCGAAACGGCCTCGCCGCCCACGGTCACTCCAGGCCGCTCGCCATCGCGCAGGTCGTAGCGCACGCCGCTGGAAGTCAGCGTGTCGAGCAGTTTGCCGCAATCGCTCTGTTCGCGCCCGAACAGTTCGGCAAAGGGATCAGGCGTGCAGTCCTGCCCGGTCACGACCACCGGCGTACGCTCCGCGGCCTCGGCAAGCCCCGGATTGGCGAGCTGGCCCATCCCCCAGAACACCGGGAACAGCAGGATCAGCGCAAGTCCCCCGCCCAGAATGATCGGTGCCTTGCGCCCGATCCGGTCGGACCAGCGGCCGACGACAATATAAAAGCTCATCGCGATCAGCCCGGCGACGAGCAGCATCCATTCGACTACCCCCTCGTCCACCCGCATCGGCCCGCGCAGGAACGACAGGCCGCTGAAAAACGCGGTGTACCAGATCGTCGTCAGCACGCCGGTAATGCCGAACAGCGCGACGAAGATGCGCCGCTTGTTACCGGGGAAAGTGAAGCTCTCGACGAAGGGGTTACTGGCAGTCTCGCCCGCCGCCTTCATCGCCTGGAACACCGGGCTTTCGGATAGTTTGAGCCGCATCCACAGCGAAATGGCCAGCAGGATGATCGACAGCAGGAACGGCACGCGCCAGCCCCATGCGGCGAAGTCTTCGGGCGGGATCAGTGCGCGGCAGGTCAGCACGACCGCGATCGAGAGAACGAAGCCGCCGACGACACTCGCCTGGATGAAGCTGGTGTAGAAGCCGCGCTTCTCGGGCGGCGCATGCTCGGCGACATAGATCGCCGCGCCGCCGTATTCTCCGCCGAGTGCGAGGCCCTGCAGGATGCGAAAGCCGATGACGATGATCGGTGCGGCAAGGCCGATTGTGGCGGCATCGGGGATAAGGCCGACCCCTGCGGTGGCGACACCCATCAGCGTGACCGTGACGAGGAAGGTGTACTTGCGACCCAACCTGTCTCCCAGGAAGCCGAACAGGATCGCGCCGAGCGGCCGGAAACCGAAACCGACGGCGAACCCGGCCCAAACCAGCAGGATCTGCAGCGTCTCGTTCCCGCTGGGGAAGAACGCCGCGCCGATCAGCCCGGCAAGGGTCCCGTAGATGAAGAAATCGTACCATTCGAAGATCGTGCCCGCAGAGCTTGCGGCGATAACCAGACGGATTTCCTTTTCCGTCGGTTCACGGTGAGTGGCGGCGACGTCGGACGCGCTCATCGATCGATTTTCCCCCTCCGGTTTTTTGCGCAATCTAGCGCGGCGCTGCCTCCTTGCAAAGCGCCTCGACCGCGGCTTTCCAGGGGAGGAGAATGGCACCGTGGCGCGCGGGATAGCCGCTTGCCGGAGTCAGTATCGCAATGCCGGGCCAGCGAGGCGTATCGCCTCTGTTTTTGGCCTCGCCCGCCAGCCAGGTCTCGATCTCGCCGAGCGCGGCGAGCATCTCTTCGGGCCCGCGCCCGCGTGCCTCGCGCGCGAAGATCGCGGCGGCGGACTGCCCGATGGCGCAGGCGGACACCTGCATGCCGAGCGCATCGACCCGGCCCGCATCGTCCAGCGCCAGGTCGAGCGTCAGGGTGCCGCCGCAGGTGCGCGAGCGGACTTCCGCGCTGACATCGGGCGCGCCGAGGCGCGGATGGTCCGCAAGTTCGACCGCGAGGGCGAGGATTTCGGGTGTGTAGAGCTTGGTCACGCGATCGGAGCTATTCGGATGCCGACTCGCTGGTCACGGCGCGCGTCTCGTCATCCTGTTGCTCGCCTTCCTCGGCGCGCAGGGCAGCCCGGCGATCGCGGATGAAGGAGACCATCTGCTCGCTCCCGGCATTGATCGAGGGGTAGGTCCGCGCGGTCACGATCCAGCTCGGTCGTCCTTCGTAGCCCCACACCGTATCGTAACCGAGCACAAGCAGCGAAAAGCCGATCACCGCGATGATCGCGCCCTTGATCGCGCCGAAGCCGAAACCGAGTACCCGGTCGAGCGGGCCGAGCAGCGATTCGCGCGCCTTGCCGCCGACCAGCGAAGCGATCAGTTTCATCGCCGCGTAGGGAATCAACAGGAGTAGCGCGAAGGCGAGGATCGCGGAGGTCGTCTGCGTGCCGAAGCGCGGTTCGATGAATTGCTGCAGCGGCGTGTGCAGGTTCTGGATCGCCAGAATCACGAGAATCCACGCGGCGAGCGAAAGCACTTCCTGCACGAAACCGCGCATGAAGCCGCCCGCCGCCGCCACGGCGACGATCAGCAGGACAATGATGTCGAACCCAGTCATTGGCGCGTTCGTACCTCAGTTTTGCCTATCGCATCACGCGATCCACCAGCTGCGCGAGATGCCTAAATCCACCGAATTGAATGCCTGGTGAAGCTTTTTCTTCCCTTATCGGGCCATGCGCACTTTCGAAACCGAGCTTTGCCGCCTCGCGCAGGCGCAGCCCGGAATGGGCCACCGGTCGAATTTCTCCTGCCAGCGAAACCTCGCCGAACCAGACCGAGCGATCGGGCAGCGCTCGGTCGGCCAGCGCCGAGACGAGCGCGGCGGCCACCGCAAGATCCGCCGCCGGGTCCGCCAGCCGGTATCCGCCCGCGACGTTGAGATAGACCTCCGCCGCGCTGAAATTGAGCCCGCAGCGCGATTCGAGCACCGCGAGCAGCATCGCGAGGCGGCCACTATCCCACCCCACCACCGCGCGGCGCGGGGTCGCGCCCGATTGCAGCTTCACGATCAGCGCCTGGATCTCGACCAGCACGGGGCGCGTGCCCTCCATCGCCGGGAACACCGCACTGCCGGCCAGCGGCGCGTCGCGCCCGGAGAGGAACAGCATGGACGGGTTCTCGACTTCCTCCAGACCCTCCTGCGCCATCGCGAACACGCCGATCTCGTCGACCGCGCCGTAGCGGTTCTTGAGCGCGCGCAGGATGCGGTACTGGTGGCTGCGTTCGCCCTCGAAGCTCATCACCACGTCGACCATGTGTTCGAGCACGCGCGGCCCCGCGATGTTGCCGTCCTTCGTGACATGGCCGACCAGCACCAGCGCGGTGCCCTGTTCCTTGGCATAACGGATCAGCTCGAAGGCGCAGCCGCGCACCTGGCTGACCGTGCCGGGCGCCCCTTCGATCGTGTCGGAATACATCGTCTGGATCGAATCGACGACCAGCAGGTCGGGCGGATCGCCCGCGCCCAGCGTGGTCAGGATGTCGCGCACGTTGGTGCTGGAGGCGAGGCGCACCGGTGCGTCGGCCAGCCCCAGCCGCTCGGCCCGCAGGCGCACCTGGGCGGAGGCTTCCTCGCCGCTGACATAGACGACATCGGCCCCGCGCCGCGCCACCGCCCCCGCGGTCTGCAGCAGCAGAGTCGACTTGCCAATGCCGGGATCGCCGCCGATCAGGATCGCCGCGCCGGGCACCAGCCCGCCGCCCAGCGCGCGGTCGAATTCCTTGAGGCCCGTCGTCTCGCGCTGCGGCGGCTCCACCGCGTCGGACAGCGAGACGAATTCCAGCCGCCGTCCCCCGCCCGAAAGATCATGCTTCTGGCTGAACACGGTCGCAGGCGCATCCTCGACCAGCGTGTTCCATTCCGAACAGTCTGCACACTGCCCCTGCCAGCGCGACGAGACCGATCCGCAATTCTGGCAGACGTAACGTTTCTTGGGCTTTGCCATGCCTTCTCCTTAAGGCGGGGAGTTAGGTGGAACATTTGCGGAACGCAAGTTGCTTTCCCACCGCTTCCACCGCTAGGCATGCGGGCATGCGCCAGAAGGAATTGAGGATCGGCTTGGTCTGCTACGGCGGGGTCAGCCTTGCGGTGTACATGCACGGCGTGACCAAGGAGGTGTGGAACCTCGCCCGGGCGAGCCGCGCCTTCCATTCCGAAGCGCCCGCGATGGGCGGCGTGGCGGGTGCCTATCGCGACGTGTTCGACATGCTCGCCGACGAGCACGATCTGCGCCTGCGCGTGCTGCCCGATATTCTCAGCGGGGCGAGCGCGGGTGGGATCAATGCGGTGTTCCTCGCGCAGGCGATCTTTTCGGGCCGCTCGCTGGAACCGCTCACGACGATGTGGCTCGAGAATGCAGACATCGACAAGCTGACCGCCGAAGACGCTCGCATGGGCTGGCGCTTCGCCAAGGTCTGGGCGCAGCCGCTGGCGAATTTTGTGCTGCGGCGGCCCGGCAACCTCGTGTCCGAAAGCGTCGCGCCCGAAACCCGCGCCGAAGTGCGCGAGAAGGTCTCGAAGCTGATGCGCGGGCGCTGGTTCCAGCCGCCATTCTCGGGCGAGACCATGTCGGCGATGCTGATCGAAGCGCTGGAGGCGATGGACGGCGCGCTGGCCGACGGACCGCTGCTGCCGCCGGGCCACCCGCTCGACCTCTATGTACCGACCACCGATTTCCACGGCTATCTCTCCACGCTGCGGCTCAACAGCCCGCCGGTGGTGCAGGAGAGTGAGCATCGCATGCCGATCGGCTTCACCGCCAAGACGCCCGAGGTATCCGGCGCCTGGCTGGCCGACCCGCTGGAGCTGACGCTCGCGGCGCGCGCCACCGCCAGTTTCCCCGGCGCGTTCCCGCCGCTGCAGGTGGGCGAGATCGACGCGTTGGCCGACACGCACGAGCGCGACTGGAGCAATCGCGAGGCCTTCCTGCGGCGGATCATGCCTGCCCATTTCGAAGCCGGCAGGGTCGATGGCGTCTCGTTGATCGACGGATCGGTGCTGGTGAATCGCCCCTTCGAAGGCGCGATCGACGCGCTGCGCGGGCGCCCCGCGGTACGCGAGGTGGAGCGGCGCTTTGCCTATATCGACCCCCGGCCCGATCGCTATCAACGCGACGAAGACCGGATGCGCGCGAAGGTCGGGTTCTTCGAGAACATCTTCGGCTCGCTCTCCACCCTCCCCCGCGAACAGCCGATCCGCGACAATCTGGAAGCCATCGCCGAACAGTCGCGTCATGCAGCGCGGCTGCAATCGATGATCGCCGAATTGCGTCCCCAGGTGGAAGGTGCAGTCGAGAAACTGTTCGACCGGACGGTGTTCTTCGATCGGCCCACGCCCAGGCGGCTCGCCAACTGGCGGGGCAAGGCGCAGCATGCGGCCGCGGAACAGGCGGGTTATACCTTCGCGGGCTATGCCGAGCTCAAGTTCATCGGCATCGTCGAGCGTCTGGCCGATCTGGTGAAGCGGGCTGCCCCCAAGGAGGCCGAGGCCGACAGACAGCTGATCGCGCTGCGCCTGCGCGACGCTTTACGCGAACGCGGCCTTGAAAGCCTGGTTGGCTCGGGCAGTGGCGCGAGCAAGGAAGCCATCGAGTTCTTCCGCAGCTTCGATCTTGCCTTTCGCATCCGTCGTCTGCGCCTGCTCGCCCGGCGGACGGCGCGCGACTGGGAGGCTGACCCCGACATTCCCAACGACGCGCTCGATCGTGCGCGCGAGGCGATCTATTCCATCCTCGCGGAGTATTTCGAGCGTGACGGGCTGACGCCGATGGATTCCGAATTCGCCGCGATTGCGCGCGAGGCGGTCGCCGATCCGGGCGCAGTGCTCGATTACATTGCCGAAAAGCGCAACCTGATGGAGCTAGATACGCGCTCCGAAGCCGCGCTCGCCAGCGCATTGAGCGACATGCCGCGCGAGCTGCGGCGGCGGATGATGTACGCCTATCTCGGTTTTCCATTCTACGACGTCGCAACGCTGCCTATCCTCGGCACGCAAGGGATGAACGAGTTCGAGCCGGTCAAGGTCGACCGGATCAGCCCCGAAGATGCGCAGGCGATCCGCGAAGGCGGAGCCTCGGCGACCTTGCGGGGCATTGAGTTCTACGACTTCGGGGCCTTCTTCAGCCGCGCCTATCGCGAGAACGACTATCTGTGGGGACGCCTGCACGGCTGCGAACGGCTGATCGACATCGTGCTGTCGACCAGCGACCGCGCCGTACCGTTCGAACAGCGCCGTGACATCCTGCGCCGCGCCTTTCTCGCGATTATCGAGGAAGAGCGAGGGGCGCTCCGCTGTTCGGAAGACCTGCTCGACAATCTGCAAGCCGAGATCGAGTCGCGGGTCGGGGATTCCTGAAGCACCGCCCGGGGCGCACACGAGTTCGCCGAAAAATCCGCCTAACGGTAATTGTCATCCACCGGCATCGATCGCGGCGATATGTTCGCGGCGAGATCGAGGTGCATCGCACCAGCCGGAGAGGTCCCGCCATGAGAAGATATCTGCTTGCCGCCGCCTGTCTCGCCCTTTGCGCTCCGGGCGCAGGTATCGCGCAGGAACCCTTGAACACAAGCGAACAGGCGATCGCCGATTTCTTCGCGCAACGCGACGTGAAGCGCAAACAGGTCAGCGCCGAGAACGGCGATCCCTACTCGATGGTGTGGCTGGCCGACGAGATCCAGAAGCAGAAGGGCGGCGATTGGCTCACCGCGAAGGAGCTCGTGCCCTTCCGCGTGAAGATGTACATGGGCGCGATCCAGGCGGGGTATGCCCCGGCCTATGATCGCATGGCGAAGATGGTGCTCGAAGGGCGCTTGCCCGAAGGCACGAAGATGGATGCGCTGGATTTCTACCGCCAGGGTGCGAAGCTTGGCGATATCGACAGCATCATCGGCTACGCTAGGATGGCGCAGGACGATTTCACCTGCTCGATCTGCAGCAAGGGTGACGAGGGCGAATTGCTGCTCTCCTACGACAACACCGCCGATGGCGAAAAGCGGAGTCTGAAGGAACTCCACGCCGCATCGATGGAGAAGCGAGAAGCGGCAGCAAGGATATATCAGAGGGAGCGATCCGAGTTCGCGAATACGGCGATCGCCCTGCTTTCCTCCGATGCCGCCGCAGATGATTCCAACGCGCAGGACAGGCTGGCGCGCATCTACCTCAACGGGATCAAGCGCCCCGCTCTGACGCGGTACGCGACCTATGAGAGCGCCAGCAGGGACTATTTCATTCTCCGCCCGGATACGGCCAAGGCAAAGCCGATCCTGGAGCGCATGGCGGCGAAGAACGACCGGGCGGCCCTACAACTGCTGGCCGACCTGTACCTCGTCGGAAGCTATGACGGGTTTCCGCAGGATCGTGCCAGGTTCATCAAATATGCCAGCCAGGCCGCCGACGGGGGCGACATGGCATTCGCGTACAAGCTTGGCCATACGATGGTAGCGGGCCAGCCCTTCGGAACAGATTTCGATCTAGGCGCCAAGTACCTCTACATGGCGCATCAGGCCGGGCGTGCCGACGCGACGCTGGATCTCGCCTTCATGTTTTCCGAAGGGCGCGGCGTGCCGCAGAACATGACCACGAGCCTTGCGCTGTTCGAAGAGGCCGCCAATCGCGGCTCAGCGAAAGCCGCCCAGTTCCTCGCCGATTACTGGCGCGAGGGAATGGGTGGAACGGTCAACCCGCTGAGAGCCAGCGTGTGGCAGAAGAAGGCTGACGAGCTCAAGGCCAACGAACAGCGGGGTTCCGAGACGATGGATCTCCTGAAGGCTCTTGCAAACTGACGACCTCGCAAGCCGACGCAGGTTCAGGCCCCGAAAGCATCCTTGATCCGGTCGAAGAAGCCCCGGCTCTCCGGACATTCCTCGCCCGTCTCGGTTTCGCGGAATTCCTCGAGTATTTCGCGCTGCCGCTTGGAGAGCTTGGTCGGGGTCTCGACCGTGATTTCGGTCACGAGATCGCCCCGCCCGCGCCCCTGCAGCACGGGCATGCCCGCCCCGCGACGGCGCAGTTGCCTGCCCGACTGGATGCCCGCCGGAATCTCGATCGTGTTGGTCGATCCGTCGAGATCGGGAATTTCCACCTTCCCGCCCAGCGCGGCGGTCGTGAAGCTGACCGGGATATGCGCGATCAGGTTCGAACCCTCGCGGCTGAACAGCGTGTGCTGGCGAACGTGGATGAAGATGTAGAGATCGCCCGAAGGCGCCCCACGCGGCCCAGCCTCACCCTTGCCCGACAAGCGGATGCGGGTGCCGGTATCGACGCCCGGCGGAATATCGACCGATAGGGATTGCGGCGCGTCCACGCGCCCGTCTCCGCGACAGTTGCGGCACGGGCTCTCGATCACTTCGCCGCGCCCGTGGCAGTTGGGGCATGGTCGCTCGACGACGAACAGGCCCTGCTGCGCGCGGACCTTGCCGTGCCCTGCGCAAACATTGCAGCTGCGCGTGCCGGTGCCCGGTTCGGCGCCCGATCCGGCGCACACGTCGCATTGCTGCGACACCTCGATCTCGATCGTGGTGGATTTGCCGTGGAAGGCCTCTTCCAGCGTAATTTCGAGATCATAGCGCAGGTCAGCCCCGCGCCGCGCACCCTGGCGCATGCCGCCAAAGGCACTGCCGAAGATCGTTTCGAAAATATCGCCGATATCGCCGAAATCGGCCTGGTGCCCACCGCGACCACCGCCGCCGCCCTGCTGGAAGGCGGCATGGCCATACTGGTCGTAAGCCGCGCGTTTTTGCGGGTCTTTCAGGACCTCATAGGCCGCACCGATTGCCTTGAAGCGCGCTTCGGCCTCGGCATCGCCGGGATTGCGGTCGGGGTGATACTGCATCGCCATCTTGCGATAGGCAGACTTGATCGCCGCTGCGTCCGCGTCGCGCGAAACGCCCAGCAATTCATAAAGATCGGGTTCGGAAGCCATCAATTAATGCACCGGTTCTGGACATGAGACGAGGGCCGCGCAGGTGTGAAGTTCCTGCGCGGCTCCATGTTTCGTCTCTGACCTATCAGACCCGGCCTTCTTCGCCGCTGTCGCCCTGATCGGCATCGGCACCGGGTGCCGGGCCGTCGCTGGCGGCATCGTCGACTTCGGAGAATTCCGCATCGACGACGCCGTCGTCCGCAGACGCTGCAGCACCACCTTGCGCAGCATCGCCGTCGCCGCTGGCCTGTTCCTTCTCGTAGATCTGCTGGCCCATCTTCATGGCCACTTCGGTCAGCGCCTGCGCCTTGGCATTGATCGCGTCGACATCGTCGCCTTCCAGCGCGGTCTTCGTCTCTGCGATAGCCGCCTCGACATCGGACTTGAGCGATGCGTCGATCTTGTCGCCGTTTTCCTGAACCTGCTTTTCGGTCGCGTGGACGAGGTTATCGGCCTGATTGCGGGCCTCGGCAGCTTCGCGCCGCTTCTTGTCCTCTTCGGCGAACTTCTCGGCATCCTGGACCATCGATTCGATGTCGGTGTCCGAAAGACCGCCCGAGGCCTGGATGCGGATCTGCTGTTCCTTGCCCGTGCCCTTGTCCTTGGCGGACACGTTCACGATGCCGTTGGCGTCGATGTCGAAGGTCACTTCCACCTGCGGCACGCCGCGCGGTGCGGGCGGAATGCCGACCAGGTCGAACTGGCCGAGCATCTTGTTGTCCGCCGCCATCTCACGCTCGCCCTGGAACACGCGGATCGTCACCGCCTGCTGGTTATCCTCGGCGGTCGAATAGACCTGCGTCTTCTTGGTCGGGATCGTCGTGTTGCGGTCGATCATCTTGGTCATGATCCCGCCCAGCGTTTCGATGCCCAGCGAAAGCGGCGTCACGTCGAGCAGCAGCACGTCCTTGACGTCGCCCTGCAGCACGCCCGCCTGGATCGCGGCGCCCATGGCCACGACTTCATCGGGGTTCACGCCGGTATGCGGCTTCTTGCCGAAGAACTGCTCAACGACTTCGCGGACCTTGGGCATGCGGGTCATCCCGCCGACCAAGATCACTTCGTCGATACCGTCGGCCTTGAGGCCGGCATCTTCGAGCGCCTTCTTGCACGGCTCGAGCGTGCGCTTGACCAGATCGCCCACCAGCTGTTCCAGCTTGGAGCGGGTAAGCGTTTCGACGAGGTGCAGCGGGGTGGAGCTGCCGCCTTCCATGCGTGCGGTGATGAAGGGCAGGTTCACTTCGGTCTGCTGCGCGCTCGAAAGTTCGATCTTCGCCTTTTCGGCGGCTTCCTTGAGGCGCTGCAGGGCCAGCTTGTCGCTCTTCAAGTCCATGTTTTCCTTGGACTTGAATTGGTCGGCCAAATATTCGACGATTGCGCTGTCGAAGTCTTCACCGCCCAGGAAGGTGTCGCCGTTGGTCGACTTCACCTCGAACACGCCGTCCCCGACTTCGAGCACGGAGATGTCGAACGTACCGCCGCCAAGGTCGTAGACCGCGATGGTCTTGTTCTCGTCCTTATCGAGCCCGTAGGCGAGCGCGGCCGCGGTCGGCTCGTTGATGATGCGCAGCACTTCGAGGCCAGCGATCTGGCCGGCGTCCTTGGTCGCCTGCCGCTGCGCGTCGTTGAAGTAGGCAGGCACGGTGATGACCGCCTGGGTCACGTTCTCGCCCAGATAGCTCTCGGCGGTTTCCTTCATCTTCTGCAGAATGAAGGCGGAAATCTGGCTGGGCGAATACTTGTCGCCGCCCGCTTCGACCCATGCATCGCCATTGTTGCCCTTGACGATGTTGTAGGGGACCAGCTCCATGTCCTTCTTGGTCATGGGGTCTTCGAACCGGCGACCGATCAGGCGCTTCACCGCGAACACGGTGTTGTCCGGGTTGGTGACCGCCTGGCGCTTGGCCGGCTGGCCGATCAGGCGTTCGCTATCCTTGGTGAAGGCTACGATCGACGGCGTGGTGCGCGCGCCTTCCGCATTTTCGATGACCTTTGGCTTGCCGCCATCCATCACCGCAACACACGAGTTGGTCGTACCGAGGTCGATACCGATTACTTTTGCCATGATACCCCGCATCCTATTGGCTTCGTTGGACACTGCCCCTCGCGCTATCCCCGTCCAAGGGCGAGAGCGCTCGGCAGCTCAGTTGAGCCGCGGATATAGGTGCGCTTGTTCTTGGCACAAGAGACGGTTGCGCCTAGTCGTACGCCGGGACAAAAAGTCAGGGAGACGATTGAAGATGAAATCGATTTACGCAGCGACCGCACTTGTGCTGGGCACGATTGCTCTGGCCGCATGCTCCGAAGAGTCTGCCGAGACAGAAGAGACCGCATCGCCGCTCAGCGCGAGCGAAGGGCGCCTGTTCCTGCCCGCCGTGGAAGGCAATCCGGGGGTCGTCTATTTCGAGCTTACGAACGACAGCGACCGGGCGATCTCGGTCCGCCGCGCGGACGTGGAAGGCGCGGCCAGCGCGGAACTGCACGATTACATGGAATACGACGATACCGAGATGGGATCGATCGGCGTGGTCACCGTCCAGCCGGGCGACACGACCAGTTTCGAGCCGGGCGAATTGCATGTGATGGCATTCGAACTCGATCCCTCGCTCGAAGCGGGTGGTTCGACCACTGTCACGCTGACGATGGCGGGCGGATCGACGATGGATTTCGAAGCCGAAATCATGCCCGCCGACGCGGAACGCTGATCGCGAGTTAGCGACGCCAGCGGAATCGACGAACGTGCCCGATCATCCGATCGACGCCGAGACACATGAGGCAAAAGTCGCTCCCTGCCCGGCGGGTGGGGAGCGGCAGCTGACGAGCGGCGAGGTGGCACTGGCGCGCAGTGTGTTCGGCACCGCGATCGATTATCGCAAGGTGACGATCCGGCGCCGCAAGTGGGCCTTCTTCCAACCCAGGAACACCACCATGGCGCCGCGCGGGCACCTCCATTTCCATCCCGATGCCGCTGGGTACTGCGACGATTTTTCGGCCGGAAACCACCACCGGCAGGGCCATTTCATCCACGAGATGACGCATGTCTGGCAGACCCAAGCCAAGGGCGAGTGGTACTTGCCGCTCCACCGCCACCCCTGGTGCCGCTACGACTACAGCCTGCGACCGGGCTGGAGCCTTGAGAAATACGGGATCGAGCAGCAGGCCGAAATCGTAAAGCACGCCTTCTGGCTGAGGAATGGCGTGCGCGTGGCGGGGATCGCCAACCGCGAAGCCTATGATCTGCTAGTGCGGTTTCCCGGGGCAAAGACATGACCGAATTCGAGTTCATCTTCGCGCTCTACGCGCTCGCGCTCGGCCTTTCGCTGGTAGAGATATTGTCCGGCCTCGGCCGCACGCTCGAACTTCGCTTCGCCAGCGATGCGGGCGGCGAGAAATTCTCGATAGGCTGGCTGACCCCGCTGCTCGCCATCTTCGTGATCCTCGACCTGCTGTCGTTCTGGATGTTCTCGTGGAGCGTGCAAAATCTGGTTTCGGTCAATTCAGCAACCCTGCTGGCGGTGGTCGCGTTTGCGAGCGCCTATTACCTTGCCGCACGGCTTGTTTTCCCGACCGATCCCGACCGGTTCAACAATCTCGACACCCACTATTTTCGCGTCTGCCGAACGATCATGGCGATGCTGATCGGGCTGGTCGTGGTGCAGTGGGCCTATCTGCTCAGCCTTCCCGAGGTCCGTGATCAGCTGCTCACTGTGCAGTCGGTTGGCCTGACCGTGCTGTTCGTCGCCATGATGGCCGGGCTGATCGCGGTCCGTAACCGGCGGGTCCACGCGATCCTGCTGGTGGCGCTGAGCGTGCGCTATCTGGTGCTCTACCTCCAATAAAAAAGGCCGCCCCTCGCGGAGACGGCCCTCTTCATAATCGTGCGCCTCGCACTGATCAGCGCGGGTCGGCCGGATAGCCGCGCGTGCCGAAGCAATCTTCGTCGAGATAGCCGTCGCGGTCGTAACCGTCGCAACCGTCGTTCTTGTCGACGAAATAGCCGGCGAGCGAACCTGCCGCAGCGCCTGCCAGCGCATAGCGCGTAATGTCGCCGCCGGTGACGGCAGCCACGCCTGCGCCGATCGCAGCGCCCGCAGCGCCACCTTCCACCGCATAATTCTCGGCACACGCGCCGAGCGAGAGGGCGGAAACCAGCGCAACCGGGACGAGGGCAAAACGGGTCTTCGACTTAAGGACATTCATGACGGGTTCTCCACTGGACCTGATGCGATCCAAAGCTCCGAACGCCGTCATTTGTTCCATTAAGAGACGGAAAATGCTCCGCTACCCTGCCCGGCCGAGATCAGTCCGGCTTCTTTGCGACACCGACCAGCGCAGGTCGCAGCAGGCGATCGCGGATGAGGTATCCGGCCTGCATCTCCTGGATGACGGTGCCCGGATCGACATCGTCGCTCGGAATTTCCATCATCGCCTGATGGACGTTGGGATCGAGCGGCAGGCCCTTGGCCGCGACGCGCGTGACGCCGTGCTGGCTGAACACCCGCTCCAGCTCGCGCTGGGTCGCCTCGATCCCGGCTACCAGTCCCTTGAACTTCTCGTCATCGCGAAGCTCCTGGGGAATGGAATCGATCGCGCGCACGAGATTGTCCGAGACGGACAGGATATCGCGCGCAAACCCGGTCGCCGCATAGGCGCGGGTGTCGGCAACGTCCTTTTCCAGTCGCCGCCGCACGTTCTGCGTTTCAGCGCGGGCATAGAGCACTTCCTGCCGCGCGGTGTCGAGATCCGCCTTCATGCTCACCAGCGCTTCGGACAGATCGCCGCCGTTATCGGCGTCATCCTCGTCCTCGCTCTGGTCGCGGAGATGCTCGGGCACGCCCGCCAGCTCCTTCTCGGCTTCCTCGTCCAGCGCTTCGCGATCCTTTACAGGCTCGTCCTTGGGTTCGTTTTCGTCTTGCATATCGTTAGGTGAAGTTTGCCCTGTTATCCGGTCAGTCGCCCCAGTGACTGGGCGGTGAAATCGACCATGGGAACGATCCGGCCGTAGTTCAAGCGAGTGGGGCCGATAACCCCCAGCACACCGACGACGTTCCCATCACGATCGCGAAAGGGAGAGGCGATAACAGACGATCCGCTGAGCGCGAAGAGGCGATTTTCGCTGCCTATGTAAATCCGCGTAGCCTGTGCCTCGCGCGCGCGCTCCAGAACCTCGGCAACGGCTTGCTTGTTTTCCAGTTCGTCGAGCAGTTGGCGCACCCGCTCGACATCGCCGACAGCCTCGTCGTCGAGCAGCCGGGCCTGCCCGCGCACGATGAACACGGGGCTGCGATCCGCGTCCTCGCTCCACATCGCGATGCCCCGCTGGACAAGGCTGGCGGAAGCTTCGTCCAATGCGCTGCGGCCGCTGGCGATTTCGCGCTCGATATCGCTCAGCGCTTCGCCGAGACTGCGGCTTGCGAGCCGGGCCGACAGGTAATTGGAAGCCTGGGTGAGCGCGCTTGCATCCATGCCTTCCAGCTCGATCAACCGGTTTTCGATCTGCCCGTTCGCATCGACCAGGACGGCCAGCGCGCGGGTCGCATCGAGCGGCACGAAGCTCATCTGCGCCAGTCGCCGCTCCGATGTCGGGACGAAGACCATGCCTGCCGCGCCCGAGAGGTCGGACAGCGTCGCGCTGGCCGCTTCGAGCCGGGCTTCGAGCGGGCCGGGATCGCCCAGCCGCGCCTCGATCGCGCGGCGTTCTTCGGCGGATGGCTGGGTGATCTGCATCATCCCGTCGACGAACAGGCGCAGCCCGCTCTCGGTCGGCTTGCGCCCGGCGGAAACGTGAGGCGCGGCGAGCAGGCCAAGGCTTTCCAGGTCCGCCAGCACGCTGCGAATTGACGCAGGCGACAGGTCCACCGCCCCGCCCTGCGCCAAGGTTTTAGAGCCGACAGGCTGCCCGGTGGTGAGGTACTGTTCGACCACCAGGCGAAAGATGTCGCGCGTACGGTCGGTCAGTTCGGTGAGCGGCGGAGAGGTCATAGGGCCAATCTAGGATCGCATCGTATTCATTCGAGCCTGCCATAGGTCTGGCGGTTCTCGTCGCTGCCGACAAGATCGTCTACGGGCAGTTCCTGCCACGCCTTGTACAGCGCCTCGCTATTCTCGGTCAGGCCGGGCTGGCGGCAGCCCATGTACCAGTCGAGCGTGACCGGCTGTTCGCCCGGATCGCGCCAGGTGATCTTCACGCTGGGGGAATCGGTCGCCACCGGCCCATCGCAATTGTCGTACCCGTAGCTGACGGATTCTTTCGGACGATACGGCGCGAGACGCCGGGCGAACGCCTGGTATTCCGCGTCGCTCGCCATGAAGCTTGCTTCGCCGCGTCGGGCCACGAAGGCCTGACCCTCGTAGGTGCCGTCGCCTTCGGCGGTGACCGACAGTTCGAAGGACGGGCAGAAACCGAAGCAGGGGGTGACGGTGTAGTCGATCGTGGCGGAGTTATCCGGCGCGGTCGGCGTGGTCGCGCAGGCGGTTAGCAGGAGAGCGAACGAAGCTATCAATGCAGCACGGACCATGGCGAATGTCTTTCGTAACGGTGATCCTGCTTCCTTGCGGCGAGCCCGCTGGCCAAGCGATGAACAGCGGCGATGAACAGCGGCGATGAACACCGACGCTGGCCACGGGCATCATGGCTTGGTGATGGTGACCTCGCCGAAGGTCATGTAGACGAGCGTCGTCCCCATCGCCCCCCGATAGGCGCCGTTGCTTTCGGAGAGGTAGGCCGCCAGCGCGGTGTAGGCCCACGCCTCATCCTCGCCGATTTCGACCGGGTTCGTGGTCAAGTCGGCCAGTTCGTGACGCTTTCCATAGTCGAACGCCAGCTGCGCGGCGCGGGCGCTATGACCCGGTACCGAGGGATGGTCCCAGCCCCACATGAAGCTGCCGTCGCGCGTGTCGTAGGTGCCGATCACCTGGACCGGCGCGGAGATCAGCCATCGCTTGCTGTTTTGAAATTCGATCACTCCCTCGTCGAGATCGACGCTCCAGTCCGCCCCGCCCAGGTCCCAGGTCTGGTGATTGGCGGCGGTCAAGGTTTCCAGCCCGCTCTTGGCACGGGCGAAGGCGATATGCGGGGCTTGGGTCATCCGTTCTTCTGCCACCGACATCCCATCGTCCTGCGACTGAGCGGTGGCTGGCGCAACGAGGAATGATGCGGCCAAAATTGCCGACAGATGTCTGAACGTTGCCATCGGCTGCCTTTCACCTTGAACAGAGTTCGCGTTAGCCTATGCAACGCGCCAATCCAAAGGAGATTCCCCCATGCGACCTTCAGGCCGTGCGCCCGACCAAATGCGCGCCATTTCCATCGAAACCGGCTACACCAAGCACGCCGAGGGTAGCTGCCTCATCAGCTTCGGCGACACGCGCGTCCTGTGCACCGCCAGCGTCGAAAACAGCGTGCCGCCGTGGATGCGCGGCAAGGGTGCTGGCTGGGTCACCGGCGAATACTCGATGCTTCCGCGCGCCACGCACACCCGTGGCAGCCGTGAGGCGGCGCGTGGCAAGCAGTCGGGCAGAACGCAGGAAATTCAGCGGCTTATCGGGCGCAGCTTGCGCGCGGTCGTAGATATGAAGAAGCTCGGTGAGCGGCAGATCACGCTCGATTGCGATGTCATTCAGGCCGATGGCGGCACTCGGACTGCGGCGATTTCGGGCGCATGGGTCGCGCTCAAGCTGGCGATCGACGGCCTCAAGAAATCGGGCGCGATCGTCGAGGACCCGATCACGGGCAAGGTCGCCGCGGTTTCCTGCGGCGTGTTCAAGGGTACGCCGGTGCTCGACCTCGACTACGACGAGGACAGCAATGCCGATGCCGACGCCAACTTCGTCCTGATCGAAGGCGGCAAGATCGCCGAAGTCCAGGCCACCGCCGAAGGCGCGGCCTATGACGAAGAAGCGCTGCTGCGCCTCCTGCGCCTCGCGCAGATGGGCTGCGGCGAGATCTTCAAGGCGCAGGACGCGGCGGTGAAATGACGCGCCGCATCGGTTCGGGCAAGCTCGTCATCGCGACGCATAACGCGGGGAAGCTGAAGGAGATTCAGGCCTTGCTCGCGTCCTATGGGGTCGAGTGCATATCTGCCGGTGCGCTCGGCCTGCCCGAGCCCGAGGAAACCGGGACCAGTTTCGTCGAGAATGCGCTGCTCAAGGCGCGTGCCGCGGCGGAAGGTTCGGGCATCGTCAGCCTCGCCGACGACAGCGGGTTGTCGGTCGCCGCGCTCGATGGCCGGCCCGGCGTCTACACCGCCGACTGGGCCGAGCGGCAGTGGTTCGAAGGCGAGCCGGGGCGCGACTGGTACATGGCGATGGGCAAGGTCGAAGGCCTGCTCGCCCAGCAGGGGCCGGACGTGGACCGAAGCGCGGCGTTCCACTGCACTTTGGCGCTCGCCTGGCCTGACGGCGAATATTCGGTCTATGAAGGCACCGCGCCCGGTTCGCTCACCTGGCCCCCGCGCGGAAAGCTAGGCTTCGGCTACGATCCTTTGTTCGTTCCAGAAGGCCGCGACCGGACTTTCGCCGAGATCGACCCGGAAGAGAAACACGCCATCAGCCACCGCGCCGATGCCTTCGCGAAGCTCGTGGCGGAGCAGTTCGGCTAGTCAACGAGCGCGAGTCCCTGCGAAAGCAGGGACGTGTCTCCGATCAAATCCCCTCCCCCGATCGAGACCCCAGCTTTCGCTGGGGATCATACAAGTGCTACATTGCCACCATGCCCGCCGCAGACGATCTTGCGCTCTATATCCACTGGCCCTTCTGCCTGAAGAAGTGCCCCTATTGCGACTTCAACAGCCATGTTCGCGAGAATGTGGATGCCGAGGCGTGGCAGGCTGCGCTGCTGGCCGACATGCGCCATGAGCACGCGCTGACGCGTGACAAGCGCGTCGGGTCGATTTTCTTCGGCGGCGGTACGCCCTCACTTATGCCGCCCGCGCTGACGGGTGCACTGATCGAGGAGGCGCAGCGCCTGTGGGGCTTCGCGCCCGATGCCGAGATCACTCTGGAGGCCAATCCGACCTCCTACGAAGCTACCAAGTTCGCGGATTTCCGCGCCGCCGGGGTCAACCGCGTGTCGCTCGGCGTGCAGTCGCTGGAGGACGAGGCGCTGGCCTTCCTGGGGCGCGAGCATAGCGCCACCGAGGCGCTCGCGGCGGTCGAAAGCGCGCAAGGCCTGTTCGGGCGCGTGACCTTCGATCTGATCTACGCCCTACCCGGCCAGAGCGCCGCGGCTTGGGAAGCGCAGCTTGCGCGGGCGCTCGCTTTCGGGACCGAGCACCTCTCGCTCTACCAGCTCACCATAGAGCCCGGCACGGGGTTCGCCGGAGCGGTGTCGCGCGGCCGTTTCGAGCCGATGGATGCGGACGAAGCCGCCGATCTCTTCGTGCAGACGCAGGCGCAGACGGCGGCTGCGGGGCTGCCTGCCTACGAGATCAGCAACCACGCGCACAAAGGTGCACAAAGCCACCACAACCTCACCTACTGGCGGTACCGCGACTATGTCGGCATCGGTCCGGGTGCACACGGGCGGCGAGGCGGGATGGCGACCATCCGCCACAAGAAACCCGAGGCGTTTCTGCGCCGCGTCGGTGAGAACGGGCACGGCATTTCGGAAGAGCGTGCACTCGCGCGCGACGAACTGTTGAGCGAGGCGCTGCTGATGGGCTTGCGGCTTGCCGAGGGGGTCGACCTCGCCGCGCTCGCCACGCGCTTCGGCGCCGAAGCCGATGCGCTGATCGACGCCAAGCGGGCCGAGTTCTATGCCGGGCTTGGCTTCGTGACCCGCGAGGGCGAGCGGCTGACGGTGACACCGCAAGGCATGCCGCTGCTCGATGCGCTGCTGGCCGAATTGGTCTCGGCAGATCTTTGCGCGGCATGAGCCCGCACCGCGAACAGGGCGTTCTCTCCCGCTGGGAAAGCCACCTCGCGGATGAGCGCCGGCTCTCGCCCCATACGGTGCGCGCCTATGTGCGGGCCGCCGAACGGCTGCTGGAGGCAACCGGAGATAGCGACTTCGCATCGCTCGCCCAGCTCGAGGCCCCTGCCCTGCGCGCCCAGCTCGCCCGCCGCCGCGCCGATGGCGTGTCCAATCGCTCCGCCGCGCGCGAGCTTTCCTCGCTGCGCGCCTTCCTCTCTTTCGCGCGGGCCGAGGCGGGGGTGAGCGATGCGCAGGCGCCGCGTTTGCGCGGGCCGAGGATCAAGCGCACCCTCCCCCGCCCCGTCACGCCCGACGAGGCGGTCCATATGGCGCAGGCCATCGGCGAACGGCGGCGCGAGGAATGGACGGGCCTGCGCGACCGCGCGGTGCTGCTGCTGCTCTACGGCGCGGGGATGCGCCTGGGCGAAGCGCTCTCGCTGACGGGCGAGCATGCGACACCAGGCGAGACGATCCGCGTCACCGGCAAGGGCGGCAAGACGCGCGTGGTGCCGATCCTGCCGGCGATCCGCACGGCCATCGCAGCCTATGTCTCCGCCTGCCCGCACGATCTTGCGCCGGACAAGCCGCTGTTCCGGGGTTCGCGAGGCGGGCCGCTTTCGCCGGGTCTGGTGCAAAAGGCGGTCGCCGAGGTGCGCGCAGAGATTGGCCTGCCCGCCAGCGCAACGCCGCACGCCATGCGCCATTCCTTCGCCTCGCACTTGCTGGGCGCGGGCGCGGATCTCCGCAGCCTGCAGGAACTGCTCGGCCATGCGAGCCTTGGCTCGACGCAGATCTATACCGAGGTCGATGCGGCGCGCCTGCTCGACACCTATCGCAGCGCGCATCCACGGGAGAGGGACGGTTAGCGCTCGGCGCGCGGCTTCCAGCTGTACAACCGCCAGCCATAGCCGGCCGCCGCCAGCACCAGCGATCCGATCAGGACCCATCCGACCAGATCCTGCACATTGGAAAACGTACCGACCAGCCATTGCGCGCCGAGAATCAGGAGCACGTTCCAGATCGCCGCGCCCGCGGTGGTGAAGATCAGGAATTTCCACACATTCATGTGCGCAAGCCCGGCGGGCAGCGAGATCATCGTCCGCATCACCGGGAAGAAGCGCAGGAAGAAAACCGCCCACTGGCCGTGTTTCTGGAAGAACTCAGAGGCGCGCTCGATGTCTTCCCATTCGAGCGTGAGCCAGCGCCCCCACTTGTCGATAAAGGGGCCGAGCCGTTCGTATCCGACCCGGTTGCCGAACCAGAACCACGCGTAGTTGCCTGCGACGGTTCCGATCGTGCCGAAAATCAGCAGCGGCCAGAAGCTCATCCGGTCATTGATCACTGCGAGCGCCCCTGCCCCCATGATCGCCTCGGATGGCAGCGGAGGAAAGATGTTTTCCAGCGCCATCAGGATTGCGATGCCCAGATAACCGAGCCGCTCGATGATGCCGACAATCACTTCGTCCATGGCGGTCCAATGCACGGGGCGAATTATCGGGGCCGGGAAAGTTGCGAAGGGTCACGCGGGCATCCGCTCAACCGTGCTGCAAACTCATTTCACCGATGAATAAGAACGCTTCATCGCTCGTTCAGATCGTTTCATCGATAGGGATGCACGGTTGGTCGCTGTAGCGACCCGGCCAATGGAGGCCGCGCTTCCGCCCAGCCGACGAGGAGAAAGAGGCATGGCCGGGTTTATCGAGAGCAATCGTTTCGTGGTGTTGGGTTCGGTCGCAATCGTGATGCTTGGCCTAATGGGCAGCGGTTTCCTCCTCGGCGATGGTCTGCGCCGCGCCAAGGAAGCCGACCGCGAGGTCACCGTGAAAGGCGTGTCGGAACGCGACGTCACCGCCGATATCGCGACCTGGTCGATCCGCTTTTCCGACACCGGCAATGATCTCGCGAGCGTCCAGAATTCGGTCGACCAGCAGGCGCAGGCGGTGCGCAAGTTCTTCACCGAGGCGGGCTTCAAACCGGCTGACTATACCGACAGCGACATCTCGCTGATGCGCGACCAGCCGCGCGACGCCTATGGCAATCCGCTGCCCGAAAACCTGACCGTCTCGCGCACCATCCAGCTGCGCACCAACGACGTCATGAAGGCGCGCGAGGCCTATGCGAAGCAGGCCGATCTGCTACGCGCGGGTGTCGAGATGGGTGGCGGCTCGGTCAACTACACCTTCACCGGCCTGAACGAGCTGAAGCCCGATATGATCGCGGAGGCGAACCGCAGCGCCCGCGAGAGCGCGCAGCAATTCGCCAACGACAGCGGTGCCTCGGTGGGCAAGATCAAAACCGCCAGCCAGGGCTATTTCTCGATCAGCGCGCGCGACGGGGTGGAGTGCGAATATTGCGACAGCAGCGGGGCGAACACACCGTTCCAGAAGGTCCGCGTAGTGACGACCGTGGCGTATGAGCTGAACTAAATCTCCTCCCCCTTGAGGGGGAGGTTGGGTGGGTGGGTACTACGGCTGATGGCTGGGAGCCCCCTCCCCCTCATCGTCATCCCGGGCTTGACCCGGGATAGGGCTTCTTCTTGCGACAGGCCCCGAAGAAAGCCCTGCCCCGGATCAAGTCCGGGGCGACGAATAAAAGGGGGCGAGCGAGACTAGCCCTTCGCCATGGCCGCGTGCCGCCGCTCGGTCGCATCCCACAGTGCGCCCGCCGTGTCGGTGCCGTTGAAGCGGTCGATTGCGACGATGCCGGTGGGCGAGGTGACGTTGATCTCGGTCAGCCACTCGCCGCCGATGACGTCGATCCCGACGAACACCAGGCCGCGGCGCTTCAGCTCGGGGCCCATCGCGGCGCAGATCTCTTCCTCGCGGTCGGTCAGCCCAGCCGCCTCGGCCGAGCCGCCCTGCGCGAGGTTGCTGCGGAATTCGCCCTCCCCCGGCTTGCGGTTGATCGCGCCTGCGACTTCGCCGTCGACCAGCACGATCCGCTTGTCGCCCTCGCTCACGGTGGGCAGGAAAGCCTGCACCATGTGCGCCTCGGGCCATTGCCTGTCGAACACCTCGGACAGCGCCGAGAGGTTCGTGCCTTCCCGATCGATCTTGAAGATCGCCTTGCCACCATTGCCGTGCAGCGGTTTCACCACGACCGTGCCGTGCTTCTGCTGGAAGGCCTGGATATCGGCCAGCCTGCGCGCGATCAGCGTGGGCGGCATGAAGCGCGCATAATCGAGCACGAACATCTTCTCGGGCGCGTTCACGACCTCGCGCGGGTCGTTGACCACCAGCGTGGTGCCCTTCAACCGGTCGAGCAGGAAGGCGGCGGTGATGTAGCCCAGGTCGAACGGCGGGTCCTGCCGCAGCCAGACGACGTCGATATCCTTCGCAAGGTCGATCACGCGGCGCTCGCCCGTCCATTCGAAGTGGTCGCCTTCCTTGCGGCGCACCTTCACCGGCCGCGCAAAGGCGGTGATCCTGCCTGCCGGGCTGCCGTCGCTTTCCCAAGCAAGGCTCTGGACGTCGTAGTGCCAGACCTCGTGCCCGCGCTCCTGCGCCGAAAGCATCAGCGCGAAGCTGGAATCGCCCGCGATTTTGACGCTCTCGATCGGGTCCATCTGGAAGGCGGTTTTCAGGGACATTTCTAACCTCGTCATTGCGAGCGTAGCGAAGCAATCCAGGGCGGATGCGCGCTACGCTCTGGATTGCTTCGTCGCATTCGCTCCTCGCAATGACGAAGAGCGCGCTAAGGCATCCAGGCGTTGGCGATGTGGCGAGGGGGAGCGCCCGGTGCAAGCAGGATCACGTCGATCCGTATGTCCTCTCCACCGGTCGCATATTCATGCGCGACCGCGCCCACCGCCGCCGCGACTCGCGCGAGCCGCCGTTCGTCGATTGCGAGGTCGAGATCGGGCACGCTGCGCCGCCATTTGACCTCGACGAAGGCAATCAGGTTTTCGCGCCGCGCGACCAGGTCGATTTCGCCGAGCGACGTCTTGCGGCGGCGGTCGATAATCTCCCAGCCCTGTTCCTTAAGCCAGCGCGCGGCTTCCTCTTCGCCGCCGCGGCCCGCCTTCTCGGCACGTTCGCGCTTTGCGCTCATTAGCGCAACTCGAGCGCGCGGGCATAGAGCGCCTTGCGATCCGCGCCCGTCGCCTTCGCAACCTTTGCCGCCGCCTGTGACGGTTTCTCGGTCAGCAACGCCTCTCGCAGCAGAGCGTCGACATCTTCCGCGCTCGCCTCCGCCTCGTGGGGCGGTTCGACCAGCAACACGATCTCGCCCTTGGGCGGCTTCGCCTCGTAATGCGCGATCAGAGCAGCGGGCGTATCGAGACGACATTCCTCGTAAAGCTTGGTCAGCTCGCGAGCGACGGCCACCCGGCGCCCCGGCAGCGCGCGATCTATTGCGGACAGAGATTTCACCAGCCGCCCCGCGCTTTCGTAGAACAGCAGCGTCGCATCCACTGCTGCGAACTGCGCCAACATGTCGGCCCGCGCCTTCTCTTTCACCGGCAGGAAGCCTGCAAACAGGAAGCGGTCGCTCGGCAGGCCCGCCAGCGTGATCGCGGCGATCGCGGCGCAGGGGCCGGGAATGGTCTGAACCTCGACGCCTGCCTCGCGCGCGGCGTTGACGAGGCGATAGCCGGGATCGGAAATCAGCGGCGTGCCCGCATCGCTCACCAGCGCCACGGCGCGGTTCGCCATGCTTTCCACCAGCCGCGTGCGGTCGCGCTCCTCGGCATGGTCGTTATAGCGCCACAGCGGCTTCGAGAGGCCCAGATGCCGCATCAGCTTGCCCGTCACGCGCGTATCCTCGCACGCGACACCATCGCACCGCGTCAGCACGTCGACTGCCCGCAAGGTGATGTCGTTCAGATTGCCAATAGGTGTCGCGACGATATACAGGCCGGGCGCAAGGGCGGGGTGAGAGGCTGCATCGCTGGTGTCGTTCACGCTTACCGCCATGGACCAACGCAAGGGATATCCGCAAGCATGATGGGCATTCGCCACTGCCGCCGCCTGATCCTCGCCATGGGCCTCGGCCTGTTTCTCGCGGGCTGTCAGATCATTCCGCAGGTCGACGGCCCACGCACGGCGCCTCCGCCGACCTCGCAGCCCGGCCAGTCCGCCGAGCCGAGCGGCAGGCCCGGCCCCGTCACCGGCGACCCGTCGCGCACCCCGCCGCCGATCGCGCGCGACACGCCCACTCCGCTGCCGCAAGACGGCACGCGCCACCGCATCGCACTGCTGGTGCCGACCACCGGCGGCAACGCCCGCGTCGGTCAGTCCATTGCCAATGCGACGACCATGGCGCTGCTCGACACCAATGCCGACAATCTGCGGATCACCACCTACGATACGGCCGACGATCCTCGCGGAGCCGCGCGCCGTGCGATCAACGATGGCAACCAGCTGATCCTCGGCCCCCTGCTGGGCAGCAATGTCGAGGATGTGGTGGCCGAGGCACGCCCGGCGCGCATTCCGCTGATCAGCTTCTCCAACGATGTCGGCGTCGCCTCGCCCGATGTCTATGTGATGGGCCTGTCGCCATCGCAATCGGTCGGCCGGACGGTGGAGATCGCCCGCAGCCGGGGCGCCCGCAATTACGGCGCGCTGGTGCCCGAGGGCGAATATGGCCGCCAGGCCGAGCTCGCGCTGATCGCGGCGCTGCGCAATATCGGCGGCAGCCTCGTCGCGACCGAGCGCTATTCGCGCAACGAAGGGTCTGCGGCGAGCGCGGCCCGCCGGCTGCGCGCACGCGGCGGCTTCGACACCGTGATGATCGCAGACAGCCCGCGCCTCGCCATCGTCGCCGCATCGGAGCTGCGCACGGAAGACAGCACCGCCCCCCGGCTGCTCGGGACCGAGCTGTGGAGCGGCGAGAGCGCCATTCCTGCCGCCGGTGTGATGGACGGCGCGCTGTTCTCTGCCTTGTCCGACGGACGCTACCGGCGCTTCTCCGACAGCTATCGCAACCGCTTCGGCAATCCGCCCTACCGGATCGCGACGCTCGGTTACGATAGCGTCCTGCTCGTCCTGCGCGTCGCCGGCAGCGGCGACTGGCGGCCCGGCACGCCCTTCCCCACACAGGCGCTGAGCGATCGCGGCGGTTTCCTCGGCCTCGACGGCGCCTTCCGCTTCCGCACCGACGGCACCGCCGAACGCACGCTCGAAGTGCGCGAGGTGCGCGACGGACAGGTGGTGGTCGTTTCGCCCGCGCCGGAGGCCTTCTAGGACCGCTCTGGCCCGTCGAAACTTGCGGACAGTGGGATGTGCGCGCTTGTGAAGCGGTGCGTGCGCGCCCACTGTCTGTTCCATGTCCGATGATCTGTTCGACGGTACGCCGACCTCCAGCGGCGACTATGATTCCTCCTCGATCGAGGTGCTCGAAGGGCTCGAGCCCGTCCGCCGCCGCCCCGGCATGTATATCGGCGGGACCGACGACCGCGCGCTGCACCACCTTGCTGCCGAAGTCCTCGACAACGCGATGGACGAGGCGGTGGCGGGCCACGCCAGCCGGATCGAGATGCGTCTGGAGGAAGGCAACCGACTCACCGTAAGCGACAACGGCCGCGGCATCCCGGTGGACGAGCACCCGAAATATCCGGGCAAATCGACGCTGGAAGTGATCCTTTCCACGCTCCACTCGGGCGGCAAGTTCTCGGGCAAGGCCTACGCCACCTCGGGCGGTTTGCACGGCGTCGGCGTGTCGGTCGTCAACGCGCTTTCCCAGCATACCCGGGTCGAGGTGGCGCGCGACAAGACGCTCTACGCACAGGAATTCTCCAAGGGCCAGACGCTCGGCCCGATCGAGGAAGTCGGCGCGGCGCCCAACCGGCGCGGGACGCAGGTCAGCTTTACGCCAGATGTCGAGATTTTCGGCGAGCGCAGGTTCAGCGCCAAACGCCTGTTCCAGCTCGCGCGGTCCAAGGCCTATCTCTTCGCCGGGGTCGAAATTCGCTGGAAGTGCGCAGAGAGCCTTACCAGCGACGACGTGCCCGCCGAAGAGACTTTCAAGTTCCCCGGCGGCCTTGCGGATCATCTCGCCCAGCGCGTCGCGGGGCGCGAATGCGTTACCGCAGAGCCATTTGCAGGCAATCAGGACTTTCCCGAGATCGACGGCACCTCGCAGGGCCGTGTCGAATGGGCGATCGCCTGGCCGCTGTTCTCCGACGCTGCAACCAGCTGGTACTGCAACACCGTGCCCACCCCCGATGGCGGCACGCACGAGCAGGGCCTGCGCAGCGCGCTGACCAAGGGTCTGCGCGCATTCGGCGATCTGGTCGGCCAGAAGAAGGCGAAGGACATTTCCGCCGACGATGTGATGGCGGGCGGCGAGGTGCTGCTGTCGGTCTTCATCCGCGATCCGCAGTTCCAGAGCCAGACCAAGGACCGGCTCACCAGCCCCGAGGCCGCCAAGCTGGTCGAGAATGCGGTGCGCGACCATTTCGACCACTTCCTCACCGACAATATGGAGCGCGGCAAGGCGCTGCTGGGCGAAGTGATGGAGCGCATGGACGAACGCCTGCGCCGCCGGGCCGAGCGCGAGGTCAAGCGCAAGACTGCGACCAACGCCAAGAAGCTGCGCCTTCCCGGCAAGCTGACCGACTGTTCGGGCGAGACGGGCGCGGAGACCGAGCTGTTCATTGTCGAGGGCGATTCCGCCGGTGGCAGCGCCAAGCAGGCGCGTGATCGCAAGACGCAGGCGATCCTGCCGATCCGCGGCAAGATCCTCAACGTCGCTTCTGCCAGTGCGGACAAAATCCGCGCCAACAGCGAGATCGCGGACCTGATCCTCGCGCTCGGCTGCGGTACGCGCAAGGATTGCGACGCCGACCAGCTACGCTACGACCGCGTGGTCATCATGACCGATGCCGATGTCGACGGCGCGCATATCGCGACGCTGCTGATGACGTTCTTCTTCCAGGAAATGCCCGACCTCGTCCGCAAGGGGCACCTCTTCCTCGCGCAGCCACCGCTCTATCGGCTGACGGCGGGCAAGGAGAGCCACTACGCCCGCGACGAAGAACACCGGCGCGAGCTGGAAGAAACGGTCTTCAAGGGCAAGAAAATCGAGATTTCGCGCTTCAAGGGCCTCGGCGAAATGAACCCCGCGCAGCTGCGCGAAACCACCATGCACCCCGACAGCCGCAGCCTGATCCGCATCACCCTGCCCCCCGAGTTCGAGGATCGCGCAGCGGTGAAGGAGCTGGTCGGCCAACTGATGGGCCGCAACCCGGAGCATCGCTACCAGTTCATCCAGAACAAGGCGGGCGATCTGGACCGCGAGCTGATCGATGCTTGAGGGTTGTTGCCCCTCATCCAGGCGCCGCTAGTCGCTGGCGCGACAAGCTATGCCATCCTTCTCCCGAGGGAGAAGGATACGCAGGCTAGCGCGAAGCGCTTAGCCGGAGTTGGATGAGGGGCCAATGCGCCGCTCCAGTTCCACGAGCACGCCATCGGCATTCTCCAACACCTCGTGGTTCCAGAACCGCTCAACCCGGTAGCCTTCGCTCTCCAGCCATAACGTCCGCGCACGGTCGGCTTTCTCGGAATGCTGACCGCCGTCCAGCTCCACCACCAGACGAAATTCGTGGCAGTAGAAATCGACAATGTAGCGCCCCAGCGGCACCTGCCTGCGGAACTTGAGATCGTGGAACCGGCGGTTGCGCAGGCGCGACCACAAGAGCGCTTCCGCATCGGTCGATGTCTTGCGCAGGGTCCGCGCTCGCTGGGTTCGATCCAAGTTCTGTCCCCCCTCATCCACGCGTCGCTAGCCGCTTGCGCGACAAGCTGTGCTATCCTTCTCCCTCGGGGAGAGAGATATAGAGACTTGGCAGCTTGGCTGCCTAGTCGGAGTTGGATGAGGGGCTCAATCCAGGAAAAAATTCCCCACCCCCTGTAAGAAATCCTCCCGCTCGGCGACTAAAGAGGCATGAGCGGGCAACAGGCCAGACTTTACCACCAGGCGGGCGAGCAGTTTGCACCCGCAATCGCGCGGCTTGCGCGGGCGATGGAGCGCGATGCGGACAAGGCGCGCGATCTGGAGCAGGATATCCACCTCGAACTATGGCGCAGCTTCGCGCGGTTCGATGGGAATTGCGCGCTCAAGACGTGGGTCTTCCGGGTCGCGCATAATGTCGCCGCCGACCATGTGGGGCGCAACAGCCGCAAGCCGGCGACGATCGATATCGACGAGATCGAGACGCTGCCCGTGTCGAACAGCGGTGAGAAGGCGGCGGCGGACGCCCATGCCCTCACCCGGCTTCACGCGATC
The DNA here is from genome assembly GCF_038594605.1 of Citromicrobium bathyomarinum. Lineage (GTDB taxonomy): Bacteria > Pseudomonadota > Alphaproteobacteria > Sphingomonadales > Sphingomonadaceae > Alteriqipengyuania > Alteriqipengyuania bathyomarina_B. The sequence continues at coordinate 571,294 of NZ_JBCFZM010000001.1, forward strand.
ATTCGCACGCTCCCGCTGCTTGACGCGCAGGTCATCCTGCTGTGGCTCGAAGGGCATTCGGGCGCCGAAATCGCGGAGGTAACGGGCCTTTCCAGCGGCGCTGTCGCCACCCGGCTTTCGCGGTTGAGAGACAAGCTTACGGCACAATTCGAATTACCGGAGAACGATCATGGCGAATGATCTCCAGCACATCTGGCGGACCGATGACGCGCCGCGCAGCTTCACCAGACCGGAGGATCTCGTGAAACGCAGTACCCGGTTCGAGCGGACCATTCGTCGTCGCAACTTCATCGAATATGTGGCGGGTGCGTTACTGCTTTGCCTCGAAGTTCCGGCATTCATCATGTTCGTCATGATGGGCGAGCCGCTGATGGCGGGCGCGATGGTGCTGATGCTGCTCGGCACGCTGTGGGTCCTGTGGAACCAGTACACGCGCGCATCGATGCAGCGCCGCCGCCCCGAAGAGGACTGCCGCAGCCACCTCGTCTCGCAATATCGCCGCCAGGCAGACGCGCTGCGCACCGTGCCGATGTGGTATATCGGGCCACTGCTGCCGGGGGTGCTTGGGGTCTACGGCACGGTTGCGTTCAAGGCGATCGGCGAGGTCGATGCATGGGACATCCTCACCGAAATGGGACCGCCCTTTGGCGCGACGCTCGCCTTCTTCGGCTTTGTCATCTGGCTCAACCAGCGGGCTGCGCGCAGCCTGCAGCGCCGGGCCGAAGAGCTGGAGGCGGTGTGAGCCTACTCGCCCCCCACCTTGGTATGGACGTGCAGGCGCCCCTCCAGCGTGCGATGCACGGGGCACTTGTCCGCGATCTCGATCAGCTTGTTGCGTTGCTCGGCGGTGAGATCGTCGCCGAGCAGGGTGATGACGCGGTGGAGCGCCTGGACCTGGCTGTCCTCGCCCTCGCAATGGTCGCAGTCTTCCGCATGATTGCGCTCGTGCGTCACCGCCACCCGCGCGCCCTCGAAGGGCAGGCCCTTGCGCTCGGCATACATCTTCATCGTCATCGCGGTGCAGGTGCCCAGCGCGGCATTGAGCAGGTCGTAGGGCGTCGGGCCGGTATCGTCGCCGCCGTAGGATCTGGGCTCGTCCGCGATGAAGCGGTGCGAGGGCGTGTGCACCTCGGTGCCGAACTTGCCGTGGCCGGTGCACACGACCACGCCCTGTTCGGGCATCGGCCACTCGGACTTCATCGGGATATAGCGCGCACCCCACGCGGCGATCATGTCGGCAATGAAATGCGCGTCTTCGGGCTTGGTCAGCAGGTGGTCCGCTCCGGCAAGGCTGACGAAGCTCTTGGGATGCAACGCCGCATCGAACAACTGGCCTGCATTTTCGATGCCGACGATCTGGTCGGTCGGCGAATGCGCGATCAGGATCGGCAGTTTGAGCCGCGCGACTTCCTCGGGCAGGTCGATCTCGCGGGTCTTGTGGAGGAATTCACGGCTCAGCTGGAATTCGCGCCCGCCGATGGTCACCTCACCCTCTCCGTCGCGCTCGATCGCCGCGAGGTCGCCCTTGATGTTGCCGAGCACATGCGGAACGTCCGCCGGAGCGCCGATGGTGGCAATGGCCGCGACCCGGTCGCGCCCGATCATGTCGGCCGCCGCGAGCACCGCCGCACCGCCCAGACTATGCCCAACCAGCAGGATCTGCCCGCCGAACCGCTCGCACAAATGATTGGCCGAGGCGACGAGATCTTCGACGTCGCTAGCGAACCCTGCCCTGCCGAAATCGCCGCCGCTGCCGCCCAGCCCGGTAAAATCGAACCGCAGCGTTGCGATGCCCTGCCGCGCCAGCGCGCGCGTCACCTCCACCGCCGCGCGGCTTTGCTTGGTGCAGGTGAAGCAATGGGCGAACAGCGCTGCGCCGCGCACCAGCCCGGTCGGCAGCTCCAGCGATCCGGCCAGTTCGTGGCCGCGCGGCGTTTTGATCGTGATCGGTTCGGTCGGCATCGTGGCTCCAGCGGCAAGAGGTCGATCGGCATTCAGGCATTTGGCTGAATGCGAACTATCAATGGGAATCGAAGGGAAGGAATAACATGCAGATGAGAACAACGCGCGCGATGATCATGGGTGCCGCACTGGCATTCGGAACACTCGGCACCGCCCCCGCCGCCGCCCTCGCCTACGCTCAGGAGACCCAGGCCGAAGCGCCGAGCGAGGCGACCAAGTTCGAAGCCCGCGCGGCGGACGTCGTCGCCATGATCAAGGGCGAGAGGCCCGTCGAAGAGGTGATTTCGCCCGAATTCCTCGCCAGCGTCCCGGCAGAGCAATTCGCGCAGATCGGGCAGCAGCTGACGGCGCAGTTCGGTCCGGTGATCGGTGTTGAGGAAGTTCAACCGGTCGAACCAGACCGTGCCATGATCACGCTGCGGTTCGAAAAAGCGACCGTCGGCGGACCCATGAACCTCGAGGCCACCGCGCCCTTTCTCGTCAATGGCCTGCTGCTGAACGATATCAAGCCGGTCGCCGGAGATGCGAACAGCGTTTCGGCGGACATGGAATCGCTTTCGGGCAGCAAGGCGGCCTGGTTCGGCCCGCTCGATGGCGATCCGGTCTTTGCCTATGGCGATCCAGCAAAGCCGTTCGCGATCGGCTCGACTTTCAAGCTTTACGTGCTCGCCGCGCTTGCGCGCGCGGTCGACGAAGGGCGGCTCGCGTGGGACGATGTGGTGGCGCTCGACGCGAAGAGCTTTCCCAGCGGCGTGATGCAGACCTGGCCCGATGGCGCACCGGTGACGTTGCAGACCGCAGCCACGCTGATGATCTCGATCAGCGACAACACCGCCACCGATCTGGTCATGCGCACGCTCGGACGCGAGGCGATCGAGGCGGAAATGCGCGCGAGCGGCCATGGTGATATGGGCAAGACCCTGCCTTTCCTGACTACGCGCGAGATGTTCGTCCTCAAGGCGAGCGACCTCGGCGAAGACTATGCCATGGCCGACGAAGCCGAACGGCGCGCGATGCTGGCAACGCTCGATCTCGGAAGCATCGAGGAGGATCGGGTTCTCCAGACCTTCACCTCGGGCACGCCGGTGCTGATCGAGGATATCGAATGGTTCGCCAGCGTGGCCGACCAGCGGTCGCTGATGCGCGTGCTGGCCGCCTTGCCCGGCGATACCGCGCGCAACATCATGGCGGTCAATCCCGTGTTCGACGAAGAGGAAACCGCGAACTGGGATTATGTCGGTTACAAGGGCGGCTCCGAGGCAGGCGTGCTCAACATGAGCTGGCTGCTGCGCGATCATGCGGGTCGTTGGTACATGCTCGCGATCAGCCAGATGGACCCGGCAAGCGAGGTCGATACCGCGAGCCTGCTGCTGATGGCCAAGCGGATCCTCGCGCTGGCCGAGTGACCTCGCCCCCCTTGCGGGCCGTGGCCTGTCCCCGTAGCAGGCTTTCAAACGAGTTTTGAAAGGTCGGGTATGGAACGCTTCGAAGGCACGCAGGATTACATCGCAACCGACGATCTGAAGGTGGCGGTCAACGCGGCGGTGACGCTGCGCCGCCCGCTGCTGGTCAAGGGTGAGCCCGGCACCGGCAAGACGGTGCTGGCGCACGAGATCGCCAAGGCGGTGAACGCGCCGCTGATCGAGTGGAACGTCAAGTCCACCACCAAGGCACATCAGGGCCTCTATGAATACGATGCGGTCGCGCGCCTGCGCGACGGCCAGCTGGGCGACGAGCGCGTCCACGACATTGGAAACTACATCAAGAAGGGCAAGCTGTGGGAGGCCTTCGAGAGCCCCGAACTGCCCGTGCTGCTGATCGACGAGATCGACAAGGCCGACATCGAGTTCCCCAACGACCTGTTGCAGGAACTCGATCGGATGAGCTTCGACGTTTACGAAACGCAGCAGCGGATCGAGGCGAAGGAACGCCCGATCGTGGTCATCACCTCGAACAACGAGAAGGAACTGCCCGACGCTTTCCTGCGCCGCTGCTTCTTCCACTATATCGCCTTCCCCGACCGCGAGACGATGCGCGAGATCATCGAGGTCCACTTCCCCGGCATCCAGAAGAACCTCGTCAGCAAGGCGATGGAGATCTTCTATGACATCCGCGAAGTGCCCGGCCTCAAGAAAAAGCCCAGCACCAGCGAACTGCTCGACTGGCTCAAGCTCTTGCTGAACGAGGATATGCCGGTCGAGGTCTTGCAGGATGCCAACCCCAACAAGGCGATCCCCCCGCTCCACGGCGCGCTGCTGAAGAACGAACAGGACGTGATGCTGTTCGAACGGCTTGCTTTCATGAGCCGGCGACAACAGTAATGGGAGGTCGGTAGCGGCTTCGACCTGATGCTTTAGCTGGTCAATCAACCATCACTGGCATACGCTCGTCTGATAATCAGGGGGGTGTCTATGTTGCGTTTGACCGGTGTCGCAATCGCGCTTTGTGTGTTCGAAACACCTGCGTTTGCCGAGCCGCAGCTTCTCGATATAGAGCCGGACGCCCATTGGGTACACGAGCCGACCGGCCTTCGCTTGCCACCGAAGATTCGGGATTTCGTCCGTGACCGGATCGCCAGCTATGCTGCTGGCGACAGCAATATCGGGTCGTCCTACTTCTCGCCGGATGACGACGAGGTGCTCTCGGTCTACGTCTATCGGTCGGGCAGCTACGATGTCTCGATGATGGCCGATGCGGCGATCGAAGCCATGTTCACGAACGAGAACCTGGGCACGATCGACGCCGAGAGTGTGCTGTTCGCAACATTCGGTGCGGACGACATCGGCGAGCAGAGCGGCGTTCGGGCCTCCTTCGAAGTCGATGGCCCCTACAGGTCGACGGGTCTGGCGCTGTTCAGGGCAGGCAACTGGCTCATCAAGCTGCGCCTTTCGTCGAAGAGGGTCGACGTGCAAAGTCTCGACGGGCGGTTGGCCCTGCTGGCCTCGGGAATGCCGATCTCGGAGCCGCCCGAGAAGGCTCCACCGGCCTACCGCATCCTCGACTGCAACGATGCGCAAGAGCGTCCCGTTGCTCCGCGGCGGACGCTGGAGATGACCGACTGGGTGATCGCAACGATGGCCGTATCGGTCGCCTACGACGAGAGTATCGACGAGGGCATGCCTTCAGAGACCCAGCAGGGTCCTGCGCCATCGAAGCTGTGCCGCGATCGCGCATCTCGGGGTGGACGGATGTTCTATCGCGATGGAGACAGCAAAATGCCCCGGGCGATCGTTTTCGGGGATTCCGGCACGGTGAGCTACGTTGGGCAAACGGGCTTTTCTCTCTCCGAAGGCGAGGAGCCGCCGATCATCCTTTCGCTCGCCAATGGAATGCGAACACAGCTCTACGAGGGGTTCGACATGGTGCCGGGGTTCGATCAGATGCTATCGGTCCTGAGCAACGAGCCGATACGGGCCGTTGTCGAGCGCACCGAGGATGGTGGTACGAATATCATCCTGCCATCGGATAGCTAAGACCTCCCGCCCTCACCTCACCGGGAAGCAGTCCGTCCCCGCTTGCCTGAGCGCACCACACGTGGCTTTGGCGCCCGGCCCGGTCACCCGGAGCCGGTAATACTGGCGCGAATTGACCACTGCCGGAATGATCGCCTTGTCGAACCTCTCCAGCTCGGGATGGCGGGCGCTGACCCGCGTCCAATAGGCTTCGGCCTCCGCCACGCTGCGCGGCGCGGCGAGCTGGATCGTCTGCCCGCGGGGTGGTGTGCGGGTCTGTGCAAGCAGATCGATCGGCGGCGCGGAGGTCTCAGCCACTGCGGCGATGGCGGGACGGGACTGCTCGGCAGGTGCGGGGCTCGCCTCTGCCAGACGGGGCTGCTGCTCATCAAAGTCGCGCGTGTCGTCCCGCAGCGCGTCGAGATCCGCCAGACGCGGCTCGGGGCGCTGGATCAGGTGGCCCCGCTCGCCGGGCGTCGGCATGTGCATCGCAAGCGCCATCTGCCGCGCCTGCCACTCCGATCCCAGCGCCTGGTCGACGACGACCACGGTGGTCGCACCCATTTCGGTAATGCCGTAAAGTTCGCGCGCGAACGCCTTGGGCAGGCGGATGCAGCCGTGCGACGCGGGGTAGCCGGGCAGCTTGCCCGCATGGATCGCGATTCCGCCCCAGGTCAGCCGCTGCATGTGCGGCATGGGCGCGTTGGAATAGATGTTCGAACGGTGGTGGACCCGCTTCTGCAGGATCGGGAAGACACCCGCTGGCGTGTCCTTCCCGGGCTTGCCGGTCGAAACGGGCGATGTGTCCCACAACTCGCCGTTGCGATAGACGTACATCTGCTGCGAGCCCTTGCTGATCACCACCAGCGTGCCCGAGCGCAGGACCTGGTCGACCGACGGCGGCATGCCCGCAGTGGGCTTGGCGACCTTCCTGGTCGCCGGGGGCGAAGGCGGAACCTGCTGCACGACCGGGTTCGAGACATAGGTGATGTCGCGCGGCGCACTTTCCGCGCTTCCCGCCTGCAGGATATTGCCCGACGAGGTTACGAAAAAGAAAGCCGCGCACAGGACGGTGGCGATGCCGAAAAAGGTAAAGAGCCCCTTAACCATGTTCCGAGATGTGCACAGCGAGGCGATTCGATTCAACGCCATTTGTCGAAAGTCGCACGATATTCGCGGAATCTTCGCGCTTCAGGCCCGGCGCAAGACCATTAAATCTCGACGGCGAACGATTGAATCCATTCCACAATTCTCGTCATGTGTTGCACAAAGCCAACCCGGTTCAAGAACTCGCATCGCAGCCTCGCGAAGGCGCGCAATTGACCGGAACCGCCTTTGTGGCGCACCGGCCAGACACCTGTTAGACCGCCGCCCAAGTTTGACCTGTCCGCAGTTCGGGAGAGACCCTCGGTGTTTTTCAATTTCGTAGACGAGCTGCGCGCGGCCGGCATATCCGCCAGCCTGAAGGAGCACCTCACGCTTCTCGAAGCGCTCGACAAGGACGTCATCGAGCAGACGCCCGAGGCGTTCTACTACCTCGCGCGCGCGACCTTCGTGAAGGACGAGGGGCTGCTCGACCGGTTCGACCAGGTGTTCTCGAAGGTCTTCAAGGGGATCATGACCGACTACGGCCAGGAACAGGTCGACATCCCCGAAGACTGGCTGAAAGCCGTCGCCGAGAAATTCCTGACCGAAGAGGAAATGGCAGAGATCGAGAAAATGGGCTCGTGGGACGAGCTGATGGACACGCTCAAGAAGCGGCTCGAGGAACAGAAGGAACGCCACGAGGGCGGCAACAAGTGGATCGGCACGGGCGGCACCTCGCCCTTCGGCCACTCCGGCTATCACCCCGAAGGCGTGCGGATCGGCGGGGAGAGCAAGAACAAGCGCGCGGTGAAGGTGTGGGAAAAGCGCGAGTTCAAGAATCTCGACAACACCAAGGAACTGGGCACCCGCAACATCAAGATGGCGCTGCGTCGCCTGCGCCGCTTCGCGCGCGAAGGTGCGGCGGACGAGCTCGATATCGACCGCACCATTCGCGGCACCGCCAAGCAGGGCTGGCTCGACATCCACATGCGCCCCGAACGCCGCAATGCGGTGAAACTGCTGCTGTTCCTCGACGTCGGCGGCTCGATGGACCCGTTCATCAAGACCACCGAAGAGCTGTTCAGCGCGGCCACATCCGAGTTCAAGAACCTCGAATTCTTCTACTTCCACAACTGCCTCTACGAAGGCGTGTGGAAGGATAACCGCCGCCGTTGGCAGGAGCGCACGAAGACCTGGGATATCCTCCACAAGTACGGGCACGACTACAAGGTGGTGTTCGTCGGCGATGCCGCGATGAGCCCCTACGAGATCACGCATCCCGGTGGCTCGGTCGAGCATATGAACGAGGAATCCGGCGCGACATGGATGCAACGGATGACCAACACCTACCCCGCAACCGTGTGGCTCAACCCCATTCCCGAACGCCAGTGGAACTACTCCCAGTCGACCTCGATCATGAAGCAGCTGGTCAATGACCGCATGTATCCCCTGACGCTCGACGGGCTTGACGACGCGATGCGCGAGTTGAGCCGCAAGCACGGCTAGGGTATATCTGCGGCCGGAGGAGATTGATCATGCGTGTCGCCATCCTGCTTGCCGCCCCCTTCGCGATGGGCTTCGGCCCGGCCCAAGAGACCGAGACTGAGGCTCCGGCTGAGCCCGCCCCCGCCGTTGCCGCAGCCGCTCCCGAAGTCGCTCCCGCCCTGCCCCTTACCATGCCCGGTTATAGTCGCCCCGCCCCGCTGGCGACTGGCGACCTGGACGATTTTCTTCGCCGCAAGACCTGCCGCGACACGATCGAGCATGCGCGCGAGGAGAACGGGCAGCCTCCACTCGACCAGCGCGACGGCCCTGCCGACGGGGCGCCCGAAGTGATGCTCTACAAGGCGGTCGATCATCACGTCGATGGCTGCGATGTGCTGGTGATGGCAGGCAACCCCGATGATATTCGCCCGGTGCCCGAAGGTGGCCAGGTGAGGGTTATTCGCTCTACGTCCACCCCCGAAGCCGCACCCGCGCGCTGACAGCGATTTTCTGAACGGGTCACGGGCGGATGGAAGGAACCAGCGAGGCTTTTCTCTATCTCGCCGTCCTCACCTCGATCATTTTCGGCCTCGCTATCCAGCAGGTCCTGCTCGGCTATCGCGACCTGATCCTGACGCGCACGCGCAACCGGCTGTTCGCGCCGGTCCTCACCTGGTCGGTGCTGATCCTGCTGATCGTCGCGCAGAACTGGTGGGAGAGCTTCGGCCTCGCCGGTCGCAGCGACTGGAACTTCGTCGCCTTCGGGATGATCCTGCTGCAGGCGCTGATCATCTACATGCTCGCCGCGGTCATCTTCCCGCGAACCGAGGGCAGCGACCCCATCGACCTGAAGGATCACTATTTCCGCGAGCGCCGCGCAATCTACGGCATTGCGATTGCTTACGTGGTGTCGAGTCCGCTGCGCGCGCTAATCGTCGACGGGGCGATCCTGCCCGCGCTCGATCTCGCCTATCACGGCCTGTTCCTCGCGATCTTCGTCATGCTGGCGATTGTCGCGCGGACGGTGGTCCACCAGCTCTTCGTCCCGGCGCTGCTCGCAGGATTTATCGGCTATATCGCCTTGATGACCCCGGTGCTGGCGGGTGGGTGAACCGTTCGGCGCGAGCCGCTTCCAGCAGATACGCGCGCGCCTGGAGGCCTTCGACCCGGGCTCGGGCTGGCGGTTGTGGCTCTACGAATTCCTGCTGTTCGGCGTCAAGCAAGGCTGGGCGTGCCTGTTCGGCGGGCTGCTGCTCGCGCTGCTGCTCGCGACGCATCTATTCTACCCCGATGATGCTGCCCTCGCCCGTTACGATTTCCTGACGCTGGCCGCGCTCGCGATCCAGGTCGGGATGCTCGCCTTCCGGCTCGAGACGTGGGACGAGGCGAAGGTCATCCTGATCTTCCATGTCGTCGGCACGGTGATGGAGATCTTCAAGACCTATGCCGGATCTTGGGTCTACCCGGAGGAAGCGCTGCTTCGTATCGCCGGTGTGCCACTGTTTTCGGGCTTCATGTATGCCGCCGTCGGCAGCTATGTCGCGCGTGTCTGGCGCATTTTCGATTTCCGCTACACTGGCTATCCGCCGCGCTGGACGACCTGGCTGCTCGCGGCGGGCATTTACGCCAACTTCTTCCTCCACCATTTTTGGATCGATCTGCGCTGGCCGCTCTTCGCGGCGACCGCGCTCATCTTCCTTCGCACCCGCGTCTATTTTTGCAATTTTCGCATGCACCGCTGGATGCCGCTGCTGCTCGGCTTTGGGCTGGTCGCGCTGTTCATCTGGTTCGCGGAGAACATCGCGACCTTCGCCAATGCGTGGACCTATCCGGGGCAGGAATTGGCGTGGAAGCCCGTGTCGCTTGCCAAGTACGGCAGCTGGTACCTGCTGATGATCATCAGTTTCGTGCTCGTCGCACTGGTTCAGCCGATCCGCGAGCCCGACTAATACAGCAGGTGCGGCGCGATCTGGTCGCGCCACTCGGTTTCGTCATTGGTCGCCATGCGGTCGAGGTCGACCGGTAAGGCGGACGGATCGTCGACCCATTCGCGCAAGGCCGGGCCGCCGTTGATGACGTCGATCGCTAAGCGGTCCAGCTCGTATTCGTAGGGAAAGTCACGCCACAGGTCGTAGTCGGGATAGAGTCGGCGGATCGCCTTAAAGGCGAGCGCCTGCAGCCGCCAGGGACGGAATTGCGCGTGATCGTAGAACGGGCCCTCGGCATGGATCATCAGGCCGTTGCACAGCTGCCCGGCGTGCTTGTGGAAGGTCGGCTCGAACCAGCATTCGCGCAAGGCGCAGCCCTTCATCCAGTTGGGCGCGATTCGCTGCATTTCCGCGAGCACCGCCTTGGCGTCGATATCGGGCGCGCCGAACAGAACTTCGAGCGGGCGCGTGGTGCCGCGCCCTTCGGAAACGGTTGCGCCCTCGATCATCACCGTGCCCGCATAGGCACGCGCCATGTTGACGTTGGCGGCGTTGGGCGACGGGTTGATCCAGATTCGATCGGTCGGCCAGCCATGGCCCGGCCCATCGGGCTCCCAACCCTCCATTTCGATCACGCGGTAATCGACGTCGAGACCGAAGTGATCGATGAACCAGTGCCCCATCTCGCCCAGGGTCAGGCCGTGGCGCATGGGCATGGGGCCTGCCCCGACGAAGCTTTCCTGCCCCGGCACCAGCAGCGTGCCTTCGACCGGGCGTCCGGCAGGATTGGGCCGGTCGAGCACCCACACGGCCTTGCCATGCTTCGCGCCCTCTTCCAGCAGGTAGAGCAGCGTGGTGACGAAGGTGTAGATGCGGCAGCCCAGATCCTGCAGGTCGAAGAGAAAAACATCGGCGCTCGACATCATCTGCCCGGTCGGGCGGCGCACCTCGCCATAAAGGCTGAACACGGGGATGCCGTAGGTGGGGTCGGTCTCGTCCGCCGTTTCCACCATATTGTCCTGCTTGTCGCCCTTCAGGCCGTGCTGCGGCCCGAACGCGGATGTGACGTTTACTCCCGCCGCGACCAGTGCATCGAGGCTGTGCCGGAGATTCTCGGTGACCGATGCCGGATGGGCAACCAGTGCGACTCTTTTGCCTTCGAGAGGCTTGCGTAGGTCCGGCTCGGACAAGAGCCGGTCGATACCGAATTTCATGCGTGCTGAAGGGCCTGCTTGGGTTGTGCGGTCTGGGGCTTGCCGAAATGGATGGCGAAACTCATCGGATCGTGGAAGTCGGGCTCGTCACGGCGATGCGCCAGCGACCACAGCGATTGATGCTCGCCCTCTTCCTCGATCACCGCGCATAGCGAAGCGGATTTCACTCCGTCCAGCAGCCGTGCGGGGAGACGGACTGTCGCCGTGATGACCTGAGGGCCGCGCTGAAAATCGATCTTCGGCGCGACTTCGGGCACGTAATCGCCGATCAGCTTGCGGTAGGAGGCGAATTCGAAGGCCGCCCAGTCGCCTGCCGGGGCGAAATTGAATTCACGATAGCGGCCGCCATGGTCGTAGAGGAAGAACTCGAGGCAGGTCCGCCGCCACAGGTCTTCCTGGCTGCGATGGGCATATCCGCGCGGCACGACCACCTTGCTGGCCTGGTTGATACGATAGCGCAGCAACAGCTCGCCACCCATCAGGCGCATCATGGTGACCGAGATAGCGCTGACCTCCAGCGGAGGTGTGGTTGGATGCGGCTTCAACCTGTACGTTTGCATTTGCGACCCCCCATGCTAGCGGGCGCGGTCTTTCCCCCGGAGGAACGCGTGCCCGAATATCGATCCGAACTCTTGAACGTGCTCGATAAGAGACACTATACGCACCAAATCACGGATGCGGAAAGACTTGATTTTCTGGCGTCCCAGAATGTGATTTCGGGTTATGTCGGATTCGATCCGACCGCACCGTCGCTCCACATCGGCTCGCTCGTGCAGATCATGCTGCTTCGCCGTCTCCAGCAGACCGGGCACAAGCCGATCGTGGTGATGGGCGGCGGCACCGGCAAGGTGGGCGATCCGTCGGGTCGCGATGAATCGCGCCAATTGCTGACCGACGAGGTGATTGCGACGAATATCGCCTCGCAGCGCCCGGTATTCGAGCGGCTGCTGACCTTCGGGGACGGACCGACCGATGCGGTGATGGTCAACAACGCCGAATGGCTGAGCGGCCTCGGTTATCTCGATCTCTTGCGCGAGGTCGGCCCCCATTTCACGATCAACCGCATGCTGACCTTCGAATCGGTCAAGTCGCGGCTCGACCGCGAACAGCCGCTGACCTTCCTCGAATTCAACTACATGATCCTGCAGGCTTACGATTTCCGTGAGCTGGCGGAGCGCTATGGCTGTCGCCTGCAGATGGGCGGCAGCGACCAGTGGGGCAATATCGTCAACGGGATCGAGCTGACCCGGCGAACAGGCGGGCCCGAACTCTACGGCTACACCACGCCTCTGCTGACCACCGCCGACGGCAAGAAGATGGGCAAGACCGCGAGCGGCGCGGTCTGGCTCAACGAAGATCTGCTCCCGGCCTACGATTTCTGGCAGTACTGGCGCAATGTCGACGATCGCGATGTGGGCCGCTTCCTGCGCCTCTTCACCGATATCGATCTCGCCGAGATCGAGCGGCTGGAGAAGCTCGAAGGCGGCGAGATCAACGACGCGAAAATCGCGCTGGCCAATGCGGTGACTGCGCTGGTGCGCGGAGAAGACGCCGCCGCGAACGCCGAGTCGACCGCGCGCGAAACCTTTGCCGGTGGCGCGGGCGGCGATCTGCCGGTGCTCAATGTCGGCGACGGCATGCCGCTGCCCGCCGCGCTTACCGCGATCGGGTTCACCGCGTCCAACAAGGAAGCCAAGCGCAAGATTGCGGAAGGCGCGGTGAAGCTCGACGACGAGGCACTAAGCGATCCGGGCATGGTGTTAACCGTGGACGAGGGCGCGCAGCGGCGGCTTTCGCTCGGGCGCAAGAAGCACGGCATCGTCACGCGTTAAGCCTCTCATTTAACAAGCTTTCGTCCCAATACAGGACAAGGCGGCTTAACCGAAATTCAGGCTTTGCTCGTCATAAGGTATATCCTTGGCAGAGGCCATTACGGCCCCCGGAGGACTATGACTTTGGCTTCGCATCTCAGTGTGACCGACCAGCGCGCCGCCATCCGGCATCCGGTCGACTACCAGGTTATCGCCGAGTATTTCGGTCGCGGGGATATCGCGTTCCACGTCAGCAACGTGTCCGCCAACGGCTTCATGATCGACAATGCGAGCGGCGGATCACGCGGCGACCGTGTGATCGTGAGCTTCCCGGTCATCGGCCGGATCGAGGCCTATCTGATCTGGACCAAGGATAACCGCGCGGGCTTCCAGTTCGAACGGATCATCCGGGTGGACGACTTCCTCGAGATGATCGACCAGTTGCAGCCCAACCCGCGCCTGCGCCGCCGCCACTGAAGCATGCGCGGATAAAGCCGCGCTTGCACCCACCCCTTCCAGAAATTGCTTTTGTCGTCGCGGGCCGCCTGTCATGGCAACGGGCGTGACATCTTCAGACGCGCCCGCCGACAGCACCCCCGACACTTCGCCGCTGCGAATCCATAATTTCCGCGCCTATCTGGTCGCGCGGTTCTCCATGATCGTCGGCCAGTACGCGATGATGCTGATCATCGGCTGGCAGACCTACACCATCGCGCGCGGCAATGGCCTGAATGCGTTCGAGGCGTCGGGCCAGCTCGCGCTCATCGGGCTGCTGCAGTTCCTGCCGCTGTTCGTGCTCTCGCCCTTCTCCGGCCTCGCGGCGGACCGCTTTAACCGCAAGACCGTGTCGCGGCTGACCATCGGCCTGCAGTTCCTTGGCGCAGCCTACCTCGCATGGACGACCTATACCGGGCATATCGACCTGCTATCGCTGTTCTCGGTCGCGGTGCTGCTGGGCGTGGTCCGTGCGTTCAACGGCCCTGCGCTGTCCGCCCTCGCCCCCAACCTCGTCCCCAAGGCGATCCTGCCCAACGCCATCGCGTTGTCGTCCATCGCATGGCAGACCGGGATGATCGTTGGCCCGGCAGTAGGCGGCTATGCCTACGACGCGATGCCCGCCTTGCCCTATGCCATCGCCAGCGGTCTGTTCCTCGTCTCGATCATCGCGATCAGCACCATCGGCAAGGTGCCCCGGTCCCCCATTACCGGCGCGCAGCGCCCGATCGGTCAGGTGATCGACGGGTGGAAATACGTGCTGCACAACAAGATGGTGCTCGGCGCCATCACGCTCGACCTGATGGCGGTGTTCCTGGCCGGAGCGACCGCGCTGTTCCCACCCTTTGCCTACGACATCCTGAAGGTGGGCGAGACCGGCCTCGCCCAGCTCGCCGCCGCGCCCGCCATCGGCGCGGCGGTGACCGCGCTGTGGTTCAGCTTCCGCCCCTTGAGGACCAATGTCGGGCCCAAGATGCTGTGGGCGGTCGCGGCCTTCGGCGTCGCCACCATCGTCTTCGGTTTCTCGCGCTTCATGCCGCTCAGCCTCGCGATGCTGGTGATCGTGGGCGCGGCGGACATGTTCAGCGTCTATATCCGCCAGTCGCTCATTCAGCTGCATACGCCCGACGACAAGCGCGGCCGCGTGTCCTCCGCCAGCCTGCTGACGATCAGCGCATCGAACGAGGGCGGCGATGCCTTCTCGGGCTTCCTCGCAAGCGTCATCGGCCCGGCGGGCGCAGTGATCTTCGGCGGGGTCGGCGCGATCGTGACCGTGGCGATGTGGAGCAGAATCTTCCCCGTTCTGCGCCACACCCGGACCTTCGACCCGCCCGCATCGTTACAAGAAGAAACCCCCGAACAGACCTTGCAGGAGAAGATCCCATGAAAGCCGACTCGATCCTCGAAACCATTGGCAACACGCCGCATATCCGCCTCTCGCGCCTGTTCCCCGACCACGACGTGTGGGTGAAGAGCGAACGCGCGAACCCCGGCGGCTCGATCAAGGACCGGATCGCGCTCGCCATGGTCGAAGATGCGGAGAAGGCCGGCAAGCTCAAGCCCGGCGGCACGATCATCGAGCCCACCAGCGGCAATACCGGCATCGGCCTCGCGATGGTCGCCGCGGTCAAGGGCTACAAGCTGGTGCTGGTCATGCCCGAGAGCATGAGCCTCGAACGCCGCCGCCTGATGCTCGCCTATGGCGCCACCTTCGACCTCACGCCCAAGGAGGGCGGCATGAAGGGCGCCATCAGCCGTGCTCAGGAACTGGTCGAGCAGGACTCCAGCGCCTGGATGCCGAGCCAGTTCGACAACGAGAGCAACTGGCAGGTCCACGTGCGCACCACCGCCAAGGAAATCCTCGGCGATTTCACCGACCGCCCGGTCGATGCGCTGATTACCGGTGTCGGCACCGGCGGCCACCTGACCGGCTGCGCCGAAGAGCTGAAGCGTCACTGGCCCGAGATGAAGGCATGGGCGGTCGAGCCCGCAGGCTCGCCCGTCATCGGTGGTGGCGAGCCCGGCCCGCACCCGATCCAAGGCATCGGCGCGGGCTTCGTGCCAGAGAACCTGCACACCCAGTCGATCGACGGCGCGATTCAGGTCGATCCCGAAGACGCCAAGGAAATGGCGCGGCGCGCGGCAAGCGAGGAAGGCATGCTGGTCGGTATCTCGAGCGGCGCGACGCTGGCCGCGATCGCGAAGAAACTGACCGACCTCGCCGCAGGCTCGCGCGTGCTCGGCTTCAACTACGATACGGGCGAGCGGTATCTGTCGGTGCCGGACTTCCTGCCCGAGGCGTGAAGCTTCCTCCCTCCCCCGCGCGGGGAAGGGTCGGGGTGGGGGCGTTCAGCAGTAACTGCCGGCGCCGCACACCCACCCCCAATCCCGATACCCGCCCCCGCAAAAGCGGGGGTCAAGGGAGGGGGGGGTTTTTCAGCCACCCCTTCCGATCACGAGCCGCAAGGGCCCGTCGAAGAACGGTTGCCTGCGCAGATACCCGTATTTCTCGTCCCACCTGCCGCTTTCCAGATCGGCGGACAGGGCCGCTTCGAAGCGTTCCACGGCTCCGCTGGGCACCAAGCTCCAGCTGGAACAGGCTAACCGCGCGTTTCTGTCGAGGAATGCCTCGGGTCGCCCATAATACGCCTCGTTGAACCCGTCCCGGCAATCGAGCGGAGCGGGCACCTGCTCCACCACCACCTTCCCCCTAAACGCGGCTGCGATGCGCTCCAGCGACGGAAAACGGCTTGCCTCGATCTCCCGCACTTCGGGGATGTAGTCGGCCAACCAGTAATCCATCATCGCCGCCGGGTCGCACACCAGCAAGACGACTGGCCCGCGTGTGACGCGCCGCATTTCGGCAATCCCCGCTTCGAGGTCGAACCATTGATGCACGGTCACCGACGCCATCGACGCATCGAAGCTGGCGTCTTCGAACGGCAGGTCTTCGGCGACTGCGTCGATCGCCCGGGTGAGGTGGGCTGGACGCTGCGCTCGCATCGAAGCCGAGGGTTCGACGGCGGTCACCTCGCAATGGACGGGCTCGTAGGAACCCGCGCCCGCACCGACGTTGAGCACGGTCTTCGCGTCCCCCAACGCGCGATGGATTTGCGCTTCGATCACGGGATCGGGCTGGCGGTAGCGGCTGTAGGTGCCGCCGATTGCGCCGTAATCGACGTCTCCCGCGCTGCCGTCGCTTCGACGTTCACCGCTCATGGCTCACCACCCTGCCCGCATAACCCTCGGCTCCGTTTTTCCTACTCGAACCGCCGCTGCTAGCTTCACATCGGCTCTTTGAACCCTGATTATAGCGAAAAACGCGGGATGCCCTAAGTGAAGGGCACCCCGCGTCTGTACTTCATAAACTAAGTCCCAGCGTGACCCTGCGACTCGGGCTTCAGGCCGCCGTGGCAAAGGCCTCTTCGCCCAGCGCCATCAGCGAGTCGCTGCCCGCCTCGATCTTGCGACGCAGCGCGCCCGCATCGGGCACGAAGCGATCCGCGAAGTAGCGCGCGGTGGCGATCTTGGCCTCGTAGAAAGCCTTGTCGTCGGTGTCTTCGGCCAGCGCGGCCTTGGCGACGCGCGCCATCTTGACCCACATCAGCATCAGGCAGGTAATGCCCATAATGTGCATGTAGTGATGCGCGCCCGAACCAAGGTGGTTGGGGTTCTGCATCGCGTTCTGCATGAACCACATGGTCGCGGCCTGCTGTTCACCGACGGCCTTTTCGAGCGCTTCGGCCAGCTCGGCCATGCCCTCTTCTTCCTTGGCTGCGGCGACTTCCTCGCCCACCATCTTGAAGAACGACTGAACCGCACGGCCACCATGCTGGGCCAACTTGCGACCGCACAGGTCCATCGCCTGCACGCCGTTGGTGCCTTCGTAGATCATCGCGATGCGCGAATCGCGCACGAACTGCTCCATGCCCCACTCGGCGATGTAGCCGTGGCCGCCGTAAACCTGCTGCATGTTGTTGGCGACGTCGTAACCCTTGTCGGTGCCGTAGCCCTTGATGACCGGGGTCATCAGCCCGACCAGATCGTCTGCGAGTTGCTTCTCGTCCTCGTCCTGCAGCGCGTGGCTGAGGTCCTGCTGCAGTGCGGTCCACAGCGCGAAAGCGCGCATGCCTTCGTTGAAGGCCTTGGCGTCCATCAGCATGCGGCGAACATCAGGGTGGACGAAGATCGGATCGGCCTTCTCCTCGGGCTCGGCCGGGCCGGTCAGCGCGCGGCCCTGACGGCGGTCGAGCGCGTAGGTGACCGCGTTCTGGTAGGAAACTTCGGCCTGGCTGAGGCCCTGGATGCCCACGCCAAGGCGCGCGGCATTCATCATGATGAACATCGCGGCGAGGCCCTTGTTCTCCTCGCCGACCATCCAGCCCTTCGCATCGTCGTAGTTCATGACGCAGGTCGAGTTGCCGTGGATGCCCATCTTGTGTTCGATGGAGCCGCACATGACGCCGTTGCGCTCACCGATCGAGCCGTCGTCGTTGACGAGGAACTTGGGCACCACGAACAGCGAAATGCCCTTCGAGCTGTCGGGCGCGCCCGGCGTCTTGGCCAGCACGAGGTGAATGATGTTCTCGGCCATGTCGTGTTCGCCGGCGGAGATAAAGATCTTGGTGCCGGTGATCGCATAGCTACCATCGGCCTGCGGTTCGGCCTTGGTGCGGATCAGGCCAAGGTCCGTTCCGCAATGCGGCTCGGTCAGGTTCATCGTGCCGGTCCATTCGCACGTGACCATCTTGGGCAGGTACTTTTCCTTCTGCTCCTGGCTGCCCTTTGCGATCAGTGCCGAGATCGCGCCGTTGGTGAGGCCGGGATACATGCCGAAGGACTGGTTGGAGGAACTGATCATCTCCTCCATCGCGAAGGCGACGACATGCGGCAGGCCCTGCCCGCCGAACTCTTCCGGCATCGAAAGCGTACCCCAGCCCGCCTCACGGAACTGGTCGAAGGCGTCCTTGAAGCCGGTCGGCGTGGTCACCGAGCCGTCTTCGTGCCGGGTGCAGCCTTCCTGGTCGCCGATCTGGTTGAGGGGCTGGAGAACTTCGGCGGTGAACTTGCCCGCCTCGTCGATGATCGAGGTCACCATGTCGGTGCTTGCGTTCTCGAAGCCGGGCAGATTGCTGTAGCTTTCAAGCTCCAGCATCTCGTTGATGATGAAGCGGAAGTCGCGGGTGGGGGCGGTATAGCTCGGCATCGGACGGTCCTTTGCGTCAGGTTCGTAAGGGGATGTTTCGGGGAATGTCTATTGAGAGAACGATCGGCAGCGCGTTGCGTTCAATCCTGGTCGACCCGGTCGACGTGATTGATGAACTCTGTCAGCTCGGTGATCGAGGAATCGATATCGTCACGCTGCTGTTTCAGCTTGGCGACATGCGCGCGGCACCGCTCCAGCGTCACGCGGCGCTGTTCCACGCGGCCGTCGCCCAGATCGTAGAGGTCGATCATTTCCTTGATCTCGCCCAGACTGAAACCGACGTTCTTGGCGCGCATGATCCACGCAAGACGCGCGCGGTCGCGCTTGGAATAGATGCGGGTCAGGCCGTTCCGGGTCGGCGCGATCAGCCCCTCGTCCTCGTAAAAACGCAAGGCACGCGCCGTGCAGTCGAACTCGGCGGTCAGATCGGAGATCGAATAGGTCTCCCGATCCTGCGCGTCGGGGCGGTCGAGATGCGCTCCTGCGCCGCGATAGGAGCTTTTGACGGTGGCTTCGCTCATGGGGCTCTTATAGTCCCCTTTACGTAAAGGTCAATCGTCGATCGGCGCAAGTCGGCCATTCGTGTCGAGCTTGCGGTAGAAACAGCTGCGCGCACCGGTGTGACAGGCGGGGCCTGCGGGCTGCGCAACAATGACCAATGCGTCCTGATCGCAATCGACGCGAATCTCCTGCACCCTCAGCACGTTGCCGCTGGTCTTCCCCTTGCACCACAAGGTGCCCCGGGAACGGGAATGGAAATGCGCGAGGCCCGTTTCGCGAGTGGCCGTCAGCGCCTCCTGGTCGAGGTGCGCGACCATCAGAATTTCGCGCGTCTGCGCATCGACGACGACGCCGGTCAGCAGTCCGTCCGGGCCGAACTTCGGCATGAACTGGCTCCCGGTTTCGCGAAGATCGGTATCGATGGCGCTCATGGCTTTGCGCTCCTTTCAGATTGTCATCCGTCAGTGACCATATTGTTGCCAAAGCACAACAGTCTCAGGCCATTCCTTTCAATTTCACAACGAGAGCGTTGCAAGGAGCCATCCAATTGGAAAGACTGCGTGTTGTGGCCGGTAACGGTCACCCTTCAAGGCCGAGGCGCCACACAGACGCGCCGGGTTCAGGGGGTAGCATCGCTGGATGGGGGTTTTCCCGCGATGCTAAGACGAGGGTTTTGGGTTGCCGAGTGGCCTTTCGGGGGAATGGCCGGGCACTCCATCAAAATTTCGTCACGCGGCGCCCGGGATCGTTGAGGTCCCGGGCGTTTCGCGTTCTAGCACCCTGCCCTCCCGCACACCTTCCCTGACTCTGGCGAAACACGCGATTCGCACGCTGCGTGCTCCTGCGTCCAGCAGCGCCCGGGTACAGGCCGCGCTGGTGGCGCCGCTGGTCAGCACATCGTCGACCAGGATCACGTCGCGGCCCTGCACCGCGGCGGCGCCCTTCCGGCTTGTCACGATGCTCGCACGCATCATCCGGGCCCGCTCGGCCCGGCCCAATCCACCCAGCATCGGCGTCGAGCGGGTGCGCTTGAGCGCGTCGACCGCCACCGCGTGGCCGGTATGCCCCGCGACCGCACGCGCGAGCAGTGCCGCCTGGTTGAAGCCGCGCGCCCACAGCCGCGTGCGATGCAGCGGCACCGGCACCAGCAGCGCATTGGCAGGAGCTGCCGCCAACCGCCCTGCCATCAACCGCCCCATCAGTTTCGCAAGGCCGATACGCCTGCCATGCTTGAACCGCAGGACGAGTTGGCGCGCGCTTTCATTATACATTGCCGCAGCCGCTACCCCCGCATGGTCCGGCGGGAAGGAAAGGCACGCGCCGCACACGCTTTCTTGCGCCGCCGACGGCAAGGGAATCTGGCAACGGGTACAGGAGGGTTCGCCGGGCAGTTCCAGCTCGCTCCAGCAATTCGCGCAGAGCCCCGGCCCGCTTGCGATCCCCTCGCCGCATAAGGGGCAGCGGGGCGGATAAACGAAGTCCACCAGCGGGCCGACCGCACGGGAAAGAACGCTTGCGGGCATCTTGGGCTATGCTGCCCAGATGCGCCCATGTAGGCAAGCGCCATGGCCGAGCGCAGCATCCCCCGTATCTTCAGCCGCCAGCGTCGCATCGCGCGCGCCCTGAGGCACCACAATCTCGCAGGCACCGACGCCAAGGCCGATCCGGCGGAGCAATTCCTCCGCGCCCAGGCGGCGGAGGACATCCTCGAACGGCTCGACTTCATGCGTTTCGAGCCCTGCCCCGCCCTCCTGATCGGCGACCGGCCCGGCTTTCTCGGCGGACCGCTCATCCGAGACCGAGGTTTCGGCGTTTGGGATGGCGGGCCGGACACCATCGACGAGGAGACTCCGCACGGAGACGCAGCCTTCGGTCTCATCGTCAGCCTGTTCACGCTCGACACCGTGAACGACCTGCCCGGCGCGCTGCTTCACTATCGCAATGCCCTGACCCAAGACGGGCTGTTCATCGCCCAGTTCACCGGTGCCGGCAGCCTGCCCGCCTTGCGCGGGATCATCCAGGCGGCCGATGGCGAGACCCCGCACGCGCGCATCCATCCTCAGATCGACCGGCCTGGCGCCAGCGGCCTGATGAGCCGCGCGGGATTCGCCAAGCACGTGGTCGACAGCCACACGCTCACCGTCCGCTATTCCAGCCTCGACACCTTGGTCGCAGACCTCAGAGCGCAGGGCCTGGGCAGCGTGCTCGCCGATGCGCCGCCGCCGCTCACCCGCGCAGGCCGCGCCCGCGCCCGGGCCGCCTTCGACACCTTGCGCGAGGATGACGGCAAGGTGAGCGAGACCTTCGAAATCCTCAGCCTGACGGGCTGGCGCTAACCCTTCCCCGAAGCCTAAGCCTTGAGAGCAGCCTGGGCCGCCGCGAGCCGCGCGATCGGGACACGGAAGGGCGAGGCGCTGACATAGTCGAGGCCCACCTGCTCGCAGAAAGCGATGCTCGCCGGATCGCCGCCATGCTCGCCGCAGATGCCCAGCTTGAGCTTGGGATCGGTCTTGCGACCGCGCTCCGCCGCCAGTTCGACGAGCTGGCCCACACCATCCACATCAAGGCTGACGAAAGGATCGCGCGCGAAGATGCCGCGGTCCACGTAGGTGCCGAGGAACCGGCTCGCGTCGTCGCGGCTCACGCCCAGCGTCGTTTGGGTCAGGTCGTTGGTGCCGAAGCTGAAGAAGCGCGCTTCCTCTGCAATCTCGCCCGCCATCAGCGCGGCGCGCGGCAGTTCGATCATCGTGCCGACGAGGTATTCAACCCGCGTGCCGGTTTCCGCGAACACTTCTTCGGCCACCCGATCGACCAGCGCGCGCAGGATTTCCAGCTCGCGCCGCGTGGCGACCAGCGGGATCATTACTTCGGGAAGCGGTGCCTCGCCGGTTCTCTCCTTCACAGCGCACACCGCCTCGAATATCGCGCGCGCCTGCATTTCGTAGATTTCGGGATAGGTTATGCCGAGGCGGCACCCGCGATGGCCGAGCATCGGGTTGAATTCGTGCAGCTCCGCGATCCGCCGTTTGAGCTGTTCCGCCCCCACACCGGTCGCCGCCGCGATATCGTCGATATCGCTGTCTTCGGAGGGCAGGAATTCGTGCAGCGGCGGGTCGAGCAGGCGGATCGTGCACGGCAGGCCCGCCATCACCTCGAAGATCGCTTCGAAATCGCTGCGCTGTTCGGGCAGCAGCTTGGTGAGCGCGGCGCGGCGGCCATCCTCACGTTCGGCAAGGATCATCTCGCGCACCGCCATGATGCGGTCGGCGTCGAAGAACATATGTTCGGTCCGGCACAGGCCGATGCCTTCCGCGCCGAAGCTGCGTGCGGTCTTGCAGTCCTCGGGCGTTTCGGCGTTGGTCCGCACGCCCATCCGGCGCGCTTCGTCGGCCCACTCCATAACCTTGGCGAAATCGCCGGCCAGTTCGGGCTCGATCGTGTCGACCTGGCCGCGCATGACCTGCCCGTTGCCACCGTCGAGCGTCACGACATCGCCCTCTGCCAGCTCGGCCGAGCCGATCCTGAGGGTGCGCGCCTTGCGGTCGATCGAAACGCCGCTCGCGCCCGAAACGCAGGGACGGCCCATGCCGCGCGCGACCACCGCCGCGTGGCTCGTCATCCCGCCGCGCGCGGTCAGGATGCCCTTGGCCGCATGCATGCCGTGGATGTCTTCGGGCGAGGTTTCGACGCGCACGAGGATCACCGCATCGCCACGATTGGCCCACAACTCGGCAGTATCCGCGTCGAGCGCGATCTTGCCCGAAGCCGCGCCCGGCGATGCAGGGAGGCCCTTGGTCAGAATATCGCGCGCGGCATCGGGGTCGAGCGTCGGGTGGAGCAGCTGATCGAGCGCCATCGGATCGATCCGCAGCACCGCCGTCTTGCGGTCGATAAGCCCCTCGCTTTCCATCTCCACCGCCATCTTGAGCGCGGCCTTTGCGGTGCGCTTGCCGGTGCGGGTCTGGAGCAGGAACAGCTGGCCCTGCTGCACCGTGAACTCGATATCCTGCATATCCTTGTAGTGCTTTTCGAGCAGGTCGAACACGCGGGCGAGCTCTTCGTAAGCCGCGGGCATGGCCTCTTCCATGCTCGGCTTGTCGGCCCCGGCTTCCTCGCGCCGCGCCTTGGTGAGGTATTGCGGCGTGCGGATGCCCGCGACTACGTCCTCACCCTGCGCGTTCACCAGCCATTCGCCGTAGTAGTACTTCTCGCCGGTCGAAGGGTCGCGGGTGAAGGCGACGCCGGTCGCGCTGTCGTCACCCATGTTGCCGAACACCATCGCCTGCACGTTCACTGCTGTGCCGAGGTCGTGCGGAATGTCATTCAACCGGCGATAGATCTTCGCCCGCTCGCTATCCCAGCTGTCGAACACTGCGCGGATCGCGCCCCAGAGCTGCGTGTCCACATCCTGCGGGAAAGGCTTGTCCTGTTCGTTCGCGACGATCTTCAGATATTCGCGCGTTAGCTCTTCCCAGTGCGAGGCTTCCATCTCGGTATCCGAGTAGAAGCCATTATCCTCGCGCATGATCTCCAGCGCTTCTTCGAACAGGCCGTGATCGATGCCGAGCACGACGTCCGAATACATCTGGATGAACCGGCGGTAGCTGTCCCACGCGAAGCGCGCGTCGCCGCTGGTCTCAGCCAGCCCCTTCACCGTCTCGTCGTTGAGGCCGAGGTTGAGGACCGTGTCCATCATCCCGGGCATCGAGATCGCCGCGCCCGAACGGACCGAAACCAGCAGCGGGTCCGCCGCATCGCCCAGTTTCTTGCCGACCGTCTGCTCCACATGCGCGACACCCTTGGCCACCGCATCGTGCAGCTCGGCGGGAAAGTCGCCGCCCAGATCGAGATAGCGCAGGCATTCCTCGGTGGTGATCGTGAAGCCGGGAGGCACCGGCAGGCCGATACTCGCCATTTCGGCAAGGTTGGCACCCTTGCCACCGGTGATGGTCTTGTCCTTCTGGCGCGCATCCGAATGATCCGCGTTGCCGCCGAAGTGGTAGACTGTCTGGGTCATTTCGATCCTATCCCGGTAACTGCTGACACACCTGACACAGTGTTCAGGCGCTAAAAACTATCCCTCGATTTTCCCGAAATCCGCCACCTGGTGGACCGCATCGCGGAACCGCGCGAGCAGGCCGAGCCGTGCGCTGCGCTTGGCTTCGTCGGGGTCGTTGACGGTGACGGTCTCGAAGAAATCATCGATCGGCTTCCTCAGGCTGGCAAGTGCGGACATGGCATCGGCGAAACGCTCTTCCTGTACCGCCGTTTCGGCCTGCGGCCCTGCGGTATCGAGCGCATCGATCAGCGCCTTCTCGGCCGGTTCGGGCGTGTAGGACAGGGCTTTACCAGCCAGGTGCTTTTTGCGCTCTTCCATCTGCGCGGCGACGATGTCCCTCATGTCGGGATCGTCGACCAGCACCAGCGGGTCTTCCTCGCCATTCTGCGGCACGTCGTCGTCGGCGCCCTGCCAGTCTTCCTTCTTGAGGATATTCGCCGCGCGCTTGTACCCGGCGAGCAGGTTCTGGCCGTCCTCGGTCTCCATGAAGCTCTGGAGCGCGTGGACGCGGGCGAGCAGGCGAACGAGATCGTCCTCCCCGCCAAGCGCGAACACCGCGTCGATCAGGTCGTGACGGACGCCCGCTTCGCGCTGCTGCACCTTGAGGCGGTCGGTGAGAAAACTCAGTAATTGCGCTTGAACCGCAACCAAGCGGTCCATGTAAGCTTTGAAGCCCTCTAATTCGCCGATAACTTCGTCAGCCATCAACTGACTTATCTTTTTCCCGTACGCACCTTCGCTTTGCGCGTCGAAAATAGCGGGAATGTGAGCCTTCATCTTTTTTAGACGCTGCTCAAATTCTGCGCTTCCGCCGACCAGATTGGTTGTTTTTACGATAGCTCGATTAAGCGGCATGCGAAGCTCAGCGTGTTGGCACAGAGCAAGAAACGACAACGCTGACCGTCGGAGAGCAAACGGATCTTTGGACCCGGTAGGCTGCTGATCGATCCAAAAAAAACTGACCAACGTATCCAGCTTGTCCGCCAGACTCACCGCCACCGTCACCGGAGCCGTCGGCACATCGTCGCCCTGCCCGACCGGCTTGTAGTGATCGCGGATCGCGTCAGCCACTGCATCGGGCAGGCCCTCGGCGCGGGCGTAGTAGCCGCCCATAAGACCTTGCAATTCCGGAAATTCGCCGACCATCTCGGTGACGAGGTCGGCCTTGCACAGCCGCGCGGCCTGTTCGGCCCAATCCGCAAGTCGAGAATTGTCGGCCAGTTCTTCCCGATCCTCCCCCGCTGGGGGAGGGGGACCATCCGCAGGATGGTGGAGGGGCACGTTCCCCGCACGCACGCCGTGGTCGGTCGGAGCGGCTGAGGGTGCCCCTCCACCACCCCGGATCGGGTCCGGGGTGGTCCCCCTCCCCGTTTCGGGGAGGATTATCCCCTCTTCGACCAGCCAGCGGGCCAGCTTGGCGACGCGCTCGACCTTGTCGGCGACGGTGCCCAGCTTCTCGTGGAAGGTGATCCGCGCCAATCCCTCGGCGTGCTGCGCGAGGGTTTTCTTCTGGTCGACCTCCCAGAAGAAGCGCGCGTCGGAGAGTCGCGCGGCGAGGACCTTGCGGTTGCCGTCGACGATGGCCGCCCCGCCGTCCGCCGCCTCGATATTGGCGGTGCAGATGAAGGCGTTGGCGAGCGTGCCTTGCGCGTCCTCGCACACGAAATACTTCTGGTTGACCCGCGCGGTGAGCTGGATCGTCTCGGGCGGGACGGTGAGGAAATCCTCCTCGAACCGGCCGAGCAGCGGGATCGGCCATTCGGTCAGGCCCGCATTCTCGACCACCAGCCCCTCGTCCTCGACCAGGCTCAGCCCCGCCTCCGACGCGACCTGCGCCGCGCCCTTGCGGATCAGTGCGGCGCGTTCCTCGTGGTCGACGATGACATGTGCGGCGCGCAGCTTCACCGCGTAGTCGTCCGCATCGCCGATGGTGATGTCGCCCGAGTGGTGAAAGCGGTGGCCCAGCGTGACCGCCCCGCTCGTGACCCCATGCACCTCGCATTCGACGACCTCGTCGCCCAGCAGCGCGACGATGCCGGACAGAGGCCGCACCCAGCGCATGCTTTCGGTCGAGATCGACGCCGCGCCCCAGCGCATCGACTTTGGCCAGGCGAAGTCGCGGATGATGGCCGGGATCGCCTCGGCCAGCACGTCGCGCACCGCCCTGCCCGGCGTGTCGATAACCGCGAAGTACGTCTCGCGGCCCTTCACTTCGCGCACTTCGAGCTGGTCGCGCGTAACGCCGTTCTTGCGGCAGAAGCCATCGACCGCCTGATCGGGCGCGCCCACCGGCGGGCCCTTGGCTTCCTCGCTGACGGCCTGCGTCTCGGTCGGCAGCCCCCGCGCAATCAGCGCGAGGCGGCGCGGGGTCGACCAGACGGTGATCTCGCCCATGGAAACGCCGGCGGCGTCCATTTCGCGCCGGAACAGCTTTTCCAGTTCCTTGCGCGCACCCGCCTGCATCCGTGCGGGGATTTCTTCGGAGCGCAGTTCGAGGAGGAAATCGGTCATAGTTCCTCCCCCCACCGGGGGAGGGGGACCAGCCGCGGGCTGGTGGAGGGGCGCCTTCCCCGTTTCAGGGAAGCGGTCGTTCGTTTCGAGGCACGTTGCCCCTCCACCATGCTGCGCATGGTCCCCCTCCCCGTTTCGGGGAGGATTTGCGCGATCCCAATCACAGCGACCACTCCGGATATTTCTCGGCCCATTCGGGCGCTTTCAGCTCGGCGTATTTCTCGCAGGAACCGCGCGCGAGGTCGCGGACGCGGCCCATGTAGCTCGCGCGTTCCTGCACCGAAATCACGCCGCGCGCCTGCAACAGGTTGAAAATGTGGCTCGCTTCCACCGCCTGTTCGTAGGCGGCGATGGGGACATTGTTGGCGAGCGCGTTCTCGCACTCCTTCTCCGCCTTGGCGAAGAGATCGAACAGCGCATCGGTCTCCGCGACCTCGAAGTTCCACTTCGACATCTGCTTCTCGTTTTCGAGAAACACGTCTCCATAGGTTGTGCCACGGCCGTTGAAGTTCAGGTCGTACACATTGTCGACGCCCTGGATGTACATCGCGAGGCGCTCCAGCCCGTAGGTCAACTCGCCCGCGACCGGCTTGCAGTCGAACCCGCCCATCTGCTGAAAATAGGTGAACTGGGTCACCTCCATCCCGTCGCACCAGACTTCCCAGCCCAGCCCCCATGCGCCGAGCGTGGGCGATTCCCAGTCATCCTCGACGAAGCGGATATCATGCTTGAGCGGATCGATCCCGATCACCCGCAGCGATTCCAGATAGAGGTTCTGGATGTCCGGCGGGCTCGGCTTCAGGATCACCTGATACTGGTAGTAGTGCTGCAGCCGGTTCGGGTTCTCGCCATAGCGACCGTCGGTGGGCCGGCGGCACGGTTGCACGAAGGCGGCATTCCACGGCTCCGGGCCCAGCGCGCGAAGCGTGGTCGCGGTGTGGAACGTGCCCGCACCCATCCGCATGTCGTAGGGTTGCAGGATGACACATCCCTGCGCCGCCCAGAAATCGTGCAGCGTGAGGATCATGTCCTGAAAACTGTTTGTCGGATCGCGGGTCGTCATCGTGCCTGCGGCCATGGCGAACCCGCGCGAAAGCGTCAACGGCGGCGCGCACGGCTACACACGTTGACGCATCGCCGGGATCGGGCGATGACCGGGATGTGCGAGGGGGGACGAATGCGGATACACAATATTGGTGCGGCGCTCGCCGCGGTGGCGCTCCTCGCCCTGCCCCTCGCTGCTTGGGCGGCGGACGAGCCAAAAAGCGCGGGGATCGCGCAACAGGCGAAGGGCAGCGACCCTGCGCCGGGCCCTGCACCGACCCCCGTTATCGTCCAGGATTACGAGCCCAATCCGGCGATCTGGCGGCTCGCGGACGAAGACACGACGATCTACCTCTTCGGGACGATCCATATTCTGCCCGAAGGGTTTGCCTGGCGCACCGCGCAATTCGATGCAATCGCGGCGGGGGCAGACGAGCTTGTCGTCGAATCGTCGGACGCGGACCTCGAGGGAGAGGAATTCCAGGCCGCGATCTACGACCTGCTCTTCCCCTCCGATAACCGCATGCCGACCTCACAGGCACTCTCGCCCGAAGCGGCGGACAAATGGCGCAAGCTTGCCGAAATTTCCGAGCTGCCGTTTGAGTTCATCGACTCGATCCCGCCCATGCTCGTGATGCTCATGGTGGGCGTGGACTTCTCCTACGATACCGGTTCGATGTCGGAAGCAGGAGTGGAGACCGTCCTCGAGGCGGAATTCGCGCAAGCGGGAAAGCCGATCATCTCGATCGAGGATCCGGTGCCCGTACTGCGCGATCTGCTGGGTATCGACGAGCAGCTGATGATTGCGCAGCTTGAAACGGACCTCGCGGAGTGGGACGGGCAGAGCATCGACAGCCTGCTGTTCGAGGAAGATTTCGCTTCAGCACCCGACGGTGACCTGTTCGCGCTGGAGCATTCGTGGGCTCGCGGCGAGGTCGGCGCGGAGAATCTGTTCAGCGATACTCCGTTCGAGATGGCCATGCAGGATGCCCTGATCACCAAGCGTAACCGGGCGTGGGCCGAATGGCTCGACACGCGGCTCGATCAGCCCGGAGTCGTGCTGGTCGCAGTGGGTGCGGGGCATTTCGAAGGCTCCGATTCGGTGCAGAACATGCTGGCCGAGCGCGGCCTGACCCCCACACGCATAAACTGAATGTCCAGCAATTTGAGCATCCTAGCCGCACTTTGCGGCTCGCCCTGTCATGCCTGCAGCACTTTTTGTCAGGTCATGTTGACATAGGCAGCGAATCGCGACATATAGTCAGCACAACCTGACACGACGGAAGGTTGGCATGACACCTTGGACCCAATATCCAACTGGAGTGAATGACATGAAGACCCGTATCCTGACGATCGCCGCCGCTCTCGCCGCCCTGAGCGCCCCTGTCCTGACCACCCCCGCCATCGCTTCCGAACGCTCGGTGACGGTTTCGGTCGAGGACCTCGACCTGACGGGCAGCGCAGATCGCGCCAAGCTCGAAAGCCGGATCGCAACCGCCGCCCGGATCGCCTGCGACAGCGGCGCCCGCGATGCCGCCTCGCTCAAGATGGAGCGCGAATGCCGCGCGGCCGCCATCGCAGATGCCACCGCCCGGGCGAAGGTGGCCATGGTCGGCGAACAGCCTCGGCTTGCCGCGATCGAGGTAAGCCCCGGCGCGTGAGGCTCAGGGTCGGGCGGTGACCACCAGTCTTGCGCCGCCGCCCGGCTCACCCAGCAATTTCGATGCTATCGGAGGCCCATACCAGGTGAGCAAAGTCAGCATATTCATGACCGCCGGATGGATCGGCCTCGCCGGTGTCGGCGTCGCGATTGCGGGGGCCGTCGCCCCAGATGGGGACGGTATTGTCGTGACCGGAGCGATCGTCGCGGTGCTGGGGTGCTGGGCCATGCTCTTCACCCGCAAGGCGGACGAGTACACCCAAGCGCTCTGGACCGCGGCGGCGAGCCTCGCATTCGCCACCCTGCTGATCCTGTTCGTTCTCCTGCCCTTCGCCGAGGGCGTCTACGAAGGCTTCACCATGGCGCATGAGGGGCGGGATCCCGACATGGATCCCGGCAAGGCGCAGCCAGAATCCTCCATGGGCCTGACCATCATGATCGCCATTTTCGCCTTTTACGTCGGGCTGTTCTGGAAACGCCTGCGCGGCACCTGACCCGCGCGTCCAAGCAAGAGGATCGAACCGATGAACCGCTTTCTATCCTGCAACACAAACCGTTTCGCCATCGGCCTGCTGGCGGGCGTGCTGCTCTATTGGGCGAGCACGATGGACCGAAACCCGCTGATCGATCTCGTTTTCGGGTTCGGCTCCCTGCCGGAGACGCCCGCACCTTCGAGCCCTTCAATCCTTTCTCCGGAACTCGCCTGAGGACAATTCGATGACCATCAAGATCAACCGCAAATCCATCAGCGCATCGATCCTCGCGATCGGTTTGGTGTTCTTCGCCGGATACGGCGTCGGCAACATCGTCGCGAAGATCGTTCTGGCTTTCGGGGCCTGAGATGCCATTCGATCCCACCGCCCCTACCGACGAGGAACGCTCCCGCATTTTCGCGGTCGTATGGTTCGGCCTCGGCGCCAATGCGGTCCTGCTCGCGTCCTATCTGTTCGAACTCGGCATCACGCCCCCGTTTCTCGGGCTGACCGGTGCGATGATCTTCATCTCGATGTTCAGCAATCGCTACGACGATTATTACGCGGCACTTCGCAATTCCGGAATGCGCTGGGGCATGGGGGTCATCGCGCTCTACCTTTTCGGGGGCGCCATGCTCTCCGTTTTCGCAGGCGGCAACATCGTCGGCTCGTGGGCTGCCTCGGGCGAGATGCCCGACCTGGCCCGCGGGAACCCCGGCCTCATGGCCGATGGCTTCCTCCTCGCGATCGTCGCGGGGCTTGCCTACCACCTCGGCTTTACGCTCGCCCGCCTGAGAGGGACCGGCAGCCGATGACGAATGTCGCCCAAGCCCCGCGCCCGCCCGCCGCTTCCGGAGAGCCTGACATGCCCTACGACCCCAACGCCCTGACGGTCGAAAGTCGCAACTTTCAGTTCAAGATCATGTGGCTGGGCCTTCTCACGACGGTCGGCTGCGTGGTCCAGTATTTCGTGGCCCACGATCTCCTGTGGCTGAATATCGGCTACGGGATCATGATCGGCGGCCTGACCAACGCCATGCTATCCTACAGGTCGGACGATTATTTTCGCGCCAAGTGCCATGTCGGCATGAGCTGGAGCCTCGGCCTCCTCGCGATCTATCTTTTCGTCCTCACCATATTGCGCGTTTCCGACATCGCGTTCGTGACCGGCTACCGCGCCGTTGCCGATGGCGAGGTGGAGCGCATCGCGATGAACCCCGCCGGTTACGCCAATGATGCCAGCCTGCTCGCCATGCTGCTCGCCCTCGCATTCTACTCGGGCTTCGCTTTCGCGATGCTGCGCGACAGATTCTTCGTGGGAGGTAAGTGATGAGCTATAGCGAAAATGGCGTCACCGAGAACGAGCGTGGGGCGCTGGGCACGCTTGCCGTCTGGGCGTCCACCGTCGGCATGCTGACCCTTTTCTTGCGCGATACCGGGCTGGAGCCCGCCGGCTTCATGCGCGACCAGATGTCGACGCTTTGCTCGGTAATGCTGGCGTTTTTCGTCGGCTTCAATCTCGCTGCGAGGCGCAATCCGTGAAAAACCGTCTCAAAGTCCTGCGCGCCGAACGCGACTGGAGCCAGGCGGAACTCGCCGGGCGGCTGGATGTGTCGCGCCAGGCAGTCAACGCGATCGAGACGGGCAAGCACGACCCCTCGCTGGGCCTCGCGTTCAAGATTTCGCGCCTGTTCGAAATGCCCGTCGAGAATATCTTTCTGGATGACGAGGATTGACCATGACCGACCAGACAGAACCCGGACCAGACCCCTTCCCTGAAGATACGACCGGTACGAACCGCGAGATTTCAGGCGAAGCCCGCCTCAGACGCCGCCGGCGTTCGTTCTGGCGTTATCTCGCCGTCGCCTTCGTCGCCAGCATCCTTGTTGGCGCATTCAGCGGTGCGCTCGTCGATGTCTATGAGAACGGCTCGATCCCGCTCTGGCTGCCGGTCGCGATCATGGTGTTGGCAGTCACCGTCTTCGCGTGGTTCACGCGGGACTATTTCAAACGCGTCGACGAACTCGATCTGATGGACAACCTGTGGGCTCACCTGACTGGCGTATACGGCGGGATGATCGTGTTTGCCGTCTGGTATTTTACCGCCGAGCTGGACCTCGTGGCATACCCCAACGCGCCCGCGATGATGGCCATCATCGTCCTGATCGTGTTCGCCGCCTATGGCCTGCGTAAACTGGGCTGGCGTTAAAAACCGCCCCTCAAGCCCCTCACCTCAAACCACTCTTCGAAGAAGGAACCGACATGAAAACGATGACCAAACGGATCGTAAGCAGCTTGACCGCAATTGGCCTCGCACTGGCCTCCACCGCCTGCGCGCCGACGCAGGACACGATGGAGCCGGGTGCATCCGCCGCTCAAGGCACGGGTCCCGCGCTGTGGCGCGTCGCCGATGAAGACACCACGATCTACATCCTTGGCACGGTCCACGCGCTGCCTCCCGAGATCGACTGGTATTCGGGACCGGTGAAGATGGCGCTCGATTCCAGCGAAGCGCTGGTGACCGAGATCGACATGTCGCCCGAGGCGCTGGCCCGGGTGCCCGCGATCCTGCAGGAGACGGCCATGCTGCCCGAAGGCACCACGGTGCGCAGCCTGATGGACGATCAGGAGCGTGCGACCTTCGAAGCGACGCTCACCGATCTGGGCATTCCGCTCAATGCGTTCGACCAGGTCGAGCCGTGGTTCGCGGCTATCCAGTTGGGCAACGCCGCCTTCGCCCGCGCCGGGTTCGACCCGAGCAACGGCACCGAAACCGTGCTCGAACGCACGGTGGGCGACACCAAGGGTCGCGACGCACTGGAAACGGTCGAAATGCAATTCGCGATCTTCGACGAACTGCCGGTCGATGCGCAGGTCGATTATCTGATCGAAACCGCCGAGCAGCTCGACGAGGTTGCGCCCTTTCTCGAAAGCCTTGTGGCCGAGTGGTCCGAAGGCGATGTAGAGGCGCTGGGCGACCTGATGAACGAAGCGCTTGAAGCGGACCCGGTGCTGGCCGATCGCCTGCTCTATGCGCGCAACGCCAACTGGGCGGTGTGGATCGACGATCGTCTCGATACGCCGGGCACGATCTTCATGGCGGTGGGCGCGGGCCACCTTGCGGGCAAGCAGAAATTGCAGGATAAGCTTGCCGAACGCGGCATCGATATCGAGCGAGTCCAGTAATACTGCCGCACCGCCGACCACGAGGACTATCGGATATGCTACGCACCGCCATCCTCGGCTTGCTCGCCTGCCTCGTGGCGGCGTGTGGACAGCCCGACGGGCCCGAGGACACATCTCGCGAGCAGGTCAATCCCCTGCTGTGGGAGATCGCCCGGGCCGACCAGCCAGAGACGAGCCCCGATGCAGGCGAGCCGAAAGGCTGGCTGCTCGGCACGATCCACGCCCTGCCCGACGATACCCAGTGGCGGGCGCCATCGACCGACCGCGCGATCGCCGAGGCGGACGTGCTGGCGGTCGAGATCGCGGACCTGAGCAATGGCGGAGGCATGTCGAGCGCGTTTCTCTCGCTCGCATACTCCGCCGGCCAGCCCCCGCTGACCGCGCGTGTGCCCGCCGATCAGCGCGAACGCCTTGCCGAACTGGTTGACGAGACCAGCTATCGGCTCGATGATTTCTCGCGGATCGAAAGCTGGGGCGCGGCGCTGATCCTCGCTCAGGCTGTCGGCAGGGACGCCAAGACCGTCAATGGCATCGACCGCGCGCTGCTGCGCGATTTCGCTTCGCGCCGGATCGTGGAGCTGGAAGGCGCGCGGGCCCAGTTCCAAGCCTTCGATAGCCTGTCCGAACGCGCGCAGCGTGCAATGCTGGCGGCCATCGTCGAGGAATCGCAGGCCGATCCCGAAACCCTCGAACGCCCCGTCCGCCTCTATCTTGCGGGCGACGATGCCGGGCTGGAAAAGCTTAGCCGCGAGGGCATGCTCGGCAATTCGGAAATCCGCGAGGCTCTGCTGGCGCGCCGCAATGCGAGCTGGATGCCGCAGATCGAACGGCTGCTCGCCGACGACGCGCGCCCGCTGATCGCGGTGGGCGCGGCGCATATGGTGGGCGAGGACGGGCTGGTCGCGCTGCTCGAAGCGAAGGGATACCGCGTCACCCGCCTGCGGTGAAACGGCTTGCTTTCCTGCGGCTTTGCCCGTAACAGCGCGCGCCTCGGCGCCATGTGCATCCCTGGAGGCGTGGCGGGACCGAGCATACATCAGCATTTCGAAAGGTAGTATACGATGAGCGACGCTCTGACCCTGCCGGCCGAGACGCGCGACCGGGCTGGCAAGGGAGCCTCCCGGGCACTGCGTCGCGAAGGCCGTGTCCCCGCCGTGATCTATGGCGGCAAGGAAGAACCCACCCCGATCCACGTCGAGGAGCGCGAACTGGTTCGCCAGCTCGACACCGGCCACTTCATGAACTCGATCATCGAGATCGAAATCGGCGGCAAGAAGGTGCGCACCCTGCCCAAGGACGTTGCGCTGCACCCCGTGACCGACCGGCCCGAGCATGTGGACTTCCTGCGCCTCGCCAAGGGTGCCAAGGTGGACGTGAACGTCCCCGTGGTGTTCGTGGACGAAGAGGAATCCCCCGGCCTCAAGAAGGGCGGCGTGCTCAACGTGGTCCGTCACGAGCTGGAACTGGTCTGCGAAGCGGACAAGATCCCCAACGAGATCACGATCAGCGTCAAGGGCAAGGAAGTCGGCGACTCGATCCACATCAGCGAAGTCGACCTGCCCGAAGGCAGCACTTCGGCGATTACCGATCGCGACTTCACCATCGCCACCCTGGTTGCTCCGTCGGCTCTGAAGAAGTCCGAAGGCGCCGAGGGTGAAGACGAAGTCACCGAAACCGAGGTCATCGAGCAGAACGCCGAGACCGTCATGGGCGAAGACGACCAGGTGGTCGACGGCGAATAAGCCGCCTCGCGCATTGCATTACGAACGCCGGGCCTCTTGCCAGAGGTCCGGCGTTTTTTATGGCCCTCCCCGAGCCGGGGAGGATTTGCTAACGGCGCTGCATGCAAATCTGGACTGGCCTCGGCAATCCCGGACCGCGCTATGCGCTCCACCGGCACAATATCGGCTTCATGGCGTGCGACGTGCTCGCCGAAGCGCACGATTTCGGCCCCGTGCAGAAGAAGTTTCAGGGGTGGGTCCAGGAAGGCCGGATCGGCCGCCAGAAAATCCTGCTGCTCAAGCCCGCGACCTTCATGAACGAAAGCGGGCGCTCGGTCGCAGAGGCGCTGCGTTTCTACAAGCTGGAGCCCGAGGCGCTGACCGTGTTCCACGACGAGCTCGACCTCGCGCCTTTCAAGGTGAAGGTGCGCATGGGCGGCGGGCTGGCCGGGCACAACGGCCTGCGCAGCATCAACCAGCATCTCGGCCCCGATTTCCGCCGCGTGCGGATCGGGATCGGCCATCCGGGCCACAAGGACCGCGTGACCGGCCATGTGCTGGGCAATTACGCGAAAGCGGAGATGGACGATCTCGCCACGATGCTCGGCGCGATGGCCAGCGAGGCGCAGTGGCTCGCCGATGGCGACGACGCGCGCTTCATGAACGATGTCGCGCTCAGGATGCAGGACTGACCGCGTATGGAAGACATGTCGGGGTTCGATTTCGTCACGCTGATCTTCGCCATCCCGATGGGTCTCGCCATCGTGGAAATCGCCCAGGGCCTCTCGCTGAGCCTGCGCCGACGCAAGGACGTGCGGCTCGGCTGGCTGACCCCGATGCTCGCGATCTTCCTGATCCTCAACACCGCTGCCCTGCTCGAAATCTATTGGGAGTGGCGCGGCGAGATCGCCGTGAGTTCGCCGATCCTGGTGAGCGTGCTGCTATTGTCGATCCTCTATTACGTGGCGGCGTCCTTCGTCTTTCCTCACCAGATCGAAGACGGCGGCGATCTCGACGACTGGTTCATGGAAAACCGCCGTTATTCGCTGGGCGGGACCTTCGTGATCTTCGCGGTTTTCGCTTTCGGTGAGCTGTTTCTGGAGATCGAGGCTACGCTGCTGCAGCAGGTCGTCCGCACCATCGTCACGCTTTTCGTCCTCTCCTTTTTCCTCGTCCCTATCCTGGTGGCGATCAGATCGCGTCGCCGGCGCACCGCGTTGATCGCGATCGGGGCGCTCAACCTCATCTGGATCGCGCTGCTCGTGTCCTACACGATCTTTGCGTGATGCGCCCGCACGCGATCCTCGCGCTGCTGACCGCCCAGACCGCGGTCTTCGTCGTGCTGGGCCTGGGGCTGTGGGTCTGGTCCGGGCGCAGCGCCGGTACCTTCGTTACCTTCGGAGGCGATGAATTCGCCATCGGTTTAGCGCTGGCGGGCGCGCTGATCCTGCTCGCCGCGCTCACCTTCTACGGCCTGCCGAAGCTGTCCGAATACCTTGTGCGGGCGCAGGCGGACAACTTCTCGTTCCTCGAAAAACCGCTGCCCTTCCCGGCGATCATCTGGGTCTCGCTGGGGGCGGGGATCGGTGAGGAGGCGCTGTTTCGTGGCGGTGTGCAGACGCTGGCCGGCGATTATATCGGCGCGCCACTGGCGATCGTCCTCGCCGCGGCGCTGTTCGCGGCGGTCCACTTCGCCAAGCCGTTAGTGGCGGCGATCATCTTCGTGATCGGGGTGCTGTTCGGCGTGGTCTATTGGCAGACCGGCAGCCTGCTGGCGGTGATGATCGGCCACGCGCTCTACGATGTGTTCGCCTTGTGGTATGTGCAGAAGGAGATGCACCGTCTGGGCGTGTTCGCGCCTCAAGCAAAGGAGTGATGACCATGCCCCACCTTTCTCGCCGAAGCCTGATGGCCGGTGCCGCCGCGACCAGCGTGCTGGCCGCCACCGCGGGCCGCGCGCAGTACGATGCGATGTCCACCACACCCAACCTGTTCGGCAAGAGCGTGCTTATCACGGGCTGCTCGTCGGGCTTCGGGCGGCTTGGTGCCGAACATTATGCGCGTCTGGGGGCCAAGGTGTTCGCGACGATGCGCGGCCTTCCCCGCCCCGAAGCGGGAGAGCTGCGCGCGCTGGCCGCCGAGAAGAACCTCGACATCACCGTGCTCGAGATCGACGTTCTGTCCGACGAGCAGGTTGCCGCGGGCGTCGCGGAGGCCGAGCGGATCAATGGCGGACCGATCGATGTGCTGGTGAACAACGCCGGCATCGGCATTTCCGGGCCAATCGAGGTGCAGGACATGCAGGCGACCGAGCTGATCTTCGGCACCAACGTGCTGGGTGCGCACCGCATGGCACGCGCCGTCCTGCCCGGCATGCGCGCGAAGGGCGGCGGGTTGATCGTGCCGATGTCGAGCCAGCTGGGCCGCGTAATCGTTCCCTACTCCGGCCATTACTCGCCGACCAAGTTCGCGCTCGAGGCGATGAGCGAAGCGATGGCGTATGAGCTGGTGCCGCACAATATCGAGGTTTCGATCATCGAGCCCGGCGGATATCCGACGCAGGTTTGGGTCAACCGCAACATCTATACCTCGGCGCTGAAAGAGCGGGCCGAAGAAATTCACACCAGCGGCTACCCCCGCGTGGTCGCTTCGATGGGCGAGGAAGACGGCTCCGGCCGCAGCGCGGACCCGATGGATGTGCCCCGCGCGATCGCGCAGATCATCGCCATGCCCGCCGGCACCCGCCCCTTACGCACCGAAGTCCACCCCGGCTCCAAACCGCAGATGAAGATCAACGAGGTGACCGCCGCGACGCAGGTCGGCTGGCTCGGAGAATCGGGCTATGGCCCGCTGATCAAGGCGGTGCACAATGTCGACAGTTGACATCTTGCGCCGCGCTGCGCTGGCGTTTGGGGCCCTTGCGCTCCTCGCCGGCTCCCCCGCCCCGCACCTCGGCAAATCGGAAACGCGGTGCGGGTGGCTCATCAATCCCACGCCCGCCAACTGGTGGCTGATCGACGCGGAGGGTGAATGGACCATCGGCGAACAGGGCGGCTACCAGGCGCCCGGCTTCGACGAAGCTCCATGGGAGGGTCTGCGTGAACAGGTGTCGGTTAACGGCAATTACGGCTATGAATGCGTGTGCATGGCGGTTACGAGCGATCCCGACACGATGACCATCGCGCGCGTCATCTCGGTTCGGTCCAAGCCGCTCAAAGCTTGCAAGGACGATCCGAAGCTTCCCTCGATGGACAGCTGACGCGCCCTACCCGACCAGAGGATTCCCATGGGTTTCAAATGCGGTATCGTCGGCCTGCCCAATGTCGGCAAGTCGACGCTTTTCAATGCTCTCACGCAGACGCAGGCCGCGCAGGCCGCGAATTATCCCTTCTGCACGATCGAGCCCAATGTGGGCCAGGTCGCGGTGCCGGACGACCGGCTCGATACGATCGCGGCCATCGGGAAGAGCGCCAAGATCATCCCCACCCAGCTCGCTTTCGTCGATATTGCGGGCCTCGTGAAAGGCGCGAGCAAGGGCGAAGGCCTCGGCAACCAGTTCCTTGCCAATATCCGCGAGGTCGATGCCATCGTCCACGTCCTGCGCTGTTTCGAGGATGACGACATCCAGCACGTGAACAACAAGGTCGATCCCATCGCCGATGCCGAAGTGGTCGAGACCGAGTTGATGCTCGCCGACCTCGAAAGCGTCGAGAAGCGCGTCGAGAATGCGAAGCGCCGCGCGACGAGCGGCGACAAGGAAGCCAAGGCGCTGGCCTCCATCCTCGGGCAGGCGCTCGACTTCCTCAAGGACGGCAAGCCCGCGCGCCTGGTCGAGCCGGGCGACGACGAGGAAGCGCGGCTGTTCGAACAGGCGCAGCTGCTCACCGCCAAGCCGGTGCTCTACGTGTGCAACGTGGCCGAGGCAGACGCGGCACAAGGCAACGCGCTGTCCGCTCTCGTGGCGCAGAAGGCTGAGGCCGAAGGCGCACAGTCGGTAGTCGTCTCCGCCGCGATCGAATCCGAACTTGTCGAGATGGAAGAGGCGGATCGCAGCGAATATCTCAGCGAACTCGGCCTCACCGAAAGCGGCCTCGCAAAGATCATCCGCGCCGGATACGAGCTGCTGGGCCTGCAGACCTTCTTCACCGTCGGCCCGAAGGAAGCGCGCGCGTGGACCTTCCCCAAAGGTGCCAAGGCTCCTCAGGCGGCCGGCGAAATCCACACCGATTTCGAACGCGGCTTCATCCGCGCCGAAACCATCGCCTATCACGATTACGTCGAGCTGGGCGGCGAAGCCGGGGCGAAGGAAGCGGGCAAGCTGCGTCAGGAAGGCAAGGAATACCTTGTGCAGGACGGCGACATTCTGATGTTCAAATTTAACGTCTGAGACTTTTCGGCACCATACGCGGCCTGCCCCGTTGGGTGTGAAACACACATCGCAACAGGGGCTCACGCGTAATGGTCGACAAATCCGAAAAGTTTAACTGGCTGGTCCGCGTGGGCTATTTCAGCCGCGCCATTCTTTATACGGTCGTCGGCCTGATCGCGCTGACCAGCGCCGGACGCATCGCGGAAGGCACGGCGGGCATCTTCAAGGCGATCGAGGATTTCCCCGCTGGCACCGCGATTCTGTGGATCATGGTCGTCGGCCTGTTCGGCTATGCGCTGTTCCGCTTCTGCTCGCCGCTGTTCGATATCGAGAACGAGGGCTCCGACGCGAAGGGCTGGGGCAAACGGATCGGCCACGCGGGCAGCGCCATCGGCCACCTTGCGCTGGCCTGGTCGGCGTTCAAGTTTGCGACCGATAGCGGCGGCGGGTCCGGCGGCGGTGCGCAGGAAGCGGCATCGGGTGTGCTCGGCGTCGAATTCGGCGGCATCCTGCTCGGTATTCTGGGCCTCACCTTCTTCATCGCCGCATTTAACCAGGGCAAGAAGGGCGTGACCGGCAGCTTCATGAACCGCGTCAGCCCGCAGGCACCCGACTTCACCCGCATGATCGGCGGCGCAGGCTACGTCGCGCGCGCGGTCGTCTTCGTCATCATCGGCTGGTCGCTGGTGAGCGCAGGCTTCATGTCGGGCGGCAGCGATCAGGTGAAGACGATCGGCGATGCGGTCGCCAGCCTTGCCGATGACGGCATCTGGTTCACGCTGGTCGCGATCGGACTGCTGCTGTTCGGTCTCTTCAGCTTCATCCTCGCCCGTTATCGGATCATCCCGGAGCTGAGTTCGGGTGGCAAGGTGCCGAAATTCCGCGCGAGCTAGCGCACGACGTAATCTTGTCATCAAGCGCGCCTAACGGCACCGGCATGCGGTTCATTCTCACCCTTGTCGCTGCGCTGTTGGGCGCGCTTCCGCTCCACGCTCAGGCTCAGGCTCAGGCTCCGGCAACCCCACCCGAGACGCTCGGGGCGGCAGAGCCTGCCGCCACCATCCTGATCTCCATCGACGGGTTTGCGCCGAGATATCTCGACCGGGGCATCACCCCCAACCTCTCCGCGCTGGCCGAGCGTGGCGCCACCGCGCCGATGACGCCATCCTTCCCCACCAAGACGTTCCCCAACCACTATACGCTGGTCACGGGGCTGCGGCCCGACCACCATGGCATCGTGTCGAACAACATGCTCGACCCGCGTCGCCCCGAGGTGACCTTCAGCCTCGGCAACGCGGCGCAAGCGCTCGACCCGTTCTGGTGGGACGAAGCCGAACCCCTGTGGGTCACCGCAGAGCGCGCAGGCATTCGCACCGCGACGATGTTCTGGCCGGGCAGCGAGGTTGCCATTCACGGCCAGCGCCCGTCGGACTGGCAGCGCTTCGACCAGAACGTCTCCAATCGGCAGCGGGTCGAGACGGTGCTCGACTGGATGCGCCGCCCCCGGGGCGTGCGCCCGTCCTTTGTCTCGCTCTATTTCGACACGGTCGATACCGCAGGCCACCGCTTCGGTCCGAACAGTGCAGAGATGAATGCCGTGATCGCCGAAGTGGATGAGCGGATCGGCTATCTGGTCGATGGCCTCGCGCAGATGGACCGCCAGGCCAATATTGTGATCGTGTCGGACCATGGAATGCGCGAGATCGACGAGGCGCGCGTGATCCAGCTCGACGAGATGGTCGACCCGGGCCTCTACCGCCTGATCGACGCCGGGCCGTTCGCGTCCATCGAACCGGCGGCCGGCACGGACCGGATCGTACACGAGGCGCTGCTGGGCTCGCACGAGCGGATGGAATGCTGGCAGCGCGAGGATATTCCTGCCCGCTTCGTCTATGGCAGCAATCCGCGGGTCGGAGAGATTTTCTGCCTCGCCGAGCCGGGCTGGAGCATCATCAGCGGGCTCCCGCGCTATCCCATCGCAGGCGGTACGCATGGGTGGGACAATATGGACCCGCAGATGCAGGCGCTCTTCATCGCTGCAGGCCCGGATATCGCACCGCACGAAGCGTTCGACCGGCTCGACAACGTAGACGTCTATGCGCTGCTCGCAGCGCTGGTGGGAATTGACCCGCGCCCCAATGATGGCGACGACGATGCGATGATGCTGCTTGCAGGCGAATAGCCCGGCCTGGCCTCGCTGACCGGGAACCCTGGCGATGATTGCCATGGGAATCCGGATGCTGCTACGCCACGCGCTCTGACCACCTGAGGGCATTATCCATGCAGTATTTCGAGGATCTGGAAGTCGGCACAAAGGCGTCTTTCGGCCAGTACGAGGTCACCCGCGAAGAGGTGATGGAGTTTGCGGGCAAGTACGATCCCCAGCCCTTCCATCTCGATGACGATGTCGCCGCGAAAACCCATTTCGGGCGGCTATCGGCCAGCGGATGGCACACCTGCGCGATGACCATGCGGATGATGGTCGACCAGTTCTCGAAAGAGAAAGCCGCCTCGCTCGGCTCGCCCGGGATCGACGAGTTGCGCTGGCTCAAGCCCGTCTATCCCGGCGACACGCTGCGGGTCGAAGCGGAGTTGATCGAGAAGCGGCAGAGCAAGTCCAAGCCCTCGATGGGCCTGACCAAGAACCGCCAGACCGTGTTCAACCAGCACGACGAGCCGGTCATGACGATGGTTTCCAACGGCATGATCCAGGTGCGCGATCCGGAAAAGACCCAGGGGTAAATCCGATGAACCCGTTCGCCCGAAAACTGAGCTTCGGTGCCGCGCTGCTCGTCGCGGCAGCTTCG
This sequence comes from Citromicrobium bathyomarinum, assembly GCF_038594605.1. Classification (GTDB taxonomy): domain Bacteria; phylum Pseudomonadota; class Alphaproteobacteria; order Sphingomonadales; family Sphingomonadaceae; genus Alteriqipengyuania; species Alteriqipengyuania bathyomarina_B. The sequence goes on from NZ_JBCFZM010000001.1 coordinate 613,264, forward strand.
GTTTCGGCGATCGCTCATGCTTCGGACGGCGGACAAGCGGGATCGCGCTTCGCTTTCCTGCCCGACTTCTTCTTCGACCTCGATAGCAACCTCGAAGTGAACGATCGGGCCATCAGGCCCAACCCCTCCATGCGCGTTTGCGACACAGCGGAAACGAACTGCCTCTACGGGCGCTGGTTTCGCGTCGCTTGGCCGATGGATTGCATCATTCCGGTCGAAGGCCAGAAATTTCACGGTAGAGGCGTGACCACGCAGGTGGTCGGATCGTACCATGCGCCGCAGCGGCATGGGCGAAAATGGTTCTATCTCGCGGCGACGCAGGATCATCCCGATGCGCTTTTCATACTCGACAGCAAGGCGCGCCTGGTGGGTATCGTGCAGGACCCGCGGATGCGCGGCATTCTCGAAACCGAAAACGGGCAAGCCGAAGTGGCCGACGCCCTAAACCAAGGAAATCGGATCACACCGAGCGGCTTTCGCACTTCCTATCTGGTCGGCGGGCACCTTCGGCCCTGTCAGTACGCGAGCGATCGGGAAGCGGACGGATGATCCGCATGTCCTGAACCGGGTCGACGATTTCGTTCTCGACCGGTCATGCCCCGCACTCGGCGGAGCCCGCCGCTTCGTAGACGATGCGGTCGTACCCGTCGTGCACGCTCAGCTGCGCGGGCTGGCTCCATAGCTCGTCCCCGGTCCGCTCCTGCGTACCCGAGACGGCGAGCCGGAATGAGAGTTCGCGCCCGTCATACTTGGCGCGCGTATCGAAGGGTCCTTCGGCGCTGCCCGCATCGGGCGCGAAGCGTTCGACATTGCCGTTATACTTGAGCGCGCCGATGTCCGGCATGGCCAGCGCAAACACTTCGTCGTCGATCACAAAGGCGCAGCTTGCGCCGAGCAGGCCTTCCCGCTCGAAATCGGCGTAGTCCATCGGCATCAACGCGACCTTCATCGGCGGGGGCGTGTTGGCAGCGAGGACATCCTGCACCGCCTGCGCGTCCGCTTCTTCCTGCGCGGCAATGTCCTCCGGAGACTGCGCCCCGCAGCCCGCCAGCATCAAGCCAGCGGCCAGCCCCATCCCCCAAGTCGATCGCATCACTATCTCCCGAAGAGCTTTTTCTGCTTTTTGCAGGCTCATCCCGGCCTATCGTAAGGCCATAAGTCGACGGCAGAAACCCTAGTCTTACAAAAGGTTTTCCACGACAGAAAAGACAGCTTTGCCGCCGAAGACCGCTTTCTGCCACATGACAATGATAAACGAATATCCGCAATGGCGTCGCTAATCGACTGTCCGCTTTCAGCGAGATAGCTTCGAAAGCCGACGCTCGACCTATCGTGCCAGCGTCTCTAGTGTCGCCCGAACAGCTTCTCGACCTCTTCCATGCTCAGCTTCACCCATGTCGGGCGGCCGTGGTTGCATTGGCCCGACCGCGGGGTGCGTTCCATTTCGCGAAGCAGGGCGTTCATCTCTTCTACCCGCAGCGTGCGCCCGGCTCTGACCGATCCGTGGCACGCCATGGTCGCCAGCACATATTCGATCTTCTCGGTCAGGAGCAGGGAGCCACCCTCCCCATCGACGCCATTGGTGGCGAGATCGTCCGCAATGTCGCGCAGCAGCGCGTGCGGGTCCGCCTTGGGCAGGGAATGCGGCAGGCTGCGCACGAGCATTGCGGCGGGGCCGAAGCGTTCGATGGCGAGGCCCAGCGTGTCCAGATCGGGCGCGATCGCTTCGAGCCGGTCGCACTCGGCCTCGGACAGCTCGACCACCTCAGGCATCAGCAACGCCTGGCTGCGCGCGGCGGCCTCGCTCGCCCCTGCGGTGCGCAGGCGTTCGAGCGTGAGCCGCTCGTGCGCGGCGTGCTGGTCGACCAGCACCAGCCCGTCCGCCGCCTCGGCAACGATATAGGTGTTGGCGACCTGCCCGCGTGCGATGCCGAGCGGATATTCGCGCGCCTCCTCGGCAACCGGTTCGGCTTCGGCGGCACGGCCCGAGGGCAGCGTGTCGGATGGCTTCGCGCCCCAGTCCATACGCGGCTCGTGGAGCGCGGCGGGCGCTCTCTGATCCGCCCCCTGCCCCGTAAACGGGTCGAAGATCGAACCCACCGCAGGCACAGGCTCGGCCACCGGCTCCGCCTGCCACTTGGCCATCGCGCTTGCATCGGGCGCCTGCGCGCTGCGCTTGTCCCCGGTCGCCAGCGCGGCGCGCAGGCCGCCCACGATCATTCCGCGAACCCCCTGTGGATCGCGGAAGCGGACCTCGCTCTTCGCCGGATGGACGTTCACATCGACATCCTCGGGCGGCAGGTCGAGGAAGAGCGCGAGCACGGCGTGGCGATCGCGCGCGAGCATTTCGGCATAGGCCCCGCGCACCGCGCCCACCAGCAGGCGGTCTTTCACCGGGCGCCCGTTGACGAAGAGGTACTGGTGGTCGGCGACGCCCCGGTTGTAGGTCGGCAGGCCCGCGATCCCGGTGAGCGTCATCTCGCCCCCGCCATCGATCTGGCGGGCGAGTTCGATGGGGACCGAATTGTCCTTCAACTCGCGCGCGACGAGCCGCACGACTCGCTCGGGCAGGGCCTCGCCGCGCTGCAGCTGGAAGATGCGGCGGCCATTGTTCGAGAAGGTAAAGCCGATCTCGGGCCGCGCCATCGCGAGGCGGCGGACGATATCCTGACACGCGGCATGTTCGCTGCGCGGGGTGCGCAGGAACTTGCGCCGCGCGGGCACCTCGCGGAAGAAATCCTCGATCCTGGCGCGCGTGCCCGGCGGGACGGCAGCGGGCTTGTCTTCCACCACCCGCCCGTGGTCGACCACGCGCCGCCATCCGGTATCGGCATCGCGCGGGCGGCTTTCGAGTGTGAAACGCGCCACGCTGGCAATGCTGGGCAGCGCCTCGCCCCGGAAGCCGAGCGTCGCGACATGTTCGAGCGCGTGCCCTTCTCCCACCAAGTCCTCTGGCAGCTTGGAGGTCGCGTGGCGTTCCAGCGCGAGCGACAGAGCGGCTTCGTCCATCCCGCAGCCATCGTCGACCACCTCGATCGCGCCGATACCGCCGTCTTCCAGCATCACTTCGATCCGCGTGGCGCCCGCGTCGATTGCGTTTTCCAGCAATTCCTTGAGCGCGGCGGCCGGGCGTTCGATCACTTCACCCGCAGCAATGCGGTTGATAAGCGCTTCCGGGAGGCGTCTGATGGTGGGCATTTCACCGGCTGTAGCCAAGGCGGTGGAAAAATTCGACGGGGCACGCGAACTTACGCCCGTTTTTTGCTTAAAGGCGTCGCGTTTTTCGTTAGGGGACGCTAGGGGCCGTGTTCTGGTGGACTCGCACCAACGGCCCGTCCCTTCAACCACTGAAAAGGCCGACCGCAAGATCGGCACGGAAGCATACTACCTATGGGTTTCTTCTCGAATCTTCTGAAGTTCGGCACTCAGAACATGGCGATCGACCTCGGCACCGCGAACACGCTGGTCTACGTGCCCGATCAGGGAATCATCCTGAACGAACCCTCGGTGGTTGCCATTGAGACGCTCAACGGGATCAAGCGCGTCAAGGCCGTGGGCGACGACGCGAAGATGATGATGGGCAAGACGCCCGACTCGATCGAAGCGATCCGCCCGCTGCGTGATGGCGTCATCGCCGACATCGAAATCGCGGAAGAGATGATCAAGCACTTCATCCGCAAGGTGCATGGCAAGCGGAGCCTGTTCCGCTATCCCGAAATCACGATCTGCGTCCCCTCGGGCTCGACCTCGGTCGAACGCCGCGCGATCCGCGATGCCGCCAGCAATGCCGGTGCGAGCGCGGTGTACCTGATCCTTGAGCCGATGGCCGCCGCAATCGGCGCGGACATGCCGGTGACCGAGCCCGTGGGTTCGATGGTGGTCGATATCGGCGGCGGCACGACCGAAGTCGCGGTGCTTTCGCTGCGCGGCCTTGCCTACACCACTTCGGTCCGCACCGGCGGCGACAAGATGGACGAAGCGATCGTTTCCTACGTGCGCCGACACCACAACCTGCTGATCGGCGAATCCACCGCCGAACGGATCAAGAAGGACTTCGGCGTCGCCGTTGCCCCGGCAGACGGTGTGGGTGAAACCATCACGCTCAAAGGTAGGGATCTCGTAAATGGTGTTCCGAAAGAGATCACCATCAACCAGTCCCATATCGCCGAAGCCCTGAGCGAGCCTATCGGTGCAATCGTCGAAGGCGTCCGGATCGCGTTGGAAAACACCGCGCCCGAACTCGCTGCCGACATTGTCGACCAGGGGATCGTCCTCACCGGTGGCGGCGCGCTGATCACCGGGCTGGACGAGCATCTGCGCGAAGAGACGGGCCTGCCCGTCAGTATCGCGGAAGATCCGCTTTCCTGCGTTGCGATCGGCACCGGTCGGGCGATGGAAGACCCGGTGTTCCGCGGCGTGCTGATGACGGCTTAAACCAACCGGGCCAAGGTTTAGAAACTACCGGCCGGACGGAGGAATTATGGCCCTGGCTGGGTCTAAACAGCGATTGTCGGGGCACTCCAAGAAGGCCCAGTACGGGGCCTTCACCGGCTACGTGCTGGTCGTGCTTGCCATGTTGCTGGGCATCGTGCTGCTCGTCATTTCTCTCATCCAACCCGCCTCGTTCGACGGGCTGCGCGGTCTGTTCAGCGATGCGACGCGGCCCGCCGCCCAGGTTTCCGCCACCACGCGCACCGGCGGTCGCGGCTTCTTTGAATCGGTCCAGGGCTACCTCGAGGCGGGCCAGCAGAACGCCGACCTCAAGCGAGAGGTCGAGATCGCGCGGATCCGCCTGGCGGAGGCCCGCGCGACCGAAGAAGAAAACCGCCGCCTCAAGGGCCTGCTGGGCCTGCGCGAAACCGATGTCGAGCCGGTCGCGGCGGCCCGTCTCGTCGGTTCAAGCAGTTCGAGCACGCGACGCTTCGCCTATCTCGGCGCAGGACGCTCCGACGGGGTGCTCCCCGGCATGCCCGTTCGATCCGAACGCGGGATCGTGGGCCGGGTGCTCGAATCGGCGCGCCATTCCTCGCGCGTGCTGCTCATCACGGATAGCGAAAGCGTGCTGCCCGTGCGCCGGGCGGGCGACAATACGGTCGCCTTCGCCGAAGGGCGCGGCGATGGCCTGATCAACATCCGCCTCATCAATCTCGGCATCAATCCGCTCAAGCGGGGCGACGTGTTCGTGACCAGCGGCGCGGGCGGCCTCTATCGCCCCGGCATCGCGGTCGCCATCGTCACCCGTCTGACCGACGATGGCGCGGTGGCCCGGATCATCAGCAATCCCGCCGCAACCGACTTCGTGGCGGTCGAACCGGTCTGGCAGCCCGAGGCGCGGCGCGGAGCGAACACTCCCATCGAGGAAGCGATCGGCTCCAACGAGACGGTCGCCGGGGACGGCGAGGACGGCGCGGCGGAAGCCGTCGAACAGGGCGGCGTGGTGACCCCATGATCGAAGGGCGCGCCCACAACAACCGGCGCGGGCCGGCGAGCCGCCAGATCAACAAGGAACACTCCCCGTTTCTGATGGTCTTCATCCCGTGGGCGACGATCATGCTGGCCTCGTACTTCCAGAGCGTGCCGATCGCCACGGTCGGCCCGCTTTTGCCGCCCATCGGCTTCCTGTTCCTGCTCGCCTGGCGCTTGCTGCGCCCCGGCGTGCTGCCGATCTGGTCGGGCATCATCTTCGGCATGTGGGACGACCTGTTCAGTGGCCAGCCATTCGGCTCCGCTATACTGCTGTTCTCCGCAGCGATGCTCGCGATCGAACTGATCGAGATGCGCTTTCCCTGGCGCGGCTTCGCTCAGGACTGGTTGATCGCTGCGACCATCGCGGTGATCTACATCCTGGTGGCGACGCTGGTGTCGGGTAGCCGGCTCAGCCTGCCGCTCTTCGCCGCCATCGTGCCCCAGCTACTGCTTTCGATTATCGCCTACCCGTTCATCGCTTTCATCGTTTCCCGCCTCGACAAACTACGCCTCATGCGTTTCCGGACCGTCGCCTGATGCCTTTCGGCCTGACCAAGCAAGTGCTCAACGAAAGCACGCTGACCAACAGTTTCGATCGCCGCTGCTTCGTGCTCGGCGTGGGCGGCCTTTCCGTCGGCATGCTGCTGGCCGGGCGGATGGGATACCTCGCGATTGCCGAGAACGACAAATACGCGGTCGAGAGCGAGAGCAACCGCGTCAACCTGACGCTGATCCCTCCCCGGCGCGGCTGGATCCTCGATCGCAACGGCGCACCGCTTGCCTCCAACCAGGCGGACTTCCGCGTCGACGTCATTCCCGAGCGCCTGCAGGACGGCGATCGCGAGCTTGAGACGCTCGCCACGCTGCTCAAACTGGACGATGCGAAGATCCGCGACCTGCGCAAGAAAATCGCCGATTCGGCTGGCTATGCGCCGATCGAGGTGGCCAGCGGGCTCGATTACGACGCCTTCGCGGCGGTCAGCATCCGGCTGCCGGAGCTGCCCGGCGTGGTGCCGCAGCGCGGCTTTTCCCGCTACTATCCGACCGGAGCCTCGGTCGGCCACCTGCTCGGCTATGTCGGCGCTGCGAGCCGCGAGGAGTTCGAGGCCGACCGCAATCCGCTGCTGATCACGCCGGGCTACAAGATCGGCAAGGACGGGCTCGAGAAGCAGTTCGAGCAGACCTTGCGCGGCGAACCCGGCGCACGCCGGGTCGAGGTGACCGCCTCGGGCCGGATCGTGCGTGATCTCAGCACCCGGCCCGATGTGCAGGGCGATCCCATCCAGCTGACCATCGATGGCCCGCTGCAGGATTATGCCGCGCGCCGCCTGGGCCTCGAAAGCGGCTCGGTCGTCGTGATGGACTGCCTGACCGGCGATCTGCTGTGCATGGCTTCGATGCCCAGCTTCGATCCCAACTCCTTCTCCGACGGGATCGGCAGCGTCGAATATGCGATGCTGAGCGAGAACGACCGGGTTCCGCTGCGCAACAAGGTGCTCAAGGGCCTCTATCCACCCGGCTCCACGGTCAAGCCGATGCATTCCATGGCTTTCATGCACGAAGGGATCGACCCGAACGAGTCGATCATCTGCGGAGGTGGGCGCCGCATCGGCAACCGCTTCTTCAACTGCTGGAGCAACCATGGCCGCGTGGACATGGCCAAGGGCATCTACCAGAGCTGCGACAGCTATTTCTATCACTTCGCCCAGAAGGTCGGGTTCGACAAGGTCGCCGCCTACGCCCGCCAGTTCGGCCTGGGGCAGGAATTCGACCTGCCGGTCGCGAGCCAGTTCTACGGCACCGTGCCCGATCCGGCGTGGAAGCTTAAGAAATACGAGCGCGAATGGCAGCCTTACGACACGGTCAATGCGTCGATCGGTCAGGGTTACTATCTCACCAGTCCGCTCCAGCTTGCCGTCATGGCGACGCGGATCGCCACGGGTCGTCATTTCGAGCCGGCGATGATCAAGACCGACAAGCGCAAGCCTGCGCCCTCGCTCGACTTCAAGGCGGATCAGATCGCCTATATCCGCCAGGCGATGAGCGACGTGGTCAATGGCCCCGGCACCGCCGGTCGCGCGCGCCTGCCGATCGACGACGTGCTGATGGCGGGCAAGACGGGGACGGCCCAGGTCGTCTCGCTCAGCAAGTCCGATGGCAAGAGCGGTCCGTGGAAATACCGCGATCACGGCCTGTTCGTATTTTTCGCTCCGTTCGACAATCCGCGCTACGCCGGAGCGGTCGTGATCGAGCATGGCGGCGGTTCGAGCGCGGCCTACCCCATCGCGCGCGATGTGATGACCTTCCTGTTCGATCCGCAAAAGGGCATGGACGCCCTGCGCGCGCTGGAAAAGGAATGGGGCGGGACCGCGCAAGAGCGCCTGCAGCGCCGCTACGCCGAATACGCCCGCGCAGCAGGCGAGACGATCCCGCCCAGCGCGCCGCAGGATCGCGAGATACAAGAGCGTGTCGACGCCGAAGCACGGATCGAGGCCCAGCGGATCGAGGCCTTTGCGCGCGACAATCCGCGCCGCGCCCGGCGGACCGATGCCGAAACGTCGGCCGCAGACGGTGGTAGTTCGCAAGGGGCCGCGCAATGAGCAGCATCATCCCGGCACCGATCGCGCGCCAGCCTTGGTCGATGCTGACCCCGCTGATCCTGCTCACCTGCTTTGGCTCGGCAGTGCTCTATTCGGCGGCCGGCGGCAGCTTTACGCCTTTCGCATCCTCACACCTCCTCCGCTTCGCCATCTTCATGGTGGTCGCGCTGGTGATCGCCCAGTTTCCGCGCGATTTCGTGAAGCTCGCCGCCTATCCCGGCTACGTTGTCATCCTCCTGCTGCTGGTCGCGGTGGAAGCCGCGGGCGCGATGGGTGGCGGCAGCCAGCGCTGGCTCGAGGTCGGCCCGATCCGCATCCAGCCATCGGAGCTGATGAAGCCCGCAGTCGCCCTCGCCCTCGCCCGTTTCTACGACACGCTGCCGACCGGCATGATCGGATCGTGGCGTGCGCTGGTGCCTGCAGGCGTCATCATCGCGATGCCGGTAGCGCTGGTGCTGATGCAGCCCGACCTCGGCACCGCGCTCGCTATCCTGTTTTCGGGCGCGGTGGTGATGTTCCTCGCCGGGCTGCCGATGAGCTGGTTCCTGACCGCCGGAGCCGCTGCGGCGGTCGCCGTACCGCTCGCCTACAACTTCGCGCTCAAACCCTACCAGCAGCGCCGTGTGACCACCTTCCTCGACCCGGAGAGCGATCCGCTCGGCAGTGGCTACCACATCACCCAATCCAAGATCGCGATCGGGTCCGGCGGCTTTTCGGGCAAGGGTTTCAACGAAGGGTCGCAAAGCCACCTACAATATCTGCCCGAACCGCACACCGACTTCGTCTTCGCCACCATGGCGGAGGAATGGGGCTTCCTCGGCGGGCTGTTCGTGATCGTGACCTTCGGACTGATCCTCAGCTGGGGTCTGTCGGTGGCGCGCAACGCGGAAGTCCGCTTCGATCGGTTGCTGGCGGCGGGCATGGTCGCGACGATGTTCTTCTACATCGCGATCAACCTGCTGATGGTCATGGGCCTCGCTCCGGTGGTCGGCATTCCCCTGCCTTTCATGAGCCACGGGGGATCTTCGATGATGACCAACATGCTGTGCATCGGCGCATTGATGATGGTCTATCGCTGGAACACGCAGCGGCGCGGCGGCGGACTTCTTTCCAGCTGATCGCCCCCGGCAACGCGCGGAGCGGTACAAAGGGGCTTGCACGATCCGCCACAGGCCCTATGTGACCGCCTCCCGCCGACGAATCGCACGGTCGATCGTGGGCGCGGCCTCTTTCGCAAGCAGGCCGGTGTGGACGCATAGCTCAGTTGGTAGAGCAGCTGACTCTTAATCAGCGGGTCCTAGGTTCGAACCCTAGTGCGTCCACCATTTTTCTCTTCATAAGCAAAGCTTTGAAGCTCAGGCGAGATTCAGTGCGGACGCGCTTTCTGCCGCTAGTAAGTGCTCAGTAAGGCTCAGCTCGAATCCGGGCCAGTCATGCGGTCGCCAGCCCGACGATCAACCCGACGAACCAGCATGCCGCCGACAGATGCATGAAGCGCAAGCCCCAGGCGTCGAGCGTGTGATCCTTTGGGGGGCGCGCGGCCCACGCTTTCAATTCCTCACCCAGCCTCTCGATCGCCGCGGACGAGATTTCTCCCTCGAGGGTCGACGCAATGCGTTGAAGCGCGTCCAGCCGAAGGCCCTGATCGCTTGCGAGCCCAATCAGATGGAGATGTTCTCGCTGCATGGAGAGCATCGCTAGGACGATGCCGACGACGAAGAACGCGATCGCCGTGCTGCCGCCTTCTGACCAAGGGTTTAGGGTGAAATCCTCAGCCACCTGACTGAGTCCAGCCAGCAATGTCACCCCATTCAGGGACAACGAGCCGAAACGCATGCGATCGAGAAGTGAGTCCCTGCGGACTAGCGTTGCTCGATAGCTTTCTCGCGCATCGACCAACGCGCTCTGATTGGCCGCATAGTTGTATTTGAAAAAATCGCGGACCGCCTTCGGCTCTTCAGAAGGCCTCGCCATCACCCCGACAACCTCTGATCCAGCAATCTCCGCACCGCCTCCGGCCGCGTAGGCTTGTCCTTCTGGTCGGCGCGCCAAGCGTCAACACGCTCGAGCATGTCTGGCTGCATTCGCACATTGATCGACACGCCTTCGCCCGTTGCGGGCCTGCCTCTTTTTCTGGCACCATTTATTCTTGCGTCAGCCATGAATTAGCGGTACCAAAAAAGGTGCCCACTGAGAAGGAGAGAAGTGATGGCCACCGCACCTGTCGTTGAAGAAAGCCCTTCGACCCATACCGGCTCGATCGAAAGCTGGCATGCACTGTTCAAGCGTTACGCTGCGGCGAAGCGCAAAGCCCAGGACTACGAGGCGACGGACTATGATCCGATGCGAAGGGCTTTCATGGCCCAATTTCCGAAATGGCCCTCCGACCTCGTATCGGCAGCAGCAGAGAAATGGAGCCGCGAGCATGGCTTCGATGTCGTCGCTACTCGGCACGATGAGCTCGTCAACGCGTATGCGGAACTCGGGGATGAGCTAATCAAGCGGCCCGCACCGGATGAAAAGGCCGCTCTGTGGAAGTTCGACTTTCTGTTCGCCGATTTCGACGAGAACGGCTTTCATACGAGCAATTGGTCGCACGAGTATTGCAGCCAAGCGCTCGTCGATATCCGACGCTTTCTCAGCGCAGTCTGATCGGGAGGCGTGAATGATTGCATTAGCAACCGGGCAACCGGCGTTCAGGCAAGACGGGGACTATACGATCCTATCGGTGCCTTCCGGCGATGGCGCTCCGATCGAAATCGCGTTCAGTAAGAACCAAGTCGTCTACCTGTCCCGTGAGGCCGCGGATGCGGTACAGGAAGCATTCTCGACGATGCCAATTGCGGCCGAACTGATTCCAATGGTTCGCTAGCGCTCTTCCTCGATCCGGCCACGCGTCGCGCCTTCCCACCAATCCGACATGGTCTCGGGCTCAGCTTCGCCGGAGGCTACGTCCACGATGAATTGCGCCGAGGCCGCTCCCTGCCCGGGGACGCGCCCGGTCGCATAGCCGATGAGCTCGAGCGTATTGCGCGTCGCGCGCGTTGTGTCCTCGCCCTCTCGCAGCTTCCGCACATCGGAGCCGACCCGGACCATCGATTCGCCGAGCCCCGCAATCGGCGTGAAGCGATAGGGATAAGCCTGGTCGCCAGCCACCGCAGCTGTGGTCACCGGAACGGCATCACGGAAGAACGGTAGCGGGGCGGCGAGGCCGTATAGCGACTGCTTCGCTGCCCACTCGGCCCAGCCTTCCTCGTTCTCCTCGTCGGGGCCCTTTCCCGAGACCAGCTGCCCGATCACCGGGACCAGCGCCACCAGCACGAACGTGCGCGCAGCGATCTCCGGAATCATCTCCGGCGCCTTCTCTCGCTTGGCGTCGCTCGCGTCGTAGTAGAGATTCGCCAGTCGATTGAACTGCGCTGACTGGAACGAATAGAAGAGGGTCAGTGCCTTGCCGAGTTCGCCGGCAGGCCCGCGGCCGCGCTGGATGGCGCTCAGATCCTTCGCCGCGCCACCCCCTTGAGATTGGAGCACGGCGCTGTCCGCTTCGTAAACTGCCTGCTCTTCGCCCAATCCTTGCGCCAGCGCCTTGTTGTAGGCGCCCAGCCAGGTCGGGATCGACACGAGCCGGTCGAATGCGGAAATGCCCGAGTAGGCGTAGCGCGAGACCATGGCGCCAACGTCGGTTCGACCCGCCACCCGGCGCGCGTTCTCAGCCATGTCCCGATCCATGGTAGAGAAGCGGGTCTTGAGCTCGTTGCTCCGCTCGATCGCGAAGCGGTTCGCTTCGATCGGGTTGCGCAGCGACAGGCCGAGCCCTTCCATGAACCACCTCAGGCCGATGCGCTCGACCGAGTTCGTGTAGCCCGCTAGCTGCGTGATGACGGTGTAGACCCGGTATCCCATGCCGACGAACGTCGTATTCCGCCGCAGCGTGCGCATCGCGTTCTCGAGTTCGCTGACTCCGGCGCGATCATATGCCCACTGGTTGGCGACGTGCTGCAGCCAAGGACGGAAGAGCTTGCTGATGTGCTGGCCCATCGTCTCATCGACGGCGTCGAGCACTCTGCTGTCCGAAAGGAAGCGGTCGGCCTGCATCACCGCTTCGCGATGCGTGATATCGTGCGCGACCTCGGCGACGTGTCGTTGAATGACGTCGAGAGAAAGCAGGATAGGCCGCTCGACCTGCGTGCGAGCCTTTGTGAAGCCCCGCGAGGTCGCCGCCCGCTGATAGGTGTTTTCGAACAGGCTGTCGCGGTTACGCTCCTGCTGCTGGCTCGTGGCACGATCGCGCGCCAAGTCATAGACAACGGGGAAATAGCCGCCGCGCAGGATGCCTGCCGAGGTATTGAGCCTGCGCGCCCGTACCTTGTCGGGCGCCACCCCATTCACGCGCTTCTCGACTTCGACGATCTTGGGCCAGAGCTTCTCGATGGTGTCCCACACACGCTGGACGTACTGCCACTCTTCGGGAGCAAGCTCCTTGTCGAGCACGCGCATAACCTCGTTCTCGCGCCAGCCGTAGCCGCCAGCTAGTTTCGACGCGTTTTGCTCATTGCCCATGTTGAGCGCCATCGAAATGAGCTTGCTCCGCGGACCCGCAAATGGCTCGAGCGTCCGAAATTCGAGCAGACTATCGATTTGGATCTTGTCGCCCCAGGTCGCGAGGACTTTCTTGGGCACCTTCTTCAGATGCTCGTCGAGCTCGCCTCGAATCTCCTCTATCAGCTGTTGCTCAGCCGCTTGCGCCTCGGAGAGCGGTTGCCACACCACACGATGAAACGCCCCGGCACGGCTCCCATCGAGCCGTTCGAAGATCGTATCCATCTTGAGCAGCGAAGCGCCGATGCCGAGCGCGCCGGATTTAATATCGTCGAACTTCGTCGGATCGGCGAAGCCCTTCGTCTTGCGCGGCGGCAGGCGCTGGATCGTGGTGACGGCCTCATTGACCAGCGCATCGAGCTCGCGCTCTTCCTGCCGATCGCGCAGCGTCTGCTTGAGACGGCCAAGGTGCATCACCTGCTTGACCGCGTCATCGAGCCCGAGAAGGTTCTCAGCCGAAAGCTTCGTCCAGTTCGTGCGGCCGAGTGTGCTGGCGAACGAGCGAGGGACCGCGATCGAGTATCCTTCCTCCTCGCGCTTCGCAGCCCAGCTTTCAAACGTCTCCTGCCGCTCCACCTGTGCGCCAGACCGCTTGCGTAGGTCGACTTGCTCGAGCAGCGCGTGCGCCTGTTCCAGATAGTCTTGGTCGACGCTTGGCATGGTCTTCTTGCGCGCGATCTTGTCGAGACGGGCGACCGCCTTTTCGACCTCGACCGAAGCCTCGCGCGCCTCCCGCACCAGCGCGTTATTGACAAGCTGCGCCTGCTTGTGCCGGAACGCGACCCGGTAGTTGCCAGCAGACAGCGCCTCGAAAGCAGATGCGGCATTGCGCGCCGCCGCGCGCCGGTACTGTTGCAGCGCGGCCCCGCTCAGATGATCCTTGACCTCGCCCTCGCGAATTTTCCGTCGCGCCCATTCCCGGGCCATCGAATAGGGCGTGGGCCGATCACCGACGCGCCGTGCGAGCGCGCGCACCTCGGCAGCGAGCACCTCGCCCTGCAGGTCATTGTGCACCGAGGACAGCGCTTCGGTCTCGACCTCCCCGGTCGCGAACGGGTCGCCATATTGCGCGTCCATCCGATCGAGCGTCTCGGCATCGATCGTGGCGGCGCGCACGGAACGCTTGTCCCCATTTTCGCGCATTTCGCGACGCTGCTTTTCGAGACCCATCAGCGTCTCGATCATCTCGCGACCGTCGCCAAATCCGGCTTGTTCGGCGACCGCATCAGGGTTGGCGCCGTTCTTCTTGTACGACTTCGGCACGCCCGCCGGCATGAGCCCGAGCGCATCCTGGCCGAAGCGATCGACGATCCACTGTTGATTGAGCGGCGCCGAGCGAACCAGATCGAGCGCACGCATCGGTGGCCGTGCATCCACATCGACGGCAACCTCGGCGCGGACCTCTGCCTCCATCGCCTTGTAGCGTGCAGACTCCTGCGCCTTGAGGCGTGCGAGCGCCTTCCCGAGCAGTTCGCTGTTCGCGGCGCTTTGCGATTGCGCGACCAAATCCATGTATTCCGCGAATTCGGCCTGCGTCATGCCCGCTTCGGAGAGAGACCCGAACGCCGGATCGAGCACCTGCTCTTCGCGCTTGGTCGCGATCGCGTCGTCGGTCGCCAGCAGGCGATCCATTACATGGCGAATGTCATCCGAAATCGGCGCGTCGAGATTGCGCGCACGCCGATAGATCGCGACCAGCCAGGACCGAACCGTTTCGAACACGTCCCGCAGGGCCGACGAGGGCGCTTGCCCTTCGAGCAGATAGCGCTCGAAACCGCGGGCCCACAGTTCATGCGCCTCGACCGGGATCGTCCCGCCTTCGAGCGGCACCTTGTTGGCGGCGAACCACTGTTCGACCGCCTGCCAATCCGCCTTAAGCTGATCGTTCGCATCGGCTCGCGCGGCATCCTCGCGCAGTTCCTCGAGATAGAGGTGTCCGCTCTCGTGGAGGAAGGTCGACAAGTTGCGCGACTTGAAGAGACGGATGATCGCTTCGCCATCCTCGGTGAAGTGGATCTGCCCCCGCTCGCCACTGGCGTAGGACCGACCGCCCAGATCGCGCGCCTCGAAACGCTCGATCGCCTCCCGAATTTCCGCATCGGTCATGGCACCGGGATCAAAGTCGTCGCCTTCGAGCAGCTCCCGAAGTTCCTCGGCTGCGAGGCGCATGTCATCAATGACCGGCTCACCAGCGTAGCGAGCGTCGCCAGCAAGTTCCGCGGATAGGGCGTCGACGAAATCCTGAGTGTCGAGCGTGGACGGACCCGCCTCGGTCTCGACCGCCTGCAGTTCAGGGAAATAGCCCGCTTCGATTGCCGCCCGAAATGTCGTGTCGATGCCGTAGTCGCCATCCCCAGAGATGCCGCCGAGCGATTTCTGCGGATCGAAGTCCCGAACAAGCTTGCGCCGAAATGCCTTGCCGCGGTGCCACTGGTCGAGCCCGATCGCTGCAAGATCGCCGCCTGTGTCGTTGATCCCGCCCCGCGCTGCGATCCATTCCAGGAGCGATGGCCCCGTCTGCGTCGCGGCAGGCTGTCCGCCGCGAAGGGCGTTGATGACCAGGTCTGTCGCGTCCGCCTTGGCAGCGGCCTTGAGACGTTCGGGGAGAACCCGCTCGACGGTCACCGGGTCGAACTCTTTCCCGGTCAGTGCTTCACCGCGTCGCTCCGCGCGCGTCGCATACCGCTCGGTCACGAGCTCAGCCTGAACCCGTGCCGCATTGCCCGAGTAGCCACCAGCGGAGATCGCTTCGTATGCCTTGGCGAAAAGCTGCGAGCGCGGGTCGTTCCCGCGATCCTCGACCAAGTCCGCCAACTCGGTATCGACCCGATCGGCTTCCTCGCCAAATGCATCTGTCTCGGCGCGCGATTGTCCGCCCGCCGACATGCGCACGTCGTTGCGAAGAGCGTTCCAGGTGGAGCGATCCGAGAGGTGCGTCATCGCCTCGGACAAGGAAATGACGAGGTCACCGCCCGTCGCCTCGGCTTCGGCCAAGGCGTCAGCCTGCGCGCGCCACCAGTCCGTTTCCTCGAACCCTTCCGACTGCATGTAGGACCGCACGGCCGACGCGGGGACATAGAGCTTGTCGGCAACCATGTCCTCGCTCAGCCGGTCGAGCATCGATTGAAATGCGCCGGGGTTGCGCTTGCGGAGCTTGGAGTCGGCTGCGCCATCCGCGAGCCGATCGAGGAAGTAGCCCTCAGCCTCGGCTCTTGCCCTGACGCCTTCGCGCGTTTCAGATCGCGATGCGATCGCGCTCAATCCGCCGAGCGTGCCGGTTGCGACCAGTGTCGCGATCGCGGTCTCGTAAGCAGCAGCGGGTCGCTCCGCCCAGAACTCGCCCCATGTCTTGTCCGGATTGGCGATGGCCGTGTCGATCGCATCCTGAGCGATTGTCGTGAGCTGTTCGGTCGCCAGCTCCTTGCCGAAAAACTCGGCGACGAACTTGCCGGTCGATTGCCGGCCGAATTTCGCCGCCACCGTGCCGAACGGAAGCAGGCTGAGACCGGCTTCCACGGAGCCTTCGCCTACCGCGCCGACTGTCGCCTCGGCTGCGGTCCCGCCGCGTGCGCGATACTTGCCGTAAGCGGGGGCGGAAGTCTGCGCGCCAGCAATCATCGCAGCGGGGTATGGGGAGCGCGTAGCAACAGAAGCAGCCAGGGCGGGGACCATCTGGGCTAAGGATGCGGCGCCGGAATAGACACCGCCTGCCGTTGCACTTTCGAACGTAGGTGTGCTCGCCTGTATGTCCGCCTGCGTAGCCCGAAACCGCCTTAGCAGACCCTCCCTGCTGGCCTTTTCCTGCGATGCGGTGATGTATTTCGGACGTGGAAGCCAGTCACCGAGAGCGAGCGCCCCCCCATCTTTGAGTTGCTCGAAACCACCGACGAGGCTTTGCAATAAGCCCGAGACGATATTGCCGAACGTTGGTTCGACATCTGGCGCAGCCCGAATGGACCAACCGTTGCTCAGGTCTTCCCTGTCAAAGGTACGCGCAATCTTGCCGATTGCCCGACCGTCGTCCTGTGCCATTGCCGCAACACGGGGATTGTTGCCGAACCACCGTCTAAGGACCTCATTTTCCTGCGCTTCACTCAGAAATTCGAGCCGCCAAAGCGATCGTTCAACTTCATCCTCGCGTCCAATAATTTCGGACAAAGCGCCACCAGTGCGTTCGGCGAGTCGATCTACTCTAGCAGTTGCGTCCGGCGCTGGCGCGTCGCGGAGCGTGCGGCTCAAATCTTCCCGTTCGATATCCTCGACGGCACGCAAAATGCGATCACCTTGCGTCTCGTCAGGCTGCGCGCGCTTGCGACGCTGCAGCCGTTCTGCATAGTCGAACGGGTTGGTCGGAACGGGGGTCATAGACGCGAGCTAAGCGCTGCGCTGCGGTGCTTGGCCCGCCATGAGGGGGTCGCCATCGGCGGCCGTGCGGACGTAGCCTTGCGGCGCCTGCCCGCTCATCGGGTCCTTCGTTGCCGCGCTCTCCGCTTCGGGGGTGAGTGCCGCTGACGCCGCGGCCTGTTCGCTCAGGCGGATTTCGTTTTCTGCGTAGATGGGATCGCTCACCTGCTCACGCCAAGCAGCCCTCTCGGCCTGGTCAACCGGTTCGAACTGCCATGTAGGCTTCCCGTCATAGTCGAACCGCTCGTTCGGCAGGACGATGCGGAGATTCGGGAGTTGCGCACGAACGCGCGCACGGTGCAGGGTCATTGTGCAACCTCCTTCTCGGGTGCCCACTTCTCGATCTTGCGCTCGAGAAATTCGGCGCTGGACTGCGCGAATGCGACGGGATCCGGCGCGCCCATCAGGCTTGCATCGAAATGCGTCTTATCGACACCATGCGGGCGCAACAGCGTGGCGAGACGCCCGCCGACCGTACCTTGAAACCGCATCCGGTCCCGCAACTGGCGAAAGTCGATTTGTTTGCGAACCGATCGACCATGGGCCACCATCAATTCGACTGCGCTGCTCGTCTCGTTCTCGAGGTTCTCGACCGCGTCCTGGAGTTCGTCGCTGGCTTGACGCACCGCCTCTGCCGCCTGTTGCCGACGCTGAAGTGCGGCAGCCACATCCTCGCGTAGTTTTTCGTAGGCTGCGACCCGCGCTTTTTCGGCGCTCGCTCCCTCGACTTTCCGGGCCTCATCGAGGGCGAGTTCCAGGCGCTTGAGCTTGCCTCTCGCGCCATCCACCCGCTTTTGGGCGTCGTCGACCTGGCCCTTTTCCGCGGTGCCGGTCGCTTCTGCCAGCGAGGCTGCTCCAAGCGCTTCTTCGGCTTGCGCCAGCTCGTCACGCAATTGCCCGTGCCGGGTCTCGTAATCTGTCAGCGTGAGCATCCTTAATCTCCTTTCGAATCTTCGAGCGTGGCGCGCATCCGGCGCCCTTCCTCGCGAATGTCTTCCGGGTCATTCTCAGGTTCGCCCGCTTGTGCTTGCTCCACCCTGCGATTGCCTGCCGCGATTGCGTTCGCAATGGCATCGGTATCTTCGACTTCGACCGACATGCGGTTCCCCCATTCGTCACGGCGACGGTTCGTCAGCCAAAGGCGTTGAGCGTTGACGTCGGCCGGAATGTGCTTGGTGATCGTCGCGACAACTGGCTTACCGTCGAAGAAGCCGACCTTTTCTTCTTCGATGTCGTAGCCGAGCGCCCGATTGTAGAGCGCGCTGACAACACGATCGTCGGCAGGCTCTTTTCCGACCCGCAGTGCCTCTGCGAACTCCGGATGCTTGACGGTCCACCGACCAATGGTCCGGGCACTCACACCCAGTTCGCGGGCGATCTCCGGGTTCGTCGCACCATTTGCCGCCAGTTCGCGGGCAATAGCGCAATGCGCGGAATCGTATTCGGTTGGTCTGCCTGTCATTTCGTCCGCGTTATGGACGGACAAAAGGAACGTTTGAATCGCGGGCGCGGATCGCCTTTGCCTTGCCTCGGCCTCGCGAAAAGTGTTTCTTTAAACTCGTCAGAAGGAGGACCGCAGATGGGGGATTTTTCGCAAGAAAAGCGAGCGCGCTTTGTGCTCTTTCTCGGGCTGGGAATGCTCGCTGCCTTTATGTTCTTTCACGAGATGATCTCGGACACCCTGGGCTATGAAGGTGAATGGCTAATCGAAGGCGGCGGTCTCCACACACTTGCCGGCGCTCTGATCCTGCTCGGTGCTTGGAAGTGGCTCAATGTCCATGAGGACCGTCGGAATGGAGATGACCGCTAGGAATGCCCCGACGCAGGTCCCCGCCACCGCTCTCGACGGAGATCTTTGACGATTGGACGGCTCACGATGGCGGCCCTTGTCCCGTCGATCCCGACAGCACCCCGGCTGTGATGTTCCGCTCTGGCGTTCGAACACAGCCAACGCGGCCGGCAAGCAGCTGGGAGCGGTTCTGGACCCACGAGGGGACCGGCATGGATATTGTGGCTTACCGGCTCTGAAGGCTAGCGCCAGATGCCGCTAGTTGCTGCTTGCGCGCGCGATGCGAATACGAATTTGCCTGCGAGAGAATAGTAGGAGGATTTTCTATATCTCACGCACGCAAGCAGCATCTGTCAGCAACTAGCAAGGCCGTTTAGCAAGAGAGGCTTCCGAATGAACGACCGACGGTTTCCGGAAAGCTTGCGGACACTGCGTGATGGACTCAGAGCCGCATATCGGGAACAAGATCGGCCGGGGTAAGTTCACGGCGGTGTTTCTCGTTCAATGTCTGATAGCACTCGGAGCAGACTTGGTCAGATTGGACTAGCTTTTGCCGCGGGATCCGCCGTCTTGTCTGGGGGAGGACTCTGGCATTGGGCCAGTTCCCAAGAAGCTGAGTATCGGAACACCGCCGAACGAGACGCACGATACGAGGAAAGCGCCGCACGTGAAAACGTGCAGATCGAATGTGCGATCGCTGATATCTCTCGCGCGGATTGCGACGACCGCATCGAGCAAGCAGCCAGGGACGCTCAGGAAAACACTCGCGATCTTGAAGCCCAGCAGACCATGGCGGTCTGGACCAAAGCCATGGGGCTCGCTGCGGTCATCGGAATGTCGGTCGGTATACTCAGTCTTGGTCTGATCTTCTTCACCTTCCGTGAAACTCGTAAGGGCGCCCAAACCGCGCGCGACAACCTGAACGCCTTCTACGAAAGCGAAAGAGCTATTGTTCACGCTATCGCTGGACGCGTTGGCACAAGCAACAAGCGGGGCGGAGAGTATGTTGCTTTCGAGTTCAAGAACAAGGGCAGGTCGCCGGCTAGGATCGTGAGGATGGGCGGCAATCTCCCTTCCAATGACACCGCGACTGAAAATGCCGAAACCAGATGGACGGTTATTCCGGTTGCGGGTTCTGTTTCCGTCATCGCTTTTCCCGTTCCACCGAAAAACGCGATTCTGGAAACGGAATGCTGGGTAGAATACCGCTCTGTCGGGCCGAAAATCTATACCAGCTATTTCGAGGTCACTGTGAAATGGCGAGAAGAAAGAAGCACCTCGCTCGTTTTCATAACGCCAGCTTGGGAGGTGACCGTTACCAATACTGATGGGCACCCAAAAGACACGTAAAACCCCGTAAACGATGGCAGCTGCAATAGCCCAAGCAGATCATTGCCTACGCGTTGGTGCGCATGGGACATAATGCCGGGAAAGTCTGCTCCAGGTCAGTCGGCGAAGGTCTGAGAGCAACTTACTGGCATAGCGCATTCCTTATGAGCTTACGGGCGATGGCACGGCGTTCGAGCTCCTCCTTGCCCCGATCGGCGAAGCGTTTGTGCACGAGCGGATTGATCAGGAAGCGAGGCTTGTTGCTCTTAGGGGCCGGTTCAGCCCATTCGCCCCAGCCAAACGCCTCTAGTTTCTCGCACAGCACCCTCACTTCATCGGCGGTGACGTGACGGAAAGACTGCGACGAACTCTGCACATCGCGCGCTTTCACCTCACGGACTTCGGAGCCAACGATCCATGTCGCGAGGTGGACCAGATGTTCATGCCCGGCCGACATTCCGAGCACCCCCGCATAGAACGCAATCGCGCTCGGGCGGAGGAACTGCTCCATGAAAGCGGCTACGCGCTCGGCAGTGTTGCCGGAAATCTCGGCCGGCGGTTGGATCTGATCTGAGTGGTCGACGCAGTGCCAGAGAACGCAGAGACGGGCAAAGAGACCGTCATACTTGCCGAAATGGGCGGCAAGCTTCGGGGAGACGGCTTCTAGAGCCGTGATAAGATCGAGATGCTCCTGCTCGAGCTTCTCGCGAACTCGGCGAGCATTGTCGTCGAGGCGAAGGGGGGAAGCCGGATCGTCAAATTTGATGGTTCCGCTCCGTTCGGGTGGTCGCATTACTTCCAGCCGCTCGATGAGCCTCTCGTAGTCGCTGAGAGTGCCGTCGGCTGGCACGTCCCGACCTACTTTCCCGGCTCGCAGGATGACAGGCAGAAGCCGCTGCACCAGTCCGTCGTCGTGGGTATCATTCGCGATCGAGCGGATGGGCTCGGGCTGGATCCCGCCTAGAAGGCTAATCGAGCAATTCGGAATATAGGATGCTCCACGCGCGATGCGGTTCAGGCTGTAGCTGCCGCCGTTGAAAGCTTGCAGCCAGAAACCGCGGTCGGCCTGTGAGCCCTTTCCGGGCGCATACTTGTCCATCGCGCCAAACCAGCCGGACAGCTCGTCCTGCGCCGAAAGCACGCCACGTGGGGAGTCCCGCAGCACTTCCTGCGCCGCCTCGATCGTCGCATCAGAGATAACGCGACGTTCCTGGCGTGGTCGCTCAGCCTCCTTTCGCTCTTTGCTACTCAGGGCGTCATATTCCTGCCGCTTCCCGGCGTAGACTCTCATCAGATTTGCATCGATCCGCTTCAGAGGACGAAGCGCAGCACTCATGATGGGCGTCTTCTTCATCGACGGCGAACCGACAAGCCCTACCCACAGTCGCGCGCTTTCTCGCCAAGAGGGATCATGGCGCTTCACCTGCAGCTTGATGTCGTCGGTAATCGTCGCCGCACACACGCAAAGGGTAGCCATCGCCAGTCCAGCGGGATCAACTCCCATGATTTCAGCATGCCCCCGCGCAAAGCGTTCCACAGCTTGCGGAAGCAGCCCCTCAGGCAATTCGGGTGCTGAGTAGTGTTGCCAGAGGTTGACGGGTTCAGGGTGCAGCACAGGCTTGACCGAAGCCTGTTTCATTAACTCGCGAAGATCGTCCGGGCCGCCAGCCCAATCGAGTATGTCGCCACCTTTCGGCAGACCTGGTAGCCGGATGAGGAACGGCGAGCCCTCTGCCTTTTCGATCGCCTCGACCGCACACTGTGCTTGCCTCTCGCCAGATGTGTCATTGTCAGGCAGAACGAAGACGGTCCGTCCCTTCACGTACCCGGAGAAATCGAAGCTCTTCCAATCCTTGTGGCTCGTGGCGAGGAAACTCCACTCGGCGAGCCGGTCGGCCTTCGCCTCGCCTTCGGCCATGACGATCGGCAGGTCTCGCGGCGCAGTGAGCAGGTCGGGCAGGCGATAGGGGACACGTTCTTCGCCAGCGCCGCGCACCCATCCGCCCTTGCCGTCCGGGCGATCATATTGAAACGACTTCGACCGGCCGTCCGGTCCTGGTTCGATGCGATGTTTCCGATACAACAGGGCACCGTCGGCTGCATGAAACTCGAAAGTCGCGACGATCTTTTGCCCCGGGCAAAGCCCAACGGCGTGCTCGCGAGGGGTAGGCGTATTTTGCCGGGGCGGCGACCATGGAACCCTGTCGCTGAGCGACTGCAACGGGGGTAGGAAGCCGTCTACTCGCAGCCTGTCCTTCTCCACGCGCCAGTCTCCGCCGTTGAAGCAATGGACAAGGCACCCATCAGGCTCATCATCCGCTGCCTTAACAGCGACGCCTCGATCGCGGGCACTATGCCCGATCGCGGGGATAAGCGCCTGCCCACCGGAAACCTCGCCGCCATAGTGCTGAGCGATAGCTTGGATATCGATCATAGCTCGACCACCAGTGTCGTGAGGTCGAGCGAGCCCAGGAATTCGTTTCGGGCGGAGCGATATCGCGGAAGCAGCGAACGACAGAGCTTACCGGTCGGCATGCGCGGCGACCAGCGGCAATCGAGCGAGCCTTCATTGAGGATGAATTCGACCGACCAGCGCCCTTTCAGCCGGTAGGTTTTTCGGTAGCCGTATGCGCTCACGCTGCCACCTCGCTATCGAGATGATCGACCACGACGATTGGCAGGCCATTTCGTGCCGGCCATTGCTTCAAGAGATCGAGCAAGCCGCGCAGCGGTAGCACTGGCTTGAATTCGATCGAGGCAGTCCACTGGTCGCCAGCATATGTCGCCACCCAGTGGGTTCGGTCACGATTAAAAGGTTCGACCCGGATTGCTCGCAAGGGCGGGTTGGGGAATCGGGTGAGCGTCATCGCCGCCCTCCATGCGCCATCAGCACGCCACGGCTTCCTGCCGTCAGGCTTGCCCAGGGTGAGCCATTGGTGTATTTCCTGCGGCGTTCGATCGTCGTGGAGAGAACAGAGCCGCCCCTGCCAGGGCGGCTTTTTCGTGGGTCAGGTGGCCTTCGCATTGGACACCTCCCACAGCTTGAGCGAGAGGGTCGGCAGCTCAGCGCCGTCGCCAACATTCTCGGCGACGATCTCGTTCAGCGCCATGCTGCGTTCGAAGTGCTCGAGGGCGACTGCGTTCGCATCGACAGCGTTGTGCCAGAAGCCGATCGAACGGCGCCCGAAACATCCGCCATCAATCATCACGCGAAAGCCGATCGTGCCGACGGGCTCGACCCATGTTTGGCGAAGCTCGCTCATGCTGACACCTGCGAGGTCGAGAGAAAGCGCCTATCCTCGATCCAAGTATCCAGATCGCACCTTTTGTATCGGACAAATCGGCCGATCTTATAGAAGTGCGGTCCCTCACCGCTTACCCGGTAGTGGGCGAGCGTTTTCGCAGAGAGGCCTACGACCTCACTAGCTTGCCCCGGCGTTAGCAATTCAGTGCTCATCACTGCCTCCATCCTTTGCGTTTGGAAGCTAGTGGGCGGTCGCATCCCTTTGAATCGCGCAGCATCCGCAAGCTTCCCGTAGGAGACTTGTGGACCCGTTGCGAGGGGCTTTGAATTGCATCAGTAAGATTTTTAGGTGACTGTTTTTGAACGATAAACAGAGAAATGCACCGCGAAAAATCAGCGGCTCTGGCTTGGCCCCAGAACTATACCGGCCACTCGAAAGGCCCATGCCTCGAGTGCCTCTCGCTTTTCGTCGGCCCAGTCGTGCCGTTGATATACACCAGCTACACCGGCTCGTGCACCGCTGACATGATTCAGGACTGACTCTGTCACTTCGAACCTGATGCCCAGGCGCTGTAGTCCGGTGGCAACTGTGCGGCGAAGATCATGAAGGCGCCAGTGCGCAATCGGAGGGCGCTCTGCTATGGAGGCGACCTGAGCTATTTCGCGGTCCAAACGCGCCTTGGCCTTCGAAATACCCGAAACAGGCGTCTTCCCGGTGACGGTGAACACTAGCCCGGCATTGGGCCACTCCGCAGATGTCGACAAGGCATCGAGTTCCAAAATCACCGCTGGCGCGAGCGGTACGATGTGAGCCGCCCTGTTCTTCGCCCTCGCCGCAGGGATAATCCACACTCGCTCTCTTCGGTGCAATTCTGTCCAACTCATCCCCATAACCTCGCTTCTCCTTTGCCCCGTAAGGACGAGCAGGCGGACGATTGGGCCGAACGGGTATGACATTCTTTGAGATGCGGCCCACAGAACTGCGATCTCCTCATCGGATAGGTAGCGATCGCGACTTGGGGCCGAGTCAGGTGGAGGAAGGCGATCAAACGGATTCTCGTCGATCAGATCGCGTGCCGCTGCCCATTTCCAGAGGATGCGCGAATAGCTGTATAAGCTCCGTCGCGTGGCAACCTTTTCCGGAGGCACGCTATCGAAAAATGCTGCGAGCTGAGCCCGACTAATCTCGTCTATTCGCTGCGCTCCAAACTCCGCCCGCAGCTTAGCCGCAGCCAATTTAGCGGCTTTCAAGCTAGCTACACTGCGTGCGCGTCCGTTGTGGTGACTGTAAGAGGCCAACCAATTTTCCGAAACTTCGGAGAAAGCGCCGTGCAGGCCCTTCAAAAACTCGGCCGTCCGCCTTTCCCCTTCCTGACGATCCAGCTCGAACGGATCTCCTCCAGTGTCAATTATCCGCCGTAGCTTGCGTGCTTGTTCGCGTGCCTGATCCGGGGTCCAATCGCCGTATTTCCCGATGCGATAACGCCTATCTGCTCGAGAGCCGCGCGGTCGATATTGCAGCACGAATATTTTGGAGCCCGCAGGCGTCACCTTGAGGCCGAACCCACTTACGCTCCCCCGGCCCGAGTCCCACAGGTAGAGGTCGGAATTCGGCTTGTCGGTCCTGGGAGTCGCGGTATCAACGGTCCGCTTCGTTATAGCGCAGGAGGGCATGTCTCTCGTCCAGTAAGTGTCTCGGTAAGTTTGCGCGATACACCAAGCGGGATTCGGCGGGAAGCTGCGGGGCCATACGAATTGAGGAAACCACGTTTTCCATGCGCTTGGAGGTGTTAGATGGACGAGACAGGGTCTAGCGGGATTTGCTGCCAGCTGACTCTTAATCAGCGGGTCCTAGGTTCGAACCCTAGTGCGTCCACCACCTTTTCAAAAACTTCGAGATGATTGATTGGTGCAGCCGCCTGCGTGGGTCCAGATGGGGTCACCGGATTGTTCTGCTTTTCGCTAGGCGGCTTCGTACTCACGCCACAAAGGCCGTGGCAAACCTCCAGTTTTGCAGCGAGAGAATTGCTTTTGGGTGAAGCCAAACGCGGCGAGAAGGCAGGAAGTTTGGCGTTGAATATGCGGCCCTAGCCGCCATAGTCGTCGCATGATCAAGCCGCTCGCATATCATGAGAATATCGTCGATTGGCTCTGCACGAATGAAGACGGTGTGTGGGACTGGTTCTCGATGCGCAAGCTTCAGGACGACCAGGATACCGAGACCCGCGACCTTCTCCTGAAAGAGACCTACCGCCTCTCGCGCGAAGCCCACGGTGCGGTCTATGATTGCTGTGAAACCGCCATGGCGAAGCTCGGGGTCGAAGCGCCGGTAACACTATACCAGGCGGGCGACGGCGCGATGAATGCGGCGTTGTTCTTTATCCCGGATGAAGTGCACATCGTGCTCTATGGCCCGGTGCTTGAGAAGCTCTCGAAGGTAGAGCTGACCGCCCTGTTCGGGCATGAGGTATCGCATTACCTCCTATGGACGCTGCAAGACCGGCGCTATCGCATCGCGCAGCAGATCATCGATGACAGCGCGCAGCAATCGGTCAGCGATTATGCGCTCTCCGAAACTGCGCGGCTCTATCGGCTTTCGACCGAGGTGTTCGCCGATCGCGGCGCGACGCTGGCCGCAGGCGGAGCGGAGCCTGCGATCGCGGTTCTGCTGAAGGTGATGACCGGGCTCGCCACGACCGATCCCACGGCTTTCCTCGAACAAGCGGCAGAACTCGACGCGAAGGGCGAGATCAACAAAAGCTCCAGCCACCCCGAAGTCTATCTGCGCGCGCTGTTTATCGACCGCTGGGAGCGCGGCGACAGCCCGCAGCAAGAGGTCGACAGCTGGGTGCTGGCAAAGCTGAAAGGTCCGCTGGCTATCGGCAGCCTCGACCTGATCGACCAGGCCCGGCTGACGGCGACGACGCGGCAGTTCTTTTCGCTTCTGCTGTACGACACCACGCTTGCCAGCGAGATGGTGGTCACGCAGGTCAAGCAGTTCTTCCCCGATTGGCAAGCGGGGGAAACAGCTCTCGATCCGTCGTCGCTGACGGAGCTGGCGACCGACAAGAGTATCCGCGACTATCTGGTCGCGCTGATCTTCGACCTCGCCCACGCCGACCCCGACCAGACCGAAGAGATGCTCGCCCGCGGCGGCAAGTTTGCGGCCGCCATGGATTGGGAAGCCGATTACCTCGAAAATCTGAAAGCGCTGCTCAAGATGCGCAAGCCGCAGATCGACCGTGTTCTGAGCGCGTCGAAGAAAGTTGCGTGGGAGTTTGGCCGATGAGCGCCGAGAACGAGACGGATTCGCCGGCCGACACGCAACCAGCGATCGAAACTACGCGTGAGCCGCGCACCCTCTCCAAGGCGATGGAGGGCTATTCGGGACGCGTCCCTGAACATGACCTCGTCCACATGTTCGTCCCGCTGATGCGCGAAGTCGCAGCGCTTCACGCCGAAGGGCGTGTGGCGCAGATCACGCCCGACACCTTGCTGGAAGACCCTGACGGGACGCTGAGGCTGGCGAACCCCCGGGGCTCTCCGCTGGTCGCCAATTTCGAAGCTCTGCGCGCGGTTGAACCCCGGGCCACGTCCTCGCTCAACATCGTCGGCAGTCTGGAGGTGACGAAGGACAACGCCAAGGGGGTAAGCTGGCGCGATCGGGCGGTCGCGACCGAAAACGACCCGATCAGCCGGCCGGTATACGTCGCAGGCTACCGTGCGTGGGAAAGCCTGATTGGGCATCATGACGAGCGCACCGATGTATTCTGCATCGGGCAGCTTCTCGCTGCGCTGGCTTGCGACCTCGATTTCGAGAGCGACGGCGATCTCGCCGCCTTCGCCGAAACGCGGACGAATCTCTTCCGGATCAATCCGCATCTCCATCCGGTGGTTGCCGCGCTGATCGAGAACATGACGCCGCTGGTCCGCAAGGATCGGCTGGCCGACCTTGAGGGGATCGCGGCCCGTCTGGAGAACTACCGCGAGGATAACGCGACATTCGATCCCGTGCGTGCGCTCGACGGGGTGTCCTCGATACCGGATCGCCGCACCGCAGTGCTTACGCATCTACGCGACAGGCTGTTCGACCTCTCGCGCAGGAACAAGCTGATCCATTTCCGCCCGACCCAGGCGAGCGTGAACATGACGGTCGCGAGTGTCCCGCTGGTGATGCGGGTCGAATCGATCCGGCGGGACCAGCTTTGCACCTGGAACGACCGCTTCGCGAAGGATGTGCTCTCGACCAAAGCACAGCCGCTGGGGCGCTGGCTGCGCTTCGAGGATCAAACCTACCTGCCCTCCTCGCTGGACCGCATCCTGCAACAATCGCGCCGGGATCGCGCCGAGTACGGCTTCAGCAACCTTCGGCTGGTGGTGGCATTCCTCAACTGGACCAACCTGAAAGACGCGCCGGGCGACAAGATCAATTCGCCGCTGCTCTGGCTGCCGGTGGACGTTCACAAGAAGAAGGGTGTGCGCGACCGCTATACCTTTCAGGCGCTCGACAAGGTCGCCGAGTTCAACCCGGCGCTGCGGCATTATCTCAAGCAATTATACGATATCGACCTGCCCGAAACGGTCGATCTGTCCGAAACGAGCGTCGAGCAGATCCATGCCGATCTCGAGAGACAGATTCATACCAGCGAACCCGGCGTCACGCTCGACCTCGCGACCGCACCGTCAATCCGGCTGATCCACGAAAAAGCGGTGCAGCGGCTGCGGCAATACGAGAAGCGGCGGGGGCAAACCCAGCGACGCGCCATCGGCCGACCGGATTTCAGCTACGGCCGCGACGACTACAAGCCGCTCGGTCGCGCGATCTTCGAACGTCAAGTGCTCATCAAACCGTTCCCGCAGCGAGAAGCTCTCGGCCTGCCGATGCCCGCTCCGCGCCCCGATTACATGGCCGGCGCGGCGGTGAAGGAAACCGAGAAATACTCGCTCGAAAAAGAGGACAAGGGCAAGTTCGCGTGGGAGATCGACTGCGCGCAGGTGACGCTGGCGCATTTCAATTATCGCAAGATGTCGCTGGTGCGCGATTATGCCACGCTGATCGAAAGCGCCGATGAACAGCCGTCGTTCGACCGGCTGTTCTCGATTGCCCCGCGCGATGTCGATCCCAGTCCTCCCGATCCTCTATCGCTGCTCGACCAGTGGAATGTCGTCGCCTCCGACGCGACCCAGGATGCGGCGGTGGCGATGGCGCGCAGCGGCGACAGCTTCATCATCCAGGGCCCGCCGGGCACGGGCAAATCGCAGACGATCACCAATCTGATCGCGGACTTCGCCGCGCGCGGCAAACGGGTGCTGTTCGTGTGCGAGAAGCGCGCCGCGCTCGATGTGGTGTTCAACCGCCTCAAACAGGCGGGGCTGGAGCGGCTTTCGACGCTGATCCACGATAGCCAGGAAGACAAGAAGGCCTTCATTCTCGATCTCAAGGATTGCTACGAGGACTGGATCAAGAACGAGAGCGGGCTCGAGCAGATTACCGTGGCGCGAGAGCGGACGGTCAAGGCGCTCGACCATCATTTCAGCCAGATCGTAGCGTTCGAAGAGGCGATGGCGGCGGTGGAAGCCGACGATGCCTTGTCGATCCGTGCGCTGATCCGTCGGCAACTGGAACTGCCCCCGGTTACGGGCGACTACCCTTTTTCGGTTCGCGAACGCCTGCCCTCGCCCGCCGCGTGGGGGCAGCACAAATCGCTCGCCTCGCAGATCGAACAATCGATGCGGCAGAGCTTCGGCGTTACCAGCCTGTCGCAGACCCCTTTTGCGATGCTATCGGAAAGCATCGTGCGCGATGATCGCGCTTATGCCCGAACCGAGGAGTTCATAAGCCGCGCCGAGCCGCTGGCGGATCGGCTGGCCGGACCGCATGAGCGTCTGCCCGACTTCATCAACGCTGCGGACTTAACGTTCGGCGAACTGACGGCGTTGGCGCAGCTGTGCGACAAGGCCTTGGCCAGCAAGCTTGCCGATAATCTCGACCTGCTCGATGAAAATTCCGCCGACAGCGCCAAGCTCGCGGACTTCCGTTCGGCCCGGCAGGCGATCGAGCGCAGGCACGCCGAGGCTGCCGAAGTAGCGAGCAACTGGCACGATCCGCTCGCGCCCGAAGATGCGGCGAACGGATTGGCCCTCGCCGAAGTCAAAGAGTCCGGTTTCTTCAAGTTTCTGAGCGGTCCGTGGCGGAGCCTGAAGGCGACTGTCACCGCGCGCTACGATTTCGCGGCGCATGCCGTGAAACCGAGCATCACCGAAGCGCTGAGGAAACTGGTCGCGCTGCACGCGGTCGAAGCCGAGATGCATAGGCTCGACGCCGATATGGGCGCGGCGTTCGGAACCGACGAGCCAGCTTTGCTATTGGAAATGCTCAATACGGTCACGCAAGCGCGACGCGAGGATGCGCGGATCGAGCGGTTGTTCGATCCGGCCCGGCCCGCGCATGGCGCCATTGCAGACCTTGCCGCAATGCTGCCCGACTTGCTGGCCTTGGCCGAGGCGTCCTCGGGCGCAATCGACGACGCCGACACCCGGCCGTTCGCTATCCTGGAGGAAACTCTGCGCGACATGCGCGAAGGGCTGGAGGACTTGCCCGATCTCCTGCCGCTGCTCGCGTCTACCTACACTGCCGATCCCGCCAGCGGATATGTGCTCCGCAACATCGCGGAGACTGCGGAAGGGATAGAAGCGCTGATCGTGGACGAGGCGCTGCAGGCGACGTTTCGGACCAAGCCAGAATTGAAGCGTTTCGATGCAGCGCGGCTTGGCCAACTCGCCCGCCGCAGCGCGAAGGCCCGTGCGATTTTGGCCGAGCAGAATGCACAGGCGGTACTGGCCAAGGCCCAGAACGACTTTCTCGCCAATGTGCGCCATTCGACGCTTTCGGCATCGCAGCTCGATGCCCGGGGCAAGGCGTTCAAGAAGGCTTACGCGAATGGACGGCGTGAAGCGGAGCACGAATTTGGCAAGACCATGCGTCACCGCTCGATCCGCGACATGGCGAGCGGCGACACCGGATTGGTGGTCGGCGATCTCAAGCCCATCTGGCTGATGAGCCCGCTCTCGGTCTCCGATACGCTTCCGCTATCGCCCGACCTGTTCGATGTCGTGATCTTCGACGAGGCGAGCCAGATCCCGGTCGAGGACGGCATTCCCGCGCTGTGCCGCGCGCCCCAGCTGATCGTGGTCGGCGATGAGATGCAGTTGCCGCCGACCAGCTTCTTCGCCACGAGCATCGATGAAGACAGCATGGAGATCGAGGTCGAGCACGAGGGCGAAGCCTTCAACATCATGCTCGATGCGGATAGCCTGCTGAGCCAATCCGCCCGGCACCTCCCCGCGACTTTGCTGGCATGGCACTATCGCAGCCGCTCCGAAGCGCTGATCAGCTTCTCCAATGCCGCGTTCTACAATGGTCAGCTGGTGACGATTCCCGATCAGGCATTCCCGGTGCCTTGCGCAGAGCCTGCCCCGCTTGCCTCGGACGACGAAGCTGCCGCAGCGGTAGCGACCCGGCGACTGCGCGAGCGGCCGATCAGCATGCACACGGTTTCGGACGGGGTCTATCTCGATCGGGCCAACCAGCCCGAAGCCCGGCTGATCGCCGCCATGGTGCGTGAATTGCTGCTTCGCGGCGATGGCAAGAGCATCGGCATTGTCGCTTTCTCCGAAGCCCAACAAAGCTGCATCGAAACTGCTCTCGAACAGCTGGCGAACGAGGACAAGGCATTCGGCGCCCGGCTCGAGGACGAATTCAACCGCGAGGACGACGGGCAGTTCGATGGGCTGTTCGTCAAGAATCTCGAGAATGTGCAGGGCGATGAACGCGACATCATCATCCTGAGCGTCTGCTATGCGCCCAATGCGACAGGCAAGATGTCGATGAATTTCGGCCCGATCAACCAGCGCGGAGGCGAGAAGCGGCTCAATGTAATCTTCAGCCGCGCGCGCCACCACATGGCGGTGGTTTCGACCATCGAACCCGAGGCGATCACCAACACCCATAATGATGGGGCGATGGCGTTGCGCACCTTCCTCGCTTTTGCCCGCGCGCGTGCCATCGGCGATGCCGAACTCGGCCGCTCGGCGCTCGCCTCGATCAATCCGAACGCCCGCACGATCTTTGCAGCTGCCCCTCCCGCAGACCCGCTGCGCAGCGCCATCGCTCAGGAGCTTGCCATGCGCGGGCACGATGTCGCCGAATATGTTGGCGGGGCAAGCTTCCGCTGCGACCTCGCAATCGTGGCGCAGGACAAGGCCGACTTTGCGCTGGGCATCCTGATCGACGGGGGAACGCTGGACAGTGCGCGGCGGATCTACGAGCGGTTCGTCTTCAAGCCCGCGATTCTGCGCGCCTTCGGGTGGAAAGTGGTCGATATTCCCTCGCATTCATGGCGCCAGGACAAGGACGGCGTCATCGCCATGATCGAGGCCGAGCTGAAGCGTACGGATGCCGCACCGGCGGACGATGATCCGTTCACCGATATTCCAAGCCCGGCGCAGGTCAGCGTCCCGAGTACCAAGCCGAGGAAGCCGCTAACCGAAGAGGTGGCTCCACCGGCGAGCGACGATTGGCAGACCTTCCGTTTCCAGCAGGGTAATTCGGACAAGTTCTGGCGGATCGCGCTTCGGGGGAGCGATGTGGTCGTCAACTACGGTCGCAGCGGGACGAAAGGGCAAAGCGTCACCAAAACCTACGAAGACGGGGCCCGCGCGAGCCATGAGAAGAACAAGCTGATCATGGAAAAAACACGCAAGGGCTACGTCGAGGAATGATGTGCCGAGTTGCTTTTTTTCGCGCGATCGGGCTCATTTCATGAGGTTGTGAGGCCTATTCGGTTTCCAGCCCAGTGGGAGAAGTCAACGAAGATCGGTCGGAAAGCGACGCGGCGACGCGGCGCGAAAACGTGTTGCGAGGTAACGCGTCCATACCACGCCGGGAGACCGGTATCGGTAGCTCCTGCGACTGCGGTGTCGCGAGAACTCGTATTCGCGCCTGAGCCGTTACGCACGGCCCGATGTCGTGGTGTACGTTCTCCCGACCGCATGCCCCAAATCGGGTGCCCGGCATAAAGCTACGCTAGCTGGCGGCGCCGGCAGCAGCGGCAAACGCCTCGCCAAAGATGCCCAGGCCTTCGTCAATCTGCTCGTCCGAAATCGTCAGCGCGGGCAGGAAGCGGATCACGTTGCCGTACATTCCGCAGGCGAGGATGATGAGGCCGCGCTTGTGGCATTCGGCCAGCACCGCCTTGAGCAGCGCTGCGTTGGGCTTCGCCATCGATCCGTCCCGCACCAGCTCCAGCGCAATCATCGCCCCGCGGTCCGCGCGGATGTCTCCGATCAGATGGGGATATTGGCGCTGCACACCTTCAAGCGCCGTGCCGAAGCGTGCGCCGATTGCCTGCGCGCGTTCGACCAATCCTTCCTCTTCCAGCACGTCGAGCACTGCGAGCGCCGCTGCGCAGCCGATGGGCGAGCCTGCGTAGGTGCCGCCGAGCCCGCCCGGATCGACCGCGTCCATGATCGCGGCCTTGCCGACGACGCCCGCAATCGGGAAGCCGCCCGCCATGCCCTTGGCCATCGTCATCAGATCGGGCTCGATGCCCGCATATTCGCTCGCGAACATCTTGCCGGTGCGCCCGAAACCGGTCTGAACTTCGTCGGCGATCAGCACGATGCCGTGCTCATCGCAAATCTCGCGCAGACGGCGCAGCCATGCGGTCGGGGCAGGATAGAACCCGCCCTCGCCCTGCACCGGCTCGAGAATCATCGCCGCACAATCGGCCGGGTCGAGATCGGTGCGGAAGAGCGTGTCGAGCGCCTTGAGCGATGCCTCATCGGAAATGCCGTGGCCCGCGATAGGATAGGGCGCGCGGTAGATTTCGCCCGGAAACGGGCCGAACCGTGTCTTGTAGGGGGCGACCTTGCCCGTCAGGCCGAGCGTCATCATCGTGCGCCCGTGATAGCCACCATCGAAGGCGACGATCCCGCGCCTGCCGGTGTGCGAGCGCGCGATCTTGATCGCGTTCTCGACCGCCTCGGCGCCGGTTGTGACGAACATCGTCTTTTTGGGTGTATCGCCCGGGGCGAGCGTATTCAGCCGCTCGGCCAGCTCGACCGCGCTCGCATAGGGCGTGATCATGATGCAGCTATGGCTGAGATGGTCGAGCTGCTTCGCGACCGCGCTCTTCACTTTGGGGTGGAGGTGGCCGGTGTTGACCACCGCGATGCCGGTCCCGAAATCGAGATAGCGCTTGCCCTCGACATCCCAGACCTCGGAGCCTTCGGCGCGGTCGATGAAGATCGGCGCGAGATTGCCCTCGCCGCGCGCCATGGCCGCATCCTTGCGCTCCTGCCATTGCGCGTTGCCGACGACTTCTGCCTTCACCGCGTCCTGTGCGAGCGTAGCGCTCATGCCGAAAGCCCTCCCATGCGAATATATTTCATTTCGAGATAATCCTCGATCCCGTGGCGCGAGCCTTCGCGCCCCATGCCCGATTGCTTAATCCCGCCGAACGGCGCGGCGACCGACGAGATGATCCCTTCGTTGAGGCCCACCATTCCGTATTCGAGCGCATCGCTCATCCGCCAGGCGCGCCCCAGATCGCGGGTGTAGCAATAGGCGGCGAGGCCGTAGGGCGTGTCATTGGCCGCCGCGACGACCTCTGCTTCGGTATCGAATACGATGATCGGCGCTACGGGTCCGAAGATTTCCTCGCGCACGATGCTCGCATCGCGGGCGACGTCCGCCACCACGGTCGGCTCGAAGAACAGGCCGTCCTTGTTCGCCCCGCCTGTTTCGATGCGGGCACCGCCCGCGACGGCTTCTGCGAGCAGACGCGAAACCTTGTCGAGCGCCGCCTGATTGATCAGCGGGCCGACCTCGGTTCCGTCCTCCGCCCCATCGCCAACCTTGAGCGCGCGGACCCGCTCGACCAGCTTGGCGCAGAAGGCGTCGTAGATGCCCCGTTGCACATAGAAGCGATTGGCGCACACGCAGGTCTGGCCTGCGTTGCGGTATTTCGATGCCATGGCCCCGTCGACCGCCGCATCCAGATCGGCATCGGCAAACACGATGAAAGGCGCATTGCCGCCAAGCTCCATCGAGGTCCGCTTCACCGTGCCCGCGCATTGCGCGAGCAGCTCGCGGCCGACCCCGGTCGATCCGGTGAAGGAGAGTTTGCGCACCACCTCGCTCTCGGTCAGCGCGCGGCCCACGTCGCCTGCGTTGCTGGTGGGGACCACGTTGAACACGCCCGCAGGCACGCCCGCCTGAATCGCCAGGTGCGCGGCGGCGATGGCCGAGAGAGGCGTGTCTTCTGCCGGTTTCGCGACCATCGTGCACCCCGCTGCAAGTGCAGGAGCAACCTTGCGCATCAGCATGGCATTGGGGAAGTTCCACGGCGTGATCGCCGCGCATACGCCCACAGGCTCGCGCGTCACGAAGGCTCTTGCGCCGCCGACGGGCGCGGGAATGATCTCGCCATAAACCCGCTCGGCCTCCTCGGCGAACCACTTGATGTAGCCAGCGCCGTAGCGCACCTCGCCCAAGGCTTCGGGCAGGGGCTTGCCCATTTCCGCCGTGATGAGGCGAGCGAGCGCGTCTTCCTCGGCGATCATCAGGTCGTACCAGCGGCGCAGGATCGCGCCCCGGTCCGCTGCCGGGCGTGCGCGCCACTCCGGCAGAGCGCGATGGGCCGCGTCGATCGCCGCGAGCGCATCCTCGTGCGAGCAATCTGCCACCGATGCGATCACCTTCCCATTGGCGGGATTGAGGACCGCGAAAGTCTCGCCGCCCGACGCAGCGCGCGGCTCCCCGTCGACGAGGGCCTGCCAGCTATGCTCCTCGGTGCTGAAAAATCGCGGCATGTCGTTCATCATTCGCTCCCTGTTCGCCTGAAATCCCACTCAGGGCGCGCAGGTGATAGGTCCAGAATTTCTCGAAATCTGGAGCCAGTTATACACTCTTGCTCCGGTCGAGCGATCGTGCCGGAAGCAGCATGACGACTGCGCTCAGAACAAAGGTGGCGATGGCGACATTGATGAGCAGCCCGTAATCGCCCCCGCTGCCGAGCAGCTGCCCGGCGACGAGCGGGCCCGATGCAAGCCCGACCTTCGAGACGAAGCCCGCCGCCGCCGCCGTCCGTCCTGCCCCGTCGAATTGCGATGCCATGCCCAGCAGGTACGCCATCACCATGCCCCAGGTGATCCCGGTGCCACAGTTGGCGATCAGATATGCCGCCGGATGCGCGCTCCAGTGGAAGATGGCGGTGCCGCCGAGCGTCAGCAGCATGACCAGCGCCAGTGGCAGGAAACGCCCGAACCTGGTCCCGATCACGATCACGCAGAGTGGCCCCAGCAGCGCGACCCACGTTGCCAGCCCCAGCGCATAGCTGGTGTAGGTCCGGTCGAGATCATAGGCGAGGCCGAGCCGGAAGATATAGGCCAGCAACCCCATGTTCGCGGCCTGGAAGAGGAAGATGGCGAGGAGCGTGAGGACGAGCGGACCCCATTCCACTTTGCCGGTGCCCAGCGTCGTGGTCGGCTTGGGCGGGAAGGCGGGCAGGAAGACCAGCATCACCAGACTGGCGAAGCTGAACAGCGCGAGCGCAATGAACAGCGCCTGCGTGCCATAGATAGGGACCAGCTGCGGCAGGGTCATGACGCCCAGCCCGCCGAGTCCGAACTGGACGAACAGCAGGATGCCGAAGGTCCGGTCGGCCTGCGCGGTGCGGGCGATGACGCCGAATGCGATCCCGACCAGCATCCCGCCCACCAGTCCGTGGAAGGCCCGCACGGCCAGCAGCGCGTTGGCACTTTCAATCGGCATCGAGACCAGATCGAGCGCAATCAGCACGATCAGCAGGGTGTAGGCTGCCGGACGCCAGGGCACGATCTTGATCAGCACCACCGATATCAGCGCGCCCACCGACGCGCCGTAGATATTGGCCGACCCGATCAGGCCTGCCTGGCTTTCGCTCAGGCCCAGCCCGGTGATCAGCCCGTCGACGATGGCCGCCATGATGTTGACGTAGAACAGCCCCGCCGTCGCGAGGAAGCTGAGCATGATCCCGGCGAGGAGGCCTGCCGGATCGACCTTCATTCTGGTGCGTGTCGCGGCGCTCATTTGGTGTCCCCACACAGCGGAAATCGTTGATGAATGGCCTTCGCCGACGCGCCCCAGCGGTAGGTTCCGCCGTCGCTGACATGCCAGTAGAGTCTCTCGTCCGGCAGGAAGGCCGCGGCGAGCCCTCCGAAGCCCGACATCAGCGGGATCCACTGGTCGCTTTCGCACCCGAGGTACGGCCCCGCATTCCACGCCCAGAACCCGTTGCGGTAACGCTGATCATCGCTCGCCGCGCGCAGGCCATAGGGCGGCTCGCCGTGTTGCAGAGCCTCGCCCAGCATGGCGGGATCGAGAAACACCTCGCCACCAATCGTGCCGCCGCGCTGGAGGAAGGCGGCGATCCGGGCGAGATCGGCGCGGGTCAGATACAGGCCCCAGCCCGAGAACGGAATCGCGCTTTCGTCATAGGTGCGGCGCGGGGCCTCCATCAGTGCCGAAAGACCAAGCTCACGCCAGATCGGCGCGAGCAGATCGGTCTGCAGATCGGCGGCCGCATCCTGACGCTCGGTGCGTAAAATCGCGGTCATGGCGGTGCCCGCGATGTAGGTGTCGGCAGTGCGATAGACAAAACGGGTGCCCGGACCGGCGCGGCGACCGAAGGCCTTACAGGCGATCAGGATCTTGCCCGGATGATCCTCGACCAGGAAGAACTTCTGCATCGCAGCAGAGCCTTCGTCCACCTCGTGCCGGCGGCTGTTGTAGTGGCCCGAGGCCATGTTGAGGACGTTCGACACCGTGACGTCGCCCCAGTCATCGGCATCGCAGCCGCCGACATAGGGGGCGATCTTGCGCTTCATCGAACCGGGATAGAGCTGTTCGAGCCGCATCGCGCCAATGCCCGCGAAGACCGACTTGGCCCAACTGTACGAAGGAATTACCAGCTCCGCGCAAAACGGATAGGCGCCCGCGCGGGTCGGACAGTCGGACACGTAATGCGTGCCGCCCAGCACGGTGCCGTAGGCAGTCAGCGCCTCTGCGGGGACCTGATCTTTAGACGCGAGGCGGTCGGCAAAGGGCAGCGTGCTCACTGGCATTTCGGGCAGGCGCGCCGCGCGTTCGCGCTTGTCGGCGGCGATGACGGCTGCCGCATTTGGAATCTCGGTAGCGGTGAAAAGCGCAGCGAGCTCCGCGCGCATGTCGAACTGCAGATAGGCGCAGGTCTCGCCGGCGATCTGGAAATCGGCGGGCTCGTCGGGTTCTGAAAGATTCATCTTGAGCAGCCCGTTATGGACGCAATTCGCATTCCGCTCGGTCAGCGCCACGGGCAGCGATAGCCACGCGATCCCCTCGGCATCGCTCCACGCCGTGCCGGGCTGGACGATCCATTCCCAGTGGGGATGCTCTCCGCGGATCGGCCCGCGCTGCACCGGGATGATGCGCGTTCCATCCTGCACCAGATCGACCCGGAGCGGCGGGATCATATCGAGTTGCAGGGCCTTGCGGTCGATCCTGAAGCTGTTGGTGTGCAGGTCGAACAGGTCGGCCTCGGCTCCGTCGATCACCAGAGTGCCCTCGATCGCTGCGTCTGGCGCAATCGGGTCCTCGGGCGGGGCGAAGAAGGAGGTCGGCAACAATTCACTGCCGGACGCAAAGGCCGCGCCGGGAAGCAAAAGCACCATGCAGACAAGGATGATCTTCAGCTTCGAAATCATGCGATCACCCCTGCCTGCGACAATGCGTCGACCAGTCGCTTGAATTGCTCTTTGTGGCGCCGCCAGGCACCGACCGACCGATTGTGGATTGGTTGGCGGACCTGCACCGCGCTGGCCGTGGCCGAGGGCGAGCTGGCTTGGTGGAAGTCGAGCACGCGCTCGTCCCAATCGAGCCCCGCTGCATCGAGCAAACGCCGGCTCTCGCCCTCCTGATCGGCCACCAGATCTTCGTAACGCACGTGGTGAATGCGATCTTCCAGCAGTGCATCCCAATGCGCCATCAAGCGATGTTTCGCGATCAGATATTCGGCAATGTCGTCGAGCGAGTAGGCGAAGGGATATCCCATGCGGAACAGCGTCTTGTAGACGGCAAAGGCAATATCCATCGGATCGCGCTCGACGCTGACAATGGTCGCATTGGGCAGCGCCTGCGCGATGATGCCGAGATACAGGAAATTGAGCGGCGTCTTGTCCACGGTGCGGGCTGCCTCGGGCGCACGCCAGCCCATCCGCTGCGCATAGTTGGCACCGATCGCGCTTGCCGGGCCGCGATGCGATTTCTCGATCAGCTCGCGTTTCGAGCCGACGGCGCCGGTTTCTTCCATAATCGCGAGCGCGAGGTCGTTGACCTCACCCACGCTCGCAACATCGGGATGGCTGGCGAAAATGCGGTCGACCAGCGTGGTGCCCGAGCGCGGCATGCCGACCACGAAGATCGGCGCGGCATCGGTGTGGCCCTCCTCATCCCCGCCGCTCTCTGACGAACACGCCGCAATCTGGCGCATCGCTTCGGCATCGTCCTGTACGCGATATTGTATCGCCCGCCTGCGCAGCGCGTTGCCGTGCTGCAGGGCCTGCCAGCTCTCCCGGTGGTGACCCAGGTCCTCCAGTTCCTTGGCAAACGCGAAATGCACCGCAAACGCGTCGCGCTGGCCCTGCATCTGTGGGAGGATTCGCGTCAGCTCGTCGAGGTTGTTCTGCTCGGCCGATTGCGTTCGCAGGGTCGAGAGGTTGTAGCGGGCATCGCCGTCGAGCGGCCGGGCCTTCAGCACCGCCCGAAGATTGTCCTCGGCCAGCCCGAAGTCTCCCAGAGCGACCTGCGCGGCGGCGAGATTGAAACGGTATCGCGGATGCGCGGGCTCTGCATCGCAGGCGCGGAGCAACAGGTTCGCCGCGAGCTGGTAGTCGGCAATCTGCGTGGCCGTCTGCGCCAGTGCATCGAGCCGCCCGGCCCCGATCGCCGGATCGTCCGACAATTGGGCAATGCGCTCCCTTGCGGTCGGGATATCACCCCGCAGGACCAGGGCTTCGAGTTCAAGATTCTGCGCGCGGGCGTCTTCCGGCGAGGCCTTGCGCGCCATCGCGGCGCTGCGCACCATTGCCACAAAGTCGCTCTGCCGCTGGTAGGGGCGGGCGAGCACGGTCCATTCGGTCGTGCCGCCCTGCCCCGTCGCCAGCGCCGTTTCCAGCATCGCGGCAGCTTTCACCGGATCCCCCTTCTCGAGCAGGACCACCGCTTTGCGCGTTGCCGCGGCCAACCGATGTTGCTGCTCGAGAGAGGTCTCCATGCGTTCAGTCGACCGCTAGAAGGACACGGTCGCGGTCAGGCCCACGGTCCGGGGGAGCGAGATGAACTCCTTGCTCCCGTTACCGAAGTACCCGGCGGCAGGTGCGGTGCCCATGTAGGCCTCCGTAAAGACGCCGGTCACACCCTCCTCGTTGAAGATGTTCTTGATCCACGCGGCAATGGTGAGCGGCCCGTTGGATACGCTCGCGGTGGCATTGAACAGGGCGAACCCTTCCAGCGGCACGTTGAACGTCTGGCTGGTGCCAATCGCATTGCGCGTTTCGGACTGGTAGTTGCCGTCGGTGCGCAGGAACAGCGACCATGTGTCGCTGATCGGCGTATCGTAACTGAACGCCCAGTTGATCATATGCGCGGGCGTGCCCGGCAGCCGATCGCCATCCTGCCCCAGCACGGTGCCAGCAGGCGAGAGCACATCGCCGGTAAGCTCGGCATTCACGTAGGCATAGCCAAGCTGGTAGCGCAGGCTGTCGCCAATATAGCCGTCGACCGCCAGTTCGAGCCCGTAGGTGCGCGCGGAATCCCCGTTTCGGACGGCGAAGAAGCCCCAGTTGGTGGTCGCCGTGTTGAGCTGCGGATCGCTCCAGTCGACATAGAACACGCTCGCATCATAGGTCACACCGCCGGTGCGGCCCTTCACGCCCGCTTCGTAGTTCACGACGCTGTCCGATGTGTAGACCTGCCATGCGGGATCTTCGGCAAAGGTGCCCGTCAGCGGCACCGCGTTGGAGCCGCCACGGCGATAGCCTTCCGACACCGTCACGTAAGCCAGCTGGTCTGTGGCGAACTTCCACGAGAGGTTGCCCTTGAACAGCACATCGTTCTCGCCGATTTCGAAATTCGCGGTCGTCGGTTCGGCGACCGAGGCATAGAGCGGGAGATCGATGAAGGTGTCATTGCTCGACTGGTTGTCGAAATAGCGCGCCCCCACGGTCAGGTCGAACGTATCGGTTGCGTGCCAGGTGACTTCGCCGAAGACCGAGACTTCCTCGAAATCCTCG
Source organism: Citromicrobium bathyomarinum (assembly GCF_038594605.1). Taxonomy (GTDB): domain Bacteria; phylum Pseudomonadota; class Alphaproteobacteria; order Sphingomonadales; family Sphingomonadaceae; genus Alteriqipengyuania; species Alteriqipengyuania bathyomarina_B. The sequence goes on from NZ_JBCFZM010000001.1 coordinate 654,068, forward strand.
TCGCGGCGGTAGGCAAAATCCTGATCGCCGGTAACCGCACTGGCAAAGCCGGGGAATGCGGTATCCCACCAGCGCTTGAATCCGAGGAGATAGCTGCTCTGCGTGGAGACGATGTTCTGATCGCGATAGAAGCCGCCGACCACGTAGTCGATCGTCTCGTTGCCCTTGGACACGAGGCGGACCTCCTCGACGAAGGCGGAGTCCTCGTAAGTGCGCACGGCGGCTGCGGCCGGACGCGGATAATTGTAGTAGAAGCCCAGGAAACCGGCCTGCGCATAGAAGCCGGTGTTCTCGCTCGTGCTGCCACCCGACGTGTCGTAGTATGACGTCGAAGAGGTCAGCGTTGCGAAGCCGAGGTCGATATTGGCTTCGAGCGCGACGAGATCGACTTCGCGATCCGACGGTTCGAGCTGGATCGAACCAATCTCGTTATCCTCATAAGGATTGCCGAACCCGTCCGAGCCGACCGTCTGCGCGCGGCGACCGCCAATATCGTCTTCCTGATGGGCGTAGAGCAGCTTGGCATCGAAGTTCGCGCTCGGCTCGAACAGCATGGTCGCGCGGACCATCCATTGCTCGGCCGTGTCGGCATCTTCGACTTCGCGGTAGGACGCTGCTGGGTCGAGCACGCCGTTGGGTGCGGCCGGCAGGCCATCGCTATCGAGTTCGTAAACGTTCACGTAATCGGTGATGCCGGGGTAGTCCGCATAGGAGCCGACGACCCTGAGCGCGAGCGTGTCGCCAAGCGGTACGTTGACCACACCGTCGAGCGAGTAGCCGATCCCCGACGAGCCATCGACATGCGACAATGCGCCGCTGGCATATCCGCCGAATTCACCGAGCACGGGATCGCGGGTGATGAAGCGCACTGTGCCGCCCAGCGAGCCGGACCCGTATAGCGTGCCCTGCGGCCCGCGCAGAACCTCGACCCGGTCGATGTCGCGCAGCATGAAATTCGCGAAGACCGGCGTTTCGTTGACGTAGGTGGAAACGGTCGCGACCGATGACGTCGCGTAATCGCCCAGCGCATTGCTGTCGACGTTGAGGCCGCGAATACGGATCTGGTTGACCGTGCCCGCATTGCGGAAGCCACGATCGACCACCGCCACACCGGGGATCGAACGGAGCAATTCGGCGCTGTCGAAGGTCTGCGCCGCCTCGATCTCGTCTCCGCTGACCGACGTGATGTTGTAAGGCACGTCGATCACGCGTTCCTGGCGGCGGGTCGCGGTGACGGTGATGATGGGCCGCTCGCCCTCGTCCTCGGCGGCGGTTTCGTCCGCCTCGCTGGCGTCCTGTGCGTGCAGCGGAGCGACCATTGCGGTCGACGCGAGCAGCAGGCCGCCGAAGGTCGCCATGCGTATCTGTGTTCTATGAATCATTGTCCTGACCCCTTTATTCCTGATGGACTTTGAAGATTTTCGCTTCGGCTTCTGGTGCCCCCTCGGCACCCGCTTCACTTTCGGGAACGACCAGCGGACCCAAGTCCGACATCGCCTTTGCGCGCGTTTGCGCGTTCTCGTGCAGTGGATAGCGCAGCGGCGTGTCGCGGAAGCTCTTCATGACCTGGCCCAGGCCCTGCCAGCCTTCCTCGCGTGCATCGCGCACCTGCTGCAGATCGAGCCGAAGGGCCGCAACGTCGCGCCCTTCGCCGCTCTCGTAGATCAGCTCGCCACCCGGCCCGAAATAGGCAGAGCGACCATTGCCGAGCATCCCTGCGCAATTCACATCGATGAAGAAGCACTGGTTGGTGGCGGCATTCGCGCGCGCAATGGCCAGTTCCACATCGCGGTCCACCGTGTTGGTCATCGTCGGCAGGACGATAACCTCCGCGCCCATCGCGGCGAGCGTGCGCATCGCCTCGGGAAACCACATGTCGTAACAGATCGCGACGCCGATCCGGCCGATGCCGGGGATTTCGAACACGCAATATTCTTCACCGCAAGCAATGTCCTTTTCGTAGGGAAGGAAAGGGAAGAACTTGTCGTGCCGGGCAACGATCTCGCCCTGCGGGTCGAAGACGGGGGCGACATTGAAGATACGCCCATCGCGTTCCTGATAGAACGAGCCCGGGATCAGAAAAGTGCCGGTTTCGCGGGCGAGCGCGGACATGCGCTGTTCGAATGACCCGCCCTCGCGCTCGGCATGCTTGGGAGACGCGCCATAGGCGGCAAGCTCGCCGAACACGACCAGATCGACCCATGGAAACCGCCGCGTTACCGCGCGCGCCTCACGTTCGATCAGATCGACATTATCGGTCGCATCGGCGTCGACCTGGATTGCAGCAATTCCTAGCTTTGCCATCAATTCCCCCTCTGAGGACAGAGGTTCTCGCAACTGCGGCAAAGTTATTAGAGCCAGTTTGGTCGGTTTTTTAGAGCCAGATCGGTCAGGTTGGAGAGGGTGCGATCACGGCCTCGTCGATTGTGCGGCCATCGTCGTCGAGCCAGAAAATGCGGTTTCCCGCGCGCGCAACCCGAAAGCGCCCCGTTTCGCCATAGGCCCACTCATCCCACTGGCGACACCAGTGGCCCCCCTCGATCCACCAGCGCCCCTCGTCGCGCTCTTCCTGGGCATAGCCTGCCCGGCCCTGCATACTGCCATCGGCGAAAAGCTCGATTATGCAAGGCTCGCCGTAGACGGTCTGATAATTGAGCCGCTGGCCCGAAAACAGCGGCTCCAGCTCTGCTGCCGGGAGCGCAGCGCGCGTGTCGTCGGCGGGCGACTGCTCCGCGCCGTCACCTTCGGGCGCGTTCACCAGTTTCAGCATTTCACGCGAAAGGGCCTCGATCCCGGGCCGGATCTGGCCTTCATCGAGGCTGGTAACGCCGAGCCTGAACATATTCGAGCGGCCCTGACCATCCGCGAAATAGGGGGTTGCCGGTTCGATCAGCACACCCGAATTCTGCGCCGCGACGCGTAATTTCTCGGCGTCGAGATTTTCGGGCCCCCGGACCCAGTAAGACGTGCCCCCGGTCACGGGAGGGATCGCGATCGAGAGCGGGCGATAGTGGTTGAGCGCGTCGCGCAGTGCAATCAACCGCCGCTCGTAAATCCCGAAATGCTTGCGCAACATCGCGTCATAATGCCCCAGCGACAGGAAAATCCCTGCCGTGCGCTGCGTGATCGGGGAGGGTTTGCGCGTAGTCAGGTTGCGCAGCCTTCGCGCGGCGCGGATAAAATCGGCGGGCCCAACCAGAAATCCGAGCCGCAAGCCGGGCGAGAGCACCTTGGAGAGCGAGGCGACATATACCACCCGGCCGTCGCTATCGCCGCTCTTGAGCGAAGGCGGGGCATCGGCAAGGAAGCCCAGCTCGCATTCGAAGTCGTCCTCCACGATCAGCGCGTCGTGTGCGCGCGCCTCGGCCAGCAGCGCCGCGCGTTGGCTATCGGGCATGGTGACCCCGGTCGGGCGCTGGCGGCTCGGCGAGACGTAGAACAGGTCGATCCCGTCGAGCCCGCTCGAAATGTCGACGCCGGTATCGCCGACCGGGAAATACCGCACCCCTGCGCCACGTTCGTGAACCAGCGAGCGGATGTCCGGTTCGCCGGGGTCTTCCAGACCGACCGTGCTATCCGCGCCGCATAACAGCTCGAAAATGAGGTGGAGCGCCTGCTGCTCCCCGACCGTGACGAGAATCTCGTCGGCCGCCGCCGCAATTCCGCGCCGTGTGAGGATCTTCTGCCGAAACTGCTCGACCAGCAATTCATCGTCGGCCTCGCCGGTATCGGTCGACCAGCTTTCGACCTCGTTTACGGCAAGCGCCATCCGGCTCGCCTCGCGCCATTCGGCAATCGGGAACAGCGTGCGGTCGTAAAGCCCTTCGATGAAGGGAAAAGGCAGTTCCCGCCAGTCCGCCTGATACCGCAGGCCTTCGCCGGGGATCACCCGATCGGGCGCCTTGCGCATCACCGCCGATTGCTCGCGCCGGGGCTTCGGCCCGGCGACTGCGGGAATGATTGCCGCGCGGCGCCCATCGGCGACATACACGCCGCTCCGCTCGCGCGAATGCAGATGACCGGAGGCGATGAGCTCCTGATAGGCTAGCGAGACGGTGTTGCGGGCGATGCCGAGTTGACCGGCAAGCTTGCGCGACGATGGCAGTTTGAGCCCCGCTGGCAACACGCCCGAATTGATCGTTTCGACGATGCGCGCGCGCAACTGCGCCTGCAGCGAAGTGTTCGATTCCCGGTCCAGGCGGAAGAGGTGCGCAATCGATTGCTTTGCCATCCTGCACGCTCGTGGCCCAATTGCAGGGGTTGCTCAAGCTCGCTCGCGTTTACGCGCAGGAGTTGCGCGCACCCCTGACCGGGGTCAAAGCGACCTCTCGCGAGTGCGGCCTTTGACTTGAGCCACCACACACACGCCCCTACCACCGCAATGTGCAGCGATGCTTCCATTATCACACTGCAATGTGATAGAGCGCTTCATCATGAGCGAATCAACCATCAGCCGTGTGCGCGCCGCCATCACCTCCGGCAGCATCACCCGCGCCGCCCTCGCCCGGGCGGCGGGGCTCCATGCCAACACCCTGCGCGACTGCGCCGAGGCGGACTGGAACCCCACCGCCGAAACCTTGCGCAAGCTCGACGCCTTCCTCGACGCGCAGGAAGATGCGCCAGTCCTCGTCCCGATCGAGGAGATTATCGAGGAAGCGCGCAACGGCCGCATGTTCGTGCTGGTCGACGACGAGGATCGCGAGAACGAGGGCGATCTGGTGATCCCCGCACAGATGGCCACGCCCGATGCGGTCAACTTCATGGCCACCCACGGGCGCGGACTCATCTGCCTGACGCTCCAGCGCGCACGGGTCGAGGCGCTGGGCCTCGAACTGATGAGCCGCAGCAATGGCAGTCGCCATGAAACCGCCTTCACCGTCAGCATCGAAGCGCGCGAAGGCGTGACCACCGGGATCAGTGCGGCGGACCGCGCGCGCACCGTCGCGGTGGCCATCGACCCTACGCGCGGCGCGCAGGATATCGTCACCCCGGGGCACGTCTTCCCGCTGATCGCACGCGACGGCGGGGTGCTGGTGCGCGCGGGCCATACCGAAGCGGCGGTGGATATTTCGCGTCTGGCGGGCCTCAACCCCAGCGGCGTGATTTGCGAAATCATGAACGACGATGGCTCGATGGCGCGGCTCGACAATCTCGTCGAGTTCGCGCGGCGTCACAAGCTCAAGATCGGCACGATCCGCGACCTGATCGAATACCGGATGAAGCACGATCATCTGGTCGAGCGTGCGGGCGAAAGCACCTTCGACAGCCAGCACGGCGGCGAGTGGCGGGCGATCAATTACCGCAGCACGGTCGACGGCAGCGTCAGCGTGGTGCTGCAAAAGGGCCGCGTACTGCCCGACAGCCCGACGCTCGTGCGGATGCACCGCATCTCGCTGTTCGACGACGTACTCGGGCGGACGAGCGAGAAGCGCGAGATGCTACAGCGCGCGATGCGCGTCATCGGCGAAGAAGGCAGCGGGCTGATCGTGTGCCTCATGCCCGGCCAGCCAGACAAGATGCAGGCCGAGGTTGCTGGCCGCCCTGAGGGTGGCGAATTGCGCGAATACGGCATCGGTGCGCAAATCCTCGCCGATCTCGGCGTTTCCGAGATGACCCTCCTTTCCAATTCCCACCGCAATGTGATCGGCCTCGAAGGCTATGGCATCACCGTGGTGGGCGAACGCCCTATTCCGGAGTGATCTGATGGCCCGTTTTCTCATCGTCGAAGCGCGTTTCTACGCCGAGCTCAACGACAAGCTGATCGAAGGCGCGCGCGCTGCGCTGGAGGAGGCTGGTCATCAGGCCGATGTTCTCACCGTGCCCGGTGCACTCGAAATTCCGGGCGCGATCGCACTGGCGGCGGAGAGCGGCCAGTACGATGGCTTCGTCGCGATCGGAGTCGTGATCCGGGGCGAGACCTATCATTTCGAAATCGTCGCCGGCGAGAGCGCGCGCGCGATCATGGCGCTGACGATGGACGGGATCGCGATCGGGAACGGCATCATCACGGTCGAGAACGAGATCCAGGCACAGGTGCGCGCGGATCCGGCCCAGAAGAACAAGGGCGGCGAAGCGGCCCGCGCGGCCATCGCGCTGCTCGATATCGCGGGCAGGTTCGCCCCGCGCGGCTAGGCGCAAAACCTAACCTTTGCGCAAGTGCGAAACCTTTCGGGCGTGCGGCGTGTTACCCGCCGCATGAACGGACCGCTCGAATGGATCGCCGCAATCGGCACGATGATCGCCGCAGGAATGATCGCCGCCGATCTTGGCCGTAAGGCTACGGGCTGGGGCTTCGTGTTGTTCTGCGTGGTGGCGATAACCTGGGTCGTGTCCGGCCTGATCGAAAACGCCATGCCGATTGCCGCGATGAACGCGATCCTGCTGCTGATCAACGCATGGGGCGTGTGGCAATATCTGCTCAGCCCAAAGAACCGCAAGAAGATCGAGAAACTCGAAGAGCTTGAGGAAGAGGCCGAAGCCGAGGTCGAGGCGGAGGAACGCTAGCCGCCCTCCCCCGCCTGCCAGCAAAGTATCAGCGTGCCAGACGCCCAAAGCAGGCGTGACCTGCATAATGGGCGCTATCGCCCAGCTCTTCCTCGATCCGGATCAGTTGGTTGTATTTGGCGAGCCGGTCCGACCGGGCGAGCGAGCCGGTCTTGATCTGCCCGCAATTGGTCGCAACCGCGAGATCGGCGATGGTCGAATCCTCGGTCTCGCCCGAACGGTGACTCATCACGGCTGTATAACCGGCGCGATGCGCGATATCGACCGCGTCCAGCGTCTCGGACAGCGTGCCGATCTGGTTGACCTTCACCAGTAGCGAGTTGGCAAGCCCGCGGGAGATCCCGTCGCGCAGGCGGGCCGGGTTGGTCACGAACAGATCGTCGCCCACCAGCTGGACTTTGTCGCCGATCTTCTCCGTCAGCGCTTTCCAGCCCTCGAAATCGTCTTCGCCCATGCCGTCTTCGATCGAGCGGATCGGATAGTCGTTGCACAGCGCGGCGAGGTAGTCCGCCATTTCGCTGGCGCCGTAGGTCGCGCCCTCGCCCGCCAGAACATACTTGCCGTCCTTGAAATATTCGGTCGCTGCACAATCGAGCGCGAGCGCGATGTCGCTGCCCGGCGTGAAGCCTGCGGCCTCGATCGACTGCATGATGAAATCGAGCGCGTCGCGCGTGCTGCCGATATCGGGGGCAAAGCCGCCCTCGTCGCCCACCGAGGTCGACAGGCCCTTCTGCGACAGGCCCTTCTTGAGCGTGTGGAACACTTCCGCTCCCCAGCGCACTGCCTCGGCCAGCGTTTCCGCGCCGACCGGCATGATCATGAATTCCTGGATATCGATCGAGTTGTCGGCATGTTCGCCGCCATTGATGATATTCATCATCGGCACCGGCAGGACATGCGCTGAAACCCCGCCAACATAGCTCCACAGGGGAAGGCCGCGTGCGTTTGCGCCCGCCTTCGCCACCGCGAGGCTGACGCCGAGCAGCGCATTCGCGCCGAGGCGGCCCTTGTTGTCCGTCCCGTCGAGCGCGATCAGCATGGTGTCGACGTCGCGCTGGTCTTCCGCGTCGAGGCCCAGCAGCATGTCGGCAATCTCGCCATTTACCGCATCGATCGCCTTGAGCACGCCCTTGCCCATATACCGATCGGCATCGCCATCGCGCAGTTCCACGGCCTCGTGCGCGCCGGTCGACGCGCCGGAGGGCACCGCAGCGCGTCCGAAACTGCCGTCTTCCAGTAGACAGTCAACTTCGACGGTCGGGTTGCCCCGGCTGTCGAGAATTTCACGCGCGTGCAGATCGAGTATGGCAGTCATTGGGCCTCCGGTCGGATTATGTTACTTGGGCCGGGGAACAAGCGATCGGCCTTGGTGCGCAGCGCGGCTTATGCGGTGGAACGAACCCTTGCAAGCTGCGTTGCAATTTCAAGGACGGCACCAGTTTTGGGCCTGTCGAACACGAACTGCAAAAAGAGGGAAAACCCATGGCTACTGACGACAAGATCAACGAGACGAGCGCCGTTCCGCTGACCACCGATGCGGCGGGTGCAGCAGCAGGTTCCGCCGAAGCGCAGCCCACGGGTGGCACGCAGGAGGCAAAATCGCGCTTCAATTCCGCGCTCGACGAAGCCAAGGCGGGCGCCCAGGCGCTGCGCGGAGAGGCGAGCACCAAGGCCCAGGCTTACAAGGAACAGGCTGCCGCTAAGGGTTCGGAATATGCCGAGCAAGCCAAGGCCAAGGGTTCGGAATATGCCGAACAGGCCAAGGCCAAGGGGGGCGAGCTTGCCGTCGAAGGCAAGCACAAGGCGAGCGAAGCCCTGACCTCGCTCAGCCGCGTCGTGGCGGAAAACGCTGCGAAGATCGACGATAGTTTCGGCCCGAAATATGGCGACCATGCGCGCAACGCCGCGCGCGGCCTGCAGGATGCTGCCACTCATATCGATTCGAAGTCGTATGACGAACTCGGCGGCGAAGCGCGCGAATTCGTGCGCCAGAACCCCGGCCTCTCGGTCGGTATCGCGGCCGTGGGCGGCTATGTCCTCGCTCGCCTGTTCCGCCGTTGAGCGGGACTGGCTGAGAAGGGCCTGTGCCGGATATAAAAGACCAGCAATTCGGACATCCTGACGGACCTGTCGCGCCCTTGGGTGCGGCGGGCCCGCCTCGTCCCGAAACCACGCGCGCCGACGAAGAGCCTTTGGGTTCCTTGTTCGACGACGCCTATGCGCTTTACGAGGATGGCCGGACTTATGTGGAGGCGGAAGTCGCCTTCCAGAAATCGCGGGCAAGTTACGCCTCGCGAGAAGGTATCTCGGGAATCATCTTTGCGCTCGGTGCGCTTGCGTTTCTTCACCTGGCGCTGATCGGCCTGGTGGTGGGGCTCATAATAGCACTCGGCCCGATTCTCGGCGCGTTCGGTGCGACCGCTGCGGTGGTCGGTGCCCTGCTGCTGATGATGGCCGTCGTCGGTCTGGTCGCCCGCTCGCGCTTCAAACACGTGAGTAACGCGTTCAAGGATTCCGGCGGCGAAAGGACGAGCTCATGAACCCGCACCTTCGCCAGATGGAAGAAGACCGCGCGCTGCGCGATGCCGCACGCGGGCTCGTGAAGAACGATATCGCGCATCTGAAGGGCGACGTGGAGGAAAAGGGCATTGTCGCCCGGATCGCGAGTTCGGCCATGATGGGTGTCGGCGATATCGTTGGAGAAGGCATAGAGCTCGCAGAGCGGCACAAGCCAGCATCCTACGGCCTCGGCGCAGTTTTCGCGGTCGTCCTCGGCTCGTGGGCCTTGGGCGGCGGCGGATCGGACGAATCCGACGACGAGGACTATGCGTGGGACGAAAAGGACTGATCCTGCGTTCCTGCCCGGAACTCACGCGGCCCTGCGGCGCTTCATATATGACGCACCCATACGAATTTGGAGACCAAGCATGAGCACCCAGGAACAGCGCGACGAATTGCGCCGCAAGATCGAAGCGAGCGAGCGCCGCAACGAAGAACGCAGCTATGCCGACATCGCGCGCGAGGCGACCGACGACGCAGTCGAATTCGTCAAGGCCCATCCGATCCTTACCGTCAGCGTGGTCGCGCTGGTCGGTCTCGCGCTCGGTTCGCGCACTTCGAAAGGTCGCGAGCTCACCGGTCGCGCGATCGGCTTCGCCGATCACCTCACCGATCTGGGCATGGCTTATGCCAGCGGCATGGCCGGCAAGATGACCGATGCAACGCGCCATGGCGGCGATCGCCTGGTCGATTTCGGTGACGATGTTGCTTTCGGCAGCCGTGCCGCACGCCGCAACGCAGCCTATTTCGCGGAACGTCAGAAGGACGCCGCGCGCCACGCCGGACGTCGCGCTGCGCGCAAGACCGGTCGTGGATATCGCGATCTCAAATCGGCGCTCCCGTTCTGATCGATCGCGTCGAAAAGCGCACGAATCACAAGGGCTCGCCCTTGTAACAAGGCCCGCTCGCGCTAAGGCGTGCGGGCCTTTTTCATATCCGAATTCCAAATTCCATGGAGCAGTCTCCCATGTCCCACACCACCGAAAACAATGTCCACGAAACCACCAGCCCCCAGCTCCTCCACCTCGTGATGGGCGGACGGGTCAAGGATCCGCGCTCGGTCGAGTTCCACGATCCCGAAAGCATCCATGTCGTCGGCGTGTTCAGCAGTTACGAGCAGGCCGAGGAAGCATGGCGTGCCAATGCCCAGCGGACGGTCGACGATGCGGAGATGAAGTATGTCATCGTGCACATCCACAAGCTGCTCGAGCCCGAGGCCTGAGCATACGCCCGCAGGCTATCGCCTTCGCACCTATCGTGAGGGCGACGCCCCTGCCCTCGCTGCAATTACCGCCGCCGCCATCGAGGCGGTCGGCAGGCGACGCTATTCGCCCGAGCAGGTCGCGGCGTGGGCCGCGCGCCATCCGGGGCCCGAGCGCTTCGTCGAGCGCATCGCGCAGGGGCATCTGATCTGGATCATCGCGAATGCGCGGGACGAGCCTGTGGCCTATGCCTTGCTTGAGCCCGAAACCGAGGATGGAGGGCATCTCGACATGCTCTATTGCCACCCCGCACATACGCGGAACGGGCTGGCCGACCGCTTGCTATCCCAGGCAGAGCAGCACGCGAGGGGCCTGAACCTTGCGCGCCTCTATACCGAAGCGAGCGACCTTGCCCGCCCCGCGTTCGAGCGCGCGGGCTATCGGGTCACGCACCGGCGCGACTTTGCGATCGAGCACGCGGGCAAACGCGTCCCGATCCACAATCATGCAATGGAGAAGGTGCTGGCCTGACGCGGCTTCCCCGTTCTGGCCGACAACCTCAGATGAATTCGATCTTGTCGACGAGGTAGAACTTGTCGCCCGAAGGGACCGTTACCTCGACCTCCTCGCCCACCTTCTTGCCGATCAGTGCACGGCTGAGCGGAGAATTGTAAGAGATGCGGCCCGATTTCGCGTCCGATTCGGTCTGGCCGACGATCTGGTATTTCACCGGCTTATCGTCCTCGTCGAGCAGCGTCACGGTCGCGCCGAACACCACCTTGTCGCCCGACAGGGTCGACGGATCGATGATCTGCGCGCGGGTCACCCGGTCCTCGATCTCGGCGATCTGCGCCTCGACCTGACCCTGGCGTTCCTTCGCGGCGTGATATTCGGCGTTTTCCGAAAGATCGCCATGTGCACGCGCTTCTTCAATCGCGTCGACGATTTTCGGACGTTCCGCGCGCAGGGCTTTCAAGTCGGTTGTTAGCCGCTCGTAACCTTCTGCCAGCATCGGAACTTTTTCCATTGGGTACCCCCGATCTATCCTGTTGGCCTGCCCGGCGCCCTTGCCCGAAAGTCCCGTTTCCACCGCACCCTTGCGGGGCGGACGTGGCGAACAGGAGTTTTCGGGGAGAAGAACTGCCGTCAGGTCGCAGAATAATAGGATTGGAGAGACCGAACTTCAAGCGGCTGCGACGTCAGCGCGGTGATCGCTTCCACAGCAGCGCGTCCGGCCGAGGCTGTGGTGAAGTACGGAACCTTGTGTTCCAGCGCGCCCGCGCGGATCGACTGGCTGTCACGCAGGCTCTGCCAGCCTTCGGTCGTGTTGAGGATCAGGTCGATCTCGCCGTCGATGATCCGGTCCACGATATGCGGGCGGCCCTGCGCCACCTTGTTGACCTGCGTGACCGGCAGGCCCTGGTCCGCGATGTAATCGTGCGTGCCGCCGGTCGCGACGATTTCGAAGCCGGCATCCACCAGTCCTCGAACCGCCTCGATAATCACCGGCTTGTCGCTATCCTTGACCGAAACGAACGCACGCCCGCTGCGCGGCAGGATCATCCCCGCGCCCAGCTGTGCCTTCGCGAAGGCCATCGCGAAATCGCGGTCGAGACCCATCACTTCGCCGGTCGATTTCATTTCGGGCGACAGGACCGGGTCCACCCCGGGGAAGCGGCCCCACGGGAACACGGCTTCCTTCACCGCAACGTAATCCAGCTCGCGCGTGATTGCGGGCAGGTCGGCCAGCTTCTCGCCCGCCATGATCCGCGCGGCATATTTCGCGATCGGCTGGCCGATGGTCTTGGCGACGAAAGGCACGGTGCGGCTGGCACGCGGATTGACCTCAATCAGATATATCTCGTCATCCTTCACCGCGAATTGCGCATTCATCAGGCCGACGACCTTGAGTTCGCGGGCCAGCGCCTCGGACTGGCGCTCGATTTCCTCGACGACTTCGGCGCTGAGCGAATAGGGCGGCAGCGTGCAGGCGGAATCGCCCGAGTGGACGCCCGCTTCCTCGACATGCTGCATAACGCCCGCGACCACGATATCCGCGCCGTCGCACAGGACATCCACGTCGCATTCGATCGCATCGCGCAGGTATTGGTCGACCAGCACCGGACTATCGCCCGACACCTTGACCGCGCTGGCGATGTAGTCGTCCAGCTGGGCTTCGGAATCGACCACCTGCATCGCGCTGCCACCCAGGACGTAGGACGGGCGCAGCAGGACCGGATAACCGATGGTGCGCGCCGCGGCGGCGGCTTCGTCGCGGCTCTTGGCGATCCCGTTCTCGGGCTGCTTGAGCTTCAGCTTGTTGACCAGCTTGGCAAACCGCTCGCGGTCTTCGGCGAGGTCGATTGCATCGGGGCTGGTGCCGAGGATCGGGATCCCCTCGTCCTCCAGCGCCTGCGCCAGCTTGAGCGGGGTCTGCCCGCCATACTGGACGATAACGCCGACCAGCTCGCCCTTCACCATCTCGCGGTTGAGGATTTCGAGCACGTCCTCCGCCGTCAGCGGCTCGAAATAGAGCCGGTCGGAAGTGTCGTAATCGGTGCTGACGGTTTCCGGGTTGCAGTTGACCATGATTGTCTCGAACCCGGCCTCGCTCAGCGCGAAGCAGGCGTGGACGCAGCAATAGTCGAACTCGATGCCCTGCCCGATCCGGTTCGGCCCGCCGCCCAGGATCACGATCTTGCGGCGGTCGGAAGGATCGGATTCGTCCGCAGGTGCGCCGAAGGCCGGGGCCTCGTAGGTCGAATACATGTAGGGCGTGGCGGCCTCGAATTCGGCCGCGCAGCTGTCGATCCGCTTGTAGACCGGCAACACGCCGAGCTTGTGGCGCAACTGACGCACTTCCGCCGCACTGGTCGCGCCCGCCATCGCCTGCATCGCATCGTGCAGCAGGCCCGAGCGTGCGGCGACCGCACCGCGCGCCGCGCCGACCGAGTCCACTGCCAGCCTGGCGAGCTGCGCGTCGGAGAAGCCCAGCGCCTTCAGCCTGCGCAGCTCCGCCGCATCGCGCGGCAGGCCGTTGTCGCCGACGGTCTTTTCGGCCTCCACGATCGCTTCGATCTGCCGCAGGAACCACGGATCGAAGGTCGTCGTCTCGCGGATCGTTTCGAAGGGCAGTCCGGCACGGAACGCCTGCCCGATGCCGAGCAGGCGCGAAGGCGTGCGGCGGCTGATCGCGGCGAGAATCTCGTCGTGGCTGGCATCTTCCAGCTCCTCGACCGGGTCGAGCCCGTCCAGACCGGTTTCCAGCCCGCGCAGTGCCTTCTGCAGGCTCTCGGCAAAGCTGCGACCGATCGCCATGACCTCGCCGACCGATTTCATCGCGGTCGAGAGCAGCGGTTCGGCGCCCTTGAACTTCTCGAAGGCGAAGCGCGGGATCTTGGTGACGACGTAGTCGATGGTCGGCTCGAAGCTGGCCGGGGTCGCGCCGGTGATCTCGTTGGTGATCTCGTCGAGCGTGTAGCCCACTGCCAGCTTCGCCGCGACGCGTGCAATGGGGAAGCCGGTGGCCTTGGAGGCAAGCGCCGAGGACCTCGAAACACGCGGGTTCATCTCGATCACGATCAGGCGGCCGTTCTCCGGATTGACGGCGAACTGCACGTTCGAGCCGCCCGTCTCCACCCCGATCTCGCGCAGCACAGCAATGCTGGCGGAGCGCATGATCTGGTATTCCTTGTCGGTCAGCGTCAGCGCGGGCGCGACGGTGATCGAATCGCCGGTGTGGACGCCCATCGGATCGACATTCTCGATCGCGCAGATGATGATCGCGTTGTCCTTGCGATCCCGGACAACCTCCATCTCGTATTCTTTCCAGCCGAGCAGCGATTCCTCGATCAGCACTTCGGTGGTGGGCGATGCATCGAGCCCTTCGCGCACGATCCGCTCGAATTCGGACTTGTTGTAGGCGATCCCGCCGCCGGTCCCGCCCAGGGTGAAGCTCGGGCGAATGATCGCGGGCAGGCCGGTGTCGTCGAGCGCGTCGAAGCTGCGCTGGACGGCCGATGCGACATAGCGTTCCTTGCGCCGCTGCTCGCCGCGCCGCCATTCGGTTTCGAACGTCTCGAGCTCTTCGCCCGAGAGCCCGGCGACGCGCTGGCGGTATTCGTCACGGTCGGCCTGCACCAGATCGTCGGCATTGATCGTGCGCGAGCGCGCGCTTTCGAGCCCGATCTTGTCCATCGCCTCGCGGAAGCGCTGGCGGTTCTCCGCCTTGTCGATCGCGTCTGCATCCGCGCCGATCATCTGCACCCCGTGCCGCTCCAGCGCGCCGCTTTCGAACAGCTTGAGCGCGCAGTTGAGCGCGGTCTGCCCGCCCATCGTCGGCAGCAGCGCGTCGGGCTTTTCCTTGGCGATGATCTTCTCGACCACCTCCGGAGTGATCGGCTCGATATAGGTCGCGTCGGCGAACTCGGGATCGGTCATGATCGTCGCCGGGTTCGAATTGACGAGGATGACGCGATAGCCCTCCTCCTTCAGCGCCTTGATCGCCTGCGTGCCCGAGTAATCGAACTCGCACGCCTGCCCGATGATAATGGGCCCCGCGCCGATGACGAGGATAGAGGAAATGTCAGTGCGTTTGGGCATTATTGAGGAATCCCAAGGTGTATGGCTAGCGCAGTTAGTAAGGAGGTGGCGAGAGACCCTATAAGCTCATTTTCGTAGCGCTTAGCTAAGAAAGTCAGAGCGTTCACAAGCGTCACCTGAATTGAATAAAGTCTGAAAACGCCCTCATCGATGAGTGCTCTGCCCGCCTTGAGTTGCCCTACGATCAAGTTCCGAAATCCATCTGGACCATCAATCGAATTGAGCGATTCAACCTCATCGACCAAAGTTTTTATCTCGTCATCGAGTTCAGAGATTTGATTATGATCAAGCCGAACAATTCTATCGGAGGCTGGCGCTTGGGTATTTAACTCTTCAAGCGCGCGAAAATCCTCCTCTGCTTTCTCATTCTGAAGATCATTCGACGGGTATATTTGACCGTCTTCAGCAGCTATTTTCTTTAGCGCCCTAGCCAGGGCCTCCGGGCCAGGTGATCCGATTCTGTTAAGACGATTCGCGACTTCATGTTTCGACAAAAATGCGTCAACGGCGGCATCTTTTTTGCTTACGATGAGTTTGAAAAGCCTGTCTGAATACTCATCCCCATCGAATATTATACCACCACCTTTTTCTAAAACATCAAAAATATCATCGACAGATTTTCGATATGCATGAGATGATATTATCAGGTTTTCCTTCGCGAAGGCGCGAAAGGCGATTTCACGGGAAATATCGTCATATTGATCATAAAAAATCCATTGAGTGCCAATCTGCTGGTCGAACTCAGTTGATCTAATATACCGTGCTATAACGTATTCGAGATACTGTTCCTTCACCCCAGCATCCCCACAAACTTCTCGAACAGGTAGAAGCTGTCCTGCGGCCCCGGCGACGCCTCGGGGTGATACTGCACGCCAAACGCCCGCTTGCCCTTGATCGCGATGCCGCAATTGGTGCCGTCGAACAGCGAGACGTGCGTCTGCTCGACATTCGCGGGCAGCGTGTCGCCGTCGACGGCGAAGCCGTGGTTCATGCTGGTGATCTCGACCAGACCGGTATGCTCGCCCCAGCCCTCGCCGACGCGCTGGACGGGGTGGTTCGCGCCGCGGTGGCCCTGGAACATTTTCGACGTTTTCGCGCCCGCCGCGAGGCCGAGGAGCTGGTGGCCGAGGCAGATGCCGAAGATCGGAATATCGCGCTCCAGCAGGCCCTGGATCACCGGCACCGCATAGGCGCCGGTCGCAGCCGGATCGCCCGGGCCGTTGGAGAGGAACACGCCATCGGGTTCCAGCGCCAGCACATCCTCCAGCGAAGTCTCCGCAGGCACCACCGTCACCCGCGCGCCCGCACGGACCAGCTGGCGGAAGATATTGTCCTTCGCGCCATAATCGATCGCGACCACGTGCGGCTTGTCCGCCGCGCTGTCGCCATAACCCTTGCCCAGTTCCCAGTGGCCGCCGCGCCAGCCTTCGTGCGCCTTGCGCGATACGCGGCGGGCAAGGTCCATGCCCTCCAGCCCCGGCCAGTCGCGCGCCTTCTCAAGCAAGGCATCGAGGTCGAACACACCGTCTGCGCTGTGCGCGATCACTGCGTTGGGTGCGCCGTTGAGGCGGATGAGGCGCGTCAACGCGCGCGTATCGACGCCAGCCAGCCCGATCTTGCCCTCGTCCTTCAGCCAGGTGTCGAGATCGACTTCGGAGCGGAAATTGCTCGGCCCCGTGGGCACTTCGCGCATGACGCAGCCGAGCGCGCTTTCCACCTTGCTCTCGATATCCTCCGGGTTCGCGCCGACATTGCCGATATGCGGGAAGGTGAAGGTGACGATCTGGCCGGCATAGCTCGGGTCGGTCATCACTTCCTGATAGCCCGTCATCGCGGTGTTGAAGCACACCTCGCCCACCGCGCTGCCTTCCGCCCCGCAGCCAATGCCCCACAATGCCGTTCCGTCGGCCAGAAGCAGCAGACCCGTCGCGCCTTCAGGCTGCGCAGGAGTGATCTCGGCTGAAGCCATGGGCCTGTCCGTTCCTTAAGTCGTTTCCAGCGATGTGCGCTAAGCCATCCGGCTAGGCCTGAGGCCCCCGCCCGTCAAGCGCACACAGCCCTCTTCGCCCACAGGAACATTTGTTATATCCGCACGTCTGTTGATTAACACGCAAGGATAAATGGAACACCATGATACGCGACACGATTCAGAAGGAAACGATCGCCGCAATGAAGGGCGGCAACAAGGAGCGTACGGCCACGCTCCGCCTGATTCAGGCCAAGATCAAGGATCGCGATATCGAGCTGCGCACTACGGAAAAGAAGGGCGAGGATGACGAGATCGTCACCGACGTGCTCCTCAAGATGGCCAAGCAGCGCAAGGAATCGATCCAGATGTACCGCGACGGCGGGCGCGAAGAGCTTGCCGCGCAGGAAGAAGCCGAGCTGGCGGTGATCGAGGAATTCCTGCCCAAGCAGATGGACGAAGCCGAAACGCGCGCCGCGATCGACCAGGTAAAGACCGATGTCGGCGCAACCAGTATCAAGGATATGGGCAAGGTCATGGCCGAACTGAAGGATCGCCACGGCGCGACGCTCGACATGAGCCGCACCAGCGGGTGGGTGAAGGAATCGCTGCAATGATCCGCACGCTCGCCTGCTGCTCGCTCGTGCTCGCACTGGCGGCCTGCTCGGGCGAGCCCGAGGATGCCGATGCGACCCCCTCGCCCACCGCCAGCGCCACCACCGATGCGCCCTCCGATCCGCGCACTCTGGTCGCCGCCGATTTCGGCGAGCTTGAACTTGGCGCGAAGATCGAAGGGCCAGTGGGCCCGGAAGTCGAGGCGTCGATCATCGTCGATGGTCGCTCGATCGGTGATATCGTCAGCTACGTCGCCTGCCCTGCCGAATATGACGAGTGCGATCCGGAGGATATGCCCGAGGGCACGGTCTATACCTATGTGCACACCGTCCGCCCCGGGGTCGACGATCCCAACGATCCGCCGTTCATGCGCCCGGTCGGGCTCGACGAAGTGGAAGCGGCCACATTGTTCGAAACCGTGCGCGAGGCGCGCGGGTTCACCGGCGCGATCGGCTTCGACCGCAAGCAGGTTGAAGAAGCGCTCGGCCCCGATGGCACGATCCGCGTGCAGGATGATAATGGCGCGCTTGCTTGGCGAATCGTCGGCGGCGATGGCTGGTCGACGGGCGAACCGATTACCTTCTTCTGGCAGAGTACCATGGCGCCGACCGGCCCCGCAGAAGCGTTTGCGCTGCGCGCCGACCAAAAGATCGCCATGGCCTCCGGCCCCTTCCCCGGCGAAGAAGACGATGAGCCCTGATCGGTCTTGTGGACCATGCTGTGGACCGCGCGATTAATGGCGAAATCGGCTCTGGTGAAGCAGCGACACCGGCACTAGGCTGCTAGGCGCGATGGCGCTTTCCCCACAATGGCTCGATCAGTTGCGGACGCGTGTGACGCTGTCCACCGTCGTCATGCGGACGACCAAGCTGCAGCGCGCCGGGCGCGAATGGCGGGCATGCTGCCCGTTCCATGACGAAAAGACGCCCAGCTTCTACGTCAACGACCAGAAGGGCTTCTACCACTGCTTCGGCTGCGGCGCGCATGGCGACGTGATCCGCTGGATGACCGACCAGCGCGGGCTGCAATTCATGGATGCGGTGAAAGAGCTGGCAGCGCAGGCGGGCATGGAGATGCCCGCACCCGATCCGCAACAGGCGAAGCGAGCGAAGAAGCGCGCCGGACTGCACGATGCGATGGGCGCGGCGCAGGAATTTTTCGTCCGCGAGCTGGCAGGGCCGCGCGGCTCTCAGGCGCGCGATTATCTCGACAAGCGTGGCTTCTCGCCCGCTATCATGCGCGAATTCGGCTTCGGCTATGCCCCAGACGAGCGACAGGCGATGGCACAGGCGCTCGGTTCGCTCCCGCCGCAATTGCTGGTCGAGGGCGGACTGCGTATCGCAATCGACGGGAAGGACCCCTACGACCGCTTCCGCGACCGCCTGATGCTGCCGATCCACGACGTGCGCGGCCGCGTGATCGCCTTCGGGGGGCGCATTCTTTCGGCAAAGGAAGGCGCGCCCAAGTACCTCAATTCGCCCGAGACGCCGCTGTTCGACAAGGGGCGCACGCTCTACAATATCCACCGCGCCAGCGCGGCCGCGCGCAAGGCAGACCGCATCATCGTGGTCGAAGGCTATATGGACGTGATCGCGCTCGCCAATGCGGGGCTCGCCGAAGCCGTCGCCCCGCTCGGCACCGCGCTGACCGAGAACCACATTGCCGAGCTGTGGCGCCACGCCCCCTCCCCGATCCTGTGCTTCGACGGCGATGCGGCGGGCCAGCGTGCGGTGCGTCGCGCAATCGAGCGATCGCTCCCGCTGCTGCATCCCGGCCACACGCTGAGAATCGCCTGGCTGCCCTCGGGGCTCGATCCGGACGATCTCATCAAGGCCAAAGGTGTTGCAGCATTCGAACAGGTCATCGAAAATGCGCAGCCGCTGCTCGAGGCTCTGTGGACGCTGGAGGCGCGCGCCGTGCCGCTCGACACGCCCGAGGCGAAGGCGGGCCTGAAGGCGCGGCTGATGACGCATATCGAGACGATCGAAGACGGCGATGTGCGCGCGCTCTACCGTCGCGATCTGCTCGACAGGTTTTCCGCCTTCGCCTTCCCTCCGCGCCAGAAAGGCGGCGGAAAACAGCCGTTTCAGCCGCGCAAACAGTGGAAGCGCGACGCGCCCGAACCGCTCTCGCCGGAGCTTGCGCGCAAGCTCGCCAACCTTGCGCAAGGCGGCGCGCGCCAGCGTCTGCTGGCCGAAGTGATGGGGCAGCTGGCGGCCTTTCCGGAGCTGATCGAGCCGCATCGCGACGCCCTGAACGAACTCGGCGAAATCGATCCGGCGACGATTTCTTTGCTCGATCCGGTGATGGAGCGCGCACAAACGCTTGAAGCCGACGACAAAACGACCATATTCGACCCGCGCTGGGGCTCCCGGTCCGCTGAACAATCCGCACCCGGCTTGCCTCGACAAGCCACAGATGCAGCGACCGCGCGCGAAGACCTGGCCGAAGCCATCGAGTTGCTGGTCGAAGGGCCGGCGCTGGAAAAGGCACTGGCCGCCGCGACGGAGCGTTTCGAACACGATCCAGAAGGCGCGTTCGCCGAACAGCAGCGACTGCTCAAGCGGAAGCTGGCATTCGACGCTCGTTTGGGCCAGATGGCAGCGAGGCGGATCGCGCGAGCGACACCGGCAACAGATTTAAAAGCCGCGGCGGCTCCTCCCGAAGACGGGGAACGCATCGGCCAGGAAACGGATTAGCAAGGCCCTATGGCGTCCGAAGCGAAGACCAAAGACACCGAAGATGCTCCCCTGATCGACCTTAACGAGGCCTCGATCAAGAAGCTCATCACCAAGGCTAAGAAACGTGGTTACGTCACCTATGACGAACTTAACGAGGCTTTGCCGCAAGGCGAGATGAGTTCGGACCAGATCGAGGACATCCAGGCCGCGATTTCCGAAATGGGCGTGCAGATCGTCGAATCGGACGACGAGGTCGAGGCCGAGAAGGACGAGGTCGAGGAAATCGCACCCGATTCATCGGCCAAGAAAGATGCCAAGCCTGCCGCCGCAGCGACCAAGAAGACCGTCGATGCCCGGACCGACGATCCGGTGCGCATGTATCTGCGCGAAATGGGCGCAGTCGAACTGCTCAGCCGCGAGGGCGAAATCGCCATCGCCAAGCGGATCGAGGCCGGGCGCGACACTATGATCATCGGGCTGTGCGAAAGCCCGATCACCTTCCACGCCATCATCCAGTGGTCTGACGCGCTCAACGAAGGCGAGATGCAGCTGCGCGAGATCCTCGATCTCGATGCCATGCTCTCCAAGGAACCTCCCGTCGACAAGATGGAAGAGGAGAACGAGGACGATTCGGGCGAGATTTCGGAAGAGACCGCCGGGCCGACCATTCGAGACGACGACGAGGATGAAGACGAGTCCGAAGACGGCGACGAAGAAGGCGACGGCGAAAGCAAGCGCCGCGACGACGAAGAAGAAGAAGACAACACGATGTCGCTGGCCCAGATGGAGGCCGCGCTCAAGCCCGACGCGCTGGAACGTTTCGCGCGCATCACCGACCTGTTCAAGAAGTTCGAGAAGCTGCAGGGCGAACGCGTCGATACGCTGGGCCGTGGCGATGCCTTCCCGGCTGCCAAGGAAAAGAAGTACGAGGACCTGCGCGAACAGCTGACGGCGGAAGTCGAAAGCGTGCAGTTCCACGCGACCAAGATCGAATTCCTGGTCGACAATCTTTACGCCTTCAACCGGCGCCTGACCGCGCTCGGCGGCCAGATGCTGCGCCTGGCCGAGCGTCACAAGATCAAGCGGATCGACTTCCTCGATGCCTATCTCGGCAACGAGCTGGACGACGAATGGCTCACCAGCCGGACGAAAGATAAAAAGTGGGCCGCGTTCGCCGAGGGCGAAAGCGATTCGATCGAGCGTATCCGACAGGAAATCGGCGATATCGCCAGCCAGACCGGCATGGCGCTGCCCGAATTCCGCCGGATCGTGAACATGGTCCAGAAGGCGGAGCGCGAGGCGCGCATCGCCAAGAAGGAAATGGTCGAGGCGAACCTGCGTCTCGTGATTTCCATTGCCAAGAAATACACCAACCGCGGGCTGCAATTCCTGGATTTGATTCAGGAAGGGAACATCGGCCTGATGAAGGCGGTCGACAAGTTCGAGTACCGCCGCGGTTACAAGTTCAGCACCTATGCGACGTGGTGGATCCGTCAGGCGATCACCCGCTCGATCGCCGACCAGGCGCGCACGATCCGCATCCCTGTTCACATGATCGAGACGATCAACAAGCTGGTTCGGACTTCCCGCCAGTTCCTCCACGAGCAGGGCCGCGAGCCTACGCCCGAGGAAATGGCCGAGCGTCTTTCGATGCCGCTCGAAAAGGTTCGCAAGGTGATGAAGATCGCCAAGGAACCGATCAGCCTCGAGACGCCGATCGGCGACGAGGAAGACAGCCACCTGGGCGATTTCATCGAGGACAAGAACGCGATTATCCCCGTCGACGCCGCGATCCAGTCGAACCTCAAGGAAACCGTCACCCGCGTGCTCGCCTCGCTCACCCCGCGCGAGGAACGCGTGCTGCGCATGCGCTTTGGCATCGGGATGAACACCGATCACACGCTGGAAGAAGTTGGCCAGCAGTTCTCGGTGACGCGCGAGCGTATCCGCCAGATCGAAGCAAAGGCGCTGCGCAAGCTCAAGCACCCCTCGCGCTCCCGCAAGATGCGCAGCTTCCTCGATCAGTAGACCGGGTACTGCGGCCACGGCGTGAAGGGGCTTCGGCCATGGCGATACTGAAAGCGCAGTTGAAACGACAACTGCGCTCCGCCCAGAGATGGTTTCCCTTTTTGCGCGGGGCCAAATTCTCCGCGTGGAATTTTGCGACCCGCCGTCTCGGTTAGAAGATCGAACCCGAATTCCGGCTGCTGCGCCATCGGCCGCGGTGCGATCTGGCGATCGATGTCGGCGCCAATTGGGGTCAGAGCATTCTGGCCCCGAAACGCTGCGCGCGTCCGCGCCGCATCCTGAGCTTCGAACCCAATCCCAAACTGGTCGCACGGCTGCAACTCCGATATCGCGACGATCCTTCGGTGCAGATCGACGCCATGGCGCTTGGCTTACGAGAAGGGCCATACGAGCTCCTCATCCCGAGCTATCTCGGCTTAACGAATACGATCTTCCTGACCGACGAGCAGCGTTCGGCGATGCCGTTCTAAACAGGCACCCGGCCCCAGCGTGCGCCTTGCGATTGTGCTCGCTCCCCGTCGGTCCTATCCCGGCGTATGCTCGCGTTGAAACATCCTGCCATCAGGCAAGCCCGCCCGACCCGTCTGCGGCCGATGCATTGGGGAAAGCTGCTTCCGGCGATCGCAGGGATCGCGGCCCTACCCGGCTGCATCGCGTTTCCGGACGTATCCGCATTTCCCGAATGGGCGATGATTCAGGAACAGATGGCGGCGGAGGCCAAGCCGATCCAGCTGGACCCGCTGATACTCGACCAGACCGACGATTTCGTGATCGATGCGAGTATCGCCGGGCAGCCCGTCCGGCTGCTGGTCGATCTCTCGCACTCCGGCATTGCGCTCAACCCCGATGCTGCCGAACGGCTGGGGCTGGCTCCCCTGACCAGCCTCACTTCCACGCGGATCGGCCCGGTAACGGTCAGGCGCTGGATAGCCGATGCGCAGGTCGCCAGCGGACCGGTATCGTCGCAGCAGCGCCTCTCGTGGACCGAAAGACCGATCACCGATGAGGCCGATGGCATCGTCAATATCGCCAACCTCCCCAACCCTTCGGTCACGCTGAACTTGCGGCCGCGCAGGTCCGAAGATCGGGCAATCACGCTTCCCACCCGTCCGCGCGGCGGTTTCGCCTTGGCATATGTCCACGACGACGCCGGCCAGAACATCGATGTCCGCTTCCTCCTCTCCGGCCCCCGCAGCATGGCGACCACCGCGACCGGCGCCTATCTGGCCGAAACCTATGGTGGATCGTGGGACGGCCCCCGACGCGCGCATCCGATCCTCTATGGTGTGGAGCGCCCCGTCCGCCCGATGCGCTTTGCCCGCCCCGTCTCTTTCGGCGGCATTCTCTTCCAGAACCCGCTGGTGCGGATGCGCGACTATCAGGGCGAGGATCTGCTTCCCCAGGACGCGCCGAGCGAAGAGACGACGATTACCGTTCAGGGCGTCGGCGAGCGCACCTCGGCCGAGCATTTCGTTTACGTCGCGTACGACATTCTGGGGCAATGCAGTTCGATTACCTACGTCCGCGCCACAAGGAATCTGACGCTGGTATGCCCGCCCGCCGTGCTGGCTCCGCCGGCCTGAGCATGTCCTGCCGCTATCGCTGTGCCGCCTTGCGAAATAGGGCCGCCAGCGACAGCCATCCGAGGCAGACCACCCCGGTCGCCACCCACTCGAAGCCCATTTCCTGCCGGCCCAACAGCAGGATCGCGAGTTGCGCCACTGCACAGAACACCATCAGCCCCGCCATGGCGTTCGCGCGGAAGCGAAAGATCGCTCCGCCGATCGGAACGACCGCCAGCATCGCAAAATAGGCGAGGTTGAGCGGATTGTCCCCATTGCCGATGAACCCGATGGCGAGGTTGATCCACACCAGCGAAACCGTGCCCAAGCACGACTATCGCTTCGTCGCGGAGATCAAGGCGGACGAGGGGCAATCGGTACCCACCCCCAGATCGAGTGGCCCGGACCATTCGCAGCATGCCGCGATCCGCATGCTGTTACGAGCGATCCTCGGCGGAGCGGCTGCGGGCATCATTGGCGGCGTGGTTTACGGGATGATCGGGCTGGCAGACGCGCCGAGCGCATTGTCTAGCCTGCTCGTGCTGGTGGTCCTGTGCGGCGGCGTCGGCTTGCTCGCCGGAGTCGGTGTGGGCGCGGGTCTTGCTCTGGCGGACCGCTTCGCTTCGGGATCGCGCTTGTGGCTTGCCGTGGGTGGCGCGCTCGGCGGAGCTATTGTCGGCGCGCTCGCCAAGCTGCTCGGCTCCGATGCCTTCAATCTGCTGCTGGGCGCCGCGCCCGATACTATGACCGGAGCGCCCGAGGGGCTCATAATCGGCCTCACAATCGGCCTGGCGCTGCTGGTGCCCGGCCAAACACCCGATGGACGCACCTCGCCCGCGCCCGTCGCCGTTGCCGGAGCACTCGGCGTCGTGAGCGGCGCGCTCATCGCCTTTTCGGGAGGCCGCCTGATGGCGGGGAGCCTTGCTGCACTGGCAGAGGCTTTCAGCGGGAGCAAAGTGGGGCTTGAACGGATCGCCGCGCTGTTCGGCGAAGCGGACTTCGGGCCGCTCAGCCTCGCATTCACGACCGCCTTCGAAGCCATGCTGTTCGCCACCATGGTCGTGGCGGCGATCCGCTTTCGGACTGCTCGACACGACAGGCCAGTGCGCCCGGTGGATGCAGCGCGCGTTCCGGGTAGCGTCTGACGGCGCTTCCCCCTATGTGGCCCCCATGCGTATCGCGATAGCTTCCGACCATGCTGCCATCGAAATGAAGGCCGCACTCCATGAATGGCTCGTCGAAAAGGGCCACGAGGTTGCCGATCTCGGCCCCGGCGACGGGGAACGGGTCGATTACCCCGACTACGGGTACAAGCTTGCGAGTGTGATCGCCGATGGCACCGCCATGCGCGGTATTGCGCTCTGCGGCTCCGGTCTCGGCATCTCGATGAGCGTCAACCGCAACCCGAAGTGCCGTTGCGCAATGGTATCCGAACAGCTCTCTGCCAAACTCGCGCGCGAGCATAACGACGCCAACGTCATTGCGATGGGCGCCCGGTTGATCGGGATCGAACAGGCCAAGGCCTGCGTGCAGACTTTCCTTGAAACCGCGTTCGAGGGTGGCCGCCATCAGGGCCGCGTCGACAAGCTTTCCAACCCCGACATTACCGGAGGCGCCTGAACAATGGCCAGCACCAACGCCGATATCACCGCGCCTGCCGCGAACCCCGCCGATCCGATGCATCGCTTCTGGCATGACAGCCTGGCCGATGCGGACCCGGAAATCGCCGCCGCGATCGGCAACGAGCTTGGCCGCCAGCGCGACCGGATCGAACTGATCGCGTCGGAAAACATCGCCAGCTCCGCCGTGCTCGAAGCCGCGGGCAGCGTATTCACGAACAAGTATGCCGAAGGCTATCCGGGCAAGCGTTACTACGGCGGCTGCGAATATGCCGACGTGGTCGAGACGCTGGCGATCGACCGCGCGAAGGAACTGTTCGGCTGCAACTTCGCCAACGTCCAGCCCAACAGCGGCAGCCAGATGAACCAGGCGGTCTTCCTCGCCATGTTGCAGCCGGGCGACACCTTCATGGGGCTGGACCTCAATTCCGGCGGCCATCTGACCCATGGTTCGCCGGTCAACATGAGCGGCAAGTGGTTCAACCCGGTCGCCTATGGCGTGCGCGAAGGCGACGAGCTGATCGATATGGACGCGGTCGCCGCCACCGCGCGCGAGCATAAGCCCAAGCTCATCATCTGCGGCGGCACGGCCTATTCGCGCACGTGGGATTTCGAGGCTTTCCGCACAATCGCCGACGAAGTGGGCGCAATCCTGCTGTGCGACATGAGCCACATCTCGGGCCTCGTCGCGGGCGGTGCCCACCCTTCGCCCTTCCCGCATTGCGACATCGTGACCACCACGACGCACAAGAGCCTGCGTGGACCGCGCTCTGGCGTGATCCTGTGGAACGACGAGAAATATTCCAAGCCGCTCAACATGGCGGTTTTCCCGGGGCTTCAGGGTGGCCCGCTGATGCACATCGTGGCGGCCAAGGCGGTTGCCTTCCGCGAAGCGCTGCGGCCCGACTTCAAGGATTACGCCTCGCGCGTGGTCGAGAATGCCCGCGCGCTCGCCGCCAGCCTCGAAGAGAATGGCCTGCGGATCGTTTCGGGGGGGACGGACAACCATTCGATGCTGGTCGATCTCAGCGCGAAGGACGTGACCGGCAAGGATGCGGAAAAGGGCCTCGATCGCGCTTATCTCACCTGCAACAAGAACGGCATTCCGTTCGACAAGCGCAGCCCTTTCATCACCAGCGGGCTGCGGCTCGGCAGCCCGGCGGGCACCACCCGCGGCTTCGGCCCCGAAGAGTTCGCCAAGGTGGGCGAATTGATCGCGCGCGTGGTCGATGGCCTTGCCAAGAACGGGCCGGAAGGCGATGCGCAGATCGAACAGGCGGTTCGCGCCGAAGCCAGCAAGCTGTGCAACGCCTTTCCTGTCTATCCAGGGAGATAATCAGATGAATAATCAGGATCCCGGCAACGGGCAGGATTGGGTCGAGGATGCCCGGGTAGAAGTGTCGGGCATGCTCAAGGGCGGGATGGACCATCCCTCCACCAAGCCGGTGCTGACTGGCGCCGCCGTCGGCGCGGTCGGCGCAATGATTTTGCCGGTCATCACCTGGCCGGTCGGCCTGGCGGCCGGTGCCGGTTACATGCTCTACCGACGGATCAAGCGCTGAACGAGAAGCCCGCAATCGTCCTCGTCCGTCCGCAACTGGGCGAGAATATCGGCAAGGCGGCACGCGCGATGGCCAATTTCGGCCTCGCGGAGATGCGCCTCGTCACCCCGCGAGATGGCTGGCCGAACCCCTCGGCAGGCCCTGCGGCGGCGGGGGCTGACTTCATTATCCACAAGGCACAGGTGTTCGAAAGCACCGCCGATGCGGTCGCCGATTGCGCGCATGTGTTTGCGAGCACGGTGCGCAAACGCGGCGTGACCAAGCCGGTACTGACGCCCGAGGAAGCAGCCGATGCGATCCACGGCGAAACCGGCAAGTCCGCCATCCTCTTCGGGCCGGAGCGCTCAGGGCTGGAAACGCAGGATGTCGCGCTCGCGCGCAGCATCCTGACCGTACCGATCGATCCCGATTTCGGTTCGCTCAATCTGGCGCAGGCCGTCGTATTATGCGCTTACGAATGGTCCAAGCGGCGCGGTCTCGCGCAGCCTCCCAAGGAAGACCTGTTGCCGCCCGGCCCGCAGGAAGAACTCGACGGGCTGATCGCGCATCTCGAGCATATGCTTGAGCCCAAAGGCTATTTCCTGCCGCCGTCACGCGCCGAGTCCACCCGGCGGACGCTGCGCGGGGTCCTGACCAAGCCGGGATGGAACCACCTCGAGTTGCGGACCTTGCGCGGAGTGCTCTCTTCGCTCGAACGCAACAGACTATCCGATTGAATGCATTTGACTTCTTCGAGCCGAGATGGTGACTCTTGAACGAATCCCGTCTTGCAGACCTATTGGAGTTTACCCCCGCTAATGAAACGCACCCTCATTCTCGCCGCCGCCTGCGCGGCCTTCGCGCTGCCCGCCTCGCTCGCCGCGGCACCCGAATCGGACAATCCCAAGGAGCAGACCGAGGCCAAGGCGCAGGACGAGAAAGACGCCAAGGAAGAGGCGAAGGAAGAACGCAAGATCTGCCGCCGCATCAGGGAAGTCGGCACGCGGTTCAGCGAAAAGGTCTGCATGACCAAGGACGAATGGAAAGAGCAGATGTCCGGCGCTCAGGATACGGTTCGCGAAGGTCGCGACCGCTAGGCGGAAACGCTATCGATATCGGGGGCGGCTGGCAATGCCTTCAGCGCCGCAGCCGCTCCCACTCGATCATCTCGTAACCGATCGAAGCCTCGACGAGGCGGTCCCAGATGTCGCGGATCGCCTCTTCGGGAATGCCGGCATCCCGTGCATCGTCGCAGGCGTTGGCGATCACCTCTGCCTTGCGCGCCTCGTCACGCACGTGGCCTCGCTCAGGCTTGATCCGGGCTGCGGCACGCATGTAGCCGAAGCGGATAGCGATCAGCCGCATCAGCTCGCGGTCCAGCGCATCGACGCCGGTACGCACATCGGCCATGGTTTCACAACGTTCGGGGGCTTTGGCTTCAGGAGCTTGGACGGGGTCACTCATGGGAACGAGCCTGTGCCCTGCCCCGCGCGAAGTGTCGAGCCTTGACGAAACCGGCGAAAGCGCTATGTGCCGCGCTTCGCTCGCGAGCTTTCTACAAAGTCTCACGAAATTGGCCCCGCATCCCGGTGAAGCGGTGGCCGCGACAGGGATATTGCCCTGTCGGTGCGATGCCGGGTTGAAGCGCCGTCATACGGGCGGCGACAGCAAATTGAAGGAATGGATTATGTCGAAGCGCAAAAGCGCCAAGTACAAGCTCGATCGCCGGATGGGCGAGAACATCTGGGGTCGTCCGAATTCGCCGGTCAACAAGCGCTCCTACGGCCCCGGCCAGCACGGCCAGCGCCGCAAGGGCAAGATGTCCGACTTCGGCCTGCAGCTGCGCGCCAAGCAGAAGCTGAAGGGCTATTACGGCGACGTCACCGAAAAGCAGTTCAAGCGCACCTACCAGGAAGCGTCGCGGATGAAGGGCGACACCGGTCAGAACCTGATCGGCCTGCTCGAACAGCGTCTCGACATGGTGGTCTATCGCGCCAAGTTCGCGCCGACGATCTTCGCCGCGCGCCAGCTGGTCAACCATGGCCACATCACCGTCAATGGCGGCAAGTGCAACATCCCGAGCCGCCGCGTGATGGTAGGCGACGTGATCGGCCTCGGCAGCAAGGCCAAGGACATGGCGCTTGTGATCGAAGCGCAGAGCCTGCCCGAGCGGGACATTCCCGATTACGTCGCGCCCGAAGGCGACGACAAGGTGACCCTCACCCGCGTGCCGAAGCTGGACGAGGTGCCCTACCCCGTCACCATGGAACCGAACCTGATCGTCGAGTTCTACTCGCGCTGACCGGTCGGCCAGTTCCAACGAAGAAGGCGGCCCGTGCGGCCGCCTTTTTTGTGTCCGGGGCAGACGGCGGCCGATTCCGCGGGGCCGGCACGGTCAAGAAGGTGGCAAGACTTTGCTAAGAATACCTTGCTAACCGGCTGCGATGGACTTCGTGAACATCGACCGTCATTTGCGCGACGAAGATAAGCGGCTGGCAGAGCTTGCCAACCTCGCGATCCTCGACACCGGGGTGGAAGCCGAGTTCGAAGAGCTGACCGCGCTTGCCGCTTCGGCGCTCGGCATGGAGAGCGCAGCAATCAGCCTCGTCGATCACGACCGGCAATGGTTCAAGTCGCGCGTCAACCTGCCCATGTCGCAGACCCCACGCGACATCGCCTTCTGCCATCACACGGTCGAGCGACGCGAAGTCATGGTCGTCAAGGATGCGAGCCTTGATCCGCGCTTCAAGGACAATCCGCTGGTCGTCGCGAAGAACGGCATCCGGTTCTATGCGGGCGCCCCGCTGATCCTCGATAGCGGCTTCTGCGTCGGCAGTCTGTGCGTGATCGACAGCCAGCCTCGCGAGGAATTCGAAGAAAAATCGGTCGCCGTGCTCGAAGGACTGGCACGGATTGCAGCACGCCTGATGGCCGCACGCAGGGATCGGCTCAAAGGCGAAATCGCAGCGAAAGTGGTCCAAGAAACGACCGACGCGATCATTGCCGCCGATCGAGCCGGGCGGATCGTGCTGCTCAACCGCGCGGCCGAAGAGCTGTTCGGCCATGCGGCGGAAGATGCGCTGGGCGAGAGCATCGAGATGCTGATGCCGCAACGCTTCCGGCACGGGCACCAGCGCAAGGTGGACAACGCAGCGAACGGCGGGCCGACACGTTTGCTGAACACCTTCGTCGAGCTGCCTATCAAAACGGCGGACGGGCGCGAAATCGAGACTGAAGTTTCGCTCGCGCCGTGGGGCGAGGCTGGCGCAAGCGGCGGTTTCGCGGCGATCTTCCGCGACATTACAGATCGCAAGGCGTTGGAAGCGGACCGTCAGGAGGCACGCAGTTTCCTCGATGCGATCATCGCGAACCTGCCGACTATGCTGTTCGTGAAAGATGCCAGAACCGGCAGATATCTGATGGTGAACAGGCAGACGGCCAAGGTCGCGGGGATCCCGCAAGAGGCCTTTGTCGGCAAGACCGATACCGAGCTGCTAGGTGCGGACGGCGCCAAGTTCGAGCGGCAGGACCGCCTGACCATGGCCACGAAGCAGCCTCAGGCATTCGAGGTCGATTTCGTTCGGTCCGATGGACGCGAATTCCATCTGCGCACCACACGTGTCATGATGGATGGGCCGGATGCGAGCCACCAGTATATTCTCGGTATGGTCGAGGACATGACCGATATCCGACAGAGTGAAGCGGAAAACGTGCGCCTTGCCCACTTCGACGGGTTGACCGGTCTGCGCAATCGCAAGAGCATTTCCACCCTGCTCGGCGACTATGTGGCCGAAGGCGTTCCGTTCGCGATGCTGAACATCAATCTCGACCGGTTCAAATCCGTCAACGAGCAGTTCGGGCACCATGCAGGCGACGCGGTTCTGGTAGAAGCGGGGCTTCGCCTGAAGGAGCTCACCAAGCAACGATGCGCGTTGGCCCGAACTGGTGCCGACGAGTTCGTCATCCTTCTCAAAGGCGAACGGTTGAACCAGCGTGCCATGAACCTGGCCGACCGCATCGTGGAGGTGCTGGCAGAGCCGATCGAGACCCATGGCCAGCTCGCCCATATCGGCGCATCGGTCGGCGTTGTCCTGTATCCCGATGACGGGACGACGATCGAGAAGTTGCGCGAGCATGGCGATCTTGCGCTCGATCGCGCGAAGAAGAGCGGTCGCGGCATGGCCTGCATGTTCGATGCAGGAACGGATGCCGCGGTACGCGACCGTCAGACGCTGGAGTGCGATCTGCGCGCGGCGATCTGCGCGGGCGAGATCACACTTGCCTATCAGCCCGTCTTCGGCACGCGGAGCGGCGAATTCACCAGCGTCGAAGGCCTAGCCCGAGGGGAGCACCCGACGCGCGGCTTCATCAACCCCGAGGTCTTCATTTCGCTGGCGGAGGACTGCGGCCTGATCGACGAGCTCGGCTGCCAGCTGCTCGACATGGCATGCGATGATGCAAAGCAGTGGCCCGAGCAATTGAGGGTCGCGGTCAACCTTTCTCCGATGCAGTTCCGGTCGGGTGAGCTGGTGTCGACTGTCCGTTCGGCATTGAAGCGATCCGGCCTGACGCCGGACAGGCTTCAGCTGGAAGTTACCGAGCGGCTCATGATCGAGGATACCGACGAAACCTTCTCCCAACTCAAGGAACTGCGCGAGCTCGGCATCCAGATCCTGATCGACGATTTCGGCGTCGGCCACTCGTCGCTCAGCTATTTCAAGGTGCTGCCCTTCGACAAGGTGAAGATCGACAAGTCGTTCATCGCCGATATCGAGACATCGAAGCCCGACCGCGCCATCGTCGAAGCGGTCGTCGGCCTCGGTCGCGAATTGTCGATGGGAATCGTCGCCGAGGGGGTGGAGACCGAGGCCCAGCGGGCGCTGCTGACGAAGCTGGGATGCACGCACCTGCAGGGCTATTATTTCAGCCCGGCCTTGCCGCGGGAAGAGGTCGGCGAGTTCATCACGCAAGGCGGCGCGTGGCAAAAGCGCCAGACCGCCGCGATCGCGTGAGGTCGGGCTCGCCTCGGTACCGACCTTCGCGGCGGCCGTGACGAAAAAAGGGCGACCCGCCGGGCCGCCCTTTTCTGTGCGCTCGTTTCGGAGCTAATTCTGGAGGTTCTCGGCGAGGAAGCCGTCGATCGCCAACAGCATGTCGCGCCGCACCTTGCCGTGATCGAGATAGTGGTCGTGCCCTTCGAACTCGACATAGCGGACCGGAACGCCCGCCGCCTCTAGCCGGTCTTCCATCTTGCGCGACTGCTGATTGCCCACGTTCATGTCTTCCGTGCCGTGGAACAGCAGGACGGGCGCCTGGAAGCGGTCGGCGAAGTTCACGGGGCTGCCAGCGCGCACATGCGGGCCCTCGCCAACGAACCGTCTGACGACCTGGAAGTTGGTGTAATCGCGCGCCTCTTCGACGACCATATCGAGATCGGTCACCGGAGCGATGGCGACCACCGCCTTGTACAGGTCCGGATCGACCACCTGCGATTGCAGTGCGGCATAGCCGCCGTAGGACCAGCCAGCGATCCCGAGACGCGCCGGATCGGCGATTCCTTCGGCCACCAGCCACCGGCCTGCATCGTTGACGTCGCCGATCGCCGTTTCCCATTCCTGAAAGCCGTTGCGGCCGAACCATGCATCGCCATAGCCCGCCGAACCGCGGAAGTTGGGTTGCAGAACGGCATAACCACGGGCGGCAAGGAACTGGACCAGCCAGTCGAAGCCCCATTCGTCGCGCGAACCGGGCCCGCCATGCGGCAGCACGATGGCGGCCATCGGGCCGGACGCCCCGGCGGGGATCGTGAGGTAGCCGGGAATCTGCGTACCATCGGCCGCCGGGAAGGTGATCGGCTTCATCTGTGCCATCGGCCGGTCGACCAGCGGATCGCGCAGGGGAAGCAGCGGCGAAAGCCGGTTGCTGTCGCGTTCCAGCAGGTAGGTCATGCCCGGATCGACATCGCTCGATGCGACGATCAACAGCGTCCGCTCGTCCGCCGAGGCATCGACGATGTCGATCAGCGGCTTGCCCGGAAGCGCCGCCTGGAGCTTGCTCGCGAGGCTGGCCAGCTCGGGATCGAGATATTCGATGGTGCGCTTCTCGGTGGCGTAGCTCGCTCCGACGACGCGCCGCTGGCGGCCGATGCGGATCAGCTGGTCGATATCCACGTCGTCACGCGCGAGCACCTGCTCGCTGTTGCCCGAACCATCGAGCGCGACGCGATAAAGCGCCTGATAGCCATCGACGTCCCTGAAACCGTAGGCCACGTTCTTGGCTGCATCGACCGCAACCGGTGAGAAGCCGCTGAAACCGTCCCCGAAATCGCGCCAGCTCTTGGAGCCGGACTCGCGGTAGAAATACCTCCGCTCGCCCGTCAGGCGCCCGGAACCGTCGCGAAGCGAGCGCACCTTCAGGCGAATGGCACCCTTGTCATCGGCGATGTAGCGGGTGGCATATTCGTCCGGCTTTTCCACGGTGTTGCGTCGCTTGCTCGACACGTCGACTTCTTCGACCCCAAGACCGCGCTCTTCGTTGGCGAGGCGCGTGCCGATCGTCGCCTCGGCAAGGAAATCGCGCGTCATGAGGATGCGGTTCTCTTCGCCCTCGACGTCGAGCGCGACGATCGTGCCGCCATCCTGCTGCACACCATAGGCCCGGACGGAGCGGGTCGAGGTGAGCAGGCGCGGCTCCGAATCGTCGGTCCCCACCGAAAGCATGCGCGAGAAATAGACCGGCACCCCGCCATCGACCCTCGCGATGCCGACGATTTCGCAGACAAGGTACGTATCGGTGGCCCAGTCGCAGCGGCTCAGCTCGGCATCGTCTTCCCCCAGCGACATAAGCGCGCGAGGCGCCCCGTCGCTTGCCAGGTCCACGACATAGAGCACCTCTGTCGTGCCGTTGTCAGAACCGAGATAGGCGATCTTGCTGCCGCTGGGCGACAGGGAAATATCGAGCACCGAAGCGCGTGCGCCGAAGACGGCCGCATCTTCCTCCGCATCCCCCTGCGCCACGGCAGCGGCAGGAAACGCGACGGCAAGGCCCGCCAGAAGCGGCACGAAAAAGCTGTATTTCATCCAATCCCCCAAGTCAGATCGGGAGAAAAGCACAGCTATCCGTTGAATGCCATGGGTCTTATTGCGCCCTACCGCCGAAAGGCAAAGCGCAGGCTCCACCACAATAGCGCGATATTCACTGCGCTCAACACGATGCCCCAGAACCAGTATGGCAGCAAAAGCGCCTCGGCGATTGCGCCCGTGTCCGAGATCTGCGCCCTCCCGTCTAGCGTACCGCCTTGCGTGAAGAGGTATCCCAACTGGGCCCACACGCTGATGATCGCCTGCACGCCCAGCAACTGGATGGCAAAGCGCTGCTGCGCAGGGTTCGCCTGCCGCGCGATCGCGAGGATGGCGAGCCCCATGGCCGGCAGCACCAGCCATCCGGTAAGGCCGCGCACCCAGATCACGCTCGTCACCAGCAGTGCAGCACCGAGCACCGCAAGCGCGATCCGTGTGCCTTTCAGTGTCCGCGACGAAGCGATCAGCGCTGCCCCCGCCAGGCCGGGGCCAATGGGGCCCCCTGCCGAGATGATCGCGTCCTGCAGGACATTGCGACTGGGCGACACCTCCGAAATCGCGACGCCCGATCCATCGGGATAGATCTGCAGCGATTCGAACCGCTCGCCCATGAAGATCGTCGCGATCCCATGGCCCATCTCGTGAAACCAGGTCGTCAGAATGGTGAAGGGATAGAGCAGCAGCGCACCGAACTGCGTATTCCAGAGCATGATCGAGCCGATGCCGAGGATGACGAGCAGCGTGATCCTCTGTTCCCGGTCCTGATCTGCAAGATAGTCGCTCATCTTCCGCCCAGATAGGAATTGCGGAAGTCGCTCGCAAAGGCGGCGAAGCGATCTTGCGCGATGGCCTCGCGCATGGCGGCCATCAATTGCTGGTAGAAGCCGATATTGTGCTCGGTCAGCAGCATCGCGCCTAGCATCTCGCCCGACTTGATCAGGTGGTGCAGATAGGCGCGGCTGTAGGTGCCGCAGGTTGGGCACGTGCAACGCTCGTCCAGCGGGCCTTCGTCTTCGGCGAAGCGCGCATTGCGCAGGTTCATCGCGCCGTTCCAGGTGAAGGCCTGCCCGTTCCGGCCCGAGCGCGTCGGCAGCACGCAGTCGAACATGTCGACCCCGCGCTCCACCGCGCCAACCAGATCGTCGGGCTTGCCGACCCCCATGAGGTAGCGCGGAGCATCTTGTGGCAATTGCGCAGGCGCAAAGTCGAGCGTGGCGAACATCGCCTCCTGCCCTTCCCCCACCGCGAGGCCGCCGATGGCATAACCGTCGAAGCCGATCTCGGCGAGCGCATCGGCGGATCGACGGCGCAGACCTTCGTCGAGTGCGCCCTGCTGGATGCCGAACAGCGCGGACCGCGCCGCATGCTCGCCGCCGGCGTCGAAGGCATCGCGGCTGCGCTTCGCCCAGCGCATCGACATCTCCATGCTCGCCTCGATCTCAGCCAGCGGCCGGTCGGCACGCGGGCATTCGTCGAACGCCATCACGATATCGGAGCCGAGCAGGCGCTGGATTTCCATGCTGCGTTCGGGGGTGAGCATATGCTTGCTGCCGTCGAGATGGCTGCGGAATTCGACCCCTTCCTCGGTCAGCTTGTTGAGGTCCGACAGGCTCATGACCTGGTAGCCGCCGCTGTCCGTCAGGATCGGGCGATCCCAGTTCATGAATTTGTGCAGCCCGCCAAGGCGCGCAATCCGCTCCGCCCCAGGCCGCAGCATGAGGTGGTAGGTATTGCCGAGGATGATGTCCGCGCCCGCGCTGCGCACGTCTTGCGGTTTCATGCCTTTCACGGTGGCAGCGGTGCCGACCGGCATGAAGGCGGGCGTGCGGATCTCGCCGCGACGCATGGCGATCGTGCCGGTGCGCGCGGCGCCGCTGGTGGAGGAGACGGTGAATTGGAAACGTGTGCTCATCGCCTGCCCAGCTAGGATAGCCGGGCGCGGCTGTCGATGCGCGGTGCATCGTCTCATTCACGATTTGCTCAGTGGTTCGACGCCAGACATGGCTCCCACCACTTTAGGACACCGCCATGATCCGTTCCGCCGCCGCTGCCGTCTGCCTGCTTGCCGCCAGTTCCACCGCCATGGCCCAGACGCAGGAACGCCCCTGCATCAGCCCTGCCCAGAACGAGGCGCTGGTCGCCTATGCCCTTCCCGATCTGATCGGCGCGCTGGAAACCCGCTGCGCGAGCAGCCTGCCCGCCAAGGCATTCCTCGGCGCCCGCTCGGACGCGCTGCAGAAAAAGCTGCGGCCGCAGGCGGACCGGGCGTGGCCGCGCGCGCGCGATACGGCGCAAAGCCTCGCAGGCACGCGCCTGCCGGTCGACACCCGGTTCGAAAGCGTGGCCAAGGCGGCCCTTGCACCTGCCGCCGCCGCCATGATTGCACGCAGCTTCGATGCGGGGCGATGCCAGGTCGCCGACCGTTTGCTGGCCGAGCTGGCGCCCCTTCCGCCGGAGAATCTCGCCGGAGTGATGGCGCTGTTCGTGGAGCTGGGGATCGAGGAGAACGCGGACGTGCCCTTCAGGGTCTGCTGAGCCTGGTCGCCCGTCACCCACAAAAAAACCGCGCGCCCCCATGATGGGAGCGCGCGGCTGTTTCAGGCTCGCGTTCGCTTAGAACTTGAAGCCGACGCCGGCAGTGGCGCGCAGCGTGTCGAACGAGATCGTGTCGAGATTCACGCGAACCACGGCGCCGCCAAGGCCGAAATCGACACCGGCACCGACGAGGTAATCGTCGAACGTGTCTTCGAGATCGCCCGGGATATCGTCTTCATCGACATTGAGGATATTCGCGTAGTCCAGATCGATGAACTGGTAACCGCCACGAAGGTAAACCTTGGTGCCATTGGCGGCACGGTAGCCGAGACGGGCCGAGGCACCGTAATCGGCGTCGAGCGCGTCGGTTCCGATGTTGAGGTTGCCTTCGACGCCGGCGAAGAGCGATTCGCTCAGCGGGAAGTCGACAGCGGCGAACCCGCCGAAGATCGGGCTGCCATCTTCGACTTCGAGACCGGTCAGGTCTTCGACTTCGTCGGCAATGCCGAGATCGTGGTAGCCGGCGGTCACGCCCAGAGTCACTTCGGCCTGACCGTCCTGCGCGAAGGCAGCGGCGGGCATGACGAAGACAGTGGCGGCCAGAGCCGCACCGAATGCAAACTTGTTCATCTGCTTGTTTTGTCCTTGATAGGGTTACTGCCGAGAGGCAGCCCGTGCCAGATACTGCGCCGCTGACTGCGAAGCGATATCCTTAATCGGAGCAGATGCACTTCGACCTCGCGCTGTGACCATTTGGTTACAGCCGATCAGAACCCGTAAACCAAAGTAAACCGGGTCAGCGTGTCCACTTCTTCATTCGGCGACCCACCATTACTGTTGTATTCGAGTTGGTAGGTCAGGCGCGAGCGCAAGCGGTCGCTCACCTTGAAATCGATCCCGCTCACCAGGTTGAGCGTGGTGTTGGAGCTGTCCACGATCAGTTGCGCCTCGCCGCCTGTTTCGGTCACGGCGTTTGCATCCTGGCTGAAAGTGACGCGATCGGCGATCTTCCAGTCGAAGTCGGCGCCGAGCAGTGCGGCCAGACGGTCGACCCGCATGCCGTCGGTCCGCTCGGTTACGCGGTAAGCCGGGCCCGCCTTGACCGAAAAGGTGGCGGAATCGCTGTCGAGCAGCTTGTAGCCGACACCGCCCGACACCGCATAGCGATGCTCGAAACCCTGGAACCGGTCGTGCTCGTATTGCGCAAGACCATAGGCGAACAGATTTTCGCCGAACTGAAAGCGCGGCTCGTAGGCGGCAAGGTATCGCTCGCGGCTGGTGACGCCGTTGGAGCGCTGATAGTCGGCATTGACGCGCATGGCGTGCGTCCAGTCGATGCCTTCGCGCTTCGCCGACAGCGCGAGCGAAAGGCCGGTATTGTCGCTGTTGCCGGTCGAGACGAAGGCACCCACCTGCCCTTCCCCGCTCCACAGGTCGAGCAGACCCGCCTTGCGGATTTCCTCGCGCTTCTGCTCTGCGGCGATTCGCTTTGCCTCGGCCTGGCGGGCCCGCCAGTCTTTGGCAATCGCGTCGATGTCGCGGGCGCTATCGGGCTGGGTCTGCTTGGCGAGCGCGATCACCGTTTCCACCTTGGCGGGATCGCCGGTGGCGATGGCGGCATCGATCATCGCCTGCACGTCCCTTGGAATGGGGGCGGGCGAATTGTCCGCCAGTGCGGGCGTGGCGATCAGGCAGGTGGCGGCGGTGGCGAACAGCGCGTGTCGGATCATGCGGCAAGCTGTTAGCGGCTCAATTGCGCAATCGCCAGCCAGTCTTGAAGATGTATGCGATCACGCCGGTACACACCGCGAGGAAGGCGAGCGTGAGGCCCAGCGAGAGCCAGATGCTGACGTCCGCCGAGCCGTAGAAGGTCCAGCGCAGACCACTGACGAGGTAGACGATGGGGTTGGCCAGCGCGATCTGGTCCCACGGGCTCGGCAGCATGTCGATCGAGTAGAAGGTGCCGCCAAGGAAGGTCAGCGGGGTCAGGAACAGCAGCGGGATAATCCCCAGTTTCTCGAAACTGTCGGCCCAGATGCCGAGGATGAAGCCGAAGAGCGAGAAGCTCGCCGCGACCAGCACGATGAACATCAGCGCGAAGACCGGATGCGCGATCTCGTAAGGCACGAACAGGCGCGCGGTCAGCAGGATGATCGCCGCGAGGATCAGGCTCTTGGTGGCCGCCGCGCCGACGAATCCGATCAGCGTTTCGGCCACCCCCACGGGCGCCGAAAGCAGTTCGTAGATCGTGCCGGTGAAGCGCGGCATGTAGATGCCGAAACTGGAATTGCTGGTCGTCTCGCCCAGCAGAGTGAGCATTAGCAGGCCGGGAATGATGAAGGCGCCATAGTCGACCCCGTCGAGATCGGGCATGCGGCTGCCGATCGCGGCGCCAAAGACGATGAAATAGAGCGCGGTGGTGAGCACCGGGGCGAGGACCGACTGGAACGCGGTGCGCAGGAAGCGCCACAATTCGCGTTTGTAGATCGACCAGGCGGAGCGTGCGTTGAAGATCATGCCGCTGCCGCCTCATCATCGGTCTGCTGTTCGCCAAGCAGCGAGACGAAAATGTCTTCCAGGCTGCTCTCGCGTACATCGATCCCGACATAGTCGATCCCGCTGGCGATCAGCGCCTTGGTCAGGCCCGCCACCTCTTCGCGGCCTTTGCCGGTGCCGTCGCCACCGCGATAGCAGATCGTGCGCCCGCCCTCCTGCAGCTCCACCGGGAATTGCGCGATCGCCGGGGGCAGTTCGCCCAGCGGCTCGGCCAGCGTGACGAACGCCTCGGTCCGCCCTAGCCGCGCCATCATCGCCGCCTTCTCGTCCACCATCAGGATCTTGCCGCCCCGGATGATGCCCACCCGGTCGGCCATTTCCTCGGCTTCCTCGATATAATGCGTGGTCAGGATCACGGTGACGCCGCGCGCGCGCATCGCGTCGATCTGGTGCCACATGTCCTTGCGCAGCTCGACATCGACGCCCGCGGTCGGCTCGTCGAGGAACAGCAGGTCGGGCTCGTGCGCCATCGCCTTGGCGATCAGCACCCGCCGCTTCATCCCGCCCGAAAGCTCCATGATGCGGTTGTCGCGCTTGTCCCACAGGCTCAGAGACCTGAGGATTTCCTCGATCCGCGCGGGATCGGGAGCGAGGCCGAACAGGCCGCGCGAATAGGAAACCGCCTGCTTCACCGGCTCGAACATGTCGGTCGAAAGCTCTTGCGGGACGAGGCCGATCCGCGCGCGAGCCTTGCGCCAGTCGCGGGTCAAATCCTGCCCGAAGGCAATCATGCTGCCCGATGTCGGCCGCACCAGCCCGCACACCGCACCGATCAGCGTCGTCTTGCCCGCACCGTTCGGCCCGAGCAGCGCGAAAATCTCGCCGCGATTGATAGTGAGGTCCACATTGTCGAGGGCCTTGAGCCCACCGGGGAAGACCTTGGTCAGGCCGGACAGCTCGAGGATCGGTTCGGACATGCCAGCCTATTTGACGCGCCCGAAAGGTTTTACAAGAGAACTCGTCGCGCGCGCTATTCGTCGATCCCTTCCTTTTCCGCCCGCTCGCGCAAAATTGCCAGCCCGCGCAGCACCTTCTCCCGATTGGTCGATGCTTTCATCCAGCGCGGCAGCCGCGCCATCATCGTGAGGCCCGGCTGTGGGCCGCGCTCGCGAACCTTTGCGCCCAGCCAATCCTCCAGCGCGTTGAGATGGGCGAGGTTCAGGACCCACAGCGTTTCGCCCGCGACCTGCGTTTCGAGGTAACGGCGCAGCACCCGCCAGGATCGCCCGCCCGAAGGGGGCGAGCCGGGCGATGCAGGGTAATCCTCTGTCTCGCCGCAATGTTCGCAACAAATACGGACGAACAGCTTACCGTCGATTTCGCGCGCTGTCGGTCGCTCCCGCCTGTCGAGCGGCTTGCGGCAGTGGCTGCACAAGGGGTTCGACGAAGTGGGGTAGGCCCATTTGTCGCTGTAGGGCTTCAGATCGGGCACGGTCGTGTACCCGCAATGCATGCAGGACACGGTGCTGCCGTCGCTCTTCGCGGCCTTGTCGCATTCGGGGCAATGGACCCAGGTCACGCTTCCGAAACTCCACACCCGTCCGCCCGGATCTTCGGCGCGGTGATGGATGGGCAGCTCTCGCTCGGTCATGACCCGGGAAGTAAGAGCGAGGAATCGCCGTAGGAATAGAAGCGATAATCGTTCGCGATAGCGTGGGCGTACACATCCAGCATCCGCTCGCGCCCCATCAGCGCGCTGACGAGCATCATCAGGGTCGATTTGGGCAGGTGAAAATTGGTCATCAGCCCGTCGACCGCCCGGAAAGCGTAGCCCGGGGTGATGAAGATGTCGGTATCGCCCGAAAACGGCTGGATCGCGTTTCTCTCGTCAGCCGCACTTTCCAGCAGTCGCAGGCTGGTCGTGCCGACGGCGATCACGCGGCCGCCTTTTGCACGCGCGGCGTTGAGGCGATCGGCCGCTGCCGGAGAGATTTCGCCCCATTCGGAGTGCATCTTGTGGTCGAGCGTGTCCTGCGCCTTGACCGGCAGAAACGTGCCCGCGCCCACATGCAACGTCAGGGTTTCGGTCGCGATCCCGGCCTGGTCCAGCCGCGCGACGAGGTCGGGCGTGAAATGCAGCGCTGCGGTGGGGGCGGCGACCGCGCCGGGCTTGTCCGCGAACAGCGTCTGGTAATCGCTCGCATCGCGTTCGTCGGTGGGGCGCTTTTGCGCAATATAGGGCGGCAGTGGCATCGCGCCCGCGCGTTCCAGCAGCAGCTCGACCGGCTCGTCGCCTTCGAAGGCGAGCACCCAGCTGCCGTCGTCACCGCGCGATTGCGCGATGGCCGAGACGTTTGCGGGAAAGACGATCCGGTCCCCCTCGCGCAGCCGCTTGGCATTGCGCACGAAGGCCTGCCAGCACCGCGCATCGATCCGCTTGTGGAGCGTCGCGCCGATGGCCGCGCCGCTCGCGCCGTCGCGCACGCGCTCCCCTTCCAGCCGGGCGGGGATCACGCGCGTATCATTGAAGACCAGCACATCGCCCTGGCGCAACAGGTCGGGCAGGTCGCGGACCTGCCTGTCGCCAAAGGGGGCATCGCCCTCCACCACCAGCATCTTTGCCGCATCGCGCGGCGAGACCGGTCGCAAGGCGATGCGATCGGGCGGAAGGTCGAAATCGAACAGATCGACTTTCATGGGATATTTTCCGAATCCCCGCAAAGGCGGGAACCCAACATCGTCACTGATCGATGGATGCGTTCAGATCGCCGGCGGTGATGTCGTCGTCACGCTGCGGCCGGGCAAGCGTCGCCGGATCGGGCGCGGGCTTGTTGTCCGCCGCGATCGAGGCCTGAACGATGCGGGTCGGATTGCCGGGCGGTTCGCCGCGGGCAATCGCATCGACCGCATCCATACCCTGAATCACGCGTCCGAAATTGGTGTAGTTCCGGTCCAGGCTGAAGCGCGGGTAGAAGACGATGAAGAACTGGCTGTTCGCGCTGTCTTCGCTCTGCGCACGTGCCATCGAGACGGTGCCGCGCACATGCGGCATGGGATTGAATTCTTCCACGAGGTCGGGAAGCTGCGATCCGCCCTGCCCGGTTCCGGTGGGATCGCCGGTCTGCGCCATGAAGCCTTCGATCACGCGGTGGAAGATCACCCCGTCGTAGAAGCCCTGCCGCGCCAGCGTCTTGATCCGCTCGACATGGTTGGGCGCCCATTCGGGCATCAGCCGGATCGCCACGCGCTTGCCGTTCGACAGGTCGAGCATCAGGATGTTCTCCCGCTCCGCCTGCAAGCTGTAGTCGATCGGCGGGTAGCTTCGCGCAGGCGCCGGAGCAGCCGTCGCGTCATCCTCCGCAACGTCTTGCGCCTGTGCGGAGGTTGCGGCCAGCGCGATCAGCGCTGCGGCGGAAAAAATGGTCTTGAACATGGGTCTCACGGATGAAAATTCCTGAATTGCCGCGGCGATACAAACCCCGCGCTGTCCACGCAATGAACGATTTGGCGCAGGCAAGCGCGCGTCAGTAGTCGCCCTTCATGCCGATCTTCTCGACCCGGGCGACCACGTCGTCGCGCACCGAGGGGCTGACGAAGGCGGCGATGTCCCCGCCATAGACCGCGATTTCCTTGACCAGCTTGCTGGCGATCGGCTGCAGCGAGACGTCCGCCATCAGGAACACCGTCTCGATCTCGTCGTCGAGATACTGGTTCATCCCCGCCATCTGGTATTCGTATTCGAAGTCCGCGACCGCGCGCAGGCCTCGAATGATCACCGACGCCCCTTGCGCCTTGGCGAACTTCATCAGCAGCGCGTTGAAGCCCACGACCGATACGTTGCCGAGATCCATGTCCGACACTTCGCGTTCCACCATCGCGAGGCGCTCGTCGGTGTTAAACATCGGGTTCTTGGAAGGATTGGTGGTCACCCCGATGATCAGGTGATCGACCAGCTTGCTGCCACGCCGGATGATGTCCGCATGGCCGCGCGTGATCGGATCGAATGTGCCAGGATAGATGCCTGTACGCTTACTCATTATTCGCCTCCCCCGGACCAATAGACCGCTCCGGGAATCGGTTTATCGTGCAGCCATTTGACGAATGCCGCGTCCCCCTCGGGTGCAGTTTCGTCCCCGCTTCGCATTACCGTCAGATACAGCTGCTCATTGCCCAGAAAATACAATTCTCCGCGATGATCCTCGTTTTTCCCGAACGCCTCATTCCACGAATTCAAACATTCCCGGCTGCCGGTGAAGTAGGCGGTGTCTTCGTACCCTCCATTGCGCAGGAGATGGTTATCCAAATCCCGCCTTTCGGGATCAAGAGATCCGCAGTCCGGTATCTTTGCCGCTTCGGGAAACGCTTCGATGAACTGATCGTCAGGGATCAATTCCGGTTGGCTGCACCCGACCGAAACTAAGAGCATGAGTAAGGCAAAAGTCGCCCTCACCGATCCCGCTCCACGATATACCGCGCAAGATCACACAGCACGCCCGCATCCTCGCCATAATGCGCAAGGTGGCCGCAGGCCTGTTCGACCAGCGCCCTTGCCTGGCTGCGCGCGCCATCGGCACCCATCAGCGTGACGAAGGTTTGCTTGCCCTGTTCGTCGTCCTTGCGCAGCGCCTTGCCCGCCTTTTCCTCATCACCTTCGTGATCGAGCAGGTCGTCGGCGATCTGGAAGGCGAGGCCGATGTCGCGCGCGTAGTTCAGCAAAGGCCCGCGAGAATCGTGCGGCAGCCGGCCGAGGATCGCGCCCATTTCCACGCTCGCGGTCAGCAGTGCGCCGGTCTTGAGCTGTTGCAGGCGGGTGATCGTGTGCAGGTCGTAGGTCGCGCTGTCGGCGGCCATGTCCATCGCCTGTCCGCCCGCCATGCCGCCCATGCCGCTCGCGAGAGCGAGGCAGCGGGTCAGCTGGGCCTGCACGAAGGGATCGGCGCTCACATCCTCGAAGGTCAAAATCTCAAAGGCCAGCGCATGCAGCGCGTCGCCCGCCAGGACCGCGGTCGCTTCGTCGTAGGCCTTGTGCAGCGTCGGCTTGCCGCGGCGCATATCGTCATCGTCCATGCACGGCAGATCGTCGTGGATCAGCGAATAGACGTGGATCGATTCGAGCGCCGCTCCGGCGAGCACCGCCGCCTCGCGCGATACGTTGAACATGGTTGCGGTGGCGCACAGAAGCAGTGGGCGGACCCGCTTGCCCCCGCCGATCGCGGCATAGCGCATCGCTTCGAACAGGCGCGCGCGCGTGTCGTCGGGCACCGGCAGCAGGCGGTCGAACGCCTCGTCGATATCGGTCTGGATCGTCGCCAGCGCCATGTGCAGCCGCGCACCCTTGGAATCGACGAAATCCATCTCAGCGCCTCACATCAATCCGCGCCATCGAAGCTTTTCGTGCCAGCGGGCTTGCCGCCTGCATCGAGCACGATCGCCTCGATCCGCGCCTGCGCCGCATCGAGCCGCGCCTGGCAATGCGCGCGCAGCTTCTCGCCGCGCTCGTAAAGCGTGATCGACTGGTCGAGCGGCACCTCGCCGTCCTCCAGCTGGCGCACGACCTGCTGGAGAGCTTTCAGCGCCTGCTCGAAGCTCATTTCCGAAATGTTGGGAATGTTGTCCTCTGCCATCGCGGGCGAGCATTGACGGGCTGCCTGTGGCGGGTCAAG
Source organism: Citromicrobium bathyomarinum (assembly GCF_038594605.1). Lineage (GTDB taxonomy): Bacteria > Pseudomonadota > Alphaproteobacteria > Sphingomonadales > Sphingomonadaceae > Alteriqipengyuania > Alteriqipengyuania bathyomarina_B. Next base: position 698,720 of record NZ_JBCFZM010000001.1, read on the forward strand.
CGAAGGGTCGCAGGGTTTGGGGAGGAACGCACATGTTTATCGGGCACTTCGCCCCCGCATTCGTGGCTGCGGCGGTGACTCCGACCAGGCCGCGACTGGGGCTCTATTTCCTGGCCGCGCAACTGGTGGACTGGGCGTTTTTCGCCTTCGTGCTGGCTGGCGTGGAGGATATGCGGATCGTGCCGGGCATCACCGCGATGAACCCGATGGACCTTTATCACACGCCCTATACGCACAGCCTGCTGGGCAGCGCAGGCTTTGCGTTGGGTTTCGCCGCGCTGGTCTGGCTGTTCACACGCGATCGGCTGGCAAGCGCGCTGGTGGGCTGCGTGGTGCTGTCGCACTGGCTGCTCGATTTGGCTGTCCACCGACCCGACCTCACACTGGCGGGCTCCGCCCCGAAGATGGGCCTGGGGCTGTGGAATTATCCGCTGATTGAAATGCCGCTGGAACTGGCGCTGACCTTCGGTGCGCTGGCCTTGTTGCTATCCCGGACACGCGGCCCCTCAGGGCCGGCCATCATCTTCGGCGTCGTGCTGTTGCTGGTGCAGGCGTTCAACTGGTTCGGGCCCGAACCCGAGGCGGTCACGCCCGCGCTCTCCTACACCGCGCTCTTCGCCTATGGCCTGATTACGCTTATCGCATGGTGGCTGGGACACACGCGGCGTGCGAAACGCTAGTGTAGGACTGGCGTAGCGCCGCGGACCGGTTTAAGCGGCGGCGCATGGCTACCCCAAACACTCCCAGCGCACCCCAGATCACCCCAGACATCGTCGAACAGCACGGTTTCAGCCCCGAAGAATACGAGCGCGTGCTGAATGCACTCGGCCGCGAACCCAACCTGCTGGAACTCGGCATATTCTCCGTGATGTGGAGCGAGCATTGCTCGTACAAGTCCTCGCGCCTGCACCTCAAGAAGCTGCCGACCGAAGCCGAGTGGGTGATCTGCGGCCCGGGCGAGAATGCGGGCGTGATCGATATCGGCGACGGACAAGCCGCGATTTTCAAGATGGAGTCGCACAACCACCCGTCTTACATCGAGCCCTATCAGGGCGCGGCGACGGGTGTCGGCGGCATCCTGCGCGACGTTTTCACCATGGGCGCGCGTCCGGTGGCCAACGCCAATGCGCTGCGCTTCGGGCGGCCCGATCACCCCAAAATGAAGCATCTGGTGCAGGGCGTGGTCGCAGGGATCGGCGGCTATGGCAATTGCGTGGGCGTGCCGACCATCGCGGGCGAGACCAATTTCGACCCGGCCTATGATGGCAATATCCTCGTCAACGCGATGACCGTGGGCGTCGCTGACGCGGACAAGATCTTCTATTCGGCTGCCACAGGCGTGGGCAATCCGATCGTCTATGTCGGTTCCAAGACCGGGCGCGACGGCATCCATGGCGCCACCATGGCGAGCGCGGATTTCGAGGAAGACGCCGAGGCCAAGCGCCCCACCGTGCAGGTGGGCGACCCCTTCACCGAAAAGCTGCTCATCGAAGCCTGCCTCGAACTGATGGCGACCGACGCGATCGTCGCCATCCAGGACATGGGCGCGGCGGGGCTGACCAGCTCCAGCGTTGAGATGGCCACCAACGGCAAGGTCGGCATCCGACTCAAGATGGACGACGTGCCTCAGCGCGAAGAGGGGATGACGCCCTACGAAATGATGCTGAGCGAGAGCCAGGAGCGGATGCTCATGGTCCTCAAGCCCGGCAAGGAAGAGATGGCCCGCGCAATCTTCGAAAAGTGGGAGCTGGACTTTGCGGTGATCGGCGAAGTGACCGAGCCCGGTCCGTCCGGGGGCCGCATGGTGCTCGACTTCGAGGGCGAGACCGTGTGCGACATTCCGCTCGGGCCGCTCGCCGACGATGCGCCGCTCTATGACCGGCCCTACCTGAGCCGCGAGGAATACGGGGCATGGGCGAAGATCACGCCGATGAAGAACGTGCCCGACAGCGCGAATGTGGGTGCCGACCTGCTCAAACTGATGGGCAGCCCTGCCCTCGCCTCGCGCCGGTGGATTTACGAACAATACGACCGGCAGGTGGGTGCGGACACGCTCCAGACCGGCGGCGATGCGGGCGTGGTGCGCGTTCACGGGACTAAGAAGGCGCTCGCGATCAGCACCGATTGCACACCGCGCTATGTCCATGCCGACCCGTTCGAGGGCGGCAAGCAGGCGGTTGCCGAGGCCTACCGCAACCTGTGCGCGGTGGGCGCGAAACCGCTCGCGATCACCAATTGCCTCAACTTCGCCAATCCCCAGCGGCCCGAGATCATGGCCCAGATCGTCCACGCGCTGGACGGCATGGGCGAGGCGTGCCGCACGCTCGACTTCCCCGTCGTGAGCGGCAACGTGTCGCTTTATAACGAGAGCAAGGCGACGGGCGGCGGCTCGGCCATCCTGCCCACCCCTGCCATCGGCGGGGTCGGGCTGATCGCGGATTACGACAAGCTGGTGAACAGCGCTTTCAAGAACGAAGGCGACGCGATCTACCTGATTGCACCCGAATTCTGGGCCAAGCCCGATCCGGTCCGCTCGCACCTCGGCAAATCGCTGTGGCTCAAGGAAGTCCACGGCCGCGACGAAGGCCGCGTACCACCGGTCGACTTGGCTGCAGAACGTGGCGCGGGCGAGATCGTGCTCAAGCTGATCGACGAAGGGCTGCTGAGCGCGGTGCACGATTGCTCCGACGGCGGGCTCGCCGTGACGCTCGCCGAAATGGCGCTGGCGGGTGGTATGGGCGCGGAGGTGACCGCGAACGAGGCCTACACGCCTGCGCAGTGGTGGTTCGGCGAGGATCAGAGCCGCTATGTCGTCACCGTCAGCAAATCCAATATCGAAGCGTTCAATGCGATCGTCGCCGAAGGGCCCGAGAGCGAGGCCGCCGCGCTGGTTGGCTTCACCCGGCTCGGCACGGTCGGCGGCGACAGCCTGCTGGGCGTGAAGGTGGAAGACCTGCGCGCCGCGAACGAGGCGTTCTTCCAGGACTGGATGGAGGGGTAAGGTGAGCGCGGGCACTTCGCCAACCCCGCTCGCCAGAGAGCTGGACCTGCGGGACGGCCAGCGGGTGTGGTTCGAGAACATGCCCGAAAACGTTCAGGACGAGATCGGCGAATATGCGCTCGACCTGATATTTGTCGGTCACCCGGACGAAGGCGCCGATGCGCTGCATGTGTTCGTCCGCGACATTGCCACGCTGGAGGCAAGGCTCCCAACGTTTCGCCGGACCATGGCTCCGGACGGGCATGTCTGGGTCAGCTGGCCAACGCAGGCGTCGGGCGGGGCGAGCGAGCTGGACGAGCCCGCTGTCCGCGCCGCCGGGCTTGCCGCGGGCTTCGTCGAAACGAAGAAATGCGCGGTCGACGAGATTTGGTCCGGCCTCAAATTCGTCATCCCGAAGGGTGATCGTTGAACGAGGCGCACCACCCCTTCCCGCCATTGCCCGACTATAGCGATGAGGAACGGGTTGCGCGGGCCAAAGCCGCCTACGAACGCCTCAAGAGCCGCCACTCCTGCCGCAGCTTCACCGATACCCCGGTGCCGCGCGCGGTGATCGAACAGGCGATCCTCGCCGCGGGCACCGCGCCCAATGGCGCGAATCACCAGCCGTGGCATTTCGCGGTCGTCGGGTCGGCGGAGAAAAAGCGCGCGATCCGCGAGGCGGCAGAGGCGGAGGAGCGGCGCTTCTACGGTGAAGGCGGCGACAAGCCGAAAGCTTCGGGCGACTGGCTCGATGCGCTCGCGCCTATCGGCACCGATGCGCAAAAGCCGTTTCTCGAAACCGCGCCCTGGCTGATCGTGTGCTTCGCGCAGCGCAAGGGCGGGATCGACGAAGACGGAACCACGCAGAACTACTACGTGAACGAGAGCGTCGGAATCGCCTGCGGGATGCTGATATCGACGCTGCACGAGGCCGGGCTTGCGACGCTGACCCATACGCCCTCGCCAATGGGCTTTCTGCGTGAGATCTGCGGGCGTCCCGAGTGGGAAAAGCCGCTGATGATCGTGGTCGCCGGGCACGCGGCGGGCGATGCTACCGTGCCCGACCATGCCGTGCGCAAGAAGCCGCTGAGCCGGATCGCCAGCTGGCTTTGAACAGCGAGCAAGTCCCAGCGAAGGCTGGGACCTTTTTCAGGCAAAGCGCTCTTTCCGAGCGAGGTCCCAGCTTTTGCTGGGACTCTGGGCTTAGGCAGCTACCGGCGCCCCGGCATCGCCGGGAGCATTGCCGAGCAGGTCGTAGGGGTCGATCCCTTCCTCGCGCCACACGCGGTGGCACTCGCGGTACCAGTGCGGCTCGGGAATGTTGAGCTTCGCACGCGCTTCTTCGAGATCGGTCGCGAGCAGCTCGCGGATCGACATCTCGACCAGTGGCGGGCACGCGGTGCCCGTCTTCTGCGCCTGCCGCACGGCCTTGAAGACCGGAGCCTTGCTGCCCTTCACGCCCCGCTTGATGTTGAGCGCTCCGGCATAGCCGATCAGCAAATGGCCGTGGCTCGGCTGCTGGCCGTGGGTGAACAGCAGCACGCATTGTTCGCCCAGCGCATCGCGCCCGTAGCCGGTCAGCACATGCATCAGATCGTGCGTGTCGCGATTGCGGAAGGCGAACCACTGGACCAGGTCGTCGAACTTGCGACGGCCGAGCTTGTCAGCTTCGGCAACCAGGCCGGCAGCCGACAGGCCTTCGCGCTCCATGAAATCGCAATAGGCGTGCGCGACCGTGCCCTTCGGCAGCTTGCGCAGCGCCTCGTGATCGTCGAGGATCGGCGGCAGGAACGGCTCTTCGGCCCGCAGACGTTCCCCCTGCTCGCTCAGCACAAGTTTGCGCACGCGCGGCATGAAGCTCTTGTGCGGCAGCGCCTCGAAGATGCGGAAGACGTGGGAGGTATCCTCCTTGTCCTTCAGCAGCTCGCGAAAATGGTGGTAGGCGAGCAGCGGCCGGTATCTCGGCGCAACCCGGTCGGGGTGACGCAGCGGGGTGCCATCGCGGGCAGCTTCCACGGCTGAAGAATCGGTCGAGAGGGGTGTTGCTTCGGTCATGCGCCATTCCTTACTGACATCAATGTCAATAGATGATGAACGAACACATTCCAAGCCTATTTCACGACCCAGTTTTCGCGCGCTATCCCCAGGAGCAAGAGCAGCGCGGTGAGGTCCTCGATATCGACCCAGCCATTGGCCGCAGCACGGGTTTTGGGCTTGGCCCGATAGGCAACGCCGTAATCCGCCGCGACCAGCATCGGCGTGTCGTTCGCGCCGTCGCCCAACGCGAGCGTTCGGGCACCCGCCCCAAGCTTTGCCGCCTCTTCGCGCAAGGTGCGTTCCTTGGTCGCGCTGTCGCAAATCGGTTCTTCCACCGCGCCCGTCAGCTTGCCGTCCGCCACCAGTAAGCGGTTGCCGACCACATGGTCGAAGCCGAGCCGCTGGGCCACGGGATCGGCAAAGCGGTGAAATCCTCCGGTCACCAGCACGCTGCGGGTGCCGTGTGCTGCAAGCGTGGCGATCAAGGTCGCCGCGCCCGGCGTCGGGACGATCCGTTCCGCAAGGCAACGCTCGATCGCGGTTTCCTCCAGCCCTTCGAGCAGCGCAACCCGCTCGTGCAGGGCGCCTGCAAAATCGAGTTCGCCGCGCATTGCGCGCTCGGTAATCGCGGCAACCTGCGGCTTTATCCCTGCGAAATCGGCCAGCTCGTCGATGCATTCCTGCCCGATCATCGTCGAATCCATGTCGCTCACGAGCAGTCGCGGGATCGCGATCTCGTCTTGCGCGAACAGCGCAGCAAAAGGCGCGAGATGCTGTTCGACCAGCGGCGCGGCGACCTCCTGCGTGGCGTCGGGAATCTCGATTTCGAGCACGCCCTCGCTGCCCGGGAGCGTCGTGGTCCGCGCGATCGGCTGGCCCGCTGCGGATAAAGCGGATTCCAACGCGCGCACACTTGCCTCAGGGGGCGCGGGCTCTGCTAGGAGGCGGATGATGAGCACGGGCAATATCTCCGAGGATGCAGTCAAGGGGCCGCTCGCGCTCATCGCAGGGCCGACGGCGAGCGGCAAGAGCACGCTGGCGCTCCGCCTGACCGACAGGCTGGCGGAGCAGGGCCGGAGAGGCGTGATCGTCAATGCGGACAGCGCGCAGGTCTATGCCGATCTGTGCGTGCTGAGCGCGCGGCCCGGCGCACAGGACACCGCGCACCACGAACACCGCCTGTTCGGCACCTGGGACGGCGCGCAGGCATGCTCGGCGGCGGATTGGGCGGAGGCAGCGAAGCGCGAGATTGCCGATCTCCACGCGAGCGGCGATGTGCCGATCCTCGTCGGCGGGACGGGGCTCTATATCCGCACGCTGCTCGACGGGATTGCGCCCATCCCCGCCATCCCCGCGCAAGTGCGCGATGCGGTGCGCGCGATGCCCACGCCCGAGGCTTACGCCGAACTGGCGGTGGCGGACCCGGCGAGCCACGCGAAGCTCGACGCCAATGACACGCAGAGGATCGCCCGCGCGCTGGAAGTCGTCCGCGCCACCGGGCTGAGCCTGCGCGAATGGCAGCAGCGCAAGGAAGGCGGGATCGGCGAAATGGTCGATCTGTCGCCCGCGATTCTGCTGCCTGACCGCAATGTTCTCTATGCCCGGTGCGACGCGCGATTCGAGACGATGATGGACGAAGGCGCAGTTGCGGAGGTCGAGGCGCTGCTTGCGCGAAATCTCGACCCCGATCTACCGGTGATGCGCGCCATCGGCGTGCGCGAGATCGCCGGTTGGCTGCGCGGCGAGTATTCGCGCGAAGAGGCGGTCGCGAAGGGCCAGCAGGCCACCCGCAATTACGCCAAGCGCCAATATACCTGGCTGCGTCACCAGCCGCCCGAGGCATGGCCGCGGGTCGCGAGCGCTGCGGATGCACTGGCGGTGCTCGAATGAGGCGCTTCCCTACCCGGCCCTCCTCCGGCACTCTGCGCCGAATGCACTGGCCCAGCACCCTCGATCGGTACGATTGCACCCGCCTTGCGAAAGGTGACACTTCAGGCCCGGATGCAACGCGCTATCGCTTGGCCACTGCGGCACAGCGCGCATTCCAGAGTTTTTCAAACACCCCCTGTCCGTGTCTCACGCCAAACGGGAAATCCGCATGAGTAAGCCCGAATCCGTCCGCGAATCCGTGATCGAACCCGATCTGCCGATCATCGATCCGCATCATCACCTGTGGGATCTGCGCGCGCTGGTCGGTGCATTTCCCGAGCCCCTTCACCCCTTCATCGAAACGGTCGGCCTGTCTGCGCACTACACCTTCGACCAGTTTCTCGCCGACATCGGCAGCGGCCACCGGATCATCGGCACCGTGTTCATGGAATGCGGCGCATTTTACGATGCGTCGCGCGGCGAGGCGCTGAAGGTGGTCGGCGAGGTCGAGTTCGTGCGCGGAGTCGCAGCGCAGGGCGCGAGCGGGCTCTACGGTGCCAGCCGCCCCTGCGCGGGCATCGTCGGCCATGCGGACCTCCGGCTTGGCGCGAAAGCCGGAGAGGTACTGGATGCGCAGGCAGAGGCGGGTGGCGCGCGCTTCAAGGGTATTCGCCACGCAGGCGCGTGGGATGCCGACCCCAGCGTGCTCGGCCCCGCGTTCCACCACCCCGAAGGTCTCTACCGCGATGCCGCCTTCCGCGAAGGCTTCGCCGAGCTGGGCAAGCGTGGGCTGACCTTCGACGCCTGGGTCCTCGAACCGCAGCTGGGCGACGTAATCGACCTCGCGCGCGCCTTTCCCGACCAGCCCATCGTGCTCGACCATTGCGGAACACCGCTGGGCACCGCCTCCTATGCAGGCAAGCTGGACGAGCATTTCGGGCGGTGGCGTGCCTCGATCCGCGAGCTGGCGGAATGCGAGAATGTGGTGGTCAAGCTCGGCGGCCTGGCCATGTCGTTCTGCGGCATGCCGCCCGAAGGCCCGACCGAAAGCGTGCCTTCGGAAGAGTTGGCGCGGATGTGGCGGCCCTATGTCGAAACCTGCATCGAAGCCTTCGGGACGGACCGCGCGATGTTCGAGAGCAATTATCCAGTCGACAAGTGGGCGGGCAGCTACGCCACGCTCTGGAACGCATTGAAACGGCTCGCCTCCGGGGCCTCGCAGGACGAAAAGCACGCGCTGTTCGCGGGCACCGCGGCGCGGGTCTATGACCTCGAGCATCTGCTCGAGTTGACGTAACGGCAGTCTCGACACCGCCGAAAGCGGCGCATAGACCCCACGCAAACAGCTTTTCCGGAGAGAAACCCAATGCCCCTTCCCGCCCCGTTCGACCGTCTGCGCCTGCCCATCATCGGCTCGCCGATGTTCATCGTTTCCGGGCCGGAACTGGTCATCGCCCAATGCAAGGCGGGGATCGTCGGCAGCTTCCCGGCGCTCAACGCGCGGCCCTCGGGCGTGCTCGACGAATGGCTGCACCGGATCACCGAGGAACTGGCGGCGCATAACCGCGACAACCCCGATCGCCCCGCCGCGCCCTTCGCGGTCAACCAGATCGTCCACCGCTCGAACGCCCGGCTCGAAGAAGACATGCAGGTGTGCGAGAAGTGGCAGGTGCCGTTGGTCATCACCTCATTGGGCGCGCGTGAAGAGGTCTTCCAGGCGGTCGACAACTGGGGCGGGATCACGCTGCACGATGTCATCAACAACCGCTTCGCGCACAAGGCGATCGAAAAGGGCGCAACCGGGCTAATCCCCGTCGCCGCCGGTGCGGGCGGCCATGCCGGCACGCAGTCGCCCTTCGCATTGATGCACGAGATTCGCGAATGGTTCGACGGGTTGATCGCGCTGTCGGGCTCGATCGCGACCGGTCGCTCGGTCCTCGCCGCGCAGGCGATGGGCGCCGATTTCGGCTATATCGGCAGCGCGTTCATCGCGACCGAGGAAGCCAATGCGGAGCAAGGCTACAAGGATGGCATCGTCGAGGGCAGCGCCGAAGGCATCGTCTACACCAACCTCTTTACCGGCGTACACGGCAACTACCTGCGCAGCTCGATCGAGGCAGCCGGGCTCGACCCCGACAACCTGCCCGAAAGCGACCCGTCGAAGATGAATTTCGGCAGCGGCGGCAATTCCAAGGCCAAGGCGTGGAAGGATATCTGGGGCTCCGGCCAGGGTGTCGGCGCGGTGAAGAAGGTGGCAAGCGTGGCCGAAATGGTCGACCGGCTGGAGCGCGAATACAAGGACGCCAAGGCGTCGCTTGATGCGGCGAGCGCGCCCTATTAGGCGATCTCTCAGCCCGGCCAGACCCGCACGAAACGGCGATTGCCCGATGGCTCCAGCCGCAGCGGCGTGCCGTCGGGCGCGGCCAGCTCGCCGGTCACGGTCTGCTCCCCGGCGTAGAACAGGTGCGAGAAGATCAGCCGGGCCAACCCGTCTTCCCCGCCCCGCACCAGGGGGGGCTCGATGCGAAACTCCTGCCCCGTGAAGAAGGCAAGTCCGTGGCTCTGCACCGCTCCGTCGATCGTCCGGCGAAAGCTCGCCAGCAGATTGACCGGCACATCGCCGCGATCATCCCAGGCATGCAGGTGATGGGGGAGCCGGTCGAGCGGAACGACGACCCCGCCGGGCACCCAGCACAAGGTCGTAGCGCCAAAGGTCTCCGCGAGCCCGGAAGCGAGACCGAACCATTCGCGCAGGATGGCGAGGCTGCCCTTGCCCGCAACGATATGCGGGCCGAGCCGCAGGGACGAGGCCTCGGTCCGGGTGGGCAGGATCGGTTCGCGCATCACTTGCTCCTCGCCCATATCGGGCACCGCAATGGGTGGGCCGGGCGCCAGCCCGACGAGATCGAAGACCAGCCCCGCGCGCTGCAGCCCGAGCCCGGTGGGCGCCGCGATATCGACCTTGTGTTCGTACTCCGTCAGATCGGGACCGCTCGCATCGGCAAAGCCGCTCGTCCCGCATTGCCCATGGACGCGGCGCGCGGTGGGCCGCGTGCCATGAGGAAACAGGATCAGGAGGTCGTCGCCGATTTCGGGCGCGGCGGAACCGCTCAGGCCCTCGGACATGCGCGCATCTCTTCCCTTTCCGTCCCCATTCACGGCGCGGACCTTTGCGCATGTCCCTCCCGTGCGTCGAGGGGGTAGGCGCAGGCATTGCTCCGAAATGGTACGAACTCAACCGAGGTTAAGTGTCAGAAGACCCCCATCGCCAGGCCTTCGGCCAAGGCTTCGCCCAGCGCTTCGCATTCGTCGAGGCGTGCCTGGGGAACCTCCCTGGGGGCGAGAATGTCCTCGGGCGATTGTGCATCCATGTTCACGATGATCGGGTCGGCGACTCGTTTCAGCCGCCAGCCCTGCGCGATCCGGTCTATCTGCGCCTGCGCGCCCTCCCCGTCGGACCCGGCGGAGATGATGGTCGCGAAGGCGCGCCCCTCGATCTTGCCGAGCACAGGGTAATAGCAGCGGTCGAACATCTCCTTCATCATGCCCGACATCGTGGCGAGATTCTCTGGGCAGACGAACAGATAACCGCTCGCCGCGAGCAAATCGTCGGGCTCCACCTCGGCGGCGGCCATCAGCCGTGCCGCGTCGCCCGCGCCAGCTGCGGCGGCCTGCGCCAGTGCCTCGCTCGCGCCGGTGCGCGAATGCCAGATGATGAGGAGCGTCGCGTCGACCATGCGCGCAACCTCGCGCCCGCCTGTCGAAAGTCAACGGGGCCGCGCTTTGTTCTGGTGGCGAGGCGCGCTAGGTTGAGCCGATGGCCACCACCGCACCCACCAATACCGCAACGCATGTCTGCGGAGTCGAACGCTCGCTTGGCGGTCGCAGCTGGCGCTGGCGCGGCGGGCGCAACCAGCACGACGGGATGGTTGCGGGCCTCGGCGACGATATCCTGACCCAGATCCTGATTGCTCGGGGGGTGGCGCGAGACGATCTGGAGCGGCAGCGCGAGCCCAAGCTCGCCGCCTTCCTGCCCGACCCGGCGATCTTTCAGGACATGGAAATCGCGGCAGAGCGGCTCGCACAGGCGATCCTCACCCGCGAAAGAGTGACGATCTACGGCGATTACGATGTCGACGGCGCGACTTCCGCCGCCCTGCTGATCCGCCTTTTCCGCATGCTCGGCCACGAGGCCGATTACTACATCCCCGATCGCCTGCTGGAAGGCTACGGCCCCAGCGGCGAAGCGCTGGTCAAGCTGGGCGAACAGGGATCGAGCCTTGTCGTCACTGTCGACTGCGGCGCGATGGCGCACGAGGCACTGGCGGCAGCGCGCGATGCGGGCGTCGACGTGATCGTCGTCGATCATCACAAATGCTCGCCCGAGCGCCCCGCCGCGGTCGCCCTCGTCAATCCCAACCGGCTCGACGAAGAAGACGATGCCGCCGCGCATGGTCATCTGGCCGCAGTCGGCGTGGCCTTTCTGGTCGCCATCGCGCTTGTGCGCAAACTGCGCGAAGGCGGCTATTTCGAGACGCGCAAGGAGCCCGACCTTCGCGCGCTGCTCGATCTGGTCGCGCTGGGCACGGTGGCGGACGTTGCCGCGCTCCATGGTCTGAACCGGGCGTTCGTGTCGCAGGGCCTGAAGGTCATGGCGAAACGCGCCAATATCGGCATGAGCGCGCTGATCGACGCAAGCCGGCTGACGCGCGCGCCTGCCTCTTCCGATCTCGGCTTTGCGCTCGGCCCCCGAATCAATGCGGGCGGACGCGTGGGCGAATCGACCTTGGGCGTCCGCCTGCTGACCACGGAGGACGCCGAGGAAGCCGGTACGATCGCCGCGCAGCTATCCCAATTGAACGAAGAGCGCCGCGCGATCGAGGCCGAGGTGCAGGAGGCGGGCGAGGCACAGCTTGCCGGGCAGGCGAATCGCGCGCTGCGGATCGTCCACGGCAATGGTTGGCACCCGGGTGTGATCGGAATCGTCGCGGGCCGGATCAAGGAAAAGACGGGACGCCCCAGCATCGTCATCGCCCGCGACGCCGCGACGGGAATCGGCAAAGGCTCGGGCCGCTCGATTCCCGGTGTGGACCTGGGCGCAGCGATTATGGCGGCGCGCGAGGAAGGCCTGCTGGAAGCGGGCGGCGGGCATGCGATGGCGGCCGGCCTGACCGTGCGCGAGGACAAGATCGAGGCATTGTCCGATTGGCTGGAGGCGCGGCTGGAGAGGCAGGTCGCGGCAGCCAGCGCCGAGGCCTCGCTCGGCTTCGATCTCTCGCTCGGCCCGCGCGCGCTCACCGTGGAACTGGTCGAAACGCTGGAGCGTGGCGGGCCCTACGGCATGGGCTGGCCCGGCCCGCGTCTGGCCATCGGGCCGGTCCACGTGGTGAAGATTGACCGTGTCGGAACGGATCACGTGCGGCTCGTCGCCGGCTCTCGCGATGGCGGCTCGATCAAGGCCATCGCCTTTCGCATTGCCGACACCGAATTCGGGCAGGCACTGCTTGCGCTTCATCCGGGGACAAAACTGTGGCTCGCGGGCCGTGCAAAGGTCGATACGTGGGCCAATACGCCGCGCGCGGAATTGCACCTTGAGGACGTCGCGCTGGTCGAAGCGTGAATTTGGCAGATTGTGGGCTTGACCGCTTATCGCGACATGCCTAAGTGCGCGGCTCGCTTCGGCGGTACCGGCCTTTTCGCCGACCCGCCAGAAGCTGTTCCGGATGTGGCCCCTTCGTCTAGCGGTTAGGACGCGGCCCTTTCACGGCTGAAACACGGGTTCGATTCCCGTAGGGGTCACCATCCGGTGCCGGCGCTTCGTCGGCAACTCAATCTCCCCCCAGATAATGCCCATCGGGCCGGGAAGCGCACAGCTTCCCGCGCGTGGAACACGCCAGTTGGCGGGTCCGGAGGCACCTCTACAAAGCGAAGCAAAGCGATCCGCTCTCCGGCTCTGGCGTGGCGCGGCAAATCCGCCTAGGCGAGACGCTATGCACAAGCCGCTCGCATATCCCTGGGCAGGCCTCATCATCGCCACCTGCTCCACACTGCTGCTGATGCTGGCAGGCGTGGCCGTCGCCTACGCGCTGGCCATCTGGCTCGTCTGGTCGCTGACCTTGTGGATCAGCCAGCCGCAAGAGCAGCGGGTCGAAGCCGATTCGCGGCGCGATGGCCTCTCGCGCGAGGGCTTCGCCGAGATGATCGAGCACGCGCATTCGCCGCTGCTGCTTACGGATCGCAAGCGCGTGGTTATGGCCAATGCCTCTGCACGTCGCCTACTGGGCCAGCATGTGATCGGACAGGACGTGCGTGTGGCAATCCGCAACCCGCGTGCGATCGCTCTGATGGATAGCGAACGCCATGGCGAGACGGTGGTGACCGGCCTTGTGCGACGCAAGGACGTGTGGCGGGTCAGCCGTTACGGGATCGATGCGCGCACCGCGGTCATCGAATTGACCTCCAAAACCGCCGAATCGGACGTCAGCCGGGCGCATACCGATTTCGTCGCCAATGCAAGCCACGAACTTCGCACGCCGCTTTCGTCCATAATCGGCTATGTCGAGACGCTGAGCGAACACCCCGAAGATATCGACCGGGACACGGCGCGCAAATTTCTCGACACGATTCATCGCGAGGCCCGGCGCCTGCAGAACCTCGTCAGCGATCTGATGTCCCTCTCTCGCGTCGAAGCGGAAAAGCATGATCGCCCGGACACGCCTGTCGAGCTCAACGCGCTGGTGCAACGTGCCGCGCGCGAAGGTGCTGGCGCCCACCGGGCCGAGCGTATCGCGTTCGAAGCGGACGGTACCTTCACCGTGCTGGGCGACCCGCAGCAGTTGGAGCAGCTCATCCGCAATCTCGTCGACAATGCGCTGAAATATGGCCGCGAGGGAACGCCGGTCTCCGTCCGGTTGAGCGAATCGGCCCTCGGCGAAGCGAAGGTCGAGGTCGAAGACCGCGGCGAAGGTATCGAGCCCGAACACCTCCCTCACCTCACCCGCCGATTCTATCGCACCGATCCGGGGCGCAGCCGGCTGTCCGGTGGGACCGGATTAGGGCTCGCCATTGTCAAACATATCGTAGAGCGCCACCACGGGCGGCTCGACATCGATAGCGAAGTCGGGCGCGGCACGATCGTTACCGTTCGACTGCCGCGCGAAGAATGTTCGCAGACGGCCGGAACGGAGGAGATGCCCGTTGCGGATCGCGCCTCTGGCTCTTCGCTCGATGCGTCGAATGCGCGTGATGAACAGCAATTGTCATGAGGCTTTCACAAAGTTTCAACAACGGGGGGTGCCTGCCGCTTGCGGAGCGGCACCTCACCTGATTTCTGACCGGACTACACGGGGGCAAGATCGCGCTAGGCGATGGACCCTCCAAAGCATGACGTAAGGGGCCCTTCGGCAGCATGTCTCCCGCTTTTCTTTTTCTGCTAGCGATCGGCCTCGGGCTGGCAGGATGGCTGGCCGGCCGGGCGAGAGCCCGCGCGTTCGACCGGTCGCCCGAAGCCCCGCGCGTCGTTTCGCGCCCCGGCTATCACGCATGGTTCGTTGCGATCTGGGTCGCCGTGCCGCTGGTGCTCTTCGCGGCGCTGTGGAGCGTGCTTTCGCCGATTCTCATCGAACAGTGGGTGCTCGCTTCGGCGGCGGCGCAGGATCTGCCCGCTTTCGGCTTTCAGCGCGACGCCATGCTGGCCGAAGCGCGCAGCGTGGCAAACGGGCATGCGGCAGCCGTGTTCAACCCCGACGCGCAGGCGCTGGTCGAACCGTTTCGCGAAGCGAGCCAGTTCTACAGCCTGGTCGGCCTCGCTTTCGGCATTGCCATGGCGATTATCCTGGGCCTGTGGGCATTTAGCCGCCTGAAGCCGCAATTCACCGCACGGGTAAAGGTGGAACGCGCGGTGATGGCCGTGCTGCTGATCGCATCGCTCGTCGCGATCCTGACCACCTTCGGCATTCTTGCCAGCCTGGTTTTCGAGACGATTCGCTTCTTCGGCATGGTCTCGCCGATCGATTTCCTGTTCGGCCTGAGCTGGAACCCCGACCCGATGTCCAATCCAGACGCGGTTCAGGGCGACCGCTATGGCGCAATCCCGCTGTTCTGGGGCACGATCTTCATCGGTGCGATCATTGCCATGATCGTCGCCATTCCGCTCGGCATGATGAGCGCAATCTACCTCACCCAGTACGCCAGCCCGCGCTGGCGCAAGATCATCAAGCCCGCGCTCGAGGTTCTCGCCGGGGTACCGACCGTGGTCTACGGCTATTTCGCCGCGCTGACGGTGGCCCCTGCGATCCGTGACGCAGCCCAGGCGATCGGCGTTACCAACGCCTCTTCCGAGAGCGCGCTGGCGGCCGGGCTCGTCATGGGTGTGATGATCATTCCCTTCGTCTCCTCGATGGCGGACGACAGCATCGCAGCCGTGCCCGGATCGATGCGCGACGGGAGCTTGGCCATGGGTGCCACCAAGTCCGAAACGATCAAGAAGGTGCTCATCCCCGCCGCCCTGCCTGGCATCGTCGGCGGCGTGATGCTGGCGGTCAGCCGCGCGATCGGGGAAACCATGATCGTCGTCATGGCAGCCTCTACTGCCGCCAATCTCACGGCGAATCCGCTGGAGTCGATGACCACGGTGACCGTGCAGATCGTCGCCCTGCTGACCGGTGAAGGCAGCTTCGATCATCCGGCGACGCTCAGCGCCTTTGCGCTGGGCTTCGTGCTGTTCATGGTTACGCTGCTGCTGAACTTCATCGCCCTGCGCGTCGTCAAACGCTTCCGGGAGGCCTACGAATAATGAGTGATCCCGTAAGCCCCGATGCCGCGGCCAAAGCCGGCGGCCAGCCGACCCGAACCGCCGCGTTCGAAAAGCGCCTCAAGCAGCGCTATGCATCCGAACGGCGTTTCAAGTTCTTTGGCCTGTTCGCGATCCTGGTGTCGATCACAATCCTGTTCGTGCTGCTCGGCAACATGACCATCAACGGCATCGGCGGCTTCCAGCGCGCCGAACTGCAGGTGCCGGTCGATTTCGCCGCCTCCGGCCTTGCCGGCGACGCAGAAACAATGAGCCAGCCCAGCGCAGTCCAGACGCTGGAAATGCAGGGCCTCCCCCAGATCGTCCAGTTCTCTGCGGAACAGGCGATCGGCGAGGCCGGCGCCGAGGAATTGAGTGAGGATGCCTGGCGCGAAGTCGCCGATGATCTGCGCGCAGACCCTGCGCTGCTCCAGCGACAGGAAACCTTCTGGCTGCCCGCCAGTGGCGATCTCGCCATGGGCATGGACGGCGAAGGCGCGCCGGAGATGCAGGCGCTCGCAGCTCAGCTCGAGCGCGAAGGGCACCTCGCCAAGCGGCTCGATTGGGGCTTCCTTGCGCGTTCCGATGCGACCGACCCGCAGCAGGTCGGCGTGTGGGGGGCGCTCAAGGGATCGATCCTGACAATGCTGGTGACGCTGGCGCTCGCCTTTCCGATCGGCGTGCTTTCCGCGCTCTACCTCGAGGAATATGCGCCCAAGAACCGCTGGACCGACATTATCGAGGTGTCGATCAACAATCTCGCGGCAGTCCCGTCGATCATCTTCGGCCTGCTGGGTCTCGCGGTGTTCCTCACGATCTTCCCCAACATGCGCTCCGCCCCGCTGATCGGGGGGATGACGCTCGCGCTGATGACGATGCCGGTGATCGTGATCTCGGGCCGCAACGCGATCAAGGCGGTGCCGCCCTCGATCCGCGATGGCGCGCTGGCGGTGGGCGCATCGCCCGTGCAGGTCGTTTTCCACCACGTGTTGCCGCTCGCCCTGCCCGGCATCCTCACCGGCACCATCATCGGCATGGCGCGTGCGCTGGGCGAAACCGCCCCGCTGCTGCTGATCGGCATGCGCGCCTTCGTGGCGACCCCGCCGGACGGTTTTACCTCGCCCGCCACTGTGCTGCCGGTGCAGATCTTCCTGTGGTCGGATGAAATCGACCGCGGCTTCATCGAGCGAACCAGCGCCGCGATCATCGTGCTACTGGTGTTCCTGCTCGTCATGAACGCCCTCGCCATCTTCCTGCGCAACAAGTTCGAGAAAACCTGGTGACCGTAATTCACGAAATGGACGAAAAGGCCGAAGCCAAGATGCGCGCGCGCGACGTCTCGGTCTACTATGGTGACAAGAAGGCGATCGACGATGTGTCGATCGACATTCCCACCAAGTTCGTCACCGCCTTCATCGGCCCCTCGGGTTGCGGGAAATCGACCTTCCTGCGCACACTCAATCGCATGAACGACACGATCGCCTCCGCGCGTGTCGAGGGCGATATCGAGCTCGACGGCGAGAACATCTATTCCAGCGGGATGGACGTGGTTCAGCTGCGTGCGCGGGTCGGCATGGTGTTCCAGAAACCCAATCCGTTCCCCAAGTCGATTTACGACAACATCGCCTACGGCCCGAAGATCCACGGCCTCGCCGAAAGCAAGGGCGAGCTGGACGAGATCGTCGAGCGGTCGCTGCAGCGCGCAGGCCTGTGGAACGAGGTGAAGGACCGGCTGAGCGAATCGGGCACCGCACTTTCCGGCGGACAGCAGCAGCGCCTGTGCATCGCGCGCGCCATCGCGGTCGATCCCGAAGTGATCCTGATGGACGAGCCGGCCTCCGCGCTCGACCCCATCGCCACCGCCAAGATCGAGGAACTGATCGACGAACTCGCGGGGCGCTACGCCATCGTGATCGTCACCCACTCGATGCAGCAGGCCGCCCGCGTTTCGCAGCGCACGGCTTTCTTCCACCTCGGCAAGATGGTCGAATACGGGCCAACGGGCGAAATCTTCACCAATCCGCGCGAAGAGCGCACCAAAGACTATATCACGGGACGCTATGGATGATTGCCCAGCACACCGTCAAGGCCTTCGACGAGGACATCACGCGGCTGCGTGGGCTCATCACCGAGATGGGTGGGCTCGCGGAAACCGCACTGGAAGGCTCGCTCGATGCGTTGATCCGCGGCGACGAAGAGCTTGCCGAACGGATCGTGGCCGACGATCGCAAGCTCGATACGCTGGAAGTCGAAGTCGACAAGCTGGCGGTCAAGATCATTGCCCTGCGCGCCCCGATGGCGGACGATCTTCGCGAGGTGATCGCCGCGCTCAAGATCGCCGGCGTGGTCGAGCGGATCGGCGACTATTCCAAGAACATTGCCAAGCGCGTCGGCCGGATCGAGGGACGCTCGCGGTTCGAACCGCTTACCCTGCTGCCCGCAATGGGCGAGGTTGCGGCGGAGATGGTCCACGACGTGCTGACCGCCTATGCCGCGCGCGATCCTGCGCTGGCGCTCGAGGTGATCGCTTCGGACAAGAAGGTCGACGCCTTCTACAATTCGGTTTTCCGCAATCTTGTCAGCCATATGGTCGAAAACCCTGCGACCATTT
Source organism: Citromicrobium bathyomarinum (assembly GCF_038594605.1). Lineage (GTDB taxonomy): Bacteria > Pseudomonadota > Alphaproteobacteria > Sphingomonadales > Sphingomonadaceae > Alteriqipengyuania > Alteriqipengyuania bathyomarina_B. Next base: position 717,008 of record NZ_JBCFZM010000001.1, read on the forward strand.
CGAGCGCGGCGCAGCTGCTGTTCGTTGCCCGCAACATCGAACGGATCGGCGACCATGCGACCAACGTGGCCGAAATGGTCTACTTCGCCGCGACCGGTTCCTACCCACTCGACGACGACAATTGACACAGGCCCGTCCTGTTCTAACACCCATGAAGTCCATCGGAATGCGAGACTCCCAGTGCCTGCCGCAAAGCTGATCCTCGTCGAAGACGATCCGGCGCTCGCCGAGCTGCTCGAATTTCGTTTCGCCAACGAAGGCTACCAGGTGCGCGTGACCGCCGATGGCGATGAAGCGCTGCTGATGGCGAGCGAGGACGTGCCCGATCTCATCATCCTCGACTGGATGATCGAAGGCACCAGCGGGATCGAGGTCTGCCGTCGGCTGCGGCGCGACAAGGAAACCGCGCACGTTCCGATCATCATGCTGACCGCGCGCGAGGCGGAGGACGACCGGGTTCGGGGGCTCGACACCGGGGCCGACGACTACCTGACGAAGCCTTTCTCCCCGCGCGAATTGCTGGCCCGCGTCGCGGCCGTGATGCGCCGCATCCGCCCTGCCCTGGCCGGCGAATCCATTTCGGTGGGCGATATCCAGCTCGATCCGGTGGCCCACAAGGTCGAACGGCGCGGACGTCCGCTGCAACTCGGCCCGACCGAGTACCGCTTGCTCAAGTTCTTCATGGAAAGCCCGGGGCGCGTGTTCAGCCGAGGGCAGCTGCTCGACGGCGTATGGGGTACAGGCAGCGACATCGAGCTGCGCACGGTCGATGTGCATATCCGCCGCCTGCGTAAGGCGCTGGAGCTGGAGGGCGCGAAGGACCCGATCCGCACGGTCCGGTCTGCCGGATACGCGCTCGAAGCGGTGTAAACCCTGCTTTTGCGGCGCCCCACAGGCTGGCGCTTCACCGGGTTCAAATCCCGAGCCTGACACACCTGACACAGTGTCATGGGGCAGAAAACCTGCCCGATCGCGAACCTTCGGAAGGTTGCGGGCATGGTGGGTCGTGCGCAGCATCGGGCTGGCTTCGCATATCCGCCCGCCTGTAGGACAGCGCGCAAGCCTCAGCCCATCGTCGCTAGCGGCACACGCCGCCGAAACCCCGACCTTCCTGGTCGAGGTGAAAATGGTCGCGGTGCGCCTCGTTGTAATCGGGTGAGAGGACGGTGCCGAAGGCCGCGCAGGCCCCGTCGCGCACCTGCCGCAGGAAGCGGGCCTCGGCATCCTCGCCATCCCATGCATTGACGATCGCGATGCGGGTGCCGTCCTCCAGCACGAATCCTGCAATATCGATCGCATTGGCGGTGGCATGTTCGCTCCACGGTCCTTCGTCGCGCCCGTAGAGGCGGCGGCAGCTGAAACTGCCGAAATGCTCGATCCGGGCGACGTCTTGCCCGAAAATCTCCTGCGCGACAGGCTGGACGCTGTCGCGCCGCCAGATTTCCAGCGCGGCGGCCATCGCGCAGGTCGTGTCGGGACGCGCGCCCGCATAAGGAAAGCCATCGAGCCGGGTGCGATTGTCGCGCAGGCACGGCGCCTCGCCCACCGGATCGAGCGGGGTAAAAGCCACCTCGCTACGCTCCAGCACGGCGCGACATTGCGCAGGATCGTCGCGCAGAGCCGCGATTTTCGCGGGTGTCGCCCAGCCCGGCTCGTCGCGCAGATCGAGCGGTGCCCACGGATTGCTTCCAGGGTTCTCGGCCAGCCACGCGCGCCCACCCGCGAGCACCGCGATCATGACGAGGATCGTGAGCACGAACCGGTCGGCGCTGAGCCGCGCCAGTGGGCGCAACATGCGCGCGGCGCTCCTGAGCCGGTCGAAGCGGGGATTTGCATCTGCCATCTCAATGAAAGTCGCGCGATTTGGGAATGATCCGGGCATTGCGCGGATGGCCACCGGTATTGGGCAATTCGTCGATCAGATCGCGCGGGCGGATCGGGGGGCGGATCGCATCGTTTGTGGTTGGGCCATTAGCGGGATCGTCCGCACCACTGCGCAAGTCGTCGCGCGGGTTGGCCTTGCCGGAAGGCAGCGGCGAATTGACGTGGTCCGCCCGCGCCAGCTGATAGTTCAGCGTGTCTTCGGAAAGCCGGGCGAGCTGGTGGCTCGCATCGGTCATGTGCTGGGCGATAACGTGGATCACCTCGTCATCATACTCGACCCGGCCGCGCACCTCCATCAGCCGCGATCCCATCACCACCTTGCGCTGCTTTTCCTTCAAGTCGGGCCACACGACGAGGTTCACGACCCCTGTCTCGTCCTCCAGCGTGATGAAGCACACGCCCTTGGCGCTGCCCGGCCGCTGGCGGATCAGCACCACGCCCGCGACCTGCACCATGCTGCGGAACTTGCGGGTCCGCAGGTCGCTGGCACGCACGAAACCCCGTTCGGCCAGATCCGCGCGCAGGAAGGCCATCGGGTGCGCCTTCAGGCTGAGCCGCGTGGTCTGGTAATCGGCGACGACTTCTTCACTCAGCGACATGGCGGGGAGGCGGGTAGCGGCCTTTTCCGCCCCCTCCTCGCGCTCGTCCGCCGCGCGGAACAGCGGCAGGTCGGGCGATGCGATCAGGCTGCGTGCATCCCACAGCGCCTGGCGGCGCGGCAGATTGAGCGACTGGAAGGCATCGGCGGAAGCAAGCCGCTCGACATGGGCAGGCGATAGCCCCGCCCGGTCGCGCAATTCGGCAACGTCGCGATAGGGCCCTCGCTCGGCCCGCTCCGCCACCAGCTTCGCCGCGACATGTTCGGGCAACCCGTCGATCTGACGCAGGCCGAGGCGGAGCGCGATGTGGCGGTCGAGGCGGCCCTTGTCCTCCTCTGCCCACCCTGTTGCAGCTAGGCTCACCTGCGGTTCGCCAAGCTTCACTGCCCCTCCCGCTTGCGGGAGGGGTTTGCGAGACTTGGCAGCTTGCTGCCTAGTCGCAGCGGGGTGGGCATCCGGTCCACGCATATCCTCCAGCGTGCAATCCCAGTCCGAGCAGTTCACATCCGCCGCCAGCACGCCCACGCCATGCTCGGCGGCATCGCGCACGATCTGCGCGGGCGCGTAGAAGCCCATCGGCTGTGAATTGAGCAGCGCGCAGGCGAAGGCCGCGGGGAAGTGGCATTTGAGCCAGCTGGAGACGTAGACGAGGTGCGCAAAGCTGGCCGCGTGGCTTTCCGGAAAACCATATTCACCAAAGCCACGGATCTGGTTGAAGCAGCGCTCGGCAAAGTCGCGGTCGTAGCCGCGCGCCACCATCCGCTCGACCATCATGTCCTGCAATTCGTCCACCATCCCGCGGCTGCGGAAGGTCGCCATCGCCTTGCGCAGGCGGTTGGCCTCGAGGCTGGAGAACTTTGCGGCGTCGAGCGCGATCTTCATCGCCTGTTCCTGGAAAATCGGCACGCCCAGCGTGCGTTCGAGAATGCTCGATAGCTCGTCCGGGGGCCCGTGCTGCTGGCTCGGCGCAGGGATCACCACCTGTTCGGCGCCCCGGCGGCGCTTGAGATAGGGATGCACCATGTCGCCCTGGATCGGCCCGGGCCGCACGATCGCGACCTGGATGACGAGGTCGTAGAATTCGCGCGGACGCAGGCGCGGGAGCATGTTCATCTGCGCCCGGCTTTCCACCTGGAACACGCCCAGCGAATCCCCCTTGCGCAGCATCGCGTAGGTCTCCGGGTCTTCGCGCGGCACGGTGGCGAGTTGCAGCGGGCGCTGGTGGTGATCCTCCAGCAGGTCGAAGCACTTCTTGATGCAGGTCAGCATGCCCAGCGCCAGCACGTCGACCTTGAGGATGCCGAGCGCCTCGATATCATCCTTGTCCCACTCGATGAAGCTGCGATCGGGCATGGCGCCATTGCCGACGGGCACGGTCTCGATCAGGTCGCCATGGGTGAGGATGAACCCGCCGACATGCTGCGAAAGATGCCTTGGCATTCCAATCATTTGTTGCGTGAGTTTCAGAACTCGCTTTAGGTGCGGATCGGTGACGTCCAGGCCCGTTTCCGCCACGTGATCCTCCCCGATCTCGCGCCCCCAGCCACCCCATACGGTACGCGCGAGCGACGCGGTGACATCTTCGCTCAGCCCCATCGCCTTGCCCACTTCGCGGATTGCCATGCGCGGGCGGTAGTGAATCACCGTCGCGCACAGTCCGGCACGGTGGCGGCCATATTTGCGATAAAGATACTGGATCACCTCCTCGCGCCGCTCATGCTCGAAATCGACGTCGATATCGGGCGGCTCCTTGCGCTCCTCGGAGATGAAGCGGTCGAACAGCAGCTGGTGCTTGGCCGGATCGACCGAGGTGATACCCAGTACGTAGCAGACCGCCGAGTTGGCCGCACTGCCCCTCCCTTGGCATAAGATCGGCGGATCGACCTCGGTGCGCGCAAAATCGACGATATCCTTGATGGTGAGAAAGTATCGCGCGAGATCGAGCTTGCCGATCATTGCCAGCTCCTTCTCAAGCGTCTTGCGAACAGTATCCGGCAAGCCGCTGGTATAACGCGCTTTTGCCCCCTTCCACGTCTCCTGTTCGAGGAATGCCTGCGGGCTCACGCCCTCAGGCAAAATCTCGTCTGGGTATTCGTATTGCAGCTCGTCGAGCGAGAAGCCGCAGGAATCGGCAATTGTGCGTGACGCCATGACGGCATGAGGCCAGCGGGCGAACAGGCGGACCATGTCTTCGGGCGATTTCAGGTGCCGTTCGGCATTGGCGTGGAGCAGGTGCCCGGCGGCATCCACCGTCGTCTTGTGGCGGATTGCCGTCATGACGTCGTTCAACGGACGCCGCTCGGGCGCGTGATAGTGCACGTCGTTGGTCGCGAGCAGCGTGAGGCCATAGGCGCGGGCCATGGCGTCCAATCGGTCGATCCGCGCGATGTCGTCCCCGCGATAGAGGTAGGCAGCGGCAAGGTGGCGCAGCGTGGGGAGCTGCGCGATCAGATGGGGGAGGATGTCCGGGAAGGGAGCGGTTAGCTCGACCCTGTCGTCACCCCGGACTTGATCCGGGGTCCCGCTTCTTTTGCGAGCAAGTGGCACCTTAGAAATGCCAGCGGGATGACGGAACGGGATAACGTTGCTCGGCACCGCGATCGTAAACCGCGCATCCGGATCGTCGGGCGGCAGCAGGATCAGCTGCACCTCCTCGCTATGCGCGGCGAGCATCGCGAGGGAGATTTCGCACACGCCCTTGTCCTGCCATCCGCCCGATAGAGTCTGCATCCGGCCCTGGCTGATCAAACGGCACAGGCGGCCATATGCAGCGCGGGTTTTCGGGTAGGCGAGGAAGGCGAGCCCCTCGACCGTCTCGATCCGGCAGCCGATCACCGGACGCAGCTTCAGCATCTTCGCCTCGGTATGCAGGCGCACCACGCCCGCCATGGTGTTGGCATCGGCGATCCCCAGCGCGTCGTAGCCCAGCGCACGCGCCGTCAGCGCCAGATCGACCGCGTCCGAACTGCCGCGCAGGAAGCTGAAGCACGAGACGAGACCAAGCTCGACGAAGGGCGCGCGTGGCGGCGGATCGATCGCGTCGGGATCGATCTCTATCCGGCGTTTGTCGGGGGTGAGCGGTGCTTCGGGCATGCTTGCCTCGGCGCCGGCCCGTCATCCCTGCGCAGGCAGGGATCCATCCACCTTCACCGATCGGGGCAAGGTTAGCTGGACCCCCGCCTTCGCGGGAGTGACGAAATGGATTGAGTGTCTCATTGTGCGGCCAACTCTTCGAGCCGATCCCGCACCGCCGCGAGGTCGGCATCGAACAGCGCAGCCTGCTTGTCCCGCGCCTCGCCATCGAGGCGCAGCAGGTAGGATGGATGCGCAGTGATCCACAGCTCACTACCGTCATCGAGCGGGATGGGTGCCCCGCGCACCTTCGCAATGCTGACCGTCTTGCCCAACATCCCACGCGCGGCGCTGGCCCCCATGGCCAGCACCAGCTTCGGCTTCACCAGTTCGCGCTCGCCCTCGATCCACCAGCGGCAGGTGTCGATCTCCTTGGCGGTGGGCGATTGGTGGAGCCGCCGCTTGCCCTTCACCGTGAACTTGAAGTGTTTGACCGCATTGGTGACGTAGGCGCGGCCGCGATCGATTCCGGCGCGTTCCAGATGGCCATCGAGCAGCTGGCCGGCTGGGCCGACGAAGGGCCGCCCATCCTGATCCTCGCGATCGCCCGGCTGCTCGCCTACAATCATCAGAGTGGCATCATCCGGCCCCTCGCCCATAACCGCGCGATTATCCAGGCAGCCGATCGGACATTTGCGGCATGCCTGTATCGCCTCGCTGATCGCCATGAGACTTGCAGGCCGTTCCTCGAAACTCTGCTCGCCTGCCGCCACCATCTCGCTCTCGCGCTGCTGCGCACCCGCGATCAGTTCGGGGATGAGCGCAGCCTCGGGCAGGTTATTCCAGTATTTGCGCGGCATTTCGGAGAGCATCGCCCCCACCTTCAACCGCGCCGGATTGAAGATCGACGCATAATAGGTGCGCCACAGGTCCTCGACCGGATCGCCCTGCGGCGCGTCCGATTTCTGCGCGGGCGGGCCTTCGCGCATGGTTTCGCCATCCCAGTGCAGCGTGCCTTGCGGAGTGAGAATCGACCAGCGCATGCTCGCAAAGCGGCGCAGGAAGAAGCCCGCATTGGCGCGCAGGATGTGATGCTCAGGCTCGAACCAGGCGACATAGTGCTCGCCGCCTTCCGCGTCTTCCACCTGCCGGAAGCGGACGAAGGCGTGCATCTTGTGGCTGTCGCGCCGGACGTTCTTATCCAGCTCCTCGACACGCCGCACGTCCGGATCGGCCTTGTCCTCCATGATCCGGGGATTGGCCTGGAGCCCCCACAACAGCCGGTAGAGCAGCGCGAAGCGGTTGGGATCGCTGTGCAGCGCAGCGTTCTTGGCGAGCGAAAGGTAGCGCTTGCTGGCACGCACCGGCGGTGCATCTTCGAGGGGTGCGGGCAGCCGCATGCCGCCACTCGAGAACAGGTCGTCGGTACCGCCCGGTTCCACCCACGCGACCTTGTCGGGCGGAATATCGCACTGGATCAGCGCCCGCGCCCGCTCGCGCCAGAAGGCGAAATCGTCGCTGCGGGGCAGTTGCACGGTATAGTGTGCGTGCGGGCGAACATGCTGGAGCGCGGTCATTCTTTCCCCTCTCTTTCAGGGGAGCGGGTTAGGGGGTGGGGAGCGCGGCAAAGGCCCCACCCCGCTGCGACCAGGACTTGGCAAACGCCAAGCCCAAGTCTCGCTGCCCCTCCCCTGAAGGAGAGGGGTGAAGTCACTTGCCTCATCATGCCGCAAACAGCTCCAGTTGTTCCTGCTTCGGCGCCAGCAGCGCGCGCAGGTCCGCACGATCGGTCAGCATGGTCGGACGCCAGTCGAGGGTGCAGATAAAAGGGCGCACCTTGGTAATCGACACGGTCAGCCGCGCCACATCGTCGAGCCGCAAGGTCCGATGGCGGCGCGAGGCGAGGATGCGCTGCACCGCCTTTACCCCCAGCCCCGGCACGCGCAGCAGGTCTTCGCGGCTCGCGCGGTTCACATCGACCGGAAAGCGCTCGCGAAACTTCAATGCCCAGGCGAGTTTGGGATCAATATCCAGCGGCAGGTTTCCGTCGGCCTCGGTCGCCTGCATGATCTCCTGCGGGCGGTAATCGTAGAACCGCATCAGCCAGTCCGACTGGTAGAGGCGATGCTCGCGGATCAGCGGCGGGCGCTTCAGCGGCAGCACGGCCGAGGCATCGGGGATCGGCGAGAAAGCGCTGTAATAGACGCGGCGCAGATTGAAACTGTCGTAAAGGCGGCTCGCCCGGCCCACGATATCCGCATCGCTCGCCGTGTCCGCACCCACGATCATCTGGGTCGACTGGCCCGCCGGGGCAAAGCGCGGCGCGTGGCGGAAGCGCTTCTTCGCGTCCTTCGCCTCGACGATATCGTCCTTGGTCTTGCCCAGCGCGCCTTCGATCTGGCGCGCGTCCTTGTCCGGCGCGAGGCGCGTCAGCCCCGCATCGGTGGACAGCTCGACATTGATCGAGACGCGATCGGCATACATTCCGGCGCGGTGGATGATCTCCGGGTCCGCCTCGGGGATGGTCTTCAAGTGGATATAGCCGCGAAAATCATGCTCCTCGCGCAAAATGCGCGCGGCCTCCACGATCATCTCCATCGTGTGGTCGGAGCTCTTGATGATGCCCGAGGAGAGAAACAGCCCCTCGATATAATTGCGCCGATAGAAGCTGAGCGTCAGGTCCGCGACTTCCTGCGGCGTGAAACGCGCGCGGCGGACATTCGAACTCTTGCGATTGATACAATAGTGGCAATCGAAGATGCAGTGATTGGTCAGCAGGATCTTGAGCAGCGAGATGCAGCGTCCATCGGGCGCGTAGGCGTGGCAGATGCCCATCCCTTCGGTCGAGCCGATTCCGCCGCTTGTGCTGTTGCGTTTCGCGGTTCCCGAAGAGGCGCAGGAGGCATCGTATTTCGCCGCATCGGCGAGAATTTTCAGCTTTTCGAGAATCGGTGGATGGCTCATATGTTCTTTATATGTTCCATCTCCGGCAATGCCTAGACCTAGTCTTTAGGGCACTCGCAAGTGCGCCATTATGTGTTTTTTGCAACGCGGGACCGGGCCCCTCTGGCGCGTTTCATGACGCGTGATGTCGGACCGCATCGTAGTCGAAGGGCTGAAACATGCCCTCTGGATGAAGATGCGCGTTCGACGGAAATGAATTCTCGAACCTCCATCAACGCGCAAGGGGTGGAGTTCATAATGAAAAACTTACCGCAACTGCTCTTGTCGCCACCGGTGCGCTTGCACTGGCCGCATGCAACGAAGCCCCGGCGGGCGAAGGTGGCGATATCGCCGCCACCGAAGGTTCGGGCGAAGCCATCACCGGAGCCGAAGTCGCAGCGGCCCAGCAGGCATGGGGCGAAGGCATCGTCGCGATCGGCCAGACCTTCACCGAGGACGGCGATTTCCGCGCCCGCGCGCAGGAACATATCAACACGCACTATGCCTATGGCGACGACCAGACGATCCTCTTCAAGCCGACGCTGGCAGCCGAAGACCAGTTCCGCGAAACCAACGAGGAAGCGCTGAGCTACTTCGTCGGCACCGAAGGTACCGAGGATGGCGGCTTCGCCATCGCGCCCTACACCGCTGTACGATGGGAGAACAATGGGACCGTCGTCAGCGAAGACGGCACGATGGCGGTCGCCATGGGCAACTACTACTTCACCGGCACCAACGGCGCGGAAACGAAGGTCGAATACTCCTTCGCCTACGAGCGCGGCGAGGACGGCGATCTCGACATCGTGCTGCACCACAGCTCGCTGCCGTTTAGCGCAAACTAGGAATATCCCCTAGGGAGAGGGTCGCATTGCAGAATGCGGCCCTCTTTCGTTTTTCCGAACAGCAGGTCGGCGACATGCGCCGGCGGCATCTCGGTGAGGCACCCGCAATGAAATATCTCGTATCTGCCCTTACGGGGGCTCTGGCCGCCGCGAGCCCCGCCCATGCGGCCGATGAGGCCTTCGAGCTGTGGCTCAATCCCTCGGTCTCGGCCGCGCTGGACGACGACACCGCGCTCGAACTGGAGACCGCACAGCGGTTCCGCAGTTCGGAAGATGGCCGGGTCGATACCTATTTCTTCCGCCTGTGGCTGCAGCAGGCCATTTCCGACGAGTTCACGCTTGCCGGGGCCGTCGAGCAGAGGTTCAACGATGGTGGGCGAGACGAGACCCGCACCATGCAGCAGCTCTCCGGCAAGCACGGATTCCTGCGCACGCGGCTGCGGCTCGAGCAGCGTTTCGTCGATGGTGCCGATCGCATGGGGCTGCGGCTCCGCCCCCGCCTCGGCGTGGCGGTCCCGCTCGACGACGAAGGGCGCTGGTCCGCCGGTGCCGATGCCGAACTTTTCGTCACGCTCCGCAGCACCAGCGCGGGTGGAGACGACGGGCTGACGGGGCTGCGCACGCAGGTCGGCCTGGGCTACGACGTGAGCGACAGGCTCGGCGTGAGCCTCACCTATCTGCGCCAGCAAGATTTCGAGCCCGGCGGCCCGGACGAGATCGGCCATGCGCCTCTGATCGGGATCGAATACGCGTTCTGAATGCGCGCCGGGCCCGCGTGTGCGGCTGTGGATCATTCGGTGGATAAGTGTTCGTCGTTCGCCCGAGAAAGCCGTTTGCATTCCGTATCTTGCACTCAGGTCTGCATTTACGCATAATCGAGACTGAAGGAGAGGCGTTATGGACGATCTTTCGAGCACTTCGGGACTGACCAACCGGTTATGGCGCGTGGCCCTGTGGGGCTCGTTCGTCGCAATCCTTATCGCTCCGCTGATTGCGATGCAGTTTACCGGAGAGGTCCACTGGACGCCGTTCGATTTCGGCGTTGCGGCAGTGTTGCTGGGCGCGACCGCGCTCGCGATCGAGTTTGCGATCCGCAATATCGGCCGTCCGACCTGGTGCGTGGCGGCGGTGCTCGCGATCATGGCCACACTGCTGCTTGTATGGGCGGAGCTTGCCGTGGGCGTCTTCGGAACACCCTTCGCAGGTCACTGACCGGCCCCCGTTCCGGTCACGCCCCACATCACGCACATAGGCCCTGCATGAACCATTCGGGCGCACCCCCGCGCCCGTCGCCCGCAATGCCATAGCGATAGATCCAGTAGCGGCGCCCGGCATCGTCCTCGATCCGGTAGTAATCCCGCAGCCGGGTGGAGCCACGCTCGCGCCACCACTCGGGCGCAATCCGTTCCGGCCCCTCGACCCGCGCAATCTCGTGCACCTGTCCGCGCCAGCGGAACCGCTGGGGCAGCCCGTCGGGGGTCGCATACAGGACCGCGATGCTTTCCGCGCGGTCGAGCAGCTTCAGCGGGCGCGTATGGAAGCGCATTTCTTCCTGTGCGGGCGGCTCCGGCTCCAGCGGTGGCTGCCAGCGCTGCGCTCTTTCCGGCACGTGGCTGCCCTTGAGCACCGGGCGGCGCACCGCCCTGGGGCCGAGCCGGGTGGTCAGCCGGTCGACGAATGCGGACAGCGAGGTGCCATGCCGCTCCGCCGCGGCTTCGATATCGGCCTGGGCCGTCGGCAGCGGCTCGGCCCAGCTGGCGCGCAGGCGCACCAACTCGATCCCGAAGCCCGCGTCGATATCCGCCAGCTTCTCGCCGAACAGCCGCACGATATGGGCTGCATCGCGGGTGGCGGCAGCAAGCTCGAGCGTCTTGACGATCACCTCGCCATCGACCCGCCATAGCCCGAGATCGAGGCGCCGCCCGCCCTGCCCCGCGCCTTCCAGCTCGCGTACCATCTCCTGCGCCAGATCGGTCAGCACCTGGTCGAGCAGCGTCCGGTGGCGGATCGGCTCCATCAGGCGCCGCTGCACCAGCGGCATTTGCTGCGGGACGACCGGCAGCAGCGGCTCGGGCACATGGCCCAGCAACTGGTCCATCCGGATCAGCGGATTGGCAGACGGCGACTTGCGGTTGCGGAACCGGCGGTGGAGCGCGTCGCGCCCCGCCCCGTGCCCTGCACTGTGCCCCGGCCCGCCTCCGATAACCCCGCCAAGTTCGCCGAGCCGCTTGAGACCGAGCCGCCGCAGCACGGTCAGCACGTCGTCGTCGAGCCGCAATGCCGCCACCGGCAGATCGGAGAGGCGCGCCTCCATGTCGTCTTCCGGCGCGAGGATGCAGCGCTCCGGCCCGTGATGCGCCAGCGCCCAGGCCGCGCCTGCCGTGGGCGCGATCGCGCCGCGAATGGCGAAACCGCGCGCCGCGAATGCCGCATGAACATCGGCGAGCAGCTTCGCCTCGCCGCCGAACAGGTGCGCGACGGCAGTGACATCGACCAGCAGGCCGTCGGGCGGGTCGAGTGCGGACCATGGCCCCCAGCGCCGCGCCCACGCGGCGAGCTTTTCCAGCGCATCGAGGTCACCCGCCGGATCGCCCGGCACCGCCGCGATGGACGGGCACAGCGCCCGCGCATCGGCGAGCATCGTGCCTATCCGTGCGCCTGCATTGCGCGCCGCGTCGTTGGCCGCCGAGATCCGGGGGCCGTGCGCGGTCTCGGCGATAAGGACCAGCGGCTGCGCATCCGCGCCCTCGCCCCGCGCGCAGCCTTCACCGAGCCGCCAGCAGTCGATCGCGAAACGCGCGAGCCAGATCGAGAGAATGCGACGGGGCTGTGCCATGCCTAACCACTCACCCTCTCCCCAGTGGGGGAGAGAATGGCGACGCTTGCTCCCAAGGAGCGAGCAGAGCCTGGAGAGGGGGCTGCCGCATCCGAAGGCTTCGTACGACCCTCTCCAACTTCTTGCACGGGGAGAGGAATGTGTCGCCCCGCCACCAATCGACCGCCATCCTCGCTCAACCGCCAGGTCCCCGGCGGATGGGAGCGCGCGCGGAACAGCTCGGCCTGCCACGCCGGAACGCCGGGCGCCTGACGGTTCCACTGCGGGTTTGCCGAGGGGGCGGCCTGCACCGCCCAGCGCTGGCGGGCAGAGGAGAGATCGCGCGTCCCGTCCAGCCGCACCAGCGTGAGCGGCACGCCATGGCGTTCGGCAGCCAGCGTCAATCGGCGCGAGGCGGTGAAATCGAGCGCGCGCGGGCTCCCGGCGATTTCACCGATGACGAAGGCGATATCGCGGCATCGGACCGCCTCTTCCAGCGCGAACAGCGCGTCCTCGTCCTTCTCGGCCAGCACATGGATCAGACGATGGCGGATTTCGGGCGGCAGGCCGGGGCGAAACGGACGCCCGCCATGCTTTACCGCGCCGCGCGTCTGCACCCACACCACCGCGCGACGATCCTCTGCCTCCTCCCCCTCGCCACGCGGGCGGCAGCGCCAGGCATCGAGCGCGAGCGCCAGCGCCGCGCCCGCCCCGCTTCCCTCGCGCGAGGACGCGAAAATTTCGCTCTGCGCGACAGCGCCCAGCCCCGGCTTCCAGCGCTGGGCGGGTGCCCCCGATGCAAGGTCGGCGGCGGTATCGAAGGCACTCGTGGAGGATTGTGGGATCATGGTGGAACGACTCATCTGTTCCACTTATGTTCCATTTCGCATTCGGTCGCAAGCGCCCGCCGACTACCGTCCTTCGTCCCGTGTCGAAACCATCCCCCCACCTCGTCCGTTGGGCCAGCAAAGGAGAAAAAATTCATGCGATACAACGAAGGCAAGGCCGACGAACTGCGGGAAAAATTCTGGAAAGCGCTGGCCGACAGCCCCTACCTCTTCCTCCAGCTCGACAGCGACCCGAAGAGCGCGGTTCCGATGGCACCCCAACTCGACAAGGATGCCAACAGCTCGATCTGGTTCTTCACCCACACCAAAAGCGATTTCGCCAAGCTGGGCGCGGCCACCGCCACCTTCGAAGGCGAGGATCACAAGATGTTCGCGCGCTTCCACGGCACGCTGGTGAAAGAACCCAGTCAGGAGCGGTTCGACCAGTTCTGGAGCAACTTCGTCGAAGCCTGGTACGACGGCGGCAAGGACGATCCCGACATCCTGTTCCTGCGCATGGACCTGGGCGATGCGGAAATCTGGAACGGCGACATGGGCCTGCTCAACGTCGCCAAGATGGCGCTGGGCATGAATGTGCACGACGACGCCAAGGACAAGCACGTCAAGGAAACGTCGCTGTAAACTTCTTCCAGCAAGACAACGAAAAGGGGCGCGACCTGCGACGGCCGCGCCCCTTTTTCGTTGTTACCCTATCAATTGGTCACTCAGCCACTTCGGCGGACTGCGCTTCACCGCCACCGAGCATGGCGAACACCTCCGCCGCACGGTCGGGGAAGATACCGCCCAACAGGATCAGGAGCAGTGCCAGCGGGCAGAACCAGCGGACGAGGAAGCGCCAGAAAAGGTGCAGCCCGCCGCTCAGGCCGTTCTCCGAATCGACCAGCCGCTTGTCCGCGATCCAGCCGATGAACACCGCCGTCAGCAAGGCGCCGATCGGCATCGTCAGCTTGCTGGTCAGCGTATCCAGCGTGTCGAGGAAGCCGAGCCCTTCGAACATCGGCAGGAAACCGAGCGGGTGGAACCCCGACAGCATCCCGGTCGACAGGGCAGACAGGGTGCCGAACACCGCCGCCAGCGCGGTGACCAGCAGAACCGCCGCCGGTCGCCGTATGCGGAACTGGTCGATCACCCAGGCCGACGGAACCTCCATCAGCGCGACCGAACTGGTCAGCGCGGCAAAACCCACCATGATGAAGAAGGCGAGACCGATCAGCGAGCCGAAAGGAATTTCCTGGAAGGCGTGCGGCAGCGTCTGGAACATCAGTCCAAGCCCCCCATTGGGCGTGAGCCCGGCGGCAATGACGATCGGGAAGATGCACAGGCCTGCAACCAGCGCCACAGAGGTATCGGCCGCACCGATGATGGCCGACGTGCCCGCAAGGTTCACGTCGCGCGACACGTAGGCACCATAGGTGACCATCCCGGCCACCCCCAGCGACAGCGAGAAGAACGCCTGCCCCACCGCTGCCAGCATGACCTCGCCGGTCAGCTTCTCGGGCTCGAAGGTGAAGAGGTAATCGAACGTCTCCTGGCTCGATCCGCCGATCAGGCTGTAGATCGTGATGCCGACCAGCAGCACGAAGAACAGGGGCATGAGATAGACTGCGACCTTCTCGATCCCGCCCGAAACGCCGCGCGCGACGAAGAACAGGGTTATCGCGAGGAATATCAGGTTGAGCACGACGGTGACCGGTCCATTGGCGATCATGGCCGGGAACAGCGCATCGACCGCTTCGAAGTTCAGCCCGTCGAACGCCGGCCCGGTCACGCCGGTCGCGATCAGGTCTGCGATGAAGAGATAGATGTAATAGAGCACCCAGCCGCCGAGCACGCAGTAGAAGCTCAAAACCAGAAAGGCGGACAAGACCCCGAGGGTCGCCACCAGCTCCCAGCTCTTGGACGCGCCCGACTCCTCAGCAACCTTGCGGTAGCTTTCGGGCGCGGCGGCCTGGCCATGCCTGCCGATCAGGGTTTCCGACAGCAGCACTGGCAGACCGATGAGCACGATGCACAGGATGTAGAACAGGACGAACGCCCCGCCCCCGTTGGCGCCTGCCTCCGCCGGAAAGCGCACGAGGTTGCCCAGCCCCACGGCCGAACCGATCGCGGCGAGGATGAATGCTGAACGCGAGGACCAGCCATCGCGGCCCGTTGACGTCGTAGCGACCATAGAATCTGTTCTCCCTGCCGTGCCCCCTAAGGCACGGTTTACCCTTTGCATTGGTCACGCTTTTGCAATGATTCTGCGACCGCGTCGAGGGCTTCGCTTTGCGTTTGTCCCATAGTCGGTCTAGCAGACGCGCTTATGTCGACGACCTTTCAGATTGATACCGCGACCAGCCGCGCCACGCCCACCCCCCAGCCAATGAAGCGGCTGACGGTGCCAAAGATCCAAAGCCGCAAGGCGGATGGCAAAACCGAAGAGCCGCTGGTGATGCTGACGGCCTATACCGCGCGGCAGGCACAGTTGCTCGACGAACATTGCGACCTCCTGCTGGTGGGGGATTCGCTGGGCCAGGTCATCTACGGTCTGCCATCGACCTTGCAGGTCACGCTCGACATGATGTGCGCGCACGGCGCCGCCGTCGTTCGCGGCAGCTATCATTCGGTCGTCGTGGTCGACATGCCCTTCGGTGCCTATGAACAAAGCCCGGAAAAAGCGTTCGAAAGCGCCAGCCGGATCATGGCCGAAACCGGCTGTGCAGCGGTGAAGCTGGAAGGCGGCGAGGCAATGGCGGAAACCATCGCTTTCCTCTCCCAGCGCGGCATCCCGGTCATGGCGCATGTTGGCCTGACCCCGCAGGCGGTCAACGCTTTGGGCGGCTATGGTGCGCGCGGTCGCAGCCAGGAAGAACACGCCAAGATCATTGCCGACGGTGAGGCTGTGCAGGCCGCCGGAGCCTTCGCTGTCGTGGTCGAAGGGGTGGTCGAGCCTATCGCGGTTGCGCTGACGCAGACACTGGACATCCCGGTAATCGGCATCGGTGCCTCTGCCCAGTGCGACGGCCAGGTGCTGGTGGTGGACGACATGCTCGGCATGTTCGAGCGCGTGCCGCGCTTCGTGAAGAAATACGGCGACCTTGCCGACCGGATCACCGGCCACGTCGAAGATTACGCACACGAGGTGCGCGCGCGCACCTTCCCTACCGAAGACCAGACCTACCAACCCAAATAGACCGGCCCCGGCCCGTCATCACGTGGACGACGCATTTCGTGAACACGCTTTTCAAACATTACTGGGGCTCGCTCCTCTTCACCGCGGTATGCTTTGCGGCGGCGGCGATCTACGCTTGGAACAGTAGCGGCTCGGTCGGCGGAGTGGCGCAGGTCCTGTGGATCGTGCTGGTCCTCTCGATCCTCGAAATCTCGCTCAGCTTCGACAACGCGGTGGTCAACGCGACCGTGCTGCGCGAAATGGACGAGAAGTGGCAGCGGCGCTTCCTGACCTGGGGCATCCTGATCGCGGTGTTCGGGATGCGGATCATCTTCCCGCTCGCGATCGTGGCGATTGCCGCAAACCTCGATCCGCTTTCCGCGATCAACCTCTCATTGAACGATCCCGAACGCTACGAGGCGATCGTGTCGTCAGCGCATGTCGGCATCGCCGGCTTCGGTGGCGCCTTCCTGACCATGGTAGGCCTCAGCTTCTTTTTCGACGGCGAGAAGGATGTGGACTGGATTCGCGGGCTGGAACTGTGGCTGCGCCGCTTCTCCGAGGTCAAGGCAGCCGAGATCGGCATCCTGCTGGTGATCCTCTACGCTATCTCGACAATGCTACCGGATGCCGAGGCGATGGTCTTCCTCACCTCGGGCATCCTCGGCCTGCTGACCTATATCGCGGTCGATGCGGTCGGCACCCTGCTCGACAAGATGGAGCGCAAGAAGATGGCCGAGGGCGCCGTGCGCTCCGGCCTCGGCGGATTTCTCTATCTCGAAGTGCTTGATGCGAGCTTTTCGTTCGACGGGGTGATCGGTGCCTTCGCACTATCCAACAACATGATCGTCATCGCCATCGGGCTGAGCATCGGCGCGCTGTTCGTCCGGTCGATGACCGTGCACCTCGTTCGCGCAGGCACGCTGACCAAATACCGCTTCCTCGAACACGGTGCTTTCTGGGCGATCATCGCGCTCGGCCTGATCATGCTGGTGTCGGCCAAATTCCATATCCCCGAAACGATCACGGGGCTGATCGGTGCGGTGTTGATCGGGATCTCGCTGGTCTGGTCGATGCGCTACAACCGCCAGCACGGGGCCGAGACCGACGAAATCTAGTTCTGCAGATCGTACTGCTTGAGCAGATCGTACAGCGTCGGGCGTGACACGCCGAGCAGCTTGGCGCTGCCCGAGATATTCCCCTCGGTCCGGGCGAGCGCTTTACGGATCACATGCCGGTCGGCCTGCTCACGCGCGCATTTGAGGTTGAGCGGCGCAGCATCCTCCACCGCGTCGGTTTTCAGATCGAGATCGTCTGCCGAGACGAGCTTGCCGTCCGCCATGATCACCGCGCGCTTCACGCGGTTCTCGAGCTCGCGCACATTGCCCGGCCACTGGTGTGTGTCGAGTGCGGCCAGCGCATCGGGTGCGAAGCCTTTCACCTGCGGGTTCATCTCGCGCGCGAAACGGTTGAGGAACGCTTTTGCCAGCAGCGCCGCATCGCCCGGCCGTTCCGCCAGCGCGGGAATCGCGATCACGATTTCGGCCATGCGATAATAGAGGTCTTCGCGGAACGTCTGTTCGGCGATCATCGCGTCGAGATTGCGATGGGTCGCGCACACGATCCGCGTATCGACCGCAATCGTCTTGCGCCCGCCGATCCGCTCGATCGTGCGCTCCTGCAGAAAACGCAGCAACTTCACCTGCAGGGCAAGCGGAATATCGCCCACCTCGTCGAGGAACAGCGTGCCGCCATCCGCGCTCTCGATCTTGCCCTCGGTCGTCTTGACAGCGCCGGTGAACGCACCCTTTTCGTGCCCGAACAGCTCGCTTTCGAGCAGGTTTTCGGGGATCGCCGCACAGTTGATCGCCACGAACGCACCGTCGCGGCGGGGGCTGGAATCGTGCAGACCTCGCGCGAGCAGTTCTTTGCCCGTCCCGCTCGCACCCAGCAGCATGACCGAGGCATCGGTGTTCGCGACCCGCTCGATCGTGCGGGCAACCTTCACCATTTCCGGTGCGCCGGTGATCAGCGTCCCGAGTACGGTCTTGTTTTCGCCCACCTTGTCCGCCAGCCGGCGGTTTTCCGCCTCGATCCGGTGGAGATTGAGCGCACGCCCGACGATCAGTTCGAGGGCGGAGATATCGAGCGGCTTCTGGTAGAAATCATATGCGCCCGCCGAGATGGCATCGAGCGCGCTTTCGCGAGCGCCATGCCCGCTGGCGACGATCACCTTGGTGGTCGGCGCTTCGGCCATGATCGCATCGAGCACGACGAAGCCTTCGCTGGTGCCATCGGGATCGGGCGGTAAGCCCAGATCGAGCGTCACCACCGGCGGACGTTCGGCGCGCAGGATCGTCAGCGCCTCGTCGCGAGTCCCCGCAACGAACACTTCGAAGCCTTCGAAGGCCCATTTGAGCTGGGTCTGCAGCCCCTCGTCATCCTCGACGATGAGCAGTTTGGGTAACGATTCGCTCATCAAGCAACCTCTTGTTCGTGAGTTTTGGCAGACAGCGAGGCGCTGTCGGCAAGATCGAGTTCGATGGTAAAGCGCGTCCCCAGGCCGACGCGCGACTGGACCTGCAGGCGCCCACCCATCGCGCGCACCAGCTCGCGCGCTTCGAGCGCGCCGATGCCGAAGCCGTCGGGTTTGGAACTGACGAAGGGCGCAAACAGCTTCTCGCGCACGAAGACCTGATCCATGCCCTGCCCCATGTCGACGATGTCGATACTGGCATGCCGACCCTTGCAATGCACCGCGATGCATACGGGCGCACCTTCCGGACTGGCTTCGATGGCGTTCTGGATCAGGTGAACCAGCGCCTGCTCCAGCCCCTCCCGGTCCGCGCTGACTACGCACGATGTCGTGCAGCAAACATCGACCGTACGGCTTGCGCCGAAGCCCTTCGCAATGTCGCGCAGCAGCGTGGCAAGATCGACATTCTCGATCCGCGCCGCACGACCCGTGCCATATCGCCCGAGCCGCTGGATCAGCGCGTTGAGCTTGGCCGTGCTGGTGCCCAGCGTCTTGAGCATGTCTGCGCGAAAGGCGGGATTGTCCGCATGGCGCTGCGCATTGTGCGATAGCAGGGACATCTGGCTGGCAAGGTTCTTGATGTCGTGCAACACGAAAGCCATCCGGCGATTGAACTCGTCGAAGCGGGCAGCCTCCATCAGCGCCCGCTGGCTCGCCTGTTCGGACAGATAGCTTGCCAGCTGGCGCCCGACGACGGTCAGCAGGTCGAAGTCTTCCCAATCGAGCTTGCGATCGACCAGCGGCCGGGCGAGCAGCACTACGCCCTGCAACCGGTCGAAATGGCGCAGCGGCACGATCGCCCATGCGCCGCCTTCGCCATCGAGCCAGGCGGGCAGCGCCTCGGTCTTCCCGGCGAGCGAGGTGCCCGCGCGCCAATCCTCCAGATCGATCACATAATCGCGCGTCTCGACGAAACGCACGATTTCGGGAGGCAGCGCCGCCGCCGCCTCGTCCAGAGTGGGCCAGTGCCAGGTCTCGGTCAGGACGAGCGCACCATCGGCATCGGGCAGGTAAAGCGCGGCGGAGGGGCTTTCCGTTATGTCGGCCATCGCTTTGGGGATGCGCAGGTGCAGCGTGTCGCCCTCCTCCACCCCGCGCCCGATCGTTTCGGCAAGCCTCAGCCATTCGGCGCGGTAATCGTAGCGATGGCTGAACAGGTGCTTTTGCGCGGTGACCTTCAGCCAAGCCCGGAAGCGCGGCGACGGCAGCCACAGTGCCGCCACGGTGAGTAGGGCGACTAGGAAGCCGACCTGCGCCAGCCGCGCTCCATCCGCGTCCAGCGCGCTGAGCAGCCGGGCGAGCCCCGCCATCGCCAGAAGGTAGCTACCGATCATCAGCAGCGAGATGGAGCGGAACGCCACCTTGCGCGATGCCCGGAACCGCAAGCGCCGAACATCCGAGCCCAGCGCCATGGCGAGCGGGATGAAGGCAACGCCCACCACCAGCCCGCGCAGGCTCGCCACATAGCCGGGCAATTCGCCCGTAAACCACGTCACGACATAGTAGTTCAATTCGAACACCCACAGGGCGGAAAGCGACAATGCGATCCAGCGCGTGCCCGAGCGGTCCTGCTGCAAAGCCCCCGTATAAAGGTTGTGCAGCAGCACCAGCGCCCCGATCGCGACGAGCGTATGCAACAGGGCCGACACCGGGAGAATTTCGTCGGCGAGCTGCGGGCCCGTCTCGAACCAGCTGTTGGCGACCAGCACTGCGCTCTGGAGCAGTTCAACAAAGACCAGGCTGGCGAATACGAAACGCACACGGCGCGCGGTTTCGCTGTCCACACCGGTCGCGAACAACGCGTGCAACAGCGCGAGCCATGAAAGGTTGCGGATCGCTTCGGTCGCTGCCGTTAGAAGACTTGCCGGGCCCAGCGCTGCGAGCACCGCCGCCCACAACGCGGTGAGGCAAAGCGCGGCCACGCCCGCAATCCGCTCGCGGTGCCACGGCAACGGCCGCTGGACGAGCCAGATCGCGGCGAGCGCGCAGACGGCGGCGCACGTCGTGCTGCTGGCAAGGCCCACAACCTGCGCGACGGCGTCTCCGCTGATCATCGCGCGCCATCCGGCCACAGGATCACGCGCAGAGTTTGCAGGAGGATCAGCAGATCGAGGAAAGGCGTGTAGTTCTTGGCGTAATAGAGGTCGTATTCCAGCTTGTGCCGGGCATCCTCGATGCTCGCCCCGTACGGATAGTTGATCTGCGCCCACCCGGTGATGCCGGGCTTCACCATGTGCCGCTCGGCGTAATAGGGCAGCTTGTCTTCCAGATCGTCGACGAATTTCGGTACTTCGGGGCGCGGGCCGACGAAGCTCATCTCGCCTTTCAGGACGCTCCACGTCTGCGGCAATTCGTCTATCCGCACCTTGCGGATGAAGCGGCCGAGGCGGGTAATGCGCGGATCATTCTCGCTCGCCCATTTCACCCCGTCCTTTTCGGCATCGGTCCGCATGGAGCGCAGCTTGATGACCGAAAAGGGGCGTCCGTAGAGGCCGACCCGCTGCTGGCGGAAGAACGCCGGACCCTTGCTGTCGAGCTTCACCAGCAGCGCAAACAGCGCAATGACCGGGAGCGTGATCAGCAGCACGAGCCCGCTGACCGCGACGTCGAACGCGCGCTTTGCAATCCGTGAAAAGCGTTGCCCGGAGGAAAACCCGTCGGAAAAGATCAGCCAACTCGGGTTGAGCGTATCGAGATCGACGCGGCCCGTTTCGCGTTCGAGAAACCCCGAAACCTCGCGCACCGGCACCCCGCGCGTACGCACCCGCAGCAGGTCATTGAGCGGCAGCGCATTGCGACGTTCTTCCAGCGCCAGCACGACCTCGCTGGCGCGAAGGCGCGTCACGTAGGCGCCGAGATCCTTCAGCCGGTCGCGCGAAACCGCCTCGGGCAGCAGCCGGTGCGCCTCACTCATGGCGATGAAGCCGACAATAACGAAGCCGCTGTCTTCCTGGGCAGCGAGTGCTTTGAGCCGCGCGGCGCGCGATCCCGCGCCGAGCACGACCACCCGCCGCTTGAGCCGTTCGCGGTCGACCGCATGGCTAAGGCCCACCCGGACGAGCCCGATGAGCACCAGCGCGATGCCGAGCGCATAGAGCAGCGTCGAACGCCAGAACCCGACCGAGGGCACGGCGAAGGCCATCACGGCCAGCGCGACGCCGCCAAGCGACAGCGCCACCATCGCGCGCGCGAAGGCATAGCGCGGGCTGCGCAGCGCCTCAGCGCTATAGGCACCGACTGCAATAAGGCTCAGCGAAGAGACGACCGCGAAGCCAAGGATCGGCGACATGCGATCGACCCACGGGCCAGCCTCCATGCCGATCTGCACCGCGCGCACATGCCAGGCCAGGTCGCCCGCCAGCAACAGCAGCGCCAGGTCGCACAGGCCGTACAACACTGCGGCGTGCGGAATATAATGCTTGAACAGCCGGATCATCGCGCTTGCCGGGCCCCTTTGCTCCGCGAAATTTCGCGAATTTCACATGGGGCCCGGCTTACGCACGAGTGATGAAATGTCGGTAAACTTTACACCGGGCTTTCGCTGCCCGGGACAGTGCTATTCGGTGGGAGCCACGCGATCAGCCGCGCCTTCGATGGCGTCGCCCGCCTGATTGGCGGCTTCGCCAACCTCGCCTGCCGCATCGCCGATGGCATTGTCCTTCGCCACTTCGGCGCCGCTCATGTTGTTGAAGATCAGCACAGCCGCGACAATCGCTACAATGGCCACGATCACCAGCAGGATGGTGGCACCGCCCCCGCCCTTGCGCTCACCATCGGTGACGATCGTGTGCGTGGTGTGCGTGTTGCCTGCTTCGTCGGTGTGCTCGGTAATGCGTTCTTCGGTCATGCTGACTTTGCCCTGGTGGGTGATCGGTGCCTTGCAGAAAGCGCAAGCCGCCCGACGGTTCCGCGCAATCGTCAGTCGACCGGCCCCTGCGTCGGCCCGCGCAGGGAGCGCGCGGGGCATTCCATCCGGCGGCAAGTCCGACAGCCGGGCCCAATGGGGATGGCATCTTCCGGGCGGAGCGAGACCCCGCGCGCCAATGCGAAGCTCTCTGCCAGACGTGCCTCGATCCCGAGGATCAGCACATCCGTGCGCGGTTCGTCGGCAAACGGCGGCGCGGCGATATGCGCGATCAGCCAGTGCGCCGGGCCCAGCGCACCGCTTTCCAGCATCACCGCATTCGCGCGCCATTCGGGCTGCCAGTGAAAACCGAGACGCGGGCACCCCGGCCTGCGGTCGAGCAGGCTCGCGTCGCTCGCGCCGAGCAGGCGCTCGACCAGTTGCACCGATCCGTCGATCCGCCCGACGAAGAACGGAAGGCCGCGCTGGCCCACCCGCTGGAGCGTAGTCAGCCGTCGGGCGACCTCGCCTGCATCGGTGGCGAAACGGCGGGCTAGGACATGCGGCTCGTATCCCGTCGCCTCGCATGCGCGCAGGAACCGGCCATAGGGCATGATCAACGCCCGCGCGAAATAGCTGCGCAGATAAGCTTGAAAAGCTCCGCGCGCGCCAGGATGCTCGAAACTCGCGCCATCCGCGATGTCGGCGATCATGTCGCGATGCTCCAATTCGGCAACCTGCTTGGCAATCTCGAGATTGCGCGCGGCAGGCGACAGCATTTCCGACAGCTGCACTTGGCGCGCATGAAGATCGAGCCGCCGGTTGGCCTCGGGCAGAACCGCCCGCGGAAGGAAGCGGAGCGCGAGATCGTGGCGTTCTCTCAGGTGGTCGGTCAGGGCTGCGCCAATGTCCGCGCGGGTGAGACGCATTTCGTCGGCGAGAGTTTCCGCCGCTTCGTCCAGATCGGCGAAGTGGTTACGCCAGCGCTCGATTGCGCGCCAGACTTCTTCCTCGAAGGGTCGCCCATGCGGGCTCGCGGTGCCCTGCTCGTCGAACAGCCGGGCGAAGGCGGCGGCGGCCTGTGGAGCCGCGGCGAGGAATTCAGTCACCTCCGCACGGTCGATGCCGAGATCGGCAAAACGCTCGTCCCCCAGGCGGCGGACCAGCCCGTCGATCCCGCCGATGGCGCTGTTTTCCTGCAGGCTGCGCGGATCGTAGTCGAACTGATCGACCAGTTGCACCACCACCCGCGCCGTCACCGGACGCTGGTTGCGCTCGATCAGGTTTAGGTAGCTGGGCGAGATCGACAGGCGTTCGGCCATGCTCGCCTGCGTCAGGCCCTCACGGCGGCGCAGGCGGCGCAAGGCCGCGCCTGCGTAGAGGGAGGGTTCGCTCATGGCTCGGGTGCTCGCAAAGGTTTGTAAATATCTTCACATCACGACAAGACTAACCTATCGATATCGCCATATAAGACAAGATAGCTTGTAATGATCTCTAGTCCCGCGGTCCGCCCAAGCGTAACTCCAGCGCCACGAACGCATTACCCGACGGAGTATCAAGATGACCTACGCACGCGAAATCGACGAACTGACCAAACGCATCGAACAGGGCGGCGAAGCATGGAGCGCCATCGACGCGCAGGCCGCTGCGCGCATGCGCCTGCAGAACCGCTTCCGCACCGGGCTCGACATCGCGAAATGCACCGCGAAGATCATGCGCGAAGACATGGCCGCTTACGATGCCAATCCTGCCGACTACACCCAGTCTCTGGGCGCATGGCACGGCTTCATCGGTCAGCAGCAGATGGTTGCGATCAAGAAGCATTTCGGCAGCACCAAACGCCGCTACCTTTACCTCTCGGGCTGGATGGTCGCCGCGTTGCGCAGCGAATTCGGCCCCCTGCCCGACCAGTCGATGCATGAGAAAACCAGCGTCCCTGCCCTGATCGAGGAGATTTACACCTTCCTCAAGCAGGCCGATGCACGCGAGCTGGGCGGAATGTTCCGCGACCTCGACGCGGCACGCGAAGCGGGCAATGATACCGAAGCCAAGCGGCTGGAAAACGCGATCGACAACTACGAAACCCATGTCGTTCCCATCATCGCCGATATCGACGCAGGCTTCGGCAATGCCGAGGCGACCTACCTGCTCGCCAAGCAGATGATCGAGGCGGGCGCCTGCGCGTTGCAGATCGAGAACCAGGTGTCGGATGAAAAGCAGTGCGGCCACCAGGACGGCAAGGTCACGGTGCCGCACGAGGACTTCCTCCAGAAGATCCGCGCGATCCGCTACGCCTTCCTCGAACTCGGGGTCGAAGACGGCATCATCGTCGCACGCACCGACAGCCTGGGCGCAGGCCTGACCAAGCAGATTGCTTACAGCAAGGAGCCAGGCGACCTGGGCGACCAGTACAACGCCTTCCTCGACGCCGAACCCGTCGATGCGAGCCAGATCCAGAACGGCCAGGTTTTCATCAGCCGCGACGGGCAGCTGATGGCGCCCAAGCGTCTGCCGTCGAACCTCTATCAGTTCCGCGCCGGCACCGGGGTGGATCGGGTCGTGCTCGACTGCATCACCAGCTTGCAGAATGGCGCCGACCTGCTCTGGATCGAGACCGAGAAGCCTCATGTCGAACAGATCGCCGAGATGGTGGACAAGATTCGCGAGACGGTGCCCAATGCCAAGCTGGTCTACAACAATTCGCCCAGCTTCAACTGGACGCTGAACTTCCGCCAGCAGGTTTACGATGCGTGGGAGAAGGAAGGCCGCGATCTGTCGCAGTACGACCGGGCAAAGCTGATGAGCGTCGACTACGACAGCACCGAGCTGGCGCAGGAAGCCGATGCGAAGATCCAGAGCTTCCAAGCCGACGCCGCGAAGCGTGCGGGCATCTTCCACCACCTTATTACGCTGCCGACCTACCACACCGCGGCGCTGAGCACCGACAATCTCTCTAAGCGCTACTTCGGCGAGGAGGCGATGCTGGGCTACGTGAAGAACGTCCAGCGCGAGGAAATTCGCCAGCAGATCGCCTGCGTGAAGCACCAGAACATGGCCGGCTCCGACATCGGAGACGACCACAAGGAGTACTTCGCTGGCGAGGCCGCGCTGAAGGCGGGCGGCAAGGACAACACCATGAACCAGTTCGCGGCGTAGTCCTGACCAAATCGATCAAGAGCTCGAGAGGCGGGCTTGTCACCGGGGCGTCGGGTCGGCATTGCTATCCGACGACCCCGGGACACCTGACTTTTCCGATGGAGCGGATGCACTTATGACCGAAGAAACCCCGAAAGAACCGGGCCGCGCACGCGCCCTGCTTTCCACCGCAGATTTCCGCCTGCTGCGCGCCGCGCTCGCCAGCCATGCGCGGACCACCGAAGACCGTGAGGAACTAGCGAAGATCAACGCCCTTCATCATCGGTTGGGCACATACGTCCCTGACGCGGAATAGCTGCGCGGAGAGGATGCGACGGGCGGGCGCGTGGGGACCTCCCTGCGCGCCCGCTTCTATTTTGGCCGGTTGTTCGACCCTGGTTGCACTAAACGACAGAGCGCCTAGACCGCGCGGCAATCAATTTGCTCAAGGAGCCTGTCTATGCCTCGTTTCGCCCGTGGCGTGCTGAAATTCCAGGACGAGATCTTTCCCAGCAGGAAAGAGCTGTTCGAAAAGCTGAGCCAGGGCCAGTCGCCCGAAGCGCTCTTCATCACCTGCTCCGACTCGCGGATCGAGACAGGGATGATGACCCAGACCGATCCCGGCGAACTGTTCATCTGCCGCAACGCGGGCAACATCGTCCCGCCGCACACCAACCAGACCGGCGGGATGACCGCGAGCATCGAGTTTGCCAGCGCCGCCCTGCGCGTGCCGCATATCGTGGTGTGCGGCCATACCGAGTGCGGTGCGATGAAGGGGGCGATGGACCTCCACAAGGATCGCAGCTCGCTCGACACCCTGCCCCACGTCCGCGAATGGCTGGGCTTCAGCCGCGCGGCAGTCGATATCGTCGATGCCCGTGCGGCGGGCATGAGCGACGAAGAGCGGATGCGCATGCTGCTGGAGCAGAACGTCGTGCTCCAGCTGCAGCACTTGCGTACGCATCCCACGGTCGCCCTGCGGCTTGCGCAGCGCGAGGTTCAGCTGCACGGCTGGGTCTACGATATCGGCACCGGCAAGGTCGACGCCTACGATCCCGAGCAGGACCGCTTCATTCCCATCGCCGAGCGCTACGGCCTCTGACTAGCCACGCGGCATCAGCCTGAGCGCGGCGTCGGCCATGGCTTCGGCGCCGGTCGCGATGACCTGTTCCGCGTCAGGCGCCCACAAGGCGCTGTGCAGCGAAGGCAGCGTCGCCTCGCCGTTCTGCGCAGCCTGCCATTCGTCCTGTGGAACGCCGCCGATCCAGAAGATCAGCGACTGGACCCCATCGGGATCGGCGCGGCGGAACTGGCCGAAATCCTCGCCCCCCATCACGCTGGGCACCTGCATCACGCGATCATCACCAAAGCGAGTGCGAAAGCCTGCCATTACGGACTCGGTAAACTCGGGGTCGTTATAGGTCGACGGGGTGTAGGGATCGGCGACGGTGACGGTCGGCAGCTTGTCCTCCGGCATCCCCGCTGCAATCGCCTCGCCCCGTGCAATCCGGGCGATCCCGTCGAGCAGCAGCTTGCGCGATTCGTCGGTATAGCTGCGCACGGTCAGCTGCAGCTTCGCCTCGTCCGAAATCACGTTGTGCTTGGACCCCGCGCGGAAACTGCCGACCGTGACCACGCCGGGTTCGAGCGGAGACAGCTCGCGGCTGACCAGCGTCTGCAGCCGCATCACGATGGCGCTGGCGATCACCACCGGGTCCTTGGTCGTGTGCGGATAGGCGCCATGCCCGCCGATACCGGGAACGGTGATGTCGACGCTGTCGACATTGGCGAGCGCATAGCCCGGCGAATAGCCGATCATTCCGGCAGGGAACTGCGCCGCATCGTGGAAGGCGATCGCGTAATCGGGCTTGGGAAAGCGGGTGAAGAGCCCATCCTCGAGCATCGCGAGCGCGCCCTCGCCCAGCTCTTCCGCCGGTTGCAGGATCATCACCAGCGTGCCGCTCCACGCGTCTTTCCGGTCGACCAGCTGCTGCGCTGCGCCGATCCACGCGGTCATGTGCGTGTCGTGCCCGCAGGCATGCATCACGCCTGTTTCGACGCCGGTGGCGGGCGTGGCGGTGACGGTCGAGGCGAAGGGCAGCCCGGTCTGCTCGACCACCGGAAGCGCGTCCATATCCGCGCGCAGCAACACGGTGGGCCCTTCGCCGTTCTTCATCACCGCGACCACCCCGGTCCGGCCGACGCCTTCGGTCACGTCAAAGCCCAGTTTGCGCATCCGGGCCGCGAGCCTGGCGGCGGTCTCGGTCTCTTCGAAGCTCAATTCGGGATTGGCGTGGAGATAGCGATAGAGCTCCATAAGCTCGGGCATGTCTTCGGTTACGCCCGCACGCAGGCCGTCATCCTGCGCGACGGCGGCGGTGGAGCATAGCAGCGCGCCGGCCGCCGCTGCCAACATCGTGCCCATCATACCGTTCTGCTTAGCCATTCCCCATGTCCCCCTTGTCTGGTCCTGCGTGACACAGTGCCCGCGCATCGAGGTGCTTACAATCGGCTCGACACCTGATGTCGCGCTCGTTGATGAAACACATACGCAAGGCAGCGTCGGGGCCGACTCATCGCAGATTTGCCGCGCGTAGGAAATGCCTAGAGCCGATAGGTCAGCACCAGCAGGATCGACAGCGTCGTCACCATCAGCAGCACCAGCGGCACGCCGGTGCGGATATAGTCCGAAAATTCGTACGAACCCTCGCTCATGATCAGCATGTTGGTCTGATAGGCAATGGGCGTCGCGTAACACAGGTTGCAGCCGAACAGCACGGCCAGAACCAGCGGTTCGGGCGGCAGACCGAGTTCGCGCGCGATGCTGAAAGCGATGGGCGTGCCGACCGTCGCGGCGGTCGCGTTGGACGCGAAATTGGTCAGCACGGTCACGAACAGCATGATCGCCGCGAGGACCAGCGCCGGGGGTAGTGACGACAGACCGATCGAGAGCGCCATGCCGAGCCACGCTGCCGCACCGCTCGCCTCGACGATCGACCCGACCGCGATGCTTGCCGCCACCAGCACGATGACCTTGGCGGACAGCGCCCGGCCCACCCGGTCGAACTTCACGCAGCCGGTCAGGAACATCAGGATCGCGCCTGCCAGCGCCGAGATCGCGATCGGGAACAGCCCGATCGAGGCGGTGAACACCGCGCCGCCCATGATGACGGCGGAAAGCAGCGCCTTGGACCGACGCGGCAGCTCGCGCATGCCTTCAAGCATCAACAGGCTGTCGCTGCGCGCGAATTCTTCCAGCTCGGCGCGCAGTCCAGTGACCATCAGCACATCGCCTTCCGCAAACTGGAGGTCGCCCTGCGCATAGCCGGACAGGTCTGCCTCCCCACTCGCCCAGCGCTCCGGCCGATGGACGCCGAGCACGGCAACGCCATAGCGGTCAGCGATGCCCGAACTCGGCAGGGTGCGGCCAATCAGGCGCGAATCTGCCGTTACCGCCATCTCGACCACGATCACGTCTTCGCGCCGCGCATCCGCTTCGCGCTTGATCTTGGAGAGCACCCAGTCCGGCGCCGCCTCCCCGCGCAAGGTCCGCATCGCGGCTTCGATCCCCTCCTGCGTGCCCGAGATCAGCAGGCGCTGCTGCGGTTGCAGCTGTCCGGTGGGGGGATCGTGGACGATCACGTCGCCCGAGATCTGCGGCAGGACGTCGGCCAGCGCCTCCCCGGTGAGGGGGCCATCCTCGCTCACCCGCAGGCGCACCTGAAACTGCCGACGCGGGCGCGTTTCCTGCACGCGATTATCCTTCAGCAGGCGCGGCATGACCAGCCAGAGATAGGGCAGCGCGATGGCTGCGGCGAACAGGACAATCGGCGTGTAATGGAACACGCCCATCTCGGGCAGACCCAGATCGCTCGCGATCGAGACCACCAGGATATTGGTGGAAGTGCCGATGGTGGTGGCCATCCCCCCGATCAGGACCGCCGCGTTCAACGGGATCAGTGTCTTGGATGCAGGCAGTGCGCCACGTGCAGCCAGACTGACGAAGATCGGCATCAGCAACACCAGCACCGGCGTATCGTTCACCGCCATGGAAAACGCCATCGCCGCGATCAGCGAGACGAGCAGGCCGATCTGCAGGTTCCACTTGAACAGCCGCTCCAGCAGGTGCGCGGCAGGCTCGAGCGCGCCGGTCACGACCAGCCCCCGGCCCATGATCATCAGCGCGCAGATGGTGATGAGCGCGTAGTGCCCGAAGCCCGAGAAGGCGAGCGCTAGCCCCTCGGTCGGCTGGGCGCCCGGCAGCGGAAAAAAATAGAGGAACACCGCGATGACCGCGATGGTCATCAACGAGACGATCTCGGTCGACAGCTTGCTGCGCGCGAAGCCAAGGAACATCGCAACCGTAACGATCATTGCGGCGATCGCATGAAATGATGGAGCTTCGAGCATCGCTGCCCAAGGCGATAGCCGCGCGTGCCCCCCCTAGGCAATCGATAGCGGAATTTTACATAGGTTAATCCTCGGCTTCGGATGCGGCCCGCATCGCAGCAGGTGGCCGGAGATCGAGGAAGATGGTGCCCCTGGCCCGACTCGAACGGGCACTCCTTGCGGAACTCGATTTTGAGTCGAGCGCGTCTACCAATTCCACCACAGGGGCTCCTGAGGGAAGGAAAGGGTGCCTAGCCGAGCATGCGAGACGCATCAACGGCCAAAGCCGGGCAACGCCATAATTCCCTCCGCGGCGCGACGCGCGCCTGTCAGCCCGGCCCGTCGGCGGGCATGGGAACGAGGGCTCGCCCGGTCGGTGTCACGCAACCCGCTCCACCTTGGATTCGCTGGGCTCGCTGTCCGAATTTTCCTGCTTGGCCGCATGGCCCGGCGCGGGCCTGCCATAAAGGAACCCCTGCCCGACATCGCAGCCGAAATCGCGAACGCTCTGCGCGCTGGCCTCGGTTTCGACTCCTTCCACGATCACTTGGAGACCGAGATGATGCGCCATCGAGGTCACGGCTTGCACGATTGTCTGGCTATCCAGGTTGGTGTCGATGTTCGAAATGAACGACCGGTCAATCTTCAGCTTGTCGAAATGCAACTCGCTCAGGTGGCGCAACGAAGAATAGCCGGTCCCGAAATCGTCGAGCGAAACCTTGATCCCCTGGCGCTTGAAATTCGCGATGACCGCGCGGGCCGTCTCGAGTTCGGAGACCAGCGCGCTCTCGGTGATCTCCACTTCCAGCCGCGCGGGCGAGAGGCCCGCGTGATTGAGGACTTTCAGAGTGCGCCCGACCAGCCAGGGGTCGCTGAACTGCAAGGGTGACAGGTTGATCGACAGGATGGTGCCCTGATCCCACTCACGCGCCTCGCGCGCGGCCTTGGCCAGCAGGCCGAAATAGAGATCGCCGATCAGGCCGCATTCCTCGGCGATCGGGATGAATTCGTCTGGATCTTTGACGGCCCCGTCTTGCTGGCGCCAGCGGGCGAGCGCCTCGTAACCCAGAATCCTGCCGGTCGAGAGCTCGACGAGGGGCTGGAAAAAGGGTTCGATGGCGTCGGCGGCGATGGCTTCGCGCAATTCACGCTCGGTCCGCGCGCGTTCGGTGACCGCCCTGTCCATGCCCGGCTCGAAGAAACAGAACGACTGGCCGGGAGAGGCTTTGGCGCGGTACATTGCAGCGTCTGCCTGGGTGATGATCTGGTCGATCTCGATCCCCGACCGATCGACCAGCGTCACGCCCACGCTCGCGCCGACCGTCACCGCGCTGTCGACCGACGGCAGCTCGATCGGCTTCGCGAAGGCGGAGACGATGTCTTCCACGCGCCCGACGAGCGCTTCGCTGGAAGCAAAATCGTCAAGCATCACCACGAATTCATCGCCGCCGAGCCGGGCGACGAGATCGCCCTCACGCACGCGCGAACGCAGGTTTTCGGTCGCCGCCAGCAGCACTTCGTCGCCGGCGAGATGGCCATACTGATCATTGACCGACTTGAACCGGTCGAGGTCGATCAGTGCCAGAGCGAAATGCCGCGTATCGGCATCTTGGGTCGCTGCCTCGATCACCTGATAGGCCTTGCGGCGGTTGGGCAGGCCGGTGAGGGGATCGTGGAAGGCGAGCGCGCTCGCTTCTTTCTCTGCCGCGATGCGACGCCGGAATTGCTCGCGCAGCTCGAACAACCGCCGGATGGTGTAAATTGCGAGGGCGAGCGGCATGATCATCAACGCGGTCAGGATTTCGTCGAGTTCCCATGACTCATGGTCCCGGGAAAACTCTATGACCGTTTCGAAACCCTGAAACGCGATGGAAACGGTCAGCAGAACGCCGAAAAACCCGAAGATGGCGAAAGCTTCGATCCGCGCGGCCCTGCTAAAGAAGGTCTTGGAATCTAAGTTCTTCATATCATTCTCTTTCCGGCCACCGAGTAGATCAGGTGGCCGTTAAGATACTCTTGATATGAAGTGCCTCAGTTCCCTGCGTTGCGCAGCGAAGCGGCGATGATCTTGTGCATTTTCGAATGCAGTCCATCATTGCCCGCAAGCACCTGTTTGTGCAGCACCGGCTCGCTGCGACCGCGATAATCGGTCACGAAACCGCCCGCCTCGCGCACCAGCAGACAGCCGGCAGCCGTATCCCAAGGCTGGAGGTCGCTTTCCCAGAAGCCGTCGAAGCGCCCGGCAGCGACCCACGCCAGGTCGAGCGATGCGGCACCGAAGCGGCGGATACCCGCGACCTCGGGGCCGAGCGCACCATAGATGCGGCTCCATTCGGCAAAGTTGCCATGGCCCTGGAAGGGCATCCCGGTCGCGATCAGCGCATCGGGCAAGCGATTGCGCGCCGATACGCGCAGGCGCGCATCGTGCAGCCAACTGCCACGGGTCTTCTCTGCCCAGAAGGTTTCGTCGGTGACGGGATTATAGACGACCGCTGCGGTCACATCGCCCCAGCCCGATCCGTCCAGCT
The DNA here is from genome assembly GCF_038594605.1 of Citromicrobium bathyomarinum. GTDB lineage: Bacteria > Pseudomonadota > Alphaproteobacteria > Sphingomonadales > Sphingomonadaceae > Alteriqipengyuania > Alteriqipengyuania bathyomarina_B. The sequence continues at coordinate 749,597 of NZ_JBCFZM010000001.1, forward strand.
TGCGCTCCTGCACCGCGATCGAGATCGCGAAATGCGGGATGCCGTGCAGGAAGTTGCTCGTCCCGTCGAGCGGATCGACCACCCAGCGCGGCGCATTCTCGTCCTCGCCTTTGATCTCGCCCGCTTCTTCCAGCAGGAAACCCCAGCCGGGGCGTGCCTGGAGCAGGTCGTCGTACAGCGAGCGCTCGGCCCGCATATCCGCCTTGCTGACGAAATCGGCAGGCCCCTTGCGGCTCACCTGAAGATGCTCGATCTCACCGAAATCGCGCCGAAGCTTGCCGCCTGCGCGGCGTGCTGCGCGTTCCATGACGCGGATGAGACCCGTAATCGCTGCCATTATATGTGCCCGTTATTCTGCCGGAGCCTGCGGAACCGTCTCCGCAGATGCACCGGGCTTGCGCGCGCCGCAGACAATGGCGGCGACGATGTAGATGTTGATCGGCTTGCTCGTATCGATTTGCGGGTTCTTGGCCAGAACCTCGCCCGTCGCCTTGCTGACCTCTTCGAGGGTCGCAGCATAGAGGCAGCGGATCAGACCGTTCTTTTCGTCGGCGGAAACATCCTCGTCCTGAACCGCACTGGCGAACAGGGTGAAGATCAAGCCCGCCCGATCCAGCACCGCCTTCTGCTCCGGAGCGATCGCTGCGGAGGCGGGAGCCTCCTGCGCGATCGCCGGCGTGGCGAGCATAAGGCCCGCCAGAAGCGCGAGGATGGACCCGGCCCGCATGCTTAGCTGGCCTTCCCGACGTAGCTCTGTTCGTACACGTCGACGATGATGCGTGTGCCGCTCTCGATATGCGGCGGCACCATGATGCGAACGCCGTTGTCGAGCACCGCCGGCTTGTAGCTGGAAGAGGCCGTCTGCCCCTTCACCACCGCGTCGGCCTCGACAATCTCGGCCTCGACCTGTTCGGGAAGTGCCACGCTGATCGGCTTTTCTTCCCACAGTTCCAGCGTCACGGTCATCCCGTCCTGCAGGAAGGGGCGCGCATCGCCCAGCAGGTCCGACGGCAGGTTGATCTGCTCGTATGTGTCGGTGTCCATGAACACGAGCATGTCGCCGTCTTCGTAGAGGAACTGGTAATCCTTGGTGTCGAGCCGGACGCGCTCGACCGTATCGGCGCTGCGGAAGCGCACGTTGGTCTTGCGGCCATCCTGCAGGTTTTTCATCTCGACCTGCATGTAGGCCCCGCCCTTGCCCGGCTGGGTGTGCTGGATCTTGGCGACCTTCCAGATGCCGCCTTCATATTCGATGATATTGCCGGGACGAATGTCGACGCCGCTGATCTTCATGGGGTATACCTTGGCTCTGAGCGAATTGGAGGCTGCGGCGCGCATGATTGCAGCGTGGCAGCAAGTCGCGCGCCTTAGCCGAGCGCTCATGGTCAGGCAAGGTAAGCCGTATTATAGCGAGCGCCATGGACACGATTTCAAAGCTCATCGCGCCGTTGGTGGCATCGAGCGCGCTCGCCGCGCTCGCGCTGCCCGCTGTCGCCCTTGCCAGCGGGCAGAGCACCCTGCCATCGGGCCGCATCGCGACCCTGCCGATCGGCGCCTACGAATGCTCTTTGCCCGGCAAGGCAGATGGCCCCGCATGGCATCGCATTCCCGACCAGGATTTCTCGATCCTCAATGCGTCGAGCTACGAAGCACGCGGACAGCGCGGCATCTACCTGCTGCGTGGGTCAGAGGTGATCTTCACCCGCGGGCCGTTGAGGGGCACGAGGATGGAACGTTCTGGCCGCCGCATGCTGCGCGAACGGATGGACGACGGCACGCTGGGTCGGATGCGCTGCGTGCGCACCGGCCCCGCTGACTGACGCCCGGCCTGATCGTTGGGCCTGATCAGTCGGTCTCGCCTGAAAGGTAAGGGTACGGATTGATCGCATTGGTCGGCTCCCACCACTGCGCATCCTTCGTCGTCCGCATGATCGCGAAATGGAGGTGCGGTGCGTCGGGCGCGGCGTTGCCGGTAGTCCCGACCGAGCCGATCCGCTGCCCGCGGCGCACCTTCTGGCCTTCCTTCAGGCCCGGCGCATACTTGTCGAGATGCGCGTAGTAGAAGATCGTCTCCTTGTCGTTCGATCGGACATAGAGCGAATTGCCGCCGGTCTCGGACTGGTAAATCCGCTCGATCGTGCCCGGCGCCGCTGCAACCACCGAGGTGCCCTTGGGGGCCATGATGTCGATCGCTTCGTGCAGGCGCGCGCCGCCGTCACGCTCGGCAAGGAAACTGTCGTTCAGATCGCTCTTGCGCACATTGAGGACGGGGATGACCAGCTGCCCCAGCCCTTTCTCGCGCGGCGAGGTTGCATTGGCGCGATCGGGCGAGGCGACATTCGCCGAGCGCCGCGCGGTTTCGGCCTCCCGTTCGTCTCCGGCGACCGTTTCCTGCGTCAACGGGGGCGCCGCGGCCTCTGACGCAACCGCGCCGGGCCGCGTTTTCTCGATCTGGCTGTCGGAGCCCGCCATGTCCAGCAGACTGCCCCCTGCCACGATCCACACCATCGAGGTGATCGTGGCGGTGACGATGATCGTCAGGATGCGGTCCACGGCGCCCATGGTCTTGCGTTTAGCAGATTTCAGCCCATCAAACATCCTCTTGCCCCTCAAGCACGCCGACGAATGCCTTAACGGCTGCCGCCTCGTCGCCGTTCCAGACGGCACCGGACACGGCGAGGAAGTCGGCGCCCGCCGCAATCAGCGGAGCGCAGTTTTCGGGCGTGATCCCGCCGATGGCGACGCTGGGGAGTTCGAATATCTGCGACCACCATTCGAGGATTTCAGGCGTCGGCCGCTCGGCATCGCCCTTGTCCTTGGTGGTGCTGGGGTAGAACGCGCCGAACGCGACGTAATCCGCGCCCGCATCGCCCGCTTCCATCGCCAGATGCCGCGAGGCGTGGCAGGTGACGCCGATCTGGGCCTGCATGCCCAGCGCATCGCGCGCTTCATCGACTGTCCCGTCATCCTGCCCCAGATGCACACCATCCGCCTTCAATCGTTTGGCGAGCGCGATGTCGTCGTTGACGATGAAGGCGACCTCATGCTCGGCGCAAATCTGCTGCAAAGGCTCGGCTAGCGCGGCCGCCTCGTGCTGGCCCGCCGATCCTTCGAAGCCTTTGACGCGGAACTGGAACGCGGTGACATGTCCCTTCCCCGCCTCCAGCGCGCGGCCGAGCCGTTGCGGGAAATCGCCACCCACTTCGAGCGGGGAGATGAGGTAAAGCTGCGTCGGAATGTGCGGGATCGTGCTGTTGGTATCGGTCATCGCCAATCGACCTAGCGCCGCTTTCGCGGCCAGTCGATTCCATCGCTTCGATATTCAGCAGCGGGCAAGCCGCGCAGGCGCTAAACCCGGGGAATGAAACACACCCTGATATTCGCCGCGATCCTGCCGCTTTCCGCCTGCGCGATCGTCCCCAACAAGGGGCCGATCGTCGATTCGCCCCACGAAGTCGCGCAGCAGGGCAGCACCGTCGGCCTGCTGCGCCCGGTGCAGCTTGGCCGCGTTGTGGTGACCCCGATGCGGGTAACCGAGGACAGCCGCTGTCCGGTCAACGCGCGCTGCGTTTGGGCGGGCCGCACGGTCGTGGAAACGCGGATCGACGGGCCCGGCTGGCGCCAGACGCAGCCGCTCACGCTGGGTGAGCCGCACACTGTACGCGGCGTCACCGTGACGCTGGTGTCGGTCATGCCTGCCCAGCAGACCGGCAAACAGATCAGCTCCGCCGAATACCGCTTCGCGTTCGAGGGTGGTTAGCCCTCAGCCCGCGACGCTCGCCGAGTAAATCTCGTCGATCGCGCTTTCGAGGGCGTTGTTGAACTTCTCGTCGTCCATATGCGCGCGCAGCTCTTCGAGCAGGGCGCGGCTGAAGCTGGCGATCATGCCGGTGTTCTTGGCCAGCTCCGCGCAGGCTTCGTCACGGCCATAGCCGCCTGACAGCGCGACGACGCGCAGCACCTTGGGGTGCTCGACCAGCGGCAGATAGAGGTTCGGCTCGCTCGGGATGGTCAGCTTGAGCATCACCTGCTGTCCTTCGGGCACGCGCTCCAGCTGGTCGAGGAAGGCCGCCAGCAGATGCGCTTCCGCCGTGCCGCGCGTTTCCGACTTCAGGCTGACTTCGGGCTCGAGCATCGGCACGAGGCCGTGGCTGAGGATTTCGAGGCCGAAATCCATCTGCTGGCTGACCGCGTCCATGATCCCCTGCTGGTTCGCCTCGTGCACGACAGAGCGCATCTTGGTGCCGAACACGCCCAGCTCCTTGGCGCGCGCGCACTGCTGCGCCAGCTGCGGCATGTCCTTCATCAGCTGCACGCCATTGGCTTCGTCGTGCATCCCCTTATCGACCTTCAGGAACGGCACGATGCCCTTGCCTGCAAGCCGTTCGGGAATGGGCATGCCTTCCTCGTTGCAGCCTTCCATCGTCTTTTCGAACAGAATCGCACCGACGACCTTCTCGCCCGTGAAGGCCGGGCTTTCGACGATGCGGCAGCGCATTTCGTGGATCTTGGCGAACATCTCGTCTTCGCCCGAATATTCGTCTTCGCCGACGCCATATCCGGCGAGAGCCTTGGGCGTGGAGCCGCCCGATTGGTCGAGCGCCGCGATAAACCCGTCGCCCTTGGCGATTTTCGCCTTCATCTCTTCGAAATTCATGGGAGCCTTACGCCTTTCTGGAATTCGGGAAACTGTGTCCGGGCGCTTAGCCAGCCAAGCCAGTGCTCGCAAGGTAGGTGCATTTTATCGCACTCTCCCGCTCGCATTCTTGCTCGCCCAGACGGAGCTTCCTAAGCGCCCGCGATGTTTTTCAGACCCGCAGCATGTCTTGCCCTCGCCGGCGCGAGCTTAACCTCCCTACCCGCCTGTACGACGGCTGCCGATGTGCAGACTGCGCGCCTGACCGTCAGCGAAGAGCAGCGCCCGTTCGTCACGGTGGACGAGGCGAAGGTCGCCATCGTTGGCGCAAGCTTGATCGACGGTTCTGGCACCGCGTCGAGGGACGATCAGACGATTCTGATGGAAAACGGGAAGATCGCGTGGGTCGGCAAAACCGCCGATGCGCCGATCGACGGGCATCGCCGGATCGACGGACGCGGGGCGACGGTCATCCCGGGTATCGTCGGCATGCACGACCATCTGCATCGGCCCGGCACGCCTTTCACCGCCTTTTCTTCCACACGGCTCTGGCTGGCCGGGGGCGTTACCGCCGTGCAGACGGCAGGCGCCGCAGAGGCGGAGCGCGAACTCGAACTGGCGCGTGCCATCGAAGAAGACGGGGCGCTCGGGCCCGAGATTTTCGCCAGCGCACCATATGTTACCGGGCCGGGCGGCAACGGGCCGATGACCAAGCCGAAGAGCGAGCAAGAAGCCCGCGCCTTCGTTCGCGAGTGGGCGGCGAAGGGCGTCAGCTGGTTCAAGCTGTACCGCCATACCGAACCCGCGATCGCGTCCGCCATCATCAACGAGGCGCATCGGCTAGGCCTGCGAACGACCGGGCACTTGTGCAGTATTTCGTACGGCAAGGCGGCCGAAATGGGGATCGACCGGGTGGAGCATGGCCTGAACGCCATGGCCGATTTCGTCGAGGGCCGTTCGGAAGGGGAATGCGTTTCGAACCGCGCCGCGATCGACGCGCTGGAGATGGACGATCGGCGCCTGATCGCGCTGGTTGACACGCTGGTCCGCAACGATGTGGTGGTCGGATCGACCTTGCCGATCATCGAAAGCGGCTATCCGGCGCGAATCCATATCGATGCGCGCAGCCTCGATGCATTGAGCCCCGACGAACGAGCGCGGGCCGAAGCTGCGCGCGAGGCGGGACGGAGCATTACGGACGAAGAACGCAAGCGAACCGCACGCTACACCAAGATCGCCGCGTTCGAACGGCTTTTCGCGCAGCGTGGCGGTACGCTGGTCACCGGGCCGGATCCGGGCCGCCACATCGTGCCCGGGTACGGCAACCAGCGCGCGGCGGAGCTGCTTTACGAAGCAGGTTTCACGATTCCCGAGGTGATCCGCATCATGACCGCGAACGGCGCCGAAACGCTGGGCGCAGGCGACAGGATAGGCCGGATCGCCGTAGGCTACGAAGCGGACATCGTCTTGCTGGAAGGTAATCTCGTGAAGGATGCCAGCGCGATCAATCGCCCGCGCATCGTGTTCAGCAACGGGCTCGGATACGATCCAACTGCGCTCGCTCGCGCGGCGAGCGGCCAGGTCGGCATACGGTAGTTTCGCGCAGAGCCTGCGCTCAGCGGCTGCCGCGCACCTTGCGGATAATGCCGTCGAAGCGCAGCACCGGGGCGCCATCGGCCTTGACGATCCCGGCAACGAAGATCGTCTTGCCGCCCGCGCGCACCACCTCGCCGGTCGCCTCGATCAATTGCCCGACGCGCGCGGGATCGAGGAAATCGCCGGTCAGCGTCAATGTCACGCCGTGGCTGCCGTCCATCGCCTTGCGTGCGATGGTGAAGATCGCGGCGTCGGCGAAAGTCATCAGGCAGCCGCCATGCATGAAGCCCGCGCCGTTCATATGGCGCGGCTCTGCCCGGAACGCGATCCGCGCGGTGCCATCTGCATCGACCTTTTCGTAGAACGGCCCGGCGCGCTGTTCGAACGCGTCGCTCTGCCACACCTGCCAGCCCGCGAATTCGCCCTCGGTTACGTCCACCAGGCCGGTAGCGCCCGTTTCGCCCACACCTTCATTCTCGCTCATCGAATCACGCCTTCAACGCTTCGACACCGGGCAGCGGCTTGCCTTCCATCCATTCGAGGAAGGCACCGCCAGCCGTCGAAACATAGGTGAAATCCCCCGCTACGCCTGCTGCGTTGAGCGCAGCAACCGTATCCCCGCCGCCCGCAATCGAGACGAGCGAACCTTCCTGCGTCAGCGCCGCAGCGGTGCGTGCAAGGCTGACGGTCGCCTGATCGAAGGGCGGCGTTTCGAACGCGCCGAGCGGGCCGTTCCAGACCAGCGTGCGGCAGGTCTTGAGCACGTCGGCCAGCGCCTCGGTCGCCTGCGGCCCGATATCGAGGATCATCTCATCCTCGGCGACCTGGTGGACATTGCTCGTGCGCAAGCTTGCCGGGTTCGCCGCGAATTCCTTCGCCACCATCACATCATACGGCAGATGCACGGTGCATCCGGCATGATCGGCGGCGTCCATGATCGCATTGGCTTTGGCGACCAGATCGTGCTCGCACAGCGATTTGCCGACATCGGCCCCGCGCGCGGCGAGAAAGGTGTTGGCCATCCCACCGCCGATGATCAGATGCTGCACCTTGCCGACGAGGTTTTCGAGCACATCGAGCTTGGTCGACACCTTCGCCCCGCCGACCACCGCTGCGACCGGCGTTTCCGGATTGCCGAGCGCCGCGTCGAGCGCCTTGAGCTCTGCTTCCATCGCGCGGCCCGCATAGGCGGGAAGGATATGGGCAAGCCCCTCGGTGCTGGCATGAGCACGGTGCGCGGCGGAAAAGGCGTCGTTCACGTAGAAATCGGCGTGCTGCGCCATGCGCTTGGCGAACTCGGCATCGTTCGCCTCTTCGCCCGGCCAGAAGCGGACATTGTCGAGCAGGCCGACATCGCCATTGCCGAGAATGCCGATCGACTGTGCGACCACAGGGCCCGAGACCTCGGAGATGAACATCACCTCCTTGCCCAGCACGTCCTCGACATCGTCCTGAACGAAGCTGGTGCTCATGGTCGAATGGCGCTGCCCCTTGGGCCGCCCGAAATGGGCGAGCAGCAGCACCTTGGCACCCTTGTCGCTCAACTCGAGGATGGTCGGCTTCGCCGCCTCGACCCGGGTGACGTCGGTGGCCGAGCCATCCTTCATCGGCAGGTTGAGGTCGACGCGCACCAGCGCGACCTTGCCGGAAAGATCGGCGGGCAGATCGTCGAGGGTTTTGAAATTCGCCACTGTCACATCCTTTCCTCTCCCACGGGAGAGGGATACGGAGCCCTGCGAGCTGGCTCGCCAGGCGGAGTTGGGTGAGGGTCTGCCCAGTTTGCAGCCCCTCATCCAAGCTTCGCTAGTCGCTTCTGCGACAAGCTGCGCTGTCCTTCTCCCGTCGGGAGAAGGATGCGCCGACCTCAGATCAGCTTCGCCATTACCCCGGCGGTGTCGATCATCCGGTTGGAGAAGCCCCACTCGTTGTCGTACCAGCTGACGACGCGCGCGAGCTTCCCTTCGAGAACCGCGGTTTCGAGGCTGTCGACCGTGCTGCTGGCGGGCTGGTGGTTGAAGTCGCTCGAAACCAGCGGCTGTGCGGTGAAATCGAGCACGCCCTTCATCGGGCCGTTTGCGGCAGCCTTGAGCGCTTCGTTGAGCTCTTCGGCGCTCGTGTCGCGCCCGGGCGTGAACACCAGGTCGATCAGCGAGACGTTGGGCGTGGGCACGCGGACCGACGATCCGTCGAGCTTGCCGTTGAGCTCGGGCAGGACGAGGCCGACCGCGCGCGCCGCGCCGGTGGTGGTCGGGATCATGTTCTGCGCGCCGCCGCGGGCCCGGCGCATGTCCGAATGCATCTGGTCGAGCATGCGCTGGTCGTTGGTATAAGAGTGGATCGTGGTCATGAAGCCACGTTCGATCCCCACGGTGTCCTGCATCACCTTCGCCACGGGCGCGAGGCAGTTGGTCGTGCAGCTGGCGTTGGAGACGATATGATCGTCGGCGGTCAGCACTTCGTGGTTCACGCCGTAGACGACCGTCTTGAGGTCGCCCTTGGCAGGCGCCGAAATCAGCACGCGCTTGGCACCGGCATCGAGATGCGGCTTCGCAGCGTCGACCGACTGGAAGAAGCCGGTGCATTCGAGCACGATGTCCACGCCCATGTCGCCATGCGGCAGCTTGCCAGGCTCACGCTCGCTCGTCACCGCGATCTTCTTGCCGTCGACCACCAGCGCGTTGCCGTCGACGCTGACCGTTCCGGGGAAGCGGCCATGGGTCGAATCGTACTGGAACAGCAGGGCATTGGCGTCCGCATCCGCCAGATCGTTGATCGCGACCAGTTCCAGATCGTGATCGCTACGCTCAAGGATGGCGCGCGCGACAAGCCGCCCGATGCGGCCGAAACCATTGATTGCAACCTTGGTCGCCATGATGCTGTTCTCCTGACTTATGCTTCTAGCTTGGCGAGGATCTTGGGGACGATCGCTTCGCTGGTGAAACCGAATTTCTCGAATGCGTCCTTCGCGGGGGCGGAGGTGCCGAAAGTATCGATGCCGATCCGCAGGCCATTGAGCATCGTGTAGCGTTCCCACCCGAAGGTGGTTCCCGCTTCGATGCTGACCCGAAGAACCTCGTCCGGCCCGACATTGGGCAGGATGTTGTCGCGATAGGCGGGGCTCTGTTCGTCGAACAGTTCGGCGCAGGGCATCGAGACCACGTCGGCACCGATATCGCACGATTCGAGATCCTTGGCGCAGGCCAGCGCCAGGCCGACTTCCGAACCCGTCGCGATCAGGATCACGCGGCGTTCGGCCTCGGCTTCCTTCACCCGGTAGGCACCGTGCGCGCACTGGTTGCCCTCGGCAACCTCGGTGCGGAACTGATCGAGCCCCTGACGCGACAGCGCGAGCACGCTCGGCCGCTTTTTCTGCTGGAGCGCGACATCCCAGCATTCGGCGGTCTCGACCGCGTCGCCCGGGCGCATCACCAACAGGTTGGGGATCGCGCGCAGCGATTGCAGGTGCTCGATCGGCTGGTGGGTCGGGCCATCCTCGCCCAGCCCGATCGAATCGTGCGTCATGACGTAGATCACCCGCGCCTCTTGCAGCGCGGAAAGGCGGATCGCCGGGCGGCAATAGTCGCTGAACACCAGGAAGGTGCCACCGTAGGGGATCACCCCGCCGTGTAGCGCCATGCCGTTCATGGCCGAAGCCATTCCGAATTCGCGGATGCCGTAATAGACGTAGCGTCCGGCGCGGTTGTCGGCGAAGAAATCGCCCAGATCGCCGGCCTTGGTGTTGTTCGAGCCCGTAAGGTCGGCGGAACCGCCGACTGTTTCGGGCAGCCGGTTGTTGATCACCGCCAGCGCATTCTCGCTCGCCTTGCGCGTTGCCACCTTCTGCGGTTCACGAACCAACCCGGCTACGAATTCGTCGAGGCTGAAGCCTTCGGGCAGGTCGCCCGCCATGCGTCGCTCCAGCTCGGCCTTCTGATCGCTGGCATCGAGCCGCGCCAACCATTCGGAACGCTGTTCCCTGCATCGCGCGCCGGCGGAATGCCATTCGCCGCGAATCTGGTCGGGGATCTGGAACGGCTCCGCGTTCCAGTTCAATTCCTCGCGCGCGGCGGCGATTTCGTCTGCGCCCAGCGGAGCACCATGGGTTGCAGCGGTACCCTGCTTGTTGGGCGCGCCGTAACCGATCATCGTGCGGCACGCGATCAGCGCAGGGCGATCCTCGGCCAGCGCTTCCTCGATTGCGCGCGCGATGTCGGCATAGTCGTGGCCGTCGCACTGGTTCACGAACCAGCCGGTCGCCTCGTAGCGGGCGCGCACGTTCTCGCTCGTCGAAAGGTCGGTGCTGCCGTCGATGGTGATCTGGTTATCGTCCCAGAACACGATCAGACGGCTGAGTTTCAGGTGACCGGCAAGCCCGATCGCCTCGTGGTTGAGGCCTTCCATCAGGCACCCGTCGCCCGCGATCACCCAGGTCCGGTGGTCGACCAGCTCGTCACCGAATTGCGCATTCAGGTGCCGTTCCGCCATCGCCATGCCCACCGCCATCGCGAGGCCCTGCCCCAGCGGACCGGTGGTGCATTCGACGCCCGGCAGCAGAAAATTCTCCGGGTGCCCCGCGGTCGGGCTGCCGAGCTGGCGGAAATTCTCGATCTCCTCCATCGTCGGATGCGCGAAGCCCGAAAGATGCAGCAGCGAATAGAGCAGCATCGACCCGTGGCCCGCGCTCAGCACGAAGCGGTCGCGGTCGGCCCAGTCAGGCGCGCTCGAATCATATTTGAGATAGTTCGACCAGAGGACGGTGGCGACATCGGCCATGCCCATCGGCATCCCGGGATGGCCGCTTTGCGCTTTTTGCACCGCATCCATCGACAGGGCCCGGATGGCGTTGGCCATCGGGATCATGCGTGCAGGGTCGAGACTCATCTGTGGGGGCACTCCTGAGCGGCGGGCGGATGCCGCGATTCGAACATGCGAGTGCCTTCGACAAGCGAAGCGCTCAGGTCAAGGCGAGGGGGCACTTTGCGGCCCAAGGATCGCTCAACCTGTCCAAAAAATTCTTTGCGCTCTTGGGAATGGCGGATTTGCCCCTTACACGTTCTGCGCATGAGGGATGAAAGGCTCGAACAGACAGTCCAGCGGATCGAGCGTGCACTGGCGCGGATCGCGGCTGCTGCCGATTCTTCCGTCAAAGGCGGCCAGCCTTCCGACAGCGATCTGGCGGCACGGCACGAGGCGATGCGCAGCAAGGTGCGCAGCGAACTGGACCGGCTCGACCGGGTAATCGGCGAGTTGGAAGATGAGTAAGGTCGAAATCACCATCGGCGGGCGCGACTTTGCGATCTCCTGCGGACCGGAGGACGAGCCGCGGGTGCGCGCGCTCGTCGAATCGATCGACGAGCATTATCAGGAAGTTGCCCCCCGCTTCTCGCAGAACCTGCTGTTCGCGTGCCTGCGCGCGGCGGACGAGGTGTTCGACAAGGCGGGAGTGGCACCCGGGGAAGACCCCGAACTGGCGCGCACGCGCGCGCGACTGGCCGAGGTCGAGCAGGAACGGGACCGGCTGGAAGCGGCGCTCTCCTCCGCAACCGATGCGCGAGGGCGGCTGGAGCGGGACATCCGCCAGGCGCGCGAGGAAGCAGCCACACGCGATGCCGCGCAAAGCAAGGCGCAGGCGGAGCGGATCGAGACGCTGGAGGCGCGCTGCGCCGATCTCCAGCAGCGTCTCGAGGATGCGCAGAGCCAGGAACTGCCCTTTGCGGCCGCTCCGCACGGGGACGATCCCGAGCTGCTGCCTGCGCTGGAGCGATTTGCGGGCCTGCTCGAATCCTGTGCGGACAAGCTTGAGGGTCGCGTCCCCAACACCTAGATAGGTGATGGCGGGGCTGCCCGGTACGAGCCGTAGAACATCCCTGAGGCTATAAGTTTATCCTAGGGAGCTGTCCCTGTCCTGGTCCACCAGTTCGGCTGTGGGGCCGGGGTATACGGCGCCCACCTGACCTTTTGCGTCAGAGGATTTCCCAGGCACCGACCCATGGTGGTCCCGCCACTTCGCTGTACGAAGTGCCCCCTAACGGGCCGCACGGGCCGAGCCTTCGAAGCCCTGCACTTCTCCTTTTTCGATGTTTCTCGAAGGAAGAACGGCCCTTCGACAACCTTGGGGCGAGCAGTGACCGACAAGACAACCCTGCGAAAACAGATGCGCGCAATCCGAAAGAAGAGCGCCGACGCGCTCCCCGACGCGGTGCGTGGACTGGTTTTCTCGCGCCCGCCCGCACCCGTCATCGAACGCATCCCGCAAGATGCCGTGATCGGCCTCTATCGCGCGAGCGCACATGAAGCGCCCGCCGCACGCTACGCGCAGTTCTTCCGCGAAGCGGGTCACCGTGTCGCCCTGCCCCGCCTGCTGGCCGAGGATGGCGCGATGCGCTTTGCCGAACATACCGACCCGCTGGGCGAGAGCGATCTGGTGGAAGGCCCGCACGGACTCATGCAACCCGGCGAGAATGCGGACGATATCGTGCCCGACGTGCTGTTCGTGCCGCTGCTCGCCTTCGACGAGGATGGCGGCAGGCTTGGCCAGGGCGGCGGCTACTACGACCGCTGGATTGCCGAGCATCCCGGCGCGCTGCGGATCGGGATCGCGTGGGATGCGCAAAAGATCGACGCGGTGCCGCTGGAGCCGCACGACCAGAAACTGCACATGGTCGTCACACCCCAACGCGTGTACGAAGCGGACTCATGAGCCACGAACCCAATTGGCGCATCCCGGTGGGCATGCTGATCCTGCTTGTTGCGCTGTCTATCTATGCGATCCTGATCGCGCGCTATGTGCCCGAACTGATCGGTGGCTGGCACATTATTGTGCAGACCGCGATCTACCTCGTACTCGGGCTGATCTGGCTGCTCCCGCTCAAACGCTTCCTCATCTGGATGGAGAGCGGCCGGCGCAGCTGACCGGAACTGCCACAGCGCGGGCTACGTTTCTCGTGCATGCCGGAAGCACCCGAAGCCGAAGCCAATCGCCTGCGGATCGAGCGCGAATGCCTCAACCGCACGATCGAGGCGGCCGAACCGGGCAACGACACCAGCTATATCGAGCTTCCCGGCGATAACGAGCGCGGCCGGCTGGTCGGGCATCAGTTCACGCAGACCCACCGCCACGGCAAGCTGATCTTCGCCGGGTCGAAGACCGGCCCGTGGATGTGCGTCCATCTGGGGATGAGCGGCTCGCTGCGCCCGTTCGACGAAGAGGACAGCCCGCCCGACTACATCAAATTCCTGATCCGCTTCGAAGGCGCCCGCCGGTTGGCATTCCGCTGCCCGCGCAAGCTCGGATGGGTCCGCGTGGTCGACAGCCCGGAAGCGGAGATCGAACGAATCGGCTTCGGGCCGGACGCGCTGGAGATCGGCCGCGATGCCTTCGTGGACGTGATCGGCAGCTCACGAGGAGCGATAAAATCGGCGCTGATCGAGCAGAAGAAGATCGCCGGTGTCGGCAACCTGTGGTCGGACGAGATCCTGTTCCGCACCGGCATCGACCCTGAACGCAAGGGGACCGATCTTTCCGAAAGCACGCTCGGCGAAATTCGCACGGCCATGCGAGATATCCTGCACGCTGTTATGGATACCGAGGCGCATTATGACCAGCTACCCGACGACTGGCTGATCCATACGCGCAAGGAAGGCGCACCCTGCCCGCGCTGCGACGGGACGATCACCAAGACCAAGGTCGGCGGGCGCAGCGCTTATCACTGCACCCGCCACCAAGAATAACGTCTAGAAGCTGAAGACGCCTAGAAACTGAAGACAAAAGTCTCGCGCCCGTCCTTCTCCATCGCCCGCTGGAACGATGGCGTATCGCGCATCTGCTTCATCCAGCGCTGGCAGTTCGGGCGGCCTTCGAGCCTGCCCTGCGCGTCTGCCGAAGCGATCGAATAGCACATGGAAATATCGGCGGCGGTCAGGTGGTCGCCCGCCAGCCAAGTGTTGCGACCGAGGTCCGCTTCCAGCTTGTCGAAGATCAACTTCAGGCGCGGCGCGACGAGCATTTCGCGCACCTTGTCGGTCGCGATGCCCACCACCGACTTTACCAGCGCGGGCGAGCGCGCCTTCATCATGGTGAGGATGCCGTTCATGAACTGCATCGGCATCAGGCTGCCGGTGCCCGCATGGAACCAGAACAGATAGTCGGCGCGGGTCGCCTCGCCCGGCGCGGGGCGCAGCGGGCTCTCGGGGTACGAATCGAGAATATAATCGATCACCGCATTGCTCTCCGCCATCACGAGGCCGCTTTCGTCGGTGATGACGGGCGCGGTACCCAGCGGCGAGAGGGCCTTGTAATCGGAGGGCGCGAGGCGGCTTTCCGGATCGCGCTCGTAGACCTTGAGGTCGTAGGGAGCGCCCAGCTCTTCCAGCAGCCAGAGGATGCGGAAGCTTTGCGAATATTCGAGATGGTGGAGCGTGATCATCGGATGGCCTTCCCTGACGCGGTTCGTGCCGCCGGGGTGGCGAAACGCGCGCCATCGCGCAAGCCTTATGCTGGGCGTCGAAAGCACCATTCCTTGATGAAATGGCGCGAGTGACGGGACTCGAACCCGCGACCTCCGGCGTGACAGGCCGGCGCTCTAACCAACTGAGCTACACCCGCGCAAACACGAGGGAGAAGGTGTCTCCGCTGCGTGGGAGCGGCGCGCTTAAGCCACCCCCGCACCCCTGTCAATGGCTTGCGCCACGCCTTTTTGACCTTGTGCCGTACGAACGTGGTTAGGACCGCCTTAACCGCATTTTGAGCAATTGCTGCAAGGGTCGCCCGCGAATGGAAAACCGGCCTGGGGGAGCCGTTTCATGCGTGTGCAATTCCTGATCGCCGGCGCCGCCTTGCTGACCGCAGGCACGGCCGCCGCACAATCGCTGGTCGAGATCGACCGCGAAGTTTTCGTGGAGATCTCGCAGCAGCGCGATGGGCGCATTCAGCGCGTGCTCGCACCCGCCGATACGCTGGAAAGCGGCGATACGGTGGTGCTCATGCTCGCCTGGCGCACGCCGCGCGACCGGCCCTTCACGATCTCGAGCCGTGTACCGCGCGCCCTGGCCTTCAGCGCCCACGGCGGCGCGGCGCCCGAAGTCTCGGTCGATGGAGGGCGAAGCTGGGGAAAACTGGAGACGCTGCGGGTGCGCGGACGCCCCGCGACGTCCGCCGATGTCACCAACATCCGCTGGGATGTCGCGAATCCACGCGCCGCAAAGGGCCGGGGGGTTCTGACCTACAGCGCAGTGGTGCGCTGATCCGCGTCAGCAGGCTTCGTATTTCCAGTTGCGGCGCTTGCCCTCGCCGATCCAGGCGACCGACGTCGCGATCCGCTTGCTGCGGGTCCCTTCGCGCTTGGCGGTGGTGATCCATTCCAGATATTCGCGCCGCTGGGCATCGGTGAAGGTGTCGTACACCGCCTTGGCCCCGGGGGCGGCGGCGAGAGCCTGCGCAAAATCTTCGGGCATTGCGATGGTGGGCTTGGCATTCGGCACCCGGCGCTTGCCAGCCGCAGCGCGCTCGGCTCCGCGCCGGAACCGCGCGATCAACTCTTCGTCGGACGGCAGGTTCTCAAGATCGGCGATCTTGCCGAGCTGCCCCATCCCCTCGCCGTTGCGATCGTGCTCCTCGTGATGAATCACGCAGCTGCAATGGGTCGCAAAACCGGCGATGCTGATGACATTCCTGCCCCCGAGCATAAGGGTTGGCATCGACCACTTGATGCTCTCTTCCCCTTCGGGAAGCGCCTCATGCGCCAGCTTGCGCAAGTGGCGCAGGATCGGCTGCGCGAAGGGTGCCGCCCGCGCGATGTAATCATCGATGCGCGGATCGGTCTTCACCGAATCAGTTCGCGAGGATCAGAGCAGGCGATTCGATCCGCTTCCTGAGCGCCTGGATGAAGCTCGCCGCATCCCAGCCATCGACCACGCGGTGATCGCAGCTGATCGAGATGTTCATCAGCAGGCGCTTCTCGACCCGCTCTACCCCGTCGGCACCCTTCACGAACATCGGGCGTTCGACGATCTTGTTCGGGCCGATGATCGCGACCTCGGGCCGGTTGATGACCGGCGTGGTCGCGATCCCGCCCAGCGGCCCGAGCGAGGTGACGGTCAGCGTGCCGCCCTGCATCTCGTCCGACTTGGCCTTGCCAGTACGCGCGGCTTCGGCCAGGCGACCGATCTCGCGCGCCAGCTGCCACAGGTTCTGGTTCTGCGCATCCTTGATCACCGGCACCATCAGCCCTGCATCGGTCTGTGCGGCCATGCCCATGTTGACCGATCCGTGGCGCGTTACGACGCCTTCTTCGTCGTCGTAGGTGGCATTGATCATCGGGAATTCGGGCAGGCACTGGCAGATCGCGGTGATCAGCAGCGGCAGGATGGTAAGCTTGGGCTTGTCGCCGCGCCCATCGTTCAACTGCGCGCGCATCGCTTCGAGATCGGTCACGTCGACCTCTTCCACATAGGTGAAATGCGGAATGTTGCGCTTCGACGCTGCCATGTTCTGGGCGATCCGGCGACGCATGCCGATGACCTTCACGGTCTCGTCCGAACGCGGGCCGGTGGCGGGCGAATAGCCGCCCGAATAGCTGATGAACTGGTCGAGATCGCCATGGCGCACACGGCCATCCTCGGCCGGTTTCACCTGCGCCAGATCGATGCCGAGGTCCTTGGCGCGCTTGCGCACCGCGGGGCTGGCGAGAACCTTGGTCTCGGACTTGGGCGCGCTTTTCTCGACCGGTTGCTCGGGTGCAGGATCGGGATCGGCTTCATGCGCGTCGTCCGCATCGCTCGCATCGGGGTTCTCGACCTCGATGCGCGTTTCGACCTCGTCGTCCTTCGGCGCAGGTGCGGGCGACGGATCGGACGCCGGCTCAGCCTGAGCTTCATTCTCTTCCAGCACTTCGTCCGGAATTTCGCCCTCGACTTCGATCGTGACGAGCATCGCGCCGATCGAGATGGTGTCGCCCACCTCGCCTGCGATTTCGATCACCTTGCCCGCCACCGGGCTTTCCATTTCCACGGTCGCCTTGTCGGTCATCATGTCGGCCAGCGGGCCGTCTTCCTCGACCGTGTCGCCGACGCTGACGTGCCACGCCACGATTTCGGCTTCGGCAATGCCTTCGCCGATATCGGGCAGGTTGAAGGTGAATTTCGCCATGTCGGATTTACTCGCTTAGAAGCTTGTCGAGGGCGGCGCCGATGCGCACCGGGCCCGGGAAGAAGGCCCATTCGAGGCTGTGAGGATAGGGCGTGTCGAAGCCGGTGACGCGCGCGATCGGCGCCTCCAGGTGATAGAAGCAACGTTCCTGCACCAGCGCGGAAAGCTCTGCGCCGAAGCCGGAAGTGCGGGTCGCCTCATGCACGATCATGCATTTCCCCGTCTTCTTCACAGACTTTTCCACAGCCTCGATATCGAGCGGGACCAGCGTGCGCAGGTCGAGGATATCGGCCTCGATGCCCTTCTCCTCCAGCACCGCCTTCGCGACGTGAACCATCGTGCCGTAGGTCAGCACGGTCAGCTGATCGCCTTCGGTCACCATTCGAGCCTTGCCCAGAGGGATGCTGTAATGGCCTTCGGGCACGACGCTGTCGGGATGCGATTTCCAGTTGCGCACCGGGCGGTCGAAGAAGCCGTCGAACGGGCCGTTATAGATCCGCTTGGGCTCGAAGAAGATGACCGGGTCGTTGTCTTCGATCGCGGCGATCAGCAGGCCCTTCGCGTCGTAGGGCGTCGCAGGGATCACGGTCTTGATGCCCGAGGCATGGGTGAACAGCGATTCCGGGCTCTGGCTGTGCGTTTGCCCGCCAAAGATGCCGCCGCCAAAGGGCGTGCGAATGGTCATCGGCGCGGTGTACTGGCCCGCGCTGCGATAGCGAATCCGCGCCGCCTCGCTGATGATCTGGTCATAGCCGGGGTAGATATAGTCGGCGAACTGGATTTCCGGGACCGGCCGCAAGCCATACGCGCCCATGCCGATCGCCGCCGCCACGATCCCGCATTCCGAAATCGGCGTATCGAACGCGCGCGACTTGCCGTATTTCTCCTGCAAGCCCGCCGTGCAGCGGAACACACCGCCAAAATAGCCAACGTCCTCGCCGAACACGACCACATTGTCGTCGCGCTCCATCGACACGTCGAGCGCGTCGTTGATCGCCTCGATCATGTTGAGACGACGCTCGTCGTTTCCGTTGCCCTCGCCGGTCGCATCGCGGCCGGACCCGGGGTTTGGCTTGTCCTTGGCGGACGCCTTGGTTTCAGTCTCGCTCATGAGTGAGGCACCCCGTCGGGATATTTGGTTACACGCTCGCTATGAGCCTGCTCGTTCTGCTCGCGGAGGTGCCATGGCTCCTCCTCGAACACGTCCTCGAACATCGTGTGGAACGGCTGGTGCATGCCATGGCCCAGGATGCCGTTCTTCTCTGCCGCCTTGGTGTCGGCCTTGACCTTCTCGGCGGCTTTGAGGTCCATCTCGGCCTGCCGGTCCTCATCCCATTCGCCCAGTTCGATCAGGTGGTTCTTCAGGCGCACCACGGGATCGCCCAGCGGCCATGCCTCGCGCTCCTGAGCGCTGCGATAGCCGGAGGGATCGTCCGAAGTGGAGTGCCCCTCGGCCCGGTAGGTGAAGAATTCGATCAGCGTCGGGCCGGAATTGGTCCGCGCGCGATTCGCCGCCCATTGCTCGGCGGCGTAGCAGGCCAGCGGATCATTCCCGTCGACCCTCAGTCCGGCAAGACCATACCCGATCGCGCGGCTGGCGAAGGTGGCGCGTTCGCCACCTGCGAAACCCGAAAAGCTGCTGATCGCCCACTGATTGTTGACGATGTTGAGAATGACCGGCGCGTTATAGACGCTGGCAAAAGTGCACGCGGCATGAAAATCGTTTTCCGCTGTGCTGCCCTCGCCCACCCATGTCGCGGCGATCCGGCTGTCGTTCTTGATCGCGCTCGCCATCGCCCAGCCCACGGCCTGGGGCGTTTGCGTGGCGAGGTTGCCCGAGATGCTGAAGAAGCTGTGCTCGCGGCTCGAATACATGATCGGCAGCTGGCGGCCCTTCAGCTTGTCGCCACTGTTCGAATAGATCTGGTTGATCATCTCGATCAGCGGATAGCCGCGCGCGATCAGTACGCCCTGCTGGCGATAGCTGGGGAACACCATATCGTCCGGCTGCAACGCCATCGAGGTGGAGATGCTCGTCGCCTCCTCGCCGGTGCACTTCATGTAGAAGCTGGTCTTGCCCTGCCTCTGCCCGCGGAACATCCGCTCGTCGAAGGCGCGCACCATGGAGAAGTGGTGCAACATTTCGCGCAGGGTTTCAGGGTCCAGCTTGGGGTCCCACGGCCCATGCGCCTTGTTGTCATTGCCCAGAACGCGAATCAGATCGGTGCACAGCCCGTGCGTTTCGGCAGGATCGCAGGTTTCGTCCGGGCGGGCCTGAGCGCCGGCATCGGGGATCTCGATCGCCGAGAAATCGACCTCTTCCGCACCGGGACGATAGTTCGGCTCGGGCACATGCAGCGATAGCTGCGGCTTGTTGTCGCGCTTGTCGGTCTGCGCCTTTGTTCGCTGGGGCCCTTTGGCCATGCGTATCTCTCCCGGCGCCTCTCGGGTCGAGACGCATTCTTTCACTCACGCGACCGGATATTGCGCGAGCACTTCGTGGTCAAGCACAGCGACGCCGAGCCTTCCCTGTCACACCGCAACCGGCGCCTTGATGGGCGGATGCGGGTCGTAATCGGCGACCGCGAAATCCTCGATCCGATAATCGAAGATGCTCGCCGGACGCCTTGTGATTTCAAGCGCCGGGCGCCCGCGCGGTTCCCGCCCAAGCTGTTCCTCGATCAGATGCGCGTGGTTGAGATAGAGGTGCGTATCGCCACCCATCCACACCAGCTCGCCCGGTTCGAGGTCCGTCTGCTGGGCGATCATGCGGGTGAGCAGCGCCGCACCGAAAAGGTTGAAGGGCAGCCCCAGCGCCACATCGCAGCTGCGCTGGTAGAGCACGCAGTCGAGCGTGGTGCCCCCTCCCCCGACATGGAACTGGTAGGACTTGTGGCACGGCGGCAGAGCCATCCGGCCAACCTCGGCCACATTCCATCCCTCGATGATATGGCGACGGCTGCCGGGGTTGGTGCGCAGGCTCTCGATCACCTTTGCCACCTGGTTGATCCCCTCGCCCTTCTCGTAGAGCCCATCTGCGCGATAGCGATAGGTCGGCCAGTCGACCCACTGCTTGCCATAGACCGGGCCGAGATCGCCCCAGCGATCGGCGAATCCCTCGTCGTCCGCGATCCGCTGCACGAACTCGTCGAGCGGCAGATCGTCGCCCGTTTCCGCGACATAGCGGGCGTGCGGCCACTCGTTCCAGATCTTCACGCCTTGGAGAACCAGCGGGCGGATATTGGTTTCCCCGGTGAGGAACCACAGCATCTCGCGCGCGGCGGTTTTCCAGTAGACCCGCTTGGTGGTCAGCAGTGGCACCGCGTTATCGGCGAGACTGCACCGCAACTGCGTCCCGAAAACCGCACGCGTGCCCACTCCGGTCCGATCCACGCGCTCGTCCCCGCCGCGCCAGATGCGCGCCATGAGATCGAGATATTGCTGTTCGAAATGGGGATCGCTCATGCGCGAATGCCTTAGCGGGCAAATGCATGCTTGCCACCCCCGGCGCACGTTCCTATAGGGCGCGCCTTGCCTCGACCCGCAGGTGGCATCGCCACCCTCGGGGCCGACACGGTCGGGGAGTAGCTCAGCCTGGTAGAGCACTGTCTTCGGGAGGCAGGGGCCGGAGGTTCGAATCCTCTCTCCCCGACCAATTATCGTTCGCAGCAGGGCGCATGGTATGCGCGAAGGGCCGATCGGTGTCGCCCCTCGGGCCCCGCGTGAAAACGCTCGATCCGCAATATTGAATCTTCGCCCGCCCGGCGGCTGTCGGCCGCGTCGAACGGGTCGCGTGCGCTGTCTCTCGCTGGCCGGGCCGTCTTGAGACTGCCGCCCTCCCCCGGATCCGATGGAGAATCGCCTAACGGCGGCGCATCGTGGCGCGAGCGAGGCGATTTAGCAGGGTCGAGAGCGAGGAATAGTTCGCATCCCCATAGGCGGAACCGACCGGCAGCGCGCCAGCAAGGCGCCGATGCGCCTCGGGCAGCGCGTGATAGGGCAGCCGCGGGACGAGATGGTGGAGCGCATGAAAGCGCAGGCCGACCGGGGCCCAGAGTACGCCCGGGAACGCGGGCGGGACATTGGTGCTGTCACGGTACTGGTCGGTAAGCGAAAGCTCGGCGCCATCGTTTTCCCACAAATGCGCCACCAGTGTGCGCGTCTGGTTCAGCACCGCAACGCCGGCGACGACCACGCAATAGAAGACGAAAGCGCGCAGCGGCACCAAGCCGGTCGCGGTGCTCGCGAGAATGGCGATGGCCGCCATGCTGGCTGCAATCTCCTGCAACCGCCAGCGGCGGGCAAAAGCCCCCTCGGGTGCAGGACGGTGATAGGCCGGGTTCACCTCGAGCGCGGAAAAACGTTCGACCAGCACCCGGCGCAGCGGCGGGATAAAGATGGAGAGCGGGGCGAGAATGCCGAAGCGCAGCAGCAACAGGAACGGCATGGCCAGCGCGGCCAGCGTGAACAGCGGCAGCGTCCACGGGCGCATGTGCGCAAGCGGGAGGTATTCCGGGTCGCGCTCGGTCCCGTAATGCCTGCGCGAATGGTGGACCGCGTGAATCCCCTCGTAAAGAAACGAGGGCAGCAGCAGCGGTGCGCCGACCCCGATATTCCATGCCGCGCGAAACCCAGGAAGCAGGCGGTGATCGAGATGCGTGATCTCGTGAATGAACAGCACCGCGCGGTACAGCGCGAGGATCGACAGCACGACCAGCGCGACTGTGAGCGCGGCGCTGTGGCTGAGGATTGCGCCGGCCAGCGCGGCATATCCGACCGCTGCCGACCCGAAACAATCGCTCCAGTATCGCGCTGGGCTTGGCCGATGAAGGTCGCGCGTCAGAAGCGCTGCCTGACGCAGCATCTGCTTGTCCTCGGCTCTGGTGGAGTGCGATTGCGAGGGCATTGCTCTTTGCTCTTTATCGTGGGCGATGCGCGCCCTCGCCATGATCAGTGGCGCTGCAGCATCCGGTTGATGACGGTGTTGACCGGCAGAATATGCGCGGCTGCGCCCAGCGCGGCATGGCGTGCGATGCGCGCGCGCCGATCCTCTGCCGTATAGAGGCGCACGAGCAGATTGGTCCCGCTGTAGAGCGGGCGGGTGGCAAGGCGGTGGCGCGCCTCGTACCGGCGCAGCAACAGCGGCGAAGCGATCGAGCGGCGCTTTTCGGCCGCGCTGCGCAGAAGTCCGGAAAGGGTTTCCGCCGATTGCAAGCCAAGGTTGAAGCCATGCGCGGTGACCGGATGCATGCCCACTGCGGCATCGCCGATCAGCGCTGCGCTGTCGCTCACGAAATGGCGGGCATAGGTGGTGGCGAGTGGATAGACATGCGGGGCGGAAACACAGCGCATGGGGCCGAGACGCCCGTCGAAACGCTCCTCGATCTCGGCCGCGAGCACCTCGGGAGGATAGGCGGCAATCGGCTCCATCGCAGCGCTCGACAATGTCAGGACCGCGGAGGATCGATGTTCTCCCAGCGGAAGCATGGCGATCGTCTGGCGATAATCGAACCACTCGGTCGCAATACCGTGATTAGGCCGGTCATGAGCGACACGCACGACAAGCATCGAGCGGCCGAGGCGATTGATCTCCGCCCCGATGCCGAGCTGTTCTCGTATCACCGAAAACCGCGAATCGGCGGCAACGATGAGCTTGGCAGTCACGGTTCGGCCATCGGCCAGAAATACGCGCGCGCCCGCCCTGTCGGCATGAACATGCTCGACGCCCGTACCGGCAAGCAGCGTCACGCCCCCCTGCCCCTCGATCGCCGCGAACAGGCTCTGGCGGATCAGATGGTTCGAGACGAGGCAACCGAGGTGGTCTTCCGGCCCGCCGTCCGGATCGAAGCCGAGCGCCAGCGCAGAGCGGCCATTATAGACGCGCGCGCTCCGCAAGGCGAAGACCTGATCGGGCGGGATACTGCTCCACGCGCCAAGCCGATCCAGCATGTCGACCGAGCGGTGGGTGAGCGCGATTTCCCGCCCGTCGACCGGCGGATCGGCCAGCACCTCCGCAGCCTGCCGCTCGATCAGCGCGATACGAAGACCGCTCCCTTCGAGAGCGCGGGCAAAGGCAAGGCCGCTGGGCCCCGCGCCTACCACGATAATATCGAAATCTCGCATCGCCTGTCCTGCAATTGCCGGTTGGAGGAGCGGGCTAGCGAGTGCCAGCCAGGGTATCATTGCGATGGATCAAACCGGACCCGGAGGCCGTGCTTTCTCGTTCCCTCGCCGGTCCGCGGCCTGCGCACGACGCAGCTAGAACGGGATAAGTGCCCGATGCGCCTTTGCGTGCTGCCGGTGGGCACCTATTCATAAGCCATATGAAATCGCAGATCGAAATTGGCACGGATTCGGCCGGGCAAGGCATTTGCGTCGACGTCGAGGAACTGCTCGCCACCCGTTTGCTCGTTCAGGGCAATTCGGGATCGGGCAAATCGCACCTGCTGCGCCGCCTCCTCGAACAGACGGCCGGGCTCGTTCAGCAGATCGTGATCGATCCGGAAGGCGATTTCACCAGCCTGGCGGACCCGTTCGACCATATCGTGATCGATGGCGCCGCGCATTCGGTGCGCGAGATAGAGGCGCTTGCAAGGCGGGTACGCCAGCACCGCGTTTCGGTCGTCCTGGCACTCGACGAGCTGGAGGTGGAACAGCAGATCCGCTGCGCCGCGCTGTTTCTCTCCGCGCTGTTCGATGCCCCGCGCGAGCATTGGTATCCCGCGCTGGTGGTGGTCGATGAAGCGCAGATGTTCGCCCCTGCCGCCGCGGGCGAGCTGGCCGAGGATACGCGCCGCATGACGCTGTCCGCGATGACCAACCTGATGTGCCGCGGGCGCAAGCGCGGCCTCGCGGGGATCGTCGCGACGCAGCGGCTCGCCAAGCTGGCCAAGAATGTCGCCGCCGAGGCCTCGAACTTCCTGATGGGCCGCACCTTCCTCGACATCGATATGCAGCGCGCAGCCGACCTGCTGGGGATGGACCGGCGGCAGGCGGAGCGTATCCGCGATCTGCAGCGCGGCCATTTCCTGGGCCTCGGCCCGGCGATCAGCCGCCGTCCGGTCGCGGTGCATATCGGCAATGTGCAGACCGGCGGGAAGAACGCCGCCGAGGGTCTGATGCCCCTGCCCCAGGCCGAGGGAGAGGACCTGGAGGCCCTGCTCCATTCCGAACTGGCCGAGGAAGCGGCTGCGCCCGCGCGCGCCCCTGCCCCGCCCAAGTCGGCGCCCGACCTGGAACGAGCCATCACTGAGCGCGCCGCAAAGGCCGAGCCTGCCGTGAGCGGCGAGGCGGACGCCGCGGACGACTATCTGCGCGAAGGCGGCGCACCCAACCCGCAGGCTGGCGAAGATGCGGTGCCCCGGATAATTGCCGAGCTGGCAGCCGAAGAAGGCGCGACCTTCCAATCCTCGGCTGCGCTGTTCCGCAATTTCGCGACCCGCTGCCGACAGCAAAAGGTGCCGAGCGCGCATATCGACATGGTGCAGTTCCGCCGCCTGTTCGCTTTCGCGACGGCCGGTCTGCACGAACTGGAGGCGCCCCTTCGCGAGGTGATCGAACGCCTGGCCGATAATGTGCCGGACGATGTGCTCGCGCCCTACCTTGCGCTCGCGGTTTCCGCCGCTCGGGGCGATGAGGCACCCGACGAAGACGAACTCGCGCGCGTCTATGGCAGTTCGTCCCCCAGCCGCATCCGCCGGTTGCTGGAACACATGGAGCGTCAGGGACTGATCGTGGTGCGCGAGGAATTCGGCGGCGGGCGCACGATCATCGTCGTCGGGCTCGAAGAACCGGCCGGCGCAGTACATGCTTCGTGAGGTAGTGCGCACTCTCCGGGCGAAAGACTAAGGCGATTGGACGGAACAGGCGTCTGCGGGCGCGGTTGATCAGGCAAAGGAGAAATATCGAATGCCTATCATCATCCTCATCGCTACGATTCTCGTTCCGCCGCTCGGCGTCGCGCTCAAGCACGGGCTCGGCACGCAGTTCCTCATCAGCCTCGTCCTGACTTTGCTGTTCTACATCCCCGGCCTGATCTACTCGCTCTACGTCAACTACGCCTGATCCCATGGCGCGGGAGGATGATCGGCAGGGCCGCCACCGTGCGGTCCCTTCCTCCCGGCTCGGGCGGCTGAGCGGCTTCGGGCGGCTCGCAGGCGGTGTCGCCGGCGGCATGCTGGCCGAAGGCGCGCGCCGCGTGGCTTCTGGCGAGCAGCTCCGGATGAACGACCTCGTTCTGACACCGAGCAATATCGGACGGCTGACGGAGCGCCTGTCGCACCTGCGCGGGGCCGCGATGAAGATGGGCCAGATGCTGTCCATGGATGCAGGCGATGCCCTGCCTCCCGAGCTGTCCGAGATTCTCGCCAAGCTGCGCGACAACGCCGATTTCATGCCCCCGCGTCAGCTCGACAAGGTGCTGGCCGAGGAATGGGGTACCGACTGGCGCAAGCAGTTCCGCCGGTTCGAGCCTCGCCCGATCGCTGCCGCCAGCATCGGGCAGGTCCACCGCGCCCTCACCCGCGACGGGCGCATGCTGGCGATCAAGGTGCAATACCCCGGCGTGAAGCAGAGCATCGATTCCGACGTCGACAATGTTGCCACCCTGCTGCGCATCACCGGCCTGCTGCCCAAGGAACTCGACATCGCACCGCTGCTCGTCGCCGCGAAAGAGCAGCTGCACGAAGAGGCCGACTACCGCCGCGAGGGCCGCATGATGCAGCGCTACGGCGAACTGCTCTCAGGGCACGAGGCGTTCGTGGTCCCCGCGCTCGACGAAGAACTGACCCGCGACCGCATCCTTGCGATGAGTTACGAGGAAGGCCGCCCGGTCGAACAGCTGGGCGACCAGCCTCAGGAGGTGCGCGACAGCGTGTTTGCGGAGGTGATCGAACTGGTCGCGCGCGAGCTCTTCGAATGGGGTTTCATGCAGACCGACCCCAATTTCGCGAACTACCGATACCGCGAGGCGGACCGGAAGATCGTGCTGCTCGATTTCGGAGCGACGCGAGAGGTCGCTCCAGGGATCGCGCTGTCCTATCGCAATCTCCTCAAAGCCGGTCTCGACCGCGATCACGCTGGCGTCCGGCAGGCCGCGATCGACGCGCAATTCATGGCCCCCGCCGTCGTGGAAAAGCACGGTAAAGCAATCGACCGGATGATCGCGATCATTCTCGGCGAAATGGCGAGGGACGCCCCCTTCGACTTCGGCGACCGCGGCTTCGTGCCTGCCTTGCGCGACGAAGGCATGGCCATCGCGCAGGACAAGGCTATCTGGCACATCCCGCCCGCCGAAACGCTGTTCGTGCAGCGCAAGGTCAGCGGCACCGCGCTGCTCGGCGCGCGGATCGGCGCGGTGGTCAATATCCACGCCATCGTGCGCGATGTGCTGACAAGGACCGCCTAGCGGGAGCCTATACCTCCCGGGCACGGCCGAATTGCCAGCCCAGCGCCTATGCAGATTTACGAGTATGAAGGGCTGCGTTTTCGCAGTATAGCTCCCCAATGCTCAGTAAAAATTGTCGACAAAACGACTGATTTCTTGTGGCTGGGCATGGTCGAGTGGCCCTGTAGGTCACTTTCATTCGGAGGGCCTTGAACATGCACCCCCAGCAGCATCATTCACAGTTCGAAATTATGCCCTATCCAAGCGCGCTGCGCAGCGGCTGGATGCCCGATCCCGCCAGCAATGCCTGGTCGATGTTCCAGCAGGAGCTGTCGGAACAGGCCGATCCCGGGGCGCAGTTCGATCCGGTCGTGCAGGATCTGCTCGATTTTCTGCAAGGCGATCCGATCATCGCCTGGCTGATGGCGCAGGCGTGCCGGCAGAACGCCACCATGCTGGCGACGCCCGATCTCGACACGGGCGGCGTGCCCCTCCCCCGCATCGACGACGCAATCTGGTTTGCCGCCTATTGCAATGCGCTGCTGACCCAGACCCCGCGCTTCATCGACGATCAGCTGGTTGGCCTGCCCTTTTCCGGAATGACCGTAGGGATCGACCCGACGCTGGCCGGATCGCAGCTTCTCGGACTACCTCAGTTCAATGAGAAAATGCGCGCGGTGCTCGACCAGTGGCACCGGTTCCTCGGCACCGCCGCATCCAACTGGGTGTTCGCGGTCGATGGGCAGCAATGGCTCTCCGACCAGGCGAAGGCGATGTATCACTTCGACGACTGGCAGAAGGACAACGAGACGCTGCCCTACTGGAATTCGTGGAATTCCTTCTTCACGCGCGAGTTCAAGGACCCCGCGACGCAACGGCCGACCGCCGATCCGGAATCCAACCAGACGGTGATCTGCCCGAATGACGGATCGCTGTTCCGCTGGGAATATCAGGTGGCGTCCGACAATACCTACTGGTTCAAGGACATGAATTACTCGCTGCGCGATATTTTGAGCTCATCCGATCCGACGCAGCAGGAAACGATCGACAAGTACGGCCTGGTCGACATGTTTTCTGGCGGATATATCTTTCAGACCTATCTCAACCCCTACAATTTCCACCGCTGGTGGGTGCCGGTGAACGGCAAGGTCCTGTTCGATCCGATCTCCATCCCCGGCGCCTATTTCGCCAAGCTCGTCCTGCCGGATTTCACCGGGGCGACCACCGCTTCTCTGCCCTATCTGTGCGAAGCCAACGCGCGCGGCCTGATCGTGTTCGAAACGCCCGACTACGGCCATGTCTGCTGCATTCCGCTGGGGATGAGCGAGGTCTCCACGATCGACTTCGATCCGGCGATGACCATGGGGGCAGAAGTGCGCAAGGGCCAGCCGATGGGGATGTTCAATTACGGCGGATCCTCCTTCGCTATCCTGTACGAGAACCTGCCCGACAAGCAGCTCGTCTTCATGGATGGCAACGGGCAGCATTTCCCGCAGCGGCCGGTACTCCCATCGGGCAGCGCAAGCACCGGCGGCAATGTCACCAAGATCGGCGCACAGATCGGGGTGTGGTATTCGCGCTGAAGCAGAACCACCCTGCGCTCCACGCGAAGGAAAAGAGCTACCCCTCCCCCTGCTCCGCGATCCAGCGGTTTACATGGTCTTCCAGCACATTGAGCGGCACTGCCCCGTTCTCCAGCACCGCGTCGTGGAAGGCGCGCAGGTCGAACCGGTCGCCTAGCGCCTGTTCCGCGCGGGTCCGCAGCTCGCGGATCTTCAGCTCGCCGATCTTGTAGGCGAGCGCCTGGCCGGGCCAGGTGATGTAGCGGTTGACCTCCGCGTCGATGTTCGCCGCACTGAGCGCGGTGTTCTCGGTCATGAAATCGACCGCCTGTTGCTTGGTCCAGCCCTTCGAGTGGATGCCTGTATCCACCACCAGCCGGGTCGCGCGCCACATCTCGTAGCTCAGCCGCCCCATCTCCTTGGCGGGCGTGTCGTACAACCCCATCTCGATGCCGAGCCGTTCGGAATAGAGGCCCCACCCCTCGACGAATGCGGTGAAGAATGTGCCGTTGCGGCGCAGCGGGTGCAGGTCCAGCTCCTGCTGCAGCGCGATCTGGAGGTGATGCCCCGGCACCGCCTCGTGGACGCCCAGCGCGGGCAGCTCCCACAACGGCCGCTGGTCGAGCTCGGTCAGGTTGACGCGATAGATTCCCGCTTGCCCCGTCTGGAGCGAGCCGGGCTCGTAATAGGCGGTGGTATTGCCGGGCGCCTGCGCTGCGGGGATCGGCAGCACGGTGTAGGGCTGGCGCGGCAGCGTGCCGAACAGCTTGGGCATCCAGCCGTCAATCTGCTTGGCGAGCGCGGCGGCGTAGCGCAGATACTCGTCCTCGTCGGTCATGTAATATTGCGGATCGGTGCGCAGATGTTCGATGAAAGCCTCGCGGCTGTCGAACCCTGCCTCTGCCGCCACGCTTTCCATTTCTGCCAAGATGCGCGCGACTTCGGAGAGGCCGAGCTGGTGGACCTCGTCGGGCGTCATGTCGGTCGTGGTGAAGCTGCGCACGCGATAGGCGTAGTAGTCGTCGCCGTTCGCGGTTTCGGCGACACCGGGCAGGCCGGTGCGGCATTCGGGCGCGTATTCCTCGGTGTAGAAGCTCAGGAAATCTTCGTAGGCGGGGAACACCACATCGGTCAGCGCGGCGCGGGCGCGGGCTTGCAGGGCTTCCCAGTCGGCTTCGGAAATGGTCGAGGGGCGCTTTGCGAAGGGGCGCCAGAAGGCCGATTCTTCGGGGCTGTCCGCCATCTGGCCGGTGATCTGGTCCTCGACGCCTTCCATCGGCCCGCATGCCTGCGTCAGCCCGCGCGCAACCGCCTCTCGGCTGCGGGCGATCCCGGCTTCGTTCTGAGCGCCATAGGCTTCGAGCCGCGCAACGTAGCTTTCGTAATCGGCCTTGGTGAACAGCGGCGAGCTGTAGGGCAGCGACGCGATCCAGCTGAACCAGCCGCCGCGATTGGTGAACAGGACGTAGCGGGTCTGGTCGAACTGCGCGCCCTCGATCCCGTCTTCGAGCGAGCTTTTGAGGATCGCGTAATCCACCCGCAGGTCTTTGGGCAGCGCGCTCTCGTCGATGGCGTTCAACCGTGCGAGGAATTCGCGGTCTTCGGCGACGTTGCGATCATAGGCCGCCATGCTGAGGTCGCCCAGCTGCCCGTCCCCGCGGCGGTCGCCCACCGAGGTCGCCAGAGTGGGATTGTCGTCGAGCATGTCTTCCCACACATCCTCGCGCAGCTCGGTGTAGTCCTCGACCGGGCCGGCGGTCAGCGGGCTGGCGATGGTGAATGCGAGCGCCGTGGCGGCGAGCAGGTGCTTCATGGTGACTGGTTCCCCTTGTTTGCGGCAATCCCTATTGCGCGCGGCGGCGTGCGTCCAGTAGGCCGGACCGATGGAAAAACCCGCGATCCTGTTCGTCTGCCTCGGCAATATCTGCCGCTCTCCCTTGGCGGAAGCGGCGTTTCGCGATGCTGCGGAGAAGGCCGGGCTGGAGGCGGAGGCCGACAGCGCAGGCACTGCGGACTACCACGTCGGCAACCCGCCCGATCCGCGCAGCGTCGAGGAAGCATCGAAGCACGGGCTCGACATCTCGGGCTATTCCGGACGGCAGCTGGTGATCGAAGATTTCGAGTGCTTTACGCACATTTTCGCGATGGATCATCAGAACCTGCGCAATATCGAGGCGCTGCGGCCCGAGGGATCGCGTGCGCATGTCTCGCTGCTGATGGACCTCGTGCCGGGGCGTGAAGGCGCGGCGATTGCCGACCCGTACCACGACGGCGAGGAGCAGTTCGAATATACGTGGGAGGATGTCGACGCGGCGGCGAAGGCGCTGGTGGAGCGGCTGGGCGGATAACCAAAAAACCCCTCCCCTTGGGGGGGGCAGTTCTTGTCACCCACCCCGCAGTGTTCGCACACCCATGTCGCGCTCCATCAGGTAGAGCAGGATGCGCGCCGCCTCGCCGCGTTCGCCCTCCAGACCGGCGTCGCGGTCCATCAGAAGTTTCGCATCGGCAGTCGCGGGGTCGAGGAAGCGCTGCATCTGGTCGAGCGTGGCGATGCGGAACGGCGTGTCGCCCGACTGCCGCGTGCCGAGCAGTTCGCCCCCGCCGCGCAGCTCCAGATCTTCCTCGGCGATCCGAAACCCGTCCTGTGTCTCGCGCATGAGGGCGAGGCGGCGCTGGCCCGTTTCGGACAGCTGGTTACCGCGCAGCAGCAGGCAGACCGATTTCTCGCTGCCCCGCCCGACCCGGCCACGCAGCTGGTGCAGCTGGGCGAGGCCGAAGCTTTCCGCCTGTTCGATCACGATCAGCGTGGAGGCGGGGACGTCGACGCCCACTTCGATCACCGTGGTCGCGACCAGCAGTTTCGCCGCGCCGCTGGCGAAGCGCGCCATAGCGGCGTCCTTCACCTCGGGGTCGAGCTGGCCGTGGACCAGCACCACGGCATCGTCGAACCGCGCCTTGAGCGCAGCAAAACGCTGCTCGGCGGCGGCTTTCTCCATGCCCTCTTCATCGCGGACCATCGGACACACCCAATAGGCCTGCTGGCCGCTCGCGAGGTGCCGCCCGACCGCCTCGACCACTTCGGGCAGACGATCCATCCCGACCACGCGCGTATCGATCGCCTGTCTGCCCGGCGGCAGTTCGTCGAGCCGGCTGACCTCCATCTCGCCATAATTGGCGAGCGTCAGCGTGCGCGGGATCGGGGTCGCCGTCATCGAGAGCGTGTGCGGCGGCCGCTTGCCCTTGCCCGCCATCTGGAGCCGCTGCGAGACGCCGAAGCGGTGCTGTTCGTCCACCACCACCAGCCCGAGGTCGCGGTACTGCACCGCCTCCTGAAAGATCGCGTGCGTGCCGACGACGATCTGGATGCTGCCATCCATCAGCCCCATCAAGATGCTTTCGCGCGCGCGCCCCTTGTCGCGGCCCGTCAGCAGCGCGACCTCGACCCCGGTGGGCCGCGCCATCTCGCGCAACGTCTCGTAATGCTGGCGCGCGAGGATTTCGGTCGGGGCGAGCAGCGCCGCTTGCGCGCCCGCCTCCACCGCGACCAGCATTGCGTGCAGCGCCACCACGGTCTTGCCCGCGCCCACATCGCCTTGCAGCAGACGCAGCATCGGTGCGTCCTGCGCGAGGCCGCCCTCGATCTCGCGGATCGATCGCTCCTGCGCGCCGGTCAGCGGAAACGGCAATTGCAGCTTGTCGCGCAGGCTCCCGTCGCCTGCCAGCGGACGGCCCCGCTTGCGGCGGTTATCCGCCTTCACCAGCTGCAAGGCCAGAGCATTGGCGAGCAGCTCGTCGTAGGCGAGCCGGTCCTTCGCGGTCTCGTCATCGCGCGCATGGACGCTGCGCAACGCGTCCGCCCAGGCGGGCCATTTCTGCTGCGCGAGCATGCCCGGCTCGATCCATTCGGGCACCGCGGGCAGCTTCTCCAGTGCCTGCGCCGCGAGGCTTGCCATGCGCGGCTGAGTAAGCCCCTCAGCCAGCGGATAGATCGGCTCGCGCATTGGGCCGAGCGCGGCGTCCTCCATCGTCAGCACATGGTCCGGGTGGACCATCTGGAGCATGTCGCCGTAGCGCTCCAGCTTGCCCGCCACGCGGCGCTTCTCGCCCACCGGCAGCTGCTTTTTCGCGGTGTAGCTCGACCGGCCGAAAAAGGTCAGCGCCAGCACGTTGCCCGCGCTGTCGGTGGCGAGGATCCTGTACGGCGCGCGCCGCGACGCGCCTGCGCGGTGTTCGGTCACGGTCAGCGCGACGATGATCTGCTCGCCCTCGCCCGCCTCGTCCAGATTGTCGACCGGGCGGCGCGTCACGAAGCGGTCGGGCCAGTGATAGGCAATGTCGCGCACCCGCGTGCAGCGCAGTTTCTCGAGCGGCTTCTTCAGCTTGGGGCCGACACCGTCCAGCGTGTCGACCTCGGCAAACAGGGGGTTGAGGATTTCGGGCCGCATGGGAGCGCTATGACAAATAGAGGTCGTCATTGCGAGACACGTCCGCAGGACGGGGCGAAGCAATCCAGAGCGTCTTGCGAAAACGCACTGGATTGCCGCGTCGCGGCTTCGGCGTTCCGCGTAATGACGAGTTGAGAAATCGGCGCGGCAGGCCTAGTCCCCAACCCATGACCTCCCCCAGCTTCGAATCCCGCCTCGCCCGCGCCAAGTTTCGCGCCTGGCACCGTGGCACGCGCGAGGCCGACTACATGATCGGCGGCTATTTCGATCGCTATCACGCCGAATGGGGCGAGGACGATCTCGTCTGGTTCGAAACCCTGCTCGATTACGACGATGTCGAGATCATGGCCTGGGCGCTCAAGACGCAGCCGATCCCGCCGGAAATGCAGGGTGAGCGGATCGAGGTCATGCAGAAGCTCGATTACGTCGATATTCCGCGATGACCATCTCTCCCCTCCTCTTTAGAGGAGGGGCGGCGAGACTTGCGAGCTTGCTGCCTAGTCGCAGCGGGGTGGTGCTTTGCGACCGGCCTCGCTAACGCCATTCCACCACCCCCCCAACCCCCTCCTCGCGAAGAGAAGGGGGCAAAATGCGTGTGCACGGAACACGTGCGCGCCGGAGCGACTTAGACACCAATGCCCGACCTCTCCCGCATCCTCGCCGCGAAACAGCCGCTGACCTTCGCCAACTTGGCCCGTGGCGCGCAGCCTCTGGTGATGGCGGACATCGCGCGCGCAGCGAAACGACGCGCTGTGTTCATCGCTCCCGAAGACAGCGCGATGCGCGGCGTGGCCGACGCCGCGCGCTATTTCGCGCCCGAGCTCAGCGTGATCGAGCTGCCTGCGTGGGATTGCCTGCCCTATGACCGGGCCAGCCCCGCGCTCTCGATCAGCACCCAGCGGCTGGCCGCGCTGCATCGCCTGCAGAGCGAGAAAGGCACGCCGCAACTGCTCGTCACCACCGCCAATGCCGTGCTCCAGCGTATGCTCACTCCGTTCCGCATTCGCGAGGCGGTGCGCGAGCTGAAGCCGGGAATCAGCATCGGGCACGAGAGCCTGACCCAGCTGCTGCAAAAGCAGGGCTACAACCGCACGGACACCGTGATCGACGCAGGCGAATTCGCGGTGCGCGGATCGATCTTCGACATTTTTCCCTCAGGCCTCGAACAGGGCCTCCGGCTCGATTTCTTTGGCGACGAGCTGGAGAGCCTGCGGCTGTTCGACCCGAGCACGCAGCGCACCACCGGCACGCTCGATTCCTTCCTGCTGCTACCTG
The DNA here is from genome assembly GCF_038594605.1 of Citromicrobium bathyomarinum. Lineage (GTDB taxonomy): Bacteria > Pseudomonadota > Alphaproteobacteria > Sphingomonadales > Sphingomonadaceae > Alteriqipengyuania > Alteriqipengyuania bathyomarina_B. The sequence goes on from NZ_JBCFZM010000001.1 coordinate 783,642, forward strand.
CTTCGGAAGTGTTGCTCGAAGACGCGACGATCAAACGCTTCCGCTCCGCCTATCGCGAACGCTTCGGCGCGAATGCCACGCAGGACCCGCTCTACGAGGCGGTCAGCGAAGGGCGACGACAGGCGGGGATGGAGCACTGGCTGCCGCTGTTCGAGGACAAGCTGGCGACCCTGTTCGACCATCTTGGCGAGAGCGATCCGGTTGTCATCGACGTCGGTGCGCTCGCCGCGTTCGAGGAACGTATCTCCGACATCGTCGAATACCGCCGCACGCGGACCGAGACTGCCGGGCAGAAGGCGGGCAGCTATCGCCCGCTCGACCCCGAGGCACTCTACCTGGCGCAGGACGAGATCGACGGCGTAATGGCCCAGCGGCCCGTCCACCGCGCGACCGGCTTCGACGAGCCCGAGAGCGACAGCGTGATCGATTTCGGCTTCGGCTCGGCCCGCGACTTCGCGCCCGAGCGTGCGCGCGGCGACAATATCTACGAAGCGGCCGCACAGCATTTCAAGACCATCGGCAAGGCGGGCAAGCGCCCCTTGCTCGCCGCCTATTCCCAGGGCAGCCGCCAGCGCATCGCCTCGATCCTCAGCGAAGCGGGCACAAGTGTGACGCTTGCCGAGAGCTGGCAGGATGCGCTGGGCAAGGCGGCAAAGGGTGCGCCGACGGCGATGATCCTGCCGCTCGACAGCGGGTTTGCGAGCGACGATATCGAGCTGATTACCGAGCAGGATCTGCTCGGCGATCGGCTGGTCCGCAGGCGCAAGAAGCGGCGCGATTCGGATGCTTTCCTGAGCGAGCTTCAGGCGCTCTCGCGCGGCGATCTGGTGGTTCACACCGAACATGGCATCGGCAAGTATCTCGGCCTCGAACCGATCACCGTCGGGAAGTCCAAGCACGACTGTGTGATGCTGGAGTACAAGGGCAGCGACAAGCTCTACATCCCGGTCGAAAACCTCGAAGTCCTCTCGCGCTACGGCAGTAGCGAAGAAGCCGTCATGCTCGACCGGCTGGGCGGCGAAGCTTGGCAGAAACGCCGCGCGCAACTGCGCGAGCGGATTCGCGAAATCGCGAGCGAGCTGATGCGCACCGCCGCACAGCGCGCGCTCAAGAAGGCCCCCGTGCTCGAAACGGACGAGGCCAGCTACAACCAGTTCGTCGACCGCTTCCCGTGGGAGGAAACCGACGATCAGGAACGCGCGATCGCCGACGTGCTGGGCGATCTGGAAAGCGGCAAGCCGATGGATCGGCTGGTCTGCGGCGATGTCGGTTTCGGCAAGACCGAGGTGGCGCTGCGCGCCGCCTTCGTCGCGGCGATGGGCGGCCAACAGGTCGCTGTCGTGGCCCCGACCACCCTGCTCGCGCGACAGCACTACCAGAATTTCAGCGAGCGGTTTGCCGGCTTCCCGCTCAAGATCGGGCGCCTCAGCCGCCTCGTGCCGCCCAAGGAAGCGAGCGAGACGCGCGATGCGCTGGCCGACGGCACGATGGATATCGTCATCGGCACGCACGCGATCCTCTCCAAGTCGACCAAATTCAAGGATCTGGGCCTCGTGATCGTCGACGAGGAACAGCGTTTCGGCGTGACGCACAAGGAAAAGCTCAAGACGCTGCGCGCCGACGTCCACATGCTGACCCTCACCGCGACGCCGATCCCGCGTACGCTGCAGATGGCGATGACGGGCCTGCGCGAACTCTCCACCATCCAGACCCCGCCGGTGGACCGCCTCGCCGTGCGGACCTACGTGATGGAGTGGGACGACATGGTGATCCGCGAGGCGCTGCTGCGCGAACACCATCGCGGCGGGCAGAGCTTTATCGTGGTCCCACGCATCTCCGACATGGACCCGATGCTCGACTGGCTGCGCGAGCATGTGCCCGAAGTGAAGGTCGTGCCCGCGCACGGGCAGATGAGCGCGTCGGAGGTCGAAGACCGGATGAGCGCGTTCTACGAGAAGAAATACGATGTTCTGCTGTCGACCACGATCGTCGAAAGCGGGCTCGACATCTCCAGCGCCAACACGATCATCATCCACCGCGCCGACCGTTTCGGCCTCGCCCAGCTTTACCAGCTGCGCGGGCGCGTGGGCCGTGCGAAGCTGCGCGCCTATGCCTACCTGACCACGCCTGCGGATGAGGCTTTGTCGGAGGTCGCGGAGAAGCGCCTCAAGGTATTGAGCGACCTCGACAGCCTTGGTGCTGGCTTCCAGCTCGCCAGCCACGACCTCGACATTCGCGGCGCGGGCAACCTGCTGGGCGACGAACAGTCGGGCCATATCCGCGAGGTCGGCTTCGAACTCTACCAGTCGATGCTGGAGGACGCGATCCTCGCGGCCAAGGCGGGCGAGATGGGGCTTGAGAAACCCCCCGAGGATATCAGCCCGCAGATCACGGTCGATGCACCGATCATGATTCCGGAAGAATACGTGCCCGACCTCGCTGTGCGCATGGCGCTCTACCGCCGCCTCAATCAGGCGAGCGACCAGGCCGAGATCGAGGGGCTGGCGGCCGAGATGATCGACCGCTTCGGCGAATTGCCCAGCGCGACGCAGAACCTCGTCCGCCTGATCGAGATCAAGCATCAGGCGATTGCCGCCAACATCGCGAAGATCGATGTCGGCGCGCGTGGCACGCTGGTCACCTTCCACAAGGACGATTTCCCCGATCCGGCAGGCCTGCTGGCTTACGTCGACAAGCGCGCAGAAGCGGTGAAGCTGCGGCCCGATATGAAGCTGGTCGTCAACCGTGCGTGGGGCGATCCGCAAAGCCGCCTCAACGGGCTGTTCCAGCTGACCAGGGGCCTGATGAATGTCGCCCGCAAGGCAAAGAAAACCAAGGCGGCGGCAGACTGATGGATTGATCGCTCGGCCGGTTTGGGCAAAGCTCCCCGCGAGGGAGAAATACCACCATGCGATCGATCAACTTCGCCGCCAGCGCGCTCGCGCTTGCCATTGGCCTTGCCGCCACCGCCGCACCTGTCGCCGCGCAGGAAGGCTACCAGACCCCGCCGCAGGACGTGACCGACATCGTCACCCGGGCGCCCAGCCCCGGCGTGTCGGTTTCGCCCGATAACGACCAGATCCTGCTGCTGGAGCGCGAGGCGCTGCCGCCGGTCGCAGAGCTGGCCAAGCCGATGGAAAAGCTCGCCGGGCTGCGGCTCGATGCCTCGATCAATGATCGCTACGGCACGCGCGCCACGGTCGGGCTGGTGCTGCAGGATATCGCCAGCGGCGCTACGCGGCGGGTCGCACTGCCCGCCGAGGCAGACATCTCCGACGTTTCATGGAAGCCGGACGGCTCGCAGGTGGTCTTCACCAACACGCGCAGCGACGCGATGGACCTACACGTCCTCGATACCGATACCACGACCGTCGCCAAGCTGATGACCGGCGGAGTGAACCCGATCTTCCAGAACCCGCGCTGGATGCCCGATGGATCGTTGCTGGTCCTGACCATCCCGCAGGATCGCGGACCCAAGCCGGTCGAATCGCTGACCCCGAGTGGCCCGGCGATCCAGGACGCAGCGGGCGGCGTGGAAGCGCAGACACGAACCTATCAAGACCTGCTCGAAAATCCGCATGACGAGGCATTGTTCGAATGGCTGACAACCAGCCAGCCGGTAGTGATGAACGCAGACGGATCGGGCATGCGCGCCATCGGCGAGCCTCGCATCTACACCAGTGTCACGCCCTCGCCCGATGGCGAATATCTGCTGATGGAATGGTTGGAAAAGCCGTTCTCGTACCAGGTGCCTTACTACCGTTTTCCGATCACCAGCGCGGTCTACAACCGCGAAGGCGAGCTCGTGCAGATGATCGCCGAGCAGCCGCTGGCCGATGCGCTGCCCGTGCAGGGCGTGGTGACCGGACGGCGCAATATCCAGTGGCACCCGACCGAAGACTCGCTGCTGATGTGGGTCGAAGCGCAGGACGGCGGCGACCCGCGCGTCGAAAGCGACAACCGCGACAACCTCTACGCGCTCACCGCGCCGTTCAGCGGCGAGGGCCGTGTGGTCGCGCGCTTCGAAGACCGCGCCTCGGGCGCGATGGGCATCGAAGGCACCGACGACATGATCGCTTATGATTACGACCGTGACACGCGCGAGCTGCGCCAGTCGCTGGTCGATGTGACGGGCGGCAATGCGCCGCGCGTGCTCAACCTGCGCAACGTGCAGGATGCCTACAACGACCCGGGCAGCCCGCTGACCACCTATACGGCACGCGGCTTCGGCGTGGCGCGCAATGTCGATGGCAAGCTGCTGCTGAACGGTAGCGGCGCGACGCCCGAAGGCCTGCGACCCTTCCTGCGCCGCTTCGATCTGACCACGCTGGAAACCGAAGAGCTGTGGCGCAATTCGGGCGAGCAGCTCGAATCGGTGATCGATGTGCTCGACGATGACGGCAGCGAGTTCCTCACCTTCTACGAAAGCCCGCTCAACCCTGGCAACATCAAGCTCTACGGAGATGGGACCGAACGCTTCATCACCGACTTCCCCGATCCGCACCCCGAACTGACCGGGATCAAGCGCGAGCTGGTCACTTACCAGCGCGCCGATGGCGTCGATCTGACCGCGACGCTTTACCTTCCGCCCGAATACAAGGAAGGCGACAAGCTGCCGGTGGTCGTGTGGGCCTATCCGCGCGAATTCAACGATGCGGCGACGGCCAGCCAGAACCGCGATTCGCCGTACCGCTTCACGCGCATCGGCAGCTATTCGCACCTGTTCTTCCTGACTCAGGGCTATGCCGTGCTGGACCGGGCAGCGATGCCGGTGATCGGCGACGATCCCGAAACGGTCAACGACAGCTTCATCGAACAGATCGTCGCTGCCGGACAGGCCGCCGTCGACTTCACGGTGGAGCGCGGCTTTGGCGACGGCGTTCGCGTGGGTGTCGGCGGGCACAGCTACGGCGCGTTCATGACCGCGCACCTGCTGGCACAGAGCGACATCTTCAAGGCGGGCATCGCGCGTTCGGGCGCGTATAACCGCACGCTCACGCCTTTCGGTTTCCAGTCCGAACGGCGCATCTTCTGGGATACGCCCGAGACCTACTACATGCTCAGCCCGTTCATGGCGGCGGACAAGATCAACGAGCCGATCCTGTTCATCCATGGCGAGAACGACAGCAATTCGGGCACCTTCCCGCAGCAGTCGGAGCGCATGTTCGCGGCGGTCAAGGGAACCGGAGGCACCGCGCGGCTGGTGATGCTGCCGCATGAGGACCACGGCTATCGCGGGCGGGAGTCGATCCTCCACACGCTCGCCGAGATGTTCGACTGGTTCGACACGCATGTGAAGAATGCCGAGGTGCCGAGCGACGACCCGGCCTCGGCTGACTAGCGATGAGCTATCGGCCTCTCGGGCTTATCCCCGGGGGGCCGCCCTCACCCGGCCCGCGCCAGGTCGAGAAATTCGGCCTGCGGCAAAGGCTTGGCGCGCAGGAAGCCCTGATACGAGGTGCAGCCCTCTTCCAGCGCGATCGTGCGCTGCTGCTCGCTCTCCACGCCCTCGGCCACCACTTCGAGGTCAAGCGCGCGGGCCATTGCCACCACGGCGCGCAGCACCGCCCGGTCGCGCGGGTTGTCCTCCACCCCGTCGAGCATGATGCGGTCGAGCTTGATGATGTCGAGCGGCAGGAATTTGAGATATCCGAAATTGCAGAAGCCCGCGCCGAAATCGTCGAGCGCGATCCGCATCCCCGCATCGCGCAACAGGCCTAGCGAGCGTGCGGCCAGGTCGAGATCGCCCAGCAGCGCCTGCTCGGTAATCTCCAGCGTAATCCGCTCGGGATTGACCGAGAGATCGCCCATCATGTCCAGCATGTCCTGGGGAAAGCGCGCGACAGCCAGATCGGCGGCCGTCACATTGATCGAGCATTTGAGATCGGCAGGCCAGGTGAGCACCGATTTCAGAGCGGCCCCGACCACCCGCCGGGTCAGCTGCGTGGTAAGGTCCGCCCGCGCCGCGATCCGCAGCAGCGCCTCCCCGCCGATCGAGCCGAGCAGCGGCTGGTTCCAGCGGACCAGCGCCTCGGCCCCGATCATCGCATCGTCGGCGAGCCGATATTGCGGCTGGAAGCGCACCGCAACTTCCCCTGCGTCGAGCGCGCGGCGAAGCTCCGCCTCTACCTGCCCGGTGTCGATCCCCGCAGGTGCCTCGTCCCGGTCGATCCAGACGATCCGCCGTCCCGGCTCGCCCCGCAGGCCGATCTGCGCATCGCCCAGTCGCCCGAGGATGTTTGCCGCATCGTCGCCCGACAGAGCGCGGATCAACGCAATATGCGGCCAAAGCTGCGGCAGGCCGGCAATCGCCCCGGCGAGCGGCTGTGCGATCCCGTCCGCCAGTGCCTCGGCGAGGAACTGCCACCGCTCCCGGCTGCACGGCTCGCGCGTTGCGAGCAGGAACTTGCCGCCATCGAGCCGCGCGACGAACCACGTGTCTTGCGCGAACTCGTCATGCCCGAAATGGCTCAACCGCCGGGCCACCTCGGTCAGCGCATAGTCCCCCGCGACCGCGCCATGGGCAAGGTTCACACTGTCGAACCGCCCCAGCACCAGCAGCATCGCATGAACCCGCGTATCCTCCTGCTCCAGCCATCGGCTCAGAATTGCTCGTGCGAAGTCCGGGCTCGCAAGCCCGGTCAGCGCATCATGGTCGGCGTCGGCATCCATCGCACCTCTATTGCAAGCGCTTGCCGAATGGGGAAGCCTGAGCTTCGCGAGAATACCCCGCTGCGGCGCACATGCATTGCCAAGCCGCTCCATGCTCCATAGGCACTGCGCCCAGTGACTGGGCAAGGCACGGGAAGAGGACTGCAATGGCCGGGCAACCGACATTCGAGCGGCTGGCGCTCGCGATTTCGAACTCCGCTCTGGCGCAGGACGCGGCGCAGGACCTGCGCGATTCGCACGACTGGGTGCCGCAGAGCGAGGCCGACGCGGTCGTCGCGCTAGGCGGCGACGGTTTCATGCTCCAGACGCTGCACACGATGCTCGATACCGGGCGCATCCTGCCCGTCTATGGCGTCAATCGCGGCACGATGGGCTTTCTGATGAACAAGCACCGTCCCAAGGGTGCGCTGATCGACCGGGTCAACCGCAGCCGCCCGGTGGGGATTTCTCCGCTGAGGATGGAGGCGACCACGCAGGATGGCGAGACCCGCATCGAATGCGCGCTCAACGAAGTGTCGCTGCTGCGCGAAACCCGCCAGACCGCGAAGATCGAGATCGTAGTCGACGACAAGACCCGGATCGAGGAACTGGTGGCCGATGGCGTGCTAGTGGCAACGCCTGCAGGATCGACCGCCTATAACCTTTCCGCCAATGGCCCGATCCTGCCGCTCGATTCGCATCTGCTTGCGCTCACCCCGATCAGCGCCTTCCGCCCCCGGCGCTGGCGCGGCGCGATCCTGCCCGACCGCGCGCGGGTGACGTTCCGCATCAACGAGCCTGCCAAGCGCCCCGTGGCGGCGGTGGCGGACCAGAAGGAGGTGCGCGACGTGGCCGAGGTCCACGTGGAGATCGCGCGCGACTCCGAGCTGACCCTGCTGTTCGACAAGGGCCATTCGCTCGACGACCGGATCGTCGCCGAACAATTCATGACCTGATTTTCCATTGGGGGCTTGCGAAATCTTAAGCCCCCCCATATAGGCCCGGGCCTGCCGATATGGCTGCTCCCCGATAGCTCAGCGGTAGAGTAGGTGACTGTTAATCACTTGGTCGTTGGTTCGAATCCAACTCGGGGAGCCATTTTTCCTTCATAGCCGCAGCAACAGCGCCGGAGCCGTCTCCTGTGCGAGGGCTTCCGGGCTTTTCGTAGCTTCGCGTTCGATGTCCGCTTCAGGGCACTTCATGCGGTGGCGTCGGCGACCGTGATGGGGTGGTTAGCTGCCACCCAAGGTCATTCTACCCGCTGCGCGTTCCTCAAGACATATGGCTGGCAGACCGTGATACAGATGAGCTCGGTGCCACAGGCCGTTTTTTCCAATGTCCCTGTCAGCTTCACTCTACTCGCATGAGGTGCATCGATAACCGCATCGACAGCGACACAGCTTTCCGGGGCGTCAAAATAGTTCCTTTTGCCAAAGTAGATGCCTGTCGCCTCGTGCTGGTTTGACCAGAATCCGGAGAGGGTGACTTTCTCATTCAACCTCTCTTCGAGCATCTGATAGTTCGAGATTCCAGTGGGGGAAGAGGCCGACACGCAGCCAGCCAATGTCATCGAAAGTATCGCTATTCGAGCGCTGCGCATGTTGCATTCTTAGTAATAAAGCGAGTGTCCGCAATGGGGTCGTTAGCTGACGGTCAGCTTCAGCGCCCTAAGCCCCCAACAACAGCCGCACCCCCACAAACAGCGTCAACCCCGCCGTCAGCCAGGCGATCACCTTCGGCTTGAACAGCCGAACCGCGAACAGGCTGCCGATCTGGCCGCCAATAACCACCGCGATCATCAGCGGCAGGCCCGCCTCTGCCGCCGCGCCGAGCATTCCGAAACCGTTCTTGGCGAGCTGGCCGGAGAGGCCGAACAGCGAATTGACGAGGATGAACAGGCTCGCGGTCGCGGCGATGGCGCGCGGGTTGTCCCAGCGCACGAGGTGCAGCAACGGGGCGAGGAAGATGCCGCCGCCGATCCCCACCAGCCCCGCGAGATAGCCCAGCGGCATCGCGGCTACGTAGATCGCGCGGCCTCCGAGCCTTGATCGGCCTTCGCTTGCCTCACGCTTGGGCAGCAGCAGCAAGGCGCCCGCGACGCACAGGCTCGCGCCCAGCAGCATCAGGAAGGCGCGCTCTCCGATGGGGGTCAGCCCGCCGAGCAGCGCGGCGGGTGCGGCAATCGCGGTCAGCGCCAGAGCGCCGCGCCACGGGGTGATCCCCGCGCGCGCGAAGCGCACCGAGCTGCCGCTGACCACCGCGAGATTGCACAGCAGCGAGACCACCGGCAGCAGCCGGTAGTCCATGCCGGAAAGCGCCAGCAGCGCGCTATAGGTCGATCCACCGCCGAAGCCGACCGACGCATAGAGCAGCGCGGTTACGCAGAACGCGGCGAGGAGGGCTGCGAAGCCGATCCGCCCGATCCCGCCATCGAGCCACCGGCGGCGCCGTGGCAATGCTTGTACTTGTTACCCGATCCGCACGGACACGGCGCGTTGCGGCTGATGTCCTGCCCGGCCCATGGATTCTCCCCGCTGGCCGAAGCCCGGCCCGGCCCGGCAGACGCACGCGGAGAGCCCGCCAGCGAGCCGAACATCGCGGCCTGGCTTTCCGAACCATCGCCATCGTTGCTGTCGTCGATCCCCGTTAGCGGGTCGATATGGCCGGTCAGAAAGTCGGGCAGGTCGGGCAGCTTCTGCTGCGGCGGAGCGATCCGGATTTCGTTGCGCAGCAGGATCTTGGTCACGTCCTCACGCAGCGTATCGAGCATCTTCTCGAACAGGCCGAAGGCTTCCTGCTTGTATTCGTTGATCGGCGTCTTCTGCGCATAGGCGCGCAGGAACACCACCTGGCGCAGCGCGTCGAGCGTGGCGAGATGTTCCTTCCAGTGGAAGTCGAGCCGTTCGAGCAGAATGCCCTTTTCGACCCGGCGCCAGATCTGCGCATCGGACTGTTCGATCTTGGCGTCCATCTTGGCGTCGGCCTCGGCGCGGAGACGATCCTCGAACAGCTCGGGTTCGATCGCGTCTTCTTCCATCCAGTCGTCGATCGGTGGGGTCAGGCCGAGGATTTCCTCGACCCGGGCTTTCAGCCCTGCGACGTCCCACTGTTCGGGATAGGAACCCGGCGGGCAGGATTCGGCGACGATTGCGGTCACCGTATCGTGCCGCATGTCGACCACCACATCGTCCACCGCTTCGCTATCCATGATTTCGGCGCGCTGTTCGTAGATCACCTTGCGCTGGTCGTTCATCACGTCGTCGTATTCGACGACCTGCTTGCGCGTGTCGTAGTTGCGCGCCTCGACCTTCTTCTGCGCGGTCTCAATCGCCTTGGAGAGCCATTTGGAACCGATCGCCTCGCCATCGGCGAGGTTGGAATTCATCATTCGGGCGAACAGCGTGTCCGGCCCGAAAATGCGCAGCAGATCGTCTTCGAGGCAGAGGTAGAAGCGCGAGAGGCCGGGGTCGCCCTGACGGCCCGAGCGGCCGCGCAGCTGGTTGTCAATCCGGCGACTTTCGTGGCGTTCGGTGCCGAGCACGAACAACCCGCCCGCTTCGAGGACCTTGGCCTTGTCCTCCGCGACCTGCGCCTTGATCTTTTCGATCAGCTTGTCGCGCTCGGGCCCTTCGGGCATGTCGCCGACCTGGTCTTCGATCATGAAGTCGAGGTTGCCGCCCAGCTGGATGTCGGTCCCGCGGCCCGCCATGTTGGTCGCGATGGTCACCGCCCCGGGCTGCCCGGCCTGCGCGACGATATGCGCCTCACGCTCGTGCTGGCGCGCGTTCAGGACCTCGTGCTTCACGCCTTCCTTGTCGAGGAACGAGCTGAGCAGTTCGGACTTCTCGATGCTGACCGTGCCGACCAGCACCGGCTGGCCGATCTCGCTCTTCTCGCGGATCGCCTTGGCGATGGCCTGGAACTTGTCCATCGTGTTCTTGTAGAACTCGTCGTCCTCGTCGATCCGCTGGACGGGCACGTTGGTGGGGATCTCCACCACGTTCATCTTGTAGATTTCCCAGAACTCGGCGGCTTCGGTCGCGGCGGTGCCGGTCATGCCCGAAAGCTTGGGATACATGCGGAAATAGTTCTGGAAGGTGATCGAGGCCATCGTCTGGTTCTCGGGCTCGATCTTCACGCCTTCCTTCGCCTCGACCGCCTGGTGCAGGCCGTTGGACCAGCGGCGCCCTTCCATCATGCGGCCGGTGAACTCGTCGATGATGACGACCTTGCCGTCTTTCACGATGTATTGATCGTCCAGCTTGAACATCAGGTTGGCGCGTAGGCCTTCGTTCATATGGTGGACGACCTGAGTGTTCTCGACATCGTAGAGATTATCGGTTTCGAGCAGACCGCTCGCGGCGAGCCGCTGCTCGATCTCCTCCGCGCCTTCCTCGGTCAGCGAGACGGTGCGCGATTTCTCGTCGGTGTCGTAGAAGCCCACGCCTTCGCTGGAGCTGTCGGGGATCGCATTATGATCGGCGACGAAGTCCTTCAGAACCTGGTCGATGGTGATGTAAAGGTCGGTCTTGTCTTCGGTGGGGCCCGAGATGATCAGCGGGGTGCGCGCTTCGTCGATCAGGATCGAGTCGACCTCGTCGATGATCGCGTGGTTAAAGGCGCGCTGCACCATCTGGCTGCGCTCGTGCTTCATATTGTCGCGCAGATAGTCGAAGCCGAATTCGTTGTTCGTGCCGTAGGTGATGTCGGCGGCATAGGCCTCGCGCCGCTCGAACTCGCCGAGGTTGGGCACGATCACGCCGACCGACAGGCCGAGCCAGCGATAGAGCTGACCCATCCATTCGGCATCGCGCTTCGCGAGGTAGTCGTTCACGGTGATCACGTGGACGCCCTTGCTTTCGAGCGCGTTGAGGTAGGTCGCCAGCGTCGCGACCAGCGTCTTGCCCTCACCCGTCCGCATTTCCGCGATCTCGCCGCGATGGAGCACGATCCCGCCGATCATCTGCACGTCGAAGTGCCGCATGCCGAAGACGCGGACCGAGGCTTCGCGCACCGTTGCGAAGGCTTCGGGCAGGATGTCGTCGAGTTTGGCACCCTCGGCCAGCCGATCGCGCAGCTTGTGCGTCTGCGCCTGCAAATCCTCGTCGGAAAGCGCCTGCATTCCGGGCTCGAGCGCGTTTATCTGCGCGACGATCTTGTGCAGCGACTTGACGTAGCGATCGTTGGACGAGCCGAAGATGGATTTGGTGAGCGACTGGAACATGGTGCGAGGGGACCTTGAAATTTCGATGGAATGCGCAGGCTCGGCTGGGAACGCCGGCGCTGCCGCAGGAAAAAGGGATTATGCGCCGCCCTCAGGGGCGAACGGCCGGGTACGCAGGTGCGCTATTCGCGCAAGCGGTCGGGCCCGTACTGGACGGTCGGAATGAAAACGACCGGGCCGCGCAGGCGGCACACCTTCTCGGCAACGATCCACCAGTCGCGCACCGCATACTTGGTGCGACAGACGCAGCGCTTGTTATCCTCTTCGGGATCGCAGACTTCGTCGGCCGAGCGGCTGACCGAGCTTTCCGCCAGCATGGCGTGCCCCGGCGCGCCGAGCGCGATCAGGCCGGTAAGGAAGGCCAAGCAGGTGAGCAGAATGCGAAGCATCGGCTGTTTACATAGGCACAGCTTCACTCGCCGTCCAGCCGCAAGCGGTAGGCCCGCCTAGTCCGCGGGTTCTTCGACGCTCACGCTGCCCTTCATGCGGAACCTGCGCCGTACCGGATTGCCGTCCTCGTCGCGGATCGGCTCGAAGACCGGGCCAGCCGGAAATCCGCAGGCCCATGACCGGTCGAAACCGACGAGCGTATCGATCTCGCAGTCCGAAACCGAACCGTCTGCCTCTACCGTGAAGGCGTAATCCCATTCACTTTCTTCGGGCGCAGGGCGGCTGCCTTCGGGTATTTGCCAGCGCACGGTGCCATCGAAGACGCCCGCGACCGCCTGCCCCTCCTGATCGCGCTTGGGCACGAAAAGTGCGCGCTTCGTGATAAGCTCGCAGGTCAGCTGCTTGAGGTTTTGCGGCGCGCTACCCCCGGTCGTTTCGCAGCCCGACACCGTGCCGTCGGGCTCCACGTCGAGCGAGAAGGACACCGTCCCCTCCTCGTTTCTTGCGATAGCCGAGGTAGGATAGTCCGTACTCCGGATCCACGTACCGGGGTTGTTGGCCGGCCTCAGCGCATTTCCGCCCGGCTCCGCCCTGTCCAGCGGCGAACCGGCCTGCTGGGGCTTCGGTTGCTCTGAATCGACGATGCGAAGTGCCGGTGGTGCATCCTGCGCCAGCGCCGCACCCGATCCCGACATGAGCAAGACCGCGGCCGCTCCGATAACGCTTTGCATATTACCCCCTGTGGCAATCCCTTGCGCAGAGTGTGTGCGGCGGAGCCGCGCTTGTAAACCCGTGTGCACCGCATTCCGCACTGTCCCTAAGCGTGGGCGGGAATGGCGGCTTGCAGCGCTTCCTCCCACCGGTCGGCTACCGCGCGATCGCCGTAGCGCGCATCGATATGGGCAAGGCCCTGCGCAAGGCGCTCCCGCTCGTCGTTCCAATCGCAGGCGTAGCGCGCAAGCCCGCCCTGCCAGTCGTCGATCGCCACGAAGTCTCGCAACTCCTCGTAAGCTGGAAGCGCATCGGCAACCACGCCCAGCCCCGCACGCAGCGCGGTGGCAGGCCGGTTGATCGACTTGCCCAGCGTAAAGCTGCTTCTCCCCACCGGAATGACCGCCACGCGATGCGCGCGAAGCGCAGGCAGGAAAGCGGCGAGCGACCAGCTCATGTAATGGGACGGGATGCCGAAATCCGCGCCGACCTTCCGATAGGCAAACCAGGTGTCGCTGATGATGGTGAGCGTGATCGGATGGCTCCTTGCAAAAGCCTCCAACTCGCTCATCCGCTCGGCGACATGGACCAGCCCGGCATGCTTGCCCGCGCTGTTGCCGAACCAGACGCAGTGCAGCGCTTCGTCGTGGCGGGTGAGGAAGCGGCGCAAGCGCGTCAGCCGCCAGCGCTCCAGCAGCGAGAGAGGCAATCCGGCGAGGAAATCGGTATTCTCCAGCATGTCCGGAACGACCTTCAGCGGAACGCCTGCAACCTGTTCGGCGAGCCGCGCGAGCAGGTCGGGTGTAGGAGCGGTAATCAGCGCTGCCCGCTGCAAGCCCGCAATCACTCGGGCTTCGGTCTGCTTGTCACCCTCGGCGCGCGCTTTGGCGATCAGGTTGTCGCACATGTCGTAGAGCACCGGCACGCCTGCCGCTTGGGCCCGGTCCATCACCTTGTCGGCCGTACGGGTGAAGCTCTTGGAAATGACGATGCAATCGAGCCCCTCAGCCGAGTGCCCGCCGTCGTAAAACACGCATTCATGCCCGCGTGCCGCGAGCTGCGCCATCGGGCCATGGACGCGCAGGCGCGCGCTGGCGTGCTTGGGGTTCCGGCGCTGGGTGTACCAACCAATACGCATTCGGCTCTCTTCTGATGACCTTTCGTCAGAGTTCTGCGCCCGACACTCGTTGCGCGATGCGTGCAAGCGGTGGTGAGCGACGAGCGGTGAACTTTCGGCAGCGCAATCGCAAGCGGGAATGGGAGCGCTGATGCATGCCCTTCCATCGAACGCTCTTGCCTCGCTGCATGGCCGAACCTAACCCGCAGACAATGGAACTCGCCCGCTCCCCGCTCGCCCTGCCCTTCCCCCATATGCCGCCGATCGACGGCGTGACGCTGCGCATCGCGCGGGCGCGCTACAAGGAATGGGACCGGTGCGACCTGACCTTTGCCGAGCTGGCAGAGGGCACCAGCGTCGCGGGCGTGTTCACGAAGAACGTATGCTGTTCGAGCGAGGTCGAACTGGGCCGCGAGCAGATCAAGGGCGGCAGCGCGCGGGCGCTGATCGTCAATGCGGGCAATTCCAACGCCTTCACCGGCTATCGCGGGCGCGAGGCGGTGGAGCAGATCATGGGCCAGGTCGCCGAGCATCTCGGTTGTACGACCGGTGAGGTGTTCGTCTCCTCCACCGGCGTGATCGGCGTGCCGCTGCCCAAGGACAGGGCGCGCGCGGGCGTGGAAGCCGTGCTGAGCGCGCAAGCCTGTTCGTGGGAAGAGGCGACCAACACCATCGGCACGACCGACACCTTCGCCAAGGGCGCGCATGCCAGCGCGATGATCGGCGACACGCGGGTCGAGATCGCGGGGATCGTCAAGGGCAGCGGGATGATCGCGCCCGATATGGCGACCATGCTTGGCTACATCTTCACCGACGCGGCGGTCTCCCCCGCCTTCCTTCAGGAATGCCTTTCCGCCGCGAACCGGCAGACATTCTCTTGCATCACCGTCGATTCCGACACTTCGACCAGCGACACCGTGCTCGCCTTCGCGACCGGCAAGGCGGGCCATGCACAGCTGACGTCGTTCGACGATCCGGGCGCGGATGCCTTCATGGCGGCGCTGCACGACGTCTGCCGCCAGCTTGCCCACGCGGTCGTGCGCGACGGCGAAGGCGCGCAGAAATTCATCGCGGTGCATGTAAGCGGCGCGGTGTCGGACAACAGCGCACGGACCGTAGGCCTGGCCATCGCCAACTCGCCGCTGGTCAAGACCGCGATCGCGGGCGGCGATGCCAACTGGGGCCGCGTGGTGATGGCCGTCGGCAAGGCCGGTGAACCCGCCGACCGCGACACCCTCTCGATCGGCTTCGGCGGGCACTGGGCCGCACGCGAGGGGCAGCCGGTCGAGGACTACGACGAGGCCCCGGTCGCTGCGCATCTCGCGGGGGACGAAATCGACATCGCGGTCGACCTCGGTCTCGGCGATGGCCGCGCGAGCGTGTGGACCTGCGACCTGACCCACGGATATATCGCGATCAACGCGGATTATCGCTCATGAGCGTGCTCGACCGCGAAATTCTGGCCCTGATGCGCGATGTGGCGGAACGGATCATCATGCCGCGCCACCAGGCGCTGAAGGCGACCGAAATCATCGAAAAGGCGGACGACGACCTCGTCACCATCGCCGACCGCGAGGCGGAGCTTGCGCTGGCCGAGGGGCTGGCGAAACTCGTGCCCGAAGCGGCCATCGTGGGCGAGGAAGCGGTTCATGCCGATCCGTCGGTGATGGATCGCCTATCGGGCGCCTGCTGGATCATCGACCCGATCGACGGGACCAGCAACTTCGCCAGCGGCAAGGGCCATTTCGGGATCATGATCGCTCTGGCCGAAGGTGGCGCCGCGCAGGCCGGATGGATCTTCGACCCGCAGCGCGACCGGCTATGCGCCGCCCATCTGGGCCAGGGCGCGACAATCGATGGCGAACAGGTGCTCGCCCGACCGAGCGGCGCAAACCCGCCGCGCCTCGCCGCGATGAAACGCTTCATGACGCCCGAGCAGCGCCGCCGGTTCGAGCTGGAGGTTGCGCCCAATTACACGCTGGTCCACGCGCCCGGTGCCGCGTGCGAACAATATCCGCTGACCGTGCTGGGTGAGCACGACATCGCGATCTACGAGCGAACGCTGCCGTGGGACCACGCGGCGGGCAGCCTATTTCTCAACGAAGCAGGCGGCACCTGCCTGCGGCTCGACGGTTCGCCCTACCGGGTCGACGACGGGCGCAGGGGCATGGTCGGCGCGGCGAACCGCGAATTGTTCGACCAGCTGGTCGTGCGGTTGACGGCGGCAGGCTACGAGCCCGCCGCCTGAGCACGCATCAGAGCTGTTCTTCGAGCCAGGCCTTCAGCTGGCTCTTGGGCCGCGCGCCGGTTAATTCGGCGGCACGCTCGCCGTTCTTGTAAAGGACGAGGTAGGGGATGCCCTGCACGCCCAGCTTGCCGGGAGTGTCGGTGTTTTCCATGATGTCCATCTTGGCGATGGTCACCTGATCGGCCAGTTCGTCGCTGATTTCCTCCAGCGCAGGCGCGATCATCTTGCAGGGCCCGCACCATTCGGCCCAGAAATCGACCAGCACGGGCTTGTCGCTCTGGATGACATCGGACTCGAAGCTGGAATCGGTGACGGTCTTGGTGGCCATGGAAGTTCTCCTGTTCGTTGAACCAGTATCTAGGAAGCGCGAACGATTACGCAAAGCCGTTCGCGGCCAAGCCTTCCTCTTGGGCCTGCAAGCCGGGCTTGTGCGCGGCCAGCAGATCGTCGGGCAATGCGATGAGCTGCGGCGCGTGCGTATAGAGCAAGGCCGCCGAAATCCGCCGCCCCGGATAGATCGTGGCGAGCGCGTGCGCATAGGCGGACATCTGTTGCAAAGTCGCCGCAGGCACGGCCTCCAGCGATTGCGGCGGGCGGCGCGTGGTCTTGTAGTCCACGACCAGCACCTCCTTTTCGCCCACGCATAGCCGGTCGAGCGTGCCGGTGACGACCTGCCCCTCCACGCTCGCGGCGATGGACACCTCGGCCAGCGCGCCGGGCGCGAACAGGTCCGCGAAGTCGGAGTGATCGAGCACCGCGATGGCCTGCGCGATCATCTGCGCGCGCAAATCCTCGGGCAGATCGTCCGCCTGCTTCGCCAGCCACGCGGAGCCGCGCGCCTCTCGTTCATCGGGCGCGATATCGGGCAGGCGTTCGAGCAGGCGGTGGATCAGGGTGCCACGCCGCGCCGCCTCGTTGTTCTGCGCGAGCCCGGGAGGATTGGGCGCAAGGTCGGCCCCTGCCGAGGTCGGCACGAGGGGCCGTTGCGGGGTCGGCTCGTCGGCTGGAGGGCGGCTCGCCCAATCGGGCAGCGCCGCACGCTCGGCGGAAGGCGCGGAGTCTTCCGCCGGAACGCGCTCCTCGACCAGCATCCCCAGATCGAACCGCGAGCCCCAGATGGCATCGTCCACGCTATCCGCACCTTCGAACAGCGAAGCCGCCACCGCATACCAGCTCGCCGCGGGCACCTCCTTGTCGCTCGGCAGCAGCGCCCCACCGATATAGAGCGCTTCTTCGGCGCGGGTCATCGCGACATACATCAGCCGCCAGTGTTCCTCGCGTTCGCGCGCGGCCTTGGCCTCTTCCGCCGCGACCACCGGCCCCGCCTTCGCCTCCTTCGGAAGCGGCGGCAAAGGCACGGCGCGGCCATCGGGGGTTTCGAGCTCGCCCGCGCGCACCGGCCCGCGATCCGGATTGCCGGTCGCATCGGCGAGGATCACGATCGGGGCCTGCAATCCCTTTGATCCATGCGCGGTCAGCACCCGCACCGCATCGCCGCTGCCCGCAGCCTCGCGCTTCAGTTCCTCGTCCGAGGCATCGAACCAGTTGAGGAAGCCCTGCAGGCTCGGCGTATGTTCGGCGGCGAAGGCGAAGGCTGCGCCAATCAGCTCGTCGATCGGATCGTTCGCCTCGCGTCCCAGCCGCGCGACAAGCTTGCGCCGCCCATCCCATGGGCCTGTGAGCAGGTACTGCAGCAGCGATGCAGGGGGTTCGTAGTCGACGCGCGCCAGCAAGCCGCGCAGACGCTCGGCGGTCTCCATGCACAGCGGCGCCTCGCTACGGCGGATCTGATCCCATAGCGTCACCTTCCTGTCGCGCAGGCCGTGCTGAAGCAGGTCGTCCTGCGACCATCCGCCCAGCGGCGAGACGAGCAGGTTCGCGAGGCTGAGATCGTCGCGCGGCTGCGCGGCGAAGCGCAGCGCGGCGAGCAGATCCTTCACCGCCAGCGGCGCGCCCAGCCGCAGCCGGTCGACCCCCGCCACCGGCACGCCCTTGGCATGAAGCCGCGCGACGATCAGCCCGGCGAGCGCGCGGCGCTTGCGCACCAAAATCATGATGTCGCCTGCCGTGGCGCGTCGATTGCCGCCCTTCGTGAGAGCATGCCCCTCATCCAGCCACGCTTTTACCTGATCCGCGATCGCATCGGCCATGCGCCGCTCGGGCGCGGGCAGCCAGGATTCCTCGCCCTCCTGCTCGACCGCTTCGGGATCGTCGCCATCCTCGGCGCCGATCGGGGCCCACAGGGTAACGCGCCCCGCCCGGCCCTCGCCCGAATGGCGCACCTCGCCCGGTTCCATCCCCATCGCCTCGGCACCCAGCTTCGCAATCGCGCCATCGACGAAATCGAGGATCGTCTGCGAGCTGCGGAAATTGCGCTCCAGCCCGAGCTTTTCGAGCGGACTGAGCGGCACCATCGGCCGATCGCGGGTTTCGTGCGCCAGTTCGCGCGCATTGGCGATGGCGGCGTTGATCCGCGCGTCGTATTCCTCGCGCTTGTCCGCGAACAGGCGCGGCTCGGTGCCCTGAAAGCCGAAGATCGCCTGCTTGTAATCGCCGACCACGAACATGGTGCGAAGCCGATCGCCCGCCGCGCCGAGCCCGTCGAAATAGTCCTGCGTCAGCGCATCGATGATCGCCCACTGGCTGGCATTGGTATCCTGCGCCTCGTCGACGAGGATATGATCGAACGCCCGGTCGAGCTTGTAGCCGATCCACTGGGACATTTCCGAATTGCCGAGCAAGGTGGCGGCACGCGCGATCTGGTCGTCGAAATCGACCAGCCCGCGACTGCGCTTCGCTTCGTCCCACCTCAGCGCGAACCGCCGCCCGAGTTCGAGGGCGGGGGTGAGATATTCCGCCAGTGCCAGCAGCGCGAGCTTTTCGCGAATACCCTCGCAACAGGTCCGCACCGCCTCGATATGGCCCTCGTAGGCCGGGTCGCGCTTTGCCAGATGGTTGAGGTTCTTGGGCTTCGAGCCGTCCGCGACGAACAGCGTGCCGTTGAAGCCGCCCAATCCCGCAAGCCGCTGCGCCGGATCGCCTGCGAGCCACGCGTTGATCGCCTCCGTACCTTCGCGCCCGCCCTTGGTGTCCCAATCGCGCAGCGTCGCGAGGCAGGCGTTGAGCGATGCGGTATCGAACGCACCGTCCGCACAATCCTGTGCCAGTTGGGCCTCGTCGAAATCGCTCGGCAGGCCGAGCAATTGCAACACCTGCGGTCGCATCGGGCTCTGCCAACCCGCAGGACCTTCCCACAATTCGCGCGCCTTGGCGCAGGCCATCAGCCAGGCTTTCGCGCCATCGGGCGACAGCTTGCGCGACAGCATGGCGAGCGCGCTGCGATCATCCTCGTCCGCATGCATAACCAGATCGGTCAGCACTTCGCGAGCGAGCAGCGCGCGCGTACGGTCGTCCATCGCGACCGTGCCCGGCTCCAGCCCCGCTTCCTCGGGAAAGGCGGCGAGCAGATATTGCGCGAAAGCGTGGATCGTATCGATCCGCAGCCCACCGCCCGGACAATCGAGAACCTTGGTGAACAGCGTGCGTGCCCGAGCTTGCGTCTCCGGATCGAACTTCGCGCCGATCGCGCGCAAGTCGGCCGCCAGAGCGTCGGGCTTCATCCGCACCCAGCGCGCCAGCGTTTCGTTGACGCGCGTCGCCATTTCGGCGGCGCCCGCCTTGGTAAAGGTGAGGCACAGGATCGCGCCCGGCTCGACACCGGGCTGCAGTAGCAGGCGAAGCACGCGGGCGGAGAGAACCTGCGTCTTGCCGGTGCCCGCGCTGGCCGAGAGCCAGACCGAATGCCCAGGGTCGGCTGCGCGTGCCTGTTCGGGCAGAAGGGGATAAAGCTTACCCACCCTTTTCGCTCCCACCGATTTCGCGCCCGAGCCATTCTTCCAGCCGCATCAGCTGATCGTAGGTGGCATAGAGCTTGAGGTCGGGATTGGGCCGCGCGGTAAAGGGCTCGTCGCCGATGATCCACCGGTCTATCGCGTCTTCGAGATATCTGCGGGTCTCGGGCAGGAATTCGTCAGGCTCCATTCCCGTACGCGCTGCACCGACTTTCAACGGCGTGGTGACATAGCCGAACCCCGTGTCCGACTTCGCGTCGCGCCCCAGCGACCAGTATTCGAACCGCGTCGGCGTGCCGTCGACACCGCGATCAGCATAGGCCCCCTCGGCCAGCAAAACGCCCAGCGTACCGAGCTGAAGCGCGAAGCCTTGCGCGACCATCTTCTTCGATGGCGGTCCGCCGGTCTTGTAGTCGACGATCGCATAGGTGCCGTCACCTAGCCGATCGATCCGGTCCGCCGTTCCGGTAACCTCAACGCCCTTGAAAACTTGTTTGGCCTTCTCCTCGACCAGCACGATCTCGCGCGACGGATCGCCCTCCACCTCGTTGGCGATCCATTCGAGCGCGGCCATCAGGCGCGGCTCCCACAGCGCGCGGGTCAGCGGGTGGGCATCCATCTCGGCGAGGTGCTTCGCCGCCAGATCGGTGAGCGCGCCCTTCCGGTTGTGCCATTCTTCGAGGATCGCGTGCGCGAGCGTGCCCTGCCACGCAGGCGAAGGCTCGGCATCGAGCGTATCCTTCTCGTCCAGCCTCAGGATCGAGCGGGCATAGAACTGGTACGGGTCCGACCGCAGCCGATCGAGCGCCGTGGCGCTGAGGGACACGCGACGTACCTCGGCCGGCGGACACGGCGTCGGGATCGGATAGAGCGGCGCAGGCTCCGCATCGCGCAGCGCGTGGACCAGGGGAGCAAGCTCCGTATCCTCGTGCCGCTTCGCAAGATCGCCGAGCAAAGCCCTGACCCGCAGGAAAAACCTTGAGGGGATCGCAGGCCCGTCGGAATCCCGCTCCGCGCGCGTCAGCAGCACCTCGGGTGCGCCAAGCGCTCCCGCCAGATCGTGTGCGGCGAGGCCAATGCGGAACTCACCGCCGGGCACCCCCAGCGCTCGCAGCACCGGCGGCGCAAGCAAGGGATCGGGCGAGGCACCGCCCGGCCAGGTCCCCTCGTTAAGCCCCGCACAGATAATAAGGTCGGCGCGCGCCATCCGGCTTTCGAGCAGCCCATAGATCGCCACGCGCGGGTGCCCGCCATAGGGCGGACGCACCGCGATGCGCTCCATCGCGTCGGCGAGCACATCGTGCAGGTCGGCAGGGTCGAGCATGGTGCCTGCCGCCGCCGCGTGATCGGTCAATTCTGCGATGAATTGGCCTAGCGCGCGGCCATCCTCGCGCGCCCAGATCCCCTCTCCGCAAAAGCTCTCGAGCGTCTGCGCAGCCTGCCCCAGCAACTCTGCGAGTGGCGCTTCGCCCCCTTGCGACATCAGCGGCTCAAGGCGTTCCGCCACGCCGCGCCACCAGTCCGCCACGTCCGCTTTCGCGGCGACCGCGCGCAAGGGGCCGAGGCCGGGAGCAGGGCGCGGACCGCGCAACCGGGCCTCGAACCGACGCAGCGCATCGAGCCAGTCGGCACGCGCTTTGCCCTCGTCCTGCGTCCCCGCGATCCCCATTGCCGGATGGCCGAGAAACGCGATCAGCGGAACAGGTGCGGCATTTTCGGCTATTACCTTCGCCAGGAGCAGCAACGCGCGCCCGGCAGGCGTATCGCCAAGCGGCGCACCGGCGGAATCGTCCGCCCGAATGTCCCACCGGCGCAGGTGCTGCACGATGCGGCGGGCGACCGTGCGATCAGGCGTCACCACCGCGACCCGCTTGCGCGGCTCTTCCAGCGCATGGCGCACCGCCAGCGCGACCGCCTGCGCCTCTTCCTCGGGATTGCCCGCTTCAACCAACCGTACGCTCGCCAACCGACGTTTGTCGGACGGCAGATCGACCCAGCTCTTGCTCGCCTGCGGGGGTAGGAACAGCGCGCTCACCGCGTGCGTGCGGTCCGGGTTAGCCGCGCCGATCCCGCGCCGGTGCCATTGCTGCACCTCGCCCCGGTTCACCCCCATGCGATTGAGCAGCAGCTTGAGGTGATATTGCGGATGGCTCGGTGCGTCGTTGCGGCCGAGGCTCTCGCCATCGGCCTCGTCGGACTGACCTGCGCGGCCCAACTCTTCCCACGCTTCGTCCGACAGCGAAAGATCGAGATCGGGCAAAATGACCGCGCCCTTTGGCAGTTCGCTGATCACGCGCAGCAGCCGCGCAAGCGCGGGCGCGGCACTGGTGACACCCGCAGCGACAATCGGCGTTGCCGGAGGCTCGGCGCGCCAGCTCTTCGCGGCTTGCGTGAACAGAAGATTGCGCCGGGTGGCGGCATCGACCCGGCCCATTTCGGTCAGCTCGATCCGCCACCGCGCCTGCACGCGGGCGAAGCGGCGCAAGCTGTCCTGCCAGTGCCCCGCAACCGAACCGACAACATCGAGCACGCGATCCCCGAGCAGGTCTTCGGGTGCGATCTGCTCCACCAAGAGGCGGTCCATCGTCTCGCCGATCATGCGGGCCTGCCGGAAGAGCGGGGGGCCATTCGGAGCCTTCTCGCCCATCTCCTCCGCGAGCAATGCAGCAAGGCGGAGCCAGCGATATGTCGGGTCGACCGCGGGCGGTATGTCGCTCGCATCCAGTGGATCGAACAGCGGGCCCAGCGCCTCGTCCAGCGACAGATCGCCAATCGTGAGCATGCGTGGCAGCAGGAGCCCGGCGGCGCCCTCTTCGCCCATCTGGCGCACGAACGCCTCGCTCACGGTGCGGATCGCCCGGCCGCTGGGCAGCAGCAGCGTCAGCCGCGCGAGCCCCAACCCGTCCTCGGCGTATCGCGGAAGCAGACCGGCGACCAACGCGTCGGCAAATCCGCGATGGGCCGCGATCGAGTAGACCTGTGGACGCGTGGATTCACCCACGCGACAGCGCATCCTCGGTCGGGCGAATGGCAGCGGGGGTGCCGACCTCGAACCACTGGCCGGTAAAGGGCAGCGCGAAGAGGCGTTCTTCCTCGATCGCGCGGGACCAAAGGATATTGGTGGAGAACTTGCCCATTGGCGCATCGCGCAGCAGGCGGTGCGAAACGAGCTGAATGCCGGTGTAGATGAACGGCGCGATACGCCCCGGCTTGCGGCGGGTTACACGGCCCGTCGCATCGAGATGGAAGTCGCCCGGTCCGTCGAAATTGCCCGCCTGCTTGTGCGGCACGACCAGCAGGAGCGCGTCCATCGCATTCGCATCCCATCGATCCGATAGCTCGGCAAACGCGTTGCGCGGGCCGTCGAGCCAGATATTGTCGGAGTTGAGGCAGAAGAACGGATCGGGCAACAGTCCTTGCGCCTTCACCATGCCGCCACCGGTTTCGAGCAGTTCCTCGCGCTCGTCCGAAATCTCGACCTTGGGCACAGCACGTTCGAGCACATGGGCTTCGAGCGCGTCCGCCAGGTAGTGAACATTGACCACCGCCCGGGCGAGGCCCGCCTCGGCCAGCCGGTCCAGCGTGTGATCGATCAGCGGCTTACCCGCGACCCGCACCATCGGCTTGGGCATGGTCGCGGTGAGTGGGCGCATTCGCTTGCCCAGCCCGGCCGCCATGACCATCGCGGTGTCGGTCGCCAGTGCGCTCATGCTTCCACGGCCCCGTGCCTTGCGCGCAGCTGCGCCGGGATATTGTCATCGAACCACTTGGCGACGGGAGCGAGCGCCGGGTGTGCAAGATCGCGCTCCAGCGCTTCCCATACGCGCGGGATCATGCCGAGATAGCGCGGCTTGCCATCGCGCCTGTCGAGCCGCGCGAAAATGCCGACGATCTTGGTGTTACGCTGCGCACCGAGGCGCGCATAGTCCGCCTCGAAATCGCCGCCGCAATTCGCGCACGCGCGGTAATGGGCGAGCATTCTGGCCTCCAGTTCGCGCGATACATCGCGCCGCGCATCCTGCAGCAGCGAGACGAGGTCGTAAGCCGGATGGCCGACCAGCGCGTCCTGAAAATCGATCACGCCCTGCTCCTTCGCGCCGGCATTGGGCCGCAGCAGCATGATGTTTTCCGCATGATAGTCGCGCAGCACGGTGACGCCCGGCTGCTGACTGGCCATCAGCGGGGCAAGCGCCTCGCGCCACGCGGCCTCGAACCCGTCACTGTCGACATCGAGGCCGAGCGCGGCACAATACCATTCGGTGAACAGCCCCGCCTCGCGCAGATAGGTTTCTTCGTCGTAAGGCGGAAATGGCCCGGCGGGCTTGCGGTGAAGATCGGCCAGCGTCTCAATCGCGGAAGCATAGGCTTCATCCTCGCCGGCCGGGTTCTCGTCCAGCCAGTCACGCATCCGCGCATCGCCGAAATCCTCGATCAGGACCCAGCCGCCTTCGAGATCTTCTGCATAAATCCGTGGCGCGCGAATCTGCTGATCGAGCAACCAACGCCCGACATGGAGGAATTCGCGCGGCTCTTCGGGCGGAGGCGCATGCATCAGCATCGCGCTCCTGCCTTCATGGTGGACGCGGAAATAGCGCCGGAAGCTCGCATCGCCGGTCAGCGGAGCGATCTGTGCGCCCGCCCAGCCAGCCGAGCCGAGAAATTCGTAGATACCATCGGGCAAAGTCGTCATGGTACGCGCCCTAGCCAATCGGTCCCGGGTTCGACAATCGCCTTGCGCCCGGTTGCGTCGAATGAAATGTCGATTGCGAGGCAGGCAGGCTCGTGCGCGAAGCCCCCTGCCCGCTCGGGCCATTCAGCGATCAGGACGGCGCCTTCGCGATAATCGTCGAGGCCCAATTCCTCTGCCTCCGCCGGATTGTCGAGCCGATAGAAATCTGCGTGAGCGACCGGCGGTTCGAGCGCGTCGTACATTTCGATCAGTGTGAAAGTCGGCGAAGGCACCTCGCCGCGATGCCCCGCACCTTGCAAGATCGCCCGTGCGAGCGTGGTCTTGCCCGCCCCCAGCGGCCCGGACAGCGCGATGACGTCGCCCACACGAATCTTCGCCGCGATGCGCGCACCGAAAGCCTCCATGGCAGCAAGATCGGGAAGGTCGTGGGTTACGGCAGCCATAGGTTCACGCTCGTCCCCGCGCCTTTCTCGGACTGGATTTCAAACGTCCCCCCGTGCGCCTCGATCAACTGCTTCGCCAGGGGCAGCCCCAGACCCTGACGACGCGTATCGTCCGGATCGCTGTCGCTTGGCTGACGCATCCCGTCGAGTGCGCGGGCCAGTTCGCCCTCGTCCATTCCGCGCCCGTTATCCGAGATGACAATCCGCACTCCGCCATCGTGCTTCGCCAGATCGACCAGGATGCGGCCATCCTGCGCGCAGGCGGCGATCGCATTGTCGAGCAATTGACCGATGGCCCGGCCTAGCTGACGCGGATCGGCATGGACCGCCAGCGACTGCTTGCCGCGCAGGTCGAGCGTGATGTTCTTCGCCTCGACCGCTTCCTCGCGCGCCCGCGCCACGCCCGCGACGAAGGCCAGCAGCGAAAGCTCGCGCCGCGCGATCGGCAGCAGCCCAGCTTCGCTCTGCGAGAGGTCGAGCACGTTTTCCACCTGGTCGGTCAGCCGCGCGACCGATTCGAGAATTGCGGAGACATATTCCTTCGCGCCATCGCTCAGCGGCCCAGCCACCTCGGCCTCGAGCAGTTCGGCGAAGCCACCGATCGAGGTCAGCGGCGTACGGAACTCGTATGACATGTTGGCGAGGAAGCGGGTCTTGACCTTGTCCGCCTGTTCCAGTGCCTCGGCCCGATCGCGCAGCGCGGTTTCGGCCTGCTCGTTGGCGGTCACATCCAGCGTGGTCAGCAGGCCATTTCCGTCCGGCAGCGGAATGCCTGCGAACTCGATGGTGCGCCCGTCGGCCAGTTGCAGGCGCCCGGCGCGTTCCTTGCGGTCGAGCGTCGCGGAGCGGATCACCTCTGCCACGCCCTTGATCTGCCGGGGCCGCGCCAGATTGGGCTCGATCAACGGCAGCAGCGCGTCGACCGAAGGGTGCTTGTCGAGCGCTTCTGCTTCCAACCCCCAGGTCTCGGGAAAGCTGTGGTTCCACAGCTGCAGGGTGCCATCGGGCGCGAACACCGCCAGTGCTTCGAACAGGCTGTCGAGCATCGCGGTGCGGGTGCGCAGCAAGGTATCGCGATTTGCGGCAAGCGAGAGCTGCTCGGTGCGATCCTCGACGATGAGGGCGAGCCCGCCGTCGGGCATCGGCTGACCGACGACGGCAAGGTGCGTGCCGTCGGACAGTGGCCAGTCCTCTTCCTGCGTGCCGCCTTCACCGAACCACGCGACATGCTCCTTGCGCCAGGTCGGAAAGTCCCTGACCGACGGCGTGCGGCCTTCGTCGCGCGCGTCGCTCAGCAGCCGTTCGAACGAGGTGCCGATGGCGCCAGCGCCCGGCCGCACGCCCAGCAGGCGACGGAAGGGCTGGTTGGCGAAGGTTAGCCTGCGCTGCCCGTCGAACTGCGCGACGCCGACCGACAGGCGATCGAGCATCGAGCGCTGGGCCTCGCGATAGGCGCGATGTTCGCGCGCCTGATCTTCCTGTTCCTGGATGTCGACCGCGTAGCCCGCCACACCCTCGTCGCCCAGCGGAAGATCGGAAACGCGGAACCGCCGCCGCGTGCCGTCGACGCTGGTGACCGAGACCGTGCGCTCCATCGGTTCCCCACTCTCCGAGGCGCGGCGCGCGATTTCGGAAGCGGGCGTGCCCTCGACCGGTTCGACCAATTCGATCTGCTGGTCGAGCACGCTCTGCATGTCTTGTGCGCCGACTGCGGCCACATAGGCTTTGTTGACCAGCTGCAGCTGCATTTCGGGGTTCCGAAACCACATCGGCGTCGGCGCAGAAGCGATCACGCCGACCAGCGCAGCAAAATCGGACATCGCGCGCGCCGTCTCCTTGCGCATCTGCACAAGTTCGAGCTCGCTTTCACTGAAATCGAACACCCAAATCAGCGCCGCGCCGCCGGGCGAAACCTGCGGATCGGCAAGACTGCCGCGCAAGGCAAGACTGCGCGCGGACCCCGGCAGCGTGATCGCCATCCGGAAAGGCTTGGCGGATTTCTGGGCGAGCCGCACCCTGCTGGTCAGATCGTCCAATTGCTCTTCGGTCAGTCCGCGATCGGGATGTCTGGAAAGCTCGCTCAGGAATTGCGGCAATTCCTCGAAGCCGAGCCAGTGCGCCAGCCGCTCCGAGCCCTCCAGCCGCCCGTCGCTGCGCACCAGCAGGGCGGCGGCAGGTGACTCGTCGAGCAGTCGATTAAGGCGCTTGGCAGTGCGCCGTGCCGTGTCCGCCCCGCGCGAGCGTGCCCCGGCGGCGATCATCAACCACGCCGCGCCAGCCGTCCACGCCGCCAGCAGCAGGCCGAGAAGCGCCAACGCGGTTGAGCCGAGGTCCATAAGAATCAGCTAGGCCCGGCAATGGTCGCTTGGCAACCATGCCGGGCCTGCATGTGGCGGGGATTTCCCCGCGCATTCGCTCGATTAGCGCTTAGTAGCGATAATGCTCGGGCTTGTAGGGCCCTTCCTTGGGCACACCGATGTAGTCGGCCTGCTCCTTGCTCAGCTCAGAAAGCTTCACGTTGAGCTTCTGCAGGTGCAGCGCGGCGACCTCTTCGTCGAGGTGCTTGGGCAGCACGTGCACGGCGTTGTCGTACTGGTCCGCCTTGGTGAAAAGCTCGATCTGCGCGAGCACCTGGTTGGTGAAGCTGGCGCTCATCACGAAGCTGGGGTGGCCGGTCGCGTTGCCGAGGTTGAGCAGGCGGCCCTTCGAGAGGAGGATCATCCGCTTGCCGTCGGGGAATTCGACCATGTCGACCTGCGGCTTGATCTCGGTCCACTTCATGTTCGCCAGGCCTTCGACCTGGATCTCATTATCGAAGTGGCCGATGTTACCGACGATCGCCATGTCCTTCATGTCGCGCATGTGATCGACGGTGATGACGTCCTTGTTGCCGGTGGTGGTGACGAAGATGTCGGCGCGCTTGGTCGCCTCTTCCATCGTGACGACCTCGAACCCGTCCATCGCGGCCTGCAGGGCGCAGATCGGGTCGATTTCGGTGACCATGACGCGCGCACCGGCCCCGGCAAGCGAGGCTGCCGAGCCCTTGCCGACATCGCCGTAGCCCGCGACGCAGGCGACCTTGCCGGCCATCATCACGTCGGTGCCGCGGCGAATACCGTCGACCAGTGATTCCTTGCAGCCGTACTTGTTGTCGAACTTCGACTTGGTGACGGAATCGTTCACGTTGATCGCCGGGAACGGCAGCTTGCCCGCCTTGGCCAGCTGGTAGAGGCGGTTGACGCCCGTGGTGGTCTCTTCCGACACGCCGCGGATCGTTTCGACCGTCTTGGTCAGATAGCCGGGCTTGCGTTCGATGAAGGCCTTGAGGGCGCGCTGCATTTCGCGCTCTTCCTCGTTGGTCGGCGCGGGCATTTCCTCGCCCGCTTCGATCCGTGCGCCCCACAGCGCGAACATCGTGGCGTCACCGCCATCGTCGAGGATCATGTTGCAGGGCTCGTCACCCCAGTCGAAGATCTTTGCGACGTAGTCCCAGTAATCGGCCAGCGTCTCGCCCTTGATCGCGAACACGGGAATGCCCTTGTCGGCGATGTAGGCGGCGGCGTGATCCTGCGTCGAATAGATGTTGCAGGTGGTCCAGCGCACGTCGGCGCCCAGTTCCACCAGCGTTTCGATCAGCACGCCGGTCTGGATCGTCATGTGCAGCGAACCGGCAATCTTCGCGCCCTTCAGCGGCTTGCTCTCGCCATACTGTTCGCGCAGCGCCATCAGACCGGGCATTTCGGTCTCGGCGATTTCCATTTCCTTGCGACCATAATCCGCAAGATCGATGTCCGCGACAATGTAGTCCTGTTCCTTGGTAGCCATGCTTGCTCCTTTGGGTTGTGTGGGCATACGCCTGGCAGGCGCAGGGAACCCGGGGGTGTTGTTCTGTTATAGGCGGCGCGGCCGCTCGTGTGTGCGGTGCCAATATAAAGACTTCTTTATATCTGCAAGCGCCCAGAGGCGAATAGGCGCCATGGATGGTGCGGCAGATCGGCTCGACCGACCGCGATCGCCTTTTTGCGGGATAGAAACCGGCCATGCTTCGTAGAATGCACGAAGCCGGTTTTTCCGACGTCGGGGCCCTAGCGGATTGCCCTTGCCGGTCGAGCGGGCCACAACGACGCCACGAACACAACAAGAATGGGACATACACACATGCGCATTTCAGAAGGCGACAAGCTTCCCCAGGTCAAGGTTTCCAAGGCTGGCGAAAGCGGCCCCGAACCGGTCGACACCCGCGAGTTCTTTGCCGGTCGCAAGGTCGCGCTGTTCGCGGTGCCAGGTGCCTTCACGCCGACCTGCTCGGCCAAGCACCTGCCCGGCTTCGTCGAGAAGGCGGAAGAGCTCAAAGCCAAGGGCGTCGACGAAATCGCCTGTATCTCGGTCAACGACCCCTTCGTCATGGGCGCCTGGCAGAAGGCCGATGGCGGCGAGGAGGTGACCATGCTGGCCGACGGCAACGGCGACTTTGCCGAAGCGGTGGGCCTGACCATGGACGGTTCGAACTTCGGCATGGGAAAGCGCAGCCAGCGCTATTCGATGCTGGTCGACAATGGCGAAGTGCGCAAGCTCAACGTCGAGCAGCCGGGCGATTTCAGCGTCTCGAGCGCGGAGCACATGCTCGGCCAGCTCTGACCGGTTTACGAGACTAAAAATAAAGGGGGCGGCCGCTCATTCACGAGCGGCCGCCCTTTTTCATGCCCAAAGGCTTTGCGTCAGAAGCGCACTTCGGCCTGCACGAACACCCGGCGCGGATCGCCGTAGAACCCGGTCAGCGTGCCTTCGAGGCCCAGCGTCGGCGCGAAAGGCGTGTTGATCCCGTCGCCGGTCGTGAAGTTGTAGCCGGACACGATGTACCGCTTGTCGAGCAGGTTCTTGCCATGCACGCCGATGCTGAAACGATCGGAATCGGCGGTGTAGACGATGCTCGCATCCACCAGCGCGAAGCCATCCTGGTCGAGGAAGCGGTTGGGCACCTCGAACTGGCTGGCGTCCGAACGCAGCGACACTGCACCGAGGAAATCGACGATCCCGCTCGCGACCGGCAGCCCGAGGTCGAAGCCTGCCTTCACGGTGTACTCCGGGGTGTTCTGGAACACCCGCTCATCCGCGACGTCATTGCCGAAATTGTCGATGTATTCGTTGAACTTGGCATCGAGGTACCCGAACGCCCAGTTCACACCGAAACGGCTGCCTGCTCCCGCGAAGTTCTTGCCGACCAGCAGGTCGCCTTCGAACTCGATCCCGTTGATGTCGGCATCGGCGGCGTTGGTGGTGACGCCGATGAAAGTCTCGTTGACCCCATCACCGTTGGAATCGATCCCGACCGAGCCGGGGATCTGCACGTCACTGTACTTGCCGAGGAACCCGGCAAGCGCGATCTGCAGGCGATTGTCGAACAGCGACGCCTTGTAGCCTAGCTCGTAGCTGTCGACCGTTTCCGGATCGAAGCTCAGGAATTCGTACTGGTCATCATAGTCGATGTCGCCGTCACCATCGAGATCGGGAGCGGCAGAGGTCTGCCCGCGCGGATCGAAGCCCCCGCCCTTGAAGCCCTTCGAATAGGTGAAATAGACGTTCTGATTGGGCGTCGGCTTGAAGCTGATCGAGGCGCGCGGCGTGAATTCCTCGAACGTTGCGCTCCCTTCGAAGTCCGAAGTCACCGCGATCGCGGTCGCCCCGTCGTCGAACAAATCCGAATAGCCGCCGATAAACGTCGTGCGCAGCACCTTGCTGGTCCGCTTGTCGTTGGTCCAGCGCCCGCCGAGCGAGATGCTGAGCTGGTCGGTCAGGTCGTAGGTGAAATCGCCGAAGATCGACCATGTCTCGGTGTTCACATCGCCTAGCGTCTGCGCATTGTATCCGCGCAGATCCGTGCTCGGGTCGAGCAGGTATAGCAGGTCCCCGGTGGTGAAGAGTGCCACGTCGAAGGCGGTGAAGGCGCTGGCGTCGAGATAATACGCGCCGAGCACGCCGCTCAGCCGGTCGCCCTGATAGAGCAACTGGAGTTCCTGGCTGAATTGGTCGTTGTCATAGATAGCGGGCACATCGACATCGGCTGCCGGAAGGCTGTCGAAATCGATCGGGCTGGTCGAGGAATCCTCGCGATAGCCGGTGATCGACTTGAGCGTGATCGTGTCCGTCACATCGAGCGAGATCGACAGCGCCCCGCCGTAGGCTTCCACCTCCTGATCGACGACATTCAGCCCGGCTCGCGTATCGTAGACATCGTCGAGAACGGGAGCGCCGGTCAGCAGGCTCGGTATCAGGCGATGCCCCTGGCGGGCAAAGCTGTCGTCCTTCACGTAGTCGCCCGAAAGTCGCACGAATAGCGGGCCGCCACTATATTCGATCGTGCCGCGGGCGGCCCAGACGTCCTTGTTGTAATTCTCGGTCCCGAGATTGATGTTCTCGCCGAAGCCGCCGCGGCTCAGCCGCGCGCCACTCGCGCCGATTTTCAGGCCGCTGTCGCCGATGGGAGTGGAGGCGGTGACGATCAGGTCCGCCTGATCGTAAGAACCGTAGGCGCCCCGTACTTTCAGGCTCGTTTCGTCGGGCAGTTCGGCAGTCACATACTTGATCGCGCCGCCGATCGTGTTGCGACCATAGAGCGTACCCTGCGGCCCGCGCAGCACTTCGACCCGTTCCAGATCGTAGATGTCGAGCACGGCGGCCTGCGGACGGTTGATGTAGACATCGTCGACATACAGACCGACGCCGGCCTCGAAGCCTGCCACCGGGTCCTGCTGGCCCACACCGCGGATGAATGCGGTCAGCGTGGTATTGGTGCCGCGGCTGACTTCCAGCGTCACGTTGGGCACATCCTTGGCGACATCCACGATGTCGAGCGCGCCGCCCTTGATGAGTTCGTCCCCGCTCAGCGCGGTGATCGAGATCGGCACATCGGTAATCCGCTCCTCACGGCGGCGCGCGGTCACGGTGATGACAGCGCCGTCGGCCACGATAGCCTCATCGGCTGCGGCTTCCGTCGCGTCTCCATCTTCCATTTCCTGCGCGGCGGCTGGCGCCGCCATACACGCCACCAGACCCGCACCGGCCAGCAGACCGGCACGCAGGCCAACAGTGCTCCTGTTGAAGCTACGCATCATCACATTCCCTCTCCGATTGAACTCTTATGCGTTCGCCATATTGAAACCTGAACCATGTTTCAAGTTACAGCTTGTGAGGGCCGTGGGTTTTCCATAGACCGTGACCATTATGGCGCGCACCGACCTCGATTTCTCACCTGCCCCACCGGCGACGGAACGGGGCCGACGCACGCGGCGCAAGCTGCTCGATGCTGCAACTGCCGAGTTCGGGGAGCGGGGATTCCACGATGCCTCGATCGCCTCGATCACGCGTCGTGCGGGCGTCGCGCTGGGCAGTTTCTACACCTATTTCGGCAGCAAGGAGGCGATCTTCCGCGATCTCGTCCGCGATCTCAGCGATGGGGTTCGCCGCGCCGCCGCCGAACGTCTGGCAGAGCGCGAGATGAGCTCGCTCGACACGGAGCAGGCCGCCCTCGCCGCCTTTCTCGCCTTTGCGCGCGAGCATAGCGAGATTTACCGGATCATCGACGAATCCGAATTCGTCGATCCCGAAAGCTATCGCGCGCATTACGAGAAGACCGCCGAACGTATCCTCGGCCGGCTGCGCACCGGGGCTGCCAGCGGCCAGCTACGGGGCGACCTGGAAGAAGCCCACGCATGGGCGATCATGGGGATGAACGTCTTCCTCGGGCTACGCTACGCGGTCTGGAGCGACGGCGAGAACGCGGCAGACGACGCCGAGCGTGCGGCACAGGCCGCCAACTCGATCCTTGCCAAAGGAATCGGCCCCCGAACCCCCGACTAGACCGCACCGACTAGACTGCCGCGGGCGCCGGGCGCCGGGTGCGCTCAATAACCCATCAGGCTGAGGACTTCCTTGCGGCTGCGCTCGTCATCGCGGAACACGCCCATCATTCGGCTGGTGACCATGCCGACACCCGGCGTGCGCACCCCCCGCGCGGTCATGCAGGCATGGCTCGCCTCGATGACCACCGCCACGCCTTCGGGTTTCAGACTGTCCCAGATGCACTGAGCCACCTCCGCCGTGAGCCGTTCCTGCACCTGCAACCGGCGTGCGAACCCGTGCAGCACGCGGGCAAGCTTCGATATGCCGACCACGAAATCGGTCGGCAGATAGGCGATGTGCGCGACCCCGATGATCGGCGCCATGTGGTGTTCGCAATGCGACTGGAAGGGGATATCCTTCAGCAGCACGATCTCGTCGTAGCCGCCGACCTCTTCGAACACGCGGCTGAGATGGACCCCGGGATCCTCCTCGTAACCGATGCAATATTCCTTCCACGCACGCGCCACGCGCTTGGGCGTGTCGAGCAGGCCTTCGCGGCTCGGATCGTCGCCCGCCCATTCGATCAGCGTGCGCACGGCTTCCTGCACGTTCTCGGGAACGTGAGGCTTGCCCGCCTCGCGATCTTCGTCGGGTCCTACCAGACTGCTCATTTCAGCAATTTCCTTTTAGCCTTGTCGCGCAACCGCCTGAGCCGCCCGCCCTTGCCGAAAAGTCCGCCCCGCGCAAATGGCCTTAAGATACCCGAAGGTCTTTCGGGATCGAGCATCGCCGATTCGGCGAGCCATTCCTGAAACTCGCTCTTGGTTGGCGGCACATAAGCCCTCAACTGCCGGGGGCCCTGCGAACCATGCGCCGCGATGACGGCTTGCATCGATCCATGCTTTTCGAGCGCCGCCTCCATCTCCGGCTCTTCCACCCCGCAATGCTCGGCCAGCAACGACACGCGGATCGCGCGAATGCGATCTTCGAGGCCGCGATTGGCATTATGCGGGCGGGTCGTATCGAGAATGGTGTCGCATTCGCTGTCGAGCCCGAGCGAGCGGTTGTTGAGGTTCGCCGAGCCGATCCGCAGCACCTCGTCGTCAACGATCATCAGCTTGGCGTGAACGTAGATCGGCGTCTCCCCGGTATAGGGAATGTAAACCTCGAAGCAGTCGCGCACGTCCGCCGTTTCCACAGCTTCGGCCACCAGATCGCGCGCATGGTCCATCGCCTGCTGTTCCAGCCAGCCATCGGCATGCCGGGGATGGATGATAACGATTTCGGGCGGATTTGGCTCGCTCAGACGTTTCGCAATCGCCTCGGCGATCTTGCGCGAGGTGAAATACTGGTTCTCGATATAGATGAACCGCTTCGCTCGCGCGATCAGCGCAAGGAACAGCTCTTCGACCTCGTGCACCTCGGTCACTTCACCGCATGCTGCACGGGTGCGCGAAAGGCCGATTTCGACATCCTCGAAATGCGCCTCAAGCTGATCGGGCCACGGCTTTTTCGCGGGCCGCTCCGGCCGGTCGAGCGGTTTGCCGCCTGCCACCTGCCAGCGCGTATCGCACAGATCGAACAGCGCGCCGACGATCGGACCGGTCATCATCACCGTAATGTCATGCCATGGGCCGTGGGTATTGCCCGGCCAGTTCACCCGGCGCGGATCGTCTTCGAGGTGTTCGCGCGTATCCCACCGGTCGTAGGTCAGATCGATCCCACCGCATACCGCCAACTGCCGGTCGAACACCGCGATCTTCTGGTGATGGCTGCAGCCAGGCGGATGATGGCTATCGAAGCGGAAGCTGATCCCGTCGACCATCCACATGCGCGCGATATCGTAGGCCATCCGCCCGCGCTTGAGGAACTGGACCCACGAAAGGCCCCACTTGAGGATGCGGATATCGAGCCCCTCGTGCGTCTTCACCAGCCACGGCAGATATTTGCCGAGCTTGGCGGGCCGATCGATGTCGCCGTTTTCCCAATCCTCGCCACGCCGGAGCGAAATGCGCGTGTCGAAATCCCACCCGATCAGCACGATCTGGGTGCGCGCATTGAACATGGCCGTGTGAACGTGGGCGAAGTAATCTTCCCCATCGACGACCACCGCCATTCGCTCGGCGATCTCGTAGCGCCAGATGCCCTTTTCGATAGACGCGTCTGCGCCCTCGCCGCCGGCAATGGCGCGATCGCGTTCGGCGCTGCCCCCCTTGTTGCCCACTACTCCTTGGCGTCTTCTTGCTTTTCGGGAGTGACCTTGGCCTCGCCCTTTTCTTCAGATTTCCGGCGTTCGAAGACCTGCGCCATATGCTCGACATCGTCCTTGTCGAGGTAATTCCTGAAGTCGGGGAAGTGGTCTTCCTCCTCCTCGTCGATGTGATGGCGGTAATCGTGATCGAAGGTCTTGAACTTCTGCAGCCAGGACCCTTCGGACATGTCGGTTGCGGCGAGATCGTTGAGCATCTCGTCGATCTCGTGATGTTCGGCGACCGAGTGACGCGTTTCATCGGTGGTCGGCGGCTTACGTAGCATCGTCGAGTAAAGCGCCTGCTCTTCCGCCGCGGCGTGGCTCTTCAGCTCTTTGGTGAGCTCGGTGAACAACCGCTCGCGCTCCGCACTGTCGCCGTGCGTTTCGAGCAGCTGGTCCAGCAACGCGCGATGTCGGTCATGGTCCTGTTTCAGCCGTTCGAAAATGGCTTGGGCGTCGCTCACAGCATGTCTCCAATGATGGTCTTGCACCTTCAACCGGATGCATGTCGAGGGGTTCCGCGATTGATGCTTATCGCGATGGCCGATGTCTGGCGCGCCCTGCAGGATTCGAACCTGCGGCCTCAGGATTAGAAGTCCCGTGCTCTATCCAACTGAGCTAAGGGCGCGCGATGGGCCCGCATAGCCATCTTTGCGGCAGTGCAAAACAGGGTTATGCCGATTGTGATGAGTGACCCATCCGCTCCAGCGCCCGAGGCAGGAACAAAGGCCGAACCGCGCCAGTTCCGATACTACGACATCGTGATGGCGGGCTTCGTCACCATCCTGCTCCTTTCCAATATCATCGGCGCGGCAAAGCTGACCTTCGTCAGCGTGCCCTTCTGGCCCGATGGCTGGTGGCCCGCACCCGACGGCGTCTTCATCTATGGCGCGGGCATCCTGTTTTTCCCGGTCAGCTACGTGATCGGTGACGTTTTGACCGAGGTCTACGGCTACGCCCGCGCCCGCCGCGTGATCTGGACCGGCTTTGCCGCGCTGGTGTTCATGGCCTTCATGAGCTGGGTCGTGGTCGGCTTGCCCCCGGCCGACAGCTGGACCGGGCAGGACGCGTACGAACAGGTCTTCGGCCTCGTGCCCCGGATCGTGCTGGCATCCATCGTCGCCTTCTGGGCGGGAGAGTTCGTCAATTCCTTCGCCATGGCGAAGATGAAGATCTGGACACGCGGCCGTGCGTTGTGGAGCCGCACCATCGGATCGACCGTGGTCGGTCAGGGCGTCGACAGCCTGCTGTTCTACCCGATCGCCTTTCTCGGCATCTGGGAAACACGCGACGTGATCATCGTGATGATCACCAACTGGCTGCTGAAGATTTTCTGGGAGGCGGTGCTCACCCCCGTCACCTACGCCGTCGTCAACGGACTGAAGCGTGCCGAAGGGGTCGAGATTTTCGATACGGACACCGATTTCTCGCCCTTCGCGACCGAAAAGCGGGCTTCCGACCGAACGGGCGCGCGCTAACGCTACCTTTCCGGCAGCGCCAGCTCGACCTCGCCTTTCTCCGGCAGTTTCTTCTCGCCCATCACCCGCATCTCCGGCTCCAGTCCCAGGTGATCGGCGAGCATCTTGAGGTCGCGTTCGGTTGGCTGTGCGTAGAGCGCGGCGTGGCTCTTGGCGAGCGTGAGGACGAGCGACTTCTTCTCGCGGGTCAGTCGCGTCGCGTCGAGCGAGCGCGCCGAGCCTGCGCCCAGCCGCCGGGCGAGGCGCAGGCCCAGCCCCCAGGTCACGCCCTCTTCCAGCGCTTCTTTCGACGCTAGCGCTCGCAGCGATTCCGGCAGATCGAGATTGTTCGAATTGGCGCAGATCGCAGCCGCAATCATCGCGCGCCCTTCGGGAGAGACGGCGATCCAGCGCTTGTGCAGCGCCCAGCCCACCCCTTGCCCTACGCGCAGGTTCGGCTCGGTCTGCATCGCCGCCATGCCGAGCAGGATCGCAGCCAGCCGCAAACGCTCCGCCCCCGGACGCTCCGAGGCAACCGTGTCGACCGTCCACCCGGCAATGCGGGTCGCATGCATGGGCGAGGCGCCGCGACTCTCGGCGAAGTCGATAGTGCCCGCAAGCAGCGGGTCCTGTGCCTTCTGGTACTGGTCCAGCCGCCGCATCATCAGGCCTTCGCGCAAGCCCCACGCAGATACGACGATCCGGGCGGGATCGTAATGCTTGAGCAGCACATGCAGGAGCTGCGCCGCCTCGGGCAGCGATTCGGCACGCGAAGAGGGTACGCGCGGCGCCGCCTTAATCGCATCGACATCGCTCTTGCCGAGCGTTTTGACCAGGTCTGCAGCTTCCTCGCGCGTCAAGGCGAAGGCGTGCGGGTCGGACAAGGGGAAATCGGCCTGCGTGTGGGCGAAGGAGGCCAGCGCGCGCCACGTTCCGCCGACGAGGTAGAGATCGCCGGTCTCGCCCTCGGGCAGCCCCATCGCGGGTGCCTCTTTGGCAACCATCTTCTTCAGCTTGTCGCGCAGCTTGCCCAGATCGCCACCGCCAATGCTCGCCAGCCGCAGTGTGCCTGCGGGAATGCTGCACCCGTCGCCCACGGCCCGGTCGCCAATCGGAACCAGTTCGAGGCTGCCCCCGCCCAGATCGGCGACGATGCCGCGCGCTTCGGGGAATGCACCGAGAGTGCCCTGCGCACTGATGGTCGCTTCGTCGAGACCACTCAGCAGGCGCGGCTCCAACCCGAGCGACGTGACCCGGGCGAGGAAATCCTTGCCGTTCTTCGCATCGCGCACGGCCGCCGTCGCCACGGTATCGACCTTCGAAACGCCCAGATCGGCGAGGATCAACGCGAAACGTTTCAGCCCGGCCATCGCCATGTCGATCGATGCATCGGCAAGCCGCCCGCTTGCGTCGAGTTCGCTACCCAGCCGTGCGGTGACCTTTTCGTTGAACAGGATGCTAGGCGCACGCGGCGGCCCGCCATAGATGACGAGGCGGACGGTGTTGGAGCCGATGTCGATAATCGCGCCGAGCGGTTCGAGCCCCGCGATACGCCCGCGATCGCTGTTCTTCTTGCGCCCCATCAGACCGATCCTTTCCGCAATGCCAGTTTGGGCACACCGCCAGCCTCCAGTGCGCCGCCGCGCCCGGAGAGCGACGGGTTGGTCATGAAATAGCGGTGGCAGTTGAAGGATTTCTCACTCGGCTCGGCCCGCTCGTACGTGCCATCGGGTTGCAAAATCCAGCTCCGCTCGTTGTCGAGCAGGTTGGCGAGCAGCACCTGCTGCAACACCTGGTCATGCACGGTCTGGTTCTCGATAGGCACCAGTTGTTCGACTCGCCGGTCGAGATTGCGTTCCATCATGTCGGCGCTGGAAATATACACCTGCGTCTGTTCGCCAGGGATCGGCGCGCCATTGGCGAAGGCATAGATGCGGCTGTGCTCCAGAAAGCGGCCGATGATCGATTTGACCCGGATGTTCTCGGACATGCCGGGCACTCCGGGGCGCAGATTGCAGATGCCGCGCACCACCAGCTGGATTTCGACCCCCGCCTCGCTCGCGGCATATAACCGTTCGATCATGCCCACATCGGTGAGCTGGTTGAGCTTGGCCCAGATGCCCGAAGGCCTTCCCTGCCTCGCAGCATCGGCCTCCGCGTCGATCTTCGCATACAGCGTTTCGCGCAGGTCGATCGGGCTGATCGCGATCAGCTCCGTCTCATGCGGCTCGACGTAGCCGGTGACGAAGTTGAACAGCTTGGCCGCATCGCGCCCCAGCCGCGGGTCGGCGGTGAAATAGCTGAGATCGGTGTAAATCTTGGCGGTGATCGGGTGGTAGTTGCCGGTGCCGAAGTGGCAGTAGGTGCGGAACCCCTCTTCCTCGCGCCGGACGACCATCGCGACCTTGGCGTGCGTCTTCCAGTCGACGAAGCCGTAGATTACCTGAACGCCGGCACGCTCCAGCTTGTTCGCCCAGTAGAGGTTCTGCTCCTCGTCGAAGCGGGCCTTAAGCTCGACCACGGCGGTCACGGACTTGCCGTTTTCCGCCGCTTCGACCAGCGCCTCGACCACCTCGGACTGGGTGCCCGCGCGGTAGAGCGCCTGCTTGATCGCGACCACGTGCCGGTCGTTGGCGGCCTGGCGGATGAAGTCGACCACTACGTCGAAACTCTCGTACGGGTGGTGGATGATGATGTCTTTTTCGCGGATCGCGGCAAAGCAGTCGCCATCATGCTCGCGAATGCGCTCCGGGTAGCGCGGCGAATAGGCATCGAACTTGAGGTCCGGCCTATCCTCTTTCACGATATCGGCGAGCCCTGCCATGCCCAGCATCCCGTCGATCTTGACGAAGGAGGCACCGGGTGTCGCCAGCCGCTCGCGCAGCAGCGCCTCGGCGGTTGCATCGAACTCTTCCTCCAGCTCCAGCTGGATCACCTGCCCACGCCGCCGCCGCTGGATCGCGCTGCGGAAGGTGCGGACCAGATCCTCCGCCTCTTCCTCGATCTCGATATCGCTGTCGCGCAGCACGCGGAACACGCCGCTGCCCTGCATCTCGAAACCGGGAAACAGATGCTCGGCAAAGCGGGTGATCAGGTTCTCGATCCCGATATAGATAGCCTCCTCGCCGGGCACGCGCAGGAAGCGCGGCAGGGCTGAGGGGATCAGGACCATCTCGACCAGTTCTTCCGCTTCGCCCGACCGCAGATCCGATCGCCGCACGGTGAACAGCACGCCCAGTCCTTCGTTGGCGATGAAGGGGAACGGATGCGCAGGG
The DNA here is from genome assembly GCF_038594605.1 of Citromicrobium bathyomarinum. Classification (GTDB taxonomy): domain Bacteria; phylum Pseudomonadota; class Alphaproteobacteria; order Sphingomonadales; family Sphingomonadaceae; genus Alteriqipengyuania; species Alteriqipengyuania bathyomarina_B. The sequence goes on from NZ_JBCFZM010000001.1 coordinate 823,789, forward strand.
TCTAGCGCCTGCGGAGTGATGACCGGCATGATCTCGTCGAGGAAATGCTGGCGCAGCCACTCGTGCGCCTCGCGGTCGATCCGCCGATCGTCGGCCATGTGAATGCCGCTGTCGGCCAGCATTTCGCGCAGGTCGCGCAGCGTGGTCTGCTGGACCTCGCTCAACCGCGCGAGCCGGGTGCGGATTTCGGCGAGCTGCTGCGCGGGCGTCAGCCCGTCGGCCGACGGCTTGTCGATCCCGCGCTGGACCTGGCCCACGAGCCCCGCGACGCGGATCATCATGAACTCGTCGAGGTTGCTGCCCGAGATGGAAAGAAAGCGCAGCCGCTCCAGCAAGGGATAATCGGTATTGCAGGCCTCGGCGAGAACCCGGTCGTTGAAGGCCAGCCAGCTAAGCTCGCGATTGAAAAAGCGCGCGCTCGATTCGCGGTTCGGACTGGCGCTCAGCGGAGATGGCATCGTGCTGCGGGCTCTGGCTCTCTTACGGGACTATACGGGTCCGCGCAGACGCGCGGCGCGGTATCGGGGCCGTCATTATCGCGGGGTGCGCAGCCTTGCCACCCCGATTTGGCGCTCGTCGGCTACCATTCTTCCGATTTCATCAGGTCCGATGTGCGGGCGATTTCCGCTATGCCGCGCTTACCGTCCGAGCCCCGGCCCAGCTGGACCATCACGTCGATCACACTGGCAGCATAGGCGATGATATCCTTGCGGCTGAGCCCGATGCCGGTCTGCATGACCATCAGCGACAATTGCTCCAGCGCGCCATGCAGCGAGTTGGCGTGCACGGTGGAGAAGCTGCCCGGGTGGCCGGTGTTGATTGCGCGCAGGAAGCTGACGCTTTCTTCCCCGCGCAACTCGCCCAGCACGATCCGGTCGGGCCGTAGGCGAAGCGCGGCCTGGAGCAGCTCGTTGGCGGTCACCTTGGCCTCGCCCAGTTCGCCCTTCACCGCGACCAGCCCCACGCCGTTCTCGCCGGGCAGCTTCAGCTCGGGCGTATCCTCGACCAGCACCACGCGCTGGTCCTTCGGGATTTCGCCGAGCATCGCATTGAGGAAGGTGGTCTTGCCGGTGCTGGTGCCGCCAGAGATCAGGATCGTCTGGCGCTGCAGTATCGCCTCGCGCAGGAACGCGATCGGCTCTGCCTGCGGGTCGGGCATGGCGGGCGCGGCCTGCTTCTTGAGCGGGCCGGTGTCATAGGCGTCGAGCGGCAGGTCCAGCCGCCGGTGGCGACGGATCGCCATGACCCAGTGCCTACGGCTCGCGGGCGGGCCGCAGAACTGTACGCGCGCGCCGTCGGGCAGCGTCGCGCCGAGCAGCGGATGCTCGCGATTGATACCCTGATGGCTGACGCGAGCGACCTGTTCGGCCAGTCGCTGCACGAGAATATCGGTAATCGCGTCGGTCTCGATCCGCTGCATGCCACCGGGCTGCGCCGCATCCTCGACCCACACCTCGCCGGGGCGATTGACGATGATCTCGGTCACCGTGTCACGGTCGAGCCACTGACGGAACGGCGCCAGATAGGCTTCGAGATAGACGCTGCGGCCCGTCGAATCGGTTTGCACCTGCGGGCTGCGCGGTTCGGTCGGCTTCAGGGGTTGGACGTCTGCACCCATGGTCTGCGGTTCGGCGTCGGCCAAGCGCGCCGCCTAGAGGCCCGAAAAGCCGAGGTCGCGCGATACGAATACGCGGATCGGTTCACCGGCCCGCACGCGCACCACAGGGCCAAGCTGGCCGTCCTGCTGCGCCGCCGCAGCCGCCGCCGCCTGCCCACCACCACCGATCACGACCGACGCGCCGCCGGTGCCGATGGCGGATAGCCCGCCGACGACCGACAGCAGCATCGCCGATCCGAAGCGCTGGAAAAAACGGCTGTCGACATCGCCGGGCAGGCCCGTCTTACCGTCGAACCCGACTCCGGGCGATTGCAGGTTCACGCTGACGCCGTCGGGGCGGATCACGCGGGTCCAGATCACATAGGCGCGCTTCTGCCCTGCTTGCAGGCCCGACTGGTACTGACCGATCAGCCGGCTGGAGCGCGGAACCAGCACGTTCTTGCCGTCGAAGCTCTTCACGTCCTGGCTCACGACCGCACGCACATATCCCGGGACATCGGTGTCGATCGCGGTTTCGAGAACCGCAGGGATCAGCGTGCCCTGCGTTATCGTCGTCGAAGGGTTGGTCATCGCGGTGGCCTGCGCCGGACCGCCACCGACCCCGCCCACGCGCGCGGCAAAATCGCCCGCCGAGCTGCCGGTCGTAGCGCCAGCCGTCCCGGGTGCGGCGCCTTCGGGCAGCGCAGCGGCGGGCACGGAGGCAACCGCCTTGCCGGTGGCATCGAAGACCAGCGAGGGGCTGTTATAGGGGTTCGCAGCGGTGCCCGGCGCCATATTGGGGTTGTTCGAATAGACCGGCGACGGCGCCGGGTCGGTCCGGAAGACCGGTTGCTGGGGTGCGTTCGCGGCCGGGGCAACGGGTGCCGGGTCAACGGTGATCTGTGCGGGGCTGGTATCGCGGGCCGCGACAGAAGCGGTGGCGGGCGCGGCTTCCTCGGGCGAAAGGCGCGCGCTGCTCATGCTCCACAGCGTCACGAGGCCGAGCCCGGCGACGATCGCGATCCCTGCGACCATCCCCATCGTGTCGCCGCCGCTCTTCTTGTTCGCGACCGCCGGGAAGGCGCTGCGGCTGGCGAGATCGATGACCTCGGCGCTCTCGCTTTCGCGCGGGTCGTCGTCGCGCGCGTCATTGGCGGCGTTGCCTTGACCATCGCCTTTCCTGGGCGGCATTTTCATCGCGAGGCGCATAATCTTCGCTTCCCTTGTTGGCGTGCCTAGCGGCCGCCGCTGACCGGTCCGCTCGCCGCAGTGGCGCGAACCGGACCATTGTTCACCAGTATTGCCTTTTCGCGACCCGAGCGAAGGATAATCTGCCTGGGCACGCCGTCGACAATCACCGTATCGCCGCGCACGGTCGAATTGACCGGGCCTTCCTCGCCCTCGTAATTCTCGATCAGGATCGCGGGCACGGGACGGTCTTCGTTCCAGCGCAGGTATGTCGAGCGACCGTCGTCATAGATCTCGTCGGGGCGCAATTCGCTCTCCCCTTCGGCAGCCCATTTGAAATTGAGCAACGCCGGATCGATCACCGCGAGCGGATCGGTCGCTGCCGCCAGTTCGAGCGCATTGGCTTCGCCAGCGGCGCTCTCGGCAAGCTGCTCGTCGACCTCTTCGGGCGGAGGCTCGGGATAGGTGAAACGCAGGACATACATCGGCTTGGCACGCGGACTTGCCACCAGATCGAAGAAATAGGTGTGCCGGTTGGTGACCACCGTCATGTTGGTCTGCGCGCTCGGCTCCAGCGGCTTCACGAACAGCAGGTTGGCGCGCTGGTTGGGGGTGACCTGCCATGCGTTGGAATCGCCGATGGCGACATTCTCGATCGACTCGCCGTCGCCGAATTCGATCGTCGCCTGGACCTTGGTCTTACCCTGGATGACCACGACCTCGTCCGGATCGTAGAGCCGTTCGACGAGGCGCGGATCCTGCGCAAGCGCGGGGCTGGCGAGCATGGTCGCAAGGCAGGCGAGCGCTGTCAGTCGCGCGCGAATCATTTCATTTTCTCCGTCTGGCGTGCCCCGATGGAATTGCCCGATGCACTCTTGAACCGGCTGCCGAGGCCGCTCGTGCGCGAGGCCGCCTTGCTAGTTTCGGCACCCTGTCCGTTGCCTGAAGAGGTCGCATAGACCTTGGTCACGCGCACGCCGCCGGTGGCCGAGGAACCGCCGGAGCCTGCGCCACCGCCGGAGTCGTTCGCGGCCCTGGGCGGGGTCGCGGCAACCACGGCGGTGCGGCGCGCGGCGCTCGACTGGGCGGACTGAGCGGTGTGCGCGCTGTTATAGGGATTGGCAGCGGGGGGTGCGGGCGCCGGGGCAGGCATGCTCGAACCGCTGCGCGCTGCGTCCTGCTCGCCATTGGCGAGGCCGAATACGGTCCAGCCGCCGACCATCGTGCCGACCACCTTGAGCACCATCACCATCAACGCGACATGGACCGCGCCAATCATGAAAAAAGCCATCGCGGCGCGGGCCGGAATTTCGCCGGGAATCGCGGTCAGCGCGGCGAGGATCGGGACCGACATTTCGAGCATGATCGATCCGCCCAGCACCGCAAAGAGTGGTGTCAGCGCCATCATCGTCAGGCCCTTGAGCCAGCCGGTAAAAAGCCCGCGCGTCCCTTCGAACAGTGCCAGCACGACGAAGATCGGCCCCAGTGCCACCAGCAGGGCGAGCGCGATACGGGCGGTCACCAGCAGCCCGACCGTGCCGAGCATGAACAGCAGCGCGCCCATCCACAGCATCCCGGCGGGCGAGAAGGTCTCGATATCGGTCTGTCCGGCAGATGCCTGCTGCACGGCGGCGAACACCACATCGACCTTGGTCGCGAAAGTCTGCGTGGCAGAGCCGCTGTCGCCGGTCAGCGCGCTCGCCAGCCAGTCCGGACCGTCGACGAACACGCCCCATACGACCGACTGGTAGGCGACCCAGCTGGTCGCGAAGGTCAGCACCAGACCCAGCGTCAGCATGCGCGGGGTGAGCGCACGTACACCCAGCACCGAACGGCCCGTCAGCAGGTTGATCGCAAAGAACGCGACATACAGCGTCAGGATGATGGTCAGCGCGGTCACCAGAATGCCGCCGGGGGCGAACAGCCGCCCGAAAGTCGCGCCGGTTACTTCGGCGGCGACGCAGTTCACCGCTTCCAGCGCAGCGGCAATACCGCCCGCGGCTTCGGACATCGCCAGATCGCAGGTTCCCGAAGGCGTCATTCGGCGGCCAGCTTGAACGGCAGCACGCTGGCGTCAGGATCATCCCGGGTGCCGCCCGGCCAGGCATGGCCGGTGAGCGCGGGGAACCAGTCGGCGGGATCGTCACCCACCGCCTCGCGCAGCAGGTCGAGCCGGCGCACGCTGCTTTCGCGACCCGACAGGATCGTGAGTACCTCTGGCGCATTCGAGAGGTCCAGCCGCACCACCACACTCGCATCGGGCTGCCGGACGAGGAAGCAGCGGCTGTGCGCCGGCAGCGTGCGGATCAGCGCGAGCTCGTGGCTGGTGAGGCCGAAGCCGTCGCAGTAATCCTCGGGCCGCGCGCGGCTGTTGGGCATGAACACCATCGTCGCGGTCTGTTCGACCAGCGCGGTGGAGATGCGGCTTTCCAGCGCATCGCGCGCGCTCTGCGTGGCGAACCCGACCAGCGCGTTGCGTTTGCGGAGCGTCTTGAGCCAGTCGCGAATGCGCGCGGCGAAGACCTCATCGTCGAGCGCCTTCCAGCCTTCGTCGATCAGGATCATGGTCGGCTCGCCGTCGAGCCGCTCCTCGATCCGGTGGAACAGATACATCATCGTCGGCGTGCGCAGGCGCGGGTTTTCGAGCAGCGCGGTCATGTCGAAGCCGAGCGTCTTGCGCTCCAGATCGAGCTCGTCGGTCTCGTTGTCGAACAGCCAGGCATGCTCGCCGCCGTGAATCCAGGCGGACAGGCGATCGGCGAGGTCGCCCGCCTCGGGCCGACGCGTGCCGCTGAGCAGTTCGCGGAAATTGCGCAACCGGCGCAGGCTCGCATCGTTCTCGTAAGCCGCATCGACCGCGTGGCTGACGGTCTGCAATTCCTCGGGCCCTTCGGCCTTGAGGAGCACGCCGAGCCAATCGCGCAGGAAGGCGCGGTTTGCCGGATTGTCTGGCAGCGAAAGCGGATTGAAGCCGCTGGGTTCGCCCGCATAGATCCGGTCGTAGCGCCCGCCGATCCCGCGCACGAACAGCTCCGCACCGCGGTCCTTGTCGAACAGGATCGTGCGGGGGCTGAACTTCTGCGCCTGCGCGGCGAGGAAGTTCATCACCACGGTCTTGCCCGAACCCGACGGGCCGATGACCGAAAAATTGCCCAGATCGCCGTTGTGGAAGTTGAAGAAAAACGGCGTCGCGCTGGTCGTCTCCAGCAGCGTCACCGCCTCACCCCAGTGGTTGCCCTCGGCTTGGCCGAGCGCGAAGCCGTGCAGCGAACCGAAGCTTGCCATATTGGCGGAAGAGATCATCGCGCGGCGCACGATATATTGCTCATTGCCGGGGAACTGCGCCCAAAAGGCGGGCTCCAGATTGGTATCCTCGCGCACCACGATCGCGCCGGTGTCCGCGAGTGCGGCGGAGCACGCGGCGGTCGCATCGTCGAGCCGGGGCAGCGTGCGCTCGCGCACCAGCACGCTGAGGTGGTGATCGCCGAAGCCGACCGTGCCGTTGCCCAGTGCATCGCGCGCGGCCATCATGTCGTTGCGCTCTGCCTGCGCTTCCTCGTCGACCGAGCGCAGACGCCGGATCGCCAGATCCATCCGCTCGCGCGCGGTGGTCCGCTCCGCCGGGGCGTAGCTTTCCGAAACGACCATTTCGTAGGGCAGCCGCAGGAGGCTATCGAGCAGGCCCGGACTGGTCGCGTCGGGATAGTCTTTCAGGCTGAGCATCGCGGCGAAATCGGGGTCGCCGCTGCCACGCAGCTCCATCGCGTCGATCCCGAAACTCGCCCTGCGATAAGGCAGCATGTGGCCGATATCGCGATCCTCGGCCGGGCGGCGCACGGGCCGCATCTCGCCGTTATAGAGCGCGGAGAGCAGCTCGAGAATCTCGGAATTCACATAGCCTTTGGGCCCGGTGTAATCGCCGAGCATCTCCGCGCCGTAGGGTTGCAGCGAGGCGACGAGGCCTGTCGCAGCGGCGCGAAGCGAGCGCAGGTCTTTCGGATCGACCTCGACCGCGTCCTTCTTGCGGCTGTTAAGCGCCTTGCTCGCCTTCTCGACCCAGCCCGCCTTGCCGCGAGCGGGGCGGCGGATGAGCGTGACGAACTGGTCGTTGATGAACAGCGATCCCGAGCCCAGCCGCTCCTTCCACCGCGCATCGATATGACGTGCGAGCGGGTCGGTGAACTCGGCGTCCAGCTCCACCTCGACCCGCCGCCGGATGACGTGGTGATACATCACGAAGCGGCTATCGAGCGTCGAGCGCAGCATCACCTCGCGCGTCGCGGCATGGGCGTTGAGCGCGTCGGTATCCTCGGTCTCGAACAGCAGGCCGGGCACCTGGATCGCAGTCAGCAGCGATCCGTCGCGCAGCAGCAGCGTGTTCTCGTCCACCAGGCGCGCAAAAGGCAGCCGGTCGCCGACGCGGGCTTCCTTCGCGCTCCAGGCAGCGGCTCCTTTCCATTTGCTCATGCGTCGACCCTCCTAGGTCGGCTTGCTCTCAAGCCGCGTAGCTGTTGCAGCCCCACCGCTTGTAATTCTTGATGCGCGGGCATTTGCTGACCTTGGTGATCCACAGATCGAAGATCCGCGGTTCGCGCATGCAGGCGAAGTATCCGATGCCGTGCATCACAGCAGCGACGGGCAATGCCAGCCAGCTACCGGTGATAAGGAAAACCTCGGTCGTCACACCGATATTGATGATGAAATAGTTGAGCGTCACTCCCCCGAACATCTGCGGGCGGGTCAACGCGCGGTGAACCGGGTGGCGGACAAGTTGATCCATGATGGGTGCCCTCGCTCCCCTGCCCTAGCCTGCGGCGGCCTGGATGCCCGAAACGATCGAGGCCGCGCCAAACAGGATGAACACGCCGATGATCACGGTCGCCCCGAAGCGCCAGTTCATCCGGCCGGTCAGCATCATGAAGCCGACCGCAGCAACCGCCATCACCGCGACCATCGTGGCGACATTGCCCAGCAGCGTGCCCTGCAGCCATGCCAGCGCGTTGACGATCGGGCCCGAGCCCGCCGGGTCGGTCTGCTGCACCTGCGCCAGAGCCACGCTGGGCGAAACCAGCGCGAACAGTGCCGCAATGCGAGAAAGCAGTTTCATTTTCATACCTTTAGTCGTTCCGGGAATGATTGGCGAGACGGCCCATGATGGCCGCCACATAGGCTTGCGTCTCGCGGATGCGCGGCACGCCATTGGCGCGAATGACGCGCCCGGGGCCGGCATTATAGGCTGCGAGTGCTTTTTCGAGATCGCCGTCGAACCGGTCGAGCTGTTCGCGCAGGTAACGCGCCCCGCCCTCCAGATTGGCGAAGGGATCTTTCGGGTCGACGCCAAGGTCGCGCGCGGTGCCCGGCATCAGCTGCGCCAGACCACGGGCTCCTACCGGCGACACGGCGTTTTCACGCCAGCGGCTTTCCTGCCACACCAGCGCTTCGATCAGGCTGGGGCTAAGATCGAACCGGGCCGAAAGCTCTGCGACCTTGGCCTGGTAATGTGCGGGGACGCCGCGCGCGGTCAGGCGCGGATCGGTGGTGACGATCGCGGGCAACCCCTCGACCGCCTGCTTTCCATCCAGCGAGACGATCTGCGCGTCCAGACTGCGGAGCGCGGCAGACTGCGCCGCGGTCAGCTCAAGACCTGCGGCGGGCATGCCTACCCGATGGCCCGCGATCCAGCGCGCGCCATCCTCCGAGATTTCCATAACGTCGGCCCGCGCAGGGGCCGTAAGCAGGGTCAGCATCGCGAATATCGCGAGCCGACCAGATGTCCCGAGAATCATCGAGCCCTCCGTCCTGTCGCCTTGCGCATCATACATGACAGCGCAGTGACAAGCGACTGGATGGTTCCCGCTCGTTATCTCGATTTCGCAACGGCTTGCCGCTGCAACGGACCCGCCATTTAAGGCCGAAACTGCCGGCGCGGCGCGCCGATCAGCGGCTGGCGATCTTGTCCCGGCGGGCCGCGAAATCACCGTTTTCGAGCATCTTCAAACCGTCACGGGCGAGATCCGCCGGATAGACGAAGCGTCCGTCGGTCGTTTCCAGCGTGTAATCCACGCGCATTGCGCGAACCTTCTCGAAAGCGACCCGGGCTGCCTCGGTCTCACCCGCAATGGCCAGTTCGACACCGAGATTGAGCAGCTTCGCGGGATCGGTCTCCGTCTTGACCTGCGCCACCGGCTGCATTTGATCCTGCGTGGCCATCTGCGGGCTCTGCAACATCATTGCACTGGCGATCATTGCCTGAATCATCATGTTCCACTCTCCTGTCTTTCAGGAGTGGATTATGCACTTCAGCCCCAAGATTGCAACAAATCTGTAATATTGTAATATATGAGTCACGTAGGGATTGCGCCGACGCCCCGGTTTCTCTGGCATTGCGGCCATTTGCTGACCGATATAGCACTGTAACAAAGCGCGGCGCACGTACCCGCGCGCCGCACTGCCCGCCCTGCCAGAGATGAGAGTCAGGCGTCCGCAGGACGCTTCTTCTGCAATCCGCTGCGCTTGCAGCTCGCGACCAGATCGCCGTGCTGGTTGAAGGCGCGATGTTCGAAGGTGACGATCCCCGCTTCGGGGCGTGACTTGCTCTCGCGCAGGGCCACGATCTCGGTCTGGATATTGATCGTGTCTCCATGGAAGAGCGGCTTCGGAAAACGCACCTCGTCCCACCCCAGGTTGGCGACGGCCGTGCCCAGCGTCGTGTCGTTGACCGAGATGCCGACCATCACCGACAGCGTGAAGCACGAATTGACGATCCGGGTGCCGAACTCGGTGCCCTTCATGTACTCCTCATCCAAATGCAGTTGCGCCGGATTGTGGGTCATGCAGGTGAACATGACATTGTCCGTCTCGGTCACCGTGCGGCGGATCGGGTGGTCGATCACCTGCCCCACTTCCATATCGTCGAACCAGATCCCGGCCATGTGCATCTCTCCTGCGTTTGTGAGCCTTTGTCGCGGGCCTAGCCATGGGCTGTGAGCGCGCAAACCATTTTCCTACTCGCCAAGAGGTGGTTACTGGACTCGGCTCCATCAGACCGGAGCCTTTCCCCATGCCCCTCATCGAAAGCCTGATCGGCCCCCTCGCCTCGATCGTCGACAAGATCATTCCCGACAAGGAAGCGCGCGCGAAAGCCAAGCTCGAGCTGCTCGCGCTGGAGGGTTCCCATGAACTCAAGCAGATCGAGGCGCGGATGGCTGCGATCGTGGCAGAGGCGCAGTCCGCCGACCCGTGGACCAGCCGCGCAAGGCCCAGCTTCCTCTACGTGATGTATGCGATGATCCTGTTCGCGCTGCCGATGGGCGTGCTCTCTGCTTTCGATGCGCGCATGGCGGTGAACATCGGCAACGGGATGACGGCCTACCTGCGCGGCCTGCCGGAGGAACTCTACGCGCTCTTCGGCACCGGCTACCTCGGCTACACCGCCGCGCGCCAATGGGGGAAGGTCAAGGGGGTGGAACGGTAGGCTCTAGGTTTCAAGTCGGGGTCGGAAGCGGACGGCAAGGTCCGAATCAGGGTTTACGGTCAAGATGTTCCCTCAATGCCAGAACTTCCTTCACCTCTGCATAGGCTCTTTTCCAAGCCGGTTCTGACTTGAAAAGGATCAGGTGCGACACTGACGCTACCTCGCCCTCCGTCATATCGCACCATTCCAGATCATCTTCGCACCAGCGGAGCCGTTTGAGTCTCGCCAGAAGTGCTCCTGTGGGCATCCCTTCAAGCTCTTCACGCGAGAGCGGCGCCAAAGCGCGGGAAATGCCCATACCCTTCTTCATTCGCCACGATTACCGTAGACCACGGATGTCCACAACGGAGTCGTCAGCGGACATGAGCTTTCACCCGCTCGCAGCCCTCGCTAAGACAACGCGATGCCCACCACCCTCTTCATCCTCAACGGCCCGAACCTCAACCTGCTCGGCACGCGCGAGCCGGAGATTTACGGCACTACCACGCTCGCCGAGATCGAGGCGGCGTGTATCGCCAAGGCTCGCGAGCACGGCCTCAGGGTCGACTTCCGACAGACCAACCACGAAGGCACGCTGGTCGACTGGCTGCACGAGGCGCACGCAGGCGGCGCGAAGGCGGTCATCATCAACGCTGCAGCCTATACCCACACCTCGATCGCGCTACTCGATGCCGCCAAGGCGATTACCCCGCCGGTGATCGAGGTGCATCTGTCCGACCCGCAGACTCGCGCGGATTTCCGCCACCGGTCCTTTATCGGGCAGGCGGCGGACCAGTGCTTCAAGGGCAAAGGCCTCGCCTCTTATCTCGAAGCGATCGACGCTGCCGCTGCCCTCTAAACCTTGCATGAACGCGCAGCCGGGAGCATACGCGCCGCTCCCCATTTCACGGATCAAGGTCTTACATGGCAGAAGATAGCCACAAATCCGGTCGCAAGTCGCAGATGAACGTCGACATCACGCTCGTCCGCGAGCTTGCCGAGCTTCTTTCCGAAACCGGCCTCTCCGAAATCGAGGTCGAAGATGGTGATCGCAAGTTGCGTGTCGCGCGCGAATTGCAGGCGACCTACGCCGCGCCCGTGCAGCACGCACAGCCTGCCCCCGCAGCGGCTCCCGCAGCTGTCGATGCGACGCAATCCACCCCTGCCGCCGGGCCGGACCTTTCGAGCGCGGTCCCTTCGCCGATGGTAGGCACGGTCTACCTCGCGCCCGAACCCGGCGCCAAAGACTTCATTTCGGTCGGCGACAAGGTTTCCGAAGGCCAGACCATCCTGATCGTCGAGGCGATGAAGGTGATGAACCCGATCACCGCCCCGCGCGCCGGGACCGTACGCCAGATTCTGGTCGACAATGCCCAGCCGGTCGAGTTCGACCAGCCGCTGGTCGTCATCGACTGAGGACGCAAAGCATGGCCATAACCCGCATCCTGATCGCCAATCGCGGCGAAATCGCGCTGCGCATCCACCGCGCGGCCCACGAGATGGGCATCGAGACGGTTGCTGTGCACTCCACCGCCGATGCCGACGCGATGCACGTGCGGCTCGCCGATCATGCCGTTTGCATCGGCCCGCCCGCTGCCAGCGAGAGCTATCTGAACGTCGCCAACATCATCTCGGCGGCCGAAGTCAGCCAGGCGGATGCGATCCACCCCGGCTATGGTTTCCTGTCGGAAAACGCCAAATTCGCCGAAATCGTGGAGGCGCACGACCTCGCATGGATCGGGCCCAAGCCCGAACATATCCGCACCATGGGCGACAAGGTGACCGCGAAGGCGACGGCAGGCAAATTGGGCCTTCCGTTGGTCCCGGGCAGCCCCGGCGCCGTCGCGACGGTCGAGGAAGCGAAGCGGATCGCCGCCGAAATCGGCTATCCGGTGCTCGTCAAGGCCGCGAGCGGCGGCGGCGGACGCGGCATGAAGGTCGTGCCGAGCGAGGACCTGCTCGAGGGTCTGATGAGCCAGGCCAAGAACGAGGCGAAATCCGCCTTTGGCGACGACACGGTCTATCTCGAGAAATACCTCGGCAATCCGCGCCACATCGAGTTTCAGGTGTTCGGCGATGGCAAAGGCAACGCAATCCATCTGGGCGAGCGCGACTGTTCACTCCAGCGCCGCCACCAGAAGGTGCTCGAGGAAGCGCCGTCGCCCGTTCTTTCGACCGAAGAGCGCAATCGGATGGGCGAAATCTGCGCGCAGGCGATGCGCGACATGGCCTATCGCGGCGCGGGCACGATCGAGTTCCTGTGGGAAAACGGCGAGTTCTTCTTTATCGAGATGAACACCCGCCTGCAGGTCGAGCATCCGGTGACCGAGGCGATCACCGGGGTCGATCTTGTACGCGAGCAGATCCGTATTGCCGAGGGCAAGCCCCTGTCGGTGACGCAGGAGGAAATCGAGTTCAAGGGCCATGCGATCGAGTGCCGGATCAACGCCGAAGACCCGTTCACCTTCGCCCCCTCCCCCGGCAAGGTCAGCTATTACCACTCCGCGGGCGGTATGCATGTGCGCGTCGATAGCGGGCTCTACGCGGGCTATTCGATCCCGCCCTACTATGATTCGATGATCGCAAAGCTGATCGTCTATGGCCGGACCCGCGAGGGCTGCATCATGCGGCTCAAGCGCGCGCTGGAGGAAATGGTCGTCGAAGGTCCCAAGACCAACATCCCGCTCCACCAGGCGCTGCTGAAAGAGCCGGACATCCTCAATGGCGACTATTCGATCAAGTGGCTGGAGGAATGGCTCGCCGAGCGGGAGAGCTAGGCCTCGGTCACGCCGGTTTGCGCGTGTGCCAGCCGCGTATCATGAACGCCTGATAGAACGGAACGGGCTTGGCGAAGCCCGCCTCGCGCCACAGCGCCTCGGTTTCGGCAGGCCCGACCACGCTCAGCGTGTGGCGTAAGGTCTCGCCGAGCGAGGCGAGCGATTCCTCGCTGGCTCCCATCATCGCATGCACCTGCTTCCAGTCTTCGAGCATTTCAGGGAAGCCCGGTGCGTCGAGGTCACAACTGATCTCCGCGCTGACAAAGCGGCCACCCGGGGCCAGGCGGTCGTATATCGCACGATAGAACTCCGGGCGATCTTTGCGCTGGACAAAGTGCGCGACAAGGAGGCTGACGGCCGCGTCGAATTCGTCTCGGGGTGCGTCAGCGACGTATCCTGGCACGAGCTCGCAACGGGCTCCGATTCCGGCCTCATCCAGTCGATGCCGCGCAACCTCCAGCATTTCGGCGGAAGGATCGACACCGACAAACGAAAGATCGGGACGCTCGCTTGCCAGCGCAAAGATATCCGCCCCTGTCCCGACGCCCACGCACAGGACCCTGGCCTGTTCCGGGAGGCTGGAGAGCACAAGCCGCATCTGGAAATGCAGGCAGTCCGAGAGAGGTTTGAGACCCGCGTTGCGCTGGTCGTAAGCTTCCGCCATTTCCTGATTGAAGAAGTCGGACGGTCTGAAGGAAGCGTGCTTATTCATGATACCTTGTATCATAGGCAGCTCGCTTCTGCCATTCAAGCGCGCTGTCCCGCTAAATCGCAAACATGTCCGGTCGCTCGGATCCGCCCCTAGTCGAAGGTAAAACCCGCCGCCTTGGCTTCTGCGATCACTTCCTCGCCCGTCTGTCGCAGATGATCGCCTTCGATCCGGCACCAGGCGGCACGCTCGTTGACGAAGATTTCTTTCTCGATCGCGTGGCCGGCGGCCTCATCGAACAGGCCCGCAGAAAAGCTGCGTCCACCGGTCGGCAGGAAACGATACCACAAGTTGCTGCCGCATCGGGAACAGAAGGCGCGTTCGGCCCACTCGCTCGAGCGATAGACCCCTATCGACTCCTCTCCGTCAATCTCCGCCTTTTCACCGGTTTGCGCAGAGTAGAATGACCCGGCCCAGCGGCGGCACATGGCGCACTGGCATATCTCGATCTCACGCGCCGGATCGGTGAGCACGATCTGAACCGCGCCACAAAGGCAGTGACCGGAAAGGGAGGGCGCCCGGGTCATGCCGTAGCCCTGCCTACTTGAGCGGAACGCCCGGCGTATATTTGCTGGTGCGGATTGTCAGCGAAGTCTTCACCGAGGCCACGTTGGGTGCGGGCGTCAGCTTGCTGGTCAGAAATTCCTGGAAGCTCTGCAGGTCGCGGCTGACGATCTTCAAAATGAAATCGATCTCGCCGTTGAGCATGTGGACCTCGCGCACTTCGTCGAGGTCCTGCATCGCGGCTTCGAACTCGCGCAGCGATTCTTCCGCCTGGCTCTTCAGGCTGACCATCGCAAACACCACGATCGCGAAGCCAAGCTTCGACGGTTCGAGATCGGCATGGTAGCCACGAATCACGCCCATATCTTCCAGCGCGCGCACCCGGCGAAGGCATGGCGGCGCGGTCAGCCCGACGCGGCGTGCCAGTTCCACGTTCGTGACACGCCCTTCGGCCTGCAATTCCTGCAGCAACTGGCGATCGATCTCATCAAGATTGGCCACGGCCACCCCTCTCGCAACAAATCAACGTCCCTGAAGCCATCCACGCGATTCCTGAAAGGATCATCTTTGTAAATAATTCGAACGGCTAACATTATTGTTCATGACAGCGAATGTCCCGCTTTGCAACGTGGGGACTGACTGTCATTCCTACGCCGTGTTAAAGGGTTATGAACCATCCACGTCGTGCCGCGAGGGTCGGCGAAATACCCCCTACCGCGTAAGATCCTTCTCGCCGGAGCCTGCCACCGCAAACCCTATGCAATTCGACGATCGCCTCGCCACAGTTCTGCGCCACAAGGCGAGTGCAAATGCGGGCGCGCGCACGCAATATCGGCAGCTGCTCGACCTGCTCGGCAGTCCGCGCGAAGGGCGCGACCCCAGCCTCCTGGCTGCCGCACGCCTGCGCCTCGATTCACTGGCCGACGTTATTTCCGTACGCGAACGTGCCGAGATCGTGCGCGAACAGGGGCGACGGATGAACGATCCGGCACTGGTCGCCCAGTTTGCCGAGGCCGAGCCCGACATTGCCTGCGCCACGCTCTCCACCGCCCGCCTGACCGAGGATCAGTGGCTGCGGCTGATCCCCGAGCTTCCGGTTCGCGCGCGCGGTTTCCTGCGGCTGCGGAGCGATCTGCCCGAGGAGGTGGAGGCGCTGCTGGAGCGACTCGGCGTGCGCGACCGCGCCCTGCCCCTGCCGCCGTCGCCCGAACCTCTGGTCGAAGACCGCCGCGAGGAACCTGCCCCGGCGCCGACCCGCAATCCCGAGCCGAACGAAGACCATATCGTCGATGGCGAGTATACCGAGGTCGAAGATCCCGAGGGTGACGACAAAGCGGTCGAGAACGAGCCTGAACCTCTACCCGAGTCGGCGCCCGAACCGGCTGCGGAAGAGCCCGAACCGCTTGCGGCGACGGGTGCTGCCGCTGCAGTTGCGGCCGCCGCAGGAACGGTCGCTGCCGGGATGGCCGCTTCGCAACCTTCTCCGCAAGCCGACACGCCTGAGCAGCCGCAGCCACAGCCGCAGAGCGAAATTGCAGCGCTGCGCCAGCGGATCGACGCATTCCAGCGGTCGCGCGAAGATCGCGGCCGGTCGCCCGCGCAAGAGCCTGCCGCAGACCATGCGGCACCCACCCTGCCCTTCGCCGATGCCAGCACCGGTCAGGAGGAACTGACCGGCTTCGGCTTCGCCACCGACACCGCCGGCGTGATCGACTGGGCAGACAGTTTCGCGGCCTCGCGCGTGCTCTACCTTTCCTTGCCCAGCATCTTGCCCGAAGAATTCTCCGAAGCGATCGAGCGGCAGCAGCCGCTGCACGGCGTTGATGTGACTTTGGAAGGCGGCCCCGCCATTGCCGGCGCATGGGTGCTCGACGCACAGCCGCGCTTTTCCAGCCCCGACGGGCGTTTCCTCGGCTTTGCAGGCGGGATGCGCCGCGCGCTGGAAGCCGAAGAGCCGGGCAATCAGAGCGATCGGCTGCGCCAGTTGCTTCACGAACTGCGTACGCCGGTGAACGCGATCCAGGGTTTTGCCGAAGTCATCCAGCAGCAGGTCGTTGGCCCCGTCCCGCACGATTACCGCGCGCTCGCCGCCGGTATCGCGGGCGACAGTGCGCGAATGCTGGCCGGGTTCGACGATCTGGAACGCCTTTCGCGTCTCGAAAGCGGTCGTCTGCGCCCGACCAGCGGCGACGCCGACCTTGCCGCGATCTTCCGGCAGCACCTCTCCCAGCTTCTCCCGTTGCTGCAACCGCGCAATGCAGGCTTCGTCGCGACGCTGGGCGGCAGTTGCCGGGTCGATCTCGCCAAGCCCGAGGCCGAGCTGCTGAGCTGGCGCATTCTGGCGACGCTGGGGTCCGCCGCCGCGCCGAGCGAGAAGCTGGCCCTTACGCTCGACCATGAAACCGGCCCCGGCGGCAACACCGCGCAGTTCGTCGCCGACCTGCCCGCATCGCTGAACGGCAGCGAGGATATCTTCGCCGCCCGGGGCAAGCCGCTCTCGGTTGCGATCAGCGCCGGGCCGTTCGGCCCCGGCTTCGCATTGCGGCTCGCCAGGGCGGAAGCGCGTGCGATCGGGGGCAGCCTGCGCCGCGAGAATAGGCGGTTGATACTCACGCTGCCCGCTTTGACCACGCAGATACCCGCCGCTACCGAGGCGAAAGGGGTTCCCGAACACGCGGTCTAACTGCGGGAGCGGTGCCCGGATCGGACGGGGCCAGGACCAATGCTGATATTGCCACAAGCAGAGCAGGAAGCGCGCTTTGCGCCCGGGTTCGCGCCCGCCTCTCTCCTCACGGTCGATACCGAGGAAGGCTTCGACTGGAACGGGCCTTTCACCCGCGACCGGCACGATCTCCACCATCTCGACCGCTTGCCCCGGTTTCAGTCCTTCTGCGAGGAGCTGGGAGTCTCGCCGGTCTATCTGGTGGACTGGCCAATCGTGCAGTCTGCCAAGGCGAAGGCGATCATCGGCGATGCGGTGGCACGCGGTACGGCCGAGGTCGGCGTACAGCTGCATCCGTGGGTCAATCCGCCGTTCGACGAAGAGGTGACCACGCGCAATTCCTTTGCCGGCAACCTTCCTCCCGAGCTTGAACGCGCCAAGTTCGTGGCCCTGCGCGACGCGATCGAGGAAACCTATGGCACCGCGCCGATCATTTACCGGGCAGGCCGCTATGGCCTCGGCCCGGCGACCAAGGCGATCCTGCATGATTGCGGTGTGGTGATCGATAGCTCGGTGCGCGCGCTCTACGATTACTCGCCCGGCGAAGGCGGCGATTACAGCGCTTTTCCGAACCGCCCGTACTGGGTCGCTGGCGAGAAGCCGCTGCTCGAACTGCCGCTCACGACGATTTATCGCGGCTTGCTCGCGCGCAAGGGCACCGCGCTGTTTCCTCGTCTGGCGAAAGTGCCCCACGGCGCAGGGATCGCCGCGCGCGCAGGTTTGCTCGAACGCATTGCGCTGACGCCCGAAGGCACACCGCTGCGCGACGCGATCCACGCGGTCGACACCGCGCTGGACAATGGGCTGCCGTTGCTCGTGCTCTCGTTCCACAGCCCCTCGCTCGCGCCGGGCAATACGCCCTATGTGCATGACGAGCGCGAATTGGACGCGCTGTATGATTGGCTGCGCGGAATCTACGCACACATGGCAAGCCGCAACGTCTCGCCGACCACGGTGAAGCAGGTGTGGGACGCGGCGCAGCAAGCATGATGCGCAGTGCTGATGCGCACTGTCTGCTTGCGAATGGTGCGCATCGCGGCTAGCGGCTTGCGCTTGCGATGGCATCGTCCCGGGGGCCTGTAGCTCAGTTGGTTAGAGCTGGCCGCTCATAACGGCTAGGTCGCGGGTTCGAGTCCTGCCGGGCCCACCGGGGATGCCGTTATCGCATGAGCCAGTCGATAGTCTGGCGGTCGGGGAGTGGCGCAGTCCGGTAGCGCGCTTGCTTTGGGAGCAAGATGTCGCAGGTTCGAATCCTGTCTCCCCGACCAATTTTCGTCGTTTCCGACAACAAGCCTCAGAATTCCGCCGTTTTCCTTCAATCGAGGAAATCGGTTGGGAATCTTGCGCGCTGATTGTGCCACAAAATGTGCCACAGATTGTGCCCGCACTGTGCCCCGCCAGGCTCCTCGCAGCCAAGGTTCACATGGCATGGCAGTCTATCGTCGCGGCGCTGTTTTCTGGTGGAAATCGCGCGTTCGTTTTGGTTCTGTTCCACTCCAGGCTATAATCGTCAGAATATCTCTGCGCACTTCGAGCCCTCAGCAGGCTCGTTGGCGCGCAGCTGAACTAGATTTGGCGAAGGACGCGATCATGGAACAGATGCCCATACTGAGGCGGAGCGTGAAGCCGGACGATATGCCTGCGCTCTACAAGCGCGCGTTCGAGCGTGAGCTGGATCGGGTTGTCATGGCGCAATTTCAGGAGCCTGGCCGCGCCGATGATCATCGAGCGTTTAATCGGGCGTATGCACTCTACTTCTCTCTCCTCGCGACGGAGCCGCAGCTGTTGGATGGCAGCCTCGAAAGCCACGAGGAGCTTCGGCGGCGCGGCATGGACGAGGCCGATGCAGATGCGTTGACCGCCCTTGCCGCTCGTCACAAGCGCCAGCTTCCGATCTCACGCGGCCAGCTCATGGAAGATTTACGTGAAGAGGGCATCGACCCTAGCGAACGCAATCTGACAGCATCAGGCAGGGTTGCCGCAGCCGCATATCGCAATGCAAATATTGAAGCCTGCTCCGAGCTGGGCTTGCCGTTGAATGCGAACGAGATTTGGCCGCTCCCGCAGCATCTCGAACGGCTGAGCCATCGCGAGATCGTGTCCACTGCTGGCGCACCGGTCGAACCTGCAGAAGATGCGAAGGCTTCGTCTTCTTACGTCGTCAAGGAAGGTTGTGCCGCCCCAGAAGCACCGCTGCTTTCAGAATACGCCAAGATGGCCTTGGACAGAAAGATCAAGGACGGCGCTTGGGACGAAGGTCGCAGGCGCGATATCGAGGGCGCGGTCAGGATCTTCGTCGCGGCCAATGGGGACATTCCGGTGAATGCGATCGGCCAGAAGCACCTCATCGCGATGAAGGATGTCTTTCCCCGTCTTCCGGTGATCTATGGTCGCGCGCGGAAGGATGAAAACGGCGAGGAAGTCCGTGAAACGATCGAGGAAGCGCTCAAACGCGGCGATGATTTGCGTAGGAAATGGAATGACGATCCGACGGCCGCCGATGCAGAAGGTCTCCCTTACGTCGGTCTCTCGTTGATCACCCAGCGGAAGCACATGACATGGATCAGTGCGCTCGTGACGCATCTCGAAGGAAACGATCCCGACCTTGCACCAAGGGGTCTTAATTTCACAGCGGTTCGGAAGACCTTGGTAAATCCGAAGATGCAGGGCGATCGCCATTCCGTGAAGACTAACCAGAAGCGGAACGCCGGACGGCTTCCTTGGCATCCCGACGAATTGCGGAAGATGCTTGAAACCCCCGTCTGGTATGGGTGCGCCGGCTTATGGAGGCGGTTCGAGCCAGGTGATGAGGTCATCCATGACGGCATCTACTGGGTGCTCCCGCTTGTGATTTCTACGCTCGCGCGGTCAGACGAGATCGCGGGTCTGGCTGTCGCTGACGTGGTTCTCGATTGCGAGGTGCCCTATCTGCACATCCGGGAAACGAACCTGCGCCGGATCAAAACTGTCTCTTCAACGAGGAAGGTTCCGATTGCGCGGAAGCTGCTTGATCTTGGCTTCGCTGAATACGTGACGGCGATGAAGGAGGCCGACAATCGCGCTCTCTTCCCCGAGTTCCAACACGAGACAATGGACTCTGACAAATGCTTTTACAAGGATCTCTTCGGCCCCTTACGCAAATTGGTGTTCCCGAATGGGACTTCCCGGAAGCGGGGCCGCAAGGACGTAGACGTTCCGTCGATTCGCACTCTGGGATTCAATGTCCTCCGTGACAAAGAGGATGAGACCGGGCTCAAGGTATTCAACAAAGCGCACCGGCAAGGCCTTGGCGGGCACGAGCCGAATGATACCGAAGGCAAACACTACGACGATGACTTCGAACCTGGGCAGCTCGTAGAACTGGTCGAAGTGCTCGCAGAGCTGTTACCTGACATTCCGAGGCGACCTCTCAACCTGAGACCCTGCGAATATCAGAAGTTCGGCAAACCTCGTGGGCGACGGAAAAAAGCAGATTGATCTTCTTGGGGACTATAAACGCTTTAGCGACCTGCGATGGGCAAAGCCCAAGTTTAGCCGTAACCCGATCTCAAAATGCCTGCAGAGGCTATTTGGAAATTACAACTACTGCTGATCGGACTGCCCTACATATTTCTTAATTTCATCGATATAAAGCCTCTGACTTTCATCTTGAAATCTGCTCTTTTCCCCAAGAAGAGATACAAACTTTGAATATATATTACGATAAATTATCGAGTGCGCCTGATTGCCTAGATTGTCTTCGGTGGGGACATCCATAGATACCTCATTTTCAAGGAGAACATTCAGTAGAGTAAGAATTCCATCCTTATCTATTCCATCGATTGGCTGCCATTCGCTATCTTCAGAAAATCGGAAAAAGCCCTTATTTTCACGAATTTCTAAGATTTTCATAAGTCTGCCTCCTTTCTTCGTAGGCCTTGGAACCCGCCTCTAAATTGCCCATTAGGACATCCCAGGTTTTGACTTTCATTCCATCCGGTGAGATCAACTCGGCGCTAGTGGGATATCCTGAGTATGTCCTCCAGACGACCTCTTCATCTTCAAACTCTTTGCTCGTGTATAAAAGGTAATCAGGCTTTATAGAGGCCCCGACCGTATTATTATGGGTAACCACTACGACGGGCATTTTCTTGGACATTTGTTTGATCAACGAATTTACGTCTTCGATGAGAAAATTGTTATCGAAGGACGATTCCGGCTCATCAATCAGCAGCATATCGTGCTCATCCGCACTTTCAATCTTATCCAACAAAAAGAACTCAGACCGTTCCCCACCCGAGGCCTCAAATCCATCCCTATTTAGAATCTGATACTGGATTTTGACAAAGCATTTCGCGAACTCACCCTGTTCTAAAGGAGCGCCGATTTGCTTCAATTCTTGAAGAAACCGATATGGGCGCTCATATTCTCTGTAAGCGTTACTGAAAGCAATCTTTCGTTGTAAAGCCGCACCTATTTCGCCAGCACCACTAAAAGGGGAAACACTCGCTACGACCGAGAACCCTCTCATTTGCCTCCGCAATGGCGTCGAGCGCCGCTGTGCGCATTTAGCAATTTGCTCAAATGTCGAAATTTTTCTCTGGTTGAGAGCGACTTTATAAAAATCTACATCCGCAATTTTTGGAGCCGCAGAGCTGCGTTGAAGCTGGGATTTAACATCGCGAATTATTTCGTTGACCCAGCGCTTTTTCAGGCGAATCTCCTCCCTCGCGGAGTATAAATTCATCAATTCGAGATATAGGTCTATTAAATTCGCGCGCACTAAATGCTTCTCAATAATCTCGCGAAATTCTATATTACTAATCAGATTTTTAGTAGATGAAATGAGAGTCAGCAGACCCTTCTGGTCTCTGTCGAGAAACGGATCTTCATCGTAAAGCTTAGCATTCGAAAATGCGTCATGCCGCTCTGTTTCTCTGGCGTAAGCAAGTATCGAACTAACATAGTTTTCTACCTCACGCTGGTCGTTCTCTAAACTTATGTCGACGACATCTTCAATGACGCGTTGAAGCCCGGCCAGATGTTGTTTAGAAAACAGTCCTTGGTTTTGACTTAGATATCTACTGAAGCGCTCTTCGTCTTCAGCCTCATCTCGTGCAACCAGCGCAAACTGCTCGATGTGGTGAGCATTCGGAAATCTTCGCTTGATCGCATCCAATGTATGCGACTTACCGGACGATCGATCACCCAAAATAACATTCAAGCCAGTGGAAATATGTTGGCCGTTCTCGAGAATTTGGAATAGCCGGTTTCCATCACTTCTGGACAGCGCGACTTTGCTTTTATCGCGAAGGCACTCTTTAATCGTTTGGAATGAAATTGTTTCGCAATCTACGTAGGTTTGACGAACAGGCAAAATCGAGAGATTATCTTTTATACGACAATCACTAAAATATACCGGGACCAGGCGATCCGCGCCATTTAAGCAATAGATGAATTTTTTTGGGCTGCTAACCTCACCTGCTGTAATGAGATCGGAAAAATGGGATAGGAGTTCTTGGCTTATTGGAGGCTTTTTCTCGTAATGCGGGATCAGGATATAGCCCTTTAGGTCCCCAAAGATTTGCTCAAATTCTTGCACACTGAGATAATCACCGACTTTGGTGCATTGCTTCTCTACCTTTTCGCAAGTTTCGGCAAATGTCTTTACATCCTGACCATCAGAAATTACGAGTATCTGGCCTTTGTCTAAGCTCACCTCGATCCCAGGGAAGGTCGGAATTTGGACGGCCTCGCGAATTTCGCGAAATTGCACCTCGTCAAAGAGATTATGATTTGTAATCGCGATTCCGTCGAGCGCCGCGTTCGCAATATATTCATCGAGCTTTGCTTGAGAAAATTCGAAATGCGCATCCAGAAAGCTGGCCCGAGTATGAATATGGAAATCAATTTTGCGCATATGGACACATTTTATTCAGTTTTTCTGAATAATCCTTGGCTTTATCGTCTCTAGTGCAATAACAAATCCAACCGCCTTTGATAGACCGGGCAATCGCAGGCTTGGTTATTTTAAACCTTCGATAATCATTTTTCAACTTTTCTAGCAGCTGAAGCTTCTATTTCGACCACAGCGTTTTGAACTCGTTCAAAAATGAGTTGGTCGTGGCCTTTTCTCGCCTTCATGAGATTGACTGCTCTCTTCGCCTCAGCCGAAGTGAGTGTGAATTCCGCTGTAAGGGAATCGAACTTGATTGAAATCAAGAATGAAGCGCTATTAGGATGCGCGACGGTAACTTGAGGGAAACCTTGGATGCCGAGGCCATTAATGCGGATGTCTTCAATAACACTTTCAGCGATTGCAGCGCCAATATCGCCAGATGACACTCCGCTGGCGTATAGTGTTCCCACGGCGATGCTCCATTATGATCCCAATCCACACATTCCAATGCTGGAATAGTTAGCATTGGAGCAACCTCAGCCGGACACAGCTGGAGACCCTGGCTGAACGTTGCAGCAGGCCGAAGCGTTACACAAGCCTGTTAGACTAGAATGTCTACGGGCACCATTCATCGCCTATCCGCTCATTCCTCGGCTGATCGCTGAAACTGCCGTGAAGGGTTCATCATCTATTATGGGTAACCTCGGAACCCAGGACCCAACCGCGCGTTGCGCGTCCCACATTTTGCGCATCGTAGCTTTTGCTCGACATTCTCCAAGCTCCGCGACCACCCCTTGCGCTGGCACAGAAGCGATAGCTCCAGTGGATCGATGATGGTGACCCGCTTGCACGATCGGCAGTCGATCCGGACCTTGTATCCATGGCGCGAGAAATCCGAGAGGGAGTTGAGCCTGATCGAGCTCACGGCTTGCGCCTGATCGACCAGATCAGCGCAGAGCTTGCGGTGATGACCGCAGCGATCGCGGTGATGGTCAGGGGGTCAAGAACGATCATAGGTGCCTCCGATTCGAGACAGCTTATGTTCCATATTTGTTCCGAGTAGGAAAATGGTAATCGTGCTTGCGTAGCCAGAGGGAATGCTCCTTCTTGCCGCAGCCCTCGCCGTTTGCGCTCCCGGACCGAGGGCCCATTGTGTGCATGATGGTGACACAGTCTGGATCGAGGGCGAGAAAATCAGGCTACAGGACATCGACGCGCCGGAGCTTAACGGTGCGTGCGAATACGAAACACGCCTTGCCTTGCTGGCCCGCGACCGGCTTATCGTCCTTCTGAACTCCCGCCGCTTCGAGATCGCCAGAAGCGGCAAGGATCGCTATGGTCGAACCCTCGCGATCATTCACTGGGGAGGACGATCGATTGGCGACCAGCTTGTTGCGGAAGGTCTGGCCCGAACATGGTCAGGACGACGAGAACCGTGGTGCTGACGTGACATTGTCACGGCTTGGGCGACTGTTGCTGGTGGTCGAGGCGATTATCCTTGGCACGATCCAATGCGCAGCGATCATCGGCCTCGTGTGGTTCGTCCTTCCGTGACCCCGACCCGCGATCAGGAACTCTGGGCTCTGACCCTTTGGGTAGAGAAGCACCATGGAGATGATGGCGCCGCCTATATCGACGAAAGGATCGAGCACTTCACCACCGCGGGCGAAACCGGAGCGGTGGATATGTGGGAAGCTGTGGCGCAACGGTATGCAAACCTCACCAGCGCGACGGCGATGCGAACCCACTAGAACACGCAGGCCATCAAGTTCAGGCGGCCTCATCCAATTCGAGCAGCGCACCCCATTCGCTTGCTATACGCCGCTTGATCAGGCGGCGCACTGTCGCAAGGGTAGCCTTGTCGGTTCCAGCGCGACCTGCAAGCGACGCGCCGCACAGGCCCTCGTCGATGCCGTCAAGGACTGCCTCCACCAGTGGATCGTCAGCGATCACCCGCTCGATGGCGTTGCGGCATTCCGTGGCCCATTCGGCAGCGCAGATTGCTTGGTCGGCAGGTGCGGGTCCATCGGCTGCGTTTAAGCCATATCCTAGCAATGTATCGACGTCGCGTTCGCGACGCTTGATCGCGGCACTCGCGATCGACCGCATGACACCCATCAGGAAATGCTCGATCGATACCTGCGCAGGGCACGTGCGCGAGCTCAACGCGCGAAGGATAGCCTCCTGCATCAGGTCATCGGCATCGAGGTCTGCGGTCCAGGCGCGATATCGCGCGTATCGCATCAGTGCCGATCCAGGTCCGCTGCTGAGTTCTCCGAGAGCAGCACGAACCTGCGCAGCGTCGAGGCGCTCTGTCGACGCCTTTGATGATGTATGCGCTTCTGCGTCCGTATTCGGACATGCCCGTGCGATATTTTTGGAGCCGATCAGTCGGTCGGCATATTGTCTTGGCATGTGTTCCTCGCTCGGCGAGCGAGGTCATCGACATGCGTATGCGATGTAGGAGATGCCATTTCGTGACCTCGAACGCCATTCGAACGCGCACCTCGCTAGGTGCGGGTTCAGGGGTTGGAGCGACACAAAATCAGGTCACCGGCTTGGGCTGCTAACCCAGCGCGCTGTGTTCGCGACTATTGCCGTCTCTACAGTGCAGGAATGACCGGCGCCTTTCGGAAAATGGTAAGCGAATTCTATGCGCCGGACCTACGATGTCTGAATTTCGTCGGCCCGGCGCATAGGCAGGTGAAGCTACGCCGCTTCATCCCATTGCGAAGTCAGGCTCGCCTCAATGTCTGCCGCGTAAGCGGCAAGCATCTCGGCCGCAGGGTGATCCGGGCGAGCGCGCAGGAACCCGGCGACAAGCGCGAGGTTCCCCCCCTGCGTGCGCAGTCCGTTCTCGCCCTGGCTGACCAGCCAGGCAAGCTTGGCGATAGCCAGGATCAGCGTGTCGAGCTCGCAGTGTGCGCGAACCTGCTCCCAGGCACCGGGCGCTACGGGCTTCACGACCTTGGTCTTGCCTTCGAGCAGTCCGACAGGGACATGGCATCGTAACGCAACTTCACTGAGGTGATGGTAGGTCTTGCCGCCAGCCTTCAGGACTAGATCGAGGTCGATATGCGGGCGCGGTCCTCTGCGGCCGGGCGTGTCGATCAGCTGCGGTGGCAAGCGCAGCCCATACTCCATAGCTGCCAGGGACAGCACCCGCAGATCCTGGTTCACGCCTCCATAGGAGACGATGACCCGATTCGACCGGAGACGCAGATGGTCGAACAGATTTTCGACCACGGCCTCCTCGTCGAAGTGTGTGTGCTCCGTCCACGAGCCGATCGTGCCGACAGCCACCCTGCCCTGATCGTCGATGTCGACATCGAAGGCCGCCGCAACGCCAATCCGTCGGCAGCCGATGCGGTGTTTCTGGCAATCCGGATCGAGCCTTTTGTAGTCTGCTGCTAGCTGCTCGCACCACCAGCTCTCGGTATCGATGAACGTCAGTTTGCGCGCCATTTCTTTTCCTTTCTCTAGGTTGGACACGCAACCTCCCCTTCACCTGGAGCTTCGAACCCTAATGGGCGCGGTGCTTGCAGCGCGTTCCACGCCTGCCCGGGGGCGAGCAGGTCTTTCCTCTGCCACTCGAAGTCGAACAGACCGAGTATTACGAGCTACAGCGCTTACGCTTGACCCGCAGACGGCATCTCCGAAGAGACGCCGCCCGCAAGCGCTTGGGTATCTGAATGGCAATGGGGCTAGGCGGCCATGCTGGCCGAGCCACGCTCGAAGATCACGACCTGCGGATCCCACCCCGCTTGATCGGCGACCGTATCCGCCAGAGCGGCGTCGTAGCGAACTTGTGCAGCCGCGATTGCTTCCGGAAGCCTCCCAGCAGATGGGACCCGTGCCTCCTGCACCAGCCACCGACTATCGAGGCGAAAGCACCTGGCGTGGTCGATGGTGATCAGCTGCAGGGGCTTTGACTTGCTCCGCTGGACCAGTTCCACCGGCAGCAGCTCTGCTCCGTTCGGTGTTCGCAGAACAAGGACGGTCAGCATCACATCGGTGGCCGCGATGCTGTCGTAGCAGTGGATCAGGGTATCCTGCCTATCGGTGATGGCCTTCTGGGCGATCGCACACAGGAGTGTGTCATTGGGCTCGTCAATCGCTGCAAAAGCCAGCCCAGTCGTGATGGGCGCCTCCCTGGGGAAGCCTAGCTCCTTGCGCAGCGCCATCATCCGGCGCTTGCGATGCTGCACGCCGGGGTCGTTCGTATTGGTCATTTCGAAATCCTTCGGTTGAGGTTGCGGCCGTGTTCAGCCGGAGCATTTTTCCCTTCTCGGAAATCAGCCCTCTCTCACCGCAGCCAGGATGGGGTGCGCGCGTTCAGCCGTTTCGGTGCCCAAGTATGGGTTGCGCGGAATCGCTCCGTGGCAGGCAGCGGCACCACCGAAGGACGGGTGCCGACGGTCTTCTTATACCAGCGGTATTCCGAGCGAAAATCGGCCTGCCGGACATGCTTGTGCCAGATCTTGTGGCGCATTCCCGGTGCCCAGCGGTAGCGCCGGTCCTTCAGGTCGTCGCGAAAGTGATAGGGAGCAGCAGTCGCTTCGAACCGCCATGCACTGCTGTCGATCGCGGATAGCACCTTAGCCATCACGCTCTCACCATCGGTGCAGACGTGGTCGAGAAGCTCGACCAAGCTAAGCACATCGTCGCGCGCACGATGGGCGTTCGCGTTAAAGCGCCCGGCCTGCATCAATAGGTAGTTCTGAGGGCCCGGCTGGAAATTTAGCGAACGCCATGGAACATCGGCCATCGCGCAGCCCCAATTCATCAGCGGCAGACCCCGCAGCAGCTTCTCCACGAATGGGCGATCGAACCCGGCGTTGAATGCGACCACGCTATCGCAGTTCGAGATGAACTGAGTCAGCTTCTCGCGGTTGATCGATGTGCCAGCGATATCGTCATCGGTGAGACCGGTCAGTGCAATGATCTCCTCGGCAAGCGGGGCACCCGGATCCTCGGTGCCGCTGCCGATCGATTCTATCCCGATGATGCGGCCGTCATTCGACACCTGCACCGCTGCCGCACAGATTTCGATCACGCGGTGGCGGTCTGCATCGAGACCGGTGGTTTCCGTATCGAGCACGCAAACTCTCCGGAAGGTTTCAGCATCCGGCATGGCTCGCGGCCAGTCGTCGCGATTGCGCACCGGCTTGAGCAGGCGGTTCGGTCCCTGGCTGTCGTCCGGTGCCGCTGCGATGCTGTCCGCATCGCCGTTCACATTTTCCATGATCACCTCGCTTGTAGCGAGGCCGGCCCGAAGGGCTTTTCCCTTCAGCTGCCGACCTCAGAAGGCCGCGTCACTGTGGGAAAATGGTGCGTCGATCCTCGCACCAGCCCATCATTTTACTCTAGGCTTGCGCAAGTTCCAGCACCATGCCAAACGCGAACAAACACAGAACAGAAAAGAGATCTATCATGCAATCGATTGAACTTTGCGCGGGCGCAGGGGGGCAAGCCCTCGGACTGGAGAAAGCGAAGTTCGAGCACGTGGCGCTCGTTGATAACGACAAGCCCTGTTGCGACACGCTCAAACTGAACCGCCCTAGCTGGAACGTGCTGCATGAGGGACTGGAGACCTTCAAAGAACGTGCAAGTGACTTTAAGGGTGTCGAACTTGTTGCGGGTGGGTTGCCTTGCCCCCCCTTCTCGATTGCCGGTAAGCAGCTGGGCGAGCGCGATGAGCGAAACCTATTTCCAGACGCTCTGGATGTTATCGATGCAGTGCGCCCGCGCGCTGTCATGATTGAAAATGTGCGCGGATTTCTCGGCGCTGTATTTGAGGATTACCGCCTTCAATTGCGATCCCAACTAAAGAAGTTGGGGTATGAGGCGGACTGGCGATTGCTCAATGCATCTGACTACGGCGTATCTCAACTTCGGCCACGCGTCGTGATTGTAGCGATGCAAGAGCAATATTGGTCGGAATTCAATTGGCCGAAAGTTAATAATAAAAATCCGATGACAGTCGGCGCAAAGCTCTATGACATGATGTCAGAAAACGGTTGGCGCGGCGTCGACCAATGGATGGCGCGCGCGAACGAAATTGCACCCACGATCGTGGGCGGCTCGAAAAAGCATGGCGGGCCGGATCTAGGACCTACACGCGCAAAGAAAGCGTGGGCTGCAATGGGTGTTAACGGAATGACGATTGCAGAAGAAGCGCCAGGACCTGACTTCGTGGGCATGCCACGCTTGACAGTGCCTATGGTCGCTGCACTTCAAGGCTTCCCGAAGAATTGGAAATTTTCAGGTCGTAAGACGGCCGCATATCGACAGGTTGGCAATGCCTTTCCTCCACCGGTTGCTTTCGCTGTCGCCAAACAGGTTAAGCTTGCTATCGGTAGGAATGTCGTTGTCCCTATGCGAGCGAGAGCGTAACGGAAAAGGTGGTGAACAAGATGGCGCCGCATACCCATGCGATCAGATTTAAGCACTGTAGATAAAGACCATCCTGACTATGCGCTTCTTAGCGCCTTGCGTGATGAGATTGCGAAACGTGCAGGCGGGCTATCAACTCTTGAGGAGAACTTTCCTCTCTTGGTTCGAGACGCGGTTGATTTTTTATTGGATTCCGTAAGGACCGCGCGCACGCGGGTCAGCGAACTGGATAACGTCGAGAAGACGTTCATCGGACTGAAGCTCGAGCATTTTGTTCGCGACATGCTAGATGTTCCGAAAGGAATTCGTGACCTCGTCGTTGCAGGTGTCGACGTAGACATCAAAAATACCGTGCAAAAAAATTGGTCTATCCCGCAAGAGACCTATCGCAGTTCAGAGCCCTGCGTTTTAATGGCAATCGACGATGATAAATACTGTTGCTCTCTAGGACTGATCATCGCAAAACCCGAATATCTACACAAAGGTGCCGGAAATCGCGATACCAAGAAGGGTGTAAGCATCGACGGTTTCAAGCATATCATGTGGTTAGTGGCAGAGCAGCCCTTCCCCGCCAGCCGTTTTGCCGGATTGGACATGAACCGGTTTCGAGAGTTGAGGAAGGTCAAAGGCGGCAAAGAGCGTGCTGCACAATTTTTCCGGGAGAACCTATTCAAGGTTGTTCATAGAGATGTCGCCCGTGCCCTACTATTCGATCAGTATGATCCAATGAAGCGCCTACGAAAGAATGGTGGCGCACCTGATGTTCTGTCGCAGGAAAACATCGCAGTGCTGATCGGCACCTACCTAGCGGACAGGCGTGTCGCGGGAGAATTCGGATTCGGCAGCTTGGCGCGGGATGAAATTGTTGCAGTTAAGGCGCGTAGCGAAGAAGAAATTGAAGTCCTACGCAGGAACGACATGCGCGCAAAGGATCTCAGTTAGAGAATGAGCTTGCACGTTAGACTTGCAGAAGGGCTCCTCTGGACATACATCTTTGCTTTGCCATCCATTAAGTTTGTGTCGCGCCATGGAAATTGAAGCTATATCTGCGATTGGACAGCTTTTTGCTGCGGTATCGGCTATTTTGTTTCCATCTTTTGGCCCACGTCGAGGCATCTGTGTTTTGGTGCATCGGATGGCCGCCTTCATTGATTTCGTTCTGCGTTTTGTCTTGCAAGAAATATCACGATGCCGTTCGCACGTAGCTATCGTTCGGCTGAGCATTGATAGAAATCAACTTCGCCGCCACTTGGGAAGTCCACCACAAGTCTGGGCGGCACCTTAATCTAAATATTGCGTCGTTCGGCCTGGTCATTCTCTGACCGGCCACTGTTTTATTGGCGTGACTGCGTGAGACTCTGCGATATTTGCGACGATTGCGATGTCGCAATTATCGCAATCTCGCGTCACGCATGACGTGAGATTAAGGATCATGAAATCTTCAAAGGAAAGAGCTAACGACAAAGCTCTCTACAAGAAGCTAGACCAGCTGCTCGAGGAGCTGCAAAAGTCACCCACGGAGCTCACCGCCTACCAGGCAGCCAAGGCACTCGAGACGCACCCTGGAGGCGAGTTTTATCGCGCCTTCAGGAATTGGCAGGACTGGCATGCGGAAAAGTCTGACCGCGTTCTGCTGGATCTTGCGCCCGAAGCGAAGGCCCGGCTGCATACAATGGCTGAAGACTTCAAAACGCGGTTCGTTGAATCGTGCATTGAGACGCTGCGCGAAGTGAGCGGCGAACTTGATGCAACGGCGACGCTCCGGGTTACGAATGCAGAACATCGTCTCAGCAGAGTGCTGGAAGAGTCGAATGCGCTGATAGAACAGCTCATTTCTACCGAACTTGAGCGAGACGGGCTCGCAGATCGGGTTAGGAAGCTCGAAATTGAGAATGCTGAACTGGGTCGAACTAACGATCGCCTGGTCGCTCAAGCAGAGGGTCGCGATGACGCGCTAATCGAATTGCGCAGAGGCTTGCTCGCCGAACGCGCATCGGCGTCCGCCGGGAGCCCTTCGTCTGCGAGCCCGGATGAGGGAAAGAAACGCGCTCATAACGCACCAGAAACGACACCGACATCGGTGGCGCAGTCTGGTCAGTCTGCAGATGATGCGCGTGCAACCGAACCTAGCCCGTCCGCTAAGACGGGCTCTGAGACGTCGTCGAACGATGAGGGCGATGGCCGCAAGGCCCATCAGGCCGAATTGTCGCTCGTCGAGACAGCCACCGCGCAGGAAGCGGAGGTTGGTCATGACGATCACGACTGACAGGTTCGGCCCGTGCCACGACCATATTGGTCGTGGTGCGCCAAAGGCTCTTCCAGTTCAGGAAGAGCCACGTCATGCAGCGGCCAGCGAAGGGACGTCGGGGGTCCAGGGGTTCTCCCTTGGCACGCCTTTTTTCGCCACGCGAAAAAAGCATAGCGTGTACTCTTTTTTTCTAAATTCAGGAATTGGGGAGGCAAGCCATGGTTAGCAGCCCCGTATCAGGCGTCGCCGGTTCCGTACGGATCCATCAACTGACCTTAGCCCAACTTCGTAAAGCAGAGAGACATGGCAAGCGCTTGGATGAAACTGGCAAAGCACGCGCAGTGCTCGATGCCCCGCCCTTGACCACAACCGGGCTTAACCTGGAAGCACTTTATCTGGCCCACATCGACGGGGCTTTCTTGCCAAAGGCCCGCACGAAGGTGCTCCACGTTTTGGTGCAATTCCCATCCGAGTTGGTCGATGGTGAAGATGGCCCATACATGCTCAAACACGCGCGGTTTTTCGCCGAATCTGTGTTTGGTAGTAATGCGATCATTGCGGACCGACTTGATCGTGATGAGAAAGGGCGACGGAACGTAGACCTGTTTGTCGTGCCCAAATACATCAAAAAGACGAAACACACGGAGAAATCGGCCATCTCAGTGACCCGCCACCTCAAGCTGCTTGCCGATCGTTACGGGCGAAAACAGCATAAATGGGATACTGGTCGGGCTCTCCAAGACGCGCTTCACGACTACATGGACCTTATCATGGGCCTTGAGGGTGTCCAGCGGGGAAACCCTAAAGCAGTTGCAGGTGATGACTGGAAAAGCGCTGAGGAACTTCGCGCAGAAGAAATTGCGAGAATTTCGGCTGACTTGGATAGGCAGCGATCCGAAATAGAAGAACAACGCAGAAACACGCAAAGCCTCCAGGATGTTGCCGAGGCCGATCGATCGGCCGCCAATGCGTTGCGCAACAGCGCAGACGCTGTCCGAGAAGAGGCATACCGGCAAGAAAGCGCGGCGAAGCAAGCACGTGCTGAAGCAGAACGGATTAAGCTCGAAGCTGAGGCTATCCGAAACCGGGCATTAGATTCCGAAGCTAAAGCTGAAACCGCAAGGCATCGAAAGGCCCAAGAGCTCGAACAACGAGAAATGAAGCTCGCGACGGAGACAGCGGAGGTCGAAAAAAAATCGAAAAATCTATCATCCGATTTAGAGACTGCTCAAGATAACCTACTGGCTTCGCAAAGGGCTTTAGCTGGAATTGCAGCGAAAGAGGAAGCGATCAAATCCGCGAACAATAAACGGAGGGCCGAACAAGAAGTTCAAGATAAGCAACTGGCCCTTCTTGCACGCGCGGCCGACGATGATGCTGGCCTTGAATTGAAGCTAAGAGGCGACCGCTTCGAAATGAACGAGCGAATGATGACAGAGTCAGAGCGCGAAACCTACCACCAACCTTGGCACGAAGCTTTGATCGCTCTCGCCCGGTCTCTCGCCAGGATGTTGAAGAAACTTCGCGATAGGGCCCGAACGCTGAATTTGCGCGAGACTGAGTTTGAAAAGCGAAAAAGAGTCGACGAAGCGCGCGATCGTGAAGAGCGGGCTGACATTGAGGCGCAACGCCGCCAAGCCAGGGAGATGCTGGCCAAAACAATTGAATTGCAGACGACTGCAAACGTAGATCTCAAGGACCGGCAAGAAGGCATCCACAGCAACGAGAATGAACAGAAAACGTGGCTGTTCATTCTTAAACTCACAAGAGACTTCCCGCAGATGTTCGATATAGCCTCCACGGGAAGGATTTCGCTCACCGAGGAGGGGAGGAAGCAGTCAGAACATCGCATCATTCAAACACTGGCCAAGGAGCCCCCTGATTGGGTAAAATCGACCGTAAAGCAGCAATTGACACTCGCCGAGGAGACCGCTGCGGCAAATGCCAAGCGGAAGGACGCTGAGCAATTGGCAGATCGTATGGCCCAGCTCCTGAAAGAGGCAGGCCCGGTGCTAACCCCTGCCCAAGCAAATCTCAAAGAAAGGGCCAATCAGGCGATGTTGGCAGTTGCCGCACAGCAAGAGAATTCTGGGCGTTAAGAGCGCTCACTGCTCTAACAGCGGAACTCAAGGTTTTCCCTCGCGCTGTGCCACGAATTGTGCCACAGATTGTGCCACACGCTTCGACCGGAAGCGTGGAAACGGCTGTTTTCTGCGCTTGTTTAGAAGCGGTTGAAAAAAGGTCTGGAATCCTGTCTCCCCGACCATTCTCTTGCGCGCGGACGATCAACACTCGCCCCCCGCCCCATGCACCCGAAGATCCGTACCCGGTCTGCCAAAAGTCGATTATCCTCGATTAACCGCCTGAACGCGGGTTGATAGTCCGGTACGGTGTGTCATTATCGACATTCACAGGGGGGAGCGAACGCGAATGGTGCAATCGCGCACACGGATGATGATGGTACGCGGCAAGGCTCCCTTGTTGGGGCTCTCGCTGCTCGTGACCCTCGGTGGCTGTGCCACGATGGGCGAGCCGTCGGTCCCGTCATCCGCGGCGCCGCAGGTGCCCGAACGCTGGGCGATTGCGGACCCCACCGGCCCCGAGATCGAGCTGCAGGCTTACTGGCAACTGCTCGACGATCCGCTGGTCGACCGATTCGTCGAGCGCGCACAATCCGGCAATCTCGATCTGGCGCAGGCTGCCTCGCGGCTCCGCCTGGCGCGCACGCGGCTTCGCGAGGCCCGGGCAGGCCGCCTGCCCAGCGTGTCGGCCAATGCCGGCGTCGGCCGCGACGTGGGCGATTTCGCACCGGATGATCTGCAGTTGGTGCTGGGCGCCGATATCGCGTGGGAGGCGGACCTTTTCGGTCGCATATCGGGCTCGATAAACGCTTCCGAAGCGAACCTTCGGGCAGCGGGCTATACCCTCGCCGATCTGGAGCGGGCAATCGTGGGATCGGTGGCCACGCAGACGATTACCGCCCGCTCGCTCGCGCGGCAGCTGGCGATCTCACGTAATGCGCTGGCCAATCAGGAAGACAATCTCCAGATCGCGCAGTGGCGCAACCAGGCGGGCCTTGTCTCCAGTCTCGACGTCGAGCAGGCGCGCACCCAGCGCGCGCAGACTGCCGCGAGCATCCCGCAGCTGGAAAGCGATCTGATCGCGACGGCCAATGTCATCTCCACCCTGATCGGCGAGCCGCCGGGCGCGGTCTATGCAGCGCTGATCGCCGACACGCGCGCGCTGCCCGTTCCCCCGCGCTCGGTCGGGCTGGCAGTGCCCGCGGAAATCCTACGTCGCCGACCCGATGTGAGCGCCGCCGAAGCGCAGCTGGCCGCCGATCTCGCGCAGGTCGGCATCGCCCGGGCGCAGCTCTCTCCGTTCGTCCGGCTGACCGGGACGGTCGGCAGCACCGCCCTCGGCGTCGACAATCTGCTCGACGTCATCACCGGCAATCTCTTTGCCGGGATCACCCAGCTCCTGTTCGACGGTGGCCGCACGCGCGCGCAGATCGACGGGGCGCAAGCCATTGCCGACGGATCGCTCGCGGCGTGGCGGCAGAGCATTCTGGTCGCACTGGAAGAGGTCGAAACCGCATCGGTCCGCCTCGACGCGACGGACGAGCGGGTGGCCGCGTTCATCGAGGCCAGCGACGGTGCGCGCAATGCGGCAATCCTCGCCCGCAGTCAGTACGAGGCCGGGCTGATCGATTTCCAGACCCTGCTCAACGTCGAAAGTTCACTGCTGAGCGCCGAGACGGCGGAGGTGTCCGCCGAGGCGGCCCGCGCCATCGCCTTCATCAATCTTGCGCGTGCTCTTGGCGGCGGCTGGCGCGCGCCCCAAGCCATCGAAGCGGCCATCGAGACCGGACCCCAACAGCCATGACAAAGACCGACAGCACCTCTTCGGACAATATCGACGAATTTCTCGGCGAAAAGCCGCGCCCTCGCTGGCGCCGGTGGATGAAATTCTGGCTGCCCGCGGTCATTATCATCGCGCTGGTCCTGCTGATTTCCACCTGTTCGGGCGGCAACGAGGCACCGAGCTATATTACCGAGGATGTGGAGCGAGAATCGCTCGACATTACGGTTACCGCGACCGGCAACCTGCGCCCGACCAATCAGGTGACCGTGGGCTCCGAAGTCAACGGCCCGGTCGAGCGGGTGCTGGTCGACGTGAACGACCGGGTGACGCGCGGACAGGTGATCGCGGTGATCAACACCGAGATCATCGACCAGCAGATCGCGCAGTCGCGCGCGCAATTGAACGCTGCCCGGGCCAGCCTGTCGCAGTCGCGTGCAACGCTGGATGTGGATACCGCGCAGCTCGCGCGGCTCGAAGAGGTGCGGCGGCTTTCGGACGGGCGTGTCCCCTCCCAGGTCGAGCTGGAGCAGGCCCAGGCCGCGGTCGCGCGCGACAAGGCGGCGGTTGCCTCCGCCCGCGCAAATATCGAAGCGGCACAGGCAAGCCTGCAGGCCAACCTCACCACCCGCAGCCGCGCGGTGATCCGCGCGCCGGTGACCGGGGTCGTGCTGGCCCGCCAGATCGAACCGGGCCAAACCGTCGTCGCCAGCTTCAATACGGTCACCCTGTTCGTGATCGCCGAAGATCTGTCCGCGATGCAGCTGCGCGTCTCGATCGACGAAGCCGACGTCGGCGCCGTCGAAGCGGATCAGAGCGCGACCTTCACGGTCGATGCCTATCCCGGCCGTCGCTTCCCAGCGCGGGTCGAGCGGGTCGATCTGGCCTCGGCCAATACGGTCGAGAATCAGTCTGCCGCTGCGGGCAACTCGGTTGTCAGCTATGAGGCGCGGCTGGCGGTGGATAATCCGCAGGGCCTGTTGCGACCCGGGATGACCGCCACCGCAACCATCGCCACCAAGTCCACCGGCCAGGCGATGCTGGTGCCCAACGCGGCGCTGCGCTTCAACCCCGGAGAGCAAAAGGGCGCCAGCGGCGGGGTCTTCAACCCGCAGATCGGGCTGGAGGAACAGGAACAGCAATCGGGCATCGGCGTCGGCAGCCGTCAGAAGGTGCAGGTGCTGCAAGAGGATGGCACCCTGCGTGCGGTCGACGTGGTCACCGGGCAGAGCGACGGACGTCGTACGGTCGTGCGGTCCTCCGATCTCAAGCCGGGCATGAAGGTCGTTACCGGACTGCGAGCCCAGGGCGAATGAGCGCAGAGCCGCTCATCGAAATGGAAGGCATCACCAAGGTCTTCGGCACCGGGAGCGCGGCGTTCCAGGCGCTCAAGGGCGTCGACCTGACGATCGCCCGCGGAGATTTCGTGGCGATCATGGGGCCCTCGGGCTCGGGCAAGTCGACCACGATGAACATCCTTGGGTGTCTCGACGTGCCGACCGGCGGCATATTCCGCTTTCGCGGCGTCGAGGTGCAGAAGCTCAATCGCGATCAGCGCAGCCTGCTGCGTCGCAGATATCTCGGCTTCGTCTTCCAGGGCTTCAATCTGCTGGCGAGAACCACCGCGCTCGAGAATGTCGAGCTGCCATTGCTCTATCGCGGCGAGAAGAAGGCCGTGCGGCAGGAGGCCGCGATGCGCAGCCTCGATGCGGTCGGCCTCGCGCCGTGGGCGAGCCACACGCCTGCCGAGCTTTCGGGCGGACAGCAACAGCGCGTCGCGATCGCACGGGCGCTGGTGACCGACCCCGACGTGCTGCTGGCCGACGAGCCGACGGGTAACCTCGACACCGAACGCTCGGTCGAGATCATGGAGCTGCTGCGCAAGCTCAACCGCGAGGGGATCACCGTGCTGATGGTGACCCACGAAGAAGAAATGGCCTCTTTTGCCAAAACCATCGTGCATTTTCGCGACGGGCTGGTCGAACGGGTCGAGCGCGGCGCGCGCAGCATGGAGGTGCCCGCCTGATGCTGGGTGCAACCTTCCTCCTCGCGCTGCGCGAAATCCGGCGACACATCCTGCGCTCGATCCTGACCACGCTGGGCATCATCATCGGCGTGGCCGCGGTGGTGACGATGGTGACGCTTGGCAATGGCGTGACCGCTTCGGTGCAGGAGTCCGTCTCCTCGCTGGGGGCGAGCAACTTCATCGTCTTCCCGGTGCGCAGCGAACGAGGCGCGATCCGCCCCTTCGACCAGACTGACGTCGACGCGGTCGAACAGCAGATCGCGGGCGTGCAGGTTGCGGCGGGGAACGCCAGTGCGAACGCGACCGCGATCCACAACGGGCAGGACTGGGATACCAGCGTAACCGGCGCGAACTCCGCCTTCCTCGAAGCACAGTCGATCGAGGTTACCGAAGGGCGCCCCTTCAACCGCGATGAAGAGGTCGCGGGCAAGAACGTGTGCCTGCTCGGGCCCAAGGTGCGCGAAGAGATATTCCTGGCCGATTCCTCTCCCGTGGGCGAACAGATGCGGCTGGGCGAGGTTTCCTGCACCGTGGTCGGCGTGCTCGAAGAACGCGGCCAGGGCGGCAATGGCGCGGACGACGACAATACTGTTTTCATGCCTCTCAAGACGGTGCAGCGCCGGTTCCGCGGCAACGACAATCTCGATTTCTTCGTGGTCAAATACGACACCGGCTACCAATCGTCCGCGATCCAGGAATCGCTGATCGATCTGCTGCGCGAACGGAGGCTGCTGCGCGGTGAGGAAGGCAATGATTTCAATATCATCGATACGGCGCAGGTGAACGATGCGCTCGGCTCTGTTACCGGGGCGCTGACCGGCATGGTCGCCATCATCGCCTCGATCAGCCTGCTGGTCGGGGGGATCGGGATCATGAACATCATGCTCGTCTCGGTGACCGAGCGGACCCGCGAAATCGGCATCAGGCTCGCCATTGGCGCATTGGCCCGCGAAGTACGGCTGCAATTCCTGACCGAAGCGGTGGTGCTATGTGCGCTGGGCGGGCTGGTCGGCCTGATCCTCGCCTTCCTCGCGTCGATCTCGCTCGCGTCGGCGATCGACGTGCCCTTCGTGTTCGATCCGACGATCAATATTCTCGCGCTCGCATTCTGCGCCTTCATGGGGATCGTCTTCGGCTATTACCCCGCGCGAAGGGCGTCGCAGCTCGATCCGATCGAAGCGCTCCGCCACGAATAAGCCAGAGCGTCAGGGCGCCGGCTCTGCCTCGCGTTCTTCGCCCTCGTGCGTGGCGGCCCAGACGACGCTGCCGGCCGAGAAGCCGTGGACGATGGTCGACAGCAGGATCGTGAACGTGACGGTCGCCCACAATACTCCTTCGTCGACCAGGTCGAGCTGCCCGCCCGCATAGGCGAGGTAGTAGATCGATCCGATCCCGCGCACCCCATAGAAGGCGACCACCCCGCGCTGGCGAAGCGACAGCGATGTGCCCCATAGGGCCAGCATGCCCGAGAGCGGCCGGAAGACGAAGATCAACGCCACGCCGAGCGCCGCGTGGCGCCAGTCGAGATAACCGAACAGCGCGGGAATTGCGCCGCCCAGCAGCACAAGCAGGATCGCGGTAACCGAATGCTCCAGCGCGCTCGAGAAGCTGTGCAGGCGCCCGTGGTACTCGTGCTCTTTCTCCGTGCGGCGCAGCACCACGCCCATCGCGAAGGCGGCGATGAAACCATATCCCTCGATCAGTTCGGTCAACCCGTAGGTGACGAGCACACCCGCGAGCGCGATCACTCCGGTGCCCGCATTGGCAAGCGGATTGCGGCTCGGGACCGAGAAGAGGATTTTGCCCAGCAACCAGCCCGCCGAGGCGCCCGCCAGCGTGCCGACTGCAATCTTGTAGAGTACGTAGAACCCGAACCACTCGCCAATCCAGTCTGTCACCCCTCCGCTTGCCGCGACCAGGAAGATCGCGAGGTAGACGAAGGGAAAGGCCAGCCCGTCGTTCAGCCCCGCCTCGGTGGTCAGCGCAAAGCGCACCGGATGCTCCCCGCCCTCGGTCGGCGCGCCGACCTGCACATCGGCGGCGAGCACCGGATCGGTCGGCGCCAGCACCGCTGCAAGCAGTACCGCCGCGGCGAGCGTCAGGCCCACGCCCAGCCCCAGCGCAGCGACCGCGAGGATGCAAAGTGGCATGGCGATCACTAGAAGGCGGACGGTCGGGCTCCACAAACCCTTGCCGAAGAAACGGTCGATGCGGATTCCGGTGCCGAACAGCGCGATGATGACCGCGAATTCGCTCGCCAGTTCCCACACGCGCGGATTGTCGATCGGGCTCAACGCATCGGGGACACCCGGCAGCAGACCGAACACCGCCAGCCCGCCGAGGATCAGCAGGCCCGACGCGGCAGGCTCGCGCCCATGCAGGAAGCGCGGCAGCCAATAGGCGACGATGATCGCGAGCCCGCACCCGGCAAGCAAGATATGATAGGGGTCGAGACCGAATTTTGCGCCGTCCATCTGCGCTTAACGCACGGCGTGACGATACGGCTCCCGCATCCTATTCAGCCGGTTTAAACGGCTCACGCGTGTTGGCGAGAATGCCGACCACTTGCGTCCACACCGCCACGTTCTGGCGCAGCTGCGCCGGGTCGATCTTGTCGAGCGTGTCGTTGTTGGTGTGGTGCAGATCGAAATAGCGTGTGCCATCCTGCTGCAGGTCGACCAGCGCGCCGCCCTGATCGCGCACGATGTTGAGATCGGCACCGCCGGTCGCGACCTCGCGCGAGGGCGCCACGCCGAAGCGCGCCACCGCCAGTGCCAGCTTGCGGTACAGATCCGGATTGCTCTGTGTGAAATTGCTATCGATGCGCCAGATACGATCGGCGCCGAAATCGCTTTCGATCCCGACCGCGATGGGCTCGTCGATATGCGCTTCGCTATAGGCAGCGCTGCCCCACAGGCCGGTTTCCTCCGCGCCCGCGAAGAGCACGCGGATAGTGCGCAGCGGCTGGCCCGCCTCGGCAACGTTCAGCGCAG
Source organism: Citromicrobium bathyomarinum (assembly GCF_038594605.1). GTDB lineage: Bacteria > Pseudomonadota > Alphaproteobacteria > Sphingomonadales > Sphingomonadaceae > Alteriqipengyuania > Alteriqipengyuania bathyomarina_B. The sequence continues at coordinate 864,141 of NZ_JBCFZM010000001.1, forward strand.
TCGCGGCGGCAATCCCGCAGCCAGCCCCATCGTCGAACGCGCCAGTGCCGTTCCACCAGCTATCGAGGTGACAGGCGAGCAGTACGGGCGGCAACGACGGATCGGTGCCGACGATTTCGCCGACGACATTGCCACTGGTGGTCTCCCCGATCAGTTCGGGCGTCAGCACCAGCTGCATCGTGATCGGCTTGCCGTCCGCGCGCGCAAACATCCGTTCCAGATTGTCCGCATCGGGATTGGAAAGCGCGCCAGCGGGCGTCGCCTTCACGCCTTCGGGAAAGCTCGTGCCGCCGGTGTGCGGAGTACGATCGGTTTCGGTGCCGACCGAGCGGATCACCGTGGCGACCGCGCCCTTGCTCGCCGCGAGGCCCGGGCCGGTCCACCGTGCAGGGCCGGCGAAGCCATAGCCCGAGCCATCCTGCGTCGGGCGCATGTCGTGGCTAATAAAGGCGATCTTGCCCTTCAGGCTGCCTGCGGGTGCAGCGGCCAGATCGGCATAGCTGGGAAAATAGACGACCTCTGCTGTCATCCCGCTCTCGCCCGTGCTGGCGCTGTTGCCCAAGGGGACGATCGCCAGTTCCTGCGCGTAAGGCGCGACCACCCGGGCCATGGCCGGGCCACCCGGCACCCAGGTATCCATCTGATAGGGCTCGTCCGCGACATTGGCGAAGCCGCGGCTTCTCAGCCAGTTCACCGCCCAGTCGCGCCCGCGCTTCTCCGCCTCGGTGCCCGCCTGCCGGGGGCCGACCTCGGTCGTGATCCCTTCGACGAAATCCCACGCGATCGTATCGCTTTCGAGCGCTCCATCGGCGGCGCAGGCGAGTGCTCCCTCGCACGGGCCGGGGCCCAGCTGCGCGGCGGCGGGGGTGGTCAGGAAAGCGGCGGTAGCGGCAAGCGCGATGAGCGAGGTTTTCATGAACGAGAGCGCTAGCGCGCACGCTCGCGCCTGCCAAGTGCCACCCCTTTCTCGACCACGGCAATCGACCGGATGCCGAAGTGATCCACGAAGGCACTAGCGGGAAATACGGTCTTCAGTCTCCCGGTCGAATCTCTATGATTGTCGGCGGGTCCGGGGGGATTTCATGAAAACGCGACGCAGATACGCCGGCCGGAGGCCAGCAAAGCCGACCCTGTTCGATACGCTCAATGCACGCACGCACGAGCGGATCGGGATTCGTGTCGGCAACCCCGCCATCACCGTCCATCGAGGGTTCTGGAGACCGAAATCCTCCCCCGACCACGGCGCCGACTACGACGATGGCGACCATCGCGATAGCGACCGCAGCGACGACTGCTGGCTAGCCAGCATCGATGGCTACGTCAAAGAGGTCGAGACCTCTATCGCGGATTATCTGCGCGAAAGCGGTCTGCCGGTCGTTCTCAACTCGCTTCCGAACCCCCGCCCCGAGCCCGCAAAGGGCAAGTCGTTTCTGCTCTCGTTCGACGTTGGTCCCATCACCGTCACGATCATGTTCGATCTGTTCGAAGAGTTCTTTTCGCAACTCGTGGTGATCGATTTCTCTTCCTGCGCGACTTCAGGCGACAGCCGCGACGCCGATACTGCGCGCGAACCGGTTCTCGACGCCAATCTCTCCGCCATCCACACTGCGCTGCTCGAAGTCGAGAATACGATCATCAGGAGGCTGGATGAGTCTTGGCAACGCCGGGTCGATAAACGGCCGACAACCCGGGCGGAGAAGAAATACGGCGAAACGCGGATGGCAGACATCTCGCGCGATATCTCGCTCGAATGGGACGAGATCAAACCAGTTTTCTTCCCGGATTTCCCGGCGATCAGCAAAGCCGACCGCCTCTTCGCGGACTTTTTCGGGTTCTCCCTGGGAATCGATGTCGCCCAATTCCTGAATGATCCGCCCCCCAAGAACCCTTCGGCGGCGCGACTTCCGACCAAGACTGCAGCCAGTCTTGGAGATAATATCAGACCGACCCAGCGTCTGAAGAACAAGCAATTGCTGATGTCTCTGGCGGATGCCGTGTGGACGGCGGCGACCCATCTCAATCCATTCTATATCACCGATCGGGCAAGGTTCGATCCGAGCCAGGTCGAAGTGTCGCAGCGAGAGCTTTCGTTCTCCACGATCAATCGGCACCGGTCGCTCTACGTCACGTCGATGGGCGGGGCGAAGCCGGATCCCGAACACGGCGTGCGCTACCCGCTCTCCTACATCCTCCTCTCGCCCCACCGCGCCCAATGGCAGATCGGGCGGATTACCGACCGCATCCACACGCTCGGCCTCTTCAGGCTCGCTACGCTGAGGCAGTTCGAAGCGATCCATTCCACAAACGACAGACTGCGGGAGATTATCGGCAAATTCGATGTCGAGAACCACGACAGGTTGCCGCAGGTCGAAAAACAGTATCGCAAGATCCTGCGCGAGAAGTTCCGGCAAGACGGATATTCCTATCGCCTGCAATGGTCGCAATATTACCGGAGGATCTTCGAGGAGACAGCCAGACACCTCCAGTTCAACCGGGTTGAGGGGCATCAGACCTATGAGGAGTTCGTCAGGAAGAAACTGGCCCCCAAATTTCTGCTGCTCGAAAGCGCGTCCAACCGGCTCGACTATGCCGAAAAGCTGCTGACCTCGAAAATTCAACTGCGAAACGGGGATTCGATCAAGCACGCGCTCAGGACGGCGGAAGTGTTCGCTTTTCCGGCGGTGCTTTATGCGGTGATCGAAATCGGCAAAGCCATGTGGGATCTCATCGGCAAGCCTTGGTACCAACACCGGCTTTCCAGTGTCCCATCCATCTGGTTCTGCAATGTTCCGGAGTTGCAATTTACTTGCTGGAGTCTGGGTGGGGTTTCGCTCGCCAATGATGCGCGCATTCTGGCTATCGGAGCATTGCTAACCGCGTCGATCTGGTGGGTTACCCGCCTGGTATCCTGGTCGACAGACAGACCGGGGTTCGGACGACGTCGAGAGAGATCGACGGACTGAGACGGCGCGAATTCGAACGCGCGTTCACCAGAAACGACTGCCGGGTACACCCTTGAACGGGCCGACCACCTTACTGGTGATCCACCCGCCGTAGAACTCGCCAGGCTGCGGCTGGACCACCTCGCCGCCGAGTGTGATCCGGTCGAACGGCGCGGGATAGAAGGCAAGGTGGTCCGCCAGGATGCGGAAGCCCGGCGTCGGCTCGGAGTAGCTCCAGCCGACCTTGGCAAGCCGATCCCCGCCCGCGACGACATCCCAGTATTTTGCCTGCCCCTTCCATTCGCACAGCGATTTGCCGGGCGCACGTTCAAGCACGCCTTTGGCAATGTCGTCGGGCGGGAGGTAATATTGCGGTGGATGGCTGGTTTCGAGCACCCGGATCGCGCGGCGCGTGTCGGCTATCACGATCCCGCGATGTTCGATCACGATATGCGCATCGGCCGGCTCCGCAATCGCGGGGCGCGGATAGTCCCACACGCTTTCCTGCCCCGGGCCGGGCTTTATCGGATCGGGCCTTTGCATGGGGGACCTTCTATCCCCGTGCTGTGCGCGTTGTGAATACGGCCTTCAGGCGAAGACGACCGCGACGCCCTGCGTGACTGCCTTGGCGAGCGCAGCCGCATTCCAGTTGGTCAAGCGCACGCAGCCATGGCTCGCGCTCTTGGCGATCAGCGCGGGATCGGGCGAACCGTGGATGCCGTAGCCTTCCTTGGTCAGATCGATCCACGTGCCGCCGACCGGATTGTTCGGCCCCGGCGGCAGGATGTAGGTGCCTTCAGGGCCCCATTCCTGCGCGTCGCCCTGAAAGGTGTAGTTCGGCTCGGGCGCAATCGCGGTCACTTCCATACTGCCGCTGGGGCTCGGAAAGCGCGTGCTGCCGATGGTCGCGGGGTAAGTGGCGACGATCTCGTCCGCGTCATCGAAGGCAACCAGTCGGTCATCACCCTTGCGCACCTCGATCCGGGCAACGTCGCCCGCGATCTTGCCGTCGCCGTGGCTCACGATCACCAGCTTGGTCCCCGCCTTGCCGAAATCGGCATCGGGGTTGAGCGCGCGCAGGAAATCCTGGTCCATATGGAAACGCTCGGCCAGCATTTCGAGCGCGGTTTCGTAACCCAGCTTGTCCATCTCCGCCATCTGCGCAAACTCGGCGGGCATGTCGCGGAAGGCGCCCTTCGCGTCGGCCTCGGTCACGGTATAGGTGCGGAAGATGTCGCCGGTCTGATCGTCGAGCAGCGATTGCAGCAGGGCCTCGTCCACTGCGCTGCCCCCGCCCAGCCCGTGTGCTTCGCGGTAATAGCGGATCGCGCTGTCGGTGTTCCCGCCGCCGCGGCCGTCGATCACGCCGGGCGCATGGGCGCTGCGGTCGAGCATCACCTGCACCGCGATCATTTCCGCCGTGCGTTCACCCAGCATTTCCTGCGTCACTCCATCGGGCAGCGTAAGGGCGACCTTGCCGTTTTCGATCCGCGCCTCGGACCGGCTCGCGGTGCGCACATCGTCGTAGCCGCCGGTCCCGGCCTGTTCGGCAGCAGGCTCGGCCTGCTCCTGCGTTTCGGCAGAATCGGTGCCCTGCATGCCGCAGGCGGCAAGAACGGCGAGAACGGGGGCAAGCGCTAAGGTTTTGATCTGGTGCATGAACGGCGAACGGCTTCACGCACTGCAGCGTTCCCCGATCAGCCTGCGATCTTTCTAGCCAGCGCATGGCCGGAGAGAAACGCGTTCTCGACCCGGGGCCCGCTGGTCCAATCGCCGCAGGCGCCAAGCCGGAGTTCGGGATCCCACACGGTGCCCGTATCGTTCTTCTCGCACATGGCGTAGCGCCAGCGGTGCGCGCTCGACATGACGACATGCCGGAGCGGCCCGACCTGCGCCTCTAGTGCGGCGAGAAGCTCGTCGCGCACTTCGTCTTCCGTTCGTTCGAGATTGCGGCGCGACCATTCGGGTGTTGCGTGAAGGACCCAGCATTCCTGCGCCGCATTTCGGCCCGGCTTGGAGGAATTGCGCGCGGCCCATGCCAGCGGGCTATCGCTGGGCAAGGCGTCCGAGATCGTATCGGGCGCGTCCAGCCGGGCATCGAACGCGACCATCGCGGCCCAGCATGGCGCGCTCGCCACCCAGTGCGCCAGATCGGCCAGATCGGCGGAGTGCGGATCCAGCAACGGGCCGGCCTGCTCTGCGGGCACCGCCGCCACCACCGCATCGAAGCGCGTATCGGGCGCGCCTTTGCCAATCAGCCACCAGCCATCGTCGCCCCCGGATCCAGCGCGCGCGATGGATTCGATCCGCGTCCCGAATTGCACATCGAGCGTGTCGGCCATCGCGCGGATCGGCGCGTTCATGGCGGGCGTACCGACCCACGCGCCCTCCCCGGCTGCGGACCACCGCGCGACGATGCCCTCGCGCTCCCACTCGCGGACCCGTTCGACAAAAGCCGGATCGCGAGCGGTGAAATACTGTGCGCCGTGATCGAAACGGAAGGTCTGGCCGCCCTGCTCGAAACGCCGCGTCGCCATGCGGCCCCCGGCCCCACGACCCTTGTCGAACATCGACACATCGTGCCCCGCGCGCCTCAGCTGCCCGCCACAAGTAAGACCGGCCATCCCGGCCCCGATGATCGCAATTTTCATTGATCTGGGCACATGGGCGGCCCCGCCTCACCCGCATACCTGCCCCAAAGGCTAGGGTCGCGGCTGCAAGCGTGCTTGCCCCACGCCGCAGAGGCCACTATCTGCCGAGCCAAATCTCCGAACACAGCCAGACCCGAAGGACCATCCAATGGCCGCGCAATATGCCTACGTCATGAAGAACATGACCAAGACCTTCACCGGCGCCCCCAAGCCGGTGCTGAACAATATCAACCTGCAGTTCTACCAGGGCGCGAAGATCGGCATCGTCGGGCCCAACGGCGCGGGCAAGTCGACGCTGATGAAGATCATGGCAGGGATCGACACCGATTATGCGGGCGAGGCATGGCCTGGCGAGAACATCACGGTGGGCTACCTGCCGCAGGAGCCCGAGCTCGACCCGACAAAGACCGTGCTCGAAAACGTCAAGGACGGCGCGCGCGAAACCGCCGACATGGTCGAACGGTTCAATGCGATCGGCATGGAAATGGCCGAGGAAGACGCCGATTTCGATGCGCTGAGCACCGAAATGGCCGAGCTGCAGGACAAGATCGACGCGGTCGACGGCTGGACGCTCGACAACCAGCTCGAAATCGCGATGGAAGCGCTGCGCTGCCCGCCCTCGGACGCCAGTGTCGAGAACCTGTCGGGCGGTGAGAAGCGCCGCGTCGCGCTCACCCGCCTGCTGATCCAGAAGCCGGGCATCCTGCTGCTGGACGAACCGACCAACCACCTCGACGCCGAAAGCGTCAACTGGCTCGAAAACCACCTCGCCGAATATGCCGGCGCGGTGCTGATGATTACCCACGATCGCTACTTCCTCGATAACGTCGTGGGCTGGATTCTGGAGCTCGATCGCGGCTCCTACTACCCCTACGAAGGCAACTACTCGACCTACCTGGACAAGAAGGCGAAGCGCCTTGCGCAGGAAGAGCGTGAGGAAAGCGGCCGCCAGAAGGCGCTGTCCGAAGAGCTCGAGTGGATCAGGCAGAACCCCAAGGGCCGCCAGACCAAATCCAAGTCGCGTCTGCGCAAATTCGAGCAGCTGCAGGACGCACAGGCCGACCGCAAGCCGGGCAAGGCACAGATCGTCATCCAGGTGCCTGAACGCCTCGGCAGCCAGGTGATCGAAGCGCACAACCTGACCAAGAGCTTCGGCGACAAGCTGTTGTTCGAAGACCTGAGCTTCACCCTCCCCCCCGGCGGCATCGTCGGCATCATCGGCCCCAACGGAGCGGGCAAGTCCACCTTGTTCCGCATCATCACCGGGCAGGAAGAGCCGGACTCGGGCTCGATCAAGATCGGCGACACCGTGCACCTTGGCTATGTCGACCAGAGCCGCGACGACCTGACGGCGAGCAACAATGTGTGGGAGGAAATCTCCGACGGGCTCGATTACATGAAGGTCAACGGCCACGACATGAGCACGCGTGCCTACGTCGGCGCGTTCAACTTCAAGGGCCAGGACCAGCAGAAGAACGTCGGCAAACTCTCCGGCGGCGAACGCAACCGCGTGCACATGGCTAAGATGCTGAAGGAAGGCGGCAACGTGCTGCTGCTGGACGAACCGACCAACGACCTCGACGTGGAAACCCTGCGCGCGCTGGAAGACGCGATCGAGAACTTCGCCGGCTGCGCCGTGGTCATCTCGCACGACCGCTTCTTCCTGGACCGCCTCGCGACGCACATCCTCGCGTTCGAGGGCAACAGCCACGTGGAGTGGTTCGAGGGCAACTTCGAGGCCTACGAAGAGGACAAGCGGCGGCGCCTGGGCGATGCGGCGGATCGGCCTACGCGGTTGGCGTACAAGAAGCTGACGCGGTGATCAAAAAGGGGCGGGTTTGCCCGCCCCTCGGTTAGGTCAAAAGCCAGATCGCCACCTGAGACCACCGGATGATGATCTGCTGCGAACTTCCATTCGCGGCCATTTCTTGACGAGCTTTTCGCGCACGATCCGGTCTCGATCTTTTCGTGGCCTTCGGCATAGTCCTGCCTGGTCCTGCCGGTCTGCGACACATGGCCCGAGCCCGCGCCCTCGCGACGCTGGTGCGCGCTAGCCGTCGGGTCGGCGGTCATGCCCACATGCATCCCGCCGCCAGAGCGGTTGGTCGTGAGGCACACCCGGCCACGCTTTTTTCGCGCGCTTTTTATTGGCGACCGCCGCCGCATCGCCGAACAGGCCCGCAGCGCGCAAGGTCGGACGGGCAACGAGCCCTCCGCCGAAAGCGGATGGTCCGCCTGGAGGACCCACAATTGTCGGTTTTGGGACCCGGTTGTTTTCCCATGCGCTGCGACGGGCATGAACAACAAACACACGCTCTTGTGGCCCGTCCTTGCCTTCAGCACTTTCTGCCTTATCGGCCTCGGCGCGCGAGAAGCGATCGGCACGGTCTACGGCGCGGCCGAGGCGCGCGATTTGCTGGAGGCGCTCAGCCGCGCGGGGCTGTATCTCGGATCGGCCATCGCGACCGCATCGGCCACCACGCTCGCGCTGATGCTGACGCTGATCGGGATGTTGCGGCGGATCGATACCGAATTCGACCAGCAAACGTACAAGCAGGTGACGCGCATCGCGGTGCTCTCCACCGCCACGCTGATGATAAGTTTCCTCGTCCTGCTCGCCTTTACATTGCCGATCGGCGAATTCGAGAACCTGCCAAGCGGCTGGTACAACTATCTCTACACCGCACTGTTCGCGCTGACAGTCGCGATGGTGGCGCTGGCAGCGACGAGCGTGACGATCGTGTTCATGACCATCCATTCGATCGTGACGCACATCACGCCGGGCGACGATGTCTAGCGGCAAGCGGGGCGACGGGCGTTTTTCCTACTCCAGCAAGAGCCGCTAGACCGACGAGCCGCTCTTTCGCATCGTCAGCTCCCCTCCGCTCCTCGCCCTCACCCGCGCCTGCACGAGCGAAATCCGCGCTTTTCGCCGACCGCCGTTTTTGACGTCAGGACACTGTGTCAGGTGTGTCAGGCGTTGCCGGCCGTCGAACCCTTGGGCGGGTCTTCATCGCCCATGCCGTCACTCTCATCCGGCTTCACGGACGGCGCGAAATCGCCCGCGAGCGCGTGGTAAAGCCGTTCCTTGCACACCAGCGACCCCGCCCAGTCGCCGATCAGCGCGGTCGCGAACAAGGGCAGGATCGCGTGGCTCGACCCGGTCGCCTCGCTCAGGATGATCACCGCGGTCAGCGGCGCGCGGACCACACCGGTAAAATATCCGCCCATGCCGATCAGGATGATCAGCCCCGCCTGTTCGGGTGGGAACAGCGGCGTCAGCAACTCGCCGAAGCCAGCCCCCACCGCCAGCGAGGGGGCGAAGATGCCGCCGGGAATGCCGCTCGCGCTGGTTGCCAGGGCAGAGACAAACTTGGCGGGGCCGAACCAGTATTCGGCGTCCGCGCCCGAAAGCAGCGCGCGAGTGGGTTCGTAGCCGGTGCCGGATGTCGCGCCTGCGGTAACGTAGCCAAGCGCGCCGACCACGACCCCGCAGACCAGCGCGGTCGTCAAAGGCCGGGCGCTGAGCCGCGCGGCGAAGCGCCCGCCCGGCCCGCGCAAGGCCAGCACCATGCGCGAGAACAGGCCACCCGCCGCGCCGCCCGCCAACCCCGCGATTGGCGCCGCGATCAGCACGGTCCCGATCGGCAGGCTGCCCGAGATGTGGCCGAAATAGACGTAATCGCCGGAAATACCCTGCGCGGTCAGGCCCGAGATCATCACCGCGCCCATCACCAGCACGGCGACTCGCTGCTCGTAAGCGACCGCCAGCTCTTCGATGGCGAAAGCGATCCCCGCAAGCGGCGTGTTGAACGCCGCCGCGACGCCCGCTGCGCCGCCTGCGATGTATACGCCTGCGGTCAGCGGCACGCGAAACAGCCGATGGACCTGCACCATGATCGCTGCGCCCAGCTGCACCGTCGGCCCCTCGCGCCCCACCGATGCCCCGCCAAGCAGCGCAGCGACGGTCAACACCGCCTTGAACAGCGCGGTGCGGATCGCGACCAGCCCGGCAATGGCCGCGTTGCCGGGCGTCCGGCTCGCGGCGATGACCTGAGGAATGCCCGATCCGCGCGCGTCCTTTGCGAACCGGTTGGTGAAGGCGGCAATGGCGACGAACACGAGCGGCGCCGAAACGAGGTAGACCCACGGACTTCGGTGGGTCGTCCGCTCGAACAGCTGGCTGGCATGGTCGCCCGCGATCGCAAACCCGATCGCGACCAGGCCGATCAGCACCGCACTTACCAGGGTGGCGGCACGGCGGCTCCAGTCGGCCGTGCTGATCAACTCCTTGCCCATGCCCGGCAGCAGATTCGTCGCAGGCAGGCGGGGGCGTTTCATGGTGCCGCACCTATGGCAAGGAACCTGCGGGGTCTAGGGCGTCGCCCAGCACGCTGCGCCTGTGACAAGGTCGAACTGCGCACGGCGATGGCCGTCACGGGCAAGCGTGAACCAGTCGAGCTGTTCGATCTCGACCAGCAGGACCGCGAAGTTGGCGCGGGCGGGCGCAAGCTCCTCGTCGCTCGGCGCGATCCCTTCGAAGGCTTCGGGCAGGCCCGAGGATGCCGTGTCGCTGAGTGTGCCCGGCCCATCGCCGAGGTAACAACGGCGCGCGAAGTTGTCGCCGGCCTCCCACGCCGCCTGCACAGTCGGCCCGTCCCGCTCGATCCGCGCGGTACCGCGCAGGCGGATCTGGACCTTCTCGGACTTGTCGTAAAGCAGCACGCCGATACGCGGATCATCTTCGATCACCGCAACCTTGGGCGCACGCCTGTCCGTATGAAAGCGCAGGCTCCAGGGTTGGAATGCGCGCAGGACCATCACCCGCGTATCGGCATCGGCGGTTGCCACGACCGGCGTGTGCATGGGAGATCGGCGGTCGCTCGCGGCGCGGGCAAGGCGCCGGGCCGCATCCTCGCGTATCTCGTCGAGCGTTTCGATCATGGCACCCTCAACGCACGAGGCGGACGGAATTGTCAATTTTGCCGGGCCTGCAAGCTATCATTCATTAAGTCATATCCGAATATGAACAAGAACCCTTACGAAATGTTCAGATTTGTGTCAGTGCGTATCAGCCATGTATCGCATCGGGACAGAGAAGCCGCATGGTGGGCGCGGCGAAACTCCCAGCCAACGGTGGGCCAACGCAACGAAGGGAGCCGCACACACCATGTACGATCTATCAGACCTTTTCCGCTATGGCGGGTTGAGCGCACTGGGGCTGGCACTCGCCGCCACCGGCCTGCCCGCCAATGCTGCCGTGAACGCACCGCAGCAAACCAATGTCCTCACCTTTGTCGGCGCCTCGAGTGCGGCGGCGGCCCAGCCGGATCGCCGCGCACCGCGCGAACGGGGTGAAACCCGTCGGGGCAGCGGCGACCGGGCGCAGAGCCGCCAGCAGCGTCGCCAGGCCAACCGCCAGCAGGCGCGGCAGGAACGACGCCAGGAACGACGCCAGGAACGACGGACCAATACCCGCGATCAGGGCGTTCGTGAACAGCGCCAGCGCGCGCGCCAGGCTCGCCAGGAAGCCCGCCAGCAGCAGCGTCGTGCAGAACGTCGGACAGAACGCCGCGCCGATCGTCGCGCAGACCGCCGTGCCGATCGCCGCGCAGACCGCCGTGCCGATCGGCGGGCCGATCGCCGAACGGAGCGTCGTGCAGACCGCCGCGCCGATCGTCGGGCCGACCGCCGTGAAGTTCGGCGTGAAGTTCGCCGGGAGGCCCGTCGCGACGCGCGCCGGGATCAGCGCCGCGCCTATCGTCAGGCGGAGCGTCGCTGGGAGCGTCGCGAAGCACGCCGCGACCATCGCCGCTGGAACCGCGCATGGCGTAACAACAACCGCTATAACTGGCGGCACTATCGCGCGGCCAATCGTCGGGCTTTCCGTCTCGGTCGGTACTATGCGCCCTATCGCAACTACAGCTATCGCCGCCTGAGCATCGGCTTCACGCTGGGCAGCCTGTTCTTCGGCAACCGCTACTGGATCAACGATCCGTGGCAGTATCGTCTGCCGGAAGTCTACGGCCCGTATAAGTGGGTCCGCTATTACGACGACGTGCTGCTGGTGAACACCTATTCGGGCGAAGTGGTCGACGTGATTTACGACTTCTTCTGGTAAGCAGCCGGATCGCCTGACACTGCAAACGCCCCGTCGATCATCGCGATCGGCGGGGCGTTTCGCTTATTGGCGGGCCTTCCCGCCGAACGGCAGCATGCGGAAGATGCCCAAATCCTTGTCGACGAAGGTGTGCTTGAGCGCGCCGAGAATATGCAGCGCGATCAGGTAGATCATGATCGTCCCAGCCGTCTTGTGAAAATCGAAGATCGTGCCGCCCAGGTCCGTATTCATGCCCACCGGCAACACGGGGATTGTGAACAGGCCGAAGAAGTCGATCGGCCGCTCGACCAGCGAACTCGCCAGCCACCCGCCAAGCGGCAACCCGACCAGCAGCAGGTAGAACAGCACGTGCGTCGTCCGGGCGAGAATACGCTCCCACGGGGCATAATTGTTCGGCAGCTTGGGCAAGGGATGGGCGAAGCGCCATGCAAGCCGGCCCAGAGTCAGGGCGAGGATCAGCATCCCCAGCGCCTTGTGGTTAGCGAACACCGCGCCTTTCGCGGCGCCTTCCAGATGCTCGGCACTTTCGGCGATCCGCCAGTTCACGATCACGAGCACCGCGATCAGCCAGTGAAAGATCATCGCGCCCAGGCTGTAGCGTTTCGGATTCTCGATTTGCATTTCCCACCTCCAGACTCTTCGTGCTGGACCTAGCAGCGCGTCGGGACGCTTGCTAGAATGCCTGCATGACCGACACCGCCACCAAGACGACCAAGGTACCGGACCAGAGCGCGCTCGCCCGCGTTGGCAGAACGGTTCGCGCGCGGCTCGATGCCGATCCCAAGGCCTACAAAGTGCCGACCGACAAGGCCGAGATCTATGCCATCGGCGACTTTTTGAGCGCGAACGAATGCCGCAAGCTGATCGAGATGATCGACGTCGTCGCCAGCCCGAGCTCGCTTTACGAAGGCACGTATAAGGATGGTTTTCGCACCTCCTACACCGGCAATTTCAATCGCGACGACACGACGGTGAAGATGGTCTCGCGCCGGATCGACGACGCGCTGGGCCTGTCGGGCGAGCTGGGCGAGACAATGCAGGGCCAGCGATACCTGCCGGGCCAGCAGTTCAAGGACCACCACGACTACTTCTACCCGACCGAGAATTACTGGAAGATGGAACGCAAGAATGGCGGCCAGCGCAGCTGGACCGCGATGCTGTTCCTCAACGATGTTCAGGCCGGCGGAGCGACGTCTTTTCCCGAGCTCGGTATCAGCATCGAGCCCAAGGCAGGCGTGCTGCTGACCTGGAACAACGCCAAGGAAGACGGCACGCCCAACGAGGATACGCTGCACGCGGGCACGCCGGTAACGCTGGGCTCCAAATACGTCATCACCCGGTGGTATCGCAGCCGCAAATGGGGCTGAGACTTCAGGCGTTCTCGATCGCGTCGGCGATCAGTTTCTGCGTGTTCTCGATCCCGTAAAGCGCGATGAAGCTACCCATGCGCGGGCCCTGCTCCGATCCCAGTAGCGTCTCGTAGAGCGCCTTGAACCAGTCGCGCAGGTTCTCGAACCCGAACTCTTCCCGCTTGCCGATCTCGTATACGATCGTCTGCAAGTTTTCCGCGCTCATATCGGCAGGCACCTGCGCCAATTCGCCGTCCAGCGCGGCCAGCGCCGACGCTTCATTGGGCGTGGGCGCGCGGCGCTTGAGCGTCGGGGCGATGAAGTCGCGGCTATAGGCCAGCGCGGTACCGACCAGCAGATCCAGCTCGGGGTGCTTTACGGGGTCGGGGTCCGCGATGTAGTTACCGAGATAGGACCACACCTGGTCGCGCGTCGCGGTCGCGCCCATCACGCCCACCAGATTGAGCAGCAGGCCGTAGGTCACCGGCAGGCTCTCGCCAGCACCCGGTGCTTCCTCCGCCTGATAGCCGCCATTGGCGCGCAGCAGGTGCCACGCCGGGTTGCCGAGCTGCTTGTCGAGACTCTGCTCGGGCAGCCGTTCGCGGAACTGCCAGTAATCGTCGACCGCGCGGGGGATCACGCCAACATGCAACTGCTTGGCGCTCTTGGGATTGGGGAAAATGTAGAAGCCGAGCGATTCCTCGCTGCCATAGGTCAGCCACTCGTCGATCGTCAGGCCGTTGCCCTTCGACTTCGAAATCTTCTCGCCCTTCTCGTCGAGGAACAGCTCGTAGATCAGCCCCTCGGGCTTGCGACCGCCCAGCACCTTGGCGATCTTGCCCGACTGGATGCCGGTATCGGTCAGGTCCTTGCCGTACATCTCGTAATCGACGCCCATCGCGACCCAGCGCATCGCGAAGTCGACCTTCCATTGCAGCTTGGCCTGCCCGCCGAGCGCGGATTGTTCGACCACGCTGCCATCCTCATCGGTGAAGCGAACCGTGCCTTCCTGCGCATCGACCACCTCGACCGGCACCTGCAACACGCGGCCCGTGACCGGGCTGATCGGCATGATCGGCGAATAGGTCGCCGCGCGCTCTGCCCGCAGCGTCGGCAGCATGATGTCGAGGATCGCCTGGTTGTTGGCCAGCACGCCCTTCAGCGCATCGTCGAACGCGCCGCTCTCGTAACGTTCGTGGCTCGCGATAAATTCGTAATCGAAGCCGAACCGGTCGAGGAATTCGCGCAGCTTGGCATTGTTATGATGCGCAAAGCTGGGGTGATCGGTGCCGAACGGGTTCGGAATGCGGCTGAGCGGCTTGTGCAGGTTCGCCGCGAGCAGCTCGGCGTTCGGCACGTTGTCAGGCACCTTGCGCAGGCCGTCCATATCGTCGCTGAAGGCCACGAGGCGCGTCTTGCCATCCTCGGGCCGGGCGCCGATCAGCGCTTCGAAAGCGCGGCGCACCAGCGTGGTGCGCAGCACTTCCTGGAAGGTGCCGATATGCGGCAGGCCCGAGGGGCCGTAGCCGGTCTCGAACAGCACCGGCGATCCGTCGGGTTTTGCACCATCGGGATAGCGCTTGAGCAGCCGCTGCGCCTCCTGGAACGGCCAGGCCTTGGATGTGCGGGCGGCTTCGATCAGATCTTGCATGCTCATGGCATCAGCCTGTTACGCAGGCACTCTCATGTTGCAAGCGCGAATGGCCGGAGCGCTGACGCCCCGGCCTTGCGCTTCAGTCATAGTTGACCACTTCAAACTCGATCCCGTCCCAGTCGAAGAAGTAGAACCGGCGCCCCGGATCGTAATCGTCGTGCCCGAAGGGTTCGAGGCCGTGGCCTTTTACCACCTCCTCGGCAGCGGACAGATCGTCGACGACGAAGGCAATGTGGTTTAGCGGGTGGCCCGTGGCGAAATCGCCGCTCACGTGCTCAATGGTGTAAAGCGCCAGATAATCCACCTCGCTCCCGATATGGATCGACCGACCGGAATTCATCGAAGGCCCCCTCCACCGCTCGTGCCACCCCAGCAGATCGATCAGCAGCGCCGCGCTGCGCTCCGGATCGGTCACAGAAATATTGGCATGTTCGAGATAGCCTTTGGGCATCGCTTTACTCCTTCTGCTGGCGGTGCCGAAGCGGCTCCGCGACTGCGATGCGCACATCAATGCAACCTCAACCTCACTTGAGGTCAAGCAGGAATATCCCTATCGCCGCAATCGATGAAAGCGAACGACCTTTTGCCGATTGGCGAACTTGCCCGCCGCACCGGACTCAGCGTGTCGGCCATCCGCTATTACGAGAGTAAGGGGCTGATCGAACCGCATCGCACGGGCGCCAATCAGCGGCGTTTCCTGCGCTCCGACATTCGTCGGCTCAGCTTCATCCTGATTGCGCAGCGCCTTGGGTTATCGCTTGGCGAGATAGAGGCGCAGATGGCGCGCCTGCCGCAGGGCCGCACCCCCAATGCGCGCGACTGGGCGGCGATCAGCCGCGCGATCCGCGAACAGCTCGACGCGCGCATCGCAGAGCTTCAGCGCGCGAGAGCAAACCTCGACGGGTGCATCGGGTGCGGGTGCCTCAGCCTGACCAAATGTGCGCTCTACAATCCCGACGACGCTCTCGGCGCGGATGGGCCGGGCCCCCGCAACGTGTTGAGCTAGTCTTCCGGCCCGAGATCGGGATCGAGGTCGCGCGGGCGTTTGAAATGGACCAGCTTGGCGGTCTGCGCGCCCAGCTCGCCCCAGTCGTCGATCGGCAGTTCGAGCACCGCGAATGACGCAGTCGGAAACTTAACCATCGCCTCCCGAAAGTCGGCCGTCTCGTGCTCTGGCGAGACGAGCGCCAGGACCACATCCTGCAGCCCTGGATTATGCGCCGCAATCAGCACCGCGTCGGCATCGCCCCCAAGCTCCTTCAGGAGTTCGATATGCGTGTCCGAGCCGGCGAGATAAAGGCGCGCGTCGAACGTCGTGTCTACACCGAGCGCGGCTTCGTCCAGCGTCAGGCGCACGCGCTGCGCCGGGCTGGCGAGCAGGCAATCCCAGTCGACATCGTGCCGACGGATATGGCGGCCCATCAGGCCAGCGCCCTTTCGTCCGCGTGCATTCAGGCCGCGGTCGAAATCGCGCTGGTCGCGATCGACCCAATCGGATTTCGCATGACGGAACAGGCCGAGATATTTCACGTGTTCAGCCTCATGTTGGATCCTCAATCCGCCGTCATGTCGAACGCGGCGGGTACATTCCCTCCCTGCCTTGCAGGCGGCCCCGCCGCAAGGCGCGAAACGGCCTCGGCCAGCGTAACGCGATGAATCGGAGTGCCTTCGGGGAAAGCGCTGAGCAACCGCGAAGGAAATGCGGCGGACAGAACGACGAAATGGCCCGAATCGTCGCGCGTACGGATCAGCCGCCCGAATGCCTGCGCCAGCCGCGCGCGAATGATCCGGTCGTCGTACGCCCCGCCTCCTCCAGCATCTTCCGCAAATGCGGCACGCCGCGCGCGATGAAGGATCGTGGGGCGCGGCCAGGGCACTGCCTCCAGCACCACGCTCCGCAAGCTTTCGCCGGGCACGTCGATCCCGTCGCGCAGGGCATCGGTGCCGAGCAGGCTCGCGCGCGGATCGTCGCCGAAGATGTCGGTCAGCGTACCGGTATCGATCGGATCGACGTGCTGGGCATAGAGCGGTAGTCGTGCTCTCGCGAGCCGGTCTGCGATCCGCGCATGAACGGCGCGTAGCCGCTTGATCGCGGTGAACAGCCCCAGCGTGCCGCCGCCTGCAGACTCGATCAACTGCGCATAGGCCCCGGCAAGCCCGGCGAGATCGCCGCGCCTGATGTCCGTGACGATCAGCACTTCGGCATTCCTGGAATAGTCGAAGGGGCTCGGCTGGCTGGTGAGGCCGGGGTTGAGCCCGATATGATCCGCGCCGCTCGCCGCGATGGCGCGGTTCCAGTCGACCTCCCCATCGACCGCGCGATCCGCGAGCGTTGCGCTGGTCAGCATCACGCCATGTGCGGGTTCGAGGACGATCTTGGCAAAGGGCTTCATCGGATCGAGCCAGCGGCGGTGCAGGCCGATATCGTACTCGCGCGATTCGAACCGGTCGACCGCCAGCCAGTCGACGAAGTCGGGTGTAGTAGGCCCGCCAATCCGGCCGAGCAGCGCCTCCCACGCAGCGATCAGGTCGATCCGCCAGGCAAGCGAGTGTCGCGCACCCTCGATCCGCGCGCGGCCCTGCGAATCGAGCCAGTCGGGCGCATCCTCCAGCACCGCTTCGAGCCGCTGCCCCAGCGTCAGGAGCGGCTTGCGCAGGCTCGCAAGCGCGCCTTGCGCTTCTTGCGCGGCATCGACCAGTGGCCCGGGCGGGTCCGCAATCTCGGTTTCGATCCCGTAGCCTGCTTCCTGTCCGCCGCTTTCGTCGCGCGCGAACACCGTGGCGCGAACCTGCGACAGCAGCTCCTCCAGCGGCCCGGACGGCGCACCTTCGCCGATCCGCCCCAGCCAGCCATCGGCGGGCAGCGCCTGCGCCGCTTCGATGGCGGCCTCCACCGCGTCGCCGCTCGCATCGTCGTAGGACGCGACATCCGCCAGCCGGGCGGCGAGACCGCGCCGCCGCCCGCGCGTGTTGCGCTCCGGCCCGATAATCCAGCGGCGCAGCTCGATCGCTTCCTGCCCCGTAAGCGCGGCGGCAAAGGTGCTGTCGGCTGCATCGAATACGTGATGCCCCTCATCGAAGATCATGCGCGTCGGCGGGTGGCCGTGGTGCCTGCCGCGAGCGGCGTTGATCATGACCAGCGCGTGGTTCGCGATCACCAGATCGGCCTGCGCGGAGGTGCGCGCCGCGCGTTCGATAAAGCACTTCCGGTAATGCGGGCATCCGGCATAGACGCACTCGCCGCGTTGGTCGGTCAGCGCGGTAATCCCGCGGCGGGGAAACAGCGTGCCGAGCCAGCCGGGCAGGTCACCGCCAATCATGTCGCCATCGCGCGAATATTGCGCCCAGCGCGATATCAGATGGGCGAGGATCGCGCCGCGGCCGGCAAACCCGCCCTGCATCGCGTCTTCCAGATTAAGCAGGCACAGGTAATTCTCCCGCCCCTTGCGGACCACCACCGGCGCCGACCCATCGGCGCGCTTTTCCGGCCACGCACGGCGGCTTTCCCGGCGCAGTTGGCGCTGGAGGTTCTTGGTATAGGTGCTGACCCAGAGCGTGCCCTGCGCGCGTTCCGCCCAAACGCTCGCGGGCGACAGATAGCCGAGCGTCTTGCCGATGCCGGTGCCAGCCTGCGCGAGCAGCAGGTGCGGCCTTCCCCTGCTTTCTCTCGGGGCGAAAATCTGCGCGACCTCGGTGGCATAGGCGCGCTGCCCCTCGCGCTTTTCGGCCCCCTCACCGGTCAGGCGGGAAAGCTGAGCGCTGACCTCCTCTTCGGAAATCGCGACCTGCGCAGGCTGCGGGCGTTCGGGCGTTTCCTCCCATTCGGGCAAGGTCGCGAACACCCAGCGTTCGGCCCGTTCGGGCTTCGCCACGATACCGGCAAGCACCTGCGCCCACGGCCAGCGCGCGCGGGCGAGCGATTGCAGCGTGCTCCACGCACCATGCCGCTCGGCCCAATCCTCGCGCCCGCACACGGCGAGCATCGCCGCCAGAGCTTGGCGCAGGAAGGCAGGCGTCGCCGCGTCGTCCTGCGGCGGATCGATGCTGAGTGCCGCCGCCAGTCCCTTGGGTGTCGGCACACAAAACCGCGCAGGGTGGAGGAAGGCGTAAAGCTCGAGCAGGTCGAGCCCGGAGAGGTCGGGATAACCCAGCCGTGCAGCGACCAGCGGCGCGTTGAGCATCAGCACCGGCGTATCTGCACAGGCGTTTATCGCCTGGCCCTTCGCGATCTCCTGCACGGTGCCATCGGGCGCGCCCAGCCATAACCCTGCATGGCTGGCATGGAGCGCGGGCAGAGCGGGAATCTCGGAGGACGGCGCAGCCATGCCCCGGTTTAGATGGGCGCGGAACGAAAAGTAAACAGCTAGGGGGTGCTAGACCCCCGCATTCCCCACGACAAAGCACGCCAACGCCAGCAAAAAGCCCGCCCAGCGGTTCGAGCGGAAACGGGCGAGCGGATTGTCGCCATCGCTCTCGTCCAGCGTCACGATCTGCCAACCGAGATGCCAAGCGACCGGGATCAGCGTGAGCCACGCGACCCAATCCTCGCGCAGCAACCAGAATCCGATGCCCCACAAGAGCAAGGCCCCCGCGTAGCACGCAGTCACGCCCTGCTTCACCTTGCCGCCCATGCGCAGCGCGGATGAGCGGATACCGACCAGCGCATCATCATCCCGGTCCTGCAACGCGTAGATCGTGTCGTAACCCACGGTCCACAGCACGCAGCCGAGATAGACCGCGATGGCGACGCCCCAGTTCTCGCCCGCGAGCGTCGCCCAGCCAACCAGCACGCCCCAGTTGAAAGTGAGCCCCAGCCACGCCTGCGGCCACCAGGTAATCCGCTTCATGAAGGGATAGGCGGCGACCAGCACGAGGCTGATAAGTGCGATGATCTGCGCCTGCAGCGGCAATTGCAGCAGCACGACCAGCCCGACCAGGCTTAGCGCGGCCAGCCAGATCCACGCCGTGCGCTTGCTCACGCGCCCGCTGGCGATGGGCCGACTGGCGGTGCGCGCAACCTGGCGGTCCAGCTCCGCATCGGTAATGTCGTTGTAGACGCAGCCCGCTCCGCGCATCGCGATCGCGCCCAGCAGCAGCAATACGAGCAGCCCAAGCTGCCAGCCGGCACCGCTCAGCCACACGCCGAACACGCAGGGCCAGAACAGCAGCCACCAGCCGATCGGCCGGTCGAACCGCGCAAGCTGAGCGAGATCGCGGGGAAGCTGCGGCAGGCGGGCGATTAGCCCACTGTGTTCGCTATCGGGTACGATTGTTTCGGCGGAGTCGCTGCTGCTCATGGACTTGCTCCCTAGCGCGCCGCGTGCCACCTGCCCAGCCATGCCCGCAACCCCTGCCTGGCCCCCGAAAAGCGCTCCACGCCTGTTCGTCGAGGATGAACTCGGCGCTGGCCGCAGCTTCGCACTCGACGGCAATCGGGCCCACTACCTCGGCAAGGTCATGCGCGTGTCCGAAGGCGACACCGTGATCCTGTGCGACGACATCACCGGCGAATGGGCGGCCCGGGTCGGCCAGGTCGGCAAGCGGCGTGTCGATGTGAAGGTGGTCGAACGGCTGCGCGAAAGGGAGGCGGTGCCCGACCTGTGGCTGTGCCCCGCCCTGCTCAAGAAAGATCGCTTCGATCTGGTGCTCGAAAAGGCGACCGAACTGGGCGTCGCAGCGATCCGTCCAGTCATTACGCGGCGCTGCGTGGCAGACAAGCTCAATCCCGACCGCGTGCGGACCATCGTGACCGAGGCGGCGGAGCAGTGCGCGCGCACCGCCCTGCCCGAAATGGCGGAACCGGTGAAGCTGGAGACGTTGCTGGCGCAATGGCCGGAGGATCGCGCGCTGTTCTTTGCAGACGAGGAAGGCGGGGCAGAGGCGGCCAGTGCCTTCGCCGCGCACGGCCAGCCGGCCGCGATCCTGATCGGCCCCGAAGGCGGCTTCGACGATGCCGAGCGGGCCGCCATCCGGGCCCTTCCTCAGGCGGTGCCGATTACGCTGGGCCCGCGCATCCTTCGCGGCGAGACTGCCGCCATCGCATCGCTATCCGTATGGATGGCCCAAGCAGGCGACTGGCAGCCGCAAGAATAATTTCCTTCCCTCGGGTTGGCCGGTTTTCTATCGCCACTCGAATGAGCACCCGCAACACATCCGCAGAAGACGATCCCGTCATCGAAAGCCGCGATCAGCTGATTGCTCCGATGCAGCAGGGTGAGAAGCCCAAGGCCGACTGGCGGATCGGGACCGAACACGAAAAGCTCGTCTACAAGCGCAAGACCCACGCCGCGCCGAGTTACGACGAGGAAGGAGGAATCCGTGATATCCTCCTGTCGCTTCAGGATTTTGGGTGGCAGACCGTCGAAGAAGGCGGAAAGGTCATCGCCATGGCGGGCGAAGATGGCACGGTGAGCCTCGAACCCGCCGGGCAACTCGAACTCTCGGGCGCGCCGCTCAAGACGCTGCACGAAACCTGCAACGAAGCGGGTCGCCACCTGAGTCAGGTCAAAGAGATCGGCGAAAAATTCGGAGTCGGGTTTCTCGGCCTCGGCATGTGGCCCGACAAGGCGCGCGAAGACCTGCCTGTGATGCCCAAGGGCCGTTACCAGATCATGATGGACCACATGCCGCGCGTCGGCAATCTGGGCCTCGACATGATGCTGCGCACCTGTACGATCCAGGTGAACCTCGACTACGGCAGCGAAGCCGACATGGTGAAGAAGTTCCGCGTCGGGCTGGCGCTGCAACCGCTTGCGACCGCGCTGTTCGCCAATTCGCCTTTCACCGAGGGCAAGCCCAACGGATATCTCTCCTACCGCAGCCACATCTGGTCGGATACCGACCCACATCGCACCGGCATGCTGCCCTTCGTGTTCGACGAGGATTTCGGCTACGAACGCTATGTCGACTACATGCTCGACGTGCCGATGTACTTCGTCTTCCGCGACGGAAAGTATCTCGACGCGGCAGGCCTGAGCTTCCGCGATTTCCTCGATGGCAAGCTGTCGATCCTGCCCGGTGAAAAGCCAACCGAGAGCGACTGGTGGGATCACCTCTCCACCGCCTTCCCGGAGGTGCGGCTGAAGAGCTTTCTCGAAATGCGCGGTGCCGATGGCGGCCCATGGAGCCGCATCTGCGCCCTGCCCGCGCTATGGGTCGGCCTGCTCTACGATCAGGGCGCGCTCGATGCGGCGTGGGATCTGGTCAAGGACTGGTCGATGGAAGAGCGCGAAGCGCTGCGCAACGCGGTGCCGAAGGAAGGACTTGCCGCTACTGTCCCCGATGGCCGGACCTTGCAGGAGCTGGGTCGCGAAGTGCTCGCGATCGCGCGCGAGGGGCTGACAGCGCGCGGCTTCCTTAACACCGGCGGCGACAATGAAAGCGGCTTCCTGCAAACGCTGGACGAGATCGTCGAAAGCGGCAAATCGCCTGCCCAGCGCATGCTCGACCGCTACCACGGCGAATGGAACGGCGATATCAGCCGGATCTACAAGTACAGCTTCTGACCGCGCGCTACCGCGCTGCTATTCGGCGGGCTGCAACACTTCGCCGCGACCGCGACCGATCGCACGACCAAGCGCGACCAGCGGCGCGGTCACGACTCCGTGTTGCGCCATCCACGCGTGGTATTCACGATATTTGGCGTCTTCGCGCAGCAGATGCGCCTCTTCGGTCCGCGCACGCCAGTAGTAGATGCCCGACACAAGCGAGAGCGCGACCACGTTGCGCAGCGCCTCCATGGGCCCACCGGAGGTCACGAGGAAGGGCAGCGAAGCACTCCACCAGAACAGGTTCTTCGCCACGTATGCGGGGTGGCGCGTAAAGCGGTAGGGGCCATTCGTGATGACCCCGCGATAGGTGAGGTTCGAAAAGCGCAGACCGAATGCGACGGTCGCCCAGGCATAGACTGCGGTCAGCACAACCATCCAGCCGCCCCACAGCGATAGCAGCATCGAATTGCCCGCCAGCCAGTGCTGCCAGCCGGGCGCGTTGATTTCGTAATCGAGCAGGCCACCTGCGCTCATCAAACCGTAGTTGACCGGAGGATAGCACAGCAGCGCAGCCAGCCACCCGGCGAGGAAAGGGTTACCGCTGCGAATATGGCTGTCGAGCGGGCGCATTGTCGTGATGTAGCCGACCGTACCGATCTGCACGTCGATCACGAAGAGCAGCGCGATCAGGGCGGATGCCAGTGCCCCCGGCTGGCTGGCGAGCAAGCCGAAATCGGCATTGACGACTTGGGTGAAACCACCGGGCAAGATCGAAATCATGAAGGCGCCGAAGAAGCCCTTGATGATCCACGCACGCCAATGACCGATAATCTTCTCCCTGTCCCATGGCTCGCGCGCGAGGAGGAAGGCGCCGAAATGCCAGGCACCGTCGCGCGGCTGGAACATCCGGCGGTCGAGCCAGAGGATATAGGGCACCGAGAGCACGACCATCGGGACGATCGCCACCCCGAGGATTTGCATGGCGAAGAGGTAGTTTCCCTCCCAGTACCAACGCGCAATGCAGTAGACTGCGGCGATGATGGCCCAGGTCGCCCACAGGCCGGTCAGCTTGGTGAAGGAAATCGCGCGGGTGCTTTGCCCCTCGGCGCGCTTGTTCCAGTCCAGCCCGGTCGAGTCGCGGGTGTGGACCTTGTCGACGAACACCGACCACAGGACCATCGGCAACCCGGCGGCGATCAGCCCCGTCAGCGCGGCGTAGGGCCCGTCCAGCCGCTCGGCAGGCAGCGCCAGATCGAACGCGCCGACGAATTCGGGAAAGCTACGGCAGATCGCGATCCACGCCAGCAGCCCGGCGAGCCCGACGAGGCCGACGGCGGCCGACACATCGCTGGCGGGAAGTGCTGCCCCGTTCGGGGCGCCGAGGGCGGTATCACGCATGACACCGCCCATAGGCCCGGATTGGTTAAATGCCCGGTAACGCGAGCGCCAAAATTAGCGGAACGCCGTGATCGTTCCGCCGTCATCCAGCACGTAGAGCGTATTATTGACCACGATCGGCGGCAGGCTGACCGGCTTTTTCAGTTCGGCGACCAGGTTCGCCGAACCTTCGCCCACGCTCGCACTCCACAGCTCGCCTTCGGAATTGGCGATGTAGAGCATGTTGTTGGCGAGCACCGGACCGCTCCAGAAGATCGAGTCCTCCCGCTTCTTCTCATTGCGATAGCGGCGCAGCTGGGTGATCCAGCGGACCTTGCCGGTCGAGCGCGCGATCGCCAGCAGGCGCGCGTCGCTGGTCAGCGTGAACAGCCATTCGCCTGCCATCGCGGGGGTCGAAATGCCCGAAAGGTTCAGTTCCCACACGCGCTGGCCGGTGACCAGTTCGTAAGCGGCCATGCGCCCGCCCTGACCCAGCGCATAGACCCGGCCGCTGTCGATGATCGGGTCGGCGTCGATGTCCGATATGCTGCCCACCTCGGTCGAGATCGAGGTCCGCGCGAGCGCATCGGCCCACAGCACGCGGCCATTCTCGTAGCGGTAGGCAACCAGTTCGCCCGAGCTGTAGCCCGCGACGACCGTACCCTGCCCTGCGGCAGGCGACGCCACGCCGAACACACCGGCCTGCGCTACCGAACCCGATTCCTGCCATGCGAGCGAACCGTCATTCTGGTTCAGGGCGATGATGCGATTGTCCTGGGTCATCACCAGCACGAGGTTGAAGGCCAGCGTGGGCGCATCGCGCAGCGGGCCGGCCGGGTTGGCATCCCACACTTCGCTGCCGTCTGCTGTGTCGAGCGCGACGACCCGGCCCGTGCCACTGGTCGCAAACAGGCGGTTGCCCGCGACGGCAAGCCCGCCACCGAACGCCACACCGCGCAGATCGGAAGCAATGTCGGGGCGATACTGCCATTTGCGTGCGCCGGTTTCGGCATCCAGCGCATGGACGGTGCCCGCCGTGTCGACCGCGTAGAGCGTGCCGTCTGCAACGATCGGCGCCGCGCCGAGGCGACGGCTGCTGGTCGAACCTTCGATCGTCGCCGTCCACGCGCGGGTCGGGTTGTCGCCCAGCGAGAGGTGGCCATAGCTCTTGCTCGGCGTGCTGCTCGCCATCGCCCAGCTTTCATTGACGCGCGCCGGAGGCAGCACGACCGACACGCCGGCCAGGCTCGGATCGACGCTCGCGCCGCTTTCGATGCGCGACAGCACGGGCTGACGGTCGCCGAGGGTCGGGGTAACCTTTTTGTCGCCACCACCGCCGAACAGGCCGCCGGAGCAGCCCGCGACAAGAAGCGCCGTGAGTAGAAGCGGGATCGCACCAGTGGCTCGCAAGGTCATCCTCCGAAAGATTCGCCCATCGGGCAAAGGCATGTGTGTTATTGGGGCTGCTGCGGCTGCGGGGGTCCGCCCCGCGCTCCGGCAGAAGCAGCCGCGCGTGCTTCTTCGATGAACTCATCGACATCGCCAATCGCGTCGATGCCAAGCGCGCTGGCCATCTGGCGCGCACGACCGCGGATCGTGTCGGGCACTTCGTCGTCTTTCGCGATCTTGGCGAACAATTCGCCCGCCTTTCCGGTGTCGCCCGCATCGAGGTGCGCCATGGCGACAATCTCGCCCGCGCTGCCGAAGTAGGGCTCACCCTCCTGCGCCAACGGCGTCAGGCGGCTGATGACTTCGGACGGTTCGAGTGTGTCGTACGCCGCAACCACCGCGCGCAGCTCTGCCAGATCGCGCAGCGAATCCGGGATATCGCCATTCGCGGCAACCTGTTCGAACAGGGCCACGGCCTCTTCATTGCGCCCCTGTTCCAGCGCGATGCCGCCGCGCAACATCTGCGCCTGCGCCTGGGCTCCGCCCTCGCCTTCCTCGGCAAGCGTGACAAGCGTTTCGTCCGCCGCGTCAAGATTGCCCGCTTCGAGGCGGTCGAGCGCCTGAATCAAGACTTCGGAATTGCCTTCGCGCTCGGCATCGCTCTGGCCGCCGAAGATCAGCACCGCGGCGAAAATCCCCAGCGCGATCACCACGGCGCCAATGATATAGAGGCCGTAATTGGTCCAGATATGGCGGTACTGATCGGTGCGGACCGCATCGTCGACCTCGCGCAGCAGCGCTTCATCCTGTGCGGCGGCAGTCTTCGCCTTGCGGTCGGCCGTCTTGTTGCTGTCGCGGTTGGGTAACAGGGCCACGCCTGAGAAACTCTCTTTTCTAGAAACTGCCGGGATTGGCGGGCGTCTTTAAACCATGGTGCGCTGAGTTCAATAGGAGCGTACTCAACACAGGCGCGGGTGAACGCCGCGTGAAAGCGCCCGCATCGCCGCCCTTCACGTGAGCACGCCCCCGCCCAGCGCGCTGTCGTAGAGCCGGCGATAGGACGCGATCATCGTCGCTTCGTCGAATTTCGCGCGCGCCCTGGCCTTGTTCGCGTCGCCGAGGGTCTTGCGCAGGCCTTCGTCGCCCGCGAGCGCGAGCAGCGCTTCGGCAAGCGCTGTCTCGTCTTTCGGCGCGACGATGAACGGCGCGTTTTCCTTCGCGACCATGTCCGCAATATCTCCGACTGCGGGCGCTGCGACGGGCAACCCCGCCGCCATCGCTTCGACCACGGACAGCGGAAACTGTTCGGAACGCGACGACAGCGCGAAGATATCGAACAGACCAATATAGCTTTTCGGATTGGCAACGAAGCCGGGCATATGCACCCGATGCGATATCTCGGCGGCTTCGGCGGCGTCGCGGATCGCCTCGCGTTCCGGCCCCTCCCCCACAATGACCAGCTGCCATTCTTCGGGCAGGCGAGCGACCGCGCGCACCAGTGCGGGCAGGTTCTTGACCGCACGCAGCCCGGCAAGCGAGCCGACCCACTTCTCTCCCTTGTGCTTGATCACACCGCGCAGCGCATCGGCGCGCGGACGGGCAGCGAAACCCTTGGTATCGATCCCGTTAGGGACATGTTTCACGCGGCCGATCGGCTGCTGCCAGGTTTCGAGCGCAATGCCTTCCAGCACTTCGGACGGCACGACAAGTCCGTTCGCCTTGCCTAGCGCAATCCGGCGATACCAGTTGCGCGAAGCCTTCAGCCTGTCCTGCTCGTCCTCGTTGAAGCCGTCCTCGTGGTGGATCAGCGGCGGCAGATCGAGCGAATCCTTGAACAGCGTATGCGCCATCACCGCGTCCATCGCGCCCCAGTTATAGGTCAGCACGAGGTCGTAGGGCTGCATTGCGCGGGCGAGCGTGTGGAGGCGGCCCGGCCATGGCTTTCCCCTTAGCGACGGGAAATCGCGCGGGTAACGCACGTCGCGCCCCTTCGCGATGTGCTCGGCCGCCCCGTAAGCATTGGGATCGGCGGAGACGATCGCGTGCGACAGCTTGCTCCCGAATGCATTGATCAGCTGCACGCTCCGCAGTTCCTTGCCCCCGGCAGCGAAGGTCGAATGGAGATGGAGCACGCGCGGCGGCGATCCCTCGTCACGTACATCGGCAGGCATCAGACGGTTTCCTGCGCCCTGACCCGGGCGAGCAGCGCGTCGATCGCTGCCACGGCCTCGGGCTCTTCCAGTGTCGGAGCGTGGCCCGTGTCGGGCACCGAAACGATCTCCATGCCGGGGTTGCGCGCTTTCATCTGCTCCACCGTCTCTTCGGACAGGAGGTTGGAGAGTGCGCCGCGCACCAGTAGCAGCGGGGTCTGGGCTAGTGATTCGAAGGCCAACCACAGGTTTGCAGCGGGGGCACCGCCGCTGTCGTCGGCCTCGCGGAAGGCATCGCCCACCGCCATGTCGTAATCGAAGCTGATCCGTCCGTTCTGGCCCAGCACCATCACGCGCTTGGCAGCCTCCAGCCAGTCTTCCAGCTGATAGGTCGGGTGCGCATCGCTGTGCGTGTCTTCGAGCGCGCGCGCGGCGTGCATCCAGGTCGGGAAGCTGCGCCCCTGGCCGACATAGCTGCGAATCTTGTCCAGCCCGTCTTCCTCGATCACCGGGCCGATATCGTTGAGCACCGCCCCCGCCAGCCGACTTGCGTTCTTGCTGGCGAGAAGGATGGTCATCAGCCCGCCCAGCGATGTGCCGATGGCGAAGAACCGATCGATTCCCAGATCGCTCAGCAACCGCTCCACATCCTCGACATACTGGACGGGATTATAGGTCGCGGAATCGTCGGCATAACCGCTTTCCCCGCGCCCGCGCATCTCGGGTACGATGACCCGCCATGCGGGCGAAAGCCGCGCGGCGACGCCCGCAAAATCGCGCGCGTTGCGTGTCAGACCGTGCATGCACACAATTGGCGGCCGCCCCTGATCCTCCTCGGTAGATCGGCCCGGATAATCGCGATAATGCAGTTTCAAACCGTCGGCGGAATGCCAGAATCCATCGGTGAAGCGCTGATCCATGGCTCTCTTTTCGGTCCCAGCTAAGGCAGTTCGGTTGCGCGACGATGCGCGCGCGGCCACTATTGCCGCGATGGCCGACAAACCGCAACCGCACCGCGACGCCGCATCACCGCCGATTGTAGAGCTGGCCGACTGGCTCGGCGATCAGGTCGCACCCGCCGACTTCCCGAAAACCGAATTGCGTTGGCGCAACGACCGCGCAGCGCAGGGCGTCGGCCTTCACGAATTGAGCGACACGCAGTGGCTCTCCCACTTTGGGCGCTTCGAGCCCTTGCCCGACAATCTGCCACAGCCGCTCGCGCTGCGTTACCACGGCCACCAGTTCCGGGTGTACAACCCCGATATCGGCGACGGACGCGGATTTCTGTTCGCGCAGGTGCGCGACGATGCGGGCAGACTGCTCGATCTCGGCACCAAGGGTTCGGGCCAGACGCCCTATAGCCGCGCGGGCGACGGGCGGCTGACGCTGAAGGGCGCGGTGCGTGAATTGCTCGCGACCGAGATGCTCGAGGCACTCGGGGTCGATACATCGCAGACATTCTCGATTGTCGAGACTGGCGAGAATCTGTGGCGCGGGGACGAGCCTTCCCCCACCCGCTCCGCCGTGCTCACCCGGCTGAGCCACGGGCATATCCGCATCGGCACCTTCCAGCGGCTGCTCGCTTACGACGAGCCCGAGCATATGCGCGAGCTGGTCGAATACTGCCTCGCGCAGTTCCCCGGCCCGCCGCCGCCGCAAGGCGCGCCAGAGCGCGATGATCCCGCCGTCCGGCTGCTGCACCATGTGGTCGAGCGGCTTGCGGACCTTGCCGCAAGCTGGATGGTCGCGGGCTTCGTCCACGGCGTGCTCAATACCGACAATATGAATGTCAGCGGGGAAAGCTTCGATTACGGGCCGTGGCGTTGGCTACCGACGTGGGACCCGGGCTTCACCGCCGCCTATTTCGATCATAACGGCCTCTATGCCTTCGGTCGCCAGCCCGAAGCGCTCGGCTGGAACTGCGCGCAGCTTGCCACCGCGCTGCGGCTGATCGCACCGTCGGACGGCCTGATCGCCGCGCTCGAACGCTTCGGTCCGCTGTATGGCGAGCAACTGCGCCGCAGGTGGCTCTGGCGGCTGGGCCTGAAACCGCGCGGCGAAAAGGCGGACGGCGCGCTGATCGCGGCATGCGAGCGGCATATGCGCGAAAGCGGCGCACAGCCGGACGCCTTCTTCTTCGCACATCGAGGCGGCAGATCCGCCAGCCCGGAACTCGCGGCGATCTTCGACGCTTATGAGCCGACAGGGCCCGATCATGCCTATTGGCACGAGGGCGCGCCGCAGAGCATGCTGATCGACGAGGTGGAGGCAATCTGGTCCGCCATCGACGAGCGTGACGACTGGCAGCCGCTCTGCGACAAGGTCGAGGCCCTGCGCCACATGGGCGAGGCCCACGGCACCGCCCCGCCGCCCGCCGCGCAGGACAGGTGACGGGGGCGCATATTGGCGCTATTGCGCGCCCATAAAGCAGCGAGCGGCGGTAGAAACCGCCGTCATGAGGAACCGAGGACTGCCTGGAGTGCCACTTTCCGACATCGTGTCTTACGAACCTGCCACCGGGCGGGAACTGTTCCGTGCATCCATCGGCGATGTGGACGAGGCGGTGGCGCGCGCGCGCGAAGCCTTTCCCGCCTGGGCCTCGCGCCCCGTCGCCAACCGGATGGAAGTGCTCCGCCGCTTCGCCAACGAAGTCCGGGCCGCAGCCGACGAATTCGCCGAGCTGATCGCCCGCGAGACCGGCAAGCCGCACTGGGAAGCGAAGACCGAGGTCGAAGCGGTCATCAACAAGGTCGAGATTTCGATCACCGCCTATCTGGAACGGACCGGCCAGAAGAAGCTCGACAGCGCGCTCGGCGGTTCCGCCGCGCTGCGCCACAAGCCGCATGGCGTGATGGTGGTGCTCGGCCCCTACAACTTCCCGGCGCACCTGCCCAATGGCCACATCGTGCCCGCCCTGATCGCGGGCAATACGGTGGTCTTCAAGCCAAGCGAGAAGACCCCGGCGGTCGGCGCAATGCTCGTCGAATGCTTCCACCGTGCAGGGATCGACAAGAACGCGGTACAGGTTCTGATTGGCGGGCCCGACGAAGGCAAGGCGCTGGTTGCGCATCCGGGCGTCGATGGCATCCTGTTCACCGGTAGCGCGCAAGCAGGCATCGCGATCAACCGCAAATGCGCCACCAATCCGGGCAAGATCCTCGCGCTGGAAATGGGCGGCAACAACCCGATCGTCGTCACCAAAACGCCGAAGGTCGAGGATGCGGCGCTGATCATCATCCGCTCCGCCTTCACCACGGCGGGCCAGCGATGCACCGCCGCGCGGCGTCTGATCGTGACCGAAGAGATGTACGATGCGACGATCGATGCGGTAAAATCTGTCATGGGCAAGCTGATCGTCGACGAGCCCTTTGCCGACCCCCAGCCCTTCATGGGCTGCGTGATCGACAATCAGGCGGCGGACCAGTTGACCGAGAGCTTCCTCTACCTGCTCTCCAACGGCGGCAAGGCGATCCGCCACCTCAAGCGAATCCGCGAGGATGCGCCATTCGTCGCGCCGGCGCTGATCGACACCACCACGATGGAAGAGCGCCCCGATATCGAACTGTTCGGCCCGTTGCTGCAGGTCATCAAGGTGCCCGATCTCGATGCCGCCATCACCGAAGCGAACGACACGCGATTCGGCCTGTCGGCGTCGCTGGTCGGAGGATCGCCCGAGGACTATAATCACTTCTGGGCCAACATCCGCGCCGGGATCGTCAACTGGAACCAGCCGACCAACGGCGCATCCTCCAAGGCGCCGTTCGGCGGGCTCGGCCTGTCGGGCAACCACCGCCCCGCGGCCTACTACGCCGCCGACTATTGTGCCTACCCTGTCGCCAGCAGCGAGATCGGCCAGCCGCGGGCAGCCCTGGGGGTCGGCTTCAAGACGAATTAAGGCGAAGGAGATGAAAACGCCCCGGCACTGGTGGTGCCGAGGCGTCTTCCACAGCGCTGGTGGGACGCTGCGCCCTGACCCTCCCATAGGAAAGCCAAAGATCGTCTGATAATTTCGCGTGTCCCGAGTGCAGCGAGATGCCGCCTCCGAATCGACTGCGTTCATAAATAGAGGCACTAACATGAACGCCATGCAACGCTTGTTCGGCCTTTCGTACAGGACTAGGGCGCGTGGGTGAGCGCTCCCCAAATCCCCGAAGCACCCAAGCCCTCCGGCCTGCCGCAAGCAGTTGCGGCCTATACGATCTGGGGCTTTCTGCCGCTTTACCTGCTGCTGGTGCGCCAGGTGCCCGCGTTCGAATTCGTCGGCTGGCGAATCGTGTGGACCTTGCCGATCTGCGTCATGATCGTGCTCTTTCGCCACCAGCTCCCGGCGGTGCGAGAGGCGCTCTCCCGCCCGCGCAACCTGCTGATCCTGAGCGCCACTGCCACGCTGATCGGGATCAATTGGCTGGTCTATGTCTGGGCGATCCAGAACAATTACGTGCTCGCGGCGAGCCTTGGCTATTACATCAATCCTCTCGTCAACGTTCTGCTCGGCACCTTCGTCCTGAAGGAGAAGCTGAGCCGCGCGCAGTGGGTCGCGGTGGCCCTCGCCGCGGTGGGCATCGTGACTCTCGCTGCGGGCGCGGTGGCATCGCTCTGGATCAGCCTGACTCTCGCCTTCAGCTTCGCGACCTACGGATTGCTGCGCAAACAGGTGGATGTCGGCGCGCTGCCGGGACTGACCATCGAGAGTGCGATCCTGCTGCTGCCCGCGCTCGGCATTTCCGCCTGGTACTGGGCGAGCCCGCAGGGGTCTTCCTTCGACGATTCGCTCGGCCTGTCGCTCTCCATCATCCTCGGCGGGTTCCTGACCGCGATCCCGCTGCTGCTCTTCGCGATCGCCGCGCGGCGGATGGACTACTCGGTGCTCGGCTTCGTCCAGTTCCTAGCGCCCAGCATCGTCTTCATCCTCGGCCTGACCGTGTTCGGCGAGGAGCTGCGCCCCGCCCAGGCCTTCTGTTTCGGCTGCATCTGGCTGGCAGCGGCGGTCTTCGTGTGGGACCTGCTCGCCAAGCGACGGGCGCGCAGACCCACGCCGGTTAGCTAGAGCGCCCGCTCAATCGGCGAGGCTCCAGCCGATCGTCTGCCCCGCCATGAAGGGCACCACCTGGCTGCCCGCCGCCGGAATGCTGTCCGGCACGGCCTGCTCGCGCTTCTCCAGCGTAACCGTACCCTCGTTCACCGGCAGCCCGTAGAAGCGCGGTCCGTTGAGCGAGGCAAAGCCCTCGAAATGCTCCAGCGCATCCTCTTCCTCGAAGACCTGCACATAGGCCTCCAGCGCGTGCGGCGCGTTGTAGATGCCCGCACAGCCACACGCGCTTTCCTTGGCGTGCTGTTCGTGCGGCGCGCTGTCGGTGCCGAGGAAGACCTTGGACGAGCCGCAGGTCGCAAAGGCGCGCAGAGCAAGCCGGTGCTCTTCGCGCTTGGCAACCGGCAGGCAATAGGCATGCGGCCGCATTCCGCCGACGAGCATCGCATTGCGGTTGATATGGAGGTGGTGCGGCGTGATCGTCGCAGCGACATTCTCCCCGTTCGCTTCGACGAAATCCACCGCATGGCTGCTGGTGATATGCTCGAAAGCAATCTTCAACTGCGGCAGATCGCGATGGAGCGGCGCCAGAATCCGCTCGATGAACACCGCCTCGCGATCGAAGATGTCGATCTCGGCGTCGGTCACCTCGCCATGGACGCACAGGACCATGCCCGCCTCTGCCATCGCCTCGAACACCGGGTGCAGCCGCGCGATGTCGGTGACGCCGTGCGCGGAATTGGTCGTGGCATTCGCGGGGTAGAGCTTGGCCGCAGTGAACACGCCGTCGCGAAAACCGCCGATCAGATCCGCCGGATCGGTATCGTCGGTCAGGTAGGCGGTCATCAGCGGCGTGAAATCCATGCCCTCGGGCGCGGCCGCCATGATCCGCTCGCGATAGGCGCGCGCGAGTTCGGCGGTCGTCACCGGTGGCGTGAGATTGGGCATCACGATCGCGCGGGCGAATTGCCGCGCGGTGGCCGCAACCACGCTTTGCAGCATCGCGCCATCGCGAAGGTGGACATGCCAGTCGTCGGGGCGGCGGATCGTGAGCGTGTCGGTCATGCGGCGCGCCCTAGCCCAACAGACCTCTTCTTGGGAGCCCTGACACACCTGACACAGTGTACTGGGACGAAAAAACCGGTCCCTTCCGGCAGGTAACGTATAGCTGCGGGGCGAGGCGGACGAATGGACATTTCCGCGACGCTAAGTGCTTGCACAGATGTAGGACAGCGGCTGGAATCGGGCAGGCACCGCTCCTATCTGCGCTGCATGACCGCAACCCTTCTCGCCAAACGCGCCGTGATCCGGCTGAGCCCACTCGACCCGGACGAGAATGTCGCCGCGTTCCTGCAAGGCCTGCTGACCAATGATGTGACCGGCGAATTGCCCGCCTACGCTGCGCTGCTCAGCGCGCAGGGCAAGACGATGTTCGACATGATCGTGTGGCCGGGCCCGGCGGGAGAGTATGGCGAGACCATCCTGCTCGATTGCGAAGCGGCTGTGGCAGACGATCTGGCCAAGCGCCTGTCGCTCTACCGCCTCCGCCGCAAGATCGCGATCGAGCGCGACGAAAGCCTGTCGACCCACTGGAGTGCCGATGGCAGCGATGCGCATCCTCTCGACCCGCGCCTCGCGGCACTGGGTTCGCGCTGGCTCGCGCCCGCGGGCGATGGCGAAGCGGCGGACGACGCATGGCTCGCCCACCGCCTCTCGCACGGCGTGCCCGAGGGTCAGGCCGAATTGGCCGATATCCTGTGGCTGGAGACCAACGCTGTCGAGCTTAACGGCGTAAGCTTCTCGAAAGGCTGCTATATCGGGCAAGAGAATACCGCGCGGATGAACTGGCGACAGAAGGTCAACCGGCGTCTGGTCGTCGTGCCGCTCGATCGGTCGGAGGAGAAGCGCCGCAAGGCGGCATATCCCGAGCTTGGCTTTGCGGTGGACCATCTGCGGGTCGCCGATATTCCCGCCGATCTGGTGCCCGAATGGATGCGGCTGGAAGCGGCCGCCGACTAGCTAGAAGCCGTCATGCTGAACATGTTTCAGCATCCAGTGGATCATCCTGTCTTCCTGGGCAGCGGGCGGACGGGGCCCCGAAGCAAGTTCAGGGTGACGAATGACGAATGAATGCGGCCCGGGGCACAGCGAGATTTTGGTCGCCCCACCCAACCTCCCTGCCTTTGGGAGGAGGCGAAAAGCCTAAACTGCCTGCCGGCCCATCTTCTCCAGCGAATCGACCACGAACTGCTCGGCAATGTCGCGTGCGGTCTTTTCCGGCAGTTTCAGCGCCGATGCCAAGGGAGAGCCGATCAGCGACTGGCCGAGCGCCAGCAGCACCACGGTAAGCGTCGTCTGCAGCGCGGGGACATCCGCCGAGTGCCCCGCAACCTCGCCTTCGCGATGCACGTCCTCGATCATCTCGTGGATCGCCTTCGCAAAGGGTTCGAGCGCATCCTCCTGACCCGTGGCGAGCAGCCAGCTGACCAGCGCGCCGCCGCCCTCGCCATCGAAGGCATCGAAAGCCTGGTCGACGATCATCCTCGGGGATGCAGCGCCAACCCGGCCCGCGCGGATCGTCGCCGCGATCCTGTCGCACACGTCCTGCGCCAGAAAAGCGCCCAATGCGTGCTGCAGCCCCGCCGCCGAGCCGAAATGGTGCAACAGGTTGGCGTGGGTGCGGCCCACGCGTGCACCCACCGCCTTCAGCGTGACCGCCTGCGGGCCTGCCTCGATCAATAGAGTGCGCGCAGCTTCCAGCGCTCCGGCGCGCGATTCCTCGGGACTCAAACGTTTACGGGTGGCCATCGCGGCTTGGTAGTCCGACCGAGCCTGCGCAGCAAGGAACCTCCTATTGACACGACTGTTCATGCTACTGACATTGGTGTAAGTTATTATGCAGCCGAAACCCTAGACGTTACGGAAACACGGATCACAGATCATGACCGCTCACGACCAGACCCTTGCCGCCAACCACGCGATCACGGTTCGCGACGAACGCTTCAACCGCGAGAGCACGCCCTCGCGCTGGTGGGCGGGCGAGCCCTTCGGCACCGCCTGGCACAACGCGCTGTCGGGCACGTTCCCGCGCGGCGAAGCCTTCTTCATCGAATCGGTAAAAGCCTTCCGCGAAGGCACCGACGCAAAGCTGGCGAGCGAGATTCGCGCCTTCGTGAAACAGGAAATCAACCACACGCGCGAACATGTCGCCTTCAACCGACTCGCCGCCGATGCAGGCTACGACATGGACATGATCGACCGGCGCACCGCCGAACTGCTCGAGCTGGCGAAGGGGCGCCCCGCGATCGCCAAGCTGGGCGTGACCATGGCGCTGGAGCACTACACCGCGATGATGGCGCACGAATTCCTCGCCAATCCGCAACATTTCGCGGATTCTAACCCCGAGGTCCGCAAGATGTGGGAATGGCACGCGGTCGAAGAGATCGAGCACAAGGGCGTCGCCTACGACGTATGGAACCACGCCACGCGCGAATGGAGCGACTTCCAGCGCTGGCTGCGTCGCAGCATCATCATGCTGGAAGTGACCCGTCGCTTCCTTAACAACCGCTGGAAGGACGCGATCGAGCTGCTCGCGCAGGACGGGATCACGGGTCTGCGAGCGCACTGGGGCCTCGCCAAGTACCTGTTCGGGACGCCGGGCGTGTTGCGCCGCTGCTTCCCGGCGTGGCTGAGCTATTTCAAGCCCGGCTTCCACCCGTGGGACCACGACGACCGCGCGCTGATCGGCAAGTACGAAGGCGATTACGAAGCCGCGCTGCTCCCCGCCTGAAGCGGCACAAGCCCGTCAGGGGCGCCGGCGGTCGGCTTTACGCGGCCGCCGGCAGGGATTGGTCCGCTTCGAGATCGAAGGCGTAACCGACCGTCTGTGCTTCGTAGCCCCGGGCGAGGCTGAAATGCCGCCCGGTCTTCCCGGTCGGGCAGAACCCTGCCTTGCGCAGCACCCGGCCCGACGCCGGATTGTCGAGGAAATGGCTCGCAACGATCCGGGAGTGGCCGGTTGCGCGCGCGATCTCGATCATGGCGCGCGCCGCCTCGCTGGCATAGCCGCGGCCCCAGTGCGGGCGGGCGACCCAATAGCCCATCTCCATCGTGCCATCCCCGCCACCGTCTTCGAGCGGCAAGGGGCCGATACCGATGCAGCCGATCACCTCGCCACTATCGGCGAGCGTGATGAGGAAGCGCGGGGCGTGGGGTGCGAAGGGGGTAGCGCACCAGTCCTGCGCGTCGGAATCGGCGTAGGGCCACGGCGCGCTGGCGAGATTGCGTACGATACCCTCGTCCGCGATTGCCCCGCGCACCGCGCGCCAGTCTTCGGGCCAGGGTGGCCGCAATAACAGCCGCTCGCTTCTGTGAAACATCGTGACGTCTCCCCGGGCGCGGTCCTTCCTGTAAGAACCACACCGACAAGGGAGACGAAAAAAGGGAGACGGGGCCGGCCCCCTCTCCCTCGATGGCCGGATGCTACCTCCGGCGGGGCCGCCTCGTTGGACGGCCCTGTTCGTGAACCGTCCGCTTATTCTGCCGCTTGCGCCAGCATGTCGACCGATACGTATTTGCGGCCGAGCTTCCCGTCGTGGAAGCGTACAATACCGTCGGTAAGCGCAAACAGCGTGTGGTCCTTGCCCATGCCGACATTGCTGCCTGCATAGAACTTGGTCCCGCGCTGGCGCACGATAATGTTGCCCGCGACGACGCCTTCGCTGCCGAACTTCTTCACGCCAAGACGGCGGCCTGCCGAATCGCGACCATTGCGCGACGAGCCGCCTGCTTTCTTATGTGCCATTGCTCTTCGTCCTTACTTTCGCTGGGCAGCGCGCTTACGCGTCGCCCGAATCCTTGTCAGCGGCCTTCTTGGCAGCAGGCTTCTTGGCCGGAGCCTTGGTGGCGGCGGTCTTCTTCGGCGCGGCCTTCTTGGCGGCGGGCTTGTCGCCCGCTTCAGCCTTCTTGGCTGCCGGCTTCTTGGCCGGAGCCTTTTCCGCAGCCTTGTCGTCGGCAGCATCGGCCTTCTTCGCGGCGGGCTTGGCGGCAGCCTTCTTGCTGCCTTCGCCCACGTCGAGGATGCGCAGCAGCGTCATCTGCTGGCGATGGCCGGCCTTGCGGCGATAATTGTGGCGACGGCGCTTCTTGAACACCACCACCTTCTCGCTCTTGGCCTGTGCAATGATCTCCGCCGAAACGGACACCTTGGCGGCGTCGGCGAGATCGTCGCCTTCCCCTGCCAGAAGCACATCACCCAGCGTGATCGTGTCGCCGGCTTCGCCTGCGAGCTTCTCGACCGCGATTTTGTCTCCGGCGGCAACCCGGTATTGCTTGCCGCCCGTGCGCACCACTGCGAACATCGGTTCTACTTTCAATCGTTTTGCTATGACGCCGCCTCTGACGAGACGCCGTATCGGCGGGCAACACGAAGTGCGCCCCCCAAAGAAGGGCGCGCTTAAGCGAGCTATGGCGCAAAGTCAACGCCGAGGCTGCGAGAAATAGCCCCTCTGAACGCAGATGGCCATGCTCGATCCTCCATCGCCTCTACCGCCAGCGCCGTGCCATGCTAAGAAGCGCGGCATGAACGTCACCCGCCTTGCGATCCTGCTTGCCAGCGCGCTGCCCCTCGCCGCCTGCGCCGCCGCGCCCGACCGCGCCTATCCCTCGCTCGCGATCCGCGATGCCGAGCGCGCCAGCGGCCAATATCCCGCACCCACGGGCACTTGTGTCGGTGCGGATGGAGCCTCGCCAGTCGAGGGCACATTCCAGCCGGGCCCGCCTGCCCCACCGCCATCGCTTTCGAACGATGTCGTCGAACGGGTCGACCAGCTGCTGATGCAGGCCCGCGAGGACCATGCCGATTTCGAACGCACCGTGCCGGACGCACGGCCAGCTTTGCGCGGAGCCGGTGCGGTAGGTTCGAAAAGCTGGGGCCGTGCCCAGGTCGCCTACGCCAACCTGCGCTCGCTGCGGGCGCGCACCGCGATCGCGCTCGCCGATCTCGATACGCTGGCCGCCACGCGTGCAGTTGCGGGAGAGCCGGTCGATCAGATCGTCAGCGCACGCAATGCAGTCGCCGAGATGATCGAGCGGGAAGACGCCGTACTGAGCGAACTGGCACCGCGCTAGCTGCACACGAAAAGGCGCGGGACCGATCGAATCGACCCCGCGCGCTTCTTTCCCCCTACGGAAAGCTTGTCAGGCGGCGACCACCCCCGCGATGACCAGCACGGTCATCGCCCAAACCACGATCAGCACCGGCAGGATCATCATCTGCACTGCCGCGTCGCGGCCCTTGAGCAGGCCCGTGTTGGTCATGATGCCCTGCCGCATCAGCGCGCCGACGCTCTTCGCCTTCGCCTCGGGCGCATTCGCCCCGGAGCGCAGCCACAGGGCCGGTGCGCCGAACAGGCCGACGATGAAGATCGCGAAGATCGCCATCGGGAGCGCAAGCTCGGGCGTCGACAGTCCAAGGCCCAGGATCGCGATGAAGCCGAGATAGAGCGCGACGGTGGCCCCGTAGAGCGCGGTCGGCATTTCGAAGCTGCGGTCGACATCCTGCCGGATATTCGGCTGCGCTTCGGCGGCGGGCGTTGCGAGCGCTTGACCCAGCGTAATGCCCGGCTTCTCGAACAGGTCGTGCGCAGCGACCCGCCGCTTCGGCAGTTCTGCATGGACAATCGCCTTGTCGGCGACGGTGGCGCTGTTGAGACGTTCGGACATTTCATCACTCCTCGTTGTCTTGAGGAACGATGTGCGCCGATCCGCCGCAGCGCGCCTTGATCTCGATCAAATCGCGCGCGGAAAAATCACTCCCAGCTATTTCGGTCGGCAAAATCCTGCGCGCGCGGTTCGATCCAGTGCCAGCCGTCTGCGCGTTTCTCGCGTTTCCACAGCCACGCCGCGCTCTTGAGATAGTCCATCAGGAAATCGACCGCGTGGAAGGCATCGCGGCGATGGCGGGCAGCGGCGGCAACCAGCACGATCCCTTCGCCCGGATGCATCACCCCGATGCGATGCCACACCAGCACCCCGTCGAGCGGCCAGCGCGAGAGCGCGCTATCGGCAAGATCGCGCATGCCCGGAAGGGTCAGCGGTTCGTAGTGGCTGAGTTCCAGCACCTGCACATCGTCGTCGGGCCGCACCTTGCCGAGAAAGGTCGCGATGCCGCCCGCAGCCGGGTGCGCGGCGTTGAATGCGGCGAGCGCTTCGCCGACGGACATGCCACGATCGATCAGGCGCACATCGGCGGGCGTTTCGAGCGAGAGACGCGCCATCAGCCGCCGCTCACGGGGGGCAGCAAGGCCACCTCGTCGCCATCCTGCGCGATGAGCGCGGCCTTGTCGCCCAGCACCTTGCCCGCACAGGCGACATGCACACGCGGCTCGTGCAATTGCTCGGCAACGGCGGGCGGGACGGACGCGAGCAACCCCTCCCAATCGAGCGGCGCAGGATACTGCGCGTCGGGAGCGCCGGCCATATCGCGCAAGGGGCCGAGGAAGAGGACGGTTACGCTCATCCGCCGGTCACCGACATGTGCCGGGGCTGCGCAGGCGCCTCGCCCTCCCCGATTCGGAAATCATGCGCGAAAGGCTTGATTGCCATCGCCTGGTCGAGCGATTCGGCCACCGCGCGCTCGGACGCGTCGGAGCGCAAGGCTGCGCGCAGATCGACCCGCTCGCCCCCGCCAAGGCAGGGGTAGAGCTGGCCCGTAGCGGTGACGCGCAGGCGATTGCAGCCCTCGCAGAAATTCTCGCTCATCGGGGTGATGAAACCGATTCGCCCGCCGGTCTCGGCAATGTCGAAATAGCGCGACGGGCCGGGCGTGGTCGCATCGCTGGAGGTGAGAGACCAGCGCGCATCCAGTGTCTCGCGCACCTGCGAAAGGGGCAGGAAGCGATCCTCGCGGGCCTCGTCCACATCGCCCAGCGGCATGGTCTCGATCAGGCTGATGGCGTGGCCTTCGCTGTGTGCCCAGGCGATCAGATCGGGCAGTTCGCCCGCGTTCACGCCGCGCATGGCGACCGTGTTGAGCTTGACCTGCAAACCCGCTTCGCGTGCCGCCGCGATTCCCTCCAGCACCTGCGGCAGAGCCTCGCGGCGGGACAGGCGGGCAAAGGTCTGCGGGTCGCGCGTGTCGAGCGAGACGTTGATTCGCCGGACCCCGGCGCGTGCCAGGTCATCGGCATGGCCCGCAAGCTGCGTGCCGTTGGTGGTCAGTGTGACCTCGTCCAGCTCCGATCCGACGTGGCGACCGATCGCGCGCACCAGATCGACGACATCGCGCCTGACCAGCGGCTCGCCACCGGTCAGGCGGATCGTGCGCACGCCGCGCGCCATGAAACTGCGCGCCAGCAGATAGAGCTCTTCCAGTGACAGGATTTCGGCCTTGGGCAGAAACTGCATCCGCTCGGGCATGCAATAGGTGCAGCGCAGATCGCAGCGATCGGTGACCGACAGACGAAGATAGGTGATGCGACGCATGTGCCGGTCGATCAGCGGCTTCGGAGCGGATCGCTCCAGCAGGTCGAGACGATCAGCCTTCCGTGTCATCGTCCGCATGTCGGTCGTCGGCCCCGCTCTCGCAAGGGCCGGTTTCGGCCAGCGGCAGATATTGCCCGGTAATCGCGGGCGCGCGACCGAGGAATTCGACCATCCGCGCGACCGCCCCGGCGTCCGAACCGGCCACGATGTTGATGCAGTGATCCGGGTGCGCGCGGGCGAGATCGCGGGCGGCGGCACGGCGCCAGTCGGCATGGTCGAAGGGCGCCGGACGCATCGTCACGACGATGCATTCGCTCCCCTGCACGGCAGCATTGCGCACATCCTCCGCCCAGCGCGCATGGAAGGCGGCGACAGCCTCCAGCGCGGGTTCGGGCAGATCGCCGACCCGGATGATCGCTGGTGCGCCTGCGCTCATGTCAGGGCCGATCGCGATGGAGCGTGATGCCGATCTTCTCGCCGCCGATACCGATCGCGAGCTTGACGATCTTCACCGTCACCGCGTCGATGCGGGCATCCTGCAGGAACAGCGTTTCGCAGATATGGTCCGCCACCGCCTCGATCAGCTTGAAATGGACGCCCGGGGGCAGCCCCTCGGTCGCCGCGTGCTTCAGATCCATGTAGTTCTTGCTCGCGTCGAGCGAGGTTTCGGGATCGTAGCGATCCTGCGGGCGCATGTGCACGTCGATCGTGATCCGCAGCGGCTGCGGTTTGCCCGTTTCCTCCGAATAGATACCGGTCAGGACATCGGTTTCGAGGTCGGCCACGGTCAGGGTGAGTGTGTCGGTCATTTCCATCCTTCAAGCGGGATTGCGCCAGCGTGCGAAGATCGCGGTCGGCAGGACGCGCCCATCCCCCTCTTCCCGCACGCCCAGATCGCCATGCTCGACCACGCCCGGCGCATCGGCAAAGGCTTCGTCGAGCAGCGCGGCGAGCGACAGGCTGCTCATGCGCACGGCATAGACGGTGAGGAACAGGAAGCGGCTGTTGTCATCCAGCAGGCGGCGGCAATCGGCGATCAGCGGCGCGAGGCCCTCCTCGATCCGCCAGGTTTCGTTCTTGGGGCCGCGCCCGAACTTCGGGGGATCGAGGATTATCCCGTCGTAGCGATTCTCCCGCCGGACCTCGCGCGCAGCGAACTTGGCCGCATCGTCGACCAGCCAGCGGATCGGCTTGTCCTCCATCCCGGCCAGCGCAGCGTTGTCGCGCGCCTGCGCGACCGACTTCTTGCTCGCATCGACATGGGTGACCGGGCCGCACTGGCTGAGCGCAAGCGTGCCGACGCCGGTATAGCCGAACATGTTGAGCGTCTGCGCGTCCGGCCTGCCCGCCAGTTGGCCACGCATCCATTCCCACACCGGGGCCATGTCGGGGAAGAAGCCGAGGTGGCGGAAGGGCGTGCATTGCGCGCGGAAGCGGACGTCGTCCCACGCCAGTTCCCATGAATCGGCGACCTCGGGCGAGAGATCCCAGCGTCCGCCGCCATCCTCGTCCGCGCCGGGGACGAATTCGCCGTCGGCCTCCCAGTCCGACTCGCGCGGCGACCACATCGCCTGCGGCTCGGGGCGGATGAAGCGGTAGCGGCCAAAGCGTTCGAGTTTACGGCCATGACCGCTGTCGACCAGCGCGTAGTCATCCCACGCATCGCCGATCATCAGCTGCGGTTCGAGGCGCAGCGTGGCCATCAGTGGGTGGCCTTGGCCGAGATATAGTCGCGCACCGCATCGTAATCGGCGGGCAGTGTCTCGCAGCGCTCCTCACGCTCCATGATTCGCTCGACCCGCTTGGGAAGATCGGCGCGCAGGTCGATCGCCTGCTCGACCGCATCGGGGAATTTTGCCGGATGCGCCGTAGCGAGTGTGACGACCGGCACCGCCGGGTCGAGCGCGTTCTGCTCTCGCGCAGCGTGCAATCCAACGGCAGTATGCGGATCGATCACCTCGCCGCATGCCTGGTGCGCCCAGCGCATGGCCTCCAGCGTTTGCTCGGGCGTGGCACGCTCTGCCGAGAACATCGCCGCAATCCGCTCGCGCTGCGCGGGGTCGAGCGGCAACGTCTTGCTGCTGCCGAACCCATCCATCTGCGCCGCTAGCGAGGCCGCATCGCGCCCGTTCGCCTCGAACAGCAGCCGCTCGAAATTGGAGCTGACCTGGATATCCATCGAGGGCGTGATCGTCGCGTGGCTCTCTCCCACCGAATAGTCGCCATCGCGGATCGCGCGCGCGAGGATGTCGTTCTTGTTGGTCGCGACGATCAGCCGCTCCACCGGCAGGCCCATCTTCTGCGCGACATAGCCCGCAAAGACATCGCCGAAATTTCCGGTCGGCACACTGAAAGCAGCCTTGCGGTCGGGCGCGCCCAACTGGAGCGCGGCGGCGAAATAATAGACCACCTGCGCCATCAGCCGCGCCCAGTTGATCGAATTGACCGCGCCAATGTCCAACGTGTCGGTCAGCGCGCGGTCCGCGAACATCCGCTTCACCATCGCCTGCGCGTCGTCGAAACTGCCGGCAATCGCGATATTGTGGACATTGGCCGCGCTCACCGTGGTCATCTGGCGGCGCTGGATATCGCTCACCCGGCCTTCGGGGTGGAGCATGAAGATCTCGACATTCTTGCGCCCCGCCACGGCGTCGATCGCGGCAGAGCCGGTATCGCCACTGGTCGCGCCGATGATCGTGAGCGGTCGCTCCCGCTTTTCCAGAAACCGCTCGAACAGCAGACCGAGCAGTTGCAGCGCCACATCCTTGAACGCCAACGTCGGCCCGTAGAACAATTCGAGCAGCCAGTGCTGCTCGTCCAGCTGGACAAGCGGCGTGACCGCTGCATGCGAGAACCCGCCATATGCCTGCTGGCACAGCGCCAACAGATCGTCCTGCGAGAGCGAGCCCGCCGTAAACGGAGCCATGACCCGGGCCGCCAGTTCCGGATAGGGCACCCCGCGCAGCGCGGCGATTTGGTCATGCGAAAATTGCGGCCATTCCTCGGGCAGATAGAGCCCGCCATCATTGGCGAGCCCCGTCAGCGTCACGCCTTCGAAATCGAGCACGGGCGCCTGACCACGGGTCGAAACGTAGCGCATCACTCTGTCTCCGGTGTGCTTTCGTCGCGCTGACCCAGCACGCGCTTCCTCACCGCCAGCACGTAGATTACCAGCGCGGTCAGCGCGAACAGGAACCACTGCCAAGCATAGGCCATGTGATTATTGGGCAGGTCCGACGGGTCGGGCCGCTCCAGCGGCAACAGCCCCGCACGCGGCGGATCGGCCACCAGGCGCGGGCCCGGGGCGATGATGCCCGTCACTTCGCCGCCGTTCCAGATCGGGCCCTCGGGTACGCGGGTCCAGCCCAGCGCGATGCGCGCTTGCCCGCCGCGCTTGCCGTTTTCGTTCGAAAGCTCGCATTCGGCGATCTGCGCCCAGCCCTTGGAGCCGCGCGCATTGGTCCCGGCCACGGCAGTCAGTTCGGTGACCCGCGCGCATTCGACCGAGCTGCGCCGATAGAGGCGGCGTTCCAGCGCGGCCTCGCTGTCGCCCGGCCACGCGACCAGTTCCTCGCTCGACCCTGCGGCGGCATAGCGCGCCAGCAGGGCTTCCTTCTCGTCCGCCCGGCCCAGTTGCCAGAAGCCGAGCCAGATCATGATCGCCACTGCCGCAACGACGATGATCGTCGGGATCACCGGCAGACGACGCAGCAGGTCGATGGCGGCATCCCGCATGCGAAAAAGGGCAGTCTCGCGAGATGCGGACTGCCCTTTCGCACCGGCTTCGCGG
The DNA here is from genome assembly GCF_038594605.1 of Citromicrobium bathyomarinum. Lineage (GTDB taxonomy): Bacteria > Pseudomonadota > Alphaproteobacteria > Sphingomonadales > Sphingomonadaceae > Alteriqipengyuania > Alteriqipengyuania bathyomarina_B. The sequence continues at coordinate 908,567 of NZ_JBCFZM010000001.1, forward strand.
TGTTCGTCGGACATCAGGCGCTCATCAGTGGATTTCGGCGCCCCAGCCACCCCAGACATAGACGCTGAGGAACAGGAACAGCCAAACCACATCGACGAAGTGCCAGTACCACGCTGCCGCTTCGAAGCCGAAGTGCTGGCGCGGGGTGAAGTGGCCCAGATACGCGCGGCGCAGGCAGACGATCAGGAAGATCGTACCGACCAGAACGTGGAAGCCGTGGAAGCCGGTCGCCATGTAGAATGCGCTGGTGTAGGTGCTGCCACCGAAACCGAAGGGCGCGTGCAGATATTCGTAAGCCTGAATGGCGGTGAAGAGCACGCCCAGCGCGATGGTCGCCCACAGGCCCAGCTTCAGCCCCTCACGGTCGCCATTGATCAGCGAATGGTGCGCCCATGTCACCGTGGTGCCCGAACACAGCAGGATCAGCGTGTTGATCAGCGGCAGATCGAACGGGTCGATCACGTGCAGGCCCTCATGCGGGAACACGGCGAGCATGGCCGCTCCGTCCTGCCCCAGCATGTTCTGCCACATCCCCTCGTCGATCATCTGCAGCGGCGCGGGGAACAGCGCGAAATCGAAGAAAGCCCAGAACCAGCCGACAAAGAACATCACTTCGGAAAGGATGAACAGGATCATGCCGTAGCGCATGTGCAACTGCACCACCGGCGTGTGATCGCCCGACTGCGCTTCGTTGACGATCTTTGAGAACCAGCCCCAGAAGGTCGCGATCAGGCCTGCAATGCCCAGCCCGAGGATCACCTGCCAGCCGGTCATCGTGTCGCTGTGCATCAGGAACACCATACCGGTGGTGAACGTAAGCGCCGATGCTGCGCCGATGAACGGCCAGATGTCGGGGGCGAGAATGTGGTAGTCGTGGTTCTTGGCGCCGGCCATTTTTCGTCTTTCCTATTCAGCGGCATCGCCCTTACCGAGGCGAAGTGTCGCGGTCCAGAGGGTCAGCCGTCTTCGGGCGGTTTGCGGTGGAAGGTGTAGCTAAGGGTAATCTGCTCCACCCCATCCATGTTGGGATCGTCCAGCGCCGCCGGGTCGACGTAGAACAATACGGGCATGCGCATTTCCTCGCCCGGCTGCAACGTCTGCTCGGAAAAGCAGAAACACTGGATCTTGTTGAAATAAGGCGCCGCCTGCTCGGGCTCGACATTGAAGGTCGCAGCGCCGGTGATCGGCACGCTGGAATTGTTGCGCGCGATGTAGAAGGCGAGGTCGCGGGTGCCGACCTGCACCGTCTCGGTCGTCCGCTCAGGCTCGAAGGTCCACGGCATGTTGCTCGCGGTGCTGGCATCGAAGCGAATCGAAATGGGCTTGGTCGCGCCGCTGGCGGCAAGACGTTCGGCAATGCTCGCGTCGCTCTCGCTCGCGACCTGCGCGGTGCCTGCAAAACCGGTGACCTGGCAAAACATGCGATAGAGCGGCACCGCCGCGAAGCCGAGCGCAACCATCGCCGCTGCGACCGCCAGCGCGATAAGCCCGACGCGCAGGTTCTTCTGTTCGAGGGATGCGACCGCGCTCGCCATCAGTCGCCCATCCGTACGATCGTAATCACATAGAACAGCACCGCAAAGAACAGCAGAGCGCCGCCGATCCCCAGATTGCGGCCCTTACGCGCCTGCTTGAAGCGCGCTTCCTCTTCCGGGGTCATGCGGGGCGGACCATCGCTCATACCAGCACTCCGAAATCCTGCAGGACACGGTCGACGACCAGCGCGCCGAACAGCGCGAAGAGGTAGACGATCGAATAAGCGAAGAGCCGCTTTTCGGGCTTCATGGTGTCGCCTTCGCTCGAACTGCGCAGCCCCACGGGCACGGCCAGCGCGGCGAAGAATCCGGTCAGCGCCAGCGAAGCGACGCCATAGACCGCGCCTGCCGCGCCGAGATACCAGGGCGAAGCGGCCAGCGGGACCATGAACAGCGAATAGGCGAGAATCTGGTGGCGCGTCGCGCGCTCGCCATGGATGACCGGCATCATCGGCACGCCCGCATTGGCATAGTCGCCCTTCACGAACATCGCGAGCGCCCAGAAATGCGGCGGCGTCCAGAAGAAGATGATCGCGAACAGCAGAATCGGGGTGAGCGTGATGTCACCCGACACCGCGACCCAGCCGATCAGCGGCGGAAAGGCACCTGCCCCGCCCCCGATCACAATGTTCTGCGGCGTGCGCGGCTTGAGCCACATCGTGTAGACGACGACGTAGTAGAAGATCGACACGGCCAGAATCGCGGCAGCCAGCCACCCGATCGCAAGGCCCATGGTGAGGATCGATGCTCCGCACAACACGCTGGCGAAATCGCGCGCGTCGTTCTTGCTGACCCGACCGGCAGGGATCGGGCGCTTAGCGGTGCGCTTCATGAGCGCGTCGAGCTCTGCCTCGTACCACTGGTTGAACGCCGCAGCGCCCCCGGCGGCGAGCGCGATGCACAGGATCGCGGTGAAACCCAGCACGGGATTGATGGTCCCCGGCGCGGCGAGCAGGCCACACAGGCCGGTAAAGACGACCAGTCGCACCACGCCCGGCTTGGTCAGCGCATAGAAGTCGCGCCAATGGCTCGACATCGGCGTCGCTGCGGTCGGCGTGAGAAGGGTCGTCGTACTGGTCATTGCTCGGTCGTTATAGCGGGCGATCCGGAGCAGCATGACGCCACGCCGAATCCCCGGTGATGGTTCCCGCCCGCACACTCAGCGCGAGCGGCGCCTTTTCGATCACGCCGTCGCGGGCTTGCTCTCGCCCTCGCCCGGCAGGTGGTTGTGGTAATCGTGGTGGTCCTCGATCACCGGCAGCGTTTCGAACTGGTGGAACGGCGGCGGGCTGGACAGCGTCCACTCAAGCGTAGTTGCGCCCGGTCCCCAGTAGTTCCCTTCGGCGCGGCGGCCTGCCGTGAAGGCGTAGATCAGGTTCACGAAGAAGATCAGGACCGACACGAACACGATGTAGTATCCGATGGTCGAGACCTCGTTCCAGAAGCTGTAGGCCTGCGCATAGTCCGGGATCCGTCGCGGCATGCCGTTCACGCCGAGGAAGTGCATCGGGAAGAACACGATGTTCACGCCGATGAAGAACACCCAGAAGTGAATATGGGCGAGCAGTTCGGAGTGCCAGCGGCCGCTCATCTTCGGGAACCAGTAGTAGAAGCCCGCGAAGATCGAGAACACCGCACCCATCGACAGCACGTAGTGGAAGTGCGCGACCACGTAATACGTGTCGTGCAGGTTGTCGTCGATGCCGCCATTGGCGAGCACGACACCGGTCACGCCGCCCACGGTGAACAGGAAGATGAAGCCCATCGCCCATACCATCGGCGATTTGAACTCCAGGCTGCCGCCCCACATCGTGGCGATCCAGCTGAAGATCTTCACGCCGGTCGGCACCGCGATGACCATGGTCGCTGCGGTGAAGTACATCTTCGTGTTCACGTCGAGACCCACGGTATACATGTGGTGTGCCCAGACGATGAAGCCGACGACGCCGATCGCGACCATGGCGTAGGCCATGCCGAGATAGCCGAACACCGGCTTGCGGCTGAAGGTCGCGACGATCTGCGAGATCATGCCGAAGCCCGGCAGGATCATGATGTAGACTTCCGGGTGACCGAAGAACCAAAACAGGTGCTGGTAAAGCACGGGGTCGCCACCACCGGCCGGATCGAAGAAGGTCGTACCGAAGTTACGATCGGTGATCAGCATGGTGATCGCGGCCGCCAGCACCGGCAGCGCGAGCAGCAGGAGGAAGGCGGTGACCAGCACCGACCACACGAACAGCGGCATCTTGTGCAGGGTCATGCCCGGCGCACGCATGTTGAAGATGGTGGTGATGAAGTTGGTCGCACCCAGGATCGAGCCTGCGCCCGCAAGGTGGAGCGAGAAGATCGCGAAGTCGACCGCCGGGCCGACCGAACCGCTGGTCGAAAGCGGCGCATAGACCGTCCAGCCCGTACCCGCACCCGGCCCGATGCCGCCGGGGACGAACATCGAGAACAGCAGCGAGAAGAAGCCCGCCACGGTCAGCCAGAAAGAAACGTTGTTCATGCGCGGGAAGGCCATGTCCGGCGCGCCGATCATCAGCGGGACGAACCAGTTGCCGAACCCGCCGATCATTGCGGGCATGACCATGAAGAACACCATGATCAGGCCGTGCGCGGTGATGAACACGTTCCACAGGTGCAGGGTCTGGTCGATCTGCGTGGGATCGGCGCCGAGCCACGGCGCCACCACCTTCAGGATCTGGATACCCGGCTCGGCCAGCTCGGCGCGCATGACGCCCGAGATCGCGCCACCGATCAGACCCGCGATGATCGCGAAGATCAGGTAGAGCGTGCCGATATCCTTGTGGTTCGTCGACATGAACCAGCGAGCAAAAAAGCTCGGCTTGTGATCGGCATCGTGATGATGCTCGTCCGTGTGGGCCTGGAAGGTGTCAGCGGTGGTTGCCATGTCGCTCTTGATCTCTTCGGTTCTGCTAATCGGTCAAATACTTGCTTGCAGGCGCGGGCCCGTCAATTGGTGCTTTCGGTACCATCCGCTTGCGCCGCGTCGAGCGGCACGGACGGCGCGCCGCCCGCATCGTCCGCCGCGGTCAGGCCTTCGCCCGCCGCCGGGGCGCCTTCGGCTGCGCTGGCAGGGACCTGGACATCCACGCCCTCGCTCGTTTCCGCATCGTCGCCGAAGCTGCCGCCCTTGGAGGCGACCCACTGGCGCCAACGCTCCATCGGGACCGCTTCGATCGCGATCGGCATGTAAGCGTGACGCGCACCGCACAGTTCGGAACACTGCCCGTAATAGATGCCCGGCTCTTCGATCGTCAGCAGACGCTCGTTGAGACGGCCCGGCACCGCGTCCAGCTTGAACCACAGGCTCGGCACCGCGAACGAGTGGATCACGTCCGCACCATAGGTCTGGATACGCAGCGGCACACCGACCGGCACAACCATGCGGTTATCCACCGCGAGCTGGTCGGGCAGGCCGCGCGACAGTGCTTCTTCCGGGGGCAGCATGTTCGAAATCACTTCGAAGCCGCCCTGGTCGGGATAGGTATAGCCCCAGTACCACTGGTAACCGGTCGCCTTGATGGTGATCGCGTCCGCAGGCGGCGTCTTGTATTGCTTGGCCAGCAGCGTAATCGACGGGACCGCGATGATGACGAGGATAATCACCGGAACGATCGTCCAGATCACCTCGACCAGCGTGTTATGCGTCGTGCGCGAAGGCTCACGCCCCTCGCGGCGGCGATAGCGGACCACCACGACCAGCAGCAGGATGAACACGAAGGCGCTGATGAAAACGATCACCGGCGCGAGGATCCAATTGTTCATCCACATCGCGTACTTGCCGTTCTCGGTGTATTGATCCTGGAACTGCGTGCTCTTCCAGGGGTCCTCCTCGAACGAGGTCGGCTGGCCCTTGATCATGTCGGGGCCGTAATACTCGTATGCGCCCTCGGCGCTTTCGGCTGCGTTGGCACCGGCCGCCGCATCGGTTTCCGTAGCGTCCGTACCGGCATCGGCCTGCGTGGCAGCTTCCGGAACCGCCATATCGGGCGCTGCGGCAAATGCACCCTGCCCCATGAAGGCAAGCCCCAGAATACCTACGAAGCCAAGGACTAAACGGCGAATATCGCGATGGACGACAGCGATGGTCATTATCGGTCTGCTTTCCTTCAAACCCTGGTGGGAACCGTACAGATTGGCCGAAATCAGCCACTGCACGTCATTTTGGGCTCGCGCTATAGGCGCGCTTGCCGCAAGTCTCAAGCGCCTCTAGACGGGAAATCGCGGGTCGTCCAATGCGTATCGCGCAAGACCTGTGAAACCTAATCGAAGGACCACCTCCCCGCATGACGGAAGAAGAGATCATCGGCGAGCTGCGCGGCTGCGATGCGCTGCTGGAAGGGCACTTCCGCCTCAGCTCGGGCCGCCACTCGGCCCACTACCTCCAGTGCGCGCTGGTGCTGATGGATGCGGAACGCGCGGGCCGCATGGCCTTTGCGCTCAGCCAGAAGATCCCGCGCGAGGTTCGCAGCCAGATCGATGTGGTCGTCAGCCCGGCGATGGGCGGGCTCATCATCGGCCATGAGATGGGCCGTGCGCTGGGGAAAAACGCAATGTTCCTCGAACGGCCCGAGGGCACGTTCGAACTGCGCCGGGGATTCGCTCTGAAAAAGGGCGCCAGGGTGCTGATGGTGGAAGATGTGGTCACCACCGGCAAATCGAGCATGGAAGCGATCGACGCGGTCGCGCGTGAAGGCGGCGAGGTGATCGCCGAGGCATCCCTGGTCGATCGCTCGTCCGGCACCGTCGATCTCGGCGTGCCGTTCTTCCCGCTGATCCAGCTGTCTTTCCCCACCTTTGCGGAAGACGAGATTCCGGCGGAGCTCAAGGCTATCCCCGTGACCAAGCCGGGGAGCCGGAAGGCTTGACGCAAAGACTGCGCCTCGGCGTCAACATCGATCACGTCGCGACGATCCGTAACGCGCGCGGCGGCGACCATCCCGATCCTGTGCGCGCGGCGGAAATCGTCGCGGCGGTCGGCGGCGATGGAATCACCGCGCATCTGCGCGAAGATCGCCGCCATATCCGCGACGACGACCTGAAGCGCATCCAGGACGCGACCGACCTGCCGCTCAATCTCGAAATGGCGGCGACCGAGGAAATGCTGAAGATCGCGCTGCGCCACCAGCCGCACGCCGCCTGCATCGTTCCCGAGAAGCGCGAGGAACGCACGACCGAAGGCGGGCTCGACGCGGCGGGGCTGCACAACCAGCTCGCGCCGATCGTCACCCAGCTTAAGGACGCCGGCATTCGCGTCTCGCTGTTCATCGAAGCCAATCCGTCGCAGCTCGAAGCGGCGATGCGTCTGGGCGCGCCCGTGGTAGAGTTCCACACCGGCGAATATGCGCATGCCCACGAGCGTGGAGATGGCGAACAGCGCGCGGTGGAGCTGAAGAGGATTGCGGACATGGCGGCGCTGGCGACGAAGAACGGGATCGAACCCCATGCGGGCCACGGGCTGACCTTCGAGAACGTCCAGCCGATCGCCGCGATTCCCCAACTCGCCGAGCTCAACATCGGGCATTATTTGGTGGGAGAAGCGATCTTTACCGGCCTCGAACCCGCGATCCGCCGCATGCGCGATTTGATGGACGAAGCACGGTGAGCGAGTCGGCGCAATTCACGAGGGCGCAGCACTTCTGGCTCATTGCCGGGGCTATCCCCTTCCTCCTGAGCATATTGCTGCTCGGCATTTCGCTCAATTCCGGCGCGCTTACCATGTTCGCTTTCGGGTGGCCGCTGCTGCAGGTCTTTGGCTACACGATGACCCTGCGCATGGCGAAGGGCGATCCCTCGCACGATCTCGTCAAGGTGCAGGTCATCCTGCACTATATTGCGCTGGCCCTGCTGCTGGCCCTGGTGGTGCGCGCTCTATGATCATCGGTCTCGGCTCAGACCTGTGCAATATCGAGCGCATTCAGAACTCGCTCGACCGTTTCGGCGAGCGGTTCGAGAACCGCGTGTTCACCGATAAGGAGCGCGCGAAAGCTCGTAAACGCCCGTTCACCATCGCGGGCACCTACGCCAAGCGGTTTGCGGCGAAGGAGGCGTTCTCGAAGGCCGTGGGCACGGGCTTCCGGCGCGGCGTCTTCATGAAGGACATCGGCGTTACCAATTTACCTTCTGGCGCGCCCACTCTCGAAGTGGCACACGGGGCGGCCAAGGCGCTTGCGCAAATCACGCCGCCGGGCCATGTGGCCCGCGTTCACCTTACCCTCACCGACGATCACCCATGGGCCCAGGCCTTCGTGATTATCGAGGCTTTCCCCGAATGAGCAATGTTACCGGCATGAGCGACACCGACACCGCAAAGAAGGACGGCGATAAGGACAACGTCAACTGGTTCGCCGAACTGCGCGGGCTGTTGCTGATGCTGCTGGCCGTGCTGGCGTTTCACAGCTTCGTCGCGAAGCCGTTCTACATCCCCTCGACCAGCATGATGCCCAATCTGCTGGTGGGCGACCGGCTGATCGTGAGCAAGTATCCTTACGGCTATTCGTGGGCGTCGATCACCTTCCACCTGCTGCCGCGCGGCGAATGGCGGATCTTCGGCGGCACGCCCGAGTATGGCGATATCGTGATCCCGGTCCATCCGCAGCGCAGCGAAGATTACATCAAGCGCGTGGTCGCCCTGCCGGGAGACCGGATCGCGGTGCGCGACGGGCAGATCATCCTCAATGGCGTGCCGGTGAAGCAGGAGGTCGAGTCCGACATGCTGCTGCCCTACGATCTCAACACCCCGTGCACCGAGCCTGAGTTCGAGGTCGTGACGGGGCCCGACGGCACGCAGAAGTGCAAGGTGCCGGTGATGCGCGAGACGATGCCCAACGGCGTCAGCTATTCGATCATCGAAGCCCTGCCCGACCAGCCGCTGGACAATTACGACGAGATCCTAGTGCCCGAAGACGCGGTGTTCGTGATGGGCGACAACCGCGATTATTCGGCCGACAGCCGCGCCAGCGTGGCGCGTCAGGGCCTCGGCGGTCCCGTGCCGCTCGCCAATATCGGCGGCCGTGCAGAATTCATCACCTTCTCGCTCGACGGGACGGCAAGCTGGAACCCGTTCACCTGGTTCGGTGCGATGCGCGGCGACCGTGCCTTCACCACCCTGCGCCCGACCCGGACCGATGTCGTGTCCGAGGCCGAGACCGAGACCGAGTGATCTGATTGACGATGACGGGGAGCGGGATGGCTTCGGAAGAAAACGCGGCAACGCCCGCCACGGTTGATGCGAACACGCCCCTCGGTTCGGCCGAAATGGACGAATGGGGCGGCGCAAGCCCGGCTTACATCTCCAACCCCCGGCTGCGGCACGAGGTCAGCAAGGCGCTGATCTGGGTCGGCGTGATCGGCACGGTCGCTCTCGCGGTGTATATCTCGCAGGCGCTGCTGGTGATCTTCGCCGCGCTGGTCTTCGCCTCGCTGATCGACGGCGGCTCGCGGCTGCTTGGGCGCTATCTGCCCCTCGGTCGCAATCTACGGATCGCCATCGTGCTGCTCGGCGCGGTCGGCTTCCTCGTCTGGCTCGGTTATTTCGCCGGGTCGCAGATTACCGCTCAGGCCGCGACCCTGCCCGAAATCGTCGAGAACCAGCTCGACCGGCTGATCCAGCTTGCCCGCGATAACGGCATGGCGGTGTCGCTGTCGGACGCGCAATCCATGCTCGACCAGGTGCTCAGCGGCGTCGGCACCGTCACCCGCGCAATCGGCGGGATCGCGGGCGCGGTCGGCACCACGGTCATTATCCTCGTCATCGGGATCTATATCGCGATCGAGCCCAACCTGTACGAGCGCGGCGTCGAATGGATGGCTCCGCGCAACGGCCGCAGCGAGCTTCGCAAGACGCTGGCGGAAATGGCGCACACGATGCGGCGGCTGATGGCCGGACGGGTTGTGGGCATGGTCTTCGAAGGCTTCTTCACGTGGGTCGCGCTCGAATTGTTCGGCGTGCCGATGGCCGCATTGCTCGGCATCCTGACCGGCCTGCTCGCCTTCATTCCCAATCTCGGCGCGCTCATTTCCGGCATCCTGATGGCGATCGTCGGCTTCTCGGTGGGGGTCGAGACCGGCATCGCCGCGATCGTCGTCTATTTCGTGGTCCAGACCTTCGACGGCTACGTCGTCATCCCCATGATCGCGCGCAAGACGGTGGACCTGCCGCCCGCGCTGGTGCTTGGCGCGCAGCTGGTCATGGGCATCTTGTTCGGCATCATCGGCCTGCTGCTCGCCGATCCGCTGCTCGCCATGCTCAAGGTCGCGCTGGTCCGCCGGTCCGAGGTGAACGATGCGGCGCAGGCCGCTGCTGGCGCCGAAGAGCAGGCCAGGGTCGGCGTTCCGCCTGCCGAACTGACACCACCCGAACTTTCTCAAGGAGCCTGAGATGGTCCGCGCCTTTCTCTACTTCATCGTTACGATGATCGTGCTCGTCATAATCGGGCTGTTCGCCCTCAACTACTGGTCCGACAAGGCGACCGAGCTTGCCTTCGTGCCCAATACCGAGTTCGTCGAGCAGGAAGCGCTGGCCGACAACGCCTATAGCGATCCGGACATGTGGTATTCGCGCCCCGGCATCGGCACGAACGATCCCTCGCGCTATCAACCCGCGATCGCCGAAACGCAGAACCCGCTGCCGCGCAGCGAGAGCGAAGGCACGTTGGTGGAGCAGGCCAGCAAGGCCGGATCGCGCCGGATGACTGTCGAAGAGCAGGAAGAAGCGCCGCCCTTCGCGGTCTTCTTCGTCCATCCGACCAGCTACATTCCGACCAATGTCGACCGCGATATCCAGTGGAATGCGAGCCTGGGCGACGAGGATACCGAGGCGCGATCGGACCTGTTCCTGCGCGGGCTAGCCAGCCCCTTCAACCGGGCGGCCGAGATCTGGGCACCCAAGTACCGCCAGGCCGCCGTGGGCGCCTTCATCACCGACAAGCCCGAGGCCGAACAGGCGATCGACGCCGCCTATCGCGACGTGGCGCAGTCGTTCGACTACTTCCTCGAAAGCGTCGACAAGGATCGCCCGATCGTGCTCGCCGGGCACAGCCAGGGCTCGCTCCACCTGCTGCGGCTGTTGCGCGAGCGGGTGAAGGGCCGCCCCGAGCTCGAGAATCGCATTGCTGCCGTCTACGCCGTCGGCTGGCCGATCTCGATGGACCGCGACCTGCCGGTTCTGCCGCTGCCGGGCTGCGAGCGCCCCAATCAGTCGGGCTGTATCCTCAGCTGGGCGAGCTTTGCCGATGATGGCGACCCCACCCAACTGCTCAGCCGGTTCAAGGAAAGCGCCGGATTCGACGGGCAGCCGCGCGGCGACGGCGCGATTCTGTGCGTCAACCCGATCACCGGCTTCCAGAACAGCGCCGCCCCGGCGGACGACAACAAGGGCACGCTGGTGCCCGACGAAAGCCTCGCCTCGGGTCAACTGGTTGCGGGCGCGGTCGGTGCGCGGTGCGACGAACAGGGCATCCTGCGCATCGGCGATCCGCCCGAAATGGGCTCCGCCGTGCTGCCGGGGCAGAATTATCACGTCTACGACATCCCGCTGTTCTGGCGGAACGTGCAGGAAGACGTCGTGACGCGCGTGCGCGAATGGGCGGCGGAGAACTCGTAGGGGAAAGTGCCGCCGGCCTGGCCGAAGCGCTGCCCGACGGGGGGGCGCTCATCGGGCTGGACTTGGGCACCAAGACCATCGGCATCGCTGTATGCGACGCGGGCTGGCGCTTCGCCACCGCGCTGAAGACGCTGCCGCGCGGCAAGTTCGGGCGCGACCGGGACGAATTGCGCAAAATCATGGAAGGGCGCGGCGTGCGCGGGCTGGTGATCGGCCTGCCACGCAACATGGACGGCAGCAAGGGTCCCCGCGCGCAGGCGAGCCGCGCCTATGCCCGCAATCTGGCCGAAGCCTTCGGGCTGCCGGTGCTGCTGTGGGACGAGCGCTGGTCCACCAAGAGCGCCGACGACGCGATGATCGGGCTGGATGTCAGCCGCCGCAAGCGCGCGGAGCGGATCGATGCCGAAGCGGCAGCGATCATCCTTCAGGCGGCGATCGACGCGGCAACGGGCTCGCCTCTTCTCTGAGCTTTACGAGCCGCTCATCCCGAGCGAATCTGCCGGGATAGCTCGGACGCCACCCGCCGCATCGCCGCGCTCGGATGGTGCCGCGCGAAATCGCACGTCAGCGAGCGCGCATTCTCGTTCCCCAGTGCGACTCCTGCGCGCAAGATTACCTCGTTCGCGCTCGGGTTGAGTACGCCCGCGATCCGTTTGCCATCTGTATCGAACCGGTATTGGTCGAGCCATCCCTGCGCCGGGAAGGCGGCGCAGATGTTGAGCGAGACCGAGAGGCTTTGCGGCGGATGCTGGCAATGCACGTCGCGGTGCGCGCGGTAGTGCAGCACCCGGCCTTCGCCGAGCGCCGAGCGTTCGACGAAGCGCAGGTCGACTGGCTCGCCCACATCTCCTCGAACCGACACGTAGTCGTATTCCCAATAGTCGCTGACATAGCCCGGCCCGAAATATCCGACCGTTAGAAAGTCGAAATTGTGATCGTGCGGCAGACCGTAGACGAAGCTCGCCGCGCCGCTTGCCCGATAAGCGGGATCGCCGCGTGCGGGCCAGAGATTGGCCCTGATGAAATAGCCGTTGCGCGGGCCCGCCAGCATCAGCGCCTGCGGGCCGTAGGCGGTTGCAGCCCCGCTCATCGTCCCGGTCATCGCGCCAGCGAGCTGATCGATCAGCATATCGCCGAGGAACGTGCGGTTGGCAGCCAGCCCCGCCAGCGCTTCGGCCGCATTGTGGAGCGATGTCTCGTCGCCAGCGTCGAAACCCATTGCGTCGATCCGCGCGACGCATTCTGCGAGGCTTAGTGGGGTCCGTGCCAATGGTTTCAGCTCACGAGGCATGAGTTTCCACCATGTTGGCAAGCTGTGGATAAGTTGTGCAAAGCTGCCTCTGTAGAGCACCCGCCTGGCAGGCAAGCGGATCGACCTCACGCCCGGCAATTTCGCGTAAGGCCGCGAATCCAGTCGCCGTCTCGAGCGCGAGCGCGATGCGCAGCGCCTGCCAGCGCGCACCCTCGCCCGCTTTTCCACAGGCACCCCGCGCATAGCGCGCCAGCACCGGTGCGGCATCAACTCGCCCCATCGCCCCGAGCAGCGCCGCCGCCAGTTCGGCGCGGCCTTCCGCCGGGCTGGCCGAGGCCCGATGGACGATCCGCCCGCTCGCAATTTCGACCTCGCGGGTCGTCTGCGGATCTACCGGATCGCGGGAGACTCGCAGCACCACGAGCGGCGTATCCAGCGCGATAACCGCACGCGAATGGCGCACATCGCAGGCGAGCGTTGTTCCCGGCGAGAGCGCAAGGGGGCGGGCGATCGGCGCGACGCGACCGTCGAAACGATACGCCATGCCCGCGCCCTCTCCGGCCAGCACGACCTCGCGGCGCTCGCAGTCGGTGAAGGTGATCGTGACCGGGCGCATCGCAGCGCGCGGTTCGATCAGCAACAGCGCCAGCGTTACCCGGCCCGTGCGGTGCAAATGGATTACGCCGGTTCCGTTCGTATAGCTGTGGCGGAAAGGAAGCTGCGCCAAAGGCGCAGCACGCCACGCCCGGACCATGTCCGCAATCCAGCCCTGCACGAACCCGGGGGCGCACCGCCCGGCCATCAACTCCGCGAGCGCGGCGCATTCGGGCAGGGCCGCGCCTTCGGCATAGGCTTCGCAATCGGCGAGGATGCGCGCCACATCTTCGCAGGCCTGCCAGCCATCACGTGAGGCCAACACGCGATCCTGCGCCTCGGCCTGGGCCACTCCGTCCGCCGCAAGGGCCCTCAACGCAGGATCGACATGCATGGCCGCGCTTCAGAAGCCGAGCAGAGTGTCGGGGGGATAGGTATCGTAGAGATAGACCATCAGGTAGATGATCCGATCATCGGCAGCCGCATTGGCAAGGTCGGACAGGCTGCCGACCAGCCCCGGCGCATCTGTGAGGTCTGGCAGGATGTCGAGCGCAAGCTTGGGCAAATTCATCGCAGAGGTCTCCTTTGGTGAACGACGCGGTCGTGGTGCCGCGCCCCCGTAAGGGTTCCCCAGCAGGCACTCTCGCGCGAATTAAAACATTGTCATCGCGCGCCCCGCCCCTCAGTTAGCGGGGCATGGAGAAAGACCCGTCATCCTCCCCCGCCCCCTCCTCTGCGTCGCATCGCGACCCTGCCGCCGTGTTCGACCCCAAGGCCGCGTCCCCCTTCCTTTTTGCGGGCGGTCATCCGGGCTGGCTGGGCCTCGCCTATCGCGACCATGGCGAGAACTGGACCGAACTGACGCTGCCCTGGCGCGAGGATCTGGTGGGCGACGATTTCCGTCGCGTCATTGCCTCAGGGCCGATCTTCTCGATGCTCGACATGGGCGGCGGGATGGCGATCTGGACGCATGCGAAGCGTTTCGTGCCAGTGGCCACGCTGGATATGCGGGTCGACTACCAGCGCCCGGCAGGCGAGCGGGCCGACGTGATCGGCCGCTGCGAATGCTATCGCACCACGCGTTCCGCCGCGTTCGTGCGCGGGATCGCGCATGATGGCGATCCGGACGATCCGGTGGCGACGATGGCCGCGGTCTACATGACGATCGGTGGTGGAGGATCGAAGAATGGCTGACGAACCGCACCCCGATCTGCTGTCCAACTACGCCCGCTCCCTGGGTATCGAGGTCGCCGACTTCGAAGATGGCGTGCCGGTCCTGTCCGTGTCGGGAATCGACGCGATCGAAGGCCGGCCCGGCCATTTCCACGGCGGCGCGACCAGCGGACTGCTGGAAACTGCAGGCTACGCCGCGCTGCGCGTCGCGCTGAACGAAAGCGATCGAGAGGCGCAGCTCAAGCCGATCAACATTACCGTCCAGTTTCTTGCCGCAGCGAAAAAGGCGCCGCTCTTCGCCAAGGCGCGGATCACGAAGCTGGGTCGCCGCAGCGCCAACGTGACCGTCGAGACATGGCAGGAAGAGCGCGATCGTCCGCGTGCGAGCGCGGTGATGAACGTGATGATCCAGCGCAGCGAGAGCGCCAGCGCCAACGCCTGAGCGCGCCCGGTTCGCTTCTTCAGTCGGCCGTAGCGACCTCGTCCTCGCGGACCGGTGCCAGCTCGGGCGCGGTGCGCGGCGCATCCGGCGGCACATCGAGCGGCGGGGCCTCACGAGTCGTCACGCCGCTTTCATCGACCGTGATTTCCGCGCCTTCTTCCTCGACCGGATCGGGAATGTCGCTCGCATTCGGCACGTCGAGCGGCTGGATCGGGCCCGACGGGCTCTGGCGACGGCGGACCGGTCCCGCGTCGGCATTGCCCTGCGCGCGCAGCATGAAGACCTTCCAGATGCGTGCGGGCAACCCGCCGCCGCTGATCCCGTCGAGCGGGGAGTTGTCGTCATTGCCGACCCATACGCCCACCACCAGATCGCCCGCATAGCCCACGAACAGCGCATCGCGGTTGTTCTGCGTGGTGCCGGTCTTGCCGAAATTGAGGCCCGGCAGCTGGGCTGCCCGCCCCGTCCCGTTATTGATTGCGCTGCGCAGCAAACGCTCGATGTCGCGATGGTTCGAGCTCGACATGCTGCGCGGCGCGTTGAACAGGCGATCCCACAAACCCACCGTTTCTGCCCGGAAAGCGGTAGGCCGCACCGGATAGGAATTGCCCGCAATGCCCGCATAGGCGGCGGTCAGTTCCATCAGCGACATCCCCGCCGTGCCCAGCGCCACGCTGGGATCGCCGGGCGTAATCGGGCTGGTAATTCCCAGGTCGCGGGCAAGGTCGATCACCCGCTCGCTGCCCACCTCGTTGAACATGCGCACCGCCGCCACGTTGCTGGACCGGGCAAAGGCCTCTTCCAGCGTGAGGAAAGCGGAATAGCGATCATCGTAGTTTTCGGGCCGATAGCTGCCTTCGGTAAAGCGCCGGTTGCTCACCGGATCTTCGGGCCCGAAGCCTTCCTGCAAGGCGGCAAGGTAGACGATCGTCTTGAAGGTGGAACCCGGTTGACGGCGGGCCTGCGTCACCCGGTTGAAGGCGCTTTCCGAATAATCCTTGCCGCCGATCATGGCGACGACCTCTCCGTTGGGCCGCATCGCGACGAGCGCCGCCTGCGCATCGCCGAGTGGCGCGTTTGCGATCACCTCGCGCGCGATGCTCTGGAGCCGCGCGTCGAGCGTGGTGGTGTGCGCCTGCAGGGCATAGCCCGGAGCGGCCCGGTCGCGCGCCTCGGGCAGCGCCCAGTCCGCGAAGTATGTGCCGGTGGGCAGATCGTTGACCAGCCGCATGTCGAGCTTCGGCGGGCGCATCGCCTCGGCCGCGTCCTCCCCCAGGTAGCCTGCCGAAACGAGGCTCGCCTTCACCGCCTCCATCCGGCGCGCCGCCCGGTCGTAATGCTTGGAGGGCGCATAGGCCGATGGCGCCTGCAGCAACCCTGCCAGCATCGCGGCCTGGTTCGGCTCCAGCCGTTCGGGCTGGCGGTAGAAATAGTGCAGGCTCGCTGCGCGCAGGCCGTAGGTGTTGTCACCGAAATAGGCGTTGGAGAGGTAGCGTTCGAGGATCTCGTCCTTGGTCAGCCAGGTTTCGAGCCAGAAGGCGATCAGCATCTCGCGGCCCTTGCGCGAAAGCGACTGTTCGGGCGTCAGGAAGGTGAACTTGGCCAGCTGCTGGGTGATCGTGCTGCCGCCCTGCGTGGCCCCGCCCGACCAGTTGTTGATCGTCGCACGCGCCAGCCCGCGCGGATCGACACCCCAGTGGCTGTAGAAACGGCGATCCTCGGTCGCGAGGAAGGCCTCTACTACATGGTCGGGCAGCTGGTCGATATCGACCGGCTCGTCATACACCGCGCCGTTGCGTGCGATCGGCGTGCCGTCGGCTGCGAGCAACGTGATCTGGGGCGGAGCGATCGGTTCGAGCGACTTGGAAAGCGGCGCGGTGATCGCCAGCCAGATGACAAGCAGAAAGAGGACGAACAGCATCGCGGCAGCGATCCTGACCGCCCAATAGCGGACGCCATGAGCGGTCAAGATTTCCCAGGCCAGATCCCATAGCGACGGGCCATCGCGGCGACGCTCGGCGAAATCGTCGTCGTCCTCGTCGTCCCAGGGGTCGTCGATCATGCTTTCGGACAGGCTGTAATAGCCGGAGTGCCCGGTACTACCGGCTCCTTTGCGGCTCATGCGCGGCTTGCCCTTGTATCCCCACATGCATGCCTAAATACCGAAAGCACGTTAACCATACCAGCCGATCTTGGTCAGGCGTCAGCAATCTGCCGGAATCGGCTGCGCGGGACGCCGCAAGAATGGCTCTGTCCGGCTCTCTCGCGCGGCCGCCTAGCCAGCCTGCCCGACCACGCTCTCGGGCAGGTCCTTGCCGAACACGCGCTGGTAATATTCCGCCACCAGCATCCGCTCCGCCTCGTCGCACTTGTTGAGGAAGGTAACGCGGAAGGCGAAGCCGATATCCTTGAAGATCGCGGTGTTCTGCGCCCAGCTGATTACGGTACGCGGGCTCATCACGGTCGAGATATCGCCGTTCATGAAGCCCTGGCGCGAAAGGTCTGCCACCTTGACCATGTCGGCGATGGTCGCCTTGTCGACCTCGGGCACCTTGGCGGTGACGATTTCGTTTTCGGTCTCGGCGGGCAGGTAGTTGAGGCCGACAACCACGTTCCAGCGGTCCATCTGGCCCTGGTTGATCTGCTGCGTACCGTGGTAGAGCCCGCTGGTATCGCCCAGCCCGACCGTGTTCGAGGTCGCGAACAGGCGGAAGCCGGGGTTGGGGCGGATCACGCGGTTCTGATCGAGCAGGGTCAGCTTGCCCTGCGCTTCGAGCACGCGCTGGATCACGAACATCACGTCGGGGCGGCCCGCATCATATTCGTCGAACACTAGCGCGACCGGGTGCTGCAGCGCCCACGGCAGCAGGCCTTCGCGAAATTCGGTCACCTGCAGGCCATCGCGCAACACGATGGCGTCGCGACCGACGAGGTCGATCCGGCTGATATGCGCATCGAGATTGATCCGCACCGTCGGCCAGTTCAGGCGCGCGGCGACCTGTTCGATATGGGTCGACTTGCCGGTTCCGTGATAGCCCTGCACCATCACCCGCCGGTTGAAGGCGAATCCGGCGAGAATCGCGAGCGTCGTGTCCGGATCGAACACGTAGCTGTCGTCGCGGTCGGGCACGCGGTCGTCCGCCTTGCTGAAGGCGGGCACTTCCCAGTCGATATCCACGCCGAAGGTCTCGCGCACGTTCACCTTGGTGTCGGGCGCACCCAGAATGGTGGTGTCGGAGGGCTGAAATGTCTTGTCGTCGCTCATCGCTCGCGGACGTAGAGAGGTTGCGCGCCCCTCGCAAGCGGGCTTTGGCCCGCATTCCCAAACGCTGCGGGCGCGCTATATCCTCTGGCGATGGCGCACCCCGATCCTTTCGATCCCGTTCGCAACGCAATTCTGCGGCAGGTTCGGGCCGCCTTCAATCAGGGCAAGGTGCCGACCGACCGGACCCCGCCGTCCGACGAGGCGCTGTTTGCCAAGGATTCGCCGATCCGCATGGTTCATGCCGATGTGCTGGGGATGATGATCGGCGGGATCCGGGGGCTGTTCCTCCAGATGCTCCACCCGCCAGCACTGCAGGGCGTGCTCGATTTTTCGAATTTCCGAAGGGATGCCGAGGGGCGTTTTCACCGCACCGCGCAGTTCATTTCGGTCACCACCTTCGGGCATCGCGAGCGTGCACAAGAGGCGATCGAGCGGGTCAACACGATCCACAAACGCATCGAGGGGACACTCCCCGACGGCAAGCCCTACTCTGCCACGGACCCGCGCACGCTGGCCTGGGTCCATATCGCCGAGGCGACCAGCTTCCTCGAAGGATACCTGCGCCACGCCCGGCCCGACATGCCCTTGGCCGAGCAGGACGAGTATTATGCGCAGATGGCGGTCATCGGGCGCGCGCTCCATGCCGATCCGGTGCCCACAAGTGTCGCGGAAGCGAAAGCGATACTGCGCGAATTCCGTCCCGAGCTGACCACATCGAAACAAGCGCGCGAGATCGCGCAGTTCGTCCTCGCGATCCGACCGCGCGGTTTCCCTGCTCCGCTACAACAGGCAATCGGGGCGGAAGCGGTGATGCTGCTCCCGCCGTTCGCGCGTTCGATGTTGGGACTGAACCGCCCCGGCCTCGCCGCCCTGCCCGCCCGCGCGACCACCTGGGGCCTTGGCAAGACGCTGCGCTGGGCGATGCGGCAATAGCGCGAAACGCGGCTTGGCATGGCCATGATGGCGGGCCATTACGCGGACTCCAATTGCTTCAGGATCTGTCGCGCCATGACCTATGTAAGCGGGTTTCTCAGCCCGGTCCCGACCGACAACAAGGCGAAGTACGCCGAGCACGCCCGCAAGGCCTGGCCTTTGTTCGAGGAATATGGCGCGCTCTCGATGATGGAGGCATGGGGCGACGATGTGCCGGAGGGCAAGCACACCGATTTCCGCAAGGCGGTGGCGCTGGAGGACGGCGAGACGGTCGTCCTCAGCTGGCTGATCTGGCCGGACAAGGAAACCGCCGCCAAATGCATGGCCAGCATGGAAACCGACGCTCGCTGGCAGGAGCTGATGGACATGCCCTTCGATGGCAAGCGCATGGTGTTCGGCGATTTCGAACCGATCTTCGAAGGCAGGGCCTGAGCGATGGCGGAGTATTCCTTCTACACCAACCCGATGAGCCGCGGCCAGATCGCGCGCTGGGCACTGCACGAGGCAGGTGCGGATTACGAACAGGTGCTGGTCGATTACGGGCCCGACCAGCCCGAGGCCTTCGTGAAGGCCAACCCGATGCGCAAGTTCCCCACGCTGGTCCACCATCACATGAGCGAGAACGGGGGCACGCATGACCATGTCGTCACCGAAGCGGCGGCAATCTGTCACTACCTTGCGGAGATGCATCCCGGCGCGGATTTGCTTCCGGGCGCGCATGAAAAGGCGGATTATTTCCGCTACTTCTTCTTCGCCGCAGGCCCGGTCGAGCAGGCCGTGATCACCAATACCATGGGCTGGAGCACGCAGGACCCGCAAAAGCAGGTAATGCTCGGTTTCGGCAGTTACGACCGCTTGGTCGATACGCTCGAGCAAATGCTGACGGGCCGCGACTATGTGTGCGGCGACCGCTTCACGATGGCGGACGTCTACGTCGGCAGCCATGCGATCTGGGGCATCGATTTCGACACGCTGCCGAAGCATGATGCGTTCATCACTTACGCAGAACGCCTCAAGAAGCGCCCCGCCTATATCGAAGCGAGGAAAATCGACGCAGACCTGAGTGCAGAAAGCGCGTCGGCGCCCGGTTGATCGCGCCGCGCGCTAGGCGACAGCCGCGCTTTTCCTGAGCAACTGATACGCCTCGACCACCCGGCCCAGCCGCGCTTCGTGGGTGCGGTCGCCCCCGTTGCGGTCGGGGTGGTAGCGGCGGACGAGTTCGGAATAGCGCTGGCGGAGGCGCTTGCGGTCGGTCTTCGCGCCCAGCCCCAGAACTTCCAGTGCCTGCGCCTCTTCCTTCGTGAAGCGCCCGTCCATCGCCATTTCGGCCTCGCGCTGCGCGCGGCTCTTTATGCCGCTCGCGCGGGCCGAAATCGCATCGAGCGGATCGTTGTAGTCGCCCCAGCGCGGCATACCATCGACCCCTCCGGTCGCGCGGAACGCAGGCGTCTCGGTCTGCCACCCCGCGGCCGGAGACTGCGCGCGCAGGATCTCGTCCGCGCTCATTCCGTCGAACCAGTCGTAGCCCGCGTTGAATTCGCGTATATGCTGGAGGCAGAACCAGCGCCACTGGCCCGGTCCGTCGAACGAGTTACCATAGGCTCCGGGCGCGCGGAATTCGCCGGGCTCTTCGCAGGTGGGGTGGGAACAAAGTCTGCCGTTCGCTTCGTGGCGTCCATGGAACCGGGTCTGGCGCATAGCGCTTTAGGATGGGCAGCGCAGAGCAAAATTGCAAAGGGATCGAACGACAAAATGGCACAATCCGTAGCCGATGAGATGGAGCAGCGCTTGCGCGAGGCATTTTCGCCGACGCAGCTCGATATCGTGAACGACAGTGCGAAGCATCGCGGCCACGTGGGCGACGACGGCACCGGTGAATCGCATTTCACGATCCTGATCGAGGCCCCCGCCTTCACCGACAAATCGCGCCTCGAACGCCAGCGGATGGTCAATGGCGCGCTGGGCGACATTCCGGGTGAGCGGGTTCACGCGCTGGCGATCAAGGCCACCGCGCCGGCCACGCCAGGCTGAGCGCGATGGCATATGATCTTTGGTACTGGCCGGGCGCCCCCGGCCGTGGCGAATTCGTGCGCGTCGCGTTCGAGGCGGCGGGTATCGACTATGTCGACCGCGTGCGCGAAGAGGGCGTGCAGGCGCTGGTGGACGATATGGAGCGGCGCAGCGGTATCCGCCCCTTCGCCCCGCCCTATATCGCGCATGGCGACATCTGCATCGCGCAGGTCGCGCATATCGTGACCTGGCTGGCAGATCGGCACGGCTTTGGCGCCGAGGAAGAGCGCGGTAATCTGGAGCTGATCATGCTCCAGCTCACCATCACGGATATCACGGCCGAGGCGCACGACGTCCATCATCCGATCGCCGATGCGCTCTATTACGAGGACCAGAAAGACGCCGCGAAGCGCGTGGCTGAGGATTTTCGCGAGAAGCGGATGCCGAAGTTCTTCCGCTACTTCGAGGATGCGCTGTGCGCCACCGAAGGGCCGTTCGTCCTTGGCGAGAAATGGTCGCACGTCGACACGTCGCTGTTCCAGCTCGTCGAAGGGCTGCGTTACGCTTTCCCGCAGCGAATGAAGGCCATCGAAGGCGACTATCCGAAGCTGATCGCGTGCCGCGACGCGGTGGCGCAGCTCGACGGGATCAAGGCTTATCTTGCGTCGGATCGCCGAATGGCGTTCAACGAGGATGGCATTTTCCGCCATTATCCGGAGCTCGACGCAGCATGATTTCTGGCCCCATCGAGACGACGATCACGCCGACCAACCACGACCTCGGGGACTTCGAGGTCCGCCGCGCGCTGCCTTCGCGCCAGCGCCGCATGGTCGGCCCCTTCATCTTCGTCGACGAGTTCGGGCCGGCGCGCCTGCCACCCGGGGGCGGGATGGATGTGCGCCCGCATCCGCACATCAACCTCGCCACGGTCACCTGGCTGTTCGCGGGCGAGAATGCCGGCGCGATCGAACATCGCGACAGTCTGGGGACCTTCTCTACCATCCGGCCCGGCACGGTGAACCTGATGACTGCGGGCAGCGGGATCGTCCATTCCGAACGCTCGCCCGCCGACGAGCGCAAGGGCGGTGCCGGCATGTTCGGCATGCAGACCTGGCTGGCCCTGCCCGACGGCAAGGAAGAGATAGACCCCGCCTTCGAAGCGATCGACGGTCTGCCGGTGGTGGAGGATGGCGGCGCGCGCGCGACGATCATCATGGGCGACCTATGGGGCGAACGCGCGGCGACCACGACCTATGCCGAAACGATCTATGCCGAAATCGTGCTTGCGCCCGGCGGACAGATGCCGATCGAGTCACCCGCCGACGAGCGCGCGCTGATGGTGGTCGAGGGGGAGGCCACGCTCGATGGCGAAGAGCTGCCCCGCTATGCGCTGATCGTCGTCAAACCCGGCGATTGCCCAGCGCTGCGCTCCGAGAAGGGCGCGCGGGTCATGCTGCTCGGCGGAGAGAGCTTTGCGACCAAGCGCTACGTCTGGTGGAATTTCGTCAGCTCGGATCGCGACCGGATCGAGCAGGCGAAGGAAGACTGGACGCAGGGCCGCTTCGCCAAAGTGCCGGGCGATGACGAGGAATGGATTCCGCTGCCCGACGAGCCCAAGACGGTGACCTATCCCTGAGGCATCCTACGCAGGAGTGGGCATGACAGAACAATTCGCAGGCAAGGTCGTCTGGATCACCGGCGCGTCGTCGGGCATCGGCGCGGCGCTGGCGCGCGCGTGGGCCGACGCCGGGGCGCATGTCGTTCTGTCGGGTCGCGACGAGGCGCGTCTGGCGCACGTGGCGAAGGACTGCGCCACCGATACGCTGATTCTGCCCTACGACGTGCGCGAGGAAGCCGCGATGCGCGCCGCGTGCGAACAGGCGATCGGCTGGAAGCAGGGCGTCGACATCATGGCCAACAATGCCGGCATTTCCCAGCGCAGCCGCGCGACCGAGACCGCGATGGAGGTCTATCGCAACATCATCGATATCGACCTGACGGCGCAGATCGCAGCGACGCAGGCCATGCTGCCGCACTTCACCACGCGCGGCAGCGGGCATCTGGTGTTCGTATCGTCCGTGGCGGGCAAGATCGGCATTCCGCTACGCACCGCCTATTGCGCCGCGAAACATGGTCTGGTCGGCTATGCCGACGCGCTGCGCGCCGAGCTCTCGCAATCGGGCGTATCGGTGCACGTGGTGTGCCCCGGATCGGTCGCCACCGATGTCAGCCGTAACGCGCTGACCGCCGATGGCAGCGCGCGGGGGCGCAGCGACAGCGTGATCGACAACGGCATGCCGCCCGAAGAGGCCGCACGGCGCATCCTCGATGGCGTGGAAAGCGGCGAGCGCGAGATCATCGTCGCACGCGGCGGCGAGAGCAGCTGGGGCGAACAGCGCCGCACGCCCGACGCGCTGTTCGACCAGGTCGCGCAGATGGTCGCCAACGGATACATGGACAAGATCGAGTCGGAGGGATGAGAATGGACCAGACGCGCGTAAAGCTGCCCAACGGGATCGAGCTGGATGTGGTCGACCAGGGGCCGAAGGACGCGCCGGTGCTGATCTTCCTCCACGGTTTTCCCGAAAGCCACCGGACCTGGCGCCAT
The DNA here is from genome assembly GCF_038594605.1 of Citromicrobium bathyomarinum. Taxonomy (GTDB): domain Bacteria; phylum Pseudomonadota; class Alphaproteobacteria; order Sphingomonadales; family Sphingomonadaceae; genus Alteriqipengyuania; species Alteriqipengyuania bathyomarina_B. The sequence continues at coordinate 932,007 of NZ_JBCFZM010000001.1, forward strand.
CAGATCGCCCATTTGTCGGACCGTTTCCGCTGCATCGCGCCCGACCAGCGCGGCTATCGCGGGTCGTCCAAGCCGCAGGAGGTCGAGGCCTATACCCCTGACAAGCTGATCGGCGACATCTTCCTGCTCGCGGCCGAGCTGGGTGTGCAGGAGTTCACGATCGTCGGCCACGACTGGGGCGGCGCGATCGCATGGGGTGTCGCGTTGATGGGCCAAAAGGGCACGGGCACAGGCCGCGTCAATCGCTGCATCATCGCCAATGCGCCCCACCCCGCGATCTTCCAGAAGCTGCTCTACCTCGATCGCCACCAGCGCGAATCGAGCCAGTACATGCGCGGCTTCCGCGACGCCGCGAACGACGATCTGGTGCGCGAAACGGGCCTCGTCGGCATCCTGATGCAGGAAGTGAAGTGGGACCGCGCTTCCGCAATGGAGGACGAGGAACGCGCGAAGCTGCTGGAAGAATGGCAGGACCGCGATGCCGCCTTCGGCATGCTCAACTGGTATCGCGCGAGCCCCGTGGTGGTCCCGCCGATGGATGCGCCTTTTGAACTGCCCGAAGGCTACACGCCCCCCGCCCTGCCCAAGCTTGCGATCCCGACGCTGGTGATCTGGGCGATGGACGACGTCGCGCTCCCGCCCGAGAATATCGAGGGACTGGACGAAGTAATCGACGATCTGAAGGTCGAGCAGGTCCACGGCTGCGGCCACTTCGTGCCGTGGGAAGCGCCCGAGAAGGTCAACGCCGCGATGGACGCGTTTCTGGAGCGGACGGCCCAGGACAGCGCCTAGATTGGCGAGTTAACCCTCCCAGTCGACCCACGTGCCGTGCGGGTGCGCAACGCCAAGCCGCTGCCACTCCTTTCCGCCGCCTTCGTTACCCGCCCAATAGCGCACGGTAAGCTCATGCCGGTGGGTATCGCGGTTCGCCTCGAGCGAAATCCAGGCGATGGGTGACTCCTCGGTCGCGGCTGCGCCTGCCTTCTCGATTGCCTCGGTGATCTTTTCGCGCTGAGCTTCGGGCACGTATTGCCACACGACCGAGTGCATGATGACCCGTGTGACACCCGGTTCGGCAGGCTGTGCGAGAACACGCTCGACGAAGACATCGGCAGTCTCGCGCGTGATCTCCGGTGGCATCCTGTCGGCCGCCGCAATGGCCGCATCCATTCTCGCGAACCGCTCGGTAAATTCTGGCCAGATATAGGCCTTCAGCCGCAGCGCCTGCGCCGGATCGGTCAGGTCGACAGGTTTCACGTCGCACCCCTGCGCTGCCACGATTTCGTACTCGGTATCGGGCGGCGGGGAGCCGCGCCATTCAGGCACCAGCCGCATCTGTGCGCCCTTCGGCCCGGCGGTCACTCCGCCCAGATCGAAGAAATAGCGGCGCAGCATCAGGTTGATCCCCGCGCTCGATCCGATTTCGTTGAGCGCGAATTTCGCGGACAGGCCTTTGTCCGCCAGCCACAGCATCGCCGCTGCATAGGCCCAGCTGCGCCCGGCCTCGTTGGTCTGCGGCGGCCCGTCGAGCCATGGCATCAGGAACGCCTCGTGCCGCTCGATCGCATCGGCGACCAGTTCCGCGGGGTTGCTGACCCGCTGCTCCAGATAGATCGCCGAAAGCGACGGGTCTTCGTCGGCCAGGTGCAGCGCGTGCAACCCGCCTGCGAGGCGCAGCGGAAGCGCATCGGCCAGTGGCGGCCCCGCCCACTTGCGCACCCGCCGCATCACCGCGCCGCCGCGCTCGGTCTCGAGCAGATCGTAGAGGGCCTGGCAGATCGTGGCGGTCACCGGGGCGCCATTGTCGCGGCAATAGGCGACCTGGTTCGCAAAAGCCCGCTGCACCGCCTCGAACCCCTTTGCCTGCGGATCCACCGTTTCGTATTTCAGCTCTTTGTCGGCCATGCTGCCTCGCGCAATTGCCCTTTCGCCACGCTCGTCCTATCTGGCGCTCCATGCCGCAAAGCGATCTTACCTTCGCCGTACCCAAGGGTCGGCTTCTCGACGATGCCCTGCCCGTGATGGAGCGTGCGGGCGTCGTGCCCGAGCCGGGTTTCCACGACAAGGCCAACCGCGCATTATGCTTCGCAACGGCACGCGAAGACCTGCGCCTGATCCGCGTGCGCGCCTTCGATGTCGCGACCTTCGTCGCCCATGGTGCGGCGCAGATCGGGATCGTCGGTTCCGACGTGATCGAGGAGTTCGATTACGCGGACCTCTACGCGCCGGTCGATCTCGACATCGGGCACTGCCACCTCGCGGTCGCGAAGCAGGCCGAAGATACCCGCGATATCGACGCGCAAAGCCATGTGCGGGTTGCGACCAAATATCCCAACATCACCCGCAAGCATTTCGAACGCCACGGCATCCAGGCCGAGTGCGTCAAGCTGAACGGCGCGATGGAACTCGCCCCCTCGCTGGGTCTTTCGCGTCGGATCGTCGACCTCGTTTCGACCGGCACCACCCTGCGGGAGAACGGGCTGGTCGAAACCATGCGCATTCTCGACATTACCGCGCGCCTGATCGTCAACCGCGCCGCACTGAAGACCGACAGCCGGGTTGCCGAGCTGGTCGAGACCTTCCGGCGCGAGGCCGATGCCCGCGCCAGCCAGCAGGTCGCCGCCTGATGCAGATCATCGACGCCCGGGCCGAAGATTTCGCGGACGTTTTCGACCGCGTGGTGAACGCACGCCGCGAGAGCGAGCAGAACGTCAGCCGCGACGTCGCCGAGATCATCGCCAAGGTACGTGCGCATGGCGACAAGGCATTGTCCGAATTGACCATGAAGCTCGACGGGCACCACTTCGCCAGCGAAGAGGACTGGAAAGTGCCCGCCTGGCGGTGCGAGCGCGCCTATGATGAGCTTGATGGCGAACTGCGCGACGCGCTCAACCTCGCCGCAGACCGCATTCGCGCCTATCACGAGGCGCAGAAGCCGGGCCCGCGCGACTATACCGACGATGCGGGCGTGCGGCTCGGCCATCGCTGGGGTCCGGTCGATGCCGCAGGCATCTACGTGCCCGGCGGTCGCGCGGCCTATCCGTCCTCGCTGCTGATGAACGCGATCCCCGCGCGGGTCGCGGGGGTCGACCGACTGGTCGCCGTGACTCCCACGCCAAAGGGCGAGATCAACCCGCTGGTGCTCGCGGCAGCGCATATTGCAGGGATCGACGAGATCTGGCGCATCGGCGGCGCGCAGGCGATCGCCGCGCTCGCCTATGGCACCGACCGGATCGCCTCGGTCGACGTCATCACCGGCCCGGGCAATGCATGGGTTGCCGAGGCCAAGCGGCAGGTGTTCGGCACGGTCGGCATCGACATGATCGCCGGGCCGAGCGAGATTCTGGTGATCGCCGACGAGCATAACGATCCCGCCTGGATCGCCGCCGACCTGCTCAGCCAGGCCGAGCACGACCCCAGCTCGCAGAGCATCCTCATCACCGACAGCCAGGATTTTGCCGCGCAGGTGGAAGACCAGGTCGATGTGCAAGCCGCGATGCTCGCGACCGGCAAGACCGCGCGCGCCGCATGGGATGCGCATGGCGCGATCATCGTGGTCGAAACGCTCGACGATGCCATGCCGCTCGCCAACCGGCTCGCGGCCGAACATGTCGAACTGGCGGTCGCCGATCCCGAAGCGCTGTTCGCGCAGCTGCGCCACGCGGGCAGCGTGTTCCTCGGCCGGATGGTGCCCGAGGCGGTCGGCGACTACGTCGCCGGGCCCAATCACGTGCTGCCTACCGGGCGCCGCGCGCGCTTTTCCAGCGGGCTGTCGGTGCTCGATTTCATGAAGCGGACGAGCTTTATCGAGGCTGGCGCAGACGCGCTCGCTGCGATAGGGCCCGCCGCCATCGCCCTTGCCGAAGCCGAAGGGCTTCCGGCCCACGCCCAGTCGATCAGGTTGCGTCTCAAGTAATGTCCCATCAGCGTTCCACCGCACGCTCCGCCGCGCGGCTTGCCGCCGTTCAGGCCCTCTATCAGCGCGACATGGAGGGCACCTCGCTGCCCAAGCTGCTCGACGAGTTCCACCAGCACCGGCTGGGGCGCGAGATCGAGGGCGATACCTATGCCGACGCCGAAGTGCCCTTCTTCGACGATATCGTGCGCGGTGTGGACGCGCGTGCGGAAGAGATCGACCAGCGGCTGAGCGAGAAGCTGGCCGAAGGCTGGAGCCTCAAGCGGCTCGACAAGACCCTGCTGCAGGTCCTGCGCTGCGGCACCTACGAGCTGATCGCGCGCGCCGACATCCCGACCGGCGCGGTCATCAGCGAATATGTCGATGTGGCGAAAGCTTTCTTCGATGATCGCGAAGCCAAGTTCGCCAACGGCGTACTGGACGCCGTGGCGAAGGCCGCGCGCACCTAGGTCGACGCGTAGATGTTGCAGGTGAGGTAGGTCATCCCCGGCTTCGCGCTGCTTTCCACCAGCTGCACGATGGTATTCATGCCATAGACGCCGACCTCGCGGCCATCGACCTTCGGGATGCCGTTGGCGGTTCTCTTCGCTGTGGCATAGTAATCTTCGAACGGTGTCTCTAGCATCTCCTGGCTGCCATCGAGATAGTATTGCTGCGTGAACATCGCGGCAGGCTTTGGCTCACCATATTCCGGATCGACTTCGGACAGCGTCCAGCCCGCGGCCTTCAGCGTGCCGGCCAGATCGGGCGTGTCCTCGAAATAGAGGCGAATATCGACCCCGTCATAGGGGACATTCTCGGTCAGGGATTGGCGGGTAGCTGCGTTGGCCCACAGGCCGCGCAACCGCAAGCCGTGCCACTCTTCGTCGAGCGGCAGGAAAATTCCCGGCATCTGATACGGATCGTCGGCCAGCTCGACCGCGCGCACCGGTGCCTCGCTACCGGGAACGGTCGCGCTGGCAGGCTTGGCGACGAGCATTCCGTAGCCACCCCCCTCTAGCTCGGTCTGCATCATCGCTTCGACCACCTTGGCCGCTTCCGGGGCAAGCTCGCACTTGTCGCGATCGCTGAAAGCGAGCCACGTCGCCCCGGCTTCGGCCCCGGCCTCGGCCTCGGCCTGCGACGCCCCCGTCGCATCACCCGCATCCGTACCGCTCGCATCCGCCTCGGCATTGCCGCATGCCGTCAGCAGCGCACCTGCGGCGATCATCATCGAAAAACGCAAAGGTCATCCTCCCGAACTGTTCCAGCCGAGGCCGAAGCTCCCGATCACGCAACATTTGTCAAGGTGGCGGCCCCGATCGCGCTGGCTCGAACGAGGTGACGGGCGCCTGCTCTACTGGCATAGCGAAGCGCGATGGTCGACGAACCCGCCTTCATCCAGTCGCTGCGCGCGCTTGCTACCCACCCCGCCGCACGCGGGCTGGCGGACGATGCGGCGGTGCTGGAGATCGGCGGCGAGACGCTGGTGCTGACCAAGGACATGATGGTCGAAGGCGTGCACTGGCCGCGCGAGCAATCGCTGGCGGATGTCGCCTGGAAGCTGGTCGCGGTGAACCTGTCCGACCTTGCCGCCAAGGGCGCGGAGCCGGTGGGAGTGATGCTCGGCTACGCACTCGGGGCGAACGACGCTGCATTTCTGGAAGGGCTGCGCGAGGCTCTCGACACGTTCGGCGTGCCGCTGCTGGGAGGCGACACCGTGGCCACCCCGGGCCAGCGCACCTTTAGCCTGACCGCCATCGGTCGCGCGACGCACGCGCCCGTCCCCTCGCGCGGTGGGGCACCGGCGGGTGACGGCCTCTATCTGTGCGGACTTGTGGGCGGAGCGATGATGGGCTTTGAAGCGCTGACTGGTCTCGGCGAAGCGGACGAAGCGCCCTTCACGCGCCCTACCCCTCTGCTGGCGCAAGGCCGCGCGCTCGCCCCGCATGTCTCGGCGATGATGGATGTGTCCGACGGGTTGCTGATCGACGCGTGGCGAATGGCGCAGGCGAGCAAGGTCACGATCCGGATCGACAGCACCGCAGTCCCGCTTGCCGCGCCCGAAGCACGCCGCGGCGATGCCCTGCGCTGGGGCGACGATTATGCATTGCTCTTCACCGCCTCGTCCGATGCGTCGCTACCCGTCGAGGCGGCGCGGATCGGTACGGTCGATGCGCAAGGCGAAGCCGCGCTGCAGATCGATGGCGAGTGGCTGAGCGGGCCCGAGGGCCTCGGCTACCAGCACTGAGGCGCGGCTAGATCGCCGAGCAATCGACCCCGCGCTTTTCGAGGATCGGCTTCATCTCGAGATACGCCGCCTTGGTCTTGTGGTTGGGAATGCCCGGATGCAGGTGGTGGATCAGGTGGGTTTCCATGCACATCGACAGGAAATGACCGACATGGCTCTTGAAGATGTTGGCCTGGGCATAACGCTCGGTCTGCCCTTCGCGCGGGTGATGCGGCGCCCAGCTGAGGAAATAGCGGATGTAGCTGAGGCCCAGCTGGCGGGGCAGCCACCAGCAGACCACGGCTGCAATCGCATAGCCATTCCACGCCATCGTGAAGAGCACCGCCAAGTAGATCAGCTGGACGACCATCGTCTGCTTGAGCGCAATGCGCGCCTCGCGCGTGTTCAGTTGCTGGCAGACGGTCTTGTAACGGTTGATCGTGCCGTCGACGCGCGGCTGCCGGTTCCACCAGGTCTTGTACCACGCCATCCACCAGTTGGGCGCTTCGTCGGTATAATCCGGGTCTTTCTCCGGGTGATTGCAATGCTTGTGATGTTCGAGGTGAGAGACGCGGCCCATGCTGAATGGAACCGCGATCGGCAGCAGCGACACTTCGCCGACCAGCTGGTTCGCCCAGCGATACTTGCTGCCGCGCTTCGCGATATTGTCGTGCATCGCCTCGTGGCAGGTGACGTAACCCGCGACGGTGAGGAAGGTGGAGACGACCAGCGTCACCAGCGGATGGACAACCCCGAACATGGTCAGCGGAAACAGCGCCAGCCACACAGCGAAGCCGCCCACCGCCGCGACGACATAGCCCCACATCGGCCCGCCCTGGTATTTCGCGGCGATCGCCCGTTCCTGCTTGAGCAGATCGACGCGCGTCTGCCGGTCGAGCCCGTCCTCTGCGCTCAGCGGCAGGGCGCTCGCCTCGCCCTCCGGCACATCGAGCGCCTCCTGGTGGCGCGTCCTGGTCGGGGAGATACCGTCCGTCATATCCAGCGCCCCTTGATGGTCGCGTAGAGACCCCAGAGCGCACCGATCAGAAGCCCGAGGGTGATCCGCTCCATCCCCAGCGGCGCTTCCCAGCCCCCCAGGGCCATCGACTGCGCGATGACCGGCGCGATGAAACCGATGCCGAAGATGAGCGGCATGACCGAGAACAGTTTCTGGAGCGCCCCCTGCATGTCCGTTGACATACTATTTACCATCGAATCCAGCAAGACTCCGCGAGTCGCGATGATGAACGGGAGAGAAAATCCACGAGGGCTTGCACCGCGCACGTCCGCATTCTAGCCCTGTTCGGATAGGATTGCCGAATAGAACGGCAACCCGTCGAACTGTCGTTCGGCGTATATTGGGGGAGAAAAGGCGTGGATCTCGTTCTCGTCGCCATCGGGCTGGGCCTGCTGGCTGTCATCTACGGAATTTTCACAAGTCGACAGGTTCTCGGTGCCGGAGCGGGCAACGATAAGATGCAGGAAATCGCGGCCGCCATTCAGGAAGGCGCGCGCGCTTACCTGAACCGGCAATACACCACGATCGCCATCGTCGGCGTGGTCGTTGCGATACTCGTCTTCGTCTTCCTTAACTGGATCGCCGCTGCAGGCTTCCTGATCGGTGCCATCCTGTCGGGCGCGGCGGGCTATATCGGAATGAACATCTCGGTGAAGGCCAACGTGCGCACCGCCGCCGCCGCGCAGAGTGGTCTGCAGCAGGGCCTCACGCTGGCGTTCCGCGCGGGCGCGATCACCGGGATGCTCGTGGCCGGCCTCGCGCTGCTCGCCATCGCGGTGTTCTTCTACATTCTGGCGGGTCTGCTCGGCTTCGAGGCGAACAGCCGCGAAGTGGTCGACGGGCTCGTCGGGCTCGCCTTCGGTGCCTCGCTGATCTCGATCTTCGCGCGCCTGGGTGGCGGTATCTTCACCAAGGCGGCCGACGTGGGCGCCGACCTCGTCGGCAAAGTCGAGGCCGGCATTCCCGAGGATGATCCCCGCAACCCCGCCGTGATCGCCGACAACGTAGGCGATAACGTGGGCGACTGCGCCGGGATGGCCGCGGATCTGTTCGAGACCTACGTCGTCACCGTGGGCGCCACCATGGTGCTCACCGCACTGCTGCTCGGTGGCACTCTGGGTGCCCTGCTGCTGCCGATGATGTCGCTGCCGTTGCTAATCGGCGGGGCGTGCATCGTCACCTCGGTCATCGGCACCTACTTCGTGAAGCTGGGGCGCAAGCAGAGCATCATGGGCGCGATGTACAAGGGATTCCTCGTCACCGCCGTGCTCTCCATTCCCGCGATTTATGCCGTGATGGCATGGGCGCTGGGCGACATGAACACGCTGATCGGCGCGAGCATGGTCAGCGAAACGGCGACGGTCGCGCTGGGTGACACGCTCGTCACGGAGCAGGCTACCGAAGTCATCGGCGGCTTCACCGGGATGGACCTGTTCTGGTGCTCCATGCTTGGCCTGGCCATCACCGGGCTGATCATCTGGATCACCGAATACTACACGGGCACCGAGTATCGTCCGGTCCGCTCGATCGCCAAGGCATCGGAAACGGGCCACGGCACCAACGTCATCCAGGGCCTCGCGATTTCGCTCGAAGCGACCGCACTGCCTACGCTGGTAATCGTGGCGGGCATCATCATCGCCTATCTGCTGGCTGGCCTGATGGGCATTGCCTACGCGGCAACCGCGATGCTGGCGCTGGCAGGCATGGTCGTGGCGCTCGATGCCTATGGCCCAGTCACCGACAATGCAGGCGGGATCGCCGAAATGGCGGGTCTGGACGACAGTGTGCGCGAGAAGACCGACGCGCTGGACGCGGTGGGCAACACCACCAAGGCCGTGACCAAGGGCTACGCGATCGGATCGGCGGGGCTTGCCGCGCTGGTGCTGTTCGCTGCCTACACCACCGACCTCGTGGAGTTCTTCCCCGGTATCGCGGTCGACTTCAGCCTGAAAAACCCGTTCGTGATCGTCGGACTGCTGCTGGGCGCTCTGCTGCCCTATCTGTTCGGAGCGATGGGGATGACCGCAGTGGGCCGCGCAGCGGGCGACGTGGTGAAGGACGTACGCGAGCAGTTCGCGGAAAAGCCGGGCATTATGGATTACTCCGAGAAGCCCGACTACGCCCGCACGGTAGACTTGGTGACTCGCGCCGCGATCAAGGAAATGATCCTTCCCTCGCTGTTGCCGGTGCTGGCGCCAATCGTGGTCTATTTCGTCATCACGCTGATTGCCGGTCAGGCGAATGGTTTTGCCGCTCTCGGCGCGCTCCTGCTCGGGGTCATCATCTCGGGCATCTTCGTCGCGCTTTCGATGACCGCCGGTGGCGGCGCATGGGACAACGCGAAGAAGTACATCGAAGACGGCAACCACGGCGGCAAGGGCTCCGAAGCGCACAAGGCTGCGGTGACCGGCGATACCGTGGGCGATCCGTACAAGGATACGGCGGGCCCGGCGGTGAACCCGATGATCAAGATCACCAACATCGTCGCGCTGCTGTTGCTCGCCGCGCTGGCCGCGGGCGGCGTCGGCTAACCCGAGGCCTCGCCATCCCGAACGCGCGAAGGGCGCGGCTCCTGCTGCAGGGGCCGCGCCCTTTGCATTTCATGCAAGAGAAAGGCGACGGACTTAAACAAATCTCAGCTTTTGGGCCCTAGGCTTAATGCCACGGTAAGCACCGGTTCCTGCGGACGGCAAGGCAAAGAGGCGACACAGCTGCGATGGCGAGGGTAGAGCCCCATATCGATGAGCAGGGTCGCAGTGCGCCGCAATTCCTCGTCGCGTCCTGGCGCGACGCGCTGCCCGATGACGCCAGCTGGGACGACCTTTCCACCCGCGCGGGCGAACCCAATCCATTCTTCGAACGCTGGTTTCTCCAGCCCTCGCTCACCGAACTCGATCGCGCGGGCCGGGTCCGCGTCGCCCAGCTTCGGGTCGATGGCCAGCTCGTCGGGCTGATGCCGCTGACGTTCCGGGTGAACTACTACAACCGCCCGGTGCCCCACCTCAGCACCTGGCTCCACGACAACGCCTTTTGCGGCGTGCCGCTGATCGTGCCCGGTTTCGAAGCGATGTTCTGGTCCATGCTGCTGCGCTGGATCGACGCAAAGAGCCGGTTCGCCGCCTTCCTCCACCTGCCGGGACTGCCGATGGAGTGCGCGCCGACCGCCGCGCTGGTCGAAGTGATCGGCGAGGATGCCCGCCCCGCTGCCGTCGTCGCGTGCGAAGCGCGCGCGCTGCTCGCCTCCGATCTTTCGGCCGAAGATTATTACACTGCCGCCCTGCCAAACAAGAAGCGCAAGGAACTGCGCCGGCAGGCCCGCCGTCTGGCCGAGCTTGGCGAGGTGAGCGTCGAGCGTGTTCACACGCCCGAGGCCATCGCGCGCTTCGCCGATGACTTCCTGACGCTCGAAGCGGCCAGTTGGAAGGGGCGCGCAGGCTCCGCGCTCGCCAGCAAGGCAAAACATGCGCGCTTTTTCCGCCAAAGCCTGGCCGGTGCGGCTCAAGTCGGCCGGGCCGAAGGGCTGTCGCTGCAGCTCGATGGAAAGCCCGTCGCCATGCTCGTCACCCTGCTCACCCCGCCCGGCAGTTTCAGCTTCAAGACCGCATTCGACGAGAATTACGCCCGCTGTTCGCCCGGTGTTTTGCTCCAGAAGGAAAATCTCGATCTGCTCGAGCGCGAGGATATCGCCTGGTGCGATAGCTGCGCCGCGCCCGACCACCCCATGATCGACCATTTCTGGCGCGACCAGCGCAGCTTCGTCTCGCACAACCTCGCCATCGGCTCGGGCGCACGACGCGCGCTCGGCGCGAAACTGATCGCTTACGAAACCCGCCACTCACACGAAGGCGTCTCCGAATGAACGCTCTGACCGAATTTCCGCACGGCGATGCGCCGCACGATGCTTCGCCGGTCTTCCCGGACGATGCACGCAAGGCTTTCGCCGCCGCCTATCCGGAGACGCCGCTGGTGATCGAGCACCGGCTGGACGATCACCCGCTGCTCGGCCTCGACGCGCTGGCGGACCTGGCGGGGCGTCTGCCCGAAAGCTCCATCGAATATAACCGCGGCGACCTGCCGGTGGGGATCGATGGCAAGCCGGGACCGACGGGTCTCTCGATCACCGAAACCATTCGCGGGATCGCCGAAGCGAACAGCTGGGCCGCAATCAAGAATATCGAACAGGACGATGGCTATCGGGCCCTGCTGCACGGTCTGCTGGAGGAGCTGCGGGAGGATATCGAGGCGAAGACCGGCGAGATGCTCACCCCCCAGGGCTTCGTCTTCATTTCCAGCCCGAACGCGGTGACGCCCTATCACTTTGACCCCGAGCACAACATCCTGCTGCAACTGCGCGGAAGCAAGGTGATGACCCAGTTCCCCGCCGGCGATGCCCGTTTCGCACCCGACCGGATGCACGAAAGCTATCACCTCGGCGGCCCGCGCGAGTTGAAGTGGGAGGATGACTTCGCCAGCGATGGCAAGGAATTCGCGATTCAGGCGGGCGAGGCACTGTTCGTACCCGTGATGGCACCGCATTTCGTGCGCAACGGGCCGACGAGTTCGATCTCGCTCAGCATCACCTGGCGATCGGACTGGAGCTATGACGAGGCAGGCGCGCGATGTTTCAACGCGATCCTGCGCAAGGCCGGGCTCGATCCTGCACCGCCCAAGCGCTGGCCGGGGTCCAACCGCCTGAAATGCGTGGGCTTCCGTGGCTATCGCAAGCTGTTCGGCCCGCCCGCACCGCCCGTGCAGCCCGGATGAACGCGCCGACCCAGTTCTCCGTCGCGGAAAACGCAAATCCGGTCGACACGCTTGCCGAGGCGGACGATCCGCGTCGCGCTTTTCTGCGTGCCCGCTGGTTCCAGGCGAGCAACGATGCCACACTGGGCACGGTCATCGCGCGCATGCCGTCCGGTCGGCCGCTCGCTGCGATACCACTGGTGACCAAGCCTGTCGGCCCGTTCCGCGTGAAGCAGGTCGCCGGAGCATACTGGCCATTTCGCGGCGCGCCGATCGATTGCACCGCGAGGGTCGACGACCTGGCCGAGGCCCTATCCGAACCTGCGACCGCGCAAGCGCTGGGTCGCGCGTGGCGGATCGGCCCGGCGATCGCCGACGACCCCTCGCTCGTCACCTTGCGCGACGCTGCTACGCGGGCTGGCTGGCATTGTCTGGAACGCGAGGTCAGCGCGCTTTACTGCCTCGACCTCGTAGCGCTGCGCGCCTCGGGCACCTGGCCATCGACCAAGGGCAAGCAGAAAGACCGCTGGCGGGTGCGCCAGCTCGAAAAGACCGGTCCGGTGCGGATCGAGCGCTTTACCGGGCTCGACTGGACCGACGCCAAGCGCGACGCCATCGCCGCCATCGAGGCCGCTTCCTGGGTCGGGCAACTCGACGAGGGCGGCGACACGAAATTCGCGGACCCCGCGCTACGCCAATACTGGGAGCGTGCCTCGCAAGATCGCCAGATTGCAGACATGATCCGCGGCTTCATCCTGTGGGTCGGCGACACGCCCGCAGCTTTCACCTTCGGGCTGGAGGCAGGCGACACGCGCTATTGCATTGCCAACAATTTCGACCGGCAATTCCACAAATTCAGCCCGGGCCGCGTGCTGCTGTACCATGATTTCGAAGACGCAGCGGATCGCGGTTTCGCGCGGATCGACTGGGGTCTGGGCGATGGCGGCTACAAGAGCCCGATGGGCGCGCACGCCGAGGCTGCCGTTATCGACCTGCTGTTCGTCCGCAATCGATTGCTTGCCTGCATCGCCGCCCCTCTCTGGAAGCGAGGCGGCGCTTGACGCTCGCGGAAAGGCCCCGCAGAGAAGGGCTATGACTGGCGCACCTCCCTCCCCGGCGAATTTTGCCGATCTCGAAACCATCGACCCTGACACCCTGACCGCTCAGCTCGTCGACCTGCTCACGGTCGAGCGGATCGAGAACGATTCCTACCGCGGCAAGCCGCAGGTCGATGGGATCGGACGGGTCTTCGGCGGGCAGGTGATCGCGCAGGCACTGCAGGCCGCGCAGGCGACGATCGGCGATGGTAAGGAAGCGCATTCGCTGCACGCCTATTTCCTTCGCGGGGGTGAGGAAGGGCCGCCGATCGACTACGCGATCGCGCGCGATTTCGACGGCCGCAGCTTCGCCAACCGCCGCGCCGTGGCGAGCCAGGACGGCACGCCGATCCTCAACCTGACGGCCAGTTTCCAGACACCCGAGGATGGTCTTGCGCACGAGAACATGCCCTTCCCGCATGTGCCCTCCCCGGAGGACCTGAAGTCCGACCATCAATTGCGGCGAGAGATTTTCGCCGACAAGCTCGACCAGATGAGCGAGAGCCAGCGGCACTTCATGCTGCGCCCGCGCCCGATCGAGATGCGCCCGGTGGACGGGCTGCACTGGATGGAAACCAGGCCACGCGAGCCCAAGTCGCAAACCTGGTTCAAGACCGTCGGCCGCTTGCCCGACGACCCGGCGCTGCACCGCGCGGTGATCGCCTATGCGAGCGATTATACCCTGCTCGGCACCGCTGCCATCGCGCATGGCCTGTCATGGATGCGCAACGAGTTGGTCGGTGCCAGCCTCGATCACGCCGTCTGGTTCCACGCACCTGCGCGGGCCGACGAATGGCTGCTCTACGATACCGACAGCCCATGGTCGGGCAACGGGCGCGGCTATAATCGCGGCCGCATCTTCAGCGAAGGCGGCACACTGATTGCCAGCGTCGCGCAGGAGGGCATGATGAGGAAGCGGCGGGAGCGCAAATAGCGAAACCCGCACGGCGTCCGGCAGCCGCCGCCGCTCAGGTCTTCCAGGCCACGATGTGGGTCTTGGTGAGCCCGGTCCAGCTCCACCGGTTTTCGAAGTCGGCGAACGGCAGCCCCGCCACGCGCCACTTCTCCTGCCCGAGTTGATAAGAATCGTTCGGATTGCCGACACCTTCGGTCATGGCCGGATTGGTGAACCACACTTGGCCATTGTCGATCGCGAAGACGACCACCCAGTGCAGCGTCTCGATTCCCTGACCCCATTTGAGAAGGCAGACGGTAGGGATTGGCACGCTGTTCTGCACGTATTTCGCGATCGAACCGATCCCATGGTGCGGGCCCCAGCCCCAGCTGACCTGCAGCCCCACGGATTTGACTGCATCCATGAGACGCGCCGGCGACATACCGCCTACGTCGTTCGGAAAACGCTGACGGATCGCGTCCACTGCGATCACATCGTTCCAGAAAAGAGGACCGCTGGGAAAATGCGGATCGGGAACCTGGCGGCCCCCGCAATAACCGGGGTCGAAACCCCAGTAATCCCATAACGTTGCGGTCGCAGCCTGCCCGCAATAGCTGATCGGCCCGCTCGCCGTATAATTCTTGTAGCCATGGATGCGGCTAACATTTTCCGCTGCCATCTGCCCATCGGGCGGGCTTGCGGCATCGCGGCTTTCGGAACTCTTCTTTTCGCTCGCCCCCCATTCCGCCATCGCGTCGGTCGGCATCGTCGGCACCGATCCGACGGACTGGTCCAGTGCCGAGATATCCTGTGCGTCATCGGGTATTTGCATGTCGAGACTCCCCCAAATGATCGGCCCCTCCATGATAGAGATCGCCGAGGGAGATACTTATAAAGCAAATCCAGATTCAGAGTAATCAGTGACTCTACTCGCCTTCTCCTGACCTGCTTCTGCAAATCCCATGAAATCTGCATGGCCGCACAGTTCTCTCCATAATTTGCGCAGTAGTGGCGGAACGACCCAAGGCGTGGCCCGTTCGCCCTTCATGAAATTCGAAAAACAGCAGCAGGCCTTTCGCGACAGCAATCCCTCCCTCATCGGGAGGGGGTTCGAGAAATTCACCAATCCGGTCGCGAGCGCGGTCACCAGCTTCATCCCCAATGGGCTCGTAAAGGGCGTGCTCAAGGGTATCGACCGCGCCATCGGCGCACCGCAGCTGGTCAAGTTCGATCATGACCTGACCGATCTGGTCCAGTGCCATGATGCCGCAAAGACCGTCGCCCGTACGGCGAAAGCCGTCAGCGGATCGACCGGGGCCGCGTCCGGTCTCGGGGGGATCGCGACCATGGGGCTGGATATCCCCGCGACGATCGCGGTGGCCCTGCGCAACATCCGCGATACCGGCCGTGCCTATGGCTACGACGGCAAGGGCGCACGCGAGCGGCTGTTCCGCTTGCAGATCCTCGAGCTCGCCAGCCTCAATGATCGCAGCCAGCGACAGGAGCGGATCGCCGTGCTCGAAGCCGGGATCGCAAGCGACGGCAGCCTGACCGAAATCTCGCCCGACGAAATCGAGCCGATCATCGAACAGGCCGTGGAGCGGGTGAGCCGCGCACTGGCACTGGCGCTCTTCCGTCGCCGAGTGGGTGCGGTGGTGCCTCTGGTCGGATCGGTCATTGGCGGCGCGGTCAACGTGTCGTTCCAGGGCGATATCGGTGAAGCCGCGCGATACGCGTTTCAGGAGCGCCGGCTGCGTACGGGCGGCGCCTGATCGCCTGGCGCCACTGCGGCGTTTGCGCCGTCTGAGATTCTCGGCATAAGGGCCTCGATAACGGGAGCCCTCGCCTCATGAAATTCGCCAAGACCGGAGCATTGGTGCTCCTGCCGTGTGTCCTCTCCGCATGCGCCCATGCGAGTGCGCCAGAGGCACCCCCGCAGCCCCCCGTCGTCGAGGCTCCGGCCCCCTCCCCCCCGACCACACTCGATTACGATGCGGCATTGCGCCGTACCGTGCAGGCCTATGATTCGACCGGGATGGTCGCTGCGGTATCGATCGACGGCGAAACCGTGTGGGACGGCGCGCAAGGCCTGGCCGAGGAAGGCACGCAGCGTCCGGTCACGCAAGACATGCTATTTCCCATCGCCAGCATTTCCAAGGCTTTCACCACGACCGCGCTCGCGATCCTCGTCGAACGCGGCTCGGTGAAATGGGACGAGCCTATCCGCACTTACATCCCCGAATTCGCGATGTCCGATCCGTGGGTCAGCGAGCATTTCACGGTGCGCGACGCGCTGACCCACCGATCCGGCCTGCCCCTTGGCGCGGGTGACCTGCTGATCTGGCCCGATGGCGACGCCGAGCCGGAAGACATCATCGCAGCCCTCCCACACCTGCGGCCGAGCGCAGGCTTCCGCTCCGAATATGCCTACGACAACCTGCTCTACATCGTCGCGGGCGAGATCGTGGAGCGTGCATCAGGCAAAAGCTGGGCCGATTTCGTAACCGACGAAATCCTCGAGCCGGTCGGGATGGAGCGCTGTGTTGCCGACAAGAGCCGCATTCCCGCCGGTGCGCGTTTCGTCACCGGGCACGAGCGTGCCGCGGGTGCGGATGCCGGCGTTCCGATCGACGAACGGCTCGCCTTCTCGCAAACGTGGAACGCGGCAGGCGGCATCTGGTGCGATACCGAGGGCATGATGAAATGGGGCCGCTTCTGGCTCGACGGGGGCGTGACCGAGGATGGCAGGCGCCTGCTCAATCAGCGGCAGGTGCGCGAGGTGTGGCAAGGCGTCACGCCCATGGGCGTCAACGGCAGGCTGCGTGCGGCGGGCCTGTCGCACCTCTCGGCCTATGCGCTGGGCTGGAGCACGCAGGATTTCGCAGGTCGGCTGCTGGTCAGCCATGGTGGCGGTGCGCCCGGCGTGGTCAGCAACTTCATGATCATCCCCGAAGAGGATCTGGTGCTGTTCAGCGCGACCAACGACTATCGCGGAGCGCCCTCGACGTTCAATTACCACGTTGCGGCAGCGCTGCTCGACCAGCCGGAGCTCGACTTCATCGCCGACTGGGGTGGCGCTTTCGCCAGGGCGGAGGCCGAAGGCACGAAGCTGATCGCCGATACCGCCTCGAGCGCGCCCGAGGATGCCGGCGCACCCAGCCTGCCGCTCTCGGCCTACGCCGGGACCTATCATGACCCATGGTACGGCGACGTGCGCATTCGCCTGACCGACGATGGCGGCTTGTTCATCGACATGGGCCGCAGCGAGATTCTCGATGGCGAGCTGTCCCACTACGACGCGGATCGATTCGCGGCGTTCTGGCCAGATAGCTCGCTGAAAGCGGACGCCTTCGTCGACTTCACAGTCGAGAACGACAAGGTCACGGGCATGAAAATGCAGGCGATCTCGGACCTGACCGACTTTTCCTACGACTTCCACGACCTCGACCTGAAGCGCGTGGCAGACTGAGCCGCGCTAGGCGCTGGCGTGGTAGAAATCGTAGATCTGCTGCGCGACCGCGACGCTGATACCCGGCGCACGCTTGAGATCGTCGAGCGCCGCCGCGCGGACCTTGCTGGCGGTGCCGAAGTGCAGCAGCAGCGCGCGTTTACGCGAAGGGCCGATGCCGGGGATCTCGTCCAGCGGCGAGGCGGTGATGGCGCGACTGCGCTTCGCCCGGTGCGCGCCGATCACGTAGCGGTGGACCTCGTCGCGCAGGTTCTGAAGGTGGAACAATAGCGGCGAATTGACCGGCAGCGTCTTCTCGCGCCCGTCGGGGAAGTGGAACACCTCGCGCCCCTCGCGGCCATGGTCCGGGCCCTTGGCGATGGCGATCAGCGGCACGTTGTCGATCCCCATCTCGGCCAGCGTATCGCGCACGGTAGACATCTGCCCCTTGCCGCCATCGAGCAGGACGAGATCGGGCCAGACCGTCTCGTGGCTGTTGCGCTTGCCTTCCTCACCATCGGGATTCTCGGCGAGATTGCGGAAGCGGCGCTGCATCACCTCGCGCATCATTCCGAAATCGTCGTTGGTCTGCGCGGATCTGATGTTGAACTTGCGGTACTGCGCCTTCTCGAACCCTTCGGGCCCGGCAACAACCATCGCGCCCACGGCCTTTGCGCCCTGAATATGCGAGTTGTCGTAGATCTCGATTCGCTGCGGCGGTTCTTCCAGCTCGAGGAATTCCGCGAGATCGCGGTTGAGCTTTGCCTTGGTGCCCGTCTCCGCCAGCCGCCGGTCGAGCGCGTCGACCGCATTGCGCTGCGCCTGCTCCATCAGCCGCCGCCGATCGCCGCGCTGGGGCACCGAGAGTTCGACCTTGTGCTCCGCCGCCTCGCACAGCGCCTGCGCCAGCAGCTCTGCCTCGGGCAACTCGCGGTCGACCAGCACCGTGCGCGGCGGGGGCACCTCTTCGTAGAATTGCATGATGACGCGGGCGAGCACCTCGTCCTTGTCCACATCCTGCGTGTGCGTGGGGAAGAAGGCGCGATGGCCCCAGTTCTGCCCGCCGCGGATGAAGAACGCCTGCACTGCAATCTGCCCGCCCTTCGCGGAAAGCGCGAACACATCCGCGTCGCCCACCCCGGTTGCGTTGACCGCCTGACTGCCCTGGATGAAGGTCGCCGCGCGCAGCCGGTCGCGCAAAATGGCGGCGGTTTCGAAGTCGAGCTTCTCCGCCGCTTCGGCCATCTGCTTTTCGAGATCCTGCTGCACCGAAGAGGATTTTCCACCAAGGAAATCCTTCGCCTGGCGGACCAGATCCTCGTACCCGTCCTCGTCGATCCGGCCCACGCAGGGCGCCGAGCAGCGCTTGATCTGGTAGAGCAGGCAGGGCCGGTCGCGATTGTTGAAAAAGCTGTCGGTACAGGACCTTAGCAGGAACAGCTTCTGCAGCGCATTAAGCGTCTTGTTGACCGATCCCGCGCTCGCGAACGGCCCGTAGTAATTGCCCTTGGCGCGCCGCGCGCCGCGATGCTTGTGGATGCGTGGAAAGGCATGGTCTGCGCGCAGCAGGATGAAGGGGAAGCTTTTGTCGTCGCGCAGCAGTACGTTGTACGGCGGGCGATAGCGCTTGATGAACTGCGCTTCGAGCAGCAGCGCCCCTGCCTCCGAATTGGTGGTGACGATCTCCATGCTGCGCGTCTGGCTGACCATCCGCTGGAGGCGATTGGTGAGCGCATTGATCTGCGTGTAGTTCGCGACCCGCGCCTTCAGGCTGCGCGCCTTGCCCACGTACAGCACATCGCCGCGCGCATCGAGCATGCGGTACACCCCGGGGCGCGGCGGGAGCGTGCGCACCGTCTCGCGGATCGCGTCGACCCCGGCTTCCAGATCGGGCTGCGCGCTCGCGACCGTGTAGGCGGCGCGTTCCTCGTTGAAACGCTCCTTGCCACGCGGGTCGTGGGGACGGTTTGCCTTGCTGTCCGACATGGCCCGCTAGATAGGCGGCGTGCCCGCTGGTTGCCAGCGGTCGGGGGCGGGTTATCCGCTCACGCAGCTGCGTCTACAAGCTTTGCCTTGGCCCACGCTTCGAATTCCGTTTCGAGCGCCTCGAGCGTCTCCGGCAGGCCATTCTCCCCACCCGACCGCGCCAGCCAGCCGCTCAGATCGCTGCCATCGCGATAGGCCTCTGCGATCGCATAGAGGATGCGCGGATCGCCGCTCGTCTCCATCAGGTAATCGATGAACATTCGGGTTTGCCGATAGAAAACCGCAGGGTTGCCGCCGCTTGCTTCGAGAAAAGCGTCAGCCTCGTCGCCCGAGAGCATCACCGCCCCGGTCGAGCCGCGTTTCAGTGTCTTCAGCGCCTGCGCGGATTGCAGCAAAGGGTGCTCCATCGAAAGGTAGGTATCGAGGGGAAATGCCAGAACCGTGCCGTCCGCATCGTACGCTTCACGCGCGGCAACATAGCGGCTGCGGGTCTGTGCGTCGTTTTCCAGAGCAACCGCCGCTGCTTCGTCGAGCCAGTCGGGCGCGCTCGAACCATAACGCGTGCTCCGATCGGCAGACCCCGTCTCGGGCCCGTCGAAATATCGATTGAACAGCAGGTGCCCGATTTCATGGGCGATTGCGCCGTCTTCCATCTCAGGGTCCGCATGGGCGGGAGCGGCCCCCTCAGCCTTCGCCAGCGCCTGCTGGACCACCGCAGCGCGCTGCGCTTCCGGCAGAGAGGCCGTCTGCGCTTCCACCTGAGCAACGATGCTGTCCCTAAGCATTGCGGCCTTCGTCTGGTTGTCGATCCAGGGAAGCGGCCTGTAGCCATCGGCGGCAAGCGCCGCGGTTAGCTCCGGAGAGACCTCCGGCTGCACCACCAGCGCAACCTTCTGCTCGCTTGGCGCAAAGTACTTCGCGAAAGTTGCGAAGGCACGCGGGAACACCTGCGCGTATTCGGTTGCACGCGCCGCTCCGCCGATGACGGCGCCCCCGTCTGCGGGTTCACATCGCAGATCGCCGATCACACCAGCTTCGCGCCATTCGTTACACGGCCCATCCTCCGCCTGAGCCGATCCTGCACTCGCCACGAACGCTGCCGCCACGATGATTGTTGTGATACGCACCTAGGCACCCCTTCCGTCTACACTTGTAATCAAGACGGAATCCCTAATGCCTGGTCAGCTTAACCGCTGATTTATGAGGTCAGAAAAGCTTGCGGAATTCGATCTCGAACGTGCGGCCAAGCGGGTCGATCAGCGCGGGCTGGAAACGCGTGGGCGTCACGCCATTGCCATCGACCACGTCCTGCCGCGTGTTGAAGATATTATCCATGCTGAGCGATACGCGCGTACCCTTGAAGAAGCCCGGCTGCTCTCCAGTCAGCCACTTCTGCTCTTCCAGGTTCATGAAGAAGCGCAGATCGAAGGTCACGAGGTCGCCGAACTTCAGGTCGCTCGCGCCCGTCGGGTCGCTCCCCTCGATAGTATAGCCACTGCGGTAGCGCCCGCTCAGCCGGGTGCCGAGGCCCTTGTAGAATACCCCACCCTCCAGATCGACCGAGTGACGCGCGAGCCCCAGATCGAAGTAATCGATCGTCGGGATGCCGGGTGCAATCAGCGCCTCGTTCTTCAATTCGATGCTGTGATACGCCGCGAGGAACCAGCGACCCTGCCCATCGTCACCGCCTCTGCCACCGCCGCGACGACCACCGCCGCGCCGCTGATTGCCGGACGATTCGCCCTGCCCTTGCGCGCCTTCGCCATTCTCGCCCTGGCACACGGCTTCGCGCAGGCGCGCGACTCGCTCTTCGTTCACCGTGCCATCTTCATTGGTCAACCGCGCGCGCAACCCTTCGGGCAGGGCTGTCAGGTCGAGCGGCTGGTCGGGCGAGGTGCACAGCGCCTGACGGATAGCGGCCGCCTGCTCCGGATCGAACATGCCGGGCCCGCCGCCGCCTGCTCCGGGCTGAGCACCCTCGGCATTGCAGAACCGCTCGCGCACGGCCGCCAGCCGTTCCATGTTCACCGAGCCGTCTTCGTTGGTCAGACGGTCGCGGATGAACGGAGGAAGCTTGGAAAGATCGGGCACGGTGCCCGGCTCGCTGGCGCAGAACTGGTCGCGCATCTGCTGGAACTGTTCGGGGCCCATCCGTGTCTGGCCGCCGGCGCTGGACGCCCCGGCCGGTGGACCGCCGCCGCGCCTGCCTTCGCCGCCACCCTGCGGCGCCTCCTGCGCCTTGCCGACCCGGCCGAACATGTTGAAACCATAGCGAATGCGTTCGCTGTTCCGTTCGGCATAGGTAATCGGCCGCTGGTCGAGCGCAATCAGCGTGCCCGATCCGTCGCGCGTCACCCGCCCGGGGAACGCCGCTTCGATCTGCGGGGTCAGCAGCGGGAAACTTTCGGTCGTATTTTCGGACCGGTTGCGGTTGAATTCGACCAGAATGTTCGCCCGCTCGAACAGGCCGAGTTCGTAATTCGCACTCAGCTTGAGGTCGTTCAGGTTAGCGGCCGGCAGCAGCGGGTTGCCCCCACTGGTCAGCGTCGCGAGAACGTTTTCGCCGGTCGCGAAATCGAACAGCGGTACGTTGAAGGTCTGCACCACCGGATCGCCGAGCTGCGAGAGGCCGGGGGCAGCCTCGCGATTGATCATCGTCGCCTGCAGGGTCAGCCCCTCGAGCGGCTCCCACGTCAGGCCCAGCGTCGAGCCGAACAGCGTCCCGAAATCGGAAAGATCGTTGATCTCGCCCGACGCATTGAGGCTGAGTTCGCCAAGGAAGCCGAGGAAGCCTTCGCGATCGCTCGCCAGCGGAATGTTGAGGTTGAGCGACCCGTTGAGGTCGCCGCGGGTCAACTCGTTTTCGCCCAGCGCCGTGCGCGTGTCCTCGCTGACGATGCGCGTCCAGCCATAGCCGCCGGCAAAGGTCATGTTGACCTCCCCCGCGGGCAGGAAAATGGGACTGCCCCTTAGAGTCGAGCGTGCCGAAGCCGAGGTCGTCCGGCTGGTCGCGGTATCGACGCCCGGCGTCGGAATCGCGGGCAGCGGCCCATCGATTGCCAGCGTGCCCGCAGCCGCCTGCGTGACCAGCGGAGACAGATCGCGGCGGATATCGATATCGGTCTCGCTCTCGACGTGGCTGGCGTCGAGCGTGAGGTCGAACTCGAACTCGCCCAGCGACTGGCGATAGGCCCCACCGCCCGAAACCGACGTGGTGCGCGTCATGCGGGTTAGCGGGTCGGCGTCGATCGCGCGCACCGCAGTCTCGCTATCGGGCGCCGGAGAAGTCAGGGCGACGATATCGAGCCCGGATAGCGAGCGCGAGTAGCTCTGTTCCGCGGCCAGATTGACCGAGATCGCCTTGGCGTTGGCGCCTTCGCCGATGGCGGTGTTGAACGATCCTTCGAGCTGATAGCTTTCCGCATCGGCGCGCAGCGAGCGGAACGGGGCCGGGTCGGGATCGCCCGCGACAGTCGGCTGGCTGCCCGGCGTCTGCTCGATATCGCGCTCGTCCTCGGTCAGCAGCGTCTGGGTGTTGAATTCGCCCGCGATGTTGAACCGCTTTGCGCCCGAGATGACCAGCTGCGAAACTTCGATCTCGCCATTATCGGTGCCGCCTTCCAGCGAGCCGCCATATTCCACCTCGACCTCGCGGCTGGTGAAATTGTCCTTGAGGATGAAGTTGATGACCCGCTGATCGGCGCGGAAGCCGTATTGCAGGGCGACCTCTTCGGGGAACACCTCGACCTTCTCGATCGCTTCGGGGGGATAGCGACGCAGTTCGCGGAAGCTGGCCACGCGCTGGCCGTTGACCAGCACGACCGGCTGGCCGCCGCGACCGCGCCCGGAACTGGTCTGTGGGCCCAGCTGGGCGACCAGATCGGCAATCGAATCCGCGCCGTAGGATGCAATATCCGCCTCATCCAGCTCGACCACCGGCGCGACATCGGTATCGACCGAACCGCGCATCCGCGATGCGGTGACGATGATATCGGCTTCGAATACCTCGTCGCTGACCTGTTCGTCCTGCGAACCGCCGGACTGATTCGTCTCGGGCTGCTCCTGCGCGGCGTCCTGCGCGAGAGCCGGGAAGCAGATCGTGCTGGCGAGCGCAAGCGCGGAAACCCGATAGGCGAAGCGGGACGAAAATTGCATTGGAGAGAAGTTTCCTCGATAAAATGTGATCCGCCCCCGGCAACCGGCGCTTTGCGGCAGGTGGCGGAACAAAAGCAAACGTCGGCTTGTAACGATTGGTCGCGCTAAGCTTTCCCGTTGCTGACAGACACTTCCCTTTTGGAGGTATGATCGCTAAATCGCCGCAAAATTCGACGAACTGCATAAGGACACGATCAAATCCATGGCGAAAGAAGAGCTCCTCGAAATGCGCGGTCGGGTTGTCGAGCTTCTGCCCAACGCGATGTTCCGGGTGGAGCTTGAGAACGGCCACGAGATTCTCGGCCACACCGCCGGCAAGATGCGCAAGAACCGCATCCGCGTGCTGACCGGCGACGAAGTGCTGGTCGAGCTGACGCCCTACGATCTGACGAAGGGGCGGATCACCTACCGCTTCATGCCGGGTCGCGGCGGCCCGGGTCCGCAATCCTCGCCGTCCTCCTGATCGCCTGCAGGCCCTGCGCGACATGACGGCGCGCCCTTCCCCCATTCTGGTCCTCGCGAGTTCCAGCCCGCGACGCCGCGACCTGCTTGCGCAGATCGGGGTGACGCCGGGCCAGATTCGCTCGCCCGATATCGACGAGGAGCCGCGCAAGGGTGAACTGCCTCGCACTTATGCGGAGCGGATGGCGAGCGAGAAAGCGATCGCCGTGCCCCGACAGGAAGGCGAAGTCGTGCTCGCGGGCGACACCACCGTGGCGCTCGGCCGCCGCATCCTGCCGCAGGCGCAGAGCGAGGAGGACGTCGCGCGATTCCTGCGCATGCTCTCCGGCCGACGGCACCGGGTCCACTCGGCCATCTCGGTCATCGACGCGAGCGAACGGCAACGCACCCGCTGCGTGACCTCGCAGGTCCGGTTCAAGCGCCTCTCCGAAGAGGAAATACGCGACTACGCGCGCAGCGGTGAAGGCATCGGCAAAGCCGGCGGCTATGCGATCCAGGGCCGCGCGGCGGGACTGATCGACTTTCTCGCGGGCAGCCATTCGGCGGTGGTCGGCCTGCCGCTGTTCGAAACACGCACGCTTCTGAAGGCGGCAGGTATCGCGCTTGCCTGAATGGCTGATCGAGCGCGGGATCGGGGAGACCCGCGCGCTCCGGGTCGATGGAGCGCGCGTGCTCGCGGCGAAGCTGAGCTGGCCGGATGAGCCCGGGACGGGTGTGGTGCAAGCCAAGTTGATCCGCCGCCCCGCAGGCGCGACCCGCGGCCTCGCACGCACTGCCGACGGGCTCGAAATCAACGTTTCCGGCCTCCCGAAAGACGCCAGCGAGGGGCGCGAGATCACGGTTGCGATCACCCGCGCTCCGATGGCCGAGAAAGGCCGACTCAAGCGTGCGCAGGGGCACCATTTCGCCGAGGGTAGCAAGGCCGGACCGCCGCCGAATCATCTCTTAGGCAAGGAGGTCCACCGCTTCCCGGCCGGGCTTTGGGAAGATGTGTGGGCCGATGCGTGGGACGGCGAGATCGCCTTTGCCGGCGGATCGCTGATCGCCAGCGTCACACCGGCGATGACCCTGATCGACATCGACGGCGACCTGCCCCCGCGCGACCTCGCGCTGGCAGCGGCGCCCGCCGTTGCCGACACGGTGCGACGGCTCGACATCGCAGGATCGATCGGAATCGATTTCCCCACCCTCCCCGACAAGGCCCAGCGCCGGGCGGTCGACACCGCGCTTGGCGAGGCGCTGGACGATTGGCCACACGAACGCACCGCGATGAACGGTTTCGGCTTCGTGCAGCTGGTCGCGCGGCTCGAAGGCCCCTCGCTGCTGCATCGCCTGCATTTCAACCGCACCTCGGCAGCGGCGCGGATGCTCCTGCGCCGGGGCGAGCTGGCCGAAGGCATCGGCCCGCGCCTGCTGCTGAGCGCGCACCCTGCGATTCTCGACCGGATCGAGCCCGCCTGGCTCGCCGAGTTGGCCAAGCGGAGCGGTCGCAGGGTCGAAACCACGCGCGATCCGGCGCTTGCGCTTCATGCGGGCCAAGCCCAAGTTCTTGCATCATGAGCGAGACGACACGCCCCACCCCCAAACGCCCCTGCCCGATCTGCAAGTCCACTCCGCAGACCGGCGAATTCGCGCCTTTCTGCTCTTCGCGGTGCCGCGACAAGGATCTCAACCGCTGGTTCAACGATGGCTATGCCCTGCCCGGCAGGGCCGCCGATCCGGAAGAGATCGCCCGCGAGGAAGACTAACGCGCGATAGGGCTTGCCAAGCAGGCAACGCTTCGCCATAGGCGCGCACTCATTCGCTCGTCGGACCGAAAAGCCGATCAGGCCAGGTCCGCCGTCGTGGCGACGCCCGGGTAGCTCAGTGGTAGAGCAGACGACTGAAAATCGTCGTGTCGGTGGTTCGACTCCGCCCCTGGGCACCACAACCTCCCAGTTCAAGATGATGGTCGCCCGGTTTCGTCGGTGATCGGCCTGTGCGTTCGCTATGGCCGAGAAAAGCCATCGTGCGTTGCGGAAACGGTGGCCGGTCTCCTGCGTTCGAGCTCCACACACCTTTACGATACGGGAGCAAGCAATGACCAAGATCCTCGTCCTCTATTACTCGTCCTACGGCCACACCTCGACGATGGCGGAAGCGGTTGCGCAAGGCGTGCGCGAGGGCGGCGCCGAGGCCGTCATCCGCCACGTCCCCGAAACCGCCCCTGAAGAAGTCGCGAAAAACGCAGGCTTCACCGGCATGCCCGGCCACGACGAGATCGATGGTCCTGACGAACTGGCCGAATATGACGGCATCATCGTCGGCTCGCCCACCCGCTATGGCCGGATGACCAGCCAGATGGCGGCGTTCTGGGACACCACCGGCGGGCTGTGGATGAAGGGCGCGCTGATCGGCAAGGTGGGCGCGGCGTTCAGCTCCACCGCCAGCCAGCACGGCGGGCAGGAAACGACGCTGATGTCGATCCTGACCAACCTGCTGCACATGGGCTGTACCATCGTGGGGCTCGACTACGGTTTCCAGAATCAGATGGGCGTCGACGAGGTCAAGGGCGGCTCCCCCTATGGCGCGACGACAATCGCGGATGGCGACGGCAGCCGCCAGCCGAGCGAGACCGACCTCGCCGGAGCGCGCTATCTCGGCAAGCGGGTCGCGCAGACGGCGGCGAAGCTTCACGGTTGAGCCTGAGCGTTCTCCAACAGATGGGGACCGCTTCGACCAGGCTCCTGAGCTAGCAGACCGGTTGGCGGGCGGAGCCCGTTTATGGGCGCGAAATCATCGGGGCGGGCCACGCAGGCTCGCCCCTTCTTCGTTGCTGGGTGGCAGGGTGCCCCGCCCCGCTACCTGCGAGATCCCGGAGTGATGAACGACCGACACGCTCGCGCCACGGCACCGCGCAGGATGGCGCGCAAAGCCTCCACCACTCACAACTTCGCGGCGATCCGGCCTCCTGTCTTGCACAGTCAAGCACTTTATGTTTTAAAGTGCGCGTCAACACAAAGGAGAGTGACATGATTCGCAAGGCCCTACTCACCGCTACCGCGCTCGCCATCGCGACCGCAGCGCCCCCCGCCCTCGCCGGGCAAGTCACCGTGAGCCTCACCGACGTGCAGGCCGATGCGGGCGATCTCTACATCAGCCTGCAAAGCGAAGCGCAGTTCATGCAAGCCGATGCGGTCGCGAGCGAGATCGTGGATAACCCGCAGGACGCGACGGTCACCGTCACGTTCGACGATGTTCCCGACGGCCGCTACGCGCTCATGGTGTGGCACGACATCGATGGCGACGGCACCTTCAGCATGGGGCGTATGGGCCCAACCGACGGGTGGTCGATGATCGGCGCGGCCGCATTGCGCGGCATGCCGAGTTGGGAAGCGCAGAGCTTCACCCTCGATGGCAGCGCCACGATCACCGAACCGATGCTCTATGCGCGAGACGGCCAATGAGCACCGCGCCTTCCCAAAGCGCGCAGGACGACCTGCGCAGGATGCGCGAACTGGCCGAGGAGGGGCGCACCCGCCCTCTCCTCGGTGGGCGCGAATTCGTGATCTTCGGCTTGGCGATGGCCGCGGCCAGCCTGGTTCATGCGGCATTGCTCGATGGCCTGCTGCCGTGGCCCCCGATGGCCTTGTCCGCGATCTGGTTCGGCACGATGATGGTCGCGGTCGTCGTGGCGCGGTTTTCCCGTCGAGGCCAGCCAAGGCCTACCACCGCCAACCGGGTCGAGATGGAGGTTTGGCGCGTGGGCGGATTGGTGATCGGTGCCCTCGCACTCAGCATTTTCGTTTACGCGATGCTCGACAACACGCCGCGCGGTTTCTTCCTCTTCACGCTGGTTCCACCGGTGGTCTTCGGGGTCTATGCGATCGCGATGGCAGCAAGTTCGGCAGCGGCGCGCGATACGACCTTGCGCAGATATGCTGTGCTCTCGATGGCGTTTCTGGTGGTGACCACCCTTCTGGCAGGGTCGGTAGCGCAATTTCTCGCGATGGCCATCGGTGCGGTGCTCGTGTCGATCGTGCCGGGGATCGTATTGATGCAGCGGGAGCGCGACCGTGGCTGACCCCCCCCTCGATTACCGGGCGATCGACGATACGATCCACGGGCGCGTCCGGCTCGCCACGATGGCCTACCTGTCGAGCGCGGAATGCGCGGATTTCGGAGAGTTGCGAGCCCGCACCGGGGTCAGTGACGGCAACCTGTCGGTCCATCTGCGCAAGCTGGAGGATGCGGGCTATGTGAGCATAGAGAAACGCTTCGAAGGCAAGAAGCCGGTCACCACAGCGTGCCTCACCGAAGCGGGGCGCGAGGCGTGGATCGGCTATCTCGACCGGATGCGCGCGATGCTGTTTGGAGAGGATGAGGGTTAACGCGCGCTGCGCTGTTAACCAAACCGAATCGCTCGCCGCGCTGCCACCGCCGCGCCGCCGCCACTTGCGCGCGCACAAAAAAGGGCCCGCAAAGGGGCCCTTTTCGTGAATTTGTCCGGCTCGGATTATCCGATGAGCCAGTCCCAGATCGAACGAAGCATGGTTAATCTCCTTGGAGTGGAGCCTTCTTGTATCTTAACCATATCCGTTAGTAAAGCATTAACCATTGTCCCGTCGGCTCAACGTCATTTCGCGCTCCCTTCGAAGGATCGCGATATACTCCGCGAGGCACAAAGGGCGCGAAATGTAATAACCCTGGCCCTGGGTACAGCCCATGCTCGCCAGCAAGTCGTAGGTGGCGCGATCCTCGATTCCCTCGCCCAGTACGACGATGCCTTCCTCGCGCGCCGAATGAATGATCCCTGCGGCAATCGCACGCGCGCGTGGAGAATGGTGTATCGCCGCGACGAACCGCCGATCGATCTTCACTTCGTCGAACGGTAGCTCGAACCACGCTTCGTAATTGGCACTTCCCACCCCGAAATCGTCCAGCGAAAGTTTGAAGCCGAACTCCTTGAGGCGATCGACCACGCCCCGGGCGACACGAAAATCCTCGATCCGCGCGGTCTCGGTCAGTTCGATCTTCACCAGCGCAGGATCGATCCGATGGTCGTGCAGCGCTTCTTGGGCGATCTGGACGATGCGATCGTCGACCAGCTGGACCGCCGATACGTTAATTGCGACCTCCGGGATCAGGCCCTCGCGCCCGATCGCATCCACCGCCGCGAAGGACTTTTGGAAGATCCGCCGTGTAAGGCTGTCGAGATGGCCCATCCGCTCGCATTGTAGGATGAAGGATGACGGGGGGACGTCCACCCCGTCCGAATCACGCCACCGGGCCAATACCTCGGCGCCGACGAAGGCCCCGCTGCCGAGGTCGACCTGCGGCTGGAGCTTGATGCCAATCTGATCTTCAGCCAGCGCCTGAGTGAGCTTGGCCGTGAGCGAATGGTCCCAATCGTCCTTGTCGTGTCCGACAATGAACACCGGCTTGTAGGCCTCACGCGCTTGGTCCGCCGCAGCGGTTGCGGAACTCAGCCGCTGTTCGATCGGATGATCCGCCAGACCGTCGGCCCCGATGGTGACGGACACGTCCAGACACCTTCCGGTCAGACGGACCGGCTGCGACGCGACGGCTCGCAGGCCTTCGAGATGGCCTTGCAGGTCGGGAATATCGCCACTGTCGCACAGGAACGCGAAATATTTGCCGCCGTCGTAATAGACCGTGCGAGCTTGATCGCCGAGCGAAAGTCGATTGCAGATCTCGCGCAGGTAAGTTCGCCGCTCGGCCGAACCTAGGCCGACGAAGAGGGCATCCAAACGCGCGACCTTGGCGATGACCAGACAGCTGCTGCCTCCGGCTTTCCCGTCCGACAGATCGGATTTGAGCGCGGTGAAGTTGGGCAGCCTGGTGAGCGGGTCGATCGTCAGATGACGCCGACGATATCCGGCCACGCAGCGCATGATCGCATAGGACACTGCCAGCAGCAGTCCATCGGCAAAGAAGGCCCTCATCCCGAAAAAAGCGGTGGCGAAAAATAACGCCAAGCCAAGCGAGCACCATGCGAGATATGCAAACCGGCGGCGCCTCGTCGTACGCAAGAAACGTACACCGAGGGCCAGCGCTATGCCTAGCGTCATGGTGATAACGTACCATGGCAGGCTATAACCGGTGCCACGCATCAGACTTTCGGCAGCCAGAATATGAATTGCTGTTGGCGAGACGGTGTCTGCACCCGGCGCGCGAATATTCGCACCGAAGGAATCGGTGCCCAGAATGAAACTTTTGCCCGCTGGGCCGAGCCGCGAAAGGTCGGTTTCCCGCGAAGCCGAACTGATCGTCGGGATGGTGCTGGCACCGATTGTGTAATCGATGAATACGTCATCGCGATCCGGGCCGATGTTCGCCAGTGCAAAGCTCAGCGGAACCAAGTTCTCCTTCGTCGGCTCTTCGGATCTACTGAACCCCCAGACGAACCGCAGAAAATCGGCATCGTAGTCGCTCGAATAGACTTTCGAGGCCTGTGTGAAATACGGATCGGTCGGCGGTATCCGGTCGCTGTCCTTGTAATCCTGCTCGGACGAGCTGGTTAGATAAATGTCGTCCGCATTGGCAGCAAGGAACGCTCTCAGACGAGCGTCGGTTTCCTGCGATTCGCTTGTCTGGAGCGGCACATTAACGAAGATCCGCTCCGCCCCGGACGCATGCAGGGCCTCGATCGTGCTGAGCACCTCGCGATTATTTTTGGCGGCATCGCCCGTGGCGAATGGCATTCGCACATAAACGAACTCGCCGCTCGCCTCGCGATCGAACAGCTTGGCCTGCACGAGCCAGCCGAATACGTCCACGGGACGCATAAGAGTGAGGAAGCCCGCCGCAAGTGCGATTGCGAGGGCGATCAGCGCATGCTTCACACGCTCGTCGAGGACGAACCTGGGCATCGGCTAGGTAGATTTCCGCAGCATGATGGAGACGCGTCTATAGACCGCGGGTAAACACACGGTTCACGGCAGGATTCTGCCGCCGCCGGTCGAACGGGGGCCCAGGGTGCGCGGGCCCATCCGCGCGGGCCGATGCCCGGCCGCACGATTGGTGCTCCGGTCGGAGGTTCGCCCCGCCCTTTCCGGCAGCGCCGGGCGCGTATAGGCAGGGCCGATGCACGATACCGCTGCGACCGCGCTTTCACCTTTCGACCTCGCCGCGATCCTTGTCGTGGCTGCGGCGATCTTCGGCTACATCAACCATCACTATATCCGCCTGCCGCATGTCATCGGCCTGACGATCATGGGCGCCCTGGCCGCGATCCTGCTGATGGCCACGGACGCGCTGATTCCGGGCATCACACTCGACGACAGCGTCTCGCGCCTGCTCGAACAGTTGAATTTCACCGAGACGCTGCTCGAAGGAATGCTGAGCTTTCTGCTGTTCGCGGGTGCCCTCCACGTCGATCTTGACCGGCTGAAGGCGGACTGGTTGCCTGTGCTGCTGCTCTCCACCGTTGGCGTCGTAATTTCGACCCTCCTCGTTGGCGGGGCGGCCTGGGGTATGGCCTTGCTGCTCGGTGTCGAGATCACGCCTATCTGGTATTTCGTGTTCGGTGCGTTGATCTCTCCCACCGATCCGGTCTCCGTCCTCGGCGTGCTCAAGGAAGAGAACGTTCCGCTGTCGCTGCAAAGCGCGGTCGCAGGCGAAAGCCTGTTCAACGATGGCGTCGGCATCGTGGTCTTCACCATTCTGCTGGGTGCCGCGATCACGGGGGCGGATTTCAGCCTCGGCGAAGGGGCGCGTCTGTTCGTGATCGAGGCGGGCGGCGGCGTTGCGGTCGGTCTCGCGTTCGGCTGGCTCGGCTTTCGCGCGCTGCGTTCGATGGACGAATACACGCTGGAAGTGCTCATCACGCTCGCGGTGGTGATGGGGGGATATGCACTGTGCAGCCAGCTCCACATTTCCGGGCCGCTGGCGATGGCGGTCGCAGGCCTGCTGATCGGCAACCAGGGCGCGAATCTGGCGATGAGCGACGAAACGCTCGACTACGTGAACAAGTTTTGGGAGCTGGTCGACGAAGTCCTCAATTCGGTGCTTTTCCTGCTGATCGGGCTGGAGATCATCGCGCTGGTTCCGGGCCTCAGGGAATTCGCCTTCGGCCTCGCCGCTATCCCGATCACGCTCGCCGCACGGGCAATCGCGGTCGGTGGAGCGATCAAGGCGATCCCCGCCGCGCGGCTCTCCACCCCCGGTTCGGGCCGCGTGCTGTGGTGGGGCGGCCTGCGCGGCGGCATCTCCATCGCGCTCGCCCTTTCCTTGCCCGCAGGCGACACGCGCGACCTGCTGCTCGCCGCAACCTTTGCCGCGGTGCTGTTCTCCGTCCTTATCCAGCGCGCCACGCTCGGCAAGCTGATCGACAGCCTCAAAGCGGCCCACTCTCCCGCGATGGAGGAAGGCGCTGCCGGCGCCCGCGCAGATGGGAGCGGTGCGGATCGAAGCGGCGCGGATTGAAGCGGCTCGCGTTTGATTGTAGGGCCAGCATTATCCGCCCCGGCAGGGCGGCGCCTGCCGGGCGCCGTTCGCGATGCCGGGGCGCAGTTCTTTTTAAACAGCGCAGGTGAGCCCCATGTCCCGTCGTCGCCAGATCTACGAAGGCAAGGCCAAGATCCTCTACGAGGGCCCTGAACCGGGCACCCTGATCCAGTATTTCAAGGATGACGCGACCGCCTTCAATGCGGAAAAGAAAGGCACGATCAACGGCAAGGGCGTGATCAACAACCGCATCAGCGAGCATGTGTTCACCCGGCTGGCGAATATCGGCATCCCGACGCACTTCATCCGCCGCCTCAACATGCGCGAACAGCTGATTCGGCAGGTCGAGATCATTCCGCTGGAAGTGGTCGTGCGCAACGTCGCCGCGGGCTCACTGTGCAAGCGGCTGGGGCTGGAAGAAGGCGAGCCCCTGCCCCACTCGCTGATCGAGTATTACTACAAGGACGATGCGCTGGGCGATCCGCTGGTCGCCGAAGAGCATATCGCCTGCTTCAACTGGGCCAGCCAGGAAGAGATGCAGGATATGTCCGCCATGGCGATCCGCATTAACGATTTCATCGCCGGCATGTTCGCCGCAATCGACATCCGGCTGGTCGACTTCAAGCTCGAGTTCGGGCGTTTGTGGGATGGCGAGTATGCCCGCGTGATCCTGGCCGACGAGATCAGCCCCGACGGCTGCCGGTTGTGGGACATGAACTCGGGCGAAAAACTCGACAAGGATCGCTTCCGCCGCGATCTGGGCGGCGAGGAAGAGGCATACCAGGAAGTCGCCCGGCGTCTGGGCGTGCTCCAGAACGACGACAATGCGCCCGGTGAAGTTTTCGACCTCAGCGCTCACCGCGGACGGATGCGCGGAGTCCCCAAGAAGAAATAGCTCGCGGCGCACCCGGTCGGGGCTCGGGCGACAGTCGGTCCTACGTGGCCTCAAGCCCCTGTTGCATCGGGTTAATCCCGCCGCGTATAGGGTTCCCCGAAAAGGGGCGCGCGCATCTGTGCCCCGTCCAGTCAGGACATCAAGGGGAGCCACCGATGATCATCACACGCGCAATCGCCAAGGGCGTATCCACCGCTACGCTTGCTGCCATGCTGGCAGCAGCCAGCCCCGCATTCGCGCAGGGCCCGGTCGAAGGCTGGGGAGTCGAGGCGACCGACGTCGAGCCCGACGAATCCTACACCTACGGCCAGCTGCCCAACGGCATGAAATATGCCATCCGCAACAATGATGTGCCCGATGGCGCGGCATCGTTCCGGATGCATGTGAATTTCGGTTCGCTCGGCGAAACCGAAGAAGAGCGCGGGCTGGCCCATTTCATCGAGCATATGGCCTTCAACGGCTCCACCAATGTCCCCGAGGGCGAGATGATTCCGCTGCTCGAGCGGCTGGGCCTCGCCTTCGGGCCAGACACCAACGCCTACACCTCGTTCGACGAAACCGTGTACATGCTCGACGTGCCCAACGCGAACGAGGAAGGCCTCGAAACCGCGCTGTT
This sequence comes from Citromicrobium bathyomarinum, assembly GCF_038594605.1. Taxonomy (GTDB): domain Bacteria; phylum Pseudomonadota; class Alphaproteobacteria; order Sphingomonadales; family Sphingomonadaceae; genus Alteriqipengyuania; species Alteriqipengyuania bathyomarina_B. The sequence goes on from NZ_JBCFZM010000001.1 coordinate 965,895, forward strand.
CCTGCTGAACGAGACTGCGCGCGAGTTGAGTTTCGATCCCGAAGCGGTCGACCGCGAGCGCGAGATTCTGGTGAGTGAGCGCCGCGTGCGCGACACGCCGGGTCTGCACAATATCCGCGATCTTTACGAGTTCCGCATTCCCGGCACGCGTTACAACACGCGCTTCCCGATCGGCCTCGACGAAGTGCTGCGCGAAGCCCCGGCAGAGCGTCTGCGGGCGCTCTATAATCGCTTCTATCGGCCCGAAAACGTCACGCTGGTCGCGGTCGGCGATTTCGATGTCGCCGAGATGGAAACCGCGATCCGCGACAAGTTCTCGGACTGGCAACCGCGCGGTGAGGCCGGCACGATTCCCGAGCCCGGCAGCGTCGATTTCGATCGCGAAACGGAATTCGACGTCTATGTCGATCCCAACCTCAATTCGGGCATCGCGATCTACCAGCTGCGGCCTTTTACCGATCCGGCAGACACGCGTGCGGAGCGGACCAGGAGCCAGCTGCGCAGCCTCGCCAACATCATTTTTGACCGTCGCATCAGCCGGATCGCCAATCGCGAGGATAGCCCGATCCTCGGCGGCGGCTATGGCACCGGAAGCGATGAAGGCCTCGCGGATTATACGGTGGTCACCATGACGACCCGCGACGGTGCGTGGCGGGAAGGCCTCGAAATCGCCGAGCAGGAAGTGCGTCGCGCGTTGCAATACGGCTTCACGCAGAACGAGCTGGACTACGCCCTCACGCAGGTCGAGAGCGGCCTGCGTCGCGGCGCGGCCCAGGCGGATGCGCGCAGCAACGCACAGCTCGCCATGGACATGGTCAATGTCGCCACCGAAAACTATTTCGTCACCGACCCCGAGTGGCGTTACGAGTTTTTCCAGTCGATCCGCCCGCAGCTGACGGTGGATGCGGTGAATACCGAATTCCGCGAATTGTGGAGCGAAGGCGAGCCGCTGATCCGCGTCACCGCAAAGGAACTGGATGGCGGCGTCGATGCGGTCGCAGCAGCCTATGCCCAAAGCACGCAGGTCGCGGTGGCCGAGCCCGAGGACGTGGTCGCCACCGCCTTCGCTTACGACAGCTGGGGCGATGGCCCGGGCGAAGTCGTCGCCGACACCATGATCGACGATCTCGGCATTCGCACCGTCACCTTTGCGAACAATGTCCGCCTGAACATCAAGCAGACCGATTTCGAGCCCGGCCGGGTGCGCTTCAACGTGCAGATGGACGGCGGCAGTTTCGCGCTCGACGAGGCCAACGCGTCTTCGGCGAGCATCTATCTGCAGATCGCTTCGCAGGTCGGCGGCGTCGGCGAGCACAGCTTCGATGAGTTGACCGAACTGCTGGCGGGCAAGCAGATTTCGAGCGGGATCGCCACTTCGACCGAGAATTTCTTCTCGTCCGGCGTGACCACTCCCGAGGATCTGGACATGCAGATGAAGGTCAGCGCGGCCTATCTGACCGATCTCGGCCTGCGCCCCGAAGCCGACGCACGCTTCAACACGCTGCTCGATGTGGTGTGGGGCCAGCTCACCTCGCAGCCGGGTCAGGTGCTTGGGCTTCGCTCGAGCGAGCAGATCGCGGACAGCGTCTATCTCAACTTCCCGACCCGCGAGCAGCTGGCTGCGGTCGACCGTGAGGCGCTGCGCGACGCAGTGCTGGCGGCAGCGGCGGACGGCGCGCTCGAGATCGGCATCGTCGGCGATATCGATCCCGATACCGCGATTGCGGCAGTCGCCGAAAGCTTCGGCGCGCTCCCGCAGCGCGAGGCCGAATTCTCGGACTATGCAGACAAGCGCACCCTCGTTTTCAACGATCTGTCGAGCGACGAGGTGGTCGACTACACGCACACCGGCCAGGCCGATCAGGCAGCGGTGGGCAGCATCTGGCGCACCCGCGACGATAGCGATTATCGCGAAGCGGTCGGCCTGAACATGCTGTCGCAAGTGTTCCAGCTCAAGGCGCTGGAGGTCCTGCGCGAGGAACTGGCGGCGACCTACAGCCCCTCGGTCTCCAGCTCGACCAGTTCGACTTTCGACGATCTGGGCACCTTCAGCGTGTCGGCGGTGGTCGATCCGGCGCAGGTGGACGAAGTGCACGATATCATCGTGCGGCTCGCCGACGAACTACGCAACGAAGCGGTGAGCGAGGACATGCTGCTGCGCGCGCGTCAGCCTGTGCTGGAGCGGATCCGCCTTGCGCGGGAAAACAACGGCTTCTGGTTGAGCGTCGCGACGAACGCGCAGAGCGAGGCAGACCGGCTCGATCGCATCCGCATGCAGGCCGAGGTCGTGAACAGCTTCACCCCCGAAGACTTGCAGGCGCTTGCCCAGCAATACTTGGTGCCCGAGCGCCGGGCGGACAGCCGGGTTCTGTCCGAGGCGAACGAAGAAGCCGCCCAATAGGGCGGTTTCTCGCCGACACTACATGCACGCGAGAAATCGGGGCGTATTGACGAAAACTGCCCTAAGTTTTCGAAAATACGCCCCTTTTTCGCAGGCTTTCGCCTGATTTCCTCTTGGTCATCCTCCGACCTCGCCTTAGGATCGGGGGCGATAAAGGGGGAATTCGAATGCGACTGCCACATCTTGCAGCGGCCTGTGCCGCGCTCGCCATAGCTACGCCTGCGATGGCACAAGAAGCGGACATCCGCATCGCCCCGCCAGCCGACTGGGTGGTCGAAAGCGATCCCATGGCGGTGCCCGACGATGCCACCGGCCTTATCTTTATCCGTCGGATGGATTCGCAGACGCATTTGAGCGAGGATGGCTCGCATACCTTTACCGGGCAGATGTTCCGCATCCTGCACCCCCAGGCTCTGCAGGCCGGCAACGTCGCCATCGCCTGGAATCCTGCCGCGGGCGAACCGGTCGTGCATCGGCTGCTGATCCATCGCGACGGCACGACCATCGATGTTCTGGAAGAGACCGACTTCGAGATTCTGCGCCGCGAGGACCAGCTCGAACTGGCGATGCTCAATGGGGTCCTGACCGCCGCATTGCGGGTCCCGGACCTGCGCGTGGGCGACGATCTGGAACTCGCCTTTACCGTTCCCTCGAACGATCCGACGCTTGGCGCGACCAGTACCGGGTATCTGGCGGTCGCGCCGACAGTACCCGAAGGGCGCATGCATTTGCGGCTGTCGTGGGAAGACGGGCAGGAACCGCGCATCCTCATGCGCGACGGGCTGCGTCCATTCTCCCAGAAAAACGAAGGCTCTCTCGTCGTGCGGGGCGACAACATCCCCGCCGAAGCCCCGCCCGAGGATGCCCCGCCCCGCTATGGCCTCAACCGGGTCGCCGAGTTTTCGGACTTTGCCGACTGGCAGGCCGTCTCGTCCCGCTTCCAGCCGCTCTACGACGAGGCGGCGACGATTCCGGCGGGCTCGGATCTGCGGGAAGAAGCGCAGCGCATCGCCGCCGCGCATGCGGGCAAGCTGGCGCAAGCCGAAGCGGCTCTCGATCTCGTGCAACGGCAGGTTCGCTACGTCTATGTCGGCCTCAACGGCGGCAATTATCGCCCCGCCAGCGCGCAGGAAACGTGGGAGCGGCGCTACGGCGACTGCAAGGGCAAGACCGCGCTGCTGCTCGCCCTGCTGGACGAGTTAGGGATCGAGAGCGAGGGGGTGCTGGTCAACAATTCGGGCGGCGATGACGGGCTGGACGAACGGCTGGCCAGCCCCGCCGTGTTCGATCACATCCTCGTGCGCGCGACGATCGACGGCAGGCAATACTGGCTCAATGGGACGCTGCCGTTCGTCGCCGACATGCGTGAGACACCGGCCCTCCCCTACCGATTCGCGCTGCCTCTGGCGCAAAACGGTGCCGCGCTCGAAAAGATCGCATGGCAGCCTTTCGCGCTGCCGCAGGAGATGTCGCTGTTCGAAATCGATGCGCGTGCAGGCTTCGACGAGCCGGGCCCCACCGTCTGGACGACGATCAAGCGCGGCATCGATGGCTATGCCGAATACGCCGCATTCTCGGCGCTCAGCTCTGCGCAGCTGGAGCAGGAATTCCGCAACAGCCTCACCGGCGGTTCGAACTGGGAAAGCGTCGACGAGGTCGACTACCGCTACGACCGCGAAACCCAGGCGAGTGTCCTGACCATTCGCGGCACCTCGGATCATGACTGGGAAGACGAGGGCGGCGGCGCGTACCGGATGTCGCTCCCCGGAGGGGGGTTCAGCCCGCCTGAAAGGCGGCGCAGGCCGCGGAGCCAGGATGCGAGCGCCCCTTTTTACGACGAGCCGGGTTTCGACTGCCGTGTGACCACCGTGCGGCTGCCCGAAGGCACCAACCTGCGCAACTGGCTGTACAACAGCGTCTTCGTACAGGATTATTTCGGCGCTACCTATTACCGGATGATGGAACTGCGCGACGATCGCACGCTGCGCATGGTCCGGGGGTTCAGGACCGAGCAGCCCGAAATCTCAGCCGAAGAGGCCGAGCGCGACAATGCGCGGCTCGACGATTTCGACAATTCCAAAGCCAATATTTCCTACGATCCTTACCAGACGGGCACCCCCTGGGGCATGGCCAGCCCGGTGCCGGCCACCTTCGACGACGTCTGGCGCGGAGCGCAAGCCCCGTGCCTGGCACAGAAGTCGCAAGGCGATCGCGAGGACGCTCTGAGGACCGGCGGGGGAGGCGGCGATGGCAATGCGCCGGTCGCCGTCAGGATCAGCCCCGAGCCGCTCGAAGAATAGCATTCGCTCGCAGGCTGCGCGCAGCGCAGGGATCGGCACATGGCCGCTTTCGGTAGCTGCGCCGGCTCCTCTTCTTCGCGCCTTATGGCCGCTACGACGGGCGACTTATCCAGCGCTGTGGATTGCGCGGGCAGCGCCAATCACTATAGGGCCAGCGTAACTATCCAATCCGAGTTCGGGATCGTTCGATCATGAAGAAGCGCGTATTCGTCACCCTGAAACCTGGCGTGCTCGACCCGCAGGGTCGCGCGGTGCACCATGCGCTCGATGGCCTCGGCTTCGAAGGGGTCGAGGATGTGCGCATAGGGCGGCTGGTCGAACTCGATCTGGCGGGCGACGTTTCCGACGAGACGATCGGCAAGATGTGCGAGCAGCTGCTCGCCAACACGGTGATCGAAAATTACCGGATCGAAGATACCCCGGGGACTGGGGAGTAAGCGATGAACACCGCCGTCGTCACCTTTCCCGGTTCCAATTGCGACCGCGACATGATGGTCGCGATCAGCGAAGTCTTCGGCAAGGCGCCGACACAGGTATGGCACCGCGAAACCGCGCTGCCCGACAAGCTCGATTTCATCGCCCTGCCCGGCGGCTTTTCCTACGGGGACTATCTGCGTGCGGGCGCGATGGCGGCGAACAGCCCGATCATGCGCGAGATCGCGCGCGAGGCGGCGCGCGGTGTGCCCGTTCTGGGCGTGTGCAACGGTTTTCAGGTACTGTGCGAAGCGCGGCTGCTGCCGGGTGCGCTGATGCGCAACGCGGGCCAGCGGTTCGTCTGCCGCGACGTGGCCTTGCGGGTCGAAAATGCGGACACGCACTTCACCCGCGAGTACGCGCAGGGCGAGACGATCAGCATCCCCGTTGCCCATCATGACGGCAACTATTTTGCGGACGATGCCACGCTCGATGCACTGGAAGGCGATGGCCGGGTGGCTTTCCGCTACCTCGATGCGACCAATGGCTCGCGCCGAGACATCGCGGGCATCGTGAACGACGGCGGCACGGTGCTCGGCATGATGCCGCATCCCGAACGCGCGATTGACGCCGCCCATGGCGGCACCGGCGGCCGACGGCTCTTCGCATCGCTCATGGGTAGCCTCGCCGCAGCGGCTTGAGGTTCGGCTGGGACGGCAGCGCCGCCCGAAAATCAGGCGCTCAGTTGCCGGTAATCGATATCGAACAGCGCGCGGGCGTCGTAGCTGGTCATGGGCCGTCCGAAATGGAAGCCCTGGATTCGGTCGCAGCCCATGGTGCGCATGAGCTCCGCCTCGTCCTCTGTTTCCACCCCTTCGGCGGTGGTCTTCATCTCGAGGCTCTTGGCCATGGCGACGACGGCGCGGACGATGGCTAGGCTTTCGCTGCTACCCTGCGCGGCGCCCTGAACGAAGCTGCGATCCACCTTGATGGTGGAGAACTGGAGCTTGCGCAGGTAGCCGAGCGAGGAATAGCCGGTTCCGAAATCGTCGAGAGCGACCTTGCAGCCCAGCTCCATAACCTTCGCCAGCGCCTCGCGCGCGACCTCGGTGTCGTTGAGGAAGATACTCTCGGTCACTTCGATTTCGAGCCGCTGCGGATTGAGCCCGCTGGATGACAGCGCTTCGATCACGGTGTCGGTGAAATCGGCCTGCATCAACTGTTCGGGCGACACGTTGACGTTGATTTTCACATGCTCGGGCCAGGCCATCGCTTCCTGACATGCCTGTTTCAGAACCCACTTGCCGATCGGCAGGATCAAACGGGTGTCTTCGGCCACGGGGATGAACTTGGCCGGGCTGACGAAGCCGTGTTCTTCGCTGTGCCAGCGCACCAGCGCCTCGAAACTGACGACCCGTTCCGAAGTCGCATCGACCACGGGCTGGAAATTGAGCTGCAGCTCATCCTGCTCCAGCGCCTTGCGCAAGGAGAATTCGAGCTGGCGGCGCTCTTCGGCGACGGCATGCAGCGAAGGTTCGTAAGCGAAGTGGACCCCGCGCCCGTGGTCCTTCGCGCGGTAAAGCGCCAGATCGGCGTTGCGCATCAGTTCTTCCACGCCCTTGCCGTCGCGCGGAGCGAGCGCCGAACCGACGCTGGCGCCGACGAACAGGGTATGGTGGTCGACCTCGTATGGCTGCGAGACGCGTTCGATCACCTTGCGCGCGAGCATATCGATCGCCTCGAAGTCGCGGGCATCGCGCACCACGATGCCGAACTCGTCTCCCCCCAGGCGGCCACATATCTCGTTGTCGCCCGCAATCTCTTCCAGACGGCGCGAAACCTGTTCCAGCAGCCGGTCGCCGGTCTGGTGGCCGAGTGAATCGTTGACCGCCTTGAACCGGTCCAGATCGACCATGATAAACGCGCAGCGCCGCCGCCACTTGCGCGCATCGTCCATCGCCTGGCCGAGCGTTTCGTGCAGCATCAGGCGGTTCGGCAAGCCGGTCAGCGTGTCGTACCGGGCGAGATAGGCGATCTTTTCGGAGGACTTGCGCTGCTGCGTCACGTCCGATCCGACCCCGCGATAACCGAGATACTCGCCCTTATCGCCGATCATCGGTGTGCCGGAGAGTTCCCACCACCGTTCCTCGCCCGCCACTTTCACAAGTACCAGCTGGTTGGAAAAGCTCTGCTTTGTCTTGATGCTCTCGGCGAGTTCGCGCAGCGACTGGGTCGTCTGGTCGGTTTCCCCGTCGCCGCCGCTGATCAGATCGAAGAAGGGCCGTCCCTCCAGCGAGGCGGCGGTTTCGCTCAGGGCAAAGGCGAAGCGGGGCGATGCCGAGCGGATCCGGCGGCTCTTGTCGATCTGCCACAACCAGTCCGCTTCGTTCTCCTCGAACTCGCGCAACAGCAAGGAAACCGTGTGCGTCTGCTCGAGCAGCGCGTTCTCTGCGATCGCGAAGCGGAGAAAGTCGGTCGACCTGATCCATATCGATCCGTAACCGAAAAAGGTGAAAAAGCCAACGAACAGGTACATCGCGTCGTTGTCTGCCAGCCAGAAGCCCGTTGCGGCACCGATGGTCAGCAGCGTGGAAAAGACGAGCGCGCTGAGCGGCACGACGCCCATCAGGACGACGCTGCCCACGGCGATCCCGGCGCCCAGAATAAGACCGCGGATCGCCACCTCGGGCCCGGCAAAAATCTGGAGCAGCGGCATCAGGCTCGCCCAGGCGACACCCAGAACGATGCTGCCGACAAGGTGAGAACGGGCCTCACGTGCGGTCAGCGAGGGCTTGTCGATCCGCAAAAAATGCGCGTCGCAGCGCGTATAGATATAGAGCCCGGCTGCCAGCAGGGTGAGCCAGGGGACCAACACGAACAGCGGCAAGGCCTCGAAGAACATGACCGCCGCAAGCGCTGCACCCGTCCCATGGCAGGCAATTCGCGGGGTTCTGAGCCTCGCCAATTCGCGGTGCTGGAGCAGCCACAGGCGCGGCCAATCGAGGTCGGGACCTTCGGCGAGGCCCAACACTGCAGACACGGGGAGCTTCCGGCGCAATGTCCGCTCATCAATGGTCGTATTGTCGATCACCCCACCGGGTTACCCGGGAAAGGTTATTCTGCAGTAAAGTGCCGTCCGGCGCCTGGTCGCTATTCGACGGTCACCGACTTGGCGAGATTGCGTGGCTGATCGACATCGGTGCCCTTTGCGCAGGCGACATGATAGGCGAGCAACTGGACCGGCACAGCGTAGACCAGCGGTGCAATCAGCGGATGCACCCTGGGCATCTCGATCGTGGCGAGGCAGCCTTCGCCAGCTTCGGCGAGGCCATCGGCATCGGAAATCAGCACCACCTGCCCGCCGCGCGCGCGCACTTCCTGCATGTTCGAGACCGTCTTTTCGAACAGCGGGCCCGACGGCGCGATGACGACCACCGGCACATCCTCGTCGATCAGCGCGATGGGGCCGTGCTTCATCTCGCCGCTGGCATAGCCTTCGGCGTGAATATAGCTGATTTCCTTCAGCTTCAGCGCGCCTTCCAGCGCCATCGGGAAATCCGCCCCGCGCCCCAGATAGAGCACGTCGCGGGCCGGAGCGATGGTGTGCGCCATCGCCGCGATATCATCGTCATGGTCGAGCGCGGCGTTAAGGCACGCGGGCGCTTCGAGCAGGTGGCGGACCACCTGTTGTTCTTCATCGCGATTCATCTCGCCCTTCACGACCGCCAGCTTGGCGGCCAGTGCGGCGAGGACAGCGAGCTGACAGGTGAACGCCTTGGTCGAGGCGACGCCGATTTCGGGCCCGGCATGGATCGGCAGCAGCAGGTCCGCCTCGCGCGCCATGGTGCTGGTCGGCACATTGACGATCGCCGCGATGGTCTGCCCTTGCGCCTTGCAGTATCGCAGCGCGGCCAGCGTATCGGCGGTCTCCCCGCTCTGCGAGATGAACAGCGCGAGCCCCCCTTTGGGCAGCGGCGGTTCGCGGTAACGGAATTCGCTGGCGACATCGATATCGACGGGCACGCGCGCGAATTGTTCGATCCAGTACCGCCCGACCATGCCCGCGTAGTACGAAGTCCCGCACGCAACGATCGTCATGCGTTCGATGCTGGAGAGGTCGAAGTCCATCTGCGGCAGCGCGACCGTCTCGTCCGCCTGTCGAACGTAGCTGGAGAGCGTTTGCGCGACGACCGTGGGCTGTTCGAAGATCTCCTTCTGCATGAAGTGACGGTAATTGCCGCGCTCGACCGCAGCGGCGCTCGCGCCCGAAGCGACGATCTCTCGCTTCACTTCGTTGCCCTCTGCGTCGAAAACCTGCACGCCTTCGCGCGTCACGACCGCCCAGTCGCCTTCTTCGAGGTAGGAGATGCGCTGCGTCAGCGGGGCGAGCGCCAGCGCGTCGGAGCCGACGAACATCTCGCCCTCTCCGTACCCGACAACCAGCGGCGAACCGAGCCGAGCGCCGATGATCTTGTCCGGAAAATCGGGAAACAGGATCGCCAGCGAGAACGCACCGCGCAGGCGCGGCAGCACCGCACGCACCGCGTCTTCCGGGCTGGCCCCGCGCTCCACCTCGCGGCTGATCAGCAGGGCCACGACCTCGCTGTCCGTCTCGCTCTCGGCGACGAAGCCATCGGCCTGCAGCTCTTCGCGCAAGGGTCGGAAATTCTCGATGATGCCGTTGTGGACCAGCGCCGCGGCCTTGCCTGCATGCGGGTGTGCGTTCGCTTCGGTCGGCGCGCCATGCGTGGCCCAGCGGGTATGCGCAATGCCGATTGAGCCCGGGGCGGGCTCTTCCTTCAGAACCTCGATCAGATTGGCAAGCTTGCCCTGCGCCCGGCGACGGATCATCTGTCCGCTGTCGAGCGTGCAGACGCCCGCGCTGTCGTAACCGCGATATTCCATTCGCTTCAGGCCATCGACCAGCCGGTCGGCCACGGGGTCACCACTTACGATTCCGATAATGCCGCACATGTCAGTTGCCGTTCCCGCTGCTATCCGCCTTAGCGTCTAACGTCTCCGGCTGGCCTTGCAATGCGCGAGACATTTGCGCGGTCGTGCGCGGCGTGGTGAGCCACAGGAACAGCCCGGCCGCAATGATGGTCGCCGCCCCGCCGATGGTCGCGAGGTCGGGCACATCGCCGAACAATGCGTAGCCCAACACGATGGCGACGATCATCTGCACATAAACCATCGGCGCGATGGTCGCCGCGCCCGCCCGGGTCGTACCTAGATAGGCGAGCCAGTGCGACGTGCTGGCGGTCACCGCAACCAGCGTGCAGCGGGCGATAACCGTCCAGTCGGGCAAATCTACGCTCAGACTCGGCGCGCCGCTCAGATGGCCGATGGCTGCCGCGGCAATCAGGAATGGCGTTGCGAGGCAGGCGATGAACACCTGCATCGACAAGGCGCTCCCATCGCCCGCCGATGCGCGGTTGGAGACAACCATCAGCGAGAAGAACAGGGCCGACAGGACCGGCAGGCCCGCCAGCCAGCCCAGTTCGGTGAAGTTTGGCCGCAGGACCAGCAAAACGCCGATCAGCGCCACCGGCGAGGCGATCCAGACGGCAGGGCGCACCTTCTCTTTCAGCAAGGGCCCGCTGAACAAAGCAACGAACAGCGGTGAAACAAAGGCCAACGCCAATGCTTCGGCCAGCTGCATCACGAAAATGGAGGAGAAGAAACACAGCGTCGCCCCGGCGAGGCACGCCCCGCGCGCGACCTGCAGCCACGGGCGGCGGGGGCGGAAGGCACCCGGTCCTTCCGCTCGCAGCAACAGCAGCGAAAGGCCGATCGCACCAATCGTGAAGCGCAGCGCGGCCACCGCGAGCGGCGACCACTCGCCCGCCATCGTCTTGATGATCGCATCGCCCACCGACAGCGAGCTGAAGCCCGCCACCGCCAGCAGAATGCCGCTGCGTTCGTCCTGTCGCACGTGGTGGAAAGTCCCTTTCGCAGCGACAATGCTGCCGCAACCGCCCTTACGCGAATTGAACCGCGAAGCCAGCAGAAGGGACCCGGCGATATGGCATGGCCGCGATATGTCCCGCTCCGGGTGCCTGATCGAAACCGGCCAACTGTCGGGGTACGTTTAGGAAATTGCTAAGGTTTCGATCCTATTCACCATTCCTGAAAAGGTAATGTTGGCCATCCCGCCCGCATCACGCACCGCACCTGATTTTGGGGGATACCGCAATGAGCGCTTTCGGACGCAGGAACGGAGCCGGGGGCATGACACCCGGCAGCCGCCCCGCATTCGGCAACGCCAAGCCAATGAGGGGCACAACCCCTTCGCGCGCATCGAGCGACGAAGGCGGCGAACAGTTTCCTCCGATTCCCGACAAGGAAAAAGGGGCGGAAGGCGGCAATTCTGCGCCCAAGCCCGCTCCGACGGACGGTAACAGGCATGCCGACGCACGGCGCCGCCTCGACGAGCGTTCCAACGCGGTCCACGTGAAGGAAGAGTTCTCGGGGTTCGAGGCGAGCGTCCACAAGATCAAGGAACAGGTGCTGCCGCGCCTGCTCGAACGGATCGACCCCGAGGCCGCTTCCACGCTGAGCAAGGACGAGTTGGCGGAGGAATTCCGCCCGATCATCATGGAAGTGCTGGCCGAGCTGAAGATCACGCTCAACCGGCGCGAGCAGTTCGCGCTGGAAAAGGTGCTGATCGACGAGCTGCTCGGCTTCGGCCCGCTCGAAGAGCTGCTCAGCGATCCGGACGTGTCGGACATCATGGTCAACGGCCCCGACCAGACCTACATCGAAAAGAAAGGCAAGCTGACGCTCGCCCCGATCCAGTTCCGCGATGAACAGCACCTGTTCCAGATCGCCCAACGAATCGTGAACCAGGTCGGCCGCCGCGTCGACCAGACCACGCCGCTGGCCGATGCCCGCCTCAAGGACGGCAGCCGTGTGAACGTGATCGTCCCGCCGCTCAGCCTGCGCGGCACGGCGCTCTCGATCCGTAAGTTCTCCGAAAAGCCGATCACCATCGACATGCTCAAGAACTGGGATTCGATGGACGACAAGATGGCGACCGCGCTGAAGATTGCAGGCGCCTGCCGGATGAATGTCGTGATTTCGGGCGGTACGGGTTCGGGTAAAACGACCATGCTCAACGCGCTGTCGAAGATGATCGACCCGGGCGAGCGTGTGCTGACGATCGAGGATGCGGCGGAACTTCGCCTTCAGCAGCCGCACTGGCTGCCGCTGGAAACCCGCCCACCCAACCTCGAAGGGCAAGGCGCGATCACCATTGGCGACCTTGTGAAGAACGCCCTGCGTATGCGGCCCGACCGGATCATCCTGGGCGAAATTCGCGGCGCGGAAGCCTTCGATCTGCTCGCCGCGATGAACACCGGCCACGACGGTTCGATGTGTACGCTCCACGCCAACAGCCCGCGCGAGGCGCTGGGCCGTATGGAAAACATGATCCTGATGGGCGATATCAAGATTCCGAAGGAAGCGATCAGTCGGCAGATCGCGGAATCGGTGGACCTGATCGTTCAGGTGAAACGCCTGCGCGACGGTTCGCGTCGTACGACCAACATCACCGAAGTGATCGGGATGGAAGGCGACGTGATCGTGACGCAAGAGCTGTTCAAGTTCGAATATTTGGACGAGAGCGAAGACGGCAAGATCCTCGGCGAATTCCGTAGCCAGGGCCTGCGCCCCTATACGCTGGAAAAGGCCCGCCAGTTCGGGTTCGATCAGGCATATCTGGAGGCCTGTCTCTGACAAGCATCGCCGCCCGCGCGTTACCCCTGTAGCAGCGCCGGCACGGCGGTCGCGAGCAGTCCGCCGCCGATGACCGCCGCGAAGACAAAGATCGTCATCCACGGCATGCAGCCGACCCGGTCGATCCGCGCGCGCTTCCCACGCCTGCCCTCAGCCACCATCGCGACCAGCGCCACCAGCACGAAACCGAGGCCAAGCAGCGCGACGCGCCCTGCATCGCTCAGGAAGATGAGTTCGTGAATCCAGTCCATCGGCAGGGCAGGTGGCGATTGCCCTCGCAAAGCGCAATGCGGCTTTCATCGCTTGAACCTGCGCCGCCAATCTCTAACAGCAGCGCATGGATGGCAGCGTCGCCCAATCTCGCCCCCTGACGGCAATCGGCCTGCGCCTGCTGGCGGCGCTGGCGCTCACCACGCTTTCGATGCTGGTCAAGCTGACCGGCGAACAGGGCGTCCACCTTTTCGAGATCATCTTCTGGCGGCAGGCGGTCACGCTGATCGTCATGGTCGGCTTCGCCGCCGCGACCGTGGGCCTCGCGACCCTCAGACCGGTCCGTTTCAAGAGCCACGCGATCCGCAGCGCCTACGGCATCACAGGAATGGCGATGGTCTATGGCGCAGTGATCCTGCTGCCGCTGGCCGAGGCGACCACCGTCAATTTCACGGCGCCGATATGGGCGGTGATCCTGTCGATGCTGCTGCTGAAAGAGAAGATCGGCCGCTATCGCTGGAGCGCGGTCGCGCTCGGCTTCATCGGCATCCTGATCGTCACCCAGCCCGGCAACACGCCGGTCGATCCGCTGGGTCTCGCGCTGGGCCTCGGCGGGGCATTCATGGTCGCGCTCATCTCGATTCAGATCCAGGATCTCAACAAGACCGAAAGCGCGACCAGCATCGTGTTCTGGTTCTGCCTGCTGACCGTGCCGCTGCTGGCGCTCGCCCTGCCCTTCGTTGGCAAAGCCCACTCGATGGAGACCTGGCTCCTGCTTCTGGGAGTCGGGCTGAGCGGCGCGGCGGGCCAGCTGCTGCTCACCAATTCGCTGCGGTTCGGGTCGGCAGCGACGGTGATCGTGATGGACTACACCGCGCTGCTGTGGGCGACGATCTATGGCTGGCAGGTCTTCGACGAACTCCCGGTGGCGAACACCTGGATCGGCGCGCCGATCATCATCCTGGCAGGCACGATCATTGTCGTGCGCGAAGGCCATCTGGCCCGCAAGGCGCGCCGTTCGGCAGCGCCTGAGGAACCGCTCGCGCCCAACACCCGTTAAGTCCGCAACCGGGCAAACCGCGCGCGACGTGCGGGGCCACATGTACGAAGGACCTGACCATGATCCGCAAGATCGCACTCGCCATCGGCGTCTCCACCCTCGCGCTGACCGCCACCGCCTGCAACACCGTGAAGGGTTTCGGGCAGGACGTGGAATCGGTCGGCGAAGCCGGTGAAGAAGCCATCGACTGATTGGAGAGGAGGCGAACGGGCGGACCGGGTCCGCTCCGTTCGCCCTTTCCAGTCGTTCAGACCTTCCGGTAAACGAGCATCAGGTTATTGGCGGGCATAGCGACGCGCTGCGTACGCTCGAAACCGTTGGCTGCCGCCAGCGCATCGACATCGGCCAGATCGCGCAGACCCCAGCGCGGATCGCGCATCTTCAGGCTCTCGTCGAATGCGAGGTTCGAGGGTGCGGTCTCCACATCGGCTTCGATATAGGGCCCGTAGAGCACCAGCGGCGCTGCTACATCGAGCAGTCGAGCAGCACCCGCAAACATCCCCCCGGTCGCTTCCCACGGGCTGATATGCACCATGTTCACGCATAGCAGCGCCGCTGCCTCGGCAATCGGCCACTGCCCCGCGCTCGCATCGAGCGTGATCGGCGCGCGCAGATTGGGCAGTGCGGCATCCTCGACATACGCAGCGATGGATGCACGCGCTTGCGGGTCCGGGTCGCTCGGTTGCCATTGAAGATCGCGAAATTCCCGCGCGAAATGCACCGCATGTTCGCCCGTTCCGCTCGCGATCTCCAGCACCAGCCCGCTCTCGGGCAATTCTTCCACAAGCACTTGCGCAATGGGCGCGCGGTTGCGCTGTGCGGCGGGGCTTTCGCGTCGGGCGTTCACAGCCACCGCCGCACGCGCTTGCAGTAGGCGCGATACTGCTGACCGAAAGTCGCAAGCAGATAGGGCTCCTCGCGCGCGATGACGAAACGATCGATCAGCAGGATCGCCAGCGGTACGGAGAGCAACGCACCGATGCTCTGCGCGAAGAGCGCGATGCCCAGCTGCACCGTCACCATGCCCAGATACATCGGGTTGCGGCTGAACCGGTAGATGCCCGAGGTGACGAGCGCGGTATCCTTCTTCCACGGTTCGGGATCATTGCCCGCCTTCACGAACCCCATCAGGCAGATCCCCACGATCACAGCGCCCAACGCGCCGATGACGATGCCGATGGGCCGCAGCGCCGCAACATCGATCATCGGAAGGCCCGCCCATCGCCCCGCCCCCACACCGAGAAACAGCAATCCCAGCACGATCAGCGGTGGCGGAAAGCGGACTTTCGCGCTGTCTTCGTCGACAAAGGCCATCGCTCTACCCGCTGCCCTTCGCGCTGAAAAACAGGCGCGCGATCAGCCACGCAAAGAGCCCGGCGGGCCCGGCCATGAAGGTTACCAGCAGGAACGGCACCTGCACCAACCGGCCTGCGCCACGCTTGTCGGCATCGCGCGCAATCCACAGGCCTGCGAAGAGATCGAACGCCAGGTAATGCGTCCAGCCTACCACGATCGCCCCTTCGGAGCGGAACATCGCCATCAGGCCCTGCACGCTATATTCGAACTCGGGCGCGGGCGCGGCCCCCGCAGCGGGCGCGGGATCGACGAGATTGCCGACCAGCGCGATCAGCATCACCAGATAGGTTGCGCACAGCAGGCCGATGGCCGCGTAGAGCACCGCCTGGAGCACGCTTTCGCGGCGCGGCAAGATGGTCAGCATCCCCCAGCCGATGAGCGCGATGACATTTGTGATATCGAATAAGGACTGCCACATGGCGCGCTACCCTTGCGCCTGACGAGCGCTGCCCTCGGTCGAACTTTCGTCGAAAGCTGGATGCACACCCCCTGTCGTAGCGCGTGAGAGCATCGCCGCAGCCCGCTCTATTCCATCACGCTCATGGACGAATTTGCCCGGCGTGCGCCGCAGGCTGAGCGTCAGGATCGCCTGCGCGACGGTCTGCACGTCGGTGCCACGGCCACGCAATGCGCTGATGCCCGACAAAGCTCCGTCATCATCAAGCCCTCGCTGCGAAAGCGGGCCGGGCCGCACGATGTCGAGCCGCTTGAAGCCAAGGCGCGACAGCTCGGTCTCGGCCTTGCCCTTGGCGCTCAGGTGGCGGTCGCGCGACCAGCGGTCCGCCCCTTCGGAGCTGATCGCGACCAGTCGCTCGACCCCGGCGAAGCGCGCTGTCTTGGCAATCTCGACCACGGCTTCCTCATCATCGATCGCCCGCAGCGCGCTGTCGTCCTTGCCCACGAGATTGAGCGCAGGCCCCAATCCGACGATGAATACCTTGGGCTTCATCGCCTTCATCACCCTTGCCCAGCGATCCGCATCGGCAATGAACATTTCCATCCGGCTGCCTGGCGGAATCGCGACCTCGCCCAGCGTCAGGGCGACGAGGCGGATTTGCGGTTGATAGCGTGCGAGATGCATCAGGCGCAGCCCGATCGGCTCGCTCACTCCGCCTATCGCTACACGAAATCGACTGCTCATGCCCCCCCGATCACACGTTGCTCAGGTCGTCAGGCGCCGACCCGTAAATCTCCCGTACGCGCTCTAGCGCAAATTTGTCGGTCATGCCCGCAATATAATCCGCGATATGGCGGCTGCGATACGGCTCCTGCGCGGGCAGACCCTCTACCCATCTCGATCCCATCCGCGATGGATCTTCGCAATAGGCCTGCCAGAGCTGTGCAATAACGGCATTGGCCTTGTCCGCCGTCGCGGTCTGTTCTGGATGGTAATAGAGCTTGGCATACATGAACGCCTTGAGCCGCCGTTCCGCTGCCAGCATCGCCGGGGAGAAACCGCCGAGTGCCCTTTCTGCCGTGGCGATGGCGGCACGCTCATCCAGCCCGGCGGTGGAGACGCGGGTGTGCTCGATCACGTCGTTGACCATCCACCCGATCTGGCCGCGCACCAGTTCGCGCAGTTGCCGGTCGCGCGGCGCATTGGGGAACCGCCGCTCCACCTCGCGCCACTGATCGGCGATGAAATCGAGCGTCAGCAGATCGTCCAGTTCGAGGAAGCCGGCCCGCAGCCCGTCGTCGATGTCGTGGTTGTCGTAGGCGATGTCGTCCGCCACCGCTGCCACTTGTGCTTCGAGCGTGGGGTAGCCCTCGAGATCGAGCGGAAAGTCCGCGTCCAGCTCGGCCAACGCCCAGTGCGGGGCGTGGACCGGGCCATTATGCTTGGCGAGGCCTTCGAGCACTTCCCAGCTGAGATTGAGCCCGTCGTGCGTGCAGTAGGGGCTTTCCAGCCGCATCAGCGTGCGCAGTGTCTGCGCGTTATGATCGAACCCCCCATGTGGCGCCAGCGCGCTATCCAGCGCATCCTCGCCCGCATGGCCGAAGGGCGGATGGCCAATATCATGCGCAAGGCACAGGGCCTCGGTCAGATCCTCGTCGAGGCCCAGCGCCCGCGCGATCACCCGCCCGATCTGCGCGACCTCGAGGCTGTGCGTCAGGCGCGTTCGATAGTGATCGCCTTCGGGCGCGACGAAAACCTGCGTCTTGCTGCGCAGTCGGCGGAACGCGATCGAATGGATGATGCGGTCGCGGTCGCGCTGGAAAGCGGTACGCGGGCCTCTGGTCTCGCCAGCGGGATCGCCATCGGAGGTTACCGCGAATTCCCGCCCGCGCGAGGCGGAGGGGTCGGCAGCCAGAGGTGAGCGGTTATCGAGGGAGCGGTTCATGCCCCGCCCGCCTATCCCGCCGCGCGCCAGCGAACAACCGCGCGCATCGTCACGAGCCGGCCTTGTCGTCCATGCTGTCGCTCTCTGTGGAGCTGACGGGCGCGCCTTCGCCCTCGCCGAGCATCCAGTCGACCACCGCATTGCTGTGGATGCGCGCGGAATCGAAGATCGGCAACACATTGGCATCGACGTCGATCACCATGTCGAGCTCGGTACAAGCGAGCACGATCGCCTTGGCCCCATCCTGTTCGAGATTGGTGATCATCGTGCGGAAGAAACGCTCCGCATTGCGGCTCGCCTTGCCGTGCATCAGCTCGTCGTAAATGATCTCGTTCGTGCGATCGACATGGGTCATGTCGGGCGGCAACAGGTCGATCCCGTGCGCGACGAGATGCTTGCGATAGAAGCTTTCGATCATGACGTTGCGCGTGCCGATCAGCGCGGCGTTGACCACGCCTTCCGCCTTCATCTTTTCGCCGACCGCCTCCGCAATGTGCAGCACCGGCACATCGACCGCTTCGGCGACCTGATCGTAAACGCGGTGCATCGAATTGGCGGCGATCGCGATGGCCCCCGCCCCTGCCTGCTCCAGCCGTTTGGCGGATTCGGCGAGAATCTCGGCCGCGCGATCCCACTCGTCGTCCTTGGTCAGACCATAGAGTTCTGCGAAATTGAGGCTTTCGATCAGCAGCGGAGCCGAGGTCATCGGCCCAACGCGGGCGGTAACCGCCTTGTTGATCCACTTGTAATACAGGCTGGTGGAAACCCAGCTCATTCCGCCGATAAGGCCAACCTTGCGCAACTATCTGTCCTTCGAACCGTGTTTCGACAGGACTGCCTTACCGAGCAAGCGCGCGTGGCGTCCATAGCTGGTGGCGCGCCTATGCCGGTCCATTTGCTGCGGGTGCGAAATCCTGCTCGTCTAGCCACTGGAGGAGATAGGCGCCGGAGCGGTCGGCGACCTCCTCGTGCGGCAGATGGCCGATGCCGGAATAGACGACCAGGCGGCTGTCGGGCAGCTGCGTATCGTACCACAGGCCCGCTTCGACCGGGATCAGCGCGTCGTCCTCTCCCCAGATGACCAGCGCAGGCACATCGATCTGCGCGACATCGTCTGCCTCGAAGCTGCTCCGCTCGCCCGCAAAGCGCGCGATGGTCGCGTCTCGATTGCCGGGATAACGCAGCAGCTCCCAATAGCGATCGACGGCTTGCGGCGTGACGATGGCCTGGTTGCTCACGCTCTGGCGCAGCGACTGCTCGACCATCGAACGCGGGGTGATGTGCTTCATCAGCTGGTTGAGCACCGGCGTGCGCGCGATGGTGAAGCCGATATTGCCCCCATCGTCATCGCCTTCCTCGCTTTCGCCGAGTGGCGGAACGCCGCCCGCGTCGACCAGCACCAGGCCGTCCAGCCGTTCGGGATGGGCCAGCGCATAGGCCACCGCATTGCCGCCGCCCATCGAATTGCCGCCAAGCACGAAGCTCTCAAGGCCGAGCGCGTCGGCCACCTCGTCGATGTCCGCGACGAAGTTCGTTTGGCTGTAATCGCCCACTGGATCGGCCCCGGTAAGGCCATGTCCGATCTGGTCGAAGCGGATCACGCGATAGCGGGCCTTGAGAATATCGACCCATGGCTGCCACGTATGCAGATCGGCATTGGAGCCATGCAGCAATATGATCGCGGGCGCCTCTTTCGGGCCTTCGTCGCGCAGGTGGACGGTCACGCCATCGCCGATTGCAACGAATTGCGAGGGCTCGCCGCCGTATTTGGCGCGCATTTCCGCCGGATCGGAATCGGGCGTGCGGAAAATGAGGAACGCCACGACCAGCAGCGCGACGACCACTAGGAGGATGCGGAGCACCCACTTCATTTCGCGGGCATTCCTGCAATCCAGCGCTCGACCAGCGCCACGCCTTCCTCGTGCACGGTCGCCTTGCCCAGCTCGGGCATCGCGACTCCCGGCTCGGCGCTCTTCATCCGGTAGGCGAGGATCGAGGCTTCGGGATCGCCCGGCACGATGTCGAACATCAACCCGCCCGATCCGCGTCCGGCGGCGACGGGGCGCTTGTCGATGCCGAATGCGTGTGGATCGCGCGTCTCCCACCGCAGGTCGAGACCCGAGTTGGACGCGGTCGACCCGGGGCGATGGCAATGCGCGCAATTGACGTCGAGATAGGCGCGCGCGGCGGCTTCGATACCGGCGCTCTTGCGGTCTTCCCACAGTGGCATGGTGTCCGAACCCTCCGGCACGGTGCCGAGGAAGGCCTGCAACCACTGGGCGGAGAGATTGCGCGTCTTGGGCCCGATGGGCGTCACCGCGCCATGCAGCCCGTGGCATTCCTTGCACTGGTTCTTGTTGGGCACGCGGTAGCTGATGTCCTCGCCCCACGGCGTGGTCACCGGTACGCGCTTGCCCGCTAGCACCAGCGTCGCTTCGGTTTGCGCCTCGTTCCACACATAAGGCAAGGCGACCCAGCCGTCTGCGCGGTGGAGCAGCACGCGCGTCTCGATCTTGCGCATCGCGTCGCCCTCGCCGAACGCGAAGGTCTTGATCAGCGCGGAGCCGACCGGGAATTGCAGCAAGCCCTGCTCGCCGACATCCACCTGCGCGCCCTCTGGCACGTAGATATAGCGCAGCTTCGTCGCCCCGTCCGAGAACAGCGGCATGTTGAGCCGGTAAGGCTTCACGCCGGGCGCGGGATCGTCGGCGTGGACATCGAGGAAGAAGCCGTAGTCACCCAGGGTCCTGGGCAGGCTGTCGTCCGCGATGAGCGGATCGTTCACCTGCGGCGGTGGAAGCGCGCTGACGCCCGCGCTCAGCGCCAGCGTCGCGGCGGCGGCCGCAAGGATGGCAAGGTGGCGGTTCACTTGAGCCGCGCCTCCAGCGCTTCCGGCGCGCCCCAGCCTTCGATGCTGATCGGCTGCCCGATCATGCCCGCCTCGAGCGGCGCGGGCCGGGCCGATTCGATCCCCGCGCCCTGCTCGGGCAGATTGACCGACCAGCCCGTCATGTCGGGATGGATCATCAGCGACAGCTCCTCGCCCGGAGGGGCAAGACCGTCGGACATGATCGGCGGCAACGCGCCTCCGAACGCGGCGAGCAGCATCTCTGCCCCTTCAAACTGCGGATCGGTGCCGCCTTCGTCCACCTCGTTCCAGTCGATCGTGATCTCGCGCGGGTACGGATTGTACTCGGGGTCTTCAAAGGCGAGCGGATAGGCGATCACCATGATCGGCGCGGTCGGGTTGTCGTAGAGCAGATTGCGACCCACCCACACGGTGTCGTTCGCCATCACCATGATGCCCGTGCCGCGCCGCACGCTGGCAACGATATTGCCCTCGGGCGCGAAGTTGGGCGTAGTGTTATTGGCGACCAGGTTGTTGCGCACCAGCACTTCGCCACCATTCTTCACCGGCAGGCCGGGCAGGTCGAACACCAGGATACCGCCGGTATTGCCGGTCACGTAATTGCGCTCGACGATCGCCTTGCGGCTGTTCTCTATCTCGATCCCGGCCACGTTGTAGCTGGCCATCGAATTGCGCACGGTAATCAGGCTCGACTGGCCGACATAGATGCCCGCATCGGACGCACCGGAAACCTCGCATCCGTCGATCAGCACGCCGGTGCTCTCGACCGGATAGATGCCGTATGCGCCATTGGTGCTGGCGGGGCCGTTGGTCCAGGTGACGCGTATGCCCTGATAGACGATGTCGTCCGCGCCCTTCGACTTGACCCCGTCGCCCTTGGGGTTTTCCATCCCGAAATCGCGCAGCGTCACGCCGTCGCTGGTAACCAACAGGCCCTCGCCCGCGCCTTCCTGCGCGCTGAAGTCGAGCACGCTGGCATGCATCCCTGCCCCGCGCAGAGTCACGCCATCGGCATCGAGGCTGAGCCCGTCGGTCAGGATGAAGCGCCCTGCTTGCAGCACGATTTCGTCGCCCGGCTCGGCGAGGATCAGCGCCTCCTGCAGGCGTTCCTGAGCGTCTTCGCCCGGAGCCACGGTGATGGTTTCGGCAAACGCGGGCGAAGCAAGGGTGGCCAGCGCGGTGGCGGCCATAAGCGTGCGGATCATGTCTCTCTCCCTTTTGCGTTGCATAGTGCCACGCATGGGAGCGAAGACAAGACTCTACAGCTTCTCGAAAATCCCGCCGAAGGCGCAGGCCGCAGCCGCGCGCACCGTGACCTCGATCGCTTCGGGATCTTCGACCCGGCGGATTCGATCCAGCGCCTCGCCCGTATCGCGCGGCAGCGACGTCTCGCCGTCCTGCGGCGCGACATTCTGCAATTTGCGCAGCTGTTCGGGGCTGAGCCGCTCGGTCATGCGCGGGGCCATGCAGGCGGCCTGTTCTTCAGGCACCCCCGCCTCGACCAGTGCGACCTCGACGCTGCGCTCGGTGACGATGCGCAGCCCGTCACCGAAATAGAGCCACGCGCCCACGCCCAGCGCGGCGAGCAGGATCAGCAGGAGCAGGAAGCGGCCCACTACTCTTTATCCTCCGGCTCCAGCGTTTTCAGATACCGCCTCGCATCATCCATCGTGGGCATGTTCGCCAAATTCGGGATGACCACGACACCATCCGGCGTCTCATAGATGTAACGGTTTTGAGGTCGTTGCGCGCCCGGCAACAGCGGTGTGCACTCCCACCCATCACCATCGCGCTGAATGTGCCAGGCCACAATTGGAGATGGAGTGAATGCGGGATTTTCGGGTAGCCCGTATCCATCGTCGCCAACAAGCAAGTGCGCGTTCCAGCCCGGATGCGCAGGAATGATCGTCTCCATCGGGTTACTCCAATCGGCTGTTAATCCAGCGCCTTGACGATTTCCTCGACCATCTTCTTCGCATCGGACAGCAGCATGGTCGTCTGGTTCAGATAGAACACATCATTGTCGACGCCGGCATAGCCCACGCCGCCCATCGAGCGCTTGATGAAGAAAACCTGCTTGGCATTGCCCACGTCGAACACGGGCATGCCGTAGATCGGGCTGGACTTGTCGGTCTTCGCCGCCGGGTTCACCACGTCGTTCGCGCCGATGATGAAGGCGATGTCAGCCTGCGCGAACTCGGAGTTGATATCCTCCAGCTCGAACACCTCGTCATAGGGCACGTTGGCTTCGGCCAGCAGCACGTTCATGTGCCCCGGCATGCGGCCTGCGACGGGGTGGATCGCGTATTTCACGTCCACGCCCTTGGCCTTCAGCACATCGCCCATCTCGCGCAGCGCGTGCTGCGCTTGGGCGACGGCCATGCCGTAGCCGGGAATGATGATGACCTTCTCCGCCTGTTCGAGCATGAAGGCGGCGTCATCGGCGCTGCCCTGCTTGTAAGGGCGTTGTTCACGCGCCTCGCCGCCACCAGCCGCGCTGTCGTCGGCGCCGAACCCGCCTGCGATCACGGAGATGAAGCTGCGATTCATCGCGCGGCACATGATGTAGCTGAGGATCGCGCCCGACGATCCGACCAGCGCGCCGGTGATGATCATCGCGGTGTTGCCCAGCGTGAAGCCCATCGCCGCCGCCGCCCAGCCCGAATAGCTGTTCAGCATGCTGACCACGACCGGCATGTCCGCCCCGCCGATGGGGATGATCAGCAAAAAGCCGATCGCGAAGGCGAGCGCGGCGATGGCGATGATCATCCAGCCCTCGCCCGGCCCGGCGACCTCGGCCATCGCATAGGCCGCGATCAGCGCGATGATCGCGGCGAGCGTGCCGAGATTGATGACGTGGCGACCCGGTAGCATGATCGGCTTGCCGCCCATCCGACCGGAAAGCTTGAGGAAAGCGATGACCGATCCGGAGAAGGTGATCGCACCGATGGCGATCCCCAGTCCCAGCTCGATCCGGCTGACCGTCAGGATCTGCCCGCCTGCATCGAGAATTCCGAACGCGCCGGGGTTCATCCACGCCGCAAGGCCCACCAGCACGGCGGCGAGGCCGACGAGGCTGTGGAAGCCCGCGACCAGTTCGGGCATCGCGGTCATCGCGATGCGTCGGGCGATGGTGAAGCCGATCAGGCCGCCGATCGCGATGGCGATCAGGATCTCGACGATATTGGCGATGTCGTGCGTCACGATCACGGTGACGACCGCGATCAGCATCCCGATCATCCCGTTGCGGTTGCCCGCGCGGCTGGTCGCGGGGCTCGAAAGCCCACGCAGCGCGAGGATGAAGAACACCCCCGCCACCAGATAGGCGAGCGCTACCCAGGGGTTGGTCGGGCCGTGGGCGGCGGCGGTCTCGACCGCGTGGCTCACGCCATAGTCGGAGCCCGGAGGCACGGCCAGCGGTTCAACGTCGCGAGGAAGGCTCATGCTGCGCCTCCCGATATTCGAGCGAGGGATGCGCCCGCGCGATGGCCCCTCATCCAGCTTCGGCCAGGCAGCAAGCCACCAAGCCTGCACATCCTTTTCCCCGTGGGAGAAGGATACTGAGACTTGCGCGCTCGCGCGCTAGCCGAAGTTGGATGAGGGGTAATGGACAAAGGAAAAGCCATCCTCACTTCTCCTTCTTCTTGTACATCGCGAGCATCCGCTCGGTCACCGCGAAGCCGCCGAAAATGTTGATGCTGGCGAGCACTACGGCCGCCAGGCCGAGCCACTTGGCGACCGCGCTACCCGCTTCGGCGCTGGCGATCAGCGCACCGACGATGATGACCGAGCTGATCGCATTGGTCACCGCCATCAGCGGCGTGTGCAATGCGGGCGTGACCGACCACACCACGTAATAGCCGACGAAACACGCCAGCACGAAGATCGACAGGACCGAAATGAAGTCCATCTTAGAAACGCGCCTCCCCCGAGGATTGGATGAAGCCGCGTTATTGCAAGGCGATGCAGCGCTGTCGATGGCTTTGGCGCGCAAAGCCACCCGTTTCGTCCATCAGCCTGCAGGCAGAACGATGCCGTCGATCACATGCATCAGGCCATTGGCCTGGGCGAGATCGGCCATCGTGACCCGCGCCGAACTGCCGTCGCTGCCAGAAAGAACCACCGTTTCGCGGTCCATCCGAAAGGTCAGCATATCGCCGGCAAGCGTCTGCGCACGATAGCTGCCTCCACCTTCGACGATCCGCGCGGCGAGGTCAGCGGCGGTGATCCGCTCCGCAATCGCATGATGCGCCAGCGTCTTCCTCAGCGCTTCGTCGGTGTGCGGGGGCAGGTCGACGAGTGCAGCGTCGGTCGGCGCGAAGATCGTCAGCGGTCCTTCGCCGCCGAGGGTTTGGGCAAGATCCGTCCGCTCGACCAGCATGGCGAGCCTGGAGAAAGCGGGCGAGGCTGCAACATTCTCGGCAATGGTCGCATTGGGATAAATCGGGCTTTCGCCGATCCACGAGATATCGTCGGGCGCGACATTCTCCAGATCGACGTCGTCGGCCAGGCTCGGCCCGCAGGCGGCAAGCGCCAGCGCGACCGGGAAGATTGCCACCAGACCAGGTTTCATAGGTTCACCGCCTCGTAGATGCGGCTCAGCCGCTCTTCGCGCGAAAGACTAGAGGACGTTCATCCGGGTTGCGAGCAGCTTTTGCAGCGCTTCGGTATTGGTGAACTTGCCGACCTTGAACTCGATCGGCGGGTGGCCGGAGAGGAACACCGCAATTTCCGCATCGATGTCGATCGTGCCCGCGCTGGTGATCGAGAACGCGGTAATCGAACGATAGGGAACCGTCAGATATTCCTTCTTGGTGCCGAGGATGCCCTGCACATCGACATAGATCAGCCGCCAGTCGGTGAAGGCGATCCAGTCGCGAATCGTCTTGAAGGCGAAGTAGACCTCCTCACCCTCGACCAGCGCGTGGCCGTGATTGTCCACGAACCCCTGCGGCGTGGTCTGCGTCTGGTTCAGCACCCCCATCGGACTTTATCCTTCCTTCAGCCGCCGTCTAACAATCTGGCATTGACCACCTGACCGCCCTTGGTCAGTCGCACCGCGTCGCCGATTTCCTCGTCCAGAACCGGCCCTCCTGCCTCTTCGTCCCAAAAGGCGGAGAGGAAATTGTAGAGGTTGCGCGCAAAAAGTGCGCTCGCATCCGGTGCCAGTTGCGCGGGCGTGTTCGCGTACCCCATGATCGTGACACCATGGCGGTCAACCAACTCGTCCGCCACCGCGCCTTCGACATTGCCCCCTTGCGGCACAGCAATGTCGAAGATGACGCTGCCCGGTTTCATGCTCGCGATCTGTTCGTCGGAGATCAGCCGGGGCGCGGGGCGGCCCGGAATCAGCGCGGTGGTGATCACGATATCCTGCTTGGCAATGTGCTCGGAAACGAGCTTGGCCTGCGCCGCCTTGTACTCGTCGCTCATCTCGCTGGCGTAGCCGCCGGTGCCCTCACCCTCGATCCCGCCTTCCTCGACGAAGATCGCCTTGGCGCCGAGCGATTCGATCTGCTCGCGCGTGGCGGAGCGAACGTCGGTCGCGGAAACCTGCGCGCCGAGACGCTTGGCGGTGGCGATGGCCTGCAGGCCCGCCACGCCGACGCCCATCACGAAAACGCGCGCGGCCTGCACCGTGCCTGCCGCGGTCATCATCATCGGGAAAGCGCGGCCATACTGGTCGGCCGCTGCGATCACGGCCTTGTAGCCCGACAGGTTGGACTGGCTGGAAAGCACATCCATGCTCTGCGCACGGGTGATGCGCGGCATGAATTCCATGGACAGTGCTTCGAGACCCGCCTTGGCATAGGCATCGATGCGCTCGCCCTGCTTGAACGGATCGAACGTCGCGGCGACCTTCGCATCGGGCTTGGCGCCTTGTAGAAGCGCAGGATCGGGAGCCTGGACGCCGAGCACGATGCCCGCATCCTTGACCACCTGATCTGCCGTGCCGACGCTTGCGCCGGCATCGGAATACGCCGCGTCCGCGATGGAGGCATGCTCACCCGCCCCCGCCTCGACCGCGACATCCGCGCCCAGCGCGATGAATTTCTTCGCGGTCTCGGGAGTCAGCGCAACCCGCGTCTCGCCCGTTGCCCGCTCCTTGAGAACCGCGATCTTCATGCGATCAGGACGCGATCAGCACGACGACGATGAACACGATCAGCGCGATGATCGGGATCGCCCATTTCAGGCTCCCCATGAAGCGCTCATAAGTGCTGCGCGCTTTCTCGATATCCGGGGTGACGATGTCGTTATTGGTGGCCATGGCTGGCATATTCTCCGCAAGAGATGGAACTTCGCCAAGCGGTCTATCGCCGCAACCCGCCATGCTCAAGCACTTGCTGGCAACACACTCCCCAGCTTCTTGCCGAGCTTCGCCGCCCATCGGTAGGCTTAAGCTGGTCTTTACCGGTTTACCGTAAAGCAGCGGCCTGCACCGCAATGGGACGGTTCCCATGCAACCGAGTGGCGGGGAAACATGGCCGATTCTGACGAACGTTTGCTGATGCTGATCGATGACGAACCGGCGCAGAGCCGACTCGTCAGCGCGCTGGCGGCCCGCGATGGCTGGCGAACGATCGTTGTCAACGACGCGGAAACCGCGATCGCCACGCTCGGTACGCGGCAGGGCATGCAACTTTCCGCGATCATCCTCGACCAGTGGGTGCCCGGCGATGCTGCATGCGATCTGATCGCGGAATTGAAACAGCGCCGACCCGCTCTGCCGATCCTGATGCTGACCACCAGTGCGAGCCCGCTGCTCGCCGTCGAGGCGATGCGCGCAGGCGCCACCGATTATCTTATCAAGCCCGTCGCGCCCGAGCGGCTGATGCGCGCCCTGCGCAGTTCCACCCAGATGGAAGCCCCGCGCAACGAGCTGCAGCCGTTGACCGAGAAAATGCCTGCGGTGCTCGATTTCGACGCGATGATCGGGACCGATCCGATCTTCCGCATCGCGCTGGCCCGCGCGGCGAAGGCGGCCCGCACCCACAGCCATGTGCTGATCGAAGGTGAAAGCGGCACGGGCAAGGAGATGCTGCTGCGCGCCATCCAGGCGACCAGCCCGCGCGCCCGCAACCCCTTCCGCCTCGTCAACGTCGCGGGCGTGCCCGTGAATTCCATCGAATCGACTTTGTTCGGGCACGAGAAAGGCGCCTTTGCGGGCGCTTTCGAAAGTCAGATGGGCGCGCTTCAGCAATGCGACACCGGCACGCTGGTGCTCGACGAAATCGACCGGCTTTCGGCCGACCAGCAGGCGCGGCTCGCCGCGACCCTCAACGAAGGCATCGTGCGCCCGATCGGCGCGACGCACGGCTTCAAGATCGACACCCGGCTGCTTTCGGCGAGCAACCGTCCGCTGTCCGAACTCGCCGCGAAAGGCCAGTTCGACCAGGACCTGCTGGCCGCGATCTCGTCGACCCGGATCAGCCTGCCGCCCTTGCGCGAACGTCCGGGCGACATTCCTGCCCTCGCCCGCCACTTCCTCGCGCGAATTGGCGAAGAGCCGGGCCTGTGCCATCTCAGCCTCGCCGACAGCGCGCTCCATCTGCTGTGCGCCTTCGACTGGCCGGGCAATGTTCGCCAACTCCAGGCCGTGCTGTTTCGTGCGGCGGTGTTCTGCGAGGCGGAAATGCTGACCGCGAGCGATTTTCCGCAGCTTTCCGAACTGATCGGCGAGCAGGCGGAGGGCAGCCATCATGTGCAGGAAGCGGTCGGCGTGATGCTCTATACGTCCGACGGCAACCTGCGCCCGCTCGAAGAGATCGAGGCGGACGTAATCCGGCTCGCCATCGGCCATTATCGCGGGCGGATGACCGAAGTCGCGCGGCGGCTCGGCATCGGGCGTTCGACGCTCTATCGCAAGCTGAGCGATCTGGGCATCGACAACGCGGCCTGATCCAGGCCGACACCCGGCTCCAAGGCACCTCCGGGCACGGAACCCGCGCGACAATCCGGCGTTTCCCTTTCGATCTTCAACATTCGAAACGGGGGCTATCCACTAATGGATATCGTCGACTGCATCCTTGCTGACCATGACCGCCAGCGCCGCTGGTTTGCCGCTCTGGACGAGGCTCGCGACGACCGCGATTCGGCCGCGAAAATCTTCAACCGCCTGCGCGACCATCTCGAAGCGCACGCGATGGCGGAAGAGAAGTACTTCTACCCCACCCTGCTCCAGCTCGGCAAAGGCGCGCTCGATTCGGACAGCGCCGACGAGACGACCGAGGATGCGATCGACGATCACAACAAGATCGCCAACGCCGCCGACGCCGCGCTGAACGAAGAGGTCGGATCGGACGCGTGGTGGGAATGCGTCGACAAGGCGAACTACCAGAACAGCGCGCACCTTTCCGAAGAGGAACGCCAGGGCCTCACCGACTTCCGTCGCCGGGTCCCACTGGAGAAGCGGGTGGCGCTGGGCCTCAAATATCTCGCCTTCGAAGCGGACCACGTCACCAATGTGGAACGCGAGGAGAAGGACCCGGACGCCTACATCAAGCAAAACGAGAACGCGTAACTCGGGTGCGCGCCTGTCTTCCGGTGCGGGCATGCATTTCACGCGGGGCATCGACAACGCGGCGTAACGCGCTAAGCCCCTCGGCATGACCGAGGGACACGACTTTACGGGCCGCACTGCGCTCATCACCGGCGCAGCGTCCGGCATCGGTGCCGCGACCGCCCGCTGGCTCGACCAGCAAGGCATTGCGCGCCTCATCCTGATCGACCTCGACGGCGATGGCCTGAACAAACTCGACCTCTCCTGCGAGGTCGAAACGCACGCCGCCGATGTTGCCGACGAAGCCTTCTGGCAGGGCCTCGAGCCCAAGCTCGACCGGCTCGACCACGCAGTGGTCAACGCGGGCATCGGCACCGGCGGCCAGATCGCCGAGCTCGATTTCGCCGAGTGGCGGCGGGTGATGGCGATCAACCTCGATGGTGCCTTTCTCACACTTTCCACCGCCCTTCGCGCGATGCGCAATGCGGGTGGCGGCAGCGCAGTGGTCACCGCTTCTGTCACCGGGATCAAACCTGTCCCCGGGATCGGCGCCTATGGCGTCTCCAAGGCGGCGGTCGCGCATATGGCGCGGATCGCGGCGGCGGAGAACGCAGGCCACTCCATCCGCATCAACGCCATCGCGCCGGGCGGCGTCGACACCGCAATCTGGAACTCGCCCGAGCTTCAGGCCCAGTTCGCCGAGCACGGGCGCGAGGCGGTGATCGCGCAGATGGGCCAGACAACCCCGCGGGGCCGCTTCGCCACGGCGGACGAGCTCGCGCGCGACATCGGCTACCTCCTGTCCGATGCCTCCGCCAACGTCACCGGCACCGTGCTGACCAGCGACGGGGGCTACACGCTCTAGGTTCGGCGCCCTCTTAAAGGCCCTCGACACACCGCCGAATTGTTTCGCCCAGCGCTTGCCTTTCGGGCCCCGGAGTCATGGGCAGCATCTGGTCACCCGCACGGAGCACGAAGTAGTCGTGCGTCCAGAACGCGTCGAGCGCTTCGCCCTCCAGATAAGCGGTCACCTGCCTGCCTCCACCCGGCTGGTCCGCCACGATCATGCGGGGGCGGAAATAGTCGGGCTGCTCCCCCTCGTCACCGATCAGAGCCTGCCCTTCCTGCGGCCCATTCTTGGCATTGGCGGCAATCTCTCCACCATAACGAATCTCCAGGGATCCTAGAGTCGCCATCTTGAGCGTGATGGAATCCCACGGCGGCATCTTGCCGTCGGGGAACGGTTCGGGAGCGCCGCCGGGCACGGTGCAGAATGTGCTGGCGCCGACGACCGTCCAGTTCCCGACCCGCTCGTAGAACCGCTCCTGCGCAAATGCGCAAGTAGCGGACAGCGCGCCAGTTGCCAACGTTGCGGCTAAGATCATATGCTTGGAATAACTCATCTTTGCGTCCCCGCTTTCTCTCGGCGAACCATAGGCAACAAATCTTCCGCGGGGGATGACAATCCCTGTAAGAAAGTCACACTCGGCGGCGCCAGTTGTCTGGCGCGTCGTCGATATGCTGCTCGCTCCAGCGAACAACCCGCCAGTCACACCGGCAGATCGCCAAAATCCGTCAGCGCCGCATCGCGCAGGCCCCGCCACACATCGCGCGCCTGCACGGTTTCGGGCACATCGTGAACCCTCACCAACTGCGCGCCCGCATCCATCGCCTTGATCGCCAGCGCGATGCTCCCGCCGAGCCGCGCGTCCGCCGCAGCCTCTTTGCTCAAAGCCCCGATCATCCGCTTGCGGCTCGCGCCGAACAGGATCGGACAGCCGAGCGCATGGAACAGCGGCAGCGCATTGATCAGCGCGAGGTTGTCGGCGAGAGACTTGCCGAAGCCGAGCCCCGGATCGATCAGGATCTTGCCCCGCTCCACACCTGCCGCAATCGCCGCATCGCGCCGTTCGCGAAGCCTATCGAACACGTCGAACACCACGCTTTCGTAGGTCCCGCCCTCATGCAGGTCGGTGCCCTTCCCCGGCGCGTGCATCAGCACCACCGGGCAGCCGGTTTTCGCGACCAGCTCGGCCGAGCGCGGGTCGTAGCGCAGCGCGGAGACATCGTTGACGATCCCCGCCCCCGCCTGCAACGCCGCCTCCATCGTGCCCGCGCGGCGCGTGTCGATGCTGACCGCGGCGCCCATGCTGGCGGCGGCTTCCACTGCGGGCACCACGCGGCGGATTTCCTCTTCTTCCCACACCGCCTCGGCCTTTGGCCGCGTGCTTTCGCCGCCAATGTCGATGATGGAGGCCCCCGCCTCGACCATCGCGCCGATCGCATCGCGCGTGCCCGCCGGATCGTCGACATGCTTGCCCCCGTCGGAGAAGCTGTCGGGCGTCACGTTGAGGATGCCCATGACCTGCGGCTGGTCGAGCCGGATCGTGCGCGCGCCCAGCTCCAGCGGCGGGTGCGCCATGCGCAGGTTGCTCCACTGCGCCTCGGCCTCGGCGGCAACGCTGTCGGGCAGTTGCCCAAGCACCTGCGCGATGGTTTCAGGCGAAGCGCGCCAACGTTCAACAACGTGGTCATCCCGGCGCAGGATCACCGCAAAGCGGCTGGCATAGACGAGACCCCCGGCAAGCCGAATGGCATCGCCCTCCTCGCTCTGCGGACCCGGCGCGAAGCCGATCGGGCGGATGTAGACTTGGTCGCTCATGTGCCCTTGCCTAGCCCCTCTGTAGGGTTCCTGACACACCTGACACACAGTCTAAGGGGTAAAAATAGCGGTCGGATTGTGTACGAAAACCGAAAGGAAAGAGTGGTGCGCTGCGCATGGCCAGCATCCTAGAGCGATCGCATGAGGTAGGATAGCCGACCGCAGCGCTAATCGTCATCCCGGCCAGTCCTGCCCCTGATGGAGACGGGGGTCGGGATTGCGCTACTGCCTGCTCTTATTTCGAGAATATCATGTAACGGCAAGCGAAAGCACCGCGAGTATGAAGCTCAGCGCGATCAGCACATCGCCGTTGTCTCGTACCCAATCGGCGAACATGCCAACCACACAGTCGGACGCCCCTGCTCACGAGGCGCCATTTGGCGGTCCTACCAAATTGCGGCCGGGATGACGAGACGTCACGAATGCTGCTTGAAATCCATCCTGTCTTGAACGACGCGGCCGATTGGAACCGCCTCGCCGGAGGGCAGGAGAAAACCACCTGCTGCCGGATACACGCCCTGTGCAATCTGCGCGCGATAAAGGGCGTCCTGCATGTCGCTGAGCGTGATGCTCTTGCGGTTGGTGGCCATGAGGTGCTGCTGTTGAGAGCGATGCATCATCCGTGAAGCCACCCCCCCTTGCACCCGTCAGCGCAGCGCCGCGACCAGATCACGCTCGAAGCCAGCGGCATCCTCGCGCCCCGCTCTGAGCGTCGGGGTGTCCAGCGCCAGGCTCACGCGGCCCTTGGTCATCACCAGCCCCGCCTCGCAGAAGCCGCACAGGGTCGTGAGATCGTGCAGCGCCGTAATGAGCGTCAGCCCCTCTTCCACGAGCACGGCGAGCGCCGCGCGCGTATCGAAGGCCGCCACCGGATCGAGCCAGTTGAACGGCTCGTCGAGGATCGCGATGCGGGTAGGCCGTGCAAAGGCCAGCGCCAGCGCCGCGCGCTGCTTCATGCCGGAGGAGCATTGGCCTGCCTGCACCGCAAGCAGGTCGCCGATCCCCAGCGCCTCCCACAGCGCATTGTTGCGCTCCAACTGGATCGCAGGATCGTCGCCTGCCAGCGCGAGCAATTCGCGCGCAGTCAGCGAGGCTGGAAGCCGCTCGATCGGCGGTGCGAAGCCGATGGCGCTGGCGCGGGCATCGCGATCCCGGGACGTCTCCTCCCCGAAGATCGCGCAGCTGCCACTCGCGATAGGCAATCGCCCCGCGACGGCACGCAGCAGCGTCGTCTTGCCCGATCCGTTCGCGCCGATCACGCCGAACCAGCTCGCCTCGGCTATGTGTGCGCTCAGCTCGTGCACAATGGGCGTAGCACCACGGCGGACGCTGACGGCGGCAAGGTCGACTGCGGCGCTCATGCTATCAGCCACCGCGTGCCCGTGCCCTTGCGCGCAAACCAGACCATTGCCGCAAGGATCGCCAGCACGCCAAGCGGCGGGAGCGTCAGGGTGAGGTAGGCGGCGATCGCGATAAAGATCGACACCAACCAGTCCGCGAGAATCCGACCGAAGGCGCGGTAGGCGAGGATGCGCAGAGCAGTGATGCACGGCAATCCGATGGCGGCGATGGCCGCAACGCTCGCTGCCATCCAGTCCTGCGCGAGCGCGAGCACCGCCGCGAACGGAACCAGCAAGGCCAGCTGGATCGTCAGAGACTTGCGCAGCATCGTCGCCGCGGAATGGCCGACCATAGCCATGTAGCGCACGGCGGTCGCATCGACCTGCCCCGCCAGGACGACCACGGCCAGCGCATAGCCTCCGGCGACCAAGCCATCGAGGTGGTTCTGGCTGGGCAGCAGCGCGCAGGCCAGCCCGACCGCGGCCGAGAATACCGCCACCAAGCCCATCTCACGCCGATGCCCGAGCATCCGGGGGGGAGTCGGCATGGGGCCCGCCATGAAGCGCGGGACGAAGTTGGCGGCGACTGCCAGCAGGAGGCCCAGCGCGGTTCCGGCAGCGATCCACCCGGCCAGGCTTATGGACGGTAGCCCGGCGATGGACGCCATCCCTGCTAGCAGGATCGCAAGTCCGCCTGCGAGCAGCGGCAAGACGAAGCTGAGCAGAACGGATGATCGCTGGGCATGATGGGCTAGCGCCCCTTCGGTGCGGTGATAGTCGAGCCGTTCCGCCACCGCCTTTGCGAGCGTCGCGGCAATCACGAAGCCGGCCACTCCGACGATGATCTCCCGCCGGTCTACGACAAGCTGCGCCAACCACACGCGCGCAAATAGGGCAAGGATCGGAAGGGCGACAAGCAGCGTCAGCAGGTCGCGCCAACGCTCGGCCACCTGCCGGGCAAGAGCGCCCGCTATCGCCGCATCGTGCCTGAGAAGTGCGAAGCGCAACGCGGCCTGCCTTCAGGTCAATCCTCCGTCGCGAGCAGATAGAGCTGCCGCGCAGCGTCGAGAGGTTTCACCAGTCCCTCGTCCTCGAAGTGCCAGAAGGTCCAGCCATTGCAGCTGGGGGCGCCTTGCAGGTCCTTGCCGACCTGGTGGATCGAGCCGGTCATCTTTTCGTGTGCCAAAGACCCGTCGGCGCGCACGGTTGCGGTCCAGTGGCGTTTCTTGTCGAACACCTGCGTGCCGGGTTTGACGAAGCCCGCCTCCACCAGCGTACCGAAAGCGACACGCGGCGCGGTGCGCTTGCTCTGCATCGTGGTCAGCGCGCTTTCGTCCAGCGGCAGTTCCTTGTCGATCCGCGCGCGGGCGACGGTGCGGTAGGCCTCCTCGCGCTCGCAGCCGATCCATTCGCGGCCCAGCCGCTTGGCGATCGCGCCGGTGGTGCCGGTGCCGAAGAACGGGTCGAGCACGACATCGCCCTTCTCGGTCGTCGCCAGCAGCACGCGATAGAGCAGCGCTTCGGGCTTCTGGGTCGGGTGCGCCTTGTGGCCCTGTTCGTCCTTGAGGCGTTCGCCTCCGGCGCAGATCGGGAAGGTCCAGTCGCTGCGCATCTGGAGCTCGTCGTTGAGCGTTTTCATCGCGCGATAATTGAAGTGATAGCGCGCCTTTTCGCCCTGGCTCGCCCAGATCAGCGTCTCGTGCGCATTGGTGAAGCGCGTGCCGCGGAAGTTGGGCATCGGGTTGGTCTTGCGCCAGACGATGTCGTTGAGAATCCAGAAGCCCAGATCCTGCAAGGTCGCGCCGAGGCGGTAGATATTGTGATAGCTGCCGATCACCCACAGAGCGCCATCGGGCTTCAGAACGCGTCGGCACTCCGCCAGCCAGGCCTTTGAGAAATCGTCGTAAACCTTGAAGCTATCGAACTGGTCCCAGTGATCGGTTACGGCATCGACATGGCTGCCATCGGGCCGGTTGAGATCGCCGCCGAGCTGGAGGTTGTAGGGCGGATCGGCGAAGACGAGATCGACGCTGTTGTCGGGCAGCGAACGCATCGCGGCGACGCAATCGCCGTCGAGGATCTGGCCCAGCGGCAGATCGGGCGCGATCTCGACGGGTTTGGCGCGCGCGACACGCACCCTCGTTTTCGTTTCAACGACCATGATATGCGTGCGTCCCCCAAAAACCTGTCGGTGCGGGCCCTGATTGCCCGTCCGAGTTATCCACAGGGGGACTCGATGAGTCCTCGCGGAGTCCCCGTCAAGTCAAACTTGGTAAACGGGGATGGTTTATGTGGGGTAAAGGCCGCCGATTCCTCGTTTGGAATCAGTACGCAGCCTACGCAAATGCGAGCGCGGTGTTGGCCGCGAAACCCGCCAGCATCAGCAGCCCGAACAGCCGCCCGATGCGCGGCAGGAAGCGGCACATCAATACCAGCAGCAGCGCGGAGGCGGCGGCGATCGGCCAGCCGTATTTGAGCAGCTCGACCGGCAGGGCCTGCCCCGAAACGCCCATCGTCACCCCGCCGATCAGCAGCAGGTTGAAGATGTTGGAGCCCAGCACGTTGCCCAGTGCCAGTTCCGCATGGCCGCGGAACGCCGCGACGGCAGAGGCGGCGAGTTCGGGCAGCGAGGTACCGACCGCCACGATGGTCAGGCCGATCACCGTCTCGCTCACGCCCAGGTCGCTCGCGATGTCGATCGCACCGGTCACCAGCCAGCCGCCGCCGAACACCAGCGCAGCGAGTCCGGCAGCGAAGAACACCAGCGAGAGGAGGAAATTGGGCGCGGGATGCTCATCCTCTTTCTCCTCTACCTGCGCGGGCGGGTGGCGGTATCGCCACACGATATAGACGACCAGCGTCACCAGCAGGCCCACCCCGATATATTGCGCGCCGAGCCCCTGCCAGGCGATCGCCCACACCCCGAGCGTGACGAGCAGAGCGACGACCGAATCGCGCCTGCCCATGCCTGCCAGCACGATCGGCGCGATCAGCGCCGCGCCGCCCAGGATCAGCAGCGAGTTGGCGATGTTCGAGCCGACTATGTTGCCCCACGCGATCTCGGGCGACCCGGCGAACACCGCCTGCAAGCTCGCGACCATTTCGGGCATCGAGGTCGCCGCGCCGACGATCACCAGCCCGGTGAACAGCGTGGAGATGCCAAACTTTTTCGCGATACCCACCGCGCCGCGCACCAGCAGTTCGCCCCCGATGGCAAGAGCGAGCAGTCCGACGGCGATCAGGATCAGCGATCCGGTCATGCGTTCGCACCTCTTTTGTTACCGCGCAGGAGGATCAGCACGCCGAGCAGCGCCGCGATGACCGAGCCGGAGAGTACGCCGAGCTTGACGGCATTGATCTGTTCGGGGCTCGCGAAGGCGAGATTGCCGATGAACAGGCTCATCGTGAAGCCGATCCCGGCGATCAGCGACAGGCCCCAGACCTGCAGCCAGCCCACGCCTTCGGGAAGGCGCGCAATTCCGCTCTTCACCGCCAGCCATGCAAGGCCGAAGATGCCGATCTGCTTGCCGACCAGCAGGCCCAGCGCGATGCCAAGCGGCAGCGGCGCGAGCAATGCGGCAGGCTCCATCCCTTCGAAGGAGACGCCCGCATTGGCGAGCGCGAAGATCGGCACGACGAGGAAGGCGACCCACGGGTGCAATTCATGCTCCCACGTTTCCAGCTTCGGCTCGCCCTTGCGGTCCACCATCGGGATGCACATCGCCAGCGCGACGCCCGCAAGCGTGGCATGGACGCCCGATTTGAGCACGAAGTACCACAGCGCGATGCCGAGGATGGCGTAAGGGATCGAGGAGCCGACGCGCAGATATCCAAAGCCTGCGAGGAGGACCAGCACGACGGCAGCCGCGCCCAGCATCGAGAGGTCAACACCGGGGGTGTAAAACAGCGCGATGATCGCGATGGCACCAATGTCGTCGATCACCGCCACCGCCAGCAGCAGCGCCTTGAGCGCCACCGGCACACGGCTGCCGAGGAGAGCGAGAATGCCGAGCGCAAAGGCTATGTCGGTCGCGGCGGGGATCGCCCAGCCCTGCAGGTTGGCCGGTTCGCTGAGGTTGATACCGACGAACACCAGCGCAGGGATCGCCATGCCGCCCAGCGCCGCGAAGATCGGCAGCGATGATTGCTGCCAGCTCGACAGCTGGCCGATCAGCACCTCGCGCTTCACCTCCAGCCCCACGAGCAGGAAGAACAGCGCCATCAGCCCGTCGTTGATCCACAGGAGGGCAGATTTCTCCACGCCCGTCCCGCCGACTTTCGCCGTGACCGTCGTGTCGAGCATCCCGAAATAGGCGGAGGCGAGCGGGCTGTTGGCCCAGATGACCGCGACCGCAGCGGCGGCCATCAGCACGATCCCCCCTGCGCTTTCCTGATGCAGGAAGTCGCGCATCGACCGTGCGGCACGGGCAAGGACTTCGGGCGGGCGCGGTGCGGGCGTCGGCTCCGGTCTGGGCGCGGTGGTCATGTTATTCCCCCGGGAATGCTTGCCGGGCCTTGGCAGGCGACGGCGCGTTAGACAAGGAAAAGGCACCGCGCGATGCATCGCGCGATGCCAGTTTGATACTCAGGTTGGGGTCAGGCCCTAGAGCGAACCCGCGAGCCGGTGAGCGCGGCGATCCGGTCCTTCACGAGAAGGCGCATTTTCTTCATCCGCTTGCGATCTTCCTGCCGGGCGGGTGCGCGCATCGTGTCGATCGCACGATCGAGACGGCGGTGGGTCTGGCGAAGCTTATCCAGATGCGATTGCATGGTCTTCTCCTTGGTTGGGTTCCGGCAATTTCGGGGCTCAAGACCGATAGGTCCAATTGAAACTCGCCTGCAAATCCGATAGATTTCATCTATGGCCATCACTCTCAAGCAGCTCCGCTACCTGACGACCTTGCAGGACGAGCGCCATTTCGGTCGTGCGGCCAACCGGCTGCACGTCACCCAGCCCACGCTCAGCCAGCAGGTGCGCCAGCTCGAGGCGACCCTGGGCGCGACACTGGTCGAGCGGGGGCAGCCCGTGTCGCTGACCCCGATCGGCCGCGATGTCGCTTCGCGGGCGCGCAACATCCTGCGCGAGGTGGCCGATATTCACCACCTGGCGGATCGCGCACAGGGCATGCTGTCGGGCACGGTGCGCTTCGGGGTGACGCCCACGCTCGGCCCCTACCTCATGCCGCAGGTGGTCCTGCGCCTGCACGCCGCGCATCCTGAATTGCGGCTGTATATCCGTGAAGGCTTCCCCGACGAGCAGGCGCGCGCGCTCGCCAACGGGGAACTCGACATGCTGCTCGCTCCGCTGCCGATCGACCATCCGCGATTGCATGTCGAACCGCTGTTTCGCGAACCGCTCGCGCTGGTCGGCCCGCCCGATCATCCGCTGCACGGCAAGCCCGAAACGCTGGCGCGTGATTTCGGGGGCGAGGCGATCCTGAGCCTCGATCCGCGCCACCACTATTCGCGGCAGGTCGCCGAAATCTGCGATCGGCTGCGCGCCAACCTGTTGCGCGACTACGAAGGCACGAGCCTCGACGGATTGCAGCAGATGACGGGATCGGGGCTCGGGCTGTCGATCCTTCCCGAAACCTACCTGCGCTCGGAATCGGGCGGCGAGCACATCGTGCGGCGCTTCGCGGTGGCCGACTGGGAGGCCTACCGATCGATCGCGGGCGTCTGGCGCAAGGGATCGGTGCTGAGCGAAGCCTTCGCCCAGATCGCGAAGGTTATCACCGAAGAGGCGAACCGCACGCTGGGTTGATCACGCCGGGTCGATCGGAGGGCCGTGCGATCAGGTCGCGGGCGCAAGCCCCGGATCGACCCCGGTCATATCCTTCGAAATTTCCCACAGGCGCGCGGCGAGCAGCGGATCGCGCGCGGTGGCGGTCGCAACCGCCCGGCCCGAGGAGCCACCGGTCGCCTCCATAAAGCCATAAGGCCCGTAGTAGTCGCCGCCCTGCGCCGCCGCATCGGTCGCCGCCTGCAACGCGGGCAACGCGCCCTGTTTGGCGGTGTTGAGCAGCGGTCCGAAAATCGGCATCACGATCTTCGCCCAGCCGACCTGCCGGGTCAGTTCGGTCTTCGCAACGCCGGGGTGGCACGCGATGCTGGCGATCGGCGACCCTGCGGCGCGCAGCCGCCGGTCAAGCTCCAGTGCAAACATCAGGTTGGCAAGCTTGCTCTGGCCGTAGAATTTCTGGAGCGCATAGTCGTGCTCCCCCGACAGGTTTTCGAAATCGATCGCCGCCGGGCGATGCGCAATGCTCGACTGGACGACGACGCGCGGGTCCTTGCCCTTGGCGAGCGCGGGCAGCAGCAGGCTGGCCAGCGCGAAGTGGCCGAGGTGATTGACCGCGAAATGCCGCTCCGCCCCGCCCGTGCCGATGCCGTGGGGCACCCACATGATGCCGGCATTATTGATCAGCAGGTCGAGGCTATCGATCCCTTCGGCAGCGGCGCGGACCGACGCCATGTCTTCCAAATCGAGCTCGACGATGTCGATCTCGGCCCCCGGTACGGCTTTGAGCATGTCGTCGCGCGCGCTCTGCGCCCGGTCCATGCTGCGGCAACCCATCAACACGTGCGCGCCGTTTTTCGCGAGCATTTCGGCAATATGATAGCCGATCCCGGTATTCGCGCCCGTGACGAGCGCGGTGCGCCCCGACTGGTCCGGAATATCGTCGAACGTGAAACCCTTCATGCGCGCATCTCCAATTGCATTTCCAGCTGGGCCACCGGTGCGAAGCTGCGACGGTGCAGCGCGCAGGGCCCATGCACCCTCAATGCATCGAGATGCTCTGCGGTCCCGTAACCCTTGTTCCTGTCCCACCCATAGTGCGGATGATCGCGCGCGGCGTCGGCCATCAGTCGGTCGCGCCATTCCTTGGCGACGATGCTGGCGGCCCCGATAGCAGGCTCTCGCCCGTCGCCGCCCACGATGGCGCGCGCGGGCCAGCGCCAGCCTTCGCACCGGCCATGCGGAGTCAGGTTGCCGTCGATCAGGACCATGTCGGGCGCGCGGCCCATTGCTTCGGCCACCCGCTCTACCGCGATCGTCATCGCGAGCATGGTCGCACCGAAGATGTTCAGCCGGTCGATTTCGTCAGGCTCGATCTGGGCGACGGCCCAGGCGCACCGCCGCCGCACCTGCTCGTCGAGCGAGGAACGCTTGGCGCTCCCGAGCTTTTTGGAATCGTCGAGCCCACCCGGGCGCGGCTTGCACAGCGCCACAGCGGCGGCCACAACCGGCCCCGCAAGCGGCCCGCGCCCAGCCTCGTCGACACCGACGACCAGCGCACCGGGCGGACAAGAGGCCGCGAATTCGGGATAAGGACTTTTTGCGAACATGACCAAGAACCGCGTGTTTACCGCCCTCATAGCTAGCAGCACAGCCCTCGCCCTCTCAAGTTGCGGCAATGCCGGCACGGGGGAGAACAGCCCCAACCCCGCCGCGTCCACCGCCACGGGCTCGCCCACGGGCGGCGCCGCGGACGAGATCGTCGGCCCCTTCGCGGTCGAGAACATGGGCACCTTCGACGAGCCATGGGCCGGCGCATTCGTGCCGGGCACCAACACGCTGGTGATTACCGAAAAGCCGGGCAAGATCGCGGCGATCGACGTGGAAACCGGCGAGCGGATCGCGATTTCGGGCGCACCTGAGGTCGATTACGGCGGCCAGGGCGGCCTTGGCGATATCGCCTTTCTCGAAAGCGAAGCGGGCCGCGATACTCAGAACCGCACGATCTATCTCAGCTGGGCCGAGGCGGGTGACGGCGATACGCGCGGCGCGGTCGTCGGCAAGGGCGACCTGTTGTGCCTGAAGGTCGACAGCTGCGAGATCGTCGGCCTCGAAGTGATCTGGCGCCAGACCCCCAAGGTGACCGGGCGCGGCCACTATTCGCACCGCATCGCCTTCAGCCCGGACGAGCAATACATGTTCGTCGCCAGCGGCGACCGCCAGAAGAAAGCCCCTGCACAGGATACCTCCAACACGCTCGGCACGGTAGTGCGGCTCAACCTTGATGGCACCCCCGCAGCGGGCAATCCGCTGGCCGATCGCGGATCGCCCAGCGACCAGATCTGGAGCTGGGGCCACCGCAATATCCTGGGCCTCCAGTTCGACAGCGCCGGTCGCCTCTGGGATCTCGAACACGGGCCTGCGGGCGGCGACGAGCTGAATCTGGTGGAGCGCGCCGACAACTTTGGCTGGCCCGAACGCTCCTACGGCGACAACTACAACGGCTCGCCGATTCCCGATCACACGCCCGACGACGGCTTCACCAAGCCCGCGATCTACTGGACCCCGGTGATCGCACCGGGCGATTTCCTGTTCTATTCGGGCGACATGTTCGGCGACTGGCGCGGCGATGCGCTGATCGCGAACCTGAAGGAGCAGAACATCGTGCGGGTCGAGATGAATGGCACGCGCGCCACGGAAGCCGCGCGCTACGAATTCGGGGAGCGCCTGCGCGACATCATCGAAGGGCCCGATGGCGCACTCTATGTGCTCGAGGATGGCAATAATGCCCGCCTGCGCAAGCTGACGCCTGCGGGGTAGCTCTCCCGCCCGAAAGAATCGACAGCGGGCGCGCGGGGGACTAACCGGCGCGCCCGTTCCTTTTTCAGGCTCCCGCGCTTTACCATGCCCACGATCGTTCCCATCGACGCCGTTCCGCCTGAACTGCATGAGCAACTGCTCGACGCGGCCTTCGGCCCGGACCGCAGCACGCGCACCGCCTACCGCATCCGCGAGGGGCTGGAGCGACTGGGCAGCGTGAGCTTCGCGGCGCTGGACGACGAGGATTACCTCGCGGGCACGATCGAGCTGTGGCCCGTCTCGCTCACGGACGAGGACGGCAAGCAATATCCGCTGCTGATGGTCGGCCCCGTGGCGGTCGCGCCGAGCCGCCAGAAGCAGGGCTATGGCCGCGCGCTGATGGCGGCCGCGCTGGGCGCGGTCGAGGGGCCCGCGTCGGCCGAGAATCCGGCCCTGCCGCAGGTGCTGATCGGCGACCCCGAATATTACGAAGCATGGGATTTCGTCGCCGGGCCGACCGCGCAGTGGGACACGCCCGGCCCGGTCGAGCGGCACCGCCTGCTGGTCCGCTGCGCCAACCCCGCCGTGCTGCCGGTGCGCGGGATGCTGGGGCCATGGCGAAGCGAACAGGCCTGATCGCGATGCGGCCTTCGGGCCCGATTGCCAGCCCCCCACCCTTCTGCCACAGGCCTTCCAATGCCTTACGAGCCCCCGCCCCACCTCGCGTCACTGACCCTGTCGCAAATCGCCGCGCAGGTCGAAGCGCGCAAGCTGCCGCCAGTCGAAGGCTGGGCCCCGCAGCAGGAGGGCGAATCCAACATGCGCATCGCCGCCGACGGTACGTGGTTCCATGAGGGATCGCCGATCACGCGCGAGGCGATGGTGCGCGCATTCTCGGGACTTCTGATCCGCGATGCAGATGGCGCGCATTTCCTGATCTCTCCGTTCGAAAAGCTCTCGATCGAAGTCGAGGATGCGGCCTTCATCGCGACCGACATGGTTGTACGCGACGAAAACGGAGAACCAGCACTCGCCTTCCGCCTC
This sequence comes from Citromicrobium bathyomarinum, assembly GCF_038594605.1. Taxonomy (GTDB): domain Bacteria; phylum Pseudomonadota; class Alphaproteobacteria; order Sphingomonadales; family Sphingomonadaceae; genus Alteriqipengyuania; species Alteriqipengyuania bathyomarina_B. The sequence continues at coordinate 1,008,672 of NZ_JBCFZM010000001.1, forward strand.
AATACCGATGAACTGGTGATCGCGGGGCCGGACCACCCGATCTTGGCACGCGGAAGCGCGGAAACGCCTGCGCTCTATGTCGGCGTACGGCGTGGGCTGGACGCGCGGCTCAACCGCAGCACCTACCAGCAGCTTGCCGAACATGCCCTTGCGGTATCTTCCGCCAAGGGGGGCGAGGACTGGACCGTCTCCAGCATGGGCGAGAGCTTTCGCCTGAAACCGTGAGCGATCTGGTCACCCGCCTCCAGACGATCTTCGACGAAGGGCACGGGGTCGAACTACCCGGCCTGCTGACCGATCGCGCCTTTGCCGATGCGAACTCCCGCCCCGCCGCCGTGCTGATCCCCGTCACCGATCGGCCCCAGAGCGCCGGGGGGCCCGGCGCGATCCTCACCCAGCGCCCGCAGGACATGCGCAATCATCCGGGCCAGGTCGCTTTCCCCGGCGGCAAGCTGGACGCTGGCGAGGATGCGGTCGAGGCGGCGCTGCGCGAGGCGCACGAGGAGCTGGCGCTCGATCCCTCGCATGTGCGGGTGATCGGCGCGACCGACCGCTATCATACCGGCACCGGCTTCGACGTGACTCCGGTACTCGGCGTCATTCCGCCCGACCTGCCCCTGGTGCCCAATCCGGGTGAGGTCGAAAGCTGGTTCGAGGTGCCGTTGGCAATGCTATTCGACCGATCGAACTACACTGAGCAATACACGATGTGGAAAGGGGCCGAGCGCCGCTATTACGAGATGCATTACGAAGGCTACCGCATCTGGGGGGTCACCGCCGCGATCATCTTCAACCTTTCGCGGCGGCTGGAGATTACGGAGAGCTTCGGTGGCTGAGCGTTTGCCGCAGGTCGAATGGTCGCAGCGCGAAGACCTCGCCGCGCTAGTGGCGGCGCTGGGCGCGGAGAATATCCGCTGGGTCGGCGGCGCGGTGCGCGACACGCTGCTCGGGGCTACGGTCAAGGATATCGACGCGGCGACGCCCCTGCGGCCCGAAGCGGTGATCGAGGCGTGCAAGGCGGCCGGCATCCGGACCGTGCCGACAGGGATCGACCACGGCACGATCACCGTGCTGCTCGATGGTGGTTCGGTCGAAGTGACGACGCTGCGTCATGACGTCAGCACCGATGGCCGCCGCGCCACGATCGCCTTCGCAAGCGACTGGCGCGAGGATGCCGCGCGGCGCGATTTCACGATCAACGCGCTTTATGTCGACCCGGCAACGCTGGAATTGTTCGATTATTTCGGCGGGCTGGCCGATCTGGAAGCACGGCGTGTCCGCTTCATCGGCGATGCCCGCCAGCGCATCCGCGAGGATCACCTGCGCATCCTGCGCTATTACCGCTTTCAGGCGCGCTTCGGCGCGGAGTTGGACGAGGCGGCTGAGGAAGCCTGCGCCGAACTCGCTCCGACCATGAAGGGCCTGAGCCGCGAGCGCGTCGCGATGGAACTGCTCGCGATCCTTGCGCTGCCCGATCCAACCCCCACGCTCGCCCGGATACGGGCCCGCGGGGTGTTGCCGGTCATTCTGCCCGAGGCTGGCACGGCACAGATTGCCGCGCTCGAACGGCTGATCGCGGCCGAGCGTGGGCACAGCGCCGAACCCAATGCTATCTATCGGCTTGCCGCGTTGCTGCCCGCCGTCGAAAGCATCGCCGAGAGCGTGGCCGCGCGCCTGCGCCTGTCGCGCAAGCAGCGCGATCTGCTCGCCTGTCTCGCAGAACGGCGCGCCGCCGACCATGTGGAGCCGAAGGCGCTGGCCTATCGCACGGGCCGCGACTGTGCGGTCGGGCGCCTGCTCCTGACCGGCGGCGACTTCGGGGCGCTGAGCGATTGGGAGATTCCCGAGCTGCCGCTAAAAGGCGGCGAAATCGTGCAGCATGGGGTTACCGGGGCCGAGGTTTCGCGCCTGCTCCGCAAAGTCGAAGCGCGCTGGGTTGCGGAGAATTTTCCACCCCGCGAGCGCGTCGTCATACTTCTCGCAGAAGAATTATCCGCCCGAACAAACTCTTAAGCTTACCTTCATGCGCAAGAATCTATTTCCCATGCATCGGATTTGGACGGTGTCCCATGATCGACCCTCAGGCGGTTGACATCATTTAGCCGTATTTTCATACCGACCGACCTCGCTCTACGCCTTTTTGGGCCGGAGGAACCGCCCAGTGCGGGACCGTCTGCGGGATTCAAAAGTTTTAAGGGGAAACCCCCCGTGCCGTGGCCGCGATGGTCGCGACCTTGAAAGGAGAACAACCTGATGAAGTTCAAGACCGCCCTCGCCGCCGTTGCAGCCATGACGCTGACCGGCACTGCCTACGCCCAGGTCGGCCCCGAAGTCGGTGCGACCGTCTACGAAGCGCCCAACGGCGAAATCGGCGGCGTGATCGGCACAATCGAGACGATCGAAAACGACACCGTGCTCGTCGATGTCGACGGGATGGACGCTCCGCTTCCGCTGGCCGCTTTCGGTGAAGGCCCCGACGGCCCCGTCATCGCGGCGACCAAGGCACAGATCGTCCAGATGCTCCAGCAGGCCCAGGCCCAGGCCACTGCGGCACGCGATACCGCGCTGGTTGCCGACGCGCCCGTGATGACCGCCAACAGCGTTCCGGTCGGTAAGATCGAGTCGGTCGACGGTGACAACATCATCCTTGCCCTGCCCGAAGGCAGCGTCGCCCTCGTCCGCACCAATTTCACCGCCGATGCCAATGGCAGCCTGATGGTGCTCTACACCAAGGCGCAGCTGCTTGCCGCGTTGAATGGTGAAGACATGCCCGAAGGCGAAGCGATGGCCGAAGGCGCTGCCGAAGGTGGCGAGATGGCCGCCGACGCCGAATAATCCGAACACGGCTTACCCTCGGAGCCACCAGCTTTGAGGGTCGCAAGGGGCGGGTCGCATGCCGAAAGGTGTGCGGCCCGCCTTTTTTGTCGGGGCCCGTGTCACCCCGCCTGGAGAGCCGGGGAGGCGGGTTAGCGATCAATCGAAGCGGTTATCCCGCGGGAAACCCTGCGGCGGCATTCGGCCCATCCCGCCGCGCGCGACCTTCCATTGCCACATCTCGGATTCGGTCCGCGTACGCTCGCCCGATCCGCCCATCTGCCAGCTGAGACCGTCCTCCAGCCGGAAAGTGGTAACGTCGGACATCCCGCCATCCTTGTAGCGTTGCAGCTGGACGCCTTGCCCGCGCTGCATCTCGGGCATTTCCTCGAGGTTGAAGACCACCAGCTTGCGGTTGTCGCCTACGACCGCGACATGATCGTGGCCCTCGCCGATACGCGCAGCCTTGGCCATCTTCGCATCGCCCTTGAGGTTCATGACCGCGCGGCCCTTGCGCGTTTCGGCCAGCAGATCGTCGCTCTTGACGACGAAGCCCTTGCCCGGCGTGCTCGCCAGCAGCAGCCGTTCGCTTGGGCGGTGCGCCCATGCCGCGACGATATGCGCCGCGTTGTCGATATCGAGCATCGTGCGCACCGGCTCGCCGAAACCGCGCGCGCCGGGCAGCTTGTCCGCACCCATGGTGAAGAAGCGCCCGTCGTCGGTGGCAATCAGCAGCTTGTCGGTCGTTTGCGCGTGGAAGACGAAAGCAAGCTCGTCGCCTTCCTTGAACTTCCAGTCCTGCGTCAGGTCGACATGGCCTTTCGCCGCACGGATCCAGCCGCGTGCCGACAGGATCACCGTGATCGGCTCCTTCTCGATCATCGCGTCCATGCTGAATTCGACCGTCGGCTCGGCCTCGGCGATAGTCGTGCGGCGCGCGCCCAGCGCGGTATCCTTGCCATATTCCTTGCGCAGCGCGGTCAGGTCGCGCTTCAGGCGCGTGCGCTGGCGGGCGGGACTATCGAGCAGCTTGTTCAGCTCGTCCTGCTCCTTCAGCAGTTCGTCCTTCTCCTGCCGCAGCTGCATTTCCTCCAGCTTGCGCAAAGACCGCAGCCGCATGTTGAGGATGGCCTCGGTCTGCCGGTCGGTCAGGCCGAATTCGGCCATCATCACCGGCTTGGGCTCATCCTCGGTCCGGATGATCTCGATCACCCGGTCGAGATTGAGGAAGGCGATGATGTAGCCTTCGAGCAGTTCCAGCCGGTCCGCGATCTTCGCCAGCCGGTGGCGGCTGCGGCGCTGCAGGATATCGATCTGGCTGGCGATCCAGTTCTGCAGCAGCTCCTTGAGGCCCATCACCAACGGCGTGCGCGTTGCGTCGAGCACATTCATGTTGAGGCCGAAGCGCGTTTCGAGGTCGGTCAGGCGGTAGAGCGATTCCTTCAGCAGCTCGGGGTCGACATTGCGGCTCCGCGGAACCAGCACGATGCGGATCTGCTCGTCGCTCTCGTCGCGCACGTCCTCGAGGATCGGCACCTTCTTGTCCGCGATCACCTGCGCGATCTGCTCGATCAGCTTGCCCTTGGGCACCTGGTACGGGATTTCGCTGATGACGAGCTGCCACTGCCCGCCACCCAGCCGCTCGATCCCCGCCTCGCGATCGGCTTCGGCCTCCGCCTCGGCGGCATGGAAGCGCGCGCGGATGCGGAAGCTTCCGCGCCCGGTTTCGTAGGCGTTGGAGATCGTTTCCGCACTGTCGACGATCAGGCCACCGGTGGCGAGGTCCGGGCCCTGCATCAGCTGCATCAGCTCGGAATGCTCGGCCGCCGGGTTCTCGATCAGCGCGAGCGTCGCGTCGATCACCTCGTCCACATTGTGACTCGGGATATTGGTCGCCATGCCCACCGCGATCCCGCTGGCCCCGTTGGCGAGCAGGTTGGGGAACAGCCCGGGGAAGACGAGCGGCTCTTCTTCCTCGTTGTTGTAGGTGGGAACGAAATCGACCGTGCCTTCGTCGAGCCCCGCCATGAGCGACATCGCGGTCTTGGTCAGCCGCGCTTCGGTGTATCGCGCGGCGGCCGCGTTATCGCCGTCGATATTGCCGAAGTTGCCCTGCCCCTCGACCAGCGGATATCGCAGCGCGAAGGGCTGCGCGAGTCGGACCATCGCGTCGTACACCGCCGTATCGCCATGCGGGTGGTACTTGCCCAGCACCTCGCCGACCACGCGGGCGGACTTCTTGTACGCAGTGTCGGGCCCAAGACGCAGCTGACGCATCGCCCACAGCAGACGGCGGTGGACCGGCTTCAGCCCGTCGCGAAGGTCGGGCAGCGAGCGCGCGGTGATCGTGGACAGCGCATAGACGAGATAGCGCTCTGACAGCGCGGTCTCGAACGGCGCATCGACGATTGCAGCGGGGGAATCGGGCTCCGCGGGGCCCTGATCTTTGGAAGCCATCGGCTCGCCCTACCACCGGCTCGCCTTGGCCAACAGCACGGAACGACAAGCTTTCCCCGCCCGTTTAACACGTGAAACCGCATTTGATACGAAAGGACTTCATCATGGCCAAACGCGTTATGATTCTCGCCACGAACGGCTTCGAGCAATCGGAGCTGTTCGACCCCAAGAAGAACCTCGAAGACGCAGGCATCGAAACCGAAGTTGTCAGCCTCGAATCGGGTGAAATCAAGGCTTGGGACAAGGATGACTGGGGCAAGACGGTCAAGGTCGACAAGACCGTGGACGACGTCGCCAATTGCGAAGGCTACGATGCCCTCCTCCTGCCCGGCGGCCAGATCAACCCCGACCTGCTGCGCGTCAACGACCGCGCCGTCGCGATCGTCCGCGAATTCAACGCTGCGGGCAAGCCGATCGCCGCGATCTGCCACGCTCCGTGGCTGCTGATCGAAGCCGATCTGGTGAAGGGCAAGACGCTGACCAGCTACCACTCGATCCGCACCGACATGAAGAATGCTGGCGCGAATGTGGTCGATCAGGAAGTGGCCGAAGACGGCAACCTGATCACCAGCCGCAATCCGGACGACATTCCCGCCTTCTCGGAACGCCTGATCAGCCGCGTGCTGGAGAAGGTCCCCGAAAACGCCTAACCGCGTGAAGAAACGACATTGGTGAAGGCCCGGTCACAGCGATGTGAACGGGCCTTCGCATGTCTGGGCCGGACCTGTTGCGGACCCAAGCGCAGGGGCCGCGCATTGGTCGGTCATGATCGACACCCGGCTTGCGACCCTCTTTACCTTCGTCCTCCTCCTTGTCGGGGGCGCGAGCGCCCCTCTTTTTGCGCAGGATGGTCGACAGGTCGAACAGGGCAGTTCGTCAACGGTCTATGAGGTCGAAAGCCTGAACAATGGCGCGGGGCAAGAGCCGCCGCGCCTGTTCCTCGATACCCCGATGGGCCTGATCGAAAGCTTCATGGTCGCAGGCGACCAAGAGGACTGGACCCGCGCGAGCGCCGCACTCGACTATACCAATATCGAGCGGAGCGTCGCCGAAATCCCGCGCGAGGAACTCGCCGCGCAGCTCTATCACCTGATGAGTCACACGGTCGCGATCGATTGGGCACAGCTGCCCGACCGGCCCGATGCGGTGGATATCAATGCGAGCAGCAAGAACCCCATGGCCGGCGTATCGCGCCGCTCGCTCACTATCGCGATGCTCGAACTGGGCAGCCGGCGCGTGCCGATCCGCCTCGCCCGGGTGCAGGAGCCGGGGGGAGAGCCCGTCTGGGTCTTCAGCCGACAGACGGTCGCGAACGTCCCCGCCCTCTACGACGAATACGGCCCGACCGGGTTCGAAAAGATGCTGCCCGCCCCCTTGCGCGAACAAGCGGCATGGACGCTCGCCTGGTGGGAGTTGATCGTACTGCCGCTGGTGCTGATCGTCGCGGCTCTGGCGGGTCTGCTGACCTATCTCGCCATTCGCCGTCTGCGCGAACGCTACGACACCGATACCAAGATCGGCGGCGTGTTGCAGGCGGTCCACCTGCCCGTCACGCTGCTCGCCTTTGCGGGTACCTTTGGCCTCGTGCGCAACAGCGTGCTGCGCCTGTCGGGTCCGGCCAAGGACCTGCTCGACCCGTTCCAGCTGATCCTCGTCATCGCCGCCATTCTCGGCATCGCGCTCGCCGCAATCGAAGCGCTGTTCGAGTTCGCCACCAACCGCCGGACCGACGAGCTGGAGGCGCCGGGCAACCACGAAGACCGCAATTTCTACACCAAGATGAGCGCGATCCGCCGCATCGTGACAGCGCTACTATTGCTAGCGGCGGTCGGCTTCCTGCTGGTGGCGAGCAATATTGCCGACACGCTCGGCTTCTCGATCCTCGCCTCGGCGGGCGTGCTCGGCCTCGTGCTCGCCTTTGCCGCACGCAAGGTGCTGGGCGACATCATGGCGAGCGTGCAGATCGCCTTCGCCCAGACCGCGCGGATCGGCGATGCCGTCCAGTTCGAAGGTCAGTGGTGCTTCGTCGAGAAGATCGGCTTTACCCACCTGCGCCTGCGCACGTGGGACGAGCGCCGCGTCATCGCCCCGGTCAGCACCTTCACCGGCGAAAGCTTCGAGAACTGGACCAAGCAGGACGCCAGCATGATGACGCATGTCGAGCTGCAGTTGGACAACCGCGCCGATGTCGACGCCCTGCGCGAGGAATTCTGCAAATTCGCGAACCAGGACGAGGACGTCGTCGATCCCGAAGATGCGGTGTGCGAAGTCGTCGCGCAGGATGCCCGGTCGAAAACCGTACGCTTCATGGCGCGGGCCGCCGATCCCAAGACCGGGTGGTCGATGCACTGCCGGGTGCGCGAACACATGCTCGACTTTGCGGCGCGACTCGATGCGACCGCCGAGCCCCTGCCAGTCTATTTCGCGCGCGAACGCGAGGTGACCCTCGAAGGTTCTGCCGAATAGGCCGCTCGCGCCTCGTCGCCTCAGAGAACGAAATCGCCGAGCAAGTTCAAAGCCTTGCCACAAATGCGGCAGGGAAGGCCCAATTGTGTCTTGACCATGTCTTAATTGCGGCGCAATTATGGCGATATCAAGGCATAAAGGAGGCAACTATGAGGCGTGCTTTTCGGAAACCCCTGATTTTGTGTGCGGCGCTGCCGCTGGCGGCAGTCGCGGCGTGCAGCGATGCGTCCTATGAGACCGAGGAGGCGGCAGTGGTCGACGCGGCCTCCGACTATGAAGGCGACGCGATGATGGCGGAGGAAACCGCCGAGGCCGTCGCCGATCCAGCCGCGGGCCCCGATGCAAGCCTGCCGCAACTCGGCGCGCTCGAAGTCAGCCTGCCAAAGCTCGCCTATGTCTACGATTTCGCGTTCCGCATGCCGGGCGAGGATATCGGCACGCTCCAGCGGCGCCATGCGGACCTGTGCGAACAGCAGGGCCCGACGAGTTGCCAGATCGTGGGGATGAGCAAATCGGGCGAGGAGGCAGACGAGGTGACGGGCGAACTGCAACTCGCCGTCGCCACCCGCCATGCCCGCGCCTTCGGTGCGCTGCTCGAAAAAGAAGCGGGCGATATTGGCGCGGAGCAGATCTCGGCAGAGATTTCCGCCGAAGAGTTGTCCAAGCAGATCGTCGACACCCAGGCGCAGCTGCGCGCCCGCACCGAGCTGCGCGACCGGCTGATGGAGGTGCTGCGCACCCGCAAGGGCAGCGTGAGCGAGCTGGTCCAGGCCGAACGCAGCGTCGCGCAGGTCAATCAGGAGATCGACCAGGCGCGCAGTTGGCTGAGCGAAATGCAAGGCCGCGTCGCCTTCAGCAAGGTGACGGTTCGCTACGAAACCGGGCAGCCGGTAACCAGCGACTTCCTGAAGCCGGTTCAGCGCGCGCTCGGCTCGCTCGGAGGGATCTTCGGCTGGACCCTCGCCGTGCTGATCGTGCTGGGCGCCATCGCACTGCCGGTGGGCGCGGTGGTCTGGGCGGCGCGCAAGCTCGGCTGGGTCGGCAGCCCGGCTACCTAGCGGCCCTTGTTGGTTGGCGGGTCGTCTTTCTCCCGGACGGCCCGCCGCGGAGGGGCATCTGCACGGGCGGGCGGAGGCCCCTCCACCCCGTTACCCCCGGCTCATATCATGCGCATCGGCGGGGATGGCGACTTCCAGCCCGTCGAGCGCGTCGGTGAGGGTAATCTGGCACGACAGGCGGCTGGTCGGCCGCACGCCATAGGCGAGGTCGAGCATGTCTTCCTCGTCCTCGCTCGCCTCGGGCAGCCGAGCGAACCATTCCTTGGCGACGAGCACGTGGCAGGTGGAGCAGGCCATCTGCCCCTCGCACGTGCCCTCCAGCGGCATCCCCGCCGCCTGCCCTACACGCAGCAGCACGTCGCCGGGCTCTGCGTCCGTCTCGACCCGTTGGCCGTCCGATTTGATGAAGGTGACTTTCATCCTTGCGAGTCTGCCGCCTCGAGGATGATCGAGCAAGCGCGCTGCATATCTTCGCGCGTAGTATAGCGGCCCCAGCCGAGGCGGATCGAGGATTTCGCCTGCGCATCGCTCAGCCCGATAGCGCGCAGCACATGGCTCGTCCGGCCCGATCCGCTGGCGCAGGCCGACCCGGCGGAGAACATGACTTCGCGGCATTCGCTCATCAGCCGGGCGACGTCGAGGCCGTCCTTGCGGATGTTGAGGTTGCCGTGCCAGCGCTGCTCCGCGCTGCCGTTGAGCGTCCAGCCATCGAACGCATCGCGGGCGATCTGCCACAGCTCTTCGGCATGCGTCGCGTCCTCTTCCATCCGCTCGACCGCCTGCGCCGCCGCCGCGCCGAACCCGGCGCATAAAGCAGGCGAGAGCGTGCCCGAACGTAGCCCCTGTTCCTGCCCGCCGCCCTCGACATGCGGGATAAGCTTGAGCCCGTCGCGCACCCACAGCGCACCGATGCCCTTGGGCCCGTGCAGCTTGTGTGCGCTCACCGCGATCATGTCGGCCTCCGCGGGCAACGCCATCTTGCCCGCCGCCTGCACCCCGTCGACCAGCAGCAGCGCGCCGGTTTCCTTGGCGCGCTTCGCCATCTCGGCAATCGGCTGGATGGTGCCGATCTCGTTATTGACCTGCATCACCGCGAGCAGCCCGACATATTTGGGCATGTCGACATCGGGCACGATCACGCCATCCGCGCCGACCGGCAATTCGGTCCAGTTGCCGATGGCCTTGACCGTATCGATCACCGCCGCGTGCTCGATTGCGCAGAACGCCGTGTGCTCGCCCGAGCGGACCGCGGCATTGCCCCGGATCGCGAGGTTGATCGCTTCGGTCGCGCTGCCGGTGAAGATCACCTGGCCGCCGGGCGGGAACAGCGCCGCCACCTGCTCGCGCGCGACCTCCACTGCCGCCGCAGCCATCCGGCCCATGCGGTGCGGGCTGTGCGGATTGCCGAAAGTGTTGGAGTCGGGCCCGCCGAGCCATGGGATCATCGCCTCACGCGCTTCGGGCGCGAGGGGGGTGGTGGCCTGGTAGTCGAGGTAGATCATTGCTTTCTCATCCTACCCGCTACGTCGCCCCGGACTTGATCCGGGGCAAGGCTTTCTTGCGGGGCGACGCGAAAGAAAACGGGACCCCGGATCAAGTCCGGGGGGACGGCGGAGCTTCAGGTGAGGCTGCGCCAAGCCTCAGCGAACGCGTCCAGTTCCTCCGGCGTGGTGCTCCACCCCATGCTGACCCGGATCGTGCGCGCGGCGACATCGTCGGGCACGCCGAACGCATCGAGCACACGGCTCTTCTTGAGCGTGCCCGAGGAACACGCACTTCCCGCCGAGACCGCGAAACCCATCGAGTCGAGGCGGATCAGCTGAGCCTGGGCGCTCATGGTCGGGTGGGCAACGGCAATGATATAGGATCGCTGGGGACCGAAGATCAGCGGTTCCCCAACTCCTCGGAGCTGATCGCGTAGATCGAGACGCTGCCCAGCATCGGTTGCCCAAGAACGCTGGCCTCCGGCCTCCAGAGCCGCGGCGAAGCCTAACGCGGCAAGCATGTTCTCGGTCCCTTGCCGATAGCCGCGCTCGTGCCCACCCATAGGCTCAAGCATCGCATAGTCGCGCACCAGCAGCGCGCCGATCCCGATGGGACCGCCCAGTTTATGGGCCGAAACAACCGCCATATCCACATCGGGTATCCGACGCTTACCTGCGCTTTGCGAGCAATCGCACAGGAACAGCCCACCAACTGCGCGAACCCGTTCTACAATCTCTTGCGTGTGATCGCTTCCCGGTCTGATCAGCTCGGTGCCGGTCTCCGAATTGACCGACTGGATGGCAACCAATGCCTTGCCCGGCTTGGCCAACGCCGTGTCGAGAGCTTCGCACTCCGGTTCGGCCATCATCTCTGCGATCGGCACAACCTCCGCATCGGGCGCTGCACGGAACACCGCATCATGCTCCACCGCGCTCACGATACGCCGATCCACCTTCGCGCGGTTGAGCGCGATCCACAGCGCCTCGCTTGCGCCGCTGGTGAAGATCACCTCGCCTTCCCACGCCAGCGCCGCCTTCAACCGGGTGCGGGCATCTTCCAGCGCCTGCTTCGCCTTGCGTCCCTCGGCGTGCGGAGACGAGGGGTTGGCCCAGATCGCGAAGCCCTCCTCCATCGCGGCCTTCGCCTCGGGGCGGAGCGGCGAGGTGGCGGCGTGGTCCAGATAGATGCGGGGGCGCGCCATCAGATGCTCGAAGTAATTGCGAAATGCGGCATAAAGCCTATATAGCCGCCCACCTCGCGCGCGCCACCGCCCAAACCGATGGCGCTTGTGCCAGCCCAGCTATTTCCGGATCACAGCACCAATGCCCACCGTCATCTTCCCCGGCCCCGAAGGCCGCCTCGAAGGCCGTTTCTCGCCCCCGCCGCGCCCGCGCGCGCCGGTCGCGCTGATCCTCCATCCGCACCCGCAGGGCGGCGGCACGATGAACGAGCGGATCACGCAGAGCCTGTACAAGACCTTCGTCGATCGCGGCTTCGCGACTTTGCGCTTCAATTTCCGCGGCGTGGGCCGCAGCCAGGGCAGCTTCGACAACGGCATCGGCGAACTCTCCGACGCGGCCAGCGCGCTCGACTGGATCCAGTCGATCCACGAAGAAGCGCAGGTCACCTGGGTGGCCGGTGTGTCTTTCGGCGCGCTGATCGGCATGCAGCTGCTGATGCGCCGCCCCGAGATTCGCGGCTTCATCTCGGTCGGTGCGCCGGCGAGCATGTACGACTTCAGCTTCCTCGCCCCCTGCCCCGCCAGCGGCATCTTCGTCCACGGCGCGGCCGACACGGTGGTGCCGCCGCCTGCGGTCACCAAGCTGGTAGAGAAGCTGCGGACGCAAAAGCACATCACGATTCACCACGAGGAAATCCCGCGTGCCAACCACTTCTTCGAGAAGGAGCACGACGAGATGATGGGCGCGGTGAACAATTACCTCGATTTTCGACTCGATCCTTCCTGCCCGATCCGCTGATCACGCAGGCCGGATAGGCCGCACTCCCGTCAGGCTGAGCTGAAACCCGCAGTTTTGCGGGGCGTAGAGCCGTGTCGTTATTCGGTTCGGCTTTGAAACGTTATACCATCTAGCGCTTGTTCATAGTAATAATGTATCATCTCCGTGTGCCGGCCAGCAGCCGGTTCGCAAAAAACAGGAGAGATGCCAATGGCATACGCCACAGCAAACACCCCCCAGAACCGGATGACGGCCATCGTCACGGTCGGCGCAATCCATGCCGGGCTCGGCGCGCTGCTCATCTACGGACTGACCACGGGCGGTTTCGCACCGCCAAAGGATCCTCCGATTAGCGCCGGTCAGATTCCGATAGAGCCGCCACCGCCGCCGCCGGAGCCGACGCCCGAGCCAACGCAGACCCAGGACGCGTCATCGCGCTCAATCGTTGCGCCCAAGCCGCCGATCAGCATCCCGACCAGCGCGCCTAGGGTCGACACCAGCGACATCATCCTGCCGCCGACCCCTCCCGTGCCTAACGTCATCCCGTCCGCCCTGCCGACGATTGCCCCGCCGCTGCCCCCGCCGCCAAGCCCCACCCCCAGCTTTGACGCCGTGCCCGCGCGCCCGGCAAACAATCCGGGCGGCTGGGTCACGCAGGCGGATTACCGGACCAGCTGGATCTCGCGCGATTATGCGGGGACGGTCGGTTTCCGCGTGTCGGTCGGGGCGAGCGGGCGAGTGGAAGGCTGCTCGGTCACGCGTTCCAGCGGCGTCTCTGCGCTCGACGAGGCGACCTGCCAGCTGGTGACGCGGCGTGCGCGCTTCGATCCGGCGAAGAACGATCAGGGCCGCGCGACGGCGGGCAAGTATACCGGCGCGGTGCGCTGGCAGCTGCCCGACTGATCGCTAGCCCATTTCCCCGGTTTCGTCGGCCGGCACGCCATCGATCGGCGAGCGGCCGCTGGAATCGGGGATCGTCCAGATCGCGACATTCAACATCGCGACGAGCGCCGCGACCACCATCAGGCCCGCTTGCTTGCGGTAGCCACGGCGAAACAGGATGAACGCGCCGCCGATCAGGACCAGCGATGCGAGGACGAGCAGCGAAAGGACGATATCGAGCATGCCTTTCGCCTACACCCGATCGCGCCGATGCGGAACGCCCGATGCAGCCGAAGCTTGTCTTTAAATGCGGCACCCCTGCCGCGATGAGCGACAGGAGATGAACATGGGTATTTTCGGATCGATCAAGGACGCGATCTTCGGCGACGACAAGCCCGAGAAGAAGCCGGCGCCCGCGCCATCGACCACCCCTGCGAAGGAAACGATCAACAATTCGGGCGTCGCGTTCGAACCGACCAGCACGGTCGACGTGGCAGAGCGGCTGGACCAGATCGAGGGTTCGGACAGGCTCAACTGGCGCACCTCGATCGTCGACCTGCTCAAATTGTTGAGCATCGATCCCAGCTACGAAAACCGCAAGGAACTGGCGGGCGAGATGGGCCGCGTGGATTACGAAGGCAGCGCCGAAGACAATATCTGGCTGCACAAGCGCGTGATGCAGGAAATCGCCGACCACGGCGGCAATGTGCCCCCCGAACTGCTTCAGTAAGGCAAGCGCACCAAAGATTTGACGGGTGTGGCGAACGACGCCACACCCGTCTGCATGAGCAACCTCTCCCTAACGCGCCGCCAGACCCTCGCCGGTCTCACCGCCACCACCGCCCTGACGCTGGGCGGATGCACTACGCGCGGGTCCGGCCCGGCATTGCGCGACATGACGATCGCACCCGACCAGTGGCTCGACGATGTCGCCTACGGGATGCTCAAGTACGAGCCGGAGAGGGCCACCAGTCTCGGCGTCGACACCGGCAAATACGCGGCATGGCGCGGAATGCTCGAAGACCAGTCTCCCGAAGGTCAGCGCGAATACGCCGCCTACCTGCGGTCGGTGGTAAACCAGATGGACGGGCTCGACGAAAGCGGCCTCACGCCGGATCAGCAGACCAGCTACCAAGTCGTCCGCAGCGCCTTCGCGACCGCAGTCGAAGGCTTCGACCTGCCCTACGGCGATGTCGCGGTCGGATCATGGCGTAACGCGCCCTATGTGGTCATCCAGAACGTCGGCACCTATCTCGACATGCCGCGCTTCATGGATTCCTCACACCCGGTCGAAGACGCGGCGGATGCCGACGCGTTCGTCTCCCGGATCGAGGCGATGCCGCAGGTGCTCGACGGCGAGCTCGAACGTATCCGGTCGGCCCGGGCGATGGGCGTGGTGCCGCCCGACTTCCTGCTAGACAAGGCGATCGCTCAGATGGAGCGGACCATCACGGACGCCGAAAAGGGCGAACCTTTTACCACCAGCCTGCAGGAGAAGCTGACGGAAGCGGGGCTGCCGACCGGCCGGGCCGGGCGGGTGAGCCTGCTGACCAGAGGCCCGGTCGCGGATGCGCTGAAGCGCCAGCTCGCCGAGCTGAAGGCGGAACGCGCGGTCGCGACGTCGGAGGCCGGCATGTGGGCGCGGCCGGGCGGCGAGGAATGGTATCGCTGGGCGCTGAAGGCCAGCACCACGACCGATCTCGGTCCCGATGAAATCCACGAGCAGGGACTGGAGGAACTGGATTCGCTGCATGCGCGGATGGACCCGATCCTGCGCGACATCGGCTACGATAGCGGCACCGTGGGCGAGCGGATGCAGGCGTTGAGTACTGACAAGCGATACCAGTTTGCGGAAGGCGATCCGGGCCGGGACGAGATCATGAGCTTCATCAAGGGCCGGATCGACTGGATCACCGCGCAGATGCCGCGCGCGTTCAACCAGTTGGTCGAACCCAACGTGGAAGTTCGTCGCCTGCCGCTCGCCGAAGAACCCGGTGCGCCCGGCGCCTATGGCGGCGCGGGCAGCAAGGACGGCTCGATCCCCGCGCGCATGTGGATCAACCTGCGCACGACCGATCTGCACCGAAAGTACGACCTTGCCGACCTCACCTACCACGAGAGCATTCCGGGCCACGCGTGGGAGGGCGAGTTCTCCAACCGTCTGCCGCTGATCCGCAGCATCCTGGCTTTCAACGCCTTCTCCGAAGGCTGGGCGCTTTATGCGGAGCAGCTGGCCGACGAGCTGGGCGCCTACGACGATTTTCAGGTCGGGCGCCTCGGCTACCTTCAGAGTCTCGCCTTCCGCGCCTGCCGCCTGGTGGTCGACACCGGGCTGCACCACAAGCGCTGGACGCGCGAACAGGGTCGCGCCTTTTTCGTCGAGCGCAACGGCAGCAAGGCGGAGGAAGTGGCGAGCGAGGTCGATCGCTATTGCAGCTGGCCGGGCCAGGCCTGCGGCTACAAGATCGGTCACTCGCAAATCGTCACGCAGCGCGCGCGGGCCAAGCGCGAGATGGGCAACGCCTACGACTTTAAGGGTTTCAACACTGCGGTAATCCTCGGCGGCAATTCGCCCCTCGACGTCATGGCGAAGACCGTGACACGCTACATCGACACCGCCGGATGATGCTGCGCGAAATGGTCTAGCGCGCGGCGGCGTCCGGCTCGGCCGCGCGCGGGACCAGCCGCACTTCGAACATTGTCGGCCACAGCTTGCCGGTGACGAACCAGCGATCCGCCTCCGGGTCGTGGGCGATGCCGTTCAGGACTCCGCCCGGATCGGCGGCGGCGACTTCGCTCACCAGCGGACTCATATCAACGATGCTGCGGATCGCTCCGCTCGCAGGATCGATGCCGACAATCGCCTGGCTGTACCACTGGTTCGCCCAGATCAGCCCGTCGATCGCCTCCAGCTCGTTGAGCCGGGGGACGGGTTTGCCATCGAGCGTACCGGTGATCTCGCGCTGCACCGCGTAGGTTTGCGGATCGAGAAAGCGCAAGGTCGCGCTGCCATCCGAGGCGACAAGCTGGTCGCCCAGCACTGTCAGACCCCAACCCTCGTAGGGGAACGGGTCGCTGCGAACCGGCTCCAGCCCTTCCAGCGACCAGCGGTGGATGACGCCATTGCGCCATGTCAGGCTGACGAGCTCATCACCCCACAGCGCCAGTCCTTCGCCGAACTGATCGGCGGGGATATCGCGCGCGGCGAGCACTTCGCCGGTGGTCGGATCGACCTTGCGGATTTGGGACTGCCCCACCTGCCCCGTGCTCTCGTACAGGTGCCCATCGTGCCACAGCAGACCTTGCGTGAACGCATCGGGATCGTGCGGATAGCGCGCGATAACCTCGACATCGTAGACGACGGGGCCAGTTTCGGCAGGGGCAGTAGTCCCAGCCTGAGGCGCGGACTGCGCTACGCCGATGGCAGGCGAAACGAGCGCAGCCAGAACGAGCGAGAATGACAGGAGCAGCTTGATCGGCATAGTTCCTCATCGAGCGCCATCGCGCCTGACCCTGCGCTGAAGCGCTCCGAGCCGTTTCGCATGGGCCGGACCCGAGGTCTATATCGCCTGTGCCGCCGAGGCTTCCGGTGGGCGGGCCTCTATGACCGGCGAATGATCCAGAGATCCTTGTGGGCACGGGAGCGCTGCAGCCTGCCCAGCGGCTTCGCATCGGCGGTAATGTCGACCTCGCGACCGTCTGCCGTTTCATCGAGCCAGAATACGAAGGCGCCGTCGTCCTTCTCGAAATCGAGAGTCTGGGCAGGTTGCAGGCCATCTGCATCGAAGCTGAGCTTGAAGCGCGTCAACGCGCATGTCCGTTACGCAGCATGATCCGTTCCCCGATGTCAGAATTACCGTCTGAATTCATGCGGGAAATACGCGCGCACTGCCGCGGAAGGGCCGAAATTAACCTTCGGTAATGTGTGGCTCTGAAACGGATGTCCCACACGGCCCGATATCCGGCGCGAGGCCCGAAATTATCAGGGCCCCGCTCCGGCTTTCACCGTGCGGGGCCCCTCCTCTCCAACCGGGAAGATCGTTGGCCTTATGCGTCCTGCGGCATCAACCGCGGCGCGGCGTCGCGCACGCCCTGATCGACATGCGCGGCGAAGGGCTCGAAATTGTCGACGAACAGCTGGACCAGCTTGTGCGCGGTCGCGTCATACTCCTGCTTATCGTCCCAGGTCGAGCGCGGATCGAGGATCGCGCTGTCGACGCCCGAAACGCTGACGGGAACTTCGAAACCGAAATTCTCGTCCGTACGGAATTCGGCGTCGTTCAGCGATCCATCCAGCGCCGCATTGAGCAGCGCGCGGGTCGCCTTGATCGGCATGCGGTGGCCGGTACCGTACTTGCCGCCGGTCCAGCCGGTGTTGACGAGCCAGCACTGCGCCCCGCCCTCGGCAATCCGCTTCTTCAGCAGGTTGCCGTACACGCTGGGGTGACGCGGCATGAAAGGCGCGCCGAAGCAGGTGCTGAAGGTCGCCTCGGGCTCGGTCACGCCGATCTCGGTGCCTGCAACCTTGGCGGTATAGCCCGAGAGGAAGTGATACATCGCCTGATCGGGCGTCAGCCGCGCGATCGGGGGCAGGACGCCAAAAGCATCGGCGGTCAGCATGATGACGGTGCTGGGCGGCGGGCCCATATTCTCGGCCGAGGTGTTCGGGATCGAACTGAGCGGATATGCGCCACGCGTATTCTCGGCGAGCGAATTGTCGTCGAGGTCGATCTCGCCGTTCTCGTCCATCACCACGTTTTCGAGGACCGTGCCCTCCATCTTCGTGGTGGCGTAGATTTCCGGCTCGGCCTCGGGGTTGAGGCGGATCATCTTCGCATAGCAGCCGCCTTCGAAATTGAAGACCGCCGTGTCCGACCAGCCATGCTCGTCATCGCCGATGAGCGTGCGGCTGGCATCGGCGGAAAGCGTCGTCTTCCCCGTGCCCGAAAGTCCGAAGAACACCGCGCTCTTGCCGTCGGGGCCGATATTGGCGCTGCAATGCATCGGCATCACGCCCTTGGGCGGCAGCAGGTAGTTGAGCACGCCGAAGACGCTCTTCTTCATCTCGCCGGCATATTTCGTGCCGCCGATGAGGATCAGCTTTTCTTCGAGGTTCACTGCAATCACCGTCTCGCTGCGGCAGCCGTGGCGTTCGGGGTCGGCCTTGAAGCTGGGCAGATCGATGATCGTGTATTCGGGGACGAAGCCGTTCAACTCGTCCTGCGTCGGACGCACCAGCAGCGTGCGGATGAACTGGTTATGCCACGCGAGTTCGTTGACGACGCGCACCTTCACCCGGTGCTCGGGCTGCGATCCGCCGAAGAGGTCCGCGACGTAGAGCGTATCCTTGCCCTTCACCGCCGCGAGGAAATCTTCCTTCAGCGCAGCAAAGTGCTCGGGCGTCATCGAGGCATTGTTGTCCCACCAGACCGTATCCTCGGTCTCGGCGTTGCGGACGATGAACTTGTCCTTCGCGCTGCGCCCGGTGTGCTTGCCGGTCTCGACCACCAGCGGCCCGTGCTTGGCGCGCTTGCCCTCGCCATTGTTCAGCGCTGCTTGAGTAAGCGAGGCGCTATCGAGATTGGCGTGGACGGTGGCATCGGTTTCGATGCCCTGGTCCGCCAGACTGTGGGACAAAGATACAGGCACTTTCGCCAATCTCCTGACTTCAAACGTGATGTTCTGAGCAAGCGTCCGGAGAACCGGATCGGACAAGAACCACACATACGTATACATGGCTTCTTGCGAGCAGCGCATAAGCGGGCCGACGCGCTCCGTCAAATTGGTGCGAGCCCCATGCAGCAAATGGTGCAACATCGGGCCGCGATGCGTTGTGAGTAGGCCACACACACGCTACTTTGATGGCGCAGCAACCGCTTGACCGTACTGGACCCCATGGAACCGACGACCGACACCAGCGAACCCCTTCCGCCCTCGCAGTCTCCGCTGCGCCGCACCGACCGGCGTGTGATCGCGCTGGTGGACGACGATCGCAACATCCTGACCACGGTTTCGATCGCATTGCAGGCCGAAGGGTTCGAGACGCGCGTCTATTCCGATGGCGAGACGGCGCTTCGCGCACTGACCGAGAATCCGCCCGACCTGGCCGTGTTCGACATCAAGATGCCGCGCATGGACGGGATGGAACTGCTCGCCAAGCTGCGCGAGCGTTCCCCCCTCCCCGTCATCTTCCTCACCAGCAAGGACGACGAACGAGATGAGGAAGCCGGGTTCGAAATGGGCGCGGACGATTATATCTCCAAGCCCTTCTCGCTCCGCCTGCTGGTTGCCCGCATTCGCGCGATCCTGCGCCGCAGGGGTGTCGAGGATGGCACTCCGGAAGAGCGCGAGGCGACCGAGGAGGCCGGCCCCTCGCGCGAAAGTTTCAGCCGCGGTCGGCTGACGATGGATCCGGCCCGGCATCAGGTTACGTGGGACGGCCGTGCCGTATCGCTGACCGTCACCGAATTCCTCCTGCTGGAGGCGCTCGCCCATCGCCCTGGCGTGATCAAGAGCCGCAACCAGCTGATGGATGCCGCCTATCCCGACGACGTCTTCGTCGACGATCGCACGGTCGACAGCCATATCAAGCGCATGCGGCGCAAGTTCCGCCAGGTGGATTCCAGCTTCGGTGCGATCGAGACCCTTTACGGCGCAGGCTACAGCTTCAGCGACGGCTGACGGATGGGAGGCTGACCATGGCAAGTGACAACCATGGCAGGTGAGCCGGGCCGCGTGCGGCGGATCGCCCGCCCATTGGAGCGGGTCGGCTTTCTCTCCCGCATCTCGCTCACCGCGCGCATTCTCGCGGTCAACATCCTGCCGCTTGCACTGCTCGGCGGTGGCATCGTCTATCTCGATTCCTACCGCGCGCAATTGCTCGACGAACGCTACAAGCTCGCCCGGATCGAAGCGCAGATCACCGCCGAGGCGCTCGCGGGCGCGACCCGCGCGCGGCAGGACGCCCTGCTGCTCCAGATCGGCAAGGAACAGGATATGCGGCTGCGCCTGTTCGATCCCGAAGGCCAGTTGATCGCGGACAGCTTTCAGCTGGGCGAGCCGACCTTCACCCTCGACGACCCGACCGACGATCCGTTCGAACTGCGCTTCGCCCGGTTCCTCGACCAGATCGTGGATACGGTGGTCAGCGCACAGCCCGTACCCCGCTATATCGAGCCGGAATCGAATATCGCCGATTCGTGGCCCGAGTTGCAGCGCGCACGCGAGCTGGGCATTTCGCAGATCGAGCTGCGTCAGGCAGCGGACCGCACCCCCGTCATCACCGCCGCCGCCCCGGTCGGCCTTCAAGGCGCCACGCTGCTGACTACGCGCAATGCGATCGACATCACCGAATCGGTCCGCAATGCGCGCTCCACGCTGGGCACCGGCGTGTTCTTCGCTCTCCTCGCCTCGATCATGCTGTCCCTGTTCCTTGCCCGCACGATCGTCTCGCCCCTTCAAACGCTTTCCAAGGCCGCCCAGCGCGTGCGACTTGGGCGCGAGCGCGAGGTGCAGGTGCCGCGCCTGCCCGATCGGCAGGACGAGATCGGCATGCTCGCCCGCGCGGTCGCCGACATGACCGACGCGCTGCGCCACCGGATCGACGCGGTCGAACATTTCGCCGCCGATGTCGCGCACGAGATCAAGAACCCGCTCGCATCCTTGCGCAGCGCGACCGAATCGCTCAGCCACGTGGACGATCCCGAACTGCGCGCCCAGCTGCTCGATATCGCGACCCACGACGTGCGTCGGATCGACCGGCTGGTGACCGAAATCTCCGACGCCAGCCGGATCGACGCGGAACTGTCGCGCGCGACCTTCGAACCGGTCGATCTGATCGCGCTGATCGCCAACATCATAGAGCGGCGCCGCAACCGCGGGATCGACCAGGGACGCTCGGTCGTCTTCGATCATGCAGCCAAGGCTGCCTGGACGATGGGCGTGCCCGAACGGCTGGAACGCGTGATCGACAATCTGCTGGATAATGCGGTGTCATTCTCGCCCGAGAAAGGCACGGTGCGGGTCACGATCGCGCATGATCGCGACGCACTCGTCACGATGGTGATGGACGAAGGCCCCGGCATCGCGCCCGATTCGCGCGACAAGGTTTTCGAGCGGTTCCATTCCGACCGGCCCGAGACCGAAGGGTTCGGCAACCACAGCGGCCTGGGTCTCGCCATCGGGCGCACCATTGCCGAGGCCCATGGCGGCATGCTCAGCGTCCACGACCGACCCGATGGCGGGGAAGGCGCTTGTCTCGTGCTCGATCTGCCCGCCCTGCGCGACGACAGTGCGAACGGTGTTTGAGCGCGTCTCGCCCAGCGGTTCGACCTTGCGTTTGGCACAGGTGATGGATCATGGCCTCAACACGTCTTCGAGATGGAGCGCATGGGATTGAGCACGCCGCAGAAAATCATGCTGGTCACCGGAATGTCGGGCGCGGGCAAGACAACCAGTCTGCGCGTGCTCGAAGACCTCGGGTGGGAAGCGGTCGACAACTTCCCCATCCGACTGCTGCGCCCGCTGGTGGAAGAGGTGCTGGCAGGCGACGAGCGCACGCCGCTGGCGATCGGCTTCGATTCCCGGACTCGCGGCTTCGACCCTTCCGCGATCGTCGCGATCGCCAAAGACCTCACCAAGCGCGACGATCTGGAGGTGACGACCCAGTTCATCGATTGCAACAACAGCGAGCTTGAGCGGCGCTATAACGAAACCCGGCGGCGCCATCCGCTGGCCAATGGCCGCACCGCGATCGACGGCATCCGCGCCGAACGCGATCTGCTCGAGCCGCTGCGGCGCTGGGCGGATATGCTGATCGATACCAGCGAGCTGGCGACCAACGAGTTGCAGCAGTTCGTCCGCCAGAATTTCGAGACCCAGAATGCGGGCGAACTGGCGATCACGGTTAGCAGTTTCGGGTTCGCGCGCGGGATGCCGCCGCTCGCCGATCTGGTGTTCGACATGCGGTTTCTCGACAATCCGCATTGGCATCCGGACTTGCGCGAACAGACCGGACTGGACGAACCCGTCGCCAGCTTCCTGCAGCAGACCGACGGTTTCGAGGAAACTTTCGGCCGCATCCGCGACCTCCTGATCGACCTGCTGCCGCGCTATCAGGCGCAGGGAAAGAGTTATGTCCACATTGCTTTCGGCTGCACCGGGGGGCGCCACCGCTCGGTCTACACGGCGCAAAGGATGGCCCAGGCCCTACGCGAAACGGGCTTTGCGCCCACCGTCACGCATCGCAACCTCGGCAGCCGCGCAGCCGATATGGTCGAGATGCAAACCGCCTGATCGGCGGTTGCCCCTTGTGTTGAGCGAAAGTCGATTTAGACACCTCGCCCATGATTGGCCTCATTCTGGTAACCCATGGGCAGCTCGCTCGTGAGTTCGTGTCCGCGATGGAACACGTCGTCGGCCCGCAGGAGTCGATCTCGTCCGTGTGCATCGGCCCGCAGGACGACGCCGAGGGCCGCCGCGAAGAAATCAGCCAGAAGATCGCCGAGGTCGACCAGGGCCATGGCGTCATCGTGCTGACCGACCTGTTTGGCGGCACCCCTTCCAATCTCGCGATCTCGCTGCTCGACGAAGGCCGGGTAGAGGTGATCGCAGGAATCAACCTGCCGATGCTGATCCGCCTGGCGCGGGCGCGCAAGGACATGGACGTAGCCGATGCGGTGCGCGCAGCGCGCGATGCAGGCCGCAACTACATCACCATCGCATCCGAATTCCTCGCCCGGCCGAGCGAAGAAATGAAGAGTGCGGGCGAATGAGCGGCGAGCGCAGGGCCATCACCATCGTCAACGAACGCGGCCTGCACGCCCGGGCCAGTGCCAAGCTGGTCGAACTGGCGAGCCGCTGGCCGGAGACGACCGAAATCCGGGTCGCCAAGGGCGAGCGCGTGGTGGATGGGCGCTCGATCCTCGACCTGATGATGCTCGGCGCGGCGCGCGGCGATGAAATCACCCTGATCGTCGAAGGCGAGGATGCGCCTGCCGCGATGGCCGAACTGGCGGAGCTGGTCGAAACCGGCTTCGGCGAAGAATAGGGCTGCGCCCGGTCCACCTGCCCCATGCCGCGCCGCTCCATCACCAGCTTTTCCAATCCCGCGATCAAGGCCTTGCGGAGCCTGCGCGAGAAGAAACACCGCCAGCGCGAACGCCGGTTCCTCGCCGAAGGGCTGCGCCTGCTGACCGATGCGCGCGAGAGCGGGCGCGTGCCCGAAACGCTCGTGATGGCGGAAAGGCGCGATCCGCATCCGCTGCTCGATGCGCTCGAGCGCGCGGTGGAGGAAACGGGCGGCGAAGTCATCGAGACGACGCCCGCGATCCTCAGCAAGATCACCGGCAAGGACAATCCGCAGGGCGTCGCGGGCGCTTTTGTCGAATGGGACACCGGGCTCGACGCGATCGACCGCAAGGCCGCGCCGATCTGGCTCGTCGCGCAGGCGCTACGCGACCCCGGCAACCTCGGCACCATGCTTCGCACGGGCGACGCGGTTGGCGCAGGCGGCCTGATCCTGATCGACGATTGCGCGGACCCCTTCGGTGTCGAGGCTGTCCGCGCGAGCATGGGCGCGATCTTCACCCAGCAGCTGGCCCGCACGCGGTGGAAGGATTTTGTGCCGTGGTTGCGCGCGCACGAAGGCGCGCAGCTGGTGGCGGCCTCGCTACGTGACGCCGTTCCCTATCGCGGCGCGCCCTATGCCGCCCCGTGCTTCGTTCTGGTAGGCAACGAGTCGCAAGGCCTCCCCCAAGCCTACGAGGACGCCTGCGACCTTCGCGTGACGATGCCGATGAAGGGCCGCGCGGACAGCCTCAACGCGGCGGTCGCCGCCGCGGTGCTTGCTTACGAGGTGCTCGCTTCGATCGAATAGGCGCCTCCGCAACACAGCCGGGGGCGTAGCACCACCGACCTGCTCAGGCCGCCAGATATTCGCCGGTGACGATGTAGTTCACACTATCTGCGATCTTCTTTGCATAATCGCCCACGCGTTCGAGCTGCTTGGAGATGAAGAGCAACTGCACCCCATCGGGAACGAAGGCTTCATCGTCGCGCATCGCGCGGGCAACAAGCTCGGTAAATTCGTCGAATTGTGCGTTCAGCTGGACGTCGCGATCACGCACGACGACCGCCAGCGCAGCCTCGCCCCGGTTGAAGCAGTCGACCGACTGCGCGAGCATCGACGATCCGAGCCGGCTCATCTCGCGCAGCTTCTGCATCAGCGGGGCCGAGGCCCGCAGATCGATCGTACCGGTTCGTTTTGCCATGTTCTTCGCGTGATCGCCAGAGCGTTCGAGCATCGCGCCGATCCGGATCGCCATCATCAGATAGCGCAGATCGTCGGCCACGGGCGCACGCAGCGCGATGCAGCGCGTCACTTTACGCTCCAGCTCGCTCTCGAGGGCATCGAGCCGCAGATCCTGCGCGATCAGTTCCTTCGCGCGGGCCTGGTCCGAACTGACGAGCGCATCCATCGATGCGTCGAGCGCATGCGTCGCGGCTTGCGACATCGCGTTGATGGCGATCGCGATTTCGGCGATCTCGTCGTCGAATGCGGTGACGGTGTGACCGCCCTTGATCCGGGTAACTTCCATCTTCGGAATGTGACAGATTCATTACAAAAAGGGAAGCGCTCGTTCGGCTATTTCCCCAAAATGCGACACTTTTGGAGCAATCCGTCTCGAAAATTCGTCATATTCCGGCCGGAAGATCGCGCAGTACGCACCGGCCGCGCCGGTCAATCCCCGGCGACAAAAGCCGTGATCTTCCACCTGCCATCTTGGCGGTTCGCCACGAGGCGGTAGTCGACGATGCTGCGCAGGGCATGCTCGGAGACATAGCCGGAGACGCCCTGCTGCGTGGTTACCGGCCAATAGCCGGTCTCATCGTCGTCGCCTTCGTCATAGCGGACCAGCGCCCAGTCCCAGCTTATCCGGCTCAGGATCTTCGCATCATGCGACGGCGATTGGCGTAGTGGCACGTCGACGCCCATCACGATCACCGTTTCGAACGGATCTTCGCCGATGGACTTGGGAAAGTACCATGGGAAGGCGATATAGCCCGCGTCCTCGGCATCGCCGTCGAGGTTCTCGTTGACGCCGCAGCCCAGGTTCACGGTGTCGGCAAGGTCGCTCCACCCCTGGTATTCGCCTGCGTCGAGCCGATCGCGCCACTCGACTACCCCCATCCCCCCGCCGAAATCGAGCGTCACGCTTTCATCGGCGAGCGCCAGCAAGGCATCGGCGTCGCGCAGTGTAATCGCGTCATCGAGCTGGCGTCTGAACTCGGCGTAGCCGGGCAAATCCTCGCATTCGTCGCGGGGAGCGAGCGGCCCGGCATCTGGTTGCGTGGCCGAAGTCGCGTTCGTACCGACAGGCGCGGCCACCAGACCCACCACCAGAGTGCCGAGTATCAACCTGCTGCGCATTCTCGCCTCCCTCCGGGGCGCGCGCCAGCTACTCAGCCACGTGGCGCGCATTCTCCAGTTTGTCGGGCGACCCTTCACTTTCGATAGCAGCAACGTCATCGGAGGTGTAGGTCGGCGTCTCCGCGATCTGCGGTATTTCCTCGATCTCGCGCTTGCCGATCTCGATGCCTTTTTCGGACAGGCGCCGCCCGGCGGACAGCACGTTGCGCTCGAAAGAACCGACGAACTTGTTGTAATTCTTGACCGCGCTTTCGAGCCCGCCGCCGACGCGCTTCATGTGCTCGGCCGCGATGGCGAGGCGGTCATACAATTCGCCCCCCGCCTTGCCGATCTCCATCGCTTCCTTGGCGATCGTGTCTTGCCGCCAGACCTGCGCCACGGTCCGCGCGATCGCCACGAGGTTCGTAGGAGTGGCGAGCAAGACCTTGTTGCGGAAGGCAAAATCCCACAACTCCGGATCGGCATCGAGCGCGGCGGCGACGAAATGCTCGCCTGGCACAAACATCACCACATAGTCGGGCGCGTCGTCGAACTGGCTCTGGTAGCTCTTCGAACCCAGCGTCTGGACATGGCCGCGCATCGACTTGGCATGCAGATCCAGATGGCGCTTGCGCTCATCTTCGTCCTCAGCCTCGAACGCAGCCTGATAGGCATTGAGCGAGACCTTGGCGTCGATCACAAGCTTCTTGGCGCCGGGCACGTTGACGATCGCGTCAGGCCGCAGCCTGCCCTCATCCGTCTCCAGCGACTGTTCGAGCATGAAGTCGGTGTGTTCGGAAAGGCCGCACTGTTCCAGCACATTCTGCAACGCCCGCTCGCCCCATCGCCCGCGGGCCTTGGGCGCGTTGGTCAGCGAATTGCCGAGCCGCTGCGCCTCGCGCCGGACCTCTTCCTGCCCCAGTCGCATCTGCTCGATTTGCGAGGCGAGCGAGGAAAAGGCGTTGGTCCGCTTTTCCTCGAGATCGGAAACCTGCTTCTCGTACTTCGCCAGCCGGTCGCCTACGGGCGCGAGCAGCGCGCGGATCTTCTCTTCGGACGATTTTTCGGAGTGGCCGAACCGCTCGTTCGCGCGCTCCAGAAAGGCCTCCTGCGCCTTGGTCAGCACCGCGGACCCGGTGTTCTGGAACTCCTTGAGCAATTCCTCGCGCGCCTCGACCAGCAGGCGCTTCTGTTCGTCGAAATTGGCGGTCTTTTCCTTGAGCGTCGCCAATTCGGAGGACAGCGCGCCATTGGCCCGCCGCAGCTCTTCCTGCACGGCTTCGTGCCGCGCGCGCGTTTCCTTCAGCTCGGCCTCCAGCGTATCGACCCGCGCCCCCTTCTCGCGCGCCGCCTCCAACTCGGCGTAAGCGCGCAGATACTTGGCATCGATCTCCTTCGCTTCGCGCTCGCTATCGGCCAGCCGGACCTTCAAATCCGCCGCCGGCCTTCCGCCGATGAACCAACCTACGCCCAGCCCGATGAGCAGCGCCACGACACCCAGAATTGCAAGTTCCATAAGTCGGAACATAGCTGGAACGGGTACGCGCGCCAAGTCGGCTCGGGAACTATCCCCCGCCCCTTCCGCTCCTTTAATGAAAAAGGAGAAAAACCCGATGTCGATCAAGGAAATGATCAGCGAGCACCCGCAGGTTGGTGCCGATTACAACGACCAGCTGGGCGAAGCGATCAAGCACGCGATGTATTGCGCGGCGATCTGCAATTCCTGCGCCGATGCGTGCAATTCGGAACAGGGCGACATGTCCGAATGCATCCGCAAATGCTCGGACTGCTCGGATATCTGTCAGGCGGTCAGCACGGTCGCAGCGCGGCGCACGCACGGCAACACGGCGGTGATCAAGTCGCTGCTCGAAGCGTGCATCCTCGCGTGCAAGGTCTGCGCCGAAGAATGCGCGAAGCATGACAACCCGCACTGCAAGCGCTGCGAGACAATGTGCCGCGAATGCATGGAAGACTGCGTGAAGGCCCTGCAGGGCATGGTCGCAGCGGCTTAAGAGCCGCCGCTTTCGGGTGCGAGCCTGCCACGTGCAGGCTCGCATCAATTCAGGCTGCGACGCGCAGCTTTTTCAGCTTCTTGAGCGCCATGCTGCGCTTGAGGCGGCTGAGATGGTCGATGAACAGAATGCCTTCGAGATGGTCCATCTCGTGCTGGATGCAGGTCGCCATCATGCCTTCCAGCGCTTCGGTGTGCTCGTTCCCGTCGAGATCCTGCCAGCGCACCGTGCAGGTCGCCGGGCGATCGACGTCGGCGTAGATCTCGGGCACCGAGAGGCAGCCTTCCTGATAGGTCGAAAGCTCTTCCGCCGGATCGAGGATTTCGGGGTTGATGAACACCCGCGGCTCTTTCTTGGTCGCCGGGTGCGTGTGGCTGTGCCCGTCATGGTCGCACTCGATCGGCTCGGCGTCCGGGTCTTCGGGCTGCAAATCTATCACGAGGATGCGCTTGGGCACGCCGACCTGAATCGCAGCGAGGCCGATGCCATGCGCGGCGTACATCGTTTCGAACATGTCATCGATCAGCGTGCGCAGATCGTCGTCGAACTCGTCCTTTGAGACAGGTTCGGACACGGTTTTCAGCCGGGGGTCCGGCACTTCGAGGATTTCGCGGATAGCCATGACCACGAATTAGGGTGCGGTTCGCGACATCGCAAGCGCGGGTTTGCCCACCCCCAACCCCTCCCGCATGCGGGAGGGGAGCGAGACTTGCCGAACCGCCAGGTTCGCTAGTCGCAGCGGGGTGGGGTTGTCAGCCCATCGGTCGCCGCGCGCGCAAAGCCTGCGCCAGCGTTCCCTCGTCGAGATAGTCGAGTTCGCCGCCAACCGGCAGGCCATGCGCCAGCTGGGTGATGCGGACGGGAAAATCCTCCAGCTTTTCGGCGAGGTAATGTGCGGTGGTCTGGCCCTCCAGCGTGGCGTTCATCGCCAGTACGATCTCGTCCACCCCGCCCGCCTCGACCCGCGCGAGAAGGCCGGGGATCGCGAGGTCTTCGGGTCGCACGCCGTCGAGCGCGGAGAGCCGCCCGCCGAGTACGTGGAACGTGCCCGAGAACAGCTTCGCCCGGTCGAGCGCCCACAGGTCGGCGACATCCTCGACCACGCAGATCGACTTCGCATCGCGCTTCGGGTCGGAGCAGATGCCGCAGGGGTCTTGCGTGTCGACATTGCCGCAGATGCGGCATTCCTCCAGCGTATTCTGCACGGCGAGCAGCGCATCGAGCAGCGCGGGCAGCGCGGTCTCGCGCTTCTTGACCAGATGCAGCACCGCGCGCCGCGCCGAACGCGGGCCGAGGCCGGGGAGCCGGGCGAGCGCTGAACTCAATGCTTCGATTTCTTGCGATGCCATGGTCACAGAGATAGGGGCGCAAGCCAGACCTGAGAACCAAAAACTCCCCTAATCCACACGCGAATGGGAGACATCGGGTGGGGATGTAGCGCCTCGGCGGCCATACCCACCCCAGCCCCTCCCTCAAAGGAGGGGAGAAGGAGAGAAATGCGCATCGTCTTCATGGGAACCCCCGACTTCGCGGTGCCGACGCTGGAAGCGCTGGTACACGCCGCGCATGAGGTGGTGTGCGTGTATACGCAGCCGCCGAGGAAGGCCGGGCGCGGCAAGAAGCTCCAGCCGACGCCGGTACATCAGGCAGCCGAACGCCTCGGCATCGAAGTGCGCCACCCCGCCTCGCTCAAACCGCAGGAGGAGAAGGACGCCTTCGCCGCGCTGGAGGCGGATGTCGGCGTGGTCGCCGCCTATGGGCTGATCCTGCCGCAGGCGGTGCTCGACGCGCCGGAACATGGCTGCCTCAACGTTCACGCGAGCATTCTTCCCCGATGGAGAGGTGCCGCGCCGATCCAGCGCGCCATTCTGGCGGGTGATGCCGGCACCGGCGTCACCATCATGCAAATGGAGGCGGGGCTCGACACCGGCCCGATGCTGGCGACCGTGCGCACCCCGATCGAGCACAAGACCGCGGGCGACCTGACCGACGAGCTGGCCGACAAAGGTGCGCAGCTGATGGTCGGCACCTTGCGCGAACTCTCGAACCACAGACCGCTCGCGCAGGACGATGCCGAGGCGACCCATGCGCCCAAGATCGACAAGACCGAAGCACGGCTGGACTGGTCGCAGGAGGCTGAGCAGGTCGAGCGGCAGGTGCGCGCCTTCAGCCCGTGGCCGGGCGCGTTTTTCGAATATGCCGGCGCCGAGGGATTGGAACGCGTGAAGGTGCTCGGTGCGCAAGTGGCTGAAGGCTCGGGCGAGCCCGGCGCCGTGCTCGACGATGCGCTCACCGTGGCGTGCAAGACCGGCGCGCTGCGGCTCACCCGGGTTCAGCGTGCTGGCAAGCCGGCGATGGACACGGCAGACTTCCAGCGTGGGCGCGCGATTCCCAAGGGCGCGCACCTCAGCGGGGAAGCGCCCGCTCATGACAATGTCCGTTAGGCTTCTCGCCCGCGATTGACTTCGCCGTGCGATCGGCAAGGTTCGGCCCCTGAAACACGAGGGAGACGGATATGAACCGGATGGCAGCAATCATGATCGCGGTGGGCACGGCGCTGGCCGCGTGCGGCGCGGCGGAGCCCGGCGAGGCTGCAGCCGAGAGTTCGCAGACCATCTCTTCCGCTGCACCCGCCGATCTTTCCGACGCGCTCATCACCTGCGCTATGCCCGATTACGACGGCAAGCAGGGCCTCACGGTGACCGAACGGTTCATCCTGATCGAGGGCCAGGTGAAGCGCTATTCCGATTTCCGGAACGAAGCCTTCGATCTGTGCGAGGTCGGGCAGGAAGATTGCGGGCTGGAAATCGAAAACGGCGTCATCCGGATGCACTGGACCAGCCGGAACGG
This sequence comes from Citromicrobium bathyomarinum, assembly GCF_038594605.1. Classification (GTDB taxonomy): domain Bacteria; phylum Pseudomonadota; class Alphaproteobacteria; order Sphingomonadales; family Sphingomonadaceae; genus Alteriqipengyuania; species Alteriqipengyuania bathyomarina_B. The sequence goes on from NZ_JBCFZM010000001.1 coordinate 1,039,063, forward strand.
CACCCGCTCGCGCTACGATGTCGATCTGGGCAAGCTGGATATCGCCTCGTACAAGACCGCTGCGGGCGAGGCGGAGCGATCCGTCCCCTTCCGCGAAGGCGCAAAATGCGAGCGCGAGCCTCTGCCCGAAGGCCTCAAGGTCATGTGACGGGTTGCCTCAGCGGCTGCCTCGCCTAGCAGGGCGGAATGGCTCCGACGCGCTACGCCCTCACGCTCGAATTCGACGGGACGCCCTTCTTCGGCCTCCAGCGCCAGAAGGACGGGCCGAGCGTGCAGCAAGCGGTCGAGGAGGCCGTCCATGGCGTTACCGGCGAGGAGGTGACGCTGCACAGCGCGGGGCGGACCGATACCGGCGTCCATGCGCTCGCCATGCGCAGCCATTTCGATGTCGAGAGCAAGCTGACGCCGTTCCGCATGGGCGGGGCGATCAACGCGCACCTGCGCCCCGCCCCGATCGCCGTGACGCATTGCGAGGTCGTGCCGGAAGACTGGCATGCGCGGTTCAGCTGCATCGGCCGGCGCTATCTCTACCGCATCATCAACCGCCGGGCGCCGCTGACTTTGGAGAAGAACCGCGCGTGGCTGGTATCTCCCGATTGCGACGCCGAGGCGATGCACCGCGCGGCGCAGAGCCTCCTCGGCCATCACGACTTCACCACCTTCCGATCGGTCCATTGCCAGGCGAAAAGCCCGCTCAAGACGCTCGACCGGCTGGACGTCAGCAGGCACGGCGACGAGATCCGCATAGAGGTCGCCGCACGCAGCTTCCTGCACCATCAGGTCCGCAGCATGGTGGGGTGCCTTGCGCTGGTCGGCATGGGGCGATGGAACGAAGGGCGCATTGCTGAGGTTCTGGAAGCGAAAGACCGACAGGAACTGGGCCTCAATGCGCCATCGCATGGGCTCTATTTCGTCGACGCCATTTATCCGGACGACCGACACGGCGCCTAGACCGCGATTAGGTTGCAACCTGCAACCTCAGTGCTAGGTCCGCACAAAGAACGATTCCGAAGAACAATAAGGAGAGCGCCCCCATGACCACCACCGGCAAGCAGATTTTCACGACGCTCGAGAGCGACGGCACTCTGACCGTCGAAGTCGCGACCAGCGAGTTTGCGGAGCCCAAGGGCAACCAGGTTCTGGTCAAGATGGAAGCCGCGCCGATCAACCCGAGCGATCTGGCTCTCCTGCTCGGCCCGGCTGACCTCGAGAATGCGGAATACACGGACGGCAAGATCGTCGCCAAGATGCCCGAACCGTTCAATTCGGGTGCCAAGGGCCGCCACAGCCAGCGCCTGCCGGTCGGCAATGAAGGCGCTGGCGAGGTTATCGCGACCGGCGACGGCGACATGGCCAAGGCGCTGATGGGCAAGCGGGTCGCCTGCGTCCCCGGCACGGCCTTCGCCCAATTCGCCATCGCCGATGCCAGCATGTGCCTGCCGCTGGGCGATGTTTCGGCGAAGGACGGCGCGTCCGCCTTCGTCAATCCGATGACCGCGCTCGGCTTCGTCGAAACCGCGAAGATGGAAGGCGCCAAGGCGATCCTGCACACCGCCGCCACCTCGAACCTCGGCCAGATGCTCGTGCGCATCTGTCAGGAAGACGGCATGCCGCTGGTGAACATCGTGCGCCGTGCCGAGCAGGTGCATCTGCTGCAGGACATGGGCGCGGAGCACATCGTCAACTCGGGCGAAGACGACTTCATGCGCCAGCTGCGTGAAAGCATCGACGAAACCGACGCCTTCTTCGGCTTCGATCCGATCGGCGGCGGTCAGATGGTCGACCATTGCTTCAAGGCGATGGAGCAGGTCGCGGTGTCGAAGATGAGCGAGTTCAGCCGCTACGGCTCGAACCAGCAGAAAAAGATGTACATCTACGGCCGGCTCGACCTCGGGCCGACGATCCTGACGCCGTCCTACGGCTTCGGCTTCACGCTGAGCGGCTGGCTTCTGACGCCCTTCTTGCAGAGCGCGGGGATGGAAACCGTGACCCGGATGCGCCAGCGGGTGCTCGACAACATCACCACGACCTTCAAGAGCAACTACACCAAGGAAGTGACGCTCGAAGGCATGCTGGAGAAGGACGCGGTGCTGCAATATCGCCAGATGCGCACGGGCGAGAAGTACCTCGTCACCCCGCACGGGTGATCCACAACGCACTCCTCCCCCTTGAGGGGAAGGCTGGGTGGGGGTGCGCCGATGGCGCAGAACCCCCACCGCCAACCCACTCCCCCAAGGGAGAGGGCTAAACTTACCTCCCGTCGAAGTGCCGTTGCGCCTCCTGCCGGTCGGTGATCCCGTTCGCGATTAGCAGCGCCGTCAGCAGCCGAGCCTTGGGCGGGGCGAGCGCGCGCGAGGCGACGAAGCGGTTGTCATCGTCCTCCGGCTCGCGATCGACCAGCCCTTCGTCGGTCCGGCTCGCACGCACGACCAGGCATTCGCGCCGGGCGTGCTGCACCAGAATCTGCCGTACGGGATCGGGCATGTTGCCCTCCCCCAGGCCGGACACGACGATCCCCGCCGGATTGTCGGATAGCTGGCGCGCGGCTGCGGCGGAGGTCATTCCGGCATAGACCGCCAAGATCGGCACATCGGGGAGCGGCAGGAAGCGTAGCGATGCGGCATCGCCCACCCGCCACGGCGCACCGAACCAGTCGAGCCGCGAGGGCGTGACGATGGCAACCGATTCGCGCGGGAAGCCGCGAAAGGCCTCCGTCGCGCGGGTCTGTGCCTTGCGCACGTCGCGCGCCGAATGGACCCGGTCGCCCATCACCACCAGCACCCCGCGCCCTGCGGCATCGGGATCGCCCGCCACGCGCACCGCATTCGCGAAATTGCGCATCCCGTCATAGCCGACCACATCGGCAGGCCGCATCGCGCCGACCAGCACCACCGGCTTGGTGCTCGGCAGCGTCAGGTCGAGCAGGAAGGCGGTTTCCTCCGCGGTGTCGGTACCGTGGGTGACGATGACCGCATCGACGCCGTCGTCGCGCATCGCAAGGTCGATCTCGGCATGGAGGCGCGACCAGATCGAGGCGTCGATGTCTTCCGACCCGATATTGGCGATTTGCCGCCCGGTGAACTGCGCCTCGACGCCCAGCCCGCTCGCCTGTGCCAGATAGTCCTCGATCCCGATCTGGCCGGGGCGGTAATCGGCGCGCATCGCGTCGCCAGCCTGCCCGGCGATGGTGCCGCCGGTGGCGAGAACGAGGATACGGGGGAGCGCCATGGCACCGCGCCCTAACGCTTGAGTGCGCGCTGGCAATTGATTTTGAAGGTTTGCACGCTAGATAGCGTCCCTCCCGAATGGAATCGGGCGATTAGCTCAGTTGGTAGAGCGCTTCGTTTACACCGAAGATGTCGGCAGTTCGAGCCTGTCATCGCCCACCATTTCCGCACAATTCCGGCTTGCCGCAAAGGCCCCGACGGGGCACCTCGGGCGGCGATGAGCCATTTCGACATCGCCATCGCCGGATGCGGCCCCGCAGGGCTCGCCGCCGCGCTGCTGCTGCATCGGCAGGGGCACCGGGTGACTCTGTTCGACCGGTTCGAACAACCGCGCCCCGTCGGTTCGGGCCTGATGATTCAGCCGAGCGGGCTTGCAGTGCTCGCCGCGCTGGGCCTCGCGCCAGACATACTCGCGCACGGTGCGCCGATCCGCGCGCTGCACGGGCTCAACCACCAGGGAGATATCGCGCTCGATGCGCGCTACGCCGATCTCGGCATTCCGGGCGCTCGCGGCATCGGCATCCACCGGGGGAGCCTGTTCACCCTGCTCTATCGCGCTGTGGCGGCAGAAGGGATCGGGATCGAGACGGGCTTTGCGGTCGAGCGGTCAGACCTTGTGGGTAATGGCCGTGCGCTCGCGTCAAGCGAGCGGCAAACCACGCGCAGCTTCGATCTGGTGGTCGACGCGCTCGGCACCTCTTCTCCACTCGCGCCGCGCTGCGGTGAATGGCTTGCCTTCGGCGCACTGTGGGCCACGCTGGACTGGCCCGCCGATGCTCCGTTCGATGTCGGCCTGCTCGAACAGCGATATACGCATGCGACGCAAATGGCGGGCGTGCTCCCCACCGGCATTCGCGTGGATGGGACCTGCAAGGAGATGTCGTTCTTCTGGTCGCTCAAGGCGAGCGCGTACGAGGCATGGTGCGAGGCCGGGCTCGATGCGTGGAAGGCTCAGGTCTGCACGCTGTGGCCGGATTGCGAGGGGCTGCTGACGCACATTATCGAGCCTGAGCAGCTGACCTTTGCACGTTACGCCCATCGCCGCCTGCCCGAACCGACAAGCGAGCGGATGATCCACATCGGCGATGCGTGGCATTCGGCAAGCCCGCAGCTCGGCCAGGGCGCGAACATGGCGCTGCTCGATGCGTTTGCGCTATCGCGCGGCTTGGCCAACGGCGATGGGCTACAGGACGGCCTTCACCGCGCCGTCGATCTGCGTTCGCGCCACGTGAAGCTCTACCAGGCGCTGACCTGGGCCGCGACGCCGCTCTACCAGTCGGACAGCGTGTGGCATGCGCTGCTGCGCGATTTTTTGCTGACGCCGCTTGGTCGCATACCGCCGGGACCGCGCATTCAGGCGCGGCTCGTTTCAGGCCTCGTGGGCGATCCGCTCACAACGCTCGGCCTTCCCCAGCCCGACTATGCGGCACTCGGGAGGCCCCGCGATCACGGCATTTCAGGCGTTTCGACAACCTCGTCGATCGCCGCGCGCGCCTCTTCGCTCGCCCAGTCGTAGTCGCCGGTCACGCGCCACACCTCCTGCCCCGTGGCATCGTAGAGTACGGTCGTCGGCAGGGTTTGCGCACCGATCGCCTCGCCCAGCGCGAGCTGCGGATCGAGCCACTGGGGCAGGTTCGCCAGCGTGTTTTCCTCGAAGAACGCGGCAACCTTGCCCGGGTCGCCCATATCCTGGCTGATCGTGATGACGCTCAGTTCGTCCCCGTAATCCGCCGCCACTTGGTCGAGCAGCGGCATTTCCTTCACGCAGGGCGCGCACCATGTCGCCCACAGGTTCACCAGCACCGGGCGGCCCTGCAACGCGCCGAGATTGATCACCTCCTCCGCAGAGTTCACCAGATTGGCGGCGGGCATCAGCTCGCCGGCAAAGCGCCGGTCGATCTCGCCCGTAATCGCGGCCTCGCCCCCTTCCACGCTGCTCTCTTGCGGGCTCTCCTGTGGCTCCCTATCGCACCCGCTCAACACCAGAACAGCGGCGAGCGCAGGCAGAATGGCGAAACGGGACATGGAAACCTCCGGTAATGGGCGCGGCAACGCCATGTGGGGCGGTCGCTTCGCCGACGGGCCTAGTGCCATCATGCGCGAAATCAATGCCTCGATCCCCTTCGACAAGGCGCTCTGGCGGCAGGATATCGCGGGCAGCCGCGCGCATGTGAGCATGCTGGCGGCGCAGGGCATTCTGTCTGCCGAAGATGCCCAGACCATCGACGACGGCTTGCAGACCATCGCCACCGAGTACGAGCGCGACGGCGTGCCCGAGGACTGGGACCTCGAAGACATCCACATGACCGTCGAATCGCGCCTGACCGAGCTGATCGGCCCGGTCGCGGGCCGCCTCCACACCGCGCGAAGCCGCAACGATCAGGTGGCGACCGATTTCAAGCTGTGGACCCGCGAAGCGCTGGGCGAGATCGACGCAGGCCTCGCCACAGTCCAGGCCGCGCTGGTCGCGCGAGCCGAAGAGCACGCCGCCGACATCATGCCTGGCTTCACCCACCTCCAGGCCGCCCAGCCGGTCACGCTCGGCCATCACCTGATGGCCTATTACGAGATGCTGCGGCGCGACCGGATGCGCTTTGCGGCGGCGAAGGAGCGGCTCGACGAATGCCCGCTGGGCGCCGCCGCGCTGGCGGGCACCGGATTCGACCTCGACCGCGAGGCGACCGCGAAGGCTCTGGGCTTCGCGCGGCCCACCGCCAACAGCCTCGACACCGTATCCGACCGCGATTTCGCGATGGATTACCTGCACGCCGCCAGCATCGCGAGCATCCACCTGTCGCGCCTCGCCGAAGAGATTATCATCTGGGCGAGCCAGCCCTTCGGCTTCATCCGTCTGCCCGACAGTCTCTCGACCGGCAGCTCGATCATGCCGCAGAAGAAGAACCCCGACGCCGCCGAGCTGGTGCGCGGCCATGCGGGGCGGATCATCGGCGCGGCGACCGCGCTTTCGATCACGATGAAGGGCCTGCCGCTCGCCTATGCGAAGGACATGCAGGACGACAAGCCGCCGGTGTTCGAGGCGCACGGACTGCTGGTGCTCTCGCTCGCGAGCATGGAAGGCATGATCGCGGGTGCGCAGTTCAACACCGACCGGATGCTCGCGCTCGCGAGCAGCGGCCATGCCACCGCGACCGATCTGGCCGACTGGCTCGTGCGCGAGGCGGGCGTGCCTTTCCGCGAGGCGCACCACATCACCGGCGCCGCCGTGGCCCGCGCCGATGCAAAGGGTTGCGCTCTGGCGGAATTGACGCCCGAAGACCTCGCCGCGATCGATCCGCGCGCCACCCCGGAGGCATTGAACCACCTCTCGCTCGAAGGGTCGGTCGCCTCGCGCCGCAGCTATGGCGGAACCGCGCCCGATCGGGTACGCCAACAGGTGACAGCCGCGCGCAGAGCGCTCGGCCTCGATAGCTGACGCGAGAAACCATGCGCACACGCCTGATCCCGATTGCTCTTGCTCTGCCGCTGGCGCTGGCCGCCTGCGGTCAGCGCGCCGACCTCACGCCCCCGCCCGGTGCCACCCTGCCGCCAGCGCCCTATGGCAGCGAGGTGCAGCCCACCGCCGAGGAGCTGCTGGAGCCCGACGTGATCGCGGTGCCGCAGCGCGACGCGGAGCTGCGCACCAAATCCGAAGAGCGCGAGGACGACCCCTTCGATCTGCCGCCCGAATAGGCGCGGCTCGCAAACATACAGGCTACCATGGATCACTTTACGAGCATCGACGGCACCCTCCATGCCGAGGGCGTGCCCCTGCCCACAATCGCGGACGAGGTCGGCACCCCGGTCTACGTCTATTCGCGCGCCACGCTGGAACGCCATGCGCGCGTGTTCAAGGAGGGGCTGAGCGAACTCGACGATCCGCTGATCCTGTTCGCGGTGAAGGCCAACCCCAACCTTGCCGTGCTGCGCGTGCTGCAACGCGAAGGCTTCGGCGCGGATGTCGTCTCGGGCGGAGAGCTACGGCGTGCGCTGGCCGCCGGGATGACGCCCGACAAGATCGTCTTCTCCGGCGTGGGCAAGACCCGCGCCGAGCTGGAGCTGGGCCTCGACACCGGCATTGCGCAGTTCAACATCGAATCGCGCGAGGAAGGCCGCGAGCTGGCCGAGCTGGCGGCGGCACGCGGCGAACGCGCGCGCTGCGCGTTGCGGATCAATCCCGATGTCGATGCCGGCACGCACGAGAAGATCAGTACCGGCAAGGCGGATAACAAGTTCGGCGTGCCGCTCTATCGCGCGGGTGAGGTTTTTGCCGAGCTGGCCGCGCTGGACGGCCTCGCGCTGGAAGGACTCGCGATTCATATTGGCAGCCAACTGGCCGATCTTGCTCCGCTGGAGGCGGCCTTCGGGAAGATCGGCACGCTGCTTGGCGAGCTGCGCGAAGCCGGTCACACGATCACCCGCGTCGATCTGGGCGGCGGGATCGGCGTCCCCTACAAGGGGGGCGAGACTTTCCCGAGCCCGGCGGAATACGGCGAGATGGTCGCGCGCACGACCCGCGACTGGGGTGTGCAGCTGGTCTTCGAGCCGGGCCGCGTGATCGCGGGCAATGCGGGCGTGTTGCTGACCCGCGTGGTGCGCGTGAAGAGCGGGCTTTCGGCGCCCTTCGTGATCGTCGACGCCGCGATGAACGATCTCGCCCGACCGGCGCTCTACGGCGCGTGGCACGATTTCGAGGCGGTGCGGGATACCGAGGCGCGGATGACCGCAAATATCGTCGGCCCGATCTGCGAGACTGGCGACACCTTCGCGACCGACCGCGACTGCCCGGAACTGGCGGCAGGCGACCTCGCGGTATTCCGCACCGCCGGAGCCTATGGCGCGACCATGGCGTCCTCCTACAACTCGCGCGGGTTCGTGGCCGAAGTGCTGGTCAGCGGCGACCGGTTCGCCGTTGTGGCGGACCGGATCGATGCGGGCGCGATCATGGATGCCGAGCGGGTGCCCGAGTGGCTCGACTGACGCCCGACCGGACTTCGGGCCGGATCGCGTCGCTGCCGCTGTTTCATCAGGTGGCGGGCAGCCGGATCGTGGTCGTCGGCGAAGGCGCGATGGGCGATGCGAAGCAGCGACTGGTCGAGCGCGCGGGGGCGATTCCCGTAGGCGAGCCGGAGGCGCATCATGCTGCGCTCGCCTTCGTGGCGCTGGAGAACGCGGAAGAAGCGGCTGCCGTGCGGCAGCGGCTGAAGGCGAAGGGCCTGCTGGTCAACGTCGCCGACCGGCCCGAGCTGTGCGACTTCACCACCCCGAGCATCCTCGATCGCGATCCGGTGCTGATCGCCATCGGCACCGGGGGTGCCTCGGCGGGTCTCGCCAAGCATATCCGCTTACGGCTGGAGGCGTTCCTGCCGCAGCGGCTGGGCGAGCTGGCGCGTGCGCTGGCGGCGGGCCGCGATGCCCTGCGCGCCGAACTGCCCGATGGCGACGCGCGCCGCCGCGCGGTGGACGCCGCTTTGCGCCCGGGCGGCACGCTCGATCCGCTGGACGAAGCCTCGGCCGACCGGGTCGAGAGCTGGCTGATCGATCCCGCAGATGAAGCCAGGGCGCGCATTGAGTCCATTCACCTGACCAGCGACGATCCCGAAGATCTGACGCTGCGCCAGGCACGCTGGCTGGGCGAGGCCGATGCGATCTATCACGGTGCCGATGTGCCGCCCGCCATCCTCGCCCGCGCGCGCGCCGATGCGACGCGCCATCCGCTGGACGAAGCACCCGATACGCCGCGCAGCGGCTTCGCGCTCGTTTTAACGCGCGGCTAGCGATGCTCGCCCGCCCCTACAGGCCCGTGCCGTTCGCGTTGCCTGCGGCCTCGAAATAGCGCGCCATCGCAGCCACCGCCGTATCGCTCAGCGCCACGAAGGCGCGCCTGCGGTCGACCAGATCCTCTTCGCGCACCAGCAGCCCCTGATCGGTCATCTGCGCGATCCACCGCAACGCGGTGGTCGGCGGCACGCCACTGGCGATGCAGAGCGAGGTGACCGAGACGCGCCGCCCCTCAGCGCGCGCTGCGGTCAGATCGAGCAGGATGTCCCATGCCGGGTCCGCGAACAGGGCCGCATCGAAGAAGCGCGATCGCAGCTGCCGCTTGCGAATCGTCGCGCGCACCTGCCGCGGATCGGGCAGGCCCGGGACGCCGCCGCCGTTCTCTCCGGGACGATGTTCGCGCAGCGCGCCGCCAGCCGAAGCACTCATGCCGGTGCCGAAGACAAACGCGCTGCCACCGTCGCGCGGCTCGTCATCGCCCACCAGGCCGTCGAGCTTTTCGGCCAGCATCGTTACCCGTTCCACCAGCCGTAGGACCGCCAGCCGGTCTTCTTCCGACATTTCACGCACGCGCCCGCGCACCATCCCGGCGAGGGTTTCGCCGAAGGCCACCAGCCGCTCCGCCCGGCCCGGCTCGACCAGCAGCACCGGATCGGCCGCCGAGGTCGCAACGATCACGGGTTCGAGCGCGCCGATGGTGGTCGACACGATCAGGCGCGCGCGCGAGCGTGCGATCCGCTCCGCCAGCCGGTCGAGCGCCGCCATCGTCGCCGCATCGGTGGTCGGGACATCGACCACGGCAATATCGCCGAGGCCCAGCTGCCCCTCCCCGCTCTCGCCCCAGCGCGCGCTCCCCTGCGGCAGGTAATCTTGCGTTGGCGCGCCCTTCAGCACACCCAGCGGCGAGGCCTGCGTAACCCCGAAGCCCGCCAGTTCGGCATCGGCCCGCATGGCCTCGCGCACATGCGGACGGTCTGCGAACAGCGAGATCGCAACCGGCAGCCCCGCGGCATCGCGGGGTGCAAGATCGTCACCATCTGCGGGCGTACCATCTCCGGGCCTAGCATAGGAGGGCCCGGCATCCTCCGCCACCGGCGCGCGCGACTCGGTCTGAAGCATTCCCATTCCCCTTATGTTCCAACTCACTTGTGAGAACAAAGGGAGAATAAGTCAATCGCATCCGGAATGGACCTAACGCCCGGTCCACCAATGGTGCCCAAGGGCACCCGGCGCGCCTAATCCTCGAACGGGTCGCGCACCAGGATCGTGTCTTCGCGTTCGGGACTGGTCGAGACAAGCGCCACCGGAGTCTCGATAAGTTCCTGAACACGCTGGACATATTTGATTGCATTGGCGGGCAGATCGGCCCAACTGCGCGCGCCTGCGGTGCTTTCCTGCCAGCCTTCCATCTCTTCGTAGATCGGCTCGCAACGCGCCTGGCTGGCGGCGTGGCTGGGCAGGTAGTCGTAGATCTTGCCGTCGATGCGATAGCCGGTGCAGATCTTCACCTTGTCCATCTTGTCGAGCACGTCGATCTTGGTCAGCGCAATGCCGGTCACGCCGCTGATCGCACAAGTCTGGCGCACCAGCACCGCGTCGAACCAGCCGACCCGCCGCTTACGCCCGGTGACGACGCCGAACTCGTGCCCGCGCTCGCCCAGCCCCTGCCCGACCTCGTCGGTCAGTTCGGTCGGGAACGGGCCGGAGCCAACGCGCGTGGTGTAGGCCTTGACTATGCCGAGGACGAAGCCGGTCGCGTTGTGACCAAGGCCCGAACCGCTCGCCGCCGTGCCGCTGACCGTGTTCGAGCTGGTCACGAAGGGATAGGTGCCGTGATCGACATCCAGCAGTACGCCTTGTGCGCCTTCGAACAATACGCGCGCGCCCGCCTTGCGCACCTTCTTCAGCCGCTTCCACACCGGCTGCGCGAATTGCAGCACGAAGGGCGCGATTTCCTTGAGATCGGCGACCAGCTGTTCGCGGTCGATCGGCGCTTCGTCGAACCCGGCGCGCAGCGCGTCATGATGCGCGCAAAGGCGATCGAGTTGGGGTTCGATCTCGTCGAGATGCGCGAGGTCGCACACGCGGATCGCACGGCGGCCGACCTTGTCTTCGTACGCCGGGCCGATGCCGCGCCCCGTGGTGCCGATCTTGCCCTGGCCCGCGGCGGTTTCCCGCAAACCATCCAGATCGCGGTGGAGCGGCAGGATCAGCGGGCAATTGTCGGCCAACGCGAAATTGTCCGCCGTGATCGTCACCCCCTGCCCTTCGAGCTTATCGATCTCGGACTTGAGGTGCCAGGGATCGAGCACCACGCCGTTACCGATGATCGACAGCGTCCCGGTAACGATGCCCGATGGCAGCAGGCTGAGCTTGTAGGTCGTATCGCCGACGACCAGCGTATGGCCCGCATTGTGCCCGCCCTGGAATCGCACGACGGCATCGGCGCGGCTCGCCAGCCAGTCGACGATCTTGCCCTTGCCCTCATCGCCCCACTGGGCCCCGATCACGGTCACATTGGCCAAACTCAAACTCCTTCAGATCATCGCGCGGACCGGCACTATGGCGCCTGGCCTGACACACCTGACACAGTGTCCAAGGGGCTAAACCCGCCCCCAGCTTTCCCTGCCTTCGCAAGCGGCGCCCTATGGCATGCGCGCGAGCCATAGGAAATGGATTTCCTCGCCGACGGAACAGCGCGCCCATCGCGCCCGTTCAATTGGAAACGAAAGGAAAACCTCACGTAATGACCGGACATTCTCGAACCGATTATCCCACTCTCACCCTCAACGACGGCCGCCAGATTCCTCAGCTCGGCTTCGGCACATGGCAGATCGACGACGACAAGGCCGCCGAGGCGGTCTCGACCGCGCTCGATGTCGGCTACTGGCTGGTCGATACCGCCGCGATCTATCAGAATGAAAAAGGTGTCGGCGAAGGGATTGGCGACTGGTCGGATATCTTCCTCCAGACCAAGATCTGGAACGAAAGCCAGGGCTACGACCGCACCTTGAAAGCGGCCGACAAGTGTCTGCAACGATTGGGCCGCGACCATGTCGACATGCTGTTGATCCACTGGCCCCAACCCGAAAAGGGCCTGTTCGTAGACACGTGGAAGGCGCTGATCGAGCTGCGCGACCAGGGCAAGGCGAAGAGCATCGGCGTGTCCAATTTCCGTGCGGCGGATCTCGAACGGATCGTCGACGCAACAGGGGTGACGCCCGCGCTCAATCAGGTGGAGCTGCATCCCGGCTTCCAGCAGCGCTCCTTGCGCGCCGTGCATGACAAGATGGGCATCGTGACGCAGAGCTGGTCGCCGCTTGGCCAGGGCAATGCGATGGGTCGCGAAGCGATCGACCGGATTTCCGGGGACATCGGCCAGCCCGGCGCGGCGGTGGTCATCCGCTGGCACATCCAGCATGGCCTCTCGACCATTCCCAAGGCCTCCAGCCGCGAACACATCGAAGCCAACTTCCGCGCGCTCGATTTCGAGCTTACCGAGGATCAGATGGCCGCAATCGATGAACTGGACGATCCCGAAGGCCGGATGGGGCCCGAACCGGGCAGCTTCAACGACTAGAGCGGTGTCGCTGCACCTGCCGCCAGCCGGTGGGTGCAGCCCAGCGTGCGCGGGTCTTCGTCGTCTGAGAGCGCAGCCAGCGTGCGCCAGCCCTCGCTGCGCAGGCGCGCGGCCGCTTGCCGGTCGTGGCCCAGCGGAAGGTACAGCATTGCGCGCGGCTCGCCCGCGGGCAGCAGCGGCAGCGCCTGGCCGAGATAGATCGAGAATCCGGTGGCGGGTTCGTCCGTGCCGCGGATCAGGTATGTCCCGCCCCGGCCCAGCGCGCCGCGCGCATTGCCGGCATAAAGCGTGAAGCCGAACCAGCTTTGATACTCGAAGCCATGCCGCTCGGTCGGGTCGAGCGTCATGCGTGCCCGATCGCCGATCGCCGCCGCGACCTGCTCCAGCCCCTCGATCCGGCTGGCGAGCGCGCCGCCTGCGTCGATCGCGCGCAGCTTCGCCAGCGCCTCATCGAACGGACCGGCGGCATGGATCAACGGCAGGAACGCTTCGCCCCCGACAGCCTTCAAGCCGCCCGCATCCTTGCTGTCCAGTTCACGCCGGACGGCATCGGCCTGATCCTCCTCCAGCGGGAACGGGCCTGAGGCGAGCGTGGTCACCAGATCGGGCAGCGTGAAATCGACCGAAATCTGCTCGATCCCGACCGCCTTGAGTGCCTCGATTGCGGTCAGCACCACCTCGCTCGCCGCTGCGACGCTATCCGCCCCGATTAGCTCGGCCCCGACCTGCAGGCGCTGGCGCACCGGATCGAGCTGGTCGGCCGCGATCCGGGCGACCTCACCGGCGTAGCAGAGCCGCAACGGACGCGGACTGTCGGCCAGCGCGGTCGCCGCGATCCGCCCGATTTGCGGGGTGATGTCCGACCGCAGGGCCAGCGTGCGCAGGCTGGCCGGATCGACGAAGCGGAACATGGCGCGCGTCTGCAACCCGTCCATACGGCTGCCGAGCGATTTTTCGAACTCGATCAGCGGCGGGCTGACCCGGTCGTAGCCATGCGCATCCATCGCGCCCAGCGCAGCGCGCATGGCGTGGGTGAGCAGCGCGGATTGCGCGGGCAGATTATCGGCCAGCCCCTCGGGCAGAAGATCGTCGGTAGTGGTCATGCGCCTGCCCCTAACCCCCTAGCCATCCCAGCGAAAGCTGGAATGACGGATGGGAGCCCGGGTTAGAAACTCAGCGCACGTACCGTCCGCACACCCTCCAGCGCCTCGACCTCTTCCATCAGCGCTGTTTCCACCGGCTGATCGAGGCTGAGCAGCAGCACTGCTTCATCACCGGCCTGCCTGCGGCCAAGGTTGAAGGTGCCGATATTGATGCCGCGATTGCCCAGCAGCGAGCCGATCCGTCCGATAAAACCGGGCGCGTCGTCGTTGACGACATAGATCATGTGACCCTCAAGCTCGGCCTCGATCCCGATGCCGAAGATTTCCACGAGGCGCGGCGCGTCCCTGCCGAACAGCGTGCCGGCGACCGAGCGCTTGCCCGCATCGGTATCGACCGTAACGCGAATCAGCGTCTGGTACGTACCCTCACGGCTGTTGCGGATTTCGCGCACTTCCATGCCGCGATCCTTCGCCAGATAGGGCGCGTTGACCATGTTCACGCTCTGCGAATAGCGGCGCATCAGGCCCGCGAGCACCGCAGCGGTGACCGGCTTGGGATTGAGCTCCGCCGCGTCGCCTTCCAGCTCGATCGCGATCTTGGGCAGGTTTCCATGCGCCAGCTGGCCGACCAGCGAGCCGATGCTTTCGGCCAACTGCATGTAAGGCTTGAGACGCGGTGCCTCTTCCGCCGTCAGGCTGGGCATGTTGAGCGCGTTGGTCACCGCCCCGGTGAGGAGGAAATCGCTCAGCTGTTCGGCGACCTGCAGGGCGACATTCTCCTGCGCCTCGCGGGTCGAGGCGCCGAGGTGCGGCGTGCAGATGAAGCCGGGCTTGCCGAACAGCGGGCTTTCCTTGGCCGGTTCGGTCTCGAACACATCGAGCGCCGCGCCCGCCACGTGCCCGCTGTCGAGCACCTCGGCGAGCGCCGCTTCGTCGATCAGGCCGCCGCGCGCGCAGTTGACGATTCGCACGCCCTTCTTGGTCTTGGCGAGGTTTTCGCGGCTGAGGATGTTGCGCGTCTCGTCGGTCAGCGGGGTGTGCAGCGTGATGCAGTCCGCGCGCTTGAGAAGATCATCAAGCTCGACCTTCTCGACCCCGATATCGACGCTGCGTTCTTCGGTCAGGAAAGGATCATAGGCGATCACCTTCATGCGCAGACCCTGCGCGCGGCTGGCGACGATCGATCCGATATTGCCCGCGCCGATCAGGCCCAGCGTTTTGCCGGTCAGTTCGACACCCATGAAATCGCTCTTCGGCCATTCGCCGTTCTGCGTGCGCGCATTGGCTTGCGGTATCTGCCGCGCCAGCGCGAGCAGCATGGCGATCGCGTGTTCGGCAGTGGTGATCGAATTGCCGAATGGCGTGTTCATCACCACCACCCCGCGCTCGCTGGCGGCGGGAATGTCGACATTGTCGACGCCGATGCCTGCACGGCCGATCACCTTGAGGTTGGTCGCCGCGTCGAGAATCTCGGGCGTGACCTTAGTGGAGGACCGGATCGCGAGGCCTTCGTATTCGCCGATGATCGCTTTCAACTCATCGGGCGAGAGGCCGGGTTTTACGTCCACATCGCAGCCGCGCTCTTCGAATATCTTGGCGGCTTCGGGGCTCATCTTGTCGGAAATCAGGACTTTGGGTTTCCGGGACATTTCATTTCCCTCAAATCGTCATGCTGAACTTGTTTCAGCATCCACCGAGCCTTCTCGAACGAAGGCGCGATGATGGAGAACTGGACCCTGAAACAGTTTCAGGGTGACGGTATTGCAAAAAGGAACCGGCCTACTTCTGCAGCTCGGCAAAGGCCCACTCGATCCACGGCAGCAGGCGCGCGATATCTTCGCTCTCGACCGTGCCGCCACACCAGATGCGCAGGGACGGCGGAGCGTCGCGGTAGCCATTGAAGTCGTAGCCGACGCCTTCGGCTTCCAGCATCTTGTAGATCTTGCCGGGCACTGCGGCCTGCTCTTCTTCAGGCAGACTGTCGAACCACTCGCCCTGGAAGACGAAGCACACACCGGTATTGGTCCGCTTGGCCGGATCGTCGACCATGTTGCGCACGAACGGCGTCGCCTCGATCCAGTCGGTCAGGACCTTGGCATTCGCGTTGGCGCGTTCGATCATCGCAGGCAGCCCGCCGATCGACTTCGCCCATTCGAGCGCGGCGATGTAATCCTCGGTCGCCAGCATCGAAGGCGTGTTGATCGTCGCGCCCTCGAAGATGCCGGTGTTGAGCTTGTCGCCCTTCTTGAGGCGGAACAGCTTGGGCAGCGGCCATTCGGGATCGTAGCTTTCGATCCGCTCGACCGCCTTGGGCGAAAGGATCAGCATGCCGTGCTGCGCTTCGGAGCCCATCACCTTCTGCCAGCTGAAGGTCGTCGCATCGAGCTTGGCCCAGTCCATCTCCTGCGCGAAGATGGCGCTGGTCGCGTCGTTGATCGTGATCCCCTTGCGGCCCGGCTCCAACCAGTCGGTGTTCGCGATCTTCGCGCCGCTGGTGGTGCCGTTCCAGGTGAAAACGACATCGTTTTCCTGTGGAATCGCGCTCAGATCGGGAATTTCGCCATAGGGCGCGTCGAGCACCTGCAAGTCGGGCAGCTTGAGCTGCTTCACCGCATCCTGAATCCACACATTGCCGAAGCTTTCCCACGCCGCGACCGTGGCCGGGCCGGCGCCCAGCATGGTCCACATCGCGCATTCGAGCGCGCCTGTGTCCGAGCCCGGCATGATGCCGACGAGATAATCGTCGGGCACGCCGAGCAGTTCTTTGGTGAGGTCGATCGCGTATTTCAGGCGCGCCTTGCCGACCGAAGAACGGTGCGAACGGCCCAGCGATTCGGTTTGGAGTTTGTCGAGCGACCAGCCGGGAAACTTGGCGGTCGGACCGGACGAAAAGAAAGGACGCTCAGGCTTGAGCGTCGGCTTCGACGGGCGCGCAGGCGCGCCCTGATGGGGTTTATCAGTCATGTATTCTCTCCTTGCAGAGAGCTCGCGCGGCGTTGGGACCGCGTGGCCCGTCGGCGGCAATAAAGTTGCGCAGACAGGAGTCAATGCGAAACACCATTCTGTCGACAGGGTGGCGTTGCAATCGGTCGGGCCGCTGCGGACGCCCCCTCGCCAATTCGCGCACCAAGCCTTAAAGGCAGGCGCCATGGACGTTACCGATCTGCGCGTCGCCCTGGTCAGCGGCAATTACGACATGGTCCGCGATGGCCCGACACAGGCCCTCAATCGGCTTGTCGGCTATGTGCTCGAAAAAGGCGGCGCGGTGCGCATCTTCGCTCCGACGGTGGAGAACCCGCAGGTCGATGCTGTAGGCGAGGTCATCTCGCTGCCTTCGATCGCTATTCCGGGCCGCTCCGAATACCGCGTGCCGCTTGGCCTGTTTGGCAAGGCGAAGGAGACGTTCGAGGATTTCCGCCCCAATCTGGTCCATGTCGCCAGCCCGGACCGTGCCAGCAGGCAGGCGGTCGACTGGGCGCGCGCGCATGATGTGCCGGTGCTGGGTTCGGTTCACACCCGGTTCGAGACCTATCCGCGCTATTACAAACTCGGCTTCCTCGAGCCTGCGGTCGAGGCGTGGCTGCGCAGGATGTACCGCAAGTGCGACGCGCTGGTCGCGCCATCCGAAGGCATGGTCGACGTGCTCAGGTCGCAACGCATGAACGATGATATCGGCATCTACACGCGCGGCATCGACCGCAGCATTTTCCACCCCGGCGCGCGCGACATGGCTTGGCGACGCGAACAGGGCATCGCCGACGACGAGGTGGTGATCTCGTTCCTCGGGCGGCTGGTGATGGAAAAGGGCCTCGACATCTTCGCCGATGCGATCATCGAACTGCGCAGGCGGCAGGTGCCGCACAGAGTCGTGGTGATCGGCGACGGCCCGGCCCGCAGCTGGTTCGAAAAGGCGCTGCCCGGTGGCATTTTCGTCGGCCTGCAGGAAGGCGCAGATCTGGGCCGTGCGGTCGCCAGCAGCGACATTTTCCTCAACCCCTCGATCACCGAGACATTCGGTAATGTCACGCTCGAGCATATGGCCTGCGCGATCCCCGTGGTCGCGGCCAATGCCACCGGCAGTTCCAGCCTGGTGGCCGACGGCGAAACCGGCGTGCTGGTCGAGCCGGGCAATGTGACCGCCTTCGCCGACGCGCTGGCGCCCTATTGCATCGACGCCGATCTGCGGGCCCGCCACGGCGCAGCGGGGCTGGAACGCAGCCAGCCCTACACGTGGGAGGCGATCAATGCCTCGATGGTCGATACCTACCTGCGGCTCGCCAATGCCCAGAAAGCAAAAGGCGGACCGCAGGCGGAAAGGTCAGCGTAACACGCCCCTGTTTTTCATCGCCCGCGCGTAGAAAATCAGCAGCAGTTCGATGACGAAGATCGCCATGGTCATGCCAAGCTGGAAACCCGTCATTTCCACTCCCGGCATCGGATCGCTGTACTGCATCGCGAAAGACACGACGGTGCCAATAAAGCTCAGGATGAAAGCGTAGAGCGCAAAGCGCGTCCGCAGCAACAGCAGGACCGAGCCGAGCACGGCACCCCAGATGCCGATGGCCCATGCCGCGTGGAACAGGATCGACCGGCTTTCGAAATACTGCACCACGGTTTGCGCGGTCACGCCCATCATTTCGCCCGCTTGGGCGAGGTATTCAATATTGCCTGTCTGCGTTTGGAAATAATCGTTCGCGCCGCCGAGGTGCCACAGAAGCGAAACGACGCCGATGACCCACAGGTGCCACGGGGTGCGCGCAGTCAGATGCTCGTCCATAATGATCCTCCCCCCACAAAACGACCCGGGCGCGAGACTACACGCACCCGCCCGGGTCGCAAGTCAGGGACGATCAGAGGCGTTCGATCTTGCGCGCCAGCTCGTCGATCAGGTCGACGACCTTGTCCTTGCTCGCGCCGCTGAACTGCCCGTTGGCCGCGCGGTTTGTGATGACCGTGGCCAGGTTGCCGAGCGCGCGCAGCAGATCGGGCGAACCCGTGGGTTTCGTGCGCTCCGCCTGTTTACCGAGCCGTTGCATGAGGCGGGCGACTTCGCCACTGCGCGCTTCCAGCTCTTCCATGCCTGCATCGGTCGCCCGAAACGCTTTGCGGGTCTCGCCGCCCTCGACCGGTGCGATCAGCCCCTCGTCCTCGAGCAGCGAGAGCGTGGGGTAGATTACGCCCGGGCTGGGCGCATAGTCGCCGCCGGTCAGATCCTCGATCTCCTTGATCAGTTCGTAGCCATGCCTGCGCTCGCCCGCGATCAGCGCGAGCAGTACCAGGCGCAGCTCGCCAGGCCCGAACATGCGCTTGCGGCGGCGGTGCTGCTGGCGATGAGGCGGGCCTGCGTCGTGCGTGCCACCCATCTTCCAGTTTCCGCGCCCCATGGTTGCGCCGCCGAAGGGGCCGCTCTTGCCGAACGGGCCACCGGGACCGAACGGGCCGTTGCGACCGAAAGGACCTTCTAGGCCGAAAACGCCCTCGGGCCCGAAAATGCTGTCGACGGTGAAGGAATCGCGATCGCGCTTGCCGTTCCGGTTGTAATCTTCGTCGATCTCCACCTCAATATCCTCGTCGAAATCCTCACCTTCGGGTTGGTCGGAAATCCGGCCTTCGGTCGGCTCTCCGCCTTCGTTTTCGTATTTGTCGCTCATCTGCGCGCTCCTCACTTATGATATAGCTAAGATATATCTTGGCCGGACCGCGACAAGTGCCCGCTGCAATTTCCCGATCAAGCGCCTATGTCAGCCGACCAATGGCCGATCTGTTCGAAAACGAGGCTCCCAAGCCCTCCTCCACCACCCCCGCCGAGCCGCGCGAGGATGCGCCGCTGGCCGACCGGCTGCGCCCGCGCACCCTTTCCGAAGTTGTCGGGCAGGAGCATCTGACCGGGCCTGAGGGCAGCATCGGGCGAATGGTTGCCGCCGGCCGCCTGTCCAGCATGATCCTGTGGGGACCGCCGGGCACCGGCAAGACCACCATCGCGCGCCTGCTCGCCGATAGCGTGGGCATGCGCTATGCTGCGGTGAGCGCGGTGTTCAGCGGGGTGGCCGACCTCAAGAGGGCCTTCGCCGAGGCGGAGACTGCCGCCAAGGCGGGCCAGAAGACGCTGCTGTTCGTGGACGAGATTCACCGCTTCAACCGAGCGCAGCAGGATGGCTTCCTGCCTTTCGTCGAACGCGGCACGGTCACGCTGGTCGGCGCGACGACCGAGAACCCCAGCTTCGCCCTCAACGCCGCGCTGCTCAGCCGCGCGCAGGTGCTGATCCTCGAGCGATTGGGGCACGAGGCGCTGGGCGAACTGCTGGCCCGCGCCGAAGAGCTCGAACGTCCCCTCCCCCTAACCGACGATGCGCGCGCCGCGCTGATCGCGAGTGCCGATGGCGACGGGCGCTTCCTGCTCAACCAGGCTGAAACGCTGTATAATGCGGGGCTGAGCGAGCCGCTCGATCCCGCTGGGCTCGGCAGCTTCCTGCAGCGCCGCGTGGCGGTGTACGACAAGGATCGCGACGGGCACTACAACCTCATCTCCGCGCTGCACAAGGCGGTGCGCGGGAGCGACCCGGATGCCGCGCTCTATTACCTCGCGCGGATGCTGACTGCGGGCGAGGAGCCGCGCTATCTCGCCCGGCGGCTGGTGCGCATGGCGGTGGAGGATATCGGCATGGCCGATCCGGCCGCGCTCAGCCAGTGCATCGCCGCGCGCGATGCCTACGAATTTCTCGGCAGCCCCGAAGGCGAGCTCGCGCTGGTGCAGGCGTGCCTCTACCTCGCCACCGCGCCCAAATCGAACGCGGCCTATATGGCGCAGAAATCTGCGTGGCGAAGCGCGAAGGAGACGGGCAGCCTGAGCCCACCCAAGAACATCCTCAACGCGCCGACGAAGCTGATGAAGAACATCGGCTACGGCGAAGGCTATTCCTACGATCATTCGGCGGAGGATGCGTTCTCGGGCGACAATTACTGGCCCGACGAGATGGAGCCGCAGGGCTTCTATCAGCCCACCGGTCGCGGCTTCGAAAAGCGCGTCGCGGAGCGGATGGAGTTCTGGGCCGCGCGGCGCAAAGGGCGCGATTGAGCCGCTTCTCCCACTTCCTCGCGATCGACTGGTCGGGCGCGCGCGGCGAGCGGCACAAGGGCATCGCGCTGGCCATGGCCGAGCTGCGCGACGGCCCGCCGCGCCTTCTGCAGCGCGAGAAACCGTGGAGCCGCACCGAAGTCCTCGCGTTCCTGCGCGACGATCTGCCGCGCGATACGCTGGTCGGGATGGATCTGGGCATTTCGCTGCCCTTCGCCGATTGCGGAGCGTTCTTTCCAGGCTGGGATAAATCCCCGCCAGATGCGAAATCGCTGTGGGCGCTGGTCGACGAATTGAGCGCAGAAGATCCGCATCTGGAAGCGGGCGGCGCGCTGCGCCATGACGAGCTTGCCCGCTATTTCCGCCATCGGGGCGAGCAGGAGGGCGACCGCTTCCACGCGCCCGATGCACCGACCCGCGAAGGGCGCTTCCGGGTCGCCGAACTGGCACAGCGCGCAATGGGCTGTCGCCCGGTGTCCAACTTCAACCTCGTCGGCGCGGCGCAGGTCGGCAAATCGAGCCTTACCGGCATGCGGGTGCTTCACCGGCTGGACGGCGCGTTGCCCGTTTGGCCGGTCGACGATCTGCCGCGCGAGGGATCGGTGCTGGTGGAAATTTACACCGCGCTCGCCTCGCTCCAGGCCCTCCCGGCCCATCGCGGGCGCAAGATCAGGGACCATGCGTTGCTGAACGAAGGGCTCAGTGCGCTGCTATCCGCGCCCGTTACGGGCTCTGGCCCGATCGACGATCACAGCGCCGATGCTCTGCTGACCGCCGCCTGGCTGCGCCGGGTCTGCGGCGATGCAAGCCTGTGGAGCCCGCGCAGCCTGACGTGCGCCCTCGCCCGCACCGAAGGCTGGACCTTCGGCGCGCGTTAACATCAGGCGGGAACGGCGGGAAGGTGGCTACCGAGCCGTTCGAGCGTCTCGAGATTGCGCCGCTCGGTCTGGGCCGGGATCAGGAATGCGTCGATCAGCCACCAGATGCCCAGAATGAACCAGCCAAGGAAAAACGGCACCCAACCGAGCAACAGCAAGGTCAGCTGGATCGCACCGCTGCCGATATGACCCAGATAGAAGCGGTGCGCCCCGAAGGTGCCCAGAAACAGCCACAGAATATAGGCCGCGGCGATCGACTTCTTCTGTGCATCATATTGCAGTTGGGTGCGAAGATTCTGGTCCAATGTCTTTTCCTTGTTTACCACTGGAATTGTACCAGATCGGGGCGTATTTTACAAAGAAAACCGGGCCGCAGGCGGTGCCTCGCGGCTTGTTTCGCATGATGCATTCGAGGGTGGACGCGCGCGCGGTTTTGCCGCAAGGCGCGTGACCTTGAACGGGCCGGTTTAGCTCAGCTGGTAGAGCAGCGGTTTTGTAAACCGAAGGTCGCGGGTTCGATTCCTGCAACCGGCACCATCACTTCCTGGTTTTTCGCGCGCCCTTCAGCCGGCTGAGATGCTAGTGGCTCGCCGTTGCCTCCAGCGCGATCACAGGGTCGGCTTGAACGTATCGGGATCGGCCATCCGCCAGTACTCGGCGAAGGCGGTATCGTCGGGCTCGTGCAGCAACTTGCCGGGCTCGACCTCGTGCACGATCTGCGACCACGGGATCATCTCGGCATTGTTCTTCCACTGCCGCAGGTGGCGCGGCGTGAATTCGTCGGGCGATTCAAGCCCGCAGGCGACCACGATGTCGTGCAGACTGTCGAGCGTCTTGGACTGGAAATTGGCCACGCGCTGGGCTTTTTCCGGGATCACGAGGCCGCGCTGGCGAGCCGGCGAGCTGGTCGCGACCCCTGTGGGGCAGGTGCCGGTATGGCACCGCAGCGATTGCACGCAGCCCAGCGAGAACATGAAGGCGCGCGCGGCGTTGCACCAGTTCGCGCCCAGCGCGGCATTCATCGCGATGGACGATCCGGAAAACACCTTTTCCGAGGCGGCGAGCTTGATTGTGTCTTTCAGCCCCGTCCCGATCAGCGCGTTGTTGACGTAGTAGAGACCTATACGCAGCGGCAGCCCGACGTGGTCGGACAATTCCAGCGGCGCCGCACCCGTGCCGCCGCCGCCGCCATCGACGACGATGAAGTCGAGCGTGATGCCGCTGTCGAGCATCGCCTTGCAAATCGCGAACACCTCGTGCGGCTGGCCCACGCACAGCTTGATGCCGACCGGCTTGCCGCCCGAAAGCTCGCGCATCTTGGCCGCGAATTCCAGCATCTCGCGCGGGGTCGAAAAGGCCGAGTGCCCCGGCGGCGAGAGGCAATCTTCATCAGCCGGAACCTGCCGCGTTTCCGCGATTTCCTTCGTCACCTTGGCCGCTGGCAGCAGCCCGCCATGACCCGGCTTCGCGCCCTGGCTCAGCTTGATCTCGGTCATCTTGACGGAATCGTGCTGCGCCTTGTCGCGGAAGCTGTCGGGGTCGAAATTGCCGTCCTTGTCGCGCGCGCCGAAATAGCCCGAGCCCAGTTCCCACACGACGTCGCCGCCATGCTTGAGGTGATAGGGCGACAGCCCGCCCTCGCCCGTATCGTGATAGAAGTCGCCGATCTTGGCGCCCATGTTCAGCGCCTCGATCGCGTGATTGCCGAGCGCGCCGAAACTCATCGCGCTGATGTTCAGGCGGGCGGCGTCATACGGCTTGCTGCACTGGTGCGTGCCGACATGCACCCGCGTGCGCTTGGGCGCCTTGGGGTTCGGATTGATCGAATGGCACAGCGCCTCGTACTCGTCGGAATAGACGTCCAGCTCGGTGCCGAAGGGCTGCGCGTCTTCCTGGTTCTTGGAGCGGGCATAGACGAGGGATCGGGAAACGCGGTCGAAAGGGCGGCCCTCCAACGGGCCTTCGACGATATAGCTGCGCAGGAAGGGTCGCAGATCCTCGAACAGCCAGCGAAAGCGGGCGGTGAGCGGATAGTTGCGCCGCAGCGAGTGGGTCGGCTGGATCATGTCCCACAGCGCGATCAGCAGCAGCGGCGCGACGACCACGAGAGCCCAGTAGAACTGCTCGGCAACCCAGTGCCCGAGTGCGGCAATCGCTATGACGAGGATGAGCGGGACCCAGAAACCCAGATTTCGTTCCAAGCCCCTGTCCGCGAACAATCCTCGCATCAGCATTCGCTATCCTTCTTGTCGGTCTGGCTCGCGCATTGCGACCAGAGTCCTCGTAAGTAAAGAATCGCAAACGCTCGCGGAGGCGTGGCCTCTCGCTGCACACGCGTTGCGGCCGCCGGTCGCGCCAGATTTCAGAAGGGCGCACCGATGATCGTCAGCAGGTTGTCGACGATGCGGCGCCCGAACGGACGGGTGGTTGCGGCATCGCGGTCGATCTCGATCGCATCCTCCAGCCAGCGCTGCTGTCGCCTGCCCAGCTGACCTGCGATCTCGTCGGACTCGAGCAGGATGTTGTTCTCGAAATTCAGATCCAGGCTGCGGCGATCCATGTTGGACGATCCGATCAGGGCGACACAACCGTCGGCCACGATCGTCTTGGCATGCAACAGGCCGCCGCAATACTCGAAGATGCGTACGCCCGATCTCGCCAGCTCGGGGTAATAGGCGCGGCTGATCGCTCCGACGACGCGGTCGTCGTTGCGATGCGGGACAACGATGCGCAACTCGACCCCGCGACGCGCGGCTGCCACGATCGCGCCGAGCAGCTCGGGATCGGGCGCGAAATAGGGCGTGGTGATCGTGACTTGGGATTGCGTCGCCGCCAGTACGGCCGCGAACATGTCGGTCATCGTGCCACGCGGCGAGAGCGGGCCGATACCGCAGGCGATGGCGGCGATGCCATCGGGCAACGCCCGCGGCGGCTCCGCGCTCATCGCTTCGCGCAAATCCTCGCCCGTTTCTAGGGTCCAGGCGGCCGCGAAGATGATGTCGGTCTGGCGCGCGACCGGCCCTTCGAAGCGGACGAAGATATCGACCCAAGGCGCGAAATCGCGTTTGACGAGGAATGCAGGATCGGCGCAGTTCTGACTGCCGCAATAGGCGATATGCCCATCGATGACGGCGATCTTGCGATGATTGCGCAGATCGGTGCGATGCCCGACGAGAAAGCCCATCCCCAATGGCGCCGAGAGCAGGCTGCAAACCTGGGCGCCGGCATCGCGCATTGCCGTCCAGTGGTCGGAGCGGATCAACCCTCTCGACCCGATGGCATCGACGGCGATCCGGCAGGTGACCCCTCGCTGCGCAGCACGGCAGACCGCCTGCACCACCTTCGTGCCATTATGGTCACCGAGCCAGATATAGAAAGACAGGTGAACCGAATGCTCCGCGGCATCGATATCGGCCACGAGCAGCGCGATCGCGGCATCGGAGTCTGGTGGAAGGGTCGCCTGATTGCCGGTGCAGGTCGGCCAACGCGCTTCGGCCTCGAAGGTGCGGAACGCATTGCCGTAAACGCCGCGCAGATCGGCCTGTTGGGTCGGGCGCGGAGCAAAGGGGAGCAGCGCCTCATAGGCGCGGCGCTGACGTTCGCGAAGGCCTCTGGAAATCCATGCTTCGCCGAACAGGAGGTACAGGATCACTCCGAGCCCGGGCAACGCGATCAGCAGGAGCAGCCACGCCGCCCGCGCATCGGATCCGCGACCTTCCAGCAGGAGCGCACGCAGGATCACGGCCAGATGGATCGCCGCGAGGATCAGCCACCAGATGCTCATATTGATCAATGCCGTTCCCCGGTCCGCGACAGACCCAACATCCAGCTGAGATTTCGCCTTTGCTCCGAGACTCGCTGCTTGTCGATGCGAAGACGCCCCGCCCGCTCGCAAAACGCATCGCACCGCTGCGGGCCAGCGGGCCTGCATACTTGCATTCGATCCGCATGCTCGCGAAACATCGGGCTGGGCAACGCTTTGGGGAAGGACCGGCGGATGGCAGGAAATGCGCTCGGCTGCGGGCTAGATGGCGATGGCGGGAGCGGAGAAGATGACGAGCCATCCGGCCCTTCGCACGCGCCCGAAATCGAATTCATCTGCGACCCCGCGCTGGTCGGCACCATCCCCGCGCCCGAGCGCGCGATCCGTTTCGCGCCCGACTGGTTCAAGCGGCTCGACCGCGAAATGGGGATGGAAGACGCGCACGGCATGCCTGGTCTCACGGTCAAGGCGTGCCTGCCGGTGACCGATGCCCTGTCGCTCGGTTTCGTCATTCCGCTGCCCTATGATGTCCTGTTCCGCGTGCCGCAAGACCGGGTGTCGATCGAACTGGGCTGGCCGCAGAATGTCGCTTTCACGCCGATAGAGCAGCATCATCCCGGCCAGATCGGCGCGCCCGAGCCACCGTTCGAAGCGGCCATGCCGCTCAAGTTTGTCAATCCGTGGCGGATCAAGGTGCCCGAAGGCTATTCGGTGCTGTTCATGCAGCCGATCAACCGGCCCGACCTGCCCTTCACCACCTTCGCGGGCATGGTCGATTGCGACCGGTTCGAGACGACGGTCAACATGCCCTTCCTATGGACCGGTTCCGTGGGCGAGCATGTGCTGCGGGCAGGCACGCCGATTGCGCAAGCGATCCCGATCCGCCGCGACAGCCTGCTTAAGAAGCACGCCTCGCGCGCTTCAACCGAGGCCGAGCGAGCCGCAGAAGCGGACGCAAAGCAGCGCAAGTATCATGAGGAATCGACCTATGCGCGCGAATGGCGGGTGAAGAAGTAGCGTCTGCCGCTGCGCAGGCTAGCCGCGCCCGCGATAGTTCTGCACGCCCTGGTCGGGCACCCACAGCCCTTCGGGCACCGGGCCGCTCTGCCAGAACACATCGATCGGGATACCGCCGCGCGGATACCAATAGCCGCCGATGCGCAGCCATTGCGGGCTCATTTCGTCGACCAATCGCTGGCCGATGCCCACGGTCACGTCCTCGTGGAAGCCGCAATGATTGCGAAAAGAGCCGAGGAACAGCTTGAGGCTCTTCGATTCCACGATGGTGGCGCCCGGCGCATAGTCGATCACCAGATGCGCGAAGTCCGGCTGGCTGGTGACGGGGCATAGCGAGGTGAACTCGGGCGCGGAAAAGCGCACGCTATACAGCGAGCCCTCGCGCGGATTGGGCACGTAATCGAGCACGGCCTCTTCCGGCGAGGCGGGCAGCGCGCTCGACTGGCCGAGAAACTTGGGGGAAGGTGTGTCGCTCATGCCGCGTCCATGCCTTTATCGTGGCCAGCGCACAAGCGAGCCTTTGCAAGCCCGCGATTAACCGACTATTCAGCGCCGTTCTGCCCGATGCCGAGGCAGGTTCCTTCTTCCCCCAAGGGCATGAATTCGTAAGTCGACCAGATGCGATTGCTACTCCCTCTTGCTGTGCTGCTGTGCGCGAGCGCTGCCGCCGCGCAGCCCGCCAGCACTTTTACGCTGCCTCCCGATCCGGACGCCACCCCCACGTCGCGCCCGCAGGTGCAGGGGCCTGTCGATACCGAAAGCGAAGTCCCCAGCGTTCCGCGCGTCATCACGTCGCCCACGCCGCAGCCGACCCGCACCGCGCCGACCCCGCGCCCGACCGCTTCGGCACGCGCCACGCCGACACCTGCGCCGAGCCGCACTGCCGCTCCGCAGCCTGCCACGAGCACGCCCAGTCCATCGCTGCCCGCCAGCGAACGCTCGGTCCCGACCCGCGAGGTTCTTTCGCAACCCGATACCGCTTCTTCGCCGGTGGCGGACGAACCTGCGCCCGAGCAGGATCGCGCTGCGGCTCCTGCGGATCAGGACCGCTCAGTCACCCCGATCGAGGAAGAGTCCGGCGCACTCGACCTTCCCGAGGTTTCGGGCAGCGAAGATACCGCATCGGCCAGCGTTTCAGACCAGCCGAATGCCACGAGCTTCCCGCTCTGGCTGGCGGGAGCCCTCGCTGCCGCGCTGCTCGTGCTGGGGGCGATTGCGTTCGCCGTCATGCGTCGTCGCAAACCCGCGCCGGACGAGCCTGCTGAGATCGTGAACCCGGCGGGTGCGCCGCGGCATGAGGTCCGTGGATCCAATTCCGTCGCCAAGCCCGACGCCGGATCGCTGGAGGTGGAGGCCTATGCCGTGACCCTCAGCCGCAGCGTGATGAACGCCTCGATCTCGTACCGCGTTACGATGGTCAATCGCGGTCGCGTGCCGATGACGCAGGTTCAGGTGCATGGCGACGTGACGACCGCGCATGGCCGGGTGCCGGTGACGCAACAGTTGGCCGATGCGACGCAGGCCTTACCCGAACTGCATAGTCTCGACCGCCTCGAACCCGGGCAGCGCATTACCCTACACGGCGACCTGCGCCTGCCGCTGGGCCAGGTTCGCGCGCTGCTTCAGGGGCAGGTGCCGGTGTTCGTGCCGCTGCTGCGCCTGACCGTGCGCGCCGCCGATATGGAACCGCGCGCCTTCACCTATGTGATCGGCACGCGCAGCCCCCAGAAGGGCGCCCGCCCCACTCCATTCCGGCTCGACGGCCCGCCGCGCAGCTACGACAAGCTGACCACCCGCGCCGTCGCCTGAGCGCCACGCTCGACAAGCGGCCGCCCGCGCCGCTATCCGGCTCGGCATGGACATGCTGATTTCTACCGAATGGCTCGCCGACGAGCTGGGTGCGCCCGATCTCGCGGTGCTCGACGCCTCGCTTCACCTGCCCGGAGCCGAGCGCGACGCGCGGGCTGAATTCGAGAGCGGCCATATCCCCGGCGCGCGGTTCCTCGATCTGGCGGGCCTCCACGACCCGGCATCGGCCCTGCCCGGCAAGGTGCCCGACGGGGACCGGATCGCGCGCTGGCTGGGCGAGCGCGGCATTGGCGCGCAGACGCGCATCATCCTCTACGACGATTCGCAGCTTCGCAGCGCGGCCCGGGCGTGGCTGCTGCTCGACCTTGCAGGTCTCGCCAATATTGCGGTGCTCGACGGCGGGCTGGCGAAATGGAAGGCGGAAGGCCGCCCGCTGGAAAGCGGCTCTGCGATGGCAACTGCTGTCGGACGCCCGCCCACCGCGGTCCGCGTCACCGATATCCGCGACAAGGCCGCGATGCTCGCCAATCTGGAGAGCCGCGCCGAACAGGTCGTCGATGCACGCAACGCCGGGCGCTTCACCGGGGCCGATGAGGACAGCGTGCATGATCTGCCCGGCGGGCACATCCCCGGCGCACGGCACCTCTTCTTCCGCGATGTGCTGCGCGAGGACGGCACCTTCCGCGATCCCGAAGAGCTTCGTTCGCAGGCCGAAAGAGCTGGCCTTGACACCGACCAGCCCATCGTCGCGAGCTGCGGCAGCGGGGTGACCGCCTCGGTGATCCTGTTCGCGCTCCGCCTCGCAGGCGCCTCGCAGACCGCGCTCTACGACGGCAGCTGGAGCGAGTGGGGCGCGGACCCCGAGACACCCAAGGAAACCGGAGAGGCCCGGTGAGCAAGACACGCGACGATCACCGCTCCGCCACCCGCGCGGTGCTCGCCGGGCGGCGCGAGGAATGGACCGGCAGGGTGGTCAACACCCCGATCTGGCGCGGCAGCACACATCTCTACGCCAGCGAGGAAGAGCGGCAGGAGAGCCTCAAATATAACGAGGACGGGCACTTCCACTACGGCCGACGGGGCGCGCCGACCCAATGGTCGCTGGCTGAGGCGCTGACGCAGCTGGAACCGGGAGCGGATGGCACGATGCTCTATCCCAGCGGCACGGCGGCGCTTGCAGGCGCGATGATGAGCGTGTTGGAGCCCGGCGAAGTATTGCTGGTGCAGGACAATGTCTACGAGCCGACCCGCTCCATCGCCTCAGGCCTGCTCAAGCGATGGGGCGTGGAGGCGCGCTTTTTCGATCCCGCCGACCACGATGCCTACGCCGCGGCTTTCGATGACCGGACCACCGCCGTCATGCTGGAGACGCCCGGCAGTCTGACGATGGAAGTGCCCGATATTCCTCACCTTTCCGCCATTGCGCGCGAGAAAGGCGCCTGCACGCTGGTCGACAACACCTGGGCCACCGGGCTGGGTTTCGCCGCGCTCGAGCATGGATGCGACATATCCATCACCGCGCTGACCAAGCATGCAGGCGGGCATTCGGACGTGATGATGGGCGCGGCGAGCGCGGGGAAGAAGCACTACGCCAAGCTGCGGCACACCGCGCAAAGCCTCGGCCAGTGCGTCTCGCCCGACGATGCGGCGCTGGTTTCGCGCGGCCTGCGGACGATGCCGCTAAGGTTGCAACAAACGTCCACAAGCGCACTCAAGGTCGCACAATGGCTGCAACAGCGCAGCGAGGTGGCGCACGTCCTGTGCCCGATGCTCGAGGGATCGCCCGGCCACGAGTTGTGGCAGCGCGACTTCACCGGCGGCTGCGGACTCTTCAGTTTCGTGCTCTCGGGTCACACCGATGCGCAGCGCAGCGCCTTCGTGAACCACCTCGAACTGTTCGGCATCGGCTACAGCTGGGGCGGGTTCGAAAGCCTCGCCCTGCCCTTCGATGCGGCCCGCATTCGCAGCGCGAGCGCATGGCCGTTGCCCGGCTGGCGCGAGGAAGACCGGCTGGGCATTCGCCTCGCCATCGGGCTCGAAGATGCGGATGACCTGATCGCGGACCTTGACCGCGCCTTCGCCGCGATCAAGCATAGCTGATGTCCAGCGCTTTCAGTCCCAATGCCGCAACCGATGCGGTGCTCAACCCGCAAGGAACCGCGAGCCCATCGCCCACGCCGACCGGCGAACCGCTGGAGGCGGGCGAACAGGTGATCCTGCAGCCGGTGCCCACGGACGGGTCCACGGCTGCGAGCACCATGCCCACCCCCGAAGCCAGCCCGACGGACAGCGTGAAGGCGGCCGACGAGATCGCCCAGGCGGTGGGCGAACAGAGCCAGACGATCGGCGATGTCATCGGATCGCTCGACGGAATGGCGATCAATGTCGGTTCGATGCACATTTCGGTGTGGGACGGGATTGTGTTCCTTGCTGTGGTCGCCGCCGTGTTTGCCTTCGCCTTCTTCGGCAGCAAGCTCGCGCATATGGGGTTGGCGCGCGCGACCAAGCTCGACCAGACGCGGCGACTGCTGGCGGAAAAGATCGTCACCATCGTCGTCTGGGGCATGGCGTTCTTCATCGGGATCGACCTGCTGGGGATCGATCTGACCGCGCTGGCGGTGTTCTCCGGCGCTTTCGGCCTCGCCATCGGTTTCGGCCTGCAGAAGACCTTCGGCAACCTGATCGCCGGGATCATCCTGCTGATGGACAAGTCGATCAAGCCGGGCGACGTGATCGCGATCGCGGACCAGGCGGGCGTTTCCACCTTCGGCCAGATCCGCAAGATCGGCATCCGCGCGGTCTCGATCACCACCCGCGACCAGAAGGAATACCTCATCCCGAACGAGAACCTGATGATCAATCAGGTCGAGAACTGGTCCTATTCCAGCCGCAACGTGCGGATGCAGGTGCCCGTGGGGGTGAGCTACCACGCCGATATCGACAAGGCCGAAGAGCTGATGCTGGAAGCCGCGCTGTCGTGCGACCGGGTGTTGAAATCTCCGCCGCCGACCGTGTGGCTGGACGGTTACGGCGACAGTAGCGTCAATTTCATCATCCACGTGTGGATCACCGACCCCGAAGCGGGGATCGGCAATGTGAAGAGCGCGGTGCTCAAGAAACTGTGGCACCTGTTCCAGGATCACGATGTGGAAATCCCCTTCCCGCAGCGCGACATCAACCTGCGCAGCGCCGAAGGGCTCGACCAGCTGATCGCCGCGCTCGAGCAGAAGCGCAGCGGCAGCAAGGCGAAACCTGCCGCTAAAGAATAGCTAGGCCGCCACCAACCCATTCTCGTTCGCGCCGCCTCGCGCCGCCCGCCATGTTGGACGACATGGCAGATACCGGCACAATCCATCTCGTGGGCGCAGGCCCCGGCGACCCCGACCTCCTGACGCTGCGCGCCGCGCGGCTGATCCAGCGGGCTGAGCTTATCGTGCATGACGGGCTGGTCGATCCGGCCATCCTCGCCATGGCGCGCAAGGACGCGACGCTGATCTCTGTCGCCAAGCAACGCTCGAAGCACACGCTGCCGCAGGAAGACATCAACGCGCTGCTCGTGCGCGAGGCCAGGGCCGGGCGCTCCCCCGTGCGCCTGAAGGGCGGCGATCCGCTGATCTTCGGGCGCGGCGGCGAGGAAGCCGAAGCCGCGCGCGCGGCAGGCGTGCCGGTCGAGGTCGTGCCCGGCATCTCCGCCGCGAACGGCGCTGCCGCAGCCGCGCAGATCGCGCTGACGCACCGCGATGCCTCCAGCATCGTCAGCTTCGTCGCAGGCCAGTGCAAGGGCCTCTCCGAACAGAACTGGGCGGGCCTTGCGGGCAAAGGCCGCACGCTGGTGATCTACATGGGTGTGAAGACCGCTGGCGACATCGCCGACAAGCTGATGGCCGACGGCCTCTCACCCGATATGCCGATCGCGATTATCGAGAATGGCGCGCGTCCCCAAATGCGCGTCTTGCACGGGCTCCTTGCGGGCCTGCCGGACCTCGTCGACCACGAGCGCGTCACTTCCCCGGCGCTGATCGTGATCGGCGAGGTCACCGCGCGCACCGACGCACAACTCGCTTCACAGGCGATGGAGGCGGCACAATGATCCTCGTCACCGGAAACGACCTCAAGACCGGTGCGGTCATCTGGTGGACCGGCAGCGGCTGGTCGATCCACATCGAAGACGCGGTCGACGCTGGCCAGGCCGGCAATGCGATCATCGCTGCCGAAGAAGCCGCACGCCGCGTCAATTCCGCCTATGTCGTCGAGGCCGAGCCTGGCCCCGACGGCGCCCCCCGCCCTGCCCATATCAAGGAGCGCATGCGCGCGCTCGGCCCCACTGTGAGACCCGATTTGACGCTTAAACCCGATGATGCCGACGCGATAAGGAACGTCGTCTGATGTACGCCTACGACCAATACGACCAGGCGATGGTCGATGCGCGCGTCGCCGAGTTTCGCGACCAGTGCGAACGGCGACTGGCGGGCAAGCTGAGCGAAGACCAGTTCAAGCCGCTGCGGTTGATGAACGGGCTCTACCTCCAGCTGCACGCCTACATGCTGCGCGTGGCGATTCCCTACGGCACGCTCAACGGGCGCCAGATGCGCGTGCTCGCCGATATCGCGGAGAAGTACGACCGTGGTTACGGCCACTTCACCACGCGGCAGAACATCCAGTACAACTGGATCAAGCTGGAAGACGCGGGCGATATCCTCGCCGATCTGGCAACGGTCGAGATGCACGCGATCCAGACCAGCGGCAACTGCATCCGCAACATCAGCTCCGACCATTTCGCGGGCGCCGCGGCGGACGAAGTGGCGGATCCGCGCCCCTATGCCGAGTTGCTGCGCCAGTGGTCCAGCTTCCACCCCGAATTTTCGTACCTGCCGCGCAAGTTCAAGATCTGCGTCATAGCGAGCGAACAGGATCGCGCGGCGATGCGGCTGCACGATATCGGCATCCGTATCGTCGAGCGCGAAGGAGAGCTGGGCGCGCAGTTCTACGTCGGCGGTGGCATGGGCCGCACCCCGATGATCGCACCGCTGATCCGCGACTTCGTGCCGCTCGACCAGCTAGTGACCTATTCGGAAGCGTGCCTTCGCGTCTACAACCGCTACGGACGGCGCGACAACAAGTACAAGGCGCGGATCAAGATCCTCGTCCACGAGCTGGGCGCGGAGGAATATACCCGCCAGGTCGAAGAGGAATTCGCGCACCTGCTCGACCAGGGCGTCGAGCCGCCGCTGGCCGAGCTGGAGCGGATCAAGGGGTTCTTCGCCGATCCGGCTTTCGACGCGGCCGACGCCGAGCCCGACCGGTCGGACCCCGATTTCGCGGTCTGGCTCGATCACAATACGCATGCGCACAAAGCACCCGGTTACGTCTCGGCCATCGTCAGCCTCAAGCCGGTCGGCGGCATTCCTGGCGACGCGACCGACACGCAGATGCGCGTGCTGGCCGATCTGGCGGAGCGCTATTCCTTCGATGAGCTGCGGGTCATGCACACGCAGAACGTTGTCCTGCCGCATGTCAGCAAGGCCGATCTCTACGCGCTGTGGCAGGCGCTCAACGAAGCGGGCATGGGCACGCCCAATGCGGACCTCATGGGCGATATCATCGCCTGCCCCGGCCTCGACTATTGCTCCCTCGCCAATGCCCGCTCGATCCCCATCGCGCAGCGCATTTCGGAGCGCTTCGCCGCCAATGGCAAGGAAGCCGCGCTGGGCGAGCTGAAGCTCAAGATTTCGGGCTGCATCAATGCCTGCGGGCACCATCATGCGGGCCATATCGGCATCCTCGGCGTCGACCGGAAAGGCACCGAGAACTACCAGCTGCTGCTCGGCGGATCGGAGGCCGAAGATACCAGCCTCGCCAAGATCACCGGCCCCGGCTTCGACGAGCACGGCATTGTCGACGCGGTCGAGACCGCCGCCGATGTCTACCTGCGCGAACGCGACGAGGGAGAGCGTTTCCTCGATACCTACCGCCGGATCGGCATGGCCCCGTTCAAGGAGGCGCTCTATGGCTAACCCAAATCCTCCCCTCCCCTTCAGGGGAGAGGATCGAGGGGTGGGGTCGACCCACGCCCGCACCCCCGCTCCTGCCTTCGAACCACCCCCAACCCCCTCCTTTGAAAAGGAGGGGGCGATATGACAGACCAAGCAACCTTACGCCTGCGGGATGACGCGGTATGCATGGAGCCTGCCGTCACGCTCGATGCCTTTCCCGGGCAGACCAATGCGGTCGCGGTGCGGATCGAACCGGGCGAGGACACGCGCGAACTGCTGCCCCATCTCGACAGGCTCCGCCGGATCGATATTGCCTTTCCCGCCTTCACCGACGGGCGTGGCTATTCCGCCGCGCGTATCCTGCGCGAGGCGGGCTTTACGGGCGAATTGCGCGCGGTGGGTGATGTGCTGGTCGACCAGCTCGCCTACATGCGTCGCTGCGGGTTCGATGCCTTTGCACCCGACGCGCCGATCGACGTAGCCGATGCCGAGGCCGCCTTTGCGCGCTTCCCCGAGGTGTACCAGAGCGCCGCCGACAAGCGCACACCGATCTGGGCGCTGCGCCACGGCCGCGCGGGATGAATGCGCCCCATCGCCTCTCGAGAAATATCGACCGGATCGACACCGGATCGCGCTTCACTGCCGAGGATGCTGCGCGCCTGAACGCGCAGCATGCCGACAGCGATGCCACAACATTGCTGCGCGACATCCTGCAGCAAGAGCCGGTCGGGCGGGTGGCGATCGTCTCCAGCTTTGGCGCGGAAAGCGCGGTGCTGCTGCATCTTGCGGCGCAGGTGGACCCGGGCACGCCGGTGCTGTTCCTCGACACGCACAAGCACTTCGAAGAAACGTTGCGCTATCGCGACGATCTGGTCGCGCATCTCGGGCTGACCGATCTGCGCATTCTGGAGCCCGACGAGGCGGAGGTGAATGCGCGCGACGAGACCGGCTTGCGCTGGTCTTACGATCCCGACGGCTGCTGCGAACTGCGCAAGGTGCGTCCGCTGGCCCGCGCGCTCGCCTCGTTCGATGCGACGCTGACCGGACGCAAGGCGTTCCAGGCGGCGACCCGCGCGCAGCTGCCGCGCTTCGAGATCGATAGCAGCGACGCCGCGGGGCGGCTCAAAATCAACCCGCTGATCGACTGGAATGCCGCGCGCATCGACGGGTATTTCGAAGAACACGCCCTGCCGCGCCACCCGCTGGTCGAGCGCGGCTTCCCCTCGATCGGCTGCGCACCCTGCACGCACAAGGTCGCCCCGGGCGAAGACCCGCGTTCGGGCCGGTGGAAAGGCTGGGACAAGGTCGAATGCGGCATCCACAAGCCGGGCGAGGAGCCGTTCCTCTGATTGCCTAGGACGATTGACGCGCAGGCCCTCCGCCCTAGTCTGAGGCCATGCTGAGCTCCGCCCTTCCCCTCGTCCTGCTCCTGCAATCCGCACCCCCTGCGACCGAGCCGGATTGTTCCTACGATCTCGACGCAATGCTCGCGCTCGACCAACAGGCCTTCGATCAGGATATGGACGGCGGCTGGCGACCGCTCGGGCAGCGTGACGGGTGCGAGGCTGCCGCGGCCGAGCTAATCCGCGAATGGCGGCACGCAAAGCGCGCGCATGGCAGCATCCTCTACTGGCACGAAGGCCAGATGCGCGCCTTCGCCGGGCAGACCGAGCAGGCGATCGCGCTGTTCAACCTGACCTACACCGCGCCCGAGGAAGACGCCGACTTCGGCTGGAACCACTATGTTTCGGGCAGTATCGCCTTCCTGACGCGCGATCGCGAGCGCCTGGCCAGATCGATCGAAGCGCTTAAAACCGTGCCGGAGCCGGAGGAGACCAGCTTCACCACCCCCGATGGCGTGGTCATCCAGATGGACTGGCCGCCGAACCTCAACGTTCTCGAGGCCTTCGATCATTGCTGGGAAAAAACCTACCGCGAGGCTTATGGCACTCCCGAATGCGCGGCGCCCGAAGGGGACGCCTAGAGCATCCCCGCTTCGCGATACCACTGCGCGGTGTCGCGCAGCCCTTCGCGAGTGAGAATTTCGGGCTGCCAGATGTCGGTCGGTACGCCGCGCGAAGGTGCCACCGTCCAGTCCTTGTGCGCGAGGTAGCCTGCGCGATCCTTCGTCAGCCGCGCATTGCGCCCGCGAAATTTCTCGTCGAGCGCGGCCGCCGCGTGCAGCGCGAAGGCGGGCAGCGGGATGGTATGAACATTGGTGCCGACCGCGCTTCCGATGCTGCGCGCGAGATCGGTATGGGTCCAGCCATGCGCGCGCCCGTCGTCGGGTTCGAACACCTGGTGCGTGATCCCCTCCCCACCCTCGCGCAGTGCGAGCAGCAGGCGCGCGAGATCGCGCACGTGGATCATCGAGCTGCGCCCGCCCGCAGGCACGGGCAGCACGCCCTTCTTCGCCGCACGGAACATCTCCAGATAGTCGCTGTCGCGCGGGCCGTAGACGCCGGGCGGGCGCACGATCGTCCAGTCGAGCCCGCTCGCCGCGACGATCGTTTCGGCCCGGCGTTTCGAGGCGCCATAGGCGGATAGTTCGGGCTCACGCGCGGCGAGCGAGGATACGAAGACCAGCCGTTTGGCACCTGCGCGCTTCGCCGCTTCCACCACGTTGAGCGTGCCGGTTACGTTGACGATCTCGAAATGGTCGGGGTTGGTCGTGCGGGTCAGCCCCGCGATGTGGATCACGCATTCGGCATCGGCAACCAGATGCGCCAGCTTGAACGGCTCGCTGAGGCTGCCGTCGACCCATCGAAAACCGCGCTTGTTCTCGGGCACATTGCGGGCCAGCACGCGCACCCGCTCTCCCCTGCCTTCCAGCAGATCGAGCACGGCCTGGCCGACGAAGCCCGTGCCACCGGTCAGCGCCAGCGTCATGCGCGCAGGCCCGCAGAGGTCGCCACTACAGCGGCGACCACGTCGCCTCGCCCTCGCCCCTGCTTTCGTCGTCGGGCCCGTCTTCCTCGGACTGATCGCCGCCGGCCTCGTCTTCCAGCGCGGTGCGTTCGGGCAGGTAGCCGAGCACTGCGTCGAGCAGCGCCTCGACGCCCGCACCCGTCGCCGCAGACACGGGGTATACGGCATCGGCGCCGACCGCTTTCAGCTCATCCGAAAAGGCATCGGCCAGTTCCGCGTCGGCAAGATCCAGCTTGTTCAGCGCGACGATGCGCGGCTTGTCTTCCAGCCCCTCGCCATAGGCCTCCAGCTCCGCCTCGACCGTGCGCATGGCGGCGGCCGGATCGTCGCCCGCAATGTCGATCAGGTGGATCAGCACCCGGCACCGCTCGATATGGCCGAGGAAGCGGTCGCCGATGCCGGCGCCTTCCGCCGCTCCCTCGATCAGGCCGGGGATGTCTGCGAGCACGAAGTCGCGGCCCTTGTGGCGCACCACGCCCAGCTTGGGCACGAGCGTGGTGAAGGCATAGTCGCCCACCTTGGCGCGGGTATTGGTGACCTGGTTGATGAAGGTCGATTTGCCCGCGTTGGGCAGGCCGACCAGCCCCACGTCGGCGAGCAGCTTCAAACGCAGCCACACCCACATTTCCTCGCCCGGTTCACCCGGCTGGTGCTGGCGCGGTGCGCGGTTGGTGCTGGTCTTGTAGCTGGCGTTGCCTCGCCCGCCCATGCCGCCTTCCATGAAGGTAACGCGCTGGCCGACCTGCGTGAAATCGGCGAGGACTTCGTTCTTGTCCTCGGACAGGACCTGCGTGCCCACGGGCACTTCAATCACGAGGTCGTCCGCACCCTTGCCGGTCCGGTCGCGGCCCATGCCGTGCCCGCCGCGCGAAGCCTTGAAATGCTGCGCGTACCGAAAGTCGATAAGGGTGTTGAGCCCGGCAACGGCGACGAACACGACGTCGCCGCCCTTACCGCCATTGCCGCCATCGGGCCCGCCATACTGGATGTATTTTTCACGCCGGAAACTGACGGCCCCTGGGCCGCCCGCACCGGACTTGAGGAATATCTTGGCTTGATCGAGAAAATGCATTGGGCGCCAAGTAAGCTGAAATGGACGGGATTACTAGGCACCGGCCCGCGCGCATTCGCGCAAGGGTAACGCCGGACGGCGGTTAACACGTGCCAGGTGCCGCAACCGGACCGGGCGTATCGGGCAAGTATCGGGAGAATCAACACCTGGTGGAGCCGAGCGGGATCGAACCGCTGACCTCGTCATTGCGAACGACGCGCTCTCCCAACTGAGCTACGGCCCCGTTCAGGTGTGACTGGCAAAGAGGTGCGAGACGCGCCCCTTCGCAAGAGCGCGGGCTAATACCGAACCCGGCGTCAGACGCAAGGCCTTTCGGTAATCCGCGCGCTACTTGCCTGAAGAATCGGGCTCGGGCGTTCCCTGCACTTCTTCCGGCGTGCCGGTGGCCGCAGTCTGCGGCAGCACGATGACCGGAGGCGTGTCTTCCGCCAGAGTTTCTTCGGCAGTGCTCGGCGCGACTTCCACCATCTGCGAATCCTGCGGCACTGCCAGCATCGGGTCGGAAGACATGGCGGGAGCGGTCTGCGCGCCCATCTGCACCGCACCGGACGCATCGCCGGTCAGCTCATCGCTCGAAGCGTTGAGCAACACCGTGCCGTCCGTGCTCTGCGGCGACTGCCCGCTCGCGACCTGCGTGGCAGGGCCGTAGGTCGGATAAAGACCCTGCGGCGGACCATACTGCCGGTCCCACGCGGCCACGTTCGTCTGATACCGTTCGAAAGCGCGGAAGAAATCCTCGAACACGCCTTCGAAGCGAGCCAGCGCACGGGCCGAGAAACTGTCCAGATCGCCGGGCGCGACGAGCACGGATTCGTTGCTCAGTTCCAGCGCCGCATCGCAGAAGGCGACCTTGGCGGGTGGCAGGGTGAAGTAGTTGTAGACCTTGGTCATGTAGGAATCGAGTTCCGCGCGACCCGTCTTGCGGTCGCCGTATTTCTCGCGGAATTCGGCCTCGACCTTGTCGTTCGCCTTATCGAGCGGCTTGTCGAAATTCTCGAGGAAGGCCTTGTAGTTGGGCAGGATGTTCACGTGCTCGGGCGACAGGCAGTTGAGCGCGGCCACGTTGAGCGCGGAGCGCACGTTCCAGGTCTTCTGCGCAGGCGTGATGTCTGCATTGACCGTCTGGCGCACGCCGTCGGGCGCGACCGGGGGTATCGCCATCAACGCGCTGGCCCCCATCGGCGGCAGCGGCCGCGGCGGGATCACCACGGGCGGCGGCGGCGGCGGCGGTGG
The DNA here is from genome assembly GCF_038594605.1 of Citromicrobium bathyomarinum. Taxonomy (GTDB): domain Bacteria; phylum Pseudomonadota; class Alphaproteobacteria; order Sphingomonadales; family Sphingomonadaceae; genus Alteriqipengyuania; species Alteriqipengyuania bathyomarina_B. The sequence continues at coordinate 1,078,519 of NZ_JBCFZM010000001.1, forward strand.
AGGTGGCGGCGGAGGCGGAGGCGCTGGCGTAGCGCACGCGGCGAGCGTGCCCAGAACACCGGCGAGGATCGTGATGCGTAACGGCGACTTCAAGTCGTCGGACATAGTCGAAAGGCTCCCATGGCGGGTCGGCTCGCGCGATCCGGGGGAAGCGCTGCTGCGACCACTGCTGTGGGACCTTCCTAACGCATTAGACCTTAACTGAAAATGCCCGAGACGGTGTTTCCGCCCCGGGCATCCCATTTTGCAAAAAGTGTGTCCGATCCGACTCTAGTCGCGGGCGACGCCCATGAAGCGCAGCAGGAACAGGAACATGTTGATGAAGTCGAGGTACAGGCTCAGCGCGCCGAGGATGATCGACTTGCCTTCCCAGCTCGTGCCACGCAGGCGCTGATAATCGTTCTTCAGACGCTGCGTGTCGTAAGCGGTAAGCCCTGCGAAGATCAGCACGCCGAGGATGCTCACCGCCAGTTCCAGCGCAGCGGACTGCAGGAACATGTTGATGACCATCGCGATGACAATGCCGATCACACCCATGATCAGGAAGCTGCCCCAACCGGTGAGATCCTTCTTAGTGGTGTAGCCGAACAGGCTCAGGCCTGCGAAAGCACCAGCGGTCGCGAAGAAGGTCGCCGCGATCGATCCGCCCGTGTAAACGAGGAAGATCGTCGAGAGCGACAGCCCCATGAGGAAGGCGAAGCCCCAGAACATCAGCTGCAGCGTGCCGCGGCTGAATTTCTGCGCGCCGAAGCTCATCGCGAACACGATGGCCAGCGGCGAAAGCGCCACGATCCACATCAGCGGGCCGCTCGCGAGGGTCAGGGCAAGTCCCGACTGCGCGGTCAGCAGCGCGACGATCCCCGTGAGCAGAATGCCCGAGGTCATATAGTTGTAAATCGAGAGCATGTACTTGCGCAGACCCGCGTCGAAGGTCGTGCGCGAGGCGACATCACCCCCGGCGCGCGGCACCGAGCCGAAACTCTGCCGTGTGCGGTCGTCCCAATCAGCCATTTCAAAGCCACTCCAGTTGCCGGCTGCAATATGCGCCGGTTCAGGAGAGAATATTGCGTCAAATGCCCCGGAATTCAAGGGCTGGCAGCACGATTTAGTCTTAACCGCCGTTCAGGTGCAAGGGGTGCAACAGACGCCTTTTATGCACCTGTCCCGGTTGCCGGTTCAGGCCTCGCCCGCCGCATCGATCATCGCCGCTTCCAGCGCCTCGGCGGGCTCCTTGTTGCCCCACAGCACGAACTGGAACGCCGGGTAGAACCGGTCGCATTCCTCGACCGCATTCTCGATCAGAGCCTGCGCCTGCGAGACGCTCAGCATGCCGTCGTCGGCCAGCAGCGCGCCGTGGCGATAGACGAGCACGCCCCCCTGGCTCCAGACGTCGAAATGGCCAAGCCACACCTGTTCGTTGACGAGGCCGAGCAGCTCGTAAGCGGAGGCAAGGCGATCCTTGCCCACGCGGATATCGGGCAGGCAGATCAGCTGGAGGACGCTGTCTTCCGGCTTTAGCACCGCACGCACCTGATACTTGACCCAGGCGCCCTGCACCTCGCCGCCCAGTTCTTCGTCGGCATGGGTGTCCAGCGCCCAGCCGCGCGCGTCGAACAGCGCGGCGAGCACATCCATCGGCGATCCGTATTCGTTGCCGATATTGTCGTTCAAAGCGGTTTCCATCTGCGATCCCTATACCCGTCCATCTGTTTCAACGCCTTGTGGGGGATCGACGGGGGCACACGCAAACCGCGCAGCGAAGCGAGCGGTGTATAAGCGTTAACGCTGTTCACGCCTTGTGGGAAAAGCGCTTTTTCGGCGCAAATCCGTGATGTCGAACCGACGCGATCAGCGCAGGTCCTCGATCTCCTGACCTTCGGCGCTGGTCCACACGAAGGAATCGATGTCCGCCGCCGCGAGCGCATTGAGCGCCTCGCGCGCATCCGCCTGGCTGTCGAACGGCCCGGCGAGCAGGCGGTTGGTCTGACCCCATGGCGTCACGAAAGGCCCCTTGCCCTTCAGCGCATCGACCTTGCGATATTTCAGGCGCCAGTCGCTGCGCAGCAGGCTGCGGTTCTGCCCGATACCCAATTGCAGCCAGATCCGCTTGGGCGCAGGTGGCGGCTCGGGCGCTGCGACCTCGCGTACCGGGTCGATGGCGGAAATATCGACGACGTCGTCGCCCGATACCGCGACCGTGGTCGGCTCGGCGAAATCGGCGAAGGCGTCCGCCAAATCCATCTTGCCGAGCGATGCGGGCTGCGCGGGAGCGGCCGTCGCGGTGCTTGCCTGCACACTGCGCGATTCGGGCTGGCCTGCATTGGCCGGCGCAAGCGGCGCGGTGTCTGTCCGCGCCTGCGCTGGCGGACCGGCGGGCGGGCCAGAGGGAGATGGGGTGGCACTCTGCGATAGTGCGGCAACCCGAACGGGCGCTTGCGCTTGGGCCGGTTGCACATTGCCCGGCGAAGCGGGCAGTTCGGCCTGGGCCGCGCGGGTCTCGCCCGACTGCGCGGGCGTGCCGGTGGCTGCGGGGGTTGGCGGAGGCGGCTGCGACGCTGCAGCGGGCTGGGCAGTACCGGGTGCGGCACTCGCCTGCCGTTCCGGCTGACGCATGATCGTCCGCGTCAGCGGATCGCGGGGGTCCACACCATTGCTCCGCGCGCCCTGGCTTTCCTGCGCTGCGACAGCCGTGCCAAATGCATTTCCACGCGGTTCGAGCGCACCGTCCGGGGTTTCCGGCGCGCCGAGCGTGCCCGCCGCGCTCGCGATGCGCGGGTCGTCCCGTCCGATGCGGGAGGCGGAAGGATAAATCCCGAGATTGGCGGCGGCGGCCTGCTGCGACTTCGTGAGGCGCGGCATGAAGCGCAGATAGGGCTCCATCCGCCCCGCCAGATCACGCGGCATTACGGCGCGCGCGATCTCGATCGCGTCTTCCGCATTGCCCAGGATCGCCAGTCCGAAGGCGCGCGTGCGATAGGCGCCATAATCCTTCTCGTCGATCAGCGGCTTGAGCGCCTCCTCAAAAGAGCGGCGATCGCCTGCAATCGCATAGCTGAGCGCAAGGCGCTGACGCACCGCGGCATCGTCCTTGCGTGACAGCGCCTCGCGATAGGCGCTCTGCGCGGCACCGTTCTGGCCGACCAGATCGTAGGCCAAGCCGCGATCGGCCCACAGCGATCCGGACGCGATTCCGGCATTGTCGGCCTCCTCGAACAGTTTGAGCGCCTCGACCGGGCGTCCGCCGCGCACATAGGCAGCGGCCATGCCTTCGGAGATGCGCGGATTTTCCGGCGACAAGGCTTTCGCCCGACCGAAGAAACCGATCGCCGCATCCATGTCGTCCAGCTCGAGCGAGGCGAGACCCGCCGCGATCAGCGCATCGACATCGCGCCGATCCTTGGCCAGCCGCAACAGCGCCGTGTTGAGGTCGGACACGGCAGCAGGCGGCAATGGCTGCACCACCGCGCGCGACACCGAATCCTGCGACTGCGCAGATAGCGGAGCTGCAACGCCGAGAACGCTGCACGCCAGCATGGGCACAAGCACCGGCAACGCGGTGCGCGAGATTTTGAATCGACCCGTCATCGTGCGGAAACTAGTCCGGCATGACCCGTGTGAACAGCCCCAGAGCACGCTCCGGACGCCACTCGTCGCGGCTACTGGTTGTTCTGTCGCCCCAGGAAACGCGGGATATTCAACGAGGAACCATCGTCATCCTCGTCGTCGTCCTCTTCCTCGGGCGCCCCGCCGCGGGACAGTTTGGCCATCCGTTCGAAAAGCGTGCCGCCGCCGCCACTCTGCGGGGGAGGCGGTGCTGGCCGATTTTCCTTGCCGCCGTCGCCTGCAACGAGCCCCCGGCGACGGGTCGGCGCAGGCTCATCGGCCGGTGGCGCCTCGGCGGCATTGTCTTTCGGCTCACCCTGAGCCCTGGCATTGGCCTCGTCGCCCAGCAGCAACTCGTCGGACGGTTCGTCTGCCTCAGCCTTGGTCATCGAACCAAGGTCGAGCGTGTCGTCATCGTCCGGCCCTTCGTTCGCACCGGCTGGCGCGCCGAAAGGCTTGCTTCCCGAGCGTGCCGGAGCCCCGAAGTCGCGCTCCTCATCCTCGGAATTGCGCAGTCCGGCGAGCGGATCGACGATGTCGTCGACATCCTCGCCCTCACCATCGTCCTCGTAATCCTCGTCGTCGCCATAGACGGCGGCGGGTTTAGGGGTGTGCGGAGCCTGCGGCGCATCATCGCCCCACGGGTCACGCGAAGCTTCGCCCGATGCCTCCCCCGACGACTGCGGTGCCTGAACCGGCTCGCGCCGCTCTTGCTCGACCGCTTCGCTATCGGCGCGCGAGAAGTCGAGCACCGGACGTTTGGCCTGCCTCGGCTCGTCCGCGGGTTCGGGACTGCGCGGCTGCGGCGCCGGGTTGGCTGCGGCACGCGGAATGGCGGTCTGCCCATCGCTGCCCTCTTCGATCCCGGTGGCCACCACCGACACGCGAATCTTGCCTTCCAGATTGGGGTTGAAAGCCGAACCCCAGATGATGTTGGCGTTATCGTCGACCAGTTCGCGAATGTGGTTCGCGGCTTCGTCGACTTCGAGCAGCTTCATGTCCTCGCCGCCGATGATCGAGATGATGACGCCCTTGGCGCCCGCCATCGACACACCTTCGAGCAGCGGATTGGCGATCGCCTGCTCGGCAGCTTCGCGGGCACGATTTTCGCCCTCGGCCTCGCCGGTGCCCATCATCGCCTTGCCCATTTCCTCCATGACCGACTTCACGTCGGCAAAGTCGAGGTTGATGAGGCCCGGCATTGTCATCAGGTCGGTTATCGAGCGCACGCCCTGCTGCAGCACCTCGTCGGCAAGCCGGAAGGCTTCCTTGAAGGTGGTGTCGCGATTCGCGATCAGGAACAGGTTCTGGTTGGGAATGACGATCAGCGTATCGACCTGGCGCTGAAGCTCTTCGATCCCGGCCTCGGCGGCGCGCATCCGGCGCGTGCCTTCGAACAGGAACGGCTTGGTCACCACACCCACGGTCAGCACGCCCTTGCGGCGCGCGGCTTCCGCGATCACCGGAGCCGCCCCGGTGCCGGTGCCGCCGCCCATCCCGGCCGCGATGAAGCACATGTTCACCCCGTCGAGCGCATCCTCGATCGCCTCGACCGTTTCCTCTGCCGCCGCCTTGCCCAGTTCGGGCCGCGCGCCCGCGCCCAGTCCGCCGGTGCTTTCCGGCCCGAGCTGGATGCGATTTTCCGCAGGCGAAGTACTGAGCGACTGGGCATCGGTATTGGCGACGATGAAATCGACGCCTTCGATCTCGGCCTCCATCATGTTGGCGATGGCGTTGCCGCCAGCGCCGCCTACACCGATAACCGTGATCTTGGGGCGCAGATCGTCCGAAGGGTCGGGGCCGATATTGATACTCATAGGGTCTTCACTCCGCGAAATCGGCGGGGTGGATACCGATTTCTCAATGGTTTCATGTGGCAGATATCACCGGGCTATTTAATGGATATCCCCGATCTTTTCCACATAACTCGCCCAAGCAATGCGAAGCGAGCGGGGTCCGGCGTCAGAAATATTCGCGACCTGCCCGCCATACGCGATTGATGAGCCCGATACCACTCATGCGCGACTGCGACTGATACTTCGCCTTCACCGTGCGGATATCGACCGGGTCTTTCGCGGCGTAAAGGCACAGGCCGACCAGCGTCGAGAAACCGGGTGTGGCATGTGCGGGCGGAAGCCCGCGCAGGACCTGCGGCTTGCCGATGCGCACCGGGCGGCCCAGCGCATTCTGGACGAACTCTGCGCTGCCGGCCAGTTCCGCGCCGCCGCCGGTGAGCACGACCGGCCCACCCTTGGCGCCGATGAAGTCCATGGCTTTCAGCGCCTTGCCGACCTCATCGGTGAGGCGGCCGAGCTGTTCGGTTACGACCGCGACCAGATCGGCGCGATTGATCGAGCCTGCCCGCGGATCGCCATCGGGATCGACCGGCACCTGCTCGCGATGATCGCTCGGGCTGGCGAGCGCCGAGCCGGACACGCACTTGAGCCGCTGGGCGTGCTGTCGCCGAATGCCGAACGTGCTCGCGATGGCATCGGTAATATCGCCCGAGCCCAGCGGGATCGCCCGCATCGCCTGGACCATCCCGTTGCGCAGCACCGCGACATTGGTGACATCGCCGCCGATCTCGATCAGCGCGGTGCCAAGCTCACGTTCTTCGGGCGTGAGGCTGGCATGGGCCGACGCGATCGGCGCGGCGACCACGCCCTCCACCGTCAGATGTGCGCTCTGCACCGCGGTGATGATGTTGCGGATCGGCGCGCCATCGGCGAGCAGGATGTGGACGTCGACGCCCAGCTGCTCGGCATAAAGGCCGACCGGGTTGGCGACGCCGTGGGGGCCGTCGACCGAATAATGCGCGGGCTGCGCGTGCAGCACCATGCGCCCGTCGGGCTCCAGCGTGTCGCGCGCGGTGACCAGCAGGTGGTCGACGTCTTCCTCTTCGATCCGGCGCCCGTGAATGGGGATTTCGACACGCGAGATGCGGCTGGCGAGTCCGGCGCCCGCGCATCCGACCCACACGCTCTCGATCGCGGTGCCCGCATCCTTCTCCGCCCGCTCGACCGCTTCGCGGATCGCATGGGTCGCGGCCTGGCTGTCGGTCACGTAACCGCGCCGCACGCCCGCGCTCGCCCGATGCGAGGACCCGAGCACGATCAGCTCGCCGCCCTCGGTCAGGCCCATGATCATGGCGGAAACCCGGAAGGAGCCCAGATTGATCGCGCCGAACACGCGGGAGATGCGCGCCGCACCCATTATTCGGCCCTTTCCTTGCTGCTGGCGAAGCGATCCGCCCGGCCCGGCTCGCGCAGGACATAGCGATCGGGCACGCGCAGATCGATCACGGTCGCCTTGCCGCCGAGCAGGCGATAGAGCCCGTCCATCCGCGCGAAATCGATGAAGGCATCCGCCGCCTCGTCCTCGCCCTGAGGCAGCGCGAGGATCTGGCCGGTCTTGAACACGATATTCCAGCGCCGCTCGCCGATCCGGTGCGCGCTGGCGATCTGCGGCTGGAGCGCGGGCGCGGCGGCGAGCACGCGGTCGAGCGAGTCGATCTGGTCCTTCGCACCCGCACCCGAAATGCGCAGCATGCCTGCCGCATCTTCCTCCGCGATCGGATCGAGTTCGATCCCGTCGCGGTCGATCAGCACCAGCCGGTCGGGCTTGACCAGCACCGCGTGCGGCGTGCGTTCCTGAATGTCGATTACCAGCTTGTCGGGCAGCTGGCGCGAAACACGCGCCTCGGCGATCCACGGCATCCGCTTCAGCTCGGTGCGGATTTCCGCAAGGTCGAGCAGCGGCATCGGCGTCCCGCGATGCTCCATCACCTCTTCGTAGACCTTCAGGCGGTTCATTCGCTCGACCCCGGTCAGGTCGATATTGCGCATCTGGAACCCCGCTGATCCGGCGGAGGCTGCGATCTGCTGGTGCATCAGCGCAGGCACGCCCGCGGCGCTCGCAACCCACCAGGCGAGCGCTGAAGCGCCTGCGAGGATCGCGAAGAAAAAACCGCCCTGCAACTGCTTCTGGCTGATCGGCAGGGCGGATAGCGCGGTGTTGACCACGCCCTTGCTCTGCCGGGTCGCTGCCCGCGCCTTTGACGCACGCGAGCGCGAATTGGCGGCCCGCCGAACCCCTTGCGCCTTACGCTTGACCTTGCGCGCCATCTTTCCCTCCCGAGTGGCTCAGTGCGTCCGCGATGATCGTTTCGACCAGATCCTCGTAACTCATGCCGACATGTCGCGCTTGCTCGGGCACAAGGCTGAGCGGCGTCATCCCGGGCTGGGTATTGGTTTCGAGCACGAAAAGGCCATCGACACCCTGCTCATCGTCCCAGCGAAAATCGGTGCGGCTGGTGCCCCTGCAGCCCAGGATGCGATGCGCCTCGCGCGCGTAGTGCATGCAGGCTTCGGCAATATCCTGAGGTATCTCGGCCGGGCAGACGTGGCGGGTGCGCCCGTCGGTATACTTGTTCTCGAAATCGTAGAACCCACTCTCGACGATCAGTTCGGTGACGCCCAGTGCCTTCTCGCCGACTACTGCCGTCGTCAGCTCGCGGCCCCGGATATAGGGCTCGGCGAGCAGTTCAGGGAATTCCTGCCACGGGCCCTTGGCATCGGGGCCGATAGGATTGCCGTAATTGCTCTCGTCGGAGACGATCGCGACGCCGACGGACGAGCCTTCGTTGACCGGCTTGAGCACATAGGGGCGCGGCAGCGGATCGCTAATGTAGAGGTCCTCCGACTTCACGATCCGTCCGCCCGGCATGGGGATACCGCGCGGCACCAGCGCCTGCTTGGTCAATTCCTTGTCGATCGCGATCACCGAGGTGGCGAGGCCGCTATGCGTATAGGGCACGCCCATCAGATCGAGCATGCCTTGCACCGTTCCGTCCTCGCCCGGCACGCCGTGGAGCGCGTTGAACACGATATCGGGCTTTACCTCCGCGATCCGCGCAGCAACCTGCCGGTCCATGTCGATCCGGGTGACGGTGTGCCCGCGCGCTTCAAGCGCCTTGGCGACGCCCTCGCCGCTCATCAGCGAAACGGGCCGTTCGTTCGCCCAGCCGCCCATCAGGACGGCGACATGGAGCTTGTCCGGCAGGATCACACCCGCGGTCCGCCCGAAGGGTAGAGCTGAATCTGGCCGAGCCGGATCCCCGGCGAGCAATCCTCCTCCCACGGAAAGGCGCGGGTGTCGGGATCGGGCCAGACGATCTGCATCGCGCGGCGCAGTTCCTTGCCATCGCGGTAACGGTGGAACCACATCGCGTAGCCAAAATGCCTTTCCCAGGCGCGCGGGTCTTCGATCGGGCGGGCGACGCAGTCGTAACCTTCGATAAGGTTGCCGATCGCCTTTCCGTCTGTGAGCTCGAGCCCGTCATCCTTGCACTGGTGAAACAGCGCATTGACCATCGAACCCGCGAGATCGCGTCTCAGGCTGTAAACCAGCACTTCGGGCTGACCCAGCGTATGCTCGAAACCGATCGAATAGCAGAACGTGGGCGCTTCCGGATTATCGGATGTGACATGCATCACCGACCAGCCGAATTTCTCGACGTTCTCGATAATTGCCTTCTGGTTGTCGTCCAGGGTTTCGCCTTCGCTCATTTCCGTCCCACTCTCTGAATTTCCCATTCCAGCTCGACGCCGGAGTTCTCGCGTACTTTCGCCCGGACATCCTCGCCCAGTTGCTCGATATCGGCGCTGGTCGCGGAGCCGGTGTTGATGAGGAAGTTGGTGTGTTTCTCACTCACCTGCGCGCCCCCGCGCATCATCCCGCGACAGCCGGCCGCATCGACCAGCTGCCAAGCCTTTTCGCCTTCAGGGTTCTTGAAGGTCGAGCCGCCGGTCTTCGTGCGCACCGGCTGGCTGTTCTCGCGGGCCTGTGCGATCCGCTCCATCTCGGCACCGATCGCCGCAGGGTCGCCAGCTTCGCCCTTGAGCCGTGCGCCGACCACCACCGCGCCTTCGGGCAGCTGCGAATGGCGATAGGTATAGCCAAGCTCCGCGACCGGCAGCGTCTTGAGCGATCCATTGCGCAGCACGACTTCGCATTCGACCAGCACATCGGCCGTCTCACGCCCGTAGGCGCCGCCGTTCATGCGCACGAAGCCGCCCAGGGTGCCGGGGATTCCGCGCAGGAATTCGAGCCCTGCGATGCCGGCATCGCGCGCGGTCGAGGCGATCAGTACGCCATGGGCCCCTGCTCCGCAGCGCAAGGTGTGGTCCGCTTCGGTTTCGATTCCGGCGAAAGGCTTGCCAAGGCGAATGGTCACGCCCGGCACACCCCCGTCGCGCACGATCAGGTTCGATCCCAAGCCCAGCGGCATGATCGGCACCGCCGGGTCAAGCTCGGCGAGGAAGGCGCGCAGATCGTCCACATCGGCAGGCTCGAACAACCAGTCCGCCACCCCGCCCGCCTTGAACCAGACGAGCTTGGCGAGCGGTGCGTTCTGCGTCAGCGTGCCACGCACTTTCGGGAGGGAAAGCGAGGCTCTCATGCCGGGACGTTCTCCAAGGCGCCCTGCAACTCGTCGGGCAGCCGCGCCGCCCACTTGGTGATGTCGCCCGCGCCGAGGCACAGCACGAGGTCACCCGGCTGGAGTTCGGGCGCGAGGGTCCGCACCAGATCCTCGCGATCGGCCACCGTTTGCGCCCGGCGATGGCCAAGTGACTTGATCCCCGCGACCAGCGATGCGGCATCCACTCCGTCGACCGGATCCTCGCCCGCAGCGTAGACCGGCGCGACATAGACCTGGTCCGCCGCGTCGAAACAGGCCTGGAAATCGCCCATCAACTCGCCCAGCCGGCTGTAGCGGTGCGGCTGCATCACGGCGATCACCCGCCCGCCGTTTTCCGCGGCATCGGCGCTCTCGCGCGCAGCGGAAAGGACCGCGCGGATTTCAACCGGGTGATGCGCATAATCGTCGATGACGGTCGCGTTGCCGCCGTCCACCGCGACCGTTCCGACCTTGGTAAAACGCCGCCGCACGCCGCCGAAGCGCGCAAACCCTTCCCGCACCGTCTCGTCCGAACAGCCCATCTCGAGGCTGACCGCGATCGCGGCGAGTGCGTTCTGCACGTTATGCCTGCCCGGCATCGGCAGGAACACGTTCTCGATCCGGCGATCCTGCGCCTGATCCCGGGGCCCTCGCTGGCGGACGATCACATCGAACCGGTTGCCGCCCGTCTCGGGCGTCACGTTGACCGCGCAGATATCGGCCTGGAGCGAGAAGCCGTAGGTGATGACTCGCCGGTCGCGCACCTGACCGATCACCGCCTGCACCTCCGGATGGTCCACGCACAGGATCGCCGCACCGTAGAAGGGCACGTTGTGGATGAACTCGACGAAGGCGCGCTTCACGCCGTCGAAATCGCCGTAATGTTCGAGATGTTCGGGATCGATATTGGTGACCACCGCGATGGTCCCGTCGAGACGCAGGAAGCTGCCGTCGCTCTCGTCCGCTTCGACCACCATCCAATCGGAATCGCCCATTTTGGCGTTGGACCCGAACTGTTCGATGATTCCGCCATTGATGACCGTCGGGTCGATCTTGCCGCAATCGAGCAGCCCGGCAATCATGCTGGTCGTGGTCGTCTTCCCGTGGGTACCCGCGACCGCGACGGTCGATTTCAGGCGCATCAGTTCGGCGAGCATTTCCGCCCGGCGGACCACGGGGATGCGGTGTTCGAGCGCCGCCTCGACTTCCGGATTGGTCCGCTTGACCGCCGACGATGTCACGACCACCGCGACCCCATCCACATTCTCGCGCGCATGGCCGATGGCAATATCGATCCCGCGCTCGCGCAGCCGCTCGACTGCGGGGCTTGCGGAGATGTCGGAGCCCTGCACCCGATAGCCGAGGTTGTGCATCACCTCGGCGATACCGGACATGCCGATCCCGCCGATGCCCACGAAGTGGATCGTGCCGATATCGGTGCCGACGCCCTTCAAGAGTTGCGCTCCCCGCCAACCTCGCGAGCGGCCCCCTGCCCGACCGCGACACCCTGCGAGGCACCGCGAGCGTTGTTCTTGCCTACCCGGATCACGTCCATCATGTCCGCCCCGCCGAAACTCTCTACGAGGTCGGCGAGGTCCTTCACCGCATCGGGTCGCCCGCAATTCCAGGCCTTGTGCGCCGCATTGCCGAGCGTGCCCGCCCGCTGGCTGAGCACCTGAATCTGGCGGGCCAGTTCCTTGGGCGTGAACGAACTCTGGCGGATCATCCGTGCCCCGCCCGCATCCACGATCTCGCGCGTATTGGCAGCCTGGTGATCGTCGGTCGCAATCGGCAGCGGGACGAGGATCGCAGGGCGCCCCACCGCCGTCAGCTCGGCGATGGTGGAGGCACCTGCGCGGCCGATGAACAGATGCGCATCGGCCAGCCGTTCGGCCATATTCTCGAAATAGGTCGCCAGCTCGGCCGGAATCTCGTGATTGCGATAGCGTTCGCGCACCGCGCCGACATCCTCGGGGCGGCACTGCTGCACCACCTGCAGGCGCTGGCGCAGCGCCGGCGGCAGCATCGCGAGGCCATCGGGCACGACCTGCGCGAGGATGCTCGCACCCTGGCTGCCGCCGGTCACCAGCACCTTGAGCAGGCTGTCTTCGGTAAAGGTCGGGAAAGGCTCGTCCCGCAGCGAAAGGACCTCGGCCCGCACCGGGTTACCCACCAGATGCGCCTTTTCGGCCCACTTGGATTTCATCCGTGCGACCGTGGGATAGGCGGTCGCGATCGCATTCACCCCGGGAGCGAGCAGGCGGTTAACGCGGCCAAGCACCGCGTTCTGTTCGTGGATCACGCTCGGCAGCTTGGCGCTGCGTGCCGCCAGCAGCGCGGGCAGCGTGGGATAGCCGCCGAAGCCGACCACCGCGCTCGGCTCGAAGCTTTCGAACAGCTGCTTCGCCATCTGGCGGCCTTCCATCACCTTGGCCGCGCCCTTGATCCAGCGGACCGGATTCTTGCCGAAGCGCCCCACCGGCATGATGTGCGCGGGCATGAAATCGGGTTTGCCCGGAATATTCGCGCCGCGCTCGTCGGTGATCAGCGCGACGTGGTGTCCGCGCCGCTCCAGTTCGTGCGCCAGCGCGAAGGCGGGCAGCATGTGCCCGCCAGTGCCGCCCGCCGCGAGCACGTAATGTCGATTGGCGCCGGTCATTGATTCCTCTCTCTGTCGAACAGCCCCAGGGGCTTCTCGAACACTGATCTGCGAAGGCCTGCGGTTTCCCGGGTCAAGAACGGGTTGCGGCGCGTCAGCGCGAGCAGCAGGCCGAAGGCCATGCATACCGCGATCGTCGACGAGCCGCCATAGCTGACCAGTGGCAGCGTCATGCCTTTCGACGGAAACAGCGAGAGATTGACGAGGATATTGATGAAGGCCTGTCCCCCCAGCTGTGCAGTGAGGCCGACCGCCGCGAGCAGCGCGAAGAAGTTCTCCTCGCTCGACACGCGTACCAGCACGCGCAGGACGATCGCAAAGAACAGCAGCACGATGCCAGCGCAGGCGAGCAGGCCGAATTCTTCGCCCACGACCGAGAAGATGTAGTCGGTCTGCGCCTCGGGCAGGCGGAACTTCGCGCGTCCGACCCAGAAGCCCACCCCGTCCCAGCCGCCCGCCAGCAGCGTGCGCTGGGCGAGGTCCACTTGGTCGTAATCGGTCCCGCCCGACAGCCAGGAGTCGATGCGATGCCGGGCATTGCCGTAAAAAGCATAGGCGAGGCTGAGCGCCGCGAGACCGCCTGCAAACAGAGCGGCGATGTGGCGGAAGGACACTCCGCCGAGCAGCACGATCACGAACCACACGCCGGTAAACAGGATCGCTGCGCCCAGATTGGGCTGTGCCATCAGCAGGATGACCACCAGCGCAAGCGCCGCGGTGACCAGACCGAAGACGGGCATGTGCGGGTCTTTCAGCCGCCAGCTCATGAGCCAGGCCAGTGTCACCGCAAAGCCGGGCTTGAGGAATTCTGACGGCTGGAACCTGAAACCGAGGTTCAGCCAGCGGCGCGCGCCATTCACCTCGTAACCGATGAACGGCACCAGCAGCAGCGCGGCCACCATGCTGAGCGATAGCAGGATCGCGAAACGCCGTGCGGTATCGCGGGTCAGCATCGACAGGCCGAGCATCGCGGTGATCCCTACTGCGAGCCAGCGAAGATGCGCCCACAGGAAATAGAGCGGCGGGAGCGTAACCTCATCGCTCGACAGGCGCTCGGCACCGGCAGGCGAGGCGGCGGCGATCGCGGCGCACCCCACCGCCATCAGCAGGACGACCAGGCCAAGCAGCACATGGTCCAGCTCGCGCCACCAGATCTTAAGCCGCGCACGAACCGGCACGCGCGGGTTCGTGCGGCCCGGCAGGTCGCTTGCTACGGCAGTGGCCGGGGCGATGTTCATTCAGATGCCCTCGCTGCGGGTGATTGCGTGAACGAGCACGCGAAACTGGTCGCCGCGATCCTCGAAATCACGAAACTGGTCGAAACTGGCGCATGCCGGGCTGAGCAGCACCGTCTCGCCCGGCCGCGCGACCTGCGATGCAAGCTCGATCGCCTTTTCCAGCGTGCCGGAGCGGCTGACGGGGCAATGCGGGGTCAGCGCCTCGGCAAAGCCGTCACCTGCCTCGCCGATGGTATAGGCGGCGGTGACGCGGCCCATGTATTGCTCGCACTCGCCCAGCCCCGGCTCCTTGGCGCGCCCACCGACGATCCAGTGAATCTTGTCGAATGCCGCCAAGGCAGGCGCGGCGGCGGCGGTGTTGGTCGCCTTGCTGTCGTTGACGTAGAGAATGTCGCGCGCTTCGCCGACCCGCTCCATACGGTGCGGGAGGCCGGGAAAGGTGCGCAAACCTTCGCGGATCCGCTCCGCCGTCAAGCCCAGAATGTCGCATGCTTCAATCGCTGCCGCCGCGTTTTCGAGATTGTGCGGCCCCTGAAGCGATGGCCAGTCCGCTTGCTCGCTCGCCGCGATGTCCCTGTGCTTGAAAACATCTTCGAGAATGCTCGCGATCGAGCCTTCTGCGAATTGTCCGAGGGAGCGCGCATCGGTGAATCGGGCAATCGAGTTCTGACCTCGCGTCTGCATCGCAAACAGACGTGACTTGCTCGCCGCGTAGGCTGCGAAGTCGCCATTATAGCGATCCAGATGATCCGGCGTGATATTGAGCAGCACCGCCACTTCGCAAGCGAGACTGAAGGTCAGGTCGATCTGATAGCTCGACAGCTCCAGTACGTAGACCCCGCCTTCGGGCAAAGGCTCCTGCTCGAGGATCGGCAGACCGATATTGCCGCCCATCGTGGTGGGGACGCCAGCGGTTTTCAGGATATGATGCACCAGTGCGGTGGTGGTGCTCTTGCCGTTGGTGCCGGTGATGCCGACAACCCGATGCGGCGGCAGATCGCCCCGGGCCTGCGCGAACAGCTCGATATCGCCGATTACCGGCACGCCGAACCTGTCGGCATGCGGCTTGATCGGATGCGTGTTGAGCGGGACACCGGGCGAAACCACCACACCATCGAAACCCGTGAGGTCGATCTCGACCGGATCGGCCAGCGTCGCGCGGCCTTCGAATGGCGCGCGCGCCTCGCTACGCTCGTCCCACGCGGTCACCTCCGCGCCCGCCGAGAGCAGCGCGTTCACCGTCGCCCGGCCCGACCTCGCAAGGCCGAGGACCGCATATTTGCGGCCGTTCCAGGCGGGCGAGGCAATCACCGCAGCTTCAGGGTGCTGAGCCCGATGATCGCGAGCACGATGGCGATGATCCAGAAGCGGATCACGACCTTCGTCTCGCTCCAGCCGAGCTGTTCGAAATGGTGGTGGACGGGCGCCATGCGGAAGATGCGCTTGCCCGTGCGCTTGAACCAGAAGACCTGGATGATGACGCTGAGCGCCTCGAACACGAACAGCCCGCCGACGATGGCGAGCACGATTTCGTGGTGGCTCGCGACAGCGATTGCGCCGAGTGCGCCGCCAAGGGCAAGCGACCCGGTATCGCCCATGAAGACATTGGCGGGCGGCGCGTTGAACCACAGGAAGGCGAGCCCCGCCCCCATGATGCAGGCACAGAAGATCGCGAGTTCGCCCGCACCCTCTACGTAAGGAATGCCGAGATATTCGGAAAAGTCAGCACGGCCTGCGAGGTAGGCGATCAGCGCGAACGTGCCCGCAGCGATGATCACCGGCATGATTGCCAGCCCGTCGAGCCCGTCGGTCAGGTTCACCGCATTGCCCGCCCCCACGATCACGATGGCCGCGAAAACGTAGTAGAACGGCCCCAGCGGGATCGCCTGGTCCGACACGAAGGGCACGTAGAGCCAGGTGTTGATCTGGCTGACGATGATATAGGCCGCGATGCCTGCGACCACGAATTCCATCAGCAGTCGGACCTTGCCCGAAACGCCCTTATGGCTGTTCTTGGTGACCTTGTCGTAATCATCCATGAAACCGATCGCGCCGAACCCGATGGTCACGGCGAGACAGGCCCAGACAAACGGATTGCTCAAGTCCATCCACAGCAGCAGGCTGAGCACCATCGCGATCAGGATCATCAGACCGCCCATCGTTGGCGTGCCAACTTTGGCGAGGTGGGTCTGCGGCCCGTCTTCGCGGATCGGCTGGCCTTTGCCCTGCCGCACGCGCAGCATGTCGATAAGCCGGGGGCCGATCAGCAGGCCGATGAACAGCGCGGTGAGGATGGCCGCGCCCGCCCGAAACGTCTGGTAGCGGAAGAGATTGAAGACCCCTTCGAACTCGAACATTTCCGCTAGAAAATAGAACATTGCGCGTCGATTCCTTAGCCTTGGCCGATCCTCAAGCCCGGTTTACGAAGTGATCGACAAGGCGGCCCAGACCGACGGAGTTGGACCCTTTGACGAGGATCGCGTCTCCGGCATTCAGGCC
This sequence comes from Citromicrobium bathyomarinum, assembly GCF_038594605.1. Lineage (GTDB taxonomy): Bacteria > Pseudomonadota > Alphaproteobacteria > Sphingomonadales > Sphingomonadaceae > Alteriqipengyuania > Alteriqipengyuania bathyomarina_B. The sequence goes on from NZ_JBCFZM010000001.1 coordinate 1,094,978, forward strand.
GAATTCTTCCAGCATGGCAATCGCTTCGGCAGGCCCTGCGCAATGGGCGAAGGCCGTTGCATTGCCAAGGCTCTTCGCGCCCGCCGTCCCCATCTTGCGCACCAACGGCTCCATCGCGTCTCCGACGAGGACGGCGAAATCGACGCGCGCATCGACGATCGGCTCGGCCAGCTGTTCATGGAAACGGGAGCTGAAAGCGCCCAGTTCGGCCATTGAGCCGAGCACCGCGATACGGCGGCTGGCAGGCGTGTGGCCCAGCTGGGTCAGCGTCGCGCGCATCGAGGCGGGATTGGCATTGTAGCTTTCGTCGATCAGCGTCGCACGGCCACCGGCCGCCGCGATCGCATGGCGTGCGCCGCGCCCCTTCAGGCCGCCCATCTCGCCCAGCGCGACGCCTGCCGCACCCAGATCGCCACCCACGGCATAAACGGCCGCCATCACCGCCAGCGAGTTGTCGATCCAGTGCTCACCCGGCTCGGCGACCGAATAGCACAGGCGTACGTCGTCGATTTGCGCGGTGACGAGCGAAGCGCCGCCGTTGGCAGCGGGGATCGCATCGAGCAGACGGACCCGCGCGCCTGCGGTCCGGCCGAAGCTGAAGATATCGGCCCCGGCTGCCTCGGCATGAACGCGCAGCCGCTCGAACTGGGGACTGTCGGCGGGGATCACCGCCGCACCGCCCGGCTTCAGCCCGGTGAAAATCTGCGCCTTTTCGTCCGCAATCCCCTCCAGAGTGCCCAGGTTCTCGATATGGGCGGGGGCAATGGTCGTGATGACGGCGACGTCGGGACGCACATGCTCGGCCAAAGGCGCGATTTCACCGGGGTTGTTCATTCCCATTTCGAACACGCCATACCGCGCCCGCGCGCCGAGCCGCGCAAGGCTGAGCGGGACGCCAACATGGTTGTTATAGCTGCGGACAGAGCGATGCGCCTGCCCTCTGCTCGAGCGGTCGAGCGCAGCGAAAATCGCCTCCTTGACGCCCGTCTTGCCGACCGACCCGGTCACCGCGATCCGCTTCGCACCGCTGCGCGCACGGGCTGCGGCGGCAAGCGCATGAAGCGCGGCGGTGGTATCCCTGACCAGCACGTGCGGGCCATCGACCGGGCGATCGACGATCGCGGCGGTAGCCCCGGCGGCGAACGCCTTGTCCACGAAGCGGTGGCCGTCCATCGCCTCGCCCTTCAGCGCCACGAACAGGTCGCCCGGGCGCACATCGCGGCTGTCCATTTCCACTCCGGAACACTGGAACTCGCCCGATGCTTTGCCGCCCGTCGCGCGGGCGATCTCGGCTGAAGTCCACAAGGCCAGCGGCAACGCATCGCGCTGCGTCGTGGGCCATGCACGCAGGCGCGGATGGGCTAGCACGGCGACGCTCATTCGCCCTGCTCCGCTGCATCGGTGTTGATCCGCGACGCTTCTTCGCGCGCGACAGCCGCGTCGTTGAACGGTAATACCCGCATGCTCTCTCCCGAACCGATGATCTGGCCTTCCTCGTGGCCCTTGCCTGCGATCAGGACGATGTCGTCCCGATCCGCACATTCGATGGCTTGCGCGATGGCTGCACGCCGATCCGCAACCTCGCGCGCATTCGCGCCCGCACCTTCCAGCACCGACCGGCGGATCGCGCCGGGGTCTTCGCCACGCGGATTGTCGTCCGTCACGATGACCACGTCGGCGAGACGGGAGGCGACCTCGCCCATCGGCGCGCGCTTGCCGGTGTCCCGATCGCCGCCCGCGCCGAACACCACGATCAGCTTTCCGGTCACATGCGGGCGAAGCGCCGCAATGGCGGCCTCCAGCGCGTCGGGGGTGTGGGCGTAATCGACATAGACCGGCGTGCCGATCTGCGTGATGACCGCACGCTCCAGCCGTCCGCGCACCGGCTGCAGCCGACTCACTGCATCCCACAGCCGCATTTCGTCGGCGCCGGTGACCAGCGCGAGCGCTGCGGCGGTGAGCGCATTGGAGGCCTGATATTGCCCGATCAGCGGCAGGCGGATCGTGCGCCGCTCGCCATTGCGGGCAATCTCGATGCCCTGGCCCAGCTGGGTCGGCTCCTGCTCGATCAGCGTGATGTCTTCGCCATGCGGGCCGACCGTGAACACGCTGAGGCCGCGCCGCTGCGCATGTCCGCGCGCCTTGGCCGCCCACTCGCTGCCATCGGCCCAGATTACCGTCGTGCCGTCATCCGCCACGACCTCGTCGAAGAGACGCATCTTGGCCTCGAAATAGGCCTCCATGCTTTCGTGATAGTCGAGGTGGTCGCGGCTGAAATTGGTGAAGGCCCCGGCGATCACGCGGGCGCCTTCGTTGCGATACTGGTCGAGCCCGTGGCTGGAAGCTTCGTAGGCGATGTGGGTCACGCCTTCGCGCGCGAGCCCGGAAAGATTGGAGTGGAAAGTCACGATATCGGGCGTGGTCAGCCCCGTGGAGACGCTTTCGTCCTGCGTGGTAACGCCCAGCGTGCCGATGCTGGCGGATCGCTCGCCCAGCATGCGCCATAGCTGGCGCGTCATCTCGACCGTCGAGGTCTTGCCGTTGGTGCCGGTCACGGCGACGATCGTTTGCGGGGTCGGGGTGAAGAAGCGCGCCGCGATATGCGCGAAGGCGCGGCGCGGCAGATCGTCGGCGATATGCAGCGCGCCCTCGACCTTGGCCGAGCCGCGCGCGACGATCGCCACAGCGCCCGCCGCAATCGCGGCGTCGATGAAGTCCTCGCCATTGACGCTCGCGCCTTCGAAGGCACCGAAGATCGTCCCCGGCGCGACCTTGCGATGGTCGATTGCGAAGCCGGTGACGGGCGCTGCGTCATCGCTGCGCTCATGGCGCCCGGCCTGTTCGAGAAGGGTGTTCAGCTTCACTTGATCTCGCTCCGGATCAGGGGGCGCAGGTCCGAAATGTCGATATCGCGGCTGAGGTCGGGCCGCACGTCGAGCAGCGGGCCGATCCGCGGGACCAGCTTGCCCACGATCGGCGCGGCATTCCACGCCGCGGTGCGCTGGAACGAGCTCGCGGTCGTGCCCTTCGGCTCGTCGAGCATCGCCACGACGACATAACGCGGATCGTCCATCGGGAAGGCCGCGGCAAAGGTCGAAACGAGCAGCTTCTCCTTGTACCCACCGCGCGAAGGCTTTTCGGCGGAGCCGGTCTTCCCGCCAACGCGGTAGCCGGGTGCATCCGCGCTCTTGCCGGTGCCGTAAATCGCGATCATCCGCAGCAATTGCCGCATGCGTGCGCTGGTATCTTCCTTGAAGACGCGGCGGCCCCGCACTTCCTGGCCCGGCTCCACCTTCAGGAGCGTCGCGGGCCGCCAGATGCCGCCGTTGACCATCGCCGCGTAGGCCGAGGCAAGGTGCAGCGGCGTCACCGAAACACCGTGCCCATAGCTCACCGTCATCGTCGTGATCCGCGACCATTTCTCGCCCGGCCACAAGGGCTTACCGCGCGAAGGCAGCTCGATATAGGGGCGCTCGGCAAAGCCCAGATCGCGCATCGTATCGCGCAGCCGGTCGCCGCCGAGTTTGTCGGCGATACGGGCGGTGACGGTGTTGGAAGAGTGAATCAGCGCTTCGGGCACATTGAGCGTATCCCCGAGCGAGTGGCTGTCCGAAAGAGTGCGCCCCGCAACTTTCACCGGCTTTGCGTCATAGCGCAGGCTCAGATCGCGCACGATGCCGGCGTCGATTGCCGCAGCGATCGAGAGCGGCTTGAAGGTAGAGCCCAGCTCGTAAACCTGATGGGTCACACTGTTGAAGGAGTTGGCAGGCTGCTTGAGCCGCTGCTGTTCGGGCGTGCCGATCAGGTCCGACGGCTTGACGTCGTTCGGATCGAAGGAGGGGAGCGAGGCGAGCGCGATCACCTCGCCCGTGTCCACGTCCAGCACCAGCCCGGTCGCGCCGCGCGCGTTGACCGCGAGCATGCCCTTGCGCAGTTCGTCCTCCAGCGCGCCCTGCACCCGCAGATCGAGCGCGATGGCCGCCGGTTCGCCGCGATGCGCCGGATCGTTGAGCCGTTCGTTGAGGACGGCCTCCATGCCCAGATTGCCGACCTTCACGACGTTGCCGTCTTCATCCTCGCCGTCGGTGACGTAGCCGAGCACGTGCGCCGCCATCGACCCTTGCGGATAAAAGCGGTCCTTTTCCGCCGGCAGCTCGAGCGCAGGCTCCCCGATATCGAACACCCGGTTCGCTTCCTCGGGCAGCAGGCGACGGCGCAGGTACTGCCGCTTTCCGCTGGCCAGGCGATGCGCCATGTCGGCCTGGTCGATGTCGGGGAAGATTGCGGCGAGCGATGCCGCGACCTCTTCGGGCGTGTGGACCAGCGGGCTGCCGCCGTCTTTCATCTCCGAAGGATCGTACCACAGGGCGAAGGCATCGTAATTGCGCGCCAGCGGCAGGCCATTGCGATCGGTGATCTCACCGCGCGGCGGCAGCAGCCGCTGCTCCATCGACAGCTGGATATCGGGCCCGCCGAGCACGCCGAAAGCCGCGATGCGCAGCAGCGCAACGAGCGCGATCAGCCCGAACGCGGGCATCAGCAGGAGCGCGCGCATGCGCGCGACGAGCAGCGATTCGAGGCGCTTGTTGGCCACCCGCAGGGGGCCTGCGGCCACCATGCTGTCGATGGCGATACTCGCCATCAGTCGAGGCTCGCGAGCGCGAGATGCGCGTCCTGCTGCGCGGGCTCTGCATCGGACCCGTCGTCATCGTCGGCGGCTTCGTCCGGACCGGCGAGCGGAGAGACGAGCGCGGGATAATCGCTCGCTTCCATTTCGCGCGCAAAGCGGATCGGCTCGGGCGAACCGGGCGCACGCGGCGCGCTGAAACTCGCCAGCTCGCGCTCGGCTTCCATGAACTGGTCGGCGCGCGGGGGCAGATAGCCGAACTCGATCGCGTTCCAGTCCGCCAGCTGCTGCTGGTTGGCGCGCGTTTCGAACTCTGTTTCGAGCGCCAGCTTCTCGCGCTCGAGGTCCACGATCACCCGCTCGGCGCGGACGACTTCGCTCTTCACCGCGTTGACCCGGAAGGTCAGCAGCATGAAGCCACCGAAGACGATGCCGATGCAGATGGCCCAGCCGATCTGCCGCAGGCGGCTGCCTCTAACCATGGATCACTTCCTTTCGAGCCGGAGCTTGCGTGCGGGTCGCCGCCCGCAGGATGGCCGAGCGCGCGCGCGGATTGCGCGCCAGTTCGGCCTCGCCTGCGCGCACGGCCTTGGCGGGCCTGGAGAACGTGGTCGGCGGCTGCTCCGTGAGGGGAAGATGGCGGGAGCCGCCGCCGACCTGACCGGAAGCGTCCCGCAAGAAGCGCTTCACGATCCGATCTTCGAGAGAATGGAACGCGACGACCACCAGCCGCCCTCCCGGCGCGAGCAGGCGTTCGGCCGCGCCCAGCGCTTCGCGCAACTGGTCGAGCTCGCCGTTCACGTGGATACGGATCGCCTGGAAGGTGCGCGTCGCCGGGTCCTTCTTGTCGTGCGGCTTGTGACCGGTCGCCTTGCGCACGATCCGCGCCAGTTCGCCGGTCGTCGAGAGCGGGCGGGCAGAGACGATCGCGCGCGCGATCCGGCGCGACTGACGCTCCTCGCCATATTGGTAGATCACGTCGGCGATCTCGCCTTCGTCAGCGGCGTTGAGGAAGTCCGCCGCGCTCGGCAGGTCCGGGTCCATCCGCATGTCGAGCGGACCGTCCCCAGCGAAGGAAAAGCCACGCTCCGCCTGGTCGAGCTGCATCGAGGATACGCCGATATCGAGCACGATGCCCTGCACCTGTTCGATGCCCTGCTGAGCCAGCGCATCCGCCATTTCGGCGAACGGGCGGCGGTGGAGTACCAGCCGCGGCGGGTTTTCAGCGAGCTCCGCCCAGCCATCGGCGTTGGCGAGCGCGGAAGGGTCGCGATCGAAGGCATGCACCGTCGCGCCCGCAGCCAAGATAGCGCGGCTATAGCCGCCCGCACCGAAGGTGCCGTCGACGATCAGGTCTTGGGGCGAAAGCTCAAGCGCAGCGATCACTTCCTCGAGCAGGACGGGGACATGGGGGGACGGGGCGGAAGCGGTCACTTCTTCTTCCCCTTCGCACGCGCTTCCTCTTCGAGCGCACGGCATGCCGCCTTGGGCATCGCGAACTCGTGGCCCATCTCGTACAGCTTCGCCGGGTTCCAGAGGGTGAAGACACGCCCCGCGCTCAGGAAGAACACCGAATCCTCGATCCCGCCGAGGCCCCGCAGGAACTCGGGCATGATGAAACGCCCGCTGTCGTCGAACGGCATCGTCTCGAAATTGGTGAGCTGGATGGAGCGGATATCACGGTCGAACTCGCGCCCGAACTTGTAGGCCGCTTCCTCTTCGCGATCGAGCAGCGCCTCGACTTCGGCCTTTCGCGAGAGTCCGAACCCGACAAGACAATCCCACTTGTCGTGCGTGGTAAGGCACAGGGTCTTGCCTTCCGAAGAGGCTTTTACCGCGTTGCGGAAGGCGGGAGGCAGCGTGAACCGGCCCTTTTCGCTGCGCAGCGAAAAGGCCTGCCCGCTATATCCCTCGAACGCCTCCGACACTTGTCGCTCTTCCCCTGTGAGCCTTAAAACCCCGCAGACAGAGCTTCCCCGTGCGGAGGCGCGCCATGCACACCCCCGATCGCGTGGCACCCCACGCGCAGGTCGAATCCTGTCCGATGCTGGATTCGTAATATCGCGGGAAGGCTGGGGATTAAAGGGGAAACTTAGGAATCTCTGTGGAGATTGTGTTTCCAGAGCCAGTTTGCGGCAGTTTTCCGTGGCTCGCAAGCTTAAAATTTATGGTTACCAAGGGCACCACCCCTCCTCCGGTCGCCAATCCGGGAGCAAATAAAAGTATGATTTAAAGCGAAAATTCGCCTAATCGGCGGTCGCGTCCCCAAGCATCCCCAAAAGAGACCAGAAAATTCCCGCCCCTTCCCCGGTTTCCCGTTCGCTTTCGAAGATGGTCGCGTCGGCCATCAGCACGGCCCGCCCGGCTCCGATGGTGCAGACGGCGAGGAGGCCTTCATAATGCAGCTCGCAATCGGCCGGATCCCCGCCCGCCGCTGGCCTTTTCTCGAAGGTCCCGCCCAGTATGACCGGCACGCCGTCAGACCCAGCTGGCATCGCCTGCTCCGCGCCGTCCCCATCTTTCCCGTGGGCGTGCGCCCCATGACCTTGGGGACCGCGCCCACCCTCGTCTGCGACCAGTTGCAGACCCCAGCGCGCATGGATCGGGCCGGTCAGCGCGATCGCCTGGGGATTTCGCGGGTCGCCCAGCGCAAAGCGCGGCTCCCCGCTCAGCATCGGGTCCGCGACCAGGAACACCTGCCCCCCTCCCCGCACCCATTCGTCGAGCGCGACATACTCCGTCGGGGTGAGCGCATGCGGCTGGATCAACAGCAGGATGTCGGTTTGCGCGAGGCTGGCCCGGTCGAGCAGGTCGATCGGCGCAAGCGTGTTAGCCGCTTCCAGCTCGGCGCGAAGCCAGTGCCTCGTCTCGTCCTGCCCAGCCCCGCTCCTCAGAGCATCGGCCACGCTAGCCTGTGGCGCACGGTAGATCGGCAACGAGGTCATCAGGCCGAAACGCTGACCCTCCATCGCCTGCGGCGGCTGCGGCGACGATGCGCAAGCGGAGACCAGCAGGCTCGCCGCGAGCAGCGCGGCGCCCGCCGGATGCCTATTCAACGCGTGCACCCTCGCCGGTTTCGGGCAGTACCGGCCCTTCGGGCACCGGCTCTGCCTCGGGCTGTTCGGGAAGATCGGGAACGACGCCCGCATCGCTGAGCGGATCGCTACTCGTCTGCGTGGCGCTCGGCTCAACGGTCGGCGCGGCTTGTGGCACCGTGGTCTCTTCGTTCTGCAGGGCGCGCGTGGTGATGACGTTGGCAATGCTCACCGCGACGATCACGGCGACAACCCCGCCCAGCCCGGTCCGCAGGCGCTGCATGACGTCGGGATCCATGGTTTCGCGCTGGCCGCCGGAGGGGGCGTCGCGCGGAGCGTCCCGCGTGTCGCGGCGCTGGCGATCTGTGGTCAGGACCATGCCGGTAAAGGTAGAGGCCCACGCCGGGCCGTCAATGCGGGAAGCGGCGAGCCCCCGAACCGACAGGCCAGGACGCGGCGTCAATCGGCCAGCCAGTCGAACACCGGCAGGTCTTTCTCGCGCAGCCACGCGGCATTGAAGATCGTCGAGAGATAGCGGAAGCCGCTGTCGCACAGAATCGTGACGACCTGCGGAATTTCGCGCCCTTCGGCGACCAGCTGCCGGCCCAGCGCCACTGCGCCCGCGACGTTGATTCCCGAGGACAGGCCCAGACACAGGCCTTCTTCCTTCAGCAGCCGCGCGACCCATTCCAGCCCCTCCTCGTCGGAAATGCGGAACTGCGTGTCGATCGGCGCGCCGTCGAGATTGGCGGTGATGCGCCCCTGCCCGATCCCCTCGGCGACCGACGAACCTTCCGCCGCCAGCTCGCCATGCGCGAAGTAGTTATACAGCGCCGCGCCGTGCGGATCGGTCAGCGCGATGCGGACCTTTTCATCCTCAGCCTTCAGGCCCAGCCCGACCCCGGCGATCGTCCCGCCGGTGCCCGCCGCGCAGGTAAAGCCATCGATCCGTCCTTCCAGCTGCGCCCAGATTTCCGGCGCGGTGCTTTCGATATGGGCCTTGCGGTTGGCGCAATTGTCGAACTGGTTGGCCCAGATCGCGCCTTCGGTTTCCTCGGCCAGTCGACGCGAGGTGTGCACGAAGTGCCCCGGATTGGCGAACTTGGTCGGCGGGACGAGCACCAGCTGTGCGCCCAGCGCGCGCAGCGTGTCCATCTTCTCGCGGCTCTGATTGTCCGGCATCACGATGACCGTGGAATAGCCGAGCGCATTGGCGACCAGCGCAATCCCGATCCCGGTATTGCCGGCTGTCCCTTCGACCACCGTGCCGCCGGGCTTCAACGCGCCCTTCGCCTCGGCATCGCGGATGATCCACAGTGCCGCGCGGTCTTTCACCGAACCACCGGGATTGGCGAATTCGCACTTGCCATAGATGTCGCAGCCAGCCGCCTCGCTCGGCCCTTCGAGCCGGACGAGCGGGGTGTTGCCGATGAGGTCGAGCGCGTGGGGTAGCGGAGCAGGTGGTGTCATGGCATCCGCTTAGCGGGTGAGCGCATGGCGCAGCAACCGCGATAAGCTTGTCGGCCGGAAAGCCGCGCTTAGTCCTCGGGCGCGATCTGCACCTTGAGGCCGTCGAGATCGAAAGTGAATTCGATCTGGCACGACAGGCGCGAGGTTTCGACGCGGTGGTCGCTGCTTTCGAGCAGGTCGTCCTCGTCCTCGCTCATCGGCGGGAGCTTGTCGGTGAAGGCAGGGTCGACATGGACGTGGCAGGTCGCGCACGAACAGCACCCGCCGCACAGGGCCAGCAGCTCGTCGAAGCCGTTGTCGCGGATTGCCTCCATCACGGTCAGGCCATCCTCAACCTCGATCACGCGTTCGGTTCCGCTCCGGTCCAGCACGGTCAGTTTGGGCATCGTTCGTCCTTTTCTGTCGCGTGGGTCATCGAAGCGCCCCGCCATTGACGCGGCTGCTAAAAGCTGCGTTTCGGATTGGCAAGGGAAGGTGCTTCAAGGAGGCGGTTCGAATGGGCCTCAGCGCAGGTCAGATCAGGCATGGGCTCGATGCGGTCGCAGCGGACGATCCGCGCGTCGCGCGCGCGCTCAAGATTGCGGGCTATCCTGAACCCCGTATCCGAGAGCGCGGCCATCGCACCTTGCTGCGTACGATCGTAGGCCAGCAGGTGAGCGTCGCGGCAGCGGACAGCGTGTGGGCCAAGCTGGAGGCCGAGATCGGCAGCGAAATGGCGCCCGAGCGAATTATCGAAGCGGATTACGATACGCTGCGCGCCTGCGGCATGTCGCGCCAGAAGCAGGGCTATGCCCGCAGCTTGTGCGAACTCGTCGCGGCGGACGAGCTGGATCTGGAGAACCTGCCGGAAGACGACGAGGCAGCCATCTCCGAGCTCACGAAGATCAAGGGCATCGGGCGCTGGTCAGCGGAAATCTATCTGCTGTTCGCCGAAGGGCGACCCGACATCTGGCCCGCGGGCGACCTTGCGGTGCAGAAGGCGACCGGCAAGATCGTAGGCCTCGACGAAGCGCCGAGCGAGAAAGAGACCCGCGCCATCGCCGAAGACTGGCGCCCGCATCGCGGCGCAATGGCGGTGTTCACATGGCACGCCTATTACATACCGACGCTTTAGATCGGGCCCCGGGAATTCGGCGAAGGACCACCGCCAATGGAGCTGATCGCAAACGACGCCATTGCGGGCCGGAAAATCGTCTGGCAGTCTTGAAGCTTAGAGCTCGGCCGGGAGAAGTGCTGTGATTGGACGCCGCGAACTTCTGGGCATCGGGGTGGCGAGCACAGTGCTTTTTTACGCCGTCATGGGCAAAGGCCTGCACGGTGCGTGCGAGGGTGAAACCGAAGCCCTTTCGGCGCAGGGAATGCGAACAGCCGATTCATGAGCTGGTTGCGTTTATGAACGAAGCTCCATCGCTTTCAGCGGATGCTGTTACCGAATGGGTCGATGCGCGCGATATCGAGGTCGACTCCGACTATCCGGTCTCGAAGAATGTAGGGGGCGTGCTCTACACCTTCCTCTTCTTTCAAGAGTTCCGCATGTGGGGGCGGAAAGCTCGATCCGGAACCGATCCGGCTCAAGGAAATCAATCTTATCATAACGGTCGGCAATCAGGCGGCCTTCGAGTTCACCGTGGTCAGGAAGCAGTTCTTCCCTGCGGATGACGAGGGCTGCAATGGCCTGTTCGTGCATCCCGAATATTACGAACGGACCGAAACCGCATTCATTGCGCGGTTCCATGACAACAGGCTGGAGGGTTTCCGCGACTTCCCAGAGTGGTTCGCCTAGGCTCGGAACGACCGGATTGCTGAATCTGCAGCCGACGGAATTCAAATTCGGAGAGCCGGACGACCGTTGAAGAGCGTTGCCCACAACAATCCGCGCGCGATGGCCCTTTAGTCAATGTCCCTTTATACCGTAGCAAGGACGGTTTAGCATCGCGACAATCACAATCGGGGAGAGGTTTTCATGTTCCTTGGCCATAACGTCGCTCGCCGCTCGATTCTGGGCTTCGGTTGCGCTGCAGGCGCGCTCGCGCTAGCCGCCGTGCCTTCGATCGCCCGCAATTCCGGCGCACACAGCTCTGCCGCTCAAACGGACCCCAGCATGACCGCAAACACACCCGCCGCCTCGGCACCGATGATCCCGCGCGAAGCCCTGTTCGGCAATCCGACCAAGGCCGGCGGCCAGATCAGCCCCGACGGCAAATGGATTTCGTGGCTCGCGCCGTCGAACGGCGTGCTCAATGTCTGGATGGCTCCGGCTGACGACCTCGACGATGCCAAGGTCATGACCAAGGCCAGCGACCGCCCGATCCGCCAGTATTTCTGGGCACCGGACAGCCAGAGCCTGCTCTACATCCAGGACAAGGGCGGGGACGAGAACTTCCTGCTTTACGGCGTGAACGTGGAAACGGGCGTCGAGACGACGCTGACCGATTTCGAGAACACGCGCGTCCAGCTCGTCGGCGGGTCGGACAGGATCAAGGACAAGATCCTCGTCGGGCTCAACAACCGCGATCCTCAGTATCACGACGTCCACATGCTCGACCTCAACACGGGCGAGCTGACGATGCTGATCGAGAACGAGAGCTATGCGGGCTTCGTGGCGGACGACAATCTCGACGTGCGCCTGGCCCTGCGGCCCAATGCGGAAGGCGGAATGGATTTCTTCCGCGTGTCGGGCAATGAGGTGGAGGAAGAGCCCTTCGGGCGCACGGAGCTCGAGGATTCGCTCACCACGAGCCCGGCCGGGTTCACCACCGACGGCAAGACGCTCTACTGGCTCGACAGCCGCGGTCGCAACACCGCCGCGCTGATCGCGATGGATGTCGAGACGGGCGAGAAGCGCGTGATCGCGCAGGATGAGCGGGCCGATATCGGTGGCTCGATCAGCGACCAGGAAACCGGGGAGATCGAGGCCTATTCGGTCAACTATCTCAAGAACGAGTGGACCGCGCTCGATCCCGAGATCGGGGAAGCGCTGAAGTTCCTGGAAGCCAATCTCGAAGGCGAGTTCGGCATCTCCTCGCGAACCGAAGACGACACGAAATGGATTGTCGGCAACGATCCCGTCGTCGCACCCGCCAAGTCCTACCTCTTCGACCGCGAGGCGGGCACGCTCACCCAGCTTTACGTCACCCGGCCCGAGCTGGAAGGCGCGCCGCTGCAACCGATGCACGCGCTGGAGCTCAAGAGCCGCGACGGGCTCACCTTGCCCTCCTACCTCACGCTGCCGCCGGGTAGCGACAGCGATGGCGACGGCAAGCCCGACGCCGCCGTGCCGATGGTGCTGCTGGTCCACGGCGGACCGTGGGCGCGCGACGGCTATGGCTACAACGGCTATCACCAATGGCTCGCCAATCGCGGCTATGCCGTGCTGAGCGTCAATTACCGCGGCTCGACCGGGTTCGGGAAGGACTTCATCAACGCGTCCAACCTGCAATGGTCCAAGACCATGCATGACGACCTGATCGATGCGACCCGCTGGGCGATCGACGAAGGCATCGCGATCGAAGACAAGGTCGCGATCATGGGCGGCTCCTACGGCGGCTACGCCACACTGGTCGGGCTGACCTACACGCCCGACACCTTTGCTTGCGGCGTCGATATCGTCGGCCCGTCCAACCTCGAAACCCTGCTCTCCACCATTCCGCCCTACTGGGCGCCGATCATTTCGCAGTTCCACGAGCGGATGGGCAATCCCGAAACGCCCGAGGGCAAGCAGCTGCTGATCGACGCCAGCCCGCTCTACAAGGCGGACGAGATCATCCGCCCGCTACTGATCGGCCAGGGCGCCAACGATCCGCGCGTCAATCAGGCGGAAAGCGATCAGATCGTCGCTGCGATGAAGGAAAAGGGCATTCCGGTGACCTATGTCCTCTACCCGGACGAGGGCCACGGCTTCGCCAAACCCGCCAACAACATCGCCTTCAACGCGGTGACCGAGAACTTCCTCGCCACCTGCCTCGGCGGCCGGGCCGAACCGATCCGCGATACGGTGAAACAGTCGACCGCCGAAATCGTCGAAGGGGCGGACTTCGTCCAGGGCCTGAGCGCGGCGATCGAGTAAGGTTGTAACGGGCCCCTCATCCAAGCAGCGGTAGCGCACTGCATGCGCAACCTTCGCTATCCTTCTCCGTGAGGGAGAAGGATACGCAGCCTCGGCAGCTTGCTGCCCTAGGCGCAGTTGGATGAGGGGGCTTTTTTTCGCCTGCTCGCTGCGCCATGTACTTCTCAGGGAATGCGGAGCTATTCATGAAAAAGGCGATTTTCATCACCGGCGGGGCGTCGGGCATCGGGCGCGCCATTGCGCAGCGGTTTGCGAAGGGCGGCTGGTTCGTCGGCCTCGGCGATGTCGACCAGAAGGGCATGACCGAAACCCAGCACGAGATCGGCCTGGGCTTCAGCTTCAGCCACAAGTTCGATGTGCGCGACCGCGATGCATGGGACGAAGCGCTGGGCGCTTTCGCCATGGCCGCAGGCGGACGGATCGATGTGGTCGCCAATAATGCGGGCATCCCGCTGGGCGGCACGCTCGACCAGAACAGCGTCGAGGAGATCGAACGCTGCCTCGATATCAACCTCAAGGGTGTGCTCTTCGGCGCACAGGCGGCGTTGCCCCACCTGAAGAAAACTGCGCCGGGATCATGCCTGCTCAACACCGCCAGTGCAGCGGGGATTTATGGCACAGCGGGCGCGAGCGTCTATTCGGCGACAAAGTTCGGCGTACGGGCGATCACCGAAAGCCTCGACGGCGAATGGGCCTCGCACGGCATCAAGGTCCGCTCGATCATGCCGAGCTTCATCGAAACCCCGCTGATCGATCAGGTACCCAACGCGCAGAGCAACGAAGCGATTCGCGACCGCGTGCTCGCCGCCGGGCTCGAGATCACGCCCGTCGCCGATGTCGCCGAGGCCGCGTGGGACGCGGTGCATGGCGACAAGCTGCACACGCTGGTGGGCAAGACCTCCAAGCGCCTCCACTTCGCATCGCGCTGGCTGCCGGGTAAGGTGCGCAAGCAAACGCGCGCCCGGGCAGAGGGCCCGATGGGGGGCGGTTAGTTCGGCAGTTCCCTATCGCGAACCATACACCTCCCAGGCGGGGTGGGAGGTCCGGCCGGAGAAAACTAAAGCGCGTTGATCGCTTTCGCCATTTCGACATCGCGTTGCGACAGGCCATCGGCATCATGCGTGGTCAGCGCGATTTCCACGGTGTTGTAGACATTGGACCATTCGGGATGGTGGTCGTGCCTCTCGGCGAGCAGCGCGACCCGGCTCATGAAGGCCCATGCCTCGCTGAAATCGGCGAACTTAAAGGTCCGCTCGATCGCGTCGCGGTCGCTCGCCATCGACCATCCGTCGAGTGCGGACAGCCAGTTCTTGCGTTCGCTCTCGCTCAGTTTCTCAACTGCCATCACAGATCCTTCCTTGCCGCATGATATTGCCGTTGGCCGGGCTCTCGCCTAACCCGCACGGCCATGCAAGCCCGCCTCTCTGCCACGGACCTCGCCTGCAGACGTGGCGAGCGCCTGCTGTTCCGCAAGCTGACGCTCGATCTGCGCCCCGGCGACATGCTCGAGATCCGCGGGCCCAATGGCGTGGGCAAGACCAGCCTGCTGCGCATCCTTGCCGGGCTCGCGGAGCCTTTCGCGGGCGAAGTGCAACGCAAAGGCGAAGTCGGACTGGTGGATGCCAGGCATGCGCTCGATCTGGATCGCAGACTGGGGGACACACTCAATTTCTGGGGACGGCTGGACGGGTGCACGGACCCCGCAGCCGCCATCGCCGCGACCCAGATCGAAACCCTGCTCGATATTCCGGTCGGCTACCTTTCGACCGGACAGAAGCAGCGCGCGGCGATCGCGCGGTTGCTGGCCCGCCATCGCCCCATCTGGTTGCTGGACGAGGCTTTTGCCGGGCTCGACACTGCCGCCCAGGGCATGCTGGCGGACCTGGTCCGGGAGCATTGCGAGACAGGCGGGCTCTGCGCGTTCGTGTCGCACCAGCCGGTTGACCTGCCCGCCCGGGTGCTCGATCTGGCGGGGTACGCGGCGTGAGAACCTTTGCGATCCTGCTGCGCCGCGATCTGGCGATCCTGCTGCCGGGCGGAGCGCGCGGCTCTGCCTTCCTGCCCCTCATCTTCTTCCTGCTGGTCGCGGTGCTGTTCCCCTTCGCGGTCGGGCCCGAACCCACACTGCTCGCGCGGACCGGCGGCGGCGTGCTGTGGATTGCAACGCTGCTCGCCAGCATCCTCCCCCTCGACCGGCTGGTTGCCGCAGACCGCGAGGCTGGCGTATTCGATCAACTACGCCTGCGCGGCATCAGCGAAGAGGTGGCGATGACCGCGCGTCTGCTCGCCCATTGGCTGTGTTTCGCACCGCTGATGATCCTCGCCACCCTGCCCGCCGCCGCATTGCTTTCACTGAGCGGCGAAACGCTGGCGCGGCTTGTGGTGAGCCTCATCGCAGGCACGCCGGGGCTTGCCGCGATCGGCCTGATCACCGCCGCATTGCTCGCTAGCTTGCGTGCAGGTACCGCGCTTGCTGGCTTGTTGCTCGCCCCGATTGCCGTACCGCTGGTGATTTTCGGTGCCGGACATCTGGCGCGCGACGACCTGTCCGGCGCTCTGTTCGCTGGCGCATTCAGCCTGGTGTTGTGCGCAATAGCGCCCTTCGCCGCCGCGGCTGCGATCCGGGCTGCGAGGGATTAGAAGAGCCGTCGACGGGTCAATAAGGCGGCTTGTCGCGGCCCGTCGGGCTGAGGGTGAAGATTTCCACCCCATCCTCGGTAATGCCGAGCGAGTGCTCGAACTGCGCGGAGAGCGACTTGTCGCGGCTTACCGCCGTCCATCCGTCGCCGAGCACTTTGGCCCACGGCTTGCCCGCGTTGAGCATCGGCTCGATCGTGAAGAACATGCCCGGCTTCAGTTCAGGGCCCGTGCCCGCGACGCCCACATGGACCACTTCGGGCGCGTCGTGAAACAGCCGCCCCAGCCCGTGCCCGCAAAATTCGCGGACGACGCCGTAGCGGTGCTGCTTGGCATGCGCCTCGATCGCGGCGCCGATATCGCCAAGCCGCGCACCGGGCTTCCCGGCTGCTTCGATGCCGATCATCAGCGCCTCGTGCGTCGCCTCGACCAGCTTCTTCGCCTTCAATGGCGGGTCGCCGGCGAAGAACATGCGGCTGGTGTCGCCATGCCAGCCGTCGAGCAGCGGGGTCACATCGATATTGACGATATCGCCGTCCTTCAGCGTCTTCTCGCTCGGGATGCCGTGGCAGATCACGTGGTTGATCGAGATGCAGCAGCTGTGCGTGTAGCCGCGATATCCCAGCGTCGCCGGGACCGCGCCCGCATCGAGCATCATGCCCCGCACCGCATCGTCGATACTGGCGGTCGTCACGCCGGGCTGCACCAGTTCGGGCATCGCATCGAGGATGTCGGCGGCCAGCCGCCCGGCCTTGCGCATGCCTTCGAACCCTTCGGGCCCGTGCAGCTTGATCGTGCCGTCGCGGTAGACTTCGGTTTCGCTGTCGATGGTCTGATATTCGTTCATGGCGCGCTAGATACGCACGAAGCGGCCAAAAAGCGAGATCAAGAAACGAAATCCTCGCGATAGCGCGGCTTCACCGCCTCGCGGATCGCATCGTCGACGCTCAGCTCGACCTCGTAATCGCCCTCAACATATGGCCCGGCGACATAGGGCGCGGCGTACAGCATCACCCGGTCGAACTTCTTGCCGTTGGAGAGCAGGACGAGCTCCAGCTCTTCGATCTCGGGACACCGATTGAAGGTGTCGTCGCCCTCATCCAGCTCGCCGCCGCGCCGCGCCATGCGCTGTGAATCGAGCGCGTTGCAGTATCGCTCCCCCAGCGCCTTCTCCAGGGCATCCTGAGATTCGAACAGCATGATGGGTTCGAGCAGGCGCTGCGCGCCTGAATGCCACAGCACGCTGGAAAGACCGTAATTGCCGTGCGCTCCGCCAAAATAGGTCGCACCGTTTTCAATCAGGCTCAGCCAGTCATCGGTCTGCCCGGCGAGCTTCCATTCGATGGTGACCATGTAGCGGTTGTAGGGGAAACCTTCTTCGCGCGCTTCCTGGCTCGCTTCGCGGGCCGCGCGCTGCAGGTCGGCCTCCTCGCGGTTCGCCTGTTGGTCGAGCCTGTCCCTGAGAGCAGGCACCGAGCCGAGTGTTTCGGGATAGGAGAACGAGAAGGCGTAAAGGTCGCTCTCTTCCGAAATCTCGCGCGCGGTTGCAGTATCGCCGGCCCCGGCACCCTCGCCAGAGGTCGCGTCGGTAGCGGTGCCGCCATCCTCCACGCCCGCCTCGCGCTCGAGCTCCTCGGGCGAGGTGCAGGCGGCGAGTCCGAGCAAGCCAGCTATCAGAAGCTTCGCGAAACTTCCGGTCATTATGGCACAATTCCCTTTCAACGACGCGATTCCGGTTGAGCATGCGCGCCATCCTCGCCATGCACAATATAATGACAAAGACTGCTTTGATAGAGGCCGATAAGGGCCAGAACGCGATCGACCTCCACCTCGTCAACGATGCAGGCTTCGCCGAATGGGCACGCAAGCTCAGCGATACGCAGCGCGCGATGCTCGATGCACAGGGCTTTACCGGCAAGGGATACGAGACCGCAATCGTCCCCGCCACGCCCGGCAACGGCGCACCATGGTTCGCAGTGGGCGGTGTCGCCAACCCCGAGGATCTTTCGAGCTGGTGCCTTGCGCGGCTCGCCGAAGTGCTGCCTGCGGGCACCTATCGCCTGCAGGGGCGAGAGCCCGGGCCCGCGCTGCACGGCTGGCAGACTGCACAATACAAGAACCTCGCCTATCGTAGCGATGCCGAGCCGACCGGCGCGAAGATACTGCTGACCAAGGACGCCAATGCGATCGAGCCCGCCATCGCGGAGGCGCAGGCGGTCACTCTCGTCAAACGGCTGGTCGACACGCCGCCCGAAGATATGGGCCCCGCCGCGCTCGAAGAAGAGATCGAGGCGATGGCCAAGGCGCATGACGCGAAACTGGAAGTGACGCGCGGCGATCAGCTGGAACAGAAGTACCCGCTGGTCCACGCGGTCGGCCGCGCTGCGGCGCGCCATCATGCGCCGCGCATCATGCATCTGACGTGGGGCAAGAAAGACGCGCCGGTGCTGGCAATCGTCGGCAAGGGCGTCACCTTCGATTCGGGCGGTCTCGACATCAAGTCGAGCGCCGGCATGGCGCTGATGAAGAAGGATATGGGCGGCGCAGCCCATGCCATCGCGCTCGCCAAGCTGGTGATGAGCCAGAACCTGCCAGTCCGACTGCACCTGCTGGTACCCGCGGTCGAGAATGCGATTTCGGGCAATGCTCTGCGCCCCGGCGACATCGTGAAGAGCCGCAAGGGCCTGACTGTCGAGATCACCAATACCGACGCCGAGGGCCGCCTTATCCTGGCCGACGCGCTCGACCGGGCGAGCGAGGAAAACCCCGAGCTCATGATCGACTTCGCCACGCTGACCGGCGCGGCGCGCGTGGCGCTGGGGCCGGACTTCCCCGCGCTGATGACGCGGCGCGACGAAACCGCCGAGGCGCTGATCGCGGCGGGCAAGAGCCACGACGACGAGCCGTGGCGTCTGCCGCTCCCCGGGATTTACCGTGAATGGCTCGATTCCCCGCTCGCCGACTGCATCAACGCGCCCAAGAACGGTTTTGCGGGCGCGAGCGTGGCGGGGCTGTTCCTCGACCAGTTCGTTGGCGAGGATATCGACTGGGCCCATTTCGATACCTATGGCTGGCGCCCGACCGCCAAGCCGGGGCGCGCGAAGGGTGGCGAGGCCTACGGTTTGCGGGCGAGCTGGCACATGCTGCGCGCGCGTTTCGGGGCATAATCGCCGATGCACGAAACACCCGAACCGCTGCGAGGTTGTTTGCGCGGCGACAGCGGGCTAAGCGCGCATGCTAGACAAATGACAATCGACGCGCCCCAGTGAACGATCCCCACACCAATGCCCCGCAGGCTCATCCCGTCCAGCAAGACGATCTCGGCCTGACCGGCCCTGTCGTCTGGCCGGCCAAGGGCACGCTGCCGCTGCGGCGCGACCTTGCGCATATCGAACTCGCCCCGCGGTTTCTCGTCGCGCATTATGCGGTGCCTACCGCCATGCATATCGGCGAGGCGCCTGCGGAGCTGATCCGTTCTACCAAGGGCGAAGCCGATGTGATCGCCAGGCTTGAGCCCGGCTGTGCGTTCCAGGCGCTCGACGTGACGACCACGTGGGTGTGGGGCTGCCTGGGGCCGGACGGGCCTTCGGGCTACGTAAAGCGCACCGCATTCGCCTGATGGCCCGGTGACATGACCACGCCGGTATTCATCGACGGTGCTGCGGGCACCACGGGGCTCGAAATCGTGGAGCGGCTGACGGCCCATCCGCATTTCGAACCGGTCGTGCTGGACGAGGCGCGGCGCAAGGACGCGCACGCCCGGCGCGAAGCGCTCAACGACAATCCTTTCGCAGTCCTGTGCCTGCCCGACGATGCCGCGCGCGAAGCGGTGGCGCTGGTCGATCCGGCGAGCACGACGCGGATCGTGGATGCGTCGTCCGCCCACAGGGTGGCCGACGGCTGGACCTACGGTTTTCCAGAGGTGATCGGCCGCGCTTCGATCGCCGAGGCAACGCGCGTCGCCAATCCGGGCTGCTATCCCACCGGCTTCATCGCGCTGGTCGCGCCGCTGGTGCGCGCCGAGCTGCTGCCTGCGGATTGGCCCTTCACCGTCAACGCCGTCAGCGGCTATTCGGGCGGCGGCAAGGCGCTGATCGAGCGGTTCGAAGCGAACCCCGGCATCGCATTGCGCACCTACGGCCTGACGCTCGATCACAAGCATCTGCCCGAAATGCAGCGGCATGCCGGGTTGGAGCATTCCGTCCTCTTTGCGCCTTCGGTCGTGCCGGCGTTTCGCGGCATGCTGGCCGAGGTTCCGCTCCATCTGGGCGCGATGCGGACCGATCCGCGAGCCTATGCCCTGCGCGATGCGCTAAGCGAATTCTACAGCGATTCCGATGTCGTGCATGTCGTCCAGGAGGACGACACTGCCGAACTGCTGATCGATCGCGACGCCGCACCGTGGGACGGAATGGAGCTGCGCGTGTTCGGAAACGAGGGTGGCTGGAACGCGCGGCTGATCGCGGTGCTCGACAACCTCGGCAAAGGCGCCAGCGGCGCCGCGATCCAGAACCTCAACCTAATGGCCGGCTTTCCTGAAACTGCTTCGCTGCACGTGCGGTAGGTTACAATCGGTCTGCAAACCGCCTTTTCCACGTAAAAAACTTGCCCCTTTATCGCAGTGCAACATTACAGTAGGCTCCCTGTAACAACGCGCCGACTCGTGTCGGCCAGGTTCTTCGGAGGACAGCTCTCGCGGTGAAAAAGATCGAAGCGATCATCAAGCCCTTCAAACTCGACGAAGTGAAGGAAGCTCTCCACGAGGTTGGCGTATCGGGGATCACCGTCACCGAGGCCAAGGGCTTCGGGCGACAGAAGGGCCACACCGAGTTGTATCGCGGCGCCGAATACGTCGTCGATTTCCTGCCCAAGGTGAAGCTCGAGGTCGTCGTACCCGATGCCCTCGCCGAAAGGACCGTGGAAGCCATCTCTTCCGCCGCACAGACCGGCCGCATCGGCGACGGCAAGATCTTCGTCTCGACCATCGATTCCGCGTTGCGAATCCGCACCGGCGAGCGCGACGACGACGCCCTGTAAGCGCCTCCGGGCAACACTACTCTCCACCATCCGAAAGGAGCATCATGTCAACTGCCAGCGACGTCCTGAAACAGATCAAGGAAGAAGATATCGAGTGGGTCGACCTGCGATTCACCGACCCCAAGGGGAAATGGCAGCACCTGACCATGGTCGCCGGCATCCTGACCGAGGACGAGCTGGAAGATGGCCTGATGTTCGACGGATCGTCGATCGCGGGCTGGAAGGTCATCAACGAGAGCGACATGATCCTGCGGCCCGACCTGTCGCGGACCTATATCGATCCGTTCAGCGCGACGCCGATGATGATCATCTTCTGCGACATCGTGGAGCCCAACACGGGCGACTGGTACGCACGCGATCCGCGCACCACCGCCAAGCGCGCTGAGAACTATCTCAAGTCGACCGGTATCGGCGACACCATCTATGTCGGTCCCGAAGCCGAATTCTTCATGTTCGACGATGTGCGGTTCGAAGACGGCTATGCGGGTTCGGGCTTCGCGATCGACGATGTCGAACTGCCGACCAATTCCGGCAAGGAATATGAATCGGGGAACATGGCCCATCGTCCGCGCGCAAAGGGTGGCTATTTCCCCGTCGCTCCGGTCGACAGCGCCGTCGACATTCGCGGCGAAATGGTCGCGACGATGATCGAGATGGGCCTGAACTGCGACAAGCATCACCACGAGGTGGCTGCGGCGCAGCACGAGCTGGGCCTGACCTTCTCGACGCTGGTCGAAACCGCCGACCAGATGCAGATCTACAAGTACGTGGTGCACCAGGTTGCCCATGCCTACGGCAAGTCCGCCACCTTCATGCCCAAGCCGATCAAGGAAGATAACGGCAGCGGCATGCACACCCACATGTCGATCTGGAAGGATGGCGACCCCACCTTCGCTGGCACCGGCTATGCCGGGCTGTCCGACAATTGCCTCTATTACATCGGCGGCGTCATCAAGCACGCCAAGGCGCTGAATGCCTTCACCAACCCGACCACCAACAGCTACAAGCGGCTGGTGCCGGGCTTCGAGGCACCGGTGCTGCTCGCCTATTCGGCGCGCAACCGCTCCGCCTCCTGCCGCATTCCCTATGGTGCGGGCGACAAGGCGAAGCGCGTGGAGTTCCGCTTTCCCGATGCGATGGCCAACCCCTACCTCGCCTATTCGGCGCTGCTCATGGCGGGCCTCGACGGGATCCAGAACAAGATCCACCCGGGCGAAGCGATGGACAAGAACCTCTACGACCTGCCGCCGGCAGAACTGGCGGACGTGCCGACCGTTTGCGGCTCGCTTCGCGAAGCACTGATCGCGCTGGAGGAAGACCACGAGTTCCTGCTGAAGGGCGACGTGTTCACGAAGGACCAGATCGAAGCCTACATCGAACTGTTGTGGGAACAGGTCGTCCGTCTCGAAACCACGCCCTGCGCGGTCGAATTCGACATGTACTACAGCGCGTAACCCGCGCCGATCTCAACCGATCACAAGAAGGGCCGCCAGAGAGCAATCCGGCGGCCCTTTTTCTCGACACCAGATCGGCTCAGCGCGGCTTGAGCATTCCGCGCGCACCGGTGGCGACGAACGCCCCGACCAGGGTCATTCCCATGACCAGTGCGACCACCAGTTTGGCGTCGAATGCAGGGCCGATGCCGTTCATCGCAAACGCGCTCCACACCAGCAACGTCACCACGACAAGCGCGCCGGCCACGCTCGCCCCTTCGAGGCTCACCTGCCGCATCAGCTCGTCCTGATATTTCCAGCTCTTCACCGTCAGGAACCCGGCCACCGCCAGCGCCGCAAGCACGCTCGCCACCGCGATTTCCACCGAGATCGCACCGCCTGTTCCGCTATTGGCGAGCACGATCATCATCGCTCCGAGAACGACATTGGCGAGCGAGCTGCCGAGCAGCGCCCCCCTGCTCTCAACCAGTTCATCGCTATCTTCGACATTGAGCACCTTGGAACCCGCGCGTGGCATCAGCGTGCCCAGGCCCACCATCAGCCCCATCGCCAGATAGGCAAGGCCCACACCGGACAGGATCACAGCAGAATCGCCGGTCTTGGCTGCATCCGTCCAGCGGAGCAGCAATGTTACGCCGAACGCGCCCGCGACCGCGCCGAACAACGCCGAAACGAGCATCTTCTTGCGAGGATCGGGCGACGACTTCTTCAGGCTCGGGTTCATGGGTTTTTCTCCGGTGTCCAATCGTCGATAAAGAGGTCAGGCACCGCCACCTCGAACAGCTTGGCCATTCGCAATGCCAGCGGGAGAGAGGGATCGTATTTGTCGGTTTCGACCGCATTGATCGTCTGCCGCGACACGCCGAGCCGCCGGGCAAGCTCGCCCTGGCTCCAGCCTGCGCCCTCACGGTAGAATTTGACGCGGTTCTGCACCGGCACCGACCTCCATACAGCGCGACTTGCCGCGCCTGACAAGAGATCTTTACAGTCAAGAACTCTTGTCAGTCAAGAGCTCTTGTCAGGCCTGCGTTCGGCCGCCTCAGGCCGTACCGTTGAGGAACTTGTAAACCGGGCGGAAACCCAGGGGGCCGCGTTTCACCCGTGCTTCTGCGGCGGCGACCGCCTTGGGATAGATCGTGTTGAACAGGTGGTGGAAGGTCGCGTCCCAGCTGTATTCGCGCTCCACCAGCGCGCGCGCCTCGCGGCCCATCGCAGCGGCGCGATCGGGCCAGATGTTTATCACTGCCTGGGCGATTGCCTGCGGGTCGTGCGCGGGGACCAGTTCGCCGTTCTCGGGCGAGACACGGCTCGGCATGGCGCCCGCATCGACGCCGATCACCGGGAGCCCGCAGGCCTGCGCCTCGATCACCGAGATGCCGAAGGTCTCGCTCGCCATTGCCGAGACGTAGATGTCGGACGAGGCCAGCGCCCGCGCCAGTTCCTCCCGATCGTCGAGGAAGCCTGGGAACACCACGTTCATGCCTTCCGAGGCTTCCTTCAGCTCTTCGGTCAGCTTGCCGTCGCCCATCATGACCAGCCCGGCATCCAGTTCGCGCGGCAGCTTGCGGAACATCTCGATCAGCTGATCCGCGCCCTTCTCATAGTCGATCCGCCCGGCATAGATCAGCAGCGGGCCGGTTGTATGCGCCAGCCCCATCTCCGCGCGAAACCCGGGGTCCGCCTTGGTCGGACTGAAGATATCGGTGTGAACGCCCAGCGTCAGCATATCGACATCGTGCACCTTCATCCGCTCGAGCGTGGGCAGGCTCACGTCGCTCAGCGCGTAGACCTCGTCGAATTCGCGATAGGTGATCTCGCCATAGCAGCAGGCCTGCCAGCGCCAGAAGCGCGCGAGCTGCGGGCCGAACAGCTTGACGGCGACGCGGTGGACCTGCGCTTCGGGAAAATCGGTGTGATAGCCGGCCACCAGCGCGGTGCCGGGATGGCGGCGGCGGTGGTTGATTGCCGTCCACGGCAAGATCCACGGGCAAGGCGACTCGATAATGTCCGGGAGATACTGTTCCAGCACCTCGCGGACCGGCCCGGTCTTGGTGATGAAGCGATAATTCGGGCTGTTCTCGATCCCCTCGGCGGCAATCTCGCACCAGATCGATCGGCCATTATCGACCACCTTCGTCTCGGGTCCGGGCACGATCTGGAGCAGGCGGTGGCCGGTGTTTTCCAGCACGTAGCGGCGCTTTTCCTTCAGGTAGGTGCTGATGCCCCCGCCGCCGCGCGGGGAATAGCTCTGCGTCAGGTCGCACACCAGCAGCTGTTCGGGAGTGGTAGCCATGTTACGTCGCTCGAAATCTCGTGAAGGGCGCTCGCGGATTGCGCGCGCAAATGATGCGTGCAGGCCAGATAGTCCATGCGCGGCCATGCTGCCACTCGCAAACATCAAGGTGTGTTGCACTGACGCAACGCGCACGGGGCGAGCGGCATCTGATGCCTGCGATTACCGGGCGCGATCAATAATCGCGGCTCGCCTCCACCGAAACGCCATTTCGCCCGACGGTCGAGACCGATGCCAGCAATGAAAGCCAGCTGGTAATGCGGAACTCCGCATCGGTCGCGCTGTAGCCCTGCCCGTCCGTTATCAGTTCCACATAGAAGCGGCGCCCGATATTCTTGCCCAGTGCGATCGCCGTGCCCCGGTCGAGCACCGGATCTGCGGAGACGATCCGCAACCGGTCGAGCCCGATGGCGCTGCGCAGTTGGTTGATGGGATCGAGCCCACCCCCGCCGCGCAAGGACGCGACCGCCGCCCCCAGTTGCAGCGCGTCGGTGGCCGACAGGCTGGTGATCGATCCGCCGAACAGCAGGCGGGCGAGGATTTCCTCGTCCGGAAGTGCGGGGATCGAGCTGAAGTCGATCTGCGGGTCCATCGCGTTGCCGGTAATGTTGACGGTCACCGAGATGCCGTTGCTGTCGGTCTGCGCTTCGATGTCGAGACGCGGATCGATCGCGCGGCTTTCGTCGAATTCGATCCGCCCGCGCTCGACCTCGAAGCGCGCACCCGCGAAGGTATAGTCGCCGCGGATCAGATTGGCCTCACCGCCGATCCGCATCTCGTCGGTCGTGCCGCGCACGCGCACATTCGCGCTCCATTCACTGTCGAGGCCCATGCCGTCTACATCCACCCGGCTCGGCGCACGGGCATCGATCAGGAAGCGCCACGGGGCACCCGGCGCGGCAGGCTGGTAGCGATCGCGCGGAAGGTTGATCTCACGCGTCGGGATCGACGGGATCTTGGTCGATTCCGCCGCGGTCCCGAGCCGCCAGCTCGCCCGCTCGACAAGCAGCCGCCCGGCAATCGTACCGCCCGATCCGTTGGAGACGATCCGCAGAGGCCCGGTCACCGTGGCGACCAGCCCCCGCGCATTGACGAGCTGCGCATTGCGCGCGCCCGCGCGCAGGTCGATCTCGGGCCCGCGACCGGAGCCGAGATTGGCGAGATCGACCACGCCGCTTCCATTGACCACCCCGCCGTTGGGAGCGGTGCCGCGGAAGGAATTGATCCGCAGCCGGGAGCCCGCGAAGTCGCCCCGCACGCTCGCATTGCGGATATCGGTGCCGGAGATCTGGCTCTGCACGCGCAGCTCGTCGCTCGAAAGCGATCCGCGAACGCGCGGATCGGTCAGCGTGCCGCGCACGTCCGCCGCGATGGCGACCGGGCCGGAGAAGTCCAGCAGGTCGATCGCGGCGAGCCGCCAGAGCGACTGCGCAGGCCCACGATACCGCAACTGCGCGAAAAGGTCGCCGCGCTGCAACCGCTCGACGACGCTGCCATCGCGCGGCAGATCGGAGATCAGCGCTTGGATGCGACCGCCCTGCGTGCCGTTATCGGCAAGAACCGCGCGCATCTGCAGGCGGTCCGCGTCCAACTCCGCAGCCATCGACAGGTCGATCGGACGCGAGGCGAGGATCAAGCCGGACCGGGTGAAATTATCCACCTTCACGCGCGCTTCGCCTGTGGGCACACCACCTTCTGGCGCGGCATAGGTAATCGTGCCCGACATCGTCCCGCCCAGCCCCGCGTCGCCCAGCGCGATGTCGGCGAGCGAAAGGGGAATGTCGCGGACGTTCAGATCGAGCCTGGTCGTGTCGCCGCCCAGCTGCCCTTCGGCGATCACGAAGCCATCGCCATAGCTTATCTGCGACCGCTGGAGGCTCCAGCCGCCACCGTCGACATTGGTGAGCACCGCCCGTCGCGGCATCGTCAGCTCGCGCCCGGCCAGATTGCCGCGCGCGGCAATTGCAATCCTGTCCGGTGCGACATCGGCGGCGAGTTGCAGGGCAAAACCGCGACCACGCCGCCCTGCCACGGCGGCATTCACATTGCCGCGACCATTCACCAGCTCTGCATCGGCGGTCAGACGCCCGATAAAGAGCGTACCGAACCGGATACCCTGCGCATCCGCCTCGCCCCGGATGGTCGTGTTGCCATCCGCGATCAAACCGCTCGCGTCGATATCGGCGATCGCGATCTCCACTCCGCTCGCACCGCCGAAGCTGGCATCACGCGCAGCGAGCTTCACGTCGAACGCCTGCCCTCCATCGCGCGGCGCGAGCGAAATCGTGCCGTCGAGCCCGCCGCCGATCAGCGCCAGATCTCCGCTTGCTGCGCCGTCGCCAAGGATAATGTCGCCGGTCACCTCGGTTTCGGACACCGTCAATGTCTCGACCGCCAGCCGTGTGGGGCCGCCTGCCGGAGAATAGAGGCCGAGATCGCCCGCGAACGGACCGAGCAGCGATTCGCCCTCGGTCTCGATAGCGAAACCTTCCTCAATCGGGCTGATCGCCACTCGCACGTCGCGCAAACCGGCGGCGGGGAGCGGTTCGGCAAATACCAGCACCGCTTCGGGCCCGCGATCGGTCAGCGAGGCCTCGACCGTGAACGGCCCGTAATCGGCCTGCCGCCCTCTGCCCGCGACCCGCGTGGTGCCGGGCGCGACTTGCCCGTCGATCAGCAGTTCGAGCTTGCGCGAATCCAGCCTCACCTGCCGGAAATCGATGGGGGCATTCTGCGCGAGCGAGACACCGCCTGAAAAGTCGATCATCGGCCCCGCCAGATTGGCGAGCGTATCATTGGTGACCCGCGGAACCTGTCCGCGGACATCGGCGGCGAGACGCCAGGCGCCATCATACACGAAGTCGATCGTGCCGCCTGCGTTCACCCGCCCGACCTGTTCGAACATCAAACCGTTGACGGCTGCGGGCCCACGCACCTGCCAGCGGTTGGCGGGAATATTGCCCTGCAGGGAAAGCTGCGCGCTCGCATCGGGGAAATTGATCCGCAGCGCGTCGGACAAAAGCTCGCGCCCGGTAAAGACCAGTCGCCCATCGACGGTCCCGTTGACGAGCCGCGGGTCGGCCAGATCGTTGCCTGTCGCGATCCGGCCAATGGTGGCGTCGAGCGGGATGACCCAGCGGCTGCCATCGTAAGTTGCGGTGCCTTCCTGCGCGATGTCGGTGAGGCTGGTCGTCCCGGCCGAGAAGCGGTTTGCAACCAGCCGGAAGGGGATCGAAAGGTCGCGGAAGCTGCCGTCGATCGTCCCGGTGGCCTCGGCGCCCTCGAACCGGAAGCTGTCACCGAACAGCTGGGGATCGCGTAGCGTCGCGGCGAATTCGACATTGTCGGCCTCGTTGTCGGCCAGATCGGCGGCACCCTCCGCGATCAGGCTGATGCCCTGCCCCAGCAGTTCGAAGCGCCCGTCGACCACACGGTCGGCAAAGGTGCCGGCCGCCTCGATACGGGTGTCCGGGCCGAGCGCGCGTTGCGGGATGCCGGTCAGGAAGGGCGACGTGTCGGCCTGCCCATTTATCCCATAGGTACCGTCCTCGAGGCTCAGCTTGAAGCGCGCGAGCGATTCCCCGTTGCGGTTGACCGCCAGATCGCCCGCCCACTCACTCCATGTGCCGTCACCGTCGAGCCGCGCGACATAGTCGCCATCGAGGTTCGCGAAGCTGGTGAGGACGCCGCCTGCAGGCGCGTCTATCCGCAGATCGGCGTCGAACACGTCCCCATCGGGCTCGGCGACCAGATCGAGCACCAGCCGGTCGCCTTCGCCGAAGCGCCCGTTCGCCTTTACTTTCGCCCGCCCGTCGCGGATATCCGCACTACCGACGAGGTTGACCACCCGCTGCTCGTCGCCCGCGATACCGGGAGCGAGCACGAAATCCTCCAGATTGAGGCGATCGATCCGTATGTCGAACCCGGGCAGCACCGGGGAGTCGGGATCGCCGGGAATAAGCTCGGGCAGGCGCAGCAGCCGGCCCCGCTCAGCCTCCAGCGACCGTATATCGAGCGTGTTGCTCGCAAAGGCGAAAGGTCGCCAGTCGATCTCCGCGCGCGGCAAGGTGAAGAAGACGCCCTGGGGATCGGCGAGCGCGAGATCGTGGATCACCGCATCGTCGAAGATATTGCCTTCGATCCGCCCGATCGAGATACGCAGACCCGATGCGGGCTCGATATTCTCGATCTGGTCGACGATCCAGCGCTTGCCGACCGGGGTGTTGAGACCGAAGATGAGCCCCGCCACCAGCACCGCCAGCACCGCAACGATACCGATCGCCCATTTCGCGATCCGACCGCCCACGCTCTTGCGCTGCGGCGGCTGTTCGGCCGCATCGTCTGCAGGCGCAGGGGAAGAAGGCGCAGCCTCGGACATCAGAAGGCCTGGCCGAGCGAGACGTAAACGGCGACGAAGCTGTCGCCCGGGCGCGGCGTGACCGGGAATGCGACGTCGAGGCGCAGCGGCCCGAAGCCGGTCAGATAGCGCACGCCGACGCCCGCACCGATGCGGATATCGTCGAAGTCGGGATATTCCTCGGTCCCGACCGAGCCTGCATCGACGAAGGGCACAACCTGCACCGCACCGTCGAACAGCGGCGTCGGGATGCGCGCTTCGGCGGAGAGTTCGACCAGCGAGCGCCCGCCGATCGGATCGCCCGATTCATCGCGCGGGCCAATCTCGCGGTAGCCGTAGCCGCGCACCGATCCGCCACCACCCGCAAAGAAGCGCCGCGAAGGTGCGATATTGTCGAGCGAAGCGCCGTTGATCGAGCCGAGCCCGACGCGCCCGGCCAGGATCGGGCCGTTGTCGCCGATCTGGCGATAATAGGACGCATCGACCTCGTTGCGCACATAGAAGCTCTGCACGCCCTTTGTGGACGAAACCTCGGGCGAAGCGCGTACGCCGACGCGGAAACCGCTGGTCGGATTGAGGAGATCGTCGCTTGTATCGATCTGGGCATAGCCCGGCAGCGCAGCGACGAAATAGGCCTGCCGCGCCGGTGGGTCGGGATCGGTGCTGTCGCTGTTGTCGATGTCGAAGGCCAGCCGCTCGTCTGATGCGACCAGTTCGAACCCGATCGACCAGCTGAAGGGCTTCTGGAACAACAGCGTCGATAGCTGTTCGTAGGTGCCGATAAAGCCCGCCGTGTCGGCCGCAAACGCGCGGTTGTCGAGCGAGCTGGCAAAGGCGTCGAGCGTCAGGATACGGTCGCGCCCGCCGAAATTGCTCTTGCGGAAGGTGACGCCCAGCAACTGCTCTTGCGTGCCCGCAACGCCGCGAACCCGCAACGCGCCCTCGGGCGGGAAGAGGTTGCGATGTTCCCAGCTGCCGGCGAGCCGGAACCCTTCTTCGGTGCCGTAACCGATCGCGCCCGTAATCGTGCGCAGCTTCGCCTCGGTGAGGCCGACATTCATGTTGACCACGCCCGGCTTGCCATCCGTAGGAGCCTCGTCTTCGACCGGCGTGATCGTGACCGAGGAAACCAGGCCGGTCGCGATGATTGCGCGGCGCAGGTCCAGCTCGAGGTCGCGCTGATAGAGGTCGCCGGGCTCGAACCGGGCGATCGACGCGAGATGATCGCTGGAGAGGAAGCCCGGCTTGTCGGAAACGACGCTGCCGAACACATATTGCCCGTTGGGGCGCACCGGCATGGTCAGATCGCCCTCTGTCCGGGCATAATCGATCAGCAACTCGGGCCCGTCGATCTCCGCGAAGGGGAAGCCGGTATTGCCCAGCGCGGTGTCCAGGTCGCCGCGTTCGCGAAGGATGTCGTAACTGTCGACCGGATCGCCCGGATAGAGATCGAACGCGCGGCGCAGATTTTGCGAATCCGGGGCCTGCGCCAGGTCGCCGAGGTCGATCTCGCCGAAGCGGAAACGCTCGCCCGGCAGGATGTTGAAACGCACCTGCGGCCGCTCGTCGGACCCGTCGATCAGGTTCGGCCCGACCTCGCGGATGACCTCGCCATCGTAGTAGCCATAAGCGCGCAGTAGGCGATTGAGAATCTCCTGATCCTCGCGCGCGCGCGCGCCGAGCTGGCCGACATTGGCTTCCGTATCGCCATAGGCCTCGATCGAAGAGAGCATGGCGAATTGCTCGACGAACTCGCCCTGCTGCGGGAAAGCCCCCGTCTCCGAAGGGAAGGCGAGCGCCAGCTGCTCGGTCAGGTCGATCACGACCGGATCGATCAACAGCGGGCCGGATTCGAGCGGGTTGGCATTGGCGAAATCCGCAGACCCGTCGTCCTCGACCTGCTCGACCGGCGTCAGTTCGAGGGGATCGGGCCAGTCGAGCGTCAGGCCGGGCAATTCGGCCAGCGGGCTCTCGGGCCCCAATTCGATGGTTTCGCCCTCGAACGGGTCGGGCCCGTCGATCGGAGAGGGTTCCTCGGGCGGCACGCCATCGGCGGCCCAGCCCTCGGGATCGTCGAGCGCCTCGTCCGGAATCAGCGCTTCGAGTTCGGCATTCGCGTCGCGGTCTTGCGCAAGCGCAAGGCCGGGCTGGCTTACCAGAGCCACTGCAAGCGCGGACAGGCAGACGCGGCAGGCGATCTTACCGGCTGACTGCGAGAGCCTTGTCGCCGGAGCCCGCAGCAGATGCTGGCTCGTCTCCACGCACGGCGGCCTGGATGAGAGCATCCTGCTCTTCGGTCCCGAGGCGCCGCCATCCGCGCGGGCCGAGCCGTTCGAGCGGGCGGTAGCGGATTTTGTACTGCATACGCGCGGAGCCTTCGACCCAGTATCCGAGATAGACGTAAGGGAGGCCTTCTTCAGCAGCGCGCTGGATGTGATCGAGAATGATGAAGTTCCCAAGTCCGGAACGCACCTCAATATCGGGGTCGTAGAAGCTGTATATCATCGACAGCCCGTCGCCCTGGCGGTCGGTGAGACACGCCCCCACAAGACGCCCAACAGACCCATCGTCCGTTGGTTCCCTGTATTCAACGACATAGCTCGACACGGGCGTATGCTCTACCATATCGGCATAGTCCACCTCATCCATTCGCGTCATCCCCCCTTCGGGATGCCGCTTGGCGAGGTAACTGCGCAGCAACTCGAATTGCTCGGGCGTCGCCCATGGCCGGCATTCGTTGATCACGAGATCGCGGTTGCGCTTGAGGATCCGCTTCTGCGCCTTGGAGGGCGCGAATTCCGAAGTGACCACCCGGACCGACACACAGGCCTGGCAATCCACGCAACTGGGCCGATACGCGACCGTCTGGCTGCGGCGAAAACCGATCCGGCCCAGTGCCTCATTCAGGTGGTCCGCATGCGGGCCTTTCAGCTCCGTGAAGACCTTTCGCTCCGTCCGGCCCGCCAGATAGGGGCACGGCGCGGGGCTGGTGACAAAGAAGCGCGGAAAGCGAACGGGTGCTGTCACGGCTCTACTTTTCGCTCCTGTCGAACGGTTGGATCGTCTGGTCGGCTGATGGATCAGGGTATGCCCGACCCATCGCCATCACAAAAGGGTCTTAACCACGAAGTAGGGTTAACCAGAGCTTATTTTGCACAATTGTGCCGCAGCTCCCCTTATTCCGACAGCTCATTCCAGCTCGATCGTGTGCACCTTGTAGCCCGCGTTTTTCATGTCGGCGACCAGCGCATCGACCTGGCTGCGGTTGCGCGCCTCGCATTCGATATCGGTAATCAGGCCCTTCGCCGGGAGCTTGGTGAACACCCGCTGATGGTAGACCTCGATGATGTTGACGCCGTGCTGTTCGAACAGGCTCGCCAGCTTGTGGAGCGACCCCGGCTGATCCTTGAGCGCGATCCGCAGCCGCGCCAGCCGCCCCTCGCGCGCCAGATCGCGCAGCAGAACGGTCGCAAGCAGACGCGAATCAATGTTGCCACCGCACAAAGGCAGGCCGATCTTCTTGCCCGCGAACTTTTCCTTGTTGGAGAGCACGGCGGCAAGACCCGCCGCGCCCGCGCCCTCGACCACGGTCTTCTCGATCTGCAGCAGCAGCGCGACCGAGCGTTCCAGATCGGGCTCGCCCACCAGCAGGATCTCGTCGACCCGTTCCTTGATGATCGCGCGGGTAAAGGTGCCCGGCTCCTTCACCGCGATACCTTCTGCCAGTGTGTCGCCGCCCAGCGGCAGGTCGTTACCGGTTAGCGCGGAATGCATCGAAGGGAACAGCTCTGCCTCCACCCCGACGATGCGCATGTCGGGCTTCAGCGCGCGGGCGACCGTGGACATCCCGCTGATGAGCCCGCCGCCGCCGATCGGCACCACCATGCAATCGAGCTCCGGCTGGTCTTCGAGCATTTCGAGCGCAACCGTGCCCGCCCCCGCAGCCACATCCGGGTCGTCGAACGGATGGACGAAGGTCAGCCCGCCCTCCTCCTCCAGCGCGCGCGCATGCGCGTAGGCGTCGTCGAAGGTCTCGCCGTGCAGGACGACATTGCCGCCCACCGCCTCGGTCTGCATCACCTTCACCGCGGGCGTGGTGCTTGGCATGACGATCGTCACCGGCACGCCCAGGCGGGTGCCGTGATAGGACAGACCCTGGCTATGATTGCCCGCCGAGGCCGCGATCACGCCGCGCGCCCGCTGCTCGTCGCTCAGCAGAAGCAGAGCGTTGAGCGCGCCACGTTCCTTGTAAGCGGCGGTGAACTGCAGGTTCTCGAACTTGAGCCAGACCTCCGCCCCGGTAATCTGCGAAAGTGTTTTCGAATGCAGCGTCGGCGTATGAACTACCGCATCGCGAATGCGATCATGCGCGGCGCGCACGTGATCGATGGTCAGCAGGGAAAGCGGGTCTTTGGCCGGGTCTGTCATGGGCGGGAGACCTATCGCCGCTTGCCCGTCCCCGCAATAAAAGGTCGCTTGCAGGCGTAAAACTTGTGCCTTGCAGCCGAACGCCGCCACCATTGGCAGCTTCGCGCGTTCGCGTTACGCCCCGAAACGAAACATTCGTTGAAAGAAGTCGAACCCATTTGATGAAGCTTCCCGCATTCAAAAGCGCCCTGCTGTGCGCCGCATTCCTTGCTGTCGCGCACGGCCCTGCGCATGCCGATGTCCTGATCGACAATGTCGAGGGCCTGCGGATCGACGAGGATGGCGATCTCGACCGGTTTACAGGCCTGTGGCTGGAGGATGACGGCACGATCATCGAGGTGCTCGACAAGCGCGACAAGCGGCCCGAGCGGCCCGACTTCCTCGCCGACATGAAGGGCCAGATCATCGTGCCCGGAATGATCGATGCGCACCTGCACGTCATGGGGCTCGGCTTCGGCGCGCTGACAATCGACCTGTCGGAGACCGGTTCGCTCGACGAAGCGCTGGCGCTGATCGCGCAATTCGCGCGCGAGAACCCCGGCCGGCCGTGGATTCTGGGGCGCGGCTGGAACCAGGAAAAGTGGGGCCTTGGTCGTTTCCCCACCGCCCAAGAGCTGGACCGCGCGGTCAGCGACCGGCCAGTCGCGCTCGAACGGGTGGACGGGCATGCGACCTGGGCCAACAGCCTCGCGCTGGAGGCTGCGGGCGTGACCGCCGAGACCGAAAGCCCGGCCGGTGGCCGCATCGAACGCGGGGCCGATGGCGTGCCAAGCGGCGTGTTCGTCGACGCGGCGAGCAGCCTGATCGACAAGGTCGTCCCCGAACCGCGCCCACTCGATCGCGATGTTGCTCTACAAGAGGCGCAGAGACTCCTGCTTTCACAGGGCATCACCGCCGCTGCCGACATGGGCACCACGCTAGCCGACTGGCAGACTTTTCGCCGCGCGGGCGACACGAACCAACTGCGCATCCGCATAATGGCTTATGCGGCGGGTATCGATGCGATGGAGATTATCGGCGGGACCGGGCCGACGCCCTGGCTCTACGAGGATCGCCTGCGTCTGAACGGCGTGAAGCTCTATCTCGACGGCGCGCTCGGCTCGCGCGGGGCGTGGCTCAAGGCGCCCTATTCCGACGATCCAGGCAATAGCGGCCTGCCGCTGCTGAGCGAGGCCCAGCTGCGCAACCTGATGAGCCGCGCGGCGATGGAGAACTATCAGGTCGCGGTCCACGCGATCGGCGACGCTGCCAATGCCGAAGCGCTCTCCGCGATCGAGGAATTGTCGGAAAGCTATCGCGGCGACCGCCGCTGGCGGGTCGAGCATGCCCAGATCGTGTCGCCGGAGGATATCCGGCGATTCGGAGAGCACGGCATCATCGCCTCGGTCCAGCCGGTCCACCAGACTTCGGATCGGCTGATGGCCGAAGCGCGGCTGGGGCCGGCGCGCCTCGAAGGCACTTACGCCTGGGACGCCCTGGAAGAAGCAGGCGCGCGGCTCGCGCTGGGGTCCGATGCGCCGGTCGAATCGCCCAACCCCTTCATCGGGATGGCAGTCGCGATGACGCGCGTCGACGGTGATGGAATGCCTCCGGGAGGCTGGATGCCACAAGAGCGCCTGTCGCGCATGGATGCGTGGCGCGGATTTACCAGCGATGCCGCCTTTGCAGGCTTTGCCGAAGGCCGCTTCGGTCGTCTGGTGAAAGGAGAGCGCGCCGATTTCATCGTGATCGACCGGGATATCTCGCGCGCAAGGCCCGAAGCGATACGCGAGACGCAGGTCCTCGAAACCTGGGTGGGCGGGAAGCAAGTCTACCGGCGCGAAGACCGCTGACCGCCTTTACACGGTGATCCTCCCGATCGACGAGCGGGGTAATAAAATCTTAACCAACGCCATCTAGGCGGCAGTCGAGCGACCGAGATCCGATTAGAATTTGTGCGTTGCACAATGCCTGGGTTTTGATAGTATGCAGCTGTTCAGTCGACACAATTCGCTGCTCGAACGGATAGCGTTGCTCAACGGCAACAGCCTGCTCTGTCGTTGAAAAAGTGTAGATTTTGGGTTGCAATCGCCCGCGAATGAAACCATTACCAAGCTCGATCGTATATAGAATACATTCGAGATTATCCCGCAAGGAGACGTACGTTATGAAGATTCGCACTATGGCTGCTGCCGCTGCCGCACTCTCGCTGGTCGCAGCTCCGGCCGTCGCCGAAGTCAGCTTCGACCGCGCCTCGGCTCCCATCGAGAGCGAAGATGAGCTTGCCGGTAGCGGTGGTGCCATCCTCGGCGTCCTCGGCGTTAGCCTGCTTGTCACCGGCGTTCTCGTCGCGACCGACGTGATCGGCGGCGACGACGAAGAAGGCGTCAGCCCCTAAGTCCATCGCGACTTACCAGTTAGAAGAAAGGGCCTCCTTCCGGGGCCCTTTTTTTATGCTTGTAGCGCAGGCTCGCTGCTGGGCTTATTCTCGCAGCGGAAAATTGGCGAGTATGCGGAGCGGGTGAGCGCGACCGTAATGGTGCTCGGCATGTCGATGCCTTCGGTCACGCGGTGAACGGTCTGGGCCAATGCTCGAAGGAAAGCGCCGCCCGTCGGGTAAGCGGCGCATCCGATCGGCGAGTAACCTTCAGGTACTTTCGCGCGCCTCGCGGTCTTCGCTTTCGCCCTTGTCGTCCCGAGAGCCTTCACGCCGCTCCAGGATCAACATAAGCAGCAGCGACCCTTCGAAGAGCAGGTAAAGCGGAGCTGCGAGGATCAGTTGCGAGCCCGGATCGGGCGGCGTGACGACGGCCGCGACACCAACCACCCCGACGATCACGTAGCGGCGAATCTTGGACAGCGACTTGCGGGACACGATCCCTGCGCGCTCGAGAAGCAACAGCAACACTGGCAGCAGAAAGCTGATCCCGAAAGCGAGAATGAACTGCATCACCAGGCTCAGGTATTCGCCCGCGCTGGGCAGTGCCTCGATCGGCAAGCCGCCTGCCTCGCCCTGGAAGCCGAGGAAGAAGCGAAACGCAGTCGGCATGACCACAAAATAGGCAAGACACGCACCCGCGGTAAACAGGAGCGGCGTTGCAAGCAGAAACGGCAGGAAGGCTTTTTTCTCTCGCGCATAGAGCCCCGGCGCGACGAACGCCCACAACTGGTTCGCGATAAACGGAAAGCTTACGCAGAAAGCCGCGAACAGCGCGACCTTTAGTTCGACGAAGAAGACCTCGTAAAGCTTGGTATAGACGAGCCGCCCCTGCCCGGGAGGGAAGGCTTCCGCCAGTGGCCGGGCCAGAAAGGCGAGGATCTGGTCGGCGAAGTAGAAACAGACGCCGAAAGCGATAGCCAGCACCAGGACCGACCGAAGCAGTCGCCCCCGCAGTTCCACCAGATGCTCCATCAGCGGAGCCTGCGTTTCGTCGATATCGCGCAGAATGCCCATGCTCAGGCCTTCCGGTCCTTCGCCGCCTGTTGATCGTGGAGCGGCAGCTGCGGTTCGTTCGCGGTGCTCTCCACCTCGCCATCGGTGTCTGTGTCAGGAGGGCTACCCTGCCCGCTCACACGCGCTTCCGCCGAAGCGGAGGCAGGTGCGGCACCATCGGAGGGCACCGGATCGTCCTTCGCGGGATCGTGCTCTTGCGTAATGTCGCCCTCCTTCACAGGAGGAGGCAGGGGCGTCATCTCATCGGGATGATCGCGCATGATCTGCGCGTTCCGCTCCTTCCATTTCTTCTCCATCTCCTCGATCTCGGCCTCGCGCACCATGGCGTCGATCCCGGCGCGAAAATGGCTGGAGACGCGCCGCATCTGTCCGATCCAGCGGCCTGCGGTACGCATGGCGAGCGGCAGATCCTTCGGCCCGATGGCGAGGATCGCGACAATCGCGATGACCAGAATCTCGGGGGCTCCGATATTGAACATGGGCTTGGCGAGCCCCTTTCAGATCAGGAGGTGCGGTCGCTTGTCTGGCCCGGAGCCGGGGCGGGCGTCG
This sequence comes from Citromicrobium bathyomarinum, assembly GCF_038594605.1. Lineage (GTDB taxonomy): Bacteria > Pseudomonadota > Alphaproteobacteria > Sphingomonadales > Sphingomonadaceae > Alteriqipengyuania > Alteriqipengyuania bathyomarina_B. Next base: position 1,132,364 of record NZ_JBCFZM010000001.1, read on the forward strand.
GTGCGGGCGTGTTCTCGTTGACGGTTTCGCCGGCGGGCTTGGCTTCGTGGGCCGGGCCTTCGATGCGCGGCGCAGGCTCGCCCGGCTTCTTGTCGTCTTCGTCGCTGAGGCCTTTCTTGAAGCTGTTCACACCCTTGCCGAAATCGCCCATCATCTCCGAAATGCGTCCGCGCCCGAAAAGCACGAGCACGACGAGCGCGACGATGAGAATTTGCCAGATACCGATTTGACCGAACATAAGTGCCTCTGTGTGATCCGACCCTCCCTATAGGGACTGCGGAGCGCGACTTCCAGCGAAGAGCGATGGCTCGACGCACTAGTTCGCCTCAGGCGCGTCGCTTTCCTCGTCGGCCTCAGCCATCTCTGCCTCGAAGGCCTCTTCCACCGGATCAAGCATGCCGGTGGCGCGCAATTCGTCGATTCCCGGCAGGTCGCGTCGCGATTCGAGCCCGAAGTGGCGCAGGAATTCGGGCGTGGTGGCGTAGATCAGCGGGCGGCCAGGCACTTCCCGGCGGCCGGCGGGCTTCACCCAGCCCGCCTCCATCAGCACGTCGAGCGTCCCGCCCGAGGTCTGCACGCCGCGGATCGATTCGATTTCGGCGCGGCTGACCGGCTCGTGATAGGCGATGATCGCCAGCACCTCTGTCGCCGCGCGGCTGAGCTTGCGAAGGGATTCGCGTTCCCTGCGCAAGAGATGCGCGCAATCGGGCGCGGTCTGGAAATGCCAGCGCTTGCCACGCTCCACCAGATGGATCCCGCGCGGGGCATAGAATTCCACTAGCCTGGCAAGCGCGGCGCGCAATTCGCCCTTGTCCGCGTCGCCGAGATGGGTCGCAAGCTGATCGACGCTGAGCGGTTCTTCCGACGCAAACAGCGCTGCCTCCACCCCCCGTTCGAGCGTCGCCTCCTCGCTCATGCAGCCGTGCGCACCCGGCGCAATCTGAGCGGGCCGAAGATATCGTCCTGCGCCAGCTCGGCGCGGCCCGTGCGCGCGAGCTCCAGCGCGGCGACGAAGCTGCTCGCCATGGCGGACTTGCGCAGCCGGGCATCTGCACCGGGAGGAAGGAAATCTTCCAGCACCATCCAGTCGAGCGTGACCCCGAGCATGGACGAAACGCGGTCGATCGCGCTTTCCAGCGTCATAACCTGGCGGTCGCGAACTGTGTGCAACGCGGGCGCGTTGCGCGCCTTCACCTGTCCGTAGGCACGCACCAGATCGTAATAGCCGACCTGCCAGCTGATCGTTCGATCGGTCCGCAGGCCCTCCGGGTTGCCGCGCAGGAAAACGTCGCGTCCCACCCGGTCGCGCCCCATCAGCCGCCCCGCCGCCTCGCGCATCGCGCCCAGCCGCTGAAGCCGCAGGTGAAGGCGCAGCGCGAGCTCTTCTGGGCTCGGGTCTTCCTGCTCGTCCTTGGGCAGCAGCATCGCCGATTTGAGATAGGCGAGCCATGCCGCCATCACGAGGTAATCGGCGGCAACCTCAAGCTTCAGCTGTTCGGCACTATCGAGAAAGGTCAGGTACTGGTCGACCAGCGCGAGGATCGAGATTTCGCGCAGGTCCACCTTCTGCTTCCGGGCAAGCTCCAGCAACAGGTCGAGCGGCCCTTCCCAGCCGTCGAGCGCGAGATAGAGCGCGCCCTCATCCGGGGTGCCGGAGGTGCCCGATGCCGCGATGCCGCGCCATTCGCCTTCCTCTCCGGGCAAATCCTCGAAGCCCGGACTGGACGAGGCAATCGTGCCGCCTTCCGGTTGCTCGATCACAGGTCCAGCTCCGCCGCCGCGAACAACGCATCGCGCATGGCCACCAGCGCGTCGACGTCGGCAGGCTCGGCCGGAGGAGAGACGCTCGCCAATGCTCGATCGAGACGAGCGGAACTCTCAGGCCGGATGGTGCCGCAGGCTTCCACGATGCCGACCATGTCGTCCATCTTCGCCCAGCAGTTGAGCGCGAGATCGCACCCGGCGTCCAGCGCGCGCTTCGAACGCTCGGGGATCGTCCCGTCGAGCGCCTGCATGTCGATATCGTCGGTCATCAGCAATCCGTCGAAACCGATCCGGTGCCGGATAATGTTCTCGACCACCCATGCAGACTGGGTCGCGGGCCTCTCCGCATCCCAATCGGTGAAGACGATATGCGCGGTCATCCCGATGGCGGCGCGCCCCGCGAGCTTGGCGAAAGGCGCGATGTCGACCGCAAGTTCGGCATCGGGGGCATCAACCACCGGCAGGTGCTTGTGGCTGTCAGCCGTCGCCCGGCCATGGCCCGGCATGTGCTTGAGGCACCCGGCGACACCGGCTGCCGCCATCCCTTCGAGGATCGCCCGCCCCAGCGCCGCAACCTGCATCGGTTCGCTGCCGAGCGCACGATCGCCGATCACGTTGTCGGTCTCGGGCCGGGCGACGTCGCAGGGCGCGTGATAGTCGACGCTGATACCCGCAGCCGCCAGCTCGGTCGCCATGGCCTCGCTGTTGAGGCGTAGCGCCTCGATCGCCGAAGCGGGCGCAACTTCGTAAAGTTCGGCAAATCGCGAGGGCGCAGGCCATTTGCGCCATTCGGGCGGCCCGAGCCGGGCGACGCGGCCGCCCTCCTGATCGATCGAGACCAGCAGCCGCTCGCGCCCGTGAATGTCGCGCAAGCTATCGGTCAGGCGGCGCAGTTGCTCGGGATCGACGCAGTTGCGCTTGAACAGGATGTAACCTGCCGGGTCTGCCTCGCGGAAGAACGCCCGCTCGTCTGCGGTCAGTTCGGGGCCGGAACAGCCGAAGATTGCTGGCGTCATAATGCTGCTGAATCTGGCAGGATTGCGCGCTTTCGGCAAGCTGCGGTCGGCTCATGACGGTGGAAAGCCGGACGGGCAAGGGCCCGCCCGGCTTCGGCCATCACTGCTTGATCTGGCTCGCCACACCATCGGCCTCCAGCGCATCGCGCAGACGACGCGCGGCGGCCATATCGCCCGGCACCGCCTGGAGCCGGTAGACCGTGCCGATGTCGGCTTCGCCCTTTACGACCCTGTACTGGACCCCCGAGAGCGCATCGGTCTGCCGCTGAAGCTTGCGCCAGCCCTCCTCAGCAGTCGCCTTGTCGCGATAGGCGCCTACCTGCACCACGATGCGGTTGTCGGTCGCAGCTGGCGCAGCAGGTGTTTCCTCCGGCTGCTCGTCCGCTGGCGTCTGCTCCGGCGCGACCGGTTCGGGCGTTGCCGACCCTTCGGCCAGGCGTCCCTCACGGGTTTCGCCCTCGCCCACCGCAGGCGCCATGTCCCCGGTGCCCTCGAAGGTCTTGCCACCCGGATCCTCGGGCCGTTCCTTGTAAGGCTCGTCGGGTGCTTCGATCACGCTGCCATCGGCGACCGGTGTGCCCAATTCGCCGCGATTGCCGAAATACCAGATCCCGCCGACGATCAACGCCAGCACCACGAGGCCCAGCACTACGAAACCCGTGATTCGCCACGCATCGACGCTCTCGATTTCTTCGTAGTCGGAGGATTCGAGCCACGGCAGCGCATCATCGTCGCTGACCAGACCAAGGTCTTCACCCTCAAAACCCGACTCGTTCTCGGGTTCGACGAAGGCCTCGGGCTCTTCGGCAGGTTCTTCGACCGAACCGCATTCCGCCCCCTGATCGGAGGGTTCCGCCTCGGCGGACGTATCGTCGCCCTGCTCGATCGTGCCGCCTTCTTCGGAACCGGCTTCAAGCGTCATGGCAGGCTCCTCGGCAGTGGTTTCGCCAGCGTCGGCAGGCTCATCTGCATCGGTGCGCCGCTCGTCGTCGGTCCGGGCTGCATCGGCTGCAGGCGCGGCGGAAGACGCTTCCCCCTCCGAATCGCGCCCTTCCGGGCTCTGATCGTCGCGATCGTCCCCATCGATCATCGTTACATCTCCTCGACGGCCTCCACCCCGAGGAGACCGAGTCCATTACGAATAACCTGACCTATTTGCGCGACCAAATAAAGCCTTGCCCCACTTAGGCTGGGGTCCTGTGTCAGTATGACCCTCTTGGAAGAGTCATCGTTTCCGGCATTCCAGTAGGCGTGGAAGGCGGCTGCAAGGTCGTAGAGGTAAAAGGCGATCCGGTGCGGTTCGCGCGCCTGCGCCGCCGATTCGACGACGCGCGGATATTGCGCGGCCTGCTTGACCAGCGCGATATCGCCTGCAGTCAGAGAATCGAGTGCCTCATCGCTCGGCGCGATGCTTTCCTCGCCCGCCTTGCGCATCGTCGAGCAGATCCGGGCGTGCGCATATTGCACGTAGAAAACCGGGTTGTCCTTCGATGCTTCGACCACCTTGGCGAAGTCGAAATCCATCTGTGCTTCGGGCTTGCGGGTCAGCATGGTGAATCGCACGACATCTTTGCCGACCTCTTCGACGACATCCGCCAGCGTCACGAAATTGCCCGAACGCTTGGACATTTTCACAGGCTCGCCATCGCGCATCAGCTGGACCATCTGGACCAGTTTGACATCGAAAGGCACCGGTGTGCCCTTGCCCTCGCCCAGCGCCGCAACCGCCGCCTTGATCCGCTTGACCGTGCCCGCGTGGTCCGCACCCCAGATGTCGATCAGCGCGTCTGCATTCTCCGCCTTCTGCATGTGATAGGCGAGGTCGGCACCGAAATAGGTCCACTTGCCGTCCGACTTCTTGATCGGACGATCCTGATCGTCGCCAAACTGCGTCGAACGGAACAGCGGCAGCTCGACCGGCTCCCAGTCGTCGGGCGTCTTGCCCTTCGGCTTTTCCAGCTCGCCATCATAGACGAGACCCTGCTCGCGCAGCCATTTCTCTGCCTCGGCAGGCTTGCCCGCCGCCTGCAACTCGGCCTCCGACGCGAAGACATCGTGCTGGATGCCCAGCTTGGCGAGATCGGCGCGGATCAGCTCCATCATCGCGGCCACGGCGCGCGGGCGGAACAAGGGCAGCCATTCGTCCTCGGGCGCGGAGGCGTACCTGTCCCCGAATTCCTCGGCCAGCGCCTTGCCGACCGGGATCAGGTACTCGCCCGGATAGAGCCCCTCGGGGATCGCGCCGACCGCTTGCCCCAGCGCCTCGCGATAACGCACGTGCGCAGAGCGGGCGAGGACATCGACCTGGCCGCCTGCATCATTGACGTAATACTCGCGGATCACCCGGTGTCCGGTCGCGTCGAGCAGGCTGGCAAGCGCGTCGCCGACCACCGCGCCCCGGCAATGGCCCATATGCATCGGGCCCGTCGGATTGGCGGAGACATATTCGACGTTCACGCGCGTGCCCTCGCCCATCGGCGATCGTCCATAGCCATCGGCAAGCGCGCCGATCGCCCGAATCTCTTCGATCCAGGCCCGGTCCGCGACGCGCAGGTTGATAAAGCCAGGCCCCGCAATCTGTGCGCTTTCGATATCGGGATCGCGATCGAGATGCTCGACGATCTTCTCGGCCAGCGCGCGCGGGTTGGTCTTGGCGGCCTTGGCCAGCACCATCGCGGCATTCGTGGCGATGTCGCCGTGCGAGGGATCGCGCGGCGGCTCGACCGCGACATTCGCGCGGCTCACGTCCGCGGGCAGCGAGCCCTCCATCTCGAGTGCGGAAAGCACGGCGTCGATCCGCTCGGCAAAAGCGGCATACAAGGTGTTTATAGTGGACATGGCGCCCGCTTAGCCGGTTTCGCAGCGCCCGCAAGGGAGCGCAGCGTCATGACATGCCCGACCGCGTCGGCGGGGATGCAATCAGCGGGTGGCGTTGTAGGCCAGCTGTTCTTGCGACAGCTGGAAGCCGACCAGCAATTCGAAGGTTGCCGCTTGCACGGCGGCCTTCACCTCGGGATCGGCCAGCGGATCCAGCGCCGCATCGGCATCGCCTGCCCGGCGCTCGCGCGTGATCTTGCGCCGCACGTCGTCGGGCAGCGTCGCGTCGGCGCGGTTGATGAAGGCCCCGGCCTGTCCCCGACCCACCGCTCGGTCCTGTCCGTCGGCAAAGGTCACGCTGACCGTTCCCACCCGCTTGGTGACGACCGAGCTGCCGCCGCGCAGGACGACCGAGAAATAGGGCAGCTCCACGGTCCGTGCGCCGCGCGTATCGGCGCGGCTCGCGTAGACATCGAAGGTTGCATTGGCATAGACGCGCTCGCCCGCCTCGTCGCAGGTGGTCCGCAGGTTGGTCATGCTCGCCTCGATGTCGAGATCGCTCGCAAGGCGGCTGTCGGCGCTGCGGAAGGTGGTGATGTCGCCGGTGTAATCGGGGATGCCGACGGCAGGGCACAAGGTTCGCACCGAGGTCACGCCGACGCCCTGGTTCAAGACGAGATCGCCTTCCTTGGAACAGCCCGAGAGGGCCAGCACGATGGCGGCCGGAGCGATGATGCGGACGGCAGGATGCATTGTCTTATCGGTTCCCTGATCGGTCTTGTCGTCAAACTCGTCCCGGCCACCTAGCGGCGCGCGAGCATAATGGCTAGATAGGCGCTCATGAACGCCGCCTTTCCCGCCGAGCTGCCGGACGCCGATGCCAAGTCGTCGCGCCCTGGCCTGACCCTCCTCATCGCGGCCCCGCGCGGCTTTTGCGCAGGCGTGGACCGCGCGATCGAGATCGTGGAGCGCGCGCTCGATAAGTATGGCGCGCCAGTCTACGTCCGGCACGAGATCGTGCACAACCGTTATGTGGTGGACGGGCTGCGCGCGAAAGGCGCGATCTTCGTCGAGGAGCTGGACGAGGTGCCCGACGACGCACCGGTCGTTTTCAGCGCGCATGGCGTGCCCAAGGCGGTCCCTGCCGAGGCGGAGCGGCGCAAGCTCCTTTATGTCGATGCGACCTGCCCGCTGGTCAGCAAGGTCCACCGCCAGGCCGAGCGGCAGCTGGAAAAAGACCGTCACATCATCTTCATCGGCCACGAAGGCCACCCCGAGGTGATCGGGACCATGGGTCAGGTTCCCGAAGACGGAATGACGTTGGTGGAAACGGTCGAAGACGTTGCGCGCCTGCCTTTTTCGCAGGATGACGCGCTGTCCTTCCTCACCCAGACCACGCTGTCGGTCGATGACACGCGCGACATCGTCGAAGCCTTGCGTGTCCGCTATCCAAAGATCGTCGGGCCGAAGGCAGAAGACATCTGTTACGCGACATCCAACCGCCAGGCTGCGGTCAAAGAGCTCGCGCCGGATAGCGACCTGGTGCTGGTAATCGGCGCGCCCAATTCGTCCAACTCGCTGCGGCTGGTCGAAGTGGCAGAGCGCTGCGGAACGGTTTCCAAGCTGATCCAGCGGGCAGACGAAATCGACCCCGCATGGCTCGAAGGGGTCGAGACGGTCGGCCTGACCGCGGGCGCTTCGGCACCTGAGAAACTGGTGCGCGAAGTGGTCGCCAAACTCTCCGAATGGCGCGAGATCGACGAGCGCCCGGTGCTGGTTACCGAAGAGAAGATGACCTTCAAGCTGCCGCGCCAGCTGGTCGACTGAAACCGGCGCGCGGCAGGGCAAGACGCGGGGCCATGGCCGTATACACCCACCTCACCGCCGCCGAACTCGCGGAGTTCGTTGGCCAGTACGATGTCGGCGCGCTGCGTTCGGCCAAGGGAATTGCCGAAGGCATTTCCAATTCCAACTGGCTGATCGAGACCGCGCATTCCGGTGCCTCGCGCCGGTTCATCATGACGGTATTCGAAGCGCGGACCGAAGCCGCCGACCTGCCCTTTTTTCTGCACCTGCTCGATCATCTTGCCGATGCGGGCCAGCCCGTGCCGCGCACCATTCACACGAGCGATGGTGGGCAGATGATTACCGTGCGGGGCAAGCCCGCCGCGCTGATCGAGTTTCTGCCCGGCGTCTCTATCGACGAACCCGACGCGCAGCAGGCGCATGCGGTGGGCGTGGCGCTCGCCGATCTGCATCTGGCGACGCGCGATTTCTCGCCGACCCGCACATCGACCCTCTCGATTCCGACCTGCATCGCGATGCTGCGCACTTACGCCGACCGCTTCGACGAGATCGACCCTGAGCTTGCGCAGATCCTGCCCGATTGCGGGGCGGGACTGCTCGACGAATGGCCCGACGCCCTGCCGGAGGGCACGATCCATGCGGACCTCTTCCCCGACAACGTGCTCTTCGTCGACGGCGTGGTCACTGGCATGATCGATTTCTACTTCGCCTGCACAGGCACGCTCGCCTTCGATGTGGCGGTAACGCATGCGGCGTGGAGCTTCGCCCCGACGGACGGTGCTTTCCGGCCCGAGATCGCGAAGGCGTTGATGTCCGGCTATCAAACTCACCGAAGCCTGAGCGATGCAGAACGCGCCGCACTGCCAATTCTTGCGCAAGCGGCATGTCTGCGGTTTGTCGCGACACGCGTGGAAGACTGGTTCGCGACGCCCGCCGATGGGCTTGTCCGCCGCAAAGACCCGATGGAATTCGCCCGCAGACTTGCATTCTATCGTGAGCGAGGCGAAGCGCCCTTCGCATGAGCGACGTACAGATTTTCACCGACGGGGCCTGCAAGGGCAATCCCGGTCCCGGCGGATGGGGTGCACTGCTGCGCAAGGGCGCAACCGAAAAGGAAATGTCGGGCGCGGAGCCGAACACGACCAACAACCGCATGGAAATGACCGCCGCGATCGAGAGTCTGTCCGCGCTCAAGCGCGCCTGCGCGGTCGATCTCTATACCGACAGCAAGTACCTGATCGACGGGATCACCAAGTGGCTGCCCGGCTGGCAGAAGCGCGGCTGGAAAACCGCGAGCAAGCAGCCGGTCAAAAACGAGGACCTGTGGCGCAAGCTCTCCGAGCTCAATGCCAAGCACCAGATCGAATGGCACTGGGTCAAAGGCCATTCGGGCCATGCCGAAAACGAGCGGGTCGACCGGCTGGCCAGCGATGCGGCGGAGAGCTTGCGCTAGCGCGGTGTCAGCTGTTGTCGATCACTTCGGCACCCGGGCCGTTGCTCTTGATCGAATCGATCGCGTTCTGCGCGCTCGCCTTCGAGGAATAGCCCTCGGTCGAGAACATGATCTCGGAATTGTACTTGAAGCGAACGCGAAACTCGTCCGCCTTGTCCCTGTAGATTTCGAAGGTGTGCGCCATTTCGGTGTCTCCGGTATTGGTGTCCGACGGTGCAGGCTAACAATTGAGGCCGCAGTCCACTACCCGAACCGCGCGGGAGAAAAGCTCTGTTCGTCCAGCCCCTCGGTCATCGCATCGCGTGGGGCATCGAGCAGCAGCTGTGCCCCCAGCCGCGCGGCTGCAGGGGCGGTCTGGATGCCGAACCCGCCCTGCCCTGCAAACCAGAAAAAGCCCGGCACGCGCGCATCCCAGCCGAATACCGGCAGCCGGTCGGGCGCGAAGCTTCTGAGGCCGGCCCAGGTCCGCTCGACCTTTTCCACGCGTGCATCGAACACTTCGCCGAACCGATCGAGCGCCTGCGCCACCGCCAGTTCTTCGGGCGCAACATCGGCGGGCGGCACCGGCGTTTCATCATGCGGGCTGAACCACATCGAGCCCGCGCTCTCGGGTTTGAAATAGAACCTGCCGGAAATGTCGAGCGTCAGCGGGCCGCCGCGCGGCAGCGCCGGCTGCGCCGCCAGTTGGAGCATCGTTCGCTGGAGCGGCTGGATGCCGAGCGCCCGCGCCCCTGCCAGCTCGGCAATGCCGTCCGCCCAGGCGCCCGCCGCATTGGCGATGGAGCGCGCGCGCCATTCGCGACCGTCGGCCGTGCGCAGCAGCCACCCTTCGCCTTCGCGATCAAGCGCTTCGATCCGGGCCCGGGTCACCATCTCCACCCCGGCGGCGCGGGCCGACTTCAGATAGGACTGGTGGAGCGCCGCGACATCGATATCGGCGCAATGCGGTTGCCAGATCGCCTCGCGCCATTCCGAGCGCAGGGTAGGCACATATTCGTGCGCCGCGCCCTCAGCCAAACGCTCGAACCGCGCGCCGCTATCGGTGAACCGAGCCTCGAACGCATCGAGCTTTGGCGCGTCTTCGGATCGCCCGATATAAAGCGCGCCGCGCGTCGTCAGATACCCTCCTTCGCGCAAGTGAGCTTCCGAAGCGCGGCTGAGCGGAACGATCGCCGGGCCGCCATAGCATTCCTCCCAGAACGCCGCCGAGCGCCCGGTGGTATGGTAGCCCGGCATATCCTCGGCCTCCAGCAACAGCACGCGCCTGTTCGTGCCAACCTCGGCAGCAAGGCTCGCGCCCGCCATTCCGGCCCCGATAATCGCCAGATCGTAATCCATATGCGCTAACTAGCCCTCGCGAGGTGCCTTGCGATCGAGGAAGTCCGCGATGCCATCCATCGCACGCGAGCGAACCGCGTCGACCTCGCGGAAAATCTCGTGATGCGCCTCGTCACCAAAGCGCAACAGCTCGCCATAAGGCAGGCGCCCAGCGGCTTCCTCTATCGCCCTCCATGCGACCAACTGGTCGTTGGTGGTACCGAACAGCAAGACAGGGAGTGTCACGCTCTCCAGGGCGCCCTTCGCCTCGATCACTTTCATCGATTCAATGGCGGCGGCGACCCAGCCCCAGCTCGCCGGGCCCATCGAGACATCGGGTCGCGCATTACGCCACCATAGCTCGTCTTCGTAGCGATCCACGTCGTGGGTCAGCAGCGCGCCGCGATCTTCGGGCATCGCGCCGGGCTTCTCGCTGGTCTTCCACGCCGGACGGCGCGGATCGCCCATCCGCGCGATCCCTTTCGAGACCGCGCCCAGCAGCCAGAGCGGCCCCGGGGTCCCGACCAGACCGAGCATCGGGGCGGAGAGCACCGCCGCATCGGGTGTCGCGCGTCCTTCGATCAGCGCGCGCAGCACCAGGTGCCCGCCCATCGAATGGCCGATCAGCACATGCGGCCCCGGAGTGGCGGCGACCCATTCTTTCCACAACACCGCAAGATCGCGCGTCCAGATCCCGAAATCGTCGATGTGGCCCGTATGTGCATCCTTGCCCAGCCGTCCCGAGACGCCCTGCCCCCGCCAGTCGCTCGCGGTGACGCGCCAGCCATCGCGGGCCCATTCGTCCAGCGTTTCGAGATATTTTTCGTAATGATCGCCGCGCCCCGGCATGAACAGGATCGAACCGCGCGGGGTATCCGACGCCGGCTCCCAGTCGATCCGCCGCACTTTCGCTCCATCCGCGGTCTGCCAGTGGCTCTCGCTCGCCGCATCGGGGATCGCGCGGCGGTCGAAGGATGAAGAGGATGCGGGGCTGGCGTTCATTTCGTGGTCTCTCTCGATCGCAGGGCACGTGGTTACTTTTTGGTAAGCGCCAGCGCGTAAGCCGACTTCCGACATGGGAGACCCGGGGCCACCATCATGAGCGACTATCTGCAATATGGACTGCTCGTCGGACTGGCAATCGCGCTGGTAACGGCGGCGATCACCGACCTCAAGGCGCGGCGGATCGACAACTGGCTTACCGGCGCGGTCGCACTGGGCGCACCGCTGTTCTGGTGGGCCAGCGGGTTGAGCCTGTGGCCGGGCGTCGCGTTGCAATTCAGCGTGGCACTGGCTGCCTTCGCGGTCCTCGCGGTGCTGTTCGCCTTTCGCGCGATGGGCGGCGGCGATGTGAAGCTGCTGACCGCGCTCGCGCTGTGGATCGAACCGCTGCAGTTCGGCCAGCTGATCGTCATGATGGCTTTGCTGGGCGGCGTTCTGACGCTCGTCTTCGGTGCATGGCACATCATGCGCCGTCGCAAGGATCGGCTGGCAATTCCCTATGGCGTGGCGATTTCGGCGGCGGGCCTGTGGGTATTGTCCGCCTATTATTTCCCGGCAGCGGGCAACGCCATCGGGCTTTATGCCTGATCTGGCAGATCGGCCCAGGGTGCCGAATGCGATGCCTAAGTACCGCGATGAACTCCATTTTAACCACTCACCGCATAGGCACAGCAACCATGTCGGCCGAAGGTCGACGGTTGATTGATCTGAGGGGCTGTTGAGTCATGGATAGGAAGAAGCTGGTTCTTTTGCTGGCGGCGCTGGTGATCGCGGCAGGGACAGCCCTTATCGCGCGCAGCATGTTCGCCGGGTCGAGCGCACCGCAGGCGACCGCCGCGAGTGTTGCCGCGGAACCCACCGGTCCGCGGGTACTCGTCGCCCAGCGCAGCCTGCCGGTCGGCACGATCCTCACGCAGGATGCGATCGGTTTCCAGGCATGGCCCACCGAACTGGTGCAGGACGCCTATTTTATCGATGGCGAAGCCGACGTGACCCAACTGCTGGGCACGGTCGTACGTTTCCCGATTACCGCTGGTGAGCCGGTGACGCAGGGCGGCCTTGTGGCGCCCGGCGATCGCGGCTTTCTGGCCGCGGCGCTCAGCCCGGGCATGCGTGCGATCACCGTGCCGGTCAACGCCAATACCGCCGTTGCCGGGTTCGTCTTCCCGGGCGACCGCGTCGACCTGCTGATGACCCACGATGCCGGTGGCCTCAAGGCTACCGAAACCATTCTGCGCAACCTGCGCGTGCTCGCCACCGACCAGTCGACCTCGCAGAACACGGTCGATGGCCGGACCTCGGTGCGTGCCTTCAGCACGGTCACTCTGGAAGTGACGCCGAAGATCGCGGAAAAGATTTCCGTCGCCCAGACGGTCGGCACGCTCAGCCTTTCGCTGCGCCCGATCGCAGACAGCGCGAGCGACCTCGAACGCGCGCTGGCTTCGGGCAACATCTCCATTCCGGACGATGCGACGCCCGAAGAAGAAGCCCGCCTGCTTGCACGCGCCCGGGCGACGCCGAGCGATTCCGGATCGTCCTATGCCATCGGGGCCGACGTTTCGCGCTTCGCAACCCGCACCATTCAGAGGGATGGACAGCCTCAGCAGGCGCAGCAGGCGCAGCAGGCGCAACAGGCACCCAACAGCGAAGAAATCCGGGCCATCCTCAACCAGCAGGGCATCACGACCGCCCCTGCGGCCCCGAAAGGCCCGACCGTACAGGTCTCGCGTGGGGGACAGACGTCGCAAGTTTCCGTCGGACAGACCGGTACGGTCAAGACCAGCACCGCCAAGATCGCGCCGGTGGGACAATGAACATGAAAAAGGCTCTCGCAATGAACGCCAAGCACAGCAAGTACGCGCCTGCCGGGGGCAAACGCACACGGCTTCGCTTGCGCCCCATGATGCTCGGCGCCGCCCTGATCGGGGCGCCGCTCGCGGCCATGCCGTCGGTTGCCGACGCGCAATCGATTATCCGCCCGACGCAGGACATCGTCCTCTCCATCGGCAAGGGCGAGCTGATCAACGTGCCCGGCAACATGGACAACGTCTTCATCGCCAACGACACGGTCGCGGACGTTCAGGTGAAGTCGCGCCGCCAGCTCTACCTGTTCGGCAAGTCCGGCGGGGAGACGACTGTCTACGCAAGCGATGCGGCAGGCGATGTGATCTGGGCGGCGAATATCCGCGTGGGATCGAACATCGGCAGCGTCGACCAGATGCTGGCGATGGCCATGCCGCAGGCCAAGATTTCGGTCGCAACGATGGGCAGCAACACCGTGCTGCTGACCGGCACCGTGACCAATCCGGAAGACGCCGCCGAGGCCGAACGACTGGTGCAGGCCTTCCTGGGCGACGATACCAATGTCATCGCCCGCCTGACCACCGCGACGCCGCTGCAGGTCAACCTGCAGGTCCGCTTCGCCGAAGTCAGCAAATCGCTGGTCCGCGCGCTGGGCGGCAATCTGACCACCATCGATGGCACCAACGGATTCCAGTTCGGGGTCGGCACAGGCCGCCAGGTCGCCAGCAACGCCTATATGGTAAACGGCCCTCTGGCGGTCGGCAACGGCGCCAGTGCCGCCGTGCGCGTTCTGCCGGACGGCACCGAAGTTCCCGGTCCTGCGGTAGGGACCGTCGGTAACGGCACGACGCTAAGCGGTTTCGGCAACCTCTTCGGGCTCAACATCCTCGGCGCGCTCGACCTGGCCGAAACAAATGGCCTCGTCACCACGCTGACCGAGTTCAATCTTGCCGCGCTTTCGGGCGAGACGGCGGACTTCCTCGCGGGCGGGCAATTCCCGGTCCCGGTCAGCCAGGGGCTTGGCGCAACCGCCATCGAATACCGCGATTACGGCGTGAAACTGAATTACACGCCTACCGTGCTGGCCGACGGCCGGATTTCGATCCGCGTCGCGCCCGAAGTCTCTGAATTGTCGTCGCAAGGCGCGGTTACGCTCAACGGATTTCAGGTTCCCGGCGTCACCGTGCGCCAGGCATCGACCACCCTCGAACTCGGGTCAGGCCAGAGCTTCATGATCGCCGGTCTCATGACCAACAATGCCCAGAATTCCATCGACAAGGCCCCTGGCCTTGGCGACGTGCCGATCCTGGGCAACCTGTTCCGCTCGACCAGCTTCCGCAAGGGCGAGACCGAGCTCGTGATCGTCATCACGCCTTACCTCGTGAAGCCGGTCAACGCGAACGACATCCGCCTGCCGACCGACGGCTACAACGCGCCGACGGTTCTGGGCCAGCTCGGCTTCCAGAACAATTCGACCGGGAAAAGCGAAGCATCGCGCCCGATGCCACGCACCAGCGACCGCCAGTCGACCGGGCCCGCGATCTCGCAAGGGTCGCAAGACACCAAGCGGCGGGCGGGCAAGCCGGGCCGCAAGGAACGCAGCGCCTCGGCCGCACCCGGCTTCAGCATCAATAACTGAGGGACAATACAGCCATGACCAATCGCAACCGTATCGCCCTCGGCCTGATCGCTTCCACCTTTGCCCTGTCGCTCGGCGCATGCAGCGGCGACATGAACCGCAGCGTCTACAGCACCGCGCAACCGGTGGTGGAGCGCACGCATTACACGCTCGATCTGATGGCAGGGCCCGGGGGTCTCTCGATCCCCGAACAGCGGCGCCTCGCCGGCTGGTTCGAGGCGCTGGACCTCGACTATGGCGACCGCATTTCGGTCGAGACCGATACCGCCAGCCCCGCCACGATCGAGCACATCGGCGCAATCGTCGGCCGCCACGACCTCAAACTGAGCGACGAGGCTCCGATTACCGAAGGCTTCGTCGAACCGGGCCGCGTTCGCGTGGTCGTCACCCGGTCGAGCGCGAGCGTGCCCGGCTGCCCCGACTGGTCCGACAGTTTCGACGGCAACTACGGCAACGCAACGAGCCGCAACTACGGTTGCGCAACCAACAGCAATATCGCGGCAATGGTCGCCAATCCGGAAGACCTCGTCCGGGGGCAGGAAGGCGACGGCAAGCCGGTCGTCACGACCTCGAACCGCGCCATCGAAACCTACCGCGCAGGCGGTGGCGACGACCCCCAGTAAGATAGCGAGCGAACGAGGAAACACGATGAACGCACCGTGGAATTCAGGCATGCCGGGCAACCGCGATCCCTTCGCCGCCTTTCTTTGCGACGACAACGCGCTGGACACCCTGCGCCCGGTCGTCGCGGAACTGGGCTGGGCGCCCGAGAAATGCGCTAAGGGCGGATTGCGCAATGCGATCCAGAGCCTGTCGGTCAGCGCGAGCCCCAATATCCTGATCGTCGACCTGTCGGAATGCAGCGACCCGCTGACCGAGATCAACGGCCTCGCCGAGGTCTGCGAGCCGGGCACCGTAGTGATCGCCGTCGGCCAGGTGAACGATGTGCGGCTTTACCGCGATCTGCTGGCGAGCGGCATTCACGACTATCTGCTCAAGCCGCTGGCATCGAGCCAGCTGCGTGATGCGCTGAACGACGCCCAAACCGTGTTCAACACGCCCAAAGCCGTCGATGCACAAACCGCCAAGCGGCATGTTTCGACTGCCGTCGTCGGCACCCGCGGCGGCGCGGGCGCCTCGATGGTCGCGACCTCGCTCGCATGGCTGTTCAGCGACGAACAGAAGCTGCCGACCGCACTCCTCGATCTCGACGTGCATTTCGGGACCGGCGCGCTGACGCTCGACCTCGAACCGGGGCGCGGGCTGACCGACGCGATCGACAATCCCAGCCGGATCGACGGCCTGTTCATCGAACGCGCGATGATCCGCGCGAACGACAACCTCGCCGTCCTGTCCGCCGAAGCGCCGATCAGTGCGCCGCTGATGACCGACGGCGCGGCCTTCGTGCAACTGGAGGAAGAATTCCGGCAGGCATTCGAAATCACCGTGATCGACATGCCGCGCAACATGCTGATCAACTTCCCGCAGCTGCTCGCCGATGTGAACATCGTCACCGTGGTGTGCGAATTCACGCTGGCCTCAGCCCGCGATGCGATCCGCATCCTCAGCTGGCTCAAGAGCTACGCACCGCACGCACAGGCGGTGGTGATCGCCAACAAGGCGCAGAGCGCGCTGGTGGAAATCAGCAAGGCGGACTTCGAAGCCTCGATCGAGCGCAAGGTCGACTTCGTGCTGCCCTATGACGCAAAGTCGGCGACCAATGCCGCCAAGCTGGGTCAGGCCTTCGTCGAGGCAAACAAGTCGAGCAAGGTGACAAGCCAGCTTCGCAACCTCGTAGATCGCGTGCTCTCCGCCGGGGACGAGGCCGTCGAGGCCGACGAACCCACGCAAGGCAAGAAATCGCTGCTCGGCTCGCTCGACCTCAAGGCGCTGTTGCCGACCTCGATCAAGAGCAAGCCTGCATCTCCCAAGCCAGCCAAGAAGAAAGGGGCAGCGAAGATCGACGCCTGACCGGTAGCGGGGTTCGAAGCGAACCGCGCGGATCGGCAAAGCGGCTTGATCTGACGCAAGACCATGGATCTCATCCAGCTCTTCATCCTTGCCCTGGGCAGCTTCGCGGCGATCGGACTGGCCGTTTTCGCGCTGTCCGGTCCGTCCACGAAAAAGCAGGTCCAGCGCCGGCTCAGCGGCGTGCGCTATCGCCATTCGGAAAGCACCGACGCCAAGGTCGAGTCGCAGATGAAGAAGGCGATGGCCCAGCGCAAACCGAAGGTCCACAAGGTCGCCGGGTCGGGCTCGCGCGCAGAAGCGCTCGCGCTGCGTCTCCAGCGGACCGGCAAGGCCTGGACGGTCTCGCAATATGTCTATGTCAGCCTCGGCCTTGCGCTTGCCGTCGGACTTATCCTCTATCTGCAGACGGGCGTCCCCCTGCTGTCGCTGATCGGCGGCCTGGTCATCGGTGCGGGCCTGCCGCACATGCTCGTCAACTTCTTCATCAAGCGTCGCACCACCAAGTTTACCGCCAAGTTTCCCGATGCGATCGACCTGCTGGTGCGCGGCCTGCGCTCCGGCCTGCCGGTGACCGAGACACTCGCCGTGGTCGCTCAGGAAATCGAAGGCCCGGTGGGGCTCGAGTTTCGCGGGATCATCGAACGGATCAAGATCGGCCGTTCGATGGAGGATGCAATGCAAGTCAGCGCCGATCGGCTCAACCTGCCCGAATTCAACTTCTTCGTCATCACGCTGGCGATCCAGCGCGAAACCGGCGGCAATCTGGCGGAAACGCTCTCAAACCTGTCCGACGTGCTGCGCAAGCGCTCGCAAATGAAGCTGAAGATCAAGGCGATGAGCTCTGAATCGAAAGCCTCCGCCTACATCGTCGGTTCGCTGCCCTTCCTCGTCTTCTTCATGATCTGGTTCATCAACCCGTCCTATATCGGCGCGTTCTTCGTCGACGAGCGGCTGATGGTGATCGGCCTCGGCGGCCTCGGCTGGATGGGCATCGGCGTGTTCATCATGGCCAAGATGGTGAGCTTCGAGATCTGATGAGCTTTACACCCGCCCTCCTCTTCACCTCGCCGAGCAGCGGCCCGACCCTTCTCGGCGTCGACGTGATCCTCGTCGCCACCGTGCTCGCTGGCGTTGCCGCGATGGCGATCATGCTGGCGATCTATGCCGCAGTCACCGTGCGCGACCCGATGGTCAAACGGGTCAAGGCGCTCAATGCCCGTCGCGACGAACTGAAGGCGGGCATCGTCAAGGAGCACGGACGCAAACGCAAGAGCCTGGTCCGGCGCACGCAGAAGACCGACAAGGTCAAGGACGCGCTGAACAACTTCAAGGTCCTGCAACCCAGCCAGCTGGAAGCTGTGCAGCAGAAGCTGGCCCATGCCGGCATCCGCAACAAGGAATATGCGGTTTACGTGATCGGCGCGCGGGCGGTTCTGCCCGTCGTGCTGGGCATGCTCGCGTTCTACGTCTTTTACGTCTCGGGCTCCTACGAGGACTGGGGCGCGATGAAGAAGCTGGGCGCGCTCGCCGCGGCCTTGGGCCTTGGCTACAAAGGCCCGGAACTCTACATCGCCAACAAGGCCAAGAAGCGCACCGACGCGATCCGCAAGGGCCTGCCCGACGCGCTCGACCTGCTGGTGATCTGCGCGGAGGCGGGCCTGACGGTCGATGCCGCCTTCAACCGCGTCGCCAAGGAATTGGGCCGTGCCTATCCCGAACTGGGCGACGAGTTTCTGCTGACCGCGATCGAGCTGTCGTTCCTCAACGAACGCAAGAAGGCGTTCGACAACCTCGCCTACCGCGTCGATCTGGAATCGGTGCAGGGCGTGGTGACCACGATGATCCAGACCGAGCGTTACGGCACCCCGCTCGCCTCGGCATTGCGCGTCCTGTCTGCCGAATTCCGCAACGAGCGGATGATGCGGGCGGAGGAAAAGGCCGCGCGACTGCCCGCGATCATGACCGTGCCGCTGATCCTGTTCATCCTGCCCACGCTGTTCATCGTCATCCTCGGCCCGGCAGGCTGCTCGATCGCGGATGCCTTCAGCTAAGCCGATAATCGAAAGCGACCGGCCCGTTCGCGGCTAGACAAGCCAACCGCGAACGGGATCGGACCGGGTGTCAGCCAAGCACCCTGCCCGCGATCGCATCCAGCTTCGCCACGAGCGTCTTGTCGCGCATCTCGGGCGCAGTGATGATCGCGTGCTCCAGCGCGGTGTCGACCGGGCTTGGCGCACGCGTTTCGGGCAAGGTAGCGATCAACTCGTCCAGCATCGCCCGCGCGCGGTCCGCATTGCCCTTGAGCACGGCGAGAATATCGAACGCCTCGACCCCGGCCTCTTCATCGCGCCAGCTGTCGTAATCGGTGACCATGCCGATCATCGCGTAGGGTAGCTCCGCCTCGCGCGCGAGCCGCGCCTCGGGCATCCCCGTCATCCCGATCACATCGCCGCCCCAGCCGCGATACATCCGGCTTTCCGCGCGGGTGGAGAATTGCGGGCCTTCCATCGCGATGTAGGTTCCGCCGCGATGGACGGTCGATCCGCTCGCTTCGGCTGCGCCAGCGACCAGCGCCGCGAGCCGCGGGCAAACCGGATCGGCGAGGCTGACGTGCGCCACCAGACCTTCGCTGAAGAAACTCTGCACGCGTCCACTGGTACGATCGATGAACTGGTCGACACCCACGAAGTGCGTCGGGGCCATATCCTCGCGCAGAGAACCGATAGCGCTGATCGCGACCAGATCGGTCACCCCGCACCGCTTCATCACGTCGATATTGGCGCGGTAATTGACCGTATCCGGCGATTTGGCATGCCCCGCCCCGTGCCGGGCCATGAAGCTGAGCCGCACTCCGCCCACGGTCCCCGTGGTGACCGGACCGGAGGGTTCGCCGAAGGGCGAGGAAACCTCGATCTGCTGCTGGCCTTCCAGCTCAATGCCTTCGTAAAGGCCCGATCCGCCAAGGACGCCAATGTGCCAGGCTTCGCTCATTTGGAAAAACTCATGTGTAATCGGGCTCCTGCCACCAAGGATAGAAATCGGGCATGTCGGTGCTGACCTTGCCGGTGAATTCGGGCGGACGTTTCTCGAGGAAGCTGGCGATACCTTCCTTCGCGTCGGCCCCGCGCGAGAGGCGGTAGATCGAACGGCTGTCGATCCGGTGCGCCTTCATCGGGTGATCTTCCGCCGAAAGCCGCCACATCATCGCACGCGTCATCGCGACAGAGATGGGCGAGGCATTCTCCGCGATCTCGCTCGCCAGCCCACGCGCCGCATCCATCAACTCGCCCTGCGGGTGGACCGAACGCACCAGCCCCGCATCGAGCGCTTCGGATGCATCGAAGATCCGCCCCGTCATGCACCATTCGAGCGCTTTCGACATGCCGACGAGGCGCGGGAGGAACCAGCTGGAGCATGCCTCCGGCGTGATCCCGCGCTTGGCAAAGACGAAGCCGAAGCGTGCATTGTCCGAACACAGCCGCATGTCGAAGGGCAGTTGCATCGTCGCGCCGACGCCGACCGCGACGCCGTTGCACGCGCCGATGAGCGGCTTTTGCGAATTGAACAGCCGCAGGACGAGCCGCCCGCCGCCATCGCGCACCAGCGGCTCCGACAGGTCGTCGACCGTGGCCGGGTCGGAGAAAACGTGCTTTTCGGTGCCGTCCGAGTTCTTCGGCGGGGTCAGGTCGGCCCCGGCGCAAAAGGCGCGCTCGCCCTCGCCCGTCACGATCACCGCCCGCACCGCATCGTCGGCATCGGTGATGTCGATCGCCTCGATCATCTCGTCGCGCATTACATTCGTGAAGGCGTTCATCTTTTCCGGGCGATGCAACGTGATCGTCGCGATGGCGCCATCGATATCGAGCTTGATCTGCGTGAAATCGGTCATGTCTTCGCTCCCCCGCCCTGACACACCTGACACAGTGTCTTGGTGCAGAAAACCGTCCCGCGCGCGCCAGTGCCCGGATCCCCAGTGCCCGGATCGATAGTATTCGACGGATTGGCAGCGCAGCTCATCCAACCAGCGATAGGGCAAGCCCATCGCAGTAGGGAAGGCCGAAAGGGACTATTTCGACGCGGCGAAAACTCAAGGGTCGGTAGCCGCCATCGGCAGCCACCGGTCCCCCAATCCTCATCGAACGCTAAACGCTCAGTGGCTTGCCTGGCCGAGCGCCGCCGCGATCACATCGGTCCGGCCCCAGGTCGCGAGATCTTCCGCTGCGACTTTCGCCTCGTCGAAACGCATGCCCCACACCCCGCCGAGCGTCACCGCATCGTCGTAGCTGTAGGGCAGATCGGTCCAGTTGCAGCGCGCGCCGCGCTCGCGACTTTCGTTGAGGACTACCGGGACATTGGCGACCAGCCCCGCCCCGATCTTGTTGCCGATCTCGATTTTTCCCTGGTATGCATCGGTTCCATAAAGCTGGCCGATCAGCTTCGCATCGCAGTAGGAATAGCCTGAGGCGAAGAACCGGTCGAGCGCCCCATCGGGGTCGCTGGCGTCGGCTTCGCCGCCCTCTTCCATCAGGTAGCCGGTCACCTCGCCGCTGCGGCCCATGGTGAACATCCGTGCCGCACGCGCCTTTGCTTCCCACGGCGTGGTGCCCCACACCCTGGCAAGTGCTTCCGCATTGTCGTAGGTCAACCCGGTGTCGGCCCACTCGCAGCCATGGCCCCGGTTGCGGCTGGACTGGAGCACGTCGACCAGGTTCTCCGCATAGCCGCCGACGATCTTCATACCGATCTGGATCTTGCCTTCGTAGGGATCCATCCCCCACAGCTGGCCGACCAGCTTGGCATCGCAATAGGTGTAGTCGGAGTTGCCGAAGGCGCGGACGTAGTCGTTTTCGGACTGCGCGACGAGCGGCTGGTAGGCGACAAGGCCTGCGGCGGACGTGGTGAGCATCAGGGCCAGCGCCACGCGCAGCCCGCGCTTTTTCCTCGGCACGCTTCGATCAGTCGTCATTTTCGGGTCCTCCCCCTCTGAGATGTTCTTGCGACCCTTCGAACACGCTTTTGCGGCGGTATAGCACGGTTTTCGGGGCCCGTCTGCGACCTCGTCACCGGCGCGAAAGTTCCGGAATGGTTTCAACAAGCTCGGCCTCGTCGGCGGGTATGTCCGGGGCATCGGGATCGCGGCAGAAGTGCAGAATTGCCGCACACCCTCGCGCCCAGCGCAGCACCTCTGCGGCATCGAGCGTGGCCGGAAAGATGCGAAACTCGATCGTGTCCTTGCCCGCCGTTTCGTTGACCAGATTGGCGAGATTGATGTCGCACCATTTCTTGAGGCCGACCTGCGCGAGCCGCCGCGCCGCGTCGAGCCAGTCGAGCGTGGCGAAGGCAGGGTCCGCGACGAGGCGCGCCAGCTCGGGCGGCCATCCGCCCAGCCGCACGCAGGCCGGATTGCTCTGCGCGAACGCGCGCAGCGCCGCATGGTGGGCCTCGTAGAAGGCGACCAGCCGTGCGAGCGCACGCGGGTCCCGCATCGGCGCGGCGTCGAAATGGATATGCGTCGCGCCCTCATGCGGCAGCGTGAAGCCAAGCGCGCGTGCATCGGCGAGCAATGCGCCGATGATCTCGGCATGCCCGCTTTCGATCGGCGCGGTGACGATCTCGCAGGGCCGCTCGCGCTCGCCCGGCAGCGGCGCGCCGATGGCGACCGAAGCGCCTAGCGCATCCACCACCCTCACCATGCCCCCGTCATGCGTCTGGGTCTGCGTACCGAACAGGGCCGCGAGCGGGGCCAGCACATCCTCGAGCGGGGCCTCGGCATCGCAGTGCTGCTGGACTAGCCGCAACAGCCGCGCATCGTCGGCGACGATCCGATACCATCCCTGTCTGGGTACATGGCTCTTGTCGAGATCGGCCTGGAGCGTGAGGTCATCGACGAAGCTCGCGATCCACGCGCCTTGCGCATCGGCGACCCGATGGCCGAGCGTCAGGTTCTCGAACACCGGATGGCCGGGCACCGCGCTGGTCTCGCTCTCGGGGTGGAAGATGCGGGTGGCACTGCCGCCGACCCGCGCCGCCACCTGCCGCGCCAAAGCCTCGCGGCTGCTCCCCAGCGGCGCCAACAGCTCGATCTCGACGCCGATTTTCCAGTCGATATGGCGCATATTCTCCCCCCGGAAACGAAACGGGCCCCCGCCTTGCAGCAGGAGCCCGTCTGTTTAGCGCAATGTGGCGCTTCTTACCTCGGCGCCATTCGGATCGCGCCGTCGAGGCGCACGTCCTCGCCATTGAAGTAGGTATTTTCGAGCATCACCATCGCCAGCTTGGCATATTCCTCGGGCAGGCCGAGGCGCTTGGGGAACGGGACCGACGCGGCCAGCGCGTCCTTCACCTGCGGCGGTGCGGCGTTCATCAGCGGCGTGTTGAAGATGCCGGGAAGGATCGTGTTCACCCGGATGCCTTCCTTCATCAGATCGCGCGCGATGGGCAGCGTCATGCCGACAACGCCGCCCTTCGACGCCGAATAGGCCGCCTGGCCCATCTGGCCATCTTCCGCCGCGACCGACGCGGTGTTGACGATCGCGCCGCGCTCTCCATCGTCGTTGATCGGATCGAGGGTCATCATCCCGGCCGCCGACTTGGCGATGCAGCGGAAGGTGCCCACAAGGTTCACCTGGATCACGAAGTCGAACGCCGACAGCGGGTAATGCTTGATGCTGCCATCGTTCTTGTCGCGGCTGGCGGTCTTGATCGCGTTGCCGATCCCGGCGCAGTTGACGAGGATACGCTCCTGCCCATGCGCTTCGCGCGCCTTGGCGAAGGCTGCGTCGACTTCCTCCTCGCTGGTCACATTGACCTTGCAGAAGGTGCCGCCGAGTTCCTTGGCGACCTTTTCGCCTTCGTCTTCCTTCATGTCGAAGATCGCGACCTTGGCGCCCGTCGCGGCAATCGCCTTTGCGGTCGCAAGGCCGAGGCCCGACGCGCCGCCGGTGACGATGGCGGGGGTTTTGCTGCTGATTTCCATCAAATTCTCTCCGGTTTGGTGTTGTTAGAGCGCTTCGACGATGGTCACATTGGCGACGCCGCCGCCTTCGCACATCGTCTGCAGCCCGTACTTCTTGCCGCGCGCATGCAGCGCGTGGATCAGCGTTGCCATCAGCTTGGTGCCCGAAGCACCCAGCGGGTGGCCGAGCGCGATCGCCCCGCCATTCACGTTAAGCTTCGCCGGGTCCGCACCGACATGCTTCATCCATGCCATCGGGACCGGCGCGAACGCCTCGTTGACCTCGTAAAGATCAATATCGTCGATGGAGAGGCCCGCTTTCTTCAGCGCCTTCTCGGTCGCGAAGAGCGGCTCTTCCAGCATGATGACCGGGTCGCCCGCGGTCACCGTCAGGTCGACGATCCGCGCGAGTGGCGTCAGCCCGTGCTCCTTCAGCATCGCTTCGGACACGATCAGCGCGGCGCTCGACCCGTCGCAGATCTGACTGGCGGAAGCTGCGGTGATCGTGCCTTCGGGGCTCAGCAGCTTGACGCTCGCGATCCCTTCGAGGCTCGCATCGAAGCGAATGCCCTCGTCCACGGTGTGCATCTGCTCGCCATCTTCGGTCTCGATCGGGATCGGCACGATTTCGGCGTCGAAGCGGTTGGCCTTGGTCGCGGCGGCTGCCTTTTCGTGGCTGGCGAGCGCAAAGCGGTCCATCTCGTCCTTCGAAAAGCCGTGCTTCTTGGCCATCATCTCGGCGCCGACGAACTGGCTCCACTGGACTCCGGGGTATTTCTTCTCGAGGCCCGGCGACTTATAATTGCCCAGCCCTTCCTTCATATGGAACATCGCGGAAGAGCCCATCGGCACGCGCGTCATGCTTTCCACACCGCTGGCGATCACGACATCCTGCGTGCCGCTCATCACCGCTTGGGCTGCAAACTGGATCGCCTGCTGCGAAGATCCACACTGCCGGTCGATCGTCACCGCCGGCGTGCTTTCGGGCAGGTGTTTGGTCGCGAGGACCGCGTTGCGGCCCACCTGCATCGCCTGCTGGCCCGCCTGGCTGACGCAGCCCATGATAACATCGTCGATCACCTTGGGGTCGATTCCGGTGCGCTCCACCAGTGCATCCAGCGTCTGCGCGGCCAGGTCGACCGGGTGCACATCGGCCAGCTTGCCGCCGCGCTTGCCCCCGGCGGTCCGCACCGCATCCACGATATAGGCGTCTGCCATCAATCTCTCTCCTTAGCTCTGATCGGCTTTAGTTTCGTTTGACAACTGAATTGGCCGCGAGGCCGGTGCGTGTCAAGCATCGGCGAGCCTGCCCGGCTTGCCTCGCCGACCGGCCAGCGCCTAAGACAGCAGCGATGGCCAGGACCCTTTTCGAACTCAACCCCGATCTCGACCGCGCAGCGCTGGGCCGTCGGTTCCGCGAGACCGGCCGCGTGCAGGTGCGCGATGTGCTGACGCGCGAGGCGGCAGAGGAAATCCAGGCGATCCTCACCAAGGCCACGCCATGGGGCATGGCGGTGCGCGCAGGCAGCGGCGCCGATACGCCGCCGCGCGCGTTCAGCAATGCAGAGATCGCCGCAGCCGGCGGTGCGGAGGCGGTCAACCGGATGGCCAATGCCGCCGCGCAGGCGAGCGCGCGAGGCGATTACGGCTTTCGCTATGCCCAGTTCTCGCTTGTCGAGGCGGTCCAGAAGAGCTGGAACCCGGGTGGCCCGCACGAACTCCTGCTCGAACATATCAATGCCGAGCCGATGATGGACCTCGTGCGCGAAATCACCGGCTTTGCGGAACTGGTCAAAGCCGACGGGCAAGCGACACTCTTCGCGCCGCAGCACTACCTCGGCAAGCACAGCGACAGCCATGTCGCCGAGGGGTGGAAGGTCGCCTATGTCCTCAACTTCGCGCGCGAAGACTGGCAGGCGGACTGGGGCGGCTATCTGCTGTTCCTCGACGAGGATGGCGATGTGATCGAAGGCTTCCGGCCGCGATTCAACGCGCTCAACATATTCGCCGTGCCGCAAGATCATCTCGTCAGTTTCGTGCCGCCCTTCGCACCTGCCGGCAGGCTGGCGATCACCGGCTGGTTCCGCGACCGGTGAGTACCTCCCCGCGCGAATGGCACGAGCGCGCGATCGCGGCGGAACGCGGCGGCTCCCCGCAAGAGGCGGAACGGATTATCACCGAAGGTCTGGGCGAGCATCCACGCGAGGCTGAGCTGCACAACAGCGCGGGCAACCTCGCGATGCGCCGCAGAGACTTCGTGCTGGCAGCAGAGCGCTTCGCCGCCGCTGCCCGGATCGCGCCGACCCACCTGCCCTTCGCGATCAACGAAGCCATCGCCCGCACGCAAGGCGGTGCGCCGGATAGCGCGCTGGCAGCACTCGCCCCATACGAAGACGCGGGCCGCGCCGACGCGCGCTATTGCACCACCCGCGCCAACGCCGCACGGCTGGCAGGCGATCCTGCGATGGCGAGCGAATGGTATGACCGCGCACTCGCGCTCGATCGCGGGAATGCCCGCGCGCTCGCCGGGCGCGCGCGGATCGCGCTGGAACGTAACGAAGCCAACGCGGTTGCGCGCATCGACACCGCCCTTGCGCGCGAGCCGGGCGACCCGCATCTCTGGCTGTCGAAGGCGCAAGCGCTCGACCTTGCGGGCGATCTCGCGGGCGCGCAAGCGCTCACCCGGCAGATCGTCGATCAGGCGCCGACCTGGCGCGACGGACTGGACCTGCTCGCCCAGCTGCGGCTTGCCGCGGGCGATGCGGATTTCGACGATCACTTTGCCGAGGCCGCCCGCAAGGCTCCTTCTGACCGGACGATCCCGATCGCCCATACGCTGGCACTGGCGGCAGTCGAACGTTTCGCGGAGGCCACCGAGATCGCGACGCAGGCGCAAACCCGGTTCCCCGAGGCGGAGCGCTTCGTGCTGTTCGAAGCGAGCTTTGCGAGCGCGGCCGGTGACGATGCCCGTGCCGAAAATGCCTTCGGCAAGTTGCGCGAAGATACGCTCGACCGGGCGCAGAACGAGGCCCGCCATCGGCTGCGCACGCAGGACTGGGCAGCCGCCCAGACCGCGCTCGACCGCGCGTTTCACCATGCCCCGTTCGACGGCACGACATGGGCGCTGGCCGGAATGCTGTGGCGCGTGACCGACGACCCCCGCGCCGAATGGCTGCATGGGCAGGAAGGGCTCGTGCGCCTGATCGCGCTGACCGATGCGCAGACGGTGCTGCCGCCTGCCATCGCGCTGCTGGAGCAAATACATGCAACGGCGACCTTCCCCATCGGCCAGTCGCTGCGGGGCGGCACCCAGACGCGCGGCATATTGTTCAACCGGAAAGAGCCCGAACTGGCGGCGCTGCGCGATGCCCTCTTGGCGACGCTGGACGAATATCGCGCCGGGCTTCCCGCCGCCGATCCGCAGCACCCGCTGCTGCGCCTCGCCCACACGCCGTGGGCGCTCGCGGGATCGTGGTCGGTTCGCCTGACAGGCGGGCGCGATCACCATGCGTCTCATACGCATCCGCAGGGGCTGTTATCCTCCGCGCTCTATCTCCTGCTGCCGCCGACCGACGACGCCCACGGCGAGGGCGCACTGGAGCTGGGGCGCCCGCCCCCCGATCTCAGGCTCGACCTGCCGCCGCTCCATGTCATTCGTCCGCAGGAAGGCCATCTGGCGCTGTTTCCAAGCACGCTTTTCCATGGCACCACTCCTTTCACAAAGGGCGCGCGGATGACCGTGGCGTTCGATGTCGTGGCGAGAGGGGGCCCCGGATGAGCGACAAAGCAGCCGCATGGAAGGCCTTCTGGGCGCAGCAGGGGCCCGGCAATGCGACCGGTTGCCTGCCTGCGCGCTGGCAATCGGTTTTTGCAGAGCTGGAAGGCGCCTGGCGCAAGTTTGCAGCAGGCCTGCCCGAGAATGCACGGGTCCTCGACCTGGCGACCGGCGACGCACGCGTGCTGCACTGGCTGGGCGAAGCGCGGGCCGACGTGACGCGAACGGGTGTCGATCTTGCTCCAAGCCTGCCGCCCGCCCCGCCGGGCGTCAGCATCCATACCGGGGTCGCCATGGAAGACCTGCCCTTCGAGGATGACGGTTTCGACGCGGTCGTCAGCCAGTTCGGCGTCGAATATGGCGAGCCGCCCGCAACCGCGCGCGAAGTCGCCCGAACGACGACCGAGGATGCGACCGTGGCCCTGATCGTCCATCGCGGCGATGGCGCCATCCTTGCCCACAATCTCGCCCGGGCGGAGCAGATCCGATGGGTGCTCGATGAAACCGGCCTGATCGACGCGACGAAAGCAGCCGTTACCGAAGACACCGCGCCCTGGGCGACCGCCACCGCCAGCGTCGCTGCCGTCGTCGACCAAGGACGGCAGCGTTACGGCGATCGCTCTGCCGGATGGGAAATCCCCGAAGCCATTCGCCGGTCGCTGGTGATGGGCGCGCAGGCTGGCGATAGCGCCGCTGGCGTCATCGGCCTGCTCGACAGGATCGAGAGCCAGGCGCGCAATGAACTCGCACGGATCGACTCGCTCGCCGGGGCCTGCGAGACAGCCGATGCGCGCGAAGACTTTCTCGCCGCGTTCGAAGCCCACGACCTGGCCCTTACCGATAGTCGCGAATTGCACGACGCCGCCGGGCGCCTGTTTGCCGAAATGCTGGAACTCCGGCGCACCTGAGCGCCAGCAGCCCTCCCCGCCCTCTCAAAGCGCTCTTCCGCAGGCCCCGCGCACACGGAGCGTTGGGTCGCGCGCCCGTATGCCGCTCGCGAAACCTCGGCCAGAACCGGCACGCATTTTTCAAACGCGCACAAAAAAACGGCGGGCTCCGAAGAACCCGCCGTCTTTTGATCGGCTAATCGCCGTTCGCGTTTAGAACTTCAGCGTGGCGCTGACGAAGTAATCACGGCCAAGCACGTCATACACGCTCGGGTAGGTGTTCGCCTGTTCCTGGTTGTCGCCAAGCAGGAGGCTGTTCGGGCGGTTGGTCACGATGCCATTGGCATCGAATTCCGGGTTGCCCGGCAGCGTGTCGAACAGGTTGCTCACACCTGCGGTCAGGGTCAGCATTTCGTTCGCCGCGAAGGAGAACGTCACGTCGACCAGGTCGTAGGCATCGATTTCTTCGATACCGTTGAACGCCGTGTAGTCGGTGCTGGGATCATCATCCTGCACGCTACCAATGTGGCGCCAGCGGATCGAGGTCGTCATCGGACCATCGATGAAGTTGAAGCGCGAGGTCCACTTGTACTCGGGCACCGGCTGACCGAACGGCGTCGCGCTGCAGGTCGTGCCGAACTTGCCCGCACACTCGGTGACTTCGTCCGGGAACGCGGCAACCGGGGTGAAGCTGGCGGTATCGGTCCAGGTTCCGAGGAACGAGAACTGGAAGCGCTGCTCGCCCGTGTCCGTGAACAGCGAGAACGGGATCGCCGTGCCGTAGCTCACACCCAGGTCGACACCCGAAGTCTTCAGGCTGGCAGCATTGGCCTGCAGGAAGAGCGGCGGATTATCGACGGTGATGGCGCCGGTCGTCGGATCGCGGAAACCATCGAACGCCTGACAAAGCGGATCGTTGATGTCCTGGACCTGGTTGTAGCAGAGACGCAGGGCATTGTTCACGCCGCCACCGAAGGTGGAGATGGCGTTCTCGATCGTGATGTCGAAGTAATCGACCGTGACCGACAGACCGGGAATGAACCGCGGCTGCAGGACGATACCAGCAGTGTAGCTGTCGGAGGTTTCCTCTTCGAGGTTCGGGTTACCGCCGAACAGACCCGGGATCTGGGTGTTCAGCTGGATCGTGTCGGCATCGCCGACCGAGCCCGAGGGCACGCCGGTCGCGATGCACAGCGCGCGGATGGTCGCATCGGTCGCTGCTGCATCCTGGCCGCACGGGTCGGTCGCAGCGGGGAAGCCGATCGACGAACCGCCGAACAGTTCGCCCACGTTCGGCGCGCGGATCGCACGCTGATACTGACCACGGATCGTCACGTCGCGGATCGGCGAGAACTCGACGCCACCGGCGTAGGTCCACACACCGCCAACCGCATCGAGCGAGTAGTCGGAGTAACGTGCCGCACCGGTGAGATCGAGCGTTGCCGAGCCGAAGCGGACCGGGATCGCGAGTTCCGCGAAGAATTCCTTCACATCGTACTCACCCTGGGTCGGCTCACCGGCGTTGAAGCCGATGACGTCGCCCGATGCGAGTGCGGTGTCGGGAATGAACTGCGAGGAAACCTTGCGGTATTCGGTACCAACCGCGAACGCGATCGGATCGGATTCTGCGGTGATCGCGAAATCACCCAGCGTGCCCGAAACGACTGCCGAAGCAACCTGCAGCGCCGAAATGTCACCGTTCTGAGCGCGAATGGTGATCGCATCGACCTGTTCGGGGGTCAGCGTGTTCGGGCCGAAGATGTTGATCGGCGTACCGGTGCCGTCGAGGCCGGCCTGGAAGGCCGAACGCGAGATGTTACCGTTCTGCACCTGAGCGTTACGGGTACGTGCATACATGTAGTACGCATCGTAGTTCAGGTATTCACCGATCGGGCCGGTGAGGCCGCCGAGGACGCGGAAGGCATTACGCTCGTCCAGGTTCTCGCGCAGACCGGTTTCCACGATACGGCGCTGCACGAAGGTGCTGACCGTGCCGAGTTCGGCGCTCGCAAGCGGATCGAGACCGTTGGCGACACGCTGCGCGCTGGCATCGGCTTCACGCTGATCGAGTTCCTGGAACGCAGCGAAGGTCGCCGCATCCACGAAGGGCTGGATCGTGGCGAGATCGATGTTGAACGTGCCGGTCACCGGAGTCGCGGCCAGAGCGGCGTCGACGCGGTTGTTGACGTAGGACACTTCGGCGTAGGCGCGATGGCCATTGCCGATTTCGTAATCGGCATAGCCACCCAGCAGGTAGCGTTCCTGCGGCAGCTGCAGATAGTTGACCGGAGCGTAGTTGTAGAGATCGCCGGTACGCGCACGGCCGACCCCCGCGTTGTCGAACACGGCATCGTCGATGACGAGGCCCTGGCCGAGAACCGCGCAGCCTTCGCCCGGGTCGCACTGGCCATTGTCGTTGGCGTCGTTGGCAGTCGCCGAGATGCCGATCGAGCCGGGAGTGTTGATACGGCCGAACGGGACGGTCGAGGAACCGAACTGCTGCAGCGGATCGTCGGTGCTCTCGCCGCCGAGGGCGAAGGCCGAGAAATCGCGGTCGCCCTGGAAGAGCGAATCGCGGTTGTAGTAGCCGGCATAAACGGTTGCGTTACCGCGGCCGTCTGCAAATGCGGTGCCGATCGCGCCGCTCACTTCGAAGCGGCGGGCATCGCCACGTTCGGTGATCGAGTACTGGCCACCCAGTTCAACGCCTTCGACATCGCGCAGGCGGAAGTTGACCACGCCCGAGAGCGCGTCCGAACCGTAAACGGCCGATGCACCGCCGGTCACCACGTCGACCGAGTCGAGCAGGAACTGCGGGATCGTGTTGAGGTCGACGGTCTGGTTGGTATCGTAGAACATCCAGCGGCGGCCGTTGACCAGCACCATCGTGCGGGTTTCGCCGAGGCCGCGCAGGTTCACCGAAGCGGTGCCGTTGCCGGGGTTGTTCGAGTTCGAGGTGAAGCCGGGAACGACCTGCGGCAGGGTGTTGATCACGTTCTCGACGTTGACCGCGCCCGAGAGTTCGAACTCTTCTTCGTTGACCACGGCGATGGGCGCCGCGGATTCGAGGTCGCGGCGCGCAATACGCGAACCGGTAACGACGATCAGGCCTTCTTCGTTGGCAACGCCAGCATCCTGGCTTGCTTCGATGGCGGGCTCGTCAGGCGCACCCTGCGCCATGGCAGGCGTGGCCACCACTGCGCCGGCGATGATCGTGCCGGTCAGCAGGGCTGCCTTGTTCAAACGGTTGGTCATGATGATCCTTTCCTAGGGGGCGGTACCCGGGGGGGCACACGTCAGAATCGAATTGCAGTACAATTGACTTCGCCCGCTTAGGTCAGCAGAATCCCCCTCATCAAGCGTTGGCGCATGGGTCTTGCCCCTTTCGTCCGACCTATGTGACTTTTCAGTGACAGACCCTTTTAGGCTCGAAATGCGCTGAGAATACGCAGAACTACCTTGCGAAGAGGCGCCACACGCGATGCGAAGCACATATATGTCACATCCTTTCGCGGCGATTTTCCTCGCAAGCGCACTGGCTAGCCCGGCAATCGCGCAGGATCCGCCCGAGGGCTATCTTGAACGTCTTGCCGACTGCCGCGCGATCGCTGATTCCGAGGCGCGACTTGCCTGCTACGACCGCGAGGTCGGCTCGGTTGTCGCCGCCAGCGAACAGGGCGAGGTCAAGATGGTCAGCCGCGAGGATGTACGCGAGACGCGCCGCAGACTGTTCGGCTTCGCGGTGCCCGACAACCTGTTCGGCAGCGGCAGCGACGATGAAGCCCTCAATACGCTGCAGACGACGATCACCCGGGTCCAGCCCTACGGCAGAAAGGGCTATCTGATCACCACTCAGGAAGGGTCGGTATGGCGGATCAGCAGTCCGCCGCTGCGTTTCGCACGGCCCAAGACCGGCCAGGAAGTCGAATTCAAGGCCGCTTCGCTCGGATCGTACTTCATCCGCGTGAACGGTCAGCTCGGTGTCAAAGGTGTGCGGGTCGAATAGCGGGTTTTGACACCTGCGTTCTGCGGCCCACTAGGCCAGAAAACCCTAACCGGTCCCGGCACTGAGCATACATCGCGCGCCCTCCATGCGTGGCGCGTCTGACGTTTGCAGTCCCGCGCCAAGTCCCTGCCGCCGCGATCGACGCGTCGAACCAGAGATAGGCCCCACGATTGGCTCAATCTCAGCCGCCCTGCCCGCATCGGCCTAAGGCACCCGTACGCAATTCAGTATCGGTCGCTTCGCAGAGCCACAGGGCTGTCGTCACACGACGACGAACCATCCTTGCGGCACGGGATGACGGCTCGTCCAATCAAGTCGCTGAAATCCGCGGCGATCCGGACGCCGATCGAACCCGCGGTGGTCCGGCCTAACCTGCCACCGGTCGGGCCGCTCCAGGCCCCAAACGCAGAGCGGCCCCGCAACCGAAGTTGCGGGACCGCTCCCTGTTCGATTGTCCTTTCGGACTATCAGAAGCGCAGGCGGACCGAGCCGAAGAACGAACGGCCGTCGTAGTCGTAGGCCTGGCCGATCGGAACGTTCGACGACGAGGTCACTTCGCTCGGATCCACCAGCGGCGGAGCCGTGTCGAAGATGTTCGAGACACCCAGACGCAGCGTTGCGAAGTCGTTCAGGTCGTAACGGATCGAAGCGGTGTGGACGAAGTAGTCTTCCACGAAGCCGACGTCGCGACAGTAGACACCGTCACCTTCGACGATACCGTCCTGCACGCCGTTGTCGTCGCGCGAACCGCCACCAAGGCAGGTGTGACCGGTGATGCCGACGAATTCGCCGTCAGGTCCGTAGCCAAACGCATCGCTGAAGTCTTCGATCGAGGACGCGTCCTGCTCCATGCTGCCCACATACCGAACCTGGTAGGTGAACGTGAAGTCGGAGTAGCCCGCGGTGAAGGTCGCACGACCCGTCCAGTTCGGGAAACCGAACTCACCTTCGAAGAAGGACTCGGAGGCCTCGCCATTGTCGTCCACGAACACATTGCTGCGCTCGATCAGGTGGTTGGCATTGAACGCCAGACCCAGGTCGAGGATCTCGTTGCCGATCGGCAGATCATAGCCGAGGTTGGCATTGATATCGATGCCCTTCACCTTGTCCGTTTCGAGGTTCAGGAACCCGGCGAACACGTCCGAGATCAGGCCATCGCCGCCAGCGCTGGTATCGTAAGAGATACGATCGCAGAACGGGCTACGGGTGCCTTCGGTCCGGTTGAAGCAGTCGTTGACGATGAACTGAGCACTCGGCTCGACCACCGAGTCGGTGATTTCGATCGAGTAGTAGTTGAAGTTCACCGCGTAATCGAAGGCGCCGAAGGAGTCGGTAACCGCAACACCCGTGGTGAACGAGGTCGAGGTTTCCGGATCCAGTTCGAGGCTACCGCCCGAGCTGACTTCGACGCTCGACGTCTGGAACGGGCTGACCGCACCGGGCGTCAGGCCGACGGTGGTCGGATCGCGACCTTCACGACGGCAGTTGTCGAGAATTGCCGGATCGCGATCGTCGTCGGTCGGGTCATAGCCACCGCCCAGCGAGTCGAACGCATCGTCGGGTACCGCACAGGGATCGAACAGGGTGTTGAAGCCCGACTGTGCCCGCAGGAAGTTCTCACGAAGGTTCGGCGCACGGAACGAAGTACCGTAGCTTGCCTTCACGAGGACCTGCGGAACCGGACGCCAGCCGCCCTTGATCGAGTAGGTGCCGGCCGTGCCGTAGAACTCTTCGTCGGTGATACGACCCGAAGCGTTCAGGTCGAGGCGACCCCAGAAGTCATCGTCGAACACGGGAACGTCGAGTTCCGCGAAGCCTTCCAGAAGGTACTTGTCGCCAGCAGCACCGCCGTCGGAGAAGAAGCCGAAGAAGAGGCCGTTGTTGGCAACGTCGTTCGGGGTCGAGGCGATGCGGTCCTTGCGATATTCGGCACCGACCACCAGCGCCACCGGACCGGCCGGCAGGGTAAACAGATCGCCGGTCGCGAAGGCCGAAACAAGGATCTGCTCGTAGGTGGTGTCGAAGGTCCGTTCACCGAACAGGTAATCGCGCTCTGCCTGGGTGGCAAAATCACCGATCGAGCCGCTCGAATACAGGCTGGGTGCGAAGAAGTTCACCGGCACGCAACCCTCGACCAGATCGGAACCGGCGAGGTTCGGGTTGGCCAGGCTGCTGGCATCGCACGAACCGCCGGCGAGCAGCGGGTTGCCCGAGACCTGCGAGAAGAAGTCGTCGGCCACGCCGTCGCCATTGTTGTCGGCAACGCCGTCGCCATCGAAATCGGCCGTGGGGTCGATACCGAGCGAGAACAGCACGCGGTCCTGACGGATACCACGACGGATCGAGGCACCTTCCGAACGCGAGTACACACCCGATGCTTCGAAGGTCCAGGTGTCGTCGATGAAGGGCAGGTCGCCCCGAATACCGAGAACGCCGCGGTACTGTTCGAGAGTAACCTGGTAGTTGTTACGATCGCCACGGATGGACGGGATGACCTGAACCGCCTGCGAGGTACCGGTGCCCAGACGTGCGCCGTAGAAGGGCGACCCCGGGACCAGGCCGTTGAACACGTTGTCCCGATCACGACAGTCGACGCCATCGGGATTGATCCGCACGCCGTTGCGCGAGGAAATGTTACAGGGGTTGAACTGGTTGTTGCCCGGAACGATCGGGAAGAACTGCGGCACGCCGCTGTTGTCGCTGTCCACGTCGGCGCGGCTGTACAGAGCCTCGAAGAACGGCGTGATGTTCATCGCACCGCCGAGTTCGTACTCACCGTAGGCCATGACGTTATAGCTGTCCTGCTGGGGCGAGAACTCCTGGGTCAGGTCGTTACCGTTAATCGTACGGTTGAACAGGTTGATATCCTGCACGCCGTCGCCGTCACGATCGACCGGCACGCCGAAGGCATCGGTCGTTTCGCTGAAGAACGGAATGCCGGTGTTGCCGGGAACGGTGGTCGTCGGATAGGTATTCGTGTCGTAATAAACCGAACCGACGCGCGTTCCGACGATCGAGATACGGCCGGTGATACGATCGAGCACGCAAGGATTTTCCGCCGTCCGCACCGTACCGCCGCTGTTTGCGAGCACGTTCGCATTTTCAGCGATGTTGACCGTACGGATTTCGCCGGTGGTCGTTTCTTCGTAGTTGGTCGCACAACCGGAGAAGAAGTCACGATCCGAGAAGCGGATACGATCGGTCCTGGCGTACTCCGCGCCGATGCCGATGAAACCGCGATCGAACACGGTGCCCCAAGCGGCGCTGACCGTATAATCGTCGCCGCCATTGCTCTGTTCGTTCTTCACGCCCGAAGCGAACAGCTCGAGGCCGTCGAAGTCGCTGCGCAGAATGACGTTACCCACGCCCGCAACCGCGTCCGAACCATAGACCGACGAAGCACCGTCGAGCAGCAGGTCGTAGCGCGCGATCAGCGAGGTCGGCAGCAGGTTGAGCGAGGGGCTGCTGGGCGCGCCCTCGACACCGGCCGGCGCGAGGCGGCGACCGTTGACCAGGAGAAGCGTGCGGTCGGCGCCAAGGCCACGAAGGTTGAAGGTCGACGAACCCGGGCCGTTGTTAAGCACGAAGCCGGAGAAGGTCGCATCGATCTGCGTACCGGCGGCCGCTTCCGAGCGCTGGAGGATGTCGGCAGCATTGAAGGTACCGATGTCCTGCTGAGTCTGGTTGTCGATAACCTGCAGCGGCGAGATGCTGCTGTAGGTGTCGCGCTTCACGCGCGAGCCCGTCACGACGATAAGGCCATCCTCGTCCGCCTGGCCGGTCGCACCGATCGCGTCGTCGGAAATGTCGTCGTCGCCGGGATCGTTGGTGCTGACGCCGTCGGCCTGATCGTCTTCATCGGCGGTCTGCGCAAATGCAGGCGTCCCGATAAGAAGCGCGAATGCAGACACCGATCCGCCGAGGCTCATCAGTGAAGTCCGATTGATTTTACGCATGTCTTCTCCAGTCTTGCGCTAAGCTGGAGTCCCCCCAATGGCGAGCATTGATTGCCTCCTCGCGGAAGCGCCCCTCGATCTCGCCTTTTTCGGAACCCCCAAATTCCTAGTACGGGTTTTTCTGGAGCAAAGACGGAGCCATGTCAAAGGCCCAAAACAACTTTGAATATGAATGTTGCTTGAATCCCACACGATCATTGCGTTGTGGGTTACAATCGCTTTCTTGTTGCGCCGCAAAAGACGTTTTCGTGACGCGAAACCTCGCGTCCTGACCCCAAAAAGTCACGGAAAAGCAATGGTTACGTCATCTTTTCCACAAAACCCCGGGAACGGCGATGTTGCAACGCAGCATCGGACGCCGACGGAGGATTTCGCTGCCGCAAAATGCCTCCGCCTTGCGACTACGAGGCACAAAGGACCCAAATCGGCACAGGCCTCGTGGCCGATCGGCAGCACCTCCCGGAGTCGCCGGGAACCATTCCCGTGTCGCAGATACCGCCGTTGACTGCCGCCCGATGCGGCCTCAGGTCAGGCCACCGTGATCGAGAGCTCGCCGTCGCCTTCATCGATATTGACGGTGGAGCCGTCGGGGATGTCGCCCTGCAGCAACCGCTCGGCGAGCGGGTCCTGCACATAGCGCTGGACCGTCCGCTTGAGTGGACGCGCGCCGTAGACCGGATCGTAGCCGACCCGCCCCAACCAGCGCTTGGCAGCATCGGTCAGCACAAGCTCGATCTTCCGGTCGGCCAGCAGCTTCTGCACGCGCTTGACCTGCAGTTCCACGATCGGCGCCATGTCCGCCATGCTCAGGCGGTGGAACAGGATGATCTCGTCCAGCCGGTTGAGAAATTCGGGGCGGAAATGCCCGCGCACGACATCCATCACCTGCGGCTCGACGTCACTAACCTGCTGATCGTCGGTCATGTTGGAAAGATGCTGGCTGCCCAGGTTGGACGTGAGGATGATGAGCGTGTTCGAGAAATCGACCACCCTGCCCTGTCCGTCGGTCAGCCGCCCGTCGTCGAGCACCTGTAGCAATACGTTGAACACATCGCTGTGCGCCTTCTCGACCTCGTCGAACAGCACGACCTGATAGGGCCTGCGCCGCACGCTTTCGGTCAGCACGCCGCCTTCTTCATAACCGACATAGCCGGGAGGCGCGCCGATCAGGCGGGCAACCGCGTGCTTTTCCATGAACTCGCTCATGTCGATTCGGACCATGGCGTTGTCATCGTCGAACAGGAACTGCGCGAGCGCCTTGGTCAGCTCGGTCTTGCCGACGCCGGTGGGCCCAAGGAACAGGAAGCTGCCGAGCGGACGCCCCGGGTCCTTCAGCCCTGCCCGCGCGCGGCGGACAGCCTTGGACACCGCCTCGACCGCAGCCTCTTGGCCGATCACGCGTTTGCCCAGCACCTCTTCCATCTTGAGCAGCTTGTCGCGCTCACCTTCGAGCATCCGGTCGACCGGAATGCCGGTCCACCGCGCCACGACACCCGCGATGTCTTCTTCGGTCACTTCCTCGCGCAGCAGCGCGTTGGAGGTGTGGCCCTCGGCATCCTTCAGCTTGTTCTCCAGCTCGGGGATGCGTCCGTATTGCAGCTCACCCGCCTTGGCGAGGTCGCCCGCCCGCTGCGCCTGCTCCAGCTCGAGCCGCGCCTGGTCGAGGTCTTCCTTGATCCGCGACTCGGCCTGGATCTTGTCGCGCTCACCCTGCCAGCGGGTCGTCAGTTCGGACGAACGCTGCTCCAGATTGGCAAGATCCTCGCGCAGGTTTTCCAGCCGTTCCTTGCTGGCGTCGTCGCTTTCCTTCGCGAGCGCCTGCTCTTCGATCTTGAGCTGGATGATCCGCCGGTCGAGGCCTTCGATCTCTTCGGGCTTGCTCTCCACCTCCATGCGGATGCGCGAAGCGGCCTCGTCCATCAGGTCGATCGCCTTGTCGGGCATGAAACGATTCTGGATGTAGCGGTTGGAAAGCTGCGCGGCGGCGACAATCGCGCCGTCGGTGATCCGCACGCCATGGTGCAGCTCGTACTTTTCCTTGATCCCGCGCAGGATCGAGATCGTATCCTCGACACTCGGCTCGTCGATATAGACTGACTGGAAGCGCCGCTGCAGCGCAGGGTCCTTCTCGACATATTTCTGATATTCGTCGAGCGTAGTCGCCCCGATGCAGTGCAGCTCGCCGCGCGACAGCGCAGGCTTGAGCAGGTTGGAGGCATCCATGCTGCCTTCCGATGCGCCCGCCCCGATCAGCGTGTGCATTTCGTCGATGAACAGGATGATCTGCCCGTCCGATCCCTTCACTTCGTCGAGCACGGCCTTCAGCCGTTCCTCGAACTCGCCGCGATATTTCGCGCCCGCGATCAGCGCGCCCATGTCGAGCGCCATCAGCGTGCGGTTCTTGAGGCTGTCGGGCACGTCGCCATTGGCGATGCGCAGCGCTAGGCCTTCGGCAATCGCGGTCTTGCCGGTGCCGGGCTCGCCGATCAGCGCGGGATTGTTCTTGGTCCGCCGGGCGAGAATCTGGATCGTGCGGCGGATTTCCTCGTCGCGGCCGATCACCGGGTCCAGCTTGCCGTCGCGCGCCGCCTGCGTCAGGTCGCGGGCGTATTTCTGCATCGCGTCATAGGCCTGTTCGGCATTCGCGCTGTCCGCCGTACGCCCGCCGCGCAGATCGTTGATCGCGCGCTCAAGCGCCTTGGCATCAATTCCCGCATCGCTCAGCACGCCGCCCGCCTTGGTATTCGACGCCAGCGCGAGCGCGACCAGAATCCGCTCCACCGTGACGAAGCTGTCGCCCGATTTTTCGGCGATCTGCTGTGCTGAATCGAGCACGCGAACCGCGTCATTATCGAGGCCGGGGCTCGCCTGCGCGCCGCCGCCGGTGACCGCCGGGATGCGCCCCAGCTCGTCGTCGACCCGCTGCTCCGCCTTCATCGGATCGCCGCCTGCGCGCTGCACGAGCCCGGCGGCCATGCCTTCGCTATCGTCGAGCATCACCTTGAGGATGTGGAGCGGCGTGATGCGCTGGTGGTTGAGGCGGATCGCGGTCGTCTGGGCGGACTGGAGGAAGCCCTTTGCGCGGTCGGTAAATTGTTCGAGATTCATTAGGCGATGACCTCCTTGATCGTTCGGACATCATATAGTGTTGCCCATTTGCAACACAAGTGTCCCGCGAGCATTTCACTCCAAGTCTGTTGCCCGCAGAGGTGGGCCCGGCACCCCTCTCTGCCAAGAGGGGCACCCCGTCGATCGGGCTTGCTTGTGGAGTTTTGGCCCGCTCGATATCGAGCCGTAAACGCCGACGCGTTTCCATTTCGATAAGCCGTCGGCCGGCCGGAGTTCGTCGACCATGTCACAACCAACGCGACAAGTGGTGCATATCGGCCTCGCAAAAACCGGCACCACGACGCTTCAGAAACATGTCTTCCCAATGATCGCGCAGCTCGCCGGCTACGCATATA
Organism: Citromicrobium bathyomarinum; assembly: GCF_038594605.1. Classification (GTDB taxonomy): domain Bacteria; phylum Pseudomonadota; class Alphaproteobacteria; order Sphingomonadales; family Sphingomonadaceae; genus Alteriqipengyuania; species Alteriqipengyuania bathyomarina_B. The sequence goes on from NZ_JBCFZM010000001.1 coordinate 1,171,995, forward strand.
ATCCTCCGCAACTTTCCGAGCAGCTGAGCAAATTCCTGATCACCTACGATCCGGAAGATCGCCACAAGGTAGCGCAGCTCGCAGCCACGCACCCGCGCTTGTTCGTCAGCAATGAATCGCAGGCAACCTGGCTTCCCCAGCATTTCGAGAAAGCTGCCGAAGAGCTACTCCTGCTGTGGGGGAGACACACGACGATCCTGATCACCGTGCGCGATCCGCTCGATTTCCAAGCCAGCCTGTATGCCGGCAGCTTCCGGGCCGGGGCCCATCTGCGACCGCAGGACTTTTTCCTCTCTGCCGAACGATACGCTAGCGTCCGCCCGCCAGAAGGCCACTGGCTCGACGATTTCTTCGCTGTCGACGCCTTCGACTTCCGGCGCCTGGTAGAGATTTATCGTACGCGGTTCGACCGCGTCGTGGTCCTGCCGCTCGAAACGCAATTCGATCTCCGCACGCTCGCCCGCGTTTTCGATCTCGACGAAGATCGACGCCGCGCCGTCGCCACGCACCTCGCTGCGGCCCCGAGGCTCAACTCGCGCCCCGCAGCATGGGAAATCCGTGCGCTGTCTCTTTATGTGAGCCTCACCGGCAAACGGACGAGCAGCCCGGGCCTGGGCACCAGGATCAGGTCGACAGCCCCGCGCCGCGCGCCTACGCGCCTGCTCGACGCACGAAAATGGTGGTTGAGGATGCGGGCGATCCTCTATCGGATATTGCCGGACACGCCTTACCAGCTCCCGGCGGACACCTACCAGAACGCCGAACTGACGCGCCGCAACCGCGCTTTCCTTGCAGAACTGGTGGCCGAGGAGCGAGCCGCTCGCGCAGGCGCAGACGACTAGCGAAAGTCGGCAACCCACTGGATCGCCTTCTGCTGGCGCTCCGCCTTTTGGCGCGGGATGAAGAGGCCCGCCGCCCGGTCAGTCGCCCTCGCCCCTCTTGTGTGCGATCGCACGCTCGAAAGTCTCGATATAGGCGCGCGCACTGGCAAGCGGATCGGCGATGGCCTGCGTCGGCTCCGGACGCGGCGCGGCCAGCACGCCTTCGATCGCACGCGCGACGGCATCGGGTTCGCGGACCGACAGCAAGTGGCCCGAACTCGGCTCGCTCAGCAATTCGCGCATCGCCACGCTGCTTTCGGTGGCGACAACCGGGCTGCCTGCCGCCAGCGCCTCGACCACCACATTGGGCCGCCCCTCGTATTTCGATGTCAGGAGCAGCAGGTCGGCCTGCCCGATGACCTGCTCCAGCCCCTCGACGAAGCCGGGCAGGTGGACCCGCCCGACCAGCCCCAAACGCTCGATCAGGGCAGTCAGCCGGGCACGCTCACCCCCCTCGCCATAGATGAACAGCTCGCGCCCCTGGGTGTCTGCCTTGGCGAAGGCGCGGATTGCGAGGCCCCAGTCCTTCTGCGGTTCGAGCCGACCGATCCCCAGCAGGTAGCGGTCTGCAGGCGGCACAGCGACCTGCCCGCCGCCGACCGCAAGGTGGGGGTTTTCGATGACATCGATCCGGTCGCCGGGAATACCGGTGCGCTTCACCGCATCCTGCGCCATTGCGCGCGACATCGCCACCACCCGGTCGGTGAAGCGGTGATGCTGGCGAACCCACAGGCCATTCGCCATCCGCATCGGCCACGCAAAATCGCGCCGGGCGAGATCGTTCGAGATTTTCCACACGATCGGCGGGCTGCGCTCGCCCAACTGCATGCGAATCCGCGCGGCGGCCGAGGTATAGTGATTGCCCGGGCAGAAGAACACGTCGGGCGCGACCGCTCCGATCGCAGCCGGGGCGGTCTTGCGGCCTCCAAAATGGGGCACCCACGCGACCTCGGGCGGCAGGCTTGCCCGCAGCTGCTCTTCGACGGGTGACGCGAGAATCGCGACTTCATGGCCCAGTTCCACCCAGTCCCGCGCGAGCCGCACCGCAACCCGCTCCACCCCGCCACCGGAATAGTGCTCGAGCCAGGTCGCGATTTTCATGCGCGCACGCCCTGCCGCGATCGGGCGCGGCAAAGACGGACAGCGGTGTCCCGCAGGCAAGAGGCGTTAGGCACGTTCGGCATGACAAGGCGAGCGGCTTTAGCCAGCAGCGGCAACGATTGACAGTCTTGTAAAAGCGTCCATAGCGTGCGCCCCCATGGAGGATGGGCCCGAGGGCAAGAAAGATTTCGTTGCCCGTGCCTTGCCTTGGGTTCGGCGCGCGTTCACCATCGGCATCGTCGCCTTCATCCTCTGGCGCCTGACCCAGTTCGGCTGGGGCGAGCTGGCCGCCAATCTTCCACGAAACCCGCTGTTCTACGCCGTTCAGGTCATTTCCTACGCGGTGCTACCGATTTGCGAGGTGGTGATTTTCGGCCGCCTGTTCGGCCAGCGCCTGTGGCGCGAATGGCCCGTCATGCTGCGCAAACGCGCGCTCAACAATTCGGTGCTCGGCTATTCGGGAGAGGCCTACCTGGTCTTCTGGGCCAAGGAACGGCTGGGCCTGCCCCGGCGCAAGGCGCTGTCGGCGATCAAGGACAACGTGCTGCTGTCGGGCTTTACCACCGCAGCCTTCGCCATCGCCGCTGCGGGGCTGCTGATCGTGATCCACCCCGCCCTGCTCGATACCAACGAGCTGGCGAAATCGGGCGAGCGCAGTTTCCTGCTGTTTGCGGCGCTGTTTCTGGTCTCGCTGGCGGTCGGGCATCGCTTCCGCAAACGCCTCTTCGGAATCGGATCGAAGCTGATCCTGTTCATCATCGCCGTCCACGCCGCGCGGCTGGTGGCAACCTATTCGCTGCAGATGCTGCAATGGGATATCGGCATACCCGAAGGCACACTGATGCTGTGGTTCACGCTGATCGTCGTGCAACTGCTCATCTCGCAACTGCCGCTGCTGCCCAACCGCGACCTGCTGTTCGTCGCCTTCATCCTCGAATTTGCGCCCGCGAGCGGGGTCGATCCCGCCGCGCTCCGAGCAATGATCCTGACGATCTATCTGATCTATCAACTGTTTAATTATTTCGCCTTGCTGGCGACCACGGCCATGCCGACCGCCCGCGCCTATGGCGAAGAGGAAATAAGAGAGCCGAAATGATCCGTATCCTGAAATGGGCCGGTGCCCTCATCCTCGTCCTGCTGCTGATTGCCGCCATCGGTCTGATGACGTGGGAGCCGTTTTTCGCCCGCGACGGCGTGGCGCCCGAAGGTGATCGGACCTACACTGCGGAAATCGTGCGCGACGAATTCGGCGTGCCGCATGTTTACGGCGCGACCGATCCCGACGTCGCCTATGGCGTCGCCATCGCGCATAGCGAGGACGATTTCACCACCCTGCAGGATGTGATCGCGATGAGCCGGGGCCGCTACGGCGCGATTGCAGGCGAAGACGGCGCGGCGGTCGACTACGTCTACCACCTGCTCGATGCGCGCGGCACGGCAGAGCGCGAGTGGGAGAACCTCCCCGAAGATACCCGCGCGCTGTTGGACGCCTACGCGGTGGGCCTGAACGATTATGCGGAAGCGAACCCGGGCGAGGTCAAGCTCGGCAGCCTCTTCCCCGTCAACGGGATCGACGTCGCCGCCGGGTTCGCACTGCGTCAGCCGTTCTTCTTCGGGCTCGACCGGTTCCTCGGCCCGCTGGTGGCGGGCGAGCCGCTGCCGCCTGAATACGGCCCGCGCATTCCCGCCGAGAACCTGCGTGCGACGAGCGCCGGGACAATCGACGATGCCCCCCGGATCATGGAAGAGGGTGCGCCGCAGGCGCGCACAGACCTGCCCACAACCGGCTCCTACGGCGAGGATTTCCGCATGGCGGGCTCCAACGCCTTTGCCGTCTCACCCGAGAAATCGGGCGGGCCGACGATCCTCGTCTCCAATGCTCACCAGCCGTGGCGCGGCCCTGTCGCGTGGTACGAAATCGTGGTGGAAAGCGGCGAAGGCTGGCACTTCGCGGGCGCCAACTTCCCCGGCAGCCCCTTCCCCTTCCTCGGCCACAACGAGAATCTGGGCTGGACCAACACGGTCAACACGCCCGACATGATCGATATCTACAAGCTGGTGCTGGACGACAGCGGCACGCGCTATCGCTTCGATGGCGAGTGGCGCGATCTGGAGGCGACCGACGTTACCCTGCCCGTCCGCGTCGGCCCCTTCACCCTGCCGGTTAGCCGCACGGTCTATCGCAGCGTCCACGGGCCGGTCATCAAGAACGACGACGGCGCCTTTGCGGTGCGCTTCGCCGCGCTCGGCAGCATTGACCAGCTCGACGCCTATTACCGGCTGAACAAGGCGGAAGACCTCGGCGAATGGCAGGAGATCATGGCGCGCGGGCAGGTCCCCTCGACCAACTTCATCTATGGCGATGCCGAGGGCAATATTGCCTATATCTACAACGCGGCGATCCCCGACCGGCCCGAAGGCTACGACTGGCGGGGCGTCCTGCCGGGCGACACCAGCGCGACGCTGTGGACCGACAAGGTCGCCTACGACAGCCTGCCGCAATATCTCAATCCGGCGAGCGGCTGGCTGATGAACGCGAACAACACGCCTTACTTCGCCGCCGGGAAAGGCAGCGATCTGAACCCCGACGACTTCGCACCCGAAATGGGCATCGAGGGCAAGATGACCAATCGCGGTCGGCGTGCGTGGATCCTGATGAGCCGCGCCGAAACGCTCGATCGCGAAACGCTCGAAGCGATCAAGTTCGACACCGGCTACGAACGGATGGGCTATGTCGAACGGATGATGGAGGATGTCGCGGCGATCGACCCGAACGAACATCCCGAGCTTGCCGAAGCGCGCGCGCTGATGCTCGAATGGGATTACTCGGCGGACAATATCGGGCGTGCCGATTCCATTGCCCTGCTGATGATCCGCGCGTTCATGTCGTCGAGCTATCAGAAGACACCATGGCCCGACGCGGTCGAAGAACTGACCGAGGCACGCGACCATCTGCAGGAACATTTCGGGCGGCTGACCCCGCCGATGGGCGAGCTGCTGCGCCTGCGTCAGGGTGACGTGGATCTCCCGCTCGACGGTGGATCGGACACGCTGCGCGCCTCGACCACGTGGGACGTCGATGAGGACGGGCGACTGGCCGTACGCCATGGCGACAGCTTCATCATGTGGATCGAGTGGCTCAACGGCCAGCCGGTCAGCTCGCGCTCGATCCAGCCCTTCGGGGCAGCGACGACGCGGCCCGATAATCCGCATTTCGTCGATCAGGCTACGCTGTTCGTCCAGCACCGCTTTAAAGCGGTACACTTCTGGCGGGACGATGTGTTAGCCTCCGCCGCCAGCCGAAAGACGGTATCCAGCACTCGCTAGAACTGCTTTATAAAGCTCCTGTTTTCAGGACCTTGGATTCTTTTAGGGGAAAGACTCATGCTTCGTACTACCAAGACCAGCCTTACCGCGCTTGCCGTCGCGCTTGCCGCGCCGGCGTTCATCGCCGCTCCGGCCCATGCGCAGGATGCCGCCGCGCAGGAAGTCGCCCCGCTCGAAGACCTCGTCGATCAGGTTGCGATCCCCTACGAGGAATTCCAGCTCGAAAACGGTCTGACCGTGATCGTGCATGAAGACCGCAAGGCCCCCATCGTGGGCGTGGCCGTGTGGTACAATGTCGGCTCCAAGGACGAACCCAAGGGCCAGACCGGCTTTGCCCACCTGTTCGAACACTTGATGTTCAACGGATCGGAAAACGCGCCGAACGACTATTTCCAGTACCTGCAGGAAATGGGCGCGACCGATTACAACGGCACCACCAATTTCGACCGCACCAACTATTTCCAGACCGTGCCGACCGGCGCGATCGAGCGTGCGCTGTGGCTGGAAAGCGACCGCATGGGTTACCTGCTGGGCGCGGTGACGCAGGAAAAGCTCGATAACCAGCGCGGCGTGGTGCAGAACGAGAAGCGTCAGGGCGACAACCAGCCCGGCGGCCTCGTGTTCTACGAAATCATCAAGACGCTCTACCCCGAAGGCCACCCCTACGATCACAACGTGATCGGTTCGATGGCGGACCTCGACGCCGCTTCGATGCAGGACGTGCGCGACTGGTTCACCAACAAGTATGGGCCCAACAACGCCACGCTGGTGCTGGCAGGCGACATCTCCGCTGAAGAAGCCCGCCCGCTTGCGGAGAAGTATTTCGGCGACATCGCGCGTGGGCCGGTAAACAACCCCGCGCAGGCCGAGGTACCGCAGCTCAAGGAAGACGTCCGCAAGATCATGCAGGATCAGGTCGCGGCGACCCAGATCAGCAAGTACTGGTCCGTCCCCGGCATCACGAGCGAAGACCTGACCGCCCTCTCGGTCGGTGCAAGCATCCTCGGCGGTCTCGCCTCCAGCCGTCTCGACAACATCCTCGTCCGCGACGAACAGCTGGCGGTTGGCGTTTCGGCTGGCAACTACGCCTTCCAGCGCGTCGGCATCCTCAACCTCGGCGCAACCGTGAAGCCGGGCGTCGATCCGGAGGTGGTCGAAACACGTCTCAACGAAATCATCGCGCAGTACATCGCCGAAGGTCCGACCGAGGACGAAGTGCGTCGCGCAGCGACCGCCGATCTCGCGGGCACCATTCGCGGGCTCGAACAGGTCGGCGGCTTCGGCGGCAAGGCCGTGACGCTGGCACAGGGCAAGGTGCTGGCGGGCGACCCCGGCTTCTTCGATCGCCAGCTCGAAGTCCTCGCTTCGCTGACCCCTGCCGACGTGCAGGCCGCGATGCAGAAGTGGATGACCAAGCCCAGCATGACGCTGGTCCTCCAACCCGGCGAGCGTACCGGCGAATACGAGGAAGCAGCTTCGGTCGCCGCCGATACGGACGAGGGCGACGCAGAGCCGGCTTCGAACGAAATCACGGTGACCAAGGTGCGCCCGGCGCCTGAAATCAGCGCCCTGGCGGAACTCGACTTCCCCGATGTGACGCAGGCCACGCTCTCCAACGGGATCACCGTCCATTACGCGCAGCGCGATGCCGTTCCGGTAACCCGAGTGGCGCTCAGCTTCGATGCCGGTTCGGCAGCCGACCCGGTCGACATGCGCGGCCTCGAAGGCATGACTCTGGCCTTGATGGACGAAGGCACCACCAGCCTCACTTCGCAGGAAATCGCGGAGGCCAAGGAACGGCTGGGTGCGGTTATCTATAGCGGTGGCGGCTCCGACCGGTCGAGCTTCACGCTGACCGCGATGAGCGCGAACCTCTCGCCCTCGCTCGACCTGATGACCGACATCGTCCGCAATCCGGCGTTCAACCAGAGCGAACTGGAACGCGTCCGCACGCAGACGATCACCGGCATCCAGCAGTCGCTGAAATCGCCGGCCGGCATCGCATCCTACGTCGCAACCCCGCTGATCTACGGGGAAAACAATCCCTATGGCGGTTCGGCCACGGAAGAGTCGGTCTCGTCGATCACGCGTGACGATCTGATCGAATTCAAGCAGACGTGGCTGCGGCCCGACAATGCCGAGATCTTCGTGGTGTCGGACATGGCGCTGGCCGACGTGATGCCCGAACTCGAAGCCGCCTTCGGCAACTGGCAGGCGCCTGCCACGGCAAAGGGAACCAAGACCTTTGGCAGTCTGGCTGCAAGGCCCGAAAGCGCGCGGGTGGTCCTGGTCAACCGCCCCAACTCGCCGCAGAGCTTCATCCTCGGCGGGCTGATGACCGATACCGATCCGGCCGATCCGAAGATCATCGACCTGTACAATGCCAACAACGCCCTGGGCGGCAACTTCCTCGCCCGGCTCAACATGAACCTGCGCGAATCCAAGGGCTGGAGCTACGGTGTGCGTGGCGGACCGCGCGTCAACGAGAACACGGTCGCCTACTACGTGCAGGCACCGGTTCAGGCGGACCGCACGGGCGATGCGCTGGCGGAGCTGATCCGCGAAGTCGGCGAATTCGTGACCACCAGCGGCGTCACCGACGAGGAACTGACCCGCATCGTGAACGCCGAAATCCGCGAGCTGCCCGGCCAGTATGAAACCTCCGGTGCGGTGCTCGGCGCGATGCAGAGCAACGTGCTCTACGGGCGTCCGATGACCTACCAGGAAACGCTGGCCGATAAGTATCGTGCACAGACCCGTGAGAGCCTCGATGCGGCGGCGCGTGCGGCGATCGATCCCGACCAGTTCACCTGGGTGATCGTCGGCGATGCCGAACAGGTTGGCCCGCAACTCGAAGCACTCGGCCTGCCGGTGGAAACCATCGAGGTAGAGTAAGCGTTATTGACACGAATGTAGGTGCGGGCGATGGCCCGCCCTACCCACACATACGAGAGGAGTACCGCAAATGTCCGTAGCAGGAACCTATGATACCGTCGTAAAGAGCCCGATGGGCGACCAGAAGGGCACCTTCACCGTCGTTCCGGGCGACGATGGCAACACCTTCACCGGCTCGATGGCCGGCGGAATGGGCTCGATGGACGTGAAGGACGGCACGATCGCCGGCGACACGCTCAAGTGGAAGATGGATATGACCGTCCCCATGCCGATGGAGCTCAACTGCGAAGCGACCGTCACTGGCGACCAGATGACCGGCAAGGTCAACGCAGGCGCCTTCGGCGACATGCCGCTGACCGGCGAAAAGCAGGGCTAAGCAGGCTCAACCTACAACGAAAAGGCCGCCGGAGTTTGCGCTCCGGCGGCCTTTTTCTTTAGCAATGCGGGCGTGGCGGTCAGTCGGCTGCGCGCGCTTCGGCGGTAAAGGTGCTGGCCTGAGCAGCCGGAACGTCACCCGCTTCGTCGATTGCGGTGTCGCCCTCTGGCGAGGCCGCCAAAGCGGCCGCGGCCTCGGCCTTTTCGCGCTCCGCCTTGGCAAGCTCGGCCTTCTTTTGGGCCTCGGCCGCCAGCCTGGTGGCCTCCTTCACGTCGACGATCCGGTCGCGTTCGTAGGCGAGCACCCCATCCATCGGGGCGAGGCGCGCAATCGTCCCACCGAACCAGTTGTCCACCTTGCCAGCCGCGCGGAAATCGGCGCGGATTGTTTCATAACCGGCGAGTGCGGCAGGTACCGTATAATCGATAGGCCGGGCAGGTTCGCGTTGTTTGGCGAATTCGTCCCAGTTGATGCCCGACTGGCGCCCCGCGTCATCGTCGATCCAGCGCATCATCGCGAAGTCGCCGAGATTGGTGACGACGCCCGGCTTCGCATCGAATTTCACACTGCCCATGCACATGCACGATCCAACGGCCCCACCGTTCGGATTGAGGAAGATCGGCCCGTAATAGGTGTATTCGCCCGGATCGAGTTCGATCAGGTAGGAATAGACCTGCTCTCCGGCTTCATCCTTGCTCTTGTCGAAGACATAGTTTGGGCCCCAGCCAACCAACAGGCGGCGCTCGACCGATCCGATCGAGAAGGTCTCGCGGCTAACTTCGTCCGGTTTGTCCCGCAGCCGTTCGCCAGAGTACAGCTTGTCCTCGCGAATCCTCTCGCGCTGTTCGAGGTACCTTTCCAGCTTCGCTTCGTACTTCTCGCGGGCGTTGGCGTACTGCTCCTCCCAATCTTCTTGGAACAGCGCCAGATCGGCCTCATCGGCCGTCTTGTAGAACACACCTTGGCTGCGCGCGCTGCCGGTCACCAGGATATAGGCCCGGTCCGCCGCAATCTGTTGCTTGCCTCTGGCAAGATTCTTCGCCTCAATATGTTCGCGCTCGACATTCTGCGCGAGCGCGGGCGTGGCAAGCGCCATGGCAGCGCATGCGGCCGTGGCGATCATCGAAAAGATCTTCATGGCTGGAGCGCCTCCTGCGCGGGTTTGGGGCCGGATGCGACGCGGGCCTGCATCATCAGCTTTTGGGCGCGACTTTCCGCTTCCTCGCGGCTGTTGCCTTCCTCGAAGTTGAACTCCTGCCACAGGTCCTTCTCCAGCCCGTAACGACTATAACCCTTGTAAAACATGCAGTTGCGTATGTTCGTGCGGCGCTGCTTGCGCCGTTCCGCCGATCCGAAGATTGCGTCGGCCACGACCGATCCGATCGCCCCGCCCACCGCGCCGGCCATGCCGTATTGCATGACCTGCTGGGTGATCATCGACTGCGAGGCGCCGCCATAGAAGCTGAGCCCGCTGGTCAGTGCATCGCATTCGGCGATATCGCGAAAGGCAACATCGAAGCTGGTATCGGGCCGGTGGAAGTAGAAATACTTCTCGAAATCGTCCCCGTCGACGCTCCCCGCGTCGAAGGCGAGCGCGGGCATCGGCACGGCCTCCACCTCGGCGTCGGTGAAGGTGTAGATCGGCGGCTCGTTGCTATCGACATATTGTGCCTGCGCTGCGACCGGAACGGACAGCAGCAGCAGAGCGAAACAGATGCGTTTCACTGGATCCCCCTCATGTTTTACAACCCCGCCAACAAGATACGCGCGATAAAAACGTACGCCTATAGCGAAATGTGCGCGGTGGTGTTTTACCCGGCCATTTGTCCGCGCAGCGCCTGGTAGGCCGCCGCAGTGACGGTGTTGGCGAGGTTGAGCGAGCGGACCTTGTCGCTCTTCATCGGCAAGCTGACCATCTGCTTGGCGTGCGCCTGCACGATATCGCCCGGCAGCCCCTTGGTCTCACGCCCGAAGACAAGATAGGCGTCCGCCGGATAGTCCGGTTCGTAGAAGCTGCGCGGAGCATATTCCTCGAACAGGAACAGTTGATCGCCGCGCGGATCACGCTCCGCCAGGAACGCCTCCCAGCTCGCGAACTCCGCCAGCCGGATATGCTGCCAGTAATCGAGCCCCGCGCGCTTCAGCCGCGTGTCGGTGATCGTGAAGCCGAGCGGGTGGATCAGGATGAGTTCGAGATCGAGCGCCACGCAGGTGCGCCCCACCGCGCCGGTATTGCCGGGGATTTCGGGGTGGACGAGGACGATGGACAGGCCGGAGGCGCTCATTCGGGCATGATAGCGGGCCGGATCGCGCGGACGACATAGTCGCCCGGCGGCAGCAGCAACGGAATATCTTCGCCTGGCTCCACATAGATGCGGTCCATCGGCACCGCCATGTCGGGTTCGCCCGCGCGAAACGCATCGACGATCAGCGGGCCCTCACCCTCGCGGAGTTCAGCCGGAATGGCGATCTCGCGATCGCCCGCCCTGCGCCGCCACTGCGGGCGAGAGCGCGCGAACTGGGTGACCGGCTGTGAGAGAACCAGGTCGACCAGCCCTGCAGACTCGCCTTCGGGAAGCTGCGCGAGGAAGGCCTCGCCACCATTGCTCGAACACAGGATCTGCGAAATCGTCAGCGGATCGATTCCTGTGAGCTGCTTCAGGCGCGCTGCCATCCACAGGTTGGTCGATCCGTCGCCGCGCACCACCGGCACTTCGGACGCGTGCGAGTACCCGACATGGATGATCAGCTTCTCCCCATCGTCCATCGTCGCGAGGATCGCGGCGAGATTTTCCGCCTGCGCAGTTTCGCGTGCACGGATACGCTCTTCAACGGACGCATCTTGCGGAGCGGACTGGGTGGGCGTTTCCTCGTAGGCCACGAGCCGATAGCCGAGGCCTTTCGCCTCGCGCACCAGCCGCCCGAAGACAGGTTCCAGCGTATAGGTGCCGTCGGTCACATGCGGCCACGCGAGCGCGGCGTTTGCCTCGACCGGATCGACGCCGTCCTGCGCGTTGCTGAAAGTCTCGGCGGCATAGACGGTATAGCCCAATGGCCGCAGCGCGCCCAGCAACTGGCGCACGGTATCGCGATGGCGGGTGACCGAATGGCTTTCGTTCACGATCACCACCCGGCTTTGCCGCGCGCGCTCGACGATCGTAGCCAGAGCGGCTTCCCATCCCCGCCGGGTGCCCGGCAACACTGCGCAGGGCGAGGCGCGATATTCGCTGGTGTCGGTCAGGCTGCCGCGATCTTCGCGCCCCAGCATCGACCATTGCTGCGCCGCCGGACCGACTGCGGCCCCCTGCCCCGGCACGCGGTAGAACGGGTCCAGCCCCGTATCCTCGGAAGCAATCGGGGGGCCGGAAACGGACAGGCGCACCGAAGGCGTGGGCGCGCCGCCCGCAACACGCGGCGTGCGCGCCCCTTGCACCGCGGCGCTGCCCTGCGCGGGCTGTGATGCCTGCGCACGAGCTTGCCGGCTCTCGATTTCGGCATCGAGGCCGGTGAAGAAATCGGCGTACAGCGCTTCGTCCAGCACGGCGCGCTCCCCCGTCCGTGAAAGCGCGCCCGTACCCGACACCCCGATGGAGAAGGCGGCGCGAACCCGGACCGTCCCACCGCCAAGATCGTCGATATAGGCGGAAACGACCGGGGTCTGGTTCGATCTACCGAGGCCCGAAGTATCGACGCGAAGCCGATCCGTCGTGGTCCCCGTGGCCGTGATCAAACCGCTGTCCAGATCAGCGGTCTGCACCCGGTAGCCGCTATCGAGCAGCGCTGTCATCGTGCTGGCGAAGGCGATCTGTTTGGTGGTGCTGAATTCGCGATTCTGCAAACGCCGCAGTTCCTGTGCGGTAAGAGGGGCAGCGCCCTCTGCCCCCAGCACCGAATTGGCGATCGATCCGCCCGCCGCCGCCACTTTCTGGAACTGCTGCACGGGCGAACAGGCTGCGGTGCCTGCCAGCGCGGCGCACAGTGCCGTCGCGCAGATCGCATGGCGGGGGTGGCTCACGCCCTCCCCCTTTTCAGCAGACCGACCTTTCATGGCTGCTAGCCAAGCTTGTCCTTCAAAATCTGATTCACCACCGCCGGGTTCGCCTTGCCCTGCATTGCCTTCATCGTCTGGCCGACGAAGAAGCCGAACAGCTTGTCCTTTCCGCCGCGATATTCGGCCACCTTGTCTTCGTTGGCGGCGATGATCGCGTCGATCGCTTCCTCGATCGCACCGGTATCGCTGACCTGCTTGAGGCCTTCGGTATCGGCGATCTCCTCGGGGTCGCGGCCGGTCTTGAGGACGATTTCGTAGATTTCCTTGGCCTGTCCGCCCGAAATCTCGCCCTTGTCCTGCATCGCGAGGATGCTCGCCTGCGCCTCTGCGGTGGCGTGCGCGGGGTCGGCTTCTTCGCCCAATGACTTCATCACGCCCGGCGCGACCGAGAGCGCCCAGTTGGCGACCTGCGTAGCGACCGTCTTCTCGGGCTTGCCGATCTTGGCCGCCGTGGCGGAGAGCAGCGTTTCGAAGCGACCGAAGGTTTCCACCTCGGCGGTGAGCTCGCGCGCGTTGTAGGGCGTGAGGCCCAGCTCGTTCTCGTACCGTGCGCGCTTGGCGTCGGGCAATTCGGGCAGGCTCTCGCGGCATTCGCTCAGGAAGGCATCGTCGAGTTCGAGCGGCAGCAGGTCGGGATCGGGGAAGTAGCGGTAATCGTGCGCGTCTTCCTTGCTGCGCATGGTGCGCGTGGTGCCGGTGGCGACATCGAACAGGCGGGTTTCCTGATCGACCGTCCCGCCGCTCTCCAACACATCGACCTGGCGGTTCGCCTCGTATTCGATGACCTGCATGACGAAGCGCACCGAGTTGACGTTCTTCGTCTCGGTCCGCGTGCCCAGCTCAGAATCGCCAACCTTGCGCACCGAGACGTTGACGTCCGCGCGCATCGATCCTTCTTCCATATTGCCGTCGCACGACCCGACATAGCGCAGGATCGACCTGAGCTTGCGCACGTAAGCGCCTGCTTCGGCAGGAGACGTCATGTCGGGCTTGCTGACGATTTCCATCAGCGCGATGCCGGTGCGGTTGAGATCGACGTAGCTCATCGTCGGGTGCTGATCGTGCATCAGCTTGCCCGCGTCCTGCTCCACGTGAATGCGCTCGATCCCGATGATCTTGTCCTCGGGGATGCCCGCCTTCTCGTCCGCCTCGATCAGCAGCTGCCCCTCGCCCACGATAGGGTGGTAAAGCTGGCTGATCTGGTAGCCCTGCGGCAGGTCGGCGTAGAAGTAGTTCTTGCGGTCGAACCGACTCCACGCGTTGATCTGGGCTTCGATGGCCATGCCGGTGCGCACCGCCTGGCGGATGCACTCGCGGTTGGGCACGGGCAGCATGCCCGGCATCGCGGCATCTATCAGCGAGACCTGCGTGTTGGGCTCGGCCCCGAATTCGGTGGATGCGCCGCTGAAAAGCTTGGCGTTGGAGGTGACCTGCGCGTGGACTTCGAGGCCGATCACGACCTCCCATTCGCCCGTTGCGCCCTGGATACGGTATGTGCTCATGGCTGAGCGATTGCCTCGGTTCGCGCGAATTTGCAACGGGGTGCGCACCACGCTCAACCCGCATCGCATCCCCGGCCCCTCGCGCATCGCACCCGCCTGCGTGGTGGGCCGAGCGACAAGTACGTGCCAGCTCCCGTTTTTCGGGCGACACGCGCGCATTTCTGCGGGCACTTTGAAGTTCGCGGCGTGGACTTTGAACCCCGGTTGGCCTAGCTCCGGCCTTGGGCAGGAATGAGGGTCGAGCAAGGTGTTGAGCGAATTCGACGGGCAAGGCATCGATCTTCAATTCGAGGTCGAAGTCGCGGTTTCCGAGCAGCCGGGAGCGCGACTCCAGGTCCGGAACGATGCCCGCCAGCCCGTTTGCCCTGTCATGGTCGGCGGTCGCCCCGCGGGTTACCTGATCGGCCATGCCGTCGATATCGACCGGGGCGAGCTCGTTGAGAAACAGCTCGATCTGGAAGAGGCAGAGAGCCCGGCGGCGGTTGCCGAGCATGCGCTTCGCGCGCTCAACGGAAGCTTCCTCCTGCTGCTCGACTATGCCGGGGAGGTCTGGGCCTATCCCGACGCCAGCGCGACCGTCGGGCTGGTTTACGCGCCTGAGCGCGGCAAGGCCGGGTCTTCGGCGCGAGTCGTGCTCGGGGATAAGTACGATGCGCTGCTGCGCCGCGATCTGATCCAGGCTTTCGGTGCGGATAATGATGGTTGGTTCACGGCGGGCCTGACCGCGCACGATGGCCTGTTCCGGCTTCTGCCCAATCACCGGCTCAACCTGCTCACGTGGGAGACAGAGCGGTTCTGGCCGATCGAGATGCCCGCCTATCGCGACGATGTCGATCCGATGCTGCGGGATATGGGCAGCGAGATGGACACGGTGATCGCCGCACTGGCCGCGGCACGCCCGATCACCCAGTGCCTCACCGGTGGCAACGAGACGCGCGCGCTGCTGGCGTGCAATTCCGCCAGAAGCGAAACCGAGTTCATGAGCCTGTCGCTGCCGGTCACCGGCCTCGACCTGCATCTCGCGAAGATCCTGGCCGAGACGCATGGGCTTGAATTGCGCATCCTGCCGGGGGTGAAGGCCGACGCGGGAGCGACTGAGGTCTGGATCAAGGCAGCGGGGAACGCGCTTTCGGGGATGAATGCGGTCTGGTCTCCCAGCGTCGCCCCTCTTGCCGGTCGCTATCTTATCGGCGGACTGGGTGGCGAAGTCGGCCGCGGATTCCTCTGGACGAGCGAATTGCAGGGCACGGACAAGATCGGCACGTCGGTTCTGCTGGGGCTGCTGAAGCTCCCCAAGCATCCTCTGCTGATTGCGGCGATCGAGCGTTGGATGGAGGATCTGCCGCCCGACCTCGACGCATACCAGTTTCTCGACCTCGCCTATCTCGAGCTCAGGCTCGGCCCGTGGGGCTTCGCCCAACCTCGCCTGGCCGACAGCCCGGTGGATATAAGCCCGATGATAAGCCGTCGACAATTCGAGCGGATGTGGTCCCTGCCGCCGGGCTTTCGCCGCTCGCCGGGTTTCCTACGGCGCCTCGTCGAGCTTCACGATGCGCGCTTGCTCGACGTGCCGATCAATCGTTACGGCGACTGGCGCGACCGGCTCACCCCGCTCGTACGGGCGGCCCAGCGACCGGATCGTGCCCTGCGCAAGCTCAGAAAGCTGCTGGTTACGCGTTAGGGGAAGCGCGCCCACGCGGAGTGCTCGCCATAGCCTCCCGCGACGCCAGCACCTCTCGCCGCTCATCCAGCGCGGCGATTTCGGTCAGAAGACCTCGAACACCTCGACCACGGCAGGCACTCTCACCGATTTGCTCACCTGGTCTGCGGTGTCGGCTGCGTCGCTGCCCCCGTCCCTGATCCAGCCGATAATCGCGAGAACGATAAATAGGGTCACTGCAAGGATCACCAGAAACGTCAGCGCATTCATGCAGCCCTTCATCGCGTCCTCCTCGTCAAACCGCCCGTAGCCCGATCCCGAACCTGCTCACATATAATGAGAATTCCAGTACATCGCCGGTGCACCTGCCGAAACGATCAATAGCCCCGCAAGACTGCAACCCCACCGGATGGCCTTCGACACGCCCAGTTCAGCAGCAATGGCTTCTCTCAAGTCATATCCGCAAGCATTGCAGTTCACATAGGGCTTCGGTTCTCCGCAGGCCGAGCATCCGCAGCGCTGTTGCTCTCGCTGCAACGCGGGCACTCGACCGACCAGGCGGTGTCGTACTCGCTCACGAAGCTATCGCCCGCACGTCTCGCGATGGAAGCGGCATCTATTCATCGTCGATCCGCTTCTCATCCTTGGCGAAGCGCGCCTCGCCATGCTTGCCGCGCCGCGAGATGATTGCCGGGATCATCATGACCGCCGTGACCGCAACGGCCGCAACGAGCGTGAAGATGGCTTCGTCGCTCACCACCATTTCTCGGGTTTGGCATCGAACCCGCTGCGCTGCTCGATCGCCAGCCCGGCGTTGAGTACGCCCTGCTCGTCGAACGGCTTGCCGACGATCTGGAGGCCGAGCGGCAGCCCGTCGCCGTTGAGCATCGCGGGCACGCTCATCGCGGGCAGGCCAGCCAGTGAGGCAGGCACGGCGAACACGTCGTTCAGATACATCGCCAGCGGATCGCCGTCGAAGCCGCCCAGCGGGAAGGCGGCATTGGGCGTCGTCGGGGCGAGGATGAGGTCGCACTCCCCCCAGGCCTTCTCGAAGTCCTGCGCCACCAGCGTGCGGATCTTCTGCGCCTGTGTGTAATAGGCATCGTAGAAGCCCGCACTGAGCACGTAAGTGCCGATCAGGATGCGCCGCTTCACCTCGTCGCCGAAGCCAGCCGCGCGGGTCGCGGCGTACATGTCCTGCAAGCCAGCGCCTTCGGGCAGATCGCGCAGGCCGTAGCGCACGCCGTCATAGCGCGCGAGGTTGGAGGAGGCTTCGGCCGGGGCGATGATGTAATAGGCGGGCAGCGCGTATTTGGTATGCGGCAGCGAGATATCGACGATCTCCGCGCCCGCATCGCGCAGCCATTCCTTGCCCCGCTCCCAACTGTCGAGGATCGCCTGATCGGTCCCCTCCATGCGGTATTCGCGTGGGATACCGACCTTCTTGCCTTTCAGGTCAGGGTTCAGGCCCTTCTCCCACTCGGGCACGGGCATGTCGAGCGAGGTCGAATCCTTCGGATCGAACCCGGCCATCGCCTCCAGCATGATCGCGCAATCGGTGACGTCGCGCGCCATCGGCCCCGCCTGGTCGAGGCTGGATGCGAAGGCGACCACGCCCCAGCGCGAACAGCGCCCGTAGGTCGGCTTGATCCCGGTGATGCCAGTGACGGCGGCAGGCTGGCGGATCGAACCGCCGGTATCGGTGCCGGTGGCTGCCGGAGCGAGCCGTGCGGCAACCGCAGTGGACGAGCCCCCCGACGAACCGCCGGGGATCAGCGCGGCATTACCGCCCTGCTTGCGCCACGGCGAAATGACGTTGCCGAAATAGCTCGTCTCGTTCGACGAACCCATCGCGAACTGGTCGAGGTTGAGCTTGCCCAGCATCCCCGCACCCGCCTTCCACAGGTTGGCGGACACGGTGCTTTCGTACTGCGGGACGAAGCCTTCGAGGATGTGGCTGGCGGCCGTGGTCTGCACGCCGTCGGTGCAGAACAGGTCCTTCATGCCGATCGGCACGCCGCCCATCTTGCCCAGTTCCTCGCCCTTCGCGCGCTTCGCATCCACCCCGTCGGCGGCTTCGAGAGCTTTCTCAGGCGTGGCGACGATGAAGGCGTTCAAGTCCTTCGCGGCGGCGACATTGGCGTTGAAAGCCTCGGCCACTTCGCGCGCGGTGAAATCGCCACCGGCGACCCCGTCGCGGATGGCTTTGACGCCAAGGTTGGTAAGGTCGTTCATATCTGTGAGTCCCAGCGAAAGCTGGGACCCCGGGCCGCCAGTTCCGCGCAAATTGGATGGAGGCCCCAGCTTTCGCTGGGGCTCATGGAGGCGCGTTGCGCGATCACTCGATCACCTTGGGCACGCCGAAAAATCCGTGCTCGGCAGCGGGGGCATTGGCGAGCACATCCTCGCGCCGCCCACCTGCGGTCAGCGGATCGGCATCGCCCACGTCTTCGCGCAGGCGCATGGCCTGCGGGATCACGGCGGTCATCGGCTCGACCGAGGAGGTATCGACCTCGCCCAGCTGCTCGACCCAGCCCAGGATATTGTTGAGTTCGGGGACCATGCGATCCAGCGCCGCGTCATCCATCTGGATGCGCGCGAGGCTCGCGATCTTGGCCACTTCTTCGCGGGTGATTGACATAGCGTGGCGTTAGCCGCGCCGCATCGCAGCATCAAGCGGTCAGATTACTTGAATGGTTGGCTAGCGGGCTTGCCGTCCACGAATATCTGCTGCCCCTCGAAAGGCCGAAGTTCGATGTCGCCGTCATAGTCAACAGGGCCATCCAGCCCCTCGTACTCGTGAATCAGCTTCCCATCGTATACACGTTGGGTTTCGGCCTTGTCACTTCCAGCTGCGACCCAAAGGAGGTGGGGGTTGTCACCATACTCGGCCTTGGTCATCAGCGCGATCAGCACACCTTCGGGCGAAGCTCGGAGCGGTTCCACCCTGCATCCTTCCCTGCACAGAATGACCTCGTCGCGTAACAAGGCCCGGACAGCCTGAGCCGTATCGTCATCGAGCGCGGAGAGATCGGCATTGGACGCCATCGCCTCTCGTTCCGGAATGGTCGAGCGGTAAGGCTTCGTCTTCAATTGCAAGGTCATGCGCGCCAGTTCCGCGACACGAGGGCGTCCGCTCTTCGCCAGCCGCGCCAACGCCTTGCGCCCCGGCTCGCCGAAGTCCCAGCGCAGGGCGGAGAAATCGAACTCCTCCACCGAAATCGCCCCCGTTTCCAGCCGCGCGAGCTGGTCCTTCGTCGACAGCGAACCGAAATTGAGGATCGGCAGCGCGAGGAACAGCGCGAACAGCGCCGTCGCGAGCCCCAGCCGCAGGTTCGATGCACGCAGCCGATCCCGCCAGCTCCCGCGCACACCCAGCACAGCGTCGATGAAGTACGCGAGCCCGAAGGCGACCGCGACGATGATCGAACACAGCGCCCACAACCGCTCCGGCGAAAGCCCGTGCTGGTCGATCCGCACGCCAGTGCTGATCGCGGCAAACACCGTCAGCGGCAGGATGCCGAGCGCCAGCGCATAGCCCGACCATTTGAGCACGGCCCCGCCGACCATGTCCGCATTTCGGTCGCGCAGCACGGCATTGGCGAGCACGTAGGCACCGATGGCGATCGACAGCAGCACCGTGGTCGCAGAATCGGTCGCATTCCACAGCACGCTCGGCCCCGAAACGACCACCGCGCCAAGGAATACCGCAATCGCGATCGCGAGCGGCAGCGCCAGAATGGAAAGGACCAGCAGCACCACCGATTGCAGCGTGCCGATGATCTTCAACTGGTTGCGCAGCGTGCCCAGACCCGCACCCAGCGTCAGCCCAGCAAACATCCATCCGAACCAGTCCGCCTGCACCAGCTCGCGAAAGGGAATGCCGACGAGGTCGAGCAGCGACGCGACCAGCCAGATCAGAAGCCAGGCGAGCCCTAGGAATGCGAAGGCACCCGCACCCGTGATCGCGTCGGTCCAGACGAAATAGTGGATGTCCTTGTAGTCGGTCCGCAGCCGGCGATGAAGGAAATCGGCCTGGAACAGCGGCACGGCGAGCAGGCAGGCAAACACGCCCGCCGCCACGGCATAGCCGCTATCCGCGACATCATTGCCCGCGCCGACCGCGCGCCAGGTCAGTCCGCCGACGACGAGGCCGGTGACGATGGAGAAGATCGCAGGCGCAAGCAGCCGTCCACGCTCGGCAGTGAGAACGAAGGCACCGCAGGCGAAGGCGATGAAGGCAGCCGCCGCAACGCGCGGCCCGCTTTCGTCAGCATCGTCGGTAATCAGATGGATCGCGAGGCCTGCCAGCGCCAGGAGGCCTGCGAACAGCCAGGGACGCAGCGGCCAGTCGGTCTCGACCCGGCTGCGTGCGGTATCGCCGCCCTCGTAAGCGCCCTCTTCGTTCATCGACCCCTCCCTTTGAAGGGAAGGACCATAGGCGAATTACTGCGGCGGCGCAGCCCCTTCGGGAGCTCCTTCAGGCAGGGGCTCGCCCATCGGCGCGCCGCCCGGTCCGCCCATCATCGCGCCCTGCTGTTGCTGCATCATCTGTGTGATGACCTGCACGCGGCGTTCGAATTCGGCGCGGCTCATGAAGTCGACCAACTCGACCTCGAAGATAAGTTCACTGTTGGCGGGGATGATGACTTCGCCCGTCTGCGGATCGGTCCGCGGCTCGTCGCCATAGCCCTTGCTCGGCGGGATACGCAACTCGTACTCGCCACCCTTCTGCATCTGTAGCGCACCTTCGGTGAAGCCGGGAATCATGTTGCTGAGCGGCAGCGGATTGCCTTCGGGGAACACGCCTTCCACCGGGATCGGCAGCGGCTGCGACTGGTCGAACACCTTACCGTCGGCCAGCTTGCCGACATAGTTGACGAAGATCACGTCATCGGCGCTGGGGCTCGGCCCCTCGCCCGCTTCCAGCACGGTCAGGCCATAGCCCTTGGGCGCGAGGCTCCACGCGAGCAGCACGGCGAGGACGACCGCTACGATCACACCGATCCACAGTTTGGCGAGCGAGCCCTTCGCGATCGGGCGGAGGGGGACGCGGGTGACTTCGGTCATCGATCAGATCCTGAAAAGGCTTGAGGCCATGCGGCAAAAAGGCAGATTCGTCCGGCGTCGAAACGCCGAACGGCTCGCGCCCATCTGGCGCAAGCCGTCCTGCTGTTCAAGGCTGTGTGTTCAAGGCCGTGCCAGACAACCCAGCCCGATCGACCGCGCTATCGCAGCCGATCCGGCGAACAGGCCTAGCGACCGTCGCGCTCGGCGCGCTTGCGGTCCATCTTGCGCGCGCGGCGAATGGCGGCGGCTTTTTCGCGCGCGCGCTTCTCGCTCGGCTTCTCGTAGTGGCGACGCAGTTTCATCTCGCGATAGACGCCCTCACGCTGCAGCTTCTTCTTGAGAGCCCGCAGAGCTTGGTCGACATTATTATCGCGAACCATGATTTGCATAAACTAAAACGCCTTTCAAAACATAAACTTGGCAGCACACGCCGCTGCGCGGACCGACGAAAATATTATATGGAAAAGGCCGGCAACGCCGAAGCGGCCAGCCCCGATGCGCGCTTTATAGGCCAAATGGCACCGCCGTGCAAGGCACATACGGGCGATCCGCCGCGCCCACAGCACGTGTAGCGCACGCGACGCGGGTTGGCGCGGGCACCCGGGCACTATAGAGAGCGTCACGCAAATGACCAGTCTTTCCCCCATCACCGCAACGCTGGGTGTCGCGCTCGGCGGCGGAATCGGCGCTGCGCTGCGCTATAATCTCGGTCGCGCGATGACCGCGTGGCTCGGCGTGCCTGCGGTCAGCACGTTCCCTTGGCCGACGCTCGCCGCCAACGCCATCGGCTCGCTTGTCATGGGCTTGCTGGCAGGCGGCCTCGCGCGCGGGTTTGCCGACGGCCATGCCGATCCGCTCCGGCTGATCCTCGGCGTCGGCCTGCTTGGCGGCTTCACCACATTTTCGGCGTTCAGCCTCGAAACCTGGCTACTGATCGAGCGCGGGCAGGTATCGATCGCGCTGCTCTACGTGCTGCTGTCGGTTTCGCTGTCGATCAGCGCGCTGGTCTTCGGCCTCACCATTACACGAGTGTTCTAAGCAATGTCGCCGACCGAAACAGACCCCGACAAGGGAACCGACGAGAGCAGGCCCGAAAGAAGGGAAGTGCGTCAATACACGGTCGCGCCCGACGATGACGATATCCGGCTGGACCGGTGGTTCAAGCGACACCTGCCCGAAGTCGGGTTCGCAACCGTGGCGCGCTGGGCGCGCACCGGGCAGATCCGGGTCGATGGCGGCCGCGCCAAGCCGGACGATCGGCTCGTGGCGGGCCAGGTGCTGCGCATTCCCCCCGGCAATCCCGCGAAAACAAGGGCCCCGCGCAAACGCGCCGAACTGAGCGATGAGCAGCGCCAGCAGGCACGCGCGATGGTCATCACCGAGACCAAGACGGCGATCGTGCTCAACAAGCCGCCGGGCCTCGCGACGCAGGGTGGCAGCAAGACCTACAGCCATGTCGACGGCTTGCTCGATGCCTTCGTAGAGGGTGACGGCCCCCGCCCTCGCCTCGTCCACCGGCTCGACAAGGACACGTCGGGCGTGCTGCTGATCGCGCGCACGCCGGGCAGCGCGGCGGCATTCTCCAAGCGCTTCTCCGGGCGCAGCGCCAAGAAGGTCTACTGGGCGCTCGTCGTTGGCGTGCCCGAACAGCATGTCGGCGAGATCGACGCACCGCTCGCCAAGCAACCGGGCACCGGCGGCGAGAAGATGCATGTCGACATGGAGGGCGGGCAACCGGCCAAAACGCGCTACCGCGTGGTTGAACGCGCAGGCAACCGGGCTGCATGGCTCGAACTCGAACCACTGACCGGCCGCACCCACCAGTTGCGCGTCCACTGCGCCGCGATGGGCCACCCGATCGTCGGCGACGGCAAATATGGCGGGCAGGAAGCCTTCCTCACCGGCAGCATCAGCCGCAAGATGCATCTGCACGCGCGCCGCCTGATCATCACCCAGCCAGGCGGCGGCCAGCTGGACGTGACCGCCGAGCTGCCCGAGCATTTCGCCACGACGATGGAGCAGATGGGCTTCGACCTGTCGCTGACCGATGCGGAGCCGCTGCGCGACGATCCGGGCCCCAAGACCAGGGCCGAAAAGAAGCAGGACGCCAAGCAGCACGCCAAGCAGTATCGCAAAGCGCGCCGGGGCGAACGCCGCTCGCGCGCCGTCTCCAAACCCGCCGCCAAGAGCAAGGCAGGCAAGAAGCCGAAACCCAAAGGCAAGCGCTGATGCATCCGAACCCGGTCTTTCGCAGCGACGATCGCGCGCTGCTCGAAATGCTAATCGACAAGATCGGCTTCGGGATGGTGTTCCTCACCACGCCCGACGGACCCCGCGTGGCGCACACGCCGCTACTGTTGTCAGGCGAAGGTGCGGTCCAGTTCCATCTTGCGCGCGGCAATTCCCTGACCCGCCACCTCGACGGAGCGACCGCTCTGGTGACGGTCAACGGCCAGGACGCCTACGTCTCGCCCCGCTGGTACGCGAACCGCGATAGCGTGCCGACCTGGGATTACGTCGCACTGGAGTTGGAAGGCAGGGTGCGGCGGATGGCGGACGAGGGGTTGGAGGCGTTCCTGCATGCCGCCATCGCAAAGCACGAAGCCCGGATCGAGGGCGAGCCATGGCGCGCCGACGAGGCGAGCGAGTCGCTGTGGAGCGGGCTGTTCAAGGGCATCGCCGGGTTCGAGCTGGAGGTGCAGGCGTGGCGCCCCACCATCAAGCTCTCGCAGAAAAAGAGCGCGGCTGAACGCGAGCGAATTGCCGCAGGGCAGGCCGCTGCGGGACGACCCGCAATCGCGCAGCTGATGCGGACTCTTGGCGCATGACCATCCGCTGCGCGGTGTTCGATTGCGACGGCACGCTGGTCGACGGGCAGGCGGCGGTGTGCGATTCGATGGAGGCTGCATTTGCCCAAGCGGGACTGCCTCAGCCCGATCGCAACGCGGTGCGCCGGATCGTCGGGCTCAGCCTGCCACAGGCGGTCCTGCAACTGGCTCCCGATGCCGAACGCGAACAACGGATGGCGGTGGTCGAGGCCTACAAATCGCATTTCCGCGCCACGCGCGAGAGCGGCGCCCTGCGTGAGCCGCTTTATGCGGGCATCCGCGAAGTGCTGGACGCATTGCGCGAGGCAGGCTGGAACCTCGCGGTCGCCACCGGCAAATCCGACCGCGGCCTGAACGCAACGGTCGCCACGCATGGGCTGACCGGGGTTTTCGACAGCCTTCAGGGCGCGGATCGGCATCCCTCAAAGCCGCACCCGGCCATGCTGGAAGAGGCGCTGGTCGAATGTGGTGCAGCGCCCGGCGATGCCGTGATGATCGGCGATACCAGTTTCGATATCGAGATGGCGAAAGCTGCGGGCGTGCGCGCCATCGGCGTGGCGTGGGGCTATCACGAGCCCGAGGAACTGCTGCGCGCGGGCGCCGAAGCGGTCGCGCAAACCCCGACACACCTGACGGAGATTCTCCTTGGACGCTGACCCCGAAGCGGCCGAGGCGGTTGCGGCGCGCCGATACTGGGCGCTGCAATTCACCCGCCTCGCCGGAATTTTCACGACCTTTACCGGCGCGATGTTCGTCGTGGGCCGGATCGATGCCGGCGACGCAGGGGCGATCATCGGCCCCGCCCTGTTCGTCGCCGGGCCGCTGCTGTTCTTCGTGGCCCCCGTCCTGCTCGCCAGGAAGTGGAAGCGCGACCAGCCATGAAGCGGTTCTGGAAGGCGGCCGACCTCACGCAGGTCGATTGCGGGTGGCAGGTCGCGCTCGACGGCAGGCCGGTCAAGACGCGCTGCGGCAGCGCGCAGATCCTGCCCACCAGGGCGCTGGGCGAATTGCTCCGCGGCGAGTGGGCGGATGCGCCGGAAGAGGTTCACCCCGATCACTTCCCGCTGCGCGACCTCGCCGACCGCGCGATCGACAGTGTCGCGAATGATCGCGAGCCCGTGATCGCCCGCCTGCTCGGCTTCGCCGATGGCGATACGCTATGCTATCGCGCCGAGCCGGACGAGGCGGTAGCGCGGCGCCAAGCGCAGGTGTGGGACCCGATCGTAGCTCAGGTTGAGGACGAGTTGGGCATCACGCTCAGCCGCACGCACTCCATCCTCCACAAGCCGCAAGCCGAGCCCAGCCGTGCAGCGATACGCCAACGTCTCGAGAGCGAGAGCGCCTTCGTTCTTGCAGCGCTGGATGCCTCGGCCTCGCTCGCCGCGTCGCTCTGCGTGGCGCTGGCCGGGCTGAAGGACGATGCCGACGCGCAGGCGCTGTGGGCCGCCGCCAATCTGGAAGAGGATTTTCAGGCCGAGCAATGGGGCGTGGATGCCGAGGCGCTGGCCCGCCGCAACGCGCGCGAGGCCGAGTTTGCCCGCGCGCTGGCGTTTGCGCGCGCGGCGCGATCACCAGACTAGGATCGCGCGGGCAGTCCTTCGCAAAGCGGGCTTTCGCCCTACCCGCCGATCCATTCGGCCACGTCGAGCGCAACCTGGTTTGCCGCATCGTTCAGCGCATTGCCAACCGGGCTGGCCTGCGCCGGAACGCCGGGAATGCGCGCCGTGAAGCGACGGGTTTCCAGCCGACCGGCGCTCTCGCGGATCGCGTCGTAGGTCACGATAACCGACCCGCTCTGCGCGTCGTAGCCGAAATCGCGCAGGGTCCCGCGCAGCATGGCATCGGTTCCGCTGCGGCTCTCCACATCGTCGAGCACCAGCCGCCCGGTCCGCTCGCGGATGGTGGTGACCAGCAGGTTCTGGAACAGCTTGGCGGGCCGATCGACCCACACCGCATCCTGCAGATAGGCGATGGTCGAGGCATCGACCTGAACCGGCACCCGCGTCACCGCGAGGCTACCGGGAACCTCGGGCCGCATCACGGTCAGCGCGCTGGTCGCCTCGCCCGCGGGCCCGGTGCCGGTCTCGATCGGCGCATGGGGCGTCAGGGTCAGCAGCGCGGGCGGCGGGTCTTCGCCGATGCTGATGCATCCGGCCAGCAGGCACGCGGCAGCCCCGATGATCGGCAGGCGGAGGGTCGTCAGGCGCAGAATGGACATCGCTGTCAGTCCTCCGGTTCGTAGTCGGGCAGCTTGGGCGAGGACAGCAGGTCGGTCGCGCCCTTGTCTTCCAAACGCTCGGTCAGGCTGCGCAGAGACCGGCTGGTCGCCTGCAGGTCCTCGAGCGTGGCATTCGCGGTCGGCAGGGTTCGATCATTGAGCGTGCGCACGGCAGGCTGCGCCTGCTCGAGCGTCTCGTTGAGCGTTTCGGCGGTCTTGTTCGCCTTGCTCAGCGTGTTGCGCAGTTCATCGGCGATCGACTCGCCCTCGCGATTGATCAGCTCGTTGGTCGATTCGGTGGTCTTCTCGAACGCATCGAGTGCTTCGCTCGCCTCGCGCAGCGTGATCTGCATCTCCGCGAGCGCGCCCTGCAATTGCGGGGAAGCATCCGCAACCTCGGCGGAAATCGCGTTGGTGTTGCGTAGGATACCCGCCAGCTGCTGCTGGTTATCGTCCGACAGCAGCATGGTCAGCCGCTCGGTCAGCGTGGCCAGCCGTTCGAGCAGCAGCGGCGCATTGGCGAGGATTTCGCCGAAACCGCCCGCCTTGGGCGGGATTACCGGCACGCCTTCGGGGCAGGCGGTGGTTTCGCAATCGATCGGTGGGCGGCCCTTGCGCGCGCCGTCCAGCATGATCGTCGAGACGCCGGTGAAGGAACTTTGCACCGTGGCGGTGGTGCCGACCAGCACCGGCACATCTTGCTTCACGGCGACCCGCACGCGCACGAATTCGGGGTCCTTCTCCCACAGCGAGATTTCGCTCACCTGGCCGACCGGAACGCCGGCAAAGGAAACCTGGCTGCCATTGGCCAGTCCGGCGACCGACTGCTTGAAGAAGATGTCGTATTCCTTGCGATCGTTCTCGCCCAGCCGGGCGATCCACACGATCGCAAGCGCCAGGGCGGCGAGAATGGCGAGGGTAACCGCCCCCACCCAGACATGATTGGCCCTGGTTTCCATAATGTGTCGCCTATGCCTCGTCTTCGCCGGACTTGTCCAACGCTTTGACCGCCTCTGCCGCGATCGGCTTGTCCATATGCCGGCGCAATTCGTCCAGCGCCTGCGCGGTCAGTGCGGCGCGACCGCGCGGCCCGTTGAAATATTCCTGAATCCACGGATGGTCGAGCTGCATCAGGTTGGGCACCGTATCGACCGCGATCACGCGTCTGTCGGCCAGCACCGCAACCCGGTCGCAGATCTCGTGCAGCGTATCGAGATCGTGGGTGATGAGAAACACCGTCAGCCCGAGCGTTTGCTTGAGTTCTTTGGTCAGCTGATCGAAAGCCGATGCACCGATCGGGTCGAGCCCGGCGGTCGGTTCGTCGAGGAACAGCAGCTCTGGATCGAGCGCGAGCGCACGGGCCAGCCCGGCGCGCTTCCTCATCCCGCCCGAAAGCTCGGATGGATACTTGTTCGTCGCTTCTTCGGGCAGGCCCGACATCACGACCTTGTAGCGCGCGATCTCGCTGACGAACTCGGGCGAGAGATCGGGGTAGAACTGCTTGATCGGCACCTCCACATTCTCGCCCACCGTCAATGTGGAGAACAGCGCCCCGCCCTGGAACAGCACGCCCCAGCGGTTGCGCACGCCCAGCGCCTCGTCCGGCTCGGCGTCGGTCATCGATTGGCCGAACACCTCGATCTGGCCCGCGTCGGGCTGCTGCAACCCGATGATCGCGCGCATCAGAACCGATTTGCCGGTGCCCGATCCGCCGACCACGCCCAGAATCTCGCCCCGCTTCAAATCGAGATCGAGGTTCTCGTGTATCACCTGGTCGCCGAACGCATTGTCCAGCCCGCGTACGCGCACCGGATACTCGCCGCGAAACCGTTCGTGCCGCTGCGGTTTGTCCCCGCCGAAAATTTCGTCGACGATACTGCTCATGCCCAGCCAACCCCGGTGAAGAACACCGCGAAGAACGCATCGAGCACGATCACGGTGAAGATCGCCTGGACCACCGCATTGGTGGTGCGCTTGCCGACTTCCTCGGAATTGCCGTGGACCTGCATCCCCTGGTAACAGCCCGCGATCCCGATGATCAGACCGAAAACGGGCGCCTTGATCATGCCCACCCACACATCATAGGTCGGCACGACTTCCTGAATGCGCATCAGGAAGGTCCAGAACGGAATGCCCAGCATCAAGTCGGAGATTACCGCGCCGCCGACGATCGCCATGACCGATGCATAGAAGCCCAGCAGCACTATCATGAACACGCAGGCGAAGATGCGCGGGATGACCAGCGCCTCGATCGGCGAGATGCCGATGGTTCGCATCGCGTCGATTTCCTCGGTCAGCTTCATCGTGCCGATCTGCGCTGCAAACGCACTGCCTGACCGGCCCGCGACCATGATCGCGGTCATCAGCACGCCCAGTTCGCGCAGCGTGATCCGCCCGACGAGGTTCACCGTGAGCGATTCGGCGCCGAAAAATCGCAGTTGAGCCGCGCCCTGCTGCGCGATCACGATCCCGATCAGGAAGCTCATCAGGCCGATGATCGGCAGCGAGTTGACCCCGACCGATTCGAACTGGTGGACCAGCGCGCGATAGCGGAACCGGCGCGGGTGCCGAATCAGCGCACCAATGCCGATCAGCACCTGGCCGAGGAAACCGATGATGTTGGTGGTGCCGCGCCCGGCACCGAACACCTTTTCGCCCATCGCTTCGGATGCGCGCTCCAGCAGCGCGTTGCGCGGCGCGGCCATGGGCGAATCATTGTCGATCTCGCCAACCGCATCGATAAGCCGCTGCGCCCGCTCGCTCGCATTGACGATTTCTGCGGAATTCTCGCGCGCCAGCTTGCAGGCGAACCATGCACCGACGGTGTCGATTTCGTTGACCTCGCCAAGGTCGATCGTCGCGATGCCGAGATCGCGCTCGCGCAGATCACCCTCGATCTCGCCGATGGTCGACAGGATATACGGCCCCGAAAGCCTGAGGATACCGCCCCCGTCGCCGCCCTGTTCCAGCGTATGCTGCGCCTCTGTCGCCATCGCGTGTCGCTATGCGGGCAAAGCGCTGGAAGCTCAAGCACTCAGGTGACAAGCGGTGCGCGTGGTGCTTATGGGTCCGCCCATGACGCAAGAACTATCGACCACCTTCGAACCCGCCGCAATCGAAGAGCGCTGGTACGCCCATTGGGAAGAGAACGGCCGCTTCCGGCCAGAGCGCCCGGACGCGCAGGCCTTCACCATCGTCAACCCGCCGCCCAACGTCACCGGCAGCCTGCATATCGGCCATGCGCTGGACAACACGCTACAGGACATCATCGTCCGGTACGAGCGGCTGCGCGGCAAGGATGCGCTGTGGGTGGTCGGCACCGACCATGCGGGCATCGCGACGCAGATGGTGGTCGAACGCCAGCTGGAAGCGAGGCAGGACAAGCGGACCAACTACTCGCGCGAAGACTTCATCGGGAAAGTCTGGGAGTGGAAGGAAGAAAGCGGCGGCACGATCACCGGCCAGTTGCGCCGGCTGGGCTGCTCGATGGACTGGTCGCGTGAACAATTCACGATGGACGATCACTTCAGCAAGGCCGTCACCAAGACCTTCGTCGATCTCTACAATGACGGGCTGATCTACCGCGACAAGCGGCTGGTGAATTGGGACCCCAAGCTCAAGACCGCGATTTCGGACCTTGAGGTCGAACAGCAGACGATTCCCGGCAGCTTCTGGCACTTCAAGTACCCGCTCGCAGACGGCGTGACGCTGGATAGCGGTGCGGACTTCATCGAGGTCGCGACGACGCGGCCCGAAACGATGCTCGCCGATATGGCAGTGGCGGTGCATCCGACCGACGAACGCTACAAGAGCGTGGTCGGCAAGCACGTGATCCTGCCGATCACCGGGCGCCGCATCCCCATCGTCGCGGACGAGCACGCCGACCCCGAACTGGGTTCGGGCGCGGTGAAGATCACGCCGGGGCACGACTTCAACGATTTCGAGGTCGGCAAGCGCGCAGGCTTTGCGCCTGCCGAGATGCTCAACATGCTCGATGCCGAGGCGAACGTTTGCCAGACCGCCGACGGGCTGGTTCCGCAAGAATTCATCGGCCTCCACCGCTTCCGCCGCGACGAGTTGAACGGTGCGCGCGAAGCCGTGGTCGCGCGGCTGAAGGAAGAGGGCTTCCTGATCCCGCATATCGCCAGGACCAAGAAGGGCGAGGAGGTCGAGCACGACGCCGAACCCCGCCAGATCGCGACGCCCTTCGGCGACCGCGGCGGCGTGGTGATCGAGCCGTGGCTGACCGACCAGTGGTATGTCGACGCCGAAAAGCTGGCGGTGAAGCCGATAGAGGCGGTGCGCAGCGGCGAAGTCGAGATCGTCCCCAAGACGTGGGAGAAGACCTTCTTCAACTGGATGGAGAACATCCAGCCGTGGTGCGTCTCGCGCCAGCTATGGTGGGGGCACCGGATCCCGGCATGGTATGGGCCGGAAGGCCGCGTGATCGTGGCCGAGGACGCCGAAGCCGCACAGAGCCTTGCCGGGCCCGGCGTGGCCCTGGTGCAGGACGAGGACGTGCTCGACACGTGGTTCTCCAGCGCGCTGTGGCCCTTCGCCACGCTCGGCTGGCCGGACAAGACCGACCTCGTTGAAAAGCACTACCCGAACGATCTGCTCATCAGCGGCTTCGATATCCTGTTCTTCTGGGACGCGCGGATGCTGATGGCGGGCTATTTCAACACCGGCCAGAAGCCATGGCCGCGCCTCTATCTGCACGGGCTCGTGCGCGCCGCCGACGGTGCGAAGATGAGCAAGTCGAAAGGCAACGTGGTCGATCCGCTCGGCCTTATCGACCAGTACGGCGCCGATGCGCTGCGCTTCTTCATGGCGGCCATGGAAAGCCAGGGCCGCGACATCAAGATGGATGAGCGCCGGGTCGAGGGGTATCGCAACTTCGCGACCAAGCTGTGGAACGCGGTGCGGTATTGCCAGACCAACGGGATCGGCGCGTCGCAAAGCGTCGCCGCGCCCAAAGCCACGCTGGCGGTCAATTCATGGATCATCGGCGAGGTGATCGAGGCCAAGGCTGCGCTGGAGCAGGCGCTGGCCGATCTGCGCTTCGATGCCGCCGCGAACACGATCTACCACTTCGTTTGGGATCGCTTCTGCGACTGGTATCTGGAACTCATCAAGCCGGTCTTTGCCAAGGACGGCGCGGATGCGGACAGCCCGCCCGCGCAGGAAACGCGCGCGGTCGCCGGCTGGGCGATCGACCAGATCCTCGTCATGCTGCACCCCTTCATGCCCTTCGTCACCGAAGAGCTGTGGCATGCGCAGGCGCAGTTCCAGGGCGGTGAGCGCCCCTACGACCTGATCGTGGCGCAGTGGCCCGATCCGCAGGCCGAAGTCGATGCAAACGCAGTCGCGGCGATCGACTGGATGATCGCGCTGACCACCGCGACCCGCGCCGCGAAGAACGAGTTGGGCATCGCACCCGGCGCCAAGCTGGAAGCATGGCTGCCCGCCCCCTCCCCGCTGGCCGCGAGCATTGTCGAGCGCAGCTCTGCAGCGATCGAGCGGCTGGCCCGCCTCACCCCGCTTCATCTGGCCGAGGAAGCCCCTGCCGGCCCCGCGATGCAGATCGCGGCGGGCGAGGATGCCTTTATCGTCCCGCTGGCAGGGATCGTCGATGTGGAGGCCGAGAAAGCCCGCCTGACCAAGGCGATGGAGGCGAGCCAGAAGGAGTTCGGATCGCTCGACAAACGGCTGTCCAACCCATCCTTCGTCGAAAAGGCCAAGCCCGAAGCGGTCGAGAAGGCGAAGGCCGATGCAGCGTTCCACGCCAGCGAGATCGATCGCCTGCGTAACGCGCTGGCGCGGCTGGGGTAGGCTCGCGCCGCCCCGGCGGGCGAGCCTCCTACCAAAGCGATAGCTGCGATCTTACTTCTGCAAGATGACGCCCTGGATCATTCTTGCCCTACCGCTGCTCGTGGCCGCGTTCCTGCTATACCGCCGCTATTCGAAGCAGCGGAAGCGCAAGGCGCTGCTCGCGTCGTCGCTCACGACACAGCAGCGGGCGGTGGTTGAGAAGCTGGTGCCGCTGGTCCGTCGGTTGCCTCCTCAAGTGCGGTCCGCGCTGGAGGGGAAGATGAACCTCTTCCTCGATCAGATCACCTTCCGCGGCCAGAATGGGTTGGAGGTCACCGAAGAGATGGAGCTCTCGATCGCGGCGCAGGCCTGCCTTCTCGTGGTCAACAGCCCGGTCTGGTACGACACGCTCCGGAACGTGCTGCTCTACCCGTCGGCCTTCCTGACCAACCGCGATACGCACGGCGACGGCGTGGTCTACGAAAACCAGCACGCGACGCTGGGCGAAAGCTGGGCACGCGGCCCGGTCATCCTGTCATGGGACCATGCGCTGCAGGGTGGTCTGGATGCGCAAGACGGGCACAATGTCGTGATCCACGAATTCGCGCACCAGCTCGATAGCCTGTCGGGCCACACCAATGGCATCCCGCTTCTGCGCAAGGGACAGACTTACGCGGGCTGGGAAAGGGCGATGCTCGATGCGTACCAAGACCAGGTGCAGCGCGTCCAAAACGGCGAGCGCACGCTAATCGACCCGTATGGTGCCAGCAACCACCAGGAGTTCTTCGCCGAGGCAATCGTGACCTTCTTCGAGCGGCCTCGCGAGCTGCGCGACCAGGTGCCGGCGCTGTACGATCAATTAGCAACGCTCCTGGCGCTGGACCCCGCAGGGTGGGACTGACCATACGTTCGAGTGGCGGGATCATTCGAATGACGAGCGCCGATTTCCTAACTTCAGGTTTTCTGGCATGCGCTGCCCCATGACTGCTTCCGCTGCCTTCCTTAAAACCACCACCTGCGGTGTTCGTGCGGCAGACCGGAATTCTTGGGCAAGACACTGTGTCAGGTGTGTCAGGGATCGCCTCGCATGAACCTCGTTCTCGCCACCGACGGCCCCGTTGACCTTGGGGGAGGCCCCGAGATTTTCGCCTCCGTACAAGGTGAAGGCCCCAGCGCGGGCGAGCCGACCGCCTTCCTGCGCCTGTCGCGCTGCAACCTCGCCTGCGTGTGGTGCGACACCGCCTATACGTGGCACTTTACCGGCGATGAGCGCCCGCACCGATCCGGCGAAACCTTCGAGCGCAAGGCCAATCAGGTAACGCTCGAGGTGGCCGAGGTGGCGGATCGCATCGCCGCGCTTGGCCAGCGGCGGCTGGTGGTGACCGGCGGCGAGCCGATGTTGCAGGCGGCTCCGCTTGCCGAATTGCTCGCTACGCTGCCCGATATGACGGTGGAGATCGAAACCAACGGCACCGCCTTCCCGCCGCCCAAGCTCGAGGTGTGGGTCGACCAGTTCAATATCAGCCCCAAGCTGACGCATTCGGGCAATGCGCGCGAGCTGGCGATCGTGCCGGGCGTGCTGCGCCGCTATGCCAGCGATGCCCGCGCGTTCTTCAAGTTCGTCGTCGCCGAGCCCGCCGATGTCGAGGAAGTGCGCGAGCTTGTGCGTGCGCACGCCCTGCCACGCGGGCGCGTGTTCCTGATGGCCGAAGGCACCGACGGCGCGACCTTGCGCGCGCGGCAGGAATGGCTGGTGCCGCTATGCCTCGAACACGGCTTCAGGCTTTCGGATCGGCTGCATATCCATCTGTTCGGCGACACACGAGGGACGTAACAGGTTCGCGGGCGCGCGATGCCGGCGAATCGGGGGGTTTTTCGGAATGGGTTTTTCATCGCAGCAATCGCTTCCGCGATCGATCGGTCTGGTCGTCGGGCTGATCGTGGCAGGCCTGGCTGTTCGCTTTTTTCTGGCGGGGGGCATCGAGGAGTATTTCAACCCGCAGAAGCGGGTGGAAAACCAGATCGAAGCCGCGCTCAAGGCAAATCCCGGCGATCTCGCCCTGATGGACGCGATCGAAACCCATTTCCCTCTTCAATACGACAAGATGCTCGATAGGCTCGGTGACGCAGCCATCCAGGCCGAGGATGAAGAGACCCTACTGCTGGCAATCAATAACGTGCTCCAAGAGTTCATGGCGAGCCATCGCAACGATTTTGCCTACGCGCCGACACAGAACCTGCGCTCCGTTCTTGCCGACGAGGAAGCGCTGGTGGATATGCTGTCGCGCGAAAACCCGACGATGTGCAGCGATTATCTGTTCGGAAGGATCGAGGTGACGGACGAAACCTCGCAAGAGCTGCGGACGCTTTTCGGCAAGTCCGTCGCAAGCCGGGTGGAGGCAATGGCGACAGGCAGACGCGACCAGCAGATGCGGTTGGCCGTGACCCCCTCACTGGTGGCAAAGCTGCGCCAGTCCATGGTGCAAGAGGGCGCCTCTGAAGCACAATTGGCGATGCTCTTCGACCAAGGCGACCCGGGCGTCCTGTCAAGCGCACAACAGTGCGAAGCCTTGCGGAAATTGCACGCCGCCGTTGGCAAAATGCCGGATGAGGACGCAGCCTTGTTGATCGGCACTTTGCTCAACGCGGCCTGATCGTCTTACGAGTGACTGCGCCAGCGCTCCACGATCCGCTCCAGTGCCTCTTCCTCGCCACCGGTTTCGCGCCACAGCTTGCTGAAGCTCGGGTCTTCCGAAGCGGGCCGCTTGGATTCCTCCAGCGTGTCGAAGGTCACCCGCATCGGCACCGACGAGCCCTCGCCGCAGATGATGCATTCGCGGTTGCGGAGCGCGGCGATCGAATCGAGGAACCCGCGCGCGCCCTCGGGCATGGCAGCCTTGACGAAGGCCTGGTCGCGCTCGTTGTTGAGCCGCATCGAGATGATCGTGCCGCATTGCGAGAGCACGCCTTCGGCAAGGTCGGATGGACGCTGCGTCACCAGGCCGAGGGCAACGCCGTATTTGCGCCCCTCCTTGGCGATCCGGCTGAGCACCTTGCCGACCGAGGAGCTGTCGAAGTTCTTCTCGCTGGGAACGTATCGGTGCGCTTCCTCGCACACCAGCAGGATCGGGCGGGTCCGCTCTTCGCGGGCCCAGGTGGCGTAATCGAACACCAGCCGGCTGAGTACCGCGACCACGGTGGCGGTAATGTCGGACGGCACGCCTGAGACGTCGATGATGGAGATCGGCTTGTCCTCGGTCGGCAGACGCAGGATGCGGCCGAGAAACTCGGCCATCGTGTCGCCCACCAGCATGCCGGAGAACATGAACTGGTAGCGCGGATCGGACTTGAGCTCGTCCAGCTTGGTCTTGATCCGCATATAGGGCGCGATGCCGGTCGCCTTGTCGAGATCGCCCATTTCCTTGGTCAGCGCCGCCGACAGGTCCGACAGGAGATACGGCACCGGCGAATCGACGGTGACCTTGCCGATGCTTTCGGCCAGACGGTTCTTGCTGCGCGCGACAAGCAGGCACTTGGCCAGAATGTCCGCATCGATCTGCCGGTTGCTGCCCTGGCTGGTCAGCAGGATTTCGCAGTGTTCCTCGAAGTTCATCAGCCAGTACGGCATCCGCAGATTGCCGACGTCGAGGATCGCGCCATTGGTCTTGAAGGCACTGGCATATTCGCCGTGCGGATCGATCATGATGACATGGCCCTGCGGCGCAGCCTCGCAGATCCGGTGAAGCATCAGCGCAGTGGTGGTCGACTTGCCCGTCCCGGTCGAGCCGAGCAGCGCGAAATGCTTACCGAGGAGCGAGTCGATATAGAGCCCGGCGCGAATGTCGCGCGTGGGAAAGACCGTGCCGATTTCGATGAAGGCGCGCCCGTCGCCCGCGAAGACGTGGCGCAGATCGTTGGTGCTGGCGGCGAAGACCATGCCTCCGGGCACCGGATAACGGGTGACGCCGCGGCGGAAGCCCCGGATGCGACCGGTCAGCTTTTCCTCCGCCCCCTCGCCCAGAAAGTCGATTTCGGCGACAATCCCGCCGGTGCCCCTGCGGTCGCGTTTCTGGTTGCGCACGCTCGCGAGCAGCCAGTTGTCGCCCGCGCGAATTTTCACCTGGCTGCCGACCTGCCCGGCAAGCGCGATCGCCGGATCGTCGTCACCGGCGCATTCGCTCAGCCGTTCGGGGTCGAGCGCGATGATCGCGCCCGCACCGGCCACGTCGAGCACGACGCCGATCGGCTGGCCGGTCGGATTGGCGCGCCGCGGTTCGACGACCTCGTCCTGCTCAACCGGATAATTCGCTGCCTGGCGGAACTCGTGACCACCGTTGTCAGTCATGCGCAACCCCTCGTCGCTTCAGCGGCTACCCTTCGTCCCGGAGCCACCAAACGCCCTAGAGCGAGACGGTTAAGATGGGGTCAATCCGTTCGGCCGGGGCTGCCCGCGCAGGCCCCCTCAGGACCGGTTGAAGAGGCGCCCGGCCAGCCAACCCATCAGGAGAGACAGGAAGATGGCGACGAGCCCGTAAAGCAGCGGCTGCCGGTTTGCGAACAGCTCCACGAACCGCTCGAACCCGACCTTGCGAACCGAGACTTCGGCCACTGCGGAGGCGACCACACGGCCATCGCGCAAGGCGAAGGTCTCCGCCGTATAGGCACCCGTCTGGACGTTGGAAGGCAAGCCGATGCGCGCCTGGTAAAGCACGCCTTCGCGCACGGTCACGCCGTCCTCGATCGTGCGGTAGAGGCCCTGCCGCTCACGCAGGTCGACCAGCCCGGCGCGCATTCTCGCCTGTTCTTCAAGATCGATCGAACCCGACGGGCTGAGCTGGATGAACTCGGTGCCGAATTCGAAGATCGCCGCCGTACGATCGTCCACGATCTGCTCGATCGGGCGGCTGGACGCGACCGCGAAGTAGGATGGCGCGGACCGGAAGGCCGTACTCTCCGCATTCATCCAGATCCCGCCAATCTGCCGCTTCTCACGCAACTGGATGGGCTGGGCCGGCCCCTTGAGGACGACGATGATGTCGAAGGCGTCGTCGCCGCGCTCATCCGGGTCGATCACTGCCCCGAACAGCAGCAGCTCGGTGCCGGTAAAGCCCTGCCGGACCTGCACTTCCTTCTGCGAGACTTCGGGCACCAGAACAGGATCGCGCGCCTCGGCCGTCTGGGCCGGCAGCACAATCAGGCATGCCAGCGTCAACGCGATGCGCCGCAATGCGGTCACAGGTTGACCACCGAATAGACCTCGTCGGGCTGGATGCTGAGCCCGAACAGCATCCGCAGCGCGACGAGCAGCACCGTGGTTGCCAGCGCCAGCCGCAGCCAGTCCGGCTTCAGCATCAGCGCCAGACGCGTGCCGAACTGCGCACCCAGCACCGATCCGACCAGCAGCAACGCGGCCAGCACGAGGTCGACCGCCTTGGTCGTCAGCGCGTGGGTCATGGTCGTCGCCATGGTGACGAACAGGATGTTGAACAGCGATGTGCCGACCACCACCTTGCCGCTCATCCCGAGGATATAGAGCATGGCGGGCACCAGCATGAACCCGCCACCGACCCCCATCAGCATGGTCAGGATGCCGACGCCGGTGCCGAGGATCAGCGGGGCGAGCGGCGAAATGTAG
This sequence comes from Citromicrobium bathyomarinum, assembly GCF_038594605.1. Lineage (GTDB taxonomy): Bacteria > Pseudomonadota > Alphaproteobacteria > Sphingomonadales > Sphingomonadaceae > Alteriqipengyuania > Alteriqipengyuania bathyomarina_B. The sequence continues at coordinate 1,209,350 of NZ_JBCFZM010000001.1, forward strand.
AGACCCGAGGCGTAGAAGCGCCAGCGATAGGGCAGCGAGGCGACCAGCGGATGGTGGCGGCGTTTGGCGGCGCGCTGCTGGCTCTTCGACTGGCGGATATTGAGCGCGGCCAGCGCTTCCTTGAGCATCAGCGCGCCGATCGAACCGAGCATGAATACGTACAGGACGTTGATGACCACATCGATCTGGCCGATCGACTGGAAGAAACTGAACAGCCCCGCGCCGATCAGCGCGCCTGTGACCCCGCCGACCACCAGCACACCGCCCATGCGATAGTCCACTCCACCGCGCCGGTTATGCGCGAGGACACCGGAAACACTGGCGCCGGTCACCTGCGTCGCCGCGGAAGCAGCCGCGACCGTGGGCGGAATTCCGTAGAATATCAGCAGCGGCGTCGTCAGAAATCCGCCCCCCACTCCGAACAGGCCGGAGAGGATACCCGTCAGCGCGCCGAGAGCGACGATGACCAGTCCGTTGACCGATAGGTTCGCGATGGGAAGATAGACGTCCATGACCGCGCGTTGCCGTATGCGCTTTCGCGCAAGTTATAAAGCGCGCATCGGGCGTAATCTGCAGCCTTAGAACGATGCCGATAAAGTCAGCGCAGGTCCGTCGCCTGGGCGGGCATCGCCCGCGACCCGAAAGCGATAGTCGAGCGAGGCGCGCAGATTCGCCCTGCCCGACGACAGGACGAAGGTGGCGGTCGGCCCTGCATCGACACGGGAGGCGCCCCGCTGCGCTCCGCCCCACACTCCGCCGCCGACCGCGACGCGGGCCTTGCCGCTGCGCAGTAGAGGCGCTTCCAGTGTTGCTTTGCCGTCGACGAACGCTGTCTCGAAATCGCCGCCGACATAGCCCGCCTGGAGATAGCTGTCGGCGTTCAGCACACCTGCGATACGCTGTCGTGGCAAGCCGGTGACCACGAAGGCCGCAGGACGCACCTCGGTGCGATCGCCCGGCACGCCTGGACGATCGGTGAGACGCACCTCTCCATGCACCCGCAAGGGAAAGCTGCGCGAAAGGCTGACGCTGGCACCGCTCGCCACCTCGCTCTCCCCATCGCCTACCAGGGCCTTGCTCGCGCGAACATAGACTGCGGGCTGCAACGCGGTGTCGGGGGCGAGCGAATAGCGCACGACCGCGCCGAGCTGATCCGATCCGTAGCTCGCCGGATTGGCGCTGGCGACGCGTCGAGGCCGCGCGCCATCGCGTAGTAGCAGCCAGGCGTCACCCGACCAGCGCCCGGGGCGTGGTGCGCGATCTGCTGGCTCGCTGGCCCGCGTGAGAGAGGTTGCAGGCAGGGGCCCCCAAGCCCACGGCAAGCCCCGCTGGCCGCGCCCCGGCGCCGTGTTGCGCGCTTCGCTCAGCCCCCCGCCGCGCGATCGGTCGATGGCTGGCAGGGTCGCGAAGGCGGCGGCGTAGAGCATCTGGTGGCTGGCCGCACTCCGCGATCTGGCGAGTTGCCCGGAAATAGCGGGATGGGCGAAGGTTAGCCCGGGCGCGGACGGCAGGCGAAGACGATCCTGCGTCGCAACACCCGCAATCCGCGTGAGCGGCAGTGCACCGCCCCGCACCGGCCACTGCGCCAAGACTGGCGACGAAACGGCCATCGCTCCAGTAGCCGCTTCGCCACGAGCAGGCCGGGCAGAACCGGTATTGGCTTTCGCAAAGATCGCATCGGGCGATGGCAATGGAAAGGGCGGTTCCCAGATCGAGGCGCGCACCACCACCCATCCAGCGAGCACCGCCAGCACAGCCATTACCGGCCTTCCGCCCGCGCGCCTTGTCATGCCGTCGCCTGCTGCCCAACGGGCTGATGTCCAACAGACGGGTGCCCGTGATGCTCGGTCTTGTCCCACTGGACCATGCTTCCTCGCAGGCTCGCCAGATATTGGACCACGGCCCGGCGCGCGGCCATGATCGCGATGATGTTGCTGACCGGAAGGCGCAGAATCGAACGTCCGCCCTCGGCCCAGCCATGCTCCATCGCGGTAAAGCCCGCGCGAAACAGCGCCCGCCACAATAGGCTGGCCGCGTTCGCCAGCAACAGCATCTCGGTCACCGGCGTCAGCCCCGGAGACCGGGCGGCACCCAGCGATTCGGCGAGCATCAGCGCGCCGGTAAGCAGCAGAAGCAGATAGGCCACGAACAAGACCAGCGCGGCCAGCGGCCCGCGTCGATCGCGCAAGCGCATCCAGCCATCGAGCGGACTGCCCGTCCAGCCCAGCCGGTCCCACCCTTGCAGTGCGATCCCGCACACCCAGCGGCTCTTCTGGCGTACCGCCGTATCCAGCCGGTGGGGAAAGAACGCGCGGGTCGCGACCAGATGGCCTTCCTCTCCGCGCACTCGCAGGAATGCCGTGCGTCCGCCGTCCTGCGCAACCTTGAGGCCGAGTTCGTAATCCTCGGTCAGGCTCCCGGCATCGAACGGTCCCGTGCCGCCGTTCTGTGCATCGAGCTTCGCCAGCCTGCCGCGCGCGATGGCGCATCCCACACCTGCCGAGGGGAAGCCGGTGCCCAACCAATCGCGCACCACCATCGCCTTGCCGTGCGCTTCGGCGAATTCGTCCATGTAATGGCCCGCCACCCAGCGCGAACCCGCCTGCGGCATCGGCAGCACAGGGATTTGCAGCAGCTCTGCGCTGGCGAGCCCTGCGTCGAACAGCGGCAGCGCAGCCGGGTCCACCATGTCTTCGGCGTCATGAATCACGACCATCGCGTAGTCGATTCCCTCGCGCCGCTCGTCCTGCTGGATCGCACGATAAAGACTGTTCATGCAGTCTGCCTTGGTGGTCGGCCCGATCGCGGAATGAACCACGATCCGCACCCGCTCGTGCCCGCGCGCCGCGCGCGTGGCGGCGGCGATGGTGGTCGGATCATTGGCGTAGCAGCCAACGTAGATCCGCAATTCCGATTGCGGCCAAGCACGCAGCATATGGCGCAGGGTTGCGCCGATCACGTCGTGTTCCTGCCATGCCGGAACGATCACCGCCGCCCTGCCGCCCAAGGCCCGGCCCTCGACACAATCGCGCGCGATCCGCGGCGTGCGAATTTGGCCCCGCAATCTGCCGACCGCATAGAGGATGTCGATCGCGAGCTCGTCCAGGGTCCCCAGGAGAAAGAAAAGGCCCGCGAATAGAAAGAGTTCGTGGTGGATGACGACCATCCAATCGACTGGCGTCAATGCCGCCGCTTCCATGCCGCTCCACCCCTTTTCCCGCCTGCACTCAACCTATCGGAGCGAACCGGGCCTTGCAACGCGCGAAAGATTGAGAAAGAGGATGCGCATGCTCGAACCGATCCGTCGACCAATCCGCCGCGCCGTCGCCCCTGTGCGGGCCCTGTTCGTCAGCGACGCCTCTGCCGGTGTCCTGCTGATCCTGGTGGCCGCCGCCGCGATGATCGTCGCCAACTCTCCGCTGGGGGACGACTACCACGACCTGTTCCATACCTATTGGTGGCCGAAGGAGGTCTTCTATCTCAACAACCTCCACAAGTGGATCAACGACGGGCTGATGGTCCTGTTCTTCTTCGTGGTCGGGCTTGAGGTGAAGCGGGAACTGATCGCCGGACAATTGTCGAGCGCGGACAAGCGGACCCTGCCGATCATCTCGGCGGTCGCCGGGATGGCGGTTCCCGCCCTGATCTACGTCGTTATCGCGGGCGGCGATCCGCGGCTGATCCGTGGCTGGGCAATCCCCGCCGCGACCGACATCGCCTTCGCCATGGGTGTGCTCGGCCTGCTCGGCAGCCGCGTACCCGCGTCGCTGCGCCTGTTCCTGCTGACCGTGGCGATTGTCGACGATATCGGCGCGGTCCTCGTGATCGCCGTCTTCTACACCAGCGAATTGAGCGTGATGTGGCTCGCCATTTCGGTGGCGATCTTCGGCGTACTGGTCGGGATGAACCGTTTCGGCGTGAAGCGATTATGGCCCTTCGTTCTGGTCGCAGTGGCGCTATGGCTCGCCGTGCTGTTCTCGGGCGTCCATGCAACAATCGCAGGCGTGCTTGCCGCGCTGACCATTCCGATGCGCAAGGTCGATGGGCATTCGATGCTGGAAAAGGCTGAGCATGGCCTCGCGCCGTGGAGCGCCTACCTCGTGGTGCCCGTTTTCGGGTTCGCCAATGCCGGCGTCCATATCCTCGAAATGAGCCTGGACGAGGTGTTTGCCGCTCTGCCGCTGGCGATCGCCGCGGGTCTCTTCTTTGGCAAGCAGCTCGGCATTTTCACCATAGTCGTTCTGGCGGTGAAGCTGGGCATTGCGAAGAAGCCGGACAACGCCAACTGGATGGAAATCTGGGGCGTGACCATCCTGACCGGGATCGGCTTCACCATGTCGCTGTTCGTCAGCGGCCTCGCTTTCGGGGATAACGACTTGCTGATCGACGAGGCGAAGATCGGCATTCTGCTCGGCTCGATCATCTCGGCGATCGTTGGTTATGTCGCCCTGCGGATCACCACGAAGCATCCGGAAGAAGCCTCCATGCACGAGGAGGCGAAGGCGACCACGCCCTGAACGCGTTGGTGTCCGCCGCCGTCTTCTCCCGCATCCTTCGATTGGCTTCGCCGTACCCCCGCCGCCGCTTGCGGTCGGGCGTGCTAGAGCCTATCTGGCGCGCTCACAAACTCCTGCTGCGGGCTTTCCGCCCGCCTGCGCCGACCGATCCCTGACAGTCTGCCATACCGCATCATGCCCAATCCCTTCCGCAATCTCTTCCGCAAGGCGCCGACCGGGCCTCGCCCGTCGACCCCGCCGGGCACGCGCTATTACGCGATTGGCGATATTCACGGCTGCGACGCGCTATTCGACGCGCTGATTGCAGCGATCGAGGAAGACGACGCAGCCGCAGAGCCCGCCGACACCACTGCCATCCTGCTGGGCGACCTGGTCGACCGCGGGCCGGGTAGCGCGAAGGTGATCGCCACCGCTCGCGACTGGGGGCAGCGACGCAAGGTCCGCTACCTTGCCGGAAATCACGAGGAGATGTTTCTCGAAAGCTTCCAGGAGGTTGGCGTTCTGCGCCATTTCCTGCGGCATGGCGGGCGCGAAACGATCCTCAGCTATCCGATCGAGAAGTCCGAGTTCAACACGCTCGAGCTCGAACCGCTGCGCAAGCGTTTGCACACGCTCGTGCCCGAGGAGGACCGGGAGTTTCTCGAAAGCTTCGAGGAAATTATCGTCGCGGGCGATTATGCCTTCGTCCACGCCGGAATCGATCCTTCGCGTTCGATCGAGGATCAGGCGCGACAGGACATGCTGTGGATTCGCGAGCGGTTTCTGGGCCACGATGCCCCGTTCGAGAAGATCATCGTGCATGGTCACACCATTTTCGAGGATGTTGAGCATCGCCCCCACCGCATCGGCATCGATACGGGCGCATTTCGCTTCGGGCGCTTGACGGCACTGGTGCTGGAGGGCGAGAGCCGTCGCTTCATCCAGGCGGTCGACCGGGACGGCGAGATCGTAATCGAGAAGTGGGATGAAGAGCCCTAGTGGGTGGCATGCCCGTCAAAGATGCATTCGGTGGCTGGCGACATTGGTGAAAGGTGATTGGTCATGAAAATCGCGATGGTCGGGTCGGGCTATGTCGGCCTGGTATCAGGGGCCTGCTTTGCCGATTTCGGCCACGATGTGGTGTGCATCGACAAGGATCAGGACAAGATCGACCGCCTTCATGACGGGGTCATGCCGATTTACGAGCCCGGGCTCGACGCGCTGGTCGACAACAATGTGAAGACGGGTCGGCTCTCCTTCACCACCTCGCTCGCCGAAGGGATCGAAGGTGCCTCCGCCATCTTCATCGCGGTCGGCACACCCAGCCGCCGCGGCGACGGGCATGCCGACCTTTCGTTCGTTCATGCCGTTGCGCGCGAGATCGGGGAATCGCTGACCAATGATGCGGTCGTCGTCACCAAGTCGACCGTGCCGGTGGGCACCGGCGACCAGGTGGAGCGCATTCTGATGGAAAGCGCGGCGGTAAAGGATCGCGGTCTGAAGGTCGCGGTCGTTTCCAACCCGGAATTCTTGCGCGAAGGTGCGGCGATCGGCGACTTCAAGCGCCCCGACCGGATCGTGATCGGGGCGGAGGACGACTTCGGCCGCAACGTTATGCGCGAAGTCTACCGCCCGCTGTTCCTCAACGAATCGCCGATCCTGTTCGTGGGTCGGCGGACCAGCGAGCTGATCAAATACGCCGCCAACGCCTTCCTCGCGACCAAGATCACCTTCATCAACGAGATCGCGGACCTGTGCGAGAAGGTCGGTGCGAACGTGCAGGACGTCGCGCGCGGGATCGGGATGGACAACCGGATCGGCTCCAAGTTCCTCCACGCAGGCCCCGGCTATGGCGGCTCGTGCTTCCCCAAGGATACGCTCGCGCTGCTCAAGACCGCAGAGGACTACGACAGCCCGACGCGGATCGTCGAGGCGGTCGTGAAGGTCAACGACAGCCGCAAGCGCGCGATGGGCCGCAAGGTCGTCGATGCGCTGGGCGGGCTCGACGCAGCGCGCGGCAAGCGGGTCGCGATGCTCGGCCTGACCTTCAAGCCCAACACCGACGACATGCGCGATTCCCCCGCCATCGCGGTGGCACAGACGCTGGCCGATGCGGGGGTGGAGATCGCCGCCTACGATCCCGAAGGCATGGAAATCGCCGCCCCGCTGATGCCCGAAGTCGAGATGGTCGACGATCCCTACGCCGCGATCGAGGGGGCCGATGCGGTCGTCATCGTGACCGAGTGGGACGTGTTCCGCGCGCTCGATTTCGAGCGGGTCAAGCAACTGGCGAAGTCCCCCGTGCTGGTCGACCTGCGTAACATCTACAATCCCGCCGACATGCGCGAAGCAGGCTTCCACTATACGAGCGTGGGCCGCGAGTAGGACAGCGATTTAGGGTGCCAGGAGGCCTGTAAGCCGGGTTCTGTTCCCATCGCGAACGACGGTCGGCAGCCATTCATCTAGGCGACCTGTTGCCAGGTCGCTCGAGCAGCCAACCCGGACCTCCTCGGAAGCGAAGCGCTCCTGCCATTTCTGGCGCGGGATCCCTATTCGGCCTTGCTCCGGGTGGGGTTTACCATGGCGGGACCTGTTACCAGGCCCCCGGTGCGCTCTTACCGCACCCTTTCAGCGTTACCTGTGAACCTGGAACGCAAGCGTCCCAGCCTCCATCGGCCGTCTACTCTCTGTGGCACTTTCCCTATGGTCGCCCACGGCGGGCGTTACCCGCCACCCTTACTTCGTGGAGCCCGGACTTTCCTCGGTGCTTGCGCAACGCGGCTGCCCAGCCTCCTGGCACAGCCGATATAGGGCAGGCGGGGACGGTTGGAAAGCTCAACTCACCCGCGCTTGCGAGGCACTGTCGAGCCACAAACCACTCGCATCGGCCAGCGCGGCCTCACGCACGTCCTCGGCAATATCGCTCCCCGGCAAGGCCCGCGAGACAACCATCCCGCCCACGCACAGGGCTGCGAGCGAAAGGGCGCGCTGCCTGAAACACACCGAGCGTCGGAGCCGCACCCCTCTACCGCGCCAGCCCCCGGTCGCGGTCGAGCAGCAGCTGGAACAGGATCGCGCGGATCTCACCGTCGATCTCGCCGTCGATTTGCTCGGGCCGCCAGCGCCGCTGGAACGCCTCGACCACTTTGCGCCCGTCGCTGATGTCGTAACCGAACCGCTCCAGCGCGAGATAGAACGCCCCGTCATTGTCGAACGGATCGCCCAGTTCCAGCTTGGTCGGGCGCGGGAGGCACAGGCCCAGCTCGGCGATCCGCGCCCATGGAAACAGCTCGCCCGGGTCGATCTTGCGCTGCGGCGCGACGTCCGAATGGCCGACCACGTTCGCGCGCGGCACGTCGTGACGCTGCACGATCGCGTTGAGCAGCGGCACCAGCGCCCCGATCTGCGCTTCGGAGAATTCGCGGTAGCCAAGCGCGTGGCCCGGATGATCGAGCTCGATCCCCACGCTCACCGCGTTCACGTCGGTCTCGCCGCGCCAGTAGGATACGCCCGCATGCCAGGCGCGCTTTTCCTCGGGCACCAGGCGGGTCACCTCGCCCGCCTCGCTGATTACGTAATGCGCGGAAACCTTCGCTTCGGGATCGGTCAGCCGCTCGATGGCGACATCCGCGCTTTCCATCTCGGTATAGTGGATCACGACCATCGAGACCGGCGCGTTACGCTCGTCGTAATTGGGCGAGAGCCGCTCGTGATGGACCAGTTCGCCCGTCCCGTCACCGATCCCACCGTCACCGGTATCGCGCATGCTCATCCCTCGTGCGGCAAGGTCGCGCCGAGCAGCAGGGTGCCCTCTTCGGCATGGGTCTGGATCATCCCCCCCGATCGTGCGGCGATCAGCGACAGCACATGTGCAGGCGCGGTGCGGCCGGACAACTCCACCGGATCCAGCTTGCCCGCCAGCGCCTCGCCAAGCTGCGGATCGAAGGCGATCTTGGTGCCCGTCGCGCGGATCACGATCTCGGTCGCATCGTCACGCTCTTCCGCCCCGATATCGAGCGTACCGCCGCGCACCAGCGCATCGAGCCCCATGTTCGAAAGGTTAAGCATGATCTTGGCCGCCGTCTTTGAAAGCGTGGGCGTGGCGATTTCCCAGTTCAACGCGATCCGCTTGGCATCGGCGGCCAGCGCCTCGATCACGCCCCTGGGTTCGTCGACCGAAATCCGCTCCCCGAAGCCGCCGGCCGCGCCATAGGCGAGGCGGAAGAACTTGAGCTTGGCGGCGCTGGTGCGTGCGCTCTGTTCGAGCAGTTCGAAACAGCGCTGGCGCATCTGCGGGTCTTTTTCGTCCGCGAGCAGCTCGAGCCCGTTCGACAGCGCGCCGACGGGCGAAAGCATGTCGTGGCACAGCCGCGAACAAAGCTGGCTGGCGAGCAGCAGCGGATCGGTCTCGCTCATGCGAAAGCTCCCGTTATCTGCGCCCTGACACACCTGACACAGTGTCCAGGGGCAAAAAAGCGACCGCGCGCGATGCGCGTTACGGAGCGGGCGTGAATTGTCGAATGGGGATAGATCATCGCCACCTGCCTAGCGCGGCGCGACTTCGTAGGAAAGCGCCTCGAATCCATCCTCCCCATCGCGGAAGAACCCGATTCCACCGTTCGCGACGATGGCCCAGACCTTCCCATCATGCGCCGCGCTCTCCCGGTCCGTGAGTGAGGGTTCGGCTCTTCCCTTGGGATGCGAGTGGTAGTAGCCCAAGATTCGCGGCCCGCCTTCGCGCTCCGACTTGTGCGCGGCGATCAGCGCGGCGGGGTCGATTTCGAAATGGGTTTCGGGCCTCGGGTGGATGTTGGCGGTGGGGTGCGCGTGCGTAATCGCAGAGCCTTCGCCCAGCAGCAGGCCGCAGCATTCGTGGGGGTGGGCGTTGGCGGCGTGGGCGAAGACGGCTTGGATGATGGTCTGGTCGATCCTTATCGCTGCTCGCGGCTCGGCCTCTGTCAAAGAAGCCGTTCGTCCTGAGCCTGTCGAAGGGCGAATGGTTCGCGCCTTCGCCAGCGAAGTGAGTCGATCCCATCGCCCAGCCATCAGCGCTTCCTTCTTCCCTCGCGACCAGCCTTTGATGCGGCGTTCCGATGCAAGCGCTTCTTCGCGCGAAACGAAATCCTGCGACCAGACATGCTCAACCGGCAGGCGCGTTCTGGTCCAATGCGAACCTTCGCCTGCCTGATGTTCGGCAATCCTGATTTCCAGATTATCGGTATGGCCGGTGTAGTACGATCCGTCAGCACATCGCAGGATGTAAACGAAGAAAGCCATGCTGCGAGTGTAGAGCCGGTTCGCCCTTCGACAAGCTCAGGACGAACGGACTGTCGTCGAACCAATCGATCCCGTTGCTGGTGAGGCCGTCGAAGCGTTAGGACTGCTCGAAGTTCACCCTTCGACAAGCTCGGCACGAACAGTATGGAACCACCATGAGTGCCCCCCTCACCGGAACCATCCCATCCCTCACCCGCCTGGACAAGGCGCTGGCAGAGGCCACCGATCTCTCGCGCGAGCGGATCAAAGGCCTTATCGCGCAGGGCGCGGTGACGGTCGGCGGCGCTCCCGCCACCTCTCCCTCAGCCAAGGTCGAGGCAGGTGCGCGCTTCACCATCGCCCTTCCCGCCCCCACCCCGCTGGAAGCCGAGCCGCAGGATATCCCGCTCGTCATCGCTTACGAAGACGAACACCTGATCGTAGTCGACAAGCCGGCGGGTATGGTCGTTCACCCGGCAGCGGGGAATCGCGACGGCACGCTCGTCAATGCGCTGCTGCATCACTGCCGAGGCCAGCTTTCGGGCATCAACGGCGTCGAGCGGCCCGGCATCGTGCACCGGATCGACAAGGATACCAGTGGCTTGCTCGTCGTTGCGAAGACCGATTCTGCGCATGAGGGGCTTGCGAAACAGTTCGCCGATCACAGCATTTCGCGCCGCTATGTCGCGCTCTGCGCAGGTCGGCCCCGGCCCGCCACCGGCACGATCGATGCGCGGCTCGGCCGGTCGGACCGCGATCGCAAGAAGATGGCTGTCCTTCCCCCCGATGCCTCGCGCGGCAAGCATGCGGTCACGCATTACCGGACAATCGATTCTTGGGATGTCGCAAGCAAAATTGAATGCCGGCTGGAGACGGGCCGCACGCATCAGGTGCGCGTTCACTGTGCGTCAATAGGTCATCCGTTATTGGGGGACCCACAATATGGACGCGATCCGAAGGCCTTACGGCCGATCCTCGAAACACTGGGCTTCCGCAGGCAGGCGCTCCACGCCGCCAGCCTCGGCTTCATCCATCCCGCCACCGGCGAGCCGGTCCATTTTCAGGCTGACCTGCCCCGGGACATGGAGGAACTGATCGACGAAATCGCTCGTTGAAATCGATGAACAGCGCTCGAAATTGCGCGCGCGGCGGCCTATAAAGGATGTGTGGCCATGCCAGTCGGATGCCCATCAGGGGTCCAAGCCCGATGTCGGGGGGGGCGGGTCGACATAGAAAGGTTAGGGACGAAATGAGTAAAAGCAAGGCAGTAGCCATACCGGCCCTCGGCGGAGAGCAGAGCCTCAACCGCTATTTGTCGGAAATCAAGAAATTCCCCGTGCTGACGGCAGAGCAGGAATACATGCTCGCCAAGCGGTACGAAGAGCATGAAGACCCGGAGGCTGCGGCACAGTTGGTGTCGAGCCACCTGCGGCTCGTGGCCAAGATCGCGATGGGCTATCGCGGCTATGGTCTGCCCGTGTCCGACCTCATTTCCGAAGGCAATGTCGGCCTGATGCAGGGCGTCAAGAAGTTCGAAGCCGATCGCGGCTTCCGCCTGGCGACCTATGCCATGTGGTGGATCAAGGCGAGCATCCAGGAATACATCCTGCGCTCCTGGAGCCTCGTGAAGATGGGGACCACTGCGGCGCAGAAAAAACTGTTCTTCAACCTGCGCCGGATGAAGAAGCAGCTGGAAGCCTATGAGGATTCCGATCTGCACCCCGACGATGTGACCAAGATCGCGACCGATCTGGGCGTGCCGGAGCAGGAAGTCATCAACATGAACCGCCGCATGATGATGGGCGGCGACAGCTCGCTCAACGTCTCGATGCGCGGTGAAGAGGAAAACGCCAGTCAGTGGCAGGATTGGCTGACCGATGATCGCCCCTTGCAGGACGAGACGACCGCCAATGCGCAGGAAAAGCATGTCCGGCACGAAATGCTGCTCGAAGCGATGGATTCGCTCAACGACCGCGAGAAGCACATTCTGACCGAGCGTCGCCTGACCGAAGACCCGCAGACGCTCGAAGAGCTGAGCAAGGTTTACGACGTCTCGCGCGAACGTATCCGCCAGATCGAGGTGCGCGCGTTCGAGAAGCTCCAGAAGGCGATGCAGCGGATCGCGAACGACAAGATGATGCCGATCGCGGCGTAATATCTGCCTGACTGCAAACGAACAGAACGCCGCCCCGCGATTTCGCAGGGCGGCGTTTTTCATATCGGCGGTTGGCACGCCTTTGCCTTAATTCGCCGAGCTTGCCGTCCGCTTCCGCCTTGCGAAGCGGGTGAGCCCGATCGGACCGAGCAGGTTGACCGACACCTCGGGCCCGGCGTCGGGCAGGTCGCGCGAAACAGGCCAACGCCGGTGATTGTCGCAACGCCCCGCACCCCCTAGATTGCCGGGCGTGCTATTCCGTATTCTTCAATTCCTGACCACGCTGGTCGCGACGTTCATCGGGCTCAGCCTGTTCCTGACCGTGCTGTGGCGCTTCGTGCCCGTGCCCGTCACCATGACCATGGCGATGGACGAGCACGGCTATACCAAGGACTGGCGCAGCCTCGACGATATTGACCGCAGCATGGTGCGCGCGGTGATCGCTTCGGAAGACCAGAACTTCTGCGAGCATGACGGGTTCGACTACGCCGCCATCCAGGCAGCGATGGAGAACAACCTAAAGGGCGGTAAGCAGCGCGGCGGCTCCACGATCAGCCAGCAGACCGCCAAGAACGTGTTCCTGTGGCAAGGCGGCGGGTTCGTCCGCAAAGGGCTGGAGGCGTGGTTCACCGTGCTGATCGAGAACCTGTGGACCAAGCGGCGGATCATGGAGGTCTACCTCAACGTCGCAGAGACCGGCATCGGCACTTACGGTGCGCAGGCGGGATCGCTGCGCTATTTCGGGCACGGGGCAGACCGGCTGAGCAACAGCGAGGCGGCGCGCATGGCGGTTGCCCTGCCCAGCCCCAAGAAGCGCGAAGTGAAGAACCCGCAAGGCTGGCTGCGCCGACATGGCGACCGCATGGCGCGCGCAGTCGATACCATGGCGCGCGAAGGGCTGGATGCCTGCGTTTATGAGTAGGGCGGCGAACGTCGCGTCGGAATAGCGCTGGGCTTTCAAATGGTTGCCCGCGCTCCGCGACCATGTATGATATACTATACCGCCGAATGATATTCCATATCTAGTTGTTTTGAAATGATTTTTCTTGTGTGGCGATGATCATCGCGTCTATTCGCGGGGCTCGCATGATGGTCAGGGGCGACAGGAAAAGCGGCTAAGCGATGGGCCACGGACATTCTCACGATCACTCGCATGGCCATAGCCACGGGCATGGGCACGGACACAGCCACGCCCCGGCCGATTTCGGACGCGCCTTCGCCATCGGCATCGCACTCAACACTGCATTCGTGGTGGTCGAGGCGACATTCGGCTATATCTCCGGCTCGATGGCGCTGGTCGCCGATGCGGGGCACAATCTTTCCGATGTGCTGGGCCTGCTGATCGCGTGGGGCGCGGCCGCCGCGGCTAAGCGCCCGCCCTCCCCGCGCTTCACCTATGGCCTCAAAAGCTCCACCATCCTCGCCGCGCTCGCCAATGCGGCGCTGCTGATGATCGCGATCGGCGCGATTTTGTTCGAAACGATCGACCGGCTGCTCGATCCCGTCGAGCCCGAGGGCTGGACGATGATCTGGGTCGCCGGGATCGGCATCGTCATCAACACCGCCACCGCGCTGATGTTCGTGCGCGGGCGCAAGGACGATCTCAATATTCGCGGCGCGTTCCTGCACATGGCGGCGGACGCGCTGGTCTCGGTCGGCGTGGTGGTCGCGGGCGCGGCGATCCTGCTGACCGGTGCGGTGTGGATCGACCCTGTCACCAGCCTCGTGATCCTCGCGGTGATCGGCTGGGGCACCTGGGGCCTCGCGCGCGACAGCCTGAAACTGGGTCTGCTCGGCGTGCCCGAAGGGGTCGACGAAGCCGCAGTGCGCGCCACGCTGGAAGGCGAGCCGGGCGTCACCGAGGTCCACGATCTCCACATCTGGCCGATGTCGACGACCGAGACCGCGCTGACCGCGCATCTGGTAATGCCGGATGGGCACCCGGGCGACGAATTCCTCGCGCGTATCGCGCACAAGCTCGAGCATGATCACGCAATCGGGCATACGACCGTGCAGGTGGAACGGACGCGCGATTGTAGCGGGGGGTGCTGATGGGCCGCAGATTCACGGGACGGCGTGTGCTTGGATGGGGCGCGCTGGCCATCCTGGGTATCGCGGCCCTCCTGTCCGGGCTCAACGCGTTTTCGAAGGCCCCATGCTTCCAGTTGCCCGGCGCGCTGACATGCCGGGTCGACACCGAAGACAAGATCGTCGCACTGACCTTCGACGATGGCCCCACTCCGCTTGGGGTTGCCGCCGTTCTCCCCATCCTCGGCCGATATGACGCGAAGGCGACCTTCTTCCCGATCGGAGAAAATCTGAAGCGTCATCCCGACGCGGCGCGAGAGATCCTTGCGGCAGGTCACGAGCTCGGCAACCACACCTATAGCCACCAACGCAACGTCGGGCACTCGCGCGCCTTCTATCGCGACGAGATCGGCCAGACCGCGCAGCTGTTGCGCACCGTCGGTTCGGACAGCGCATTTTTCCGCCCGCCCTATGGCCGCAAGCTGCTGGGCCTGCCGCTGGAGGTGGAGCGCGCAGGATTCAGGACGATCACGTGGGATGTCGAGGACCGCCCGGGCCGCTTCCCCGACCCGGCGGATTATGCGCGGGATATCGTCGAGAGAGTGCGCCCCGGCTCGATCATCCTGATCCATCCCATGTATCGCGCCAACTCGACCTCGCGCGAGGCGCTGCCCCAGATACTGGCGCAATTGCAAAGTCGCGGATATGACGTCGTCACCGTGAGCGAACTGCTGAACCACAAGCCCTCCGGGGCAACACCGGCGCGATGACCCCGGCCAGCCCCGAGGCCCGCGAGGCATTGCAGGCGGCGATGCTGCGCATGGCCAAGGGCGAGCGCGCGGCGCTCGATGAGGTGTATCGCCTCACCAATGTGAAGCTTTTCGGCATCTGCTTGCGTATCTTGGGGGACAGGAAAGAAGCCGAAGACGCCTTGCAGGACGTTTACATCACTCTCTGGCGCAACGCCGCCCGCTACGATGCCTCACGCGCGAGCCCGATCGCGTGGCTGTCCACATTCGCGCGCAACCGTGCGGTCGATCGCTTGCGCACGGGCAAGGTCCGGCGCGGTGCGGTGCCGGTGGACCAGGCCGCCGCGCTGCCCGATGGCGGACCGTCCGCCGACACGATGCTCATCGATGCGGAGCGTGACGCGCATGTCCACTCCTGCCTCGCAGCACTGGACGCCAAGCAGCGCGAACCGATCCGCGCGGCTTTCTTCGAAGGGCGCACCTATGCCGAACTGGCCGAGGCCGAAGGCGTGCCGCTGGGCACGATGAAGAGCTGGATCAGGCGCGGGCTCGCGAAGCTCAAGCAATGTATGGAGCGCGGGCAATGAGCGCGCAGGAACCCGAAACCGCCGAACTGACGGGCGACGAGCGGCTGGCCGCCGACTACGCGATGGGCCTGCTCGAAGGCGAGGAACTGCTCGCCGCGCGCGGGCGCATGGCGCGCGAGCCCGCGTTTGCCGGGCGCGTCGCATGGTGGGAACAGCAGCTGGCACCGATGCTCGACGATGTGGCGGGTGAAGCGCCCTCGGACGATCTGTGGGATCGGATCGCCGAAGAGATCGACGACGGAGAAGCGGGCGAAGTCGTGACGCTGCAGCGCCGCGTCGCCGTGTGGCAGAGGGTCGCCGCGGGTAGCGCGGTCGCCGCGCTGGCGGCGGTCGCGATGCTGTTCGTGCCCTCGATGCAGCCGCCCGGCCCTGCGCCGGCGCCCGCAACCGACGCGCCGCCACTGGTCGCCTCGATCCCGATCGCCGACACGCCGCTGCGCATCGGCCTGACCTACCTGCCCGATCGGGACGAGATGCTGGTCGCCGCCGATGGCCTGACCGCCGATGGAGTGCACGATCACGAATTGTGGCTCGTGCCACCGGGCGACGATCCGCAGGTCCGCTCGCTCGGCCTGATCGCTCCGGGCGAACAGCGGCGCGTGCCGCTCGATCCCGAGCTTGCGAATTCGATGCGCCAGGGCGCGCAGATCCTGCTCAGCCAGGAACCGCTCGGCGGCGCGCCCGATAAATCCGCCCCCGGCCCGGTGGTGGCCGAGGGCGTGCTCGTCAAAACCTGACGCAAAGAAACTTCGCCTATCGTGCATCCGCTTGGATGCGGGCTGCGTAACTCCTCTCCGACGGGACGAAGAAACCCGTTCGAGAGAGGAGATCGACAATGTTCGCCAAGAAAACTCACACGGCCCTGATGCTTGCTGCCAGTGCCGCCCTGCTGGGCGGCTGCGCCACCTACGGCATGGACGATGACGCGATGGACAGCGCCAGCACGCAGGAGACCGTGATGGTCGGCGGTGCGGCGATGTACCCCACCCGCAATATCGTCGAGAATGCGGTCAACTCGAAGGATCACACCACGCTGGTCGCCGCCGTGAAGGCCGCCGGGCTGGTCGATACGCTGTCGGGCTCCGGCCCCTTCACCGTCTTCGCGCCGACCAATGCGGCTTTTGCCAAACTGCCTGCGGGCACCGTCGACACGCTGCTGAAGCCTGAAAACAAGCCGATGCTGACCAAGGTGCTGACCTATCACGTGGTGCCCGGCCGGGTTTCTGCGAGCGAGTTGATGAGCATGATCCGCGACGGCGGCGGCATGGCCCGGCTGACCACCGTCGAAGGCGGCACGTTGACCGCGAAGATGATGGGCGGCAATGTCGTGCTGGTCGATGAGAAGGGCGGCATTGCCACCGTGACGCAGGCCGACGTCTTCCAGTCCAACGGCGTAATCCATGTAACCGACACGGTCTCGATGCCGAACTGATCCGGTTTCCTTCGCGGCACCGGGCGCCTCCCCCGTAATCCAGTTCCGGTGTCGCATCACGGCCCCGCTCGGCGAGTCCCTGTTGCCGGGCGGGGTTTTTCTTGCGCGATCGCCGCCTGCGTTCAGCAGCGAACGTAAAAATTGTGCGGCGGGTGCATCCACCCCGGCGGGGGCTTCGTAACTCCCGGTGCAAGCGAGGGAGGGGCTTGTGCAACCAAGGAGATACGAAGCCATGCGTAAGACCAGCAAGATCACGACCGCCGTATTCGCCGCAATTGCCGTTACCACCGGCCTGGGCCTCGCAGGCGCGACCCCCGCGCTCGCCGATCATCATAAAGAAACGAGCCAGCCGAACATCGTGCAGGCGGCCATGGGAACCGGAGTACACAACACTCTGGTCACTGCGGTGAAGGCTGCGGACCTCGTAGACACCCTGTCCGGCCCCGGCCCCTTCACCGTCTTCGCGCCAACCGATGATGCCTTTGGCAAGCTGCCTGCGGGCACGGTGCAAACGCTCATCGAACCCGAGAACAAGGAAACGCTGACCACGATCCTGACTTATCATGTGGTCGCGGGCGAAGTGGATGCGTCCGCGCTGACCCACGCGATCCGCGATGCGGGCGGTGCCTACGAATTCGAGACTGTCGCGGGCCTCACGCTGACCGCGCGGCAGGACGGTCACGGCACGATCACCATCACCGACAATGCCAACCGCACCGTCAAGGTGACGCAAGCCGATGTCGATGTCTCGAACGGAGTGATCCACGTGACAGATGGCGTATTCCTGCCGGGCTAAGCCACTCTTACCCCTAGCGGCGCCGGCAGCTCCACCCCGCCAACCCAACCGGTGTCGCACCAGGGCCCCGCTCGGTGACATCCCTCGCCGGGCGGGGTTTTCATGTCGCTAGTGCGTCGGCAGCCACTTCCACATGCGCGCCTTGAGCAGGCGGACCAGTGCATCATCCATGAATTCGAACTCGTCGGGGATGTTCAGCACGATCACGCGCGTGTCTTTCAGTGCGGCCTTGTGCTTCTTGCGCAGCTTGTTGCGATGGGTGTTCTCCATCGCGACGATCACGTCCGCCCAATCGACGAGCTCGTCCGAGAGAGGGTTCTCGGCATCATTATTGGTACCCGCAGACATTGTGCTGATGCCGAGATGATCGGCGAAGATGTGCTCTGCCGTCGGGCTGCGCAGCTTGTTCTGGCTGCACACGAACAGGTAGTTGCGCCCGCTCACCCTTGCCCGCGCGCCCAGCGTTCGATCATCCACAAGTGGAGCGCCATCGAGCAGACGAAAGCGAGCCCGAGGCCGACAAAAACCCCGACCAGATTGCCGTGCGTCGGCAAGCCGAAAGCGACAGGGAGTACCAGCGCCAGCGCGAGGATTCCCCCTGCCAGCACGGGGTAGAGGTAAAGAGTGAAACGTCGCGGATCGAGCCGCAACACCTCTCCGGTGATCCCGAACAGGCCAGGCAGTTTGTCGAACCGCACGTACCGTCGGTCTGCCAAAATGGCTGCAGCGAAGCAGAGGACAACACAGGCGACGCAGATCAGCGCCGCCGCGATTTCCCCGACCGTCATATCAGCCAATGCGCATCAGGCTGCGGCGTCGCCTCCGGCACGCTTGCCGCCTTCGCCGTTGAACACGCGGACCGGATCCTTGCGACCTTCGACCACGTCCTTGTCGATCACGACTTCGGTGACGTCATCGAGATCGGGCAGGTCATACATCGTGTCGAGCAGCAGGCCCTCCACGATCGACCGCAAGCCACGTGCCCCGGTCTTGCGCTTGATCGCACGTTCGGCGATCGCGCGCAGCGCGTCGTCGGTGAAGGTCAGTTCCACGCCTTCCAGCTCGAACAGCTTGGCGTACTGCTTGACGATGGCGTTCTTGGGTTCCTGAAGGATCGTCACCAGCGCATCGACGTCAAGATCGTGCAGCGAAGCGATGACCGGCAGGCGACCGACGAACTCGGGGATCAGGCCGAACTTGAGCAGATCTTCCGGCTCGCTCTTTTCGAGCAGCTCGCCGGTGCGGCGCTTGTCCGGATCGGCGACATGCGCGCCGAAGCCGATGCTGCGCTTCTGCAAGCGGTCGCCGATGATCTTGTCGAGGCCCGCGAACGCGCCGCCGCAGATGAACAGGATATTGGTCGTGTCCACCTGCAGGAATTCCTGCTGAGGATGCTTGCGCCCGCCCTGCGGCGGGACGGAGGCCGTGGTGCCTTCCATCAGCTTGAGCAGGGCCTGCTGCACGCCTTCGCCCGACACGTCGCGGGTGATGGAGGGGTTTTCCGCCTTGCGGGTAATCTTGTCGATCTCGTCGATATAGACGATCCCGTGCTGCGCCTTCTCGACATTGTAGTCGGACGACTGGAGTAGCTTGAGGATGATGTTCTCCACATCCTCGCCCACGTAGCCCGCTTCGGTCAGCGTGGTCGCATCGGCCATGGTGAACGGCACGTCGAACGTGCGCGCCAGCGTCTGCGCGAGCAGCGTCTTGCCCGAGCCGGTCGGCCCGACGAGCAGGATGTTGGACTTCGCCAGTTCGACGTCGCCCTGCTTGCCCGCATGCTTCAGCCGCTTGTAGTGGTTGTGCACCGCGACCGAGAGCACGCGCTTCGCACGGTCCTGGCCGATCACGTAATCGTTGAGCGTGGCGCAGATTTCCGACGGCGAAGGCACTTCGCCTTCCTTGCGCCCGGTCAGACCTGCCTTGGTTTCCTCGCGGATGATGTCGTTGCACAGCTCGACGCACTCATCGCAGATGAAAACGGTCGGCCCGGCGATCAGCTTGCGCACCTCGTGCTGGGATTTGCCGCAGAAGCTGCAATACAGCGTGCTCTTGCTATCCGTTCCGCTCAATTTGCTCATATCCTGTAGTCCTCGAATCCCTGCGCAGACAGGGATTCATCGAATGTAACTTTCGCAGTCGCCAATGCAACCGATGGCGATCATGCACGAAGACCCTTGCGAAGGCCTGAAAATCGCGCGCGGAGTGATGATCGGGCAGATTTTCGCCCTCATTTTCAATCACGTGTGACCCTAAGGTCACGCATGAGCGATGCTCGACCCTGCGGCGAGCCGCACCGCAGATCAGTCAGGCGCGCCGCCCGAACCGGAGCTCTGGCCGCTCTCGTCATCGGACGAATCGCCTTGCGGGCGGGTTTCGAACACCTTGTCCACGATGCCGAACTTCATCGCTTCCTGCGCGTCGAGGAAGGTATCGCGATCCATCGCCTCCTCGATATCGGCGAGGTTCTTGCCAGTATACTTGGCGTAGAGATCGTTCATGTTCTTGCGAATGCGCAGGATCTCGCGCGCCTGGATTTCGATGTCGGAGGCCATGCCCTGCGCCCCGCCCGAAGGCTGGTGGACCATGATCCGCGCATTGGGCAGCGCGATCCGCATGCCCGGCTCGCCCGCGGCCAGCAGGAAACTGCCCATCGACGCAGCCTGGCCAACGCAAACCGTGGAAATGCGCGGTTGGATGTACTGCATCGTATCGTGGATCGCCATGCCGGCCGTCACCACCCCGCCGGGCGAGTTGATGTACATGCTGATGGGCTTGGAGGGGTTTTCGCTTTCGAGGAACAAGAGCTGCGCCACCGCCAGGCTCGCCATCCCGTCTTCCACCGGCCCGGTCAGAAACACGATGCGTTCGCGCAGTAGGCGGCTGAAAATATCGAAGCTGCGTTCACCGCGACTGGTCTGTTCGACCACCACGGGCACCAGGGCGCCGGTTGCGGGATCGCGGAAATAGCCGGATTCGTCGAATTGCATGAAAGGTCCTTATTTCTCGTCGACGCCTATATCTGGTCTCATCCTTTCATCATCAAGGCTTGAATGGAAAGCCCGCGCGCGCCAGTTGTGCCGCAACAACATGCGCGATGCCCAATTCGTGATGGCGATGCGCCGAAGGAGCCCGATTATGCCGATGCCCAGCAGCCCCCTTCCCTTCCGTGCCGACGACGAAGAGGAGAAGGACAAGGACATCTCCAACGCCGGCGCGGCGATGATGAACAAGTTCCTCGACGCGCGCACCGTGCTGATCTTCGGCGGCGTCGACCAGAAGATGGCGGAGCGCATTTCGATGCAGCTCCTCTATCTCGACCATGTCAGCAACGAACCGATCCGCGTGATCGTCAATTCGCCCGGCGGCCACGTCGAATCGGGTGACACGATTCACGATCTGATCAGCTTCATCGCCTCACCCGTCGCCATGATCGGCACCGGCTGGGTCGCCAGCATCGCGACGCATATCTTCCTGAGCGTTCCGGCAGAGCGCCGTTTCTGCCTGCCCAACACGCGCTTCCTGATCCACCAGCCTTCGGGCGGTGCGCGCGGCCCGGCGAGCGACATTGCGATCCAGGCGCAGGAAATCGTCAAGATGCGCGAACGCATCGCGCAGAAGATCGCCGATGCGACCGGCCAGCCGCACGAAAAGGTCCTGAAGGACATTGACCGCGATTTCTGGATGAACACCGAAGAAGCAAAGGAATACGGCATCCTCGGCACGGTGATCGACAGCGCCAAGGACGTGACCTTCGGATAGGGTCGGGATCGGGGCGGGATTGTGTCTCGCCCCGGCCGATCAGTACAGCGCGACTCGCCAGATTTCCTAAGGTTGCGCGGCGAATCCGACATGGTTACCATGCGGTTGCCGAAGGGGTAGCGATGGGGCCGCCTGCGATCCGCGCGGGCACGGTCGCTCCCCGGACGGGGACGCAAGCATGACGCAAGCCGCTGCCATCTACGGTTCGACGGGTTCGCGCCTGTCGACCATTCCCTTCTCCCATCCCGATCGCGTGCCCGCACAGCGCAATATTCGCCGCGCCTGGCACCACTTCTGGGAATTCAAGAAGGACAAGGAGAAGACCAGCGAGGTCTTCCGCTTCTTCGAACATCTCCCCTGGCTCGACATGCCCGAGCGGGTGCGAAATTTCCTGAGCACCGACCACGGGAAATACGTGTTCGAAACCGAGCCATTTCTGCCCGACATCCTCGACGATCACGAGATGTTGCGGCGCGAATATCCCGCCGGATCGCTCGCCCACGAGTATTGCGACTACATGGAGCGCGAAGGGTTAAGCGCCGCCGGGCTTGTGGCGGAATACGACGATTTTCGCGGCGAGCGCCCGCGTCTGGACGACCAGATCGAATGGTATGCGGATCGCCTGCGCGACACGCATGACCTACTCCACCTGCTGACGACCATCGGGCGCGACACGCTGGGCGAGCAGGCACTGGGCGCCTTCGTCTTCAAGCAGCGCCCCAGCCACGGCCACCTGATCCTGGGCTATGCGGGCGCGGCGGTCATCAAGGCGAACGTGAAGACCAAGGCGCCCGTGATGCGCGCGATTCACGACTGCAAGCAGGCGGGCAAAGCTTGCGAGCCGATTGCCGAACAGTCGATCCGCGAACTGCTCGCCATGACGATCGACGAGGCGCGCGCGTTCCTCAATATCCAGCCTGTCGCCTGGTATCAGAAATGCCAGTCGATCTGGGCCGAGGAAGGGATCGACCCGCTCAAGATCCTGGCCAACGATGCCAAGGCGTCGATCTATCGAAAGGATACCGTGCCTTCGCCGGACGAGCTTTCGAGGGGACCGTCGGTCTTTGCGATGGACGACAAGTCTGCCAGCGAGAATGCGCCGGGCGAGGACGCGGAAACCCCGCGCGAGCGCGCATAGAACGCCTCTGGCGGTGTAACGCTTCGATTGATGAATTGACCGGATAGCGAGGCTGGCGCAGGCTCGGGCTTATGAAAATCCAAGCCTGCCGCGCCGCCATGGCGCTCGCCCTCGCCGCAGCCCCCGCCAGCGTCCTTGCCCAGGAAGATTCGAAGACTCTCGTCACGCTGGTGCATCCCCGGCCCGTGGTCGATGCCGTCAACGCGCAGATCGATCGGATCGAGCGGCTGGACGATACCGGCCCGCGCCTCAACGCGGTCATCGCGATCAATCCGAACGCGCAGGTCGAAGCGGCGGCGGCGGCCGATCTGCCGCTGGCCGGGCGCACGGTGCTGGTGAAGGACAATATCGAGACGCGCGAACTGCCGACCACCGCCGGATCGCTGGCACTCTCGGGCAACAGCACGGGGCGGGATGCGCCGATGATCGCCAATTTGCGCGCTGCTGGTGGCGTGGTGCTGGGCAAGACCAATCTTTCCGAATGGGCCAATATCCGCGATTTCAACTCGACCAGCGGATGGAGCGCGGTGGGCGGCCTCACCCGCAATCCGCACGCGATTGACCGCAACACCTGCGGCTCTTCATCCGGCAGCGCGGCGGCGGTCGCGGCGCAGTTCGCGTGGGCGGCGATCGGCACGGAGACCAACGGATCGATCACCTGCCCCGCCAGTATCAACGGCGTGGTCGGCTTCAAGCCTACCGTGGGCATGGTCAGCCGCACGCACGTCGTGCCGATCTCCAGCACGCAGGACACCGCCGGGCCGATGGCGGGCAGCGTGGCGGATGCCGCGATGCTGCTGAGCGCGATTGCAGGCAGCGATCCGGCTGACCCAGCGACCGCCGAGGCAGACACATACAAGCCGACGCCGGGTCAGGCGCTGGTGCCCGCCGACCTTACCGGAGTGCGGATCGGGGTTATGCGCAACCAGGTGGGCGACCGCGCCGATCTGCGCGCCGTGTTCGACACGGCACTGGCGGATCTGAAGCGTGCGGGCGCGGTGCTGGTCGATATTGAGTTCGAGCCCAACGACGAGATGTCGCGCGACAGCTTCCAGGTGCTGCTGTTCGAGCTGCGTGACGAGATGGGCAAATACCTGCGCTCGATCCCGCCCATCGAGGGTGGCGATACGCCGCGCAGCCTCGCGGACCTGATCGCGTTCAACAAGGCCCATCCGGCGGTCGAGATGCGCTGGTTCGGCCAGGGCATTTTCGAACTGGCCGAAACCACCACCGATCGCGCCGCCTATGAAGCCGCGCGCGAAAATGCCGTCCGCCTTGCTGGCGAGCGAGGGATCGACATGCTGTTGGCCGAGAACGACGTGCAATTCCTCGTCGCCCCGACACGCGGGCCCGCGTGGACCACCGACCTCGTCAATGGCGACAATTTCAACGGCAGCATCGGATTCGGCAGCCCGGCCGCGATCGCAGGCTACCCGCACCTGACCGTGCCGATGGGCGGGGTCGAGGACCTGCCGGTCGGCCTTTCGATCATCGGCGGCAAATGGCAGGACTGGGCGGTGCTGGAAGCGGGCGCCGCTTACGAGCGCGCACGCTCCGCGACCGTCCCCACCCCCGATTTCGGGCACTGGCAGCCTGCTGCGGGCGCCCCCGTGCAATAGCCGAACGAAAAAGGGGCGGCCGACATATGCCGACCGCCCCGCTCTATCCTTGCCAACGCCGCTTCCGGCGTGAGGATCAATCCTTCTTGGCAGCAGGCTTCTTGGCCGGTGCCTTCTTCGCCGCGGGCTTCTTTGCAGCAGCCTTCTTGGCAGGTGCCTTCTTTTCCGCAGGCTCCTTGTCGGCGGCCTTCTTGGCAGGCGCTTTCTTCGCCGGAGCCTTCTTCGCGGCAGGCTTCGCCTCGTCCTTGGCGTCGTCTGCCTTGGCTTCCGACTTTTTGGCCGCGGGCTTCTTCGCAGCAGCCTTCTTCGCCGGAGCCTTCTTCGCGGCAGGCTTCTTCGCCTTGGCCGCTTCGGCGTCGGTGCTTTCTTCCGCCTCGATCGCGGCTTCCAGCTCCTCGCGGGTCACTTCACGCTCGGTCACTTCGGCCTTGTCGAACAGGAAATCGACGACCTTGTCCTCATAGAGCGGCGCGCGCAGCTGGGCGGCGGCCATCGGATCGTTCTGGATGAACTCCATGAACCGCTGACGGTCTTCCTGGCGGTATTGCTGGGCCGCCTGCTGGACCAGCATCGACATTTCCTGATTGCTGATCTGGACGTTGTTCGCCTGCCCGATTTCGGACAGCAGCAGGCCCAGACGCACGCGGCGTTCCGCGATGCGGCGGTAATCGTCGCGTTCGGATTCGATTTCCTTGAGCGCGGCTTCGGGGTCTTCCTCGCGGGACGCTTCCTGCGTCAGCTGCTGCCAGATCTGTTCGAACTCGGCATCCACCATGCCATCGGGCACGGGGAAGTCGTGGCCAGCGGCCAGCGTGTCGAGCAGCTGGCGCTTCATCTGGGTGCGGGTCAGCCCGGCGGTTTCCTGCTCCAACTGGGCCTTGACCAGCTCGCGCAGCTTGTCGGCGCTGTCGAGGCCGAGCGACTTGGCGAACTCATCGTCGATCTTGGTGTCTTCGGGCGTCTTGACCGCCTTCACCGTGACCGCGAACTCGGCATCCTTGCCAGCGAGATGTTCGGCCTGATATTCTTCGGGGAACGTCACCTTGACGGTTTTTTCGTCGCCCGTCTTCACGCCCTTGAGCTGGTCTTCGAAGCCCGGAATGAAAGTGCCCGAGCCGATCACCAGCGGTGCGTCTTCGGCCTTGCCGCCTTCGAATTCGGTGCCGTCGATCGAGCCGACGAAATCGATGATGACCTGATCGCCATCGGCCGCCTTCTTGGTCTTGGCGGCATCCTTGAACGTCTTGTTCTGATCGGCAATCCGCTCAAGCGTTTCCTCGATCGCCTTCTCGTCGACCGGAACGACCATCTTCTCGAGCTCGATTCCGTCGGTGCTCGGCGCGTCGATCTCGGGCAGCAGCTCGAGCGTCACGTCGATTTCGGCATCCTTGCCTTCTTCGTAATCGTCACCCAGCGAGATGGCCGGCTGCATCGCCGGACGCAGCGCCTTGTCCTTGATCAGTTCATCGACCGACGACTGGATCGTGTCGTTCACGACCTGCGCATGCATCTGTTCGCCGTGCATCTTGCGCACGAGGTTGGCGGGCACCTTGCCCGGACGGAAGCCAGGCATGCGCACTTGCGGTGCGACGCGCTTTACCTCGGCCTTGATCTTGTCATCGATCTCGCTGGCGGGGATCGTGATACGATAGGCGCGCTTGAGGCCCTCATTGGTGGTCTCGGTGATCTGCATGGGTGGTCTACGTGCTTTCCACTGGTTTGCTGACTGCGTTTTGTGGCGGGAGCTTGGTGCGGGCGAAGGGACTCGAACCCCCACATCTTGCGATACTTGGACCTAAACCAAGCGCGTCTACCAATTCCGCCACGCCCGCAATCCGAACGAGGTCGCGCGAACGGCGGGTGCCATCCACGACAGACCGGCGCGTCTAGAGCGTCTGGCGCGAAAGGGCAAGCGCCCCGCCCGCCCCCTTTGCACCGCAATCGCAGCTTGATTGTGACGTTTTGATTACGTTAAGACGAATACGTGTAACAAAAATGTCAAATACAAACGGGGTCGACCATGAAGACGCGAACGGACATATTCGGAAAACTGAGGATTCCCCTGGTGCATCCGGCCAACGGGCGATTATCGTCCAAGGAATTGGAGAAAGACGGCCCCGGCGGTAATCCCCTGCTGGAACGCAGTTCGTGGACGAGCGAGATCGATCGCGAACGCCGCGATGCGGGCGTGCCGGTTTCCAGAAGCCGCCAATTTTCGCTGTATGGCACCAACCTGGCGCCCGATTGAACGAGTCGGAGCGGCGGGTCAGGCCGCTCATCCCTATAGGCTGCGTATTGTCAGGCCGCGCAGGGCTGTCTATCGGCCTGCGGCATGAGCGACGAAACCCCCGAGAACACGCCCCCCGAAAACCCGGCTGGCACCCCTTCCGAAGCGACGCCCAAAGGCGCGGACGTTCCGCCGATGGAATTGTCGGTCAATCCACGCAGCCCGCACTTCGACCAGGCCGCGCTGCAGCGCGGTGTCGGCATCCGCTTCAAGGGCCGTCAGCGCACCGATATCGAGGAATACTCGATCCCCGAAGGCTGGGTCCGCGTGCAGGCAGGCCGGACGATGGACCGCAAGGGCCAGCCACTGACGCTCAAGCTCAACGGGCCGGTGGAAGCCTGGTTCGAAGATCTGGGCGACGACGCTCCGGTGGCAAAACACGACGGCTGAATTGAGCCGGTGTACCGCGCCGATCTCAGCAGCCCCAGCATCGCAACCTAGTCGTAGAGCGCCACCGCGCGCTCGACCACGTCTCCACCGCGCCTGTCCGCATGGCCACGGGTCGTCTGTCGCTGCGGGGCAAGCGGCGTTGCATCGGCATAGGCGATGCGCGGCTGCGAGCGGGCGACCGCCTGGCGCGGTGCCTGCGCGACCGGGCCGCTCGAAAAGGCAGCAAGGAACGTCTTCGACGGCTCTTCGCGGGTCGGCTGAGGGGGTGCTGCCTGGGCGAAGCGCTGGCGCGGCTGCGCGCGCGGCTTCCCGTCGGGATAGATGAAGCCCTGCACCGGCCACGGCGTCACGCCAAGCCCCTGCAGCGGATCGTACCAGACGCGCACTTCGCTCCAGTCGTTATTGGGGGACACGTCGATTGCCTTGACGTTGCGCTCGATCTGCCCGCGCCGCCCATCGACGGGCGACCAGTTCGCGTGGTCGAGCAGGATGGTGCGCGAATCGATCACCCGGGAAACGGCCGCGACATGACCGAGCCGCATCTTGCGGTGGGGCATGAAGGCCATTACCGCACCGACACGCGGCGTGCTGCCGCGGGCGAAACGACCGTCGGCCTGCTCCCACCAGGTATACGCATCGCCGTAGATGTCGATGCCCGTCACCTCGCGGGCGTAGGGCACGCATTGCAGGTATGGCGGCAATTCGGTGCCGCCAACCGCAGCATTGACGAGCGGGAATATCGGCGCGTTGGCATGGGAAACCGCTGGAAATCCCAGAGTTAATGCCACTGCAGCGATGGGGGCGAGCAGTGTTGGAGGGGTGGGGGTCATGCGGCAAATATTTGCCGGTTCGTCTTTCGATGACCCTTGCAACTGTAGTAAACGGGCCGTTAACCTTTCTGTGCCGGTTCTGAGGGAAGGCGCTGGAAAGCTTGCCAAGCGGGGGCCGAAGCGCCACTTGCGCACCAATCATGCTTCCTCGCGTCATCATCATCGGTCGTCCCAATGTGGGCAAATCCACGCTGTTCAACCGGCTGGTCGGCAAGAAACTGGCACTGGTCGACGACCAGCCAGGCGTCACGCGCGACCGCCGATTCGGCGATGTGGAGCTGGCGGGCATGAAATTCACGATCGTCGATACTGCTGGCTGGGAAGACGAGGACCCGAGCACCCTGCCCGGCCGCATGCGCGCACAGACCGAAGTGAGCATCGCCGATGCGGACGCGGTGCTGTTCGTGATCGATGCCCGCGCCGGGCTGACCCCGCTCGACAGCGAGATCGGTAACTGGCTGCGCACGGCGGACGTCCCGGTCATCGTGGTCGCCAACAAGGCCGAGGGGCGCAGCGGCGACGGCGGCATCTTCGATGCCTATTCGCTGGGCCTTGGCGAGCCTCTCGGCATTTCCGCCGAACATGGCGAAGGCACCGCCGACCTGTTCGAAGCCCTCTGGCCGATCATCGGCGAGAAATCCGAAGCGGGCGATGCGCGGATTGCAATGGACGAGGTGGAAGAGGATGAGGACGGCGTGCCGACCGGCCCGCTGAAGCTTGCCATCGTCGGACGGCCCAATGCGGGCAAATCCACGCTCATCAACCGGATGCTGGGCGAAGATCGCCTGCTGACCGGCCCCGAGGCAGGGATTACCCGCGATTCCATCGCCATCGACTGGGAATGGACCGATCCGGAGAGCGGCGACACACGCGAAATCCGCCTGATCGACACCGCCGGCATGCGCAAGAAGCGCAACGTGGTCGAGAAGCTGGAAAAGCTCTCGGTCGCCGATGCGCGCCGCGCAGTCGATTTCGCCGAAGTGGTCGTACTGATGCTCGATGCGACCAAGGGGCTCGAGCACCAGGATCTCAAGATCGCCAGTCTCGCATTGGAAGAAGGCCGCGCGCTGATGATCGCGATCAACAAGTGGGACGTCGCGGCCGAACCCAGCAAGCTTTACAACGGCATCCGCTTCGCGCTCGACGAAGGGCTGGCGCAGGTGCGCGGCCTGCCGGTGATCGCGGTGAGCGCCAAGACCGGCAAGGGCATCGACGCGCTGCTGACCGCTGCGTTCGAGCTGCGCGAGGCGTGGAGCCGCCGCGTTTCGACTTCCGCGCTCAACCGCTGGTTCGACGATGCGCTGGAAGCGAACCCACCCCCTGCCCCGGGCGGCAAGCGGATCAAGCTGCGCTACATCACTCAGGCCAGCACCCGCCCGCCGCGCTTCGTGGTGTTCGGCACGCGGCTCGACATGCTGCCCACCTCCTACGAGCGCTACCTCGTCAACGGCATCCGGCGCGAGCTTGGCTTCGGCGCTGTGCCGGTGCGCGTGGTGCTGAAAACCTCGAAGAACCCCTACGCGAGCGAACAGTGATGGATTATTTGCTCGTCCACGCCCCGCAAGCCGCGCTCGATCTGCTCGAACAGACCGCGAGCACGCCGCGTGTCTTGCAAATGCTCCAGTTCAGCCTTGCCCCTGCTTTTTTGCTGGTGGGCATCGGATCGATCATGAACGTCATGATGGCGCGGCTGACCTGGGTCGCCAACCGGATCGAGCGGCTGGAGGCCCGATACGAGGACAAGCCCGAAGAGCCGTGCAGCGACGAGCTGTCCTGGCTTGAGCGGCGACGCGGCATCTCGCAGCGCGCGATGATGTTCTCCACGGCGGCCGCAGGTCTGATCAGCGTGCTGATCGCCGCGCTGTTCGTTTCCGCTTCGATCACTTTCCAGATCGGCACGCTCATCGCCATCCTGTGGGTGGCGACGATGGCGCTGCTGATCACCGGACTGTCGTTCTTCTTTCGCGAAACGTGGATCGCGGCGAGAGGCCCTGCCAGCAGAGCCTCCCCCCACCACCGCAAGAGCTAGATCGCGTCAGGCGGATCGTCTCAGGGCGCGCCCGCGCCCGTCTCGCCCTCACCCGCCGGGTGGCTTTGCAGCTGGACGTAGTTGTGCAGGCCCATCCGCTCGATCATGTCGAACTGGGTTTCGAGGAAATCGACATGATCTTCCTCGCTGGCGAGGATGTTCTCAAACAGCTGGCCGGAGGTATAGTCCTTCACCTCCTGACAGTATTCGGCCGCATCCTTGAGCAGCGGGATCGCTTCCATCTCGATCGCGAGATCGGCCTTGAGGATTTCCTCGACCGTTTCGCCGACCTTCAGCTTGTGGATCGCCTGGAAGTTGGGCAGCCCGCCGAGAAACAGGATGCGCTCCGCCAGCCAGTCGGCGTGCTTCATCTCGTCGATCGACTCGTGCCGCTCGTACTCGGCGAGCTTGGTCACACCCCAGTCGGCGAGCACGCGGTAGTGCAGCCAGTACTGGTTGATCGCGGTCAGCTCGTTGGTGAGCGCCTGGTTGAGATAGTCGATGACCTTGGGGTCGCCCTTCATGGCGCGGTGCTCCTGATAAGTGCCTGATTGGCCAACCTCATGACCGCAGGCGGGCCGGACCGCAAGGGCCGGACATGAAAAAAGCCCGGAAATCCGGGCTTTTGCGAGCGCGTCTCAATCACGGGCGGCAGATGCGAATGCGTTTAGGCAGCAGCGGAAGTGCAACCCATCTCGCGCTCCTCGAAAACCACGCAGTCGGCGTCGCACAGGCACGATCCGCATTGCGGGCGCTTGCCGAGCATCGCGTAGCAGGCTTCCGCATCGCCCGCGCAATGGCGCGCAGCGCGCCGCAGCTCGGTTTCGCGGATAGCATTGCAGATGCAGACATACATTGTGGGTGGAGACCTCCTGAGAACGACTCGCAAGGCCATTGTTAATGCGACTTGTTCTCACAAACAAGAGCAAAGTGATTCTTGTCCGATCCGGCGCGATCTAACGCTGCTTTTCGAACACCCGGGTCGCGCCGGTGTCATCCACGAAGGCGATCTCGACCGACCCGGGGCGGCGCAGCTTCGCGCTCGCTTCGTAGTTTCTGCAATCGCCCTCGAAGGTGATGCACAGAAGGCTGAACCGGACGAACGAGGTCGAGCCCAATCGCACGACGTGATAGCGCCCGCGATCCTCGGGCGGGGAGCATTGCGGCTCGTCCGCGCGGCAGAAGCGATAGAGCATGTCCTCGCCCATCTCGAGCCGATAGGCGTCGCCCTCGCCCAGCGTGCCCATGTAGACACCCGCAATATCGCGCGGCGCGATTGGCTCCGAACATGCGACCACCAGTGCCGCGAGGCCGATCGCGAGCGCCGCTTTGGTCACTATGCCTCGGGCTGACGGCGGATCGGGAACAGCTTGCCGTAAGTCAGGCAGCGCCACAGCCATTCGAGCGGTCCGAAGCGGAAGACAGAGAGCCACGCCTTCGACCATGCCAGCATGATGATCCATGCCACCACCATAACGATATAGAGCTGCGGACGGGTCAGTTCGCCATAGAGGCCGAGCGCGAAGCCATGGAACACGAACAGCATCAGGATCGAAGTCCCGAGATAGTTCGAGAACGCCATGCGTCCCGCGGCGCTCACCCGCGATCCCAGCCAGCCGGTCGCCCGCGGGCCGATCAGCGCCAGCAGCGCGGCGAGGCCGATCACGAAGGGCAAACGGACGAAGGTGCTCGTGCCGACGAAGCTGAGGAACGTCGCGTAGAAGCTGAGGTCCTGCTCGAGCGTCCACAAGCCGATCGCGAGCGATCCGGCCACGCCGACCGCTACGCCGATGGCACCCCAGATCGCCTGTTTCTTCGCGCTGATCCGGCCATCGAACAAGCCGAAGCGGTAGAGCGCCATGCCGATCAGGATCAACGGGATCGTCTCGAACCCGAAGATCATGATGTTGGTAAACGGCTCCGACCAATGTTCCGACAGATTATACTGCACCCAGCCGAGGTAGTCGCCCGACTGGATCAGCGGGGTCTCGACCTGCGCCATATCGAGGCCTTGCGTTTTCATCACCTCGAATTGCGCGCGCACCTGCTCGGGGTCCGAGGGGCCGCCGCTTTGCGCGCCCGAAGCCGCCATCGCCTTCGCCCCGCCGGCTTCCATCACCCAGTAGAAGAAAGTGGACATCGCGGTCATAATCGCCGCACCGACAACGTAGAATGTGATGCCCACTCCGAGCTGCGTCCTCGGCCGCCACTTTACGAACAGCAGCGAAACCATGCCGCACATCGCGTAAAGCATCAGGATGTCACCGCGCCAGATGAAGAAGAAGTGGATCGCGCCGAACGCCAGCAGCCATAGCAGCCGCCGGAACTGGAGGCCACGGCCCTGCCCGCGCTCCCAAGCCTTGTCGAGGAACAGGATCATCCCCGCACCGAACAGCAGCGTGAACAGACCGCGCATCTTGCCGTCGACGAGTACGAATTGCGCGACCCACATCCAGTTGGACGTCTCGCCATGCGGGGTCATGAAGCCCTCGGGCCACATATAGGCGATCATCGGCTGCCCGAAGGCGACGATATTGGCCGCGAGGATCCCCATCACCGCGATACCGCGCGTGAAATCGAGGCTCAGCAGGCGATTGCCGCCGCTCGCCGAGATCGGCGCGGCCTTCGCGGCGGCTTTCTGCGCTACACCCTGGTCAGGCGTGGCCGCCATCGTCGCATCGGTCATGTCGGTTGTCCCCCTTGAAAGGCGGACATATCATCGGCCCTTGCGCAGGGAAACAGCGTTCGACGGGCGACCTGCGCTAGCCGACGAATTTCGGCTGTGCGTGGGTCCTAGCGGGTGACGAGACAGTCCTGCCCGCTGCGCTTCAGCGAGGCGCAGGCATCCTGCGCGGCTGCGCGGCTCGCATAGCCACCTGCGAGCAGCTTGGTCACCCGACCTGCGGGTTCGAGCACGCGGGTCGCGCCCGCCAGCTCGGATCGCCCGGAAAGACGCGCCCACAACCGTTCGGCATTGCCGTCGACCGCGAATGCGCCGAGCTGAACCTTCCACGGGCCGCCCATGGCACGGACTTGCGTGCCCGCGCTGGCGCTTGGCTCCGTACGGGCAACTGCGCGCGGTGCGGGTTGCGGCTGCGGTGCCGGAGTCCTGCGGACGACCTGCGGCGTGGTCGGCTGCGCCTCCACACGATTGCCGGCATTGCGGGCAGGATCGGGCAGCGAGGTTGAGCGGCTGGCAAAGGTCGCACCCGCATCGGCTGGGCTTTCGGTGCCCGTCACGCGGCTCGCCTCGGCAATCGCGGATTGCGCGGCGGTAACCGAGGGCGCGACGCGCGTTTCGCGTACCGGCTGCGGCACACGCGCAGCGCGGGTCGAAGCCAATGCTCCCGCCGCCGTGGACGCCTGTCCGGCATCGTTCGTCGGTCGGGCGGGAGCGGCAGGGCGCGCGCCAAGATCGGCGGCGGCGAGACGGCTGGACCGGCGCGCATCGGCTTCGCGCTTCAACTGCGGCACGAGGGCCTGTGCCTGCTGGCGCTGCTCGAGCGGGATATGCGTATCCATCTGCGCCACCGCGCCCGCCGCCTGCGGCAGCCCGGCAGAATTGGCGAGCGTCAGAAGGGCGTAAGCGCGAACCCAGTCGCGCTGCACCATGTCACCGTTGAAATGAGCAATGCCCAGCAGATATTGCGCGCGCGGATCGCCCCTGTCGGCGGCATCGCGGACATAGGGCATGGCCTCTTCGCGCCGCCCGTTCTGGAACAGGAGCAGGCCAAGGTTGTCGGCTGCCTTTACATGGCCCTGCGCGGCGGCTTTCGCGTAATAGATCTCGGCCTGGCGGGTGTTCTGCTCGACCCCGCGCCCGAGACGATAGGCTTGGCCCAGATTGAACTGCGCATCGGCATCGCCCGCGCCCGCAGGCCCGCGCCATTCGGCCACAGCGGTGGCATAGTCGCCCTGTTCCCACGCGGCCACACCGGCATTGACGTCGGCAAGCGCAACTCCCGGGATCGCGACAAAAGCGCCGGCGAGGGCAAGTTTCAGGGCCAGATTGCGGCTCTTGTGCGTGGTCTGTCGCATGGTCATGGTAATCCCCGTCATAAGCCAGCGCATTGATTCACGATGAGCGCTAGCGTGCGTTGGTTAACGCCCGATTACCACTAGGGTGCCCACAGCGTCACGATCGGCGCCCGATCCACTGCGCTATCATGGGCCGCATTCGAAGTCCGCCCCCCGACCCCAAACCGGGCGAGCCGTCGCCCCCTCGCCATGCAGCCATGCAATACCGCCGCAAAGCACGATACCGGCCGCCCGTGTTTAACCCAAAATAAAGGGTATCCTGCGAAGTCTCGCCACGCATCGGGCCGTTTTCGGTCGCGATACGGGACACTAAGGCTTTACGGGGGGAACCACCCAGTGCGAGTTCTGGCATTGGCATCGCAGAAAGGCGGGTCGGGCAAGACGACGCTATCCGGCCACCTGTCGGTGCAGGCGCAACGCGCGGGCGCAGGCCCCGTCGTGCTCATCGACATCGACCCGCAAGGTTCGCTCGCCGACTGGTGGAACGAGCGCGAGGCAGACTATCCCGCCTTCGCGCAGACTACCGTTGCGCGCCTTGCCCACGATCTCAATACGCTGCGCGATCAGGGCTTCAAGCTCGCCGTGATCGATACGCCGCCCGCCATTACGATGGCCATCCAATCCGTCATTTCGGTTGCCGAGCTGATCGTGGTGCCCACCCGTCCCAGCCCGCACGACCTGCGCGCAGTGGGCGCCACGGTCGACCTGTGCGAGCGTGCCGGCAAGCCGCTGGTCTTCGTGGTCAACGGCGCAACGCCCAAGGCGCGGATCACCTCCGAAGCTGCCGTTGCGCTCAGCCAGCACGGAACGGTTGCGCCGGTCACGCTGCATCACCGCACCGATTTCGCCGCGTCGATGATCGACGGGCGCACGGTGATGGAGATCGACCAGGATTGCCGATCCTCGGCGGAAGTCACGGCCTTGTGGAATTACATCGCAGACCGGCTGGAAAAGAATTTCCGCCGGACCGTGTTTTCCGCACCGGGTTCGACAGTCCACATGCCGCATGCCCCGCGACAGGGCGGTTTCGGCCGCCGGATCGCGCAGTAAGGAGGCACGCGCGCGATGACCGACATGAACTTCGCTTCGCTGTCACCTGCGCTGCTCGCGCGCAAGGGCGGTGCCAAGCCCGCCATGCGCCGCCAGTCGCCGATGGTGACGAACGCGGTGACAGGCGCACACCCCTCTCAGCCCGGCATGAGCGAGGCTGCGCTGGAAGATCTCGGCTGGAACGATCTGGGCGAGCCGGACCGGTCGCCAGCGAAAACCGCGCAATCCGAACCGCAGCACACCGCCCACGCCGCCCCTGCCCAGCATGCGAACGATGTTGGCGACGAGGCGGATGACACCTGCGCAAAGGACGATTTCGCGCCGCTCGCCAGCCATGCGCAGAGCACCGCAACCGAGCGAGACGAGGTTGCCGAGAACGTCACGCCGATCCGCAAGCCTGCGCCGCGCCTGCCGCGCTCGCAAACCACGCGCCCGAGCGCCCCGAAAGGCGCGCCGCACACTGCCTCCAGCGGCAAGCGCACCGCCTTTACCCTGCGGCTCGACGCCGAACGTCACCTCAAACTGCGCCTCGCCTGCACCCTTGCAGGTCGCAGTGCGCAAGCCCTCGTCACCGAAGCGGTGGACGCCATGTTCGCCACGACACCCGAACTCGACGCGCTGGTCGCGCGCGTGCAATCGCGACCCCAACAGGAAGGATGATCCGATGATCCGCCCCAACCTCAACAAGGCCCTGCTGGCCGCCACCGCTACCGCTGCGCTCGCCCTGACGGGCTGTTCCGCCGGAAGCGCCGGCGGACGCACCGCTTCTGCGTCCAACGCGGCAGCCGCGCGCGCCGACGGCAAGGTCGACAAGGCGATTTCGCTGGCCGAACAGGCGGTGCTCGCCGCGCCGCGGGACCCGGCTGCCAAGGCCGAACTGGGATCGTCCTATCTCGCCGCCGGGCGCTTCGCTTCGGCGCAGCAGGCCTACGACGATGCTCTG
This sequence comes from Citromicrobium bathyomarinum, assembly GCF_038594605.1. Classification (GTDB taxonomy): domain Bacteria; phylum Pseudomonadota; class Alphaproteobacteria; order Sphingomonadales; family Sphingomonadaceae; genus Alteriqipengyuania; species Alteriqipengyuania bathyomarina_B. Next base: position 1,244,935 of record NZ_JBCFZM010000001.1, read on the forward strand.
GTGCTGGGCGACGTATCTCCGCGCACCGCACTGGGCTTCACGCTCGCGTCGATCGCGCTCGGAGAACAGGCAGTGGCGCTCGAGACGCTGGGCGAGTGGCGCGATGCCATGTCGCCAGCCGACCTCGGCCTCGCTTATGCGCTGGCTGGCAACCCGGAAATGGGTGCGCAGGTGCTCACCAATGCGCTGCGCGGCGGGGAGAACACGCCGACGATGCGCCAGAACCTTGCCTACGCCTACGCGCTGGGTGGCCAATGGGCGGCAGCGCGGATCATTGCCGCCGAAGATGTGGAGCCAGCCGAGCTGGACAAGCGCATCTCGCAGTGGGCCAGTGTCGCACGTCCGGCAGACTATACCGCGCGGGTCGCCGCACTGCTCGGCGTCCAACCGCAAGCCGATACCGGGATGCCCACGCAGCTCGCGCTCGACACCGGGCCGACTGCCGATCAGCTGCTTGCGAAGGCCAGCGCTGCGACCACCGAAACCGCCGCCGCCGCTCAGGCGCCGGTGCCTTCGGGCGAATTGCCGCCGGTCGATCTGCTCGCCGCGAACACTGTGACGCGCGAGCTCAAGCCGCTCGACACGCCGGTCGGCGCGCGGACTTCCGCACCGACTCCTCCGGCGTCCAGTTTCGCGTCCGCCTTCGTCGCCAACAACGGCACCGTCGCCTCGCGCGTCGTGAGCGATCCGGTGGTGCAGGCCACGCCGAAACGGGCCGCACCGCGCCCGCAGACCGCCGCAGTCGCGGTGCAGACGCCCAAGCCGGCAGCCAGGCCGGGCCGCGCAACGCGCAGCGCGAGCACCGACCTTGCCGATGGCTCTTACCTCGCCCAGCTCGGCAGCTATGCCAGCGAAGCCGATGCCAAGCGCGGCTGGGCCATCTTCGCCAAGCGCTACCCGCAAATCTCGGATCGCGAGCAGGTCATCACCCGCGCCAAGGTGCGTGGCAAGATCTACTACCGCCTCTCGGCCGGCAATCTCGCCGCGGCGAGCGCCAAATCGCTATGCCAAACGGTCCAGGCGAAGGGTCATGGTTGCATCGCCTGGGAAGAGAGCAAGCCGCTGCCCGGCACGCTCGATTCCGGACGCCGCGTCGCCAGCCGCTGAAACCAAGCCTTGAGGCGGGGCGTCAGTCGACTTTGACGCCGCCCTTCCAGAGGCCGAGCACGCGGCCCTGCATGGGCTGGCCGTCGAATGGCGTGTTGTCGGCGGTCGCGGCCATCTTGCGCCGGTCGACCACCCACGGCTTTTCTGGATCGACGAGGGCAATATCGCCCTCGAAGCCCTCGCGGATCTCGCCGGCATCGACGCCGAGCAGCCGCGCGGGCGCGCCCGCCAGCAGATCGAACGCACGCGGCAGATCGATCACCCCGTCCCTGACCAGCGTCAGAGTGCAGGACAGGAGCGTTTCTGCCCCCGCCATGCCCGGCTCTGCATCGGTGAACGGCAGGCGTTTGTCCTCCGGCCCGCGCGGATCGTGACCGCTGGCGATCACGTCGATCGTCCCGTCGCCGATCGCCGCGACCACCGCATGGCGGTCATCCTCGCTGCGCAGTGGTAGGGAGAGCCTGCCGAAGGTGCGGAAGTCGCCGATCGCGAGGTCGGACAGCATGAAATGCGCGGGCGTCACGCCTGCCGTCACCGGCACGCCGCGCGCCTTCGCAGCGCGCACCAGTTCGAGCGCGCCTTGCGTGGTCAACTGCCGGAAATGAATACGCGCGCCCGCAATCTCGGCCAGCGCGATATCGCGTGCGACCGCCAGCGCTTCGGCCTGCGCCGGGGCGCTGGGCAGCCCGAGCCGGGTCGCCATCTCGCCTGCGGTTGCGACCGCCTCGCTACCCGCCAGCCCGCCATCCTCGGCATGGGCGACGACCACCTGATCGAGCATCGCGGCATATTGCAGCACGCGCAGCATCACGCCGCTGTCGGCGATCCACCGGCGCCCCGTCGCGATGCCCCGCGCGCCCGCCTCGCGCATCAGCGCGACCTCGCCCAGCTGCTCGCCCTCCAGCCCCCGCGTGGCGGCGGCCAGGGGATGAACCCATAGATCGGGCTTGCCGCTCTTGGCGATGTAATTGACCCGGCTCGGCAGATCGAGCGGGGGGTTCTGGTCGGGCATCAGCGCAGCGCGCGAAATGCCGCCGAAATGGAAGGCGGGCTTGTCGATCGCGAAGACGCCCAGATCGACGAGCCCTGGCACGATGAGCTTGCCCTTGGCGTCGATCACCTCGTCGCCATCCTGCCTGGCCTCGTCTCCAACGCCCACGATCATGCCCTCGGCGAGGCGGACCGCACCGTCGCGCACGCCATCGGGCGTCACGACCTTGCCATTGGCGATCGCGATGGGCTGCACCTGCTTCATCGCCATTGCCCCTGGCCCAGCGGAGCCTCCCAGCCGGGCAGCATGCGCGCGCGCCGCGTCAATACGTCGAGGCACGCCATGCGCACCGCCACGCCCATTTCAACCTGCCGCGTGATGATCGACCGGTCGAGCATATCGGCGACATCGCTGTCGATCTCCACCCCCCGATTCATCGGCCCGGGATGCATCACCAGCGCATCGGGCGCGGCGCGGCGCAAACGCTCCTGCGTCAGCCCGTAGAGGTGATGATATTCGCGCATCGAGGGGATGAACTGCCCGCTCATCCGCTCGGCCTGAAGGCGCAGCATCATGACCACGTCGCTGCCTTCGAGCGCGGCGTCGAAATCGACGAACGGCCGCGCGCCCATCATCTCGATCCCGGCGGGCATCAGCGCCGGCGGCGCGCACACGCGCACGCTTGCACCCATCGCCTGGAGGCATAGGATATTGGACCGCGCGACCCGGCTATGCGCGATGTCGCCGCAGATCGTTACCACGAGGCCGGTGAAATCCTCCGCGCCCTCGCCCCGCTCGTCCAGCGCATGGCGCAGCGCGAGTGTATCGAGCAACGCCTGGGTCGGATGCTCATGGCTGCCATCGCCGGCGTTTAGCACGGGGCAATCGACCTTGCCGTCGATCAGGTCGACCGCACCGCTGGAGCCATGGCGGATCACGATCGCATCGGCCCGCATCGCGTTCAGCGTGATCGCGGTGTCGAGCAGCGTCTCGCCCTTCTTCACGCTCGACTGCGCGGCGTGCATGTTGACCACGTCCGCACCCAGCCGCTTGCCCGCGATCTCGAAGCTGAGCAGCGTGCGCGTGGAATTCTCGAAGAACGCGTTGATGATCGTCATCCCCGCCAGCAGGTCGCAATGCTTGTCCGGCTGACGGTTGAATTCGACCCACTGCTCCGCCTCGGCCAGCAGATAGAGGATCTCGTGCCGCTCTAGCTGGGCGATACCGGTCAGGCTGGGATGGGGAAAGGCATTGCCCCCGGCGGGGAATCGGCCAGAGCCGGAAGAGGAACCTGCAGAAGCCATCAAAGCCATGCCACTAGTCGAGCCGTATGGGCCGCTCAAGCACATTCGGCTGGCGCGATTCGTTAACGGCCCTTAGGTATGGCGCGCTAAAAGCGACGGGAATTACGAATATGGCCTTTGCGAAGAATGTCTGGAAACTGCTGGTCGCCGTCAAGGATGGCCTGTCGCTGGTGTTCCTGCTGCTGTTCTTTGCCCTGCTCTTCGCGATCCTCACCGCGCGGCCCAACGCCGCGGCAGTGAAGGAAGGCGCGCTGATGATGAAGCTCGACGGGTTCATCGTCGAGGAGAAGACGCCGATCGATCCGTTCTCCGCACTCCTTTCGGGCCAGGCACCGACCGGCGAGCACGATGTGCAGGAAGTCGTCCACGCGCTCGAAACCGCCGCTGGCGACGATCGGATCAAGGCTGTCGTCCTCGACCTGCGCGAATTCGTTGGCGCGGGCGCGGTTCACCTGCGCGAAGTGGGTGCCGCGCTGGATACCGTGCGCGCAGCGGACAAGCCCGTGCTGGCCTACGGTATCGGCTATGCCGACGACAGCATTCGCCTCGCCTCGCATGCGAGCGAAGTCTGGCTCGATCCGCTGGGCGGTGCGCTGATCGCGGGGACGGGCGGCAACCGCCTCTATTACGGCGAACTGCTCGACAGGCTCGGCGTCAATGCGCGCGTCTACAAGGTCGGCACCTACAAGTCCGCGGTGGAGCCCTATCTCGGCAATTCGATGTCCGCGCCCGCGCGCGAAAACGCCCAGGCGCTGTATGGCGAGCTGTGGAGCGAATGGCAGGCACGCGTGAAGAAGGCCCGGCCCAAGATCGACATCGACCGGGTGGCCAATACCCCGGCGGCGTGGGTCACCTCTGCCGACGGTGACATCGCCGAAGCCGCGCTCGACGCCGGCATTGTCGACAAGCTCGGCAGCTGGACCCAATTTGGCGAGCACGTCGCCGAAATCGTGGGAAAGGATCGTGGGGACAAGGCACCCGGTGCCTTCGCGCAGACCGATTTCACGACCTGGCTGGCCGACAATCCGTTCGACGATAGCGGCGACGCGATCGGCGTCGTGACCATCGCGGGCGAAATCGTGGACGGCGATGCTGGCCCCGGCACCGCCGGCGGCGACCGGATTGCCCAGCTGCTCGACGATGCGCTGGACGATGGCCTGAAGGGCCTCGTCGTGCGGGTCGATTCCCCCGGCGGATCGGTGCTTGCCTCCGAGGCCATTCGCGAAGCGATCCTGCGCCACAAGGCGATGGATATCCCGGTCGCAGTGAGCATGGCGAACGTCGCCGCCAGCGGCGGCTACTGGGTTTCGACTCCCGCCGACCGTATCTTTGCCGAGCCCGAGACGATCACCGGCTCGATCGGCATCTTCGCCGTGCTGCCCACTTTCGAACGGCTGGCCGACGACTGGGGCGTCAGCGCCGACGGCGTGACGACCACTCCGCTGTCGGGTCAGCCCGATTTCATCGCCGGGTTCAATCCCGAGACCGAGCAGATCCTGCAGGCCTCGATCGAGAACGGCTATGATCGCTTCCTGCGGATCGTCGCCGAATCGCGCGGCAAGAGCATCGCGCAGATCGACGCGATCGGCCAGGGCCGCGTCTGGGATGGCGGCACCGCGCGCCAGAACGGTCTCGTCGACCAGTTCGGCGATCTCGACGATGCGCTGGAATGGGTCGCCGCACAGGCCGAGCTTGAAGAGGGGGGCTGGCACGCCGCCTTCCTCGGCGGCGATGCGGACGAATTCGACACTCTGCTGGCCCGAATGATCGGCGGCAACAACGCGCGGGCGTCAACCAGCGGCGATATCTTCGCGATCACTGCTCAGCGCGAAGCCCAGACACCGGCCCGGGTCGCACGCGATCTCGAACGGCTGATCGCCACTCCCGGCATGCGTGCCTATTGCCTCGGCTGTCCCGAACAGCCCGCAGCGGTGCGCAACACCGGCGCGCTTGGCCAAGGCGGTTGGCAGGGCAACTGGTTCACCGCGCTGGCGCGCACCTTCGCCCAGTAGCGACATGGCCCGGCGCGGCGCATGAAAGCGCTTGCGCTACGGGGCGAGGATTGGCAAAGGCGCCCCTCGGCGTTTCCCGAGAGACGCGCCGGGCGCGTAGCTCAGTGGTAGAGCACACCCTTCACACGGGTGGGGTCGCAAGTTCAATCCTTGCCGCGCCCACCATCTTTTCAAAGACTTGGAAGAGATGGGCCGCGATCCTGCTGGTATTCGGTTTCATCGGTGACGGGGATTGGCCCAATGACCCGTTAGGGTGTTTCTCTCCGCGCCGCTCCTCACCTATCTGATGGCTTTCGTGGGGGTGACGAAACTGCCGACCGTGCCTTTCTTCAAACGGGGCGACTACAGCTACGGCATCTACCTCTATGGCTTCCCGGTGCAGCAGACGATGGTGCATTTTTTCGGCATCGAGAGCATCCTCGCGCTGTTCGTGGTGTCGATGCCGGTCATCGTTTTGTTCGCGGTCATGTCGTGGCACCTTGTCGAGAAGCCGACGCTGGCGTTGCGCAAGAATTTCTCGATGGCGGCAAGGATGGAACGGGCAAGGCAGCGAGGAGAAGCGTAGCGCTTAAGGAGCCTGTGACTCGGCAGCCGGTCCGTTGGCAGAAAGCGAGGGGTTGTTGTCCTTACAGACAGCAAGGCTTCGCTGTAGAGCAACGGCATGAACAGCAAACAGACCATATGCGCCCCAAAAGTTGCACCCATAGATGTAGCGATGGTGGCTTACCCCGATGCCCATATTCTGGACGTCGCAGGCCCAATCGAGGTGCTCAGCGGCGTCGAGCTTTTCGCTCCCGAAAGTGATGCCCGCTATCGCACCAAGCTTCTTGCTGGCGATACCGGGCCTGTCAGGACGACGAGCGGACTTACACTTCAGCCCGATCTTTCCTTTCAGGATGCGCGCCACAGCGATCTACCGATAGATACGCTGATCATATCAGGCGGCCACGGCACCAGCGCGGCGCTGAAGGACGATGATCTTCTGGCGTTCGTCGTGTGGGCCGCGCAAAAGGCGCGGCGCGTCGTATCGATCTGCACCGGGGCGATGATCCTTGCGGAGACTGGATTGCTGGATGGCCGCAGGGCCACCACCCATTGGTGGTGGGCTCCGATCCTCGCCCGGCGATATCCTTCGGTCACGGTCGAACCCGACTCGATCTTCGTGAATGACGGCCGCATCTGGACCTCTGCGGGGGTGACATCCGGCATGGATCTGACCCTGGCTCTGGTCGAGGCCGACTTCGGGCACGATGTGGCTCTTCAGGTCGCGCGCTATAACGTCATGTATATGATGCGCCCTGGCGGGCAGTCGCAGTTCAGCGCCAACTTGATTGCGCAGAACAGCGACGATCCCATCATCTCTCGCGTGCTCGCCCATGTGCAGGCCAACCCTGGTGCCGATCTTGGTGTTCCCGCGCTGGCGGAGATCGCCTTGATGTCGGACCGATCCTTTGCGCGCAAGTTCAAGGATGCGATCGGCATGACGCCCGCGAGTTACGTCGAATTGGCAAGACTGCAGGCGGCGCGCATCCAGCTGGAGCGAACGGACGCGCTGATCGACCAGATCGCCCTCGATACCGGTTTTGGAAATCCGGAGCGGATGCGGCGCGTCTTCCAGCGACATCTCGGCATAGCGGCCAGCGACTATCGCGATCGGTTCCGCCCGCACGGCTCGATTGCGCAGATCGACAGCTCATGATCGCCCCACTTTAGCCTGACACGGCGGCGCACCGGCACATTCGCCGCAGCCCGCCCGCGGCCAACACCCATTACGAAATTCGCATTCCCTTGCGCGAGCCCTGCTCTGCGCAGCGAAGACTCACGACCAATCTGAACGACGAAAAGGAGAATACCTATGAGAACTATTGCAACCGATACATCGCGCACCGTGCTGAGCCTGGTCGGAGCCTTGGCCATGACCGGGCTGCTGTTTGCCGACCCCCTCTCTGCGCAGGACCGGCAGGACCCATTCGAGGGGGTTAGCATCGGGGCCCAAGCGGGCTGGGAAAAACGCGATATCGACGAGCAGATCCCGGTCGCGCCGGCGGACATTCGCCTCACCGACGATACCGATGCAGCGATTTTCGGAGGATTCGTCGGCTACGATCGTCAGTTCGACACCATGGTCGTCGGGATCGAGGCGGGCGTCGCGGTAAATGGCGGCACGCTGCAAACCGATGTCGCCGGAGCAGGAACGATCGAAGTCGATTCCCGCTGGGCTGCCGACCTTAGTCTGAGGGCAGGCTTTACCCCTGTCGAGAACGTCCTGCTCTATGGCCGGGGTGGCTATGCGCTGAACCGCAACCGCACCCGCGCATTCGAGGCGGGTCAGTCGCAGCCGGTCGCAAGCGGCTCCGCCACGGACGATGGATGGCTCTACGGGGGCGGCGTGGAGATCGCCTTGCCTCGTGGCCTGTCGATCCGCGCGGAATACCGGCGCACCGAATTCGATGGCTCACTGGCATCCGATCAGGTGCTTGGCGGCGTCGCATTGCGCTTCTGACGGCGATTGGCAGAGGATCACGCCGCTTCGCGCGGCCTCGGTGATCCTCTGCCATCGCTTCCTGCAAGTTTATTTAGACAAGCGAGAGAAACCATGGCCAATTTTCGAGTGCTTGCCGCCCTGTGCCTTGTCGCAACCGCCGGTTGCGCCACCACGGAGCAGCGCGCAGCGTCCTACCGTCATCTGTCCTGCGAGCAGCTGGTTGTGGCGCTCGATTACGAGCGGCGGGCGGAACGGGAATCCCGCCGGGAAGGTGTGCTATTGGGGGTCGCCAGTGTCCTGGACGGTTCCGACGATAGCGATCTCGTGGAGCTGGATTCCGACATCAGCTTTCTCGATGCAGACAACAGCCAGGCTCGCGCAGAAGCCATCATCTATGAGATGGAGCGGCGCTGCGGGTATCTTCGGGATGATGGGATGAAACGATGACGGACAGCAAGCAGACAGTGCTTATCGCAGGAGCCACAGGCTATCTGGGCACGCATCTGGTGACGGCATGCCACGCGGCGGGCTTCAGAGTGGTGGCCCTTGCCCGGCAACCCGAAAAACTGATCGCGCTCAACCATGCGATAGACGAGATCGTCTTCGCCGAAGCGACCGATCCGGCGACGTTTTCCGGCCAGATGCGCGGTGTCGATCTGATAATTTCGGCGCTTGGCATAACCAGGCAAAAAGACGGACTCACCTACGAGGAAGTCGACTACCAGGCCAATCGCAACCTGCTCGACGAAGCACTGGCAGCCGGTGTGCCGCAGTTTGCCTACATCCACGTGCTCAACGCCGAAAAAATGCCGAACGTTGCGATGGCGCGGGCCAAATCGCGGTTTACGAAGGAATTGGCGCAAGCGGACATCCAATCGACAATCATATGCCCGAGCGGGTTCTACTCCGACCTCGTCGAAATTCTCGACATGGCGAAATCCGGCCGCGTGTATCTTTTCGGTGATGGCGAAGCCCGGATGAGCCCCATCGACGGAGCCGATCTGGCGGAGGCCGCGCTTTCGGCCATCGAGAGCGGCCAGCCCCGCATCGAAATCGGCGGCCCCCAATCGTTCACTCAGAATGAAATCGCCGAACTCGCGTTCGAGGCCGTGGAGCGACCCGTTCGCATCACGCGCATCCCGCTTGCCCTCGCCGATGGCGCGATCAAGCTGGCCAAACTGTTCGGAGCCGAGGCCAAGGTCAGTGCTGTCGAATTCTTCGTCGCCGCGTCGAAGCTGGACATGACCGCCCCGCCCTACGGCACGATCAGCCTGCCCCGCTTTTTCACGCAAACGCATGCGGGCCGCGCCGTCGGCCCTGACCGGTAAGCCTCGACAGCCTGGGCGAGACATTCCGGTTCCTGGGCATCGAGGATTGAACGTGATCCGACGAGAAGGGAAGTAACGTGGCTATGAGCATCGCAAGATCCGGGTTCGCAGCGATCGTCCTTGCATTCGTATCCTTTGCCGCCCCGGCACAGGCGCAAAGCGACGAAACGCTTCTCCTGCACAACGTGCGTATCCTTCATCTGGACCGCGAAGAAGCGAGCGTGGACAAGGCCATGTCCATCCTCATCGAGGACGGGCGGATCGCAAGCGTCACGCCCATCGAGAAAACCAGTGAAGCCGGAGTTGCGACAGTCATCGACGGGCACGGGCGTTTCGTCATGGCGGGGCTCACCGACATGCACGTGCATATCTGGGACCGGTCCTCGCTCGGGGCTTACCTTGCCTCAGGCGTGACGACCGTGCGCAATGCAAGCGGCATGCCTTTCCACCTGCGCCTGGCGGATCGGATCGAACGCGGTGAGATCGTCGGCCCCCGCCTGATCACGACCGGACCCATCCTGAACAGTCCCGGCCCCAACGCCCAGATCAACCACGAAATGGTGACCACTGCCGAGGAAGCGCGGCAGGCTGTCCGGCGCCAATACGAAGCCGGTTTTCGCAGGCTGAAGGTCTATTCCAATCTCACCAGCGAAGCATACGAGGCAATTCTCCACGAGGCAGGCCGCCTGGGAATGACCATCATGGGGCACACGCCCGAAGGTGTCCGGCAGCCCGGAATGCCAGACGATATCCCCTTCGAGATCGAGTTCGCTCACATACTCGAAGGCGGAATTGTGACGATCGAGCATGTCGAATCGATCGTCTGGCATGGATTGCGGGATCGCCATGACGCGGATGCCGGACGAGAACTGGCGCGGCAGATTGCTGCAGCGCAGGTTGCCGTCGATCCAACGCTGCTGGCCTTCTACAACCTGCTGCGCGTGGCAGAAACGCAAGGCGGATATCTGCAGCGCGAGGGGACCGAACTGCTCAATCCGATCCTCGTTGCTCAAAGCGAGGCAGAATATGAAAGATGGTCTGGCGAAAACATACCGAGGAACCGGGCCGCATTCGACTTCTACAAACGCATGACGCGGATCTTGTCCGATGAGGGCGTGCTACTTGTGGCCGGGAGCGACGCGGGCATTTTTACCAATGTGCCCGGTATTTCACTGATAGAAGAGCTGGAACTGCTGGAACAGGCTGGATTGGGCCGCAATCAGGTTCTGCGTGCGGCGACGATCAATGCGGCGAAGGCTCTCGACGAACAAGACACGGCCGGAAGAGTGGCCGAAGGTTACCGCGCAGACCTGATCCTGCTTGAGAGCGATCCTTCGGCCGATCTCGGTGCGCTAAGGTCAATCTCCGCCGTCGTCGCAGGCGGCAGATACCTCGACAGAGCCGCGCTGGATCGGCTTCTCGAAGATGCCGCAATACATGACCTGCGGAGGACGCAGCGCAATCTGGTCGAGGCTTTGGAGGCACAGGGCGTGGATGCCGGCATCCTCCAGCCTTGATCGCGCTCATTATAGCGCGGGGATATCCGGTGCGGGTTTATCCGACAGCGTAAGCGAGGATTAGTCGACTATCCCAATCGCCCGCGACTGAAGCTGCTGGGGACCGTCGACCTGGTCGGTATCGAAGTGACTCCCGAGCTCGTGGCTCGTCCACCCGATCCGTAAAACCAGGCAGTGCCAGAAACTCCTCAGGACCGTGCCGGTCGCCTCACACCGCCTTCAATCCCTCCTCGAGCTGCGCGATCAGATCCTCGGCATCCTCGACGCCGCACGAATAGCGCAGCAGCGTTTCCGAGATACCGAGCTCAGCGCGTTGTTCGGCGGTGCATTCGACATGGCTGGTCACCGAGGGCGGGCCGATCAGCGTGTTGACCGAGCCGAGGCTGGCGGCGCGATGGACGTATCTCAGACCGCCGACGAAGCGCTTGAGCGCGTCGAAATCGCCATCCACCGAGAAGCTGAGCATCCCGCCGAAGCCCGACATCTGGCGCTTGGCCACATCATGCTTATCGTGGGTTTCGAGGCCCGGATAAAACACGCTCGCCACTTTGGGATGCTGGTTCAGGAAACGCGCAACCGCGAGGCCGGTCTGGTTCTGCTTCTTCACCCGTAGGTCGAGCGTCTTCATCCCGCGCAGCAGCAGGTAGGCGGAGAAGGCCGAGAGAACCGCACCGCAGATCTCGCGGTGTTCGTACACCGTCTGGACCAGATCCTTGCGCCCGATCAGGACGCCGCCCATCGCGTCGTCATGCCCGCCGAGATACTTGGTCGCCGAATGCACCACCAGGTCGGCGCCGAACTCCAGCGGGCGCTGGTTGATCGGGGTGGCGAAGGTGTTGTCGACCACGGTGATCGCGCCTTGCGCCTTGGCCGCAGCGATCGCGCGGTCGAGATCGATGATTTTCAGCGTCGGGTTGGTCGGCGTTTCGAGATAGACGAGCTTGCAGCCCTTCGCGATTGCCGCGTCGATCGCGTCGGCGTCACTGGTTTCGACCAGATCGACCTCGATCTGCATGCGCGGCAGCGTATCCATGAACAGGCGGCTGGTACCGCCGTAGCTGTCCTTGATCGACACCACCCGGTCGCCCGGCGACAGCAGGGAGAGGAGCGTGTTGGAAATCGCGGCCATTCCGCTGGCGAAGGCGATGGCTTTCTCGCCACCTTCGAGGATGCGGCATTTCTCCTCGAACACGCCCACGGTCGGGTTGGTGTTGCGCGAGTAGATATAGCCTTCGGCCTGGCCCAGCGCGACGGCGGCCCATTCGTCCATGTCTTCATAGGCGAAGGGTGCGCTCTGCACGATCGGCACCTGCGCGGCGCCGAAGGCGAGGGGCTTTTCCTCGCCACCCCAGACCGCGATGGTCGCAGGCTTCTGGCTGGTGATGGACATGCGGTCTGCCCCGGCTGCGGAGGAGTTTGCGGGGGTGTAGTCGGCCATTGATCAGTCCTCGTTCGTCAGCGTTTCGTCGGCGTAGATCGCCTCTTCAGCCGGGTGGTCGCTGCTCGCCGCGCCCCGGTACATTCCTTCGGTATTCATGGCGAAGGCAATCCGCCCCATCGCGTCCATCGCGATCAGCCCGCCGTCGCCGCCCAGCGCGCCGATCGACGCGATGGTGTCGTCGGCTGCCTGCGCGATGCTCTGTCCGTTCCACGCGATCCGGTCGCATACCTGGCGTCCGGCGTTCTCGCGGATGAAGTATTCGCCCGTCCCGGTGCCCGAAACCGCGCACTTGCCGTTTGCGGCATAGGTGCCCGCGCCGATGATCGGGGAATCGCCGATCCGGCCCCAACGCTTGCCGGTCAGGCCGCCGGTAGAGGTTGCAGCCGCAAGGTTCCCGTCCCTGTCGAGCGCCACCGCCCCGACCGTGCCGAAGCGATGCGTGGGATCGAGCGCGAGCGCGGAAAGATTGTCCTTGCGCCATTCCTCGATCTGCCGCCAGCGATGCTCGGTGCGGAACCAGGCCGGGTCGACCTGTTCCACGCCCTGTTCGCGCGCGAACTGGTCTGCGCCTTCGCCCGACAGGAGGACGTGGCGCGAATTGGACATGACCGCGCGGGCCAGTGTAACCGGGTGCTTGGTGCTGCTGACCCCTGCCACGGCGCCTGCATTAAGCGTTTTGCCGTCCATGATCGATGCATCGAGCTGGTTGCGTCCCTCGGCATCGAAGACCGCGCCGCGCCCCGCGTTGAACAGCGGATCGTCTTCCAGGATACGCAGCGTCGCTTCGACCGCATCGAGGCTGGAGCCGCCGTTTTCGAGCACTTCGGAGCCTGCTGCCAGCGCCGCCTGCAGGCTGGCGCGATAGGCCGCTTCCATCTCCGGCGTGATATCGCCGCGCTCGATCACGCCCGAACCGCCGTGGATCGCGAGCGACCACTCGCGCCGCTCCGGCGGCATGGGAACATCGCGCAGCTGCCCCGCCTCGACCCGGGCAGTGCCGGCGAAGGCCGGATTGGCAACGCTCATCCTGGCAAGGTCGACGCGGCTTTGCGGGCCGATCCCGGTCAGCTCGACCGACGCCCAGTCGAGCGCGCCATCGTCTTGGAATTCCGGCACGCCAAGCGGACGGACCAGCCAGGCATGCCCGCCGCTGGTGGTGTAAAGCCGCGCGCTGCCGTCCGCTTCGACCGCGAGTGCGGTATCCTCGTCGATCCCGAGGCCGATTGCATCTGCGTTACCCGCGGCCCGCGCCTGCGCCACGAAGGCGACGAGCCGGCCGAGCCGCTCGCGCTCGCTGAAATGCGTGTCGGTGATGACATTCGCGAGGAATGGCGTGGCGAGGAAATCGCTGACCAGCGTCACCTTTGCGCCCTTGGGGTCGGCCAGCGCCTCGGGCGAGTCCACCGCCGCTGGCGCCATTGCGCCGTATCCGGTGCCGCCAAGGATCGCGAGACCGGCGCTGGTGCCGCCGAGCGGGCGCCCGGCCGCGACGTGCGCATTCAGCGCCTCGGCGACAGGCGTGCCTTTCCAGAACCGGACGTATTTCGACTGGTCGCCGCCAGCGATGAAGATACCATCGGCATTGGCAAGGATGTCCGCCACGCGCGGGTCGAAGGCCGCCTCACGGTTTGAAAACACGAGCGTCTGCACCGAAGCCAGCCCGCCAATGTGCTTCATCAGCCACTCGCCGTCGCTGCCGTCCTGCGAGGCGCGCAGGATCACCAGATGGCCGCCCCCCGTCTTGCCCGCAAACCAGCGCCAGGCCGGCTCGCTCCATTCCGACCCGCCGATCAGCAGCAGCCCCAGCGACGGCGCACGCGGCGCGGGCGCGTCGATATCGCCTGTCTCATAATAGGCATAGCCCTCGGCCGCCTGCGCATGGGCGATACCCGGCAGCAGCGATAACGCGGCGAGCATGGCGGCGAGAAGTGGCTTGGGAAACATGAACTCGACCCTCCAATAGCGGTCGTCCGGCTTACGGGGGAACTGGCGCATGGCGAAATCCTCGCCTCGCAATCGCCACCCCCGCTGACGATTCGACCGATTACAATTTCGCAGATAGGATGGACCATATCCGGACGTTTGATAGCCGAATGCGACGAATTTTGTCGCACGGATACCTTAGGAGACCATGATGCGGAAAATCGATGCGGCGGATGCCCGCCTGCTGGAGGCTGTTCAGGCCGACACCCACCTGACTGCGGACCAGCTGGGCGCAGCATGCGGTCTTTCGCCCACCGCTGCGCTAAAGCGGCTCAAGCGATTGCGCGCGGACGGGATCATCGAGCGCGAGGCGGCACTCGTCTCTCCCCGCTCGCTCGGCTACAACATCATGGCGCTCGTGATGGTGACCCTCGACCGCGAGGATCGCGGAGTGATCGACCGGTTCAAGCAGGATATCCGCAACACGCCGCAGGTGACCAACGGCTATTACATCACCGGCGATGCCGACTTCATCCTGACGGTCGTGGCGCGCGACATGGACGAGTATGACGAGTTCACCCGCGACTTCTTCTACGACCGCCACCCGATCAAGACCTTCAAGACCTGTGTGATCATGAACGCGGTAAAGACTCACGGCCCGCTCCCGGTCCATCCGGAACTGTGATTTGCATTTTTTGGTGCCGAAACGACAGATTTTGTCGCCCAAAAGGCCGAATTCGCCCGAAGCGCCATCATCGGCGCGATATAGTTTGCGAACAAGCAACTCCGCATCGCGAATGCCCCACGAGGGCGTTCGACCGCAGGAGAGGCCGCTCCACCTTGTGGTGGGGGACGGGAGGGACGCCGGTTCGGGCGAAGCATCATGGTCACGGGCGCCCCGCGCCCGACAGGGGGATATTTCTATGCGCCGTTTCTCAACCGCCATTGCGCTGGCCGGCACCAGCCTGCTGGCTACCGCCGCCGCCGCGCAGGACGCCCCGCCAGCCAGCCAGGTCGGCGCGGACGACGAAACGCTCGTCGAGGCCGAAGATGCCGCCCCGCCTGAAGGCCAGGCGATCGTGGTGGTCGGTTCGCGAATTCCGCGGATCGAACAAGAGGGCCCCGCCCCGGTGGTGACGATCACCGCGGAAGATATTCAGGAGCAAGGCTATGCCGACGTTCCCGAAATTCTCGCGTCGCTCCCCCAGAACAATGGCGATACGCAGTCGACGCAGGACTATGGCGCGAACACCTTTACCCCCGGTGCGCAGCAGGTCGATTTGCGCGGCCTCGGCCCCAACCACACGCTGGTGCTGGTCAACGGGCGCCGGATCGCAAACTTCCCGATGCCCTATGGCGGCAACAGCAACGTCGCCGACATTTCGAGCATCCCTGCCGGTTTCATCGATTCCGTCGAAGTCCTGAGCGGCGCGGCTTCCGCCATTTACGGGTCCGACGCGATTTCGGGCGTGGTCAATTTCAAGCTCAGCGAAGAGGCGACCCAGACGCGTCTCGATGCGCGGGTCGGGCTGACGGGCCGTGGTGGGGGAGAATCTTACAAGATCTCGGGTTCGACGGGCTTCGAGAGCGACCGGTTCTACACCCTGATCGGGGCGCAATACAGCCATCAGGAACAACTCTTCGGGTTCGAGCGCGACATCCAGGACTCGGGCCTCGACAGCCCGACCTCGAACCTCGCCTATCGCAATTTCCTGCGGACCGATTCCGACGGTTATTACATCGATCCGGGCCAGGCGACGTGCGACTCGCTCTCCTCCCTCAATCAGGGCTCGACCTATTACGCCAGCCGCGAGGGCTACGGCTTCGAATATCCGAGCTATGCCACCACGCCGGGGTACTTCTGCGGCAGTCAGGAAGCCTGGGGCTACGGCGCGATTACATCGGGCTGGGACCAGTTCAACCTTTACAGCTCGTCGGGTTACGAGCTCAGCGACAGGGTCGACCTCTTCCTCGACGCGCAGTTCGGCTATGTCGAACGGCAGGTGCTGAACGGCTTCAAGACCTGGTATTATCAGGCACCCGACGGGGATGAATCGGGCCTGTTCTACAATCCCGACAACATCGACGTTACCAATTCGTATTGGGACGACGGGCTCGATTACTGGCAGCGGATTTTCACGCCGGAGGAAACCGGCGGGTTCGAAAACTCGATGATCAAGGCGCGCTCGTACACGTTCAACATCACGCCGGGCATCAAGGGGACCTTCGAACCCGGCATCGGCGGGGAATGGAACTACGAAGCCTATTACAATCACGCCGAGTATCGCTCGCGCATCTCGTGGCCCGAGATCGTGATCGACGCCGCCAACGACTTTTTCCTCGGCCAGCCGGTGGACGATCCGGGCAATACCAGCGGCTATCAGCGCTTCGACGCCGATCCCACGCGGCTGTTCACTGCGCTGACCCCAGAGGAATATGCCAGCATCTCGGCCGACACGGTCTATAATCCCAAAACCTGGGTCAACAATCTGCAGGCGACCGTCAGCACGGGTGAGCTGTTCCAGCTGCCTGCCGGTCCGGTCGGCTTCGCCGCGGTCGCCGAAATCGGCAATTCGGGTTACGAGATCAATCCGGACCCAAGGGCGCTCGAACAATACTACGTCGGCATCCAGGACTCCGACGGCGAAGGCACACGCGATCACTGGGGCGCGGGCGCGGAGGTTCGCGTTCCGCTGTTCGAGTTCTTCCAGCTGACCGGTGCCGGACGGTACGACCGCTACAAATATGCGGACAATGATTTCGGCGAGTTCACCTACAATCTGGGCGCCGAACTGCGCCCGACCGATACGCTGCTGCTGCGCGGTGCGATCGGCACCGGCTTCCGCGCGCCGGACCTGCACTACGTCTATCGTGGTCAGGGGACGGTCAATTCCTCGGGCGCGGACTACTACACCTGCCGCACCAATGATCCTTCGGCCAGCCCGACCGACTGTACCTACTCCGACTGGTCGCGCTTCGTCGGGCGCCGCGGGGGCAACCCCGATCTGCTGCCCGAAACCGCCGAATCCATCACCGCCGGGATCGTCTGGGCACCCAGCTCGCGCTGGCAGTTCTCGGCCGACTATTTCCGGGTCGAGCTGAACGACGAAGTGCTCAACCTGAGCACCGACCTTCTCCTGCGCGACGAGGCGGCCTGCCGACTGGGGACCACTTTCGACGGCTCAGCGGTCGATGTGAACTCCCCTACCTGTCAGGATGCACTGGCGCGGGTGACGCGCTACGACAGCGGTCCGTTGGCGGGCGATATTCGCCTGATCGATGTTCTGCCGGTGAACACCGCGCAGCAGATCACCGACGGGCTCGACTTCGCGGCGGACGGTTCGTTCTCGATCGACGATGTCTGGGATCTCTCGCTCGGCGGATCGTTCACCTACGTGCTGAACCACACGCTGCTGCAATATCCGGGCGATCCGGTGATCGACAAGTTCGACGTCTCGCAGGGCTACGGCGTGGCGAAGGAAAAGGGCAAGGCCTGGGCCACGCTGAGCACCGACAAGTTCAAGGTGTCGCTGACCGGGCTCTACACGGGCGAATTGACCAACTGGAACTGGGATGGCCGCATTCCCGGCACCGTCTGGTACAATCTTTCGACCCAGTACTGGGCGACCGACAACATCCGGCTCAACTTCTGGATCAACAACCTGCTCGACAGCAATCCGCCGAATGACCCGACCCACGCCAGCTACCCCTATTACAACACCGCCTGGTACGACAGCGTTGGCCGCGAGTTCTATTTCTCGGCAAGCTTGTGGTTCTGATGAACGGCCAGGAAACGAGCGGCGGAGACGCGCTCTGACGGCTAGCGCAATTGACCCCTCGCGTCCCAGGCGAGAGAAGCGGGGCTCCCCATGCTGAAGGAGCCCCGTTTCTTGCCTTCCCTCTTGCGCGCAGTATCCATCGCTTTCGCCTGCACCGCGCTGGTTGCCACCACCACCGCGCAGGCGAGCTACGCCTATTATGTCGGCAAGGATCTGACCGAAGACGGCAGCGTCATGGTCGGCGGCACGGGTGAGGAGGTGTCGAGCCACTGGCTCGAGATCGTACCTGCGAAAGACCACCCCGCCGATGCGACGATCACGGTCGGGGTGACCGGCGATGCGGTGATCCCGGGGGAGCTGATCGAAATCCCGCAGGTAGCGCACACCTTCCGCTACATGCAGATGGCCTACACCGACTTCGAAGGCTTCCCTCCGCCGCTGACCAATGGCGGCGTCAACGAGCACCAGGTGGCGGTGCGCGACATCTGGGCACCCAGCCGACAGGAACTGGTCGACATGACGCCGCGCCCGCAGCGTGGTCTCCAATACTCCGACCTTGCCCGCATCGTGATGGAGCGGGCCCGCACCGCGCGCGAAGGCGTGGAGATCATCGGCGACCTGATCGCGAAGCATGGTTTTGCGACCTATGGCGGCAACACGCACCTGATCGCCGATCCGAACGAAGGCTGGGTCGTGTGGGAATTCGCAGGCGGCCAGGGCCTGTGGGTGGCCGAGCGGCTGGGTGGCGACGATGTGCGCGTACTCTATCCCGGCGGGATTGGGGAAATCCCGACCGATCTGGACGACAATCCCGATTACCTCGCCTCGGACAACTTCATCTCCTTTGCGGTCGCGCAGGGCTGGTTCGATCCCGCGGCGGGCAAGCCTTTCAACGTTCAGCACGTCTACGGTGACCAGAGCATCCGCGACTATCGCGATCCGGGCATCAAGCTGATGTCGCCCGCCGCGATGGAGGCCGCGACGCGCGCGATGGCTCCGGTGAGCGAGGCCGACCTGTTGGAGCGGGTGCGCGACCCGCGCGTGGTCGACGATGACAGCGGTTATGGCCAGCTGGTCAGCCTGCGCAGCGATCTTTCGGACCCGGACCTGATCCGCGTCTGGAACGCGCCGACCGGATCGGTCGCCGCGCCGTTCAACGTCTGGTGGCTCGGCGTCGAAGACGTGCCGATGGAATATGCGCAGCATCGTTACCTGACCAAGGATTCTGCGGCGACCTTCCTCAATCCCGACTACCAGATGCAGGAGGCGACGCGTTTCGCGGGGCGCACCTTCAAGCGGGTCATGTATTCGGCTTGCTCCGCGCCGGACGAACTGCTGCCGCCGGTCACGAAGATGCTGACCGCGTTCGAGCAGGAGACGCGGGGCGACCTGTCGTGGATCGAGCGCACGGCGCGTACGATGATCGCGAGCGGCGACCGGGAGGCAGCGCGCGCACTGCTTACCCACTACGCGGGAACGCGCGCCCTCGCTGCGCTCGACATGGGCGACACGATGGCCGACGCGCTCGACGCCTATACGCGGCTGGTGAGCGGCCGGCGGGCCCCGCAAGGCAGCGCGATCAACACTTTCGACCCGACGGTGAACTGTCTCGCGGATGGCGATCCCGATGTCCCCGAAGCCGCGAACGTCCGCGACTAAGCGGATACACGGCTAGCGCGGGCCGCGTAGCTTAACCGGCCGCTGGTGCCGGGCAGTAGCGGGCGAGGTACTCGGCGTGGCCCGGCATGTGGTTGACGAGGAAGCGGATGGACCTTTCCATCTCGTCGAATTCGCCCTTCATGTCCGACACTTTCATGGCGGCGGCGATCGGGCTGCAGCCCCCCATCTCGATCCCCTGCCCCATCATCACCGCGGCCCAGCTGGTTTCGTTGAACAGCTCGTCCTCTTCGCGGAAGATTTGGCCGTTCGCCTTGAACAGATCGATCTTCTCGGTCAGCGTTTCGGGCACATCCATCGTGCGGACGTAATTCCAGAATTCGGAATCGTCGCGCGTGGTGGCGTTGTAGTGCAGCACGAGGAAGTCGCGGATGCGGCGGTATTCCTTGTCGGTCAGCCGGTTGTACGCGTCCTGCTGCGCCTGCGTGACTCCGTCGAGCGACAGGATCGCGATCAATCGGTTAATCCCCGAATTGATCATATGGATGGAGGTCGATTCGAGCGGCTCCATGAAGCCCGCCGCCAGCCCCAGCGCGACGACGTTCCGGTTCCAGAACTTCTTGCGGCGACCGGTAACGAAGCGCAGCCAGTTGGGCTCCGCCTGTGGCTTGCCCGCAAGATTGCCGAGCAGGATGTCGAGCGCCTCGTCATCCGCCATGTATTCGCTGCAATAGACATGCCCATTGCCGTTGCGCCGCTGCAGCGGCACCTGCCACTGCCAGCCCGCGCTGTGCGCGATGGCCTTGGTGAACGGCGGAGGCCCGCTGCCATCGTCTCGTCCGCAGGGAAGCGCCACCGCGCGATCGCAGGGCAGGTAGTGGCGCCAGTCCTCGTATCCGGTTTCCAGCGCCTGTTCGATCAGCAGTCCGCGAAAGCCCGAGCAATCGATGAACAGGTCGCCCGCGATCTGCGCGCCGTCTTCCATCGTCACCGAAACGACATCGCCGCTCTCGGGATCGAGGGTCGTGTCGCCCACCCTGCCCTCGCGCCGCGTCACGCCGCGCTTTTCGGCATAGCCGCGCAGGAACCGCGCATAGGCGGTCGCATCGAGATGATAGGCATAGTTCATGGTCGGCAGGTCGTCGCGCTGATAATCCTGGGTGCGCGAGAACTTGCCGAAAAAAGCGGCGATCGTTTCGAGATTGAAGACCTGCAGCGGGCGACGCTCCCCCTCCTGGCGCGCGCGGTGCCACACCTGATGGAAGGCGATGCCGCCCATGTGATAGCCATAGGACCCGAAGGGATGGAGATAGTTGTCGCCCCGCTTGCCCCAGTTGGCGAACTGAATGCCCAGCTTGAAGGTCGCCTGCGTGGCGGCCATCATCTCGCGCTCGTCGATGCCCAGCAGCTGGTTGAACTCGACCATCGGCGGGATCGTCGCCTCGCCCACCCCGACCGTGCCGATCTGTTCGGATTCGACCAGGGTGATCGAAACCTTGCGGCTTTCCGACAGGCGGGAAAGCGCCGCTGCCGTCATCCAGCCCGCCGTTCCGCCGCCGACGATCACGATATTCTCGATAGCCATTAAGGCATTCCTCCCACCACTCCGTGGAAATGTCGATAGCATCGGTGACGCGGATGTGAACGTTCATTTCAACTTGTGAACGCTCACAATTGCCGATATGGCGTCAATCAACGAGTCGGATAAAAACCGGCGAGAACATATCCTGGGGAGGAAACATTGAACTTTTCATCGACACTTCCGTCGCTGTGCACGCAGCGCGCCCGTACGCTCGCAACCGCATCCTGCCTTGCATTGGCGATGGTGGCTCAGCCGGCGCTGGCGCAGAGCGCCGATGAGGCCGAAGAAGAGCCCGACAGCGAGATCGATGACAGTGCTGCCGCTGGCGATGGCGCGGTCATCGTCGTCTCGGGGTTCCGCGCCTCGCTCGAAAATGCGCAGAACGTGAAGCGCAACGCCGATACCGTAGTCGATGCGATTACCGCCGAAGATATCGGCGCCCTCCCCGACCGTTCGGTGGCGGAGGCGCTCCAGCGCGTGCCGGGCGTCAATATCGGCCGCTTCGAGAAGACCTCCGACCCCGACCGCTTCTCGGTCGAAGGCACGGGCGTGATCATTCGCGGCCTCCCCTATGTGCGTTCGGAACTAAACGGACGCGACATCTTCTCGGCCAATGGCGGTCGTAGCCTGAGCTTCGAGGACGTCTCGCCCGAACTCGTCGGCCGGGTCGAGGTCTACAAGAACGCCACCGCAGACATGATCGAAGGTCAGATCGCCGGTCTGGTGAACCTGGTCACGCGCAAGCCGCTGGACAATCCGGGGCTCAATATCGCCGGCTCGATCGAGGGCAACTACGGCGACCTGCGCGAAGAGTGGTCGCCGACGTTCAACATCCTCGCTTCGGACACCTTCGAAGGCGATTTCGGCACGTTCGGATTGCAGCTTTCCTACTCCAATTCCTCGCTCAAGAGCCGGACCGACGCCTCGCAGGTTGCCGACCCCTGCTACCGCAACGCCGACCTCAGTGGAGGATGCCTGCGCGTCTTCGACGTGAATTCGGGCGGCTTCGGTGCCGACCCCAATTACACGCGCGATGAATTCCCGCCGCCCGGTTCGGTGATCGTGCCCCAATATGCAGGCGTTCGCACGACCGATCTGGACCGCGACCGCGAGGCGATCTCCGCAATCGGGCAGTTCGAATCCTACGACGGCCGCCTACGCATGACGCTCGAATATCTGCGTTCGGAAACGAGCTTCTTCACCGAGGAGTTCGCACTGCTCGGCCGCATGGACGATGGGGTCGCCTCGCCCGAGGCGCGCCCCGGCACCAGCTTCACCTACGACGAGGATGGCCGGTTCGTCAGCGGCATCCTGACCGACAATGTGGGCGACGCCTACGCAAACCCCTTCGGCCGTGGTGGCATCCCGCTCGACGCCCTGCGCTTCCTGCGCGACACGAACAGCGTCACGGAGGACATCTCCTTCAATGCCGACATGGAGTTTTCCGATCGCTTCCGCGGCTCGGTCGACATGCAGTACGTCAGTTCGCAGCTCACCCGCGACTCCGTGTTTGGCGCGACGAGCACCTGGGCCGACATCGATCTCGACCTGAGCGGCGACACACCCAATGTCCGGTTCCTCGCGCCCGAAGGCTCGCCAGACGATTACTTCTCCAGCGGATTCTACACCTATTACTGGTTCGGCCTCGATAGCCGCGAGCGTAACGATGGCGATCTGATGAGCATCGCTGGCGATTTCGAATATGACCTCAGCGATGATGGCTTCTTCCGGCAGGCCAAGTTCGGTGCCCGCTGGGCAGCCCGCGACCGGACGACGCGGAACACCAATTTCAGCACCTGGGGCAACCTCTCCGCCCCGTGGGCGGGCCGTGCGGGCTGTGCACCCTGGGGCGAAGGACCGGGCTGCTTCGCCAACGGCCCCGGGCCCTTCGGCAACGGGTTCATCCCCGGCCGCTTCTATACCGGCCTTCCCGGCCAGGAATCCGCGATCGCAGGCGGCGCCTATGTCGACGAATTTCCCGGATACTCCCAATATCGCACGCCCTTCGGCAATGGTTTCCAGCGCGGCGCTGCGGGCACCCCGATCCCCGGTGGCGGGGCTTATTTCTTCGGCGGCGACGACTTCCTGGCTGAATACCTCGCCGGTATCACCGACGAACAGTGGGACGAGCTGACCACGTTCGGCCAATCGCCGGAACGCTTCAATCTCGGCGTCAACGGTCGCACTCGCACCCTGCTCGATGGCACGGTCGTCGAATGCGATCCCTTCTGCCCTGCGGAAGTTTCCGCCGTCGGCGAAATCACCGAAGCGGCCTATGCCCGGCTCGATTTCGGTCGCGATTTCGACAGCGGGTGGTCTTTTGCGGGCAATATCGGCGTGCGCTACGTCGGCACCACGGTAGAGACCGATGCGCTCGTCGCCTTTCCCGATCCCGCGCAGTTCGACGATCCCATCATCGAAAACGGTGTGCAGATCGGTGGGGGCAATGGCGACGGAGTCGTTCAACCCAGCGAAATCACCGGGTCGTGCCCTGCGGTCGATCCCAACGTTCCGGGCGGCTATGCTCCGCAGGTTCTCTATTGCCAGCTGAGCGGCGCGCGGCTTGCCGAATATGCATCGCTTTTTACCGGCGAAGTCATTCGCGACAATCGCGACATAACCTTCGATCACTGGCTCCCGGCGCTCAACCTTCGGCTCGACAGCGGAACGGGTGTGGTGATCCGGGGGGCGGTGTCCAAGGGGATATCGCGGCCCGATCTCAACCGCTTCAGCGCAGGCGGCGTATTCGGCTTCAGCGGACGGGTGGACGATGGCCCGCTGCTGTCGCTGTCGACCGGCAACCGCAATATTCTGCCGACCGAATCCTGGAACTACGACCTCTCGGTCGAATGGTACTTCGACCGGGTCGGATCGCTGACGGGGGCAGTATTCCTGAAGGACATCACGGGAATCGAAACGACCGGCACCGGGCTGGTAACCTTCCCGACCGCCGCCGGCGGGTCGCAGGATGTCATCATTACCGGCCCTGCCAACGACCTGAGCGGGAAGCTGAAGGGTTTCGAAATCGCCTATCAGCAGACCTACGACTTCCTGCCGGGCCTGCTCAGCGGGTTTGGTAGTCAGTTGACCTACACCTATCTCGATGGTGGCGACTTCTCCAACCCGGACATTTCCGGCATCGGTTCGCCGTCCGTCGCGGCAGCGTTCAGGCCTCTGAACGGCGGCCCTTTCGTCGGCGATCAGCCCTTGCGAGGGATTTCCGAGCACACGATCAACGCGACGCTCTTCTACGAGAAGGGGCCGTTCGCCGCACGCGCCGCCTATAACTGGCGGTCCGAGTTCCTGCTCACCCCGCGCGACGACATCTTCCCGTTCTCGCCGATCTTCCAAGAATCGACCGGACAACTCGACGCATCGATCTTCTACGATGTGACCGAGTTCCTGAAACTGGGCGTCCAGGGCGTGAACCTGCTCGACGAAGTGACCAAGACTTCGCAGGTGATCGATTTCGACGGCACGCGGGTCACCCGATCGGCGTTCCGCAACGACCGTCGCTACACCTTCATCGCGCGCTTCAAGTTCTGAGCTAGCGCGCTGTGCAGAACAATGGGAAGCGGGCCCTTGCCAGCAGGCGTGGGCCCGTTTCTTATGTGGCCGAACATCGGTCAGGCATCGCGGACAATCGTTCGCATCGCGCAGGCCGGGAAATGAAATACTGTATGCCGGCGGTCGGGGCTTCCCGTCGGCCGGGCGCAAGACCGGGGTAATCATGGCGAGACGGCGCCAGGCAGTCACGATCAAGCATGTTGCGGCCGATGCCGGCGTAAGCCTGCAGACGGTGAGCCGTGTCATCAATGCCGAGCCCAATGTGCGGCCCGAGATGAAAAAGCGGGTCGAAACCTCGATCACCAAGCTCGGCTACGTGCCCTCGATCGCGGCACGGCGGATGAGCGGATCGCGATCCTACCTGATCCTCGCGCTCAACGACCGCGAGCGCACGATCGCCGACTGGCAGGCGCGGCAGGGCACCGACTGGGTCGACCAGATGCTGCTGGGCGGCATGCTCAAGAGCGCCGAGTTGGGCTATCGCATGATCATCGAGCTGGTCGACACCCATTCCGATCACGTCGAGCGAGAGATCGACGCTGCGCTGATCGCGCTCCAGCCCGACGGCATCATCCTCACCCCGCCACACTCAGACAATCCGCTGATAACCGGCCTTCTGAAAGATCGCGGCGTGCCCTTCGCACGGATTGGCTCGCGCGATACCAGTTCGGGCATCTCGCTCGTGATGGACGATGACGGCGCGGCCCGCCTTGCGACCCGCCACCTCATCGATCTTGGCCATCGCCGAATCGGCTTCATCCGGGGCAGCGCCGAATACGCGCTGAGTTCATGGCGCGAAGACGGATGGCGCGCGGTGATGGACGAGGCGGGCCTTCCCACCGACAACCTCCGGGAGCCGGGCGACTTCAGCTACGCGTCAGGGCGCATTGCTGCCGAAGCGCTGCTGGCTCGCGATCCCCGCCCCACTGCGATCCTCGCGAGCAATGATCAGATGGCGATGGCGACGATGGATCTGGCGTCCGAACGCGGGCTTGCCATTCCCGGCGACCTGTCGGTGATCAGTTTCGACAACACGCCGATGGCGATCTTCAGCCAGCCGCCGCTGACCGCCGTGGACCAGCCGATCGCGGCGACCGCATCGCGCGCGGTGGAACTGCTGATCGCCGCGAACAAGGGCAAAACCCCGGCGGGAGAAACCGAAGTCATCGAAGCGGCCCTGATCGAGCGGGGATCGACCGGGCCCGCACCCGCCGAAACCTGACGCTACGGGAAGCAGGCTTGCATCCGCGACCCGCGCATGTCAGAAATTTGATAACGTTCACAAGAATAGCAAGTACGGGGGATTGTAATGCGTCTTAAGCTAGTGGCGCTCGCCTGCACGTTAAGCGTCGCGGCGTGCAGTCAGGCGCAGATTGCGCCCGCGTCGAGCATCCCGACCCGACAATCCAGCGAAGAGGCACGGATCGCAGACCTGCTGTCGCGCATGAGCCTTGAACGCAAGGTCGCGCAGCTGATCCAGCCGCAGATCAATTCGTTCACCGCTGCCGACATGGAACGCTACCGCTTCGGCAGCTACCTCAATGGCGGCAATGGCGGCCCCTACGGCGACGAATATGCGCCTGCGTCCGAATGGCTGAAGCTGGCCGACGAGATGTGGGTCGCTTCGACCAGGCCCTTGCCCGGCGATGAGCCTGCGATCCCCGTAATGTGGGGCACCGATGCGGTGCACGGCCACACCAACGTGGTCGGCGCAACGATATTTCCGCACAATATCGCGCTCGGCGCGACGCGCGATCCCGAGATCGTCCGCCAGATCGGCGCGGCCACCGCGACCGAGATCGAGGTGACCGGCATCGACTGGAACTTCTCCCCCACCGTCGCCGTCGCACGCGACGATCGCTGGGGCCGGACCTACGAAAGCTATTCCGAAAACCCGCAGCTTGTCGCGCAGATGGGCGCCGCGCTGGTCGAGGGGCTGCAGGGCCGCAGGAGCGCCGACGACTTCCTCGGCCAGGGCCGCGTGCTCGCCACGGCGAAGCATTTCTTTGGCGATGGCGGCACCGAACGCGGCGTCGACCAGGGCGACGTCAACGGCGATATCGAGCAGTTGAAGGCGATCCACGCCGTGCCCTACCCCGCCGCGATCGACGCGGACGTGCAGACCATCATGGCCAGCTTCAATTCGATCAACGGGCGCAAGATGCACGGCAACGAGGCGTTGCTGACCGGCGTGCTGCGCGGCGAGTTGGGCTTCGACGGGCTCGTCGTTGGCGACTGGAACGGGCACGGGCAGATCAAGGGCTGCACCAATGTCGATTGCCCGCAGGCGCTGCTGGCCGGGCTCGACATCTACATGGTGCCCGACGACTGGAAGGCGCTGCTCGAAAACCTCGTCGCGCAGGTGAAGGACGGCACGATCCCGATGGCGCGTCTCGACGAGGCGGTCGGCCGTGTGCTGCGCGCTAAGCTGCGCGCCGGTATCCTCGACGGGCCGCGCCCGTCGCAGCGCGCCAATGCGGGCGACTATGCCAAGCTGGGCAGTGCCGCGCATCGTGCAGTGGCGCGCGAGGCGGTTGCGAAGTCGCAGGTTATTCTCAAGAACGACGGCGTACTGCCGTTGAAAACCGGCGCACACGTGCTCGTAGCGGGCACCGCAGCAGACAACATCGCACAGGCCTCGGGCGGCTGGACGCTGACGTGGCAGGGCGGTGGCGATCTCGACAATGATCGCTTCCCCGGCGCGACTTCGATCTACCAGGCCATTGCAGCCGAGGCGCTGGCCAGCGGCGGCCGCGCGACCCTCTCCGAAGACGGCGCCGCACCGGCGGAAGATTTCGATGTCGCAATCGTCGTCTTCGGCGAAGCGCCTTATGCCGAGTTCGCTGGCGACCGGAAGGACCTCGCCTTCCGCGACGAGGAGGGGCTGGAGCTGCTGCGCAAGTTCGATGCGGCTGGTGTGCCGACGGTGGCGGTGTTCCTGTCGGGTCGCCCTATGTGGGTGAACCGCGAACTCAACGCCGCCGATGCCTTCGTCGCAAGCTGGCTTCCGGGTAGCGAGGGCGCGGGCGTTTCCGATATCCTGTTCGGCAAGCGGCCCGCGACCGGCAAACTCTCCTTCAGCTGGCCTGCGAACTGCACCGGCATGCCGCTCAATTCCGCCGAGGGCGCGCTGTTCCCCTTCGGCTATGGCCGCTCGCTGGGCGACACCAGCGCTCTGCCCACGCTCGACG
The DNA here is from genome assembly GCF_038594605.1 of Citromicrobium bathyomarinum. Lineage (GTDB taxonomy): Bacteria > Pseudomonadota > Alphaproteobacteria > Sphingomonadales > Sphingomonadaceae > Alteriqipengyuania > Alteriqipengyuania bathyomarina_B. The sequence goes on from NZ_JBCFZM010000001.1 coordinate 1,272,779, forward strand.
AGACCTGCGCGGCGCTCGCCGAAGGGCCTTCGCGCGAGCTGTTCGGATCGGGCCGCCTCGCCGACGGCGTGGTTGCCAATGCTGGCGAAGGCGCGCTGCCCAACCTCATCGGCAATGCGGGCGGGATCACTGCGCGCGGATACGACAGGGAGGCGCAGGAGGACGCGCGCGAAATCACCTTCGCGCCGGGATCGAGCCTGCGCCTCGTGCAGTCGGGCGATAACACCGGCGCCTATCGCATCACCTACGAAGTGAGCGCTAAGCCAACCGCCCCGGTCACCCTGCTGATCGGCGATCGCCGCATCGACATCACGCAGGAAATGATCGTGGCCGAGGGCAAGAGCTGGCGCGAAATGGTGCTGACCGAGGCGTGCGCGGGGACGCTCGGAAACACAATCGGCTTTGCTTCTGAAACCGTTTTCACTATCCGCATTGCAACGATCGAACGCTTCGACTCCGAAGACGGCGCGCAGTGTTCGTTCTGATTGAGATTACTTTTTGATTAGCCTAGGGATTTTGGCGCTCGCGCAGGTCCGAGAGACGACCGAACGCGGGTTAGGGAGAGAAAAAGATGGCGTTGGCACCCGAAGTTTCGAGCAGTACGGACCCTCGACCGATCGAGGATGACGACACGCATATCAATGCGCCGGGCCTGCAGTTCTTCGTTTTCGGGCTTTTCTTCATCTTCGGCGGGATCACCTCGCTCAACGATGTGCTCATCCCCAAGCTGAAAGAGCTGTTCACGCTCAACTACACCGAAGCGATGCTGGTGCAGTTCTGCTTCTTCACGGCCTACCTGCTGATCGGCATTCCCGGCGCCAAGCTGGTCAAGCGGATCGGTTACATGCGCGGCGCGGTAGCGGGGCTCTGCCTCATGATCCTGGGGTGTCTGCTGTTCATACCGGCATCGCAGACCGCGACCTACGCCCTGTTCCTCGGCGCCCTGTTCATTCTCGCCAGTGGCGTGGTGATCGTGCAGGTCGTGGCCAACCCGCTGATCTCGTTGCTGGGCCCGCAGAAGACCGCGCACAGCCGTCTGACCTTCGCGCAGGCGTTCAACTCGCTGGGCACCACCGTCTTCCCGATTGTCGGCGCAGCGGTGATCCTCGGCAGCCTTGCAGATATGAGTGCCGACGATCTTTCGGGCGCGCAACTGGCCGCCTATCGCGCTGCGGAAAGCGAAGCGATCTGGCAGGGCTATCTCGGCGTTGCTTGCCTGATCGGACTCGTCGCCTTTGCCGTGTGGATGTTCCGCAATCGTCTGCAAGGCGAAAAGCACGAAGCATCGTCGGGGCTCGCCGGTTTCGACCTGCTCAAGCGCACCCGCTTCGGCTACGGTGCGCTGTGTATTTTCCTTTATGTCGGCGCCGAGGTCTCGATCGGCTCGATCATCATCAACTATCTCGCGCAGGAGCGTGTGCTGGGAGAGCCCGAAAGCGTCATCGGCTGGATGATCGGGCTCTATTGGGGTGGTGCGATGGTCGGCCGTTTCATCGGTTCGGTTTTCCTGCGCATCTTCTCGCCGGGCAAGATTCTAGCCTTCAATGCGAGCGTCGCGATCCTGCTCATCGCGATCTCGGCCAATACCTCGGGCGAAGTGGCGGGTTACACACTGCTCGCCTGCGGGTTGATGAACTCGATCATGTTCCCGACGATCTTCTCGCTCGCCTGCGAAAAGCTGGGCCCGCGCGCGGCGGACGGATCGGGCATCATCAACGTGGCGATCTTCGGCGGCGCGGTCGTGCCGCTGCTGTTCGGCGTCGTCGCCGATACCAGCGGCAGCCTGGCCATCGCGCTGACCCTGCCCGCGATCTGCTATGCCATCATCGCCGGCTTCGGATTTTACGCCCGCCGACCGGCCTGATCTTCGAAGCTACGAAATGAAAAGGGCGGCAGCAGAGGTTACCCCTCCGCTGCCGCCCTTTCCTTATCCTGCCTCGGCCTCGGCTTAGGTGCCGCTGGCCTGCTTGGCCCGGCCGAACGCGGCCAGCGCGGTATCGACGTCCTGTTCGCTAAGCGCGGACGACATCTGCGTGCGGATGCGCGCCTTGCCCTTGGGCACCACCGGGTACGAAAACGCGGTTACATAGACGCCCTCGTCCATCGCGGCGGCGGCGAAGCGCTTGGCCTTGTCGGCGTCGTAGAACATGATCGGGATGATCGGGTGCTCGCCCGGGATCAGGTCGAAGCCCAGCTCCTCCAGCCCTTGCCGGAAACGCGCGGTATTGCGGCGCAGGCGCTCCAGCGCAGTGCCTTCGCGGACCAGTTCCATCGACTTGAGGCTGCCCGCGACCACCGGCGGGGCCACCGTGTTGGAGAACAGGTAGGGCCGCGAACGCTGACGCAGCAGCGCCACGATTTCCTTCTTCGCCGAGGTATAGCCGCCGCTCGCCCCGCCCAGCGCCTTGCCCAGCGTGCCGGTGGTGATGTCCACCCGGCCCATGCAGCCGCGATATTCGTGCGTCCCGCGCCCCGTTTCACCCAGGAAGCCGGTGGCGTGGCAATCGTCGAAGTGAACCAGCGCGCCGTACTGCTCGGCCAGGTCGCAGATCTTGTCGAGCTGGGCGATGTGCCCATCCATCGAGAACACGCCATCGGTGGTGATGAGCTTGAAGCGCGCCCCCGCCTCGTCGGCGGCTTTCAGCTGCGCCTCGAGATCAGCCAAGTCGTTGTTCTTGTAGCGATAGCGCTGCGCCTTGCACAGCCGCACGCCGTCGATGATGCTGGCATGGTTGAGCTCGTCGGAGATGACCGCGTCTTCCGCGCCCAGCAGCACTTCGAACAGCCCGCCATTGGCATCGAAGCATGAGGGATAGAGGATCGTGTCCTCCATGCCGAGGAAGTCGGAGAGTTCGGCTTCGAGCTGCTTGTGGATGTCCTGCGTGCCGCAGATGAAGCGAACCGAGGCCATGCCGAAGCCTCGCTCGTCCAGCCCCTCGCGCGCTGCCGCCATCACTTCGGGGTGATTGGCGAGACCGAGGTAGTTGTTGGCGCACAGGTTGATCAGCTCGCGCCCGTCCACCTCGACCTTCGCATCCTGCTGCGAAGCGATGAAGCGTTCGTTCTTGGTCAGGTTCTGCGCCTCGATCTCGTCGAGTTCGGCCTGGATATGGGCCTGGAAGTCTCCGTACATATTCGTCTCTCTATTCCCAGTTGAGCACGACCTTGCAGGCCTCACCCGAAAGCATGGCTTCGAAGCCCCGCTCGAAGTCGTCGACCGGCAGGCGGTGGGTGATGATCGGCGAGAGGTCGAGCCCGCTCTGGATGAAGACCGACATCTTGTACCACGTCTCGAAAATCTCGCGCCCGTACACGCCCTTGAGCGTCAGCATGTTGAAGATGACCTTGTGCCAGTCGATCCGCACATCTCCCGCGGGCAGGCCGAGGATCGCGACCTTGCCACCGTGGCACATATTGTCGATCAGCGAGGCGAAGCCGGGTTCGCTGCCCGACATTTCCAACCCGACGTCGAAGCCTTCGGTCATGCCGAGCTCGGCCTGCACATCCTCCAGCTTCTCGCGCGTCACGTTGACCGTGCGGGTCGCGCCCATCTTCTTCGCCAGCGCAAGGCGATCGTCGTTGAGATCGGTGACCACGACATGGCGCGCGCCCGCGTGACGGCACACGGCAGCCGCCATGATGCCGATCGGCCCCGCGCCGACCACCAGCACATCCTCGCCCAGCACATCGAACTGCAAGGCGGTGTGAACGGCGTTGCCATAGGGATCGAACAGCGCGGCAATGTCGAGGTCGATTTTGGGGTCGTGCACCCAGACATTGGCGGCGGGCAGCGCGAGATATTCGGCAAAGGCGCCCGGCCGGTTCACTCCGATCCCCTCGGCAAAAGCGCACATGTGGCGGCGGCCCGCCATGCAGTTGCGGCACTGCCCGCAGACCACGTGGCCTTCGCCAGAAACGATCTGGCCGAGCTGGAAATCTCCGGCATTGTCGCCGACATCCACGATCTCGCCAACGAATTCGTGGCCGACGATCATCGGCACGGGAATCGTCTTCTGCGCCCACTCGTCCCATTTCCAGATATGCATGTCGGTGCCGCAAATCGCGGTCCGGCGCACTTTGATCAGCACATCGTTGATGCCCATCTCAGGCTTGGCGCTGTCCTCCATCCAGAGGCCCGGCTGTGCCTTCGCCTTGACCAGACTTTTCATCGGTTGCTTGTCTCCTGTCGAACCGTGACCGCCCTACTAGTGGTTTTGCGCGCCAGTCCAACCGCCAATCGCGGCTCCCGTTCCGGATGCATATGACGTAGCGTCAGCGCCGCCCGCATGCAGAGCCGACACTTCCGACTGCGCCCTGCGTCGCCCGGTCGCATGGACGTCACGAACCGGTCACAAGGGCACGGCAGATGTGCGCACGACGAAGGGGCGCCAGAGCCATGCGCAAGGTCAATATCCTGCTGACGGGGACCCTCCCCGGTGCCGACTCGCAAGGCGGGGAGGACCGGCTGTTCGATTACCAGAGGATCGGCCCTGGCGGCCCGGACGAGCTGGTCGACGGCCCGACCTGGATCTTCGTCGACTGGATCACGCCCGAGATGTCCGGCCTCGCGATGGTCCGACGCCTGCGGGCGGACGAACGCCTGAGCGATGCGCATGTTACCATGGTGCTGGAGCGTGACGACGATGAGGACCGGCGACGCGCCATTCAGGCGGGCGCGGACGACTACGTACTCGGCCCGATCGACCGCAACGGCGTCCTCGACCGGATCCTCGCCCTCCAATCGCAACGCGGCATCCGCCGCTCTCCCCCGCGCGAGCGCCATGGGCTGCTGGAGGTGATCCCAGCGGCTCAGCAGGCCCGCTGGGATGGCGAGCCGGTTGCGCTCAGCCCCAACGAATTTCGGCTTTTGCGCTACCTGCTGACGCGGCACGGCGAGATCGTGTCGCGCCAGCGGATGATCGCCGGGATGGGCAAGCTCGAACCGCCGATCGACGAACGCACGGTCGATGTGTGGATCGGCCGTCTGCGCCGTGCGCTGCGTGCGGCGGGCGCACCCGATCCGATCCGAACCGTCCGCAAGGCAGGCTACGTCCTCGATCTCGGCGACTGATCGCTTTGCGGCGGACCAAACGGAAAAGGGCCCGCGATATCCCCGCGAGCCCTTGTCTTGCGTCATCGATCGCTTTGGCAGCCGATCAGAATTGCGCCGAAACCGATAAGCCGAAGCTCTGCCCGATATCGTAGCTGTTGGTGTCTACCCGACCGCTGTCGTTCGCGATGAAGGTGCTTTTGTCGGTCCCCGTCAGGTTACGGGCTTCGAACTTGAGCTCCAGCGGCACACCCGCGAGTGCGATGCCCTGCCGGATCACCAGATCGAGGCTGATGCCCGGCTCTTCGATCTCGTCGGGCAGCCCACCGGCATTGTTACCAAGGCGGCTGGCCACCCGCTCGCTGGCGTAGTTGAACAGCAAGGTGATCTGGCTCAGCCGGTCGGTATCTTCCAGACCGACCTGGATGTTCACCAGATGGTCCGACTGGCCGGTCAGCGGATCGCCATCGCGGAACAGGCTATTCGCCGCGACTTCGATCGGGGTCGAGCCGGTCGTGGGGACCAGCGTAGTGTCGTCCGGTCCGATCTTCAGTTCGGACTGGGTGTAGGTGTAGTTCGCAATGAACAGCGCGCGCTTGCTTTCGAAGAAGCCGCCCCAGTCGATCAGGTCGTAGTTGTACACGAACTCCGCTTCGGCGCCGTAGAGCTGCGCTTCGGGCGCATTGGCAAAGCTGCTCGACTGCGTATTGTCGGTGAACTGCGAGAAGATTTCGATCGGATTGTCGATCTTCTTGTAGAACCCGCCAAGCGACACCCGGCTGCGCTGTCCGAAGTAATATTCGGCCCGCGCTTCGGCATTGAACAGCTCGCTGTCCTGCAATGCGGGGTTACCGCTGAACGAACGCTGGCTGCCCGGATCGGTATAGGTCTGCAGCAGCAATTCGCGGAACTGCGGCCGCGCGATGGTCTTCGATGCGCTCGCACGCAGCTGCAGCCCGTTGTCGAACTGATAGGTGATCGTGGCTGCAGGCAGGAAATAGTCGTTCGAGATGTTCGTGAACGCATCGAGGTTCGGCTGGTTCTCGAATATCTGCGCCGGCGTAACCGTCTGCGTGGCATCCTCGAAGCGCACGCCCGCATCCACGGTCAGCCCGTTGAGCAACGAGAGGTTGCCCTTGATGTATGCCGCGAGGATTTCCAGCCCGGCGTCGAAGGCGGGTGTATCCTCGGTCAGTTCGCGCAGATCGATCGGCGCGTTGACGCCGGGGCGCACGAAGCCGGGGATGTTCGACGCTTCGATGATCGTCGGCGTAATTAGCAGGTCGGGGCGCAACAGGGCGATCCCGTTGGGGAAGTTGCTCGGCGCGCTGAACTGGAAGAAACGCCGTTCCGAATAGCGGTCCGTATCATTGTACGCGATACCCGTGGTCACCGAGAAAGCGTCGGTCAGCGGCACGGTCAGGTCCAGCCCACCGTAATAGTTGCGCTCGGTCAGATCGGAAAACGAAACGCTCGCTTCCCCGCCCGGCAGGTTGTTGTCGAGCGGGTTGATGAAGAAGTCGCCGAACGGGCTGTTCGCATTGTTCGTCCGCACGTAGGTGAAGCTGTATTCGTACGGGCTTTCGCGGTCCGTCTGCGCATAGCCCGCGCGAACATCCATCGAGACGCCCGCGAACTGGAACTCGCCGACGAGCTGCGTATCGATCAGCTGCCGTTCGAACCAGGCATTCTGCTGATTGATCACGTCGAACCCGTCATTGCCCGAACCGGAAATGATCGTGCCCTGGTTCAGCGAGGCCTGCTTGAGGACGTCGCGGATATAGAGGTTGGTCCAGCGGATTTTCTGGTCGCCCAATTCCAGACCGAAGCCGAGCATGCCGTTCGCAAGAACGCGATTATCGGTCACGAAGCGGCGGAAATCGTCGGCCGGGGTCACATCGGCCTGACGCACGGGCGTCTGATTGGTGACGTTGCGATTGTTCAGCGAGTTGCTCAGGTTCACGGTCGCGATGACGCCCAGTTCGGCATCGTCGCCCACGAAGAAACTTGTACCGCCGGTCAGGCCGCCCGAGAAGTTCGGCCGCAGGTTATCGGTCTTCTGCAGCAGCAGGAGATTGGGCTTGTTGAGCGTGCCGGCAATCGACTGGCGCTCGGCGAGCGTCAGGCTTTCGAGCTCGACCGTGCCATTGAGGTAATTCTCGAGGATCGGCGGCGGATCGCGACGGCCATTGTCGAAGCCGAACCAGTCGAAATCGCTGCCGTAGTAAAGCAGGCCGTTTTCGTAGGTCGTTTCCGTATCGCCGCTGACGCCGAGGCTCATTTCGAGGAAGCTCTCGTCGGGGATGGCCTGCGTCGTCAGGTTGATGACGCCGCCACCGAATTCACCGGGAAAGTTCGCGGAATAGCTCTTCTGCACCAGCGAAGAGGCGATGACGTCGGTCGGGAAGATATCCAGCGGAACCACGCGGCTCAGCGGCTCGGGCGAAGGCAGCGGCAGGCCGTTCAGGAGCGCCGAGGAATAGCGATCGCCCAGACCGCGCACGAACACGCGCCCGTTGCCGGTGTTGGAAAGGCCGGTCACACGGCTCAGTGCGCCGGCAATATCGCCCTCGCCCGTGCGTGCGATGTCTTCGGTACTGAGGACGGAAACGACCTGCGCCGAACTGCGCGTCACATCGCGCGGGCCGCGGCGACCGGTAACCGTGATGATGTTGCCGCCGGGAATGGAAACATCGACGTCACCCTGCGCGGGCTCGATGTCGTCGTTGTCCTCCGGATTGATCGGTTCCTCGGCGGGCGTCTCGACCTCGGGCTGCGAAGCCGTATTGCCCGACGAACTTTGTGCGAAAGCGACACCCGGGAAGGTGAGCGCGGTGGAGAGCAAGAGCAGCCCTGCCAACTGCTTACCGGTGGACATGATATGAGACCCCCTCAATGCTTAAGGTCCGTGAAACTGGGCGCATTCGGCAAAAGCGAGCCGAAGTGTAGGTGATTGCGGGAAAGGGGTGCCCGGCCACAGTGGCCGGGCACCCCTTCTCCATCGCTCCGATCAGGACGTCGGCAGCGTGTCGCAGCTACCGGTGTTGCTGGTGCCCAGCACGACGGTAGCCGAGTTGCAGGTCCAGCCTTCGGCCCAGTTGCCCGCAACGCTCGGAATCGCGCCGATGTAGCCGCGAGCGCTGAAGAAGCTCGACGAGGCAAAGGCGAAGATCGGCGTATAGCCGTTTTCGTTCGCGCCGTTGATGAACGGTGCACCGGTGGTCACGCCGGGCAGGCGCTGTAGGGTGTTGGTGAAGCTCGCGTCATTGCCCGCGCCCGCGTTGAAATTGGCTTCGACCTGCGCCGCCGTGCTGCCACTGCCGCCACGGAAATTCGTGACGCAATCGAGCGCGACCGAGTTGAAGACGGTCGGGCCGGCTTCGTCGATGGTAGCGTCCGCAGCGCGGGTCGGCGAAACGCCCTGCACGTTGAGGCAGCCGCCGTTATTGCCCGCACGATCCCAGATCAGCGAATTGTAGAGCGCGAAATCGCTCGAACCGCGAATACGGATGGCACGATCGCCGTTTGCGCTGTTCACCACGAAGGTCGCGTTGTTGATGCGCGTGTTGGTCCGCGGAGCCGATTCTTCGTTGCCGTCGGAATCCTGTTCGATGACGGTGTCCGAAGCGGTTGCGCGCTGCACGACCAGCAATTCGTCGAACTGCGCCTTCACGCCGGTATCGGTGTCGAGCGAATCGTCTTCCGCACCAACCATGATGAACCGGCGACCGTTCACGACGCCGCCGAAGAACTCAGCGCCATCGTCCGAGCTGTTGTAGGTCATGATGTTGGAGAAGCTCGTGCCCGAACCGACGCCACCGGTGGTGAGCGACTGAAGCTCGTCACCATTTGCCAGCGCAAAGCCGGAGAAGCGGATTTGCACGAAGCTCATCGAGCCGGACGAGTCGGCGGGATCGTTGCCGCCGTAGAGGATCTGGTTGGTCGCACCTTCGACGCGGCGCTGACAGGTGTTGGCGGCTTCGCTGCCGAGGAAGCAATCGGTCACCGGAGCGCGGCCCGAGAGGATCACGCCGCCCCACTGGCCCGAGCTATCCTCGCCGGTGGTGCCTTCGATGTTGTTGCGGCTGGTGAAGATGATCGGCTGGCTGGACGTGCCATTGGCCGAGATCTGGTTGCCACGGGTGACGTTCAGGAAGTCGTTGCCGGCAGCGAAGACGATCACGCCCGGCTCGATGCTCAGCGTCACGCTGGCCTGGCCCGGAGCGGCTGCGAAGCCCTGGTCGATACCGACGTCGGTCTGGCCGTTGATTTCGTAAAGCACGCCTTCGATGCGCGGAAGCGTCGACGAAACGGTAAAGGTCGACGGCATCAGGCAGCGGCGATAGCTGCCGGTCGGGCCGGTGATCGTGCCGATGTTGGAAAGGCCGATCGGGTTCGCGATCTGCGGGCAGTTATCGGCTGCAACGACGCCGGGCGTCGGGGTGGGCGACGGGGTCGGCGTCGGGGCCGGCGTCGGGTTGTTGATTGTCACGTTGCCGCCCGTGCCGGGCGAAACGATTTCGTCTGCGCCGCAGCCGGCAAGTGCCAGCGCGCTGCAACCGATGATGAGCGAGCGATGGAGATTTTTCACAGCGAGCGGTCCCCTCAAAAAACCGAAGAATCGAACATGCGGACGCGAGTATTGATCGCAGGAGGGGCGCTAGAAGTTTGGAATGACACTTTCGGGGCCTGCCCGTGACAGTTTGAGGGCCATACCGTGACAGTTGTATGTCACGCACGGCGCTCCGCGCTTTGCGCGGCGAATCTACCCCGGGCCGGGTGTCGATTTCGGCGAAATAATCACTGCAGCGAGAGGCGATGGTCCGGAGACCAGGCGCGGCTCAGGCAGCGCCCCCGGCCCGCCGCGCCGTGGCGACAGCGCCGGGCTGGCCGGTTTCCTCGGGAATCGCGAAGCGAGTCGCATATGCGGAAAACCGCGCACGCACCTCGCCTTCATCCAGTCCGAACTGCTCGAGGCTGTATCTGTGCGGCGTTCGCTTGAGGCGCCGCGATCGGTCCACGTAGTTCTGCATCGCGGACATGGCAGGCGCCATGTCGAGATCGAGGAAGGCGTAGATGCGCGCCATCGTGCCCTGCCAATCACGATCCATCGCTTCGTAGCCGACATCGATCCGCCGGTCGGCGGGCACGAGCGATCGCGCCGCCATCATCCGCTCCACCTGCAGCACGCTCTTGCGCAGCCATTCCTGCCCGACATCGTGGGGGGTCACATCGTCGGAATAGATCGCGGTCTGGTTCCACGCGAGCGAGGCTGCACTGCCGACGATCTTCTTGGGGTCGCGGTGGGTGAAGATGATCCGCGCATCGGGAAACACCTCCATCAAGGCGGGCAGGTCCAGCATGTGCTGCGGCGTCTTGAGGATCCACGGCCGGATTTCGCTCACCTGCTGCGACCAGCCGACCAGCCGCAGCAGGTCCGCGAGGTGGCGATAGGCGGGCGTCGCGTCGATCCGTTCGCACCAGCGGCCATAGGTCGGCACGCGCCACTGCGCCTCGTGCTTCATGCCGTACATCGAATTCACCAGCAGGCCGAGTTCTTCCTCGGGCTCGAAGGGGCCGGTCGGATGGATCGAAAGCGTGCGCGGATTGGCCAGCCGCGCAATGCGCATCACGCGGCTGGCGAGGATGGGCCGGAAATCGCGTTTCTTCCGCGCCAGCACCTTTTCGAAATCGAGGCGCGGGACGGGCGAGATCGTCTCGAAGCTGCGCATGTGGCTGAAGCGGTGGTCGCTCGCGAGCAGCCGGTGGAGCCGCGTGGTGCCCGACCGCATCGGGCCGACGATCACGACAGGGCGCGGAATCGAACGTTCGAGGATTTCCGGGCGGCGCTTGTACCACTCGATCGCGGTCAGCCTGTCGGCCAGGACCTTCCCGAATTGCAGCCGCGCGGCAAACTCGCCCGCCCTGTTCAATCGCGCTTCCTCGCGGATCGAGTCGAGCAGCACCGAAAACGGCCCCGTGAACCAGGGATCGCCGAAATCGTCGAGCCCGGTCTGCTCGACCGCGGCAGACATCAGCGCGTCTTTCTCCAGCGTGGATGGCGCGACGACTCCCAGTTTCCGGCCCAGCCCGATCGCGCCTTGCAGAACATCGATGAAGGGGGTGCGCTTCGGCGCCGCCAAGTACGTCATTATATTCCGCCGTTAACCCTGAACATGCGCGCGTAATCGCCACAACGGTGCGGCGACGGATTTTGTGCCCAACCTAACCTTGTGCAGCCTGCGGGCGGCCCTGCGCGAAGCACTGTCCTACATCCCGGTTCGCGTGCCATGGTCCGGGCATGAACCGACCGGCCGGCCTGCCCCTTGTCCGCGCCCCGTTTTGGCGGCGTTCGGCGCGGGTCGCTTTTTGGCCCTTGGACACTGTGTCAGGTGTGTCAGGCCAACCGGCCGCGCGACTGGATGTTCGGCTCCGCGCAAGTTGCCACTGGCCAAGCTGGCGCCCCATCGGCATAGGCCCGCGCATGCACGATATCGCCACCATCCGCCGCGAACCCGAAGCCTTCGACGCAGGGCTCGCCCGCCGGGGGGCCGCCCCGATCTCCGCCAAACTGCTCGATCTCGACACGCGCCGCCGCGCCGTCCTGACCCAGCTGCAGGACGCGCAGAACCGCCGCAACGCCGCCTCGAAGGCGATTGGCCAGGCGATGGGCAATGGCGATACGGACGAAGCCGAACGGCTGAAGGTCGAAGTCGGCGAGCTGAAGGCGACCACCCTGCCCCATCTGGAAGAGCAGGCGCGGGTGATCGGCGGCGAGCTGGACGAGCTGCTCGCAGGCATTCCCAACCTGCCCGCCGACGATGTGCCCGAAGGTGCCGGCGAGGACGAGAATGTCGAGCTGTCGACCTGGGGCGAGAAGCGCGACTTCGATTTCGAGCCGAGAGAGCACGCCGATATCGGCCCGATGCTGGGCCTCGACTTCGAGATCGGCGCGGACATCGCAGGCGCGCGCTTCACCTTCCTGCGCGGGCAGATCGCCCGGCTGCACCGTGCGCTAGGCCAGTTCATGCTCGACCGGCAGACGACCGAGAACGGCTATCTGGAGTGCAATCCGCCGCTGCTGGTGCGCGATGATGCGGTGTTCGGGACGGGGCAATTGCCAAAGTTCGCCGACGACCTGTTTCACACCACCGATGGCCGCTGGCTGATCCCCACCGCCGAAGTCAGCCTGACCAATGCGGTGCGCGGCAAGATCGTCGAGCAGGGCGACCTGCCGCTGCGGATGACCGCGCTGACCCAGTGCTTCCGCTCCGAAGCGGGCGCAGCGGGCAAGGACACGCGCGGCTTCATCCGCCAGCACCAGTTCGAGAAGGTCGAACTGGTCAGCATCGTCGCGCCCGAAGACAGCGAAGCCGAGCATGAGCGGATGACGCAGTGCGCCGAGGGTATTCTCCAAGCGCTCGGCCTGCCCTATCGCAAGATGCTGCTGTGCACCGGCGACATGGGCTTCGGCGCGCGCAAGACCTACGATCTGGAAGTGTGGCTGCCAGGACAGGGCGCCTATCGCGAGATTTCCAGCTGCTCCAACACCGGCGATTTCCAGGCGCGTCGGATGAGCGCGCGCTACCGCCCCGAGGCGGGCGGAAAGAAGACCGAGTTCGTCCACACGCTCAACGGATCGGGCCTCGCCGTGGGTCGCACGCTGGTCGCGGTGCTTGAGAATTACCAGAATGCCGATGGCAGCGTCGATGTGCCCGAAGCGCTGCATCCCTACATGGGCGGACTGACGCGGCTGAGCCCAGAGTGATTTATCCGTCACCCTGAACGTGTTTCAGGGTCCGTCACTTCCAGACGCGAATGGTTGCAGGTGACGCAGAACTGGATGCTGTAACGGGTTCAGCCTGACGAATTGGAGAAAGCGGAGCCGAATGAAAATCCTCCTCACCAACGACGATGGCGTCCACGCGCCCGGCCTGGACGTGCTCGAAGAGATTGCGCGCCAGTTCTCCGACGATATCTGGATCTGCGCACCCGACGAGGAACAATCGGGCATGGGCCACGCGCTCACGCTGACCCGGCCCGTCCGTCTGCGCAAGCATGGCGAGCGGCGCTTTTCGGTCACCGGCACGCCGACCGACAGCGTCACCATGGGCCTGCGCAAGCTCATGGACGGGGAGCCCGACGTGATCCTTTCAGGCGTCAACCGGGGCGCCAACCTGGGCGACGACATCACCTATTCGGGGACGGTCTCGGCCGCGATCGAAGGCGCGCTGGCGGGTATCCGCTCGATCGCGTTCAGCCAGGTGACGAGCAAGGAAGGCGCGGCCGGGGCCGATACCTTCGATGCGGCGCGCAGCTGGGGCGCGAAGGTGCTCGGCCCGCTGCTCGACACGCCGCTCCCCAAACGCACGCTGGTCAATGTCAATTTCCCCGCGCTCCCCGCCGATGCGATCAAGGGCATTCGCGCCGTGAGGCAGGGCTTTCACGACTATTCGCGCGGCACCGTGGTCGAAGGGCGCGATCCGCGCGGGTTCCAGTATTACTGGTTCGGCCTGCAGGCGATCGAGCACACGCTGGACCACGGCACCGACCTCGAAGCGATCGACGAAGGCTTCGTCTCGGTTACGCCGCTGCAGCTCGACCTCACGCATCATGCCTCGCTCGGCGAGCTGGGCGAGCGTTATGGCTGACGGTGCATGTTGCCGTGCATGACGCGCGCGTCTAACCCCGGGATTGCGATGATCGAGCACCCATCATGAGCCGACAGAAACAGCAGGTCGAACGTGTCGGCAGTGGCGCGAGCGCGCGCGAAGTGCGCGGGCCGAGCTTTCAGCCGCTCCGCCGTGCGCTGAAGGTCCCCGTCTGGGGGGATCTGACGATCCGGCTGGGCCTGGCGCTGGGCCTCATCTTCCTCGTCATCATGATCCACTGGTGGGATCGCGACGGCCTGGTCGACAACCTCGACGGGGAGATCAGCTTCTCAGACGTCGTCTATTTCACCATGATCTCGATCACGACGACCGGCTTCGGTGACATTGCGCCGATCACCGATCGCGCAAGGCTGGTCGAGGCCTGGATCGTGACGCCGGTTCGCTTCGCCGTGCTCTTCATCTTCGTTGGCACAGCCTACAACTTCCTCATTCAGCGCAGCTGGGAGAAATTCCGCATGACCCGCATTCAGGAGAAACTGTCGGAGCACGTCGTGGTGCTCGGCTATGGCGTGTCCGGCTCCGAATCGGTCAACGAACTGATCGACAGGGGGACGGACCCGCATTGCATCGTCGTGATCGATCCGAACGAGGACCGGCTCTCCGATGCGGAGGCACTCGGCTGCAACGTGATGGCCGCCGATGCGACTCGCGACGAGACGCTCAAGGCGGTGAAGATCGACCGCGCGCAGAGCGTGCTGGTCTCGGCTGGGCGCGACGACACTTCGATCCTGATCGTGCTGACGGTGCGCGCGCTCGCGCCGAGCGTGCCGATCAGCGTGGTGGTGCGCGCGGCCGACAACGAGAGCATCGCGCGGCAGGCGGGCGCCAACAATGTCATCAACCCCGTGCACTTCACCGGGCTGCTGCTGGCGGGCAGCGTCAGGGGCGCGCATATCGCGGATTACCTTGCGGATCTCGCCTCGGTGGCCGGGCGCGTGCAGCTTGTCGAGCGACCGGTTACCGCGGAGGAATGCGGTTGCGCGATTTCCGACCTGCGCACCGGCGGGCGCGGCCTGCGCATCTATCGCAATGGCGAGGCGCTGGGCTTCTGGGAAGACGAATGCCAGAACCTTCAGGCGGGTGACATCGTCGTCGAGATCGTGCCGACCCTCGACGGTGAAGAGCGCGGCGACGGGCACAACGGCAAGAGCATGCCAACCGGCTGATCGCTCTTCAGAACTTGTCGTCAGATCGCCAGCGCCCCCATCAGCACGAAGGTGCCGCCCATCGCGGCCATGGCGACCACGAAAAAGCCCGCGTCGATCGCAAAGACCCGCCACGGCGCGTTGAGATACAGGTAGCGAATGCCCACTGCGGGCACCATCAGCATCAGGCCGTAGCCGATCGAGATCATCATCATCGCCCGTACCGACGGGCTCGACATCGCGAACTGGTGCGCCAGCGTCATCGAAATCAGCAGTGCAAAGGCGAAGGTCAGACCGAAGACCAGCCAGATCGGCCGGTCGCCGCTGAAATCCTCGTCTTCGTCGCGCCCGATGGCACGCTTCCACACCTTGCCGAACAGCACCCCGTACCACACCATCCCGACGACGAAGAACGCTGCAGCGCCAAGGAATACTGTCAGCATGTTGATCTGGCCCATCATCGTCGCTCCTGTCCTGCGAATCACGCGCCGCCTAGCGCAATGGTCCACTTGCGTGTAGAGGGCGCGGCCAATCATGACATCCACTTCCACCTCGATACCCGACGCCAAGAAGGTCGGCATGGTTTCGCTTGGCTGCCCGAAGGCGCTGGTCGATTCCGAACGCATTCTCACGCGTCTACGGGCCGACGGCTACGCGATGAGCCCCGACTATGCCGGTGCCGACATCGTGCTGGTCAACACCTGCGGCTTCCTCGACTCCGCCAAGGAAGAGAGTCTGCAAGCCATTGGCGAGGCGATTGCCGAGAATGGCCGCGTGATCGTGACCGGTTGCATGGGCGACGAGGCCGACGCGATCCGCGCAGCGCATCCGCAGGTTCTCGCGGTGACCGGCGCGCACCAGTACGAGCAGGTGGTCGAGGCGGTGCACGAACACGCGCCGCCCAGCCAGGGACCCTATGTCGACCTGATTCCGCAGCCCGACATGGCGGATATCAAGCTGACCCCGCGCCACTACAGCTACCTCAAGATTTCCGAAGGCTGCAATCACTCCTGCGCCTTCTGCATCATTCCCGACCTGCGCGGAAAGCTCGCCAGTCGCCGGATCGATGCGGTGCTGCGCGAGGCGGAAAAGCTGGTCGCGGCGGGCACGAAGGAACTGCTGGTCATCAGTCAGGACACTTCGGCCTATGGCGTCGATACCCGACACGAGGCACGCGAGTGGAAGGGCCATGAGGTCCGTGCCCACATGACCGATCTTGCGCGCGAGCTGGGCCAGCTGCGCACCGATCAGGGCACGCCGCCATGGGTCCGGCTGCACTATGTCTACCCCTATCCCCATGTCGATCAGGTCATCCCGCTGATGGCCGAAGGGCTGCTGACGCCCTATCTCGACATCCCCTTCCAGCACGCCGCGCCTTCCGTTCTCAAACGCATGAAGCGCCCCGCGAACGAGGCGAAGGTGCTCGAACGGCTGAAAAGCTGGCGCGAAATCTGCCCTGACATCGCGGTCCGCTCCAGCTTCGTGGTCGGCTTCCCCGGCGAGACCGAGGCGGATTTCGAATACCTGCTCGACTGGCTCGAAGAAGCGCAGCTCGATCGCGTCGGCGCGTTCCGGTTCGAGCCGGTCGAAGGTGCGGCAGCCAACGCCCTGCCCGATCCGGTGCCAGAAGCGGTGAAGGAAGAACGCTACGCCCGCATCATGGAAGCGACCGCGCGGATCAGCGCAGCGAAGCTGCAAGCCAAGATCGGCCGCACGCTGCCGGTCATCATCGATGAAGTCGGCGAGCCCGACGAGGATGGCGATATCGGTGCGACCGGCCGCAGCCAGGCCGACGCGCCCGAGATCGACGGCAACGTCTTCCTGCGCAACGTGCCCGCGACCCTTGCGGCAGGCGATATCGTGGATGTGGCGGTCGAGGATGCGGACGAACACGACCTGTTCGGCGCCATCGAAACAAACCTTTGACATCCTCGGGCCCGAAGTCCCCGCGCAGCGTTAGGCTAGCATGGCCATCATCATAGATTCCCGTTTCGTGTTCACCGCCGAGCAGGCGACCGACTGCCTGTTGCAGTTCGAAGCCGCAGATATCCCCGAACAGCGCCTGCTCTCCCGCAACACCGACCTGACCGAGACCGAGCACTTCGCGCGGGTGCCCGCCCAAGGCGATATCGGCGAGCGGATCTGGCTGTGCGCGCAGGGCCGGATCGAAGTGCAACATCACGCACGCGTCGAGATCGATCGGCAGATCGTCGAGCTGCGCAGCCTCGAGCAGCTACCGCCGCACAAAATGCCTGCGGCCGCCGTCGATTACCTGTTCGATTCGCGCTATTGCGGGGCGGACCGGTTCCAGAACTTCGTCGACGACTGCTTTGACGGCACCTCGGGCGGCGCGCGCATTCAGGCGATCCGCGACTGGGTGGCCAAGAACCTCAGCTACACTCCGGGCAGCTCAGGCCCGAACACCACCGCGCTCGACAGTTTCGTGGAGCGACGCGGCATCTGCCGCGACTACGCGCATCTCGTCATTACGCTCGCCCGCGCCAGCGCGATCCCTGCGCGCTACGTCGCCTGCTACGCGCCCGACGTGACCCCGCCCGATTTTCACGCGGTCGCCGAGGTTTTCCTCAACGATCCGCAAACCGAAGGCGGCGGCACCTGGCAGCTGGTCGACGCGACCGACATGGCGACACCGGACGAGATCGTGAAGATCGGCATCGGGCGCGATGCCGCCGATGTGAGCTTCCTCACCAGCTTCGGCCTCGTCGAACTGTGCGAAAAGAACGTGCAGGTTTCCCGCGGTTGACCGCGCCTCGCGCTCCAAACCGGCGTTAACCTTTGACCGCTATGATGTCCTCGAAAGGCACGCGTATCGCCTTCGCGCTGTAAGACCGCACGCGCGCGAGGCAGAGGCACACACATGATCAAGGCTCTCATCTGGATCGGCGGCGCCACTTTGGCGGTCGTTATGCTGTTCGCCAGCGTGGCGATCGGTGCGCGCTTTCTCGAAAGCAATGGCGGTGGTGCCGCGACCGAGACCGTCGCCGTGGACGCGCCGAGCATCGAGGATGCGATCCCGGTCGACCCTGCGAAGTTCGGCGACGAGGCAGAGCCGCAGAGCGGCACCCAAATGCCCGATCCCGAGGGCGAAGAGAACCCTGCACTGACCGACGAGACCGTCGATGCCACCTCATCCGCCGGCACCGCCCAACCCGGCACGACCACCTCGCGCGGGGCCGCCAGCCCCTCGACCCGCGACGGTGAGACCATCTACGATGCACGCCGCGGTGCAAGTCGCTCGACCCCGGCTCGCGCGGAGCCGCTGGTGGTCAAGCGCGTGCTCCCGATCAACGGGCCGATCAAATATGGCGAATGGCACTGGGATACAGACGGCGTACTGCCGGGCAAGATCGTGATGACGGTCGATCTCGACGCGCGGGTCATCTCGGTCTTCCGCGACGGTTATGAAATCGGTGCGGCCGCCGTGCTGCTCGGCACCCAGGAGCATCCGACCCCGCTCGGCACCTTCCCGATCCGCTACAAGAAGCGGCACAACGTGTCAGAGAAGTACAACGACGCACCGATGCCGTACTCGATGTTCCTGACAAAGGACGGGGTCGCGCTGCACGGATCGCAGGTCGAGAACGGCTACGCGAGCCACGGCTGTATCGGCCTGCCGAACGAGTTCGCGGCGAAGGTGTTCGCGGTGGCGAAGAAGGGCGACAAGGTCATCATCACGCGCGGCGAGAAGCTCCAGTTGGGCTCGCCGATCCTCTAGGACTTTCGCGGAGGCTCGCGCTCGAATTTCCAGGCATCGACCTGCGTCAGCGAGTCTTTCTGGTGCCACCCGCGTTTCGCCATTACGCCGCCGAGACAGGCTGCACCATCCTTGCGCAGCGCCTCGACCATTGTGGCGACGGCGGATCCGCGTGGCTTCGCTCCGAACTCTTGGAGAATGCGCTCGACGGTCTCCAGCTCGAGCAGGAAGGGATGGCCCGGGTGAAACCAGATCGCCTCGCCCTCGCGAAATACGCATTCCTCGTATGTCTTTCTGACTTCGCTCGCTACGATGCGTTCGGCATCCTGCAAGATACGCGCACTGCGGGCTATTGCGACGGGATCGAGCCAGTCCGCATCGCGGAGCACGTTCCGCAATCGCACCCGGTCGAACTGCTCGTCATGGTTGGAAGAATCGCGGACCGGCTCGATCCCTGCATCGGCGACAATCTCCTCCAGCTCGGCCTTGCGCCATTCCAGCAGCGGCCGGACGACCAGCATCTCGGCGAGCGGCTCGGGATTGAAATCGACGCGATGCGCGCGGATTCCGGCCAGCCCCGCAACCCCGCTTCCGCGATTTAGCCGCATCAGCACCGTCTCGGCCTGATCGTCGGCATGGTGCGCCGTCGCGAGGGTATTGGTCCCTAACTGAAGGAAAGCTTCGTATAGCGCGCGGTATCGCACCGCGCGTGCGCGGTCCTGCAGATTGCCGTCGGCCACTTCGACCCGCCGCGTCAGGTGCGGGATTGCCAGATCCGCGCAAAGCTCGTGCACAAAGCGGGCCTCCCGCGCGCTCTCGGCGCGCAGGCCGTGGTCGATGGTGACCGCGACCACCCGCCCCGGCAGAGCGGCATGGGCGAGCAGCAGCAGCGCCAGGCTGTCCGGCCCGCCGGAAACGGCAACGCCCAGCGTCCGCCCTTCGTCATGTTCGATCCAGAGCTTCTCCAGCTCGGTGCGGAATCTCTCGACCTTATGTCCGGCGGGAAGGTCCACCTTTACCCCGGGCAGTTCACCTTCCGGCGATTGCCTTCGTACTGGTCGCTCAGGCGTCCCGCCGCGATGGCCGGATAGGTTTCCGCAAATTCGGCCAGCGCGATGCAGGCCCGGTTCGTGTCGCCCAGCTCGATCATCGCCTCTGCAAGGTAGAGCAGACTGTCGGGCGCGCGCGCTGCGTCGTTGTCCGCCTGGTAGTTCTGCAGGAACCACGGCGCGGCCTCGCGCGCCTGGCCATTGTCGAGGAAAGCGCGGCCCAGCAGGTTGCGGCCATAGGTCGTACGCCAGTGGTTGGGATATTGCTCCACGAAGGCTGCCAATGCCTGTTGCGCTTCGGGATAGAACTCCGCTTCCCACAGGCGGAAGCCGTAGGAATACTCGTCGTCGCCCGCATCGTCGGTCGAGGGCTTGGCGATTGCGCGCACGGCAGCCAGGCGTTCCGCGCTCGGCCCGGTGGCCTGCGCCGGTGCAGGCGTCGGAGTGGGGGTGGTGGTGGTCGATCCGCCCGACGAAGTCGCCGGCACCGTGCCCGTCGCGGGCGTCGCGGTTCGCGTTGCGAAATTGTTTTCCAGCACGGACAGCCGCTGTTCGATGCCCTGTTGCTGGTTGTTCGAGACCTCGATCTGGCTGGTGAGCGACTGAATCGAGGATTCAAGCGCATCGAGCCGGGCAAGGATATCGGTTACCGCAGTGGTCTGAACCGAGGAGTTTGGCCCGCTGGTGGGTTGGCCGGAAATCTCGGGCTCGAAATAGCGTCCGTCGCCACCCGGAAATACCCGCCGCTGGAGCGCGCGGATCTCGGATTCCAACTTGCGGATGCGGGCCTCGTCACTGTCCTGCGCGATGGCAGGCGTGCCGGTAGTTGCCAGCAGCGCAGCCAGTGCGCCGATCATCACCGCGCGGGGTTTCGCGGAAGAGTTAAGCCTGATCATCATATCCCTCGTCTTCGTGTCCGTCCTTGCGGCAGTGCCCCGGTCATAAAGAACCGGGCCTGAACCACCGCCCCTCTAAATCTCCGGCGCGTCAGCGCGCTCCGCCACCGGCGTCGCCCGACGCGGAATCGCTGCCTGCACCCGGCAAACCGACGCCATCGCGCGCCAGCAGCGCCTCGGCGCTGACCTCGACATCGCTGACCACCGCATCATTCTGGGCCAGTGGCGGCACGCTTTGCCCGCCAACCGTGATGCTGAAGGCATCCGGTCGCCCGGTGCGCATCTGCGGATCGCTGGCGGTGTCGGGGATGGTGTAGCTTTCGCCCTCGCCCATCAGGCTTTCCATCAGCACGTTCGATTCATCGCCGTCGTAGAAGCGGACCCACATGCCCTCTTCGGTCGAGGTGAAGACCACCGGCCCACCCGCAACCGGGCGCTCGCTCGCGCTCTGGGTCGCGGCGGCCTGCGCCTGTTTCTCGGCGAGGGAGCGTTCTTCCTCGGCCGCGAGGAGCGAGTCCGGCTCGCCGCCGGGATCGAAGAAGGTGCGCGAGAATGCGAACAGCCCTGCGAGCAGCACCAGCGCCGCTATGATCGACGCGAAGACGAGCCCGCGCGAGGGCAGTCGCGTCGGGTCCTCGGTCTGCATCGTGCCGTCGCGCAGCCGTTCGCTGGGGTCTTCGATGCCCAGTTGCTCGCGCACTTCATTGACGATCTCGTCGTCGTTGAGGCCGACCGCCCTGGCGTAGCTGCGCGAGAAGCCTATCGCGTAAGTGCGGCCCGGCAGGACCGCGAAGTCGCCGTCTTCGATGGTTTCGAGGTGCCGTTTGGGGATGCGGGTGGCGTTGCTGACGTCTTCGACAGACATGCCCTTGGCCTCACGCGCAGCACGCAGCCGCTCGCCCGGCGCTGTGGGCTCGGAACTATCAATTTCAAATCCGGCTTCGTCGTCGCCCATTGTCCATCCTTACCGCCCCCGCCGCAGGTTTTCGCCGGTCTAGCGGCCTTCGCACGCGAAGCCAACGCCTGCGAAGCGGGATTCCAAGGATTTTTCGCAGGTTGGGCGCTGCCGGGCCCGGCCTGTGGCGCTAGTCGACTTCGATTCCGCGTTCCTGCGCCCACTGCGCGATCGCCGTGCGCGGATCGCCCGGCGCCTGCGAGACGAGCTGGTTCATGAATGCGCTGATCTCCGCCAAATCGATCTGGCGGATCAGTTCCTTGATCGGCCCGACCGAAACCGGCGTGATCGACAGGCGGCGATAGCCCAGCCCCAGGAGCGCCAGCGCCTCCAGCCGTCGCCCGCCCATCTCGCCGCACAGGCCCAGTGTCACCTGATGCCCGGTCGTGGCATCCACGATGCGTTTGAGGAAGCGCAGGATCGCCGGGCTCAGCCAGTCGTATCGCGCCGCCAGTTTGGGGTTGGCCCGGTCGGCGGCAAACAGGAACTGCGTCAGGTCGTTGGTACCGACCGACAGAAAAGACACCTTCGGAATCAGCACGTCGAGCACTTCGACCAGCGCGGGCACTTCCAGCATGGCGCCGTATTCGATCCGCTCGGGCAGCATGATGCGCTTGCGCGAGCGCAGGAATTCCTGCTGTTCCTCGAACACCTCGCGCGCCGCGTCGAATTCCCACGGTTCGGAAATCATCGGGAACATGACCCTGAGCGTGCGCCCGCCCGCAGCCTCGATCAGCGCCCGGGCCTGCGCTTTGAACAGGCCTTCCCGCTCGAGCGCGAGGCGCAGCGCGCGCCAGCCCATAGCCGGGTTCTCGTCCGCCGCGCTGCTGTCGTTGGAGAGATAGGGCACCGCCTTGTCCCCGCCGATATCGACCGTGCGGAACACCACCGGCTTGTCACCCGCCGCATCGAGCACATCGCGATAGAAGCGCGTCTGCTTCTCCCGCTGCGGCAGCGTGGCCGAAACGAGGAACTGAAATTCGGTGCGGAACAGCCCGATCCCGTCCGCCCCCACCATCGACAAGGTGGTCAGATCGTCACGCAGGCCGGCATTCATCATCACCTGGATGCGCGTGCCGCACCGGGTGAAAGGCTCGACATCGCGCAGCTCGGCGTAGGCTGCACGGCGCTCCTTCGACTTCGCGAAACGCGCCTCGAAGGCTTCGAGGATGGAATTCTGCGCGCGGACGTGCGCGACCCCGGCATCGCTGTCGAGCAGCACGTGATCGCCATCGCCGATGACGCCGCGAAGCCCCCGTACCCGGCCAAGCACGGGAATGCCCATCGCCCGCGCCACGATGACGACATGCGAGGTAAGCGAGCCTTCTTCGAGCAGCACGCCCTTCAGCCGTCGCCGGTCGTATTCGAGCAGTTCCGCCGGGCCGAGATTGCGCGCGATCAGGATCGTGTCGTTCTTCAGACCGCTCGTCGCAGCGGTGCCCATCTGGCCCGAGACGATCCGCAGCAGCCGGTTGGAGAGATCTTCCAGATCGTGCATCCGGTCCGCCAGCAGCGGATCGTCGATCTCGCGCATGCGCATCCGGGTGCGTTGCTGCACCCGCTCGATCGCGGCCTCGGCAGTCAGGCCGGTATCGATTGCCTCGTTGATCCGGCGGCTCCAGCCCTCGTCATAGGCAAACGCCTTGTAGGCCTTGAGCACCTCGTCGGTTTCGCCCCCGGCGCCGAATTCGGCCTGCTGCGCCATCTGGTCGATCTGTTCGCGCATCCGCTCGAACGCGCGATAAACCCGTTGACGCTCGTATTCGGTGTCCTCGGCGACGACCCTGTCGATGGTGACGCGCGGCTGGTGGAACACCGCCGATCCTGCCGCCAGCCCCGCGACCAGCGTCAGCCCCGTCATCTGCGCCGGGCCGGACTGTTCGCGCGTTGCCTCGTCGGCCGATCTCTCATCGATCAGACCGGCATTCACGATCAGCTCGCTCAGTACCATGGCGGTGGTCTGCAGCGCCTCGATCTCGACATCCTCGTAACGACGCGGATCGACGTGCTGCACGTTCAGCGCGCCCACCGCCCGCTCGCGATAGACGATCGGGACGCCTGCGAAGCTGGAGAACTTATCCTCACCCGTTTCGGGGTGATACTGGAAATCTGGGTGCGCCTTGGCCTGCGCGAGGTTGAGCGTCGCGCCATTCGCGACCAGCGTGCCGGTCAGACCCTCGCCCACCGCCAGCCGCGTGACGTGCACGGCGGACTGGTTCAGCCCGCGGGTCGCGGAAAGCTCCAGCATGCCGCCGCGCAGCAGATAGATCGAGCAGACCTCGCTATCCAGCGCCTCGCCCACGACCTCCACCGTCCGGTCGAGCTTGTCCTGCGCCGAAAGGCGCGTGGCCATCAACTCGTGAAGGCCGATGAGGATCTGCCGGGCCGCTGCTGTCGCACTCATGCAGGCAGGACTAGCTTATCGAACGGCGCAGGGGAATTGCGATCGCAAGTCATGCCTCGCGATCGCGAACGCAGTTGCGACGCAAGGCGCGATCAGCCGCCTATTTCCTGTTTCAGCATGAGCTTCTGTTTCTTGAGGCTGCGTATCGTCACATCGTCCGGCGCGGGCTTGCGCATTTCCTCGGCAATCGCCTCGTCGAGCGTGGCATGCTTGGTCTTGAGGGCGGTGATGTGCGAAGCGTTCATATGCCTCTTCTCCTTCTGTGTCAGAACCGCTCGCCCGAACACTGAGGGACGGTGCGAACCGCGCGGGGGACACGGAAGGGGCCTTCCGGCCTCCGCTGATTGCATACAACCACAGAATCGCTTTCCTGCGAAGGGGTGATATGAGGCGCCTGCGACCAATGCAGTGCAAGCTGCGGCGGGCCGCGAACTGAAATGCGTTTGTCTTTCATGAAGGGCCGTTCGACGTGACCGAAGCGGAATTGCGCAAGCGGCTGGAGCAGTTGCGGATCGAGCATCGCGATCTCGATGCGGCGATCGCTGCCTTGTCCGCGCTCGACGCGCCCGACCAGCTACAGATCGCGCGTCTCAAGAAGCGAAAACTGCATCTACGCGACCGGATGTCGGCCATCGAAGACGAACTGATCCCGGACATCATCGCCTGATTTCCAGCCGACCGCGCCGTGCCACGCCGGTTCCCCGAAGCCGGATTCATGCACAGACATCTTTCCCCCGCCCCTTCCCGGGACAGGCCCGCCATGCCGCTTACCTCGTTGATGCGAAAAGGATTAGGCAGCGGCGTCATGCAGGGACCTACCGACATAACGGCGCTGATCGTCGAGGAACTGTACTGCGAGGCGAATGTCCTCGCGGATGAAGTGCGCACGGTTTTCGCGCCCGCAGTCAGCGAGTTGATGCCGGTCGAGCAGCCCTTGCGCCGCGCGCTGGAATGCGAAGGGCTGAAAACGACCACGCGGATCATGCATGTGCTTGCCTGGCTGCTCAATCACCGGGCCTTTCTGGCGGGTCAGATGACCGACGCGCAATGGAAGCGTCACGCCATCCTGCCCCCCGATCGCGCTCCGTCGGCCGAAATGATGGACCTGCTCAACCTGCATACGCAGGCGCTGGTCGCACAAACGCAGCGGCTGCATGCCCGCGTTGCCAGGCTCGACCGCGAATATCGCGCACGGCGCCTCGCGCCCTACCGGTCCGGCGAACCGTCTATCGGCACCATAAACCAGCGTCTCGACCGGCACTTCGTGCCAGGCTGAGAAGCGGAACCGGATATTGCGGCAGGCGTGACATGTCGCCGCGCGGTGCCCATATCGCTGGTCATGGTCGATATTCCGCCCCGCCCGTGGCCCACTGGTACGCCCGAACATCCCGAACCGCTGGTGACCCGCGTGCTCGCACCCAACCCCTCGCCCTACACCTTCACGGGTACGCAGACCTATCTGGTCGGCTCGGGCAAGGACCGCGCGGTGATCGACCCCGGCCCTGCAGAAACGGAGCATCTTGACGCAATCCTTGCGGCCGCCGGCGACGCGTCAATCACCGCGATCCTGTGCACGCATACCCACCGCGACCATTCGCCCGCCGCGGCTCCGCTCGCCGAGAGAACCGGCGCGCCGGTGATGGGCTGCGCCAAGCTGGTGATTGCCGATAATGGCCCGCGCGCGGACGAGGCTTTCGACACGACCTACGAGCCCGAGCGGGTACTCGAAGACGGTGAGGCGGTGTCGGGCGATGGCTGGACCTTGCGCGCGATCGCGACGCCCGGTCACACCTCCAACCATGTGTGCTTTGCATTGGAAGAAAGCGGTGCGCTGTTCACCGGCGATCACGTTATGGGCTGGTCCACCAGCGTCATCGTTCCGCCCGACGGCGACATGGGCGATTATCTGGCCAGCCTCGACAAGCTCTATGCGCGCGAGGACACGGTCTATTACCCGGCGCATGGCAAACCGGTCGAAAAGCCGCGACAACTGGTGCGTTCGATGATCGGTCACCGGCGCCAGCGCGAGCGGCAGATCCTGAGAATTCTGGGCGAAGGGCCGCGGAGTCTGCCTGAGTTCATCCCGATCATGTACAAGGGTCTCGACCCGCGGCTCGAGAAAGCGGCGCAGATGTCGGTTCATGCTCATCTGATCGATCTGGAACGGCGTAACGTGGTTAACCGTTCAGAAGAACGATGGACCGCCCTTTAGTGGAGACGAATTGCCGTGAGTGACGAAGAAACCCAAACCGGTGAGCAGGAAACGCGCGTGAAGAAGCCGCGGCCGCAGTTCCTGCCGTGGTTCCTCGTAATCCTGCTGATCGCGGCGATAGCCTGGATCGGCTGGCGCACCTACGGCCCCAACCGGATGGGCGACCCGATCGGCACCACGCTCGTCTCGTTCGAGAAACAGAACCGGCTGGTCGTTTTCACCGCCGAGTTCGCGCCCGTCGTGGCGAGCAAGGACAGCCGCTTCTTCGGCGCGCTGCAAAGCCGCCAGATCGCGGTGATCCCGGCGCGGGTCGACTATTCGGTCGATCTGTCTGAAGTCGACCGCTCGCGCCTGTCGTGGAATGCCGAAACGCAGACGATGGACGTACGCCTTCCCGCGCTGCGGTTGAGCAAGCCGAATCTCGACGAAGCGCGCGCGCGCTATATGCGAGAGGGGCTGTGGATCACCCGCGACGCGGAAGACGATCTGAGCCGGAACAACACCGAGATCGCCGAGCGCGAGGCGCTGGAAAGCGCCCGCAGCCCCGCGCTGATGGAACTGGCACGCGCGTCCGCGCGCTCCGCGGTCCAGCAAAACATCGCGGTGCCGCTCGCTGCCGCAGGTTATCGCGGGATTACGGTGGACGTCAGCTTCGACGGCGATGCGCCCAAAGCAGTGGGCACGCCCGACCGTGCCCCCGCAAAACCCGCGGCAGAGAAAAGCTCGACCCGCTAGCCGCTAGCTGCCGGCGATCAGGCAAGCCGCCGCGCGTGGCGGAAGTGGGCGTAGCGGTTGAGCAAATCGCCGATCAGCTGGTCGGTGGTGTAGCCCGTCACATCCAGCGGATGGCCGCCTTCGGAACTGCGCGCCATCGCCCGGAAATGACGCTTCTCGTCGTCTCCGGGGCGGTGCGCTTCGGCCCACGCAAAGCTGGGCGCGCGGAAGGCGCGTGCACGCACTTCGTAGCTGAAGGTGCCGTGTTCGCCATGGGGCACCGATAGGAGCACGTCGCCACCCTCGCGGGTGACTTCGGGTGCCAGGCTGCGGCGGCGCATTTCTGCTGCCACATCCTCCAGCGCGGGCAACGCCTTCTCCTCGAGGAATTCGGCCACCTGCTCCTTGTGGAAGGAACCGGTGATCGTCGAAAGTCGCTTCTTCCAGCTGCTATCCGCATCGATCGGTTGCGTGGGCAGCACGCCATAGTCGGGCACACCGCCGCTCTTCTCCATGGCGAGCGCCTTGAGCAGACCATAGCAGATGAAGATCATCACCACCGCAAAAGGCAGCGCGCTCGCGATCGCGGCTGTCTGCAGGGCTTGCAGCCCGCCGGCGACCAGCAGCACCGCCGCGACGGTGCCCGCACAGATCGCCCAGAATACGCGCTGCCAAACCGGCGGCGCGTCCGCTGCGCCATTGGTGATCGTGTCGATTACAAGGGCACCCGAATCCGCCGAGGTGACGAAGAATGTCACGATCAGCACGGTCGCTGCAACCGAAGTGATCGACGAGAACGGCAGCTCTGCCAACGTGGCGAACAGCGCGGTCGGCAGGTTATCCTGCACTATCTGGGCGAGCGGCGCGATGCCCGCCATATCGAGCGAGATCGCGGTGTTGCCGAATACCGTCATCCACAGGAAGGTGAACAGCACCGGCACCACCAGCACCCCGCCTACGAACTGACGGATCGTGCGCCCACGCGAGATGCGCGCGATGAACATGCCCACGAAAGGCGACCACGCGATCCACCAGCCCCAGTAGAACAGGGTCCAGTTGGCAAGCCAGTCGTTCGGCTCGTAGGCGTAGAGGCGGAAGGTGCGCTCCACCACCTGACCCAGATACGCACCCGTATTCTGCACGAAAGCCTGCAGCAGGAAGATCGTCGAGCCGGTGACAAGCACGAAGCCGAGCAGGATCACCGCCAGCAGGATGTTGAATTCGGAAAGGCGCTTCACGCCCTTGTCCAGCCCGAGATAGACCGACAGCGTCGCCAGGAAGGTAATCCCTGCGATCAGCGCGATCTGGATGCCCGCCGACTGCGGCACGCCCGCGATGAAGGCGAGGCCCGCATTGACCTGCAGCACCCCGAGCCCGAGCGAGGTGGCGACACCGAACATGGTGCCGAGCACCGCGAAAATGTCGATCGCATGCCCGATCGGCCCGTGAATGCGCGAACCCAGCAGCGGATAGAGCGCGGAACGCGGCGTCAGCGGCAGCCCGCGTCGGAACGCGAAATAGGCGAGCGCGAGGCCGACAACCGCGTAGATAGACCACGCATGTACGCCCCAGTGGAAGAAGGTCAGCACCATCGCCTGCCGCGCAGCATCGACGCTGAGCGGATCGCCGCGCGGAGGCTCCGCGTAATGCAGCATCGGCTCTGCCACGCCGAAGAATACGAGGCCGATCCCCATCCCTGCGCTGAACAGCATCGCGAACCACGAAAGGTGGCTGTATTCCGGCTCGCTCCAGTCCGGCCCGAGCTTGATGTCGCCATATTTGCTGAGCGTCAGGAACACGACGAAGACCAGGAAACCGGCGACGGTCAGAATATAGAACCAGCCGAAGTCGGCCACGATCAGAGCCTGAAGGCGATCGAACACCTGCCCTGCCGTTTCCGAGAACAGCGCGCCGAACAATGCGAAGGCCAAGATCAGTATCGCCGACCCGAAGAACACCGGGCGGTTAGCAACCAGGCGCAATTTGGAGGAATTGTCCGAGGCTTCTGTCAGTACGGGATCTCTCATGGCCACGCGCTCTCGCATCCCCGCCCGCTCGGAGCAAGGCAATCCCGCGATTTGCTCCGGTCCGGTAACGCTCACACAAGCGGTTTGCGCGGAACACCCTCGCGCATGCGCCCGTTCTGACTATATGCGATCCGCAACAGACATCACCGGGGCTCAAGACCAATGAACGACCAATCCCGCCCGCCCAGTGGCGACGACCTGCTCGCCGAGATCGAACGCCTGCGCAAAGAGCGCAACGCGGTGATCCTGGCGCACTATTACCAGAAGCCCGAAATTCAGGACCTCGCCGATTTCGTCGGGGATTCGCTCCAGCTGTCGCAGATGGCGGCGGAAACCGATGCGGACGTGATCGCCTTTTGCGGCGTGAAGTTCATGGCCGACACCGCCAAGATCCTCAGCCCCGAAAAAATCGTCGTCCTGCCGGACATGGACGCGGGCTGCAGCCTCGAGGACTCCTGCCCGCCCGAGAAGTTCAAGGCCTTCCGCGAGGCGCATCCCGACCACATCGCGCTGACCTACATCAACTGTTCGACCGAGGTGAAAGCCCTGTCGGACGTGATCGTCACCAGCTCCAGCGCGGAAACGATCCTCGAGCAGATTCCCGAGGACCAGCCGATCATCTTCGGGCCGGACCGGCACCTGGGGGGCTATCTCAACCGCAAATTCAACCGCGAGATGCTGCTGTGGCCGGGCGTGTGCATCGTCCACGAGGCGTTCAGCGAAACCGAGCTATTGAAGCTCAAGGCCCAGCACCCCGGCGCACCGATCGCGGCGCACCCCGAGTGCCCGCCCGCGATCGTCGAACATGCGGATTATGTCGGCTCGACCAGCGGCATCCTGCAATTTGCGGAGACCTTCCCCGGCGACACGCTGATCGTCGCGACCGAGCCGCACATCATTCACCAGATGGAAAAGGCGCTGCCGGAGAAGAACTTCATCGGCGCGCCCGGCGCAGACGGCAACTGCAACTGCAATATCTGCCCCTACATGGCGCTCAACACGCTGGAGAAGCTCTACACCGCGCTGCGCGACCTCGAGCCGCGGATCGAAATCGAGGAAGGGCTGCGCCTCCAGGCCAAGCAGAGCCTCGACAAGATGCTCGAAATGGCGAGCGGCACGATCGGCAAGGGCGATCTGGGTAAGATCGACTGACCCACACACCGACGGACACGAAAAAGGCCGGGGCGAACCACCACCCCGGCCTTCGTTCTGGACACGTCAGGGAGACGATCCGGAATTCGTGTATTGCGGTATCCTACGGCGCCCGTCGCAGGCCCGGCCCGGCCGTATTGCTCTTGGGCGGAGCTGGGGCCAGCTCCTCTGCGGCAGGCATGTAGCCTTCGTAAGAGCTGCGGCGCAGCACGAAGCGGGTCAGGATGATGCCGAAAACCAGCTTCGAAAAGATATCCGCCACCGAATAGATCGCCTGCCGGGCCACCACGATGTCGCCGGTCGCGCCGAGCTGCGGTAGCGCATAGGCCAGCGGATAGAGCCCCCAGGTGGCGAGGAAGAACCACCACAGATTGCTGGGCCATGGCTTAAGAATATCGGGCGTATTGTTGATCCCCGAAATCAGCGTCTGGCGCACTTCGAGGATCAGCCAGAGGAAGAAGATCGTGGAGACGACGCCCCACAGATTGAGGTGCGAGAAATCGCCGACTTCGCCGAACTGGCCATACAGGCCTGCCCAGATCATCAGCACGCCCGGCACCGCCATCCGCAGCGAACGGCGCTGGATGTCCGACTGCTTGAGGCCCATGGCGATCGCCAGCTGGGTCAGCAGGATCGGCACGGTGATCGTCCAGTTGCCGTAACGGAAGGCGTTGGTGAAGGTCTCGTTCTCGGCCAGCGGACGATAGGCACCGTCGACGAAGGCGTAGCTATCCTTCCACAGGTTGAATTCCTGCAGCAGGCTCAATCCCGCGCTCGCCATGACCACTGCCGACAGAATTGGCACCAGGCGATAACGCGGCGCGAGATTCTGCGAATTCATCATGAAAAACAGGATGAATGCGAAACACGCGCCGTAACTCACCATCAGGATCAGCGACCCGAGCGTATATTGCTGCGTCGTCAGCGTAACGATGTTCTCGATATTGCCGAGCTGGTCGGCCAATGCAGTATCCGCCCCCGGGATCGGAGGGTTAACGACGGTGTTGTCGACGATGGGGGCAGTCATGAACGTCCTTTCACGGGCAGGCCGCGGGTTTCTCCTGCCAATGCGGCATCCAATCGCATCAACTGGAGAAGTGTGCAATCGCGGTAAGGATAAACGCGGAGAAGCCGTTTCGTCGCGAGACAGGGCCTGTGATGGTCCCTAATGAACACGATTAACAACAAGGAAGCAGCCCCCGATCATGATGGCCGATCTGCGCAAATTGCTGAGCGACATTAATGCCAGCTATTGGTTCTTCCCCGCGCTGTTCGCGGTTGGTGCCCTGCTGCTCGCGACGCTCACCATCCAGCTCGACCGGGCAGGCCAGACCGACTGGATCAACGACATTCACTGGCTCCAGCCCGCGCGGCCGCAGGGGGCGAGCAACATGCTGTCGGTAATCGCCGGATCGATGATCGGCGTCGCATCAACCCTGTTCTCGATCACGATCGCAGCGGTCGCGTTCGCCAGCGGCAATTACGGACCGCGCCTGCTGACCAATTTCATGGAAGATCGCGGCAACCAGATCAGCCTCGCGACCTTCATCGGCACCTTCGTCTATGCGATCACGGTGCTGCGGTCGGTCCGCGCGGCTGACGAGGCAAGCCTGATAACACAGGGCAGCGCGCTGCCCGGCTTCGTGCCGCAACTCTCGCTGCTCATCGCCTACGGCCTGATGGCCCTCTCGGTCATGGTGCTGGTCTATTTCCTCAATCACGTACCCTCCTCGATCCGGATCAACGCCGTGCTGGAGGGGATCGGGCGGCGTCTGCTCGTCTCGATCCGCAAGAACTTCGACGAACCGATGAAGGCGCGCGTGGAAGCCGACATCCGCGCAGGCACTCCGGTCGCCGCGGATCGATCGGGCTATATTCAGGTCATCGACTGGAGCGAGCTCTTGAAAGTGGCGCGCAAGAGCGGCGCGGAACTGCAGCTGGCAGTGCGCACCGGCGATTTCGTCCATCCCGGCGTCGCGATCGGGTACTGGTCGGAAAAGCCCGACGACGCGTGTGACGAGCAGGTGCGCGACTGCCTGGCACTGGGCGACACCCGCACGCCGACGCAGGATCTCCATTTCATGATCGACGAGCTGGTGGAGATCGGCCTGCGCGCCCTGTCGCCCGGCATCAACGACCCCTTCACCGCGATTTCGGCGCTGCACTGGATCGGCGCGGCAACCGCTGAGCTGGGGCGGCGCGATCTCAACTGGTCGGTCGGCGAGCCCGACGAGGACGGGCGGCGCCCGCTGCGGCCCATGGCAGACGATTTTCACCATTATGTTGCCCGCGGCTTCGGCACAATCCGTAACGGCGTCTCGACCAGTCCGGCGGCATCCACAGTCATGTTCGATACGCTGGAGAATGCCGCGACCGTCATCACCGATCCGGTCCGCCACAAGGACCTGCAAGACGAGGCTTTGCAGCTGATGCGGCAGGCGAGGGTCAATCTGACGGGCCCCGATCTGGAGCAGGTGGAGGCGCGCTATGCGCTGTTTGGCAAGCGGACCGCGGATCGCCCGCGCTAGGCGAAAGCCGACCTCAGCTAGCGCACGCGCGCCCGCGCGACGGCCAGCGCCGCGCCGAGCATCGCCATTCCCACCAGATCGAGCGGGCTTAGAACTTCGCCAAAGGCCACGAACCCGTATGCCACGGCGACCGCTGGCTGCATCAGCAGGGCAAGCCCGATGATCATCGGCGGGAAGGCACGCAGCGCGAAGACCAGCAGGCCCTGCCCGACGACCTGGCTCAGGATCGCGAGCACCACCACTGGAGCCCAGTCGTGCGGCCATACAGGCTCGCCACGGATCACGGCGACCGCGACCAGCACCGGCGCGCCAACCATGCATACGCGCACCAGCAGCGCCCAGCTGCCCAGCCCCTTGCGCGCATCCTGCAGGCGCAGGAGATAGACCGCGTAGAGCAGCCCGGCGGCGATGCAGAACAGGTCGCCCACCAGGGTGCTCGCGCTGATCTCGGCGCTGCGGCCCAGCAGGATCGCCGCCCCGCCCAACGCCAGCAGAATCGCGAACCACTCCGCGCGGGCGGGCATCGTCCGCGCAACGAGCACGCCCCAGAACAGCAGCACGATGCTGCCCGCGTTGCCGAACAGGCTGGCATTGCCCAGCCTCGTCTGTTCGATCCCGACATGCCAGGCCGCCAGGTCGAGCGCGAAGGCCACCGCGCCCAGCGCCACCAGCCACGCCGCGCGGCGCGGCACCCCGAACACCGGCTCGCCCACGCGCCGGGCAATCAGCCAGAGGATCGGCAAGGCCAGTACGACCCGCCAGAAACCGGCCGCCACCGGCCCGCTATCGGCCAGCCGGACGGACCATGGACCCAGCGCCAGCGCGATATTGCCCGCGATCAGCGCGAGCCAGTGCACGAGCCCTGGCTCGGCGGCGCGAGGATCGCTTGCAGGCTGGAAAGCCGATCTATCGCGCGTGTCGCTTGCCGTGCTCATGGTGCCGCCCTACCTCGCCTGCACACCGATGGGTCAAAAATAAGAGAAGGAGATCTCCCTCCATGCACGACGCCCTGTTCGAGCCGCTGCGCCTCGGCGCGATAACCGCCCCCAATCGTATCCTGATGGCCCCGCTCACGCGTGGTCGCGCGACCCCGCCCAATTTCGTGCCCAACGCGATGATGGAAACCTATTACCGCCAGCGCGCGAGCGCCGGGTTGATCATCTCCGAAGCGACCGGGATCAGCGTGGAAGGGCTCGGCTGGCCCAACGCGCCGGGCATCTGGAGCGACGAGCAGGTCGAAGGCTGGAAGCCGATTACCGACGGCGTCCACGAGGAAGGTGGGCGGATCGTCCTCCAACTGTGGCACATGGGTCGCATCGTCCATCCCGATTTCCTCGGCGGCAATCCGCCGGTCTCAGCCAGCGCGACGACCGCGCCGGGCCATGCCCACACGCCGACGGGGCGCAAGGATTACGAACAGGCGCGCGCGCTTTCGGTCGACGAGATCAAGCGCGTGGTCGAGGATTATCGCAAGGCGAGCGAGAACGCGAAAGCCGCCGGGTTCGACGGTGTGCAACTGCACGGCGCGAATGGATACCTGATCGACCAGTTCCTGCGCCGCAGCACCAATCTGCGCGAAGACGAATACGGCGGCTCGGCGGAAAATCGCGCCCGTTTGCTCGGCGAAGCGCTCGACGCGCTGATCGACGTGTGGGGTGCGGACCGCGTCGGCCTGCGGCTCTCGCCCAATGGCGACTCGCAAGGGGCGGACGATCCCGATCCGGCAGAGACGTTCGGGGCGGCGGCCAAGGTCGCGCAG
The DNA here is from genome assembly GCF_038594605.1 of Citromicrobium bathyomarinum. GTDB lineage: Bacteria > Pseudomonadota > Alphaproteobacteria > Sphingomonadales > Sphingomonadaceae > Alteriqipengyuania > Alteriqipengyuania bathyomarina_B. The sequence continues at coordinate 1,307,057 of NZ_JBCFZM010000001.1, forward strand.
GATCGCCAGGTCGCCTTCCTCGAACTGCGCCAGCCGGGCCCGGAAGGCACCTTCGGCAGCACCGAAGTGCCGCAGCAGGATGCGCATATCCGCAGCATCTACAAAGGCCCGCTGGTCCTCAACAGCGACTACGAGCCCGCACAGGCGGCGGCGGACGTCGAGAGCGGACGCGCCGATGCGATCAGCTTCGGCCGCCCCTTCATCTCCAACCCCGATCTGCCCGCACGCATCGCGAAAGACGCGCCGCTGGCAGAGAACGTCAATGTTCCGCAGAGCTGGTATCTGCCGGGCGCGGCTGGCTATATCGACTATCCGACGCTGGAAGAGGAAGCGGCCCAAACCGCCTGAGTGGCGCGCCGCGCGGTCGACAGGGCGGCGCTACCCGGCGTCGCCCCCGTCCGGCGAGGCGTCCGGTGAGGCATCATCTGCGGTGTCATCGTCGCCGCCGCCGCCGCCACGCTGGGGCGATTGCGATTTGACCGAATCGAGCGGCAGCATCGCGTCCGAGATCGTCCCGCCGCGCACTTCACCCTGCGGCCCGGCGTCCGCGGTCGCCTCGGTCTCGGGCGCTTCCTCGCTGTCCCCGCATGCTGACAGCAGCGCGAGCGCTGCGATCGAGGCGGCAAGCGAGAGAGATTTTCCGGTCATCATGTGTCCTGCTGGTCGAGCGCCGCGAGGAAGGCGGGCGCCTCGGCCCGCAATGCCTCATCCCATGCCTCGGGCGCAAGCGCGATGCCCAGATCGGCGAGGCTGGTGACGCCGAATTCCTCGATCCCGCACGGCACGATGCCGGTGAAATGGTTGAGGTCGGGCGCCAGGTTTACTGCAAAGCCGTGCATCGTGACCCACCGGCGCACCCGCACGCCGATCGCACCGATCTTCGCCTCGCGCCCGTCCGGCCCGGTGGTCCAGATGCCGACCCGTTCGGGCACGGTCCAGCTCTCGACACCGAAACGCGCCAGCGCCGCCGCCGCCCAGCCTTCCAGCGCGTGGACGAACCGGCGCACGTCCTTGCCGCGTGTCCGCAGGTCGAGCAGGACGTAGGTCACCCGCTGGCCGGGGCCGTGATAGGTGTAGCGCCCGCCGCGCCCCGCCTCGACCACCTCGAAACGCGGGTCGAGCAATTCGCCCGCCACCGCGCTGGTGCCTGCCGTGTAGACCGGCGGATGTTCGAGATGCCACAGCAACTCGCGCGCCTCGCCCGCCTGGATCGCGGCGTTGCGCGCCTCCATTGCGGCCAGCGCTTCGCGGTAGGGCACCGGATCGGTCGCCACCCGCCATTCGATTTGTTCAAGCTCGCGCATTTTCGTTTGCGTGCCGCATGGCCCGCCGCTTATCAAGGGCGGGAAAAGAGGGGTAATCAATGAAGCTCGACATGAATCGCGCGTGGAACGAGGCGCTCGAACTGATCCAGGCCAATCTCGGCGTGATCGCCACCGTGGCCGGAGTGTTCTTCTTCCTTCCCTATCTCGTCTTTTCGCTGCTGATGCCCGAGACGGCGCAATCGATGAATATCGAACCCAATGCCGAGCCCGCAGTGGTGATGGAGCAGCTTACGGAGTTCTATGGCGATATCTGGTGGATTCTGCTTCTGCTGATAGTGACCCAAACGGTCGGAACGCTGGCACTCCTCGCGCTGCTGCGGGCGAATAACCGCCCGACCGTCGGCGAAGCGATCGGGGTCGGCGCGATCGGCTTCTTCACGTCCATCGCAGCTTCGATCCTTTTCTACGTCGGCTTCGGCATCGTCGCGGGCGTGCTGATGGGGATTGCGATCGCGACCAATGTCACCGCGCTCGCAGTGGTCGTGGGCATCCTCCTGTTTGTCGCCCTGATCTACGTGGCCGTCAAACTCTCGCTGCTCGCGCCCGTCATCGCGATCGACAAGATCTACAATCCCTTCACCGCGCTGCTGCGATCCTGGCGGTTGACCAAGGGCAATTCGGTACGGCTGTTCTTCTTCTACCTGCTGTTGTTCATCGCCCTGCTGGTGGTCAGCTTCGTCATCGGCCTGATCGTGATGCTCGTCTTCGGCCTGATGGGCGAGGAGATTGCGATGATCGGCAGTGGGCTGTTCAATTCCGCCTTCAATGCAGTTTACATCGTGATCATGCTGGGCATCTTCGCAGCGGTCCATCGCCAGTTGGCCGGGCCGGACGTCGAAGAGGTCTCCGAAACCTTCGAATAGGGTCGCAGCGCGCGTCACCACTGATTGCCAGCGTGCGGCGCGCGGCCTAGCGTCGCGCGCCCATGGCCGACTCTCACGCTTCCATCACGCCTACCGCATCGATCCCGCAGCCCGGCATCCCGCGCGGACGCATGGCGCTGCTGTTTACCGTCGTGCTCGTATCGGCGGCGGGCAATACCGCGATGCAATCGGTCATGCCCTCGATCGGCACCGCGCTGGGGGTGGCCGACGTGTGGATCAGCCTCGCCTATAGCTGGTCCGCGTTGCTGTGGGTCGGCTTCGCGCCCTTCTGGGCCCGCCGGTCCGACCGGCGCGGGCGCAAGGCTATGATGGCCATCGGGCTCGTCGGGTTCGTCGCGTCGATGGGGCTATGTGGCGCGGTCCTGTGGATCGGCCTCTCGGGCTGGATCGGACCGCTGCTCACGCTGCTGCTGTTTGCGCTCTGCCGCTCGCTCTACGGACTGCTCGGCTCCGCTGCGCCGCCTGCGGTGCAGGCCTATGTCGCCAGCCGCACCCCGCGCAGCGAGCGCACGCAGGCGCTCTCGCTCATCTCCTCCAGCTTCGGACTGGGCACGGTGATCGGCCCCGCGCTCGCCCCGCTGATGATCCTGCCCTTCCTCGGACTGACCGGCCCGTTCTTTGCCTTCGCGCTGATCGGCATCCTCGCCATCATAGCCCTGCGGCTGCGCCTGCCCGACGACGAACCGCGCTTCGAGGCGCGCGGCCTGACCTTCGATGCGCCCTATGGCGGCAGCGGAGCGGGACGCCACGCGACCGACGGCGACCGCGACGATGGCGAGGAGGAAGAAAGAGCATACCGGGCACCGCGGGTCGGCGAGCAGCTGACCGCCGAGGCCGCGAGCGCACCCCATCTCGCCTGGAGCGACCCGCGCATCCGGCCGTGGCTGCTATCGGGCTTTCTCGGCGGACATGCGCAGGCAATGATGCTCGGCATTGCGGGCTTCCTCGTGCTCGACCGGCTGGGCCTGCGCGAAGATCCGCTGGCAGGCGCGGGTCCGGTCAGCATCGTCCTGATGCTCGGAGCGCTCGCCACCCTGCTCGCGCAGTGGGGGATTATCCCGATCATGCGCCTCGGCCCGCGCGCATCGACACTGTCGGGCATGGCGCTCGGTGTGATCGGCGCAACCGTGTTCGGCATGGCAGACGCATTGCACGGGATCGCGCTGGGCTTCGCCATCGCCGCACTGGGCTTCGGCCTGTTCCGCCCCGGCTTCACCGCCGGAGCCTCGCTTGCGGTCAGTCGGCCCGAGCAGGGGCAGGTTTCCGGCAAGGTCGCCAGCATCAACGGCGCGAGCTACATCTATGCGCCCGCACTGGGCGTCTGGCTGTACGGCCACAGCGACTGGATCGGCTTCGCCGCGATCATCGGCTTTTGCGTTGCCGTGATGGTGATCGGGTGGACCCGGCTGGATAGCGACGCGGTGCTGATGGCGAGCGCCGAGGACTAGTTCGCCGGGGAGGCGGGTGGGGGATGGAGTTCGCGCTAGCGAACTCTCGCTAGATCAGAGTATCTCCAGCACCTTGTCCTGCGGGCGGCACAGGCGTGCGCCCTTCTCCGTCTCGACCAGCGGTCGCTCGATCAGGATCGGGTCGGCAACCATCGCATTGAGGATCGTATCGCTGTCCGCGTCCGGCAGCCCGCGTTCCTCAGCGTCGGTGCCGCGCGTGCGCAGGCCATCGGCGGGCGAGATGCCTGCGTCTTCGTAAAGCTGGGCCAGCTTGTCGCGGCTCGGCGGGTCCTTGAGATATTCGACAACCGTCAGGTCCACACCTGCGAGGTTCTCCAGAATCGCGAGCGTCTTGCGCGACGTGCCGCATTTGGGGTTGTGCCAGATGGTGGCTTTCATGGCTGTCTTTCCTTCGTTCGGGGGGTTTCGAACCGCCTAGCGCTCCCTGCATTTCCAACCAAGGCGGGAAATCGATTGCGATTGCAGCCTAGTCGCGGGGCGGGGAAGTGGTCGACCGCGTCGTCGGTTTCAGGGCAGGCACATCGCGCGCTGCCTCTTCGGGCGTAATGGCGGGCGGGGGCGCGGCCTCGATGGCGCGCGCGCCGCTCGCCGCCTCGCTCGCCCGCGTGATAGCGCGCGCCAGCCGTGGATAAACACCGCAGCGGCAGATATTGGGGATCGCAGCGTCCATATCCTCCCGCGAGGGCGAGGGATTGCTTTCGAGCAAGGCGGCCGCCGCAATCGCGATCCCCGGCGTGCAGAAGCCGCACTGGATCGCCTGCTCCGCCACCAGCGCCTGCTGCACGGGGTGCGAGCGATCGCGCGACAGCCCTTCAATCGTGGTGATCAGCCGCCCCTCCGCCTCGGCAATGGTGACGAGACACGATCGCAGCGCGACCCCGTCGACCAGCACCATGCACGCGCCGCAATCGCCCGTGCCGCATCCGTATTTGGTGCCGGTCAGGTTGCTCGCATCGCGCAGCGCCCATAGCAGTGGCGTGTCCGGGTCGAGCAGATATTGCACCGGCCGGCTGTTGACCGTCATCCTCGTCACGCGTGTTCCTCTTTCATGGATCACCTCCGTGATCCCGGTCGCCGCCCGTGGTCAGAACTAGCTAAAAAAGCCCCTCAATCCGCATAGAACTCGACAAGATGGCACCGCTCGCACCGAAAAGCGCGCAGCGGTTTCAGCTCTTTCTTCTTCACCTTCACGCTGCCGGTCCAGCCGGTTTCGGGCGTCCCCTCTTGCCAGCGCGCGGGTTTCACCTCGCCATAGCCCATATCGACGACGAAGCCTTCGGCGCTGCGTCCGCCGCACTTGCCGCAATGGCGCGCTTCGGGAGTAGAGGGTTCGCTCACTGCTGCCAGCTGTCGTCGATCCGGCTGGCCTTGCGCTTCCATGCCTCGAAATCGAACACACCCGCCCCGCCCTGCGACTGCATCACGGACAGATCGCGCTGGTGCACGTCGACCACTTCCTGCGGCACCAGATGCGGCTCGCCCATGCCGAGAGTTGCGACCTGAATCTCGCACGCACGCTGAAGCGCCCACATTTTCACGAACATGCCCTGGATGCCCTTGTCCATCACCACGGGGCCGTGATTGCGCAGCATCAGGATCGACTTGTCGCCCAGGTTCTCGATTAGCCGGTCGCCCTCTTCGGCGCGCACCGTCACGCCCTCGAAATCGTGATAGCCGATCTGGTTCTGGAAATTGCAGGCGTAGAAATTGGTCGGCAGCAGCCCATCCTTGTGGCTGCACACCGCCATCGTTTCGGTCGTGTGGACATGGCAGATCGCGTTCGCCCGCTCGCCCAGCTGCTTGTGGAAGTGGGCGTGCTGCGTGAAGCCCGCCTTGTTCACCATATAGGGCGAACCGCCGATATTATTGCCCTCGACATCGATCTTCACGAGATTGGAGGCGGTGACTTCGTCGTACAGAAGCCCGAAGGGATTGATCAGGAAAGCACCCTCCTCACCCGGCACGGCGAGCGAGATGTGGTTGTAGATCGATTCCGACCAGCCGAGCAGATCGAAGATGCGATAGCAAACGGCCAAGTCCTGCCGCGCCTGCCATTCTTCCTTCGAACATTCGTAATCGAGCTTCGCCTGCGTCGCCATCGGGGCCTCTCCTTCACATAAGTTTGCGCAGGAGGATAGAGCATCGCGGGGGCGCCGCACAAGCGGGCTACATTGCCGCTTTAGCTTTGCCCGGCCCCGGGCTACCGCGCCCCCGCAATGAGCAGACAAGCCAAGCTGACGCGCGGGAGCATTCCCGGCCATCTCGTGACGCAGACCGTGCCGATGATCGTCGGTGTGGCCGCGATCATGTCGATCAGCCTGATCGATGCGTATTTCATCGGCCAGTTGGGGCCAGACCCGCTCGCCGCCATCAGCTTCATCTTCCCGATCTCCGTCGCGCTGACCAGTCTTGGCGTGGGCGTGATGGTCGGAATCAATTCGGTCGTCGCGCGTTCGCTTGGCGCGGGCGATCACAATCAGGCCGCGCGCCGCGCGAACCTGGGCGTGGTCTTCGCCACGGTGGTCGGCGTGATCCTGGGACTCGCGCTCTGGCTGCTGCAGGAGCCGCTGTTCCGGCTGATGAATGCGCCCGACAACCTGCTGCCGCTGATCCGCGACTATATGGACCCGTTCGCGCTCGCCTTCCCGTTTTCGCTCGTGCTGATGGGCTTCAACGGCGTGCTGCGCGGACAGGGCGAGGCGAAAATGAGCAGCTTCATCAACATCGCCTACGCGGCGGTGAACTGGGTGCTAGACCCGATCCTGATCACCGGCGCATTCGGGTTCGAAGGGTTCGGCATCGCAGGCGCGGCCTATGCCACGCTGATCGGCTGGGCGTTTGCGGTGGTGCTGGCGGTCGTGTGCGTGGGGCGGACGCACCTGCCGTTCAATCCAGCGCTGATCCGCGATTGCGAGGACCCGCGCGAACCGATTGTAGCGATTATAAAGGTCGCGGGCCCGGCATCTTTCTCCAATGCGATCAACCCTATCGGGCTGTCGGTGCTGACCGCGCTGATTGCGCTGGAGGGGCAGAGCGCGGTCGCCGCTTTCGGCGCGGCGGGCCGGTTGCAGAGCTTCGCGGTGGTGCCCTTGCTAGCGCTGTCGGGCTCGATCGGGGCCATCGTCGGCCAGAACTGGGGTGCGGGTCAGCCCGAGAGGTCGCGTGCAGCGGCGCGCGGTGCGGGGCTGTTCTGCATCGTCTATGGCCTCGTGATTGCAGTCGCGCTGGTCGCGGCGGCGAAGTGGTTCGCGGGCTTCTTCACACAGGACCCCGCAATCGTGCGTCAGTTCGCGCGCTATCTGGAGATCGCCGCGTGGGGCTACGCCGGGTTCGGCCTGCTGATCGTGGGCAACGGCATCCTCAACGCAGTCGACAAGGCAGGTCTCGCGCTCGCGCAAAGCTGCGCGCGCGTGTTCCTCGTGATGCTACCCTTCGGCTGGCTGCTGCGCCCGCTATGGGATTCCGACGCGATCTACGCCGCAGAGCTTGCCGCCAATATCATCGGCGGACTGGTCGCGGTGATGATCGTGCGCAAGGTGCTGGCAAGCGATCCCAATGGCGTCCACGCCAGCGACGAGAGCGAGAGCGAAAAGGGCCAGACTAGCGTGAACTGATGCTGCCCGGCGGCAGCGCCTCGGGCATCTCGCGAAACGGCGCGAGCAGGCTGTTGGTCAGCGACAGGTCCGCAATGGAAGCCCGGTCCGCGACCCCGATTTCGATCGCCTCCTGCGGCTTGCTGCGTAGCGTCCCATGCAGCCGATCCCACAGGCTCAGCCCGCTGGACCAGTTGCTGTCCATCTCCTCGGGCACCTTCGAATGGTGCACGCCGTGCATCTCCGGTGTGGTGAGGAAAAGCGACAGGGTTTCGTCCCAATGGCCGGGCAGGCGCAGGTTGGAATGGTGGAACAGCACCGATGCATCGAAGAAGCGCCGGTGTGCCATCAGGTTGACGGGGTCTGCACCGCTGAGCACCACTTGTGCCACTCTGAACGGCAGCGATACCACCATGTCGAGCGCGTGAAACCGCAGCGCGGTCGTCATGTCCATGTCCGGGTCGATATGGTGTACCCGGTGCAGCCGCCACAGCAACGGCACCTTGTGCGTCGCGATATGCCACCAGTAAAAAGCGTAATCCATCGCCGCGACGCCAAGCACGGTCTTTGCTGCGCGAGGCAGCGGAAGCGTCTGCGCGAGCCCCCGGCGCGCGCGAACATTGCCTTTTGCCAGCCGCTTCAACAGCGGCATTTCGATCGCCGTAACCACCAGCATCGCACCCGCACCCATCGCGACATTGCGCACCTGCCGGGTCGCCGTGTCATGCGTCTGGGTGCGTAGCTGTCGGGCACGCTCGGCCAGCCACAGCCCACCGATCAGAGCCACGCCGACAATGCCCAGAGGAGAAATGCGCGCCATGGCAAGCCTCTTATGGGAAAGCGGCAGCCGTGTCGCTATGCGGGCAGTCATGAACACGCCGCAAATCGCCATTTTTGCTCGCTGGCCCGAGCCTGGCAAGGCCAAGACCCGTCTGATCCCGGCACTGGGTGCCGAAGGCGCGGCCAGGCTTTATGCCAGCTTGCTGGAGCTGACCGTGCGCGAGGCCCGGGAATCGGGACTGCCTTTTCACCTGCGGGTCACCGGCGATGATCCCGCACGCTTCCGCGAATGGCTGGGCGAGGAACTGGACGTGCGCGACCAGGGCAGCGGCGATCTTGGCGAAAAGCTTGCCCGGGTGCCAACGCCCGGGATCATGATCGGCAGCGATTGCCCCGGCCTCACCGCCGCATTGCTACGCGAGGCGGCCAGCGTGTTGCCCAATCGCAACGCGGTGATCGGCCCCGCAGCCGACGGCGGCTACTGGCTGCTCGGCCTGCGAGAGCCCTGCCCCGACCTCTTCACCGACATCGCGTGGAGTACGCCGGAGGTCTATCCGGAAACGCTCCGCCGGCTCGACGCGTACGGCATCAATCCCCACCTGCTGCCCGAGTTGACCGATATCGACACGGGCGAAGACCTCGCCGCATGGCCCGAGTTGCTGGGGTGAACGACGGCGGCGTGTCGCCCCCCGCAGTCACCATCGTTGTGCCGGTGCTCAACGAAGCGGCGGCGATCCCCTCGCTCGCTGCGCATTTCGCGATGCTCGACCCTGCACCGGGCGAGATACTCTTGGTCGATGGTGGCAGCGACGATGATACGGTGGCGCTGGCGCAAGAGGCAGGGTGGCGCGTCATGAGCGCCCGACGCGGCCGGGCACGCCAGATCAATGCCGGGGTCGAGGCCGCAGCCGGCCCGCTCGTCTGCATCGTCCACGCGGACAGTTGTCCGCCCGCCGACATGGTCGCAGTGATCCGCAAGAAACTGGCGGATCGAAAGATCGCGCTCGCCAGTTTCACGCCGCTGATTACCGGAGAGAAGACCCGCTGGGTGACCTCCGCGCACAATTACATCAAGACCTGGTACGCCCCGCTGATGTGCCGCCCGCACCAGTTCGTGCGCGGTGTCCGGCTATTGTTCGGCGACCATGCGATGTTCTTCCGGCGTGATGACTTCCTCTCGATCGGCGGCTGCACACCCGGTGACATCGTGATGGAAGAGGCGGACCTGTGCGTGAAATTCGCAAAGCTCGGCCGGATCCGCATGGTCCCGCGGATCGTGCGCACAAGCGACCGACGCATTGCCGCATGGGGTCCCCTGAAAGCCAACTGGATCTATTTCAAGGTCGGGATGCTGTGGGCATTCGGCTTGCGCAGCCGGATGGAGCGCGATTATCCCGACGTGCGCTAGGCGCTGATCGCCTTGCTATCCTCGGCGAGCAGGAAACCCTCCGCAATGCAGAAGGCGATCAGCCGGGAGAGGTAGGCCTGGTCGGCAGGCCCCGCCTCGATCCCGGTCAGTGCGCGAAACCGGCTATCGTCGAAGCGCGGATCGCGCTGGAAGTAACTGGCGTAAAGGGCCGAGACGCGGCGGTGCAGGCGCCGCTCAAGCGGAGGCAGGTCATGCGCATCGAACATGGCCGGATCGACAAGCTTTGGCACATGGAGGCCGTCCACCCCGCCGATCCCTGCGGCAAAATCGCGCATCGCAAGCGGGCTGGAGGGGACGAGATGGAAAGTGCCACGCGCGGCGCGCTCCCAATTCGCGACGATCGCGACGATCCCGGCGGCCACATGATCGACCGGAACGAAACCCAGCGTCGCGTCCGCGCCCGCGGCACCTGCCGGATGCGGCCCTCGGCCATCAGCTTGAATGCAAGATACAGCGCATCGAAGTGACGGATGCGGCCGCTGTGATACTCGCCCAGCACGATGCCGGGCCGCGCGATAGCCCAAGGGGTGTCGCACGCGCGCACCAGTCGCTCGCCTGCCGCCTTGCTCGCCTCGTAGCCATTGGCGAAGCCATCGGAGGCGGGCAGCGGATCGTCTTCCAGGATTGCGCCGTCGCGCGTGCCGCAGACATAGGCCGTGCTGACGTGCAGCAGGCCGGCCCCGCCCGCCTCTGCCAGAGCGATCACCTTGGCGGTGCCGTGTGTGTTGGTCCGCGCGTATTCTTCGTCGCTCAGGTCGAAGCGGATCGTCGCCGCGCAATGGATGACGAGATCGTTCGCGCGAGCCAGCCGGTCGAAGGTTGCCTCGTCCAGCCCCAGGCGGTCCTGCGCGATATCGCACGCCACGGTTTCGGCAACCGCGACTGGCGCCCCATCATTCCCCCGCACCTCGGGGTTGCGGTGGATGAGCGCGGTCACCTGATGCCCCGCCGCGACCAGGCGCGCGCAAACCTCGCCGCCGATCAGCCCGGCGGCGCCCGTTACCAGAATGCGCTTCAACAGCAGCCGCCGCCGCTCGCCACCTCGGGCGCCGCGCCCGCCAGCGGGAAGAGCGTGCCGCAATCGGGATAGATGCCGTAATGGGTGCTAAAGTCGCCGAAGAATTCGAAATGCTCGGCAAAGCGGCTATCGGCCAACATCTTCCAGGTGTTTCCGCAGACCGGGAACATCCGCCCGGCCTCGATCCGGTGATGATCGTCGAGCACGAACACACGTTCCTCGCCCGCCACCGTGCCCTTGTAGCGCACGGCCTGCCCGTAGTCCTCGCACAGCATCTCAAGCTCGGGCAGCTTGAACAGCCGCGCGGTAGCGCTGTGGAACGCGATGCCGTCGAGCTTCGCGGCGATGGCGGTATCGTTGATGCCGAGCGGACGGCTGGTAACGAGACGCGGGTCGAGGAAGCCCGCCGCCTTGGCCGACGCAATGAAATCGAACCAGTACATCGCGCCCGACAGGCATTCGCCGTGGAGCACGGGATCGTCGCGCAGGCCAGCGGGCACGCGACGTTCGGAATAGACGTCGGAGAAATACAGCTCACCACCCGGCTTGAGCAGCCGGTAGGCCGCATCGAACACCGCCTTCTTGTCCGCGACGAGGTTGATGACGCAGTTGGACACGATCACGTCGAAGCTGGCTTCGGCCAGATCGAGCTCGCCCAGCTTCTCGATATCGCCTTCGAGGAAGCGCACGTTGCTCTTGGCATAGCCGAAGCGCTCGCGGTGCCATTCCTCATGCTCGCGAGCAACCGCCAGTTGCGCAGGCGTCGCATCGACTCCGGTGACCGTGCCATGCTCGCCCACCATCTGTGCGAGCAGATAGGCATCCTGCCCGCTGCCCGACCCCAGATCGAGCACATGAGCGCCCCTGATTGCCTGCGGCGCGACGAGCCCGCAGCCGTAATAACGCGCGCGCACATCTTCATGCACGTTGCGCAACAGGTCCATCACGGCGGGCGGCGGTGCATCCAGCGTGCAGCACGCATCGGTCTTCAGATCGGCGGAACCCTGCAGGACCTCGCCATAATAGTTTTGCGAATTTTCGAGATTCATGAAACCGGGGCGTCCTTGTCTATGCGTTGGCTGTTACATACTCGAAAAGTATACGTCGAGGGCGACGGATCGGATGCGGAGGGGCGCATGAGATATACACATGATGTGATCGTGATCGGCGGGGGAGCGGCGGGACTGACGGCAGCAGGCGGCTGTGCGCTGTTCGGCCTGAAGGTCGCGCTGGTCGAACGCGCCGAAATGGGTGGCGAATGCCTCAACAACGGATGCGTACCCTCCAAGGCTCTGATCAGCGCAGCCAAGCGCGCGGCGGTTGCCAACGAGGATCGCTTCGGCGTCCGCATGACCGCCGCGAAAGTCGAATGGAGCGGCGTACACGCGCATATCCACGGTGCGATTGCAGGAATCGCCCCGCACGACAGCCATGAACGGTTCGAGGAGATGGGCTGCGATGTCTATCGCGGCCACGCGATCTTCACTCACAAGAAGCGCGTTCAGGTAGACGAGGTCGCCCTCGCCGCGCCGAAGATCGTGATCGCCACCGGATCGGAGCCCTTCGTGCCCCCGATCGAAGGTCTGGACGAAATACCCTTCCTCACCAATGAGAATATCTGGGATCTCGAAGCCCTGCCCCAGCATCTCGTGATCGTGGGCGGCGGGGTTATCGGCATGGAAATGGCGCAGAGCTTCCGGCGGCTGGGCAGCGAGGTGACGGTGATCGAACCCGGCGCACCGATGGGGCGCGACGATCCGGAATCGGTCGCGGTGGTGGTCGAGGCGATGGAAGCCGAAGGCGTGATGTTCGTTGAGGGCAAGGCCACCAAGGTGGCGCCCGGCGCGCTTGGCAGCTTCACCTTAACACTGGAGGGCGGCCAGGAAATCGCGGGCACGGATCTGCTGATCGCGGTCGGCCGCAAGGCGCGGGTCGCGGGATACGGGCTGGAGGAAATCGGCGTCGAGCTGGGCCGGAACGGCATCGCAGTGGACGAACGGCGGCGTACAAGCCTCAAGCATATCTACGCCATCGGCGATTGCCGCGAAGGGCCGCGCCTGACGCATGTGTCGGGCTACGAAGGGTCCAACGTCGCGCTCGAGATCACGCTGGGGCTAAAGACCAAGGTCGACTGGTCGGCGCTGCCGTGGTGCACCTATACAGACCCCGAAGTCGCCCAGATCGGGCTGACCGAGGCGCAGGCACGCGAACAGCATGGCGACAAGATCACTATTTTGCGCGAAGGCTTCGATCACAACGAACGCGCCATTGCCGAAGGCGATACCAAGGGCCACCTGAAGGTGGTGATGAAGGGCAGGAGGGTTCTGGGCGCCAGTATCGTCGGCAAGAATGCGGGCGAATTGCTGCTGCCGATCACCCAGCTGATCACCGGCAAGGCGAGCACGTTTGCGCTGGGTTCAGCCATCGTCGCGTACCCGACGCGGAGCGAAATCACCAAAGCTGCCGCTTTCAGCGCCTGGGAAGGCACCGTGTTCGGCAGCGTACCAAAGGGCTACGCCAAGACCCGCGCTTGGTTCAGAAAGACGCTTTCCTGAATGGCCACCCGATCCAAGAGCCGTAACGCCCCCCAAGGCCCCTCGCCCTTCGCGGTGGAGGCGGCGACGCTTCCCGAAGGCAAGTTTACCGATCCGGACGTGACTGCGAAGGGCGAAGAACGCGCGCAAGTACCGTTGCTGAATCTCGAAACCCTGTGGCTGTGCACCGGCACGCTGTGCAACCTCGCCTGCGCAACCTGCTATATCGAAAGCAGCCCGACCAACGATGCGCTGATCTACCTGACCGCCGAGCATGCCGCGCGCTATTTCGACGAGATCGAGCGCGATGGCTGGAACACGCGCGAAATCGGCTTCACCGGTGGCGAGCCCTTCATGAACCCGCATTTCATGACGATGCTGGACGACGCGCTGGGCCGCGGGTTCGAAGCGCTGGTGCTGTCCAACGCGATGAAGCCGATGCGCCGCCACGGGGCGAAGCTGATCGATTTGCGCAAGTCCCATGGCGACAAGCTGACGCTGCGCATCAGCCTCGACCACTATACCAAGGCAGCACACGAGGGCGAGCGTGGGCCGAACAGCTGGGACGCCGCGATCGACGGGCTCAAGTGGCTGTCGGAGAACGGCTTTCGCATTGCGGTCGCCGGGCGCCTGCTGCCGGGCGAAGGCCTGGTCGAGGCGCGCGAAGGCTATGCCGCGCTGTTCGCGCGCGAAAACATCCGCATCGACGCGCATAATCCGGCAACCTGCGTGCTGTTCCCCGAGATGGACGCAGACAAGGACGTCGCCGAAATCACGACCGGCTGCTGGGACATCCTCGGCAAGTCACCCGTCGACATCATGTGCGCGACCAGCCGCATGGTCGTCCACCGCAAGGGCGAGCCGAACCCGCGGGTCGTCGCCTGCACGCTGATCCCCTATGACGAGGAATTCGATTTCGGCGAGACGCTGGCCGATGCCAATATCGCGGTGAAGCTGAACCACCCGCACTGCGCACGTTTCTGCGTATTGGGCGGCGCGAGTTGCTCGGCCTGAGCTAACCGCCCCCCTTCACCTTCTGACGATAGGCGTGCAGCAGCGGCTCGGTATAACCGCTGGGCTGCTCGGTCCCTTCGAAGATGAGCGCGCGCGCGGCCTGGAAGGCCATGCTGCCCTCGGGATTGTCGGCCATCGGGCGGTATGCCGGGTCGCCCGCGTTCTGCGCGTCGACCTTCTTCGCCATCTCGATCAACACCTCGTCGACCTCTTCGGGGCTGACCACGCCATGCTCGAGCCAGTTGGCGATATGCTGGCTGGAAATGCGCAGCGTCGCGCGGTCTTCCATCAGGCCGATATCGTTGATGTCGGGCACCTTGGAACAGCCTACGCCCTGGTCCACCCAGCGCACGACATAGCCGAGGATGCCTTGGGCATTGTTCTCAAGCTCTGCCCGAACCTTTTCGGCGGGCCAGTTGACGCCGTCGGCCAGCGGGACCGTCAGCAGGTCCGAAAGCGGCGCGACACCCTCTTCCCGGCGCTCGCCCTGCCGTTCGAACACATCGACGAGGTGGTAGTGCGTCGCATGCAGCGTCGCGGCGGTCGGCGAAGGCACCCACGCGGTGTTCGCACCCGACAGCGGGTGGCCAATCTTCTGCGCCAGCATGTCCGCCATCCGGTCGGGCATGGCCCACATGCCCTTGCCGATCTGCGCCTTGCCCGACAGGCCGCAGGCAAGCCCGATCTGCACGTTGCGATCCTCGTAGGCCGCGATCCACGGCGTTTCCTTCATCGCACCCTTGCGCAGCATCGCGCCTGCCCGCATCGCCGTGTGGATTTCGTCCCCCGTACGATCGAGGAAGCCGGTGTTGATGAACATGATCCGGTCGCGCACTTCATAGATGCACGCAGCGAGATTGGCGGAGGTGCGCCGTTCCTCGTCCATCACGCCGACCTTGATCGTGTTGCGATCCAGCCCCAGCAGATCCTCGACCGCGTCGAACAGATCGTTGGTCATCGCGCATTCTTCAGGCCCGTGCATCTTGGGCTTCACGAGATAGATCGAGCCTGCACGGCTGTTGCCGCCTGCTCGCTTCAGGTCATGGCAGCCGATGGCCGAGGTCATAATCGCATCCAGAATACCCTCGGGCGCCTCGTTGCCTTCGGGCAGGATCACTGCGGGCGTCGTCATCAGGTGGCCGACATTGCGTGCGAGCAGCAGGCTGCGACCCGGCAGCGTGAACGCCTTGCCGTCCATGTCGACATAGTCGCGATCCGGGTTGAGCGTGCGGGTCATCTCCTTCCCGCCCTTCATGAAGGTCTCTTCCAGATCGCCTTTCATCAGGCCGAGCCAGTTGGTGTAGCCCTGCACCTTGTCCTCGGCATCGACCGCCGCGACCGAATCTTCGAAATCGCAGATGGTGGAAAGCGCGGCTTCGAGGATCACATCGGCAACGCCTGCCTTGTCGGTCTTGCCGACGGGATGGTCGGGATCGATCACGATCTCGATATGCAGTCCGTTGTGGCGGATCAGCCAGTTGTCGCCATTGCGCCCCACGAGTTCGGCAGGTGCCTTCAGATCGGGCTCGCTGCCGTCCCAATTGCGCCAGAGCTGGTCCTTCAGCGGCACCGCGCGGTCGAGGAACTGGCGCGCCCAGTCGATCACCTGCGCGCCGCGTGCCTCGTCATAGCCGCCGCCCGCAGGCTGGCCGGGAATTGCGTCGGTGCCGTAGAGCGCATCATAGAGGCTGCCCCAGCGGGCATTCGCCGCGTTCAACAGGAAGCGCGCATTGAGCACCGGGACGACCAGCTGCGGTCCCGCGATCTGGGCGAGCTCGGGATCGACGTTCTGCGGGTTCACGCTGAATGCCTCGGGCTCGGGCACGAGATAGCCGAGCTCGGTCAGGAAGGCGCGGTAGGCTTCCCCGTCGATCGGCGCAGGATGCTCGCGGTGCCATGCGTCGATCTTCGCCTGCAACGCCTCGCGCTTTTGCAAGAGGTTGCGGTTGACCGGCACGAACCGGGTGAAGATATCGGCCGCACCCTGCCAGAACGCATCGGGCGCAATCTCCAGACCGGGCAGCACCTGCGTCTCGACGAAAGCAGCCAGCTCGTCGGCGACCTTCAATCCTGCCAGTTCGCGCATCCCCATTCTCTTCGCTCCTCGTCGCTTTTGCATGTTTCAGACGGGCTTGGCGCGACCGACGGGCGCGTGTCAAATGCCGACAGCGCCTACGACCCCCATGCCGTTACGGCACGCTACCTCGCGCAATCCTAAGCGCCCGCCAGGCCGTCACCGATCATCGTATGCGGTTGCACGATGCGGTCGTATTCCTCTTCGCTCACCTTGCCGCTGGCAATGGCTTCCTCGCGCAGAGTGCTGCCGTTCTTCGCGGCGGCCTCCGCGATGTGCGCGGCGTCCATATAGCCGATCTCTGGCACCAGCGCGGTGACGAGCATCAGCGAGCGGTCGAGATGCTCGCCGATCCGCTCGCGATCCAGCTCGGTCCCTTCGATGGCATTGGTGCGAAAGCTCGCGCAGCCATCCGCCAGGATGCGGATCGAGTGGAGCACGTTGGCCGCGATCACCGGCCGCATCGCGTTCAGCTGAAGATTACCCCAGCTGCCCGCCATGGCATTGGCAGTATCGTGGCCGATGACCTGCATCGCGACCATCAGCAGCGCCTCGCTCTGAGTCGGATTGACTTTGCCCGGCATGATCGAAGAGCCCGGCTCGTTCTGCGGAAGTTTCAGCTCGCCGATGCCGCAGCGCGGCCCACTCGCGAGCCACCGCACATCGTTTGCGATCTTGATCAGAGCAACCGAAAGCCCGCGCAATGCAGCGGAGAGCCGCAAAAAGGGATCGAGCGTCGCCTGGGCGTAGAACTTGTTGGGTGCGGTGCGGATCGGTAGGCGCGTCATCCGGGCGATCTCGCTCGCGACCTCTTCTGCGAAGCCATCCGGCGCATTGAGGCCGGTGCCCACCGCTGTCCCGCCGAGCGCGATCTCCATCAGACCCTCGCGCGCCTTCTCGATATCGAAACAGGTGTGGCGCAGAGCCTCGGCCCATGCGGACCATTCCTGCCCGACCGACAGCGGGACCGCATCCTGAAGATGCGTGCGTCCGATCTTGGCGACGTCCATCCAGCTCTCGGCCTTCTTCTCGATCAGATCGGCGAGCGATGCGATTTCGGGAATCAACCGGCTGTCGACCGAGCCGAGCGCCGCGAGATGCATCGCGGCTACGAAACTGTCGTTGGAAGACTGGCTCTTGTTGACGTCGTCGTTGGGCGCGACCGGCTTCTGACTGCCGAGTTCGCCGCCGAGCAGCTGGATCGCGCGGTTTGCGATCACCTCGTTGACGTTCATGTTGGTCTGCGTGCCCGAACCCGTCTGCCAGACGCGCAATGGAAAATGATCGTCCAGCTCGCCGGCAATCAGTTCTTCGCAAGCCTGGACGATAGCATCGCGTTTGTCATCGCAGAACAGGCCCTCGCGGGCGTTGACGTTTGCCGAAGCCTGCTTGACGTAGCCATAGGCGCGGCACAGCTCGATCGGCATTCGATCCTCGCCGATATCGAAATGCTCGAGCGAGCGCGCGGTTTGCGCCCCCCAGTAGCGGTCGGCAGGGACACGAACTTCGCCCATCGAATCGAATTCGATGCGGTCACCCTCGCTATCGATGCCGACCGGAATTTCGCCTTGGCGGCGGCCATTTTCGCTCACGGCGATCCTTTCGAGTGTCTTGTTTGTTGAACAGCGTGCAAACCACGTCGTTCCCGGCGAAGGCTTATTGGCCGCGCCAATTGTGCTCGACCGATTGGCCCGCTATTCCTGCTCGCCATGGGGGCAATGCGGCAGGCTTGGCAGCGGATCTATTACGCCATCGCGATGCTGCGATGGAGCGTGCTGATCGCCGTGATCGTGCTGCACGCGGTTGTTTCGTATATCGTGCTGGGCCTGACGGGCGAGACATCGCTGATCGCGGACCCGGCGGTATATTTCTATTACTACATGACCACGGCGACCACGGTGGGCTATGGCGATCTCAGCCCGCAGACCGAGCTGGGGCGGTCGGTCGCTGCGATCGTGATCCTGCCCGGGGCAATCGCTCTGTTCACTGCCGTGCTGGGCAAGGCGGTGAGCGACATCGGCAGCCATTGGAGGAAGGGTTTGGACGGCAAGGGAAGCTACGCAAATCGCACCGATCATATCGTGATCGTCGGCTGGCAGGAACGCGCGACCAAGCGCCTGATCGAAACGCTGCTGGAGGATCGTCGCGCTTCGGCGCGACCGGTACTGCTCGCCGCGGCGGTAGAGGATAACCCCCTGCCCGACGCGATCGATTTCGTCTTCACGCCGACGCTTTCCGACCTCGACGGCTTTGCGCGGGCCGGCGCCGCTGGCGCGAACACGATTCTGATCCGCGGGGCGAACGACGACGATACGCTGGCTGCTACGCTCGCTGCACGGGCGATCGCCCCCGATGTGCACATCGTCGCGCATATCGAGAACGAGGATACCGCCCGGCTGATCGAGACGCAGATCAGGAATATCGAGGTGTTCTCGTCGATCTCGGTCGACATGATGGTGCGCGCGGCGCACGATCCGGGCGCCTCCCGCCTGGCCAGCCTGATGTTCTCCTCGCGCACGGAGAGCACCGCCTATTCCATGCACGTGCCCGCCGACACGCCGCCCTTGTACTATCTCGATGCGCTGGTGGCGCTCAAACGCTCGCACCGCATCACGCTGATCGGAGTCAGCGAAGAGGGGGGACTTCACCTCGACCTCAACTGCGTCGGCGACCGGCAGATCAAGGGTGGCGATACGCTGTTCTACATCGCCAACGAACGTCGCGAGCCAACCGCGGCCCAATGGCATGATCTTGCGCGCGAACTTGCGTAAGCCGCATATAAGAGTGTCGCAAATCTGAAGCGCGCGGTTCCTAACCGGTTCAGGCGCAAATTTTTACACGGCCCCCAATTCATAAGGACGCCCCCATGTTCGCCGCCACAGATCGCCGCAAATTTCTCGCCGGAACCAGCGCCGCATTCGGCGCGCTGGTCGCCAATGGTTGCACCTCGCGCGGTGCGTCCCCGATAGGCGGCGCCGTCGGCACGCCGACTCCCGGCCCGACCGCCTATGGGCCGCTGGTCAAGGACCCGGCAGGCATGCTCGATCTGCCGCAGGGCTTTTCCTATCGGCTGCTGTCGAGCCTCGGCAATCCGATGAACGATGGCGGGACCGTGCCGAACAAAGCCGATGGAATGGGCTGTTTCGATATCGGCAATGGCGAGATCGCGCTGGTCCGCAATCATGAGCTGGTGCCGAGCGATGCTTCCGGCGGGCCAATCGCCAAGGGCTTCGGCACCCGCAATGGCGAAATCGTGCCCGGCGGCACGACCAATCTCGTTCTCGATGCGAACACGCTGGAGCTGAAGCGCGAGTTCCGGACATTGGGCGGTACGATCCGCAACTGCTCGGGCGGGGTGACGCCGTGGAATTCCTGGCTGACCTGCGAGGAATCGCCGACCGGTCCCGGTCAGCGCTATGGCGACGGGCTGGCGGAAAACCATGGCTGGGTGTTCGAAGTTCCCGCCAACGCCACCGGGCTGGTCGATCCGGTCCCGCTCAAGGCCATGGGACGCTTCAACCACGAGGCCGCCTGCGTCGATCCGGCGACCGGCATCGTTTACGAAACCGAGGACCGCGACAACGGCGTGCTCTATCGCTTCATTCCGACCGAGCGCGGCAACCTGCGCGCCGGTGGACGGCTGCAGGCCATGGTGATCGAGGGATTGAGCGACACGCGCAACTGGAGCGGCCCGACGATGCCGGTGCAGAAGCTCTACTCGGTGAGCTGGGTCGATCTCGACAATGTCGAAGCCCCGCAGGACGATCTGCGGATGCGCGCCATTGCGAAGGGCGCGGCGCCGATCGCGCGCGGCGAAGGCATCCATATGGGCACGGACGAGCTGTACGTCTGCTCGACCAGCGGCGGGCAGAAAAGGCTTGGCCAGATCTTCAAGCTCATTCCCGGTCGTGGCCAGGGCCCCGACATGGTCGAGTTGTTCTTCGAGAGCGAGCGCGAGGAGCAGTTCAACTACGGCGACAACCTGACCGTCGCCCCCAATGGCCACCTGATCGTTTGTGAAGACCAATATACCGACGTGGTCGATAACCACCTGCGCGGGATCACGACGAATGGGCGCGCTTACGATTTCGGTCGGCTGACCATGCAGACCGAACTGGCAGGCGGCTGCTTCTCGCCCGATGGCAAATGGTTCTTCGTCAATGCCTACTCGCCAACCCGGACGGTCGCGATTACCGGACCGTGGGACAGCTTCGTCGGGTAGAATGATCAGGGGCGGGGCGGTTACCCCGTCCCGTTCATTCACCTGCGTCGTCAGCGCCAGAAGCAGCTTCGGAGTCGAATTCGAACGGGGGAAGGCGGTTCACCGCCTCGCGCAGCGAAAGGCTCCACTGTTCGGATATGCGACGGAAATAGGGGTCGTTTTCCTCGATCCGCTGATGATGCGAGACGCGGCATTCGTCCCTTTCGTGCGTCGCGAGATCGAGCGGCAGGTCGACAGCGAGATTCGATCGGATGGTTGAATCGAAGGACACCATCAGCAGCCTGCTCGCATCCTCGAACGGCATCGCAGGATCGAAGGTGCGCACGATGATCGGGCGCCCGTATTTGGTTTCGCCCGTCTGGAAGAAAGGCGAATCATCGCTCGCCTCGATGAAATTGCCTTCCTTGTAGATCAGGAACAGGCGCGGCTCGCTGCCCTGGATTTGCCCGCCCAGGATAAGGCTGGCGCTGAAGCCGGACTTCGAGTGCTGGCCGGAATTGCGCATCGTGGCGATCACTTCGCGCAAGGTCTCGCCCACGATGGTGGCGATCTGGAACATCGATGGCGCGGCCAGAATCGACGGTTCGCGCTCCGACGGGGCCTTGGTCCGCTCGTCGAGCAGGCTCACGACCGCCTGTGTGGTGGCGAGGTTACCCGCCGAGAGCAGCGTGATGACGCGCTCGCCCGGGTTTTCCCAGTGGCGCATCTTGCGCACCCGCGAGACGTCGTCGACACCCGCGTTGGTGCGCGTGTCGGACATGAAGATCAGGCCTCGGTCGAGCCGCATGGCCACGCAGTAAGTCATAGAAAATCGGCTTCTTGTTGAACGCCGAGCCTGCCTATTGCTCGACCCTCAGGTTGACAAGAACACCCTCACCGCTTCCCCCCATCCGCATCCCGCTGATCGGCGCGGCCTCGCGGAAATCGATGCCGGTGGCGACGCGGATATAGCGTTCGTCGGGGGAATAGCCGTTGGAAATGTCGAATCCGACCCAGCCGATCCCTTCGAAGAAGGCTTCGGCCCAGGCGTGGCTCGCATCCTGCTCCACCCGATCGTTCATCATCAGGTAGCCCGAAACATAGCGCGCGGGCAGGCCCATCAGGCGCGCGGCGGAACAGAAGATATGGGCATGGTCCTGGCACACGCCGGTGCCG
Source organism: Citromicrobium bathyomarinum (assembly GCF_038594605.1). Classification (GTDB taxonomy): domain Bacteria; phylum Pseudomonadota; class Alphaproteobacteria; order Sphingomonadales; family Sphingomonadaceae; genus Alteriqipengyuania; species Alteriqipengyuania bathyomarina_B. Next base: position 1,328,554 of record NZ_JBCFZM010000001.1, read on the forward strand.
ATCCCGATAGCCTCTTCGGCAGTGGTGCCCGCATGGGTATTGCCGCCCTCGTATTCGACCGCTTCGAGGACCGCTTCGGACAGGCGATGGCCGGTGCCCACGTCGCTCTTGTCGGCATCCTCCAGCGAGGCGACGAGCTTGCGCACGCCCTCGCCCGCCTTGGTAAGGTCGGAAGAACGCCGATAATGCCAGAGCGGCAGGAAGCCTTTGTGTTCGCCCAGCACACCGTCGGTTTCGGTGTTCTCGATCAGACCGACGCACCGGATCGAGGTTTCGGTCCGGCCGGGTTCGATGCCGACCAGATCGACCGAGTTGCCGTTGTGATCCTCGTACCGCAACTGGCTTTCGCCGCCCTCGATCGTCACTTCCCAGTCGAGCACTTTCTGCCCGCGCGTGTCCTTGGGCCGCAGGCGGATCTGCTGGAGCCCGTAAACGACGGGGGCATCGTAGATATAGCGCGTTTCATGGTCGACCCGCAGCTTCATGATCCCACCTCGAAAGAATAATCGGCGGCGATGCGCGTGCCGAGCTGGCCATTCGCACTGAGGAAATTGCCGATGAATTCATGCAGGCCACGGTCGAAAATCGATTCCATGGTGCGCCCGAGGTAATCGTCGCGAATACGCTCCGCCATCCTCATGGACTCCGCTTCCTGGCCGTAATCCTTGCAAAGGTAGCCCAGATTGTCGCAAATCTTGTTATAGCAGAAGCCCAGGCTGCGCGGCATTTGCTCATGCAGGATCATGAACTGCGCGATGTCGCGCGGATTGACCGTCGCGCCGTGCAGCCAGGTATAGGATCGCAGCGCCGAAACTGATCGCAGGATGGTCTCCCACTGCTTGATGTCGAGCTGCGAACCGACCTGGCTGATCGACGGCAGCAGCAGGTAATATTTCACGTCGAGAATGCGCGCGGTGTTGTCCGCGCGTTCGATGAAAGTGCCAAGGCGCACGAAATTGAACCCGTCGTTACGCAACATCGTGCCGGTAGTCGCGCCGCGCACCAGTGCGTTCTGTTGACGGATCGTGGTCAGCACGTCGGGCAAGTCCGCTTCGGGGAATTTTCCCACGAGCAGTTTGTCGAGCGTCATCCAGCTTTCGTTGGTCGCCTCCCACACTTCGCGCGTCAGTGCGATCCGGACGGCGCGTGCATTGTCGCGCGCGGCCTTGACCATGCAGATGATGCTGGAGGGGTTGTCCCGGTCGCTGAGAAGGAACTCCATGACCTTCGATGAGGTCGCCTCGCCATGACGTTCCTTGAACGCCTTGATCTGGCCCACGGTGGTGAGCACCGATTCCCACTCCGAGCGTGAGGAACCCGCGCGGGTCAGGGCAATCCGGAAGCCGGCATCGAGCAGGCGCGCGGTCGCTTCCGCCCGTTCGAGATAGCGGAACATCCAGAAGAGGCCTGCGGCTGTCTTACCGAGCATCGCGGGTCTCCCCATAGGTGTTTGAGGCGCGCTCAGTCATCATCGAGCACCCATGTGTCCTTCGTTCCGCCACCCTGGCTGGAATTCACCACCAGCGATCCCTCGTTCATGGCCACGCGGGTCAGACCCCCGGGCACGATGTCGACCGAATTGGGCGCCATCAGTACGAAGGGGCGGAAATCGACGTGACGCGGGGCGAGGCCCTGATCGGTGAAAATCGGCACTGTCGAAAGCGCCAGTGTCGGCTGCGCAATGTAGCCGTCGGGGTTGGCCTTAAGCTTCTCCCGGAAATCGGCGATCTCCTGCTTGCTCGCGGTCGGCCCGATCAGCATGCCGTAGCCGCCAGAACCATGCACTTCCTTGACCACCAGCTCGTCCAGCTTGTCGAGCACTTCGGCCAGCTGGTCCGGCTCCGAACAGCGCCAGGTGGGCACGTTTTCGAGCAGCGGCTTCTCGCCGGTATAGAACTCTACGATCTCGGGCATGTAGCTGTAGAGCGCCTTGTCGTCGGCGATGCCGGTGCCCGGCGCGTTGGCGATGGTGACGCCGCCCGCGCGGTAGACATCGAAGATGCCGGGCACACCGAGCATCGATTCCGGATTGAAATTGAGCGGGTCGAGAAATTCGTCGTCGATCCGGCGATAGATCACGTCGACCGGCTTGTAGCCTTGCGTGGTCCGCATCGCGACCCGTCCGTCGACCACCCGCAGATCCGACCCTTCGATCAGTTCCGCGCCCATCTGGTCGGCGAGGAAGCTGTGTTCGAAATAGGCGGAATTGAAGGTGCCTGGGGTCAGCACCGCGACGGTCGGCTTGTCCAGGCACGCTGCGGGCGCGCAGGCCGCGAGCGATCTACGCAGCCATGTCGGATAATCGCTGACGTCGCAGATCGCGCTCTCCGCGAAGAGCTCCGGGAACATCTGGAGCATGATCTCGCGGTTTTCGAGCATGTAGGACACGCCGGAGGGCGTCCGGGCGTTGTCTTCGAGCACGTAAAACTGGTCGGGGCCGGTCCGCACGATGTCGGTTCCGGTGATATGGGTGTAGATACCGCCGGGCGGATCGAAACCCATCATCTTGGGCAGGAAGGCAGCATTGTTGGCAATCAGGCTTTCGGGCACGCGACCCGAGCGCAGAATCTCCTGCCGATGATAGATGTCATGCATGAAGGCGTTGATCGCCCGCACGCGCTGCTCGATCCCCTTGGAGAGCTTGCGCCATTCACTACCCGAAATGATCCGCGGGACCACATCGAACGGGATCAGGCGTTCGTCCGCCTCATCTTCGCCATAGACGTTGAAGGTAATGCCGATCGTGCGAAAGAAATTCTCCGCTTGCTCGGATTTACGGGCAACGCGTTTGTCGGGCTGGCGGTCCAGCCATTCGCGAAATGCGCGATAGGCAGGGCGGATTTCTTCCTTCCCGTCGAACCCTAGCATTTCATCGAAGCTCAATGTGGACCCCCCGGCCTTACTATTTCTGATTGTGCGCTGCCGTCCTGGTCTGGTTACGAGCGGAGGTGCCGTTCGCAAAGCATTGCTTTCATAACAGCCCCGGCGCCCCCTTTGTTCCGCGCTGCATCATTATGGGCCCTCAGCCGTCCACGCGCCCCTCGATCAGCCGGTCGACCAGAGAGGGGTCGGCGAGCGTCGAGGTATCGCCGAGCGAACCGTAATCGTTCTCCGCGATCTTGCGCAGGATGCGGCGCATGATCTTGCCGCTGCGCGTCTTGGGCAGACCGTCGGTGAAGTGGATCCGGTCGGGCGTCGCCACGGGGCCGATCTCCTTACGGACCTGCTGACGCAGTTCTGCGGCGAGATCGTCGGAGCCATCCTCGCCCGCGTTCAGCGTCACGTAGCAATAGATGCCCTGCCCCTTGATGTCGTGCGGGAAGGCGACCACCGCCGCCTCTGCCACCCGGGGGTGCAGCACCAGAGCGCTTTCCACCTCGGCGGTGCCCATCCGATGGCCGGAGACATTGATGACGTCGTCGACCCGCCCGGTGATGCGGTAATAGCCGTTCTCGTCGCGCTGGCAGCCGTCGCTGGTAAAATACTTGCCCTTGTAGGTGCTGAAATAGGTTTGCACGAAGCGCTCGTGATCGCCGTAGAGCGTGCGCGCCTGGCCCGGCCAGCTGGCGATCAGGCACAAATTACCCTCCGCCACGCCATCCAGCACGCCGCCCTCGTTATCGACCAGCTGGGGCTGGACGCCGAAGAACGGCAGGCCCGCGCAGCCGGGTTTCATGGCGTGGGCTGCGGGCAGCGTGGTCAGCATGATGCCGCCCGTTTCGGTCTGCCACCAGGTATCGACCACGGGGCAGCGTCCCTCGCCCGGCACGTCGCGATACCAGCGCCACGCCTCGGGATTGATCGGCTCGCCCACCGATCCCAGCAGGCGCAGGCTGGATCGGTCATGCGAGGTGACGAAGCCGTCGCCCTCGCGCATCATCGCGCGGATCGCGGTCGGCGCGGTGTAGAAGATGCTGACCTTGTGCTTGGCGATCACCTGCCAGAACCGCCCGTGATCGGGATAATTCGGCACGCCTTCGAAGATCACCTGCGTCGCGCCGTTCAGCAGCGGCCCGTAGGTGACGTAGCTGTGCCCGGTGATCCAGCCGATATCGGCAGAGCACCAGAACACGTCTGCAGGCTGGTAGTCGAACACGTAATGGAATGTGCACGCGGTCCACACGCCATAGCCACCCGTCGTGTGGAGTACGCCCTTGGGCTTTCCCGTCGAGCCCGATGTGTAAAGAATGAACAGCGGATCTTCCGCCGCCATCGGCTCGCACGGGCAGTCCTCATCGGAGGCGAGGTCTGCATACCAGTGGTCGCGACCGTCCTTCATCGCGATGTCGGCACCGGTATGCGCGATCACCAGCACGCCCTTCACCGGCGTCTCGTGCTCGTCCACGGCAGCATCGACATTGGCCTTGAGCGGGATCGGCTTGGTCCCGCGCCGCCCTTCATCGGCGGTGATCACGAACTCGCTTTCGCAATCGATGATCCTGCCAGCCAGCGCTTCGGGGGAGAAGCCGCCAAAGACGACCGAATGGATCGCACCCAGCCGTGCGCAGGCGAGCATTGCGACCACCCCCTCGACCACCATGGGCATGTAGAGCGTAACCCGCGCGCCTTTGGTGACGCCCATGGCCTTCAGAGCGTTCGCCATCCGCACGACCTCGCCGTGCAGCTCGGCATAGGTCAGCTTGCGCACTTTGCCATCGGGATCGTCGGGCTCGAAAATCAGCGCCGTCTTGTCGGCCTTGTTCGCCAAATGCCGATCGACCGCGTTGTGACACAGGTTGAGCGTGCCGTCCGCGAACCACCTGATCTCGACCGGATCGTATGACCATTCGCCGCCCTTCGTCGGCGGCGTAATCCAGTCGAGCCGCTGCGCCTGCTCCAGCCAGAAGGCATCGGGTTCGGCAATGGAGCGGGCATAATCGGCGTCATACTGCTCACGCGTGCAATTGGTCGTGGTGCTTTGCGAAGGCTGGACGAATTCTTGCATGAACGGCTCTCTCCCAAGATGCATGATGTGCAGGGCTATCCCATCGCACGCGGTTTGGCGACCGGCGGCGAGGCCGATCCGCTCCAGCCGATCAACGGCAATCGGAGATCGACGAACGACATTCGCACGCTTGCGTCGGCCCGCATGGGCCAATAGCAGGTGACGCTATCACATCGGCGTCACGCTTGGGCCGATCCGGTTTCTAGGGGATTTCAAATGCGTATCAGGACACTCACGGTCGCACTGCTGATGGCGGGGGTCGCGACATCTTCGCTCTCGGGGCCGCTCGCCGCGAAAGAAGGGATGTTCACGCCCGAACAACTGCCCGAAATCGCCGAGGATCTGCGCGAAGCCGGGCTCGAACTCGATCCTGATGCGCTGTCGGACCTCACCGGCTTCCCGATGGGGGCGGTGGTCAGCCTTGGCGGTTGCTCGGCCAGCTTTGTCTCGCCGCAGGGCCTCGTGGTCACCAACCACCACTGCGCACGCGGATCGGTGCAGTACAATTCGACCGCCGAAAACAACTACCTCGAGAACGGTTTCCTTGCGCCGACGATGGGCGACGAATTGCCCGCCGCGCCGGGCTCACGCATCTATGTGACGACCGAATTCAGCGATGTGACGCAGCGCATGCGCGCAGGCACCGATACCCTCTCGCCGAACGAGCGTTACGACACGGTCGAGCAGCGCATGAAGGACATCACCGCCGAGTGCGAGCAGGAAGCCGGCTTCCGCTGCCGCGTCGCGAGCTATTACGGCGGTTCGCAATACAAGCTCATCAAGCAGCTCGAAGTGAAGGACGTGCGGCTGGTTTACGCCCCGGCCGACTCGATCGGCAAGTATGGCGGCGATGTCGATAACTGGATGTGGCCGCGCCACACCGGCGATTTCTCCTTCTACCGCGCCTATGTCGCGCCCGACGGCTCTGCCGCCGAATATTCCGAAGACAACGTGCCCTACCAGCCCGATCATCACCTGAAGGTGAGCGCGGCGGGCCTCGACGATGGCGATTTCGTGATGGTCGCGGGCTACCCCGGTTCGACCTCGCGCTACGCGATGCTGGCGGAAGTCGAGAACACCTTCGGCTGGAACTACCCGACCTTCCAGACCCTGCTGACCGACTGGATCGACACGATCGAGACGGCCGCACCCGAAGGCTCCGACGCGCGCGTGAAGTACGAAAGCCGCCTCGCCGGCCTCAACAATTACGAGAAAAACCTGCGCGGCCAGATCGAAGGCGCACGCCGCGTCGGCCTGATCGAACGTCGCCGCGAGCGTGAAGAGGCGCTCGCCGCCTGGATCGCAGCCGATCCCTCGCGCGCCGCCTACGGCCCCGCGATTGCGGACCTGTCCGCCCTGTCGCAGGAAAGCGCCACCGCCGCGCGCACCAGCTTCTGGTACGGCAACGCGACTCGCGCACAGCTGCTTTCGGTTGCGCAGCGCCTCTACCGTCTCGCCAAGGAGAACGAAAAGCCGAACGCTCAGCGCGACTCCGGTTATCAGGAGCGCGACATGGCGTTCTTCCGCCAGAGCATGCAGGCGCTCGACCGGCGCTACGACCCGGCGGTCGACAAGGCCGAATGGAAGCTGTTCCTCAAGGGCTACATCGCCCAGCCCGAGGCCGAGCGTGTCGCCGTGTATGACGATGCGCTGGGGCTGACCGGTATCGACGATGCGAAGCAGCTCGATACGATCCTCGACGGCTTCTACGAAGGCACCTCGCTCGACGAGACCGAGACGCGTCTGGCGTTGATGGATGCCAGCGTTGCCGAGCTCGAAGCGAGCAACGATCCCTTCATGAAACTCGCGATCGCACTCTATGATTACGAACGCGGGCTGGAAGACGCGGGCGAGGAACGCGCCGGGCGCGCGCTGGCATTGCGCCCCGCCTATATGGAGGCGATCACGCAGTGGCAGAGCGAGCAGGGCCAGCTGCCCTATCCCGATGCCAATTCCACGCTGCGCATCACCTTCGGCAACGTGATGGGTGGATCGCCCTTCGACGGGATGGCCTACCTGCCCTTCACCACGCTGGAAGGGATTACCCAGAAGGACACCGGCATAGATCCGTTCAACGCTCCGGCGCGTGAACTCGCTCTGATCGAAGCCAAGGATTACGGCCCCTACGAACTCGAAACGATCGGTTCGGTCCCGGTGAACTACCTGTCCGATCTCGACGTGACCGGCGGCAACTCAGGCTCGGCCACGCTTAACGCACAGGGCGAGCTCGTCGGCCTGCTGTTCGACGGCACCTTCGAAAGCGTCAATTCGGACTGGGATTTCGACCCGCGCACGACCCGTTCGATCCATGTCGACACCCGCTACATGCTGTGGGTGATGGAAAAGGTCGACGGGGCGACCAACCTGATCGAGGAAATGGACATCGTCGAGTAAGGCGACAGACCTCGAAGCCAATAAGGGCGGCCTGCGGGTCGCCCTTTTTTTGCATTGCGCAGATAGGTTTAGCGGACGCGCTTCCTCACTGCCTTTTAATGTTTGTTAGCTATGTCGGCCTAACAGCGCTTGCATGAGAATTGACGAGCCGTTCCCTATCGCATCGCCCGATCGGCCCATTGGGAAATTGCGCGCGAGCAGCGGTCTGCTTCCATGGCTAATGCGATGGGGTCACGGGACACCGCATGAACTGCGCCCGGCGATGAACGGCGCACTGCTCTCGTCACCCGTGGCGGTGATCATGGGCGCGCTCAATGGACTGTTCGTCGCCTGCCTGGCTCATTTCACGGTCGGCGGCGCCGCTTTCGCGATCATCATTCTGGCAGAGACGATCCTGCTGTGCGCGCGACTCGCAAGCTTGCGGAGAGTGAAAGCGACCCGTGCCGGCGGCGAGATCCCGTACATCGACCTGCCGGTCACGCTCTCGCTGTTGTGGTGCGGATTGCAGGGCTTGCTGTTCTTCTTCGCCATGAGGACCGGCAACACCGCGATTATGGTCATCACCGCTGCCCACTGCATGGGGCTGGTAGGGCCGTTGTGCGCCCGCAACTACGCCGCGCCGCGGCTGGCGATGCTGCTGGTCGGATTGTCCGTTTGCCCGTTCCTGATCGGCGCAGCGACGACGGGCGATCCGGTGATGCTGGCACTGCTGGCGCTGCTCCCCGGTTTCCTGCTCGGCGCGCTGCAACTGCTGGCGAACTACCGCAGCGCGATGCTGTCCGCGCTGAGCGCGGAAATGATCAATGCAGACCGCGCGCGGCACGATCCCTTGACCGGGCTGCTCAACCGGCACGGTCTGGAAGGGGTGATGAAGAGCCTTTCTCGCGACGATGTGTTTTCGCTGGTGTGCTTCGATCTCGACGGATTCAAACCGATCAACGACCGGTTCGGCCATGCGGCGGGCGACGGCCTGCTGTGCGAGGTGGCGAGCCGGATGCAGGCCGCCCTCGACGAAGGGCAGATCCTGGCGCGGATCGGTGGCGACGAATTTCTCGCGCTGCTCCCCTCCCAAGGGGCCGAGAAGACCGAAGCTACTATCGAAGCCGTTCTCGCCAACGTCTCGAGCGCCCCCTATCCGGTCGATGGGACGAGCCTGGTCCAGATCGGCGTTACCGCTGGCTTCGCGTGCTACCCCGAAGATGCGACGGATATTACGGAGCTTCATGTGCGCGCCGACCGGGCGCTCTACGCGGCCAAGAAGGCGGGCAAGGGCTTCGGGACGCGCTACGTCCCCTCGCTCGCAGCCTGACCTACCCATCGCCCATCTCTGTTGAGAAATTCGCAACAGGCGGTGCCGAACCGGCGCTGGAACGACCTCCTCGTTTTCTGTAGGTCCTGACCATGTTCGATGCCCTCGATCCGATCATTCTGGCGCGGATACAATTCGCGTTTACGGTGAGCTTCCATTTCATCTTCCCGGCCTTCTCGATCGGGTTGGCGAGCTATCTCGCGGTTCTCGAGGGGTTGTGGCTGAAGACCGGCAAAACGGTCTACATGGATCTGTTCAAGTACTGGCTGAAGATCTTTGCGATCGCTTTCGCCATGGGCGTCGTCAGCGGTATCGTCATGTCCTACCAGTTCGGCACCAATTGGTCGGTCTTCTCCGATGTGGCAGGCCCGGTGATCGGCCCGCTGATGGCCTACGAGGTGCTGACCGCCTTCTTCCTCGAAGCCGGGTTCCTCGGCGTGATGCTGTTCGGGATGAACCGCGTGGGCAAGAAGCTGCATTACGTGGCCACGCTGATGGTCGCCGGCGGCACGTTCATCAGCGCCTTCTGGATCCTGTCGGTCAACAGCTGGATGCAAACCCCAGTCGGCTACGAACTCGCCGCCAACGGGCAGTATTTGCCGGGCGACAGCTGGCTAGAGATCATCTTTAACCCCAGCTTCCCCTACCGGCTCGTCCACACGGTGCTGGGCGCCTACATCACCACCGCCTTCGTGGTCGGCGGCGTGGGCGCATGGCACCTGCTGAAGGATCGCACGAACAAGCACGCGCGCAAGATGTTCTCGATGGCGATGTGGATGGCGGCGCTGGTGGTGCCGGTGCAAATCTTCGCTGGCGACATGCACGGGCTCAATACGCTGGAGCACCAACCGCAAAAGGTGATGGCGATGGAAGGCCATTACCAGAGCCACCCCGACGGCGCGCCGCTGATCCTGTTCGGCATTCCCGACAGCGAGGCGCGCGAGGTCAAATACGCGGTCGAGATTCCCAAGGCCTCCAGCCTGATCCTCAAGCACGATCTCGACGCACCGATGGCTGGGCTCGATACCATCCCGCTCGACGAGCAGCCCCCCGTGGGGATCGTCTTCTGGTCATTCCGGATCATGGTGGGGCTGGGCTTCGCCATGCTTGGCGTCGGCTTGTGGAGCCTTTTCGCGAGGGTTCGCGGCAAGCTGTATGACTGGCACTGGCTGCACCGTGCCGCACTGGTGCTGAGCCCGGCGGGCTTCGTCGCGGTCATTGCGGGCTGGATCACCACCGAGGTCGGTCGCCAGCCTTACGTCATCTACAATCTGTTGCGCACCGCCGATGCGGCCAGCCCGCTCGATGCGCCGGCCGTGGGCGCATCGCTGATCGCCTTCGTCGTCGTCTATTTCGCGGTCTTCGGAACCGGGACGTGGTACATCCTGCGCCTCATGAGCAAGGCCCCGCAGGCGCACGAAACGGGCGTCAAGCGCGGCGATACCGGCCCGATCCGTACCGCCGGGATCACGCCGGGGCCGACACAGGACCCCGGCAACCTGAGCCCGGATTCGCTCAGTTCGATCCGATATGTCGAGCCTGCTTCCAAGGAGGACGAGCAATGATCGACCTCACCACGATCTGGGCCTTCATCATCGCCTTCGCCATCTTCGCCTATGTGGTGATGGACGGCTTCGACCTTGGCATTGGCATCCTCTTCCCGACCTTCGATGTCGGGCAGGAACGCGACCGGGCGATGAACTCGATCGCGCCGGTGTGGGATGGCAACGAGACCTGGCTGGTGCTGGGCGGCGGCGGGTTGTTCGCCGCCTTCCCGCTTGCCTACGCGGTGATCCTGCCCGCAACCTATCCGCTGGTCATCGCAATGCTGCTCGGCCTCGTCTTCCGCGGCGTTGCTTTCGAGTTCCGCTGGCGCGATCCGGCACACCGCAGGTTCTGGGACGCATCTTTTACCGCAGGCAGCATCGTCGCCGCGTTGGCCCAGGGCATGACGCTCGGCGCGCTGCTGCAAGGCATCGAAGTGACCGACCGCGCCTATTCGGGCAGCTGGTTCGACTGGCTGACGCCCTACACGCTGCTGACCGGCGTCGGCACGGTCGCCGGATATGCCCTGCTCGGCGCGACATGGCTGGTTTGGAAGCTCGATGGCGATGGCCAGGCCCATGCCCGCAAGCTGGGCAAGATTGCTGCCATCGCGACGATCGCGCTGATGGGCGCGGTAAGCCTCTACAACCTTGTCCTGCGCCCCGAATATGCCGACCACTGGCTGAGCACGCCTGCCATTTACTGGGTCGCACCGATCCCGATCGCGACGCTGATCGTGGCCGGGTTCCTGTGGCACGCGCTCTCCTGCGACCGTCACTCGAAGCCGTTCTGGCTCGCCCTCGCGTTGTTCTTCTTCGGCCTCGCGGGGGTCGGGGTGACAATCTGGCCCTTTGTCGTCCCGCCCGGTCTGACGATCTGGGATGCGGCCGCTCCGGAACGCAGCCAGGTGTTCATGCTGGTTGGTGTCGCGATCACCATGCCGTTGATCATCGGCTATACCGCGTGGGCCTATTGGGTGTTTCGCGGCAAGGTGGGCGATGAAGGCTACCACTGATGTCCGAAGGCGAACCTGGCACCCCTCTATGGCGCCGCCTCGGCTGGATGGCGGCGATCTGGGGCATGAGTGTCGGCGCACTCGGTATCGTCGCCTATCTCATCCGCTGGTGGCTGATGGGCTGACACCCATCGGTATCGGGTCGTCAATCGCAACTTCTTGTCAGCGGCCCCTCGCCCTTTAATGAACGGTGGCGTATAGCTGAGCGTCATGCGCCGCGCGATTCTCTTCGGGACCTTCGCACTCGCCCTCTCGGGATGTGCCAGCATGGCACCCGAGCGCGCGCAGCCAGAGATCGCCGCGCAGCTTCCCAACACTTTCCCGAATTCGGAAAACATGGGCGAATACCGGCCCGATGCATGGTGGACGGCGTTCGACGATCCGGTGCTGAACGCGCTGGTGGAAGACGCGCTGGCCGATAATCTGGACATCGCGGAGGCTGCGGCTCGCGTCGCCCAGGCTGCCGCCCAGGCGCGCGTCGCACGCTCCGCGCTGTTTCCCGGCATCAACGCCAGCGGCGATGCGAGCTATTCCAACACTCCGCTCAGCGGCAGCGCCTTTGGCGGACTCGCCGGGGCAGGTGGTGGTGGCCCGACCCGGATCGAGAACGATTCCTACTCGCTGGGACTCGGCGCATCCTACGAGGTCGACCTGTTCGGCCGTGCCCGCAGCGATTTTGCTGCCGCCCGTGCCGATGCCATCGCCGCCGAGTACGATTACCGCTCGGTCCAGCTGGCTGCTGCCGCCGAGACGATCGCCACCTATTTCGAAATCGTCGACGGCCGCCGCCAGATCGAGCTGACACTCGAAACTCTCGACCTGCTGGCCGAACGTACGGTCCAGACGCAGGAGCGTTTTCGGCGCGGCCTGACACCGAGCTTCGAACTCTATCAGGTGCAGCAGGACGAACGGAACACGCAGGCCTCGCTGCCGCAGGCGGAGGCGGCGCTGGACGATGCGCAGGGGCGGCTGGCGCTGCTGGTGCGCGAATATCCGCAAACGATGGAAGAGCGGCTCGACCGCCAGCTGTTGCCCCGCCTCGTGTTCGACGAAGTGCCCGCCGGCCTGCCCGCGGACCTGCTCGGCCAGCGGCCCGATGTCGCCGCAGCATGGGCGCGCCTCGAAGCGGCACGGCTGCGGGTCGGCGCGCGCCGGGCAGAACGCTTTCCCGCGATCACGCTGACCGCCGCCCCCGGCACGCAAGGGGGCGAAATCGGCAGCGTGCTCGATGTGGCCAACAACTGGGCCATCAACCTCGCCGCCGGGCTGACCGCGCCGATCTTCCAGGGCGGGCGCATCTCCGCCAATATCGAGGCCGCGCGCGCGACTTACGACCAGCAGGTTGCCAATTACGCTCGCACCGTGCTGACCGCTTATCGCGAAGCCAACAGCGCGATCGAGGAATACGAGGAAAACCGCCAGCGCTACGCGCTGATCCTCGCCCAGCGGGAGGACGCGCAGTTCTCCGCCGAGCTTCAGGCGCGTCGCTTCGAGGCAGGCGTGGGCGACTATGTCAGCTATCTCGACGCGCTGCGGGCGGTCTATCAGGTTGAGGCGGCACTATCCTCGGCCGGTCGCGCGGTCGCATTGTCGCGCCTTGACGTTCATCGCGCACTCGGCGGCGACTGGGCGGCGGGCGTCGAACCCAATCCGGTCGGGCTGATCCCCGCTCCCCAAGAAGGACAAGAGCCATGAGCCGTCAGGCCATTCTCGCGCTGGCCGTGCTCGGCGGCGCGATTCTTCTCGCCGTGTTGATGGTTACGCTGCGGCCCGAACCCGAGGAGCAGGAGCGTGTCGAGCAGGAGCCGCTGGTCGAAACCGTTGCGTTCGAACGAGGGACCGGCCCGCTGGAAGTGCGTGGCAGCGGGACGGTTCAGGCCCGTGAGACGGTGACCGTGGGGGCGGAAGTCTCGGGACGCCTGGTCTACGTCAATCCCGCGTTCCAGGAAGGGCGGATCGTGCCGCGCGGGGCGACGCTGTTCCGCGTGAACCCGGTCGACTTCCAGAACCAGGTCCGCTCGGCCCGCGCCGATGTCGCCGCGCAGGATGTCGCGGTGCTGCAGGCCCGCGAGGAAGTCGAGATCGCACGCGATGAGCTGGAGCGTTTCGCCCGACGTCAGGCGACGCGCGAGGTGTTGCAGGCCGGGATCGATCCCGACGATTACGCCGCGCGTATCCTCCCGCCGACAATGCTTGCCCGGCAGGGTTTTTCCGGAGGAGAGAGCGCTGCGGGCGAGCCTGCAGCCGCGCCCAGCCGCCTCGCGACCCGCGAACCGCAGCTACGCTCCGCCCAGGCCGCGCGCGAGCGTGCCGCAGCCAACCTCGAAGCGGCGCAGCTCACGCTGTCTCGCACGCGTATCTCCGCGCCTTTCAGCAGTCTCGTGCGGGAAGAGTCCGCAGCAGTCGGCACGCTGGTCCAGCCGGGGCAGATGCTCGGCACGCTGGTGGCGACCGACGCCTTCGAAGTGCGCGTCGCACTTACGGAGGACGAGGCTGCGCTGATCCCCTCGTTATTGCGGCCCGGTGGCGGCCGGATACCGGCAAGCGTGTTTTTCGATTACGGCGGCATCACCTACCGGTGGGAGGCCTTCGTCGATCGCGCGGACCCGATTCTCGATCCCGAAACCCGCACGATCGACGTATTCCTGCAGGTCCCTTCACCGCTGCAATCGGGCGAGCCTGTCGATAGCGACGGCCCGCCCGGCCCGCCCCTGCTGCTCGGCAGCTTCGTCGATGCGCGCATGACGGGCGAGGCTTCGGTGCCGTTCGCGCGCATTCCGATCAGGGCCCTGCGCCCGGGCAATCAGGTCTGGGTCGTTCGCGACGGGCGACTGCGCATCCTGCCGGTGCGGGTCATCCAACGAACCGACGAGGTGGCCTATGTCACAACGCCCAGCCTCGCCGTGGGTGGACGGATCGTGACCAGCAACCTGCGCGCGCCGACCGACGGCATGCGCGTTCGCCTGAGCTCGCAACAGCCCCGCACGGCAACCCCGGCCGATGCAGAGCCGCCGCGCGGTGAGTAACGCCGAGGACACATCCGGCCCGGTCGACCGCTTCGGCAACGAGGCGGATCGCGCGCGCGACCGCACCGGGCCGATCGCCTTCATGGCAAAGAACGGCGTCGCATCGAACCTGCTGCTGTTCGCGATGTTCATCGCGGGCTATTTCTCCTTCACCACCATCGTGCAGGAGGTGTTCCCAGAGAGCAGCCTCGACACGATTTCGGTCTCCGTCACCTATCCGGGCGCGACGCCCGAGGAGATCGAGGAATCGATCGTCCAGAAGGTGGAAGAGGCGGTCGAAGCGATCGAGGGGGTGAAGGAAATCTCGGCCACGGCCTCCGAAGGCCGCGGCGTGGTCAACGTCGAACTCGAACTGGGCACCGACATCGCCCGGGCGCTCGACGAAGTGAAGTCCGAAGTCGATCAGATCCAGACCTTCCCCGACGATGCCGAGGAACCCGATATCCGCGAATTGACGACGCGCGCGGTCGTCTTGCGGATCGCGCTTTTCGGCGATGTCGACGAACGCACGCTCAAAGAAACCGCCTACCGGCTTGAAGACGCGGCATCGAGCCTGCCCGAGATCAGCTATGTCGAGACCTCTGCGGTTCGCAATTACGAGATCTATGCCGATGTCCCCCAGTCGCGCCTGCGCGCGCTGGGCCTGTCGCTGCCGCAGGTTGCCCAGATCGTCGGTCAGTCCAGCCTCGATAGTCCGGCGGGCGCGATCGAGACCGGTACCGAGGAAGTGCGCGTGCGCACCATCGGGCAGAACTACAACCAGCAGGACTTCGAGAACATCGTGGTCGTCAGCACGCAGGACGGCGCGACCCTGACGCTGGGCGACATCGCCGACGTGCAGGACGATTTCGAAGATTCAGACCTCATCACCCGCTTCAACGACGCACCGGTCGCGTTCGTCGATATCTACCGCACCAGCGACGAGCGGGTGTTGGACGTGGCGGAAGCGGCCAAGACGCTGGTCGACGAGGATTTCGAACTGCCCGCCGGGGTTTCCTACGCCATCTGGGAAGACCGCTCCGAATTGCTCGAGGACCGACTCGCGCTGCTGCTGCGTAATGCCGCACTGGGCCTGATCCTCGTGCTCGGCGCCCTCACCTTGTTCCTCGACTTGCGACTGGCAGCCTGGACTGCCGTCGGCATCGGCGCGACCTTCGTCGGTGCGATCTTCATCCTCGACTGGGCCGGATCGAGCATCAACATGTTCTCGCTGTTCGGCTTCATCCTCGCGCTCGGCCTCGTGGTCGACGATGCGGTCGTGGTGGGCGAGAACATCTATGCGGAGCGCGAGCGCGGGCGAACCGGCATCGGCGCCGCCATCGCAGGCGCCCAGCGCGTGAAGGTGCCCGTCTTCTTCGCGGTCGCCACTACAGTCACCGCTTTCCTGCCGCTGCTGGCGGTTGGCGGGGTGATCGGCAAGATCCTGGCCGACATTCCACTGGTCGTGATCGCGGTGCTCACCCTTTCGCTGGTCGAGGCGCTGTACGTCCTCCCGCACCACCTAAGCACCCTGCCCGACCACGATCATAAGCCCGGCAACCGAGTGACGCGCTTTTTCTCGCGAGTGCAGTCGTGGGTCGATGCGCGTTTCAAGGCCTTCGTAGAGGGCCCACTGGATCGCGCACTGCGGTTCGTGGTCGCGATGCCGTACTTCATCGTGGCAAGCGGCGTTGCGCTGCTGATCCTGTTCCTCGCAATGATCCCGGGCGGCATCATCAAGTTCGCTTTCTTTCCCGAGATCGAGGGCGACATCGTGGCCGCTACGCTCGAGATGCCATCGGGCACCACGGTGGAGCGGACCGCCGAGGTGACCGAACGGATCGAGGCCGCCGCCGACCGGGCCTTGGCGCGCTTCGATGCACAGCCGCCGGGCGATGCGCCGGATAATGGCGTGGGGCCTTACTTCCTCGAAGCGATCTACACGACCATCGGCATGGCGCAGACCGGCCAGGGGCCCGGTGGGGCAGAACGCACACTGCGCCCGAACCTCGCGAATGTGCAGCTGAGCCTGATCCCTGCTGCGCAGCGCGAGAGCGTTTCGGCTTCCGCCATCGAACAGGCATGGCGCGAGGAACTGGGCCCTGTGCCCGAGGCACGCTCGCTCTCGATCTCGTCCTCGCTGCTTGCCGTGGGTGAGCCGGTGAATGTCCAGCTCAGCCACCCCGACGAAGCGATCCTCGATCTCGCCTCGGACCGGCTGATGGAGCAGTTGGCGCGCGTCACCGGCGTGTTCGATATCGAGAGCGATCAGGACGCGGGCCAGCAGGAAATCGAGCTGCGCCTCAAGCCTGGCGCACGCACGCTCGGTGTGACGCTGCAGGATGTCGCCAGCCAGGTCCGCGCCGCGTTCTTCGGTGCCGAGGCGGTGCGCGTGCAGCGCGGGCAGGAAGACGTGCGCGTCTACATCCGCCTGCCCGAGGACGAACGCGATTCGATCGCCGATATCGAACGTTACCGGGTTCGGCTTCCGGGCGGCGAGGTCGCGCTGTCGAGCATCGCCGAGGTCTCTTTCGGCGAGGCTCCATCGGTCATTCGGCGCGAGGAAGGCCACAGGATCGCGACCATCACGGCCGATGTCGATAGCGACACGATCGGCGGGCAGGAGGTGGCGACACTTCTGGAACAGGACATCATGCCGCAGCTGACGGCAGACTATCCCTCGCTCCAGTATGATTTCGGGGGAGAGCAGGAGGAGCAGCAGGAAAGCTTCGGCGATCTCGGCAGTGCCTTCCTGCTGGCACTGGTGGCGATCTACGCGCTGCTTGCAGTGCCCTTCAGATCCTACGTCCAGCCGCTCATCATCATGGCCGCGATTCCCTTTGGGATGATCGGCGCGCTGATCGGGCACCTCCTGCTGGGTATCCCGCTGGGCATCCTGTCGATGTTCGGAATTATCGCGCTATCGGGCGTCATCATCAACGGGTCGCTGGTGATGATCGACTTCCTGAATGAAAACCTAGCCAATGGGATGGAACCAGGCGAGGCGATGATCGAAGCGGCCAAATCGCGCTTTCGCCCCATCATGCTGACCGCGATCACGACCTTCCTGGGCGTCGCACCGATCACCTTCGAAACCAGTCTGCAGGCGCAGTTTCTGATCCCGATGTCCGCCAGCCTGGGCTTTGGCGTATTGTTCGGCACAGTGCTGCTGGTGCTGCTGATCCCGGCCCTGGCGATCATCCAGATGCGCGCAGAGGCCAGGATCAAGCATTGGCGTGGCAAGCGGTCGGGCGAGATCGCACTCGGTGGAGAACCGATGGCGAACTGACCCGATCTGGAGGGTTCAGGCGACCCGCTTGCGGGCCATGATCGCGCCTGCTGCCAGCGCGAAGATCAGCGCTACCGGCGGAGCGGGCACTTCGGTCGGGCCGCCACCGCCGCGCGAGCCGTGCGGATCGCCGTCGGGCGGATTGGTGTAAGCGGCCGCCGGGGTGGCGGCAGCCAGAAACGCGATACCTGCAAGCGCAGTGAGCTTCTTCATCAATATCTCCATCGTGAGCAAGATGGAGGCTCGCATATCACCAGCGCCCGCGTCGACCATAGACGCAGGCACTGGCCGGATTTGGAACGGTTTCGAACCGAATTATTTCGCAGAAGCTAACGACTTCTGCTCCTCGGCAAGCGGGAACTCGAGCTTGTTAACCATGTCCTTGGGAACAACTTGCCAGAAATGTCCGAGACTTGCGCTCCATTCCGATAGCAGAGCCTTGGCATGGGCGCTGCCGGTCAGCTCGACATGGCGTTTGACCAGCGCTCGCAATTCCTCGCGCCAATGATCGCTCGCCAACCGCTGCCAAAGGATCGAGCCCCGGTTTGCCAGCCGCTCGAATCGACCCTCCGGATCGTAGACGAAGGCCATCCCGCCGGTCATCCCGGCTCCAAAATTGCTGCCCACGCGCCCGAGGATAACGGCCATGCCGCCGGTCATGTATTCGCAGCCATTCGCGCCGCATCCCTCGATCACCGTGCGCGCGCCCGAATTGCGCACCGCAAAACGCTCGCCCGCCTTGCCCGCCGCGAACAGCGCGCCCGAGGTTGCGCCATACAGCGCGGTGTTGCCGATAATTCCGTTCGCCTCGCTCTTGCGCGGGGCACCCGAAGGTGGATGGACGATGATTTCGCCCCCCGAAAGGCCCTTGCCGACATAGTCATTGGCGTCGCCTTCGATCGTCAGGCGAATGCCCTTGGCCAGAAAGGCGCCGAGCGACTGACCCGCACAGCCGGTCAGACGCACGTCCAGTGTCCCGTCCGGCAGGCCATCGGGTCCGTGCCGGGTCACGACATGCGAAGAGAGCCGCGCGCCCACCGCGCGGTGCACATTGCGGACCGGCAGTTCGACCTTGATCGGCGTGCCGTCCTCGATCGCTTTGCTTGCGTGGTCGAGCAGTTCGGCATCGAGGCTGTCGGGCACCGGGTTGCGATGTTCGGCAATCGAGAACACACGCGGCTCGTCGGTCTGCACCTTTTGCAGGATGGGATTGAGGTCGAGATCGTCGAGATGCTCGGCACCGCGGCTCACCTGCCGTAGCAGCTCGGTCCGCCCGATCACCTCGTCGAGCGAGGAGAAACCGAGCTTGGCAAGAATGTTGCGGACATCCCCGGCGAGGAAGTCCATCAGCTGGATCACCTTTTCTGGGCTCCCGCCGAACATTGCGCGCAGGCGCGGGTCTTGCGTGCAGACCCCGACCGGGCATGTATTCGAGTGGCACTGGCGAACCATGATGCAGCCCATCGCGACCAGGCTCATCGTGCCGATGCCGAATTCCTCGGCGCCGAGGATCGCCCCGATCACGATTTCGCGACCGGTCTTCAAACCGCCATCGACCCGCAGTTTCACCTTGTGACGCAATCCGTTGAGCGCGAGCACCTGGTTCACTTCCGCCAGCCCCATTTCCCACGGCGTGCCGGCAAACTTGATGCTGGTTTGCGGGCTCGCGCCCGTACCGCCAGTGTGGCCTGAAATCAGGATTGCATCGGCATGCGCCTTGGCGACACCAGCCGCGATCGTGCCGATGCCCGCCGCGCTGACCAGCTTCACGCAGACCCGCGCGCGCGGATTGACCTGTTTGAGGTCGTAGATCAGCTGCGCCAGATCCTCGATCGAATAGATGTCGTGATGCGGCGGTGGCGAGATCAGCGTCACGCCCGGGGTCGAGTGGCGCAGCTTGGCGATCACCTCGTCCACCTTGAAACCGGGCAGTTGCCCGCCTTCGCCTGGCTTCGCGCCCTGCGCGATCTTGATTTCAATCTCTTCGCAATTGTTGAGGTAGTGCGCGGTGACGCCGAAGCGCCCACTCGCCACCTGCTTCACTCCGCTATTGGCAAGATCGCCGTTCTCGCGCGGCGTGAAGCGTTCGGCGGATTCTCCGCCTTCGCCGGAGACGGCCTTCGCGCCGATCCGGTTCATTGCGATCGCCAGCGTCTCGTGCGCCTCGGGCGACAGCGCACCCAGAGACATGCCCGGAGTCAGGAAGCGCTTGCGGATCGCCTCGACCGGCTCGACCTTGTCCAGCGGCAGCGGCTCCGCCGCCTCGTCGATGCCGAGCAGATCGCGCAGGTAGATCGGTTCGGCACCTTCGACCGCCTGGACGAAGCGCTTCCACTGCGCCTGATTGCCTGTGGCGCAGGCGGTTTGGAGCGCGTGCATCCCATCGGCGCCCCACGCATGCTGCTCCTCGCCCGACCGCTGCCGGTAAAAGCCGCCGATCGGCAGCTGCGCATGGCGGCTACCGAAAGCATCGGCGTGCCGTTCGGCGGCGCTGACGTGGAGGGAATCGTAACCCTCGCCCGAAATCTTGTTGGGCATGCCGGGGAACAGGTCTGCCGTGATCGCGCGGCTGAGGCCGACGGCTTCGAAATTATAGCCGCCGCGATAGCTGGAGATGACCGAGATTCCCATTTTGGCCATGATCTTCAGTAACCCGTCTTCGAGCGCGGTGCGGAAGTTGCCCAGCACCTCCTCGCGGCTCTGATCGCCGTACAGGCCACGCCGATGCCGGGCGAGCAATGCCGCCTCGGCCAGATAGGGATTAACGCTCGTCGCACCCACGCCGATCAGAACGGCGAGCGTATGCGTATCGAGACATTCGGCGGAACGGACGTTGATCGACGCCGAAGAGCGCAGGCCCTTGCGCGTCAGGTGCGTGTGGACCGCGGCGGCGGCGAGAATCATCGGCACGCCGATGCGATCGGGACCGGTCGCCTCGTCGGACAGGAATATCTCGGCCTTTCCGGCCTTGACCATCGATTCCGCCTCGGCCCGGATGCGCTCGATCGCGAAGCGCAGGTCCGCCGCCGCACCGCGTGCGCGGAAGGTGCAATCGATATCGCCGACATTCTTGCCGAAACCCGCGCGCAGCCGTGCCCAGTCGTGCGAGGTCAGCACCGGGCTCTCCAGCACCAGCACGTGATCGTTCTGGTCTTCCTCCTCCAGAATATTGGCGAGGTTGGCGTAGCGCGTGCGCAGGCTCATCACATGGCGTTCGCGAAGGGAATCGATCGGCGGGTTGGTGACCTGCGCGAAATTTTGGCGGAAGAACTGGCTGACATTGCGAGACTTGCCGCTGATCACCGCCAGCGGCGTGTCGTCGCCCATCGAACCGATGGCTTCCTTGCCATCGAGTGCCATCGCATCGAGGATCAGCTCCATATCCTCGGTCGTCATGCCGGCGGCACTCAGGCGACGCTCGAGCTGCTCCTCGTCGTAGGAGGGCTCCGCTTCCGCCGGAGCCTCCGGCAGATCGTCGATCCCCCGAAAACCCGCGACCAATGCGCCATAGGGCGCTTCGCGAGCGATGCGGGCCTTGAGCTCCTCGTCGCGCAGCAGTTGGCCTTCGTGCAGATCAATCGCGATCATCTGCCCAGGGCCAAGCCGTCCCTTTTCGACCACCCGATCCTCGTCGAGCGAAACCATCCCGCTTTCCGAGCCGACCACCAGCAGGCCATCGTCGGTGCGGCTGAAGGCGAGCGGGCGCAGCGCGTTGCGATCGAGCCCGGCGACAGCCCAGCGGCCATCGGTCATCGCGAGCGCGGCGGGC
Source organism: Citromicrobium bathyomarinum (assembly GCF_038594605.1). Lineage (GTDB taxonomy): Bacteria > Pseudomonadota > Alphaproteobacteria > Sphingomonadales > Sphingomonadaceae > Alteriqipengyuania > Alteriqipengyuania bathyomarina_B. The sequence continues at coordinate 1,349,825 of NZ_JBCFZM010000001.1, forward strand.
CCATCCCACGGCTCCATGACCGAGGCCATGTATTGATACATCGCGCGGGTTTCATCCGCCATGTAAGGCGCCGCCTGCCATGCTTCGGGCACCAGCATCGATTTGGCCGTCGGCATTGCCTTGCCCGAACGGACCAGCAATTCGATCGCCGCGTCGAGACTGGCGGTGTCCGATGCGCCGACCGGGATCACGGGCTTGATGTCGTCCGGCGTGTTCGCGAAGGCGAGGCTCGCCATCTTGATCTCGTGCGTGCGCATCCAGTTCTTGTTGCCGCGGATCGTGTTGATCTCGCCATTATGCGCCAGCGTGCGGAACGGCTGGGCGAGCCACCATTGCGGGAAGGTATTGGTGGAATAACGCTGGTGGAGGATCGCCATCCGGCTGGTCACCAGCGGATCGCGCACGTCGGGATAGAAGGTTGCCAGACTCTCCGCCAGGAACAGGCCCTTGTAGACGATCGATCGGGCGGAGAGCGACGCGATGTAGAAATCGCGCAGCTGCGCTTCGACGATCCGCCGCTCGATCCGCCGCCGGACGACGTAAAGGTGTTTCTCGAACTCGTCGAGCGATTGCTCCTCCGGCTCCGGTCCGGCGATCATCACCTGCTCGATCGCAGGGCGGGTTTCGCGCGCCTTGCGCCCGATAACCGATATGTCGATCGGCACCTGCCGCCAGCCATAGACGAAGAACCCGGCGCGGATCAGCTCCGCCTCCACGATGGTGCGGCAGGCATCCTGCGCGGCAAGATCGGCCTGGGGGAGGAATACGACGCCCACCGCAAGGCGTCCGTCGCGCACGGCATGGCCGCTCGCATCGATCGCGCTGGCGAAGAAATCGACCGGCAGATCGATCAGCAGCCCGGCCCCGTCGCCGGTCTTCCCGTCCGCATCCACCGCGCCGCGGTGCCAGATGGAAGACAGCGCATCGAGCGCGGCATCGACCACGCGGCGCGTCGACTTGCCCGACGTTTCGCCGATCAGCCCGACGCCGCAGGCATCGTGCTCCATATCGGCATGATACATGCCGTCGCGCGAAAGGCGCTCCGCTTCGTTCTGTTGATGAGTCATGCCGCTGCTGCGCTTTGCTTGTTCGCACGCTGCGTCCGCGCAGCTACGAGATATTTATCGATGTGTTCGGCGACGTCGCGACCGTCGCGCACCGCCCAGACGACTAGGCTCGCACCGCGCGAAATGTCCCCGCCGGCGAACACGCCGGGAAGCGTGGTCATCATTGTCTCGTCGCATTCGAGCGTGCCCCAGTCGGTCACGGCGAGGCCCTCCTCGCCGAAGATCGCGGGCAGCGGCTCGGGTTCGAAGCCCAGCGCGAGGACGACCAGATCGGCATCGAGCGCGAAACTGCTCGAGGGATCGACCTGCGGACGGCGGCGGCCATCGGCATCGGGTTCGCCCAGCTGCATCCGGTTCGCCTGCACTTTCGCGGCACGCTCGCCCCCTTCGATCGAAGCGGGGCCGGAGAGCCACAGGAATTCGACGCCCTCTTCCTCGGCATGCGCGACCTCGGTGCGGCTGCCGGGCATGTTGTCCCGGTCGCGGCGATAGAGGCATTTAACCGACTTCGCGCCCTGCCGGATCGCGGTGCGCACGCAGTCCATCGCCGTATCGCCGCCGCCAATCACCACGACGTCCCGGTCCTTCGCCAGCAGGCTGCCATCGCTGTGGCTGGGCACCTCGTCACCCAGCCCGCTGCGGTTCGAGGCGGTCAGGAAATCGATCGCGCGGATCACGCCATCCTTGTCCGCACCCTCCACGGTCAGTTCGCGCGACTGGTACACACCCGTCGCGACGAATACCGCATCGTGCCGCTTGCGCAGCTCGGCTAGGGTGACATCTTCGCCTACCTCGACGCCGCGATGGATGCGGATTCCTCCCTCCTCGACCCGCTTGACGCGCCGGTCGACCACGCTCTTGTCGAGCTTGAAGTTCGGAATACCGTAGATCAGCAGGCCGCCTGCACGGTCGTGCCGGTCGTAGATATCGACCTCGTAACCGGCGATGCGCAGATATTCCGCAGCGGTCAGGCCAGCGGGCCCTGCGCCGATGATGCCGACCGACTGCCCGTTCGCCGGGCCAGGCTCGATGCCGCGCACCCAGCCGTTCTGCCACGCATTATCGCCCAGATACTTCTCGATACTGCCGATCGTCACCGCACCATGGCCGGAGAATTCGATCACGCAGTTGCCTTCGCACAGTCGGTCCTGCGGGCAGATGCGGCCGCAGATTTCGGGCATGGTCGAGGTGCGGGCCGAAAGATCGTATGCCTCGCGCAGCCGCCCCTCGGCCGTCAGGCGCAGCCAGTCGGGGATGTGATTGTGCAGCGGGCAATGCGACTGGCAATAAGGCACACCGCATTGCGAGCAGCGGCCGGCCTGCGCCTGCGCCGCATCATCGGCAAAAGGCGCGCCGATTTCGAGAAAGTCGGCACGACGGGAATCTGCCGAACGCTTGGCCGGATAAGCCTGCTCGCGCTCGACGAATTTATTGGTGGAATTACGTTCGATCGGTTTGGCCCGGTTTGTGTTTCATAAAGTCTGCACCCCGTTCGGCGCACATCTTCGATAGCATTGGGCATGCCCAGCGAAATATCAATGCTAAAATGTTGCGAGTGCGAAGGGTGACCCTGTAGCTGCCACCGCCTTTCGTCACCAGCACCTTTTGCTGCGCCCGCCTTTGCCCTAGCCTTATCGGTAAGTGAAGGAAATGGAGAGGCCCGATGCGCATGATTTCGAGACTTCTGACGGCCAGTATGCTGATGGCGAGCCCGGCTCTGGCGCAGGGGAGCCCTGCCCCCGCGATCAATACCGCCGACACGACCGAGGAAGCCACACAGGGCATCGGGCCCGGCGCACGGCCCGTGGGCGCCGGCTGGAGCCGCAGCCCGGTCGCCGCAGCGAACGGGATGGCCGCAACCGCGCATCCGCTCGCCACCCAGATCGCGCTCGACATTCTCAAGCAGGGCGGCAGCGCAGTCGACGCGGCGATTGCCGCCAATGCCGCACTCGGACTGATGGAGCCGACCGGGAATGGGATCGGCGGCGACCTGTTCGCGATTGTCTATGATCCCAAGACCGACAAGCTCTATGGCATCAACGGATCGGGCCGCAGCCCCTCGGGCCAGACGCTCGAACAGCTCAAAGCGAAGCTTGGCGAAGGCGCGACCTCGCTCCCCCCGGTCGGTCCGCTGCCGATCACCATTCCCGGCACGGTGGATGCCTGGTTCGACCTGCACGACCGTTTCGGCAAGCTGCCGATGGCCGAAAACCTCGCACCGACGATCCGTTATGCGCGCGAAGGGCATCCGGTCGCGCCGGTCATCTCGATGTATCTCGAGCGCTCGCTGCGCGCCTACGAAGCCCGTCTCCAGCGGATGGACTTCGATTTCGAGAATGCCCGTGCAACCTGGTTCGCGGATGGCGATGCGCCCCAACCGGGGGAGATTTTCAAGAACGCCGACCTCGCCAACACGCTGGAGCGGATCGCGGCGAATGGTCGCGACGAATATTACGAAGGCGAAACCGCGCAGCGGATCGTCGATTATCTGCGCGGACAGGGCAGCGCCTACACGCTGGCCGACTTCGCGAACCACGACAGCGAGTGGGTCGATGTGGCCTGTGTCGACTATCGCAAGGGCTATGAACTGTGCGAGCTGCCGCCCAACGGCCAGGGCTATGCGGCCTTGCAGATGGTCAACATCCTGAAGAACGTCGATCTGGCGCAGTGGGAACGGGGCAGCCCGCAAGTGCTGCATTACATCACCGAGGCGAAGCGTCTGGCCTTCGAGGATGTCGCACGCTTCTACGCCGATCCCGATTTCTCGCCCGCACCACAAGGGCTGTTGAGTGACGCATACGGGCGCACAAGGTTCGCACAGATCGACCCTAAGCGCGCAACACCCGCCTTCGGGCCGGGCGAGCCACCGATCGAGCCCAAGCTGGAGGGCGAAGGCGACACGACTTACCTCACCGTGGCGGACAAGGACGGGATGATGGTCAGCCTGATCCAGTCCAATTATCGCGGGATGGGCGGCGGTCTGGTCGCCCCCGGGCTCGGCTTCATGTTCCAGGATCGCGGCGAACTCTTCAGCCTCGATCCCGCGCATCCCAATGCCTACGCGCCCAACAAGCGGCCTTTCCATACGATCATTCCCGCCTTCGTGAAGAAGGACGGCAAACCGTTCATGAGCTTCGGCCTGATGGGCGGCGGGATGCAGCCGCAGGGCCATGTCCAGATCCTCGTCAATCTGGTCGACTACGGGATGAACCTGCAGGAAGCAGGCGATGCTGCACGGCTGATGCACGATGGCGGTCGCCAGCCGACCGATGCGCTTCTGGGCAGTGCAGCCGACACGGTGGAGATCGACGATCTCGGCACGCTGATGGTCGAACCCGGCATTCCGACGGCGACGGTCGAAGCCTTGCGCGCGATGGGCCACAAGGTGGAGGTGGAGACCACCGGCATTCCCTTCGGCGGCTACCAGGCGATCGCCCGCGATCCGGAGAGCGGCGTCTATGTCGGCGCGACCGAAATGCGCAAGGACGGGCAAGCCTCGGGCTATTGAGCGGCGTGCCTATCCGGAACAGGGAGAGTAGGAAAGATGGTGGACCCTGCTGGGCTCGAACCAGCGACCTCGATATTAAAAGTATCTTGCTCTACCAACTGAGCTAAGGGTCCGACCGGGTGCGGTCCCTAGGCAGGGCTTGCGGGCGGGTCAAGCGTGCCTGCAACTGCCGCAGCGTAAGGCCGCTATCGGGGTCGCGCCAGCCGGGTGCGATGGCCGTCGCGGGACCCAGCACGAAACTGCGAGCGGCCAAGCCACGGTGCGGAATGTGCAGACTGCGCGAATGCCACCGCCCGCCGCTCCACAGCACGATGTCGAGATCGAGCACGCGGTCGCCCCACGTCTTGCCCGGCCGCCTGCCGAAGTCGCGTTCGAATCGCTTGAGCTCGCGCAGCAGCGCGGGCGGCGCGAGGTCGGTCTCCAGCTGCGCCACCGCATTGGCGAAAATCCGCCGGGCCGCGCCGATGGGCGCGCTGGCGATCACCGGACTGCGCGCGTCCACTGTGCCGAGTGCGCTCAGCTCTTCCATCGCCGCCAGCACGACCCCGCGCGGGCGGCCATGCTCGCCGTGGCGCCGGTTCGATCCCAGCGCGATGAGATAGGTTTCGCTCAGACGTCCTCGCTCAACCGGCCATAGAGCTCCGGCCGCCGGTCGCGGAAGAAGCCCATGCCTGCGCGATGTTTGGCCGCCGTATCGAGGTCGAGCGTGGCGACCAGCACGCCGTCCTCCTCGCGCCCGAACTCGACCAGCTTGTCGCCCCATTCGTTGGTGATGAAGGAGTGGCCGTAGAACGTCTGCCCGTCCTCGGTGCCGATCCGGTTCGCGGCGATCACCGGCATGCAGTTCGAGACCGAATGCCCCTGCATCGCGCGCTGCCACATGCGGCTGGTATCGAAGCTGGCGTCATAGGGCTCGGAGCCGATCGCGGTCGGGTAGAACAGCAATTCGGCCCCCATCAACGCCATCGCCCGCGCGGTTTCGGGATACCACTGGTCCCAGCATACCCCCACGCCGATCTTGGTGGAGCCTCCGACTTTCAGCGGAACGTCCCACACCTTGAACCCGGTATTGCCGGGGCGGAAGTAGTACTTTTCCTCGTAGCCCGGGCCGTCGGGAATGTGGCTCTTGCGATAGACTCCCATGATCTCCCCGTCGGGGCCGATCATCGCGAGCGAGTTGTAGTGGTGCGGCCCGTCTTTCTCGAAGAAGCTGGTCGGGATCGCCACGCCCAGCTTCTTTGCCAGCTTGGCCATCGCGCGCACGTTGGTATGGTCGGCGGTCGGCGCGGCGCGGGCGAACAGCGCCTCGTCCTCCTGCTTGCAGAAGTAGGGGCCGTCGAACAGCTCGGGCGGCAGGATCACCTGCGCACCGCGCGACGCCGCTTCCTCGACCAGCGAGGACACCGCTTCGATGTTCTCTGCCTCGTCTTGGGCTCCAAGCTCCAGCTGGAGCGCGGCTACGGTGATCTGACGCATGGCGGCCGGTTACTTGGGCACCAGCGCGAAGTCCACCTGCACGGAGACGCGGCTGGTGGTCTGGCCGGGCTGGATCACCCCGCCCGCCTGTTCCTCCGGCATCGCCTGCGTGCGGACCACCGGCGCGACGGGCGGCGGCGGAGGCGGTGCTCCGGGGATGTAGCGCCCGCCCTGCGCGCCGCCGCCATCGCGGATCGTGAGCACGCGGGCGATCTTCATATCGGCGGCATCGGCATAGGCCTGCGCGCGGGCCCTCGCCGCCTTGAACGCCTCGCCATAGGCGGTGTTGGCGGCCTTCTCGCTGTCGGAGATGCGCAGGTCAGGGCCGGAGAACACGTTCGCGCCCGCCTCGGTCGCGGCGGTCACCGCGTCGCCCGCACGCTCGATATCGCGCACGGTCACCGCGACGATGTTGTTCGCCTGATACTGCCCCTTGCGGTCGCCGTACTGGATCCGCTGGATGCCGACAGTGCGCGTCTGGATATCCTCCGCCGGAACGCCCGCCTCCTTCAGTGCGGCGACCACCTTCGCAATGTCCTTGGCATTGGCATCGCTTGCCGCCTTGCCGGTTGGCCCGAAATTCTCGACCCCGACCTGGAAGAAGGCCTCGTCCGGGCGGACTTCGGATTCGCCCGTCGCGCTGACAGACAGCAGGGTTTCGTCATGATCGACCCCGCGCGGATCGTAGGCCGGTTGCTGGCACGCAGCGAGCGCCAGGGGCGCGGCAAGCAGGGGCAAGTATCTGGAACGCATGACATATCCCCTCATGAGACTCTATCTCACGCGCCATCTGCCGCCGCCCGCCTGAACCGCGTCTGACAGGCCTCAGCGCTTCTTGAACAGCAGCGTCATCCGGTCGCTTTCGCCCACCGCCGCCGCTTCGGCGACATCGCCGCTATTGCTCGGCGGCAGGGTCCACACACCGCCTTCCCAGTTGGACGGATCGGCGGGGTTGGCGTTGATGTCGCTCATCCCCACCAGTTCGAAGCCATGCGCCTCGACCAGCGCGATGACATCGCTCTGCCGCAGATAGCCCTTGCCGCCGGTGGTATAGTCGCCCGGCGCATCTTCCTTCGCGCGGTGCTGCACGATGCCGAGCATCCCGTCGTCCTTCAGCATCGAGCGGATGCGGGTGAGTTCGGTATAGAGCACGCCCGAGCGCAGCAGGTTGTGCATCTCGCGGAAGATCAGCGCGCGATCGACGCTGCCCTGCATCGCTTCGGGCACATCCTGCGAGCCATAGACGCTCGTCGGTGCGCCGGTCAGGTTCCACTTCGGCGAATTTTCGGTGAAGTTGCCGGGCAGCCCGCCGAAATAGTTCGCGAAACGCTCCCCATCGGCGGCGGCGGGATCGGGCGTCAGGCCGATATAGCGCCCCTCGCTGCCCAGATAGGGCACCAGGATGCGCGTGTACCAGCCACCGGCGGGCGTGTAGTCGACGACGGTCATGCCCGGCTTCACCTGAAAGAAGTCGAGCGTTTCGAACGGGTGGCGCCACTGGTCGCGTGCCGCATCCTCGCCGCGCGCGTCGGATGCAACGGCAGCTTTGAGCGCGCCATGGTGATCGTGCCGCTCGGCGGTCACGCCCATGTGGTCATCGGCCATAGCGGGGCTCGCAAAGGCAAGGCCGGCGGCGGCAGCGAGAAGAGCAATACGCATCGTGAAATCTCCCGGAATTGTCTTGTGCGCGCACCCTAGCTGCGGAGGCCCTCATGACAAGAGCCATGGACTTAAGCCACATGCTTCCTACCTCCGGAACCAAAGGAGAATAACGACATGAGCGAGACCGCGATTTTTGGAGGCGGATGCTTCTGGTGCACCGAAGCCGTGATGAAGGACGTGATCGGCGTCGAGAGCGTCGAGAGCGGCTATATCGGCGGCGAGACCGAGAACCCGACCTACAAGCAGGTGTGTTCCGGCAATACCGGCCATGCCGAGGCGGTGAAGGTCACCTTCGACGCAGACACCATCAGCTACGCCGAATTGCTCGACATGTTTCTCGGCACCCACGACCCGACCCAGCTGAACCGGCAGGGCAACGATGTCGGCACGCAGTATCGCAGTTCGATCTTCCCGCTCGATGCGAAACAGGCCGAGGAAGCCGAAGCCGCGATCGGGCGCTGGAATGCCGCGAATGGTGCGATGGCAGTGACCACGATCGAAGGCATGTCCGATGGCCAGCAGACCGCCACCTGGTATTCGGCCGAGGGCTATCACCAGGATTACTGGGACGGCGAAGGCCAGCGCAATCCCTATTGCCAGGCGACCATCCCGCCCAAGCTGATGAAGCTGCGCAAGAGCTTCCAGAAATACGTGAAGGACGACGCCTGAGTCGCCCGGAGCGCGTCCGGCGAAAGTGGATGCCGGTTTGGCGGTTCGGACGCGCGACCACCCAAGACGCCTGACACACCTGACACAGTGTCCAGGGGCCAAAAAGCCACCGCCGGTTCGGACGTCGAAAAAGACGACCCGGACCGGCGTTATCGTATCGTGACACACGGCGCGAGGATGGCACGCCCGCGTGCCTGTAGGACAGCGCGTTTATAAGGCGGATTCGAACTTCGGGGTTGCGCCTCGCGCGGATGGCCCCACGTTGGTGCGCATCGAATATTCCCGTGGCCGCAATGATACTGCCGCCCTCACCCCTCAGTCAGAGAGGAAATAGCTTATGCCTACAGCCAAGAACGGCGACACCGTCGCCATCGATTTCGTGGTCAAGACCGAAGCAGGCCAGGTGGTCGGCAACACCGAAGAAAGCGGCCCGCAGGTCGTCACGCTCGGCAAGCAGGAAATCTTCCCGCAGATCGAAGCCGCGCTCGACGGGATGGAAGTCGGCTCGGTCCAGCAGGTCAAGATCGACAGCGAAAACGCCTTCGGCCCGCGCCGCGAGGAACTCGTGATCGACGTGCCCCGCGAAAACCTTCCCCCCGAGCCCGCTCCACAGCCGGGCATGCAGCTTTCGGCGCAGGGCCAGGACGGCCAGCCGATCCAGCTCGTCATCACCGAAGTGGGCGATGAAGCGGTCAAGGCCGACGGCAACCACCCGCTGGCAGGCGAAGACCTGACCTTCGGCGTGACGCTGGTCGAGATCAAGGAAGCCGCGTAATTCGCGCGAGCCTTGTGACGGGCCGCAGTTCGATGCGGCCTGAGGACTGAAGAACTCCGTCCGATCCGGGCGGACTTTCGAACACGAGAAGCGGCCTCGGGCGAATGCCCTGAGGCCGCTTTTCTTTGGGGGGTTGGCGGCTGGAAGAGAGATGAGACGAGGCGCGCGCCGCTCAAATGAGAATGAGATTTAGAGTGCAAGTTTCCGACCCCATTGCGGGTATTCGTCATCACGCGAATTGATAGCGGGTCCTTTCTCTGGCAACTTGCAATTGAATGATGAAACGATTTGCAATTCTCATTGTCGTGCTCGCTGCGACCGGCTGTGGATCAGCGCAGGAGCCTTACGAAGACGATCCAAAAAGTACAAAAGCCGGTCTGATGAATGCCATTGAGAATAGAGTTGAACTTCCTGCTGGTTCGAAGCCGCTAGACCGATATGCACGCACCTATAAATTCGCCTCCGAAAATCGTATTTCTGCCGCTTATTTCATCCCTGATACCCGGTTTATAAATGATGCTTGCCAATCGGCAAAGTCGGGCGGCAGCAAAAATGGTCAGATTGTAATGCTCTGTCCGCCACCCGACGGAATGAAAGCCGGTGAGCGCCGCTGGTTCGATCGTGAAACCTATCTCCCGGCTCAGTCGGATGGTGGTTGCAGCTACATCGAGATCGAATACAGCATCACTTTTGACACGGTAATTACGATCAGATGCAATGGTAATGCCTAGTGTCAGCTTTCCACCCGAAAACGGTCAATTCTCTTCCGACCGCCAACGCACCAGGAGGGCCACACTTTTCTCCTCCCCCTTGAGGGGGAGGTCGGGTGGGGGTGTGCCGAGGCCGGTGGCTTAGAGCCCCCACCCCCAACCCCTCCCCGCCGGGGAGGGGAGTTATTTGGCTAACTCTTGCGCCAGCGGACGATGAAGAACCCGTCGAGGCCGCCGTGTTCGGGCAGCATTCCGGGGTCGGTGCGCAGGGTGCCGTGCGCGGTGGGTGACAGGCCTGCGGGCAATTCCTCCGCCCGGATGGGATCGGGCGCGAGCGAGACCTTTTCAGCCTGCGCCTCCCCCTCCTCGCTCTCCAGCGAGCACACTGCATAAACCAGCACGCCGCCGGGCGTGAGCCAGCCGCTCGCCCGCTCGATCAGGCGCGCCTGTACCTCGGCCATCTGTTCGATCTGGCGCGGGCCGATGCGGTGGAGCACGTCGGGGTGGCGGCGCGCGGTGCCGGTCGCGGTGCAAGGCGCGTCGATCAGGATCGCGTCGAATGGCGCGGCCGGCTCCCATTTGAAGGCGTCGGCGGCGATCACCTCGGCTTCCAGCCCGGTGCGCTTGAGGTTTTCCTCCAGCAGCTTCAGCCGCTTGGCCGAAATATCGAGTGCGGTGACCTGCCATCCCTGCGCCGCCAGCTGCAGCGTCTTGCCGCCCGGTGCGGCGCACAGGTCGAGCGCGCGCCTTCCCTGCCCGTCGCCCAGCAGGCGCGCAGGCAGCGAGGCGGCGAGATCCTGCACCCACCATGCGCCATCCTCGAACCCTTCGAGCCCGTGCACCGCCTGCCCGCGCGAGAGGCGCAGGTGGCCGGGCATCAGGCTGTCCGCGCCCAGCTTCACCGCCCATTCGGCGGTCTGCGAGGGATCGCGCAGCGTCAGGTCGAGCGGGGGCGGTTCGGCGAGGCCTGCGACGATGGCTCCAGCGCGCTCTCCCCATCGTTGAGCTACCGATTCTGGCAAAGTCGGGGCGGCGGGCAGTTCAACGCCGCGCTTGGTCAGCGCGCCGAACACGCCATGCGCCAACCGCTTGGGTCCGCCCGACAGCAGCGGCAGAGCGGTCGCGACCACCGCATGGGGCGGGGTGTCGAGCCGCAGCCATTGCGCCAGCATCAGCCGCAGCACGGTGCGCGGCTTGGCATCCTTGGGCAGCATCTCGCGCGTCGCGCTGTCGATCAACGCATCGAAATCGACCAGCCAGCGCAGGGTTTCCGCCGCAATCGCGCGGGCAAGCCCCGCATCGGAGGCGGGCAAACCGCGCAAGGCCGCCGCCTCGTTCTGCTCCAGCGTCTCGCCCCGGCGCAGCACGCCATCGAGCATCCGCAGCGCCGCCTTGCGCGCCGGCAAGCCCGCGATTTCGTTACCGTCTTTAGCCACGCTTGAAACCGCCGGTCGGGAAGATCATTTCTCTCATATGAAACGCGCTACCGAACGCCCCGAAGGATTCAAGAAGCCTGCGCACTGGAGCGACGATCCCCCGCCCGCGCCCGAGCCGATCGATGCGAGCGTGGATGATCCCAAGGGCCTCAGCCCCACACGCTACGGCGATTGGGTGAAAGACGGGATCGCGATCGATTTTTGACGGTCGGCCAGAGGCTCAAAGCTTCTCCAGCCTGATCTGCAACCCGTCCTTGGGCTGCGGGATCGGCCAGGCCTGCCAGTCGGGCGCGTAGCCTTCCACCACCTCGATCCGGTAGTTGGTCAGCATGTGCGCCATCAGGATCTTGATCTGCATGTAGGCGAAGTGGAGGCCGAGGCACATGTGCGCGCCGCCGCCGAAGGGGACCCACGCATATTTGTGGCGAGCCTTTTCCGCCTCCCGAGTGAAACGCATCGGATCGAATTTTTCGGGCGAATCCCAGATTTCCGGGTCGTTGTGAACGAAGGTCGGGTTTACGCCGACCGGCGTGCCCGCCGGGATGCGATATCCACCGAATTCGAATTCCTCCAGCGCGCGGCGCGGGATGGAGGGCACGGGCGGGATCATCCGCAGCGCTTCCTTGAACGCCATTTCGGTCAATTCGGCCTGACCCAGTTCCTCGTAATTGAGCGCGCGCCCTTCGCCGCCGGTGATCGCGCGCAGTTCCTCGCGCAGCTTCTCCTGCCATGCGGGGTTCTTGGCGAGATAATAGACCAGCGATGTCGCGGACGAGGTGATCGTGTCGTGCGCGGCCATCATCAGGAAGTTCATGTGATCGACCACCTCGTCGACCGGCAATAGCTCGCCATCGTCGCGGGTCGCGGTCGCGAACTGGCTGAACATGTCCTGCCCGCCGCCTTCGGCCCGGCGGCGCTGCGTTTCCTTGGTGAAATACTCGACCAGGTAAGCACGCCCATCGGTGCCGCGCTTCATCTTGGTGAAGGGCAGCGGGCGGCGGATCGGCGCGACCGAGGCCTGGACCATGTCGACGAAGGCCTGATTCACCTTGTCCGCTTCCTCGCCGAAAGGAATGCCGATGAAGCTGTCTGCCGCAAGGTCCAGCGTCAGCTGCTTGATCGCGGGGTAGAAGCGCATCGGCCCTGCGCCCCATTGCTCCATCCGGTCGGAAATGCCGCGGTTGAGGCTGCCGACGTAATGGCGCATCGGCTCGGGCTTGAAGGCGATAGACAGCGCCTTGCGGTCGGCCCGGTGATGGTCGAAATCCATCAGCATCAGGCCACGCGGAAACAGCTTGTCGAGGATCGGGCCCCAGCCCTGCTCGCTGGAGAAAATCTTCTGCCGGTCGAACAGCACCAACTCGTTCGCATCCGCGCCGACCAGCGCCACCACCGTGCCGCCGAACGCGTTGTTGCGATAGACGCGTCCGTATTTCTCGACCATCCCCCTGGTGAAGGCGACCGGATCGGCGAGCATCTTGAAGGTGTTGCCGACCACCGGAAGGCCGCTTTCGCCCGGGATGTGCGAGAGATCGCCCGGGCTCGGGTTATCCTCTCTCCAGTGCTGCGGGCGGGCGGATGCGGGCTGGTGAGCTGCAAGCGTGGCCATTGAGTGTCCTCTCCTTATTGACCCCAATGTAAGTTATTTACGCGCTCAAATCCATCCTGCAAGTTCACGCCGCAGGATCGCCTCCAGCATGGCCAGCCCGGCTTGCGAGGTGTTGAGGCAGGACAGTGCGGCGAAGCGTTCGCCGCCGGTTTCCTCGAACTGCTCTTTGCCCTCCAGCGCCAGCTCTTCGAGCGTTTCGAGGCAGTCGGCGGAGAAGCCGGGCGCGACCACCGCCAGCCGCTTGGTGCCCTTGCGCCCTTCGTCCATCAACACATCGTCGGTCGCCGGTTCGAGCCACTTGGCCCGCCCGAAGCGCGACTGGAAGCTGGTGCGAAAACGAAGCCCCGGGCGGAGGCCGCGCTCGGCCATCTTCGCTTCCAGCAGCCGTGCAGTCTTGTGACAGTGGCAATGGTAGGGATCGCCCAGCGCCAGTGTGCGCGCGGGCATTCCGTGGAAGCTGAGCAACAGCACTTCGGGTTCGAAGTCGAGCGCGTCCAGCTGCCGGTCGATGTCGCTCGCCAGCGCGTCGATATAAAGCGGATCGTCGTGATAAGGCGGCAGCGTGCGCAAGCTCGGCTGCCAGCGCTGTTCGCGCAGCCAGTCGCTCGCCTTGTCGACCACCGTGGCGGTCGTCGCCGCGCAATATTGCGGGTAGAGCGGCGCGAGCAGAATGCGGTCGCACCCGGCATCGTGCAGCGCGGCCAGCCGGTCGGGAATTGCGGGCTCGCCATAACGCATCGCCCAGTCGACGATCACGCGCCCCTCGCTCGCGGCACCGATCGCGGTATCCATCGCCGCAGCTTGGCGCTTGGTGATCGCGGCGAGCGGCGAACCGTCCTCGCTCCACACCTTGCGATAGGCCTCCGCCGATTTCTGTGGCCGGGTGTTGAGGATCACGCCGCGCAGGATCGGCTGCCACGCGATCGGCGGGATTTCGATCACCCGCCGATCCGAAAGAAATTCGGCCAGATAGCGCCGCACATCGGCGGTGGTCGGCGCAACGGGCGTGCCGAGATTGACCAGCAACACGCCGATCTTGCCCGAACGCACGGGCGGATGCTCTTCGGGGAGCTGGTGGTCTTGCCAGGTCATGCGTTTCGCCAACGCGATGGAAGGCGACGCGTCAAGATGGCTCTTCCACTGCCGGCTGCTCCGAAGAGGGGTCGGGCCCCTCCCGATCTGCGGGCGGCTGCTCTACGGGAGCCGGGTCCGCAGGCGCCTCCTGCACCGCTGGCCGGGCCGCCGCGATGTCGAGCGGGAGAGAGCGATACCGCTGGCCCGTGGCGGAGGACAGCGCATTGGCGATGGCGGGCGGAGCGATCACCGCCCCCAGTTCGCCGGGGTCGAACGGCTCTTCATCGCTGGTCACGAAATCGATCGCGATCTCCGGACATTCGGCCAGCGTGGGGAGGTCGAGCGCCGCCAGCCGCGTTGCAGTCGGCAAGCCCTTCGCGAAGCCGGTTGCCGATCCCAGTGCCAGCGACAGGCCGAAGACCAGCCCGCCCTCGATCTGCTGGCGGACAAGATCGCGGTTGACGATCCGCCCGATATTCGCCGCCACGCTCAGCCGCGTGACGCGCACGCCGCCCTCGCCCTGGCTGGCCTGCGCGACGCAGGCGATCCATCCGGACCGCTCGCCCAGCTGCATGCGATGGCAGGCGAGCCCCTGGCCACCGGCGACCTCTCCGCCGTTCCATTCGGCGAGCCGGGCGGCGCGTTGCAGCACCTCGACCATCGCGAGGTCCTGCCCCAGCATCGCGATCCGGTACGACAGTTTTTCACGCCCCAGCTCCTCGGCCAGTTCGTCGATGAAGCACTCGGTGAAGAACGCCGTGAAGGCATCGCCCCCGCCGCGCATCCGCGCGACCGGCAGCCCGATCGAGACGGGCACGTGCGCCACCGAAAGGTTGGGAATCGCATAGGCGGGCACCGCACCCGACACTGCCAACGGATCGGCCTGCCCGGCGCTGTCTTCGCGTGCGGCCCAGGTCGTCCGGTTGTCGAACAGGCGTGCGCCCTGTTCGCGCATGAAGGGCGGGATCGCGATCTTCGTCTTCAGCGCAACGATGCTGCCGTCGCGCCCCAGCCGCGCACCGATCTGCGCCGCGGCGGGCGCGCGCGGCGGGCTGTCGATCAATTCCTGCCAGCGCGACCAGACCAGTTGCACCGGGCGACCCAGTTCGCGCGCGATCACCGCGGCCTCGATGGCATGGCGATGATCGAGCCGCGCGTCGAAGCTGCCGCCTGCCGCCATCGGCACCAGGATGACGTCTTCCACCCCGATGCCGATCGCGCGGGCTGCCGCGACGCGCGCCCGCTCGGGAGCCTGGCTGGCGATCCACAGCGTGAGTTTGCCATCGTCGAGCCACGCGGTCGCGGTCGCGGTTTCGATCGGAGCGTGGACAGCAGGCGCAATGTCGTAGCGGCGGGTCAGCGTGGGCTTGCCGTCGAGCACTTCCTGCGCGCCAACCAGTGCGATCTGCTGCGCTTCGCCGCTGTTGAGCCCCTCGTCGAGTGCTTTGGCGATCCGGCCACTATCGACGGCATTGCTGACACCAAACACCGGCTTCATCGCCGCCAGCGCCCTCTCCGCCGCCCACCATGTCTCCCCCGCAGCCGCGAGCCAACGATTGCCCTGCACGATGCCGACGAGGCCGCGCACCTTGGCGGCGGCTTCCTTTTCGTAGCGCTTGAGGATGCTGCGATCGACCGGACCATGGCGGATCGAGACGAAGGCCATGCCGGGCAGGCGGATGTCGCCTGCGAACAGAAAGCTGCCATCGACCTTGGCGGGCAGATCGATCCGCGGAAAGGCGGTCTCGGCGGTGGAGCCTGCGCCGCGCGGGGGCTCGGCAGGCGGCTGGCTGCGTAGCGGGGCGACATCGGGCGGATCGCGGCGGCTCGCACCCTCGGCCAGATCGGCAAAGCGCAACTGCCGCTGGCCGGCGATCACGAAGCCATCGCGCGCGCGGCATTGCTCGGGCGATATGCTCCAACGCTCGGCAGCCTCGGCGATCAGCATGGCGCGCGCGGTCGCGGCCGCTTCGCGTGCGGGCATTTCATATGCGGCGAGCGTGGTGCCTGCGGCGGTCGCATTGAAGCGCGTCCGCTCGGCAAAGCGGCGGGCGAGCAGGGAATCGGGATCGCTCGCAATGTCCGCCCCGCCCGCCAGCCACAGCCGCGCCCAGTGGCTGGCTAGCACGACGTTGGGATAGGCCCCGGTCGGCGGCGCAGGCTCGACCGCGATCTGTCGCCAGTCCGCGCCAAGCTCCATCGCCACGATCTGCGCAATCAGCGTGGTGACACCCTGCCCCATCTCGCATTGCGGAACGGCGACGGTGATCACCCCGTCATTCGCGATCTTGAGCCAGGCGTTGAAGCCGACCTCGCCCTCCGCAGGTTCCAGCGGCGCGTCGAAGCGCTGGGGCAGCAGCAGATAGGCGACGACCAGGCCGCCGCCTGCCGCAGCCCCTGCCAGCACCCCGCGTCGGGAAATCTTCAGGCCGCGTCCGGCCTCGACGCCCCGACGCAGCCCATTCATGCGGCGCCGATCCCGAGGCTTTCCGCAATCTCTGCGGCAATCGCCCGAAAGGCGCTGCCTTCGGGGCTGTCACCCATGGCCACGGGCGCGCCATCGTCGCTCGATTCGCGCACCGCATGGCTCAGTGGAATGCGCCCGAGGAACGGCAGATCGAGGCGGCCCGCCGCGCGTTCGACCCCGCCGCTGCCGAAGGGATCGCTCGCCTCGCCGCAATGGGGGCAGACATAGCCCGCCATGTTCTCGACCAGGCCCAGGATCGGCACTTCGGCCTGATCGAATAGCGAGCCGGCGCGCGCCGCGTCGGCTAGCGCGAGATCCTGCGGGGTCGACACGATCACCGCGCCATCGGGCTTGAACTTCTGGAGCATGGTGATCTGCACGTCGCCGGTGCCCGGCGGCAGATCGACCAGCAGCAGCTCGGCATCGCCCCAGTTCGCTTCGAACAGCTGCGCCAGCGCGCGGCCCGCCATCGGCCCGCGCCACGCGAGCGCGCGGCCCTTGGCAACAAGGTGCCCCATCGACAGCATCGGGATGTCGGCCACGCCGATTACCGGCTGCAGGGTTTCGCCTTCGGCCTCCGGCTTGCGATCCTCGCTCTTGAGCAGAATCGGCTGCGAGGGGCCATAGATATCGGCATCGATCACGCCGACCTTCACGCCTACCCGCCTGAGCGCGACCGCAAGGTTCGCGGTGACAGTCGACTTGCCGACCCCGCCCTTGCCCGATCCGATCGCGATGATTCGCCGCTGCACTTTCTCGCCCATGAAAGCGACCGCCAGCGTCCGACCCGCCAGCAGATCCTGCAGGCCTTCGCGCAATTCGGCCTCAAGCGCGTCGCGCGCGCCTTTGCTCAAGCCTGCACCGTCGACCACCAGCGACAGCGAGCCTTTGCCCGCTCCTGCGCCAGCGGCATCATCGCGCGCCATCGCCGCAGCGACACGCGCAGCCAGTTGCGGACCCAATGCCGCCTTCACATCATTCAGTTCATTCGTCACGCGCGTGTCAATAACAGCAAAAATGCGCGGGCAACCCCTGTTTTTCGCGAAGCATGCTCCCTATAAGAAATGCCATGAAAATCTTGGACGGGTTTCACTCGAAAATTGCGCTGGCGATGGCCGGCAAGAACCCATGGGGCGGATCGTCGGGCAATTCCTCCGGCGATGGCGATCGATCCGGTGATTCGGACGGCGGAAAGCCCGCAGGCGGCGGGTCGAAGGGCGACAGGCCGGATGGACCACGCAACCCATGGGTGCCCAAAGGCGGCGATGGCGGCCCGCGCCGCTCCGCCTCGATCGAGGATATCTTCAAGAACCGCGGCCCCGAAGGCCCGCGCCGGCGGGCCGGTGGCCCGGGTGGCCCCGGTGGCCCCAACTTCCGCATGCCCCAGCGCCCAGGCGGCAAGAGCTGGGTGCCCGTGATCGTGATCATCGCGCTGGTGATTTGGGTTCTGGTGACGAGCACGCACCTGATCGGCCCGCAGCAAAAAGCAGTGGTCAAAACGCTCGGCAACTACACCCGCACGCTCGATTCGGGTCTGCAGTTCACCGCCCCCTTCCCGTTCGAAACGGTCGATGTTGAGGATGTCGAAGGCGTGCGCCCGGTCCGCATTCCGGGCAACAACAACCAGGCCAAGCTCATCCTGACGGGCGACCAGAACCTCGTCGATCTCAGCTATATCGTGCGCTGGAACATCAAGGATCTGGAAGGCTTCAAGTTTCGCGTCGTCGATCCGGAGGAGACGGTGAACGAGGCCGCCGAAGCCGCGATGCGTGCCGCCGTCGCCGAGACCGAGCTGGACGAGACCTTCTCGGGCCAGGGCCGTGCGGCGATCGAGCTCGACGTGCGCGAACGCATGCAGGCCACGCTCGACAGCTATGGCGCGGGCGTCCGCGTGCTGGGTGTCGAAATCGAAAAGGCCGATCCGCCCGCACAGGTGGTCGATGCCTTCCGCGACGTGCAGGTGGCCGAACAGAACGCCGATGCGGCGCGCAACCAGGCGCGTGGCTATGCGCAGCAGATCCTCGCGCAGGCCGAGGGTGAGGCGCAGGCCTTCGACAAGGTCTACGAGGAATACCGCCTCGCCCCCGAGGTGACGCGCCGACGTATCTATTACGAAACCATGGAGCGCGTGCTGAGCCGGACCGACAAGACCATCGTCGAGACGGACAACGTCACCCCCTACCTGCCGCTTCCCGAGATCAATCGGCGGCGCGGTGCCGGGGCGACAGCGCAGCCCGCGCCCTCCACCACCACGACCACGGGAGGCCAGTAATCATGGTTAGTGTGTGGGATAAATATCGCGCGGTCTTCATCATCATCGGCATCGCGATCGTCGCCTTGATGATGAGCATCTATATCGTGCCCGAGGAAGAGCAGGCGGTTATCGTACGGACGGGTGAGCCAGTCGGTACGGTCAACACGATCGGCGGCGAAACGAACGCCGGCCTCTATCTGCGGGTGCCCTTCATCGATTCGGTTCGCCGGATAGAGAAGCGCCTGCTCGATCTCGAAATGAACGATCAGGAAGTCCTCTCGGCCGATCAGCAGCGCCTGCTGGTTAACGCCTATGCGCGCTTCCGCATCGTCGATCCGGTCCGCATGGTCGAACGCGCAGGCACGACCGACGGTGTGCGCAATGCGCTCGAGCCGATCCTGAACTCGGTGCTGCGCCAGGAACTGGGCCGTCGCACGTTCCAGGGGATGCTGACCGCCGAACGCGGCAACGCGCTCGCCAATGTTCGCGCCAATCTGGACCGGCAGGCGCGTCAGTACGGGGCCGAAGTGGTCGATGTGAAGATCATGCGCACCGACCTGCCCGACGCGCCGCTGCAGTCTGCCTTCCGCCGGATGGAATCGGATCGCGAACGCGAAGCCCGCACGATCCGCGCTGGCGGTAGCCGCGACGCGCGCATCATCCGCGCCGAAGCCGACGCCGAAGCGGCCCGCACCTATGCCGACAGCTTCGGCCAGGACCCGGACTTCTACGATTTCTACCGCGCGATGCAGAGCTACGACCAGACGTTCGAGACCGGTCGCGATGGCGATGCGCAGAGCGAAAGCAGCATCATCCTGTCGCCCGACAACGAATATCTGCGGCAGTTCCGCGGACAGCGTTGACCGTTCGTCGAACGGAGTGCCCCGCCGATAGACAGGGTTTCCTCCGTTCAAACGCGATTAAGCGCCTGCGCCCTTCATTGAGGCGCAGGATCAAGACCGGGCCCTCGCGCGTTAATGCGCCGGTGCGGTCGACGACAGAAAAAGGAACCAAGAGGACGTGAGACCCGTGCGATATGCTTATGGCCTGACCTCTGCGCTGCTGATCGGTGGCGCAACCATTTCCCTCGTAACCGGCCAGCCGGCGGGCGCCCAGGTCGCCCAGAACGCCGACAACCGGATCGAAAACGCAGTGCCGCGCGCCGGCGCCCCCGCGAGCTTCGCCGATCTGACCGAGCAGCTCGCCCCGGCGGTGGTCAATATCTCCACCCGCCAGCGGGTCGAAGTGCAAAGCTCCAACCCCTTCGCGGGCACGCCTTTCGAAGGGCTGTTCGGCAATCGCCGGCAGGGCCAGCCGACCACCCGCGAGGGCCAGTCGCTCGGCTCGGGCTTCATCATCTCCTCGGATGGCTACGTGGTCACCAACAACCATGTCGTCACCCCGCAGGGACGCGGCACGGTGGAAGAAATCACCGTGACCACGCCCGATGGCACCGAATACGAAGCGGAACTGGTCGGCAAGGATGCCGAATCCGATCTCGCGGTGCTCAAGATCAACCGCGCCGAGGCCTTCCCCTTCGTCCAGTTCGGCGATTCCGAAAGCGCGCGTGCGGGCGACTGGGTGGTTGCGATCGGCAACCCCTTCGGCCTCGGTGGCACCGTCACCAGCGGGATCATCTCGTCGGTCCTCCGCACCGCCGGTGCCGGCGCATATGATCGCTACATCCAGACCGACGCCGCCATCAACCGCGGCAATTCGGGCGGCCCGCTGTTCGACATGCGGGGCAATGTCATCGGCATCAACAACGCCATCCTCTCGCCCTCGGGCGGTAGCGTGGGCGTCGGTTTCGCCATTCCCGCAGACACTGCGGCACCGATCGTGGAACGGCTGCGCAAGGGCGAGACGATCGAACGCGGCTATCTGGGTGTCAGCATCGGCCCCGTGACCGATGATTTCGCCGCCGCGCTGGGCCTGCCGCGCAATCGCGGCGAAGTCGTCCAGTCGGTGGTCGAGGGTGAAGCCGCAGAGCGCGCCGGGATCGAAGCGGGCGACGTGGTGATCGCGGTCAACGGCCGCGACGTTACCCCCGACCAGACGCTTTCGTTCCTTGTCGCCAATATCGCGCCGGGCACGACCATCCCGGTTACCCTGCTGCGCAATGGCGACCGCCGCACCGTCCGCCTGACCGTGGGCACGCGGCCGAGCGCCGAAGAGCTTGCCGAAGCGCAGATGTTCGATGGGAACGACGACGAGGACGAAATGAACGCGCCGCTCGATGGTGGCGAATTCCTCGCAGAGAAGCTGGGCATCGGCGCGGTCGCGATCAATCCGTCCATCGCCCGCCAGCTGGGCGTGGAAACCGACATGCAAGGCCTCGCCATTGCGGCGATCGATCCGAGCTCGGATGCCGCGCGCAAGGGCCTGCAGCGGCGCGACATCATCCTGTCCGCCAACAACCAGCCCGTGCCTTCGACCGACGCACTGGAAGCGATTGTGCGCGACGCCGAGGAACGAGGCCGCGAAGCCATCGTGCTGCGGGTTCAGCGCCCGCGCGGCCCGTCGCAGTATGTCGCGGTGCGCATCCAGTAGGATCGCGTCAAACCGAACATCAAAGGCCCCGTCGGAGCGATCCGGCGGGGCCTTTTCGTTGTGTGCAATCGGTGATGCGGTGCTGGCGGCGGATGGCCGCTCGGCGCCCCGCCCCCGGGGTGCGCGCTAGTAAATCTGCTCGCGTTGCTGGGGAGGAACCGCCGGCGCCTCTCTCTGCGTCGGCTGGGCCGGTTGCGGTGAGGGACGCGGGGTTGGCGGTGGCTGCTGCTGGGGCGGCTGCGGGCGGCTCCCTTGTCCGCTGCCCTGATTGCCGCCGCCGATTGCGCGATTGAGAAAGTCGTCGTCGACCGCCTGCGGCTCGCCATCCGCGCCTGCCCCGGGGTTGCGCGGACGTTCGGTCACGCCTTCGCTCGCCGGGCCTTCCTCGCCCCCACGGCGGCCCGGTTCGATCAGGTTGCCTTGCTCGTCGATGAAGTAATAGTCTTCCGGATCGCCGTAATAGAACTCTTCGTCCGGCTCGACCTGCCAGTCGGGGAGGTCGGTATCGGTATCGAAAGGCTCGATCGGGCGATCCTTCACCGCAAAGCGCATGAAGGCGGAAAACGCCTGGGCCGGCGCACGCCCGCCCGACAGCCCGCCGACCGCCTTGTTGTCGTCGCGCCCCATCCACACACCGGTGGTGATGCCGGAAGAAAAGCCGACGAAATAGCCGTCTTTGTTGGAGCTGGTGGTGCCCGTCTTGCCCGCGACCGGGCGACCGATCTGCGCCGCGCGGCCCGTCCCGGTCTGGACCGCGGCCTGCAGCAGGTCGGTCATCTGCGACGCTACGTAATCGGGCACCAGCCGCACTTCGCGCGGAGTCTCGCGCTGATAGAGCGTCTCGCCGCTGGTGGTCGTCACCTTGACGATGCCATAGGGCTCGACCGCCATGCCCCCTGCCGAAACGGCAGCGAAGGCGCGGGTCATGTCGATCAGGCGGACCTCCGAACTGCCGAGCACCATCGAGGGGAAAGTGGACACTTCCGAAGTGATCCCGAAACGCCGGGCCATCGATGCGACCGTGCCGAAGCCGACCTCGTTGCCCAGTTGCGCAGCGACGGTGTTGACCGAGAAGGCGAAGGCCTGCCGGATGGTCATCTCGCCGGAAAAACGCCCGCTCGAATTGCGCGGGCTCCAGCCGTCGATGGTGATCGGTGCGTCGACCACCGTATCATCGACCCGGTAGCCCGATTCGAGCGCCGCCAGATAGACGAACAGCTTCCATGCCGAACCCGGCTGCCGCTTGGCCACCGTGGCGCGGTTGAAATTGCTCTCGACATAGTCCCTGCCGCCGACAAGCGCGCGGATCGCACCGTCGCGGTCGAGCGCGACCAGCGCCCCTTGCGCACCCTTGGGCGCGTTGGACTTGATCGCCGCAGTCGCCGCGCCTTGCATGCCGACATCGATGGTGGTCCACACCTCGATCGGTTCGAGCGTATTGGGCAGCAGGATATCGAGCTGGGGCAGCGCCCAATCGGTGAAATAGCGAACCGAGTTCTGCCCGGTTTCCTGCTTCAGTTTTACGGCGGAGGGATCGACCGATGCCTGCTCGGCGGTGATCCGGCCCTGCTCCTGCATCAAGCGCAGCACGACCTGCGCGCGGCCCACCGCGGCATCGACATCGGCAGTCGGCGAATAGCGGCTCGGCGCCTTGACCAGCCCCGCAATGATCGCCGCCTCGGCGGTCGAAAGCTCGGTCGCGGGATGGCTGAAGAACTTCCGGCTGGCGCTGTCGACGCCATAAGCACCGCCGCCGAAATAGACCTTGTTGAGGTAAAGCTCGAGGATCTGTTCCTTGTCGAACTTCATCTCGAGCGCCAGCGCCAGAACGGCCTCGCGCAGCTTGCGGTCGAGCGTGCGGTTGGAGTTGAGGAACACGTTGCGGGCGAGCTGCTGGGTGAGGGTGGATGTGCCGCCGACGCGCGAGCGCGATCCGATGATGGGTTCGATGAACGCGCCGCCGGTGCGCACCGGATCAATGCCGAAATGCGAATAGAAGCGGCGATCCTCGACCGCGATCATCGCCTGCTTCATGACCTCGGGAATTTCTTCCTTGTCCAGCCACTCGCCCGGGCTCGGCCCGAGTTCGACGATGGCGCTGCCATCGGCCGCGCGCACGACGATGGTCTGCGCGGTCTGCGCAGCCTTGAGTTCTTCATAGGAGGGGAGAGAGCGGGCCGCGAAAGCGACCGCCAGGATGAGGAACAGGACTGCCAGAGCCGCCAGTCCGCCAGCCCACATGACGGTCAGGCGCAGCCAGCGCGGTGCTTTTTCCCACGTCTGCGCCCCGGGAAACCTGCGCCCCCCATTTGCGCGCGTGATGCTGTTTCCCGCCATCTAGCCAACTGGTCCCAAATTACGGTGCATAGCGGCACCCGTGATCTCGCCGCTATGCATAGGTGAAGCTCAATGGCGAATGAACGACATTTTTTGGCCTCAATTCATGAATCAACTGCCAACGGGCGGATCGCCGGCTGCCTCGAACTCCAGCGCGACCGAATTGATGCAATAACGCAGCCCTGTGGGCTTGGGCCCGTCGGGGAACACATGACCCAGATGCCCCTGACAGGTGGCGCAGAGAACTTCTGTGCGGGTCATCCCGTGCGAGACATCCTGCTTGGTCTCCACCGCGTCGCCCTCCGCCGGGCTGTAAAAGCTAGGCCAGCCAGAACCGCTGTCGTACTTCTCGGCGCTCGTGAAGACGAGCGTGCCGCAGCCCGCGCAGTGATATTCGCCCTCGTCCTTGAGCTTGTCGTAGGCGCCGGTGAAAGCCCGCTCGGTCCCGCCTTCGCGCAGGACATGGAACTGTTCGCGGGTCAGGCGCTCACGCCATTGGTCTTCGGTCAGGTCGAGTGTGTCGGGCATTGGGATATCTCCTTTATAGGATATATGGTCCGCACGCTGCCCCCGTTCCAGCTTCCTTTGTGCGAGCTCAGTCGTCGAGCTGCGAATAGGAGGGCGGCGGCTGGATCACATCCATCCGCTCACTCAGCAAAGGTCCGAAACTGGGCCTGCTCTTGAAAGCGGCATACCAGTCGCGGGTCGGCTGGTGATCCTTCAGATCGATCCCGCCGAGATAATCCGCCACCGAAAGCTGCGCGGCGGCGGCGATATCGGCCAGGCTCAGCTGCGGCCCGGCGAGCCATGCGCGGTGATCGAGCAGCCAGTCGAGATAGTCGAGATGGGCGTGGGCCAGCTTCATCGCCTCGCGGATGATCCGCGAATCGGGCGGCTCGCGGAGCACGAGGCGTTTCTTCATTCGCTCGTGCAGCAGCGGCATCGTGACATCGCCGAACAGGTTTTCCTCGAACAGGGCGACCAGCCGACGGATTTCCGCGCGGTTCAGGGCAGAGCCATTGATCATCGGCGCGCGGTCGACCGTCTCTTCGAAATATTCGCAGATCGCGGTCGAATCGCTCAGCACGATGCCTTTCTCGGTCTCTTCCAGCACGGGCACGCGGCCCGCGTGGTTCATGTCGAAAAAGTCGTCGTCGGCATTCCACGGATCGAGCCGCTGAAGCGCAAAAGGCACGCCCTTCTCGCGCAGCAGGATACGCACCTTGCGGCTGAACGGGCACAGGGGAAATTGGTGGAGGGTCCACATAGGCCCCTCAGATGGAGCAAAGCGCTCCGCAAATCCAGATGCTTGGAGCGCAGTTTCGGCGCGGATCGCCGCAAAGCGGTGCCTAGATGCCCGAAGCTTCCAACATCAGCAGGCACGGCGGCATGATCTCGTCGAGCGAGCCTTCGGCCAGGATCGCATTCGCCTGCTTGCGTATCCGCAATTCGATCGCCTGCCGGTCTAGCCCGGCCTCATCCATCAGCCACGCGCCCGATTGCACGAAAAACTCGCGCCCGCGCTCGCCCAGCGGCGGATAGGCCAGCGCCGCTTCCTCGCCTTGCCGCTGACGTTCCGCAATCAACGCGAAAGCCGCGGAGCAGCGCAGCGCACCTTGCTGGTCGGCCGGCAGAGGCATGGCCTCGGCAGGCTCCGTCCGAGGCGCGGCAGCATCGGCTGCGGGCTGGGCGACAAGAAAAACGATTGCGAGGAGGTTGGCGATCATGGCTCGGGCCTATACCTGACAGCCAAGCGCGTCGCTGCCCATTTCCGGGCGATGGTGCCAAAACACGACGAACCGTTTGCCGTAAGGAGCCTCCATTCATGACCGACCATTCCTCCCTCCACCTCCTGATTGGCGGCGAACAGCTCTCCGGCGGCGGGCGCGAAACCCAGGATGTGATCGACCCCGCGACTGCCGAGGTGCTGGGCACCCTGCCCCATGCAAGCGCCGACGATCTCGACACCGCGCTCGCCAATGCGGACAAGGGCTTCAAGGAATGGCGCCGTGAAAGCGCGGACAAGCGCGCAGCCGCGCTCACCAAGGCGGCATCGCTGATCCGCGAGCGCGCCAAGGACATCGGCATGCTGCTGACCCGCGAACAGGGCAAGCCGATCAAGGAAGCGATCGGCGAAGTGATCTACTGCGCGATGCTGTTCGAATTCTATGCCGGTGAGTGCAAGCGTACCTACGGGCGCGAACTGGTCCGCCCGACAGGGCAGAGCGCCCGCGTCATTTACGTACCGGTCGGCCCGGTCGCGGGCTTCGCGGCATGGAACTTCCCCGCGATCAACGTCGCCCGCAAGGTCGGCGGTGCGATTGCGGCGGGCTGCTCGGTCATCGTCAAGCCTTCGGAGGAAACGCCGGCGGCGGGTCTCGCGCTGGTCCAGGCGCTGCTCGACGGCGGCGTGCCTGCCGATGTCTGCCAGGTGGTGTTCGGCGTGCCCGACGAGGTCAGCCGCCACCTGCTCGCAAGCCCGGTCATCCGCAAGGTCACCTTCACCGGCTCCACCGCAGTGGGCAAACATCTGACCAAGCTGGCGGCGGAAGACATGAAGGTCACCACCATGGAACTGGGCGGCCATGCCCCGGTGATGGTGTTCAAGGATAGCGACGTCGACACCGTGCTCGATACGATGGTCGGCGCAGCGTTCCGCAATGCCGGCCAGGTCTGCGTCAGCCCGACGCGCTTTCTTGTCGAGCAGGACCTGTTCGAGAATTTCCGCGACGGCTTTATCGAGCGCGCGAAGGCCATCACCGTGGGCAACGGGATGGATCAGGACACGCGAATGGGCCCGATGGCGAACGAGCGCGGACCCGAAGGTCTCGCCAAGAAGATCGCCGATGCGAAGGACAAGGGCGCCAAGATCGACACCGGTGGCGAGCGGATCGGCAACCAGGGCTTCTTCTTCGAACCGACCGTGCTCAGCGAAGTGCCGACCAATGCCGAGATCATGAACGAGGAGCCGTTCGGCCCCGTCGCGCTGATCAATCCGATGGCCAGCGCCGATGCGATCATCGAAGAGGCGAACCGCCTGCCCTACGGCCTCGCCGCCTATGCCTGGACCAACGATCCCAAGCTGCGCAGTCGCCTTGCAGCCGATGTCGAAGCCGGGATGCTGGCGATCAACGGCGCGAACGTGAGCGCGCCCGATGCGCCCTTCGGCGGGGTCAAGTGGTCGGGCCACGGGCAGGAAGACGGCGCCGAAGGCGTGATGCACTGCATGGTGCCCAAGACCGTCCACGAAAGCTGATCTGTTCGAGGGGGGCCGCTACGCCCCCTCGATCTGGCTCACCGCGCCACCCGCGCAGGATCGATCCAGCGCCGAAGTTCGATCCGGTCGCCGGCGAGATCGACGATCAGCAGCTCGTCGCGGTCGGGATAGCCGAGCAGGATCGAGAGGCGCGTGTCGTCGAGCATCTCCATATGGTGGATCGCGACATAGCCGCGCGCCACCAGCGAGGATTTGAAATCGTCGAGCCCGCCCAGCAGCAGGCGGCGCCCGCGCAGCCCCTCTCCGCGCAATTCGGCATCGAGCATGAAGTGCGTCGGCGCGGGGACTGGGAAGCCATCCTCGACATCCGGCGAAGTGCCGTTGACCACGCCCGGCACCGGCCAGATGAGCCGGTGGCCGCGCACGAAGTTGCGCTCGTTGGGCAGCAGCGAAACGCTTACCCCGCTCTCCTTGTCGATAATCAGCACGTTGGTGACCGGTGCGCCGTAACTGGCACTCGAAACGCTTTCGCGCGGGCGTTGGCGCGGCCCGCCCACGGTCGCAAGCAGCCAGTTCGTGCCCGCGACGGGCGAAACGCCCGAGACGATCGCGGCAGGCGCGGCCTGCATCGTGTCGACCTCGCCGAAATCGGCATCCTCGCGATCGCCGAACGGCAGCATCGGTTCGCACGCGGTCAGCAGGCCGGCGGCCAGCAGCAGCGGCACAATCTTCATCGTCACCCTCCCCTTGCTCGAGCCCTTCATGCCATGAGTTGGGCCAGGGCCATAACTCCATTTTGATACGGCCCATCTATTCGGCACATTCTCTTGGCGCTATTGCTTCGATTGGTGTATTGCACGCCATGGCTTTCACGGAGCATCCTTTGCGGCGTGAACTGGTGCACGAGATGCACCTGCGCCGCTTTGCTCCGGTCGAGGCTCCGGCGCGCATCATCCAGATGGTCTGCCTGATCGACGAAGATGAGCGCAAGGCAGAGCAGCAGCATCTCGCCAACGCGCCCGTCAGCCCGCATGCGCAGGAACGCGAACGACGCCATGCGGTGCTGCATTTCGATCAGGGCGTCGTCTTTCTGTGGGAACGCCATACCGAGGCGACCACCATCACGCTGATCGCCCGCAGCAATGTGCGGGATACGCACGAAGCGCACGCGCTGGCGGACTGGTTGGCGGCGTGGCCTGGCGTCGTCCTGCGTGCCACCCGCGTTTTTGTCGAGCCCTCCGACAGCGAAGCCGAGGCGCTGCTGCCTGAAATGCGTTTCGAAGAGCAGGATTTGGTGTCCTGCCTCGTTTGCTCGAACGTGCGCGTCTGGTCCGATTTCCGCATCCGCGAAGACGGATACGGCAGACTGCTGCTGTCCGCTCCCGGGCGCGAACCCGATGATCTGGGCCGCATCGTCCAGCGCCTGCAGGAACTCGGCAACTACCGCAATCTCGCGCTGGTCGGCCTGCCCCCCGTCCAGCGGCTGATGCCCGAACTCAACACGCTCGAAAGCCAGCTGGCCGAATACTCGCAGCTTCTGATCGACGACGGCAAAGGCGAAGACGAAGACCTGCTGCTCGACCTTTCCACCGTGTCGGCCAAGCTGGCGCGCCTGCGGGCGGAAAACAGCTATCGTACCAGCGCGAGCCAGGCCTATGCGCAGATCGCGGCCGACCGGCTGGAAGCGCTGAAGGTCGAACCGATCGAGGGATTCCAGAGCCTGCGGGACTTCACCGAACGGCGCCTGGTCCCCGCCACCCGAACGATCGACACCTTCAACGGGCGTCTGCGGCGGCTTTCGGAACGCAGCGGCGATGCCATCGCGCTCCTCAACACGCGGATCGACACGCGGATCAAGGCCCAGAACCTCGAATTGCTGCGCTCGATGGACAGCACCTTCAATCTTCAGCTGCGGTTGCAGAACCTGGTCGAGGTGCTGTCCGTGATCGCAGCGAGTTACTACGCGGTCGCGCTGATTGCCTACATGGCCAAGGGCGCGAAGGCGTTCGGCAAGGGCGAGATCGTCGACGTCGCTATCGGGCTGGTGACCCCGGCGGTGATCCTGACGATCTTCCTGCTCGTCTCGCGCATCCGCCACCGTTTCATCCGGGAAACCGAGGACGCGGCCGACCGTTCTAAGAAAAGCGATGCTTTGAAACCGCCTGGAAAAGGTTTATAGCACACGGGTGACGTAGCGTTTTTGTGGGTGAGGAGAAGAATATATGAAGAAATCTCATGGCTTTGTCGGCAGCATGGCAATCGCCTGCCTGCTCGTTTCCGCCGGGTGTAACAGCCGCGCGGACGAAGAAGCGGCGGCACCCACCGAAACGGCCGAAACCACTGCGCCCGCAGAAACCGCGGCACCGGCAGCCGACGTCGATCTTGCAAGCCTCACCGGCGATGCTTCCGCGGGCGAACAGGTATTTGCGGTCTGCACCACCTGCCACTCGGTGGAAGAAGGCGTGAACAAGACCGGTCCTTCGCTGCATGGCATCGTTGGCCGCGAAGCGGGCTCGGTCGCCGACTTCAACTACACCGACGCGAACAAGAACAGCGGCATCACCTGGACGCCGGAAGAGCTGTTCGTGTATCTCGCCGATCCGCAGGCGAAGATCCCGGGCACCAAGATGATCTTCCCCGGCATCAAGGACCCGCAGCAGCGCGCGGACCTGATCGCCTATCTGGAAACGCAGTCCTGATGTGTAAGGCCTGAAGCCTCGGGCTTCGGGCGAATTCACCGGATCTGAAAAAGGGGCGCTCTCGCGATGGCGAGGGCGCCCCTTTTCGTTGCGGTGTTTTTTTGCAGGTGGGACGTTGCGGGCGCGCGATGCGCGCTGGCTCGATCGGGTCAGTCGACCTTCGGGCGACCTTCCTCGCGCCGTTCCTCTTCCGCCTCCTTGCGCCGCATTTCCTCAGCGGCCTTGCCTTCGGGCGTATCCATGGGATGGCGGTTGGAGCGCTTGCGCAAAAAGATCGCGAAGATCACGACTGCCGCGATCAGAACCACCAGCATGGTGCCGATATTGAGCGGCGCGGCGATCCCGAGCAGGGGCAAATTTGTAATGGACATAGGGGATTTCTCGCTTTCTCCCCTCCGTCAAACCAACGAAGCGGCCTGCGCGTTCGTTCCGAAAGCGCCCGCTTCGCACAGGCTTCACACCGACCTGCGCGCTCCGCGTGTCGCCGCCTGCGGCGTCAGGCAACCGCGTCCATCCGTGCCAGTTCGCACTGCGACCAGATCTCGCTCAGCGCATCGATGAGCCGACCGATGTCGCCATCTGTATGAACCGGGGAAGGCGTGATCCGCAGGCGCTCGGTGCCGACCGGCACGGTCGGGTAATTGATCGGCTGCACATAGATGCCGTGGTTGTCCATCAACCAGTCGCTGATCCGTTTGCACTTGTGCGCATCGCCCACCATCACCGGGATGATGTGGCTGGGATTGGCGAGATGCGGGATACCGATCGCATCCAGCTTGCGGCGCACCTGCGCCACCCGGTCCTTGTGCCGCGCGCGCTCCATCTCGCTGGTCTTGAGATGGCGGATGCTCGCTGCCGCACCCGCAGCAACAGCGGGGGGTAGCGCGGTCGAGAAGATGAAACCGCTGGCGAAGGTCCGGACGAAATCGACGAGATCGGCGCTGGCCGCGATATAGCCGCCCATGACGCCGAACGCCTTGCCCAGCGTGCCCTCGATCACGGTGATCCGGTCCATCAGCCCTTCGCGTTCGGCCACCCCGCCGCCGCGCGGGCCGTAGAGGCCCACGCCGTGGACCTCGTCGATATAGCTCATCGCGCCATGCTCCTCGCACACGTCGAGAATCTCGGCGATGGGGGCGATGTCGCCATCCATCGAATAGACGCTTTCGAAGGCGACCAGCTTGGGCACTTCGGGGCCGTAGTCCGACAGTTTGCGGTCGAGATCTTCGACGTCGTTGTGCGACCAAATCTTGTAGGGTGCCCGGCTGTAGCGAATACCCTCGATCATGCTCGCATGGTTGAGCGCGTCGGAGAACACGACGCAGCCCGGGATCTTCCCCGCCAGCGTGCCCAGCCCCGCCCAGTTGGAAACATAGCCGCTGGTAAACAGCAGCGCTGCTTCCTTGCCGTGGAGGTCGGCCAGCTCGCGCTCCAGTTCGACATGGAAATGGTTGGTGCCCGAGATATTGCGCGTGCCGCCCGCACCCGCGCCGCATTCTTCCAGCGCGTCGTGCATCGCGTCGACCACGACCGGGTGCTGGCCCATGCCGAGATAGTCGTTCGAGCACCATACGGTGACCGGCTGCGTCTCCTCGCCCACGAAGCGCGTCGCCTGCGGGAAGTTGCCACGATGGCGCTTGATGTCGGTAAAGACGCGATAGCGCCCTTCTTCCCGAACCGTGTCGAGCTGGTCCTTGAAGAAAGCATCATAGTCCATCGGGCAATTCTCCGTCTCGTGCATTATAGCCCCCTCATCGCATTCGTGTGCGCCCGCTTCTCCCGCGCGGCAATGGCCCAGCCCCACAGCGCACCATCGCGCAGCGGCAGGGCAAAGAACAGATGTTCGATCGCGCCCAGTGCGGCGAGTGCGAACAGCAGGGTCGCGCGCGTCTCCGGCCCGCCGGCCGGTGCCATCGCGGCCAGCACGCCGAGCCATACGGCAAGCGTAATGGTGCCCGCGATGCTCAGGCCCAGCAGCGCGGTGAAGCGGTTGGGCCCGAAATAGCTCGTCAGATAGGCGAGGTGGCGCGGCAGGATATCGGTGCTGGCATTGGGCACGCCCGCATAGAGGTTGAGCTTGGAAAGCAGACGCAGGCCGAACAGCAGCGCGAAGACTTGTGCGCCGATCGGGTTGGGCTGGCCCCATGCTAGCACGATCAGCATCGCCGCCGTCGCCGCCAGCGCAATCTCGTGATGGATTACCGCCGCGCTCGCCTGCCGGAATCGTGCGAGGCCACGGACCTCGGGAGCCTGGGATTCGCGACGCGGACCGGTCACACCGCCGGTCAGAAATGCCAGTTCGTGCCAGCCCCAGATTGCCAGCGCCCCGGCAAAGCCGATCGTCGCGCCCGCAATTCCGGTCATCGTGTGCGATGCGACAATCATCGCCAGTCCGCCCACCCCTGCCACTCCGGCCAGCACGAGGCTGCGCACGAAGCTGCGGCGCGGCGCGTTCGCCGCCCACGCGATCAGCCCGGTCGCGAAAAACCACACCATGATGGT
Source organism: Citromicrobium bathyomarinum (assembly GCF_038594605.1). Taxonomy (GTDB): domain Bacteria; phylum Pseudomonadota; class Alphaproteobacteria; order Sphingomonadales; family Sphingomonadaceae; genus Alteriqipengyuania; species Alteriqipengyuania bathyomarina_B. Next base: position 1,381,837 of record NZ_JBCFZM010000001.1, read on the forward strand.
CGCCAGCACCGGCAGGACATGGCCGGAGAAGCTCACCATGCGGGTTGCAGACGTACGCTTTGCGGCAGCTCGTTCTTCTGCGCGCGGTGGAAATACATCCGCGCGAAATTCCAGCCCGCACCGGCCATGCCGCTCGCGCGCTTGACCAGCCCGCCGATGCCGCCCTGCTCCTTGCCCTCCTCGATCCGCAGCGATGCCTGGCGCAGCGCCTCCATATGCGCGCGGAACTTCGGGCTGTCGGTATCAAGCTCGACCGGGAAGACCTGGCGGCTGATCTGGTTGCAGACCGAGAAGACCTTGTAGTCATATTCGGTCGGATCGACGCCCAGCGCCTCGTGGAACACCGGGCGCGCGTGGTCGCGCACATACATCGTCGCATAGACCGCAAGCAGGAAGAAACGGATCCACAGCTTGTTGTGGCCCTTCAGCAGCTTGGGGTCGGCGCGCATCAGCATCGCGAAGGCCTCGCCATGGCGGAACTCATCGTTACACCATTCCTCGAACCAGTCGAAGATCGGGTGGAACTTGTTCTGCGGGTTCTTCTCGAGGTGCCGGAAGATCGTGATGTAGCGGGCATAGCCGATCTTTTCGGACAGATAGACCGCGTACCAGATGAACTTCGGTTTGAAGAAGGTGTACTTCTTGGTCTTGGTGAGGAAGCCCAGATCGACGCCGATGCCTGCATCCTTCAGGCTTTCGTTGATGAAACCGGCATGGCGGCTCTCGTCGCGCGCCAGCAGCTTGAACAGGGCCTTCACATCGGGGTTCTTCGTGCGCCGCGCAATCTCCGCATAGAGCACGCAGCCGGAAAATTCCGACGTCATCGAACTGACCATGAAATCGGTGAACTCGGCACGCAGCGCGGGCTCGAGATTCTCGATCACGCCCTTGAAGCTGCCCTTGTCCTTGAAGTGCTGCTTGTTCGGGTCGCCGACCATGTCGGCAATCAGCTGGTCCCACTCCTCACGCACCAGCGAGACGTCGATCGCGTCGAGCGCATCGAAATCGGTGGTGTAGAAGCGCGGGGTGAGGATCGTGTCCTTTGTCGCGAGGGCCATTGCCTCGTCGCTGGTCATGATCTTGCCGCCATGCGCGGCTTCGATCTTGGTGCTCTCAATTTGGGCGGGCGCGTTCATTTGATCCTCCCGGGATTGAAGCTGACTTCGTAGAGTTCGCGAAGGTCGAAATAGGCGGCGATCCGCGTGATCGCCTGTCCGATCGGCCCGGCGCGGGTGACCGTGGCCATGCGGTCGTATTGCGCGGTCTCGCCGAAAGCGATCTGGATCGGCGCACCGTGAACGCGCACCTTGTCGCCCGGACGAATGGCGACCTCTTCGGCCAGTTCGACATGCGCATGGAAATGCTCCTCGCTTTGCTCGACCGAGATGCGGCAGGGGATGTCGAACCGTCGCAGGCTCGCGTTTGCATAAGCCATCACGCGGTCTCCCCTTCCAGCAGCACCGCGAAAGCCGCGCGATTATCGTCCCCGAAGCCGACCAGTTCGCGCCGTTCTCCTGTCGCCGGATCGCTCAGCGTCAGGCCGCCATCGCTCCACTCGGTCAGTTCGAACGGGGTTTCGGCGCCGATGCCCGACCGCTGGCGGACCAGCACGAGGCCGCGCATGGTGGAGCGGATGAAGCCTCCCGTGCCTGGTTCGACCTTGGCGACCCTCGCTCCGGTCGCGGCATCGCTGATCAGCACGCCGCCGTCGGGCGCGTCGTGAAAGAAGAGGGCGCGGCTCGCCACTTCCTGCGTCCCCGCCGCCGCGCGCGAGGCTTCGGGCACGGCGTCGCGGGCGACGAGGCCGAAGCTTGCCGAGGCTGCGAGCAGCAGGGAGAGAACCGCAATCCCGCCGATCATCGCCAGCGGAACCTTGGGCACGGGCTCGTCATGGTCGTGATGCACACTCATGCGATCGCCCCTTGCGCGCCGTGCATCGCAGGCTTGGCGCGGGCCGGGATCGCTGCGGGCTGCGCTTCACCCGGGGCCTCTCCGCGCGCAATCTCGCTGCGCGCCGAGACCGCATTGGCGAGCTTTTCCGCCACCGTCGCCGCATCGGGCAGTGCGCGCAGCATCGGCTGCGGGCGCGCCATTCGCCAGGGGCGTGCATGCGGCCACAGCAGCAGGTAGCCGAGCGTGTGCTCGCCCGCCGGTTCCAGCGCGATTTCGCCGAAGCCATGGCCCCGGTCGTTGAGGTGTGCCGCGCCGATCCTGTGGAGCGGGAGGTTGATCGTCTTCTCGATCGCCATTCCGATATGCAGGATCACGCGCTGGTCGGTGAGGATGTAGGTGGTCGTCCGGGCCGAAACGAAAGCCAGCCCATGCAGGAGCGCAAGCGCGCCAACCCCGCCCAGCAGCGTCATCAGCGCACCGGTCACGCTGCCGTTGAACACCAGCGCCGAAGCCGCGAGCACCGCGAAATAGCCGGCGACCCACCGCGCACGAAACGCGCTCCGGGCGAGCACCATCGCGTTGGGCTTGCCCTGCCACAGAACGGTCTCGTCACTCTGCGGTTGCCACAGCGTTTGGATCTGGGCCTCGCTCAGGTTCGTGCGCCGATCTCTCATGTTCACCCCGGCGGTACTCACAGCAGCGGCTCCTGCCTTTCAGGCGTCGCGTACAGGTAGCCACCACCGAAGTAGGCAACGATCCGCTCTTCCTCGTAGAACGTGATCTGGTCGGGCGCGGCCGGCACCGGAGCGCCCGCGAATTGCGCGGCATTGAGCGCGTCGATCACGATCACACCCTTGCCTTTCCTGACCACCGACATCGCCATCGGCGCAAGCACCGTCTTGCCTGCTTCGGTGGCGATCTGGAGGTAGCGGATGACGTGTTCGGCGCGGTCGATCCACACCTCGGTGACTTCGCCGACCGGCTGCTTGTCCGCACCGATCACCATCATGCCGATCGGGTTCGCATCGCGCGTGGCAATCGAGATGTCCGCTTCGAGGCTCAACGGCACGATCCGCGGGCGGCCGTCATGCGTGATGTCGGGCACCGGCTTGCGTTCGGCCCAGGATGCCGGGCCCAGCCCGTCGATCAGCGGATCGCCGGTCGGCACGAACGGCGCGCCATGGGCGCCGAAGGAAGGCTTGGCCGGGATGTCGACCCGTTCGCGACGGCTGTCCTCTGGCGTCACCGTGCCGCGCCCGTGCGGCAGCTTGAAGGTCTTTACGCTGGCACGGCTTAGCGGCCCGCCGGGGCTTTCGACAAAGCCGCTCATCTCGTTCTCGAGCGGATAGCCCTCGCGCCGGTCTTCACGACGCAGGTAGAAGATGAGCGCGATGAAGAACAACACGAAGGCGAGGAACACCAGCTCCGTGATGTCGAGCGTACCCACGAGATAGGGATCGATCATTGTGGCTCTCCTTGAGTGGCAATCATGTCGGGAACTCGCGGAGTCCGAAGGGCTGTGCGAGGGTCTGCCCGCCGCCTTGGCGACGACGTGCGACGAGCGGGCCGAGCGCCACGAGCGCGGCCAGCAAGAGGATTATCTCGATGATGTAGACGCTGGCGTAACCGGCAGCCGGGTTGTTGAGCGCGCCCGAAAGCCCGCCGGCGGACGCCGCTTGCGAAATGAGATCGCGCAGCGTGCCGCCGATGGCGATGGCCATGCCCGCACAGCTCGCCTGCACCGCGCCCCATGCGCCCAGCGCAAGCCCTGCGCCTTCGCCGCTTGCGCGCGCCATTGTTTCGGTCAGCGTGCCGACCGAGAACAGGCCGAGCCCGAGGCCGATCGACGCAGCGCCCGTGAACAGCAGCAGGCTCGACTGGAACGGCGCGGCGAACAGCACAAGCAGGAAGGCGGTGATCCCGGCAACGAGGCCGGTGCCCGCGAGCCGCAAGGGGTCGCCGCCGCGCGAGAGGCTGCGACCGGCAAGGCAGAAGCCCGCCAGCGCGCCCGCCGCCCATGCGCCGGTCAGCATCGTGGTGGTGCCGACCGACAGGCCGAGTATCTCGCCCCCGAAGGGCTCGAGCAGAGCATCCTGCATCGCGAAGGCGGCCGCGCCGATGCCGATCGCGGCGAGCAGCCGCGCGGTGCGCGCCTCGGCGATAAAGGTGCGCCACAGCACCGCAAAGCTGGGCCCTGCCGGGTCCGACGGGCGCAGCGAAGACCCGCGCGGCTCCTGCTTCCACAGCGCCACCAAGTTCAGCACCAGCGTCACCACTGCCGCTCCCTGAATCACCTGCACCAGCCGGGTGGCGGAGAAATCGACCAGCAGCGATCCGATCGCCAGCGCGGCCAGGATCGTCCCTGCCAGCAGCATGACGTAGAGCAGCGCGACCGCGCGCGGGCGCTTGTCCGGCGGGGCAAGGTCCGTCGCCAGCGCCAGCCCGGCGGTTTGCGTGACGTGGAGCCCCGCGCCGGTTAGCAGGAAGGCGATCGCGCTGGCGATAATGCCAAGCGTTGCCTTCGCCGGGTCGGACATCAGCAACAGCGCGAAAGGCATGATCGCCAATCCGCCGAACTGCATCAGCGTACCCAGCCAGATAAAGGGCACCCGCCGCCAGCCGAGTACCGAGCGGTGCGTATCCGACTTGTGGCCGATCAGGGCGCGCAAGGGTGCGACCAGCAGCGGGATCGCGATCATCACCGCGACCAGCCCTGCGGGGATCGACAGCTCGACGATCATCACCCGGTTGAGCGTACCGGTCAGCAACACGCTCGCCATCCCAACGCTCACCTGGAACAGCGCGAGACGCAGCAGTCGTCCCAACGGCAGATCCGCACTGGCCGCATCGGCGAAGGGCAGCCACGCGGTGGCCACCTTCATCCAGCTTGCAGCAAGGGGCGGACGCGTACTCATCCCCGGCGCACCAACTCGATTGCGTGCGAGGTGTAGAATCCGCTGGAGACGCACTCGCTGCGAGCGATCCGCCACTCGGGCAGTGCAGTGGCGAGCCGCGTGCGCAGCTGGCTCTCTACCAGCGGGACAAGCCGCGGCGACCGGTCGCTGCGCGGGAACAGCTTGCCCGCGTGGTACATCGCGAAAAGCAACGGCGTGCGTGGCACGAAGGTGAACAGAATGCTGTCCGAGGTGCGCTCTGCCAGCGCCGCCAGCGCCGCGATCAGGTCCCCCTCGCGGTAATGGATTAGCGAATCCATCGCGACGACGTGGCCGAAACTGCCGAATGCGGGGTCCAGCATGTCGCCCGCGTGCCAGCGGATCTTGCCATGGCCGACGAAAGAAGGTTCGCGCCGACGCGCCACGTCGACCAGCCCGGCAGCGACATCGACGCCGGTCACTTCCGCGCCGCGACACGCCGCCGCGACGCTGAACGCGCCCGTGCCGCAGCCCGCGTCGAGCACGCGGGTGCGCCGGAGATCCTGCGGCAGCCAGTCCAGCAGCATGGAGCGCATTGCCTCGCGCCCGGCGCGCACCGTCGCGCGCACGCCGCTGACCGGCGCGTCCGAGGTCAGGTCGATCCATGCCTTCTGCGCGGTGCTGTCGAAATAGGTCGCCAGCCGGTCGCGGTTGAGATCGTAGGTGGAAGCCCCGGTGTGCTCGATGGCGCGCGTAGCCATCACTCGAACCCCAGAAAATCGAAGATGTCGCGGTCCTTCATCGCGGTCGCTTCGGACGGATCCACCCCGTCCCAAAGCAATTGCGCGAGCCGGATATATTCGAGCTGGGCGGCGAGCACTTCGGGGCACTCCTCCATCTCGAACAAGGTGCACTTTTTCAGGCGGCTGCGACGGATCGCGTCGAGATCCTGGAAATGCGCGAGCCGCTGCATCCCGATCTCGTCGCAGAAGCGGTCGATTTCGTCGGTCTCGCGGCTGCGATTGGCGACCACGCCGGCGAGCCGCACATCGTAGTTCTTCGCCTTTGCGCCGATCGCGGCGACGATCCGGTTCATCGCGAAGATCGAGTCGAAATCGTTCGCGGCGACCACCAGCGCGCGCTCAGCATGCTGCAGTGGCGCGGCGAACCCGCCGCACACCACATCGCCCAGCACATCGAAGATCACCACGTCGGTGTCTTCGAGCAGGTGGTGCTGTTTCAGCAGTTTGACCGTCTGGCCGACCACGTAACCACCGCAGCCTGTGCCCGCGGGCGGCCCGCCAGCCTCAACGCACATCACGCCGTTATAGCCTTCGAACATGAAGTCTTCGGTCCGCAGTTCCTCGGAATGGAACTCGACCTGCTCCAGCGCATCGATCACGGTCGGCATCAGCTTCTTGGTCAGCGTGAAGGTGCTGTCGTGCTTGGGATCGCAGCCGATCTGCAGCACCCGGTGGCCGAGCTTGCTGAACGCGGCGGAGAGGTTCGACGAAGTGGTCGACTTGCCGATCCCGCCCTTGCCGTAGACCGCGAACACCTTCGCGCCCTTGATCTTGTCGCTCGGGTCGAGCTGGACCTGGACGGAGCCGTCGCCATCCGGCGGTGCCTGTGTCGCTGCGTCTAGCATCATAGTCTCCTCATTCGGCCGCGACCACGCCTTCGAGCCGATCTTCCAGATCGTCGCTCGCCGCGCGCAGGGCTGCCAGTGTGTCGTCGTCGGGTTCCCAGAGCTTCCGCTCGCAGGCTTCGAGCAGGCGGTTCGCCACCCGCACGGATGATTTCGGATTGAGCGCGGAAAGCCGCGCGCGCATCGCTTCGTCGAGCACGAAGGTCTCGCTGATCTGCTGATAGACCCAAGGCTTCACATCGCCGGTAGTCGCCGACCAGCCGAGCGTGTTGGTCACATGCATCTCGACATGGCGCACGCCTTCGAAGCCGTGCTTGAGCATGCCTTCGTACCATTTGGGGTTGAGTGTGCGGGTGCGCGTTTCGAGGTCGATCTGTTCGCCCAGCGTGCGGACCTTCGCCTTACCCTGCGTCGCATCGAGGATGTAGACCGGCGCGTCCTCGCCCTTGGCGCGCGCGATGGCGCGGTTCATCCCGCCCAGCCCATCGACATACTGGTCGAGATCGGTGATCCCGACCTCCACGCTCTCGAGGTTCTGGTAGGTGAAATCGACGCTGGCGAGCGCGGCGGCGAACAGCTCGCGCCGCTGCACGGGCGCACCCTTGGGGCCGTAGGCATAGCCCTTGTGCGTCTCGAAGGCATTGGCCAGTTCGTCCGGATCGGTCCACACACCGCCGTCGATCAGCTGGTTGACGTTCGCGCCATAGGCACCCTCGGCATTGGAGAAGACGCGCAAGCTGGCGGTTTCCATGTCGCAGCCATGAGCCTGCGCAAAAGCGAGGCTGTGCTTGCGGACGTGGTTCTGCTCGATCGGCTCGTCGGCGATGGTCGCGAGCCACGCGGCTTCGGCGAGCATCCGGGTCTGGAGCGGCAGCAGGTCGCGGAAGATGCCCGAGAGCGTGGCGACCACGTCGATCCGTGCGCGGCCCAGTTCGTTCAGCGGGATCAGTTCGGCCCCGCTCAACCGGCCATAGGAATCGAGCCGGGGCCGCGCGCCGATCAGCGCCATCGCCTGGGCGAGCTGCGTGCCCTCGCTCTTGAGGTTGTCCGTGCCCCACAGCACCATCGCGATGCTTTCGGGCGTCTTGTCTTTCGTGGCGCGGTGACGGGCGAGCAGCTGTTCGGCCTGCCGCGCGCCCTCGACCACCGCGAAACTGCTGGGAATGCGGAAGGGGTCGAAGCCGTGAATATTGCGACCCGTGGGCAGCACCTCGGGGTTGCGCAGGATATCGCCGCCCGGCGAGGGCAACACGTAACCGCCGTCAAGCGCATGGATCAGCGCGGACATCTCGTCATTGGCATCGAGCCTGTCTTCCAGCGCTTCCCGGTCGGCATCGGCGTCGGCCTGCTCGATCGCGTCGAGCAGCGCTTCGCGCTCCTCGCCTTCCGGGTTGGCACCGAACACGTGCAACCCGTGCGGGATCAGCGTGCGCTCCAGCTCATACAAGCGGCCCGAGAGGTCTTCGATATCGCCCATGAATATCTCGAGCGTGTCGCAGGCATCGGCGATCATCGCTTCGACCGAGGCGCGTTCCTCGGCATCGGTCGATCCGCGCCAGCGCTCGGTCAGCGCCTTGAGGTCGGCAAAGCCCTTGTACAGCCCGGCTTCGGCCAGCGGCGGGGTGAGGTAGCTGACCAGCGTGGCCGACGCGCGCCGCTTGGCAAGGATGCCTTCGGAAGGGTTGTTGGCGGCGTAGAGGTTGAAGTTGGGCAGATCGCCCAGCAGCCGCTCGGGCCAGCAATCCCCGCTCAGCCCGGACTGCTTGCCGGGCATGAACTCCAGCGCGCCGTGGGTACCGAAATGCAGTACGGCATCGGCGCCGAAGTCACGCCGGATCCAGCGGTAGAAGGCGGAAAAGGCGTGGGTCGGCGCGAAGCCACCTTCGAACAGCAGCCGCATCGGATCGCCCTCGTACCCGAAGGCGGGCTGGACGCCGACGAAGACGTTTCCCAGCTCGACGCCATAGATGTGGATCGCCGAGCCATCGGCCTGCTGCCTGCCGGGCGCGGGGCCCCACTGCGCCTCGATTTCCTTCAGGTGCGGTTCGGCGCGGACATGCTCGTCCGCCGGGATGCGCGCGGCGACATTGGCATCGGCGCAGAACATATCCGCATTGCCGTGCAGCACGGCATCGCGCAGCGCCTCGATGCTTGTCGGCACATCGACGGCGTAGCCCTCGGCGGCCAGGCGGACGAGCGTGGCGTGGAGCGATTCGAACACCGCGAGGTGCGCCGCCGTGCCGGTCGCGCCCGAATTGGGCGGGAAGTTGAAGATGACGATGGCGAGCTTGCGGCTCGCGCGTTCCGCCTTGCGCAGCGTGACCAGCTTCGCGGTCTTGGCGGCGAGTGCGGCAGCGCGTTCGGGATGGCCGCGCATCGCGCGCACCGGGCCATCGCTGTCGTCACTGCGGCCACCGAACAGGCTCGGCGCGATCGCCCCGTCGAGCTCGGGGATCGCGACCATCATCGTGGTTTCGAGCGGCAGCAGCCCCATCCGGCCCTCGGCCCAGGATTCGAGCGACTGGAACTCGATCGGGTGTGCGGCGATGTAGGGCAGGTCGAGGCCGGAGAGCGTTTGCACCGCAGCCTCGGTGTCGTTGTAAGCTGGCCCGCCGACCAGTGAGAAGCCGGTCAGGTTGACGATCGCATCGACCGTCGGCTTGCCATCCTTGACGAAGAATGTCTCGATCGCCGGGCGCGCGTCGAGGCCGGCGGCAAAGGCAGGCACCACCTCCAGCCCGGCGGCCTCCATCGCGGAGATCACGCCGTCGTAATGCGCGGTGTCGCGGCCCAGCAGGTAGGAGCGCAGCATCAGCAGGCCCACCCGGCCCTGCGCGCCCTTCAGCCGCGGCAGCAGGCGCGTGCTTTCGGAGATCAGCTGGTCGGTGCGCGGATGATAGACTCCGACCTCGGGATACTCCTGCGGAGCCTCTGCATGGGTCCCGCCGCGCCGGGCTTCACGCTCGCCAGCCGCGTAGCGGTCGATCAGCGCACGGGCCATCGCGACCACGTTGTCGTCCGATCCGGCAAGCCAGTACTGCAGGGTCAGGAAATAGGCGCGCACATCCTGCGCGGTGCCGGGAATGAACTTCAGGATTTTCGGCAGGCGGCGCAGCATCTTCATCTGTCCCGCGCCCGAGCTGGCACCCGGCTTACCGGAACCGCGCAGCTTCTTGAGCAAGGCGAGCGGGCCCTTGGCAGGCGCATCCATGCGGTAGCCGCCCATCCGGGTCAGCTTCACGACTTCGCCCGCCGACATCAGGCCGAGCATCGCGTCGCACTCTTCGCACCGCGCCTGGAGCGCGGGCATGATGGCGCGGACATGATCGTCGAGGAACAGCATCGTCGCGATGACGATATCGGCCTGCGCGATGTCGCTTTCCGTCTGTTCGAGCGATCCAGGCACCCGATCCCAGTCGGACGCGGCGTGGAGCACGATCGCAATATTCTCGTCCGCAAGCCGCGCGCTCGCGCGCTCGACCGCACCCTTCAGGTGGTTGTCGAGCGTCACGATCACGACGCGCGTGGCGGGGAGCGCACTAACGGGCATAATGCGCCTTCGCATCGTAGAGCGTTTCGAGGTCGATCGCGGCGCGGCCCTGTTCGGCGGCGAAGCTCTCCGTGTTTCGCTTTGCCTTGCCGCGCACGAAGAAGGGGATCTTCTTCAGCTCCGCCTCGGCCTCGGCGGTCCAGAGCGAATTGCCTCCGTCACCCTGAACTTGTTTCAGGGTCCAGCCTTCTTCCTGGTTTGGCGTATCGGGTTGCGGACTGGATGCCGAAACAAGTTCGGCATGACGAATGGGCTGGCTCGGTGCGTGCGCGTGAAGGTGGCTTGCCCCCGCATCGTCCGAAAACTCGAAGTCCTCGCGGAACATCGTGAGCAGGTGCTCTTCCAGCCCCATCACCAGCGGATGGACCCAGGTGTCGAACAGCACGTTCGCGCCTTCGAATCCCATCTGCGGGCTGTGCCGCGCGGGAAAATCCTGCACGTGGACCGGGGCGGAGATCACCGCGCAGGGGACGCCCTGCCGCTTGGCAATGTGGCGTTCCATCTGCGTGCCCAGCACCAGCTCGGGCGAGGCGGCGGCGATTGCGTCCTCGACGTCGAGATGATCGTCGGTGATGAGCGGCTCGACGCCATAGAGCTTCGCGGCATCGCGCACTTCGCGGGCGAATTCGCGGTTGTAGCAGCCGAGCCCAACCACCTCGAAGCCCAACTCTTCCTTCGCAACCCGCGCGGCGGCGACCGCATGGGTAGCATCGCCGAACACGAACACCCGCTTGCCCGTCAGGTAGGTCGAGTCGACCGAGCGGCTCCACCATGGCATGCGCGACTCGCCGTCGGCGAGCGCTGGGTCGGGATCGACGCCTGCCAGCGCGGCGACCTCGGCAATGAACTCGCGCGTCGCGCCCACGCCGATAGGTACGGTCTTGGTGCGCGGCTGCTTGAACTCGCGTTCCAGCCAGCGGGCAGCGCTTTCGCCGATTTCGGGATAGAGCACGATGTTGAAGTCCGCTGCACCGATCCGGGCGATCTCGGCGGGCTCAGCGCCCAGCGGTGCGACGCAGTTCACATCGATACCGAGCGTGTCCAGAATGCCGCGCACTTCGCGCACATCGTCGCGGTGGCGGAAACCGAGCGCTGCGGGGCCAAGAATGTTGACCAGCGGCTTGCGCGTTTCGCGCGGCGCAGGGCGAATGTCGCGGTCCGCGATATGGCGTACGATCTGGTAGAAGGTCTCGCCCGCGCCCCAGTTCTCCTTGCGCGAATAGCTCGGCAGTTCGAGCGGGACGACCGGGCACGGCAGGCGCATCGCCTCGGCCATCCCGGCGGGATCGTCCTGAATCAGCTCGGCGGTGCATGAAGAGCCCACCAGCATCACCTGCGGGTCGAACCGCGCATAGGCATCGCGCGCTGCACGCTGGAACAGGTCGGCGGTATCCTTGCCCAGATCGCGCGCCTGGAAGGTGGTGTAGGTGACCGGGGGGCGTGCATTGCGGCGCTCGATCATCGTGAACAGCAGATCGGCGTAGGTGTCGCCCTGCGGCGCGTGGAGCAGGTAGTGGACTCCACGCATCGCCGTCGCGACCCGCATCGCGCCGACATGAGGAGGCCCCTCGTAGGTCCAGACGCTCAGCTGCACGGCTACACCTGCAACACGTCGCAGCGGCGCAAGGGCCGCGCAAAGAGTTCGGCGAGGTCGCCCGCCTGTTCGAACCCGTGGATCGGCGAGAAGACCAGTTCGATCGCCCACTTGGTGGAGAGCCCTTCCGCCTCCAGCGGATTGGCGAGGCCGAGGCCGCAGACGGTCAGGTCGGGCCGGTCGGCGCGCACCCGGTCGAGCTGCCTGTCGACATCCTGCCCTTCGCTGATCCGCGTGCCCTGCGGCAGTTGCTCCAGATCGCGCGCGACCAGCTTGCGGTTGAGATAGGGCGTGCCGACCTCGACCGGCTCCATGCCGAGTTCGGTGGCGAGGAACCGCGCTAGCGGCACCTCCAGCTGCGAGTCGGGCAGGAAGGAGATCCGCTTGCCCGCCAGTTTTTCGCGATGATGTTCGAGCGCACGCTTGGCCCGCTCGCGGCCCGGCGCAACCACCGCGTTGGCGTGCATCTCGTCGATCCCGAAAGCCGCCGCTGTGGCCTTGAGCCAGGCGGTCGTGCCTTCCGCACCGAAGGGGAACGGCGCATCGATCCGCTGGCCCCCACGCCCTTCGAGCGCCTGCGCGGTTTCACCAAGGAAGGGCTGCGCGAGCAGAATGCGCGTGTTGGGGCCGACCGAGGGAAGACTGTCGGCGGTGCGCGCCGGCAGCACGCCGACATTCTCGATCCCGAGCTGCGCGAACAGGCGCAGGAACTGGTCCTCGACGATATCCGGCAGCGATCCGACCATCAGCAATTCTGCCGCGGCATCGGGCGCGCTCTTGGGCATGGCGGGGACCAGCGAGGCAAGGCATGCGTCCTCGCCCTCGGTGAAGGTCGTTTCGATCCCGCTGCCAGAATAGTTGAGAATGCGAACCGCACCGGCATGCTTGGCGCCGAGTCGCTCGGCCGCCTTGCCGAGGTCCAGCTTGATGACTTCGGACGGGCACGAGCCGACGAGGAACAGCTGCCTGATCTCGGGGCGCCGCGCGAGCAACCGGTCGACCACCCGGTCCAGCTCTTCGTGGCAATCGGCCATGCCCGCCAGATCGCGCTCCTCGATAATCGCGGTGGCGAAGCGCGGCTCGGCGAAGATCATCACGCCCGCCGCCGATTGCAGCAGGTGAGCGCAGGTGCGCGATCCGACCACGAGGAAGAAGGCGTCCTGCATCTTGCGATGCAGCCAGACAATTCCCGTGAGGCCGCAGAAGACCTCGCGTTGGCCCCTCTCTCTCAATATGGGCTCGCGCAAGACCTCGCGTTCGGGCGAAACTGCGCAGCCGCTGTCTGCGGGAACCGAGAATGTGTCCGCCTTCATGCGGGCACCGCCTGGACGCTGCCGGCAAGCCGCGCAGCGCGCAGCTTCAGCAGGAACTGTCCGGCATTGACGACATAGGCCGCGTAACCTGCCAGCGCGACGAGCATGCGCGCCTCGACGCTGCCGATGCCGCCCAGCAGCATCGCGAGATAGGCGGTATGCAGGCCGATCACGACCATGCTGAACACGTCTTCCCAAAAGAACGGCCTCGCGAAGAGCCATTTGCCGAACACGACCTTTTCCCAGATCGAGCCCGTGATCATGATCGTATAAAGCGCGAAGGTCTTGGCGATGATCGAAAGGTCGGCGGCAAAGGCGCCGTCGCCGGTCGCGAGAGTGCGCAAAACCAGAACCAGGCTGATCGCGAAAATCGCGAACTGCACCGGCGCAAGCACACCCTGCACGAGGGTCCAGACGCTCGAGTCGCGGCGCGCGCGTTCTTCGGGCGTGTAGAGCGACACGCCGTCGCTCGCCCACGCGGCACGGGTTGTCCCGTGCCGCGTACGCGGCGCTTTCGTGCCTGTGTCCGGATGAGCCTTGCTGGTCATGGGGTCGGCGACCGCCCTCCTCTCTCCAATGGCGCAAGACTACGCCTACCTCGCGAGGAGTGTCAATCTTTCATGACGACAAGTGAAGTGGACACTATCCGATTTGCCATATCGCGAAATCGGGCGTACGCTTCCTTCAGCTTGGGCGGAGTCGTATAAGTATAACCGCATGCCCGGGTCGACGCAGTCCGCGCCGCTAACAGACTGGGAGAGTCTGCAATGGCATCGGTTTTCGGCATGGGGTCCACGGCCCTCCGGAACATTATCGCTAACCCTCTGGGTGCCCGAAGGCGAGTGCCCGGCCCGCATGAGGACGAGCTGGGCGATATAGTGGAACAACACATGATCCCCCGCCTGATGCTGGCGCACTCGCGCGAGCCACAGGCCCAAGTCGCGACGGCACTTGACCCGATCGCACCGGATTTTGCGGACGGTTTCGCGGTCAGTCTGCTCGAATGGGATGCCGACCGGGCGCTGAGGGAAGTCGAGTCTCTGATAACGCGCGGCTACGAGATCCAGGCGCTCTATCTCGACCTCCTCGCCCCTGCGGCGCGCAAGCTGGGCGCCCTGTGGGAAGAGGACCGCTGCGATTTCGTCGAGGTGACGATGGGCCTGTGGCGATTGCAGGAGGTGATGCGCGAAGTCACTTCTTCCACCGCGCCGATGGCCCGCGCGCTGGAGACACCAGCCCGCGCGCTATTCTCGCCCATTCCGGGCGATCAGCACGCCTTCGGCGCCTTGATGATCGACGAGGTTTTCGCGCGCGCCGGGTGGGAAAGCGAAGCGCTGATCGATCCTCAGAGGCGCGAATTGCTGACCATCGTATCGCGGAAATCCTTCGATCTGATAGGATTGACCATCACCACCGATTCACCTAGCAGCGCGCTTCAATCCCTGATCCGGGCCATTCGCGCGGTATCGGCCAATCCGGCGACCCGCATCATGATCGGGGGGCGGATGGTCAATTCCAATCCGGACATCGTGAAGGAAGTCGGCGCCGACGGTACGGCGACGGATGCCTTTTCGGCGCTCGAAACCGCACAACGGATGGTCGCCGAAGCAGGACTGCTTTCTAACCCCGCACCCTGAAGGGGGCGAGTATCTGATGCTGACCAAAAAGCACTTCGGTGATGCAGACCGGTCCTTCGGCGACAGCGCCGGACTGTTTGGTACACTCGGCGTCGAGGCGGCGCAGCAGCTCGCCATGGCGGCGGGCGATATTGCGCTGGTGATCGACGATACGGGCCAGATCGTCGACGTGTCGGTCAGCGAGCAGGAATTTCCCGAATTCACGGATTGGGCGGGCGATAACTGGCTCGACACGGTGACCATCGAAAGCCGTGCCAAGGTCATGGAAATGCTCGCCGCCGCACGCAAGGGAGAGACGCACCGCTGGCGTCAGGTGAACCACCCGACGACCGACGGCGACGTGCCGGTGCGCTATACGATCGTGAGCCTGGGCGATGGACTCCATATCGCGCTCGGACGCGATCTGCGCGATGTCGCGCGAACCCAGCAGCGCCTGTTGCAGGTGCAGCAGGCGTTGGAGCGCGATTACATGCACATGCGCCAGCTTGAGGCGCGCTATCGCATCCTGTTCGAACGATCGGGCGAGGCGGTGCTGATCGTCGAGGCGGATACGCATCGCATTCGCGAGGCGAACCCCGCGGCCTGTCGCCTTGCGGGCGCGCGCGGCGGAACCCTGCATGGCAAGAAGCTGGGCGGACTGTTCGACAGCGCCACGCGCGATTCGCTCACCACCCAGCTCGGTTCCGCACTGGGCACCGACGCCGCGGCACCGATCCCGGTCAAGCTTTCGCGCGGCGGTCGCAAGGCGATGGTCGCGGCAACCGGCTTCAGCCAGTCGCGGCGGCAATATCTACTGCTGGTCATAACCCCTGCGGACGAACAGGTGGCGAAGGACGATCATTCGCTGTCCGATATCATCGAAACGATGCCCGACGCCTTCGTTATCGCCGATGGCGACATGCGGGTTTTGCGAGCGAATTCGGCCTTCGTGGAAATGGTCGATGCGGCGAGCGAGGAGCAGCTCGGCGGACGCTCGCTCACGCGGTTCCTCGGTCGCCCGGGGATCGATCTCGATCTGATCGCAGGGCAGATGGAAAAGGATGGGGTCGCGCGCAATGTCACCAGCGTGGTCCGCAACCTGAGCGGGTCGGCCGAAGAGCCGGTCGAAATTTCCGCCGTGGCCACCGGCGACGACAAGCAGGGCAATGCACGCCATTTCGGCTTCGTCATCCGTCCGATCGGCCGCCGTCTTCGCGAGGTCGCCGGCGCCGGCGAAGATCTGCCGCGCTCGGTCGAGGAGCTGACCGATCTGGTCGGCCGCATGCCGCTGAAGGACATCGTGCGCGAGAGCACCGATCTGATCGAACGTTTGTGCATCGAAGCTGCGCTGCTCTACACCTCGGACAATCGCGCATCGGCGGCCGAGATTCTGGGGCTGAGCCGCCAGAGCCTTTATTCCAAACTCAACCGCTACGGCCTCGGCAAGCAGGGCGAGGAAACGCGGTAGCCTTTGCCTGACATAAAGACTGTCAAAATGGTTTGACGGACCTTCCGCCGAGGCATACCCTGTTTGGCATGGAACGTTCGGCGCCCTTACCCGGAACGTCGCCGCCGCCCGCGGCCCGCGATGTCCTCGCGCTGCTCAAACCGATCACCTGGTTTCCGCCGATGTGGGCCTTCGCGGTCGGGGTCGTCTCGTCTGGCGTAGCGGTCGACGGGCGCTGGTTGCTGGTCGCCTGCGGCGTGCTGCTGGCAGGGCCGCTGGTGTGCGGGACGAGCCAGGCAGTCAACGACTGGTTCGACCGGCACGTGGACGCCATTAACGAACCGAACCGCCCGATCCCCTCGGGCCGCGTGGCAGGCCGCTGGGGCCTTTACATCGCGATCATCGGGACCGCCCTTTCGCTGCTGGTCGCCCTCGCGCTAGGGCCGCTGGTGCTGGGCGCGGCAACCATCGGGCTTGCGCTTGCCTGGGCCTACAGCGCCCCGCCCTTCCGTTTGAAGTCGAGCGGCTGGTGGGGCCCGGCGACGGTCGGCCTGACTTATGAGGGGCTGAGCTGGTTCACCGGCGCCACGGTCATGTTGGGCGCGATGCCCTCAGCATCGGTTCTGATCGTGCTGCTGCTCTATTCGGCGGGTGCGCACGGCATCATGACGCTGAACGATTTCAAGGCGGTAGAGGGCGATCGCGTGACCGGCTTGCGCTCGCTCCCGGTCACGCTGGGCGTGCGCAACGCGAGCCTGCTCGCCTGCGCCACGATGGCCGGGGCACAGGCCGTCATTATCGCGATGCTGATGATGTGGGGACACTGGCTCTCCGCAGGAATCGTCGCATGCCTGTTGATCGGACAGTTTGCCCTGATGCCGCGGCTGGTCCGCGATCCGGCCAAGCATGCGCCATGGTATGGGGCGACCGGCGTCACGCTCTACGTGCTGGGCATGCTCGCCGCAGGACTAGGCCTGGGAGGATATGTCTGATGGACGCCAACGCCTTGTCTGCGCCCGATGCGAGGGGCCTTGGCTGGCTCGCGATCATCCGGCTCGGGCTGGTGCAGGCGTCGATCGGTGCAATCGTCATGCTGGCGACCTCGCTGCTCAACCGGGTGATGGTGGTCGAATATGCCCTCGCCGCGGCGATCCCTGCGGGGCTGGTCGCATGGCATTACGCTGTGCAGCTCGCGCGCCCGCTATGGGGCCATGGATCGGACCGGGGACGCAGGCGTACGCCGTGGATCGTCGGCGGCATGGCGGTGCTGGCGGGCGGCGCGCTGCTCGCGGTGCGTGCGACAAGCATGATGCCCGAAACGCCGGTGCTCGGCGGAACGCTGGCGGTGCTTGCCTTCACCATGATCGGCGCTGGCGTCGGCGCCGCGGGCACCTCGATGCTCGCGCTGCTGGCCTCGGGCGTCGCACCGACGCGGCGCGCGGCAGCCGCGGCAGTGACCTGGACGATGATGATCGCCGGGATCGTGATCGCGGCAGGTGTGGCCGGTGCGCTGCTCGACCCGTTCAGCGAAGCACGGCTGGCGAGCGTGGCGAGTGGCGTTGCGCTGAGCGCGTTTGCCGTCGCCTGCCTCGCCATCTGGCGGCTCGAACCGCGCGCAATGGCGAACTTCGACAGCGAAGATCGCGGCGAAGCGCCCGCCTTTGCCGAGGCGCTGCGCGAGATCATGCAGGAAACGGCTGCGCGCCGCTTCACCGTGCTGATCTTCGTCTCGATGCTCGCCTATTCGATGCAGGACCTCATTCTCGAACCCTTTGCCGGACTCGTCTTCGGGATGACGCCGGGCCAATCGACCAGCCTTTCGGGGCTCCAGCATGGCGGCGTATTGCTTGGCATGATCCTCGCCGGCGTCGGTGGCAGCGCCTTTGCAGGGCGTCTGCCGGTGGATCTGCGCCTGTGGATCGTCGCGAGTTGCGCTGGCTCGGGCCTGGCGCTTGCAGGTCTGGCGATGGCGGCGCTCGCCGGGCCGGGCTGGCCGCTTGCCGCCAATGTCTTCGTGCTGGGCTTCTGCAACGGCGTGTTCGCGGTTTCCGCCATCGGCGCGATGATGGGGCTGGCCGGCGCGGGCGAAAAGACCCGCGAGGGCGTGCGCATGGGCGTCTGGGGCGCAGCGCAGGCCATCGCCTTCGGCCTCGGCGGACTGGGCGGCGCGCTGGGCGTCGATGTTGCCCGGCGCGTAGCGGGTCAGGATGGTGCGGCCTTCCAGCTGATCTTCGCCATCGAGGCCTGCCTGTTCATCCTCGCCGCCGCGCTGGCGGTGCAGGCGACGCACAAGGCACCGGCACATTCGGGGGGAGTGGCAACGGCATGAGCATAGCGACAGAGGATGCGATCTACGACGCGGTGGTGGTCGGCGGCGGCCCTTCCGGTGCCACCATCGCCAAGGACCTTGCCGATGGCGGGCGGCGCGTGCTGCTGCTCGACCGCGCGGGCCGGATCAAGCCGTGCGGCGGCGCGGTGCCCCCGCGGCTGCTCAAGGATTTCGAAGTGCCGCACTCGCTGCTGGTCGCGCGCGCGCGCTCGGCCCGGATGATTGCGCCATCGGACCGCAAGGTGGACATGCCGGTGGGCGAAATCGGCTATGTCGGCATGGTCGACCGCGATGTGTTCGACGAATGGCTGCGCAACCGTGCGGCCGAAGCAGGGGCGGAGCGACGCACCGGCACGTTCGAGCGGATCGAGCGCGACGAGGCAGGCACCAGCGTCTGCTACAAGGAAAGCCGCGACGGCGAGATGCAGCAAATCCGCACGCGCCTGGTCATCGGCGCGGACGGTGCGCGCTCCAAGGTCGCGGCACAGAACATCGCGGGGGCGGAGCGGATGAAATGCGTCTTCGCCTATCACGAGATCATCAAGTCGCCCGCGAACGATACGCCGGGCTATGACAAGGACGCCTTCGATGGATCGCGCTGCGACGTGTTCTACCAGGGCCATCTCTCGCCCGATTTCTACGCGTGGGTCTTCCCGCATGGCGAGACCGCCAGCGTCGGCGTGGGCAGCGCAAACAAAGGCTTCAGCCTGCGCGGTGCGGTCGCTCGGATGCGCGGCGACCTCGGCCTCGATTCCTGCGAGACGATCCGCCGCGAAGGCGCGCCGATCCCGCTCAAGCCCCTCAAACGCTGGGACAATGGCGCGGACGTAATCGTCGCGGGCGATGCCGCCGGGGTGGTAGCGCCCGCATCGGGCGAAGGCATCTACTACGCGATGATGGGCGGGCGCTGCGTGGCGCGGGCGGCCGAACAGTTCCTCGCGACCGGGCAGCCCGCTACGCTCAGGCAGGCGCGTCGAAGCTTCATGCGCGAGCACGGGAAGGTGTTCTGGATCCTCGGGATGATGCAGCACTTCTGGTATTCGAGCGACAAGCGCCGCGAGCGTTTCGTGACCATGTGCGCCGATCGCGACGTGCAGCAGCTGACGTGGGAAGCCTACATGAACAAGCGGCTCGTGCGTGCGAAACCCATTGCCCATGTCCGTATTTTCCTGAAGGATTGCGCGCATCTTCTGGGCCTGAAGGCCGCCGCGTGAGGGATGCATATTGATGGCTCGCAGCTGGCTGTTGCCGATGATCGTGGCGGGCATCGCCGCGCTGTGCGTTGCGATGCTGGGCGGTACGATCACCGATCTGGGGCCTTGGTACCAATCGCTCGCCAAGCCCGACTGGACCCCGCCCAATTTCCTCTACCCTGTCGCATGGACCGCGATCTTCGCGCTGGCGGCGGTAGCGGCGGTGGCGACGTGGCGCGCGGCACCGAATTCGCGCGTCGCCGATGCCGTCATCGGACTGTTCGCGCTCAACGGATTCCTCAACATCCTGTGGAGCCTGATCTTCTTCCGCATGCAGCGGCCCGACTGGGCCTTTGCCGAGCTGCTGCTGCTGTGGCTCTCGGTCGGTGCGCTGATCCTCTTCTGCGCCCGCTATTCGCGCTTCGCCGCGATCGCGCTGGTGCCGTACATCGTGTGGGTGAGCATCGCGGGCGCGCTCAACTGGAGCATCGTCGAGCTCAACGGGCCGTTCTGACGTGTCCGATGCGATGGAGGCGCTGTTCGCCAGCGGGCATGCGGCGGACATCGTACTGGCCGTGCTGGCGCTCGAGGCGCTGTGGCTGGCGAGCCGTGGTTGGCGCATCGGCGCGATCGCTGGCCTGCTCGGCCCCGCCGCGCTAATGATGCTCGGCCTGCGCGCCGCGCTGACCGGGGCAGAATGGTACTGGGTCTCGTTTCCGATCGCCCTCGCCTTCCCGCTTCATGCGATGGACCTGCGGATGCGGTTTGCTGGGAAAGTCTGAATTGGGCGAGAATTGTTCAGTAACCTGACCGTCAGCTAACGACCCCGTTGCGGACATTTCGATGGGTGATGGGAATGGGATATGGCGACTACTTATCACTTCATGTCTGCTCCACATGAGCTCGATGTCTTAGATTGGTTCAGATCACAGGCGGAAACAGCAGAAGAGCATCAAAACGCTGAGCGGATATTGCTATTCTATCGCCAGTACGGTCCCTTAGCCCACAACGAAGATGGTAGCCCTGACGCAACAGGATCGCCTCTCGTTTCGATCTACAATCCTAAAATTCGGAAATCGTCACTCTGGACAATTGGAGAAGTTCATTTCCTTTGGAGGGGTGCGTCGAGGTTTCCTGCACTTGAGCGAATGCGCAAGCGGTTCCAAAATTGGCTCCGCGAACGGCCTGTTGTATGGGAACGGAGCCAAGATGGTTTGGAGGGCTACGGATACTACTTGGAAGGCACGGTAAGAAATATCTCTGACTCCATCTATGCATTTCCGGACGGTTTGGCCGCCTATCGAACTGGTCAGTATTTTGTTGCCGAAAGTGACAATGAGTTTGTGTTAGACCGTGTGTGCCGGACCCTCCAATTGCGTGGCATCGACTGCTCCTGAAAGGGGACCGTTTTCCACCCCATAGTCGAATATCAATAAGCCGCTTCAGTCTCCCGGAGAGCCGCCACTCAGTCCCGATACAGAAAAAGCCCGACCGCGATGGCCGGGCTTTTTCTTGTTGCCTTCGTAGCAGGTCAGCGCGGCGGGGCGTAGTGATGCTCCTGCGCCCACAGGTACCAGTTGTCGACCACCGTGCCGGTCAGCAGGATGCCGATCCCGCCGGTCAGCGTGGTCAGCACCGCGAACCACCAGGCCCAGCGGTGGATCGATTCCATCGTGGCGTTGAAGCCCATGGTCCAGCGCCAGAACAGGCCGGCCCGCTCCGCAGCCGTACCGCGATCGGTGATCTGTTCGATCTCACGCTCCCCGCCATAGCGACCGACCGCGAGGATGGTGCCGCCATGCATCGCGAACAGCAGTGCCGAACCGTAAAGGAAGGCGATCGAGAGGCAGTGGAACGGGTTGTAGAAGAGGTTGCCATAGATCAGCGAGAAGTTGTTGGTCCAGTCGAGGTGCGGGAAGATGCCGAAGGGCACCGCCTCGCTCCAGCTGCCCATCAGGCCGGGGCGGATGAAGCCGAGCACCAGATAGAGCCAGATCGCGCTCGCGAAAGCCCAGGTGACATGCAGCCCCATGCCCAGCGCCTTGGCGCGGCGATAGGTCCGCAACCACCACAGCAGGATCGACGTGGTCAGGAAGAACCCAGCCATGATCCACCAGCCGCCTTCGGCCAGCGGGACGAAGGGCTGGAAGCCGTACTCGGGCCCCGGCGGATCGAGCGAGAGCCAGAAGAACTCGCGCACGAAGGCCTGCGGGCTCCAGTTGACCGAGGCGAGCATGTTGAGCCCGATGATCTCGATCGCGATGAAGCCGAAGAGCAGCGAGGCGAGGCCAAGCCAGCCGAGATAGATCGGCCCGAACTGCGCCTGGCCGAGCTTGCCGAACCAGTGGGCGTTCCAGTGAAGCGGGATGCGCGGCTCGTCGGCGAAGGGCAGGTCGATGCCCATTTCCGCCGGGCCTTCGAGCTGCACTTGGGTGAAGATGTTCTGGTAGCGTGGCATGACGAAGTACCCTCCTCAGGACCAGATCGGGATGCTGCGCCACCAGCTCCACCATTCGGGGAAGCTGCCCTGGTACAGCGGCCCGGCAAGGATCATGCACGCCGCGCTCCAGAACCCGGCGTTGAGCGCCAGGAGGAGCCCCAGCCGGTGGATGCCCACGGTGCCGATCGAATAGCCGATGAAATCGCGGAAAAACGTGTCTTCGTACTCGGGCGACTTGACCTCGGTGCCCTTGGGCACGTTGACTGCCGACAGGACCAGCGCACCATGCAGCGCAAGCGCGAGACAGGTCGTGAAGAAGAACGTGATCGCGACCATGTGCAGCGGGTTGTAATGGAAATTCACGTAGGAATAGCCGGTGTTCGATACCCAATCGAGGTGGGTGAAGATGCCATAGGGAAAGCCGTGCCCCCATGCGCCGAGCCAGATCGGACGGATCACGACCAGCGTGGCATAGGCCAGGATTGCGAAGCTGAAGGCGACCGGCACGTGGTATCCCATGCCCAGCTTGCGGCAGATCTCCACCTGCCGCAACGCCCATGAGACGAAGGCGATCAGCGCACATACGGTTATGATCTGCCAGTAGCCCCCGGCATTGAGCGGGGCGGCGGCAAGCCCCGCTTCGATGGGTGGCGGATCGATCGAGATCAGCCATGGGTTCAAGGTTGGCCCTTGGGAAGCCGAGGCGAAGATCAGGAGCGTGCCCAGCAACGCAGCAATCGCCGCCGTAACGCCGAAGAAGCCCACGTAGAATGGACCGACCCAGAAATCGAACAGGTCGCCACCGATCAGGGTGCCGCCACGCACGCGATATTTCCGCTCGAAACTCAGGAGCGCCATAGGTCCATCCTTCCCGCCCCCAGTGGCGGGTCTTGCAGGTTCATCCCAGATTACTCACCGGGCCGCGCATGCGGCGCCGGCTGCGGGGACGGAGAAACCCGCCCCCGTCACGTCGGGCGGGTCGCTAGCCCGTCGTCGCCGGGCCTTCGACCGCCGCAGCAGTCGTCGCCGGAGCGGCGCTTGCGCCATCCAGCCAGTTGTACCGGTTGGTGCTGAGCAGGATGAAGTGGATCAGCAGCGCGAGAACGAACAGGAACACGAAGAGTGCAACCAGCGCCCTGCGCGGATCGAAAATGAGCCAGATTCTCCACATTTTTAAATTCCTTTCATGTGGTTACGGCAGTTAGCGCTCGCTGGCGCGCGCACGCGCCGGCCAAGGCATGACGGATCGCTCAGAGCCAGGGCTTGTAGGCCCACAGCGCGATGTGAGCGAGGACGGCGATCCCCGTGAAGCCGATGAAGGAGCCCATGAAAATCTTGTGAAATTCCTTGGCTTCTTCCGGCGTCAGGTAGGTGCGCAGACCGAAGCGATCGTCGCCAGGTGTTGGATCGTTCATTGATCAATCTCCAAACTTGCTGGACATAGTGGGGCATTGCTGCCCCGGCGGTATCCGCGAGAGGACACGGTCCATCGCGCGAATTGCTTGGCCCGTCGCCGGGCGGATGGTCGGGCCGCGCGCCTCACCGGGCGGCCCCTTCGAGCAGGGCGTCGGCCAGCCGGTCGGCGGTCACCACCGTCTCCCCCGCCCCGCGGGCGGCCGCTTCGGCGGCGTCCCTCAAACGCTTGGCAGCCGAGATCCGGACGAGCACGGGCTGGGCTTCGACGATCGCGTCTAGCCGTGTCTTGGCCTGCGGCTCCCAGCGCAATTCGGCCTGCTTGCGCGCCGGCGTTGCGTCTGCTTTGTCCATTTCGGAGCCGAGCGGCAGGATGTGGAACAGTGCATCGAACAGCGCATTGCACACCTCCTGCACGAGGTAGGTCGCGCCCGAATAACCCATGAAGGGCGTGCCGGTGTGGCGACGGATCGCGGCGCCGGGGAAGCTGGCGGCAATGAACTGGCCTTGCGGTCCATGGCCGCGCCCTGCGACCTCGGCCATGTACATCCGCTCGTTATAGCTGCCGAACACCACCAGCGGCGGGTTGGCGTGGATCGCGGCGCGCACGTCTTCGTTCTTCGGCTTCACTCCGGCACAGCGCCCGAAGGCGAAGCTGCACGGAAGCCCCATATCGTCTTCGAGGAAGTACCGGATGCCGCGCGCGTAAGTCTCGTTCGCGCAGATCCCGAAATTGGCGGTGCCGAAGAAATCCTGCGTGACCGAGCGCCACAGGTCCCACAACGGCTTGATCGTCGTGTGTTTCTCGCGCTCGATGAACGGCTCGGGGTCTAGCCCGAGTTCCTTGCCCAGCGCGCGCAGGAACTTCGTGGTCGACGTCAGCCCGATCGGCGCCTGGAAGAACGGCCGCTCCAGCAGTTCGCACAGGTTGCGGCCATACTCGCGATACATGCACACATTGGCCTGCGCATTGGCGAGCTTGCGCATGTCGGCCAGATGGCTGCCGAGCGGGAAGGACAGATTGATCTCTGCCCCGATCCCTTCGACCAGACGGCGGATTTCGGCGAGGTCGCTCGCCATGTTGAACATGCCGTAAGCGGGGCCGATGATGTTGACGAGCGGCTTTTCGCCCTCTTTCAGCTCCCTGGGTTTGGGCATCTTTTTCGGCCCGAACTCGGTCCACAGCCAGCTCAATGCGCGGTCGGCGCTTTCCCACTGGTCCTCGTCGATCGTGCGCGGCAGGAAGCGGCGGATCGTGGTGCCTTCGGGCGTCACACCGCCGCCAATCATTTCGGCGATGGAGCCCGTCACCACGACCGAGGGCAATTCGGGGTCGAGCGTTTTCCACGCCCGCTTCATCGCGGCTTCGGTGCCGGTCTTGCCCAGCTCTTCCTCGCCCAGGCCGGTGACGACGATCGGCAATTCGTGCGGCGGCAGGCCGTCGGTATAGTGGAGCACCGATGTCACCGGCAGGTTCTCGCACCCGACCGGCCCGTCGATGACGACCTGCAAGCCCTTGATCGCCGTGAACGTGTAGACCGCGCCCCAATAGCCACCCGCCCTGTCGTGATCGAGAACGAGGGTCATACCTCGCCTCCCGCAAAACCCGAGATCGCGACGAATCGAAGAGCACCGTGATCGAGGACGAGGGTCACGATCCCACCGCCTCTGCCGCCTTGAGCGCGGCAGCCGTCTGAGCGGCGAATTTCTTCTTGAACTGCGGGCGGTCGACCGGGGTCTCCTGCCAGATGCCCGCGTTATCGTCCGCGCCGACGCCTTCGAAGAAGTCGCGCATCTTGTCGAAGCGCGCCTTGTTGCCGAGCGCGGCATTGACCACCTGCGCCAGGCTGCCTGCGCCTGCCGGACCCATCAGCGGACGGGCCGAGATCAGGTTGGTGAAGTAGAGCGCAGGGGTCGCCTTCTGCTTGGCATGCTGGACGACCGGCGTCGTACCGATGGCCAGATCGGGGCCGAATTCCTCGACTGCCGCGATATCTTCTTCCAAGCTGGCGCGATAGTTCACGCGCACGCCCTTGGCCTCCAGCCACGCACGGTCGGGATCGGACCATTTCGTGCGCGGGCAGGCGGTGCCGACATAGGGAACATCCGCACCGCTTTCGATCAGCAACCGCGCAACCAGCAATTCGGAGCCTTCGTAGCCCGAGACCGTGATCCGTCCCTTGACCGGCATTGCGGCAAGCGCGCCGGTGATGGCGGGCAGGAACGCGTTCTTGGCTGCATCGACCTTGTCTTGCGCCACGCCGCAAGCTGCACCGATGGCGTCGAGCCAGGCGGCAGCCCCCTCACGCCCCACCGGAGCCGAACCGACCACGCTGCGCCCGGCAGCTTCGAACTCGCGCACGCTGGCTGTGTAGAAAGGATGGATTGCAGCAACGACCGCACAGTCGAGCGCGCTATACAACTCGCGCCACTCGCGCGTGGGGACCACCGGCCCCGCGGCGAGGCCCAGCGGCTCCAGCATCATGCCGATGCCGACCGGATCGGCGGGGAACATCTCGCCCAGCAACGATACCGTGGGGCGATCCTGTGCCGGGCCGTCGGGCCGCGCAACGGGGCCTTCCTCGGCCTCTTCGCGCGCATATTTGAGCATCGCGCCTGCCAGTACGTCCTTCGCCTCGGCATGGGTCGGGATGCCGAAGCCGGGCACGTCGATGCCGATCACGCGCACGCCGTTGATCTGGTCGGGCAGCAGCCGCAGCGGTACGCCGCTGGCGGTGGGCACGCACAGGTTGGTGACGATGATCGTGTCGTATTGCGCCGGGTCGGCGAGCTGCTCGACCGCTTCCTTAATATCCTCGAACAGCTTGCCGGTGACGAGCGTTTCGGAGCTGAAGGGCACGTAGCCGACCGTGCGCCGCGCGCCGTAGAAATGCGAGGTGAAGGTCAGGCCGTAGATGCAGCAGGCACTGCCCGAAAGGACGGTCGCGGTGCGCTTCATCCGCAGGCCGACGCGCAACGAGCCGAAAGCCGGGCACATGCTCTGCGGCTGGTCGTGCGGTCCCTGCTTGGCCTCGTCGAGCGGATAGTCGCGCGCATACTGGTCGAGGATCTCGCTCTTGCCAGCCTTGCGGGCAGCCTCACGCATGGTGTCGCCGCTCGCGCAGCCGCCTTCATCTGGCTTACCGAGATCGAGCCGGTCGGCGGCGCGTAGGTCTGGAGTGATGGCTTCGCTCATGTCCATCAAGCCTCGTCGTAAACCACTTCGAGGCTCGGCTTGGGTTCGAACGAGCCGCCGCGCATATCTGCCTGCGTGGCCGGGATCAGCTGGACGTTGCCGCCGGTATCCTCGGGGCTGAACAGGTCGAGCAGGCCATCGCCCTCAAGCGGGGTTGGCCGCTGCGGCGGGGCATTGGCGACGTTGATCGCCAGCTCCTCGAACAGCGGGGCCCATTCGCCACCGGGCTTGCCGATGATTTGGTAATTGGCCGACTTGCGTCGAATTTCCTCGTTCGCGGGGATCGCGCACAGCACCGGGATGTCAACCGCTTTGGCGAAAGCCTGCGCCTCTCCCGTGCCGTCGTCCTTGTTCACGATCATCCCGGCGACGCCGACATTTCCGCCCATCGAGCGGAAATATTCGACCGCCTTGCACACGTTGTTGGCGACGTAAAGCGACTGCAGGTCGTTCGAGCCGACCACGATCACCTTCTGGCACATGTCGCGCGCGATCGGCAGTCCGAAGCCGCCGCACACCACGTCACCGAGAAAATCGAGCAGCACGTAGTCGAAGCCCCATTCGTGGAAGCCCAGCTTCTCGAGCAGTTCGAAACCGTGGATGATCCCGCGCCCACCGCAGCCGCGGCCGACCTCGGGCCCGCCCAGCTCCATCGCGAACACGCCGTCGCGCTGGAAGCAGACATCCTCGATGCTGACCTCCTCGCCTGCGAGCTTTTTCTTGGAGGAGGTTTCGATGATCGTCGGGCAGGCCTTGCCGCCGAACAGTAGGCTGGTCGTGTCGCTCTTGGGATCGCACCCGATCAGCAGCACGCGCTTGCCCTGCTGTGCCATCATGTAGCTGAGGTTGGACAGCGCGAAGCTCTTGCCCGAGCCGCCCTTGCCGTAGATTGCGATGACCTGCGTCTGCTTGGTCACCTCGCCATCGTGCACCGGATCGGGCTCGATCGCGGCCTCTTCGCGCAGGGCGTCTACGGCGGAAGCTTGGTCGAGGTGGGTCATGCAAGTTCGCTCCAGTCCAGCACCAGCTTGAGGCAATCGCGGTCCTCGAAAGCAGTGGGGTAGGCGGCGCACGCATCGCCTGCCGGGGCCACGTCGGTGACGAGGCCGGCAAGGTTCAGCGCGCCGGTTTGAATAAGGGATTGCATCGCAGCGAGGTCTTCGGGCTGCCACTCGGCGGCGATCCGCAGCCGAGCCTCGCGCTGAAAGGCGGGCGCAAAATCGAAGCCCAGCCGGTCGCGGTAGAAGCCTGCAAGCACGATCTCGCCGCCCTTGCCCAGCCGGGTCACCAGCGTGTCGAGCAGCGAGGCATCGCCGCTGACGTCGTAGATGCTGCGATAGTCGCTGCGCGAATCCGCTTCGGGATGGACAACATCGTAGCCTTGCGCGCCATGCGTGCGGGCCGGATCGACCTCCCACACCGTGGGTGCGGGCGCGCCGTTGGCGATGGCGATGCGCGCGAGCAGTCGCCCGAGCACGCCGTGACCGATGATGAGATCGGGCGCGTGGCCGCCAGCCAGCGCGTGGCGCGCGGTCGCAGTCAGCGCGAAGAGCACGCCTTGTTCGGCCAGCGACTCAGGGATCGGCAGTGCGCGTGCGGCGGGGACGATCAGCGTCCGCGCGGTACCGCCGAAGAGGCCCCGCGCATCGGTGTAGCAGTTGGCGCCGGGGACGAAGACCCACTCGCCGATGCGGCTTTGTGCGTCGTGTCCGGCATCGACGATCCGGCCGACCGATTCGTAACCGGGCACCAGCGGATAGCCCATGCCCGGGAATGGCGGCATCTCGCCGGTCCAGAGCAGCTTCTCGGTGCCGCTGCTGACGCCGCTCCAATGGATCGACACCACCACGTCGGACGCCTCGACCGCCCGCAACTCGAGACGCTTAAGCGCCAAGCGCCCCGGTCCTTCGAGTGTGACGGCCATCGTATCCATTGGTCCGGTTCCTCTCCCCTTGGTCGGTCCGTCGCCACCCGGAGGTGGGATAGCCCACATGTCAGCTACGCCTACCGTGACGTAGTGTCAATTCTGCATGACAGATTAGTTGTCAGGCATGGGCGACTATCATGGACGCGATCAGCGTCTGTCGCGTGGCGAGCGAGCGGCTGCGCGCGAAGCCCGCTTCGCGCAGCATCGCGTGAATCTCGCGGGCGGTGCGGGGGCGGCCTTGACCCATGGCCCAGAGGTAGAGGCCGAAATAGGCGTCGCCCATTGCCTCCGCGCCGGGCGTTCCGGACATTGGCTCAGCGATCAGCAGGGTTCCGCCGGGTTTCAGCGCAGCGCGGATGTTTGCAAGGATCCGCAGCGCGGGTTCGTCGTCGTGATCGTGGAGAATGCGCACCAGCGAGGCGCAGTCGTAGCCGCGCGGCAGATCGTCGGAGAGAAAGCTGCCGGAATGCACCGCCACCCGGCCCGCCTCGAGTCGCGCGACGACTTGCGGAAGGTCGAACAGGCCGAGTCGGAGCCCGGGATGCGCCATGCCTACCGCATCGAGGAACGCGCCATGCCCACCGCCGACATCGAGCAGCGAGCGATGCCGGGAGAAATCATAGGCCGCCAGCGCCTCGTCCGAGACCGCCGCCTGCGAGGCCGCCATCAGCTGCGAATAGGCACCCGCCTCGCCCTCTTCCGCCGTTTTCTCGGCCCCCGCATAGGACCAGAAGCGCGACAGCGCGGTCGACTCGGCGCGGTCCTTCCGCAGCAGTGCGAGCGGATCGGCGAGGTCGGCATAGAGCAGCTTGTGATGGTGGATCATCGCCAGCGCACCCGCGTTGCCGTGGAGCGCGGCACCATGGCGGCCGAGCATCCACCAGCCCTCTGCCACCTCTTCCGCGATCCCGATCGCCGCCGCCGCACGTAGCAGGCGTAGCGTCGCCTCGCCCGAAAGCCCGGCAAGATCGGCCAGCTCCGCGGTCGACGCAGGCCCTTCTCCCAGGCGCTGCACACAACCGCTCTCAACCGTGCACAAAAGCACCTGAGAGTAAGCAAAGCCCGCCACAAGGTCGAACAGAGCACCCGCACGCGCTCTTGCGATCGGGCGCAGAAACGGATTGGCCGCAGCGTGACGCTGGAAGGCGCGGCTGCCGATAATCCGGTTGCGCCAGCCGCGCAGGCGAACCTTCAGCCCACGCGGCTCGACCGATGATTGGCCTTGACCCGTTTCCATTTGTCCAGTTTGTTGGACAGATGCTATGTAAATAGCAATCGTCTTGTGGGAGAGCGCGCAGATGGCTGAGAAGGTCGTCGTCATCGGAGCAGGGATCGGCGGGCTCGTCAGCGCAGCGCTGCTTGCCGCGCGCGGCTGCGACGTCACCGTGATCGAGAAGGAACCGCAGGTCGGCGGCAAGGCCCGGCGGCTGGAGGTCGATGGCGGCGCGATCGATGCGGGCCCCACCGTCTTCACCTTGCACGAGGTATTCGAGGATATCTTCCGCGCCTGCGGCAGCAACCTGCGCGCCGCGCTCGACATTAAACCCGCGCAGGTCATCGCGCGCCATGCGTGGACCCCCGACGAACGGCTCGACCTGTTCGCCGATCCGCTTCGCAGCGAGGAAACGATCGGCGATTTTGCCGGGGCCGAGGCCGCGCGCGGCTATCGCAACTTCCGCGCAGAGGCGCGCCGCATCTACAACATCCTCGACGAAAGCCTGCTGCGGCAGGGCAAGGTCTTCTGGCCGCTGCCGCTGATGCAGCGGATCGGCCTCACCCGGGTCGGCGATCTAGCCGCGATCCGCCCTTACGAGAGCCTGTGGAAGGTGCTGGGCGAGCATTTCGCGGACCCGCGCCTGCGCCAGCTGTTCGGCCGTTACACCACCTATTGCGGCTCCTCGCCCTTCGACTCGCCCGCCACGCTGATGCTGATCGCGCATGTCGAGGCGAAGGGTGTTTGGCTGATCGATGGCGGGATGAGCGCGCTGGCCGAAGCGCTCAAGGCACTGGCCGAGGCCAACGGAGCGACCTTCCGGCTGGGCGAGGGCGTCGCCCGGATCGAGACGGATCGCGATGGCGTATCCGGCGTCGTCCTTCGCCGGAGCGAGCGTATCGCTGCCGATACTGTGCTGTGCAATGCCGACCCTGCCGCGCTCGCATACGGGCAATTCGGCGAGGCGGCGCGGCGCGCGGTCGGCAAGACGCCGCAGGGCCGCCGCTCGCTCTCCGCGCTCGTCTGGCTGGCCCATGCGAAGACCAGCGGCTTCCCGCTTTCGCGCCACAACGTGTTCTTCTCGCCCGATTACGCTGCCGAATTCCGCGCCACCGGCAGCGGTCAACAGATCGCCGACCCGAGCGTCTATGTCTGCGCGCAGGACCGCGATGCGGACGTCGCCCGCACCGGCGCCTCACCCGCCACCGATGGCGGGCGGGAGCGCTTTCAGGTGATCGTCAACGCCCCGGCAAATGGCGATTCCCACACCTTTACCCAACAGGAGCTCGACCAATGCACGCAAGCCATGACGCGCAGCCTCGCCCGCTGCGGGCTGGAGCTGGAGCCCGACTTTCCGCACCAACTGGTCACTCCGGCGGATTTCGAAGCGCTGTTCCCTTCGACGGGTGGGGCCCTTTATGGACGGGCCTCGCACGGATGGGCGGCGTCCTTCCTGCGGCAGGGAGCAGCCACGCGGATCCCTGGGCTCTATTGCGTCGGGGGGAGCACCCATCCCGGCGCGGGCGTGCCGATGGCAGCCTTGTCCGGGCAGATCGGAGCGCGCGCAGCGATGGCGCGCCTCGCTTCGATGCGGAAGTCCCACCCGGCGGGTATGGCTGGTGGTATGTCGACGCGATCAGCAAGGACGGGCGCCACGGCCTGACCATCATCGCCTTTCTGGGCAGCGTTTTCTCCCCCTATTACAAGGCGAGCGGGCGCGGCGATCCGCTGAACCACGCATCGCTCAACGTCGCGCTCTATGGCCCGAAGGCACGCTGGGCGATGACCGAGCGCGGAGGCGCCGATGTAGAGCTGAGCCGCGATACGCTGGTGCTGGGGCCCAGCAGCGTGCGCTGGACCGGCACTGCGCTGGAGATCGACATCGATGAGCGCGACAAGCGGCTCGGCGTGCCCTGGCAGCGCCGGGTGCGCGGGCGCATTCGCGTACACCCCGAAGCGCTCAACCCCGTCAGCTTCGCGCTCGATCCGGCGGGCAAACATATCTGGCACTGCCTCGCGCCGCGCGCACGGATCGAGGTGGATATGCACGAGCCCGACCTGAGCTGGACGGGCCGCGCCTATCTCGATTCGAACTTCGGCGCCGAGTCGCTGGAGGATGGCTTCGACGTCTGGCACTGGTCGCGCGCGCATCTCAGCGAAGGCGCGGTGGTCTGCTACGAAGGCAAGCGCGCCGATGGTTCGCATTTCGCCAGCGCGATCCGCTTCGATGCCTATGGCCTGCCGCAGCAGGTGGAGCTGCCGCTGGCCGCGCCGCTGCCCAGCACGCTCTGGCAGATGGAGCGCAAGACGCGCGGCGACCGGGGGCATGCGAGCGTCATCAAGACATGGGAGGATTCGCCCTTCTACGCGCGCTCCACGCTCCGATCGCGCCTGTTCGGCGAAGAGGTGGTCGCGGTGCAGGAAAGCCTCGACCTCAGGCGCTTCGCGTCGCCGGTGGTGCAATTCATGCTGCCCTACCGGATGCCGCGGGTGGCGTAAGACCTTTGATTGCAACCCTTCGTGGTGAGCCTGTCGAACCGCGAACGGCGCGCCAACGTTCGCCGTTGACGCTTCGCCTCTCATTCCTTGTCGTTGCGACGCGCATTGAAATTCAGCGCTGCTCGTCGTCCGCCTTCTTCGCCTTGTCTCGCTTTATCTCGCGGCTGACCGACCAGTATTGCCACCCGCCAAAGCCCAGCGCGACGACTGCGGTAAAGACGATCTCGACCCAGCCGTAATGTTCGCCGAAGCCTTCCATCTGTCTATCCTCCATGGGGAGCCTGAACGCTAATTATACTCGTCATTGCGAGCGGAGCGAAGCAATCCAGTGCGGTGCGAGCTCAGCCTGGATCGCCGCAGGGCTTCACCCCTCGCGATGACGATATCCGGGGGTCACGCGATCAGTTCGAGTGGCCCTGCCGATCCAGAAACCCTCGGATCAGCCCCGCAATCTCTTCCGGCCGTTCCTCGTGCATCAGGTGGCCAAGGCCCGGCAGCACTTCGAGCGTGGCGTCGGGCAAGGCCCGCACCGCATCCTCCACCCCGTCGAGCGGGATGGCATTGTCGCCGCGCGCATGGATCAGCAGCACCGGGTTCGCGATGCCCGGCAAGGCACGTTCCAGCGGGTCCAGATCCCAGTTCGCCATCATCGCCAGCGCGCTGCGGGCATGGTCGCTGTTGCCGAGCAGCGTCGCGTAGCAGCGCGCACCCTCGCGATCGATCCGCGAATTGGTCGAGCGCTGGATGAAGCCTTCGGTATCGCCCGCAAGACGGCTGATGCCGGAGAAGAGTTTCGGCACCAGCGGGTTGAGCGCGAGCACCCGCGCCATCGCGGGGAAGACCTGGGCGGCGGGCCAGGGAAACGGCGCGAGCGCGGGGTTCAGCCCGATAATCGGCGTATCGGTGAAGCGATCCAGCGCGGCAGTGAGCGCGATGGCGGCACCTGCCGAATGGCCGATCATCGCTGCCGGTTCGATTTCCAGCGTTTCGATCAGGGCGCGAACCGCGTCTGCCATGCCCGGCAGACTCATCTGCGAACCGCGCATAGCTTGGGTGAAGGCATGTCCCGGCAGGTCCGGCGCGATCACGCGGTAATTCTCGGCCAGCAGCGGCATCAACCCGCGCCACGAATGGCACGACGCGCCGGTGCCGTGGAGCAACAGTAGCACGGGCGCGTCCTCTTCGTCCGGCCCCATCACCTGAACATGCCAGCGCAGGCCGGCACTTTCGATGAAGCGGCTCGCCTCGCGGTGCGGCCAAGTGCGCCCGTCGCGCTGCCAGTCCAGCGATCCGCTCATGCGGCCTGCGCCACGGGTTGCGCAGCCTTGACCGCCGCGTGAAGCTTCGCCGCGTCGGCCATCGGCAAGGCGAGGAAGCGCGCCCGCATCGCCTGCGCCAGCTCGCCCGCCTCGGGCGCGGTGCGCGCGGAGATATCGACCACCAGCGCATCGAGCCCGCGCGCCGCGATGGTCTTCGCGGCGATGAGCGCATCTTCCTTCGCCTGCGGGCGACCGCCCTTGCCCTCGACATTGATGTTGGCGCGCCCGTCGGTCAGGATCACGAGATGCGGCGTCTTGCCGCGCGCTGCGACCGCCTCGGCCACCTCGCTTCCTGCCTTCAATCCCAGCGCCAGCGGAGTCCCGCCGCCGCCCGGCATCGCGGCGAGCACGCGGCGCGCGCGGGTGAGCGAGCGGGTCGGCGGCAGCAGCAGCTCCGCACCCTCGCCCCGGAATGCCACCAGCGCGACCTCGCTGCGGGTGACGTAGGCCTGCGCCAGCATCAGCTCGACCGCGCCCTTGGCCTCGGCCAGCCGCGCCGCCGCCGCCGAGCCCGAGGCATCGACGCAGAAGATGGTGACGCGCGCCCCGCGCTCCTCGAAGCGGCGCACGCGCAGATCGGACTTGCGGATGACGAGGCTGTCGTTCGCCGCGTCCAGCTCGTGCCGTCTGAGCGCCCGCCACGGCACGGCAGCGCGCAAGGTATCGACCAGCGCCAGCCGCGCACCGCCACGGGGCATGCCGGGCCGCGCCGAGAGCGGTTTGCCGCGCTGGCCGGAGAGCTTGCGCTTGCCACCCCCGCTCCCGGCGCTGCGCCGCGTGCGCCCCTCGGCCAGCTGCGCCAGCAGATCGGCCGGGATCGAGGCGAGCGCTGCGTCGAGCACCACGTCGTCGAGTGGCCGCTCACCCGGCTGCGACGCCTCGTCGCGCTCGCCCGCTTCGTATTGCTCTGGCGGCGGTGGCGCTTCGTCGGGCAAGTCCTCGGGCAGCTCGGGCATCTGCGTGGCGCGCGGGCCGAGCACGAGGCGCGCCGCAGCGGAGATATCCGCTTCCGCTACCGCCTCGCGGCCTTCCAGCGCGCCATGCGCGCGCGCGGCATGGCATGCAAAATTCAGCGCGCGGACCGAATGGACGCCCAACGCCGTCGCGGTCGCGGCGAGTGCGTGCAGCGCCTCTTCGCCGAGCGGTGCGACGTCTTCCACGTGGCCAAAGCGCAGCGCAGCACCGGTCATTCCAGCGCGTGTGAGGTCGCAATGAAATGCCACCCGTTCGAGCAGCGCGGTCGGCGGCACTTCGTCTTCGGTGCCATCGTCCAGCAGGACGAGCCCGAAGTGCGTCTCTTCGGCGTCCATCGCCTGCGCCAGACGCCCCGCCACGCCTGCATCCAGCCGCTCCGCCATCGGCACGACCAGCACTCCGCCGGTGATCTCTTCGAGCAGGCCACGCGCGCGCACCTGCCGCCCTCCGGCGAGGCTGGCGGCAAGGTCGACCCCGCCCAGCAGCCGCTCGTCGTCGATATGCGCGGGCATCCGGCGCAGCGGAAACGTGCACCCGGCAGCTTCGCTAAGCCGCTCCAGCAATGCATCGCGCACCGGACCCGAGCCGCGCAGGCTCAGCCCGCCCAGCTGATCGGGAGCGATGAGAAACAGCGACAACGCCAGCAGCGCATCGTCCTCCGGAGCGGCGGCTGGGCCTGCCCCGGGCTCCATCAGAAAACCTCGGCGATCGCGCGCTCGATCCGCGCGGCGGAGCCGGTCTCATCCAGCACGTCGCGCCGCAATCTGTGCCGCAGCGCCGATGGCGCGACCGCCATCAGCTGCGCCTCGCCAACCTTCTTCGCGCCCTCCAGCGCAGCCACCGCGCGGGCCGCCCTCATCACGGTCAGCTCACCGCGCAGGCCATCCGCGCCCACCGCCATGCACAGCTCGGCCGCCTTGACCAGCATCGCATCGGGCACATCGACCTTAGCCAGCCGCTTGCGCCCGCGGTCGATCCGCTTGAGCACCGCCTCCTCCTCATCCGCCCATTCGTCGGCGAAGGCCTGCTGATCGGCCTCCTGCCGCGCGCAGCGGCGCATGATCTCGACCCGCGTGTCGATATCGCCGGGCGTGCGCACCTCGACCGACAGGCCGAAGCGGTCGAGCAGTTGCGGGCGCAGCTCGCCCTCTTCCGGGTTGCCGCTGCCGATCAGCACGAACCGCGCCGGATGGCGGACCGACAGGCCTTCACGCTCGACCACGTTCTCGCCCGAGGCGGCTACGTCGAGCAGGAGGTCGACCAGATGGTCCTCCAGCAGGTTGATCTCGTCGATATAGAGGAAGCCGCGATGCGCCTTGGCGAGCAGGCCGGGTTCGAACGCCTTCTCGCCCGAGCGCAGCGCGCGCTCCAGATCGAGCGCGCCCAGCACGCGGTCCTCGGTCGCGCCCAGCGGCAGATCGACGAACGGCACCGCGCGCTTGCGCATCGGCCCGCTGCCGCACACGTCGGGATAGCGCGCCTGATCTTCCTTCGAGCAGCCATAGACGCAGTCCTTCGCCGCGCTGATCGGCGGCATCAGACCCGCCAGTGCGCGCGCGGCGGTCGACTTGCCCGTGCCCCGGTCACCGAACACCATCACGCCGCCGATCGCGGGGTCGACCGCCGCGATCAGGAGCGCCTGCTTCATCTCGTCCTGACCGACGATTGCGGAAAAGGGAAAGCGCGCCATTGGCCCCAAAGTGTCGCAGCGGGCGGACGCTGGCAAGTGTCTTCCGTATTTGTCGATTGTCTGATGGCTTCGCGCTGCTAGGACAGGTGGCGAACTGCAACTAATCTGGGAGAGATCAATGTTCAGCCACGTCATGCTCGGCGCCGACGATATCGAAGCCTCGAAGACCTTTTACGATGCGTGCTTCAAGGCACTCGGCGGGCGCGAGGGCTCGGTCGATCCCAAGGGCCGCGTCATCTACATGCACAATGGCGGCATCTTCCTGCTGACCAAGCCGATCGACGGCCAGCCTGCGAGCTGCGGCAACGGCTCAACCATCGGCTTCGCCGCGACGAGCGAGGAACAGGCTAATGCATGGCACGCCGCCGGGCTCGCGCATGGCGGCACCGCGATCGAAGACCCGCCGGGCATCCGCGAAGGCGCGGGAATGAAGCTCTATCTCGCCTACCTGCGCGATCCGGCGGGCAACAAGATCTGCGCGATGTATCGTCCGGGGTAGTGCGTGCGCTGCTCCTCCCTCCTTCGGCTTGCTGGCACAGCCAGCCGCTCATGACAGGCCTTGAGGGGGAGTCTGGGTGGGGGTGTGCGGCGCCGGGAGGTCTGAAGAACCTCCCGGCGTAGAACCCCCACCCCCAACCCCTCTCCCGCGGGGGAGGGGAGTATTCGCCGCTAACCCCGGCCGATCAGGAACAGGGCGAATTCGGCGCGCAGGTTTGCGCCGAATTCGCCGATCTCGTGGCCTTTGCCGAAATACCACGCGCGCTCGACCCGCGCGCCGCGGTCCGCGACCAGATCCTTGAAGTCGACGACGGTCAGGTTGCGGATATTGCCGGTCGCATGCCACGCCTCGGGCAGCGCGGGTGTCACCGGCATCCGACCGCCCAGCCCCAGCGCGACCCGCATCCGCCAGTGCGCGAAATTGGGGAAGCTGATGAAGGCGGCGCGGCCTACGCGTAGCAACTCGTCGATCACCTCGGCAGGCCGGTCGACCATCTGGATCGTCTGGCCGAGAATGGCGTAGTCGAACGCGTCGTCGGGGTAGTGGACCAGATCGGCCTCGGCATCGCCCTGCACCACCGAAAGCCCGCGCGCCACGCAGGTTGCCACCCGCTCCGGATCGATCTCCAGCCCGCGCGCATCGACCCGTTTGTGCTCCGCCAGTGCGGCCAGCAGCGTACCCGGCCCGCAACCAATATCGAGCACGCGCGCACCATCGGGGATGGTCCCGGCGATTGCCGCGAGGTCGGGGCGCAGATCGGGAAGCTTGCTCATGCGTAGATATCCGGGAAATGGCGCTGCATGAAAATGCTCGGGTCCGGCAGCGGTTGCCAGCCTAGCCCTTCATACAATCCATGCGCGTCGCGTGTCGCCAGCATCCTGCGGCGCAGGCCCTGCAACTCGGCGTAGCCCTGCAGATGGCCGACCATGGCCTTGGCCAGCCCCTTCCCGCCATGCCCGTCGAGCACGTAGACGTCTGCCAGATAGGCGAAGGTGGCCCGGTCGGTGATGACCCGTGCCATGCCGATCTGCTCGCCGCGATGCAGCACGCTGACGCACAGGCTGTTGGCCAGCGCCTTCTCGACCGTCTCGACCGGAATGCCGGGCGACCAGTAGCGCTGGGTCAGGAAGGCGTGAGCGGCGCGCGCATCGGCCCCGTCGTGCAATTCATAACCGTCGGGAAGCTCGCTCACGACACGAACCCCCGCACCACTTCATCCAGTCCCGGCGTCTCCAGCAGGAAGCCATCGTGCCCGTATGGCGATGACAGCTCGACAAAGCTGACCGGCGCGCCCGCCGCATTGAGCGCGCGAACGATGTGCCGGCCCTCCTCGGTCGGGTAGAGCCAGTCGGTGTCGAAGCTGACAATGCAAAAGCGCGCGGAGGTGTTCGCAAAGGCATCGGCCAGCCGTCCGCCATGCTCTTCGGCGAGGTCGAAATAGTCCATCGCGCGGGTAATATAGAGGTACGAATTGGCGTCGAACCGGCGGGTGAACCCGCTGCCCTGATAGCGCAGGTAGGATTCGATCTGGAAGTCGGCCTCGAACCCGAAGGACTTTGTGCCGTCGCTGCCGTCGGGCCGCTGCTGCAGCCGCCGCCCGAACTTCTCGGTCAGACCCGCTTCGGAAAGATAGGTGATGTGCGCCGCCATCCGGGCCACCGCCAGCCCTGCATCGGGGTGCGTGCCGCCGTAATACTCGCCACCGTTCCAGTTGGCATCGGCCATGATCGCCTGGCGCCCGACCTCGTGGAAAGCGATGTTCTGGGCACTCTGTCGCGCCGCGCTAGCGAGCACCAGCACACGGTCGGCCCGGGTCGGGAACTGCGACGCGAAAGCGAGCGCCTGCATCCCGCCCATCGATCCGCCGACGAGGGCATGCACCCGGTCGATCCCGAGCGCATCGAGCAGGCGGCCGATCGCGCGGACCATGTCGTGGATCGTCACCACCGGAAAGTTCTGGCCGTAGGGCGCACCGCCGGTTTCTTCAGGATTGGCGCTGGCAGGGCCGGTCGAGCCCATGCAGCCGCCGATCACGTTGGCGCAGATGACGTAATAGCGATCCGTATCGATCGGCATCCCGGGGCCGACCATGCGGTCCCACCAGCCGGGCTTGCCGGTCGCCGGATGCGGGCTGGCGACATACTGGTCGCCGGTCAGCGCGTGGAAGATCACCACCACGTTGCTGTCGTCTTGCGCCCGGGCGCCATATTGCTCGTAGGCGATGGTGACCGGCGACAGCTGCGCCCCGCTGTCGAGCGGCAGCGGATCGGGAAGGGTCAAGCTCAGGGACTGGGATTGCTGCGGCGTGTTCATGGTCGCTTGCGCAAGAAGAGGAAAAACAGCCCTTCGACAAGCTCAGGGCGAGCGGTTAGGGGAATTTCTTTCGAAATCCGCTCGTGCTGAGCCTGTCGCAGCACCGCACTTTTTCTGGTTGTGCCCTTATGAATTCGCCGTTTCCCCAGCCCAAGCCCTACATCCTCGATATTGCGCCTTACGTGCCCGGCGTGTCGAAAGCTGCGGACGGGCGGACGCTGATCAAGCTCTCGGCCAACGAGAACCCGCTGGGATGCAGCGCGGACGCGCTGGCGGCGATGCGCGCGGCGCAAAATCTCGCCACCTATCCCGACCCCGACTCGATCGCGCTGCGCACCGCGCTGGGCGAGATGCACGCCATCGACCCGGCGCGGATCGTGTGCGGCACCGGCTCGGACGAGCTGCTCAATCTGGCGGCACAGGCCTTCGCGGGCGCGGGCGACGAGGTGCTGATGTCGCAATACTCGTTTTCGGTCTATCCGATCGCGGCGCGGCGGGTGGGCGCGGTGCCCCTCGAAGCCGAAGCGCGCGATTTCGGCGCCGATGTCGATGCGATGCTGGCAGCGGTGAGTGAGAAGACGCGCGTCGTCTTCCTCGCCAATCCGAACAACCCCACCGGCACTTACCTCCCCCATGGCGAGGTCGAGCGGCTGCACGCCGGATTGCCCGGCGACGTGCTGTTCGTACTCGACCAGGCCTATGCCGAATATCTGGAGGATGGGGGCGCGCCCGGCCTCACGCTGGCGGGCAAGGTCGACAATGTGCTGGTCACGCGGACCTTCTCCAAGATCTACGGCCTCGCCTCCGCCCGGGTCGGCTGGGCGACCGGCGCGCCGCATCTGGTCGACGCGCTGAACCGCATTCGCGGGCCGTTCAACGTGACCGGCGCGGCACAGGGCGCGGCCCTCGCGGCCCTGGCGGACCAGGATTTCCTGAGCAGATCGCGCGAGAACAATGCGCGCGAGCGTGCCGCTTTCGTCGCGCGACTGGAAGGATTTGGAAATCGCGGTGTTGCTTGCGTGCCGAGCGAGGCGAACTTCGTGCTCGTCCGCTTCCCCGACCAACCGACGGCGGAACGCGTGCGCGATGCGGTTGCCGAAGCGGGTTATGCGTTGCGGCACCTGCCGGGGCAGGGCCTGGGCGAAGCGCTGCGGATCACCATCGGGCGCGAAGATGACATGGCCAAGGTCGGCGATGCGATCGAGGCTGTGCTGGAGCGGTAGGACGCATCACGCGCGCAGCCGGTTGATTCCTTCGCGCACCTGCGCCTCGACCTCGGCACGCTCCAGCCCCGGCGCAATCGGATCGCCAAAGCGATAGGTGATCTGCCCCGGCTGCTTCACCAGATCGCCATAGAGCGGGCCGCTGTTCACCGCTACCGGGACGACCGGCAGGTCCAGCAGCTTGTAAAGGCCCGCAAAGCCGGAGGCGATCGGCCCCTCTTCGTCATGCGCGATACGCGTACCTTCGGGGAAGATCAGGAAGGCCCGCCCTTCCTCCTTGGCGAGACGTGCCGCGCGCATCAGATCGCGCAGCGCCTTCGCGCCCTTGTCGCGCGCGACGGGGATGATGCCGTATTTGGCGGCGGCTTTCCCCCACATCGGCAGATCGAGCAATTCCTGCTTGGCAAAGATGACCGGCGCACCGAACACTTGCGGTGCATCGATCGCCTCGAAGAAGCTCTCGTGCCGCATCGCATAGAGCACCGGCCCTTCCGCCTGCGG
Source organism: Citromicrobium bathyomarinum (assembly GCF_038594605.1). Classification (GTDB taxonomy): domain Bacteria; phylum Pseudomonadota; class Alphaproteobacteria; order Sphingomonadales; family Sphingomonadaceae; genus Alteriqipengyuania; species Alteriqipengyuania bathyomarina_B. The sequence goes on from NZ_JBCFZM010000001.1 coordinate 1,422,501, forward strand.
CGCCCCCTCCTGAATGATGCGGATGCCCAGCAGGTGGCGGACGCACCACCGGTGCAGTCCGCTCCATGCATGTGCGAGCTTCCACATGCCCGCTCGCCCACGGAAAGGCGCGACGAGCAGCAACACCAGGGTTCCGGAATAGAAGACGCCGTAGAAAGCGAGGCTGCGCAGCACGTTCATGTCAGGAGAACAGGGGCCCCACGGTGCGGCTCACCAGCCATTTGTGATATTCGACGAACAGCATCCACAGGCTCGGCTCGCTGCGAACCGCATCCTTGATGACCTTCACACTGTCCGGCAATTCGCGCCGCAACTCGATCGAGGCGCGCCGCATATGCCAGTCGCTGGTGACGAGGCGCAGGCTCTGGATGCCGTTCTGCTCCGCCCATTCCTTCGTTTCCTGCGCATTGCCGCGCGTATCCGTGGCGGCGAAGCCCAGCGTGACGCAGCAATCCATCACATCGGCCGGCACTTCGAACTCGGCGGCGAACTCGCCCGGCGTGACCTCCGGATCGACGCCGGTGACCAGCAGCGTATCCGCACTGTCGGTCTGAACCACGTCGAGCCCGCGCGCGATCCGCCCCGCCCCGCCTGTGGGCACGATCACAGCGTCGGTCCGCTCCATCGGCGCAGGCTCGGGCAGCCACCCGGCAAACCAGATGAAACCGAGTACCCAGACGAGGAGGAGGCCAAGCCCGACGCGCCAGATCACAGCATTTTCCTAACGGCAGCAAGAACGGTGAAGCGCGCGGTCACGACCGCCAGCGCGACGCCGAAAATAGGGATAAGCGCGATCAATATCCAGTCCAGCCAATCGAGCCCGGCGCTCGCCACCATGCCGCTGTCGAGCGCCGCGAACTGGTAGCCGAGCCCAAGTACGGCGGTAAGGCCGAGGATCAGGCCGACGATCCCGCCGAGAATAGAGTCGAACAGAATCGCGCGCTGGAACAGCTGCGCGATCTGCCCGTCCGTGCCGCCGAGCAGGTGCACGATCGCAATCGTCTCGCGATTGTTGCCCAGCGCGCTGCGCGCCGCGAGGAACACCGCCGCCGCGCTCGTCACCGCCAGCAGCACGACCAGCGCCAGCGCGAGGTACTGGAGCGAGGACAGCGCGGCGAACACCGGTTGCAGCCAGCTCGACTGCGCGTCGACCCGCGCATCTGGCGCCACATCGGCGATCCTCGTGCGCAGCGCGGCAAGCGCCTCCTCGTCCGCCTTTCCCTCTAGCCGCACGTCGATCAGCGCGGGCACCGGGACCGTCTCCGCATCGCCCGATCCGCCCAGCCACGGCTCCAGCAGCGCATCGAGCTCGTCCTGCGGAATCAGCCGGCTCTCGGCCACGATATCCATCGTTCGCAGCGCTTCCTGCGCCGCCGTCGCCTGTTCGGCCCGGGTATTCGGATCGGCATCGAGAATCTGCACGGTCGCCCCGCCAGCCAGTTCCGAGCGCGCATCGCCCACGATATTGCCGAGCGCCAGTCCTGCCCCCGCTGCCAGCACCGTCAGCGCGACCATGATCGCGAGCACCCACGGCATCGGCCCCGCCAGCCGCGCCTGCGGGATCAGCGCGCGCGCCTTGTCGCCGTCGAAGGACGATTGGCCTGCGCGCGCGGTATCGCTGAGCGGCGGCTTGCTCACCGTGCCTGCTCGTCTGTCACGGGCCTGCGCGGCGGATAGCGCAGCGCGCCCGTCGGGTCCCCGAGGCGCCCCTTGTCGAGCCGCATGATGATCGAACTACGCACGTTCTGCAGCAGGTGCAGGTCGTGCGTCGCGACGACCACCGTGGTGCCCAGCCGGTTGAGGGATTCGAACAGCCGCATCAGCTTGAGCGCCATATCGGGGTCGACATTGCCGGTCGGCTCGTCCGCCAGCAGCATGTCGGGTCGCCCGATGACTGCTCGCGCAATGGCGACGCGCTGCTTCTCGCCGCCCGAAAGCGTTTCGGGCCGCGCCTCGGCCCGATGCGCGAGGCCGACCCATTCGAGCATATCCGATACGGGCTGGACCAGCTCGCCCTCGTCCACCCCGGCGATGCGCAGCGGCAGCGCGACATTGTCGAAGGCGGAGAGATGCTCGACCAGCCGGAAATCCTGGAACACGACGCCCAGCCGCCGCCGGAAGCCGGGCAGGCGCGAGCGCGGGAGCGTGATGACGTCGCTGCCGAACATGCGGATGATCCCGCGCGACGGGCGCTGTGCGAGATAGAGCAGCTTGAGCAGGCTGGTCTTGCCTGCCCCGCTCGCCCCGGTCAGGAAATAGAAGCTGCCCGGCCACAGGGAAAAGCTGACATCGGTCAGGATTTCCTTGCCGCTGCCGTAACGCAGGCCGACATTGTCGAAGTAGGCGACTTCGCCGTCACCCCCAGACATCGTCAGTCCTCGTCCTACACGCCATGTTCTACCGACCCGTCCCGTGGTTAACACACGCGCAGGGTATAGGGGGCAATGTCGGTGGAAAAAAGCCGCAAATCCGCCTCGTCCACCAGCGGGGCGCTTGCCTTGGCCCACTTGGCAGGCGTAATGGATTGGGCACTATGATCCTCGCCTGCCCTGCCTGCGATACGCGCTATGCCGTACCCGACAGCGCCATTGGCGCAGACGGGCGGACCGTGCGCTGCGCGAAATGTCGTCACAGCTGGTTCCAGGAAGGCACCGAACTCGACCTCAAGTCGCTGGAAGAGGAAGCCGAGCAGGCAGTTGCTGCGGCAGACGCCGCGCCGACCCCGCACCAGCCGTGGCACGATGTGCCTCCGATCGACGGCGGCGACCAGCGCGAGAAAACCAAACCTTCCGAAGACCGCTCGCAGTTTTCTGCCGAGCCGCCCTTCCGCCCGCGCCGCAATCCGCTGAAAATGTGGGGCATGGCCGCCAGCCTGTTCGCACTCATCTCGGTCGGCACGATCGCCGCGGTCAGCTATGCCGGACTGCCCGACTGGGTGCCCGTAAGCCGCCCGACTTTCGCGCTGAACGAGCCCGATCTGGTACTCGAATTCCCCGCCGAACAGCAGGATCGCCGCACCCTGCCCGATGGCAGTGAGTATTTCGGCGTGGCGGGCGAAATCAAGAATGTCGGGCGCGAGACCAAGGCGGTGCCGCCGGTGCTGATCGTGCTGTACGATTCGCGCAATCGCAAGGTCTACAACTGGGAGATTCTCCCACGGCAGGGCCGCCTGCAGCCGGGCGAGACGCTCAGCATCAACGAAGCGATCACAGATCTGCCCAAATCCGCGCGTTTCGCGGAGATCGGCTGGAGCCCTTCCTGAATGTGAACCGGCAAGGTGCAGGCGCGTCGCAAAGGCGCTTGCAGGCCGCCAACACCCCTGCTAGGGCGCCGCTTCCTCACGGGGGCCGACCAATGGTTGACTTCCGATTGCTGACCCGGCTGACCGGGTCATGTGTGCGGTCGTGGCGGAACTGGTAGACGCGCAACGTTGAGGTCGTTGTGGCCGCAAGGCCGTGGAAGTTCGAGTCTTCTCGACCGCACCAAAACTTTCGGGGGCCATTCTCGCCGCCCCCTCCCTCGCCGAACAGCATTGCACCCGCACGCATTGGAATCCGTGCCGGGTCCGCCTAGAAGCCGCATTGTGCCTTTCTTCTACGGCAATGCGAGCATGCTATCTTGAGCCACAAAACACGTGCCTGGCGCTTTGCGGTCGATCGCGGTGGGACCTTCACCGATGTGGTCGCGACCACGCCTGACGGGCGACTCGTCACGCACAAGCTGCTCTCGGAAAACCCCGAACAATACGCCGATGCCGCCACCGAGGCCGTTTCGCGCCTGATGGGCGAGCACGGGAATGCCCCCATCGCCGAGCTGCGGATCGGCACCACCGTCGCCACCAATGCGTTGCTCGAACGCAAGGGCGATCGGCTCGCGCTCGTCACCACGCGCGGATTCGGCGATGCGCTGCGGATCGGCACTCAGGCCCGGCCCGAAATCTTCGCCCGCCATATCCTGCTGCCCGAACAACTTCCCGCGAAGGTGATCGAGGTCGACGAGCGGATCGCGGCGGATGGCGTGGTTCTGCAATCGCTCGACGAAGACGCCGCCCGCAGCGCGCTGGAGACGCTGCATGGCGAAGGATTCGACGCGCTCGCCATCGTGCTGATGCATGGCTGGAAGTACCGCGATCACGAGGCGCGGCTTGCGGAAATCGCGCGTGAGATCGGCTTCGCGCAGGTCAGCGTCAGCCACGAGGTCGCGCCGCTCATCAAGCTGATCCCGCGCGGCGATACCACCGTTGTCGACGCCTACCTCTCGCCCGTACTCAAACGCTATACCGACGGGCTTCAGCGCGACCTTCCGCCGGTCGAGCGGCTGCGTTTCATGCAATCGAACGGCGGCCTGGCAGAGGTTGGCGCATTTCGCGGCAAGGATGCGATCCTTTCCGGCCCCGCAGGCGGCGTCGTGGGCATGGTCGCGGCGGGCGAGGCGCGTGGCTATGCCAAGCTGATCGGCTTCGACATGGGCGGGACGAGTACCGATGTCGCCCATTATGCAGGCGAGCTCGAGCTGGCGGCAGACAACATGGTCGCCGGCGTGCGGGTGGCCGCGCCGATGATGCAAATTCATACGGTGGCGGCGGGCGGCGGCTCGATCTGCTCCTTCGACGGCGCACGCTTCCGCGTGGGGCCCGAGAGCGCGGGCGCGGATCCGGGGCCTGCGTGCTACCGCAAGGGCGGTCCGCTGAGCGTGACCGACTGCAACCTGTATCTGGGCCGGATCGCCCCCTCATTCTTCCCGCATGTGTTCGGGCCCGATGGCGACCAGCCGCTCGACCCCGACGCCTCGCGGGCGCGGCTCGAAGAGATCGCTAGCTCGCTCCCCGAAGCCAAGCCGTTGGACGAAATTGCGGAGGGCTTCCTCGCCATCGCGGTCGACAACATGGCCAATGCGATCCGCAAGATCAGCGTCGCGCGCGGGCACGATGTCACCGAATACGCGCTCGCCTGCTTCGGCGGTGCGGGCGGGCAGCACGCCTGCAAGGTGGCCGACGAGCTGGGGATCGAGACCGTGCTGGTCCATCCGCTGGCGGGGATCCTGTCGGCCTACGGCATCGGCCTTGCCCCGGTGAAGGCGATTCGCGAGGCGAGCCTGGTGCGCCCGCTGCACGATGGCTTCGCGCGCGAACTCGATGCTCTGAGCGACGAGGCACTTGCCGCCCTGACCGACCAGGGCATCGATCCCGGCAATGTCACACTCACGCCGCGCGCGCGGCTGCGCTTTGCGGGCAGCGACTCGATGCTGACCGTCGCCTGCACAGACGCGGACGCGATGGATGCCGCGTTCCGCGTGCAGCACCGCCAGCGCTACGGTTATTCCGATGCCTCGGCCGCGATCATTGTCGAAGCGCTGAGCGTGGAGGCGAGCGGCACTTCGGGCGGGCTAAGCGATGCGCAGGTCGAACCCATGGCGACCGACGAGGCGACGGCGAAGGACGGAGCCACCGCGTGGACAACCCGCGACCGCAGCAGCTTTACCCCCGGAGAAACCTTCGAGGGTCCGGCGCTGGTCATCGACCCGGACTCCACCACCGTGGTCGAGCCAGGCTGGCAGGCGCGGCTGGCCCGGGATGGCAGCCTGGTGCTGACGCGCGAGAAACCTGTCGAGCGTGATCGGGCGGCGGGTACGCAAGTCGATCCCGTGCAGCTCGAAATCTTCAACAACCTGTTCATGGCGATTGCCGAGGAAATGGGCGTGGTGCTTCAGAACACCGCGACCTCGGTCAATATCAAGGAACGGCTCGATTTCTCCTGCGCGCTATTCGACCCGAGCGGCAACCTGATCGCCAATGCGCCGCATATTCCGGTGCATCTCGGCAGCATGGGCGACAGCGTTGCGCGGGTGATCGAGGTGCGCGGGCCTGGCGAAAATGGCGAGCCGCGAGATGGTCGCGGCATCCGGCGCGGCGATGCCTATGTCGTCAATGATCCGTTTCGCGGGGGCACCCACCTGCCCGATATCACCGTGATCGCGCCGGTGTTCTACTCGACTGATGGCGACCAGCCGGACGCCTTCGTGGCCGCGCGCGGCCACCACGCCGATATCGGCGGGGTCG
>NZ_JBCFZM010000002.1:0-869287 GCF_038594605.1 Citromicrobium bathyomarinum
CCCCGGGGGGGGGGGGGGGGGGGGGGGGGGGAAAAGCTGGGCGCGAGGCCCCTCCCCCAACCCCCTCCCCTGAAGGAGAGGGGGCTTACGAAATGAAAGACTTCGCCCGCTCAGACGACCCCGCCGTTCAGGCGCAGCTCGACCGGCTGGCCGCGCTCTCGGTGCCCGATGGACGGCTGGGGCTGGAAACGATCCGCGCGCTGCTCAGCAGGCTTGGCGACCCACAGGACCGCCTGCCGCCTGTGTTCCATGTCGCGGGCACCAACGGCAAGGGATCGACCTGCGCCTTCCTGCGCGCCATGCTGGAGGCGGACGGCAAACGCGTCCACGTTGCCACCAGCCCGCATCTGGTGCGCTATAACGAGCGCATCCGGGTCGCCGGCAAGCTGATCGAGGATGCGCAGCTCGCCGCGCTGCTGGCCGAGGTGCTCGATGCAGGCAGCGACTTGAGCCCGAGCTTCTTCGAGGTCACCATTGCCGCCACCTTCCTCGCCTTCGCGCGCGAACCGGCAGACGCCTGCGTTATCGAGGTCGGCCTCGGCGGGCGCTTCGATGCGACCAACGTGCTGCGCGCGGATGTGCTCGCCGCTTGCGGGATCGCCGCACTGGGGATCGATCACGAACGCTTCCTGCTCGCACCCGAAGAAGGCGTGCCCACCGAACCGATCGCGCGCATAGGGTTCGAAAAGGCGGGGATCGCGAAGCCCGGCGTACCACTGGTGACGCTCTCCTACCCAGAGGGCCCAACGCTCGAAATCGAGAGCGCGGCCCTTTCGCGCGAGGCGCTGCTCGCGATGCGCGCAGAGCACTGGCACGCGAGCAGCACCGAAATCGGGCTGCACTATGCCGACGAGCACGGCGAACTCGCCCTGCCCCTCCCCGCGCTGCCCGGCGCGCATCAGGCGGAGAATGCCGCACTCGCCATCGCCATGCTGCGCCATCAGGACCGGGTGAGCGTGTCGCGCGATGCGATGGCTCAAGGGCTGCGCACCGCCAGCTGGCCCGCGCGGCTCCAGCGCCTCCCCGCCTCTCCGCTGACGGGTGCGCGCGAGGTCTGGGTCGATGGCGGCCACAACCCCGATGCGGGCGAGGCGCTGGCGCGACATTTCTCCGGCCAGCGGCTGCACCTCGTGCTCGGCATGCTCGCCAACAAGCAGCCCCGCGCTTTGCTCGATCCGATGGAAGGTAGTATCGCAAGCATCACCGTTGTGCCCGTGCCGGGGCACGAGCATCACGCGCCCGGGGCTTTCGGGCCGGATGCGAACGCTGCGGAGACGGTCGCCAATGCGCTGGCTGGCCTGCCCGACGACGGCCTGCCGGTGCTTATCGCAGGCTCGCTCTATCTGGCGGGCGACATGCTTCGGCTCAGTGGCGCACTGCCCGATTGAACGGCCACCACAGTCAGTCCGCGCGGGTAAGGAAGACCGTGATCGTGCCCGGCTCTCCCTCGCCCATGAAGCGCATGTCGATCGTTTCGACTCCGCCGACACCAAGGTCGGCCAAACTTTCGAGAAAAGGCCGGTTGGCGACCGAACGGATCGCTGCCTGCCGGTCCTCCGCCGCCACGTGCGCGTTCACCTCGCACAGGGTCGTCCGGCAGCGCACGGCGACAATTCCGACGCCCTCGCGGCCCGTGAAGCGGCGGCCCAGTTCCTTCTGCGTGGTCAGAGCCCAGTCGGCATCGCTGCGCTGGCTTTCAAGCTGCTGGCGCAGCGCCATGCCGGGCTCGGCGAGCGGGGGCAGCCCCTCGTCGACGACAGGCTGGGGCTCCCCGCTGGAAAGCTGCGTCAACGCGACGAGCGTGGCGGTACCGAGTGCGAGAATGGACATGATGAGCAAACCTTTCGTGGTCGGCCACCCTGCCGGGATTGGCGAGCGGCGCAGCCCCTCGTCCACCAGCCCGGCATCATCCGGAACCACAGAAAGGTTGTCACAGGAAATTTGTAGGTCGCTCGGAAAGAGCGCGCGCGCCAGATCCCGGCTGCTCTGCGCGCCGGTTTTGCGGCGTGCGCTGCGCAGCCTCTCGTTCACCGCATTCTCGGTCAGACCGAGTTCGACGGCTGCCGTCTTGATCGTGTGCCCGGCGGAGAGCAGCTGGAGAACCTGTGCCTCGCCGTCGTTCAGCTTGGCAAGATCGTCGGGCGAGAGCGACAAGCCGCTATTCCGCCGGAGCGGCCTCCGGGTCGGGCGGCGGTGCATTCTGCGCCCGCCCCGAACGCGCCTGCCGCACCCACTCGATGATACACAGCACCACCGCGAACATGCCGATCAGCGTCGTCAGGATGAACACGTCGAAATAGCCGCGCTCTTCGATCATCTGGCCCAGCGCGCCGCGCCCCAGCGTGCCGACCAGCAGCGTCAGCGAGGACAGCAGCGCATATTGCACCGCCGAATATCCGCGCGACACGATGCTGGAGAGGTAGGCGACGAAGGCCGCCCCCGCGATGCCGACCGCGATGTTCTCGCCCGCGATCGCCATCATCAGCGTCGCCAGCCGCTCGTCACCGCCGAGTGCCGAGACCAGCCGGGTGAAGCCGATCGTATCACTCACCGCCTGGACCCGCACGCCGCCAATGGCGAGGTCGGCGTAGAGCAGGTTGGTGATCGCGGCGAGAAACGCGCCGAGCGTCAGCGTCAGCATCCGGCCTATCGCCGTCAGCATGTAGCCGCCCACGGCGAGGCCGAGGATCAGCGCGCCGACGCCGAAGAACTTGGAGGCAACCGCCACCTCGTCCTTCGTATATTCCAGCTCTCCGAGGTAGAACGGATAGGCAAAGGTGCCCCAGATCGCGTCGGTGATGCGGTAGGTCAGGACCAGCGCGATGACGATGATTATCGCCCAGCCGAGTCGCCCGACAAGGTCGGTCAGCGGCAGGACCAGCGCGCGGTAAAGGTGGTCCATCGCCCGGTCCATGCTGCTGGTCGCGGCGTAGGGCGACATGGTCTTGCCGGTCTGCGTGGTCGGCTCCGAACCGTCGAAGGTCGCGGGGATGACATGCTGCCCGCCGCGCTGCACGCGCACGAGCCATGCTGCGATCAGCGCGGGCACCACGACGGTCGCAATCACGATCAGCGGGCCCATGTTGCTGATGAACTCTACCGAATCGGGCCGCGCGTCCGGGTTGCTGGTGAGCGACCGGACCATGAAGATGCCGACCGTGACGAGCGCCCAGCCCCACAGCACGCCGACCGCGGCCAACGCCCATGCCCGGACGCGGGGCACGATCTGCCCGGTGACGCGCAGGCCATGCGGATCGGCGAGGTCGTGATCGTCCGCATCGAGCGTGGCGGAGGCATCGGTGTCGGGCGCCCACAGGCCGGAAATCCCGACCAGCAGCATGATCCCGCCCATTGTCAGGTAAACGGTTGGCCAGTCGGTCCGCTCCGCCATGAACAGCGCCAGTGCGCCGCCGACCAGCGCGGCGATGCGATAGCCCATCTGGTAGACGGTGGAGAGGATATCGATCGTCGCCACCTCGTCCGCCACGTCGACGCGCCATGCGTCGATCACGACGTCCTGGGTGGCACTGGCGAAGGCCGCGAGCCCGGCCAGCAGGCTGAAGAGGGCGATGGTCTCGTTCGAAGGCGCGATGAAGCTGAGCGACACCAGCGCTACCCCGATTATCATCTGCGCGGTGACGATCCACTGCTTGCGCTTGCCCAGCCTGCGCAGGCCGGGAATGTCGACCCGGTCGAGCGCGGGCGACCAGAGGAACTTGAAGGCATAGGCAAGGCCGATCAGCGAAAAGACGCCCATCGTCTCCAGATCGATCTCGCCGGAATCGGAGAGCCAGGCGTAAAGCGTGCCCAGCACCAGCGCATAGGGCAGCCCCGCAGCGAAGCCGAACAGCAGCATATAGGCCGTCTTGGCCTGACCGAGCGAACGCAACACGGTGCGCCAGCCCGGCTTCTGATTTTCGGCCCGAGTGGTGTCACTCTTCGCATCGGCCATGGGAACCCTCCTGAAATCGTCGGGCCTTCTGTAGCCCTTCTTCGTCCGGCCCGCCTAGCCCTGATAGGCACTCTCCCAAGCTACCCCTCGCCCGCAGCTCCATCGTGCAGTGCGAAAAGTTCGCCATGATTTCAGTCCATTCTTTGCGGAGCCGGAATTTTTGGGAGTTCGAAGGTTACTTGCGCCGCAATTGGGGATAAAACTGCTGCGGGATGGACAGGGGCGGTGCGCTATGGGGACCGAGAATCGGGGGCTTACCTTCGGGCGAATTCATTGCTGGTTGCGGGGACACAAGATAGACCGCCACCGCGTATGGTACGACGGGTTCGATCATCGCACCACCTGTCGGCGCTGCGGCACCCCGCTGATAAAGGGCCTGGAAAAATGGCGCCCCTTTGCTTCCGATACCGATCTGGATCCCCGCCGCAAACCGCACCCGCATTACTCCGAGACCGGCATCTAGGTCGCAATTCGGTTGGAGGATTGGCGGCGCGCCGTTAAGCGGGCCTGCATGACCGAAACGGAGAGAACCGGCGATCGCATCGCCAAGCTGCTGGCGCGCGCAGGCGTGGCAAGCCGCCGCGAGGTGGAGCGCATGATCGCCGACGGACGCATCGCCATTAACGGAGAGACGGTCGAGACGCCCAACACCCTGCTCGAACATCTGCGCGGTGTGACCGTGGACGGCAAAGCCGTCGCCAAACCGGAGCCAACGCGTCTGTTTGCCTTTCACAAGCCGACCGGGCTGCTCACGGCCGAGCGGGATCCGAAAGGGCGGCCGACGATCTACGATGCGTTGCGCAATGCCCTGCCCAAGGATGCGCCGCGGGTGATGCCGATCGGGCGGCTCGACTTCAATACCGAAGGGCTGCTGCTGCTGACCAATGACGGCGAGTTCAAGCGGTTGCTCGAACTGCCCGCCAATGCGGTCGAGCGCACCTATCGCGCCCGCGCACACGGCGCGGTCAGCCAGGAACAGCTCGAATCGCTGATCGAGGGAATCACCATCGATGGGGTCCATTACGGCCCGATCAACGCCAACCTGGAACGCCGCACGGGCGCGAACCAGTGGATCGAACTGACGATTACCGAAGGCAAGAACCGCGAGGTGCGCCGGGTGCTCGAACATCTCGGGCTCGAGGTGAACCGGCTGATGCGCACCGCCTTCGGGCCGATCGCACTAGGCGATCTGCCCCGCGGTCAGGCTGTCGAGGTGCCCAGGCAGGATATCGGCCGCTTCCGCTCCGCCGCGAAGAAAGACAAGCGCTGATGCGGATCGTCGCTGGCGATTGGCGGGGGCGCTCGATCAAGGCCCCGCAGGGGGAGACGACCCGCCCGACGGCGGATCGCACGCGAGAGACGCTGTTCAACATGCTGGCGAGCCGTCTCGGCAGTTTCGAAGGGCTGAGCGTGGCGGACCTGTTCGCAGGATCGGGCGCGCTGGGGCTGGAGGCGCTGTCGCGAGGATGCGCCTCGTGCCTGTTCGTCGAGGAAGACAAGCGCGCGATAGACGCGATCCGCGCCAATATCGCGGCGCTCGATGCCCGGCCCCGCTGCTCGATCCAGCAGGCGTCGGTGCTGCGGCTGGGGCCCGCCAAGGTCCCCCACGACCTTATCCTGCTCGATCCGCCATACGACACCAATGCAGGCGTCGTCGCGATCGACCGGCTGGCACGGCTCGGCTGGATCGGCCCCGCGACGCTGGTGTCTCTGGAGGTTTCCGCGAATGCCGATGTCGCCATCCGCAGCATGGAGATCGAGGCCGAACGGAAGGTCGGCAAGGCCAAGCTCTATCTGCTCCGCCTGGCGTCCGCCACTTAGCCGAACCGGAGCCCAAACATGCCAGTGGCAGCACCCGGACTTACCGAATGCTGCCACCTTGCAATTGTCTTGATCGTTAGCGTGGCGCTTAGCGTGCGCCGCGATTGATGCAGTTATCCTGCTCCATCGGCTCGCAGATCGGCAGGTTGGCCGGCGGAGGACCTTCATCGCCCGGCGTGGGCTGGACCACCGCATTGCTCTGGTAAGTGATCCGACCGCTGGTCGATGTCGTCGACGTCTGCGTAGCTGGCATGGAGCCGGAAAGCTGCGAGTTGATCGATTGCCAGGCGGCGGTGCGCTGTGCCGGCGCCATCTCGACGATGCGCACGCGCTGTTCGTTATTCAGGCTATCCCACCAGATCTTCTTCTGGCTGTCGTTGAGCGTCCAGTAATATTCCTGGGCTGCCTTAGGCCATGCCTGATAGGTCATGCGGTTCTCCGCCGACCAGTTCATGTACATGGCTTCCTGCGCATCGGTCATCATGTAGGACTCTGCCTCGTTATGATGATCGGCGAGCGCCGGAACTGCGGTGAGTGCGAGGCCGCAGGCGGCAGTCGAAGCGATAATCAGCTTTTTCATGTCTCTGTCTCCTTTTTCCCTCGTCCTTGCCCAACCAACGGGACCTCCGGGGCGAAGTTCCGAATGCGGTGGACGCATCGAAAAGCGCGCCTTGCCCCCTCCCGCTGCGTTCCCTACTTGTTCGGGCACAGCCATGAATAATGCTTTCCCCCTTGCCGAAGCCGCCGGAGATACGGACATTCCGCCCTATGCCGCGCGGTTGAACACCCCCCAGCGCGAGGCGGTGCTGACCACCGAAGGGCCGGTGCTGATGCTGGCGGGCGCGGGCACGGGCAAGACCTCCGCCCTCACCGCAAGGCTGGCACACCTCGTCGCCATGCGGCTCGCCTGGCCCAGCGAAATCCTGTGCGTCACCTTCACCAACAAGGCCGCGCGCGAGATGCGCGAACGCGTAGGCCGCCATATCGGCGATTCGGTGGAAGGCATGCCCTGGCTCGGCACGTTCCACGCGATCGGCGCGAAGATGCTTCGTCGCCATGCGGAGCTTGTCGGCCTGCAATCGAACTTCACGATCATCGATCCGGACGACCAGCTGCGGCTGTTGAAGACGCTGATCTCCGAGGCGGATCTCGACGAAAAGCGCTGGCCCGCGCGCCAGCTCGCCGGGCTGATCGACCGGTGGAAGAACCGCGGGCTCAACCCAGGCGATCTCGATACGGTCGAGAACGAATCCTATGCCAACGGGCGCGGTGCGCAGCTCTACAAGACCTATCAGAAGCGGCTGCAGGCGCTGAACGCGTGCGATTTCGGCGACCTGCTGCTCCACATGCTTAACATCTTCCGGCAGCATTCGGATGTGCTGGCGCAATACCAGAACCGCTTCAAATACATCCTCGTCGACGAATATCAGGACACCAACCAGGTCCAGTACCTGTGGCTGCGCCTGCTCGCGCAGACTCGCAAGAACATCTGCGTGGTGGGTGACGACGACCAGTCGATTTATTCGTGGCGCGGCGCGGAAGTGGCGAACATCCTGAAGTTCGAGAAGGATTTTCCCGGCGCCAAGGTCATCAAGCTGGAGCAGAACTATCGCTCCACCCCGCATATCCTTGGCGCGGCGTCGGGCCTGATCGGCGAGAACAGCCAGCGGCTCGGCAAGGAATTGTGGACCGAGGCCGACGGGGGCACGAAGGTCCGCGTCATCGGCGTATGGGACGGGCCCGAAGAGGCACGCCGCGTCGGCGAAGAGATTGAGAGCCTCGAACGCTCCGGTGTGGGCCTCGACGAGGTCGCGATCCTCGTGCGCGCCCAGTACCAGACCCGCGAGTTCGAAGACCGCTTCATCCAGATCGGGATGAACTATCGCATCATCGGCGGTTTCCGCTTTTATGAGCGCGCCGAGATCCGCGACGCCCTCGCCTATCTGCGGGTCATCGCGCAGCCGGCCGACGATCTCGCATTCGAGCGGATCTACAACCAGCCCAAGCGCGGCCTCGGCGCGAAGACGCTCGAGAAGATGTACCAGCATTCGCGGCGCACCGGCATGCCGCTGGCCGCTGCAAGCCTCGATCTGGCGGATAGTGACGAACTGCCCGCCCGGGCGCGCGGTACGATCGGCGCCTTGATGCGCCAGTTCCTCCAGTGGCGCGAACAGGCAGACAGCCTCGCCCCCGCCGAACTGCTGCGGCAGGTGCTGGAAGAAAGCGGCTACCAGGCAATGCTCGAGAACGAGCGTTCGGTCGAAGCCAAGGGTCGGCTGGAAAACCTGTCCGAACTCGTCCGCGCCGTGGAAGACTACGAGACGCTCGGCGACTTCCTCGAGCACGTCGCGCTGGTGATGGACAACGAGGCCAACGCCGAAGAGGCGAAGGTGACCATCATGACCATCCATGCCGCGAAGGGGCTGGAGTTCGATCACCTGTTCCTCGTCGGGTGGGAGGAAGGCGTATTTCCTTCGCAGCGTTCGCTCGACGAAGGCGGTCTTGCCAGCCTCGAAGAGGAACGCCGCCTCGCCTACGTCGCGATCACACGGGCGAAGAAAGCGTGCACGATCCTGCACGCCGCGAATCGGCGCATCTACGGCCAGTGGACCAGTTCGATCCCCAGCCGCTTCATCGAGGAATTGCCCGACGACCACGTCGAGAGCGAAACCACCATGTCGGGCGGCGCTTCGCTATGGCGCGCGAACTGGAGCGAGAGCGACGATCCCTTCGCGCATGTCACGCGCGACCGGCCCGATCGCTCGCAAAAGCGCGGCCCTGGCTGGCAGCGTGCCCTCGCGACCGGATACGAGACGAAGCCTGCGCGGCTGCAAGAAAGCCGCCGCTCGGCTGCCAGTTTCGCGGCCAAGCCGCGCACCGATGTGGCGCTGGGCGCGCGCGTTTTCCACGACAAGTTCGGCTATGGCACTGTGATGAGCCAGGAAGGCAACAAGCTGGAAATCGAATTCGAGACCAGCGGGACCAAGCGCGTGATCGACAGCTTCGTCAAGCTGGCGGACTGATGTTCGATCTGCTGGACGTGTTTGACTTTCTGATCCGCGGCCTCAAACCACCTATCGGCAAGCATTAGGGATGGTGGGTGCTGTGGGCGCCACTCGCTGGCCTGTGTTTCGCTGGCATCGCGTTTCTTGCCTGGATTGTGGCAGTGCTCTTGGGGCTGGTCGATTAGCCCACTGCGCGCAGGTGCGGCTTGGCGCGCACCCTATCGCCCGCGATCGCATCGGGGCAGATTGATGCCGTACCACGCTCGGCTCGCTTGGCCTGGTATAGTGCATGATCCGCGCACCGCAGCAGAGCGCTGCGCTCGTTATTGTTTTCGGTCAGCCAGGTCGCGCCGATTGTCGCGCTGACGATCAGCGGTTCGCCTTCGCGCACGACCTCGAAACGCAGTCGGCCCAGCAGGGCCGACAACGCGCCTTCAAGATCGGCGAGCAGATCGGCGTTCTCGATCACCATCACGAATTCATCACCGCCAAGGCGCGCGCAGAACTGGCCGGTAAAGGGCTCGCTAACCAACTGCGCGGCGACGTCCGTCAACACATGGTCGCCCGCTTCATGGCCGAACCGATCGTTCACCTCCTTGAAGTAATCGAGATCGATCAGCAGCAGCGCCATGCCGGTACGGGCCTTGCGCGCATTCTCCAGAAGATCGTCGAGATACTGGTTCAGCCGCGCGCGGTTCGGCAGGCCGGTCAACTCATCGACATGGGCTGCGGTTCGAAGCCGCGTCTCGAGATGGTAGCGATCGGTAATGTCCTGGATCACGCCGATCATCGCGACCGGCGTGCCTTCTTGCATTTCGATCTCGCCTTGGGTGTGGACCCGTTTGAGCGTGCCGTTGGCATCGCGGAAATCGAGTTCGAGATCGTAGGGCGTGCCGTTTTCGCGGCATTCGCGAATGGCGGCCTCCATGCGCGCGCGGTCGTGCGGAAGGAAGAATTCCAGCGCGCTAGCGAGAACCTTCTCGTCCGCGAAATCGACCCCGTGAATTTCGCACGTCTGCTTTGACCAGAACACTTCATCGGTCGCCAGGTCGAGCCGCCAATGGCCAATTTGTGCCATCTGTTCGGCCAGCTCGAACTGACGTTGCGTACGGCGCATCTCTTCGAACAGGTCCTTGCGCTTGACGAGAGCACTGTTCGCCAGCCTCGCATCGAGACGCGTCCGGAACAGCGATTCGATCACAAGGGCCAGTTGGCGCAGCTCGGCGAGTTCGGACCCGGTCGCCACCCGCGGCGTATCGTCGATGACGCATAGCGTCCCGATTGCAGCGCGGGCACCGTCGATTTCGGGACCCTTGAGCGGAATGGTCGCGAAGAAGCGCAATTCGGGCATTGCGGCAATCTCGGCCCGGGCGCCGAACACGCGATGCGCCTGAAGATCATCGACCACGATTTCGCGATCCTGTTCGACGGCGACGGCGCAGAGCGAACATTCGCGCGCGATCTGGTCGGGATCGAAGTTCTCGCGTGCCTTGAACCACTGGCGACGGGTATCGATCAGCGAGATATAGGAAGTGCGGCAACCGAATATGCGTCGCGCTGCCCGGACAATGGCGTCGAATTCCTCTTCGGGCGCGGTATCGAGAATCTCCAGCGCAGCCAGCGTCCGCTGGCGCAGCGCCTCGACGTGAATTTCTTCGGTCGACATTTGGGCATCCCTCCTGCGCGGGAGCGATGCACGATGTTGGTTAATACCGGCCTAAGCCGCGCGCAAAAACGCCTGCCGGGGCAGTGCGGTCAGAGCGCGCTGACCGATAGGAAATCGGGCTTCGGCCCGTTCCACTCACCGGCCGGGATCACTTCGCCGTCGCCGTCGCGGCGACGCCCGCCACCACGCCCGCGGCTCGGCTTGTCGTCGCTCCTGCGTGCGGAGTGCGAATCGTCGCTCTTGCGCGGCGCACGCGAACGCTTCGGCCGATCATCGTCGCGGTCGGCTTCCCGGCTTTCGGGCTGGTCGGTACCGCGCTTCTCATCTCGATCGTCGTCTTTGCGCTGCGGCTTGGCCTTCGGCTTCGACTTTTTCTCAGCCTTGTCTTCCGGCTTGCCCTCGATCAGCTCGACCCGCACGTCTTCCTTGCCGAACGGCTTGATCTTCGTCTCGGTCAGCTTTTCGACATTGGCAATCGCCTCCGCATCCTCTTCGGTGACGAAGGTGAAGGCACGGCCCTTGGCCCCGGCGCGACCCGTGCGACCGATCCGGTGGACGTAATCGTCCGGATGCCAGGGCGTGTCGAAATTGAAGACATGGCTGACACCCTTCACGTCGAGCCCGCGAGCCGCGACGTCCGAAGCGACGAGGATATTGATGTCACCGGACTTGAAACGGTTGAGCTCGGCGATCCTGCTCGACTGGTCCATGTCGCCATGAATCTCGCCGCTGGCAAAGCCGTAGCTCTGCAGGCTCTTGTTGACTTCGCGCACGGTCGTTTTGCGATTGGCGAAGATGATCGCGGTCTCGACCAGATCGTTGGCGAGCAGCCAGCGCAGCGTCTCGCGCTTCTCACGCGGCTTTACGGGGATCTTGAACGCCGTGATGTTCTCGTTGGTAGAGGCCGCGCGACTGACCTCGATCCGCTTCGGGTTCTGCAGGAACTTCTGCGCCAGCTTCTCGATCGGCGGCGGCATCGTCGCGCTGAACAGAAGCGTCTGGCGCGGCTCGGGCAATTTCGAACAGATCGTTTCGATATCGGGGATGAACCCCATGTCGAGCATCCGGTCGGCTTCGTCGATCACCAGCAGCTCGCAGCCGTTGAGCAGGATCTTGCCCCGCTCGAACAGGTCCATAAGCCTCCCGGGGGTGGCTATGAGGACGTCGACCCCTTCGTTGAGCGCCTTGATCTGGTCGCCCATCTGCACCCCGCCGATCAGCAGCGCCATCTGGAGGTCGTGATCGGCCCCGTATTTCTCGAAGTTCTCTGCCACCTGTGCGGCCAGCTCGCGCGTCGGCGCAAGGATCAGGCTGCGCGGCATCAGCGCGCGGCGGCGGCCGCTGGCGAGGATATCGATCATCGGCAGCACGAAACTGGCGGTCTTGCCGGTCCCGGTCTGCGCGATGCCGATGATGTCCTTCATCATGAGCACGGGCGGGATGGCCTGCTCCTGAATTGGAGTAGGCTCGGTGTACCCGGCGGATTCTACCGCCTGCAGCAATTTATCGGAGAGGCCGAGATCGGCAAATTTCATTCAGGTTTCCGGATGTGGTGATGATCGCGGACCAACCCACGACAGCGCGCGCGCCTTCGCGCAAAGCCCGCCAAATGTCAAGAAAATGCGCCTATTCGGCGGGGACCAGCTCGCGAATGCCGCCGATCTTGCAGGTCGCGCCGTTCCGCGCCTTGAGCGTATCGCGTCCCACACACAGCTCGCCATCCTCGGTCGGCTCAAGATAGAAACCGAGATAGAAGTCGCGTGCATTGCACGATTTGCGCAGTTGCGCGCGGATCATCCGCTTGTCCGACAGGTGCAGGACCAGATCGCGCGAAGAGACCGTCTGCACCGCCACGATGCTGCGCGCAGGCAGGCAATTGCCGATCTTGCGCTGATCGTACCGTAGCGGAAGGACCCTGCGCCAGTCGGCTACGAGTTCCTGCGAATTGGGGCGCCGGGGGGAGACGCGAATCATGATCTCCTGCCGGATACGCACCTGCCTCGCCTCGCGATCGGTTCGCCAGGCGTCCGCCGCGAGCCAGCCGGGTGCCGGACGCGGCCTGCTTTCGATCGGCGCCTCGCCCGTATGCGCAGCCGCTTCGATAGCGAACGGCGGAAGGGGCATCTCGCCCTTGCCCGCCGGAGCGAGGGCTAGCGCTGGTGCCAGAAATGCGGCGATGAAAAGCATATTATCTGCCGTCTTCCCTAGAGGTGTATCGCTCTACCGACCCACCCGGTTCGATCGTCCCGAGCGCATGACATAGGCCCGGCGTTTGAATGTCGGCTTAATTGCGGCGGGGCCGCCCGCCAATGCTCTGGCAATTCGTCGTCCCGGTGTGGCATGGCGATCACATGAGCGATGCCTTTATCGATGCCGCCGCCAACCTTCTCGGGCCGCGCGGCCTCACACGCGATGCGCAGATTGTCGAACCGTGGCTGACCGATTGGCGCGGGCGCTATACCGGCCGCGCGCTCGCCCTCGCCTCCCCCGCGACCACCCGCGAAGTCGCCGATCTGGTTCGGCTGTGCGCGCAGCATCGCGTGCCGATCGTGCCGCAGGGTGGCAATAGCGGCATGTCGGGCGGCGCCACGCCGGACGAAAGCGGCAATGCGCTGATCCTTTCGCTCAGGCGCATGGACGCAATTCGGCGGTGGGACGATGACGCCGGACAGGTCGTGTGCGAGGCCGGCGTCGTCCTGCAGACGCTGCACGACGCGGCGGCAGAGCGGCGGCTGCGCTTTCCGCTGACACTAGGCGGCAAGGGATCGGCAACCATCGGCGGGCTGGTTTCGACCAATGCTGGCGGCACGCAGGTGCTGCGCCATGGCACGATGCGCGCGCAGGTGCGCGGCATCGAGGCCGTGCTGCCCGATGGCACGGTGCTCGATAGCCTAGCCGCGCTGAAGAAGGACAATCGGGGGTTCGACCTCAAGCAGTTGCTGATCGGGTCCGAAGGGACGCTGGGGATCGTCACCGCCGCCACGCTCGCGCTGTTACCGCAGATCGCGGCGCGGCGAGTGATGTATGTCGGCGTGCCCTCGGCCCAGCATGCCCGCCGTCTGCTCCTGCTCGCGCAGGAGCGCGAAGGCGATGCTCTCGAAGGGTTCGAGATCATGCCCCGCGTCGCGCTCGAATCGGTGCTCGCCTACGAGCCCTCGGCCCGCGATCCGCTGCACTCGCCGCACACCTGGTACGCACTGCTGGAACTGGTCGCGGACGAAGCTCGCGCTGGCGATCTCGAAACGCGCGCAACCGCGCTGCTGGAGACGGCGCTGGAGCGCGATCTGGTCGAGGACGCAACCATCGCCGCCAACGAAACGCAGGCCGAGGCCCTGTGGGCCTTGCGCGACGCGATCTCTTCGGCCGAGCGGGCGCATGGGCCGGCCCTGCAACACGATATCTCGGTCCCGGCAGAAAAAATGCCCGACTTTATCGATACCGCCAGCGCCGCCATCGAAGAAGCCTTTGCGGGCACCAGCGCGCTCGCCTTCGGGCACCTGGGCGACGGCAACGTCCATTTCCATGTCCGCGCGCCAGAAGGTGCGAAGGCCGGTGAGTGGGAGCGCGCCGAGGGCAAGGCGATCAGCGCGATGGTTCACGATCTGGTGACCGAATGGAACGGGTCGATTAGCGCAGAACACGGTATCGGCCAGGTCAAGCGCGACGAGCTGGAACGCCTCGCCGACCCGGCCACGCTGACCATTCTGCGCAGCGTCAAGCAAGCGCTCGATCCGCTGGGATTGATGAATCCGGGCAAACTGGTCCCGCTTGCCAGCGACGCGCCCGCCGCCTAAAGGCCCGGTTTCTCGCTGAGGGAGCGGTGCGATGGCACGCGCCCCCCGACTTTTCAGCCCGCTTGACGGAGAGACCGATGGCCAGCGCGCCGCAACAGCCCCAGCTTCCCATGTTCTATCAGGACCTCATGCCGCTCAACACGCGGGATCACATGAAATTTCGCAACCGTTTGCGCGAATCGGCTCCCTGGCTTGCGAACCAGCATGTCGTGCCGCTGACGGCGGACGAATTCGTCCAGGCCGCGCGTCATTACCCGATCATCTTTTCGGCAGGCGAAAACCCGCTGCCGCTTGCCCTGTTCGGCCTGAACGAAGGCGTGAACACCTTTTTCGACGACAACGGCAAGATGATCGATCCGGTCTATGTGCCGGCCTACGTCCGCCGTTATCCGTTCATTCTCGCAAAGCTCTCTTCGGAAAACGAAGATCTGTCGCTCTGCTTCGATCCGACTGCGGATTCGGTCGGTGAATTCGACCAGGGCGAACCTTTTTTCAACGAAGACGGTTCGACCACCGATCAGACCAAGGCGATTCTCGATTTCTGCGAAAAGTTCGAACAGGCTGGCGCGCGGACCAAGTTGCTGACCGACGAACTGCAGAAGCACGACCTGCTGATGGACGGCGAAGTCGGCATCCAGCGCAACGACGCGCCCGACCAGCCCTATCTCTACCGCGGCTTCCGGATGGTGAATCAGGAGAAGTTGCGCGAGCTGGACAAGGATGTGCTCGAAAAGTGGAACAAGGATGGCATGCTGCCGATCATCTACGCGCACATTTCCTCGCTTGAACTCATGCGCACGATTTTCGGGCGTCAGGATCAGCAGGGCACCGTGCCCCCGATTCCCGAGCAGCCCGCCGGTTGATGCGGTCATTCCCGAAAAGGGGTTTGCGCGGCGTCTTGACAATGTTGCAGCGCACCCCAAATCGGGATCGTCCGGGCGGCCCTCCCCCCTCATAGCCGCCCCGGATAGGCGCGCTTTCGAGCGCGCTTCCTCCCTGAACCTTGGCCACCTCGTGCATCGTGCACGAGGTGGTTTTTTCTTGTCCGGAGCCCGCGCCTATTCGGCGGCGAGCGGCAGGCCCTGCTCGCGCCGACCGGACAGGATTTCCTCCGCCAGCGTGCCGACGAGATCGGCTAGCAGGCGTGCGAGCGCAGGCATGCGAGCGCTCTCGCTCTCGAAACGGGCATCGAGATAGAGCGACCGACACACCTCCATCTGCACGGCATTGATGCCCAGCGCGGGCTTGCCATGGCGATCGAGCACATAGCCGCCTGCATAGGGCCGATTGTGCGCGACGCCGCGATCGAGCGTGCCGAAGAAATGCAGCGCACGCGCGGCGATCCCCTCTTCGCAAGAGGCGCCGAAACGGTCGCCGATCACGAAGTCGATAGGCCGTTCGCCCGGATGACGGGGGCGTATCGGGGGCATCGAATGCAGGTCGATCAGCAGCGCAACGCCCCATACACGGCGAATATCGTCCAGCGCACGGGCGAGGGCACGATGATAGGGCGAGTGAATACCGACGATCCGGTCGGATACGTCTTCGCGTCGGAGGGGCCCACGCCAGATTTCGCCCACCCCCGCGACCCGGCGCGGGATGAGGCCGAGCCCGCTGCGCGCCCGCCGATTCGCACTGGAATGCTTGCGCTCCGTCGGCGCGCCATCGCCCACCATCGACCAGTCGAGATCGTCCGCCGCGCGATTGAGGTCGAGCATGGCGCGCGGTGCATGCGCAACCAGCGACGCGGCGCCAACCTGATCCGCAATCGCTAGCGCCACCCGGTCGATCAGTCGATCCTCGAGCCGTATTTTCGCGACGACCGGATTGCGCATGTTCGATTCGATCTCGGCGGGATAGGCGCGCCCGCCATGCGGGGCTGCAATCAGCACCGGAAGCCGCGCATCACGCACCCCCGCAAGGGTAAAGGCCGGCGCCCCGCTGCCCGGGATCATCCCACCCCGAATTTTGCGCTGCGAATCGTTGCCCAAACCTGCCTCCATCGCCGGAACGCTGGACGCTGGGAAAGTGTGTGTCAAAGCAGGGCAAGGGCTTGTCGCGCCAAAGATTCCTTAAGGCCCGCACGCTATAGGAAGACGTCTATGAGCGAACCCACAGCATTTCGGCGGATCCTCCTGGCGGAGGACGAAGAAGCCATGCGGACCTATCTGGCCCGCGCCCTCGAAAAAGCCGGCTACGCAGTCGATTCGGTCAACTGCGGCACCGCCGCGATCCCGCTGCTCGAAAGCGGCGGATACGATCTGCTGCTGTCGGATATCGTGATGCCGGAAATGGATGGTATCGAGCTTGCGCAGCGCTGCAACGAGATCAGCCCGGATACGAAAGTGATGTTCATCACCGGCTTCGCGGCGGTCTCCCTTCGGGCGAGCGCCGACCAGCCTACGGCCAAGGTTTTGTCCAAGCCGTTCCACCTGCGCGACCTGGTGCTGGAGGTCGACCGCACCTTCGCCGACGCGCGTGAGGCGCGGCTTTAGAACGACTAACGCGGGAGCAGGAGCAAAAGCTCTTGTAACGGTGACCCAGCGCGGCTATCTGGCGCGTCCGCCGTGACAGCGGCATTCCCCATGGTGCGGGCGTATAGCTCAGGGGTAGAGCACTATGTTGACATCGTAGGGGTCGGAGGTTCAAATCCTCCTACGCCCACCATTGGGGTTTTCGGGATGAGGCGTCGCAGGGAGCGGCGCCTTTTTTCGTTTCTCCCTCCATTCCCTGTCCGTGCCGCGCCCAGGCAGCCGCGCGATGATCACCTCACCTCCGGGGAACGCTTTGCGTCTGCGATCCTTGCACGCTCATCACCCTCTGCTAAAGCCGCGCCAGATTTTACCTCCATCCAGAAACATGCGGACCTACAGGGACGAATAATGGCAAAAATTCAGGTCAAGAACCCGGTTGTCGAAATCGACGGCGACGAAATGACGAAGATCATCTGGCAGTGGATTCGCGAGCGGCTGATCCTGCCCTACCTCGATATCGACCTGAAATATTACGATCTCTCGATCGAGAAGCGCGACGAGACGGACGACCAGATCACCGTCGATGCGGCCAACGCGATCAAGGAACACGGCGTCGGTGTGAAATGCGCAACGATCACCCCGGACGAGCAGCGTGTCGAGGAATTCAGCCTCAAGAAGATGTGGGTCTCGCCCAACGGCACGATTCGCAACATCCTGGGCGGCGTGGTCTTCCGCGAACCGATCGTGATCGACAACGTGCCGCGGCTGGTGCCCGGCTGGACCGACCCGATCGTGGTCGGCCGCCACGCCTTCGGCGACCAGTATCGCGCCAAGGACACGCTGATCCCCGGCAAGGGCAAGCTGCGCCTCGTCTTCGAAGGGGAAGATGGCGAGAATATCGACATCGATGTGTTCGAATTCCCCAGCCCCGGCGTCGCGATGGCGATGTACAACCTCGACGATTCGATTCGCGACTTCGCGCGCGCCAGCTTCCAGTACGGCCTCGACCGCAAGTGGCCGGTGTACCTCAGCACCAAGAACACCATCCTCAAAAAGTACGATGGCCGCTTCAAGGACCTGTTCCAGGAAGTGTTCGACGCCGAATATGCGGACCAGTTCAAGGCCGAGGGCATCACCTACGAACATCGCCTGATCGACGACATGGTGGCCGCCGCGCTCAAGTGGAGCGGCAAGTTCGTGTGGGCCTGCAAGAATTACGATGGCGACGTGCAGTCGGACATCGTCGCGCAGGGCTTCGGCTCGCTCGGCCTGATGACCTCGGTGCTGATGACGCCCGACGGCAAGACCGTGGAAGCCGAAGCCGCCCACGGCACCGTGACCCGCCACTATCGCCAGCACCAGGAAGGCAAGGCGACCTCGACCAACCCGATCGCCAGCATCTTCGCATGGACGCGCGGCCTCATGTATCGCGGCAAGTTCGACGAGACGCCCGATGTGGTGAAGTTCGCCGAAACGCTAGAAAAGGTCTGCATCAAGACGGTCGAAAGCGGCCAGATGACCAAGGACCTGGCGCTGCTGATCGGCCCGGGCCAGAGCTGGCTGACGACCGAGCAGTTCTTCGAAGCGATCGTGAACAACCTCGAAACCGAGATGAAGAAGCAGGGCCTCGCCCGCGCGTAATTGCGGAAACTGCGCTTCCAGCATTACGTAAGCCCCGGCGCCTCATTCGCAGGCGTCGGGGCTTTCTGTAGGCGGGCGGTCAACCCCATGGCGAATATTCCCGCCGAGCCTTGCGCCCAAACTCATCCCAGGCAGTTCGGAACCGCGCGGCACTTTTGAAGCCTTTCCTTGTTCAGGCACTAGTGCCTATTGCACCCGATTTTACAGGAGACGATCCGATCGCCACTACCGCCAAGACCAAGGCCCGGCTCGAAGTCCGCCAGGCGAAGCTCAACGATGTGCGCGCGATCGCGGATCTGGTGCGGCGCGCCTATGTCGATCTTCCACCCTACACGCTGGGCGAGATCCGCGGGCAGTTGAACAATTACCGTGAAGGCTGTTTCGTCGCCAAGCTGGACGGCGAGATCGTCGGTTACTGCGCGTCGATGCGGCTGAAAGCCAATGTGGCGCTATCGGACCACACCTGGGACGAGGTGACCGGCAACGGTTTCGGATCGCGCCACGACCCGACCGGCGACTGGCTCTACGGCTACGAGATGTGCGTCGATCCGAAGGTGCGTGGGACGCGCCTTGGACGGCGCCTCTACGAGGAACGCCGGTCGCTTGCCGAGCGGCTCGACCTTGCAGGCATTGTCTTCGGAGGCCGGATGCCCGGGCTGGCGAACGCCATGCGCCGCAAGCGCAATAATGCCGAGGGGCCGCAGGATTACCTCGACAAGGTAATCGACAACAAGATCCACGACCCCGTGCTACGCTTCCAGCTCGCCAACGGGTTCGAGCCGCAAGGCATTCTTGAAAACTACCTGCCCGAAGACAAGAAATCGAAGGCCTTCGCGGTCAAGATGGTCTGGCGCAATCCATATGTGGACGCCGACGCGCCGCGCAAGCACCGCCTGCCGCGCGATGTCGAAAGCGTCCGGATCGCAACCTGCCAGTTGCAGGCACGCGCGGTTTCCGGGTTCGACGAGTTCATGCGTCACGTCGAATATTTCGTCGACGTCGCAGCGGACTACGAAAGCGATTTCATCCTCTTCCCCGAGCTGTTCACTTTGATGCTGCTGAGCGCGGAGGAAAAGGAACTGAGCCCGATGGAAGCGATCGAGGCGCTGAGCGACTATACCCCGAAAATTCGCCAGAAACTCTCAGAACTGGCGCTCAGCTACAACATCAACATCATCGGTGGCTCGCACCCGACGCGGATGGACGATGGCGACATCCACAACGTCGCCTATGTCTGCCTGCGCGACGGATCGATCCACGCGCAGGAGAAGATCCACCCCACCCCCAACGAAGCCTACTGGTGGAACATCAAGGGCGGCGACAGCATCGACGCCATCCCGACCGATTGCGGCCCGATCGGCGTGCTGATCTGTTACGATAGCGAATTTCCCGAGCTTGCCCGCCGACTGGTCGACGAAGGCGCGCGGATCATCTTCGTGCCATTCTGCACCGACAGCCGCCAAGGCTACATGCGTGTGCGCTATTGCGCGCAGGCCCGCGCGATCGAGAACCAGTGCTTCACCGTGCTCAGCGGGAATGTCGGCAACCTGCCCAACGTCGCAAACATGGATATCCAGTACGCCCAGAGCTGCATCCTGACGCCCTGCGACTTCCCCTTCGCGCGCGACGGCATTGCTGCCGAGGCGAGCGAGAATGTGGAAACGCTGACCATCAGCGACGTGAATTTGGCGGATCTCAGCTGGGCGCGTGCCGAGGGCACGGTGCGCAACCTCGCGGATCGCCGCTTCGATCTTTATCAGATCGAGTGGGACAAGCGCGTTGGCCAGGTCTCCCCCCGCATCGGCGAGGACGAGTTCGAAGCAGCAGGCCAGGACAGCAAGCCGGTCGGTCCCAAATCTCCGGGTGGTGGCTAACGCCGCACAATTAATGCGCCTGCGCCCCTTCATTGCGGGCGCAAGCTTGCTAAGGTTTCAGCGTGGCGGGTGAACTTGAACCGACAACAGCGATTTCGGATGCGCTGGTGATCCTGGGCGCGGCGGGGATTGTGATCCCGCTGTTCGCTCGGTTTCGCATTACACCCGTCATCGGCTTTCTGCTCATCGGGATTCTCGTCGGGCCTTACGGCCTTGGCGCGCTGACGCCCGAAGTGGCGTGGCTCACCCATGTCACGATATCCGAACCGGACTCGCTCGACATCTTCGCCGAGTTCGGGATTATCCTGCTGCTGTTCACCATCGGGCTGGAATTATCGTTCAACCGGCTGTGGCAGATGCGCAAGCTGGTGTTCGGTCTCGGCGCGCTGGAATTGCTCATCATCGGTTCGTCCATCGCGATGGTGCTTGCGATGATGGGGCAGTACTGGACCGGTGCGATGGCGCTGGGCCTCGCGCTCGCCCTGTCCTCCACTGCCATCGTGTTGCCGATTTCAGGCACTGCGTCTCCGGTCGGCAAGGCCGCGCTCTCGATGCTGTTGTTCGAGGATATCGCGATCGTTCCGATCATCTTCATGCTCGGCGCGCTGGCACCCTATGCGCAGGCTGACGGACTGACCGGCATCTGGACCACCTTGTGGCAGGGCGCTGCGGTGATCGCGGTGCTGCTGATCGCGGGCCGCTATGTCCTGCCGATCCTCTTCGCGCAGGCCGCCCGTACCAAGAGCCCCGAGGTATTCCTCGCCGCGACGCTGGTGGTTGTGATCGGCGCCAGCCTTGCGACAGGGGTCACCGGGCTCTCGCCCATCGTCGGCGCACTGATCGCCGGACTATTGATTGCGGAAACCGATTTCCACGGCGAGGTCGAGGCGATAATCGAACCCTTCAAGGGCCTTGCGCTGGGTATCTTCCTCATCACCATCGGGATGAGCATCGATCTGGAGGCGCTGAGCGACAATCTCGGCATCATCCTCAGCGCGGTCGTGCTGGTCCTGACCTTCAAGGCCGTGGTGACTGGCGTGCTGCTTCGGATGATGGGCGCGCGGCGTAACACCGCGACCGAAACGGGCATCCTGATGGCGAGCCCGTCGGAAACCACCCTGATCGTGCTGTCCGCCGCCAGCTCGGCAATGTTGATCCAGCCCGGCACGACCCAATTCTGGCAGATCGTAACCGCAATCGGCCTGACCGTGACCCCGTTGCTGGCGCTTGTGGGCAGGTCGGTGGCGCGCCGGGTGGATCCGGTGCCCGATCCCACGCAAGACGAATCCGCGCCGGTGGGCCGGGTCATCGTGGTCGGCGGGGGGCGTGTCGGCCGCTTGGTGGTCGATATGCTGCGCGTTCACGACAAGCCCTACGTGGCCATCGAATCCGACGCCGACCTGGTGATGCAGAACAAGCGCGCCGGCTACAACGTTATCTATGGCAACGCCGCGCGGCTCGAGAACCTTCAGGCGTTGCGGGTACAGGATGCGTCGGCGATCGTGCTGACGATGGATGCTCCGG
The DNA here is from genome assembly GCF_038594605.1 of Citromicrobium bathyomarinum. GTDB lineage: Bacteria > Pseudomonadota > Alphaproteobacteria > Sphingomonadales > Sphingomonadaceae > Alteriqipengyuania > Alteriqipengyuania bathyomarina_B. Next base: position 21,752 of record NZ_JBCFZM010000002.1, read on the forward strand.
TGCTTGTCCAGCGGCTGGTGGCGCGCCTTCGCAAAGCCTATCCGGACTTGCTGATCGTCAGCCGCGCGCGCGACGCCGCGCACGCCGCTGCGCTCTATCAGGCAGGCGCCAGCCATGCGGTGCCCGAAACGCTCGAAAGTTCGCTCCAGCTATCCGAAGCGGTGCTGGTCGATATCGGTGTCGCGATGGGCCCGGTGATTGCCTCGATCCACGAAAAGCGGGACGAGATGCGCGTGCAGATACAGACCGATGGCGCACTGGAACATGCGCCCAAACTTCGCACCAGCACGGCATCGCCCAGCACGTCAGCAGCCGCACCTGCCGATTAGTACCGACGTCGTTCTCGGACCTTCTGCCCTGCCCAATCATTGGTAAGGAAAGGAGAAAATCTTATGTCCGATATCGATCCGACCAAGCCGATTCCCAATGACGAGAAGTTCAAGCCGCAAAATGTCGAAGGCAATGGCAAGATGAAGCCGTCTGCGCGACGCGATGCTGCGAAGCCCGCCGACACGGATGGCCAGGGCCTCAACCGGGGCAGCGAGGCCGATGCCCGGCGTGCGGGCAGCGGCGCGCGCTAATCGCCCCCACGGCGTCTAGACGCCGACTGCTTCGCGCATAGCATTGCGAACAGCATCCAGAGCGGCCTCGGCGTTTTGTGCGTCGGGGCCGCCGCCTTGTGCCATGTCGGGACGCCCGCCGCCACCTTTCCCGCCCAGTTCGGCCACTCCGGCACGCACCAGATCGACAGCGCTGAAACGTTCGGTCAGATCGTCCGTGACTGCGACGGCAAATGCCGCCTTGCCTTCATTGGTCGCACAGATTGCTGCCACGCCCGTGCCGATCCGCTGCTTCGCTTCGTCGAGCAGAGGCCGTAGTTCCTTGGGGTCGAGCCCTTCGACGATCTGCCCAGAGAATGCGACATCGCCGACCTTCTCGACCGCCGAAGGCGACGCGGTGCCCCCACCGCCGCCCAGAGCAAGTTGCTTCTTCGCAGTGGCGAGATCCCGCTCGAGCTGCTTGCGCTCTTCCAAGAGCGCCTGAACCCGTGTCGCGACATCCTCCGGCGTCGTGCGCAGCGCCGAGGCGGCAGACTTCAGTGCTTCGTCGCGTTCGACCAGCCAGATACGCGCCGCTTCGCCGGTCAGTGCTTCGATCCGGCGAACGCCGGAACTGACAGCACTTTCGCTGACGATCCGGAACAGCTGGATATCGCCTGTCGCCTCGACGTGCGTGCCGCCGCACAGCTCGACCGAATAGTTGCGGCCTTCGTCACTGGCACGACCCATCGACAAGACGCGCACCTCGTCGCCGTATTTTTCGCCAAATAGTGCAAGTGCACCGGCCTCGACTGCCTCGTCAGGCGACATCAACCGCGTGCCTACTGTTTCGTTAGCACGGATTTCCGCATTCACCTCGGCCTCGACCGCAGCAATATCCGCTGCCGTCAGCGGTGCAGGGTGGGAAAAGTCGAAACGCAGCCGGTCTTCGGCAACCAGCGACCCTTTCTGCGTGACATGCTCGCCGAGGCGGTTGCGCAGTGCCGCATGAACGAGATGGGTGGCCGAATGGTTTGCGCGGATGCGGTCGCGCCGATCCGCGTTGATCGACATCCGCACTTCGTCACCTACCCGCACTTCTCCGGCCTCGACCGTGGCGTGATGGGTATGCAGGCGACCAAGCGGTTTGCCCGTGTCCCGCACCGCGATCCGCAGGCCCTCATGCGTCGAGATCGTTCCGCTGTCGCCCGACTGGCCGCCGCTCTCGCCATAGAAGGGCGTCTGGTTGGTGAGGATGGTTACCTCGTCGCCGGCGGCGGCAGACGCAATCTCCGCGCCATCCTTGACGATGGCGATGACCCGCCCCTCACCCTGGGTGGCGGTATATCCGGTAAACTCGGTCGCCCCCTCGCGTTCCGCGATCGCGAACCAGACCTCGCTGTCGGTCGCTTCGCCACTGCCTTTCCAAGCTGCGCGCGCCGCCTGGCGCTGGTTGGCCATTGCTGCGTCGAAGCCTTCGCGGTCGACCGAGATGCCCTGAGCACGCAGCGCGTCTTCGGTAAGGTCGTACGGGAAGCCGTAGGTGTCGTAGAGTTTGAAGGCGACCTCGCCGTCCAGTTCGTCGCCCGCGCCAAGCGACTGCGTCGCGTCATCGAGCAGGCGAAGCCCTTTGTCGAGGGTTTCGCGAAACCGCGTCTCTTCACGCTCGAGCGTTTCTTCGATCAGCGTCTGGCCGCGAACGAGTTCAGGGTAAGCCTGGCCCATCTCGCCGACAAGCGTCGGCACGAGGCGATGCATCAAGGGCGTTTGCGCGCCGAGCAAGTGGGAATGGCGCATCGCGCGGCGCATAATCCGGCGCAGGACATAGCCGCGGCCTTCGTTCGAGGGCAGCACCCCGTCGGCGATCAGAAATCCGGTTGCGCGCAGGTGATCGGCGATAATCCGGTGGCTCGCAATGGTCGCGTCGGTGGCGGCTTCATGCAGCTGCGATTCGGCCGCGTCGATCAGGGTCCTGAAGGTATCGGTGTCGTAGTTGTTATGGACGCCCTGCAGGACGGCGGAGATCCGCTCGAGCCCCATTCCGGTGTCGATGTTACGGTTGGGAAGTTCGCCGACGATCTCTCCGCCCCGTTGTTCGTTCTGCATGAACACGAGGTTCCATATCTCCACGAACCGATCGCCATCCTCGTCGGGTGACCCCGGAGGGCCGCCGGGGATGTGATCACCGTGATCCCAGAAGATTTCCGAACACGGGCCGCATGGGCCATCATCGCCCATTGCCCAGAAGTTATCCTTGGTCGCAATGCGAATGATGCGATCTTCCGGCAAGCCGGCGATCTTTTTCCAGAGCGCGAAAGCCTCGTCGTCGGTGTGGTAGACCGTCGCAAGCAGCCGGTCCGGGTCGAGGCCGAACTCTTTGGTCAGCAGCGTCCAGGCCTGCTCGATCGCCTGTTCCTTGAAATAGTCGCCGAACGAGAAGTTGCCGAGCATTTCGAAGAAGGTGTGGTGCCGGGCCGTATAGCCGACATTGTCGAGATCGTTGTGCTTGCCGCCAGCGCGCACGCATTTCTGCGCGCTCACGGCGCGCGGCGAAGGCGGGGTTTCCAATCCGGTGAACACGTTCTTGAACGGGACCATGCCGGCGTTGACGAACATCAGGCTCGGGTCGTTGTGCGGAACCAGTGGGGCGGAGGCCACGCGGGCATGGCCCTTCTCTTCGAAGAATTCGAGGAAAGTCCGGCGGATATCGTTGGTGCTCGTCATAGGGTGCGAGTTAGGCAAGAACCGCCGGATCGACAAGCGTTCGCGCGCATTACCTCGCGGTTCGCCCGCAGTCGCAGCAGACAACGGAAAAGCCGGCCGCGATGCCTCCTGAAAGGAGCTTTCGCGACCGGCCATCCGGGTTTCCGGGCACTGTCTTCGCACCCGCTTGAGAAGAAAGCGATCAGTCCTCCGCGTCAGGACCGACCATCATCTCCTCGGCGACATCGTCGGTCTTGCCGCGGATCGCAGCCTCCAACTTGTCGCAAATTTCGGGGTTTTCCTTGAGGAAGGTCTTCGCGTTCTCGCGGCCCTGGCCGATCCGGGTGCTGTCGTAGGAGAACCACGAGCCAGATTTTTCCACGATGCCGGCCTTCACGCCGAGATCGAGAATCTCGCCGATCTTGGAGATGCCCTGGCCATACATGATGTCGAACTCGACCTGCTTGAACGGCGGAGCGACCTTGTTCTTGACCACCTTGACCCGCGTGGAGTTGCCGATGATCTCGTCGCGATCCTTGATCTGTCCGGTGCGGCGGATGTCGAGCCGGACGGATGCGTAGAACTTGAGCGCGTTGCCGCCGGTGGTGGTTTCGGGATTGCCGTACATCACGCCGATCTTCATCCGCAGCTGGTTGATGAAGATGACCATGCACTTGGAACGGTTGATCGACCCGGTGAGCTTGCGCAGGGATTGGGACATCAGGCGCGCCTGCAGGCCGACATGGCTGTCGCCCATCTCACCTTCGATTTCGGCGCGCGGCACAAGCGCGGCCACCGAGTCGACCACCAGCACGTCGATCGCGTTCGAACGTACCAGCGTATCCACGATTTCGAGCGCCTGTTCGCCCGTGTCGGGCTGCGAGACGATCAGTTCGTCGATGTCGACGCCCAGCTTGCGGGCGTAAACCGGGTCCAGCGCGTGCTCCGCATCCACGAAAGCGACGGTTCCGCCAGCCTTCTGGCATTCGGCCAGCACATGCAGCGCGAGCGTCGTCTTGCCAGAGCTTTCGGGCCCGTACACCTCGATCACGCGGCCCTTGGGCAGCCCGCCCACGCCGAGTGCGATGTCGAGGCCGAGCGATCCGGTCGAAATCGATTCGACGTTCATCGCTTCCTTCGAGCCCAGCTTCATGGCCGAACCCTTGCCGAAAGCCCGATCTATCTGGGCGAGAGCGGCATCGAGCGCTTTCTGACGATCCACGTTGGTTTCCTTGTCCACCAGCTTGAGTTTCGCAGCAGCCATCGCACGCTCTCCTTCAGGTTCCTAGGGGGGCGATCCCCTTATCGACATGAGCAGCTTGTACTGCGTATGTTCCGAAAGAACAAGTGGGGAACGTGATTTTTCTCAAGAACCCGAAAAGCTAGGTTTTCAGGCGTTAGCGGCGCTCAGGACCTCGCCGACTTTGCGCGAGATCTGTTCCACGCTGAACGGCTTGGCGATGAAATGCATGTTATCGATGCTGATTTCGTTGCGCAGCGTTTCCTCGGCATAGCCCGACATGAACAGGATCGGGATGTCGGGCTTCAGTTTGCGGATCGCACGGGCCATCGCGGGCCCGTCCATCCCCGGCATGACGACGTCCGACACAACCAAATCGAACTCGCCTCCATTGGCGATTTCGGCCAGGCCATCCTCGCCATCGGGCTGCGCGGTGACCGTGAAGCCCGCGCGGACCAGCGCGCGTTCGGCGACGGCACGCACCATGTCCTCGTCTTCGACCAGCAGCACGCGTCCGCCGCTGGACCATGCGCGCGCTGGCTCCTCGGCTTCGCCGCGGCGCCCTGCTCCGGCGGCGGCCCCGTGGTGGACCGGCAGATAGATTGCAAAGAGCGCGCCTGCGCCCAGTCCGTCGGCGGGGCCGACATTCTCGGCATGGATGTAGCCGCCCGACTGGCGGATAATGCCGTAAACGGTCGACAGCCCCAGCCCCGTGCCCTTGCCCTGCTCCTTGGTGGTAAAGAAGGGATCGAAGATCTTGCCGATCACCGTCGGGGGAATTCCGCCTCCGGTGTCGCGCACCAGCAGCGCGGTATATTCGCCCGGTGCCATATCGATCGCGTGGCTGCGGGTTTCCTTTACCGTCACCTTGCGGGTCGACATCGCCAGCGTGCCCGTACCATCACCTTTGGCGGCCATCGCATCGCGCGCGTTGACCGCGAGGTTGACGATCACCTGTTCGAGCTGCCCCGGATCGGCGCGGACCGGGCCGAGATCGCGATCGTGCCGCACACGGAACTCGATCTTCTCGCCGAGCAGGCGCTTCAACAGCTGGCTCACCTCGGAGACGACATCGGGCAGCTGGAGGACCTCGGGCCGCAGGGTCTGCTGGCGACTGAAGGCGAGCAGCTGTCGCGTAAGGCTCGCCGCCCGGTTCGAATTGGCGCGGATCTGCTGGATATCGTCGTAGTCGCTGTCGCCCGGCATGTGGCGCAGCAGCATCAGGTCGCAATAGCCGATGATCGCGGTCAGCACATTGTTGAAATCATGCGCGACGCCGCCCGCCAGCTGGCCGATCGCCTGCATCTTGGTCGCCTGTGCCATCTGACGCTTCAGCTCGGTTTCCTCTTTCGAATCGGCCAGTGTCAGCAGCACCGCCGGCTCGCCCATCCCGCGCATACTGGCGAGGCCGACCGAAACGGGCTCTTCGGGCGAAGAGGCCAGCCGCACGGCGACATCCCCGCTCGCCAGCCCGCCCTTGCCGAACCGGCGCACGGCATCGGAAATCGCGCTCTTGTCCTCACGCACCACCAGGTCCGAGGGGAAAGTCGGCAGGCCCTTATCGGGCCGCCCGATGGCGCGCAGAAAGGACGGGTTGGCGAACAGGAAGCGACCGTCGCGGTCGGTCATCGCAAGGCCCAGCGGCAGCGCCTCGATCAGCTTTTCGAGCTTGGGCGTCGCATCGCCAGCGTGATTGTCGGCCAACGCGGCATGCGCCTCTATCAGCAGCATCAGCGAAGGCGCGTCCTGCGGGCCCGCCAGCCAGTCTTCGCCTGGATTGTTAAGTGAAACGTGGATCAGCTGGTACGGCTCTCCTTCGCGTCCCGCGCGGGCGAAGAAAATGCGCTCTCGCTCGTCGAGCCGCAGGAAATCGGCAAAGTCGCGGCCTGCCAACGTCGCAGTAGGATCGCCCGCCGCACATTCGGCAAAGGCGGGCGATGCCGCACGCACGACTCCTTCGGGCGAAACCAGCGCCGCGACGACGCCCGCCCGGTCGAGCATCTTGCCCAGCGGCCCGGCGACCAACTGGCCCACATCAGTGGCGAGATCTTCGCTCGATTCGGGGCGGAAACGCCAAACGAGGTGGTCTTCGCCGCGCCCCGCGCGCTGCGCCTCGACCTCCCAGCGCAAGTCGTCTCTTCCCAGTGTCAGATGCGAGGCATGCGCGCGTCCTTCGCGCCACGCTTCGCGCGCGGTCTTCAACAGCGCTTCGTCCGCGTCCTCTTCGCTCAAGGCCAGATTGGGCGGTGCCTTCTCTACGCCGAAGCGTGAGGAAAACGCGGCGCTGGCGCACACCAGCCGGTTCGCGCGGTCGGTAATCGCGACCAGCACGCCGGGCTGATCGATCGCCGCGAGGGTCACGCTCCAGTCGGGCGGCGCGAGCGCGTCGACCTCGCTCCCGCGCGCTTTTCCGCGCAGAAGAACGAGCAGCGCCATCAGCGTGGCGAGCCCGCCAGCGTAAGCGGCAGTAAGGATCGGCAGCCCGCTCAGCAGCCAGACCGCGCCGATGCTGACAGCGAGCGCCAGCAGCAAGACGACCCAGCCGAGCGGCGTGCTGTTCTCGGCAGGCTCGGCAAAGGGGCTCATTCGCCCCCGCTTTCGTCCGCCATGCCATCTGCCGGAGCGTCGTCGACCCGTGCCTGGCGAGCCACCGCGAATCGCCTCAACCGCCGCTTGCGCCGGCGGCCCATGGCAAACCGCCAGAACCACTTGGTCAGGAAATAGCCGAGGGGGGGGAAGATAGCGGCGAACAGCATGAAGCCGAGCACGGTGGCCCCGGCGGCTTCGAACAATCCAGGGACGGACCACAGCGCCTGCGGCTGCATCAGCGCCTTGCTGGTTTCGGGTGCGAAGCTCAGCACCTTGTGGCCCGTGCGGTTGGCGGCCCAGAGCCAGAAGGGGAAGGTGAGCGGATTGGTGACCAGCGTCACTCCGCTCGCGATGGGGACATTGGCGCGCACGGTAAAGGCCATCACCAGCGCGAGGAAAATCTGCCCGACAGGGATGACGAAGCCCGCAAACAGGCCCAGCGCCACGCCGCGCGGCACGTTACGCCGGGTGAAGCGCCATAATTCGGGGCTCAGGAAACGATGCGCGATGGGCTTGAGGAGGCGGTGGGTCGCCAGCCATTCGCGATCGGTATAGCGCCGCACATAGCCGAGCACGGCGGAGCGTGCGTTCGGCTTGTCGAGGCTGTCTGATCCCTGGCTCATGGCGCGTCTTCGATGATGGTGACCGGTGGTGCGAAGGGCAAGCCGAGACGCACGAAAATCGGGAGAGAAAATCGACGAGCCATCTGCCGGACCCGACTAGCGCGGAGAGCATGGCCGGTACGTTAATCGATCGCCCCGCTCACCGCAAAAATCGCGCGCCCCGTCAGCGCCTCGCGTCAGCCACGCTCCCGCATTATTCGCGCCTTGTCGCGCTGCCAGTCACGATCCTTGAGGTAATCGCGTTTATCCTTGGTCTGACGTCCCTTGGCGAGCGCCAGTTCGACCTTCGCGCGGCCCTGACCGTTAAAGTACACACTAAGGGGCACAAGCGTCATTCCCTTGCGCTCAACCGCACCAAGCAGCTTTTCGATCTCTCTTTCGTGCAACAGCAGCTTGCGCGGGCGCTTGGGCTCGTGGTTCAGGCGGTTGCCATGGGTATATTCGGGGATGTTGGCATTGATGAGCCACGCCTGCCCGTCGCGCACCTCGGCATAGGATTCGGCAATCGCCGCCTCGCCCGACCGGAGCGACTTCACCTCGGTGCCCTGCAGCGCGATGCCCGCCTCGAACTTCTCTTGCACCTCATAGTCGAAGCGCGCGCGCCGGTTCTCGGCGACGACCTTGCGCTTGTCGAAGGTGGTGGGTTTGGGGCGAGCCATAAGGGGGCGCGATGTAGGCGCGTCGTGCGCCAATTGGAAGGGTCGGCGCAGCAATGCGCTGGGGGATGACGCCGGGTCGCCGCTTGCGCAGCGCGCCATGCCCGTGGCTATGCTGGGAGATGGACCAGCCCGAACCCTTCGCCATCCACGATGTCGAGATTGCGCCCGGCACTGCGGAAATCCTCAAAATCCCGGTCAGCCAGCAGGTCACCGGGCTTGAGGCGTCGCTGGCACTCAAGGTGCTGCACGGCGCGAAGCCCGGCCCGGCAGTGTTCGTCAGCGCGGCGATCCATGGGGACGAGATCGTCGGGACCGCGATCATCCAGCGGCTGCTCGACCACCTGATGCCCGGCGCGATGGCGGGCACGCTGATCCTTGCCCCGGCGGTCAATATCTACGGCTTCGCCTCGCACAGCCGCTACCTGCCCGACCGGCGCGATCTCAACCGCAGCTTTCCGGGTTACGAGAACGGCAGCCTCGCCGCGCAGCTGGCGCATACTTTCCTCGAACAGGTGATCGACCGCTGCTCGCTCGGCATCGATCTGCACACCGCCGCGGTGCATCGCTACAACCTGCCGCAGATCCGCATCGCCTCGGGCAGCCCGTACCTCACCGAACTGGCGATGGCCTTCGCCCCGCCGATCATCATCGAAAGCCCCTTGCGGCCCGGATCGATGCGCGCGCTCGCGGCGGATCGCGAGGTGCCGATGCTGCTGCTCGAAGCGGGCGAGGCGCTGCGGTTCGACCGGCATGCGATCAGTGTCGGCGTCCACGGCGTGCTGCGCGTGCTGGCGCATATCGGGATGCTCGAACGGCACGGCGGAGCGGACCAGGTGGAAGTGCCGATCCGCGCCAACCGCTCGACCTGGGTCCGCGCGCCGAGGGGCGGCGTCTCGCGCCGCGTGCGAAAATCGGGCGACATCGTGAAGCAAGGCGGCCTGCTGGCGGTGGTCGGAGGCCTGTTCGGCGAGGACGGGATGGAAATGGCGAGCCCGGTCGATGGCGTGGTGATCGGCCATGCGACGCTGCCGGTGGTCAACCAGGGCGATGCGATGTTCCATGTCGCGGAGGTCGAGACGCCGGATCGCGTCGGCAAGGATGCGCGCAGCATCGTGGAAGCAATGGCGGTCAGCCAGCCGCCCCACCCGCCGACGACGCTGCTGGACGAGGACGAGGTGCTTTAGGAGACGACGAAGACGTCGAGCGTGACAAGCACAACACCGCTTGCCATCACGAACCAGCCGCCGCGTTTGATCTTCGAGGGATTGCGAAGTTGCGGGTAGGCTTCGAGTTCACGGCGTTCTTCGAAATAACGGTCCTTGCCGGATTGCAGACGTTGCTGCGCATCCCTTGCCGACTTTGCGGCAGTGAACACCGTAAAGGCGCCCATCAAGATCAACGCGATTCCGAACCAGCCAGACGTGCCCATCACACCAGCCCCGCATGCTCCAGCGCCTTGTCGACGGCATATCGCGCCGCCTCCGAGCACGCAGTCAAAGGCAGCCGCACTTCGTCGGTCATCCAGCTCTGCGTGCGCGATAGCGCATATTTGACCGGCGCGGGGCTCGAATCCTCGAACATCGCATAGTGCAGCGGATACAGCCGGTCGTTGAGTTCGCGCGCGCGTACCAGGTCGTTATCCGCGCAGGCCTGCTGGAATTCGGCGCACAGCTTGGGCGCGACGTTGGCGGTCACCGAGATGCAGCCCGATCCACCCGCGGCGTTGAAGGGCAGCGCCAACTCGTCATTGCCCGACAGCTGGCAGAAATCTCTGGAGATGCCCATGCGGTGGTCGGCGACGCGCGACAGGTCCTCGCTCGCGTCCTTGATCGCGATAATTACGTCGGGGAATTTCTCCGCCAGCTCGCAGACCGTTTCAGGCAGGATGTCGGTCACCGTGCGGCCGGGCACGTTGTAGAGCACGATCGGCAACTCGCCATGTTCGGCCAGATGGCTGAAATGCGCGATCAGGCCCGCCTGGCTCGGCTTGTTGTAATAGGGCGCAACGCACAGGCCTGCGGTCACCCCCGCCTTTTTCGCGAATTTCAGATGCAGCAGCGCGTTGTTCGTATCGTTGCTGCCGCACCCGGCGATGATCGGGACGCGGCCAGCCGCCTGCTCCACGCACAATTCGATCACCCGGTGGTGTTCGGCATTGGACAGAGTTGAGGCTTCGCCGGTCGTCCCGCACGGCACCAGCGCGGCGCTGCCCTGCTCGATTTGCCAGTCGACCAGCGTGCGAAAGGCGGCTTCGTCCAGCGTGCCGGCCCGAAACGGGGTTACCAGCGCCGGGATAGAGCCTGAGAACATTTGAAGCGCTCCTGCATTGGGACTATATAAGGGGCGACAAACACGGGGTTTCGCACCCTGTTCCACCCATTCGTTCAGTGCCTGATAAGGAGCCAGTGGCCATAATGTCCAGCATGACCCGACTTCCCTTTCTGGCGCTTGCCCTCGTTTCCACCACCTCGATCACCCCGCCTGCATTCGCCCAGGATGCCGCAAGCTGGGACCGCGCCCGGGTGGAGCTGATTGCCAGCGCCCCGACGCAAATGGCGCAGGTCATCGATCGATGGGAATACCTGATCGAGCAGCGCGAGCTGCCCTTCACCGAATATGCGAGCTTCCTGCTTGCCTATCCCGATTTCCCGCAGGGCGACCGGCTGCGCGAACGCGCCGAGAACCGCCTCGACGAAAGCGTCGCCTCGCCCGAGAGCCTGGTGGCCTATTTCGACGCCAATCCGCCGGTCACAAATGCCGGCAAGGCACGCTATGCGCTCGCGCTGGCCTCCGTATCGCGCCCCGAAGCCGCCGAGGTCGCGCGCGAGGCGTGGCGTGGCGGGCAGATGAGCGCGACGAGCGAGCCCTATCTGCTCTCGCTCTTCGGGTCGCAGATCACCCCCGCCGACGACGATGCGCGGATGGATGCACTGCTGTGGCAGAGCTCGCTCGAAGCGGCGCAGCGCCAGATCAACCGCGTGTCGCCCGCAAAGCGCAATCTGTTCACCGCGCGGCTTGCGCTGATCCAGGGCTATACGCCCGAGAGCCAGGGCCTCGCCACGCCGCCCGATGCCAATCAGGACCCGGGCTATATTTACAACCTTGCGAAGTATTACCGCGAAAACGGCCAGCTGCCGCAGGCGATTTCCCTGCTCGCCAACCGTCCGTCCTTCGCCAAGCCCGCTTTCGACCCCGAAGATTTCGTCGGCGAGGCGCTGCGCGTGGCGCGCGGAGCAGGCTCCGATCCTTCAGCGCAGATCGCGGCCAAGGTCGACGATCTGTTCGCGCCCGGTACCGATATCAGCAAGGAAGCCTATCGCTTGCGCGACGACTATACCTCGCTGATGTGGCTGGGTGGGACCAACGCCTACTGGAACCTCGGCCAGCCGGGGCGCGCGGCCCCGCTGTTCTATCGCTACGGCGCGGCGGCACAGACCCCGCAGACCCGGTCCAAGGGTTTCTACTGGGCGGGCCTCGCCTCCGAACGCGCGGGCGAGAGCAGCGAAGCGACCCGCTATTACGAGATGGCAGCGCGCTATTCCGACCGTTTCTACGGCCAGCTCGCGCTTGCCAAGCTGGGCCGCGAAATGCCTTCGCTGGGCGGCAACAGCGTCGCCCTGCCGACTGCGGAGCAACGCGCCGCCTTCGAACGTGCGCCGCTGACCAATGCGGTGCGCGAAGTGGCGCGCGGCGCACCGTGGCGCACGGGCATCCAGTTCTACCAGGAAATCTCCGATCAGGCCGAAACGCCCGAAGAGCACGCGCTGGTCGCCGAACTGGCGCGCGAAACGGGCCGCCGCGATCTCGCCGTCAATGTCGCCGAGGCGGCGGCTGCCGATGGCCACCGGGGCTTCGTGACCCAGGGCTTCCCCACGATGACACCTCCCGGCGGGGCCAACTGGACGATGGTCCACGCGATCTCGCGGCAGGAAAGCCAGTTCGCCGCCAACGCGATCAGCCATGCCGGCGCACGCGGCCTGATGCAGCTGATGCCCGCTACTGCGCGTGAACAGGCGGGCAAGCTGGGCCTTGGCTATAGCCGTGACAACCTGATCGCGGACCCGGTCTACAACATGCAGCTCGGCAATGCCTATTTCGCCCGCATGCTGGACTATTATGGCGGTGCCTATCCGCTCGCCATCGCGGCCTATAACGCCGGGCCGGGCAACGTGAACAAGTGGCTGCGCGCCAATGGCGACCCGCGCCAGGGCGGGATCGACTACGTCACCTGGATCGAGCGAATCCCGATCTACGAGACCAAGAACTACGTCCAGCGCGTGATCGAGAATGCCGCCATCTACGAGCAGCTCAATCCGAACCGTGCGATGACGGGCCGCCCCCGGATGGCGGGTGACTTCCTGCGCTAAGGCAGGCTAGTCTGCCGGGCATGGCTGCAGACAATCCGATCACGCCCGCCGGATATTCGGCAATGAAGGCGCGCTACGACCACCTGCTCGGCACCGCGCGGCCCGAGATCGTGGAGATCGTCAGCTGGGCTGCGGGCAATGGCGACCGCTCGGAAAACGGCGATTATATCTATGGTCGCAAGAAAATGCGCGAGATCGACCGCGAGCTGGCGCATCTCGCCCGGCGAATGAAGGCCGCGCGGGTGATCGATCCGGCAGACCAGCCCAACCGGGACCGCGTGTTCTTCGGCGCGACGGTTACCCTGGTGGACGAGGACGACCGCGAGAAGGTGCTCACTCTGGTCGGCAACGACGAGGCGGAGGCGAGCGAGGGCCGCATCGGCTGGGGCTCCCCCATGGCGCGCGCGCTGCGCGGGGCCGAAGTCGGCGATACCCGGATGGTCAAAGGCCCAACGGGCCTGCGCGAGTGGGAAGTGCTGAGGATTTCCTATCCCGACAAGTCGAGTCAAGCAGCATGAAGCGCGCCGCAATCCTGATCGCGACTGCGGTAAGCCTGCTGGCGGTTCCCGCGCCGATCCTCGCCCGCGCGTCGCTCGGCGTGTTCGATGACTGGGGCGCCTTCCGCGATCCGCGCCTGCCGCGCTGCTACGCCATATCGAAGGGTGAACGCACCCGGGGCACGCGCGATTTCGAGCCTTATGCGACGGTCGGCACCTGGCCCAGCCGCAAGATCCGCAACCAGGTCCATCTTCGCCTTTCGCGGCGTCTGGCATCGAACGGCACGGTCACCTTGCGGATCGGCGGAGACACCTATCGGCTCACCGCTGGCGAGGCCGATGCCTGGGCACAGGACAAACGCATGGATGCGGCCATCGTCGCGGCCATGCGCGCGGGCAGCCGGATGAGCGTGATCGCGACCGACAGGGGCGGCAACCGCTTCACCGATCGCTACAGCCTGTCGGGCGTCGCCACCGCGATCGACGCGGCGAGCATTGCCTGCGCGCGGGATTAGCCCTCGGTAGAGTTCAGACACAAAAAGGGCGCGGCCATTGCTGGCCACGCCCTCTCGTCAGTCGATATCGGACTACGCTTAGAAGCGCGCGCCGACGCCGACCAGAACCTGGTGACGGTCCGTATCGACATCGAAACGCTCGCTGTCTGGCAGGGTGCCGTCGAAATCCACCTCGGCCTTCGAGTAGTTCGAATAGCGATATTCGACATTCGCAAAGAGGTTGTTGCCGAAGGCATATTCGAGACCGCCGCCAACGCGATAGCCATCGAGGTCGTAATCGTCGTTGAACTCGGTCGTGCCGTCATTGCTGCGCACGTTGAGCTTGGCGTTGGTGTAGCCGCCCTTGGCGTAGAACATCATGTTCGGGTTGGCCTTCACACCGATGCGTCCACCCAGATAGAGGTCGCGACCGGCCGAGACGTTGCCGAAGCCGAAGCCTTCGAAGTCGCCGTCGTCGAAGTCGGTATCGGCGGTCGAGCCTGCGAATTCGGCTTCGGGGCCGATCACGACTTTGCCGAGATCGACGTCGTAGCCGACGCTCGCGCCGTAGAAGACGCCTTCCGCGGACTGGTCGTTGTTGTCGTTGCCATCGTCATCGATCGAGCTGCCGGCCTTGAGCTGGTCGTAGCCCGTCGTCGCCTGCACGCGCAGGCCGCTGAACGGCGTGTCTTCACCAACCTGCGCTGCGGCAGGTGCGGCCATCGCAACGAGCGAGCCGGTGGCGAGGAGTGCAAACATCTTGGTCATTCTGATTCTTCCTTCTTTCAAGTGCCGCCTGCGATTGCGGCACGCAGAGAAGGAATGTGCGAGGGCACCGCGAAGTTTCATTAACGTGACACAACAAGAAACTGTGGCATACGCGCAACAATCGTTCGTCCAACAGCCCCGATCGAGCGACGAGCGACAGGAACGAACGTGTGCCGAGCGGGGGTGCTGGAACTGAACGCAGAAAACGACTATGTGCCGCTCTCTCATGGCCGATACAGACCTCATGCCCTCGCCCGGACATATCGATCCGGTGCCGACCCCTCGCGACATCACGCCGCGCGCCGATGGGCGCGTGGACCTGATCGGCCTGCCCAAGCGCCGCATTGCCGAACTGTTCGAGGCCGCCGGGCTCGATCCGAAAGCCGCCAAGCTGCGCTCCAAGCAGGTGTTCCACTGGCTTTACCATCGCGGCGTGACCGACTTCGATGCGATGACCGATATCGCCAAGACGATGCGCCCGTGGCTCACCGAACGGTTCGTGATCGGCCGCCCCGAGGTGGTCGAGGCGCACCATTCGACCGACGGCACGCGTAAGTGGGTGCTGCGGACAAGCGACGGCAATGATTTCGAGATGGTGTTCATCCCCGATGCGGATCGGGGCACGCTGTGCATCTCCAGCCAAGTCGGCTGCACGCTCAACTGCACCTTCTGCCACACCGGCACGATGCGGCTGGTGCGCAACTTGACCCCGGGCGAGATCGTGGGCCAGGTGATGCTGGCACGCGATGCGCTGGGCGAATGGCCCAAGGGCCGGATGGATGTCGCCGAGGTCGAGGACGAGGCCGAATATACCGCCGATGGCCGCCTGCTGACCAACATCGTGCTGATGGGCATGGGCGAGCCGCTGTATAATTTCGACAATGTCCGCGATGCGATGAAGCTCGTGATGGATGGCGACGGGCTCGCCCTGTCGAAGCGCCGCATCACGCTTTCGACCAGCGGCGTGGTGCCGATGATGGCGCGCTGCGGCGAAGAAATCGGCGTGAACCTCGCCGTGTCGCTGCATGCGGTGAACAAAGAGGTGCGCGACGAGATCGTACCGCTCAACCGCAAATACGGGCTCGAAGAACTGCTCCAGGCCTGTGCCGATTATCCCGGCGCCAGCAACGCGCGGCGGATCACCTTCGAGTACATCATGCTCAAGGACAAGAACGATAGCGACGAGGATGCGCGCGAACTCGTCCGCCTGCTCAAGAAGTACGATCTGCCGGCCAAGGTGAACCTGATCCCGTTCAATCCGTGGCCCGGCAGCAATTACGAAACCTCGCTGCCCGAACGCATCCGCGCCTTTTCGGACATTGTCTTCGAAGGCGGGATCAGCGCGCCCGTCCGCACGCCGCGCGGGCGCGACATCGGCGCGGCCTGTGGTCAGCTGAAGACCGCGGCGGAAAAGAAGAGTCGCGCCCAGCGTGATCGGGAAGCGGCGGAGGCTGCAGCAGAGGTCGGCGCCGCGTGAGCTGGATCGTCGAGGCGATCTGCGCGGGACGCGCAGCCTCGCTTCGGGTGGAAAGCACAGCGCGATTGCCAAGTCGCCGCTCGATGGCCCGGTGGAGATCGGGCTCAGCGGCATTGCGGGAGACGAGCAGGTCGATCGCCGTCACCACGGTTTTCCGGCGATGGCCGTCCATCTCTACCCCGCCGATCACTATGCCTGGCTGAGACGCCAAGTCGGCGAACTGCCCGTGCTGGCTTCCGCAGGGGGCTTGGGCGAAAACCTGTTCGTCCATGGCATCGACGAAACCATGGTCTGCATCGGCGGTCGTTACCGGCTCGGCACCGCAATCCTGGAAGTCACCCAGCCCCGCCAGCCCTGCGCCACGATCGAGCGCCATCTGGGCCGCAAGGGCATTGTAAAAGCGGTCGTCGAAAGCGGGCGGTGCGGGATATTCTTCAGAGTGATCGAGCCTGGCCTGGCTGAAGCCGGCGACATATTGAATCCGATAGAGCGAGGCGAAACCGTCTGGCCTGTGCGGCGCGCCTTTCACCTCGTTTATGGTGGAGGCAAGCCGGATCGCAGCGAGCTTCAAGAACTTGCCTGCCTGCCCCGCGTTTCCGATCGGCTGATCCGCGACATTCGCCGTAAGCACCCTGCCACCTGATCGGCTCGGTCAGCGATCGGCATCTTGAAAAGAGCCACTCGAGGTGTAACACTCCAATAACACACCAAGGGAGGTTCTGCTTGCGTACGTTTCT
This sequence comes from Citromicrobium bathyomarinum, assembly GCF_038594605.1. Taxonomy (GTDB): domain Bacteria; phylum Pseudomonadota; class Alphaproteobacteria; order Sphingomonadales; family Sphingomonadaceae; genus Alteriqipengyuania; species Alteriqipengyuania bathyomarina_B. The sequence goes on from NZ_JBCFZM010000002.1 coordinate 38,445, forward strand.
GACAATTCTCGCCGCGTTCGGCCTGGGGCTCTCGACCAGCGCCGCGGCCGATCCCGGCCCCCCGGTCGCCCCGACCGAGATCATGGTCGGCGACGAACTGCCCTATGCTTTTTTCGCCACGCCCGAGGGTGAGGGCCCCTTTCCTGTCGTGATCGTGCTCGGCGGCAGCGAAGGGGGCGACATGGGATCGCGCAGCTCGGCCCCACGTTTCATCGAACAGGGCTACGCGGTGCTGGGGCTGCCCTACTACTCGCCCGGCTATCTTCCCCCCGCTCGACAGCTGCCCGAACTGCCCGAAGCCTTCGACTCGATCCCGCTCGAAAAGCTGGCCATCGCGCGCGACTGGCTCCGGGCGCGCGGTGATGTGCAGGGCGATACCATCGGGCTCTACGGCGTTTCCAAGGGGGCGGAATTCGTGCTTGCCGGTGCCAGCCGAATCGACGGATTTGCAGCCGTGGTTGCGATCGTGCCCAGCGATGTGGTCTGGGAAGGCTGGGGCCCGCAGGCGAAGCCGGGTGAGGTCAGCAGTTTTTCGTGGCAAGGCGAAGCACTGCCCTTCGTGCCCTATCTCGGCATGGAAGAAGAGTTCGCGAAATACGCGATCCCCGGGGCAGTCGTGCGCCTGCGCACACCGCAGGACGCCGGACGCCGCGCCAATCCCGAGCGCGTGCCAGCCGCACGCATTCGCGTCGAGGAGATTGACGAGCCGGTGCTCGTCGCGGGCGGCGATGCCGACAACACCTGGAACTCGGGCGGAATGGCGCAGAATGTCGCCGAACGCCGGGCCGAAGCAGGCGGGCTGGAAACGGTCGCGCTGATCTATCCGGACGCAGGCCACGCGCTGTCGGGCACCGGCGTCCAGCGGACCGAGGGCGAGTTCCGCTACGACGAAGCGACGCTTGCCGCGCAGCGGGAAATCTGGCCCGCCACGCTCGCCTTCCTCGCCGAGCACCTGAAGGGCGATTGAGCGTCGAAAGCGCGCGGACGGGGTGGTCCTCGGCTCGATTTCCAAGACGTTTCGAATGTCCGTATCGAACGCTCTTTAATCCGACGCGACAGTGTGGTCTTATCGCACAGTGAAAAGACCCGCCGTCCTCGTCACCGGAGGCGCCCAGCGCGTCGGCGCGGCTTTCTCGCGGGCGTTCGCCGCTGCGGGCTGGCATGTCATTATCCATTACCGCTCGTCCGGGGACGCGGCCGCCAAGCTCGCAACCGGGCTTCCGTCGGCGGAAACCGTGCAGGCGGACCTGGCGCAGGACGGCGCGCCCGACCAACTTGCGCGCAGCATCGCCGCACGGATGGGCGACTGGCGGTGCCTCGTCAACTCGGCATCGGTTTTCATCCCGGACGATGTCACCGCGCTCGATCCCCAAACATTCGACACCTCGATGCGCGTCAACGCCCGCGCCCCCGCCCTGCTCGCGCAGAGCTATCTCGCGCATGCCCGCGCACCCGGTGGACGCCGGGTGATCCAGGTGACCGACCAGAAGCTGGCCAATCCCAATCCCGATTTCTTCAGCTACACCATGAGCAAGCATGCGCTCGACGCGACGATCCGGATGCTGGCCCAGACGCGCGACAATGGGGGTGCTGCGCGCAGCGAAGACCGCGTCTACGGCGTCGCGCCGGGAGCCATCCTCGCCAGCCACGACCAGAGCGAGGACGAGGCGGAGCGATCGCACCTGCTCAACCTGCGCCGCCGCAGGACCACGCCGCAGGACGTGGCCCAAACGGCGGTGATGCTGGCGCAGGGCGATCTGGCGAGCGGCGAGACCGTATTTGTCGACAGCGGCCAGCACCTGCTAAACCAGCCGCGCGACGTGATCTATCTGGAACGGGAAGGTGTGCGATGAGCTTACGCAAGTCACCGCGGCATTTCATCTCGACCCGCATCTGGCACTGGATCAACCTGATCGCGATCGTCGTCCTGTTCATGAGCGGGCTCAATATCTCCAACGCGCACCCCTATCTCTACTGGGGCAACTACGGATTCACTCCCGAACAGGCGTGGCTCGAAGTGCCGCGCTTCCCCGGCTGGATGACCATTCCGGGGTTCTACAGCCTCGCCAAGGCGCGCGACTGGCACCTGCTGATGGCCTTTCCCTTTGCCTTCGGCCTGCTCTTCATGTGGATCGCCATGCTGTGGAACGGCCATTTCCGGCGCGACCTGAAAACCGGCAAGCGCGAATGGCGCTGGTCCGCTATCCGGCAGGATATTGTGCAGCACCTGCGCTTCGATTTCAGCCACGAGGGCAGCGGGAAGTATAACTTCCTCCAGAAACTGGCTTACGGCGGCGTGCTCGGCATCCTGCTGCCCGGCATGATCCTCACCGGTCTCGCGATCAGCCCCGGGATAGAGCCGACGCTGTGGTGGCTGGTCGATATCCTCGGCGGACGGCAGAGCGCACGCTCGATCCATTTCCTGTTCGCCTGGGGCCTCGCCGGGTTCTTCGTCCTGCACGTGCTACTGGTGCTGCTGACCGGGCCGCTCGGCCACTTGCGCGCGATGACGCTGGGCGGCGAGCACGAGCCCACCAATCCGCCCTTCGCCAAACCCAAGGGAGATGCGGCATGAGCTTGCTGATCGAACGCCGCACCGTGTTGCTCGGCTCGGGCGCCATGATGCTGGGCGCGTGCTCCAAAGTCCACGAGAGCGCACCGGGACAGCGCCTGTTCGATGCCGTGGACGATTGGCATCAGGGCCTTCAGCGCAGCCTCACCGCGCGCAATGCCCTCGCCCCGGAGTTCTCGCCCGAGGACATCTCGCCCACATTTCGCGGCAACGGTTCCACCGATCCACAGAACGACGGCTATCCCGAACACGCCGCGAACAACTTCGCCGACTGGCGCTTCACGGTGAGCGGGCTCGTCCAACGCCCGCTATCGCTCTCGCTCGACCAGATCATGCGACTGCCCCAGCGCACCCAGATTACGCGGCACGACTGCGTGGAAGGGTGGAGCGCGATCGGCCAGTGGACCGGCCCGCAGCTTTCCACCTTCCTCGATCTGGCGGGGCTGCGCGACACCGCGAAGTACATCGTGTTCCGCTGCGCCGACGATTATACGCGCGGGCGCTATTACGAGAGCATCGACATGATCGACGCGCTCCACCCGCAGACGATTATCGCCCATCGCCTGAACGGCGAACCGCTGCCGATCAAGAACGGCGCTCCCCTGCGCGCCCGGGTCGAGCGCCAGCTGGGCTACAAGCATGCCAAGTATCTCACCGGGATCGAAGCGGTCGCGTCGCTCGACAGTATCGGGCTCGGGAAAGGCGGGTATTGGGAAGATTACGGTGGCTATCAATGGTACGCCGGGATGTGACCGGCTTGTCCGCCAAACTCCCTCCCGGTATCAGCGCGGCCTATTCACGCAATCGGGAAAAAGGCGGATCATGGCCCAGAGTTGGAGCGACGAAGAGGTACGGGTGCTGGTCGGCTGGACAGCGGACGATCTCGGCGCAAGCATGATCGTGAGGCTGGAGACGGTCAATAATCTGCCCGAAAGCGAGGACGATGTGCTGGTCTCGCGGATGGTCCTGAACAAGGATCAGGCCGTGCAGCTGGGGAACATGCTGTACGAGCTATCGGGCAAGCTGCCGCCCAAGATGGCCAAGCCGTCGCGCCTCGAAAAGATGTTGTCGCGCAAATCCGACTGACTATCGCCCCGAAAAGGACAATCGCGAAGGGTATAAGCACCTCATGTCGAGCAAGACGAACACCGCCGATCGGGCCGGCAACTCCGGCTCGCGCGGCCCCGCAACGCTGTTGCTCAGCCGCTATTTCGAAAGCCTCATCACGTTCGGCAGCCTGGCGGTGGAATTCGCCGATGGAACGCGCAAGCGCTTCGGCGAGGCGACGCCGGAACTTGCAGAAGTCGCGGTCCGCTTCGCCGATGAACGCGTACCGCGCGAAATCCTGCTCGACCCTGCGCTGGGCGCTGCCGAGGCTTTCATGGATGGCCGGCTGGTAATCGAGCGCGGCGATGTGATGGGGCTGATCACGCTATTCGCGCGCAACGCCCCGTGGGAGGCAGGGGCAAGCTACACCCGGCCAAGCACGATCAAGAAGATCGCCAACCAGATCGCCTTCCGCGGCGAACAGCTCAACAATGCGGTGCGCAGCCGCGCCAATGTCTCCCATCATTACGACATCGGCAACGATCTCTACCGGTTGATGCTCGATGTCGAGCACATGCAGTATAGCTGCGGCTATTGGCCGGACGACGACATGACGCTGGGCGAGGCACAGGAGGCGAAGCTGGCGCATATTGCCGCCAAGCTGGCGCTCGAGCCGGGCCAGCGCGTGCTCGATATCGGCTGCGGCTGGGGCGGCATGGCAATCTTCCTTGCCTCGCGCGCAAATGTTCACGTCACCGGCATCACGCTGTCGGAAGAACAGGCAGCGCTGGCGCGCGAGCGGGTGGCGGCCGCCGGCCTTTCGGACAAGGTCAGTATCGAACTGGTCGATTATCGCGACCATGCGGATGCGGGCGCGAAGTACGACCGGATCGTGTCGGTCGGCATGTTCGAGCATGTCGGCCAGCCGCAGTTCGACGGCTTCTTCCGCTGCACGGGCAAGATGCTGAAGACCGACGGAGTCATGCTGGTCCATACCATCGGCCGGATGGGTTCGCCCGGGTCGACCGACGCCTTCACCCGCAAATACATCTTCCCCGGCGGCTATATCCCGGCGCTGAGCGAAACGCTCGCCGCGAGCGAGAAGGCGCGGCTGATCGCGACCGATGTCGAAACGTGGCGGCTGCATTACGCCCGCACGCTGCGCGCATGGTACGCCAACAGCGAAGCCCATCGCGATCGCATCGTGGCGATGTACGACGAACGTTTCTATCGCATGTGGATGTTCTATCTGGCGGGAGCGGCAGCGTCGTTCGAGAATGGCGCGATGTGCAACTACCAGATCCAGTACGCCCGCCACCGGCACGCCCTGCCCTACACCCGCGACTATATGGGCGCGGCGGAGAAAGGCTTGCTGGCGAAAGGTTAGTCCGCCCGCACGCCTGGCCAACCGATTGAAATTCGGGGGTTCCGACCCCACATCGGCCGCTTCGGAAGCTCGAAGGAAAAGGCCATGGCAGGCGGATGGACGCGCGACGGCGCGGTGCAGGATCAGATCGACGACACGGTGTCGGACGCGGTGAGCGCGGCGCGCTCGCGCATGCCGAGCGGCGAGAGCGAGCAGTGGTGCGTCGAATGCGGCGAGGAAATTCCCGAGAAGCGCCGCGTCGCGCTGCCCGGAGTAAAGCGCTGCGTTCACTGCCAGTCGGGCCGGGATGCCGCGACCCGCAGCGCCGGCATCAATCGCCGGGGCAGCAAGGACAGTCAGCTGCGCTGACGCCAGACGCATCCGGCAGTAATCCGCGTTGCGCGTCTCGCAACCCGCTGCTAGCCGCGCCTCATGAGCAGCGAAACCAAGAACAACCGCCCGCATAACAACAAGGTCGTCCTCGCCTATTCGGGCGGCCTCGACACCTCCGTCATCGCCAAGTGGCTCGAAGTCGAGCGCGGACTGGAAGTCGTCACCTTCACCGCTGATCTCGGCCAGGGCGAAGAGCTGGAGCCCGCACGCCGTAAGGCGCAGGCGATGGGCATTCCGGACAAGCACATCTTCATCGAGGATTTGCGCGAGGAATTCGTGCGCGACTTCGTGTTCCCGATGATGCGCGCCAACGCCCGCTACGAAGGCGACTACCTGCTCGGCACCAGCATCGCCCGCCCGCTCATCTCCAAGCGTCTGGTCGAGATCGCACACGAGACCGGCGCCGGCGCCATCGCGCATGGGGCAACCGGCAAGGGCAACGACCAGGTTCGCTTTGAGCTCAGCGCCTACGCGCTCGCCCCCGATGTGACCGTGATCGCCCCGTGGCGCGAGTGGGACCTGACCAGCCGCACCGCGCTGATCGCGTGGGCCGAGGCGCACCAGATCGAGGTGCCCAAGGACAAGCGCGGCGAGAGCCCGTTCTCGACCGATGCGAACCTCCTCCACACCTCGTCTGAAGGCAAGGTGCTCGAAGACCCGTGGGAGGAGACGCCCGACTACGTCTACTCGCGCACGGCCAACCCCGAGGATGCGCCCGACACCCCCGAATACATCACGATCGCCTTCGAACGCGGCGACGGGGTTTCGCTCAATGGCGACGCGATGAGCCCGGCCGAGCTGCTGACCGCGCTCAACGATCTGGGCCGCACGCATGGGATCGGGCGGCTCGATCTGGTAGAGAACCGCTTCGTGGGCATGAAGTCGCGCGGCATGTACGAAACGCCGGGCGGCGAGATCTACGCCCGCGCGCATCGTGGGATCGAGCAGATCACGCTCGATCGCGGGGCGGCGCACCTCAAGGACGAACTGATGCCCAAATATGCGGAGCTCATCTACAACGGCTTCTGGTTCAGCCCCGAGCGCGAGATGCTGCAGGCGGCGATCGACCACAGCCAGGCGCGTGTCACCGGCGAGGTGCGACTCAAGCTGTACAAGGGCAATGCCGACGTCGTCGGCCGCCGCAGCCCGCACAGCCTCTATTCCGAAGCGCACGTCACATTCGAGGACGATGCCGGCGCATACGACCAGCGCGATGCGGCAGGGTTCATTTCGCTCAATGCCTTGCGCTTGAAATTGCTCGCAAAACGGGACCAGCGTACGCCGGAGGGCTGAATTCGGGCAACAATCGACAAGGCCCGCGAAAGGTCCGAAGCTATCGGCCCAAATGTGGCGAAAGCGCGGCGAGCTGCCTGCGTCCATGTTCCGCTTTAGGATTTCCCGTCTAAATTTCCTGACATGGACGGGAAACACAACACCCTTCGCCGCGCCGCGCTGCCCGGGCTTGCCCTGGCCGTACTCGCCCTGCCGCTCGTCGGCGCGATCGCGCAGGACGCGCCGGGCCAGCAGGCACTGGTGGCCAAGCTTGCGTCGCCGGTCGAGCCTGCGAAGCTGACCGACGAGATCGTGCCTGTCGCAGCGGCCGAGCCTGACTTCGAAGTCAGCTTCGCACGCTTCGACATCGATCCGCCCGAGCCCGCCGTCGGCCCGCGCGCGGTCGACCTCGGCACCTTCGATCCGCCGGTCGAGGCCGAGCCCGACCTCTGGCGCAGCGGCGTCGCCTCCTATTACGGCCGCCGCTTTCACGGTCGCCGCACCGCCAATGGCGAGCGGTTCGACATGAATGCGATGACCGCCGCGCACAAGACGCTGCCTTTCGGCACCAAGGTGCGCGTCACCAATCCGCGCACGGGCAAGAGCGTGGTGGTCCGCATCAACGATCGCGGGCCCTATGCCCATGGCCGCGAGATCGACGTCAGCCGCGCCGCCGCCACCCAACTGGGCCTGATCCAGCGCGGCCATGGCACGGTGGAGCTCGCGCTGGTCGACTGAGACCGCTTGCCCTGCGCGCCCCGCCCGGCATAATGCGCCGGGGTTTTTCGGGGGGCACGGCGGCATGAATCCGCAATTCGACTACATCTTCGAGCTTTTCACGCTGCTCATCAGCCTCGCCGTGGCGGAGATGCTGATGGGCTTCTCGCGCATCCTCAAGCTGCGTGCGCGGCGCAAGGCGGGGGTCGATCCCACCGCGATCGAGGTCCGCGTGGGCTGGCTGGTCCCCATGCTCGGCCTGCTGGTGCTGGTCGACCTCGCGACGTTCTGGAGCATCATCTGGTCCATGCGCGGCGTGCTCGACATGCGGATGGCGACGATCTTCGGCGTCCTCGTCCTGATCGGCGGCTACTACCTCGTCGCGACGCTCGTCTTTCCCGACGAGCCCGAGCTATGGCCCGATTTCGACGCCTATTTCTGGCAGCAGAAGCGCTGGGTGGTGGGCGGCATGCTGCTGATCAACCTCGCCACGGCCACCGCCTCCTTCCAGCTGGGTGCGCAGACGCAGGAACAGGGCGAGCTGATGGCGCAGGCCGCGCAGCAAAACCCGCCATTCGCGATCGCCATGCTGATCCTGCTGTTCAACTACCCAGCCTTCCTATGGCTGGCGTTGACCAAGGGGCGGCGGCGCAGCATCGTGCTGATGGTCTTCTTCACCCAGCTGTTCTTCGCTGCCACGTCGTGGGGGATCGAGGGGCTCTTGTAGCCGCGCGCGCGCCCTCGTGGTTGGGGCGCGCACCCACCGATGCCTGCGCCCGATCGCGTCGCTGCCCGGGTGCGTTACCCGACGCTCCTGACACACCTGACACAGTGTCCTGGGACGAAAAGATTCCGCCCACGCAGGCGCCTTGCGAACGAACCTGCTGTTGCCCGGCGTCGGGTAAGCAGGCCGCGTGTTCGCCTGCATCCTCCACCGACGACCCACGCGCGTCTGCGGGCGCTTGCTCCGGCTCCGCCGCGCCCCCGCCGTCCGGTACGGGTTCGGCTTCGTCCTCATCGGGTTGCGGCGCGTCCCGCGCCTCCTCCCGCTGCTCCTCGACGCGCGTCCCGGTGTCGTCCTGCGCCGCCCCGCCCGCGGCGACGAAGGTGATCTCCCTCGCGCTCTCCAGCGCGTTCAGCGCGCGCTCGAAATCGGCGGGCGAAGCGCCCTCCCCGTGCCGCTCGGCCAGCCGGTCGAGCCGCGCGAGGTGCGCGAGCAACAGGCGCGAATCGTAGCGGCGGCGCGTGGCGATCGCCTCGCCATGGTAATAGACCGTCTCCTCCACCCCGTTGATCGCGCGGTCGGCCAGCACCGCCTCGACCTGCGGCCGTGCGAGCAGCAGCGCCGCGTCCCACAGGTCCGCGAAGCGCGGGCACGCACGCCGCATCCGGTACACGGTGGAGCGCGAGACGCCCGTACGCCGCGCGGCGGCGAGCACGTTGCCGCACTGGGCGAGGCAATCGAGGAAGAAGGCCTGATCCTCGCGCGCGAATTGCGGCGGCGCGTCGTCCCCGCCGAAGCGCGGCAGGCAGGCGAGCGGATCGGGCATCCGCGCGCGGGTGTCGGTGGGGCGGCGATCGGCGGGGGTCATGAAGCGGTCCTTCATCGGGGGTGAGGGACCGATCCATCTATACGCGTGACGGCGTGTAGGACAGGTTTTGCAAACTGCGCGCCCATCCCCTCCCCCTCTCGTCGCCCCGGACTTGATCCGGGGCAAGGCTGCCTTCGCTCACTGCAAGGATAGCCGAACAGGCGAGCCGAAGCCTAATCCTCAAAGGCCTGCCAACAGGCAATGGTAGCGCAAGAGAGAAGCCTAAGCCCGGATCAAGTCCGGGCCGACGATTGAGAGAATGCAGCGAGAGCCCCTACCGCCCCCGCAAGTCCTCCCGCACATGGACCTTCACACTCACCGCACGCCCGAGCAGCACCTCTTCATTGCGCATATGGCGCAGCAGCTGTGCAGGCGTGGTCGAAGGCCGCTTCCCGATCCGGCCCGCATCGACATGGGCCTGCCACTCCTCATACGCGACACGCGCCGAGAGCGGCGGCCCGCCCATAAGCTCGGGGTGTTGTGGGGAGGGTTTGGACATGGGGCTGCCTCTCGGGTTCGTGGGTGGGGACCGGGGAGGCTAGTGGGGGAGAGGGGTGTAGGACAGAGGCTATTGTAGTCCAAAAATTCTGAAGTCACTTCACCTTTGATCGCAGTATTGTCGCCAAATCTGCATATTGAGATGACTTATAGCTCTTAAAATCGACGCTATTAATCCCGCCGAGGTTCAAATTAGATGGAACACCGCTGAATTTTCCGTCAGCAATGAGCTTTCTAAGAAGAATTATCAGTCCATTCACGACGGTCACCGATAGTATCCCCCCATCATCTCCCACGAGTTTCCACTTTCCTGAATCTAGCGCCGTTCTGCATTCGGCCAAGAAACCGCTGATAGTTGATACACAAAAATCGATATATGCATCTAAATCGTCGTTTGTCGCTGTGCCATCAGCGAACCTCGCCTTGGCGTCATTCTGATCCCAGATTGAAAATAGCGAGTCATTCCCGCTCCTCTTTGTTAACGGCTGAAGCCCATAAGCGACGATAGATGCCGTCTTTATCCTACCGGAGTCTAAGCTACTCCGAGCTAACCTTCCCGCCAGTGGTTGCGTAACAGCCAGACGATTCACAACAACACGGGAAACAGAGATTGGTTTAAACGGATCCAAGAGAACCCATATCGCCTGAATAATATCCGAGGCCGCGCTGGCTTGGGTAGAATTAATCTCCAGAAATAGCCCCGCCTCGAACCTCTCGCGCTCCTGATCCTTCATGCCAGACGGATAAATTATCCCCGTTGCCAGTAAATTTTGCTGAAGCCTATACTTATCTATTTTTTTGTCGGGCGTTATGTCGGCATAGTAAGAAAAAACTCTATGCTGACCATCGATTATACCAACTGAGTTTCCACGCTTTTTCAATTTGAGCGTTGCAGGGGTAGGCTTCGAAATATCCTCGTCTGACAGCACATGGCCGGATACGTCTTCAATCTTCGCATCGGCAGGGAGTGTGATGACGATATTATTTGCAAACACCCTCTCCTTTTCGCGAAGGTGAGCTCTTATCGCCTTTATCTTGGAAGGAATAATTAGGCGTTGATATAGATTCAAAGAGTCGCGCCAGCCGTTTCTTCTTAGGACGTATGCGCGTCTAAGAAGGGCATCCGGATCTATATAGAAGGAGACGATCCGAAATCCATCCGGAAAATGGGACTGCTCTCTTGGAAGTAGTAGGGCCTGGTAATCATCCTCCGGCGTGGTCGTCGAAATCACCCCATCCTGCCCAACGTTATTAGGGTCCACTCCCAAGAACTCAAGGACTTCTTGTCTAGCGGAAATTTTTACAACCCTAGTAAGGTTATTAAAATAGCTTCTTTCCGCCAAAGACATGAATTTGCTCGATTTGAAGAGCGCCTTATGATGATCCTCTAGAGAATCGATAGATGCGTATATTATGCGCACCTCAAGCTGTTTCGGAGTGTAGTTTACGTCACGGAACCACTCATCCAAGCCTGTAGATTTCTTACGGAAGAACTCTAGAAATTTAACCGGATTTTCGGCGATCTTGCTGTGTACACCGCCCTTTCCTTTGGCGTGCTTTGCTAGTCCCGCTCCACTACTACGAGTATATTCAGCCAACACGACAACGTTTTCGAAAACAAAAATATCGTCAAGCTCGCTCTTCAAACCCTCGAACTCGAAATGAACCCCATCAACAGGCGTAATTCTCGAGAATCCAATACGTTCGAAAATCACACGATGGGAACGCAGGAATGAGCGCTCGCGCGCCCTTTCTCTCCTGCGTTTCGCCAACTCTTCTTTTGACAGCTTAGGCTTCGGTAGTTTCCTTACCGATTTCTTCGTTCCCTGCGCCAAGATCCCCCTCCATGTCTTGCCTCCACTCTTCTGGAAGAGTGGAAACCCGCTCTCCCGGCTTTGGAGTTCTCGGTTCCATCCCTGAACGTCGAAGAATCAATCGCCCCTCGCGTGCAAGCTCAAGCCTTCTATTCGCGTCAGCAGCATAGCCATCGATAATCTCGAAGCCCAACCCAACACGATTATGCAAATCAGCACATATGACAGAAGTGCCGGTCCCCACAAAAGGATCTAGAACCACGTCTCCACTGTCGGTCATTGCCAGAACACACCGCTCCACGAGCTCGCTTGGAAATTGGCAAGGGTGGTCAGCAACCTTCTCAGGGTGGTTAGCTTTCACATTCGGAATATTCCAAACCGGCTCCCCAAAAAACGCGCTTTCCGGGTCGAACTCCCAATAATCTGACGGGTTCTTACCTCGGGGATTCCCACTAGGCTTTCCCGCCTTATCACCTTTGCTGGCCGAGTGTCTTTTGCCCGGATAAAGCTGCTTAACCCGAATTGGGTCGAGATTAAATTTGTATTCACCGCCCTTTGTAAACCAAAGGATTACCTCGTACCGTCCGGACAGCCGTTTTACCGCATTATATCCAAAATTATATCGCCATATGATGCGATTTCTGAAAGTCAGACCAATCTCAATTAGGAATGGATAGAACTCATAATCTAAGGGAACCAGAATTCCATCCCTGACATGCGAACCCAGCTGCAGACAAAGACTTCCGCCGTCTACAAGCGTACGCTCTACTTGCTGCAGAATCTCCTTGAGCCAAGCACTATATTCGCTAAATTTCTTGGGGTCATCTTTTTCGTAGGACTTGCCAATATTGTAAGGTGGGGAGGTGACACAAAGCTGGACTGAATTGTCTGGGATTTGAGCAAAAAGATCGAGCGCATCACCGGCAAAAATTTTGCTACCTGATAAATTCATCATCTAAAGCACCCAGCCCTAATTAGGTTGTAAACAGCAAATGCGATGGCAGTTTGCAAGCACAACTAATCCGCCGGCTCCTTAGCGTGCGCGTCGCTACGCTCTAGCATCGGTTTCAGATAGTGGCCGGTGTAGCTCGCCTCGGTCGCGGCGACCTCTTCTGGGGTGCCCTCCGCCACAATCTCCCCACCCCGCACACCGCCATCCGGCCCAAGGTCCACCAGCCAGTCAGCGGTCTTGATTACATCGAGATTATGCTCGATCACCACGACCGAGTTCCCCTGGTCGACCAGCCGGTGGAGCACTTCCAATAGCTTGCGCACATCCTCGAAGTGCAGGCCGGTGGTCGGCTCGTCGAGGATATAGAGCGTCTGCCCCGTACTGCGCTTGCTCAGCTCCTTGGCCAGCTTCACCCGCTGCGCCTCGCCGCCCGAAAGCGTGGTCGCCTGCTGGCCGACCTTGATATAGCCCAGCCCCACCTCGTTCAGCATCGCCATCTTGTCGCGGATCGGGGGGACCGCCTTGAAGAAGCTTTCCGCATCCTCGATCGTCATGTCGAGCACGTCGGCGATCGAGTGGCCCTTGAACTTCACCTCCAGCGTTTCGCGGTTGTAGCGTTTGCCGCCGCATTCCTCGCAGGTGACGTAGACGTCGGGCAGGAAGTGCATCTCGATCTTGATCAGGCCGTCGCCCTGGCATGCCTCGCACCGGCCGCCCTTGACGTTGAAGCTGAAGCGGCCGGGCTTGTACCCGCGCGCCTGGCTTTCGGGCAGGCCGGCGAACCAGTCGCGGATCTGGGTGAAGGCGCCAGTGTATGTGGCAGGGTTACTACGGGGCGTGCGGCCGATGGGCGACTGGTCGATCTCGATCACCTTGTCGCAATATTGCAGGCCGGTGACCTTGTCGTGCGCGCCTGCGATCACCCGCGCGCCGTTCAGCTCGCGCGCGGCGGCGGCGTAGAGCGTGTCGATGGTGAAGCTCGACTTGCCGGAGCCGGAGACGCCGGTGATGCAGGTAAAGGTGCCCAGCGGCAGCGACGCGGTGACGTTGTTCAGGTTGTTGGCGCGCGCGCCGTACACGGTCAGCTTGTGCCCGTTGCCCTTGCGGCGCGTGGCCGGGACTTCGATCTCGCGCGTGCCGTTGAGGTAGGCTGCGGTGAGCGACCTCTTGCTCTTGAGCACTTGCTTGAGCGTGCCTTCGGCCACGATCTCGCCGCCGTGGACGCCCGCGCCCGGGCCGAGGTCGACCACATAGTCGGCAGTGCGAATCGCGTCCTCGTCATGCTCGACCACGATCACCGTATTGCCGAGGTCGCGCAGGCGTTTCAGCGTTTCGAGCAGCCGGTCATTGTCGCGCTGGTGCAGGCCGATGCTCGGCTCGTCGAGCACGTAGAGCACGCCCGACAGCCCGCTGCCGATCTGGCTGGCGAGCCGGATGCGCTGGCTTTCGCCCCCACTCAGCGTGCCCGACTTGCGGTCGAGGTTGAGGTAGTCGAGGCCTACGTTGTCGAGGAAGCCCAGCCGCTCGTTGATTTCCTTCAGGATCGCGCGGGCGATCTGCTGCTGCTGGTCGGTCAGGCGTTCGGGCAGGTTCTCGAACCACACCTTCGCGTCGCCCACGCTCATCTGCGACGGGGTCGCGATGTCTATCGCGTCGTCGCCGGAGCCGGGCGTCCCGCCGATCTTCACCGCCAGCGCCTTCTCGTTCAGCCGCTTGCCGCCGCACGTCTCGCACGGCTGCGCGGTCTGGAACCTGGCCAGCTCGTCGCGCATCCACGCGCTCTCGGTCTGCAGCAGGCGACGGTTGAGGTTGCCGATCACGCCCTCGAACGGCTTGTTGCCCGTGTACTGCTTGCGGCCATCCTTGAAGGTCAGCGGCACGCGCTTGCCCTTGGTGCCGTAGAGGATGACGTCCTGGTTTTCGCGCCCGAGATCCTGCCACGGGGTGGTCAGGTCGAAGCCGAATTCCTTCGCCAGACTGGCGAGCACCTGCATGTAATAGGGCGAGGGCGGATTGCTCTTCGCCCACGGCATGATCGCGCCCTGCTTGAGCGTCAGCGCCTCGTTCGGCACGACCAGCTGCGGGTCGAAAAGCTGCTTCTCGCCGATCCCGTCGCACGTCGCACACGCACCCTGCGGCGCGTTGAAGGAGAACAGCCGCGGCTCGATCTCCTCGATGGTGAAACCGCTGACCGGGCAGGCGAACTTCTCGGAGAACACGATCCGGTTGGCGGGCACGCCTGCGCCCTTGAGCTTTTGCCCATCCTGAGTCCCAGCGGAAGCTGGGACCTCGTCCGGTTGCGCTCCACCGCCTGAGGTCCCAGCCGTCGCTGGGACTCGGTCGAGGTCCGCGAGGTCCACATAGGCCAGCCCCTCGGCCAGCCGCAGCGCGGTTTCGAACGAGTCCGCCAGCCGCGTCTCGAGCCCTTCCTTCACCGCGAGGCGATCGACCACCACTTCGATGTCGTGCTTGAACTTCTTGTCGAGCGCGGGCGCGTCTTCGATCGGGTAGATCTCCCCGTCGATCCGCACGCGGGTGAAGCCCGCCTTCTGCCACTCGGCCAGTTCCTTGCGGTATTCGCCCTTGCGCCCACGCACCACCGGCGCGAGCAGGTAAGCCCGAGTGCCTTCGGGCAGCGCCATCACCCGGTCGACCATGTTGGAGACGGTCTGCGCCTCGATCGGCAGGCCCGTCGCAGGCGAGTACGGCACGCCCACGCGCGCCCACAGCAGCCGCATGTAGTCGTAGATCTCGGTGACGGTCGCCACGGTCGAGCGCGGGTTCTTGCTCGTCGTCTTCTGCTCGATGCTGATCGCGGGCGAGAGCCCCTCGATATGCTCGACATCGGGCTTCTGCATCATCTCGAGAAACTGGCGCGCATAGGCAGACAGGCTCTCGACATAGCGCCGCTGCCCCTCGGCATAGATCGTATCGAAGGCGAGCGAACTCTTCCCCGAGCCCGAGAGCCCGGTGATGACGATCAGCGAATCCCTCGGCAGGTCGATATCGACGCCCTTGAGGTTATGCTCGCGCGCACCGCGCACGGAGATTTTGGTAAGTGCCATAGGGCGCGTGTTCCGGAAATGTTCGTTAGGGTCAATGGCGTGAAGCCATAAGATGTAGCCGACCGATCGCAGATTCAACGATCGCCCCGAGGGTATCGACCATCATAATAGAACTCATTTCGCCCAGTTTATTTCTTCCGCTTCAAAAATACATGAAGTTGATGTATGAGGCTGGAAGGGGTCGGGGGAGAAAATCCGATGCTGCGTATAAGTCAAATGCTGTGGGTGTTCGCATTTGCGGCTTTCAACGCGACGGTAGCGGCGCAAGCCGGCGGGCCGGACGAGATCACGGTCTTTGAAGAAAACGACGTCATCAACCCTTTCAGCGAAGGGACAGACCGTTTCTACACTCAGGGCCTTCGGATCGAATGGTTTGACCATCATCGCAAGGCGGACGATGATTTTCTTCCCGCAGTCAGCAACGAAGCCTGGTGCAGCCTTTTGTGCGGAGATGGCGGAGATCGCGCGACCTTCCATTCCGGCTTCGCCATCCAGCAAACGATGTACACGCCCGAACGGATCGACATCGCGAGACCTCAGCCTTTCGAGCGGCCGTGGGCGGGTCTGTTGTCGGTTTCGCGTATCGCCCGCGCCACCTACCCGTCGTCCCACGGTGCGACACGTCGCGATACCATCGAGGTGTCGCTCGGCGTAACGGGGCCCCCTTCGCTTGCTGGCGACACCCAGATCTGGTGGCACGATGTGATCGGTGCTCAGCGACCGAACGGATGGGAAAATCAGATCGGCACCGAGCCGATCTTGCAGACCCGCTACGAATCGAGCCTGCGCTGGCCTCGGGAGAGCGGGGGCAATGCGGATTTCGTCGGCCGGGTGGGCTTCAATCTCGGCAATGCGCTGGTTTCGGCAGAATCGGACGCAATATTTCGGATTGGCTGGAACCTTACCGGGTTCGGGCCAAGTTCGATCCCCGGACCCAAGTCCTTCACTCTCCCTAACGCAGAGGCCCGTGCAAAAGTGGAGGACAAGAGATCGAGAACGAAGCGATCTGGTCGCGCGTCGGGGGCTGCTCCAAACGGCAACAGACGGACAAAATGGTTCGACAGCGGCAACCTTTTCGTGCGGGGCGGGCTCAGCGTAATCGCACACAGCATCGTCCTTGATGGCAACACCTTCGCAACGAACGACATCAGGATCGACCGCAAACTGCTGGTGCCCGAAGTGGCGATCGGCGCGCAGCTCAACCTGGTGGACGGGTTCTGGCTGACGGGGCAATTCGTCCATCGCGGCAGCGAATACCAGAGCATTCGTGGGCGTGACGCCGATCCGCAGGAATTCGGAGCGATCACGCTCGCATGGATCAGGCCGTTTTAGGAACCCCCAACAAGACTCAGCCCGATGCCCCGGGCCTATTTGGTGGAGAGAATGGGATGAGAAGAGTTTCGACAGGGCTGGGCTTTGCTGCCGCGCTAGCTTTCGCAGTCGTCCCGATATCCGTGGCACAGGCCGAGGATCAGGACGCGGCTGACGATAGCAATGCCGATGAGAAGTCCCCCCTCGAAGAGTTGACCGATTTCCTGAAGGCGCTTCAAGACGTTCGCGGGACTCAGACAAATCAGGTTACCGGCGACGACGAGAAAACCGGAAATTTCGAAATCCAGTTGCTCGGCATGAGCGCCGGAGCGAGCATCGCTAAGACTGTCGCAGACAACGCTTGCGAGAGGATAAATTGCGAAAAAGGGGAAAAGAAAGTTCTTGTACTTTCTCAGGGTGAGAATTTCTACTTCGGCCTGCCCAGTCGTATTGAAAAAATAATGGACGAATTGGTCGCTTCCGCTCCCGTTAAGGATGGGCCGAACGGACAGAAACTCATGCCCGACGAAACTCCGGTCACGAAGGTTTTCGGCGGAGACTTCATCGCAGCATTCGGTGCAATCACCGCCCTTTTGCGAAGCGATCGCACCCTCAAGGAACTCGCGATAAGCTCAGTATCGGCCCGTATGCTGGCTGACGCGGTAGCAGCCAATATCAGGGGTAAAAAAAGGAAGGTCACTGCCATCACTCTGGCCGGGTCGCCCGGAATCAGGTTTGACACTCACCAGACCGGTGACGGCGACTCGATCGCACTGCGAATGATCGAGAAGTACGGCGAATTACTGGACCTGCGAAGCGCCCTGTCGAGCTACGTCAAAACAGACGGTCTCGGTGATGAAGAGGTTAAGGAGATCACCGCTTGGCTCGAGAGCTTCAAGGCATTCAATGACGAAGCCATCGCTCTTACAGATGGCAAGCAAGCGCCATTGATCGTCGCAATTGAGACCGCCGATATCGAGCAAGATCTCGACTACATTCTGTTTGTCAATCTGCCGCTCAAGGGAGGAACACGCACCCAGTCCACCAATTTCGGGACCACTGTGCTCGGACTCGATCCCTATCGGGTGACAGGAGGCCTCGGTGCCACCTACCTGCTGTACGAGACACCGGCCAATGATCGGGCGGTACCCGTTGCCTGGGGCGCAATTACCTGTTCGACCGACGAACTGCGTCTGGATCAGGTGAGGGGAGCAGACTTCACCAAAGATAAAGAAGCGCGTTGCCAAACGGTAGGCCGGGCTCCCCCAGAAGAAGACAAGAAGAAGGAAACGTAACCAAAGAAGAAACCGACTGACAGGCGGCGCCGGAACTAGATTCCTCGAAATACTCATGCCGCCCCCCCGGCTGGCGCCATACACCTGTTTCAAAGCCCTCAAGTGATCGATATGACGAATCGATCGATGTCGAGCGCTCGCTATCGAGCGCGGCAATCTGGTCTCCACCCCGGAACCACCCTGCCACCCATCCGCTGATCCTTCGAAAGCCAAACTCGAAGGACCCACCCCCATGAACGTACTCGTCTCCGGCGCGACCGGGCACACCGGCCAGCGCCTCATCCCCCAGCTCATCCTAGCCGGCCATTCGCCCATCGCCCTCGTCCGCGACGGCTCCGACACCTCAACCCTCCCCGAGGGATGCGACACGCGCAAGGGCGACTTGACCGACCTGCCCGCCGATGTCTGCGAAGGCATCGACGCAGTGATCTTCGCCGCGGGATCGGGCAGCAAGACCGGGCCGGACATGACCGACAAGGTCGACCGCGATGGCGCGAAGGCGCTGATCGAACGGGCCAAGGCCGCAGGCGTGAAGCGCTTCGTGATGCTGAGCGCGCGCGGGGTGGACGATCCCGATCCGGACTCGGACCTCTATCACTACGCACTCGCCAAGAAGGCGGCTGACGAGCATCTGATCGCCTCGGGCGTGCCCTATGCGATCATCCGCCCCGGCGCGCTGACCAAGGATGATGGCAAGCGCGACATCCGCCTTGGCGACGATGTCGAAGGCGACGGCACCACCGCACGCGGCGACCTCGCCGCAGTGCTGGCGCGCGCGGTGGATGATGCTGCGCTGGAAAACCGCATCGTCCCGATGGAATCGGTCGGTATTTGACCTGACGCGCGGGACGACGGACAGAGGCTGCCATGCACCGCCTATTCGTCGCCCTGCGCCCGCCCCCGGAAATCCGCGATGCGCTGATCGATACTATGGAAGGTGTCGAGGGCGCGCGGTGGCAGTCGGACGAGCAGTTGCACCTCACGCTGCGATTCGTGGGCGAGGTCGACGTGGCGCAGGCCAATGATCTGGTGAGCGCGCTGGAGGCCGTCACTGCGCCGCCCTTCACGCTGCAACTGCGCGGGCTGGGCACGTTCGTGCACAAGGGACGCGCCAGTGCGCTATGGGCGAAGGTGGAGGAGAGCGAACCCCTCGCCATTCTGCATCGCCGGGTCGAGCGGGCCTGCCGCGCTGCCGGGCTGGCACCCGAAACCCGCAAATTCGTGCCGCATGTGACCATCGCGCGGCTCAACGCCTCGACCAGGCCGATCGGCGGCTGGCTCGCCACGCACGGGCGGCTCGCACTGCCTGACTGGCGGGTCGATGCCTTCGCGCTGTTCGAAAGCCGGTTGGGGCGTTTCGGTTCGGACTATGCCCCTGTCGCGCGCTTCGCGCTACGCGACTGACGCCGGGTCCACGCAGAACCGCCATTCGCGAGCCCGCTTCGCTTCAAACCGTTGGACTCGCCGGACGAGTTGCGGACCCTATCGCGTGCCTGCCCGTTGATGGGGTGAAGGCGGCGGCGGTGCGCACTCCCCCTCCCTCCCCCAATCGCGCACCGCCGTTGCCCACACACCAGAAGAACAACCGCGAGGTACGCGGGCGTCAGGAGCAACAGGGATGATCGCCATAAAGGCGACAGGCAAAGCAGGTCGCGTCGAACGCCGGGATGGCGGACGATGAGCGGTACTGCATCCTCCCTCGGCGCTCCGCGCGACCATTCCGGCCCCTCGATCGCCCGCCGCCAGCGCGATCAGCGCGCCCGTTTGCGCTCGATGCGCAAGTCCGACAGTAGCGAACGCCGCCGACGTTGGCGCAAACGCCTGCTGCGGCGTGCGCCCATTGCAATCGCGGCGGTCTCGGTCGCGGCGGGATCTCTGGGAGCCTATGCCCCATCGCAAACCGCGAGCGACATTGACGGATGGTCCTACGAGACGAACCTCAAGACCAATCCCAACTTCACGCGCATGAACGCCTCGCTCCTCACCACAAGCGAGAAGATGCACAAGGCGCTCGCACAGGAAGAAGGCATTCGCCTGACCGTCTATCGCGATGTCGCAGGCTATCCCACGGTCGGGATCGGGCACCTCGTGCTACCCGAGGACAACCTGCGCGTCGGCGACCGGATTACCAGGCAGCAGGCCATGGCCTTCCTCAAGGCCGATCTCGCAAAGGCGGAAGCGGCGGTGGCCAGCGTGGTCGGCGATCTGAAGCTCTATCAGCACGAATTCGATGCGCTGGTCGATCTGGCCTATAATGTCGGCGAAGGCACCCTATCTCCCCGCAAGAGCCCGGCGCTGAACCGGGCCATCGAACGCAGAGATTATGACGGGATTGCACAGGAACTCGATTACCGTTTCGCCGACGGGCAAGTGGCTGGCGGGCTCGTCCACCGGTCCGAACGGCGCGCGCAGATATTCCTCGAGGCGAATTATGCGGATGTCCGCCCGGGCTAGGCTGGCGATCTTCGCCGGCGCGCTCGCGCTCGCCGCATGCACCCCCGCCACCGATGGCACGAACGGCGAAACCGTGGCCGAAGGCGGCGCCGTTGCAGCGAGCGAAATCGGTGAGGCGCAGGATAATTGCCTGCTGCTCGTCTGGCAGGAGCAGGAAAGCCGCAACGAACAATTCGATCTCGCGCACGACCTCGCCAACGGGGGCGCGATTTCTTGCGCGACCGGCACCAGCGCCAGCCAGTTCGACACCGCGCTCGCCGCCATCCGCGCCGCCGCGAGCAGCCAGGACAAGGCCGCGATCCTCGATGCGACCGGCCTCCCGCTGCTCTATATCGACAAGGACGGCAATCGCCGCGAGTTGACCGATCCCGACGATGTCGACGCCGCCTTTTCGGAAGTGTTCGACCAGGAGGTGCTGCAACTGCTGCGCGAGGTCGACCTCGATGCGATCACGGTGGTGCCCGACGAGGGCGCCTTCGTGCAGCTCGGCTCGGTCTGGCTGGTGGTCGAGCGCAATGGCGGCCGCCCCCGCATCGTCACGGTCAACAAGCAGGCGCTGGGCGAAGCCGCCGAGGCGGTGCGCGAAAGGGCGCAGGCAGGCGGGGGAACCGAAGCTCCCGCGAAATCGTCCGAATAGAGCATGAACAATCGGCCAGCCACTGTTCAACTCCACGCTGCTAGGCCATGAGCCAACGCAATTTTCATCGATAACCAAACCGGAGACCCGCAGAATGCGCATTCTTCTCGCCACCGCCGCAAGCCTCGCCTTGAGCGGCGGTTTTCACGGAGCGGCCATAGCCCAGACAAATACCAGCACCACCGTCACCACGCAGGATAGCCTCGAGGGCGCCAACTATTTCGAGCTGGAAAGCAGCCTGCCGTTCAAGGCGCCCGATTTCGATGCGATTTCGGAAGACGACTACATGCCCGCTTTCGAGAAGGCGATGGCGATCCAGAAGGGCGAAATCCAGCGGATCGTCGACAATCCCGCCCAGCCGACGTTCGAGAACACGATCGTCGCGCTCGAAAAGTCGGGCCGCATGCTGAGCCGCGTGGGCGCGGTGTTCTTCCATCTCACCGGCACCAACACCAATGATCGCCTCGACGAGATCAATACCGAGATCAGCCCCAGGCTTTCCGCGCATTCGGACAGCATCGTCCTGAACCCCGAACTGTTTGCGCGGGTGAAGGCGGTGTACGACAATCGCGCAGCTATGAGCATGACGCCCGAAGACGCCAAGCTGTTGGAAGAAACCTACAAGAGCATGGTCCATGCGGGCGCGGAACTGACCGACGCCGAGCGTGAGCGGGTCAAGGAAATCAACACCGAGCTTTCGACCGTCACCACCGAGTTCGCGCAGGAAGCGCGCAATGCGATGGCGGATCAGCCGGTGTTCTTCGACAGCCGCGAAGATCTGGCCGGCCTTTCCGAAAGCGACATCACCTCCGCCGCCAAACTGGCCGAGGAAGAAGGCCAGCCCGGCAAGTACGCGATCGCGCTCCAGAACACGACGCAGCAACCGCTGCTGCCGAGCATGGAAAACCGCGCCGCGCGCGAGAAGCTGTTCATGGCGAGCTACCACCGCGCCGACGGCACCACCGATGTCGACACGCGCGAACTGGTCGCCAAGATCGTCGAACTGCGCGCCGAGAAAGCCGCGCTGTTCGGCGAGCCCGACTGGGCCAGCTACACCATGTATGACCGGATGGTCGAAAGCCCGCAGGCCGCACTCGACTTCATGGGGCAGATGGTCCCCGCGCTGGCCGAAACCCAGCGTCGCGAAGGCGCGCTGCTGACCGAGAAGATCGCCGAAGAGGGCGGCGATTTCGAGGTCCAGCCGTGGGACTGGTATCGTTATGCCAACCAGATCAAGGCCGAGCAGTACCAGGTCGATGACGACGAAGTGATGCAGTATTTCCAGCTCGACAAGGTGCTGGAAGACGGCGTGTTCTACATGGCCGAGAAACTCTACGGCCTGACATTCGAACGGCGTACCGACCTGCCCGTCTATCACCCCGATGTGTGGGTCTACACCGTGAAAGACCGCGACGGTTCGGATCTGGGCGTGTTCTACTTCGACCCGTTCCAGCGCCCGTCAAAGCGCGGCGGTGCATGGATGAGCAACTTCGTCGACCAATCCTATCTGTGGAACGAGAAGCCCGTCATCTACAACGTGCTCAACATTCCCAAGGCGCCGGACGGCGAGCCGCAGCTGGTCAGCTTCGACTGGGTGAACACCGCCTTCCACGAATTCGGGCATGCGCTGCACGGTTTCTTCGCGGATCAGACTTATCCCAGCCTTTCAGGCACGGCGACCGCGCGAGACTTCGTGGAATACCCGAGCCAGGTCCACGAAATGTGGGCGACCTACCCCGAAGTGCTGCGCAACTACGCCAAGCACGTCGATACGGGTGAAACGATCCCGACCGAGCTGGTCGACAAGATCGAGGCATCGTCCAAGTTCAACCAGGGCTACGACTTCGGCGAAGTGGTCGAGGCCGCGCTGCTCGACATGAAATGGCACGCGCTCTCGAAAGCAGAGGCTGCGGCGATCGACACGCCGGAGAAGGTCTCTGCCTACGAAGACAGCGCGCTGCGCGATCTGGGGCTGGAGGTCGATCTGGTGCCGCCGCGTTACCGCACGACCTACTTCAACCACATCTTCTCGGGCCCTGCAGGCTATTCGGCCGGGTACTACAGCTATCTGTGGACCCAGATGCTGGACCGCGACAGCCGCGCTTGGTTCCTCCAGAACGGTGGCCTGACGCGCGAGAATGGCGATCACTATCGCGAGACCGTGCTCAGCCAGGGCGGCACGCGCGATTATAGCGAGATGTATCGCGACTTCGCAGGCCGCGATCCGGATGTGCAGTACATGCTGATCGCGCTGGGCCTGGCGGAAGAACAGCCCGGCACGCCCGAGCAGACCGCCGGGGACTCCTCCGACGGCAAGCTGCCTGCCGGGGCGGTGGACGGCGGCGCATCGAGCGCAAACTAGGCGCGCGGCGCTTCGGCGCCCGCACTATCCGATTGAGGAAAGGCCGGGTCTGCGCACCCGGCCTTTTCATTTCGACCAAAGACATGGTTCGACCTGCCTCATGCTGTATTGGTGTATTAGATTGCTAAACCAGCAGCGGAGGGAAAGTTGCATGAGATGGGTTGGAATTGCCGTCGGTTCGATCGCACTGGCGGGGGCGGCACCGCTCATGGCCCATGGCATGAGCGCGGAACAGGCGCGCCAGACGCTCGATGCGAATGCGCCCGGCCTGCTCGAAGCGAACGACGTGCCGAGCGTGGCGGTCGGTTATATCGTGGATGGCGAGGTTGCCTGGACTGCGGTCTATGGCGAGCGTGCGCCGGGAGAACCCGCCGACGCGAACACGCTCTACAATATCGCCTCGCTTACCAAGCCGCTGGTGGCGGAGACCTTCCTGCGCATGGTCGCCAGGGACACGCTCGACCTCGATACCCCGCTGGCGACGCAGTTCGTCGATCGCGACCTCACCGACGACCCGCGCGCGCAGAAAATCACGCTGCGCCACGCATTGTCGCATCGCACCGGTATTCCCGACAACTGGCGCGATCGCATGGAGGGCGGCAAGCTCCGCCTCGACTGGGAGCCGGGCACGCGGGCACAGTATTCGGGCGAGAACTACGTCATGGCGGCCCACTATGCGACGGCCGCGATCGACACCCCGCTCGATCGCCTTGCACAGCAGGCCCTGTTCGTTCCGTTCGGGATGAACGACACCTTCTTCACGCCCGTCGAGGCATGGCAGGGCCGGGTCGCAGGCGTACCCGAACGGGCGCGGCGGGGAGGTTTCTCGCCGCTTCGCCTGACCGATAACGACGGCGGTTGGGCGCGCCTACCGCGTCACCGCCAGCACCCGCGCGCCTTCTTCGCCCAGCCAGTGCGCGTCCACGCCGAAGACCGCGCGCAGGTTCTCGGTCGAGAGCGCCTCGGCAGGCGGGCCGTCGGCGTGTAGCTTGCCATCCTTCAACAACAGCACCCGGTCCGCGATTTTGTGCGCAAGCCCCAGATCGTGGGCCACCGCGACCACCCCCCTGCCCTCGTCAGCCTGAGTGCGAAGATGCCGGGCGAGCGAGGCCTGAAACGCAAGGTCGAGCGATGCGAACGGCTCGTCCGCGAGGATGAAGCGCGGTTCGCCCGCCAGCACCCGCGCCAGCAGCACCCGCGCCCGCTCGCCACCGGAGAGCGTCGAGACCGGGCGATCCGCGAAATCCTCCAGCCCCATCGCCGCCAGCGCCGCATCGATCGGTTCGCGGCGTGCATCGCCATGCGCCAGCCGACCGAGCGAGACGAGATTGCGGACCGACAAGTCCCAAGCGATCTGCGGCTCCTGCGGCAGGTAGCCGATCGCGCGCGCGCGGGTTCGCGGATGCATGTCGTGCATGCGATCGCCATCGAGCAGCGCCTCGCCAGCGGACGGCACCAGCGCCCCGGCCAGCAGCCGCAGCAGGGTCGATTTGCCCGCCCCGTTGGGCCCGCAAATCGCGGTCACCTGCCCCTTGAGTATCCGCGTGGATACGCCGTGCAGCCGACCGTCCAGCGCAAGGTCGCGCACGTCGATCGCGGTCTTCTCATGCGTCATGTCAGACCCAACCCGCCGCCACGGCGCAGGCGCAGCAGCAGCCACAGGAAGAACGGCGCACCGATCAGCGACAGCGCAATGCCCAGCCGCAATTCGCTGACCAGCGGCAGCATCCGCAACACGCTGTCCGCCACCAGCACCAGCAGCGCGCCGCCAAGCGCGCTCGGCACGATCAGCGAGGACGGGCGGCGATCGGTCAGCGGGCGGACCAGATGCGGCACCATCAGGCCGACGAAGCCGATGATCCCCGCGACCGCCACACCGCTACCGATGGTCAGGCCCACGCCGAGCACCAGCAGCAGCAACAGCCGTTCCATGTCCACGCCCATCGAACGCGCCGCATCCTCGCCCAGCGTCAGTGCATCGAGCGCGGGTGCGGCGCGCGTCAGGATCGCGATGCCCAGCAGCGTCATCGGCGCGGCCAGTGCGACGTCGGCCCAGCTGCGATCGGTCAGCGCGCCCATCAGCCAAGTCACGATTTCGCTGAGCGCCCAGGGGTTGGGCGCAAGGCTGATCACGAGGCTGGTCAGCGCGCCCGCGAGGCTCGCGATCATCAGCCCCGCGAGCGTGAAGAGCGCGATCCCGCCGCCCCTGCCCGCCAGCAGCGCGAGCAGCGCCATCGCGCCGCCGGCGCCGACCAGCGCGAGCATGGGAAGGAGGAGACCGCTCGCCGTGTAGCCGAAGGAAAAGCTCAGCACCGCGCCCAGCGCCGCTCCGGGCGCGATGCCGAACAGGCCCGGATCGGCGAGCGGATTGCGCAGGTAGCCCTGCATCGCCGCCCCCGCCGCGCCGAGGCCCGCGCCAACGGTCACTGCGAGCAGCGCGCGCGGCAGCCGCAGTTCGGTGACGATGAGCAGCGCGCGTGCTTCGTCGAGCGAAAGGATGGCGGCGCGCCCCGCGACCAGCGACAGCGGGATCGCGACCAGCAGGCATACGAGCAGGATTGCCGAGGCGCGGCTCATGTCTGCTCATCCCGGATCGCGGCGAGGCGCTCGGCGGCGCGGATCAGGCTCGGCCCGCCGCAGAAATAGAGCTGCGGGGCAAACTCGGCGCGCCGCGTCGTCAACTTGCGCAAGGCGGGGTGCTGGAGCGTGCGCGATTCCTCGTCGCCCGATGGACCTGCGTGCAGCAACAGCTCGGGCGGGTCGATCAGCACGGCTTCCAGAGGCAGGCGGTCGCCCTGCCCCAGCCCGCGCGTCGCCGCGGCGGGTTGCAGGCCGACGCGGCGCATCAGATCGACCACCAGCGCCCCCTCGCCCGGCACGATTCCGCCCGGCTGCCACAGGATCGTCTGCGGGCCTTTGCTGTCGGTGGGAGGCGCGGCGGCGGCCAGCGCGGTTTCGATCCGTGCGACCAGCGCTTCGCCCGCCTGCGCTTCGCCGACCGCATCGGCCAGCTCGCGCACCTGCGCGAGGTTCTCCTCGACGCTGTTCGACATGCCCAGCACCACCACCGGAATCCCGAGCTGGTCCAGCGCGGCGCGGGTCGCGGGCGGCAGGAAGCTCGACGCGACCGCCATATCCGCATGGGCCGCGAGGATTTCCTCCACCGAGCCACTCGTGGCGGGCCAGCGGCGCGCCTCCTCCACCGGCATCGACCCGGCGGAGGGATCGTGGCTGTAGTGCGAGACCGCGACGAGCTTGTCGGGCGCGACCTCGGCGAGGATCGCATCGCTGCACGGGTTGAGGCTGACGATGCGCAATTGCCCCTCGGCGGGCGGCTCGGCCGGAGCCGAGCACGCTGCCGCCGCTAGTGCGAAACCTAGCGCGAGGCCGCGCATCGTCACAGCCCCACCCGGACTCCGGCAAACACCCCGCGCGGCGTCTGGTTGTACCCGGCGGCGGTCTGGTAATCCTCGTCGAAGACATTCTCGACCCGGCCGAAGAGCTCGACCGGGCGCTCGCCCGCAACCAGCCCCAGCGGCACCGCGACCCGCAGGTCGAGCACCGTGTATCCATCCAGCCGTCTCACGTTTGCCGCATCGTCGAAGGCCCGGCCCACGATCCGCAGGTCGCCGCCGATCACCGGCACGCCGACACTCTCGGGCGCAAGCGCCCAGTCGACCGACAGAGTGCCCGCGTGCTGCGGACGGCGGGCCAGTTCGTTGCCGAAATTGGCGGTGCCCTCGCTGCGATCCACGGCCTGCGTATAAGCATAGGCCGCACGCAGCATCAGGCCGTCGAACGGCGATGCGCCCGCTTCCACCTCGATCCCGCGAGCGCGCGCCTGCGCCACGTTATCGTATGTTCCGAAGGGCCGGTTCTCGCAAATGCCGGTGAGCGGCGCCGAGCAGCCGATGAAGCCGATCAGGTTCTCGCTATCGCGCTGGAACGCCGTGACGCTGGCATAGACCGGCGAAATCCGCGTGCCGTAGGCGATGCCCAGATCGTAGCTGGTGCTCTCTTCAGGCTGGAGCGTCGCATTGCCGTAATCGGAGAACAGCTGGTAGAGCGACGGAGCTTTGAAGCCCTCGCCCACGCTGGCACGCAGGCGCAGTCCGTCCGCGATTTCATAGGTCAGGTCGCCGCCGAAGCTGGTTGCGCCGCCGAAATCCTCATGCTCGTCCTGCCGCACGCCGACATGGCCCGAGAGCCCGCGAAACTCGATACCGAGCTGCGCATATGCACCGAAAATGCCGGTCTCCTCTCCGGTCGCCGCCCCGTAGGAAACGCTCTCGTATTGCGACCACAGGTTCTCCGCCCCGAAATTGACGATCAGCGGCCCGATCGGGCGCCATTCGCCGCGCAGTTCGACGCGTTCGGATTCGCCATCGCTTTCGAAGGTCGGCGCAGCGCCCGCACTCGGCAGGTTGTCGCGCTGCGTGTCCGAAAAGCTGTAGGCACCGCGCAAGTAGAGCGGCCCGCTATCGTAGATCGCGCCGATGCTGCCCGACTGCTGGCGCGTTTCCTGCACCTCGAAGGTGTCGGCCAGCGCGTAGGTGGGCGCAGGGAAGCCGTCGACCTCCAGCGTGCCCTCGGCATAGCGGTAGCTGCCGAACAGTTCGAACTGGCGCGAGATGTAGGCACGCGCGCGCAGGTTGCCCGCGAATTGATCGTACCCGTCGGCCTCGGTCCCGTTCGCAGCAGCGGAGAAACCGTTGGTGGTGAGGTAATTCATCGATCCGCCGATGAAGCCGATATCGCCCGCGATCCCGCCCTCGACGCTCGAAGAAACGGTATTGCGCGACCCTGCCTCGACCGATCCGGCAAGGCCGGTGCGTTCGATCGTGGAGGCGACCAGCACGCCTGCGAGGGCATCCGCCCCCCAGACGACCGAGTTGGAGCCGCGCAGCAGCTCGACCTTCGCGAGGTTGCTGGCCGAGAGCGTGCCGAAATCGAACGCGGTCGACGGGGCGGCCGTATCGGCGACGCGCACCCCGTCGATCAGCACGAGCAGCTGGTCGCTGGCCGCGCCGCGCACCGAAACCCCGGTGGTCGCGCCGAGCCCGCCATTGCGGTTGATGGTGACGCCGGGCACCCGCTGGAGAACGCGCGTGAGGTCGGGCCCCTGAATGTCGGCGATTTCCTCGTAACCGATCACCGTTACCGGCTGGCCGGAATCCTCGACCTCGCTGGGGTTGCCGGTGACCGTGACCGTAATCGATTCTTCGGGCGTCTCGTAGGCATCCGAAGCCAGCACGAGCGGTTCGTCGGCAGGGGGCGCCGCATCCTGCGCAAAGGCAGGCGCCGTCAGACCCAGGATCGAGCCACCCAGAAACAGAAATGTACGCATAATTCCTCCATCACAAGCATCACTGTCGCTCATGACGGAAGGCGTGGAATGACCCCGCGCCTTTCCTCCGCTGCCCCGGTGCACCCCGCCCGTGGCTCGAACGACGCATCGCGGGCAGGTCTCCTGGCTCCCGGATCGCTGGTCGCTCCCGCCTTCCCGCCAGCCCCGTAAAGGGCGCAGCAGTGGCCTGGTTGGGGCAACCTCCCCGGTCACAGTTGCGGGGGCAGC
Organism: Citromicrobium bathyomarinum; assembly: GCF_038594605.1. GTDB lineage: Bacteria > Pseudomonadota > Alphaproteobacteria > Sphingomonadales > Sphingomonadaceae > Alteriqipengyuania > Alteriqipengyuania bathyomarina_B. The sequence continues at coordinate 67,367 of NZ_JBCFZM010000002.1, forward strand.
CGAGGCATTGGACCTCGTTCCCTCTTAGGCGAACGGCCACTGCTGACCGGTCGCACCTGCGATACCTGGCCGCCCTTAGAGGCTTGGTTGCGGGCGCGCAACATTGCGGAGACATAGGCAGGCTGGCGTTAACCCTGGCTCTTAACGCTTCGCACCGGGGTGTCCCGTTAGAATACGGTGCGCCCGGCCGACCGCGCATCGCGAAACCTTAACGCCTAGGCTGGGAGCGCCCCCCGCTCCGCCCCAAGTCAGGACCCGCTTGCCCCACCTCCGCCGCCCGAAACTACAGACGAAACGCCCCGTGCCCGCCCGCAAGGCCTGGCGCGGCGTGGCCGTGCTGCTGGCTGCGGTAGCCATTCCGGGAATGGCGGCGCAGGCGGAGTGGCGCCTGCCCGAAATGGCCCCGCAGGCGAGCGAGATCGTGGCCGACAGCCTGATCGAACCGCTGCCCTTCGAACAGCCGGGCGCGAGTTTCCCCGGATCGGCGCTCTATTTCCTCGCCGATCCGCCCGCTGCCGCCAGCACCGCGAATGTCAGCGTAGAGCCCGGCAAGGGGATCAACCCGATCGAGGCATGGAACGGCGACCCCGACGCGGCGATCGCGATCCAGTCGGCAGGCCCAGCCGCGCGCGGCTTCGTGAGCCGGGGTACGGGCATCGACAAGGCGCGCGCGCTCGATTGCCTCGCCAAGGCCGTCTATTACGAAGCGGCGAGCGAGAGCGAAGGCGGGCAGCGCGCGGTGGCGCAGGTCGTGCTCAACCGCGTGGCGCACCCAGCCTATCCCAAGACGGTATGCGGCGTGGTCTATCAGGGATCGCAGCGACGCACCGGGTGCCAGTTCAGCTTCACCTGCGACGGGTCGCTGGCGCGCAAGCCCTCGGCAACCTACTGGGCGCGGGCGCTCGCGGTGTCGCGGCGCGCGCTGTCAGGCCAGGTCTACGCGCCGGTCGGGCTCGCGACCCATTATCACACCACCTGGGTCAACCCGTACTGGGCCCCCAGCCTCGCCCATATCGGCACCATCGGCGCGCATCGCTTCTATCGCTGGCCCGGCGCGGCGAGCCGCCCCGACGCGTTCAGCGATTTCTACAGCGGAGGCGAGCCTTCGCCCGCGCCCGCCCGGGCTGCACAGGCAAGCGAGCCCGCCCCCGATCCGGTCGCCATCGCGCGCGAATACGAGGCGGGGACCATGACAGCCGCCACGCCCGCCGCCGATACCGAACGCGCCCGGTCGGAGCAGGGCACCGCACCCGCGCAGCCGCAGTCTCCCAGGCAGCAAAGCCAGCCCCCGCGCGAGGGACCGGGCAGCGTCCGGCCCGAATATTCCAATAGCGGGCAGTGGATCGCCCAGCCCAACTGAGCCGTCGTCGAGGAGGCCACTTTCCCGGCAGGTCTCCGGATAGCGACGCCGTGGTTAATTGGCGGAAACCCTGATTATCCGCGAAAGATTCACGCGCAGCACGCTATTGCCGTCAGCATTGATCCCATCCCCCAACGCAGGATCCCCATACGCATGCATCGTGGCCTTGCCCCCAGCCGCCCCACCTATCGCCTCTCGCAGGGCGGCCCCCTGCCCGTCCGTATCCCCGAACCGGCCAACGACAACCTCGCCCCCGGGCGCGAGCCGCAGAGCGAAGAGGAAATCCACGCCGCGCTGACCCATTTCGCGCAGCATCATCTGAATGCCGCGCGCGACGCGCATGCGCGGGCCCGCGCCGCACTGGAAACGGGCGATCAGGCGGGCTTCGATTTCTGGGCCAATGTCTGCCGCGCGCTCGACCGGAGGCTGGCAGGAACGCTCTGCGCTGGATGGGGGAGCGCCGTCTGAGAGGCGGATCGCCCGAACATTTTCTAGCAGGGCGCGGATTTCCGGGCACCGGCGTGGTAACGCGCGCGTTAAGCATTTCGTGACGGTTAATGCGTACTCCGGTCGTCACGATGATGCCGTATAAGATCCGGGCCGCCTTTGCGAAATGGCAGCGTCTGCTTTCGGGCGACGAAATGAGCGAACGCGCCAGGCGCACGCTCGTATCGAGCCTCTATACCCAGCCTCTCAGCCTCGCAGTGGGTGCCGCCATCGGCATCGTGACGGCCGTCGTGACCGCGTTCTTCGTGCCCACCACGCCAGTCATCGTCGCGGTGGTCGCCATGACGGTCATCGTGATCGCGCGGGTGCTTGCCTCCTATGCGTTGGCAACGACGACCAGAGCGTCTACCCGCATGCTCGAATTGACCTTCGAGATCGGTGCCTTCAGCCATGCCCTGCTGTTCGGCCTGCTGGGCGCCATGACGATCTATTACGGCGCGCCGGTCGAGGTGGAAGTGATGATGGTCTCGTGCGCGCTGTGCTATGGCATGGGCATCGCCTCGCGCAACGCCGGTCGGCCGATGATCGCGCTCGGCCAGATGCTGCTCAGCTTCATCCCGGTCATCATCGCCTGCCTGCTCGACGGGTCGATCGCGCTGCTGATGCTCGGATTCTCGATCCTGATCGCGATCCCGTCGACCGCCAGCGTCACTTTGAACGTGCAGCGCGTGCTGCACAATTCGATCGCGTCCGCCCAGACGAGCGAGCGGCTGGCCCGCAAGATGGAGGTCCTCGCGCATACCGACATCGTCACCGGCCTGAGCAATCGCGCCGGGTTCAACGATCTGCTGGTCAGCCACCTGATGCAGATCGACCCGCAACAACCGCTGGCGCTGTTCTGGCTCGATCTCGACCGCTTCAAGGAGGTCAACGACCTGCTCGGCCACCAGATCGGCGACCGTGTGCTGTCCGAAGTGGCCCGCCGCCTGCGCGACAGCCTGCCCGAGGGTGCGGGGATAGCGCGCTTCGGCGGTGACGAGTTCGTGTTCTTCTGCAACGTCCACCATCGCAGCCAGTGCGAAGCGCTGGCTAGACGCATCCTCGAACAGATCATGCGGCCGATGCATTTCGACAAGGAGCGGATGGAGCTCAGCGGTTCGATGGGCATCGCGCTGATGCCCGACGACGGGACCGATGCCGATCGCCTGATGCAGGCCGCCGATCTCGCGCTGTATCACGCCAAGCTCGGCGCGCGCGGCGGCCATCGCTTCTTCGACCCGTCGATGACCCGCGAACTCGCCAGCCGCCGCGAGATCGAGGCCGAGCTGCGACAGGCGATCAAGCGCGACGAATTGTCGCTGTTCTACCAGCCGATCGTCGATCTCGAAACCGGTCGCATCCGCTGTTTCGAGGCGCTGCTGCGCTGGTTCCACCCGATCAAGGGGGAGTTGCGCCCGGCAGAGTTTATTCCGGTGGCCGAGGAAACCGGCGTGATCGTGACGCTGGGCAACTGGATCACCCGTCAGGCGGCCCTTGCCTGCGCCCAGTGGCCCGAGGACATAAGCGTCGCGGTCAACCTTTCGCCGCTGCAGATCAAGGCCCCGGGTGCGGTGCTGGCGATCGAACAGGCCCTGCGCGAGGCGAAGCTCGACCCTTCGCGGCTGGAGCTGGAAGTAACCGAAAGCCTGTTCATCGAAGACAGCGTACAGACGGCCGCCTTCATCGAGGAACTGGCCGCCAAGGGCGTGCGCTTCGCACTCGACGATTTCGGCACCGGCTATTCCTCGCTGTCGTACATCCACAAATTCCCGTTCTCCAAGATCAAGGTCGATCGCTGCTTCGTTTCCGGAGAGGACGCGGGCCCGCGTGCGCATGCCATCATCCGGGCGGTCGCCGCGATGGGGCGTGGGCTGGAGATGGAGATCGTGGCCGAGGGCCTCGAGGAACAATGCCAGGTCGAAACCGTCCGCGAAGCCGGCTGCACGCTTGGCCAGGGCTATTTCTTCAGCCGCGCGGTGCCCGATTATCTCGCTGCGATGCTGCTGGCGCAGGACCGCGATGGCGACGGACTGCGCGCTGCGTGAGACGAGAAATGCGGTTGAGAAGCATTATCGCAAAAGCCTGACTTCTGCGTTCTTTTGCCGGTTGCAATCCCCCCATACCGGGCCTAGGTCCACCGCCAGAAAGCGGCCTTTTGCGCGTAATCCCTCGGGGACGCCGATGGAGCGCATAGGGCCCGCGATACGTTACTGGACTCCCTGGCGTCCCCGGCAACCCAAGGACTGATACCCCCCATGGCCAATTCCGCAGGACGCAAGAAAATCGCCCTCATCGGCTCCGGCATGATCGGAGGCACCCTCGCCCATCTCGCGGCGAAGAAGGAAATGGGCGACATCGTCCTGTTCGACATTGCCGAGGGCATGCCGCAGGGCAAGGCGCTGGACCTGTCGCAGTGCGGCCCGGTCGAAGGCTTCGATGCCAAGATCACGGGCACCAACGATTATGCCGACATTGCCGGTGCGGACGTCATCATCGTCACTGCCGGCGTGCCGCGTAAGCCCGGCATGAGCCGCGACGACCTGCTCGGCATCAACCTCAAGGTGATGAAGGCGGTCGGCGAAGGCATCAAGAACAACGCACCCGACGCGTTCGTGATCTGCATTACCAACCCGCTCGACGCGATGGTCTGGGCGCTGCGCGAATTTTCCGGCCTGCCGCACAACAAGGTGGTCGGCATGGCGGGCGTGCTCGATAGCGCGCGCTTCGCGACCTTCCTCGCGTGGGAATTCGACGTGTCGGTGAAGGACGTGAACGCCTTCGTGCTCGGCGGCCACGGCGACACGATGGTGCCCGTCACCAGCTACACCACGATCAACGGCATCCCGGTCAACGACTTCGCCAAGATCAAGGGCGTCGATCAGAGCCGCATCGACGAAATCGTCGACCGCACCCGCAAGGGCGGCGGCGAGATCGTCGGTCTGCTCGGCAACGGCTCCGCCTACTACGCCCCCGCCACCAGCGCGATCAGCATGGCCGAGGCGTATCTGGGCGACCAGAAGCGCATCCTGCCCTGCGCCAGCTATGTCGAGGGCAAGTACGGCCTCGACGGTCTTTACGTGGGCGTCCCCACCGTGATCGGCGCGGGCGGCACCGAGGACGTGATCGAGATCGAGCTGTCGGACGAAGAAAAGTCCAACCTCAAGGTCAGCACCGACGCGGTCGAAGAGCTGCTCGAAGCCTGCAAGGGGCTGGATAGCAGCCTTGCTTAGGTTTGGCTCTCTCCTGCCAATTGCCCTTGCAGTGCCGTTGGTGACTGCACGCAGCGCCGCTTCCGAACCAAGTCAGGAAGACCTTGCGGCTGCGGCGGCGGCCGACGCGGGAGCGCTCGAAGCATTTGACGAGGCTTGCCTTGGGGAAGGCGACCTGAGCGCGAGCCTTCCCAAAGCCAAGGAAAATGGGTGGGTCGAATTCACCCCTCCCGCCGAGAGCATGATGGGTAAGCACCGAGAGATGCTCCGTGATGGCCCTGCTTTCGACCGGCCCGAGACCGCATTCCTGCGAAAGAACTCCAATCGAGCCGAGATAGCGATGTGGGAGACGACGACCCTGTCGGGCTCGGATTACATCTTCGAGTGCGAGGTTGTTGAGGCAGACGCGGCGGAACTTGATCTCGCGGCCCTGGAAGCTTGGGCTGAGGTGCCGATAAAAGAACGCCAGATAGATGATAGCCCGGTATATTATGACTTGGAGGGTGGTCGTTTCTCCGACGGTCTCGGCGGCAACGCCACCGCCTATTTTTCCGCAAATACTTCAGAATACCAGACACTTCGCGGCTTGATTGTATCGACCAATCGCAGCAGCTTTTCAGAAGAAGAGGTAAACTGATGTCCAGCCTCGCAACCAAAGACACCAAGGTCGTCACCCAACAATGAACGCCCCCACAAAATTTCTTATTCTCGGACCGCTCGTTGCTCTCGCCGCAGCGCCCGCTGCCGCAGCGGAGGACGAAGTCGCCACCCCCGCGCAGATCGCCGAGGCGATCGATGCGTGCGAGGCTGTCACCAGCACCGACAAGGTCGAATTCCGCCGCCTCGAAAGCCTCGGCTTTCCGACCGCGGAAAAGCGCGGCGCCAACCGTGGGCGCAACAAGGTGATCGGCGCACACCAGAAGCCGGGCAACCCGGTGCTGGTGGTGATCGCGGACGAGCAGGTCGAGAACAAGACCTGCCTTGTGCGCGTGAAGCTGGCGCAGACGACCGACTATGCGCCGACGCTGCAGGGCCTGTCGGAAATCATCGGCATGCCCGTCCGCGCCGAAGCAAACAGCTATTTCTGGACCCTCGAAGGGCACGAAATGCGCGTCGATCCGGCGGGCGACGCCAAGGAACCCGTGGCGCGATTCGAGATTTCCGCCACCCAGACACCCGCAACCCCCGCCGACCAGCAGGAGACGGCCGAATGAGCATCCTCGTAGACAAGAACACCAAGGTCATCACGCAAGGGATGACCGGCGAAACCGGCACTTTCCACACGCAGCAGGCGCTCGATTACGGGACGCAGATGGTCGGCGGTGTCACGCCCGGCAAAGGCGGCACCACGCACCTCGGCCTGCCCAACTTCAACACGGTGAAGGAAGCCGTCGCCGAAACCGGCGCGACCGCCAGCGTGATCTACGTGCCGCCGCCCTTCGCCGCAGACGCGATCTGCGAAGCGATCGACGCGGGCGTGGAGCTGATCGTGACGATCACCGAAGGCATCCCCGTGCTCGACATGGTGCGCGCCAAGGCCGCGCTCGCGGGCAGCAACTCGCGCCTGATCGGTCCGAACTGCCCCGGCGTGCTGACGCCCGGCGAATGCAAGATCGGCATCATGCCGGGCTCGATCTTCAAGAAGGGCAGCGTGGGCGTGGTCTCGCGCTCGGGCACGCTGACCTATGAAGCGGTGCACCAGACGACCAATGCGGGCCTCGGCCAGACGACGGCTGTCGGCATCGGCGGCGATCCCGTAAACGGCACCAACTTCATCGACGTGCTCGACCTGTTCCTCGACGATCCGGAAACCGAGAGCATGATCATGATCGGCGAAATCGGCGGCAGCGCCGAAGAAGAAGCCGCGCAGTTCCTCGCCGACCAGAAGGCCAAGGGCCGCTGGAAGCCGACCGTCGGCTTCATCGCGGGCCGCACGGCGCCTCCGGGCCGCCGCATGGGCCACGCAGGCGCGATCGTCTCGGGCGGCCAGGGCGGCGCGGACGACAAGATCGCGGCGATGGAAGCTGCCGGCATTCGCGTGGCGCAGAGCCCAAGCGAACTGGGCACGACTTTGGCCGCGCTGCTGAAGGAAGACGCCTGACGCCAGCGTGTGAGCCCCAGCTGAATGCTGGGGCTCACACCGCGAGGAGGAACGCTTGAGGGAGGGCTTCGTCTATATCCTGACGAACCGGAAAAACGGAGTTCTCTACATCGGGTCGACGAATGATCTTGCGAGACGCCTCGAACAGCATCGGGCTGGAAGCGTGCCCGGCTTTGCAAAGAAATACCAATGTCGGCGCCTCCCATGGTTCGAACGGTTCGATAATATCCACGATGCCCGCGTCGTGGAGCGGCGGATGAAGGCTTGGAAACGCGACTGGAAGATCGAGCTGATCGAGAAGACCAACCCGGGGTGGTCGGATTTGAGCGATCGCTTGGTCTAGGACGTACTTGACGGAAGGAGGTCCCAGCATTCGCTGGGACTCAGAAGTGACAAAGAATGGGTAACGAAAACCAGTCATTCCTGCCGGAGCTCGGCGATCAGGACGGTGCGCAGCAAGGGCCTAGTTGGGCCAACCCGCGCTGGCCGTTGACCGATTCGGCGAGCGAGACCGACCTTACGCAGGCACTCGACCCGACCGCGATGAAACTCGCGGTCAAGCAGGCGGCGCAGAAGGCGGGCAAGCCGACCGACGAGGCGAGCATTACGCAGGCCGCCGAAGACGCGATCCGCGCCATGCTGCTGATCCGCACCTTCCGCGTCCGCGGGCACCTTGCCTCCGATCTCGATCCGCTGGGTCTGTCCAAGCGCGATTTGCCCGACGATCTGAAGCTGGAGTGGCACTTCCCCGAAGATGCGATGAACCGGCAGATCTATGTCGGTGGCAATCTGGGCCTCGACTGGACCACCCCGCGCGAGCTCTATGCCTGCCTCAAGGCCAATTACTGCGGCAAGGTCGGCCTCGAATACATGCATATCTCCGACGTGGAGGAGCGCCGCTTCCTGCAGGACCGGATCGAAGGCCCCGAGGCCGTCATCCAGTTCACCCCCGAAGGCAAGCGCGCAATCCTTTCCGCGGTGATCCGTGGCGAGGAGTTCGAAAACTTCCTCGGCAAGAAATACGTCGGCACCAAGCGTTTCGGGCTCGACGGCGGCGAAGGGATGATCCCCGCGCTCGAAGCGGTCATCAAGTATGGCGGCCAGATGGGCGTGCGCGAGATCATCTACGGCATGGCCCACCGCGGCCGCCTGAACGTGCTCGCCAATGTGATGGCCAAGCCGTACCGCGTGATCTTCCACGAATTCTCCGGCGGCAGCGCCAATCCGGAAGACGTCGGCGGTTCGGGCGATGTGAAATACCACCTCGGCACCAGCACCGATCGCGAATTCGACGGGATCAAGGTTCACATGAGCCTGGTGCCCAACCCGAGCCACCTCGAAGCGGTCGATCCGGTGGTGCTGGGCAAGGCCCGCGCGCAGCAGGCGTTCCGCGACGATCTGGCGCAGCACGAGCAGGTGCTGCCAGTGCTGATCCACGGCGACGCGGCCTTCGCAGGCCAGGGCATCGTGTGGGAGACGCTCAGCTTCTCCGGCATTCCCGGCTACAACACCGGCGGCGTCATCCACTTCATCATCAACAACCAGATCGGCTTCACCACCAGCCCGAAGTTCGCGCGTTCCTCGCCCTACCCGAGCGATGTGGCGAAGGGCGTGCAGGCGCCGATCCTGCATGTGAACGGCGACGATCCCGAAGCGGTCACCTTCGCCTGCAAGCTGGCGATCGAATACCGTCAGAAATTCCGTCGCGACATCGTGATCGACATGTGGTGCTACCGCCGCTTCGGCCACAACGAGGGCGACGAGCCAAGCTTCACCCAGCCCCAGATGTACGATGCGATCAAGCAGCATCGCAAGATCAGCGTGATCTATTCCGACCGCCTGCTGAGCGATGGCGTGATCGAGGACGGCTTCGTGGAAGAGCAGCGCAAGGACTTTACCGCGCATCTTCAGGAAGAGTTCGAAGCGGGCAAGAACTACAAGGCGAACGAAGCCGACTGGTTCGGCGGTCGCTGGGCGGGCCTCAACAAGCCGGTCGATCCGGAAACCGCGCGTCGCAACGTCGAAACCGCGCTTCCGAAGAAGCTGTTCGAAAGCCTCGGCCGCACGCTGACCACCGTGCCCGACGATGTCAGCATCCACCGCACGCTGGGCCGCGTGCTCGATGCCAAGCGCGAGATGTTCGAGCATGGCGAGGGCTTCGACTGGGCGACCGGCGAAGCGCTGGCCTATGGCAGCCTCGTGACCGAAGGCTACGGCGTGCGCCTGTCCGGCCAGGATTCGGGGCGCGGCACGTTCAGTCAGCGCCACGCGGTGTGGCACGATCAGAAGGAAGAGGGGAAGACCTACATCCCCCTCACCACGCTCCCGCACGGCAAGTTCGAGGTCTACGACAGCCCGCTATCCGAATACGGCGTGCTCGGCTTCGAATACGGCTTTGCCCTCGCAGACCCCAAAACGCTGGTTCTCTGGGAAGCGCAGTTCGGCGATTTCGCCAACGGTGCGCAGATCATGATCGACCAGTTCATCGCCAGCGGCGAGGTCAAGTGGCTGCGCGCCAACGGGCTCGTAATGCTGCTGCCGCATGGCTACGAAGGCCAGGGGCCGGAGCACAGCTCCGCGCGGCTCGAACGCTTCCTGCAATTGTGCGCGAACGACAATATCCAGGTGTGCAACATCACCATGCCGCACAATTACTTCCACGTGCTGCGGCGGCAGATGCTGCGTCCGTTCCGCAAGCCGCTGGTGATCATGACGCCCAAGAGCCTGCTTCGCCACCCGATGGCAAAAAGCGCGGCGAAGGACTTCATGGGCGACAGCCAGTTCAAGCGCATCCTTTCCGATACGAAGGAGATCGCGGAAGAGAAGGTAAAGCGCCTCGTCCTGTGTTCGGGCAAGGTCGCTTTCGACCTGATCGAACGCCGCGACGAGGAAGAGCTGGACGATGTCTCGATCGTGCGGATCGAACAGCTCTATCCCTTCCCTGGCGACCCGCTGGCGGATCGCATCGGGCGGATGAAAAATCTCGAAAGCATCGTGTGGTGCCAGGAAGAGCCGCGCAACAATGGCGCATGGTTCTTCGTAAACGAGAGGATCGAAGCCGCGCTCTCCAAAGCCGGCAAGGACGGCATGCGCCCCAGCTATGCAGGCCGCGAAGAAGCCGCATCGCCCGCCACCGGCCTCGCCAAGCGGCACCAGGCGCAACAGGAAGCGCTGGTCACCATCGCGCTGGGCCTCGCCGATGGCGGCGCAGCCAAGCGCGCGCTCAAGAAAACCGAACTCGCCGAAAAGAAGGTCTGACGAAACATGGCTACCGAGATCACAGTCCCCCAACTCGGTGAATCGGTCACCGAAGGCACCATCGCCGAATGGCTCAAGCAACCCGGCGATGCCGTGGCTGTAGACGAACCGATCGTCAGCCTCGAAACCGACAAGGTCGCGGTTGAGGTGCCCTCTCCCGTCGCAGGCGTGATCGAGGAACTGCGCGCCGAAGTGGGCGACACGGTGGAAGTGGGCGCAGTGCTCGCCACCGTCTCCGAAGGCGGTGCCCCTGCCGCCAAGGGCGACGAGGCCAACCGCGATCAGGGTGCCGGAGAACCCGGAGGCGGCAAAAAGGGCGCGGAACCTGCCAAGGCAAAGGACGCTGACAGCGGGCAGGCCGCTTACGGCAACCACGACGAGGGCACCGGAGAAGGCAACCAGACGCTCTCCCCCGCCGTGCGCCGCGCTGTGCTGGAATACGGGGTCGATCCGAGCAGCATCAAGGGCACCGGCAAGGACGGCCGCCTGACCAAGGAAGACGTGATCGCGGCGGCCCAGTCGAAAGAGGGTGGGAACAAGGGCGATAGCGCTTCGCCTGCGCCCTCGCCCTCTTCTACGCCTGCAACCGTCTCGTCTGGCGAACGCCGCGAGGAACGCGTGAAGATGACGCGCATGCGCCAGACCATCGCGAAACGTCTCAAGGGCGCGCAGGACAACGCCGCGCTGCTGACCACGTTCAACGATGTGGACATGAGCGCGGTGATGGAAGCGCGCGGCAAGTACAAGGATCTGTTCGCCAAGAAGCACGACATCAAGCTCGGCTTCATGGGCTTCTTCGCCAAGGCCGCGTGCCTTGCGCTGAAGGACGTGCCGGCTGCCAACGCCTACATCGAAGGCGACGAGATCGTGTACCACGACTACGTCGATATCTCCGTCGCGGTGTCTGCGCCCAACGGCCTCGTCGTGCCCGTGATCCGCGATGCCGACAAGAAAGGCTTCGCGCAGATCGAGAAGGACATTGCGGACTTCGGCGCGCGCGCCAAGGACGGCACGCTGACGATGGAAGACATGAAGGGTGGCACCTTCACCATCTCCAACGGCGGCGTGTTCGGTTCGCTGATGAGCACCCCGATCATCAACCCGCCACAGAGCGCGGTGCTGGGCCTTCACCGGATCGAGGATCGCCCCGTGGCGATCGACGGTAAGGTCGAAATCCGCCCGATGATGTACATCGCATTGAGCTACGACCACCGCCTGATCGACGGACGCGAAGCCGTGACTGCGCTCAAGATCATGAAGGAAGCGATCGAAGATCCGACCCGGATGCTGATCGACCTGTAAGACTATTTGCCGTCACCCCCGCGAAAGCGGGGGTCCCGCTCCCTATATCGGGAGCACAACGGAGAAGGTGGGATACCCGCCTTCTGGGGGATGACGAGAGAAGAAAATGGCTGACCACAACTACGATTACGACGTCCTTGTCATCGGCGCTGGCCCGGGCGGCTATGTCGCCGCGATCCGCGCCGCGCAGCTGGGCCTCAAGACCGCGTGTGCCGAAGGGCGCGAGACGCTGGGTGGGACCTGCCTCAATGTCGGCTGCATCCCCTCCAAGGCGATGCTGCACGCATCGGAATATTTCGACGCGGCCAAGAATGGCGCGATGAAGGAGCTGGGCATCGACGTCAGCCCCAAGCTCAATCTCGACCAGATGCACGCCCAGCGCCGCGACGCGGTGAAGGGCCTGACCGGCGGGATCGAATTCCTGTTCAAGAAGAACAAGGTCGACTGGAAGAAGGGCTACGCCACCTTCCAGGATGCGCATACGGTTAAGGTCGGCGACGAGACGGTCACCGCGAAGGACATCGTGATCGCGACCGGTTCCTCGGTCACTCCGCTGCCGGGCGTCGAGATCGATAACGACAATCACGTCGTGGTCGACTCCACTGGCGCGCTGGAACTGCCCAAGGTGCCCAAGAAAATGGTCGTCATCGGTGGCGGCGTGATCGGGCTGGAGCTCGGTTCGGTCTGGCGGCGTCTGGGTGCCGAAGTCACCTGCGTCGAATTCCTCGACGAAATCCTTCCCGGCATGGACGGCGACATTCGCAAGGAAGCGCGCAAGATCTTCAAGAAGCAGGGTATCGAGTTCAAGCTCGGCACCAAGGTCACCGGTGTTACCGTCAAGGGCAAGACCGCCACGCTGACGCTCGAACCCGCCGCGGGCGGTGACGAAGAGACGATGGAAGCCGATTGCGTGCTCGTCTCCATCGGGCGCAAGCCGAACACCGACGGCCTCGGCCTCGATGCGATCGGGCTGGAAACCAACAAGCGCGGCCAGATCGAAACCGATCACGATTTCCGCACCAAGGTCGATGGCGTGTGGGCCATCGGCGACTGCGTCCCCGGCCCGATGCTCGCCCACAAGGCCGAGGATGAAGGCATCGCGGTGGCAGAGAACGTCGCCGGGCAGACCGGCATCGTGAACCACGCGATCATCCCGAGCGTCGTCTACACCTGGCCCGAAATCGCGGGCGTGGGCCTGACGACCGAGGAAGCCATCGAGAAGATGGGCGGCGACAAGAAAGCGGTGAAGGTCGGCAAGTTCCCGATGGTGGGCAACAGCCGCGCCAAGACCAACCACGATCCCGATGGCTTCGTGAAGGTGATCGCCGAAGCCGAGAGCGACCGCGTGCTGGGCGTGTGGGCGATTGCCGTGCCCGCCGGCACGATGATCGCCGAAGCCGCGCTGGGCATGGAATTCGGCGCGACATCGGAAGACATCGCCTATACCTGCCACGCCCACCCGACGCATTCCGAAGCAATGAAGGAAGCGGCGATGGCGGTTCAGGGCAAGCCGATCCACGTCTAGGGCTCTGCTCCGGCGCGCCGCCCGACCGCCCGGCGGCGGTGGCGCGCCGACCAATGACATTGCACGGCCTCCCCTGGTGTCTTAAGGCATCAACACACTAGGGGAGATAAATCATGTTCCGCCACACCATCGCGGCCGTTGCCGTTCTGTTTGCCACGCCCGTCCTTGCGCAGGATGTCGAGCGGATGGACGAGGTCGTGTCCGCCGATGCCGACCAAGGCACCTTCATGGGCGCCGCACTGGTCGCGATCGGCGACGATATCGTGTTCGACGAGGCCTATGGCAGCGCCAATCTCGAATGGAACATCGCCAATACGCCCGCAGCGAAGTTCCGCATCGGCTCCGTCACCAAGCAGTTCACCGCCGCCTCGATCCTCCTGCTGAAGGAACGAGGGCTGATCGATCTCGATGCGCCGGTGAAGACCTACTGGCCCGACGCGCCACCAGCGTGGGACGCGATTACCGTGCGCAACCTGCTGCAGCACACATCGGGCATCACCAACGTCACCAATCTGGACGAGTTCGCGACGGTCAAATTCCTGCCGACGACGCGCGAGGAGCTGATCGCAAGGTTCGCGGACAAGCCGCTCGAGTTTACGCCCGGCGAGAAGTGGGACTATTCCAATTCGGGCTACGTCCTGCTGTCGGCAATCGTCGAGCAGGTCAGCGGGCAGGACTATGCCGACTTCGTGAAGGCGAATATCTTCGATCCGCTGGGGATGGCCGACACCGCGATCGACGTCACCGCCGACATCGTGCCCCGGCGTGCATCGGGCTATGCCCCGTCGGCGGACGGCATCGTCAACGCCGAATATGTCAACATGGCGATCCCGACTGGCGCGGGCGCGCTCTATTCCACCACCCACGACCTGCTCAAATGGCAACGCGCCCTGTTCGGCGGACGCTTGCTCGAGCCGGCAAGCCTGACCGAAATGACGGGCCCCGGTGTCCCCGCGATGGCCGGTGCGACTTACGGTTTCGGCGTGCTGCGCACCGAGGACGAGGACGGCACGATGATCTGGCACGGCGGCGGGATCGAAGGGTTCAACGCCATGCTGATGCACGATCCCGATCGCGACATCACGGTGGTCGTCCTCGCCAATCTCAACGGTGGCCAGGCCAACGATCTGGGTCGGAGCCTGCTGCAGCTTGCGCGTGGAGGCGAAGTCATCCTGCCTAGCGAGAGAGCGGCAGCCGAAACCGACGTTGCCGCGCTGGATGCCTACGAAGGCACCTATGCTCTCAGCCCCAGCTTCAAGATCAAGGTCTTCGTCGAGGATGGGAAGCTGATGACCCAGGCAACCGGACAAGCCGCTTTCGAGCTGTTCGCGCAGGAGGGTGAAGAGGATTTCTTCTTCCTCAAGGTCGTCGATGCGCAGCTGCGCTTCAATCGCGACGCCGCCGGTGACGTCCGCTCCCTGACGCTCTATCAGAACGGGCAGGAAATCACCGGCACCAAGGAATGAGATGAACCGACTGCCTGCCCTGCTTGCGTTGGCGATACCGACGCTGGCGGGGCTCGCCTACATGGCGCTGTTCGGCGCGCCGGATGCGTATCCGATCGTCAACGGCGCAGCGCTGGTCCTCGCCGCGCTGATCGTGCTGATCGGCCTGCCCGAGTTCGGCGAACGGGCGCGCCGGATCGCGAGCCTTCTATTGCTGGTGCTGTTCGCCTTGCCGCTGGTTACCGGGCCCAGCGTGAACGACATTGCCCGCTGGCTGCCGCTCGGGCCGTTCATTCTCCATGCTGGCATGCTCACCATCCCGGCGCTCGCGGTGCTGGCGGCACGCGAGCCCATGCTCGGCCCGGCCGCCCTCGTGGCCGCGATCGTCGTTGCGCTGGTCCAGCCCGATTTTGCCAGCGCCTTCGCACTCACCGGCGGCGCGATCGGGCTCTATCAGGTACGGGCGGACTGGCGGGCCGGTCTCGTCGTCATTCTCGGCTTTTTCGCCGCGATCTCGGCTGCGTTGCGCGGCGAACTGCCTCCCGCCCCGTTCGTGGAGCGGGTGTTGCACGATGCCACCAACGCATCGCCAGCCATCGCTGCGCTGCTTGCCCTATCGCTACTGGCATCGGTCCTGCTGATGCTGTTCGGCACGGGCTTGCCTCGTTCGGCCCGTTACCCGCTGGGCATGAGCCTGTTCGGCTTCCTTGTCGCAGCGCTGATCTCCAACTACCCCACCCCCCTGGCAGGATACGGCGCGGCCGCGATAATCGGCTTCGCGCTGGCCCATGCCATAGCCTTCGCCCTGCCCGATCCCAACGAGGCACCCAAATGACCATTCCCCCCTTCCACCTCGCCTTTCCGGTCCACGATCTCGACGCGGCGCGAAATTTCTACGGCGCCCTGCTCGGCTGCCGCGAGGGGCGATCGGACAAGGACTGGATCGATTACGACTTCTTCGGCCATCAGATCGTCGCCCATGTCGCACCCGCCGCGGTCGCCGCGCGCGCGGCTGGCGAGGATCGCAATGCGGTCGATGGAGAGGCAGTGCCGGTCCCCCATTTCGGCGTCGTGTTGCCGATGGACCAATGGCAGGCGCTGGCCGACCGGCTGACCGAAGCGGGCCTGAAGTTCATCATCGAACCGACCGTGCGCTTCCGCGATGCGCCGGGCGAACAGGCGACGATGTTCTTCCGCGATCCCAGCGGCAATGCGCTGGAAATCAAAGCTATGGCAGACCCCAAGAAACTCTTCGCCACGGACTGATTGTGCCCCGCAGCGCGGCGCGATAGAGGCGCGGCCATGGCTCGCCCCCGCATCATGCAGCGCCTCGCGCGATGGCACATCTGGCTCGGTTGGCTGATCGGCCTGCCGCTGCTGATGTGGACGCTGACCGGGCTGGTCATGGTTTCGCGCCCGATCGACGAAGTGCGCGGCGAACACCTGCGCGCCGAAGTGGTCGAGCGTGCCTTGCCCGCCCAGCTCGCCCTGCCTGCAATCCCCGAAGGCCAACCGCGCCCGGTCGAGGTGACGTTCGTCACGGGCACTCAAGCACCGGTCGCCCTCGCCCGTTTTGCCGACGGCACGACGCGGCGCTTTTCAGGAGAGACCGGTGCGGTGCTGCCCGATCTCTCTGCATCCGATGCCCGCGACGTGCTTGCACGAAGCATCGTCACCGACAGCCCGCTGGTCGAGGTGCGCAAGTTCGACGCCGACGAACCACCGTTCGATTTCCGCCGCCCGGTCGACGTCTGGCGCGCCGAATACGGGGACGGCACGCGGGTCTATATCGGGCGCGCGAGCGGCGAAGTGCTGGCGGTGCGCACACGTTTCTGGCGTGTCTTCGATTTCATGTGGGGCCTGCACATCATGGATCTGCAGACCCGCGAGGATAGCAGCCACCCGATCCTGATCCTGTTCGCCGCACTCGGCGTGCTCGGCTCGCTGATGGGGATCGTCCTACTGTTCAGACGCCGCAAGGTCCGGCGCAGGGAGTCCATTCATGCCGGTCGCTGAAGCTGCGGTGATCCTGACGCCAGTGCTCGACTGGCTCGATCTGATCGGGGTCGCGGTGTTCGCGCTCTCGGGCGCGCTGATCGCTGCGCGCGAACGCCAGACCTTCGTGACGATGAGCTTCTTCGCGCTCGTCACAGGAGTCGGTGGCGGCACGGTGCGCGACCTTCTGATCGATGCGCCAGTCTTCTGGGTCAAGCACCCCTGGTACTCGATCGTATGCATCGCGATGGCGCTGATCGTGTGGAACACGCCGACCCGCTGGTGGCAGGGCAAGCTGTTCGACTATGCCGACGGCATCGGTCTGGCCGCCTATTCTGTGCTCGGGTCGGCCAAGGCGATGAGCTACGGCCTGCCGCCCGTATCGGCAGCGATCATGGGGATCATCACCGGCATTGTGGGCGGCACGATCCGCGATGTGATCGCCGGTCGCCCGTCGATCCTGATGCGGCCCGAACTCTATGTGACGGCGGCTGCGCTGTCGGCATCGCTGTGCAGCTTCGGGATGTGGCTGCTCGAGCCGCGCGGCGTCTTCGACTGGACGATCTGGGCGGTTTCCGCCCTCGCCGGGATGATGCTGCGGAGCGCGGCGATCCGGTTCAATCTCGGCCTGCCCGCGTTCCACGAGCGCGAACGGGCGAGTTCTCGCGAGACCGAACTGGGTGCCGAAGCTCTGGCCGAGGCAGCTGCCGAGCCCGAAGTCGACGGGCTCTATTTCGAAGAGGCGGAGTTGGCGGACGAAAAAGGCCCCGGAACCTGACGCTCCGGGGTCTTCTACAATAACTGACAGCAGGGCCTAACGGTAAGGCTCGGCCTGCGAATAGCCGTCGTCGTAATCGTCGCCATAGCCGTCGTCGCCATACGCACCGGGGTCGTATCCATCATCGCCGGGAATAGGGCCGCCCGGGTAAGCTGGCTGCGCACGGCTGTCGGGCGTGGAATAGGTGCCCGCGCGCGCCCGCGCATAGACGTCGTCCGAGTACTGGGGGTCCGAGTAGCCCGGGTCGCCATAGACATCGCCACCCGACTGATAGGACACCCCGCCGCGCCCGTAATAGATGTTCGTTACGCGGCCAGCGCCGGTGACATCGCAGCTGAAATTCGTTCCATTCGCGAGCGTTCCGCTGACCGAATAGCCGGTGCGGGTGCGCCCGACATTGTCGACCGAGCCGATCCTCTGGTCGCGCTCGACCCGGTTGACGCAGGAATCGACCGCATTGTCGAACGCGTCATCGGAAACGTAGTCCGTGTCGTAGCGCTCGCTGCGGTCGTTGCTGCTGTTGTTGCTGGCCGCGAGGATCGCGAAGACCCCGCCGATGATCGCCGCGCCTACGAGGATATCGCCCACGTCGGTCCGGTCGCGATGGCGGCGGTAGCGGTAGCGGCTGCGATGGTCGGCCTCGTCCGCTCCATCGTTGAGCACGGTTTGCACAGCGTAGTCGGTCTGCACGGCAGGCGCCCCGACACGCGGCATGTCCGCCGCCTGCACGGGTGAAAGAGCCATCGCGGCAAGCGCGCATCCGGCCGAGAACTTCGCGAGATTGGTCATTTCGAACACCCATGCTGTGTCACGCGAGATGACGGCAAAGGGCCGGTTCGGGTGACGTTGTGCCAAAAAAATAGGCGGCCAGCCCTGTCAAAGGGCTGAACCGCCTTCCCCTGTCGCCTTACCCACCAGATGATTTGGCAGGCGTGACGAAAGCCTGTGTCAGATGCGGTTCAGTCCACGAATGCCGCGATAGTCGATGTCGACCACCCGTCCGCGACGGATCTGGCAGCTGAAGCGGCCTTCGTCGCCCCGACGGTTGTATCCGCGACGCTGGTCACGATAGCCGCGTTGGCCCTGGACTTCGATCCGGCCGGTGATGTTCCAGCCCCGGCGCGTATCGCGCACCCGGTTGATGTCGACGACATTGGCATAGCGATAGCCATTGCGCTGGGCGGTCCGTTCGGCGACGCGCACGCACTTGTCGATCGCGCGGCGCGGATTGCCGTTGGAACGGTAGTAATTGTCGCGGTAGCGGTTGTCGCGATACCGATCGCGGTCACGATCGCGGTTCGAGGCCGAGGCGATCGCCGCGATGCCGCCGATGATGATCGCGCCGGCGATCACTTCGCCCGCGCTGATACCGTCGTTGTCACGATCGCGATAGCGCTGGGCTTCGGCCGGGGCGGCGGAAGTGATGGCCATGGCACCCGCAGCTGCGGTGCACAGGGCGGCCTTGGTGAAGTTTAGCATACTGGGTCTCCTCACGGTGGGTGCCGAGCGCGATTGCCCGAACACCAACTGTTCTAGGGACCCGCCAGTGAGGTGGGACTGAATTGCTACGAAAGCACTTGTTAATACAAACGGCGACAAACCTGAACGAATAAAAAGCTCGGTTTTCCGTCGTAATTCAATCGCTCGCGCGCTGCCAGCCGCTCAAGAAGCGGCTATTCGTAACAGAATGCGAAATCGCATCTGCAGCGTCGGTTCAGCCGGGGTAGCCGCGATCGGGTGCCTGGTGGCTCGCGGTAGCTGGCATGGCGGCGAGCCCGGATAGCCCCGCCGCCGCTGCCCTCATTCGCTCAGATCAAGGCCGGTAAACGCCGCGAGGAAGGCGAGAATGTCCGACGCTTCCTCGATCGCCTTGTCGGTCGGCTTGCCCGAACCGTGGCCCGCGCGGGTCTCGATCCGGATCAACTGCGGCCGCTCGCCCAGCTCCGCCGCCTGCAGCGCCGCGGTGTATTTGAAGCTGTGGCCCGGGACCACGCGATCGTCGGTATCGGCGGTCGTCACAAGCAGCGCGGGGTAATCCACCCCGTCCTTCACGTTGTGATAGGGCGAATAGGAACGCAGCACGCGCCAGTCCGCTTCCTTGCTGGGATAGCCATAGTCGTCGACCCAGTAGCGACCGGCAGTGAACTGGTCGAAGCGCAGCATGTCCATCACGCCCACTGCGGCATTGCCCGCCGCGAAAAGATCGGGCCGCTGGTTGGTCACCGCGCCAACCAGCAGGCCGCCGTTCGATCCGCCCTGAATGGCGAGGCCGTCTTCGGGGGTGATCCCCTCGGCGATCAGGTATTCGCCCGCCGCGATGAAATCGTCGAACACGTTCTGCTTGTTGTCCAAGCGTCCGCCATCGTGCCACGCCTTGCCGTACTCGCCGCCGCCGCGGATATTGGCCACGGCATAGGCGCCGCCGGCTTCGATCCATGCGAGGCGCGAGGGGCTGAAGCCCGGGGTGAGCGAAATGTTGAACCCGCCGTAACCGTACAGGAGCGTCGGAGCGGCATCGCCGCTTTGCGCCACCGCCTTGCTGCGGACGAGGAACATCGGCACGCGGGTGCCATCCTTCGAGGT
Organism: Citromicrobium bathyomarinum; assembly: GCF_038594605.1. Classification (GTDB taxonomy): domain Bacteria; phylum Pseudomonadota; class Alphaproteobacteria; order Sphingomonadales; family Sphingomonadaceae; genus Alteriqipengyuania; species Alteriqipengyuania bathyomarina_B. The sequence goes on from NZ_JBCFZM010000002.1 coordinate 87,409, forward strand.
GTAGAACTTCTGCTCGACCACGAAATCGTGCGGGTTGAAGGCAACCTCGGGCTGCGCCCACACTTCGCTCTCACCCGTTTCCACATCGTAGCGATAGACGGTCGACGGGCGGTTGTAGCTGGAGAAGGAATAGAAGGTCTCGCTTTCGTCCGGCGATCCACCGAAGCCGCCCGCGCTGCCGATGCCCGGCAGGGCGACCTGCCGTACCGGAGTGCCGTCGAGCGCGAAAACCTCGATCAGGCTCTTCGCATCCTTGAGGTAGCTGGCGACCAGATGCCCGCCCACCAGCGAAACGCCGCCGAGCGTTTCCTCGCGTTCGGGAATGACGGTGGTCCACTCGGGCTCGGCAGCCGAGACATCGGTCTTGACCACCTTCTTGAGCGGCGCGCCGTCGTTGGTGACGAAGTAGAACGCGTCACCGGAATTGCCGACATAGCTGTAGTTGTTGTCGAACCCGGGGACGAGCACGCGCGGAGTGGCGCTTTCGTCCTCCAGATCGATCAGCGTCACCTCGTAGCGATCGTCGGTGCCGCTGGAACTGGTCACGATCAGCCAGCGACCATCGTCGCTCACCTGTGCGGTGTGGTTCAGTTCGGGCTGCTCGGGCGTTTCGTAGATCAAGCCGTCCTGGGCCTGCTCAGTCCCCAGACGATGGAAATAGACCTGCTGGTTGGTATTGAGCGCCTGGAAGGTTTCGCCCTCGCCCGTGGCGGGGAAGCGGCTGTAGTAGAAGCCGCTGCCGTCCTTCGCCCAGTCGAGGTTGGAGAACTTCACCCATTCGATGGTGTCATCCATCACCTCGCCGGTCGCGACGTCCATCACCTTGACCGTGCGCCAGTCGCTGCCGCCATCCTGAATGGCGTAGAGCAGCTTCGAACCATCTTCGGTGATGGCATAATCGGCGAGCGCGGTGGCCCCGTCGTCCGCCCAGGTATTGGGGTCGATCAGCACGCGCGGCTCACCATCGAGCCCGTCGCGCACATAGAGCACCGACTGATTCTGCAAGCCGTCATTGCGGGTGTAGAAATAGCGTTCGCCCTTTTCGGTCGGCAGGCCAAAGCGCTCGTAGTCGGTCAACTGCGTGATGCGCGCCTGAAGCTTTTCGCGGCCCGGCAGGCGGTCGAGGAAAGCATTGGTGACCTCGTTCTGCCGTTCGACCCAGTCGGCAACCTCGGAATCGACGCGGACGTCGTTCTCGAGCCAGCGATAGGGATCGGCGACCTGCTCGCCGAATTGCTCGTCGACCACGTCGCCGCTGCGCGTTTCGGGATAGTCAGGTACGGTCAGGTCCTGCGCCGATGCGGGGGTTGCGCTGGCGACCAACGCGGTGGCGGCTCCGGTAAGGAGAATGTTGCGAAGCATGATGGGGGCGTCCTCTCGTCGCTGAAATCCGGGTTCTCTATCTAGGTCGCGGCGGGCGGCGTGCAACTCACTCGAGCGAGGCGAGTACGTCGCGCGTGAAGGCGACGATATCGAAACGGCTGCCGGTCGGGTCTTCGCCGCGGCGCACGATTACGACGTCGCGACTCGGCACCACCACCACGAATTGGCCGCGATTGCCCATCGCTGCAAAGGTATCGGCGGGGATGCCCTCGTGATTGTTGAACAGCCACCAGCTCGCGCCGTAGCCGAAACCATTATCGGGCTGCGGGCCGCTGGGGGTGGAGACATATTCACGCCAGTTCTCGGGCAGCAGACGTTTGCCATCCTGCGTCACGCCATCGTCGAGATAGAGCTGGCCGAGCTTCGCGAGGTCTTCTGCGGTCGCCCAGACCTGGCTGGAGAGGATGTAGTCGGTGCCCCAGTCCGTCTCCGCGACCGTGCCGGTCATCCCGATATCGGCGAACAGATCGGCGGGGTCGTAGCTGTCGAAGGTGTCCTCTATGGCCTTCACCGCCATCAGCGTGTCGTTGTTGGCATAGCGGAACACGGTGCCCGGCTCGTGGAGCAACGGCCACCCGGTCGCGCTCTCGGCCACCAGCGCGCCGCCCATGTAGAGCGGATCGGTGCGGTTGCCGGGCGTATCGCTATACCGGCCGGAGGCCATGCGCAGGAAGTTGTCGATGGTGATCTCGCGCCGGGCGTCCCACCGCCAGTCGTCGAAGGCGAGCGCATCGGTGACCTTCGCATCGCCCCGCTGCACCGCCGCACCAATCAGCGTGGCGGCGATGCTCTTTGCGACCGACCATGTGCGCTGGGGCGTATCGGGACCGAAGCCGGGGGCGTATTGCCCCTGCCCGATCACTCCATCGCCGCGGTCACCGTGGCGAAGCACCACGGCGGTCGTCCTTGCGCCATCGCCATAGTCCGGGGTGAAGGCACGTTCGATCACCTTGTCGAGCGCGCTCGGCTGTTCCTTCGTCGTGCCATCACCCGTTTCGATCGCCACCATCGGGATAGTGAGCCCGCCACCCATCTGCGCCGTGCCCGGGTTCGCCTGCTTTTCACCCGGTATGGGCGGCACGCGCATCTCGGGCATCGGCGCATCGAGCCCGATGGGCGCGAGCCGGCAGCCCGAATCGTGCGAGCCTTCGGCGAAGCGCGGCGGCATGTCGTCCGCCCAGTCCACCTGCACCAGCGCGACGCGCCCGGCGGCATCGGGCAGGATCGTGTAATCGAGATCGCCGATAATATCGGCAATGCGCGGATAGACCCCGGTCAGCTCCCATTGTTCGACACTCTCAGGCGTCCGCTCCACCCCATTGCGCTGTGCGTTGGCGAGCGCGCTGCACAGGAACAGCGCCTTGTATCCTGCCGCGAGCGCGCGATCGTAGCGTGCGTCGAGCTGGTCCTGAGTGGTCGTCTGGGCGGCGAGCGTGGCAGGCAGGGCGAGAGCCGCTAGCGCGGCGAGGCTGGTCCGGATCATGGCGAGGCACTGTGCCACAGGTGGCCGCAAAGAAAAGGGATTGGCGCCCGAGGGAAGCCGAAGAATTCTCGGCGCAGCCCCGCGCTTTTGTTTTAGCGGGCTTAGCTGCGGGGCGGGATAAAGCCGTCGATCACGTAGACCACGCCGTTCGACGCCGATTTCGAGATACCCGTGAGGCGCGGGGCATCGTCCCCGTCCCCCACGAGGATTTGCCCGTCGACTTCACGCAGAAGGATCGGCTTGTCCGTGACGCTCGTCAGTTCAAGCGAACCGCCATTGATTTCGAGCGCCGTATCGAGGTCCTCACGCGCGATCGCCCCGGTCGCAATGTGCGTGCTCAGGATAGCGATGACGCCCTCACGCCCCTCTTCGCTCCGCAACCGCTCCAGCTCACCCTCGGGCAAGTCCTCGAAAGCCTCGTTGCGGGGGAGAAAGATGGTGTAGGCGCCAGCCCCACCGAAAGGATCTTCCAGCTCGGCATTGCCGATCACCTCGCTGGCAATCGAAAGCGCGTCGATGGTACCGATCACGGCGCCCAGCGTGCTGTCGCCCGCCTTCGCGGTGGTCTGTTCGCCTTCGCCCGCCGCATCAGGATCGCTGCACCCTGCAAGCAGGAGGGTCAGTGCGCCGAGAGCGAACCCGATCGTCCTTTTCATCGTCATCCTCACATCAAGAGGCAGATCGCTGCCCCGCCGGGCAGGCCCGCCGATTGCCTCCATACACATAGCGGTCGCCATAGCGATAGGGCGCTGCGAACTCCCCGACCCGATTGCGGCACGCACCGCGCTATGCCTCGGGAATGATGCCAAGCGATCCGGGCTGCTTCACCTACGAATGGCGCCCACGAAAAAGGGCCGCGCGGCACATGCCGGCGGCCCCCTTGTGTGTTTGCTGCAACGTCCGCTTACGCGTCGTCGAATTCATCCTCGTCGGTCATCACCGGGCCGCTATCCTGGCCCTTGGCATCTTCGTCGCGGTCGACGAATTCGATGATCGCGAGCTGCGCGCTGTCGCTGGCACGATAGCCGGCCTTGATGATGCGCAGGTAGCCACCTTCACGATCCGCATAGCGCTCGGCCAGAACGTCGAACAGCTTCTTGAGCTGCGTTTCGTCCTGCAGGCGGCCCATCGCGAGGCGACGGTTGGAAAGCCCGCCACGCTTGGCCAGCGTGATCAGCTTTTCGGTATAGGGGCGCAGTTCCTTCGCCTTGGGCAGCGTGGTGAGGATCTGCTCGTGCTTGATCAGCGCGGCCGACATGTTGCGGAACAGGGCCGTACGGTGGCCCGACTTGCGGTTCAGCTTACGCTGCGAAATTCCGTGACGCATTCTCTTTTCCTTCGTTTGTAAGGGGCCCGTACGAGGTAGCCCGGTACTGGCGGCGCTTCGGGTGCGCCGCCGGAACCCATGTTAGCCGAGCAGCTCTTGTTCGAGCTTCTTGGCCATTTCCTCGATGTTCTCCGGCGGCCAGCCAGGGATGTCCATCCCGAGGCGCAGGCCCATGCTGGAGAGCACTTCCTTGATCTCGTTGAGCGACTTGCGGCCGAAATTCGGCGTGCGCAGCATCTCGGCTTCGGTCTTCTGGACCAGATCGCCGATATAGATGATGTTGTCGTTCTTGAGGCAGTTGGCCGAACGCACCGAGAGTTCCAGTTCGTCGACCTTCTTGAGGAGGTAGCGGTTGAGCTGGTTGGCGTCCGATTCCTGCGGCTCTGCGGCCATCCCGATCATCGGGCTGGAGGGCTGCGGAATGCCATCTTCGAAGTGGACGAACAAAGTCAGCTGGTCCTGCAGGATGCGCGCGGCATAGGCCACGGCGTCTTCAGGGGTAACGGTGCCGTCGGTTTCGATGGTCAGGTTGAGCTTATCGTAGTCCAGTTCCTGGCCCACGCGAGCATTCTCGACCTTGTAGCTCACCTGCTTGATAGGCGAATAGAGCGAGTCGACCGGGATCAGACCGATCGGCGCGTCGGCCGGGCGGTTCTGCACGGCGGCGACGTAGCCTTTGCCAGTATCCGCGGTCAGTTCCATGTTGAGGTTCGCGCCCTCGTCCAGCTGGCAGATCACGAGATCCTTGTTGAGGATTTCGATGTCGCCCGAAACGGCGATGTCGCCCGCCTTCACGGCACCCGGACCGGTTGCGGAAAGCTGCAGGCGCTTGGGGCCTTCGCCTTCCATCTTGAGCGCGATCTGCTTCACGTTCAGGACGATGTCGGTCACGTCTTCACGCACGCCGGCGAGGCTGGAGAATTCGTGCAGCACGTTCTCGATCTTGATCGAGGTGATCGCGGCACCCTGGAGCGACGAAAGCAGAACCCGGCGCAGCGCGTTGCCGAGCGTCAGGCCAAAGCCACGCTCGAGCGGCTCGGCCACGAAGGTCGCCTTGCGCTTTTTGTCGGAGCCTGTGTCTTTCAGTTCGAGCGAGGTGGGCTTTTTCAGTTCCTGCCAGTTCTTGGTGTTGACGGCCATGGATGTCCCCTAGGAATTCAAGATCGGCTGGGGCCGGACACTTTCGGATGAAAGCGCGTCCGGCCCAAAAATGGTCGGCGGAGGGAAAGGCTCCCACCGCCGGGCAGGATCAGACGCGGCGCCGCTTGGACGGGCGAACCCCGTTGTGCGGGATCGGCGTCACATCGCGGATGCTGGTGATGGTGAAGCCCACCGCCTGCAGCGCGCGCAGTGCGCTTTCACGACCCGAACCCGGGCCCTTCACTTCGACTTCGAGCGTGCGGACGCCGTGTTCGGCGGCCTTCTTGCCCGCATCGTCGGCAGCGACCTGCGCGGCATAGGGCGTCGACTTGCGGCTGCCCTTGAAGCCCATCATCCCTGCGCTCGACCAGCTGATCGCGTTGCCCTGCGCATCGGTGATGGTGATCATGGTGTTGTTGAAGCTGGCGTTCACATGCGCGACGCCGCTGGAGATGTTTTTCCGCTCGCGGCGCCTAACGCGGCCTGGTTCGCGTGCCATTGGTAATTCCCCTTAAGGAAAGAAGTCAGAAGAGAGACGAAGGAAGCGCTGTTACGCGCTTACTTCTTCTTGCCGGCGATCGGCTTTGCCTTGCCCTTGCGGGTGCGCGCATTGGTGTGCGTGCGCTGGCCGCGAACGGGCAGGCCGGCACGATGGCGCAGGCCGCGGTAGGAACGAAGGTCCATCAGACGCTTGATGTTCATCGCGGTCTGACGGCGCAGATCGCCTTCCACCGTATGCTCTTCGTCGATCGTTTCACGGATCCGCAGCACTTCCTCGTCGGTGAGGTCCTGCACGCGGGTCTTGTGATCAATGCCGAGCTTGTCGGCGATCTCGACGGCCTTGGTTCGACCGATTCCGTGAATATAGGTAAGCGCGATGATCACGCGCTTGTTGGTGGGGATATTGACCCCGGCAATACGAGCCACTTACTTCTCCATGCTCCACAGAGAGCTTACCGCACCCGATCGGGCAAGGTGCCTCTATCTCATCGCTAGTCTCATCGAACCGCCGCGGCCCCGCCATCCTTGACGGACAAAAACCGGCAGGCACAAAACCGGGCCGGTGATGCAGGGATGCATTGGTTCGGACGAACGGCGCACATAAGCGCAAGGAGACGCAGCGTCAACAGCTGCGCAAGAATAATCGCGCGACCAACGAATGGTCCGCGTCGATTGCTTCGATATTCGGGAAATTACCGTGCGCAGCGCCCGCTGTCAAAACCTGCGTCGGCGTTTTCCCTCAGCGGAACAACTGGAACACGCTGTCAGAAGCGGCGCCGCGCCCCGCATGCTGTCGCCTGAAACGATTCGGCCCGCAGGCCTAGCGCCCCTCTCCGGGCTCGAAGGGGGTTTCGCCATCCTCGTCCGCGTCTTCGTCTGCGGCGCTGTCGCCTTCCTCGGCATCGGGCCCGAAGGCTGCGTCGAAGTCGCTCGCGCCGGCCTCCTCGTCCTCTTCGGCCATCGCACCGCCGAGTGCTTCGGCAAGCCCCATCGCCTGTTGGCCGATGACACCATCGACCGCTTGCGAAATCGCCGGGATTTCGAATCGCATGGTCCCGCCGACGACATACTCCCAGACGAATCGGGTCCCGGTAATGTCGCCTTCGTCGCCCTCGATCGGCTGCATGGTGATGGTGAGCACGCCGTCGACCGGCTCGCTCTGCAAAGGCCCCAGCGCGCCGCGCATGCGCAGCACCTTGCGCGGCACGGCCTGCACCACGACCATATGCTGCGCACTCCCTTCGAGGCCGAAGCTGTCGTCATCGTCCTCGGCGGGCATTGTCTCACAGAAGCAGCCGCCCGCCTGCGGGGTGAGGGAAAGGTTCGATGCATCGGCGGACCACGTGTGGCTGTCGTTCCACCAGTCGGCAGGCGCGATCAGCGCGAGCCAGGCATCCTTTGGGGGGGCCGCGACTTCGACCGCGTGGCGGCTGACGAAATGCGTGTCCGAGCTTTCGACGACCTCGCCCTGTGCCGGCGCGGCCAGCAGGGCAGGTGCGACAAGCATCAGGGCGGCGGGGCGGGTGAAACGGATCATCGGTGCGGCTCCCAGGCGTGCGTCGGCACTCATGCCGCAAGCTATTCCACGAGCGGGGACGAAAGGGAACCGCCCGCGAGCGGTCCCGGCGCTATTGCAGGAGCGAATCGATGCTCGAGGAAACCTCTTCGATCGAGCCCATGCCATCGACCCGGGCAACCAGCCCACGCTCTTCGTAATAGGGCAGGATCGGCGCCGTTTCGGAGCGGTAGACGCTCATCCGGTGACGCACGGTTTCCTCGTTATCGTCGGGACGCCGCTTGAACTCGGTGCTGCCGCACTTGTCGCACACGCCTTCGACTTCGGGTTGCTTGTGGCGATCATGGTATCCCTCGCCGCACTTGGCGCAGGTATAACGCCCGGTGATCCGATCGACGAGCGCTTCCTCATCGACCTGCAGCTCAATCACGCGGCCCAGCTTTCGCTCGTGTTTGGCAAGCAGCGCATCGAGCTGTTCGGCTTGCTGGCGGGTCCGCGGATAACCATCGAAGATCGCGCCGGTATCTTCCGCCATCGCCGACAGCTCATCGTCGATCAACGACGAAACAATATCGTCCGAAACGAGCCCGCCCGCATCCATGATCGCCTTGGCCTGCATGCCGACGTCAGTCTGCGCCTTCACCGCAGCGCGCAGCATGTCGCCGGTCGAAAGCTGACGCATGCCGTATTGTTCGACCAGACGATGAGCCTGCGTGCCCTTGCCCGCGCCGGGAGGTCCGAGAAGAATGATGTTCATCGCCTATCCCTGTAGCCGCGATGCCCCTGTGGCAAGGGCACACCCTGGCACCCTTCCACATTATCGACGCGGGGCTATCGCATCCGGCCCTTGAGTTTGGCCTTCTTGATGAGGTCGCCATACTGGTGCGCCAGCAGGTGCGACTGGATCTGACTGATCGTATCGACCGTCACGTTGACCACGATCAGCAGGCTGGTGCCGCCGAGGAACAGCGGGATGCCGGTCTGCGCGATCATGTATTCGGGAACCACACAAACCACGGTGAGGTAGGCCGCACCGACCACGGTGATCCGGGTGAGCACGTAGTCCAGATATTCCGACGTGCGCTTGCCGGGACGGATGCCGGGAATGAAGCCGCCATTGCGCTTCAGGTTTTCCGCCGTCTCCTCCGGGTTGAAGACAACCGCCGTGTAGAAGAAGCAGAAGAACACGATCAGGACCGCATAAAGCAGCATGTAGATCGGCTGTCCGTGCTGGAGGTAGAAGTTCAGCGTGTTGATCGTCTGCCCCGCGGTGCTGTCCGGATCGACCGAATTGCCCGCGAACTGGCTGATCGTCAGCGGCAGCAGCAGCAGCGAACTGGCGAAGATCGGCGGGATCACACCCGAGGTGTTGATCTTGAGCGGCAGGTGGCTGCGATCCGCCTGCATCATGCCGCGCTGCGTGGCGCGCTTGGGATACTGGATCAACAGGCGCCGCTGCGCACGCTCCATGAAGCTGATGAACAGGATCAGGGCGACGATCATGACGATGAAGCCGATGATGATCCCGGCACTGATCGCACCCGTCCGACCGCCTTCGAACATGTTGCTCGCGAAGCTCGGGAACTGGGCGACGATGCCCGCCATGATGATCAGCGAAACGCCGTTGCCGATCCCGCGCGCGGTGATCTGCTCACCGATCCACAGCAGCAGCATGGTGCCGCCGACGAGGCTGATGACCGCGCCGATGCGGAACATGATGCCGGGGTCGACGACCGCCTGCAGGCCGCTCTGCGCGCCGTAGCTTTCGAGCCCGGTGGCGAGGAAGTAGCCCTGGATGACGCACAGGAACACGGTGCCGTAGCGCGTGTACTGGTTGAGCTTCTGGCGCCCGGTGGCACCTTCCTTCTTCAGCGCCATCAGCGTCGGGTGCAGCGCCGAGGCCATCTGCACCACGATCGACGCGGTAATGTAGGGCATCACGCCGAGCGCGATGAGACTCATGCGCTCCAGACTGCCGCCCGAAAATGTATTGAACAGATCCAGCACGCCGCCGCGCGTCTGGTCGTAGAGGTCGCCCAAAATCTGCGGGTTCACGCCAGGCAACGGAACGAAGCTGAGGAACCGGAAGACGATGAGCGCCACAACCGTAAACCAGATGCGCTGGCGCAGCTCGGTTGCCTTGGAGAAGTTGGCCAAGCTGAGGTTGGACGCGAAATTATCGGCGCGTGATGCCATGGGAAATCATCGATCCTGCATATGTCAGCGGCCACTGCCGCTCCCGTCGCGCAGTAGATAGGGTGCGGACAGGCCCTTGTCGAACCCCCGCACCCCAAATGTCTGTTAACCGGCTTTCTTGCCCGCCTTGGCGGCCTTGTTGGCTTCCGTACGAGCCGACTTCTTTTCGCTCTCGGGCTGAGCCGCAGCGATCACTTCGACCGAACCGCCGGCCTTCTCGACCGCTTCGATCGCGCCCTTGCTGGCACCGGCGACGACGAACTTCGCCTTCGCGGTAAGTTCACCCTTGCCGAGCAGGCGCACGCCATCCTTGCCGCCACGCGCCAGGCCTGCGGCCTTGAGCGCTGCGTGGTCGATGTCCTTCTTGGCATCGATCTTCTTGGCGTCGATGAACTTCTGGACCATGCCCAGGTTCACTTCGGCATAATCCTTGCCGAACGGATTGTTGAAGCCGCGCTTCGGGATCCGCATGTGGAGCGGCATCTGGCCGCCTTCGAAGCCCTTGATCGCAACGCCTTCGCGGCTCTTCTGGCCCTTCTGGCCGCGAGCGGCGGTCTTGCCCTTGCCCGAGCCGATGCCCCGGCCCACGCGCATGCGCGACTTGCGGGCACCTTCGTTGTCTTTGATGTCGTTGAGTTTAAAAGCCATGTTGCACTCGCTTTCGCTTTTCTTCGCGCTGATAAAAATGGAAACGGCCCGCTACTATGAGCGGGCCGCCGCCGTCAATGTATGTTGGTGAAGGCTTAGCCTTCCACCACCTCGACCATGTGCGGCAGCTTTGCAATCGCGCCGCGCACTTCGGGGGTGTCTTCCAGTTCGACCACCCGGTGCATCTTGCCCAGGCCTAGGCCAATCAGGATCTTCTTCTGCGATTCGGGGCGCCGGATGGGCGAGCCGATCTGCTTGAGCTTGATCTTAGCCATCGGTGATTACTCCACTACAGCCGCGGCATCTGCCTCGGCTTCCGCTTCGCTCATGCCCGGATTGCCGCGCGACAGCAGGTCGGCGACCTTCTTGCCGCGACGCTGAGCGACCGACTTGGGCGAGCTTTGATCCTGCAGCGCGTCGAACGTTGCACGGATCATGTTGTAGGGGTTCGACGTGCCGACCGACTTGGTCACAACGTCGGCCACGCCGAGGCTTTCGAACACGGCACGCATCGGACCACCGGCGATGATGCCGGTACCCGCAGGTGCCGAACGCACGGTCACCTTGCCCGCACCGAAACGACCCTTGCCGTCGTGATGCAGCGTGCGGCCTTCCTTCAGCGCGACGCGGATCATGTGCTTGCGCGCAGCGGCCGAAGCCTTGCTGATCGCCTCGGGCACTTCGCGCGCCTTGCCGTGGCCGAAGCCAACCCGGCCCTGGCCGTCGCCGACCACCACGAGTGCGGCGAAGCCGAAACGCTTACCACCCTTCACAGTCTTCGAGACGCGGTTGATGTGCACCAGCTTCTCGATGATGCCATCGTCTTCTTCCTGACGACCACGGTTGCCATCGCGACCGCCACGGCCGCGCCCACGGCCACCACCATCGCGGTTGCCGCCGCCGCCACCGCGACCGCCACGGCCCTGCCGCTCGCGCGGTTGGCCTTCGGCGCCCTGTGCGGGGCTCTGGTTGTCGGCTGCTTCGGAAGGCGTGTCGGCAATGGCCGGCGCTTCCTTCTTCACACCATGATCGGTTTCCGCTTCGGCGACGCCACTGGCGGCCTTCGCCTTCGCGACCTCGGGCGTTTCCGGAACGCCCGGAGCCTGCTCCGGGGTTGCTTCGGTGTTGTTTTCGTCAGCCATCATCAGAACTCCAGCCCGTTTTCGCGGGCGGCATCGGCCAGCGCCTTGACGCGGCCATGGAACAGGAACCCGCCGCGATCGAACACGACCGTGGTCACGCCCGCCTTCTTGGCGGCATCCGCGATATTCGAACCGACCGTCTTGGCGGCGTCGATATTCGCGGTCGAGCCTTTCACGCCCAGCGTCGATGCACTGGCGAGCGTCTTGCCCGCCGCATCGTCGATGATCTGCGCGTAGATGTGCTTGCCCGTGCGGTGGACCGACAGGCGCGGCTTGCCGCCGGCATGCTTGCGAAGCGCGGTGCGCACGCGCTGGCGGCGGCGTTCAAAGAGAGAAAGCTTTGCCATCTTACTTCTTCTTCCCTTCCTTGCGGAAGATATACTCGCCCTGGTACTTGATACCCTTGCCCTTGTAGGGTTCGGGCTTGCGCCAGCGGCGGATTTCGGCGGCGAACTGGCCAACGGACTGCTTGTCGATACCGCTGATGATGACCGTGGTCTGGTCGGGCGTCTGCACGTCCAGGCCCTCGGGCACATCGAGATCGACGTCGTGCGAATAGCCGAGCTGAAGCTTGAGCTTCTTGCCCTGCGCCTGCGCACGATAGCCGACGCCCGAGATCTGCAGCGTCTTGGAAAAGCCCGCCGTCACGCCCTCGACCAGGTTCGAAACCATCGTCCGCTGCATGCCCCAGTGGCTGCGCGCGGGCTTGGTGTCGTTGACCGGGTCGACCGCGATCGAGCCGTCTTCCAGCTTGTACGAAACGAGGTCCGACAAACCCATGGTGAGCGTGCCCTTGGGGCCCTTCACCGACAGGACGCCGTCGTCGATCTTGGCTTCGACCCCGCTCGGGATCTCGACCGGACGTTTACCGATGCGGCTCATCAGAACACCTCCGCCAGCACTTCGCCGCCGACGTTCTGGCTGCGCGCCTCGGCATCCGAGAGCACGCCGCGCGGCGTCGAGACGATGGTGATGCCAAGGCCGTTGCGCACCGTCGGCAGCTCGCGGCTGGCCGAATAGATACGCCGTCCCGGCTTGGACACGCGGGCGACATGCTTGATCGCAGGTTCGCCTTCGAAATATTTCAGTTCGATCCGCAGCGCCTTGTGCTTGCCGCTGTCGTCTTCGCTGTAGCCACGAATGTAGCCTTCGCGCTGAAGCACTTCGAGCACGTTCGCGCGCAGCTTGGACGCCGGCGACAGGACGGAGTCCTTCTTCGCCTGCTGGCCGTTGCGGATGCGGGTGAGCATGTCACCCAGGGGATCGGTCATTGCCATCTATCGATTCCTCACCAGCTCGACTTGGTCAGGCCAGGGATCAGACCCTTGTTGCCCAGGTTCCGCAGTTCGATACGGTTGATGCCGAACTTGCGGTAATAGCCACGGGGGCGACCGGTGGTGGAGCAGCGGTTGCGGACCCGGGTCGGGTTCGCGTTGCGCGGAATTTCGGCCATCTTGAGCCGGGCCATCAGGCGCTCGGTCTCGTCGGCGTCCTTATCGTCCGCGATAGCCTTAAGCTTCGCGTACTTGTCCGCGTACTTCTTGACGAGAGCCTTGCGCTTCTCGTTCTTGTTGATGGAACTCAGTTTCGCCATTGGACTTAAGCTCTCTTACTTCTTTGCGTTGCGGGGGCAGCTCACGCTGCCTCCTTCTCTTCGTCGGCCTTCGTTTCGGCCGGGAACGGGAAACCGAACAGGCGCAGCAATTCGCGTGCTTCCTCGTCGGTCTTCGCGGTGGTGGTCACGATGATATCCATGCCCCGGACCTTTTCGATCTGGTCGTAGGAAATCTCGGTGAAGATGATCTGCTCCTTCAGACCCATGGCGTAGTTGCCACGGCCGTCGAAGCTCTTCGGGTTCAGACCACGGAAGTCGCGAATGCGGGGCATTGCGATCGTCACCAGACGGTCGAGGAATTCGTACATCCGGTCGCGGCGCAAGGTCACCTTGCAACCGATCGGCATGCCTTCACGCAGCTTGAACTGCGCGATCGACTTCTTCGCCTTGGTGATGACGGGCTTCTGGCCCGCGATCAGCGCCATTTCCTCGGCTGCGGTCTGGACCTTCTTCTTGTCCTGGCTCGCTTCGCCCACGCCCATGTTAAGCGTGATCTTTTCGAGCCGCGGGACTTCGAGACGGTTCTTGTAGCCGAACTTCTCGGTCATAGCCTTGACGATCTGGTCGTCGTAGCGGGCCTTCATGCGGGGGGTATAATCAGCCATCGATGGTCTCTCCGGACTTGACCGCAACGCGCACTTTCTTGCCGTCGCGCTCTTCGATACGCACGCGGGTGGGCGCGCCGTCCTTGGGATCGGCGACCGCCACCTTGGCGATGTGCATCGGCGCTTCGTAGCGATCGATGCCGCCCTGCGGGTTCGCCTGGCTCGGCTTGCGGTGACGGGCGATCATGTTGACGCCTTCTACCACGACCTTGCCTTCCTTCGGCATGACCTTGGCGACCGTACCGGTCTTGCCCTTGTCCTTGCCCGAAAGCACGACGACGTTGTCGCCCTTCTTGATCTTCGCCATGCCCATTACAGCACCTCCGGTGCGAGCGAGATGATCTTCATGAAGCCACGGCCACGCAGTTCGCGGACCACCGGCCCGAAAATACGGGTGCCGATCGGCTCTTCGTTCTTGTTGACGAGCACCGCTGCGTTCGAATCGAAGCGGATCACGCTGCCGTCGGGACGGCGCACGTCCTTGCGGGTGCGCACGATCACCGCGCGGTGAACGTCGCCCTTCTTCACTTTCGCACGCGGCTGGGCTTCCTTGACGGAAACCACGATCACGTCCCCGACACTCGCGAAACGACGCTTCGACCCGCCCAGCACCTTGATGCACTGGACGCGCTTTGCGCCGCTGTTATCCGCGACGTCGAGATTGGACTGCATCTGGATCATCGATCCGGTTCCTTCTCTTGGCTTGTCGGGACGGCTCCCTTCCAGGGCGCCCGACAGTTCCTTCGTCTAGTTCGTTGTCAGCTGTTGCTGGCGTCGGCCGCTTCTACGTCCAGATCGGCTTCCACCGCCTGCACGCCGCCCGACACGACCCGGTCCTTCACGGCCCAGGTCTTGGTCTTCGAGATCGGCTTGGTTTCCTCGATCCGCACGATGTCGCCGAGTTCGTACTCGTTCTTCTCGTCGTGGGCGTGGTACTTCTTCGAACGACGGATGATCTTCCCGTAAAGCGGGTGCTTCACCTTGCGTTCGACCAGCACGGTCACGGTCTTGTCGGTCTTCGTGGAAGAGACCGTACCGATGAGAATACGCTTGGGCATGGTCTACTCCTTACGCCTTTGCCGCCGCGGCGCGCGTGCGCTCGCTCTGCAAAGTCTTGATGCGCGCGATCGTGCGGCGGACTTCCTGAACGCGAGCGGGACGCTCGAGCTGGTTGGTCGCTGCCTGAAAGCGCAGGTTGAACGCTTCGCGCTTGAGCTCGGTAAGCTCCGCGCTCAGCTGGTCGTCGCTCTTCTGGCGAAGGTCTTCGGTGTTGCTCACTTATTCGCCTTTCAGATGCGACTGGTCGCCGAGACGTGCGACAACCTTGGTCTTGATTGGCAGTTTCATGGCGGCACGTTCGAACGCTTCGGCGGCCAGCGGGCCGGACACGCCGTCCAGTTCGAACAGGATACGGCCCGGCTTCACGCGCGCGGCCCAATATTCGACCGAGCCCTTGCCCTTACCCTGCCGGACTTCGGCAGGCTTCTTCGACACGGGCACGTCGGGGAACACGCGGATCCAGAGGCGCCCCTGGCGCTTCATGTGACGCGTAATCGCACGGCGAGCAGCCTCGATCTGACGGGCAGTAATACGCTCGGGCTCGAGAGCCTTCAGGCCGTAGGACCCGAAGTTGAGCTCGGTTCCGCCCTTGGCAGCGCCCTTGATCCGGCCCTTGAAGGCCTTGCGGTACTTGGTGCGTTTGGGTTGCAGCATGGTTCTTTCCTAATCCTGCAATCAGCGCGCCGGACGCACGCCGGAAGTCTGCGCTTCCATCATGAGGCGGTCCTGCGCGGTCGGATCGTGCGCCAGAATCTCGCCTTTGAAGATCCAGCACTTGATACCGATGATGCCATAGGCGGTCAGCGCCTCGGCTTCGGCATAGTCGACATTGGCGCGCAGCGTGTGAAGCGGAACGCGACCTTCGCGATACCATTCCACGCGGGCGATCTCGGCACCGCCGAGGCGGCCACCGCAGGTGATCCGGATGCCTTCGGCACCCAGACGCAGCGCGGACTGCACGGCGCGCTTCATCGCACGGCGGAAAGCCACACGACGCACGAGCTGATCGGCAATGCCCTGCGCGACGAGCTTCGCATCGATTTCCGGCTTGCGGATTTCAACGATGTTGAGCTTCACTTCGCTCGCGGTCATCTTCGCCAGCTTGGCGCGCAGCTTTTCGATGTCCGCACCCTTCTTGCCGATGATGACACCGGGCCGTGCGGCATAGATCGAAATGCGGCACAGCTTGGCCGGACGTTCGATCACCACCTTCGAGATCGCAGCCTGCGGCAGCGAGTTCACGATGTGCTTGCGGATCTCGATGTCTTCCTTGAGCAGCTGCGCATAGTCACGCCCTTCGGCGTACCAGCGGCTGTCCCAGGTGCGGTTGATCTGCAGGCGCAGACCGATCGGATTGCTCTTCTGACCCATCTTACGCTTCCTCTTGCTCGCGCACGACGATGCGCAGGCGGCTGAAGGGCTTCAGGATGCGGGTCGACTTGCCGCGACCGCGCGTATGGAAGCGCTTCATCGTGATCGATTTGCCCACGCTGGCTTCGGCGACCACCAGGGCGTCGACGTCCAGATCGTGGTTGTTTTCGGCGTTGGCGATCGCGGAGGCGAGCACCTTGCTCGCGTCCTTGGCCATCGCCTTCTTCGAAAAGGCGAGAATGTTCAACGCCTCTTCGGCCTTCTTGCCACGGATCAGTTCCGCAACGAGGTTCAGCTTCTGGGCGGAGCCACGGATCGTGGTACCGACAGCCAGCGCCTCGTTATCGGCGACGCGGCGGGGAGCTTTCTGCTTGCTCATCAGCGCTTGCCTTTCTTGTCGGCGGCGTGACCCGGGAAGGTGCGCGTGGGCGCGAATTCACCGAGCTTGTGACCGACCATCTCTTCCGAGACGGACACGGGAATGAACTTGTGGCCGTTGTAGACGCTGAACGTCAGCCCAACGAACTGCGGCAGGATGGTGGAGCGGCGCGACCAGGTCTTGATCGGAGCCTTAGCGTTCTTGTCCTGCGCGTCCTCTGCCTTCTTGAGAAGGCTGAGTTCCACAAACGGACCTTTCCAAACGGAACGTGCCATGATGCGATTACCTCTTCTTCTTCGCGTGGCGCGAACGGATGATCATCTTGTCCGTCTGCTTGTTCTTGCGGGTACGGGCGCCCTTGGTCGGCTTGCCCCACGGGGTCACCGGATGGCGGCCACCGCTGGTCTTGCCTTCACCACCGCCATGGGGGTGATCGACCGGGTTCTTGGCGACACCGCGGGTCAGCGGGCGACGGCCCTTCCAGCGCGTGCGACCGGCCTTGCCGAAGTTCTGGTTCTGGTTGTCGGGGTTCGAAACCGCGCCAACCGTGCCCATGCAATCGGCCCGCAGGTAACGCTGCTCGCCCGAGTTCAGACGAACGATGACCATGCCGCGGTCGCGACCGACCAGCTGCACATAGGCACCTGCCGAACGTGCGATCTGGCCACCCTTGCCCGGCTTCATCTCCACATTGTGGATGATGGTGCCGACCGGCATGCTACCCAGCGGCATCGCGTTGCCCGGCTTGGTGTCGACCTTCTCGCCCGCGATCACCTTGTCGCCAACGGCGAGGCGCTGCGGTGCGATGATGTAGGCCAGCTCTTCGTCGGCATACTTGATCAGTGCGATGAAGGCGGTGCGGTTGGGATCATATTCGATCCGCTCAACGGTGCCTTCAACGTCCCACTTGCGACGCTTGAAGTCGATGTAGCGATACTTCTGCTTGTGCCCGCCCGCGATACCGCGGCTGGTCACGTGGCCCTTGTTGTTGCGACCACCGGTCTTGCGCTTACCTTCGGTAAGCGCCTTGACCGGCTTGCCCTTGTAGAGGCCGGACTTGTCGACCAGGATCAGGCCGCGACGGGCCGGGCTGGTCGGTTTATAGTTCTTGAGTGCCATGGTCCTGTCCTAGCTCCTCAGATGCCGCTCGTGACGTCGATGGAATCGCCGTCCTTGAGGGTCACGATCGCCTTCTTGGTGTCGTTGCGACGGTAGGGCTTGCCCCGCCAGCGCTTGACCTTGCCCTTGCTGACGATGGTGTTCACGCCTGCGACCTTCACGTCGAACAGCGCTTCTACCGCGTCGCGGATCTGCGGCTTGGTGGCATCGTTCGACACCTTGAACACGACCGCATTGTTTTCGCTCGCAAGCGTCGACTTCTCGGTGATGTGCGGTGCGAGGATCACGTCGTAGTGCCGCGCGTCGATTGCGTCTTTCTTAGCCATTGAAACGCGCCTCCAGCTTTTCGACCGCGTCCTTGGTGAGGACCAGCGTGTCGTGCTTCAGGATGTCGTAAACGTTGGCGCCCATCGCCGGCATCACATTGATGCCATGCAGGTTGGCCGAAGCGCGGGCGAAACCTTCGTTCACGCTCTCGCCGTCGATTACCAGCACCTTGCCGTTCCAGCCCGCCTTGTCGAAGTGGGCCTTGAGAGCCTTCGTCTTGGCGTCCTTCAGTTCCAGCGAGTCGACGACGACGAGGCCGTCCTTCGCCTTGCTGCTGAGCGCCATCTTGAGGCCGAGGGCACGGATCTTCTTGTTGAGCGACATGTTGAAGTCACGCTTGCGCGCACCATGCGCCTTACCGCCGCCGATGAAGATCGGTGCGCCGCGGTCGCCGTGGCGAGCGCCGCCCGAACCCTTCTGCGGGCCGAACTTCTTGCCGGTACGGGCCACGTCCGAACGCTCACGCGTCGGGCGTGCGGTCGCACGGCGGTTCCACAGCTGCCAGGTGACAACGCGGTGAAGGATGTCGGCACGCGGCTCGACCCCGAACACGGCATCGTTCAGCTCGATATCGCCCGACGCTTTACCGCCGTCGATTTTCTGTATCGCGATCTTCACGATCAGGACTCCTTGCCCGAATTGTCTTCAGAGGTGCCGCCGTCGGTCTCGGCGCCAGCATCCTGCTGCTGCATCAGCTTTTCCTGCTGCTCGGGCGTAACCTCGGTGTGAACCTCGTGCTCCGCCGCGCTTTCGACCAGGCCCGCATCCACATCTTCCGACTTCGTTTCGTCGGCGTTGCGACGCATCGCACCGGGGAACGGAGCATCCGAAGGCATCGGCAGCTTGACCGCGTCGGCAACCAGCATCCAGCTGTTCTTCGCGCCGGGCACCGAGCCCTTCACGAAGAGCAGGCCGCGATCCGTATCCGTGCGGACGATTTCGAGGTTCTGCTGCGTGCGCAGACGGTCGCCCATGTGGCCGGCCATCTTCTTGTTTTTGAAGACGCGGCCCGGATCCTGGCGGTTACCGGTCGAACCATGCGAACGGTGCGACAGCGAAACGCCGTGCGTCGCGCGCAGACCGCCGAAGTTCCAACGCTTCATGGCACCCGCAAAGCCCTTGCCCTGCGTATAGCCCTGCACGTCGACCTTCTGGCCCGCAATGAAGTGATCGGCGGTGATCGTCGCGCCGACGGGAAGGAGGCCTTCCTCGCTCTCGACGCGGAATTCCGCCACCTTCATCTTCAGGCCCACTTCCGCCTTCGCGAAAGCTTCGCGCTGCGGCTTGTTGACATTCTTTTGCTTTGCCTCGCCCGAGCCGACCTGAACGGACCAGTAGCCGTCGCGGTCGTGGGTGCGGTTGGCGGTGACCTGACAACCTTCCAGAGCAAGCACGGTCACGGGCACGTGCCGGCCATCCTCCTGGAACAGGCGGGTCATTCCGACCTTTTTGGCGATTACGCCAGTGCGCATCATAAAACTCCTAAACAGAGGCACCCCGGCCCATCCGGGGTGCGTGACAGGCCGGTTTCAACCGACCCCAGCCCAAGTTTTGATGCATCGCCCCGTCCGGGCTGATTGCGCGCCTAGGGAAAGGAGCGCGAGACGGGGGACGCAGCCCGGCCAAAGTCGAACGACCTGTCCGGCGGTATCCCGATGTCTTGCCGGGCCTTGCGGCCTGGCGGGGCTATCGAGCGCCCCGAAACTTCCCTGCCCGCTTAACGTCCGGCAGGAGGACGGAGAACCCGGCTCGGTTAGGCGAGCTTGATCTCAACGTTTACACCCGCGGCGAGGTCCAGCTTCATCAGCGCGTCGACCGTCTGGGCGTTGGGCTGCACGATGTCGAGCAGCCGCTTGTAGGTACGCACCTCGAACTGCTCGCGCGACTTCTTGTCGATGTGCGGGCCGCGGTTCACGGTGAACTTCTCGATGCGCGTCGGCAGGGGAATAGGTCCACGGATGAGCGCGCCGGTGCGGCGTGCAGTATCCGCGATCTCGCCCGTTGCCTGGTCGAGCACGCGGTGATCGAAGGCCTTGAGGCGAATACGGATATTCTGTGCGTCCATGTCCTAGTCTACCGATGCGAAAGAGCCAAGGGAGGTCCACCTCCCAAAAAATAAAGAACCGCCCCACCAAACCGAATGCTTCGGTGAGGGGCGGCCCTCGTGAAATCTGACCGGCGGAGGAGCGAATCCCCCGCCGGTGCAGGCGCCTATATTAGACGGTGATCTTGCTGACAACCCCCGAACCGACGGTGCGGCCACCTTCGCGGATTGCGAAGCGCAGGCCTTCATCCATCGCGATCGGCGCGATCAGCTTGACCGAGATGGTCACGTTGTCGCCCGGCATCACCATTTCCGTGCCTTCGGGAAGAATCACTTCGCCGGTCACGTCGGTGGTGCGGAAGTAGAACTGCGGGCGGTAGTTGGCGAAGAACGGCGTGTGACGGCCACCTTCGTCCTTCGACAGCACGTAGACCTCGGCGCTGAACTCGGTGTGCGGCGTAACCGAACCGGGCTTCGCGAGGACCTGACCGCGTTCCACGTCTTCACGTGCAACACCGCGGATCAGGGCACCGATGTTGTCGCCGGCCTGGCCCGAATCGAGCAGCTTGCGGAACATTTCGACGCCGGTCACGGTCGTCTTGGTGGTGTCCTTGATGCCGACGATTTCGACTTCGTCGCCAACATTCACGATGCCGGTTTCGACACGGCCGGTCACAACCGTACCACGACCCGAGATCGAGAACACGTCTTCGATCGGCATCAGGAACGCCTGGTCGACCGGACGGTCGGGCTGCGGGATGTGCTCGTCAACGGCCTTCATCAGCTCGATGATCGAATCCTTGCCGATGTTGTCGTCGCGGCCTTCGAGAGCGGCCAGAGCCGAACCCTTGATGATCGGAATGTTGTCGCCATCGAAGTCGTACGCGCTAAGCAGCTCGCGAACTTCCAGCTCGACGAGCTCGAGGATTTCCTCGTCGTCGACCTGGTCGACCTTGTTCAGGTACACGACCAGCGCGGGCACGCCGACCTGACGCGAGAGCAGGATGTGCTCACGGGTCTGCGGCATGGGGCCGTCGGCAGCGTTCACCACCAGGATGGCGCCGTCCATCTGCGCCGCACCGGTGATCATGTTCTTCACATAGTCGGCGTGGCCGGGGCAGTCGACGTGCGCGTAGTGGCGGTTCTCGGTTTCGTACTCGACGTGCGCGGTCGAGATCGTGATCCCGCGCTCACGCTCTTCGGGAGCCTTGTCGATGTTGGCGAAATCGACGGCGGCGCCGCCGTAGACTTCCGCCATGACCTTGGTGATCGCAGCCGTCAGCGTGGTCTTGCCATGGTCAACGTGACCGATGGTGCCGATGTTGCAGTGCGGCTTGTTGCGCTCGAATTTTTCCTTCGCCATGTCTCTCAATACCTCTGTCTTAAATGGTAATTTGTGCGGGGAAGAAGGCGGCGCCCGCTCAAAATCAGGCGCCGCCCCTAAACCGATCGCTCGCCTTAGGCAAGCTTCTCCTTGACCTCGGCTGCGACGTTCGCGGGCACTTCATCGTAGTGCGAGAACTGCATCGAGTATTGTGCGCGGCCCTGGGTGAACGAGCGCAGCTCGTTCACGTAGCCGAACATGTTGGCCAGCGGCACGAATGCCTCCACCGCCTGCGCGTTACCGCGGGTGTCGGTGCCCTGGATCTGGCCACGACGGCTGTTCAAGTCGCCGATCACGTCGCCAAGATAATCTTCCGGGGTGATGACTTCCACCTTCATCACCGGCTCCAGCAGCTTGATGCCTGCCTTCTGCGCGGCTTCACGCATCGCACCGCGACCGGTGATTTCGAATGCCACCGTGCTCGAGTCGACGTCATGGTACTTGCCGTCGATCAGCTCGATCGTGAAATCGATGATCGGGAAGCCGACCAGGTGACCGCTCTCCGCCTGCTCGCGCATGCCCTTCTCGACCGAAGGAATGTACTCGCGGGGGATGTTGCCGCCCTTGATCTGGTCATCGAAGATGATGCCCTGGCCACGTTCGCCGGGGACCACGCGGACCTTGGCTTCACCAAACTGGCCCGAACCACCCGACTGTTTCTTGTGGGTGTAGGTCACTTCGACTTCGCGGCCGAGCGATTCGCGGTAAGCCACCTGCGGCGCACCGACATTGGCTTCGACCTTGAATTCGCGCTTCATGCGATCGACGAGGATGTCGAGGTGAAGCTCGCCCATGCCCTTGATGATCGTCTGGCCCGATTCGTGATCGGTGCTGACGCGGAACGAAGGGTCCTCGGCAGCCAGGCGGTTGAGCGCGACGCCCATCTTTTCCTGGTCGGCCTTGGTCTTGGGTTCCACGCTCAGCTCGATCACCGGCTCGGGGAATTCCATCCGTTCGAGAATGATCGGGTTCGACGGATCGCACAGCGTATCGCCGGTCGTGGTGTCCTTCATGCCCGCGATGGCAACGATGTCGCCAGCGAACGCCTCTTCAATGTCTTCCCGGTTGTTGGAATGCATCAGCAGCATGCGGCCGATCTTTTCCTTCTTGTCCTTCACCGAGTTGAGCACCTGGCCCTTGGCCAGCTTACCCGAATAAATGCGGGTGAAGGTCAGCGAGCCGACAAAGGGGTCGTTCATGATCTTGAACGCCAGCGCCGAGAACGGCGCATCGTCGGACGACGGGCGCGATTGTTCTTCATCGCTGTCGGGCAGCACGCCCTTGATCGCCGGAACGTCGAGCGGCGAAGGCATGTAGTCGACCACCGCGTCGAGCAGGGGCTGCACGCCCTTGTTCTTGAACGCGGAGCCGCACAGCACGGGCACGAATGCGCGCGCCATGGTGCCCTTGCGGATCAGGGCCTTGAGCGTTGCCGCGTCGGGCTCTTCGCCTTCGAGATACTTCTCCATCACGTCGTCGTCCTGTTCGACGGCGGTCTCGATCAGCTTCTCGCGATATTCGGCGGCCTTGTCCTTCAGGTCGTCGGGAATGTCGACATAGTTGAATTCCGCGCCGAGGCCTTCGGATTCCCACACGATGCCGCGATTGTTGACGAGATCGACCACGCCCTGGAGATCGCTCTCTGCGCCGATCGGCAGATAGAGAACCAGCGGCGTCGCGCCGAGGCGTTCAACGATGCTGTCAACGCAGTAATAGAAATCGGCGCCGGTGCGGTCGAGCTTGTTGACGAAGCACATGCGCGGGACGCCGTACTTGTCGGCCTGGCGCCACACGGTTTCGGACTGCGGTTCGACGCCGGCGACGCCGTCAAAGACCGCCACCGCGCCATCGAGCACGCGCAGCGAACGTTCGACTTCGATGGTGAAGTCGACGTGCCCGGGGGTGTCGATGATGTTGATGCGGTGCTTTTCGCCCTTGCCGTCGTTGTTCGCCCAGAAGGTGGTCGTCGCGGCGGACGTGATCGTGATCCCGCGCTCCTGCTCCTGCTCCATCCAGTCCATCGTCGCGGCACCATCGTGCACTTCGCCGATCTTGTAGGACTTGCCGGTGTAATACAGAATACGCTCGGTCGTGGTGGTCTTGCCGGCATCGATGTGCGCCATGATGCCGATATTGCGGTAGCGCTCCAGCGGATAGTCGCGGGCCATTGTCAATTCCTCGAAAGGTCAGAGTGAGGGGGAGCCGGGTAAGCCGCCCCCATATGGGGTTTTGTGTGACCGGTTAAAGACGGCCATCGACGAGCAGGGCCGCCAGCGCCACCAGCGCCGCCACGATCCCGGCCGAGACGCCGATCCTCGCCGCCCGCACCTGCTCCGAAGAGTCGGGCGAGCGCAGACCGGCGACGAAGCCGAAGCGCAGCTGGCGCAGGCGGTCGCTCACGCGCGATCCTACCAGCGGTAGTGCGAGAAAGCGCGGTTCGCGTCCGCCATGCGGTGCGTATCTTCGCGCTTCTTCACCGCGTTGCCGCGATTGTTCGCCGCATCCATCAGCTCGCCCGAGAGGCGCGCCGACATCGTGGTTTCGGGGCGCCCGCGCGAGGCGGAGATCAGCCAGCGGATCGCCAGCGCCTGCGCACGTTCGGGACGCACTTCGACCGGCACCTGGTAGGTCGCACCACCGACACGGCGGCTGCGGACTTCGACCTGCGGTTTGATATTGTCGAGCGCGGCGTGGAACAGCTCCACCGGGTTCGCCTTGGCCTTCGCTTCGACCGTGTCGAGCGCGGTGTAGACGATCTTCTCGGCGACAGCCTTCTTACCGTCGTACATCATGTTGTTCATGAACTTCGACAGCACCAGATCCTTGAACTTGGGATCGGGCAGGATTTCGCGCTTCTCTGGGCGACGACGACGACTCATGTCGTTATTCCTTCTGTTGGGCCCTCCCCATGCCGTCACCTCGAACTCGTTTCGGGGTCCAGTTTTCGGCGTGGGGCGGACCTTTCAAATCACATTGCACACGTCACAGCGGAGGAAGGCTGGATCCTGAAACTGCGGTCGCCCGAGGGCGACCTTTTCAGGATGACCTACCCCCCGGACAGGTCACTTCGGCCGCTTGGCACCGTACTTGGAACGGCTCTTGCGGCGATCCTTGACACCCTGCGTGTCGAGCACGCCGCGCAGCACGTGGTAGCGCACACCGGGAAGGTCGCGCACACGGCCGCCGCGGATCAGCACGACCGAGTGCTCCTGCAGGTTGTGGCCTTCGCCCGGGATGTAGCTGATGACTTCGCGCTGGTTGGTCAGGCGAACCTTGGCCACCTTGCGCAGAGCCGAGTTCGGCTTCTTCGGGGTCGTCGTGTAGACGCGGGTGCAAACGCCGCGCTTCTGCGGGTTCTGCTCCATCGCAGGGACCTTCGACTTGGCCTTCTGCGGCGTGCGGCCCTTGCGGACCAGCTGGTTGATGGTGGGCATTAAATTCTCTCTTCGTTCGTTATCTGTGGCGACGGATTGTCGCCACAGGGTCACCTCATCCGGGCGCAAAAGTGGTGCCCACTTTTGCATGATGAGGTTCCGGCGCTCTCAGACGAACAATACGCCTGCGGGAGCCACCTCATCCGTTCGTGCTGAGCCTGTCGAAGTGCGAATGGATCGCGCCACGCCGGCCCGGCTGGATGGCTTCGCGCTTGCGATCGAATGGAGTGTATCGGGGCCGTGCCAAGCGCCCCATAAGGGAGGCCGTTCGTCCTGAGCCTGTCGAAGGGCAACGGCCTCTCGACTGGCAGGCGAAACATCGCACGAGCCTGAAACGCTCCACCCGAACGCGCCCGCAAGGGACCACCCGGATTACTTTGACGGCTGCCCGCTTCCTTCTTGCGCGAGTCCCAGCGAAAGCGGGGACCTCCACGCGGCCCGGAAAAACAAATGAGGCCATCGCGACTCGCGACAGCCCCGGGACAAAACCGGCAATGTTCAGCTCTATAAGCCTTGGCGGGGCTGGGCCTCGCCTCGGTTGGTGGTGCGCTTAGTTGGATTTGGGGTGGGGGTCAAGACTAGTCCGGCGGGGCTGTCACTGCAAATTTCTCAACTTGGTCGATGAGCATCCGCATATCATCAGGAACCTCATGGACGTGCATGACATCAACAATTCCCGATGCGGAAACACTGACCTTATAAGTCGGTTGAAGCTGGGAATTAAGCCACGCCAATGCCTCTTTTCCAGGTATCAACTTTAAGCGCTCCTTAGGATCGCCCCATCGCGCGTCAAATTCTTCCAGCGCCTCCTGTATCAGCGTCGCCTCATGAGCCGACCGACGCTTACGCTCGTATGCCTTGTATCGCTCAGTAAACTGACTCAAAACATAAGACTTCTTCTGAGTACAAAACTGATCAAGCAATTTTTCCGCCGAATCTGAGTAATTGGTGACCACCCCACCCCTACTACGTCGCTCCTCAATCCTTTTTTCGATCAACCTATCAATCGCGGTCGGGACAAGAACGAAGTTCTCAATTTCCTTACACGGATGAATCCTGCAAAACTCTGAGATTTCGGAAAGGTTTTTCCACACCTCCTCGCATTCAGCATCTCCTCTATAATCCCGATCTAGTACGACACCACACAGGACAGTCCGACCCAACGGATGCTCCATGCCTTCCTTCAGGCTTCGAACTTTTTCAGGATTGAATCCTTCTGTTGCCACGACGGCAAAATCGGATCGCACAGCAATGCGCCTCTTGGACAGCTTCCGCGCAAACTGCCCAAGAAGCTTAAAGTCCAAGCCTTCCACGAACAAGACGCGCCTAGTCTTAGCCAGCTGCGTCAATATTGGATTCGCAGACGAGCCTAGCAGAGCAAACACCCCACCAAGCTCAAGGGGCGAACGAAGCCTCTTAGCCCGTGGTCTCTCCTTCGACACCAAAACGATATCGTCGGTTTCACACTCAGAAATAATCTCGGTTGAATGTGTCGCCAAAAGAATATCCGGCCCAAGCCCCTTCAATATTTCAACAAGCTGCCGCTGGAGATCAGAATGAAGGTATACATCGGGCTCATCTATCAGGAATATCGAAGATCCATGCGATTGAACTATATGCGTAAGCATCTGACACCAGACCTGAAAGCCGAAGCCTGACCAGAATATTTCTCGATCTTTTCGATTTTCAGGACAATACATGTACAGGTGAGGCTCGCCATCTCTTGGCGCAATCTCCGGCTTTTGAATGCTCATCCCGGGCCATGTGGCCTCGACAAAGCCGCGGAAATCGTCAAACTTTTCAGGAAAATGGTACCAAATATTCCTGAAGTTTCGGGATGCCTGATAATTTAGCAACGCGCGACGAGCGGTTTCCTTCTTAAATAGCTTTTCGTGGTGATCCACCGGACTAAGGATTGGCGCGAAGCCAACTTTGCATCTGAAATTTTTCGCAAATGTTGCTGGAGAGGCGCAGGGTCGCCCCTGCGCATTCGGAATGAGGTAGCAAGATTCTCGTTCGGGAAAATATAACGTCAGCGTATTCCCGTTGTGCAGATAGAAGACAATCTGTGCCGGCTCTTCGTCGTGATAATCAAAAAAGATGTTTTCCTCTGCGACAAATGCGTTCCGCAGGTCGAATGAATGGCCAAGTGCCCTTCCGTTTGGAGCAGGAACCATTTCGGCCTTCTTGCTATTAGCCTTACGCATGGCCTCTGCAAGTATGCGAAAAGCCCCGACAACGGTAGATTTTCCAGCATTGTTCGGGCCGACAATTACGTTAAATGGCTTCAAGTCTATGCGAAATCGCTCAAACGCTTTAAACCGCGTGAATTCTATTCGAGTAAACCGATCAACGTTGTCCTGTGCCATGGAGGTTAACTACTCGTTGGCGGCGTTGTGAAAAAGCCAAAAGGTTGGTTTCACTGTGGAGTAATGAAGAAAGGGAGGGCTGTCCTACTCCCCTGCAATCTGCAATCTGCCTGCGGCTATGCCCGCAGATGAGTCTTTCGATGGGTCCGCCGAGGACCGTCGCCCGAACACGCGCGTTTGTTTGTTTGGCCTCAAGCGCCGGCGCTCGCATCCGCTCGCTTGGCTACCGCGCCATACGGCGCGACGGGCGGTCGCCCTTGCCTCGCCTGCGGCTCGGAAGTCAGCGCCATGACCGTAAACAAGCGCAAGATACCCCGCCAGGCGACCTCCGCCGTGGCCTGGACCGGCGATCCGCCCGAGGACGACGATCCGCTGCTGGCCTTTGCGCCCTACCTGCACGCAGCTCCGCGCGGCAACTCGATCACGCCCGAGCGGCAGCGGCGCCCTTCGACAGGCTCAGGACAGGGTTTGTCGCGACGCTCGCGGCGACGGGGATCGTCACGCAGGCGGCGCGCGAGTCATCTTTCTGCCTACCGCTCCGCTACATAAGGCGACGCGGCAAGAGCATGGAGGCGCTCTACCGCCTGCGCGCCAAGCCGGGGGCGGAGGGGTTTGCCGGCGCGTGGGATGCGGCGCTGGAGCACGGGGTGCAGCGGCTGGAGGATTGTGTGCGTTTTTTTGCCAGGCCTACCGCTTCCGCTGCTTGAGGCCTGTTGCGCGCGCCAAACGACATTCGCAGAAACGAGGGATTTTTTTGCCCATAACAGTGTGTCAGGTGTGTCAGGCGACCGCCCTCAAGCAGCGGAAGCGAAGCTGGGCATTAGCCTTACCGGTAGGGCAACCAAGGACTCACAAGCCCGACAACGCGCTGCTGCGCTTCCTCCTCCGGCATCGCCTGCCCGCGCGCTACGCCGCCGACAGCCATGTCGCGCCCGGGCATCCGCTCTACGAACGCATCCGTGAAGAGGTGCTGGAGCCGAAGCGGCGCCAGAGGAAGAGAGACGAGGCGGCGATCTTTGCGTCGATCGATGCGAAGCTCGCGAAGATCCGTACGCGGCGCACCGCAGCACGCGAAGAGAGGGCCGGATCCGTCTAGAGGAAGCGGCGCAGCGGGATCGGGGCGTTGGCGGGCGGGCCTTCGACCGGGTCCGGGTCCGGCTCGCCGTCGGGCGCAGAGGGCGGGTCGGCGCCCTTGCCCGGCGCCACCGGATCGGTCGGCACGCGGCTGGCGGGGCCGACTCCTTCGAGCAGCTCCATCAGCCGGGTCGGCGGCAGCGGGCGTTCGAAGCGGATGCCGGTGATGCCGTCCTCGGTCCGTACGACGCTGGCATTGTGCAGCGCCTGGCCGCCCAGCTCGATCGTGCACAGCGTGCCGGGGGCGATGCCCTCCAGCCCCGTCACCGCGATCCCGGACATGGAGATATTGTGCATCTCCGCCCAGCAGCCCGTGCAGCCCGACCAGATGCGCACCTGCAGGCGTGCGGGGACGCGCGTGGCGCGCGGGCGGGGCACCTCGATCTTGTGCGCGGGGCCGGAAAGGTTGGCGACGCCGATGCGGTTGCCATCGACCCACGCGACCCGCGCCTCGACCGGGTCGATCCCGTCCCACCAGTAGGTGACGTGCGTGCCGGGATCGACGTCCAGCAGCGCCTCGAACATCGCGCCGCCGTTGCTCATGTTGCGCAGGATGGCGGGGTGCGCGACGCCGTCGAGCATCACGCAGCAGGTGCGGAAGGTCGCGATCTGGCGCTCGTTCTCGCGCCGATCGGCGGGCGGCGGCGTGGGGGAAGAATCCCGATGCGGAAAATCCACGATGTTGACCGGCTTCGACATTCTTGCGCAAGGCCCCGAGTGTTGCTCCGGGTCCCGGCTTAGGCAGAACATCCCTACCGATTCATGTGCGAGGATGGTTAATGGCGCGGTAGGAAGTGCGATTTCCGCCGGGGAATCCTGCCGCGAAGCTCGGCAGGGGCTCAGAGCGTTGTCTTGAGGTAGTCGACCAGCGCGCGGACCTTCTTCTGACGCCACTGCGGCGGCGGGGCGAGCAGCCAGTAGGATCGGCGACCGTCCTCGGGCCCCTGCGCAACCGCGACCGTGCCCGCCGCGATGGCTTCGGCGGCGAGCGCATGCGGCACCCGCGCGGCGCCCATCCCCGCGACCACGCAGGCGAGCGCCTGCCCCGCGCTGCCAACCGCGATGCACGGTTCGCCCGCGGCCTCGGCCCCTTCGTCCCGCCCATCCCCGGGCCAGCCGATCGTGCGGCCCTCAGCCTGCGGCGCGTTCTTCGGCGCCACGGTGACCCACTCGGGCCGGGTCAGCTGTTCGCCGGGGCAGTCGCCCGGCCCCTCCGCCAGCCAGATCGCGAGGTCGAGATTGGCTTCGGAGAAATCCGCCTTCTCCCGCTCGCGCAGCTGGAAGCGCACCCCGGGCTGCCCGGCCTGAAACGCGGCGAGGCGCGGGGCGAGCCAGTGTTCGAGGATCCCGCGCGGGGCGGCAATGGCATAGCGATCGACCGACTGGCCCGCCTGCATCGCCGCCACGCTTTCCTCGAACCGCAGGAAGCCGTCGCGCAGCGCGTCGAGCCCCGCGTGCCCTTCCTCGGTCAGCTCCAGCCCCTTGCTCGTCCGGCGGAACAGCACCGTGCCGAGATGATCCTCGAGCGCGCGGATCTGCTGGCCCACGGCAGCCGGCGTCACCGCCAGCTCGTCCGCCGCCTTGGTGAAGGAGAGGTGCCGCGCGGCAGCATCGTAGACGCGAAGGGCGTTGAGGGGCAGGAGCGTGCGCTTCATATCGCGCCAACCGCTAGCCAGCGAGGGCGCGTGCGGCAAGCCGGGTTACGCGAACGGGGCGCCCGGGCTGCGCGAGAGCGCGAACCCGGAGCTTGCCGAAGGACATCGATTCAGCGCGCGCTATTGCGAACTGTGGGGTGTGAGCAGCCTCTCGATACCCGCGCTCCGCGCGGCGGCTTCTGGGCCGGTAGCGGCCTGACCGGTTTAAGGCGCGACAATGGGCAAAGCTGCCGTTCGGTGGTGCAGATGCCTTAGTCAGCAGCTCCCCACGACGGTGGTACGGTTTTGCGAGGCAGCTGCCCCAAGGCGGTCGACCAGCGCCGTTGGCCGACTGCTTAATGCATCAAATTTCGGTGCGCTCTGCCAAGAGCAAGGCGTCTTCGACATCGACGCCGAGATAGCGAACCGTGTTCTCGATCTTGCTGTGGCCCAGCAAAATCTGGATAGCACGAATATTGCCGGTGGCCCGATAGATCATCGCCGCTTTTGTCTGGCGAAGCGAGTGCGTCCCGTATTCGGACTTCCGAAGCCCGATTGCAGTCACCCATTCATCGACGAGGCGGGCATACTGGCGCGTGCTCATGTGCCTCGCAGGATCGACGCGGCTGGGGAAGAGATAATCGCCCGTTGAACCGCCCCGTCGCTCCAGCCAAGCTAGTAGTGTCGCTCGCACATCGGCAGTAATCTCAAACTGCACCGGTCGACTGGTCTTTTGCTGAATGACAATCGCACGATTGCGGATGTCAGCGCCGGCAACCACGTCGCCAATCTTGATCTTCACCAGATCGCAGCCGCGTAACTTGCTGTCGATGGCGAGATCGAAGAGAGCCTTATCCCTCAATCGGCCTTCGCGATCGAGGTGGAAGCGAATTGCCCATATCTGCTTCTGCGTTAGCGGTCGCTTCGTTCCAACATTCTTACCAGCGTTCCATGCCACACGTCCCTGAATGGCAGAGTCAAATCGTGAATATCCCATCGTTCATCTCCTTGGCCGATATTAGCCAAGGAGGTAACGCTGAGAGTGGCGCCATTTTGGGCCGGAGCGAACAGTCTGGCTTCAGGTGGTCAGCACGTAAGGCTTCTTACCCGACTTGACACATGCCCGAACCCCAATGCCAAATTCGACGAGTTCATCCGTCGCCGCTGGACGAAGGCTGTGTGCCATCGCTGGTTGGCATCGATCGCCAGGTCGCGGGAAGGGTATCGAAAGCCCTTCCTGCTCAAAGCGGCACGTGATGGGCCGTTTGTCTTGGCACGGGAACATCGCTCTTCGCCCCGGTGTTAACGACAATAGTGGTTACCGATTGGAATTGATGTTGCGCCTCGTTTTTTTGTTTTTCGCCAGTCTGTTCGTTATCGGCGCTTCCTTCCTCTTCCAGATCCCCGTCGCACACGCGCAGGACCTCGAGGCAAGGGCGATCGAGCAGGTCGATGAAGACCTCTACCGATGGACCGCCGGCCCCTATCATTCGGTCTTCCTGGTTCACGATGCCGGGATCGTGGTAGGCGACCCGCTCAGCCGGGATGCCGCGTCTTGGCTGCGGACCGAACTCGCCGAGCGGTTTCCTGGTCTGCCAGTTACGCATGTCATCTATAGCCATAGCCATCCCGATCATGCCTATGGCGGCGAAGCGCTGGATGATGGACGCACGCAATTCATTGCTCATGAACTGGCCGCACAGACTTGGAAGCTGAATCGCGCCAAGGTTCGCATGCCGGATATCACCTTCGCCGACACCTTCTCGCTGGATCTGCCCGGGGGCAGTAATGTCGAACTGGCCTACTGGGGCGCGAACAATGGCAAGGGCTCGGTCTCGATGCGCTTTCCCGCGCAGGATGTGCTGCATGTCGTCGACTGGATCGTGCTCGGACGCATGCCCTATCAGTCGCTGGATGGATATGACATCCTCGGCATGATCGCATCGACCCGCGCCGTGCTGGCAAGGGTTCCTTTCGAAACATTCGTGGGCGGGCATGCGGACATCGGTTCGCGCGAGGACGTGGAGTTCTATCTGGGCTACATCGAAGCGCTGCATGACGGTGTCCTGACCGGCATCATCGAGGGACGCTCGCTGGAGGAAATCCAGAAAACGATCGATCTGTCGCGCTGGTCATCGCTCAAGCAGTTCGATGCGTGGCGCGACGCGAATGTGGAAGGCGTCTATCGCCAGCTGATCGACGATCATTATCTCGACATGCGACCGGAGATCGAAGAACCGGCTGTCTCGTAAGAGAGACTAGGTTTCCCGGCGCGCTCCACGAATGGGCAGTTCGGGACCTGACTTGATTTCGCGGAGAACGATCGAGGATTTAAGCGCGGTCACTCCCCCCGTGATGGCGATAAGGCGGTCGATCAGATCCGCGAGCTCGCCAAGGTCGCTCACGGCCACTTTCAATATCAGGTCGACCTCGCCACTTTGCATGAAGCATTCCAGCACTTGAGGCGTGTCACGTACCCAGCGCTGAAAAGCGTCGTTCTGATCCCGCGTATGTTCGCGCAAGCCCACCATTATGTGTGCGAGGATCGCGAGACCAAGGCGCTCGCGGCTCAATATCGCCACCGTCCGCTCAATATGGCCATCGCTGCGAAGGCGGTCGAGCCGACGCGCACATTGGCTGGCGGAGAGATGCACATGTTCAGCAAGCTTGGCGTTAGTCAGGCTGGCGTCACGCTGGATCGCATCCAACAGGCGGAGATCATAGGAATCTAAAGTCACCTACGCTCCATGCAACAATTTCGCATGGGAATCTATTAATCTGCGTGTTTGACGCATCTTTCGAGTAATCGACTAGGATAATCGCGGCCTATCACCGGGCGGCTGCACATATCATCGCAGACCCAACCTCAAGGACCTGCCATGATAGTGATCCCATCCGACCTTCCCGCCTTCGTAATGGCATCTTTGGTGCTTGCATTTGTGCCGGGGCCCGACCTTGTGTTCGTACTGACCGAATCGATGGTTCGCGGGCGCAGAGCAGGTCTGTTGGCGACCGCTGGCCTGTGCAGCGGACTGATCGTGCACACCGCCGCCGTCGCACTGGGCGTGGCTGCGCTGGTTCAGGCATCGCCCACCGCCTTTGCCGCACTGCGCTATCTCGGCGCAGGCTACCTCCTCTACCTTGCCTGGCGGGCCTTCCGCACAGCCAGCATGCCGATAGGAGAGAAGGAAGCGGGGAGCGTAGTCGACAGAGCAATCTACCGACGTGCCGCCATCATGAACGTAACCAACCCCAAGGTATTGATCTTTTTCCTCGCATTCCTCCCGCAATTTGCGGAGCCAGCGAGGGGAAATGTGGCAGGGCAAATGATGGTGCTCGGCGCGATCTTCATGGCATGCTCTGCCCTGTGCTTCTCGCTCGTGTCGTGGATGGCGCATCCCGTCGGTGCCTGGATCAGGCGCGCACCCATGCGCCAGGCCCGCCTGAATCAGGGTGCGGGGCTGATTTTCGTGGCGCTGGCGGTGAAGCTGGCCTTCATTTGACACGACGCAGAGGCAATTCCGCTTGGCCGATGGGATAGATGATAGTGCAACAAAGGCCAGTAAAAGCCCTTAACCTGTGGCGGCGCGACGATGCGTGGCCATAGGTGCCAAACCTACAGACAAAGCGCGCGCAACCTCGCTATGCCGACCCTTTTCGAGTCAGTTGGAGAGCCGGGCAGCGCCAAATCACGCGCCCGGCCCTCCAACGCAATCCAGCCTTAGAAGCTGGTGCGAGCGCCTATAAGGACGACACGGCCGGGCGCGATCGTGGTGGTCGAGCGATCCGAGTCCTGGTCTTTCAGAACGTTGTCGACCTGGCCGAACACGCTCAGCCAGTCGTTGACCGGCATCTCGCCGCGCAGGTTCAGGCGCCAAAGCGTCGGAACGTCGACGTAATAGTCTCGCGTCGTGGGCCGATCGGGCTCCAGGCCGTACTGGGCGCGGGTTCTTGCCGCGCCGTCCAGTTGCCGCCGAGGACCAAGCCAGAATGCGTTTGCACTTACGCTTCCGCCCAGCACCGAAACCGTAGCGGTTACCCCAGCGATAAACTTGGGCACGCTGAGCCGCCGGTCGCCCTCCTGGTAGAGCGGATCCTCCTCGTCCTGATAGAAGTTGCTGAGTTCCTTGATCCGATTGTCGATGAAGGTCAGGTTGCCGCGAAGGGACAAGGGACCGAAGGATGCATTGCCCTCGAATTCCCAGCCCTTGTTCGTGACGACCCCGAAATTCTGATACTGTGCGACCCTTGGACGCAAATCCACTGGCATGATCAGATCGCGGCCTTCTTCGTCGAAGCGCGTCGCCGACAGGGTGCCGATACCGGCCCACGTGAGATCGAAGCCGGCATCCCAACCAACTTTCCTCTCGGGACCGACATCGGGATTGGGCAGATAATAGACATTGAAACCATAGCCGCCGTTGATCGCCCTTTCATCGATCGGCGGGCGAACGCTTTCGCCCCATTGTCCGCGCAATTTCAGGGTGGCAGGCCCCTCGTCGAACACATAGGCAAGCCCCACGCGAGGCTGGAACTGGCTGGTTTCAGAATCGCCCACAAAGCGGATGCCATTGTCCACCCGGCCTGCCAGCGTCAGGTAGGCCTGGTTGCGAAAACCGAGTTCGGCAATGCCGAAATAGCCGAAATTGTCCCAGCTATCCGCGTGATTATCGACGAACTGGGCGGTCGACAGGTCGGGCTTCCCATCCACGTAGGTGAACGAATTGATGGAAAATTCCCGGTCCTTGTAGAATACGGCGTCCGCACCCGCCGTCATCTTCAGGTCGAAATCGCTGCTGATGTCGAGATCGTAAACCGTCGAGTAGCGAAGCGTCCGGCGGGTATAGTCGGTATTCTGGTAATAGTTACGCGTCTCGCTGTAGCCGCCTTCGTACCCGAAAGACTGCTTGTCCTGACCGAGAGTGACGGTGTGCTGCCAGTTCGGCGCCGCCTCGTAGTTGAGGGTAAGCGCGACCAGCGTCTCGGTCATCGGGTAGTGGAGGCCCCGTTCCTTATCGCCGGGCTCACGGTAGCGCAGGCAGGACGCGGTGTCCGCGCGGTTCGGCAAGGTGCACGAATAGGAAAAGTTGGCGGTGTAGAGTTCGCGGGTGTTGTGGAACGCACTCAGGCTGGCAGTGAACGGTCCGCGCCGCGCGCGGATGCCGCCGGAAAATGCCAGGCTTTCCGAATCGTAGCGCTGCGCCCATTCCCCGATGGACTGATAGCTCGCGCCCAGCCGATAGCCGAGATCGTCGTCACCGCCCGAAAGCTGAACCGAGTGGTCATGCACGTAGGGCGTGACGCCATCGGGCGTGTAATCGCTGTCCATGACACCGACTGATGCCTTCGCATCGACGCGCAGGCGACCGTCGTTGCTGCCTTTCTTCGTAACGATCTTCATCAGGCCCGTCGCGCCCTCGGCACCATACATGGTGCCCGCCTGCGGGCCGCGAACGATCTCGATACGCTCGATCGTCTGGGGGTCGAGGGTCGACAGCAGTGTCGGCCGGGCAAGTTCGACGCCGTCGATGAAAATCTTCATGTAGTCGCCGTTGAGGTCGCTGGTGCCGTAGTTCCAGGACGTCTCGCCACGCGTAATGACCTGCGTGGTCCAGTCGTTGAGCCCGGAATTGAGAGCGAACACCCCGGCGAATTCACCCCGAAGCAGGTCGGTCATGTTCCTGATCTGCTTGCGCTCGATATCCTCGGCGGTGATGATGGATACCGGTGCCGAAGTGCTCCTCTGGGTGCTCAGGGCATTCCCGGTCACGACGATGACATCGGCGTCCGCGCCGGAAATTTGCGCAATTTCCAAATTGGCGATCGCCCCTTGCGTATCGGAAACGCGTACCGTTCGCTCACCTTCGACGAATCCCGACCGGCGGAACGAGACGGTATGCTCGCCCGGAGCAACCCCGATGATGCGGTACGTACCATCGGCCTCGCTCTCTGCGGTGTAGCGTGTGCCATCCACCGATACCTCGACGTCGGCCAGCGCCGTGCCATCGGCCGCGTTCGTAATCCGACCGGAGATCGTGCCCGGGTCGGCAGCGACGGTCTGTGGCCCCTCATCCGACAGCTCAGCTTGGGATGGGGAGGTTTGCGCGCTGGCGCCCGAAGCGAAAAGCGCCAGCGAGAGCGCCACAATCGAGCACGACACGCCGGTGCGCACTGCGCGACCGAAAACCGTATCGAGGGCTGTCGCGTGGGCGGCGTTCCTGGCGGCCTTGCGCCGGTTTGAGATATTATTATGTAACGTCAGTTGTGACAACGTCGATCCCCATTCTGGCTGGTCAGATGCACATTCGCACCGGTCATGTGCATCACATAGCCGGTGAATTGATGGTTGTAATGAGATAACGTCTCCCTTAGGCGGCGCTCTCCAGCCACACAAGGGATAAATCGAATGTTTCGCACCGCGCTGCTCAGTTCAGCCGCCATCACGCTGACCATGACCGCTCCGGCTTTCGCGCAGGATACTGTTGCGACCGGTTCGGCTTCCTCCACGCCCGAGCAGGACTCGGCGGATCGGACAGGCCTCCATGATGTTGCGGGCGAGGAAATCATCGTCACGGCACCTTTTGCACGTGCGCAGACCGATGTTTTGTCGGGCACTTCGGTGCTTACCGGAACCGAGCTCACGCGCGAGCTTCGCCCCACCGTCGGCGATACGCTGGCGAGGCAGCCTGGCGTGTCGGCCACCAGCTTCGGCCCCAACGTGTCGCGCCCTGTTCTGCGCGGGTTTCAGGGTGAGCGGATCCGTATTCTGACCGATGGCATCGGCAGCATCGACGTGTCGAACACCTCGGCTGACCATGCCACGGCGATCAATCCGTTGACCGCGGAGCGGATCGAGGTCTTGCGCGGACCGGCATCGCTGTTGTTCGGTTCATCGGCGATCGGCGGCGTGGTGAACGTCATCGACAACCGAATTCCGCGCACCGTACCCGCCGCGCCCGCGCATTTCGACGTGATTGCCACTTACGGCAGCGCGGCTGACGAAACGTCGATCGGCGGTGTGATCAACATACCGGTGACCGAGAACATCGTGTTCCATGCCGATGGATCCTATCTCAATACCGCCGATCTGCGCACCGGCGGCTATCTCTATTCCCGCCAGATTCGCGCCGAAGCGGCCGAGCATGCGCGCGAATTCGACGAACCCGAACTTCTCGAGGAAGCCGAGGAGCGGGGCAAGCTGGCAAACAGCGCCGCCGAAACGACCGAAATCTCCGGTGGTCTGTCCTATATTGGTAGCGGCGGCTCGATCGGTTTCGCCGTGACCCGCTATGACAACCTTTACGGTGTGCCGGGGCGCTTCGAGCTCGAAGGCGACCATGGCGGCGGTGGCGGCCATGATCACGATCACAGCGGCGTCCGCCTCGACTTGCAGCAAACGCGGGTCGACGTTCGCGGCGAACTCGAAACCGGCGATGGCTTCATAGAGCGGATCAGCGTCCGCGCAGCCAGAGCCGATTACCAGCATGACGAAATCGAATCGGACGGCGGCATCGGCACGAGCTTCTTCAATGAAGGCTACGAAGGTCGCATCGAGGCCGTGCAGTCGGAACGCGATGGCTGGACTGGCGCGATCGGTGGACAGTTCTTCATCCGCGATTTCGATGTGGAGGGCGAAGAGAAATTCCTGCCCGCCAACAAAACACGTCAATTCGGCATCTTCACCCTGCAATCGAAGGATTTCGGAGCGTTGCGGGCGGAAGCAGGCGCCCGGTATGAGCATAGCAATATCGACGCAGATGCGGATGCCGACCTCGGCAATGGAAACATCGCGCGCAGCTTCGATGCTTTTTCCTTCTCTCTTGGCGCGAGCTACCCGCTGATGGACGGGCTGCGCATCGGCCTCAACGGCTCGCGCAGTGAACGTGCGCCCTCGGCAGAGGAACTCTTTGCCAATGGTCCCCATATCGGGACGCAGGCATTTGAAATCGGCGATCCGGATTTCGAGAAGGAATCGAGCTGGGGGCTTGAGGCAACCCTGAAAGGGCAAGGCGAAGGCTATCGCTTTGCCTTGTCCGCCTACCATAACTGGTTCGACAACTATATTTACGACTATCAGCCGGGCACGTTCGCTGATGGCCTACCGGTGTTCCAGTACGCACAGGCCGATGCCCGCTATTACGGACTGGAGGGCGAGTTCTCGGCGAGGCTTGCACAGGTCGGCGGCACGGAGATCCGCGGCGACATTCTGGGCGACTATGTCCACGCGACGATCGACGATTCCAACCCGGCTCCGCGCATTCCGCCGCTGCGACTGCTCGCAGGGCTGGAGGCAAAGGCCGAGAAATTCGGCGCTCGGGTCGAGGTGGAGCATGCATTCGAACAGGACCGCGTTGCCGAATACGAGACCACGACCGACGCCTATACGATGGTCAACGCATCGATTGTTTGGACGCCAATGGCGGACAATGCGACCAGCTTCATCCTGTCGGCGAACAACCTGCTCGATGTAGAGGCGCGGCGGCATGCGAGCGTGCTGAAAGACTACGCCCCGCTGGCGGGACGCGACATACGTGTCACCGCTCGCTTCCACTTCTGACGGGCAAAGATGTGGCGCCGACCGATGGCGGTCGGCGCCATGAAGGGCCGTTCCTGGAACCGGATTGCCTCTGAAACGCGATTGCCTTTGGGCGCTTGTGGCACATTGCTTCCTTGGTAATCCGGAACCACCCGGTTGGGTTTGCTGGACAACCATTCGCGCACGAGGGGCTTGGTGTTCATCGAGGCGTTATTGTCACCTTCGCGAAAGAGTTTTGCGGCCATGACTTCACGAGTGGTCGCGTCGCAGGCGCGTCGGGAAAGGTCGTCGATTTCAGCGCGCAGAGTCGGATTGCAGCTGTGCGGTTCCATCTACCTTGCATGGATGCTCTGGACGCTCATCGTGGGTATGGGGTTTTTCGCGGCTCATGCTTCCGTGCCCGATAAAGCGGATATGCCTTTCACTTCTGTCGAGCGATACGAACTGCCGTTCGAGACCCGCGTCCAATGGCTTGATTTCATTCGCTCCGGACCGGGGGGAGAGAAAGCGGCCGAGGAGTACGCCACGGCTTTCCCCGATGATCTCTACAGGCGAGCGGCCACCAGCACCGATGCCGAGATATACCGTATTCAATACCGAAGCGACGATTTGAGCATTCGCGGCTTCATGGTCGCGCCGCGCGATGCCGGGCCACACCCGGTCATCATTTTCAACCACGGCGGAACGATGCAATGGGGCCGCATCGTTCTCGCCGATCTGCTCGAATTCGTCCGCCTGGCAGAGCGTGGCTACATCGTCTTCGCCTCTGCCTACCGCGGCGAAGGCGGCAGCGACGGAGAGCCGAGCTTGGACGGCGGTGCCACACGCGATGTGCTATCGCTAATCGAGTTGATCGACCATGTGCCCGCCGCCGATGCAGACCGTATCGGTGTCTGGGGAGCGAGCCGGGGCGGGAGCCTTACCTACGATCTCCTTGCCCGAACGGACCGGATCGATGCTGCCATCATTCAGGCCGGGCCGACCGATCTCGTCCACGCGCCGCGACGCGCCGAGTTCGACGAACACGTCTATCCCTTTACGATCGCCGACTACGAGAGCGACAAGGATGGAATTCTCGCCGCGCTCTCACCGATTGAGTGGCCCGAGCGCTTGTCGCCAAGAACGCAGATCCTCCTGCTGCACGGCACTGCGGACGAGAGGGTTCAACCGGAGGACACAATCCGCATGGCGCTGGCACTTCAAGGTCTTGGCCGACCATATCGCCTCAAAATTTACGATGGCGGCTCCCATTCGCTCATCGAGAACTGGAACGACGTCCGTGCAGAGATGGACAGCTGGTTCGACCGCCATCTAAGAACCAGCGAGAAGTAATTATAGGGCGCGACGATCGCTTACGACCAAGATTGGCGCGTAAAGCTGCTATCCCCGGTTGGCTGGGTGAATGACCGCTTTCGGGCCTCTGCGATAAACGGTGGAACGACCAAAATGGGGGCGCAGAACGGTCGCAGGTTCCGACTTCGCTCTCCCTCGCCCCGCGATTGCTTCGTCCCGACCTGCGGCGGCCGGACCTCGCAACGACGATTATCGAGCGCGCCCCCGCCTCAATGCGCCGTCGCAGGCGCCGCCAGCGGGAAGAAGGGGATGCGCACCTCGATCGGCGATCCGTCCTCGCGGTGGAAGGTGTAGAAGCCTTCCATCGAACCGAACGGCGTCGTCAGCGGGCAGCCCGAGACGTAGTCGTGGCTGCGGCCAGGCGTCAGCACCGGCTGTTCGCCGACCACGCCTTCACCATCGACATGACGGACCAACCCTTGCGAATCGGTGATCCGCCAGTGGCGGGTCATCAGCTGCACCCGCTCGCGCGAAGCGTTCTCGATCCGAATATGATAAATCCAGAACCACTTGCCGTTCGCGGGATCGCTCTGCTCAGGCAGAAAATTGACCGAGACGCGAACGGTGATCTCGTCGGTCGTGGCGGCATGATCGAACAGGTTCTTCATCGTGATTCGGGAGCGTAATGGGATTCGGGGCGAGGGCAAGGCGGCGCGCCCCACCTTGCCCACACCTGTTGCGCCAAAACATCAGGCACCAGGCGAGAGGGGGCCCGCCCATCGGTTACCCCTGGCCGAAATCCGCGCGTGTGCCGTGGGCAGAGATCGCGGCGCACAGGCGCTTCAACGCTACCGCATAGGCGGCGGTGCGCATGTCGGTGTCGTGGTCCTGCATCACTTCGCGCACATTATCGGCGGCGTCGGCCATGGTATCTTCCAGATAATCGTCCACATCGTCGGCGCTCCAGTCGATGCCCTGGCGGCCCTGCACCCACTCGGCGTGGCTGATCGTCACCCCGCCTCCATTGGCGAGGATATCGGGCACCACCTCGATTCCTGCATCGGCCAGCGCCTTGTCGGCAGCGGGTAGCACCGGGCGGTTGGCAAGCTCGACGATCGCCTTGCACTTGAGCACCTTGGCGTCGTCCTCATCGGCGATCACCCCGCCCAGCGCGGCGAGCACCAGCACATCGCATTCGGTAGTCAGCACTGCCTCGGCATCGTCCGAGGATTGCGCGCCCTCACCCTCGCCGTCTCCGGCGTAAGCGGTGACCTTGCCTTCTTCGTCCTTCGCCTTGGCCAGCGCGTCGATATCGAGCCCGTCGGAGTCGCTCACGGTGCCCGAGGAATCGGCGACCGCAACGATTTTGTGGCCGGCTTCCTCGGCCGCATGCGCGAACCAGCGGCCGGCATTGCCGAAACCCTGCAAGGCGATCGCCAGCGAGCCGTCCTCGCCCAGCCCCACCAGATCGCGCATCTCCTCCAGCGCGATATGCGCGCCGCGTCCGGTCGCGGGCGTGCGCCCGGCCATGCCGCCGAGCGCAACCGGCTTGCCGGTGAAGGCATGCGGCTGGATCGAGCCCGCGATCTCGGAATATTCGGAGACCATCCACGCCATCTCGCGCTCGCCGGTGGCGACGTCGGGCGCGGGCACGTCGCGGTCGGGCCCGAGGATTTTCGCCATCGCGCGGACATAGCCGCGCGCCACACGCTCTTTCTCCATCGTCGAGAGGTCGTGCGCATCGACCTCCACGCCGCCCTTCCCGCCGCCGAAGGGCAGGCCCATCAGCGCGCATTTCATGGTCATGAGGAAGGCGAGCGTCTCGACCTCGTCGAGATGGACGCTGGGGTGGAAGCGGATGCCGCCCTTGGTCGGCCCGAGCGCGGAATTGTAGCGGCAACGCCACCCTTTCAGCGCCAGCGCCGAGCCATCGTCGCGCCGGATATTGACCGAGGCAGAGAGCGTCTCGATCGGGTTTTCAAGGTGGGCGACGACCTCTTCGTCGAGGCCGACCAGCTTCGCCGCGCGGGTCATCCGCCCCTGTGCCGCCTTCAGATATTCGCCCATCGCCACCGTCTCCTGTCGTTTGGTCTCACCCCAAACAACGTGAGCGCACGCGCGCGTTCCGGCGGGTGCCTAAAGGACTATGGTCTATCCCCCTCGTCACCCCGGACCTGATCCGGGGTGGTGCTTCTTCAGAGGAGCTTGTCGAAAAGATCGTCATAGTTCGGATTGCCCTTCTCGATCAGATCGAATTTCCACGCCCGATGCCAGCGCTTGAGGCGTTTTTCGTGCGCGATGCAGGCCTCAATGGATTCCCCATGTTCTGCCCACACGAGCCGGGTGAGGCTGCGACGGGCACAATAGTCGGAACCCATTCCGCTGCGATGCTGCATGACCCGATGCGACAGGGCGCTCGTCACCCCCACGTAGAGCGCACCGCGGTAGCGATTGGCCATGATGTAGACCCAGCCACCTGATGACGCTCTATCCATGGAGAAAGTCGAAGACAGCACCGGCCCCGGGTCAAGCCCGGGGCGACGTGGAGACTGTCAGAGCCCCACCGCCTTGAGCGCCCGGTCCATGTCCTCGCGCAGGTCCTCGATATCCTCCAGACCCACGTTTATCCGCACCAGCCCTTCGGTCACGCCCATCTCGGCACGGGCTTCCTCGCTCATGCCGGCGTGGGTGGTGCTGGCCGGGTGGCAGGCGAGGCTGCGCGAATCGCCGATATTGTTCGACAGGTCGATCAGCTGCAGCGCGTCGAGCAGCGCATGCGCCTTCTCGCGGCTTTCCAGATCGAAGGCGAAGATCGGCCCCGTCGCGCGCATCTGTTCGAGCGCGAGCGCATGGCGCGGATGGCTGTCGAGCCCGGGGTGGAGCATGCGCGGCACGCGCGGTTCCATCATCCGGCCCAGCATCACCGCATTCTCGCTCTGGCGGAAGGCGCGCAAGGACAGCGTCTCGAGCCCCTTGTGGACCACCCAGGCGTTGAAGGGCGAAAGGTTGGGCCCGGTGTTGCGCTGAAACGGCAGCAGCACCTCATCGATCCATTGCTTAGTCCCGCAGACCGCGCCCGCGAGCACGCGGCCCTGCCCGTCCATCAGCTTGGTCGCGCTGTAGGCCACGACGTCCGCGCCGTAGTCCATCGGCTTTTGCAGCGCGGCGGTGGCGAAAGCATTGTCGACCACGGTGGTGATGCCGTGCGCCTTGGCCAGATCGCAGACATGCTGGAGGTCGACGATGTCGAGCGTGGGGTTGGCCGGCGTTTCGAAGAAGAAGACCTTGGTGTTGGGCCGGATCGCGGCTTCCCATGCGTCGTTATCCGCGCTGTCGACCACCGTGGTCTCGATTCCGAAGCGCGGCAGAAGGTGGTCGACCAGCCAGCGGCACGAACCGAACGCGGCGCGCGCGGCGACGCAGTGGTCGCCTGCCGAAAGCTGGCACAGCAGCGCGGCGGTCATCGCGGCCATCCCGCTCGCCTGCACGCGGCATGCCT
Source organism: Citromicrobium bathyomarinum (assembly GCF_038594605.1). Classification (GTDB taxonomy): domain Bacteria; phylum Pseudomonadota; class Alphaproteobacteria; order Sphingomonadales; family Sphingomonadaceae; genus Alteriqipengyuania; species Alteriqipengyuania bathyomarina_B. Next base: position 130,547 of record NZ_JBCFZM010000002.1, read on the forward strand.
CAGCCCCCTCCATCAGCGCGATGCGTTCTTCGAGCATCGCGACGGTCGGGTTCTGGAGCCGCGAATAGGTCATCCCCTCGGCCTCGCCCGCAAAGCGCGCGGCGACTTCGGCCGCGTTGTCGTAGGTATAGCCCGAGGTGAGGAACATCGCCTCGCTCGTCTCGCCATGCTCGGATCGCCAGGTGCCTCCGCGCACGGCCTGCGTGGCGGCACGCCATTGCGAGGTGACGGAGCGGTCCATTCCGGTGGTCTTCTTCATGGGGCTAGCGCTTAGGGCGGCGACAGGTCGCCCGCAAGCAGCGCATCGCGCGCAGTGCCCGTATGGCCGACCGCGCCGAGCATCAGCGATCCCTCCATGAGCGTGAGCAGCAGCCGCGCGCCGCCTTCGGGATCGGGATCGTCGGCGGGCATCTGGCGGATGAGCCAGTCGAGCTGGCGCGCGATCATTTCCTGCGCGGCCACCTCGTAACCCGGCAGATCGCGCGCGGCGCCAGCGACGATTTCCCACCACAGCACCATGAAGGGGCGCATCGCCGGATTGGCAGCCTGCGCCATCACCCGGTCGAAGCATTCGCGCCGGGTCGCGGGCCGCGTATCGCCCAGCGCCATGTCGAGCGCCGCAGAATAGATCCCCGCGATGTGGTCGAGCAGTTCGACGATCAGCGTTTCCTTGTTGCCGAAATGATAGACCAGCATCCGGTCGCTGGTCCCCGCAGCCTTGGCGAGCGGACGCAGGCTCGCCCCGCCCAACCCGTGTTCGAGCACGTGCGCGGCGAGCCGCGGCAGCAGGGTTTCGCGGGAAAGCTTTTCGGAGCGGGAGGGTGCTGGGGACATTTCTCTCTTGTAGCGCTCGCTACATTTCACTAGGGCGAAGTGTAGCAAGTGCTACACAACCGGGGAATTCCATCATGACCGCGCTCGAAATCGTCTGGATCGCAAGCCTTATCGGTGGAAGCCTCGGCCTCCTTACCATCCTCGCCGCCAAGCGCGAGACTGGCAATGCTGCCCTCGCTGCGCTTCTTTGCGGGGCATTCGCGGCTTATACGGCCGCGCAGATCGCCAGCGAGGGCGTGGTCGGTTTCTACACCAACCATACCGCCAACCTCACCGGGTTGCAGGTGTGGATCGACCTGATCATGTGCGCCGTGCTGGCAATGTTCTTCATCGCGCCGCGCGCGCGGGCGGCGGGGATGAACCTGCTGCCGTGGGCGCTGCTGGTCGGCTGCACCGCCAGCATCGGCCTGCTCGCGATGGTCGCGCGGCTGTTCTGGCTCGAACGCAAGGCACAAGCTGGCGGTTGACCCGCGCGCGGGGCGTGGCGCTTCGGCAACGCTCGCGAGGCATCGGCACCACCAAAGGTATCAGGCGCGCTTGATGGGCGGACCAAGCGCCCCTAACCCCGCAGCCACGATGACCGCCGAGCGCGAACAGACAAGCGACCCCTTGCTGGCCTGTCTCGGCCTGACATTGGCGTTTTTCCTGCTCTGCCTGTGGCGGCTGTGGCTGCCGAGCGGCGCCTATTTCGACGAAATCCACTATCTTCCAGCCGCGCGCGACCTGCTGAGCGGCGCCGAGTATCGCAACCCCGAGCATCCACCGCTGGGCAAGGAGATCATCGCGGCAGGCATCGCGCTGCTGGGCGACAATGCGGGGGGCTGGCGGATCTTTTCCGCACTGGCGGGCGCGCTGGGGCTGTTCGCGGGGATGCGTGCGTTGTGGCATGCGAGCCACAGGCGCGATGCGGTGCTGGCCTATGGGGTGTTGCTGGCGACCGGTTTCCTGCTGTTCGTCCATGCGCAGATAGCGATGCTCGACATCTTCATGGTCGCGTTCTTCCTCGCCGCGCTGTGGCTGTTCGCGAGCGCATGCCGTCAGCGCAGCGTGGCCCGTGCGCGGATCGATCTGGGCCTGGCCGGGATCGCGCTGGGCCTGTCGATGGCTGCCAAATGGAACGCCGCGCCGCTCGCCCCGCTGCTCGGCCTGTTCTTCCTCGCGATGCGGCTCGACGCGCTGCGTTTGCGCGACACTTTTACCGATGAAGATGCGGGCCCATTGCGCGGGGTTTCGCTGGTCGAAGCAGCGCTGTGGCTCGGCGTGCTGCCGCTGGCGGTCTATTCGGCGACCTTCTGGCCTGCCTTCCAGGTGGAGAACGGGCCGTTTGCAGGAATGGACCTGTTCGGCGCGCATCTGCACATGCTCGAACTTCAGGAAAGCGTGAAGCAGGCGCACCCCTACCAGTCGACCTGGGGCCAGTGGGTGCTGAACAGCCGCGCGATCTGGTATCTCTACGAGGTGACCGACGGCACGCAGCGCGGGGTCATGCTGATCGGCAATCCGCTGACCATGTGGCTCGGGCTTGCAGGCCTCGCATGGTGCGGCTGGGCGGCGCTGGCTTCGCGCCGGGGCGATGCGGCGGCGGTCTTCGTCCTCTATGCGCTGAGCATCGGCTTCTGGATCGTCGCCGCCAAGCCGATCCAGTTCTACTACCACTATTTCCTGCCGAGCTGCTTCCTGCTCGCGGGGCTGGCACTGGCGATCGAGTGGCTGAAGGCGCGCGGGATCGGCTGGGCATATTGGGCGGTGCTGGCGGGCAGCGTGGCGGTGTTCGCGTGGTTCTACCCGATCCTGAGCGCCGCCGAGCTGGGCGACGTGCAGGCGTTCAATACGTGGATGTGGCTGGATGGGTGGAGATAGTTTGACCGGTGCCGGGTGAGGGCTTGTGGCGGGCGCAGCCGCTGACGAAGGCAGCTGGGAACAGACGCCACATTAGCTAAACCCTCCCCCACACAAACCGGTTCGACAGCGCGTAATTCCACACCGCGCCGACCACGATGCCCGCCAGCGCGGCGAGCACCCAGCCCACCCCGCGCATTTCGAGAAAGCTCGCCAGCGCGACATTGGCGAGCGCGCCGATGGCGCAGGCCGCGCAGAACACCGTCCAGCCGCGCAGCCATGCGGGCACGGTCTTGAGCCGCTTGTCGCGGTAGGTCAGCCAGTTGTTGAGCCAGAAGTTGAAGGTCATCGCGGCGAAGGTCGCGATGGCCTGCGCCTTCCAGAAAGTGGCAGTCATGTCCGGGTAGAACAGCGCGAGGATCGCCATGTGCACCAGCACGCCCACGCCGCCGACCGTGCCGAACAGCATGAAGCGCGTCGGGACGATCTGGCCGAGGTAGCGCTCATACAATCCGACGAGGAATTCGAACGCCACCGCGCGGTCGAGCTTGCTTGTCCCGCTGCGCCGCTCGCCGAACCGCATTGGCACCTCGGCCACGCGCAGCCGCTCGGGCGAGACGGAGAGGATATCGAGCAGGATCTTGAAGCCGATGCCCGACAGCCGCGGGGCGAGCGCGCGCACCCGCGCGGTCTCGATCAGGAAATAGCCGCTCATCGGATCGCTAAGCTCGACCCCGGTCAGGATCCGCGCGAGCCGGTTGGCGAGGCGCGAGCCCTTTTCGCGCCGCGCGCTCGACAGGCCATCGGCACTGGCTCCGTCCGCAAAGCGCGAGGCGACGACCAGATCGGCGCCTTCGAGCATTTCCAGCATCTGGGGGATCAGCGCGGGGTCGTGCTGGTGGTCGGCATCCATCACCGCGATCACCGGCGCAGGCGTCGCGCAGGCCCCTTCGATCACCGCCGAGGCGAGGCCGCGTCGGCCGATCCGCTGGAGCACGCGCACGCGCGGGTTTGCCTGAGCCAGCGCGCGCGCTTCGTCCGCCGTACCATCGGTGCTATCGTCGTCGACCACGATCGCTTCCCAGTCGAGCCCGCCTAGCGCCTCGCCCAGCCGGTCGACCATGGAGCCAAGGTTCTCGCGCTCGTTGAGCGTGGGCAGGATGACCGCGATTTCCGGCACTTGCGCTTGCCTCGCCCCTCTATGCTATCCGCGCCAGCCGCTCGAGCAGCCGACCGCGCGCGGCCATAGCATCGCCCCGCCGGTCGGCAAGCAGGTAGCGTTCGAGCGCGGGCGCGATCCGGCGCAGCGCGTCGAGCGTTTCGGGAAGTTCGCCCGGCTCGGGTTTCAGACCGCCATAGCCCAGATCGCGCAGCAGCAGCGCTTCGTAGGATAGCAGTGCGGGGGCCCAGCCGCGTGCCGAGGGCGCATGGCAGATCGCATCGAGCAGACCGCCCAGCGCCTCGTACAGGCGGGGATAGGGATTGCGCTCGGGCAGCGCGGACGCGGTGAGCGCGGTGACCCACAGGATCGCGGCGGCGGGCAGCGGTTCATTGAGCCATGGCGCACGGCTGGTGACCAGCTCGACCTTGCCGAAGGGCAGCTGGCTGGCGGAGCGCGCGCGGATATCGGCCTCCACGACGTTGCCGGGGATCACCACGGGCCGCAGCCGCCGCCCCTGCCCGCCCGCGACATAGGCCGCGACCATGCCTGCCTCTGCGGTCAGCGCGCGCAGGATCACGGCGTTCTCGCCATGCGCGCGCGCCGCGAGAACGATGGCGGGGGCCTTCAACTGCATGACGGCTAGCTAGGCAGAGCGCCCGGCGATGGGAAGCGGTTTACCCCGCCATCGCTTCCTTGGACGCCTTGACCGCCATCGAGCGTGCGCGGCCCATCGACCAGTTGGCCTGCATCCGCACTTCGGGGTTGGGCGCGCACCAGATTTCGCCGGTGGCATCGATGGCGGTCACCCACAGCAGGTTGTGTTCCTGCCCGTAATCGATGACGCCGAGCGCATAGCCGTCTCCCTTGCCGAGGACATGGAGCGGGATCGGGGGATCGAGTTGTGTAAACATGGCGCGAAGACCTCTCTTGCGGCAATTGAACGCGCAAAAGGGTCGGGCGCACCCGATCCATCATTTGGTAGATTTCGATGTGAGTCAGGCGCTTTTACGCCAGCGCGGTTTACTTGCGCTTGGCTTCCAGCGCATCGAGCCGCTTGGCCAGCGCGTCGTTCTCGGCGCGGGCCTTGGCGGCCATTTCCTTCACCGCCTCGAATTCCTCGCGGCTGACGAAGTCCAATCCGCCGACGGTTTCCTTGATCCGCTCGCGCGCGCCTTCCTGCGCCTCGCGCGTCATCCCGGCGAAGGTGCCCGCGGCACCGTTCACCAGCTTCACGAAATCGGCGATCATGGGGTTCTGGCTCTGCATAAGCTCAGAAATGGCGTGCGGACCCCGGTTTGTCCAGAGCCCGCAGCGCGCGCCTTACAAATCTATCCGCTGCACCGCGCCGGTGGTGTCGGCGCCGTCGGCTTCGGGGTTCATCTGCTGGATCTCGTAATTGAGATAGCCCGCGAAGATCGACCAGGCGAGATACGGGATCAGCAGCACCGCCGCGAGTTTGCGCACCCGGGCAAACAGGATCATCGTGATCAGGATCATCACGTTGAGCGCGGCGATCAGGTACAGCGCATAGGTAATCTCGTGCTGGCCGAAGAACAGCGGGGTCCACGCAAGGTTCAGCGCGAACTGCACGATGAAGGCGACTATCGCGATCCCGCGACCCTTCGCGCCCCAGGCCGAGCAGACCAGCGCAAAGGCGAGGCCCATCATCACGTAGAGAATGCCCCACACGATCGGGAACAGCTGCGCATCGGGATAGAAGTCGGGCTTGGCCAAGGCAGCGAACCACGGGTCGCCCTCCCCCGTGCCGGCAAGCTGGCCTGCCAGAAAGCCGAGCAGCACGATGGCGGGCACGATGAACAGTGCCCAGCGAATGAAACTGGCGCGCAGTTGCGCGCGCGAAGCCAGTGTCGTCATTGATCCTCCCGACGGAAAAGTGCGACTCGCCTTGTCTCGCCCCTCCCGCAGCGACAAGCAAGGTGGCAGACCCATACCGAATTGGCACGGCGCTTTCACCTTTTGCTAACGCTTTAGTCGCCTCTTTTTGCAGCAATAAGAAATTCGATGTTTCCCTTGGGCCCCGTGATCGGGCTTTCGACGATACCCTGGACGACCCAGCCATCGTCTTCGAGCCAGCCGCGCGCCTCTTCGCAGACTCGCAGGTGCAGCGCGGGATCGCGCACCACGCCGCCTTTACCGACCTCTTCGCGCCCGACTTCGAACTGCGGCTTGATGAGCGAGACGAGCTGGCAATGCGGCGCGGCCAGCTCCAGCGGGCGTTCGAGCACCTTGGCCATGCCGATGAAGCTCGCATCGCACACGACCCAGTCGCAGGGTGCATCGATCTGCTCGGGCGTGAGGATTCGCGCGGACGTCTGTTCGAGCACGGTCACGCGCTCGTCCTGCCGCAATTTCCACGCGAGCTGGTTGGTCCCGCTATCGACCGCGAACACCCGCGCCGCGCCGCGTTGCAGCAGCACATCGGTGAAGCCGCCTGTCGAGCTGCCGATATCCATCGCGGTGGCGCCCGCGGGATCGAGCGCGAAGGCATCGAGCGCGTGGGCGAGCTTCAGCCCGCCCCGGCTGACCCAGGGATGGTCGCGTCCGCGCACCTCGAGCGGAGCGTCGCTCGCCATCGCCAATCCGGGCTTGGCAATCTTGCTCTCGCCCGAAAAGACCACGCCCGCCATCACCAGCGCCTGAGCCCGGGCGCGGCTTTCCGCCAGCCCGCGCTCCACCAGCATCTGATCGACCCGCATCTTCTTTGTCATGGGAAGCGCATTAGCCATGGACCCCCATCGGCTCCAAGCGCATTAATAGCGGTATGAACAAACCCCGCATCGCCACCCCCGCCCGTATCGCGCTCGCCCTGTCGCTGCTTGCGGTGACCTGCTGCCAGACGCCCGAGCCGCCGCCGCCGCCTACACCCACGCCCGCGCCCCCTGCCCCCGTCGCAACGCAGGCGCCCGCGCCCAAGCCGGTCCCGGTCGAGCGCAACTGGATCGACCGTCCGCAGACGCCGGGCGACTGGAGCTATGTGGAAGAGCCGGGCGAAACGCTCGCGCTGTTCGGATCGCCCGGTGCGATCAAGCTGGTCTTCGCGTGCGACCTCGACACCCGCAAGGTGAGCATGGTGCGGCCCTTGTCCGCCATCGGTCCGGGCGATGTCGCGATGCGGATCAGCGCCGAGACGACCTCGCGCCCGCTGATGGCGGCGCGCGTGGCGGGCTCGCCCGGACAGGCCCCGGCGCGGGCGATCGCGACGCTCGACGCGCGCGATCCGCTGCTCGACGCGATCGCGATCACGCGCGGGCGCTTTGCCGTGGAAGTGGAAGGCGAGCCCGGCCTCTACGTGCCCGCCTGGGCCGAGGTGACGCGGGTGATCGAAGACTGCCGCTGACGACAGCGCGCCCCAGACCTGAAATCCGCGCCCTGAAATCCGCGCCCTGAAATCCGCGCCCTAAAGTCCGCGTCCTGAAAACCGTATCCGGGGGATGGCGAATTCCCTGCCGCCCCATCGCTTCGTGTGGGCGACCGGGGGTCTTTTCGCGAGCGCACAATTATGACGGGGAAAAAGATATTTACAAGGCTTGTGCTGGCGAATCAGGTGACTCACAAAGGGTCTTGAGAGCGGCGGTGCACGACGCTTCTCGGCCCCCGGTGATACGGTGCGGGTCTTGGCTTACAAGCGCGAAAGGAGGTGATCCGATGTCTCATGGTTCAGCAGAGAGGTCGGCAAGTTTCCGCGCGAGGCACTATCGGTAAAGTCGCATACCTTTAGAGGCTTCGTGAGCGGCACTTCCTGGCCGCTGACCATGCGAAGGGCAGTACTCCGACGGGCAGTGCTGCCCTTCACATTTTTGGGCAGCACGATAAGATTCGCATCACGCAATGGGCCGGAGGAAGTGAACACATGGCGATTTTTGTTGGGATGAGCGCAGCGGCGCTGGCGATGGCGCTGCAGGCACACGGCACCGGCCCGCAATTCGACACCGATACCGAAGCAGCGACCGCGCCCTGCGTCGGGGGATATGGCGAAGATAGCACTCCGACCGCTGCCCAGTGGCAAGAGATCATCGCCTGCGTCTTCGGCAACACGGCAGCGCAGATGGATGCCCAACTGCCACAGAAGATCGACGAGATCACCACACTGGTGTCGGTCTCTTCGAACGGCCCGACCTTCAATTACACCTACGTGCTTGATGTCGCGACGGCAGAGGTCGGGCAGGCGAACATCGACTCGCTCGAAGCCGCGACACGGCAGAATGCCTGCACCGAGCCATCGATGAAGCAGACGATCGGCCTCGGCGGGGCGTATTCCTATCGCTGGGTCGACCGGAGCGGCACGCAGATCACCACCCTGCGCATCGACGCCTGCTGACGCGCAACTTATGAAAAGTTTACAGCCAAGTTTCTGAAATTTTTTGCCAGACCCCTTGCCCCATCCGGCCCTTGGCAATAACGGCCTCCTCCACAGGAGAACCCACCAATGGCCGACGCGCCGATGATCGATTTCGCACACCTGCCCCACCCCGCGCCGGTGCCGTCCGCAACCCGCGACCAGGCGCTGGCTGATCCCGGATTCGGATCGCTGTTCACCGATCACATGGTGACGATTGCTTTCGATCCCGAGCATGGCTGGCACGATGCCAAGCTTTGCCCGCGCGCGCCGATCCCGCTCGATCCGGCAGCGGCCGTGCTCCACTATGCGCAGGAAATCTTCGAAGGGATGAAGGCGTACCGATGGGAAGACGAAACAGTCGCGCTGTTCCGTCCGCTGGAAAACGCCCGCCGCCTCAATGCGAGCGCCCGGCGCATGGCGATGCCCGAGCTGCCCGAAGAGCTGTTCATGGAAAGTCTGCGGCTGCTGATCGAGACCGATCGCGACTGGATGCCCACGGCCGAAGGCAGCTCGCTCTACCTGCGGCCCTTCATGTTCGCCACCGAGGCGTTCCTCGGCGTGCGGCCTGCGCGCGAGTATCTCTATTGCCTGATCGCCAGCCCGGTCGGCAGCTACTTCAAGTCGGGCGTGAAGCCGGTCGACGTTTGGGTGAGCCGCGATCACACGCGCGCGGCGCCCGGCGGCACGGGCGCGGCCAAGACCGGCGGCAACTACGCGGCCAGCCTCAACCCCCTCGCCGTAGGGGTCGAGAATGGCTGCCAGCAGACCGTGTTTCTCGACGCGATCGAGAAGAAGTGGGTCGAGGAACTGAGCGGGATGAACCTGTTCTTCGTGTTCAAGGACGGCAGCGCGATCACCCCGCCGCTGACCGGCACGATCCTGCCCGGCATAACCCGTGACAGCCTGATCCAGATGCTGCGCGAAGAAGGGCTGCAAGTGCGCGAGGAGCCCTATTCGATCGACCAGTGGCACGCCGATGCCGAAAAGGGCGACCTGGTCGAGAATTTCGCCTGCGGCACCGCCGCGGTCGTCACCCCCATCGGCAGCGTCAACGGCCCGGACGGGAAATTCGTGATCGGCGATGGCGGGACGGGGCAGCTCACGCAGAAGCTGCGCGACCAGCTTCTCGGCATCCAGATGGGCACCGCGCCCGATCCGCATGGCTGGGTCGTGAAGCTGGACTGAGTACGCCAGGCGGGGCGAAGCCCGTAGCGCGCTCAGGTGCTTTTCTTGAGCTTAGCCGGCAAACCCCGGGGCGCCCACACGGTCCGCCAGCCGCACGACGTTCCGCCCCGCAGTCTTCGCCGCATAGAGTGCCTCGTCGGCGCAGTCTATCAGCGCATCCGTGGACGGACCGACCTTCTTTCGCATCGCCACGCCGATGCTCACGGTGATCGATACGCGTCCGCCGATTTCGAGCGCGACGGGCCGCTGCGCCACACTGTGCCGCGCCCTCTCGGCAAGGCTCAGCGCTTCCTGCTCGGTACAATGCTCGACCACGGCGACGAATTCCTCACCCCCGACACGGGCCACCGTTGCGCCGGATGTCACGAACTGTTTCTCGAGCTCCTTCGCGACCTGCTTCAGCGCGCGATCGCCTGCGGTATGCCCATGGGTATCGTTGAATAGCTTGAAGCGATCGACGTCGATCATCATCACCGCCAGATCCTCGCCATTGATCACCGACGCGTGAAAGGCAGTATCGAAGATCCGCTCGAAATAGCGGCGATTGGGCAGGCCGGTCAGGTCGTCGCGGTGCGAAAGCTCGCGCAGCTGCTCGTTCGCTGCAAGGAGACGCTCCGAGGCGAGCCGCCCGCGTATGGCATAGAGGAAATTGCGGTCCTTCAGCGTCGCGGTACGGAACGGCACGGTGAGCGCGACGAGACTGATCGCAGAAAGATAAGCCAACACCCCGAAGGCTTCTTGCTCGGCAGCGGGCGGCAACGCCGCCCAGATGGCCCACATCGTCGCAACCGAAAGGAAGGCCATAAGGGCGATCGATGCCACCCGCAACGGCAGGATTACGGTTGCCAAGACGACGATCATTGCCGCCCCCATGACATAGCCGCCCTCCGCTGAGGCACCGTTATGCATCCCGATATATCCTGCCACGCCCGCGTAGCACACGACCGGCAGGATCGAGGTCCAACGCTGGATCACCCACCCCCCTCGCAGCGCGGCATAGATTGCGACACAATACGCGGGAACCACCAGGCCGAGGCGCAGAACCAGGCCCTGTTCGAAGATCTGCGGGCCATTCGTATAGTCGAGCGGCAGGCACAGCAGGCAGGAGATAAGCGCAATTGCATTGATGAATGCCAGCTCGCGCCGGCGACGCGGCGCCTGTTCGGAACGCCACATCTCTTGCAGGACGGCAGGCCATCTGCGGAAGGGCAGGCTCTGGTCGGCAGCCTGCTCGACCATGGCTTCAATATCGTGCGGGAGTTTGGGGTCGGGCTTCACAGCCGAAAGATTACGCGCGAGTGGTTAATATGCCCCTTTGACCCGTCAGAATTGCGACGGGGGCTGCCCCGAGCCTACAGACGCGAGCGGACCAGCAGCCGCTTGGTAAAGGTCTCGCTCGGCCGCAGCACCAGGATCGCGACTCCGGCAACGGCAACCGCGCCGCCTACCAGCAGGGGCACGCCGACCGAATCGCCGGTCAGCCACGCGCCGAGCGCCACGGTCATCAGCGGGTGGAGCAAGGTGAAGGGCACCACGAGGTTCGCGTCATGCTCTTTGAGCGCGTTGAAGTAGATGACGTGCGCGTAGACCGATACAACCAGCCCGGCGAAGATTAGGCAGCCTAGGACCTTGAGCGGATTGGCCATCAACGGCTCGACCGGGGCGGGCTCGGTGACGAAGGCGAAGGGCAGCAGCACCACGAAGGAGGCGAGCGCGGACCACGCCTGCAATGGCTTTCCGCCGACGTCGATTTTCTTGACGTAGACCGACCCCAGCGCCCCGACGAGGCATGACAAGGCGATCCAGCCGAGCCCGGCGGAGCTTTCCCAGCCCGAGGGCGAAGCAATGGCGATCACCACCCCGAGGATCGCCAGCGCGATGCCGACACCGCGCCGCCAGCCGACGTTCTCCCCCAGCAGCACGATCGCCAGCAGCACCGTCATCGGCGCACCCGACAGGCTGACGATGCCTGCGGTGGAGGGGCTCGCATTGGCCAGCCCGATGGCGAAGAGCGCGAAGGACCCGCCGCCGATGGCCAGCCCCACGGCGCTTACCAGCGGCCAGTTCCTGGGCAGTGGGCGCAGCAGCGGTGCCAGCACGATGACCGTCAGCAGAGCGCGCAAGGCGGCGTAGAAGATGGGCGGCATGCCCAGGTCGTCGACCGCGACCTTGCTGACGACGACATTCAAAGCCCACAGCAGGTTGACGAGGATCAGGAGCGCGATGGTCCGGGCGGGCATTCGCGGCCCCATAGAGAGCGTCGCGGGTCGGCGCAAACCCTCAGATTGCACTAAACCGCGCCGATCTTTCGACCGACCGCGTGGCTGCTTCGGACGCCCGGATAAGCGGGCTTGCGGCTACTTGCGTTTTTTCGTCTTGTCGCGCGGCTCTTCGGGCGGATCGAACAATGCGGCGGCGTCGGCCTGATCCTGCAGAATGCGCGAGCGGGTTTCGAGGAAGCGCCGTTCGCTGTCGGTCATTTCGCCGTCTGCGGCGTAGGCCGACGCGAGCAGCTCGATCTGGCCCTGCTGCCGCCGGAGCGAGCGCCGCTCGCTCCGGGTAAGTTCGCCATTGTCGCGGCGCCGGTCGATCTCGGAGTCGTTCTCGCGCAACTCGCGCGCGACCGCGACGGTGTTTTCGTCGGGGCCGTCAGCCACGGGCATCGGGTCGAAGGTGCCCGTCTGCGGGGAGGACGTGTCGCCCATGCTCATGCACGCGCCCAGCGGGGCCGCGAGAGCGATCAGCAGGAAATGACGGGCTTTCATATCTGTTCTCCCCTTGCCGATATGCTCTGCCCGAGCGCCTGAATTGCGGATGAATTGGCCGCGTCAGCCTTCGGGCACATTGTCCCGCAGCTGCGCCAACCACACGTCGGCCACCGCATCGCTCGGCGCGCGCCAGTCGCCCCGCGGGGATAGCGCCCCGCCCATTGAGACCTTGGGTCCGTTGGGCATCGCGCTGCGCTTGAACTGGCTGAAACCGAAGAAGCGTTGGCAGAACACCTCCAGCCATTGGCGTATCTCGCCGAGCGAGTAGGCGCGCTTGCCATTGTCCGGAAAACCGATCGGCCATTCACCGGCGTCCGCGTCTTTCCAGGCGTGATACGCGAGGAAGGCGACGTGGCTGGGCGACTGGCCGTAGCGGGCGATGTGGTGGAGGAAGAAGTCGTGCAGCGCGTAGGGGCCGATCTGATCCTCGGTGCTCTGGATCGCGCCATCCTGACCCGCCGGGACCAGCTCGGGGCTGATCTCGGTCCCCAGCACGTCGTCGAGCACTTCGTTGAGCGCGGGCGTGAACTGGTCGGTCTCCATCATCCAGCGCATCAGGTACTGGATCAGCGTCTTGGGCACGCCCGAGTTGACGCCATAGTGGCTCATCTGGTCGCCCACGCCATAGGTACACCAGCCCAGCGCCATTTCGGAGAGATCGCCGGTGCCGATCACGAAGCCCTTGTGATGGCCTGCGAGGCGGAACAGGTAGTCGGTTCTGAGGCCCGCCTGCACGTTCTCGAACGTGGTGTCGTAAACCTCTTTCCCGGCGGCATAGGGGTGGCCGATATCCTCCAGCATCCGCTCCGCCGCGGGGGTGATGTCGATCGTGTCGGCGGTGATCCCCGCCGCTTCCATCAGCAGAATCGCGTTGTTCTTCGTCCGGTCCGAGGTGCCGAAACCCGGCATCGTATAACCGCGAATGGTCGTGCGCGGCAGGCCCAGCCGGTCGCAGGCGATGCACGCGACCAGCAGCGCATGGGTCGAATCGAGCCCACCCGAAATGCCGAGCACGAGCGACTTGGCGCCAGTCGCCTCGATCCGCCGCATCAGCGCATCGACCTGGATGTTGACCGCCTCGTAGCAATCCTCGTCCAGCGTCTTGGGGTCGGCGGGGACGAAGGGGAAGCGGCGTACGGCGCGCAGCAATTCGCGGTCGCCCGGCTTATGGTTATGTTCGAAGCGCACCCGGCGATACCAGTCCTCGGGGCGGCCCGCGGCCTCCGCCGCGTCGTGGAAGGTGCCGTTGCGGGTGCGATCGTTGACGATGCGCTGCGTATCGATGTCGATCGCGCACAGTTCGGCCGTCAGGTCGAAGCGCACGCTCTCCTTCACCAGCGCCCCCAGTTCGTAGATCACGCCCTGCCCGTCCCACGCGAGGTCGGTGGTGCTCTCGCCATGCCCGCTCGCCGAATAGGCGTAGGCGCACATGCCCCGGCTGGAGCTGGACTGGCAGTGCGAGTGCCGGTCCGTCGCGCGCCCGATGGTGACGGGCGAGGCGGAAAGGTTGCACAGGATATGCGCGCCCGCCATCGCGGCCATCATGCCGGGCGGTTGCGGAGCCCAGAAATCCTCGCAGATTTCCATTCCGAAAGTGAAACCGGGCAGATTGTCCGCCGCGAAGATGACATCCGTGCCGAAGGGCGCCTCGTTCCCTGCGATCGTCACATCGAGCCCGTGGCAGTTGCGGCCATGGGTGAACTGCCGTTTCTCGTAGAATTCGCGGTAATTGGGGAGGTAACTTTTGGGCACCACACCCAGCAGGCGGCCATCAGCAATAGCGAGCGCGCAGTTATACAGCCGCGCACCGCGCTGGATCGGGGCGCCGACCACCAGCACCGTCGTCAACCCCGCGCTTTCCTCGACAATCCGGCCGATCGCCGCTTCCGCCGCGTCGATCACCGCCGCCTGCAAATGCAGGTCGTCGATCGCATAACCGGTGACGCACAGCTCGGGATAGACGGCGAGGTCCACGCCCGCCTCGTGCGCGTGGCGCGCCTCCTCCAGGATACTATCGGTGTTGCCGGTGACATCCGCAGGGCGCACGCGCGGCGTGCAGGTCGCGACGCGCACGAAGCCGTGCGTGTGCAGATCGTAGAAGGGGTGCGCGCGGTCAGCCATTACAGGCCAGCGGCTGTGCCCCGCTCACGCGCCCGACACAAGGGGGACGCCCCCGTTCTTGTCGCTGGCGGATCGAATCCGCGTCAGGCTGACCCGGCAGCCGCGCTCGCCCACCTCGACCGAATGATCGGCCTCGGCCTGGTTGGCAAAGGTCCGCATCAGGCTCTGGCCGAGCCCGCCATCGGCATCGCTTGCCGCGCCCGTGCCCGCGCCATCGTCGCGCACTTCGAGCCGCCAGTCCGCTGCCGTGCCGTCGAGCAAAATGTCGAGCGTGCCCTTCCGCCCGTCGCCGAAGGCATATTTCGCGGTATTGGTCAGCGCCTCGTTGAGGAACAGGCCGACGGCGACCGCCTGTTCGCGCGGAAGCGAGATCGGCGCGATCCGGCGCGTCACGGTCACGTTATCGTCGAAGGAGGCATCTACTAGATGGTCGATGACGTCGCCGAGGTAGCTGTCCATGTCGATATCGCCCTCCTGCCGGTCGGCCTCGTCGACGGCGAGCTGCGCATAGGCGCGGCTGAAAGAGAACACGCGGTTGGCGGCATCTTCCAGCGCGGCGGCGGCGGCGGGATTGTCCTGCCGCCGCTTCTGCAGTTCGATCATGCTGGCAACCAGTGCGAAGTTGTTCTTCGTGCGGTGCTGCAGCTCGGCCATCAGCCAGCGCCGACGATCGAGCGAATCATGCAGCTCCGCCTCGCGCACGCGCACGGCCCTGCGAAACACCTCCGCCAACACGACGACCACGCAACAGGCGAGGAAATTGATGAATACCCGAGCCGGATCGCTTTCCTGCGCGAAGGCGAACGACCAGCTGTCAGGCAGCACAACGTACCATGCCCACAGGAACGATGCGATCAGGCACACGATCCCAGCCCACAGCCGCCCGAACAGCGTGGCAATAAGCACGGTGGGATAGACGAGCGCAAAGGGCCCCGAAGTAGGCGCGATCATGTCGATCAGCGTGCGCAGCCCGATCATTGCGACCGCAAGCAACAGACCGAAAACGATCTGTGGGACAAGCGGCGGAACGCTTGCCGGTAAGAAATTCGCCGCGTCGATCGCGGTCATCTTGTGGTTGGGCAACTGCGCTCTCTTCTCAAGCCATGGGGCCGTGCCGGGTCTTCGCCACACGAATGGGCGGAGAGCTTTTAGCACCCGCCAGAAAAGGAAGCGACTGATCTATATCAAGTCCGCGAGCAAAAGAGTCAGGCCGCCACCAGATCGGCAATGGGCGGAGCGTCTTCCAGAAAGGCGATCAGCCCGCGCTCTTCGCGGCCGAGCCACCTGGTGGTACGGGGCAGGATCAGGTCTTCGCGCCATGCGCCCTGCCGACCCATCAGATCGAACACTGCAGGGTGGATATAGCTCTTGCGGGTGATCGCGGGCGTATTGCCCAGCCGCTCTGCCACGTTTTCGGTCACGGTCTTGATCGTCAGATCGTCCTTCGCGCCCGCCAGCATGCCAAAGGCCATCACGCTTGCGTGCCAGGTGCGGAAGTTCTTCGCGCTGAAAGCACCGCCCATCGTCTCGCGCAGGTAGGCGTTGACGTGGCTCGAGGTGACATCGCGCACCACTTCCCCATCGTCGAGGAAAGAGAACAGGTCCTGCCCGTCGAGATCCTGCATCTGCCGCACGATCTTGGCGAGGTGCGTGTCGGTCAGTTCGAGGTCGCGCTCCTTGCCTGACTTGGCGCGGAAGCGGAACCGCAGCGTCTTGCCGCGCACGGTCACATGGTGGCTCTTGATCGTGGTCGCGCCGTAGCTGCCATTGTCGCGCGCATAGGCGTCGTTGCCGACGCGGATCGCACCGAGATCGAGCAGGCGCACCACCCCGGCCAGTGCGCGCGGCAGGCCCATGTCGCGCGCGCCCAAATCCTCTGCCACGCGCTTCCTCAGCAGCGGCAGGCGGTTGCCGAAGGCGAGGCAGCGGTCGAACTTCTCGCTCTCGCGCGTGGCGCGAAATGCGGGGTGATAGCGATATTGCTTGCGCCCCTTCGCGTCGTATCCGGTGGCAAGGATATGGCCGTTGGGCGCGGGGCAGAACCAGCAATCGACATAGGCCGGGGGCAGCGCGATGGCATTGAGCCGCTTGCGCTCTGCCGGGTCGCGGATCAGCCCGCCGTCGGGGTCGTAATAGGCCCAGCCCGTCCCCGCACCCTTGCGGGTGATGCCGGGCAGGCCATCGTCGACGAAAATGAGCTTTTCCATGAGGTTACGTCCGCAGTTGGCTGCTGCATGGACGACTCCCACAAGGCCCGGCGGTTCCCGCTATTCGCTGTTCGCCTTCAGCGCGGCGCAGGGGCTTGGGTATTTCTGCCCCTTGAAGGAATAGCCCATCGGATAGGCGACCGGGCGGCCGTCGATGCCGTTCTTCATCTGCTCGCAATCCGCCATGGCGAGCGCGAGGTCGCCGGCATCGCGGCGCTCCGCGATCTTCGCAGCGCTCTGGTCGCGCGCAACCTTGCGCGCGCGCTCCGCAGCGATTGCGCTCTCGACCGTGGTTTCGCTGTAGCGATCCTTGTCCCGCGTCCTCAGCGCGCCGCTGGCGAGCAGGGTCTTGCCGTACATGAAGCCAGTGAACATCGTGCGGTCGGGGTAGTCGCCCTCTTCGGACAAGGTCGCAGCGATCCGCTCGATCCCGGCCTGGTCGTCGATCGCCGGTAGCGGCGTTCCCGTCTCCTGCACGGCCTCCGCCCCCGGATCGGCCTCCGCCACCGAGCCACCGCACGCAGCGACCGGCGCCACCATCAGCGCGACAACGAACATAGGCTTCACGAGTCTCGTCTCCTCTGGGCAGCGGGCTTCGTCCGGCAGGCTAGCGAGTGGATCGGCGAGCGCATCACACAAACCCCGTTAGGTTTGGCGAAATGGCGCGCGAGGGGCGGGCGGAAAAGGAATCATTGTGCGCCCGTCAGATCATCTTGCCCGTCGATCCGCCGCGCCGCGCTTGCGGTTCCCCCGCCCGCGCCCACATGCACTCCCGGACGGGTCGCACCGCAGTCAGGAGCATTTTCATGAGCCAATATACGCCGCCGAAGGTCTGGACACACGACGCCGAGAACGGCGGCAGGTTCGCCAATATCAACCGCCCGACCGCGGGCGCGCGCGAGGACAAGGTGCTGCCCGCGGGCCAGCACAAGTTCCAGCTCCACTCGCTCGCCACGCCCAATGGCGTGAAGGCGACGATCATGCTGGAGGAATTGCTCGAGGCCGGTCACGCGGCCGAGTATGACGCCTACACGATCAATATCGGCGAGGGTGAGCAGTTCGGCTCCGGCTTCGTCGCGATCAACCCCAACTCGAAGATCCCCGCGCTGGTCGACCGGACGGGCGAAGCGCCGATCCGCGTGTTTGAAAGCGGCGCGATCCTGCTGCATCTGGCGGAGAAGTTCGACGCGTTCCAGCTCACGGGGCCGAAACGCGCCGAAATGCTCAGCTGGCTGTTCTGGCAGATCGGCAGCGCGCCCTTCATCGGTGGCGGGTTCGGCCACTTCTACGCCTACGCGCCCGAGAAGTTCGAATACCCGATCAACCGCTACGCGATGGAAACCAAGCGGCTCTTCAGCGTCGCCGACGAGCGGCTCGGCGAAGCGCGTTTCCTTGCGGGCGACGACTATACCATCGCCGATATTGCGGCCTTCGCGTGGATGGCACCCTTCGTCGAAGGCAATATCTACGAAGACGCGAAGACCTTCCTCTCGATCGACGAATACGAAAACGTCGCGCGCTGGGTCGGCGAAATCGGCAAGCGCCCGGCGGTGAAGCGCGGGCGGATCGTTAACAAGGTGTGGGGCGACGAGAACTCGCAGCTGCGCGAACGCCACTCGGCAGCGGATTTCGAAGGCAAGGTGCTGGAACCCAGCAAGCCGGAATAGGCATCTCCTTTCTCCCCATCGTCATCCCAGCCCCCGAGCCGGGATCCCGCTTTCTGCAGGAGTTGCTCCGATAGAAGCGGGACCCCGGATCAAGTCCGGGGTGACGAATAGCCTTTCGGCTGGTTCAGCCCAACCGATCCGCCAACCGCGCCATGAACGCCGCGCCCTTTTCCAGTTCGGAAAGCGCAATCCACTCGTCCGGCTGGTGCGCCTGTTCGATCGAGCCGGGGCCGCAGATCACGGTCGGGAAACCCGCCGCCTGGAATTGCCCGCCCTCGGCAGCGAAAGCGACCTGACCGGGCGCGGCATTCTCCCCCGTCAGCGCGCGGACGAAGGCCACCGCGTCCTCGCTGCCCGCTGGCGTCATCGGGGGCGTGCTCGCATGCTGCTCCACCCGCACGCCCGCTTCGGGGAAGCGTCGCTTGAGCTGCGCATCGAGCTCGGCACAGCGCGCCTTGAACGGAGCGAGTATCGCCGCCGCATCCTCGCCGGGCGGGCAGCGCAGATCGAACTGGAAACGGGCGTGCTCGGCAAGGATGTTGGACGCGGTGCCGCCCTCCATGATGCCCACCGTCAGCGTCGCCTGCGGCGGGTCGAAACCGTTGTCGGCGTCGGCGCGCGCACGCAGCTCTTCGGCCAGCGCCAGCAGATCGTGCATCAGCCCGATCGCGACCGCATTGGCCGAAATCCCGTGATCGACCAGCGAGCTATGCGCCGCGTGTCCGCGTACGGTGACCTCATGCACCGCGATGCCTTTGTGCCCGGTGATGATGCCCATCAGGCTTGGCTCGCCCACGATGGCGAGGCGCGGCGCAGGGATCGTCTCCGCCATCCGCGCGATCATCGAAGGCGCGCCCTTGCAACCGACCTCCTCGTCGTAACTCAGCGCAAGATGCACCGGCAGCCTGCCCGCCACGAAGCGCGGCACGAATGCCAGCGCAAGGGCGATGAAACCCTTCATGTCCGCGACCCCGCGCCCGAACAGCCGCCCGTCCGCCTCGCGCACCGTCCACGGATCGCTGGACCACGCCTGCCCGTCGACCGGCACGACGTCGGTATGGCCCGACAGGATCACCCCGCCCTCAACCGCAGGCCCGCAGGTGGCGAACAGATTGGCCTTGCGCCCATCCTCGTTCGCCACCCGCTCGGACGCGACGCCATGCTGCGCAAGGTAATCCTCCACCCACTCGACCAGTGCGAGGTTGCTGCCCCGCGAGGTGGTGTCGAAGCCGACCAGCGTTTCGAGGATGGAGCGGGCGGTGGCGAGATCGGTCATGGCAGAAGGTCTAGCGCGAGAGAGTCTCCATGCCACCCCTTCACATTGTGGCCCCTTCACATAATAGCAATCGTCGCTATAGGGGCGGTCCGCCTGCATGTTGGGGTGTAGCCAAGTGGTAAGGCAGCGGTTTTTGGTATCGCCATTCGCAGGTTCGATCCCTGCCACCCCAGCCAGGCTTTCCGCCTAGCCGCCGCCCGAGAAGCGCTTGGTCGCTGCGATGGCATCCTGCCATCGGGCGAGCTTGGCCTTTCGAACGTCCACCTCCATCGCAGGTGCAAAGCGCGCGGCTTCTCCGCCTTTGCGTGCCGGACGAAACTCCGCATCGATCAGCCCGGTCGCGCGCCCGGCGATATAGGCCGCACCCACAGCGGTCGTTTCCAGATTGGCGGGACGCTCGATCGGCACGTCGAGGATGTCGGCGAGGAACTGGCACATCCAATCGTTGCGGGCCATCCCGCCATCGACCCGCATCGTGCCCGCCTCCATCCCGTCGCTCGCCATCGCGGTCATCAGGTCGGCCGTCTGGTAGCCGACCGATTCGAGCATCGCGGTCGCGATCTCCGCCGGGCCGGTCGAGCGCGAAATGCCAAAGATGCTGCCGCGCGCATCGGGCAACCAGTGCGGTGCGCCCAGGCCCGTGAGCGCAGGCACGAAGACGATGTCGGTCTCTTCCTCCAGACTGCGCGCCATCGCCTCGCTTTCGGACGAGGTTTCCACGATACCGAGCCCGTCGCGCAGCCACTGCATCCCCGCCCCCGCGATGAAGATCGAGCCTTCCAGCGCATAGGCCAGCTCGCCGCCGAGCCGATAGGCGACGGTCGAAATCAGGCGATGCTCCGATCGCACGATCTCTTCGCCGGTATTGAGCAGGATGAACGCGCCGGTTCCGTAAGTCGCCTTGGCCTCTCCGGGCACGAAGCACTGCTGGCCGATCAGCGCCGCCTGCTGGTCGCCCGCGATCCCGCGAATGGCGATCGGCGCATCGCTACCGGCGAGCTGCGCCATGCCGAACTCGGCATCGCAGTCGCGCACTTCGGGAAGGATGCCCGCCGGGATGCCGAACAATGCGAGCAAATCCTCGTCCCATGCCATGGTGCGGATGTTGAACAGGCTGGTGCGCGAGGCATTGGTCACATCGGTCGCGTGGACCTTGCCACCGGTCAGGCGGCACAGAAGAAAACTGTCGATCGTGCCGCAAGCGAGGCGCCCTTCCTCCGCCGCAGCGTGCGCGCCGTCCACATTGTCGAGCAGCCAGGCGACCTTGGTGGCAGAGAAATAGGGGTCGAGCAGCAGGCCGGTGCGCTCCGCGATCAGCGCCTCCGCACCATCCGCGCGCAGCCGGTCGCATTGCGGCGTGGTGCGCCGGTCCTGCCAGACGATCGCATTGTGGATGGGCTCGCCCGTCTCACGGTCCCACACCACCACCGTCTCGCGCTGGTTGGTGATGCCCAGTGCCTGCACCGCGAACCCCTTGTCCGCCGCCGTGCCCAGCGCCTCACGCGTGGTGTGGAGCGTCGCGCGCCAGATTTCCTCGGCGTCGTGTTCCACCCAGCCGCCGGACGGATAGATCTGCCGCAGGTCCTGCTGGCTGGTCGCGATCACCTCCATCGTCCCGTCGAACACGATGGCGCGGGTGGACGTGGTGCCCTGGTCGATGGCGAGGATGGCAGGTTTCATGAGCGTATTTCCGGATTGGCGACGTGGGCGCATTGGTCGATCAAAGGCGGCCCAATGGCAAGGGCAGGGGCAAGATTGGTCCCAAGGCCCCCTTCTTGCGGGCGATGCGTTGCCCTATCTGAGTGGAAAGCCCCAGGACCGGCCTCGACACGAGCCAGCGAGCAGAGACAATGCCCAATCCCTCACCCACCTACGACATTGCCATCATCGGGGGCGGCATCAATGGCTGCGGGATCGCGCGCGATGCGGCCGGGCGCGGGGCGAGCGTGCTGCTGCTGGAAGCGGGCGATCTGGCGCGCGGAACCTCGTCCGCCTCGTCCAAGCTGATCCACGGCGGGCTGCGCTATCTCGAACATTACGAGTTCGGCCTGGTGCGCGAGGCGCTGGGCGAGCGCGAGCGGCTGTGGGCCATCGCGCCGCATATCATCTGGCCGATGCGTTTCGTGCTGCCGCATGTGAAAGGCCTTCGCTCGCGCTGGCTGCTGCGGCTGGGACTGTTCCTCTACGACCATATCGGCGGGCGCGAGAAGCTGCGCACCGCAAAGAGCGTGGATCTGCGCAGCCACGAAGCGGGCGCGCCCCTGAAGCCGGAATTCGCGCACGGCTTCATCTATTCGGATTGCTGGGCAGACGATGCGCGGCTGGTGGTATTGAACGCGCGCGACGCAGCGAACAACGGCGCGGATATCCGCACGCAAGCCCGCGTCACGCATTTCGAGCGCGAGGGAGAGCGGTGGCGCGTCGAGGCGGGCGGAGAGACCTTCCACGCCCGCGCGCTTGTCAACGCCGCCGGGCCTTCCGCCGTCAGCGTGCTGGGCGAAAGCGACATCGAGGAAGATCGACGCATGCGGCTGGTGCGCGGATCGCATATCGTGACGCGCAAGCTGTTCGATCACGCATTCTCGTACTTCTTCCAGCTGCCCGACGGACGCATCTTCTTCGCGATTCCCTACGAGGAAGACTTCACGCTGATCGGCACGACCGATGCGGATCACGAGGGCGACCTCGCCGATGTCGAGGCGAGCGAGGCGGAGATCGCCTATCTATGCGAGGGCGCGAACCGCTTCTTCAGCCGGTCGATCACGCCCGAAGACGTCGTATGGAGCTTTGCCGGCGTGCGCCCGCTGGTCGACGATGGCTCGGGCAAGCCCGAGGCGGCAACGCGCGGCTATCAGCTCGCGCTCTCACCTGAAAACGAGGGCGCGCCGCTGCTCAACGTCTTCGGCGGCAAGCTGACGGTCTATCGCCATCTCGCCGAAGACGTGCTCGGCAAGCTTTCCTCGCGGATGGAGTTTTCCCAGCCCGGCGCATGGACCGCGACCAGGCCTCTACCCGGCGGCGATTTCCCGGCGGGCGAGGCCGATGCACTGATCGGAAAGATAGCCGCGCGCTATCCCTTCTTCGATGCGCGCACCCACCGCCGCCTCGCGCATTCCTACGGCACCGACGCCTTCGCGGTTTTTGGCGACGCTGCGAGCCTGGGCGACTGCGGCGAGCATTTCGGCCACGGGCTGACCGCGCGCGAGGTCGAGCATCTCGTCAGCCGGGAATGGGCGCGCACGGCAGAAGATATCCTGTGGCGGCGGACCAAGCTCGGGCTGCGTCTCGACACCGGTGAGGTGGCTGCGCTGGAGCGCTTTCTGGCGGCCTAGGACGCGGGCTCGGCACCCTTGGGCAGCGGCATGACGAGGCGGAAGGCGGTGCCGTTCTCGGTTGGCACATAACCGCCATCGGCGTGCAGCTGGGCGGACAGCGCCTGGACGATCCGCATGCCCAGCCCCGTCCCGTCCGGCGCACGCCGCGTCGAATCGATGCCGACACCATCGTCTTCGATGGTCAGCGTCAGATGATCGGCTTCGACCCGGGTGCTCAGCGTGACCGTGCCCTTCTCGCCGGCGGGGAACGCATATTTGGCCGAATTCATCGCCATCTCGACCACGATCAGCGCCAGCGGCACCGAATATTCGACGCCCAGTTCCACCCGCTCTCCCGCATGTTCGAAGGCGTAGCGGACATCGCCCTCGGCATGGCCGATCGACTGCACCACATTGGTCAACAGGTCTTCGAGATAGCCAACAATCTCGACCCGGTCGTGCGCGCTGGTATCGTACAGCCGCTCGTGCACGCGCGCGACGGTTTCGACCCGGCTGCGCGCCTCGCGCAGGTGCCTCGCCAGCACGTCGTCGCCCATCCGCTCCTGCAGCTTGAGCAGCGAGGTGATGATCTGCAGGCTGTTCTTCACCCGGTGATTGACCTCGTGCAGCAGCGCATCCTTGGTCTGCAGCGCGGTTTCAAGATCGCGTTCCATCTCCTTGCGCGAGGTGATGTCGAGCGAGGCGAGGAACACGCGCTTGGCGGAATTGCGCATCGGGGTGATCGTGGCCACGAACCAACGGCGCACGCCGTCGGTTTTCCAAGGATATTCGACGATCGTCGGCTCCGCGGACGCCTGCGCGCGGCGGAAGCCCTGCATGATCCACTCGGAAAACTCGTCACCCACGATGGCGCGGCCCGACTGGCCACACAAGGTCTCCAGCCCGAAGGCCGTCGCCATCCGTTGATTGCCCATCACCAGCTTGAAATCGTCCTCCTCCACATCGATCACCGCAGTATAGACGCCCGCAGTTTCGAAGAAGGCGCGCACGGTTTCTTCGCTCTCTCGCAGTTCGTTGCGCGCGTGCATCGTCTCGGTCATGTCGCGGATGGTCAGGACCGCGCCAATCTGTTCACCCGCCTCGCCCAGCAGCGGCTTGGCGCTGCCCACAGCCCAGATCTCGGTGCCGTCTGGCCGACGGATGATCCATGGCACGTCGAACACTTCCTCGCCCCGCACCGCGCGCGCCAGCGCCAGGTCTTCGAACGGGTGGGGATCGCCCTCGACGGTGAAAAGATGATAGCGATCCGCGTAGTCTTCCGGCTCGACATGCAGATCGGCCACGCCATGCATGTCGCGCGCCGCATTGTTGACGTAGCGGATGGCGCCCCTGACGTCGGCGACGATGATCCCTTCCGCCAACTGGTCGAGGACGGGGGCAGAGGCGAGCTGGTCGAGATCGAAAATGGTATGCGGCATCAGTGGGCGCTATTCCTGGAACAACGTCCTTCGCGCCACCACTCGCAACCGGACAAATCGCGGCGCGGGTATCACAAGCAGGCGGGTTGCGAAAGTTCTTGTGAAGCCGGTGCGCCGCCTAGTCAGCGGAGGTGCCGGTGGTCCCGACCTGCGCGTCCTGCGGATTGTTCGGCACGAGGATCAGCGTGCCTCCTTCCACCCGCCACTGCGCCAGCCGGCTAAGCAGGTTCATCCCGATCACGTTGGTTTCGCCGATATTGGGCGCGATCACCGCGTCGAGCCCGAAGGCCGCGACATTGCCGAAGCGCAACTCCTCCACCGTCGTCGTGCCGACCGAGATCGTGCCGTTGGCGGTTGTCATCATCACCGGCAGGCGGTCCGCGCGCGGTTCCAGCCCTGCGGCGCGCGCGGTCGGCTCCGAAATCGCGGTCAGCGTCGCGCCGGTATCGACGAGGAAGCGCGCGGGCACGCCGTTGACCTCGGCGTTGAGCCAGTAGTGCCCGTCGGGCGCCAGCTCCACGCGGGTTTCGCCGCCGACCACGCTCTGCTCGGCGAGGCCGACATCGGACATCGCGACATCGAAGCGCGGGTCGAGCCGCGCCAGTTGCAGCACGATCAGCACCAGCACGCCGCACAGCACCAGCGTGCTGCCGGTACTGAGCAGGCGACCGATGAACAGCTCGCGCCTGGCCAGCGCGCCGCCCAGCCAGCCGAACAGCAGCGCCGCAACCGCGATGACAAGCAGCCCGCTCTGCGGGATGCTGCCGATAGTCGCGGCGAGCTGGTCGAACACGGGCTTGATGTCCATGCGCGTCATATAGTCGCTTGCGCCGGACTATTCCATGAATGAGGGTTGCTTGCCTGACCACTGGTCGACGTTCCGTTCGTGGTGAGCCTGTCGAACCGCGAACGTTGCGCTGAGTTCGCCCTTCGACAAGCTCAGGATGAACGGGAAGGAGCGTCGGTGCTCACGGCGCGTTGCTGGCCTCTCTCGCCTCGGCGAGAACGACACTGAAGCGCTCCTCGGCGTCGAGCCACCGTCCAACCGGTGTCCAGCCGCCTGCCAGCAGCTGCTTGTCCGCGCTGCGCCGGTCGAACTTGTGGCTGTTTTCGGTATGGATCGTCTCGCCCGCCTTCATCGCGAAACGCTCGCCCGCGATCTCGAAGGCGATGGCCTCACGCGCGACGAGGTGCATTTCGACCCGTGCATACTGATCGTTCCAGCGTGCGGCATGTTCCAGCTTGTCGATCGGAATGGTCCCGTCAAGCTCGCGGTTGATTCGCCGCGCGAGGTTCAGATTGAACTCCGCCGTCACCCGCCCGGCATCGTCGTAGGCTGCTTCGAGCACGCTCTGGTCCTTGATCAGGTCCATGCCGACCAGCAGCATCGAACCTTCGCCAAGCGTCTCGCGCATGGCGCGCAGCAGATCGGTCGCGGTGCGCGCGACCATGTTGCCCAGTGTGCCGCCGGGGAAAAAGCCGAGCTTGGCGAGATGCGCGACCTCATGCGGCAGCTCGACCCGGCGCATGAAGTCCGCTTCTACCGGATAGACCGGCAGGCCGGGGAACTTCGCGGAAAGGTCGGCCGCGGCGGCGCGCAGGAAATCGCCCGCAATGTCGAGCGGGACGTAAGCAGCGGGGCCAATCGCCCGAAGCAACGCAGGCGTCTTGACCGACGAGCCGCTGCCGAATTCGACCACCGCGCGCCCCGATCCGATCGCCTTGGCGAAGTCCGCTCCGCGCGATTTGAGAATCTCGGTCTCGGCGCGGGCCGGGTAATATTCGGGCACCTGGGTGATGTCTTCGTACAGCTGCGATCCCGCATCGTCGTACAGCCAGCGTGCTGGGATCGCCTTTTGCGGCCCCCGCATCCCTTCCAGCACATCGGCACGAAAGGCCCGGTCGACCCCGCTCTCGTCGAGGTCGACCAGTTTCAGCCCTGCATTATCGGTCATCAGATATCCTTCGCGAGCCTGAGGCCGGTGAATTGCCAGCGCTGGTGCGGATAGAAAAAGTTGCGGTAGGAGGCGCGCGAATGGCCGCGCGGCGTCGCGCAGCTGGCACCTTTCAGCACGAACTGCCCGCTCATGAACTTGCCGTTATATTCGCCAACCGCGCCCGCGGCAGGCTGGAAGCGCGGAAAGGGCAGATACGCGCTGCGGGTGAATTGCCAGCAATCGCCGAACAGGCCGTCCGACCCGACGGGCTGGGGCGGTCCTGCCGCATCAAGCTGGTTGCCTTCGTCGGGTTCGTGGGCAGGCGCCTCCTCGGCGTGCTGGCCGCGCGCAACCGCTTCCCATTCGAACTCGGTCGGCAGGCGCGCCTTGTCCCACTGGGCACAGGCCCAAGAGGCAAAGGCATCGGCCTCGAAATAGGAAATGTGGGTGACCGGTGCATGCGGATCGCGCGGCTGCCATCCGGCAAGCGTGAAATGCTCCGCGCCCTTATCCGCATCGCGCCAGTAAAGCGGCGCGCCCACGCGGTTGTCCTGCACCCATGCCCAGCCATCGGAGAGCCACAGGGCAGCATTTTCGTAGCCGCCATCGGCGATGAACGCGTCCCACTCGGCATTGGTGACGAGCGTGTCGGCAAGCGCGAAAGGTTCCAGCAGCACGCGATGGCGCGGGCTCTCGCAGTCGAAGGCAAACGAGGCGTCTTCTCCGGCACCCTCATGGCCGATGGCCCCGATGCCACCGGGGTGCCCGGTCCAGCCACGCTCGCGCGCCTGTGCCCGCGGTAGCTGTGCATCCCACATCGCCGGGCCGAGAGGGTTCTGGAACAGCGCGTGCTTGATGTCGGTCAGCAGCAGTTCCTGATGCTGCTGTTCGTGTGCGATGCCCAGCTCGATCAGTGGCGTGAGCGCCGGATCGTCGAGCATGGAGGCCATCACGTCGGTCACATGCGCGCGCCAATCGAGCACTTCGTCCAGCGTTGGGCGCGACAGCATTCCGCGCGAAAAGCGACCGATCCGGTCGCCTTCGGCCTCGTAATAGGAATTGAACAGAAACGCCCAACGCTCGTCATGCAGCGCGTAGTCGCTGCGGTGGTCGCGCAGCAGGAAGGTTTCCCAGAACCATGTCGTATGCGCGAGGTGCCACTTGGCGGGCGAGGCGTCTTCCATCGACTGGATGGTCGCGTCGCTGTCGCTCAACGGCTCGACGAGCGCCTCGGTCAGCGCGCGCGTCGCATGGAAGCGCTCTGCGAGCGAATTGTCCGCACCCACCGGGTGGGGCGAAACGGAACGTGATTGGGACTGGGCCACGGGTCCTCTCCTGCCGGGCAAGCAATCCTGACTCACCTTGAGGAAAGGAACACACGAAGGAAACCCCGGTTTCCGGAATTATCCTTTGCTTGGACCAAAGCAGGTGGTGGGAGGGGCTTTTGCTGGGGGCCGTCAGCCGCCCAACCGGTTTACCTTCTGACCGCCCGCCCCGCCTCCCCACCCGGCCACCATATCCTGGGTGTACCCTTGGTGGCCGGGTGGGGAGGCGGGGCGGGAGACCGGAGAAAACTAAGCCGCCGCAGCCGCGCGATCGACCTGCGGTTGCAGCATCTCGGCAATCGCGAAGGCCAGTTCCAGCGCCTGCCCCGCATTGAGGCGCGGGTCGCAGTGCGTGTGGTAGCGGCTCGAAAGCTCGGCATCGGTGATCGCGACCGCACCCCCGACGCACTCGGTCACGTTCTGACCGGTCATCTCCAGATGGACCCCGCCCAGATAGCTGCCTTCGGCACGGTGGACCGCGAACACGCTGCCCAGCTCGGTCTTGATCCGGTCGAAGGGCCGCGTTTTGTAGCCGCTTTCCGACTTGACCACGTTGCCGTGCATCGGGTCGCTCGACCACACCACCGGATGCCCTTCGCGCCGGACGGCACGGATGAGGCCCGGCAGGTGCTTTTCGACGATATCGTGGCCGTAGCGGGTGATGAGCACGATCCGCCCGCTCTCGCGGTTGGGATTGAGCGTATCGAGCAGCTTGAGCAGCACATCCGGGTCGAGGCTCGGCCCGCATTTGACCCCGATCGGATTGCGGATGCCACGCATGAATTCGACATGCGCGCTACCTTCGAACCGCGTGCGGTCGCCGATCCAGACCATGTGCGCGCTGGTGTCGTACCATTCGCCATTATTGGGATCGCGGCGGGTCATCGCCTGCTCGTAAGGCAGCAGCAGCGCCTCGTGGCTGGTGTAGAAGGTGGTGCCCTGCAACTGCGGAATGTCCGACGGATCGACCCCGCACGCGGCCATGAAGTCGAGCGCTTCGGTGATCCGGTCGGCGGTCGCGACGAACTTTTCCGACCAGGGCGAGCGGCCCATGAAATCCAGTGTCCAGTCGTGCACTTGGCGCAGGTTGGCGTAGCCGCCGCCGGCATAGGCGCGCAGCAGGTTGAGCGTGGACGAAGCCTGATAATAGGCGCGCACCATGCGCTGCGGATCGTTGCGCCGCGATTCGGGCGTGAAGTCGATGCCGTTGATATTGTCACCGAAATAGCTCGGCAGGGTAACGGCGCGCCCGTCTGCATCCTTCTGCGTCTCGGTATCGCTGGAACGCGGCTTGGCGAACTGGCCCGCCATGCGGCCCACCTTCACCACCGGCAGCGATCCGGCGTAGGTCAGCACCACCGCCATCTGCAGGATCACGCGGAAGGTATCGCGAATCGTGTCGGGCGCGAATTCGGCGAAGCTTTCCGCGCAATCGCCGCCCTGCAGCAGAAAGGCCTCGCCCTTCTCGACCCGCGCGAGTTCGCTTTTCAGCGCATCGGATTCGCCCGCGAAGACCAGCGGCGGGCAAGCGCCAAGCTCTGCCTCTGCCTGGGCGAGCGCAGCGGCATCCTCATAGCGCGGCAGGTGCTTCGCTTCGAAATTCGTCCAGCTGTCGGGGCTCCAGTCGGAAGCCATGGCAATCAATCCTGCGAGTTCTTGTCTGACGGTCCACGAGGGAGTGGCGGCTCGAACCGTACCACGCAAGCTTATTTCTCTTTACCGCCCCCTTACGGAACTTGTGTTCCCTCGGGCACGATCGCGATCTCCAGCGGCGCGCGCGCGCCGAGGTATTTGGCCGCCAGAGCCTGCATGCGTTCGGGCGTGGATTGCGAATAATCGTCGAGCAGCGAACCGATGACCCGCAGGCGCTGGGCATCCCGGGTCGAGCCGCGCAGCTGCCACATCCAGAAGCCGTTGCCGGTGGTCGCGCGCAGGATCGTCTGGCGCAGCGGCTCGGTCACCCGGGCCAGTTCGTCGGCATCGGGGCCATTGGCCGCCAGATCCTGCACGATCTCGTCCGCCGCGGCGTAGAAGGCGGGCAGGTCCTCGGGGCGCAGCTGGGCGAGCGCGATCAGCGTGCCCCCGCCAACGTCGTCCATCGGCCAGTCGACCCGCACCTGCGGGGCATAGCTGGCACCCGCCCGCTCGCGCATTTCGTCGAACAGGCGGTTCATGACGAGCTGGCCGAGAATCTCGAGCTGCCGGCCTTCCGAGATGTCGGTCAGACCGCTGCCGACCGGCCACGCGACCACGGCCGCCGCTTGGTTCGCATCGCCGCGATGGTAGAGCACCTCGCGCGCGCCAGCCTTGGGCGCGCCGGGGCGCGCGGCGAAGCTTGCGGGGTCAATCGGTGCGCGGGGCGGCAATGCGCCGAAGCTGGTCCGCAGTGCCTTGATCGCGACGTCGCGCTGGAAATCGCCGAAGATCAGGACTTCGATCTCGCCCTTGTCGAGCAGCGGCTCCCACACTTCACGGAAGCCTTCCGCACTGGTGGCCTCGATCATTTCCGGGGTTGGCGTCGCGAAGCGCAGGTCGCCGCCGCGGATGATGGTTTCGAGATCGCGGTTGAGCAGGCCTGCGGGGCTGGTGACATAGGTGTCGTAGGCCAGGCTCGAGCCCGCCTTCGCACGCACCACCGGCCGCTCGTCCCACTCGGGCAGCGCGAGCTTGGCCGCGAACAGATAGAGCTGGTCGGCCAGATCCGCCTCGCGCGTATTGGCGGAGAAGGTGAACGCCGCCTGCCCGACGGAGAAATCGAAGCCCAGCTTGCGGCCCGTCGCCAGCCGGTCGAGATCTTCCTGATCGAGCCCTGCGAGGCCCGAGCTTATCAGCGCGGTTTCGCCAAGCGTGATATAGGCTGCATCATCGGCGTCGAAGGCGCGCATGCCTGCACCGAAATGCACGTTGACCGCGACCCGGCCCGGCTCGGCGCCATTGGGCCAGAGCAGCGCGGTAACGCCATTGGCAAGCTGGACCCGCTCGATATCGAGCACCCCGAGGGATCGGGCCGAAAGAACCTCGCCGGGTTCGCCGAGCGAGGGAAGCTGATCGAAATCGACGGTGCTTGCCGCGATCCGGGCCGATCCATCGGCTTCGACCGGGGCGGCCAGTTCGGCGCGCAGGGCCTGCGCGCTCGCCTCGCCATCCTGCGGCGTCACGTAGACCGCGCGAACGACCTCGCCTGAAAACAGAGCTTGCGTGCGCTCGAGGATCGCGGCGGGGGTCACCCGCTCGCGCATGCCGCGAAACACGTCGAGCACGGTTTGCGCTGAGGCGACCGTTTCGCGAATGTCGACCGCACCGATCAGCGTGTCGGCAAGGTCCGAGCCCGGTTCGACCTGCGATTCCTCGACCCCGGCGACGAAGGCGACGTCGAACTCGGCGATCTCGCGCGCCAGCTCTTCCTCGGTCGGCGGATTGGTCGTCGCGTCGGCGATGACCGCGCGCACGTCGGCCAGCGCAGCCTGCCAGTCTTCGGTCAAGGGCGCGAAGCTGACGAAGGTGGCGTCGGTGCTGCGGCTCACATCCTCCTGCTCGACCTGCGCATAGAGATAATCGCCCCCGCCGCGGGCCCGCGATTCGAGGCGCCGGTTGATGAGCGACTGGGCCAGCGCGTCCATCAGCAGGCCCTCATTATAGGCAATCGTGTCCTGCACCGGCTCCCATTCGCGCAGCCACGCGAAAGTCAGCGAACGCGGCAGGTCGGCTTCGACCAGCACCGACGTCTCCCCCACCGGATTGGCGGGATCGGCGCCTGCCGGAGCCACGGGATCGCCGAAATCGGGTTGCGGGGACACATCGCCCGCGACCTGCCAGTCGCCGAAATATTTCTCGATCAGGCGCGCGAGCGCGACCGGATCGGTATCGCCGGCAACCGCGATCACCGTGCCCTTCGGACGATACCAGCGCTCATGAAACGCCTCGACCGCTTCGGCTTTCGCGCCCAGCAAGGTTTCCTCGGCGCCGATCGGCGGGCGGCTGGCGAGCAGCTGGCCGTGGAACAGGGTCTCGCGGCTCTCGCGCCCCACCCGCTCCGCCGCGCCTCCGCGCTCGCGCTTTTCGGCGAGCACGATGGGCACTTCGGTATCGACATTGGCCTGGCTGAGGACGGGAGCCTGCACCATGCCCGACAGCAGGCGAAAAGCTTCGTCGAGCTTGGCGGGATCGGCTTCGGGCAGGTCGAGCTGATAGACGGTCTGCGTCGGGCTGGTCACCGCATTGGTGTCGTTGCCGAAGGTCGCGCCCAACCGCTGCCAGGTGGGGATCGTCTCGCCCACTCCGAGATAGCGCGACTGGCGGAACAGCAGGTGTTCGAGCAGGTGGGCAAAGCCGCGTTCGTCCTCGGCCTCGTACAGCGAGCCCGCGTCGATGCGGATGCGGATCGAGACCTGTTCGGGCGGCACGCCGTTGGCGCGGGTCGCATAACGCAGCCCGTTGTCGAGCACGCCGAAGCGCCACTCGCGGTCGACCGGGATATTGCTGCCTTCGTAGAGCCACGGCGTCTCGTCGGGCGACTGGAGCGATGCGGGCTCCGCTGCGGCCGACGGTTTCGTGGAGAAGTCGGTCGGGTGCGGCTGAACGGTCGCCGCATCGGCGGGATCATTGGCGGCCTCGGCCTGCGGCGGCTCGGGAGGGGTCCTGACCTCGTCTTTCGGCCCGAAGATCGCGCAACCGCCCAGCAGGATCGGAAGAAGCAGGGCAAGATGCCGCCCAGTGGGGCGAGGGGCGCGGAAGGCTGGATTCATAAGACAGGCCTATAGGGGGCGGAGAAGTGAAGGTCGGGTGAATGCGCGCCCAATGTGGTGCGCCCCGTCCGAAGCAAAAGCCGAAAGCAAAAGTGGCGCGGGCCGGATCGCGGCTCCATTCGAGGACGGTCGACCGCTTGCCGCGTTCCCACCGCACCCCTACATCGCACGCATCATGTATATAGAAACCGAAACCACGCCCAATCCCGCCACGCTCAAGTTCCTGCCCCAGCGGCAGGTGATGCCCCAGGGCACGCGCGACTTCGCGAACCCAGAGGATGCCGAGGCAAGTCCGCTCGCTCAGGCGCTGTTCGACACGGGCGAGGTGACCGGCGTGTTCTTCGGCCACGACTTCGTGTCGGTAACCAAGGGCGAAGGCGCGCAGTGGACCGAGCTCAAGCCGCAGGTCGTCGCCGTGCTGCTCGATCATTTCGTGTCCGAGGCACCGCTGTTCCACGGCGGCACTGCTGCCGGGATCGCGGTTCCGGCGGAGGATACGCTGGTGGTGGAAGAAAACGCGGACGACGCGGACATCGTCGACCAGATCAAGGAATTGCTCGAAACCCGTATCCGCCCCGCAGTGGCGGGCGATGGCGGCGACATCGCCTATCGCGGGTACAACAAGGGCATCGTCCACCTGCAGTTGCAGGGCGCGTGCGACGGCTGCCCCTCGGCCACCGCGACGCTCAAGCACGGGATCGAAGGCCTGCTGAAACATTACGTGCCCGAAGTCGTTGAAGTCCGCGCGACCTGATCGCGCTGACACCCCGACAGCCGGATACCCCCAGACAGAAAGCCTCCGCACCTATGACCAAGCAGTTCCACGGCCACACGCTCTCGCACGAAGCGCTCGAGCAACTCTTCCTCGAAGCGCGCAGCTATAACGGCTGGCTGGAAAAGGATGTGTCCGAGGATCAGATCCGCAAGGTCTACGATCTGCTCAAAATGGCGCCGACCTCGGCCAACCAGCAGTCCGCGCGGTTCGTGTGGTGCCGGTCGGACGAGGCGAAGGACAAGCTCGCGAGCCACGCGATGGACGCTAACAAGGACAAGATCAAAACCGCGCCGTGGTGCGTCATCATTGGCTACGACATCGATTTTCACGAACATCTGCCCGAGCTGTTCCCGCATACCGATGCCAAGAGCTGGTTCGAAGGCGATGTCGAAGGCCGCATTACCCAGGCCAAGCGCAATTCCGCGCTTCAGGGTGCCTACCTGATGCTGGCGGCGCGCGCGCTCGGCCTCGATTGCGGGCCGATGTCGGGCCTCGATCTCGACAAGGTGACCGAAGACTTCTTCGCCGACCAGCCGCAGTACCGGGCCGACTGGGTCTGCTCGATCGGCTATGGCGACAAGGAATCGATCTTCGATCGCAGCCCGCGCCCCGACTTCGACAAGTTCAACCGCATCGACTGATCGCGACCCTCCCGCGCGGCCACCGCCCGGCAGGGGTCTTGCGCGGGCTATGCGGCTGGGGCATCGCCGCAGGCATGCGGATGCTAGGCATAGAGACGGCGAGCGAGGCCTGCTCGGTCGCGCTGTTCGAGGACGGCGCGCTGGTCGAGCGCGATCACCGCGTCCTCGGGCGCGGCCACGCCGAACAGCTGGTGCCGATGATCGCAGGCCTGCCTGACAAGGGCCGCGCCGATGCGATCCGCGTATCGCTCGGCCCCGGCAGCTTCACCGGTGTGCGGATCGGCATTGCGACCGCCCGCGCGCTGGCATTCGCATGGCGGGCCGAATTGCTCGGCTACCCTACCCTCGCGCTGGTCGCGGCAATGGCGCTGGCCGACCGCCGCGAGCCGGTGACGGTCTGCGCGACCGGCGGCCACGGCGAGTGGTTCGTGCAGGATTTCGATGCCGCGGGCGCCGCCACCTCCGAACTCGAATCGCTACCGCCCGAAGCGGCCGCCGCGCGCCCGGTCCACGAACATATCGCAGGCTCGCAGGCGCAGGCTCTGGCAGAACGTCTCGCATCTCCGGATAGCAGCGTGGCTGTCGATCTGCTGCCCGATGCGCGTGCAATCGCCGTGCTGGGCACCTCGCACTTCACCCCTGGCCTCGCGCCGATCTATGGCCGCGCGCCCGATGCACGGCTGCCCGCCAGCCCGGTGGCCCCGGCATGACAGGCCCCATGAACGACGCCGCGATCGACGCGATCATGCGGATCATGGACGCCGCATTCGACCCGCAATGGGGCGAGGCGTGGAACCGCAACCAGCTTTCCAGCGCGCTGGCACTGGCCAATACCCACGCGACCCTTATGACGATGGATGGCACCGCCCCGCTCGACCCGATCGACGCCGTCGGCTTCGCGGTGGTCCGCGCCGCGCCGGGCGAAGAAGAGATCCTGCTGATCGCCGTCGCGCCGTCCGCACGCCGCCGGGGGCTTGGCTCCGCGCTGCTCGCAATGCTGGTCGCGGCGGCCAATCTGCGCGGGGCGGAGCACCTGTTCCTCGAAATGCGGGAGAACAACCCGGCACGTTCGCTGTACGAACAGCACGGCTTCACCCCTATCGGCCGTCGGCGCAACTATTACGACCTTGGCGACGGCGCGCGAATGGATGCGATTACGTTCGGTCTCGATCTGGAACAGACGTTAAGGTCTTGAACACCAATAACAGCCGAAAAAAGAATTGAGACACCATTGCATTTCGCAAGTGAATGCGACAGGGGATTTTGCGTATGCAGCCCATCCCCCAGGGTCTTGCATATGAAAAACCCCAGAGGAATTTGATGGAAGACCAAGATCTCGAAATGACGCAGACGCTGATCGCGTTCACGTCCAACATTGTCGAAGCATATGTCGCCAATAACTCGGCCGAGCTCGACGAAGTCCCCGTGCTGATCAACAATGTCTATTCTGCCCTGTCCGGCCTTTCGGCTGCGGGCGAGCAGGAAGAGCCGCGGCCCGAGCCTGCGGTGTCGGTGCGCGCTTCGGTGAAGCCCGACTACCTGGTGTGCCTCGAAGACGGCAAGAAGCTGAAAATGCTCAAGCGTTATCTGCGCACCAATTACGACATGAGCCCCGAAGAATATCGCGAGCGCTGGAATCTGCCGAGCGATTATCCGATGGTCGCCCCCAACTACGCCGAAAAGCGCCGCGAACTGGCAAAGAAGATCGGCCTTGGCCGTGCGCCCGGCCAGAAGCGTGGTCGTCGCAAGAAAACCGCCGAATAATCCACTTCTCGCCGGTCGATCGGGAAAAGGCCGACCGGCGAGACTTGAGTGGTCCGCCCCTCCCGCCTATGCCGATTGGCGAAAGCTTGAGGATTGCGCGTGCCCCATAAAATCGATCTCGAACAGCTCTGTGCCGACAAAGGCCTGCGCATCACCGAACAGCGCAAGGTCATCGCACGTGTCCTTTCCGACAGCGAGGATCACCCCGATGTCGAGCAGTTGCACGCCCGCGCGTCGAAGATCGACCCCAAGATTTCCATCGCCACCGTCTATCGCACCGTCCGCCTGTTCGAAGAGGCGGGTGTGCTCGACCGGCACGATTTCGGCGATGGCCGCGCCCGTTACGAACCTGCGCCCGAAGCGCACCACGATCATCTGATCGACGTGGAAAGCGGCAAGGTGGTCGAATTCGTCGACCCCGAGCTGGAAGCGCTGCAGAAACAGATCGCAGAAAAGCTCGGCTATCGTCTCGTCGACCACCGGATGGAGCTTTATGGCGTCCGCCTCGAACGCGACAACTGACCCCCGCACCGACTGGGAAACGCGGCAGGCCGCCGCGCGCGGCGAAAAGACGCCGATCTCCTTCATGGGGTGGGTTCGCCTATGGACCCGCACGATCACGCTGGTGATCGTGATGCTGCTGTTCGTTGTCCCGCTCTACGTCACCCGCATCTTCACCTACGGATCGCCGTGGCCGAAATGGTATCTCGCCATCGCCGCCTGGATCGTGGGCGCACGGGTGGAACGACGCGGCACGCCGCTGCGACGCGACGTATTCTTCATCGCCAATCATGTCAGCTGGGTCGATATTCTGGCACTGGCCGGCGCCAGCGGCACCGCCTTCGTCGCCAAGGCGGAACTGGCCAAGGCGCCGCTCGTCGGCTGGTTGTGTTCGCTCAACCGCACGGTCTTCGTCCAGCGCGAAGACCGCTTGCGCGTGGCGGACCAGATCAATGCACTGCGCGAGGCGTTGATGGACAACTGGTCGGTCACCGTCTTCCCCGAAGGCACCACGACCGACGGGCATTCGCTGCTCCCCTTCAAATCCTCGATGCTGAGCGTGCTCGAGCCGCCGCCGCCGGGGGTGCTGGTCCAGCCGGTGGTGCTCGATTACGGCGCGATGGCCGAATGGATCGGCTGGATCGGCGAGGAAGATGGGCTCAACAACTTCAAGCGGGTGATGGCGCGCAAGGGCACCTTCCCGGTCAAACTGTTCTTCCTCGAACCCTTCAGCCCGATCGAGTTCCGCGGCCGCAAGGCGATCGCCACCGAAGCACGCGTGCGGATCGAGGAAGCCTTGCGCGAAACGATGGGCCACGAACTGCGCCCGTTCGACCACGACGTCGCGCCGATCCGTTATAGCAAGGCCAAGCTGCCGCCTGTCGCTGCACCGGTCGACCGTGCCGACCCGGAGGACCCTCCGGCGAGCTGACCGGGCTGCCCTGCGCGCCGGGGTTTCTTAGCGAAGGTTGATTTCGCAACCGCTTGCAGGGCGGCGTGTTGTGGCTCCCATGGATGCCAACACCGTAATCGACGAACGGGTCGAACAATTCGAAGACGTCATCAAGGGCCCGGACTTCCCCTGCGTGGGTGCCAAGTCGGCGCTGGCGACGGGGAACATGGAATTCGTGCTCGCGCGCGATCTCACCAGCGCGTGGAACGACCTCAAGATTCACGAGGCGCTGATGGCGTGGGCGAAGCGCGATCTGCCGCCCGAGCAGTTGCGCAGCCTCGTCGTCATCTTCGACGGGCCGCTCGATCTGGACGAGGTGCAGTTCGAGCACGCGATGTGGGAGCGGATACAATCGCTCTCCGACAAGGACGAGTGGCTGTCGCAAAAGCCCGACCCAACCGTCAGCAGCAACCCGGCCGAGCCTGACTTTTCGCTCAGCTTCGGCGGGCAGGCATTCTTCGTGGTCGGCCTGCACCCCAATGCCTCGCGCCCTGCACGCCGCTTCCCGAAACCATCGCTGGTGTTCAACCTGCACAAGCAGTTCGAATGGCTGCGCAATAGCGGGGTTTACGAGAAGATGCGCCAGCGTATCCTCAGCCGCGACAAGTCGCTCGCGGGCGATCTCAATCCGATGCTCGCCCGCCACGGCGAGAGCAGCGAGGCACGGCAATATAGCGGGCGCGTGGTCGAAGACGACTGGGCGTGCCCTTTCAGGGGTCGCACATGAGCGAAACAATCGAGATTCCACCGCGCAGCGGCACCGCCTTCGTCGTCGCCAAGGGTCAGGCCTTCACCGTGATCGACCCGCAAGGGACGCAGGTGTCGGACATGGTCGCCTATGCGCAGGGAGACGTGCGCGAGGTCATGTCTAACGGGCGCACTTTCGATTACGAGGAAACCATCCACCTCACCGCGGGCAACCGGCTGTGGTCCAACCGGTCGAACGTGATGCTGGAGATCGAGGAGGACAGCCTCGGCCAGCACGACTACCTGCTGACCCCGTGCAGCGAGGATACGTTCCGGCATTTCTACCCCGACAAGCCGGTCCATCGCGGATGCATGGGCAATCTCGCCGAAGCGCTGGCACCCTACGGGATCGAGCGCGACGCGATCCCGACCGCGTTCAACGTCTTCATGAACGTGCCGGTCGATGGGGCCACGGGCACCCTGTCGGTCGATCCGCCCGCCAGCAAGCCGGGCGAGGCGGTGCGCTTTCGCGCGAAGATGGATCTCGTCATCGGTCTGACCGCCTGTTCGGCCTATGCCTCGAACGGCGGCAGCTTCAAGCCGATCCATTACCGGGTTGAGGGCTAAGAAGGCGGACGATTGAAGCGCGTTGCAAGATGCAGTAAATGCGCGCTTCTCATGAAACCGACTGAAAAACCCAAGACCTACCGGGTCAAGAGCTTCGGCTGCCAGATGAACGTCTATGATGGCGAGCGGATGGGCGAGCTGCTCGCCGCGCAGGGCATTACGCCCGCGCCCGATGGCGAGGACGCCGATCTGGTGGTGCTCAACACCTGCCATATCCGCGAGAAGGCGACCGAGAAGGTCTATTCCGACATCGGCCGTCTGCGGCGCGACGACGGCACCAGCCCGCTGATCGCGGTCGCAGGCTGCGTCGCACAGGCCGAGGGGGAAGAGATCATGGCCCGCGCGCCTGGCGTCAGCATGGTGGTCGGCCCGCAGGCCTACCAGAACCTTCCCGCAATGCTGGAGCGCGCCACGAACGGCCAGCGAAGCACCGAGATGGACCTTGCTGCCGAAGCCAAGTTCGCAGGGCTACCGGCGCGCCGCACCGCGCCCCCTGCGGCCTTCCTCACCATTCAGGAAGGGTGCGACAAGTTCTGCACTTATTGCGTGGTGCCCTATACACGCGGCGCGGAGATCAGCCGTCCCTTCGCCGAGCTGGTTTCCGAGGCACAGCGGCTGGTCGAAGGCGGTGCGCGCGAGATCACGCTGCTCGGCCAGAACGTCTCCGCCTGGAGCGGAGAGGACGCCAAGGGCCATCGCACCGGGCTAGCCGGGCTGGTCCGCGAGCTGGCGAAAGTGGATGGCCTCGCGCGCATCCGCTACACCACCAGCCACCCGGCGGACATGGATGAAGAGATCATCGCCGCGCATGGCGAGATCGAGAAGCTGATGCCCTTCCTCCACCTGCCGGTGCAGGCGGGCAATGACCGCGTGCTCAAAGCCATGAACCGCAGCCATACGGTCGAAAGCTACCTCAAGCTGATCGAGCGTTTCCGCGCCGCGCGGCCCGACCTCGCGCTCTCAGGCGATTTCATCGTCGGCTTCCCGGGTGAGACCGAGGCCGAGTTCGAGGACACGCTGAGCGTGGTCGACGAAGTGGGTTACGCGCAGGCGTTCAGCTTCAAATATTCGCCCCGCCCCGGCACGCCTGCCGCCGGTATGGACGGACAGGTTTCGACCGAGGTTATGAAAGACCGGCTCGCCCGCTTGCAGGATCGCCTCAACCGCGATCAGCACGCGTTCAATACGGCGAGCGTCGGGAAAACGTGCGAAGTGCTGGTCGAACGCAAAGGCAAACTGCCGGGCCAGTGGCTCGGCAAGTCGCCCTGGCTGCAATCGGTGTTCTTCGAAGATGCGGATGTGCGGATCGGCAATCTCGTATCCGTCGAACTGGCCGAGGCTGGCCCCAATTCGCTGCGTGGCAGGCCGCTGATCGGCGCGTTTGCGTGACGCCGCCGTTCTGGCAGGATGGATACCGGCTGGTCGAAGGATTGCCCGACCCCAGCACGATCGTTCGAACGACGGAGACCAATCCGCAATGACACGGGGCGACGCCGATCCGACCGAAGCCTGCGAGGCTTTCTGGCGGAATGGCTATCACGTGTTCGAAGGCCTCGCCAGCCCGTCGCAGGTTGCCCTGATGGCGCGCGGCATGGAGGTTGCCGAATCTCGCGGCGACTTGCTCGACCAGACCTATTCGAGCGCGTCCGACGCTGTCGGTGCCTACGGGCCGGTGCCGGGCGAAATGTTGCTGCGTCATTGTCGCAGCCGCGTCGAGGCGGTGCTGGGGCGCGAGTTGATCGAGAATTATTCGTACTGGCGACGCTATAACAGGGGATCGGTCCTGCGCCCCCACAAGGACCGGACAGGGTGCGAAATCACCGTGACCGTTACCATCGATACGCCGGGGGGCGGCAAATCGTGGCCTATCTGGCTCGTCGATCTGGAAGGATCCACCCGAGCGATCGACCTGCCGCCGGGAGCTGGCCTGGCGATGCTCGGAAGTCAGCTGCTCCACTGGCGAGAACCTCTTGCGGCGGCCTGGCAAAAGCAGCTTTTCCTGCATTACGTAGTGAAGGATGGCGAATTCGCCGACTATGCGCATGACAAGAGCGGCACCAATCCGCTGATCCGGACGGCCGTCTGATCCCGATCCGGTCGCGGAGCCGAGCCAGGGCGCGCTGTCGCAATCCGGCCCGCCCAAACGAAAACGCCCGACCCCATCCTGGAGCCGGGCGCTTTGCACCACTCAACCGGTAGCAATCACCAGAAGAAGTTGTCGTACACCACCAGCACGCGGCCGTTGCGGGTGTCGATCAGCAGGACGTCGTTGCCGTAGCGGATCCAGCGCTGATAATAACGGCTGGGCTGCGGCAGGTAGTAGTCGTAAGGGTCGATCCAGTAGCGCTGGCCCAAGAAAACGCTCGCGGAGAGCAGGCCACCGACCCGGACCGGGCGGTAGTAATAGCCGCGCGGCGCGTAATAGGCTCCGCGCCGGAAGGCCTGTCGCTCCGCCTGACGATAGGCGCGCCAGTCGCGATAGGCACGGCGGGCCTGGCGCTGGTCGCGGCGGACGTCCTGGCGATATTCGCGCCGGTCCTCCCGGCGGTCCTGTCGCCAGTCGCGCCGATCATCGCGGCGATCATCGCGTACGTCCCGGCGATCATCGCGCCGGTCTTCGCGGCGATCCTGTCGCCGGTCGCGCTGCTCGGCGCGGCGCTGCTGCTCCGCATTGGCGACCTGCGCGGCGATACGATCGCCCATCGAACCCTGATTGCCGGCACGCAGCTCACGCGCTTCGGCCTGCGGGCCTCTGCGATTCTCGGGACCACGCTGGGCATTCGCCGCGGTCGGCAGGACGAGCCCCGCGGCCACCGCCAACATCACAAAATTACGCATCACGGTAACTCCTGAAACATGCCCGCGATCGAGCATGCATTCATATTTAATCCGTTCAATATGAACGAATGGTCGCTCGATCCGTTCATCGAGAGAGGCTTTTGCAAATATTTTCGGTAGGCCTTCCGATGACACTCGCGTGACTTTCCACCGGGGCGAATGGCGCAAGCGCTTGCCACCCTTCCCCCACAGCCTACACTCCCGACTCGCAACCCTGTCATGCACGAAGGAGACGCATGGGCCGCAGACCTACCCGCGCGGAAACGCCAGCGCTTTCACAGCCGCCGCACCCCACCCGCGAGGTGCGCCGTGCCAAGGTGGACATGGAGTTCGAGAATCAGTCGCTCCTCGTGCCGCTGTTCGGGCAGTTCGACGCGAATCTGGTGCAGGTTGAAAACCGCCTGTCGGTGTTCATCTCCGCGCGCGGCGACAAGCTGATGATCGAAGGGCCCGAAGATTCGGTGGCCCGCGCGCGCGACGTTCTGCAGGCGATGTACGACCGACTGGCGCTGGGGCAGGACCTGGACGAAGGCGCGATCGAGGCGATCATCGCAATGACCAACGAACCCACGCTCGACGGGATCATCAAGGGCCGCAAGGCGGGCGAGGATGGCGGGCCGCCGATCATGATCCGCACCCGCCGCAAAACGATCGTCCCGCGCAGCGCGGTGCAGGCGCATTACATGCGGTCCTTGAGCCGCGACGATATCATCTTCGCACTGGGCCCCGCAGGCACCGGCAAGACCTACCTCGCGGTCGCGCAGGCGGTCAGCCAGCTGATCTCCGGCAGCGTGCAGCGCCTGATCCTCAGCCGCCCGGCGGTGGAAGCGGGCGAGAAGATCGGCTTCCTGCCGGGCGACATGAAGGAGAAGGTCGATCCCTTCCTGCGCCCGCTGTACGACGCGCTGTACGACTGCATGCCGCCCGAACAGGTCGAACGGCACATCGCCAGCGGCGTGATCGAGATCGCACCGATCGCCTTCATGC
Source organism: Citromicrobium bathyomarinum (assembly GCF_038594605.1). GTDB lineage: Bacteria > Pseudomonadota > Alphaproteobacteria > Sphingomonadales > Sphingomonadaceae > Alteriqipengyuania > Alteriqipengyuania bathyomarina_B. Next base: position 172,498 of record NZ_JBCFZM010000002.1, read on the forward strand.
GCGGGCGTACACTGGCCGATGCTTTCGTGATCCTCGACGAAGCGCAGAACACCACGCGTGAGCAGATGAAGATGTTCCTCACCCGCTTCGGCCAGAACGCGCGGATGGTGATCGCGGGCGACCCGCGGCAGGTCGACATCCCCGGCGGCGACCGCATGAGCGGCCTCGCAGACGCGGTCGACAAGCTGGAGGGGATCGAGGGCTTCGGCACCATCCGCTTCACTAGCGCCGACGTGGTACGCCACCCGATCGTCGGGCGGATCGTGGATGCGTACGAGGGGACGGGGGCGGAAGGCTAGTTGCGGTTCCTGCTCTTTAATTTGTGGTTTATTACCGCATCGCTGGGCATCGGCATCGTGCTCTGGCACGTTCTCTTTGGTTTCTTTCCCACGCTTTCCTTTCCAGCCGCGATCGCTCTGGCGACGATTTCGCTGATCGCGTATTTCGCCCTCTATGGCTTGGAACGGCCATGCGGGCACTCGACCGTGCTGAACCGACGGTGGTATTGGTTCACGCCAATTGGGAAGCGCTGCCCGGTGTGCGGGGACGAGCTATGACACCCTTCAGTCGTCACCCCCGCGAAGGCGGGGGTCCCGCTGACTGAATGAAGGGGGGCTGGGTATACCTCATGGCCGACCGCTATCGCGGCACGGTATATATCGGCGTGACGGCGGACCTTGCGGCTCGCGTTCACCAGCATCGCAACGGAGAAGGGTCGGATTTCGTAAGACGGTACGGGCTCACCCGACTAGTCTGCGCCGAGCACCATGACCGGATCGAGAATGCCATCGCGCGCGAGAAGGCGATGAAGAAGTGGCGGCGTGAGTGGAAAATCCGCCTGATCGAAGAGCAGAACCCGGACTAGCTCGACCGGTTCGGGGATATTCTGTGATGGTGAAAGGAAGCGGGATCCCCGCCTTCGCGGGGAGGACGGGGAAGGAAAAGGGGCGGACCTTGCAGCCCGCCCCCACCATCCCTCAGCCGCCCATCCCGTCGACAGCCTTGCTGACAAGGATGTTCACCGCCACGCGGCGGTTCTGCTGCTTGCCGTAATCGGTGCTGTTGTCCGCCACCGGGTCGGCCTGCGCCATGCCCGTCGGCGTGAGCATCCGGTACGGCTTCCAGCCGCATTGCTGCTGCAGGTAGTTGACCACCCGCTCGGCCCGCTTCTCGCTCAGCTCCTGGTTGATCTCGTAGCTACCCGTGGAATCGGTGTAGCCGACCACCAGCAGCAGCGCGTTGTCCATCGCGTCCGCCTGAGCGGCGGCGCTGCACAGCTGCGACTGCGCCTGACCCGACAGGGCGTATTCGCCGGTGTCGAAATAGACGTTGGTCGTGCCCTTGACGTTGTAATTGTCGATATCGGCCACGCGCCCGCGCAGCGCCTCGGTCGCGGCGGTCTGTTCGGCGAAGCCCTGTTCGGTTCCGCGCTGGATCATCGCTGCGGTCTTGAGATCGCTGCTCTTCATGCTGATCCGCTGGGCGATCAGGCCATCCTCCCACTGCACGGTGCGCACGGTGACCGGCACGCCGTTAAAGAGCTGGTTGTCTTCCAGCGAGGTTCGACCGAGCCCAAGGAAGCCGCCGCGTGCCTTGATCTCGGTGTCGTCGGCCACGAACAGCACGGTCCGCGATCCGTCCTCCGCCGTCACCTGAATGCGATTATCGCTGCGCGCGGAGATGAAGCCGTCGATCTCGGGGCCTTCGGGCAGGCCGGAAATGTCGGCAGGCAGGTTGCCGGTGACGGTCAGCGTGGTCTCTTCCTCGGCGAGCTGGGACCATTGCTCCTGCGCCGAAACGCTCGCCGGAAGGGCAAGGGCCGCAATCCCGCAGACGAGCGCGGCCTTGGTGGAAGTGAAGGTGGCGGTAAAAGTGCTTTTCATCATTGCGACTCCATCGGTTGTCGCCCGCGCGCCGAACCCGGCCCGCGAGAGTGGAGCCGGTCACCCCTTGATGAGAGACCGGCGAGTGAAGCCCCCGTCAGTGTGGTGACGAACGTCGACTGACAGGCACACGCAATGCCGCCTCCTGCCGGGCGGTTCCGGGCAGGCTCGATCGAAAGCGCAGATTTACGATGGCGCGAGGCGTCGCAGGGACGGGCCGAAGCGATCGCACGGCTTCGGTGCGGGGCAAGCGACGCTTTTCCCGCGCGGCAGGATGTGGCTTAAGCGGGGAAGATAGAGTCGCAACAGGACCAACCGCCTTGCCCATTCCCGCCGCCCGTAACGACTACCCCGAAATCCGCGATGCGGTGCGCGCGCTGGTGCGCGGCTTCGGCGACAGCTATTTTCGCGAGAAGGACGACGCGCGCGAATATCCGCAAGAATTCGTCGAGGCGCTGACGAAGGAAGGCTGGATGGCCGCGCTGATCCCCGAGGAGTTCGGCGGCGCGGGGCTTGGCCTCACCGAGGCCAGCATCATCATGGAAGAGATCAACCGGGCAGGCGGCAATTCGGGCGCGTGCCACGGGCAGATGTATAATATGAACACGCTGCTGCGGCATGGCAGCGAGGAGCAGAAGGCGCAGTTTCTCCCCGCGATCGCCAGCGGCGCGCTGCGTCTGCAGAGCATGGCGGTGACCGAGCCGACCACCGGCACCAACACCACCGACCTGAAAACGCGCGCTGTGCGCAAGGGCGATCGCTACGTTATCGACGGCCAGAAGGTGTGGATCAGCCGCATCCAGCATTCGGACCTGATGATCCTGCTCGCCCGCACCACCCCTCGCGAGGAGGTGAAGCGCAAATCCGACGGGCTCTCGATCTTCCTCGTCGATCTGCACGCCGCGATCGGCAACGGCATGGAAATCCGCCCGATCCGCAACATGGTCAACCACGAAACCAACGAGGTGTTCTTCGATGGGCTCGAGCTGCCCGCCTCCTCGCTGATCGGCGAAGAGGGCAAGGGTTTTCGCTACATCCTCGACGGGCTGAACGCCGAACGCGCACTGATCGCGGCCGAATGCATCGGCGATGGCTACTGGTTCGTCGAGAAGGCCGCCGAGTACGGCAGCGAACGCGTGGTGTTCGACCGGCCCATCGGTCAGAACCAGGGCGTGCAGTTCCCCATCGCGCAGGCCTATATGGAAGTGCGCGCGGCGGACCTGATGCGCTACGAGGCCTGCCGGTTGTTCGATGCTGGCGAGGCATGCGGTGCGGAGGCCAACATGGCGAAGCACCTAGCCGCCGAAAGCAGCTGGAAAGCCGCCAACGCCTGCATGCAAACCTTCGGCGGTTTCGGCTTCGCGGCGGAATATGATGTCGAGCGCAAGTTCCGCGAAACGCGGCTCTACCAGGTCGCGCCAATCAGTTCGAACCTGATCCTGAGCTATGTCGGCGAACATATCCTGAGCATGCCACGCTCGTTCTGACGCGCGTCAGGCGCGCGACACCAGTTTGAGCGAGGGCGCACGCGCGGCCGGTACAGCGAGATAATCGCCAACCGCCGCGGCCTCGCACCGATTGCGGCCCCGTTCCTTGGCTTGGTAGAGCGCCTGGTCGGCCCGGCGCAGCACCGCGCCCATCGGCTCTCCCGGCATTGCTTGCGACAGGCCGATGCTGATGGTCACCGCCTCCGATTCGGCAAAGGTGAGGCGCGAGATCGCCAGCCGCATGCTTTCGCAACTGTGCAGCGCCGATGCCTCATCCTTCGGCAGCAGGGCGACGAATTCTTCCCCGCCCAGCCGCGCCAGCCGGGCGGCGGATGGTCGATTGCGATCGAGACAGGTGGCGACCGCCCGCAGCACCTCGTCGCCGACATCGTGGCCAAACCGGTCGTTGAACTGCTTGAAGCGATCGATGTCGATCACCGCGACGGCGACCGGTTCATCCCCGTCGTCGGGCGCCTGTGCGTCGAACCACTCGTCGATCGCACGCCGATGGGCAACCCCGTCAAAGCGTCGGAATTCGCCTGTTGCTGCGTGTTGTGAACCACTTCCTGCAACAGGCCGATCAGGATCACCAGGCCCCCGGCGATCATCAACACGCCGCTCGTCGTCTGCGAAATCACGGCATACAGCGTGCTGGAATACTCGGACTCTGTCTGGCCGTTCCCCAGATAGAGCGCGCCGAACGCCTTCAGCGGAAAATGCACCATCCACAGCAGGAACAACAGATAGAGCATGGAGTTCAGCGGCGAAGGCGTTGCATGCCGTCGGGTGGTATAGGCACACAGGGCGGACCCCAGGGCATACCAGCCCTGGAACGCCAGCAAGTGCATCAGATCATCGCGGGGCGCACCAAGGCTCAACAGACGATAGGTAAACCCTGCCAAGACGATTGCCGCCGCCACTTTCCACATCGGTTTGCGACCATAGTAGTGCGACAGGGCAAGCGAAATGCCGACAAGCCCGATCAGGAAGGCGGTGAAACCCACCAGCCGCATCGCCTGCTCGGGCGCGCCGAGCCAGACACACAGATTGGCGACCGGCTCGGCCATGCCGAACAGAAAGCACAGCGCGAACCAGCGCGCCTTCCGGACGATCGGATGGGCATGCGCAACCGCCATGAAACCGGCGACGAACATCACCGCCACCAGCAGGTTCATCATCAAGGGTAGTATTGCCTGTGGCATCTGCTCGGACGCTGTCCGCACCTCCCGGTTGTGCCGCATCATGCGGGCAAAGCGAGTGCATGGTGTGAGCAGACTTGCTTGAGATCGGGTAAATCCGGGGCGCAGAACCTGGCAGATGCAACACGCGCCGGAGCCCGCTCGCTCGCCCGACATCCCGCTATGCCGCAGCTATCATGCGCCAGAGAACCCCTTTGCGCACGAATATTGCTTTCTCGGAACAAGGGCTTCGGCCAGCCCCTTCTTTAGACATGAGCATTTCTGGCCCAACCGAGTCCCCACCCCATCACATGCCCAGCCGCCGCGAGCGGTTGCGCACATTCATGCGACTGAAGTCGCAGCGGCGCTATCTCATCGCGGGCGTCGCGGCTCTGGGAGTGTCGACAGCCGCCTTCGCGGGTGCCTTCGCCAACGAAAGCGCATCGCCCGATGCGGTGAAGCTCGGCGCCGGTAAAGCCAGCATCGAAGCGGAACCGGTCGCAGCTTATCGACCGCTACCCGCACGATCCGCGGGGCCAGCGCCGACACCCTCGACGTCCGAAAGCCCGATGGCCGATGGCGAAGCGAGTTTTTATGGCAATGAGCTGGCCGGCAACCGCACCGCCAGCGGCGAAATCTTCGATCCGCAAAAACTCACCGCCGCGCACCGCACGCTGCCCCTGGGCAGCAAGGTCCGCGTGACCAACCCGCGCAACGGCAAGACCGTGGTCGTGCGGATCAACGATCGCGGGCCGTTCCATGGCAACCGCGTGATCGACCTGTCGACCGCTGCCGCGCGCAGCATCGGCCTGATCCGGTCGGGCACGGGGCGCGTCAATCTGGCTTTGCTGGTGAACTGACACCGCCCGGTGCACCGCCCGGATCGTCACGACATTCCAGCATGACCCGCAGTTCGCATACGACGCCACCGGGCTCGTACCGCAGGTCGACCTGCGTGCCGCGTTTGGACGTGATGCCGCTGCGGATCAGCCGGGTGCCGAACCCCGGACTGTCGGGCGGCGTCACTTCCGGCCCACCCGCTTCGCTCCACGTCAGCGAAAACTGATCGCAAACCTCGCCGTCCATCCGCGTCTCGGCGACCGCCCAGTCGACCGTCACCCGCCCTTCCTCGTTCGATAGCGCGCCGTATTTGATGGCGTTGGTCGTCAGCTCGTGGACGATCATCGTCAGCGCCAGCGCGACCTCGGGACTGAGTTCGAAATCACCGGAGCCGCGCAGCTCGACTCGCCGCAGGTCTTCCCCGGCAGCCGCCTCCACCGTCAGCGCCACTACATCTTCGACCTTCGCCGGGCTCCAGCTCGACGCGGTCAGCAGGCCGTGCGCGGCAGCGAGCGCCTGCAGCCGCGCCTTGTAGGTCGCCATTGCACCTTGCGCCTCGTCGATCCCGCGAAAGGTCTGCTGCGCGAGCCCCTGCACGACGGCGAGCGTATTTTTCACCCGGTGGTTGAGTTCCTGGATGAGCAGCACCTGGCGATCTGCGTATTCGACCTCTTCGGTCACGTCATTGCCCTGCACGATGATGCCGGTCACGTTCCGTTCGGTGTCGAAGATCGGCTGGAAGACGAAATTGAGCACCCGCCTGCTTTCCGCCGGGCTGTTGCTCCCTTCGAGTACGACCGGTTGACGCCTGCCGAAATAGACCTCTCCGGACGCGTAGACTTCGTCCAGCACGCCAATGAAGCCCTGGTCCACGACTTCGGGCAGGGCCTCGTGCACAGGAAGACCAACGATATCGGTCCTGCCAACCAGGTGGAGATACGCGGTGTTCGCCATCTGAAACACATGGTCCGGCCCGCCCAGAACCGCGACGAAACCGGGGGCCTGGTTGAAGAATTCGAGCATCCGCTCGCTTTCCCGCTCCAGATCGCGATTGCGCGCCTGGATCGCCTCGGCTCGCCGCACCAACCCCATCTCGTCGCGCAATTGGCGCAGCTTGTGCAACTCGGTCACGTCGACCGTATGCTGCAGGATGTATTGCAGCTTGCCATCCCCGTCGGTCACCGGCGTGTGCGTCGCGCTCCAGTAGCGGGTATCCATCGTCCCGTCCGGCCGGGCGATATCGTAGCGGATCAGTGCGATTTCATCCGCCTCTCCCGTATCGAGGACGTGGCGCAGCGATTCGTCGAGCTGGCGGTAGCTTTCCGAAGCGGGATCGGCGGGGAAGGCATCGAACATGCGCTTGTCGGTGATGTCCTCGCGCGAACGCATCGTCACCGCGAGATAGGCCTGGTTCATCCAGACGAGGCGCAGGTCGCGGTCCATCAGGACGTACGGATTAGGCGATATCTCGGCCAGCTTCAGGTCAACGATGTCCAAGCTTGCCTCTCCGCCCACAGGCACAATCCAGATCCGCCGTCTACAGCAAGCGCTGGCCGCGAGTCACGCAAACACTGTGCCCCAACGCTCGCCCCGGAAACGGCGGGCATGCCTCGGCGTTCCTGCCGTTGTCTCAGCATGTTTCGCGATGGTTCGGAGAGGGTGCCGGACGATTAAGTCTTGCACGGCGGGGCAGGTGTGTCAGGCGCTCGTCGCAGGCGACGAACGGAGCGATCGATGCAGCTTGAGATCGAAGTGAAATTCTGGCCCGCCGCCGATTGGGCCACGATTGCGACTCGCGCGGCCGAAGCCGCCGCGTCGGTCGAGCCAGCGCTCGGCAATCCACGCCTCGAAACGAGCATCCTGTTTACCGACGACGAAAGCGTGCACGACCTCAACCGCGACTGGCGCGAGAAGGACAAGCCCACCAACGTGCTCAGTTTCCCGATGCTCGAGCGGGACGAATTGCTGGCGCTGCAGGCCGCCGGCCCGCCCGTTCTGCTGGGCGACATCGCGCTGGCGCACGGGACTTGCGCGCGCGAGGCGGACGAGAAGGTCATCGCGCTGGAAGCCCATGCAACCCACCTTATCGTGCACGGCCTGCTTCATCTGGCGGGGCTCGATCATGAAATTTCCCCACATCATGCCCGGGAAATGGAAGCGCTGGAGGTGAAGGCGCTTGCGAAACTGGGCCTGCCCGACCCATATGGGGACGCTTGAGAAACAGGAGAGCATTTCAGGGCCATGCCCGAGACTGATAGCGATAGGGGTACTGGCGCAGGAGATGCGGACAGTAGACGCGGGCTTTGGCTCGCGATGCGCAGATTCTTCGATCAGAATGGCGGCGAGCGCAGCTTGCGGCGCGAGATCGAGGACAAGATCAACGAGCGTGATCGCGAAGAGGGGAACGACGACGACGCCGACGGCGATTCGCCGGGTGACGGCGACCTGTCGCGCGAAGAGCGCGAGATGGTGCGCAACCTCCTGCATTTCAGCGAGCACGACGCGGACGATGTCGCGATCCCGCGCGGTCAGATCATCGCGGTCGAAGCCAGCGCATCCTGGGCCGAGCTGCTCGAAGTGTTTACCGAGCACGGCCATTCGCGCCTGCCGGTCTACCGCGAGCAGCTCGACGATGTGATCGGGATGATCCACATCAAGGATGTCTTCCCGTACCTGACCGGCGGCAAGCCCGCACCCGCCGACTGGACCAGCCTGATGCGCCAGCCGCTCTACGTGCCGCAGAGCCGCGGCGCGCTCGACGTGCTGGCCGACATGCGCGGCAAACGCATCCACCTCGCCATCGTGGTCGACGAGTTTTCGGGCACCGACGGGATCATCACGATCGAGGATCTGGTCGAGGAAATCGTCGGCGAAATCGAGGACGAGCACGACGACGCTGCGGAGGAATGGATCCAGCAGCTGGGCGAAGGGCTGTGGGAAATCGACGCGCGCGCCGAACTGGAAGACATCGCCAAGCAGATCGATCCGGCGCTGGCCGAGGTCGAGGAATCGGTCGACACGATGGGCGGCCTCACCTTCATCCTCGCCGAGCAGGTTCCGCAGGTCGGCGCGCAGGTCGAACATCCCAATGGCTGGATGATCGAGGTGATCGAGGGCGACGAGACTCACGTGAAACGGGTGCGCCTGCATGCTCGCCCCGAAGCGGCCACCGCAAGCGAAGAGGAATAGCGCGAGGCATCGGGCAAGGTGCGTTTCGCGCAACACCCCCCTAGCCCAAAATAACGCTTTTGTGCGGCGCGGCAATTTGCAAAGGTCGCCGCAATGGCCAATCGTCGCTTGCCTCCGTTGCGTTCGCTCGAAGCGTTCATGTACACCGTCCGCCTCGGCTCGGCCCGGGCGGCGGCGAACCAGCTCAGCCTCAGCCCTTCGGCACTCAGCCGGCGGATCGCCACGCTCGAAGAATTCATCGGCAAGAAGCTGTTCACCCGTGCGCGCCAGGCGATGCAGCTGACCGACGAAGGCGCGGCGTTCCACGAGGCGGTGCTGCCGCATTTCGAAGCGCTGGCCCGGGCGGTGGAAGGCCAGTCCGAAAGCACCTCGCTGCTGCGCCTGCGCCTTGGCGTGCTCCCGCTGTTCGGCACCCAGCGGCTGTTCCCGCGCCTCGCCGAACTGCGCCGCCTGCACCCGATCCTGCACATCGACATCGATACCGGTCCCCATCTGGAGGACCGGGTGGGCGATGTGCTGGACGCCGCGATCATTCTCACCCGGGGCCCGTCGAGCGGTCTGCATGCGGTGCGGCTGGATGAAAACAAGGTGCACGCTATCGCCAACCACGAACTGGCGAGGACGATCGGGTCAGTGCCCGATGCGGAGGTTCTGGCGAAGCAGACCTTCCTGATTCACAATGAGCTGCCCGAAAGCTTCACCGCGTGGAAAAGCGCGCTGCACCTCAACGATCTCGAACCCGCCGCGATCGACCATTACGATTCGGGCCAGCTGATCCTCGAGGCTGCGGCCCAGGGGCTCGGCATCGCGATCATGCATGACGATCACCTGCGCCGCGCGTCCGATTCGCGCCTGACCGACCTTTTCGATATCGAGGTCGACAGCCCCTATTCCTACTGGTTCGTCTGCAAGCCCGGCGCGCTGGAAGAACGGCCCGTACGCATGTTCCACGACTGGCTCGTGAAGGCCGGGCTCTAGCGCGCAAAGGGCGGACGCTGTCCGCTCTCCGCCTCTTGCCCACGCGCACACGGCGCGGCATAAATGCGCGCCAAACATCTATGGATTTGGGGAGGTTAGGTTGGAAGCGACCATGTTCCGCCGCGCGCGCGATCTCGATGGAAAACCGATCGGCGTGGCCGAGGATTTCATCACCGAGGCTGAGCGCAAGCAGCTCTTGTTCTTCGCCACCAATCCGAATGCGCCGTGGGAATACGAGCTGCCCAAGGGCGACGTGTGGAACGGGCGGATGATCAACCCGAAGAGCATGCCGCCCAAGGTGCTCAAGCTGATGGCGAAGATCCGCCGCCGCGCCGGCAAGCACATCGCGAAGGATTACGGCATCGAGCAGCCGATTTACGCCGATACGCTGCAACTGGTGCGCTGGCGGCCGGGCGACAACCAGGCCCCGCATGCCGATTGCGAGCAGCCCAACGGACGCCCCAACGAATTCCCGTGGCGCGCCTTCGCCTCGATCATCTATCTGAACGACGAATATGAAGGCGGCCGGATCCACTTTCCCAAGCTCGGCATCGAACCCGAAATCAAACCGCGCACGCTGGCCTATTTCCCCTCGACCGCGAGCTACCTCCACGGAGTCAAGGAAATCACCAGCGGCATGCGTTATACCTTCAGCTGCTTCTACACCTTCGACGAGCGCATGCACGACGGGCACAAGATGTGATTGGCGGGCCGGGTTCGTGACGCCGGTATATGTTCATGTCCGCCCCGGCGAAGCGATGCCGGATCTGGGGCCCGAGCCGTACCTTCTTCTGCTGGTCGCCGAACATAGCGTGGAGCAAGGATGGCGGAACGACCTGTCCGACACTCTCGTGGCTACTGGCTGTCTGTATTTTTGCGCATGGGGAGTCGATTGCAGCATTTGGCATGATTGCGTCGATGGGGCCGTGCTCCAGAAATTCGACTTCGAGGAGGAACCCGACGAGGAGTCGGTCTGGACCACCTGGCACGAGAACGAGCCACTAGAAGGCGCAATGTGGTTCGCCCACCATTGTGCCAGCCATCCACATGTTGCGCTGAAGCGCTCCTATATACTGCATCTCGCCGAGAGCGCAGATGCCGAGCGAATGCTTGCCCGCTACGATGCTGCAATCCACGCGCCGCTCGATGAAGAAGGCAATGCGCCGTGGGAACGCGATAGCTAGAACACGCGCCTGGCACACCATTTGCCAGTTCACGTATCGCGAATGGGCCATTGGCGCCCATCGGCGCATGCGGGCGTCCATTTCCGCATAGGGGCGCGACAGGCGCATCCGGCGAACGCATCTTCCGGTGCATCGGCCACTTCCGGTCACCAGGAGATCCATCATGCGCCTCGTCACCCTCGCAATTGCATCCACCGCCATCGCCCTGATCGCGCTGCCTGCCACGCAGGCTCCTGCTCTGGCACATGCCGCACAGACCGAAGCCGCGCCGGATCGGGCAGCTACGCTGACGATCACCTTCACCGGCTACTCGACCGCCGAGGGTAAGATTCTCCTCGGCATCTACGACGAAGCAGGCTGGAACGGCGGAGAGCCGGTGCGCGGCGGCACAGTGGATCTTGCCGCAGGTAAGACCACAATCACGATCGAAGGGCTCCCAGTCGGCCGCTACGGGATCAAGGCGATCCACGATGCCAACGGCAATGGCGAGATGGACATGAACCCCTTCGGCATGCCGACCGAGGCTTTCGCCTTTTCCAACAACGCAGTCGCGTCGATGGGTCCGGCCACGTGGGCGGACGCCGCCTTCGAACTGACCGCCTCGGGCGCCGAGCAGACGCTCACGATCCGCTGACGCCAGGACCGTTCAAGGGGAGCTTTCCACCATGACCACTGCACCGCCCCATACGCTGTCGCGCCGGAGCATGCTCGCCGGGCTTGGCGTTGCCGCCGGAACCACCATCGCCGCCTCGCAGCTTTCGATCGAACGCGCCTTTGCCGCGACAATGCCCGCCGACTGGCAGCTCGGCTTCCGTGACGTCGAAAGCGACATCGCGCCCCACACGATGGAGCTGGTGCAGGGCCGGATGCCCGCCGGGCTGGCCGGCGATCTCTATCGCAACGGCCCCGCCAAATTCCGCAGGCCGGGCGGCGATGTGGGCCAGTGGTTCGATGGCGACGGCATGATCCGCCGCTATCGGCTCGACGGTGCGAGCGCGACGATGTCCGCGCGGTTCGTCGATACGCCCAAGCGGCGCGTGGAAGCGCAGGCGCAGGCGATGATTGTGCCCGGCTTCGGCACCGAGCCGGGCGCAGGCGTGCCGCTGAGCAACAACGACGATGCCTCGTCCGCCAACACCAATGTCATACCCGTCGGCAAGGAACTCTGGGCGCTGTGGGAAGCGGGATCGCCGATGCGCGTCGCTGCCGACACACTGGAAACGCGCGGCTTCAAGACGCTGGGCGAGGGGCTGGCGCACATGCCCTTCCTCGCGCACCCCCGGATCGAGGCCGACGGGCGGATCTGGAATCTCGGCCAGTCCGGCTCGCAGGCGATCGTCTGGCGCCTGTCGGCCGACGGATCGCTGGAGGCGGCAACTCCGCTCGCCCTGCCCCGCGCAAGCTACATCCACGATTTCACGGCGACCGCGCGGCATCTGGTGATCGTGCTCCAGCCGTGGATCTACACCCAGAACACCTTCCCGATCGTCGACGGCCTTTCATGGCAGCCCGATCTGGGCACGCAGGTCCTCGTGCTCGACAAGGACGACCTCAGCCAGCAGCGCCTGTTCGAGCTGCCGCCCTTCGCGTTCTTCCATCTGGGTGACGCGTGGGAGGAAAGCGACGGCACGATCCGGTTCGAGGCATGTATCGAGCCCGACCCCACCTTCGCGACCACGACCGCACGCGCCCTGGTGGCAGGGCAGCGCGGCCCGGTGACCCTGCCGATCCTCGCGCAGATTGCGCTCCATGCCGACCGGCGTGGCGAGATGGTGCGAACGGGAATCGCGGCGGAGTTTCCCCGCGCAGACCACCGGCGCGCCGGGCTGGCGCGGCGCTACACCATCCACACGGCCCTCTATGGCCAGGGCCCGGTGGCGCGCGGCGTCGGCCTGTTCGACTGGAACAGCGGGACCAGCACGATCCACGATTTCGGGCCGGGCCAGATGGTGGAGGAATTCGTCTTCGCCGCAGACGGCGCGGGCGAGGCCGATGGCTGGCTGGTCGGCACCACGCTCAACCTCGCCGCAGGCGCCACCGAATTGCACGTTCTGCGCGCTGGCGATGTAGCGGGCGGGCCGGTGGCGACATGGCGCGGAGGCCATGCGCTGCCGATCTCGTTCCACGGGTCGTTCGTGGCGGCTTGAGCCAATAAGCCGAAGGCTCCGCTCTCCCTGAGCCTGTCGAAGGGTCGTTCTTATTCTTCAAGAAGAACGGTGCTTCGACAAGCTCAGCACGAGCGGGGAAGGCTACCAGATCAGGAAACGGCTGCCTTCACGATCTTGCCCGGGCTTGCGGGCGGTTCGCCCTTGGGCAGTGCGTCGACATGCTCCATGCCGCTCTCGACCTGGCCCCACACGGTGTACTGCCCGTCGAGGAATTCGGCGTCGTCGAAGCAGATGAAGAACTGGCTGTTCGCGCTGTCGGGAACCTGGGTGCGTGCCATCGAGCAGGTGCCGCGGGTGTGTGGTTCGGAATTGAACTCGGCCTTCAGGTCGGGCTTGTCGCTGCCGCCCATGCCCGTGCCGGTCGGGTCGCCGCCCTGTGCCATGAAGCCGGGGATCACGCGGTGGAAGACCACGCCATCGTAGAAGCCTTCGCCGACCAGTTCGGTAATCCGCTCGACATGGCCGGGGGCCAGATCGGGCCGCAGCTTGATGACGACATCCTTGTTCTCGCCATCGCCGGTATCGAGGGTGAAGGTCAGTTTCTCGGCCATTGCGCAGTCTCCTAGAGTTTCGTTGCGCCCCGGCTAGCGGCCCTGCGCGCGCCTGTCACCCCGTAGCCCGCGCTTGCTTTTATGGCATCGCAGCTTAGGGGCCGGAACGCATGAGCGCCGATCCTCTCCTCGACGAAACGATCGACACCGCCAATCTGGCGGACGAGGATGCTGCTCACGAAGGGGGGCGCCCAGACGACCGCGTCGATGACGAGCGGCACGACGAGGAAAACCGGCTCAAACCCGAATATGTGCGGGCCGTGCGCCTCGCGCTGGAGGAAGACCGGCGCGGCGAAGTCTACGAGTTGGTCGAACCGCTCCACCCCGCCGACGTCGCCGACCTGCTCGAACTGCTCGACAACGACGAGCGCGGCTTCCTGACCATCGCGATCAGCGACCTGATGACCGGCGAGGTCGTCGCCGAGCTGAACGACTGGGTCCGCGAAGAAATGATGGAGGGGATGCCGGCCGAAGCCGTCGCCCTGATCGCCGAGCAGCTGGAAACCGACGACGCGGTCCAGATGATCGAGGATATGGGCGCGGACGAACGCGAAGCCGTCCTCGCCGAAATGGAGGCGGAAGACCGCGCGGCCATCGAAAGCGCGCTGTCCTACCCGGAAGAAACCGCCGGTCGCCTGATGAGCCGCGAGTTCGTGGCCGTGCCAGAACATTTCTCCGTCGGCGACCTGATCGATTACCTGCGCATCCACGGCACGCTGCTGGGCGATTTCTTCGAAGTGTTCGTAGTCGACGACTCGCATCATCCGGTCGGCACCTGTGCGCTCAGCTGGATTCTCACGACCCCGCGCCACATCGCGCTGACCGACGTGATGAAGCGCGACCAGACCGTGATCCCCGTGATGATGGATCAGGAAGAGGTCGCGCTGATGTTCCAGAAATACGCGCTGATCTCGGCTGCGGTGATCGACGGGACCGGGCGGCTGGTCGGCCAGATGACGGTCGACGACGTGGTCCACATCATCTCCGAGGAAGCGGGCGAGGATGCGCTGCTGCTCTCGGGTGCGGGCGACGGCGACATCAACGAGCCGATCCGCGAGGCTTTCTCCAGCCGCGTGCGCTGGCTGGTCGCCAACCTCGGTACCGCGCTGGTCGCCTCGCTGATCATCGCCGCGTTCGGCGCAGCGATCGAGCAGCTGGTGGCGCTCGCGATCCTCATGCCGATCGTTGCCAGCATCGGCGGCAATGCGGGCACGCAGACCATGGCGGTGACCGTCCGCGCAATCGCCACCAACCAGCTGACCCGCGCAAACACCGGCAAGATCCTGTGGCGCGAGATGCGCGTCGCGATCCTCAACGGCGTGACGATCGCCGTGCTGGTCGGCCTCGCGACCGCGCTGGTGTTCGACTGGAAGCTGGGCGGCGTGATCGCGCTGGCGATGGTCATCAACGTGGTCACCGCGGGGCTGGCAGGCGTGATGGTGCCAGTGCTGTTCGAACGCGCCAAGCAGGACCCGGCTGTGGCGTCCTCGGTGTTCGTGACGATGGTGACCGACTCGATGGGCTTCTTCGCGTTCCTCGGGCTGGCGGTGGCGAGCGGGCTGGTAACCTGATCCTTCTCCCTATGGGGAGAAAGGCGGTGGATAGAGATTGGCCCCGTTCACATTCGCAGTGCAAGATTTGCCTCAGGCCGATACCACACGACTACACCGACATGGCCTCCAACGCAGACAGCCCGATGCCAGCCCTCATAAGAAGATTAGCAGCGATCCTGTTGCTCATTTCGACATTCGTCTACCTGGCTGGCTTGGCTTCGGTGCTCTACGTGAGAAGTGCGATAGCAGACGGCGCGCTCGAAAACAGAATGGCGTGCATCAGTCCGGCGGACAGGGCGAAACTTGAGGGGGGCCCGCAGCAGGCCACCGCCGACTGGTATATCTGGCGAAGCGTTTACGAACATCGCGTCGGCGAAAACCGTCGCCCGAATGTCGGTTGGCGCGGTGCCTTCGCATATTGGGGAACGAAGCTTGCCATGTCCCCGGCCGAACGCGTCGACCTCGCCAGCGCGGCCCGCCTTTGCGAGGGCCGGACCCAAGCAGCTTGAGCGCCCAAGATGGCCGTGCGGGACTTCCCCAAAGGACCGCATCGAATAGCGCCCGCCCGGCCCACCCTGGCTTGCCCCGCCGCCACCCCGCCCCTACCTCACCCCCATGCCGCTCAACCTGACCAAGATCGCGTTCGGCGCGCAGTCCTTTGCCGACCTCGAAAGCTGGTACGCGAACCGGCGCAGCCCCAATCTCACCACGCGCTATCGCCCCACCCGGTGGGAGGAGTGCATCGGCGGATCGCTGTTCTGGATCCATCAGCACAACCTCGTCGCGCGCAGCGAAATCCTCGGTTTCAGCGAGACCGATAACGGTCGCTGGTCGATCGACCTCGAGCCGCGCCTGATCCCGGTCTATCCGCAGCCCAAACGCGCGCACCAGGGCTGGCGCTACCTCAAGGGCGAGCCGCCGCGCGATCTGGCGCAGGGCGAAGAGGTCGGCGACGTCCTGCCGGGCAAGCTCGCGACCAAGCTCCAGCGGCTCGGGCTGATCTGAATCGGAACTTCCGCCCCTCCTTACCCATTGAGAGGGAAAGGAGAATTTCTATGCCCGAACGCCAATCGCGCCACCCCGACAACGAACTGATCGACGAGATTACGGAAGACGCCGCGCCCGACCAGCAGGGCTCTGCCGGCGGCGATGTCAACACTCGCGTCGGCGCGCGCGCCGATCTCAATCGCGCGACCGATCCCGACAATCGCGAACCGACTGTCGGCTCGGACAATCCCGAGCAGGACGCACGCAAGGGCGAAAAGACCATGCGCGCGATCAAGAACGGCAATCAGGCCTGATCCCGATCGCTCTATGCGTCGGGCAAACGCCCGGCTCGTCCAACATCATTCACGGCCCGCCGCGCTTCGCTTGAAGTCGGCGGGCCGTCTCGCGAGTCGCGCGCCCCTATCGACTCACTCGAACGGGAAAATCTCATGAAAATCGCACTTTACGCAGTCGGCGCGGCCGCGCTTGCTTTCGCTTCGCACCCCGCATCCGCGCAGAACGCGCAGCCGCAACCGGAAGCTCAGGCCGAGGCAAAGCCCGTCACCGACGCGGAGCTTGAAACCTTCATCGTCGCCGCATCGCAGATGCAGCGGGTCAGCGAGGATGCCGAGATCGCGCCGGCGCAAAAGCAGCAGGCAATGATCCATATCCTTTCGCAGGCACAGATGACGCCGCAGCGCTTCAACACCATTGCCGCCGCGCTCGAGAGCAATACGCAGTTGCAGGCCCGTGCGGACCAGGCAATTTCGAGGCTGCGCGCCGAAGCCCAGGGCTGAGCCAGGCCCCGCCAACCCGAGAAGCCCCGCCCCCACCGGCGGGGTTTCTTGTATCGGCAACCTTCCCCGCCACCCGGCGCAGCGCACCATTTCGCAAATTGCCGGTTCGCGCGAAGCGAGGTATCGGGCCGCATGGTCCGAAAACTGTTTCCAGCCCTGCTCGCGCTTGGCCTCGCTCACCCGGCATTGGCCCAGCAAGCCGCTCCCGAGCGTGCACCAGACGCCAATCCG
The DNA here is from genome assembly GCF_038594605.1 of Citromicrobium bathyomarinum. GTDB lineage: Bacteria > Pseudomonadota > Alphaproteobacteria > Sphingomonadales > Sphingomonadaceae > Alteriqipengyuania > Alteriqipengyuania bathyomarina_B. The sequence continues at coordinate 189,524 of NZ_JBCFZM010000002.1, forward strand.
CTGACTGCGACAATCCACCTCGAAGATGTCGCGCGGTTCGTAGCCGTGTTCAGGGAGAGCGGCGGCAATCCCACGGCAGAGCAGCTGCAACAGCGCTATCTCGAACCGGGCAGCCTCGGCGTCCGCGTCTTCATCCCCTACCGTATCGTATCGGCAGAGAATCTCGCGGCGGCGATTGCCGACGATCCGTCTCGTTATGCCGAGGCGATCGACCGCTGTCTCCCGCTCGTGCGCAAGGCCGATAAAGACCTGCGATCGATTTATCTGGGCCTGCACGGCGCGTTTCCCGAAGCACGCTTGCCGCAGATCTATATCGTTTTCGGGGCAGGCACTTCGGGTGGTACCGCCAAGCCGGGCGCACAGGTTCTGGGCCTCGAAGTGCTGTGCGCAATCTCACCCGACGACGAAGCATTTCGCACTACGCTACGGCATTTCTTTGCGCATGAGACGGTCCATTCGCTTCAGGGCGATTATGCGCGAGGCGGTATCGAAAACCCGCTGCTTAAAAACGTGCTGATGGAAGGAGCAGCCGATTTCATCGCCGCTCTGGTGACCGGCGAAACCCCCGATGCAAGCCGCGCGCAGTGGGCCGAGCCGAAGGAGGCCGAGCTGCGCGCGATGCTCTCCGCGGACATCGCGCTGATCGACCGGGCGCTGTCCGACCCGTCGCTGGGTGGCGAGGCCAACGCCGCTTACCTGCGGTGGATCGGCAATTACGGCGAGGCACCGGAGGGCTGGCCGAACGAGCTCGGCTATTGGATGGGTATGCGGATCTGGGAGGATTACTACGCCGCCGCGCCCGACAAGCACGCGGCCCTTCTGGAGATGCTAGCACTGAGCGATCCCGGCTCGGTCCTCGCGGCGGCGGATTTCTCTTACTGAGCCACCCTTTTGCGCATTTGGCAAACCTTACAAACTCCGGCGGGGCTTTCGTAATCGGAGCCTACTCGCGAGCCAGCCAGGGTGCCTCCACGCTCCAGAAGATCACGTCCACACCCAGGTAATCGCGCGCGAAGGCGACGAATTCTTCGCGGGTGTATTTCCGGCCCGTCTCGGGATTGGTGTAGGTCAGCGTCGGCTCTTGTATGGCCATCGCGATCAGCGGCAGCTCGTCCTTATGGCGATTGAAGAAAGGATAGGCATTCTTCATCTGCGCGCGCTTGTGCGGGACAATGTCCGGCCCGCCGGCGCCGATGCCTTCTTCCACCGCGAGCGCGAAGGCGCGCTCCATAAAAGCGTGGTCGTTGTTCCATTCGCATGGCCAGAAGTTGAGATACTGGACAACTTCGGTTTTCGCGAAGGCCGCGCGCGCGGCGCGCATATTGTCGAGCGTCGCAGCGAAATAGGCGTCGCAGGTAAAGCCGTTCCGGTCCCCGTCTTCGGTCAGCGGGTCGAACGAACTTTCGGGCAGGTTCACGCCGTAGAGCCGCCCGTCGAAGCGCTCGCCCAGTGCTTGCAGGAGCGCTTGGAAGCGGGCCCGCACCGCAGGATTCCAGTGCATCGCGGTCCAGCCCTGCCCGACCGGCTCGCCCTCTCCCGGATTGTCGTACTGGCGCGCCAGCCCGCCTCCGTATTCGGGATCGTCGAGCATGTATTGCGGAATGCGCCGCGCTTTGGCGAGGAAGAAGCGATCCTGAATCTGCGCGAAGAGCTGCTTGCCCGCCGCATCGGCGAGCGCCAGATCGGCTTCGATCGCGCTGAAATCGTAGACGCCCTTCTCGGGCTCGAGCATCCGCCAGGGATAGACGACCTGCGCGCCATCGATATCGGCGCGGTCGAGCAACTCGAGGTTGGTCTCCAGCTCGCCGGGTCCGGTATAGATGAAGTTGCGCGGGTCTTCGGCTGCTGCGGGCGCGGCGGCCAGGAGGCCCAGCCAGCATAGCAGGATCGCCGCGAATCGCGTCATCCGTCGAGCTTCTCCGCCACGCGGCGCAGCGCGTTGACATAGGCCTCGGGCGGCTGGGCGCCGGGGATCATGAACTTGCCCGCCACGATCATCGCAGGCACGCCGGTGATGTTCATTTCGTAGGCCGCGCGCTCCTCGGCACGGACGTGCCGGGTATAGTCGTCGCTTTCGAGCGCGGCCCGCGCAGCGTCGCGATCGAGCCCGGTCTCTTCGGCAATGTCGAGCAGCACCTCGTGCTCACCGATCCGGCGGCGCGCGTTGACATGCGCGGCGAACAGCGCGAGCTTGAGCTCGGTCTGCTTCTCCGGCCCGTGCGTCTCGCGGGTCCACGTCAGCAGCTTGTGCGCGTCCAGCGTGTTCCACATCATCGCGGGCGGAGCGGGTTCGTCGCCCCCATCTTTCCCAGGCTCGTAATCGAGCGAGACGCCCGCCGCCGGCGCCGCCTCGCGCATCTGGTCCTGCACCCCGCGCGACTGCTCGAGCGTGCGGCCGTATTTGCGCGCGATATGCGCGGTACGCTCTTCGCCCTCCGGCGGCATGTCGGGATTGAGCTCGAACGCGTGCCAGCGCACCTCCGCCTCGATCTCGCCTTCCAGCGTATCGAGCGCCTGGCGCAAATTGCCCCAGCCGACGAGGCACCATGGGCACATGACATCGGACCAGATGTCGATCGTCAATTTCGTCGTCATTGCGCGATCCACCAGCGGAACAGCTGGTGCGCGATCGTGTGCGGCGGGGGCGATACCATCGGCGCATCGTCCCGCCCTTCGAGCGAGGCGATCACATCGTCGCGCGTGTACCAGTGCGCTTCGGCCATTTCGGTTTCGTCGAGCGTAATTTCGGTCTGGTCGGTATAGCCGATGCAGCCGATCATCAGCTGGCTGGGGAAGGGCCATGGCTGGCTGAGAATATAGCGCACATCGCGCACCACTATGCCGACTTCCTCCAGCACTTCGCGCGCCACGCCTTCCTCGATCGTCTCGCCCGGCTCGACGAACCCGGCGAGCGCGGAAAAGCGCCCCTCGGGCCAGCCGAGCCCGCGGCCCAGCAGCAGCTTGCGCTCCCCGTCCCGAACATGCTCGACCAGCATGATCGTAACCGGATCGGTACGCGGGAAGTGGTCCGCGCCGCATTGCGTGCAGGATCGCTGCCAGCCGCCCTTGGCAATCCTGGTCGCCCCGCCGCACTGCGCGCAGAAGCGATGCCGCGCGTGCCAATCGACCAGACTGCGCGCGCCGCCGTAAAGCGCCAGCTGATCGGGCGCGAGCGCGGTCATGAGCGACCAGAGCTGCGGGTTCGCCATGCGCGGGCGCGCATCGCCTTCGGGTGGGACGCAGGCGAAACAGGCTTTCTCGCCGCCATCCGACCGGTCGAGCCCGAGGAACACCAGCTCCGCATCTTCGGGCGCATCGGCGAGCGTGCCCCACGCAAGCATGCCGCCTTCGTCCATCGACGGGGTCAGCCCGTCGAGCACCAGCAGCCGCGCCTTCCAATCCATCCGCGCCGCGAGCGCATCGGGATCGGCACGCAGGTTATCCGCCCGGTCGAGCGGCGAGCCGGAAAACGCGATCGGCCTTGCCGGCACGGTCGGCTCAGACACCGTATTTCGCGGCGAGATCGGCCTCGAGAAGCTCGTAGAACTTGGCTTGGGCCGGGTAGGCCTCGCTCGGCATGTACTGGGTAAACAGCTGCGCGCGCAGGTCGCGCTTGAAGTCGACCATCGCGGCAGTGCCGGCCGCGCCGCCCCAGCCATAGGTACAGCCGACCACGCGCCCGCCCGCGCCATAGCCCTGTCCCTCGGTCCAGCTGCCGGTCAGATCCACCGTATCGGGCAGGATGTTCGAGGTGCCGACCATCACCGCGCCCTCGCTCAAGACCCGGGTGCCGTCGATCATGCCCTTGCCCAGCAGCATGCGCAGGAAGCGGTCGTAATCATAGGGCGATGAGACGAGGCCCGCGCCGCCGAAGGGGAACGCAGGCTTGTCGAGATAGATGGACGATGCCGCCGGATCGATCGGGATCAGCTGGTCGCCGAACACCGCATAATTGGCGGTGAGGCGCCCGACTTCGCTCTTCGGCACGGTGAAGAACGTGCTCGTCATTCCGGTGGGGCCGAGAATCCTGTCCTGCATCACCCGGTCGAACGGCTTGCCTTCGACCACCTCGATCACCCGCCCCATCAGGTCCAGGCTGACCGAGTAGGACCACTTGGTGCCCGGCTGGTAGACCAGCGGCACGGTAGCCAGCCGATCGGCAAAAAGTTCGAGGCTTTCCGCAGGTTCGATGGTGGGAATGCCGGGAATGGGCATGCGACTGACCTGCCCGGGAGCGAGGCCCAGCCGGTAGTATTCCTCCATGATCGGGCCCTGCTGGATGATCTGGTAACCGAGCCCGGCGGTGTGCGTCAGCAGCTGGCGGATGGTGATCGGGTTCTTCGCAGGCTCCAGATTCTCTTCGGTGATCGCGCCGTCGTATTCCTTCTGCACCTGCATGTTCGCAAAGGAGGGCAGGATATCGGACAGCGGCTGGTCGAGCCCCATCTTCCCTTCGGAAATCAGCTGCATCGCCAGCATGCCGGTGATCGGCTTGGTCATCGAATAGATGCGGTAGAGCGAGTTCTCGTCGGCCTTGGTGGCGCCGCCCATCGACAGCGTGCCGCCGCCTACGGTGTGCAGCTTGTCCTGATTCCACCCCAAGGTAGCGATCATGTTCGCGACCTTCTTTTCCTTGAGATATTTCTCGATCTCGGCGGCGACACGGGGCCAGGCTTCGCCGACATCGTGCGCCTGCAGCGCGCTGCCGAAGGGCAGCGTGGCGAGCATGCCGCCACCAGCAAGGGCCGCGCCGCCGCGCAGCAGGCTGCGCCGCGAAAATTCGTGCCCGGTGAAGTCGCTATATGCCATCGATCCGCTCCCAGATGCGTTCTTCGAATACGTTTTGCGGTGAAACTAAAGCACGCCCCGCCCGCGTCAACGCAGCATTTACCCTCTTGCAAGCCGGCACTGCCTTAGTCATATAAGACACATGCTGAACATACTCTCCTGGCTGTTCGGGCTCGTCGGCCTCGTCATCGTGATCCTCGGTCTGGTTCCCTTCATCGGAATCCTCAACTGGATCGCCCTGCCCTTCCTCGTCATCGGGACGATCCTGGGCTTCCTCTCGTCGAGCACGAGCGGACGGACCTTCTGCATCATCGTCATGATCATCTCGATCGTGCGGCTGGTGCTCGGCGGCGGCCTCCTCTGATCGAACGCTAGAGCAGGCGCTCCGGCGCTGTCTGGGCAAGCCGGGCAGCCTTGGCGAACACGGTCGGCAAGCCTGCCTCGTCGAGGTGGCTCACGGGCCACCACTCGCCGTCACCGAGCGGCGCGTCGGGCGCGGTTTCGATCCTGAGCACCGCCAGTTCGATCGTGAAATGCGTGAAGGTGTGGCGGACCGTGCCGGTCTCCGCCCATGCGCCTTCCAGCGATAGCTCGCCCGACCCATCGGCCCTTGCCGACCAGCCATCGTCGGGCAAAGCGCGCATCCCGCCGAGCATGCCGCTCGGCGCGCGCTGGACGAGCCACACCTGCCTGCCCTGTGGCCCCTCGCGTTCGATCCAGAAGGCGCGCCCCTGCCGCACGGGCTTGGCCTTCTTGGGTGCCTTGACCGGCAGACGCTCCGGCGCGTGACCACGCGCCATGCAGTCGCCCGCCAGCGGGCAATCATCGCACCGGGGGCTGCGCGGCGTGCAGATGCGCGAGCCCAGATCCATCATGCCTTGCGCAAAGTCCCCCGCGCGCCGGTCGGGCGTGATCTGCTCTGCCGCCTCGCGGATCGCCTTGCGTGCCCCCGGCAACGGCTGTTCGATCCGGAACAGTCGCGACACCACCCGCTCGACATTCGCATCGACCACCACCGCGCGCCGCCCGAAGGCGATCGCGGCGATCGCGGCTGCGGTATAGGCGCCCACGCCAGGCAGTTCGCGCAGCCCCTCTTCGGTATCGGGGAAGCCGCCCATCCCGGCGACCACGCGCGCCGCCTTCACCAGATTGCGGGCGCGCGAGTAGTAACCCAGCCCCGCCCACGCGGCGAGCACGTCTTCCTCGGGCGCGGCGGCCAGCGCCCCGACATCGGGCCAGCGCGCCGTGAAGGTCTCGAAATACGGTTTCACCGCCGCGACGGTGGTCTGCTGCAGCATGATCTCGGACAACCAGACGCGGTAGGGGTCGGGGGCTGGTTCGCCCGCCCTTTCTCTGGCGGGTGGCGTACGCCAGGGCAGCGCGCGGGCGTGCGCGTCGTACCAGGCGAGCAGATTGCCCGGGATTTGCGATGGGTTCATGCTGGCAGTCCCGCGCTGCCTATGGCATCGGTGGCCATCCGATGGAACGCCAGCCACCCAAGAAACCCGCCTCGGCGAAGGCGCCGAAGAAACGCGGCGCCAAGGGGAGCAATGTCCGCCCGTTCGAGCGGCCGCGCGGCGGCGGTCCGAAGGCGGTCGGCGATCTGATGCCGCAGGTCGGGCGCACCGCCTTCAGGCGCTATGGCTTCGTGCAAAGCTCGATCGTGACCCGCTGGCCCGAAATCGTCGGGCCCGAACATGCCAAGGTCTGCGCGCCCGAGGCGATCCGCTTTCCGCCCGGCGAGCGGTCCGATGGCGTGCTGCATCTGGTCGTCGCACCGGCCCATGCGCCGATCATCCAGCATGTGATCCCCGAGATCATCGAACGGGTGAACCGCTTCTTCGGCTATCGCGCCATCGCGCGGGTCAAGATGCGGCAAGGCACGGTTCAGCATCGCAGCGTAGAGGCAAAGGCCAGCAGGCCGCCCGAACTCAAGCCGATTTCGATGGAACTGGGCGAGAGCTTGCGCGATATTGGCGATCCCGAATTGCGCGCCGTGCTCGAAGGGCTGGCGCGCACGCTGGGCGACGAGGACGGAGAACCGAATTGATGAAGGCGTTGTTTGCCGCATTGCTGGCGGCGCTTGCCGCAATGGCGAGCCCCGCGCTGGCGCAGAACTGGCTCGGCACGGTCGAGCGCACGCCGGTGTCGCACTTCGTCGGCAATCCCGATGCGCCGGTCACGCTGACCGAATATATCAGCTATACCTGCCCGCATTGTCGCGAATATGAATTGCAGGGCGGAGAAGCCCTCAAGCTGGTCTATGTCAGCAAGGGCGATCTGCGTATCGAATATCGCCATGCCGCGGCAAACCCGGTGGACATTACCGCCAGCATGATGGCCCGCTGCGGCCCGGCAGACAAATTCCCCGGCAACCATGCCGCGCTGATGGCCGGCCAGCCGCAGGTCAATGCCCTGCGCAATCTCGCGACCAAGTCGCAGATCGATCGCTGGACCAATGGCGACCCGGCTGCACGCCGCCGCGCAATCGCGAGCGATCTCGGCCTTTATGCGATCTTCGAGAGTCGCGGCTATTCGGTGGTCGATATCGACCAGTGCCTCGCCGATCAGGCGCTTGCCGATCGTATCGTGAGCGCGGCCGACGCGGATTACGAGGAGAAGGGCGTCAACGCCACGCCCAGCTTCGCGGTCAACGGCACGCTGTTGAAGGACGTCCACAACTGGCAGGCACTGCAAGCCGCGCTGGCCGGCCCGCTATCGCCACGCAAGGCCACCGAATAGCGCCACCGGTGGAGAACCGCGCGCACCCTACTTCCGAATCGCTCGCCAGAGCGCCTATCCTTGCCAATCGGCTTCTCAAGAAGGACCGTATGATGATCGTCACGAAGACCGCTCGAACAACCTCCAGGACCCTCGCACTCACCGCCCTTGCCCTGCCGATCGCGCTGGGGCTTGCCGCATGCGGTTCGAGCGACGAGGGCGAAGCGGCGCTGAGTGGAGAGCCGGTGGCGGCGGTGCCCGCGCCCGATGGCCAGGCTTGGTCCGAAACCGCCACGATTACCGATCGCAGCGGCTTCCTCGTCGGGAACCCCGAAGCGCCGATCAAGCTGATCGAATACGGATCGCTCACCTGCCCGACCTGCGCCGCCTTCTCGCAGGCAGCCGCCGAGCCGTTGATGAACGACTATGTCGATAGCGGCCGGGTCAGCTTCGAACTGCGCAGCTTCGCGATCCATGGCCCGATCGACCTTGCCCTGACCCTGCTGATCGATTGCGGCCAGCCCTCGCAGGCGGTGCCGCTGGCCGACCAGGTCTGGGCCAATCTGCCGACCATTCTCGATCAGTATCAGGCCGCCGGGCCCCAGCTCGAACAGGCGCTTGCGCTGCCCGAAGACCAGCGTTTCGTCGCCTTTGCCGAAACCATTGGCCTGCTCGATTTCTTCGCCTCGCGCGGGATCAGCCGCGATCAGGCGCGCACCTGCCTTGCCGATACCGACCGGATTACCGAACTGGCCGAAGCTTCGGAATCCTATGGCTCGCAGGATGATATCTCCGGCACGCCGACCTTCATGCTGAACGGCCAGATTCTCGATGTGAACAGCTGGTCGAAGGTCGAAGCCGCTCTCCAGCGCGCGGGTGCGCGCGACGAGTAATGGCCAGCTAAGGCGCCTCGATGGAGATACGGCGACTTCGCCTTTCCGGCTTCAAGAGCTTTGTCGAGCCCGCCGAACTGCGCATCGAACCGGGGCTGACCGGGGTCGTCGGCCCCAATGGCTGCGGCAAATCGAACCTGCTCGAAGCGATCCGCTGGGTGATGGGGGAAACCTCCGCCAAGTCGATGCGCTCGGGCGGGATGGAAGACGTGATCTTCGCCGGGACCGAGGATCGCCCCCCGCGCCAGTTCGCCGAAGTGGTGCTGAGCGGTGCGGGCGACGATGGCGACGAGCTGGAAGTCGTCCGCCGGATCGAACGCGGCGCGGGTAGCGCCTATCGCGTCAACGGCAACGATGTGCGCGCGAAGGACGTCGCGCTCGCCTTTGCCGATGCGGCGACCGGCGCGCATTCCCCGGCGCTCGTCAGCCAGGGCAAGATCGCGCACATGATCGCGGCCAAGCCCGCCGAGCGGCGGCAGATGCTGGAGGAGGCGGCGGGGATCGCGGGGCTGCACGTCCGCCGCAAGGATGCCGAGAGCAAGCTGCGCTCCACCGAAAACAATCTTGGCCGGCTGGAAGACCTGCTCGCCGGGCTCGACAGCCAGATCGCGAACCTGCGGCGACAGGCGAAGCAGGCGGAACGCTATGCCCGCCTGACCGACGAGATCGGTGTCGCCGAAGCGCGGCTGGTCTTCGCTCGCTGGCGCGATGCAGCGGCCAGCGCGGAGGCGGCGCGCAAGGCGGCAAGCGAGGCGACCAATGCGGTCGAGGCGGCCAAGACGCGCGCGGGCGAAGCGGAAACGGCGCAGCGCGACGCCGCGGAAAAGCTGGCCGATGCCCGCGATGCGCTGGTCGCCGCGCGGACCGATGCGGGCGCGCAGGAGCAGCGGCTCTCGGCCATCGAGAAAGAGCGCGATGCGGCGCTCGCCCGGCTCGCCGATCTCGACCGCCAGGCCGCGCGGCTGGAAGAGGATCGCGAGGATTACGGGCGCACCGGACGCGATGCGGCCGATGCGCTCCAGCGGCTCGAAGCCGATCTGGCGGCGAGCGAGGCCGCGCGGGCCGAAGCCGAGAAGGCTCTGCCGCAGATGATCGCCGACGCGGAGCGAGCGGAACAGGCGGAGCGGACCGCCGAACTCGACCTCGCCCGCGCCAATGCCGAACACGCCGCGCTCGATGCCGAATGGCGGGTCGCGCGCGCGGCGGTGGAGCAGGCCGAAAGGCGGGTCGCCAATCTCGCCCGCGAGGCCTCGCGGCTGGAGGAGACCGCGCGCGCGCAGGATGGCGAGGAGGATCCGGCCCAGGTGCTGGCAGCAGCACAGGCGGCTGCGAAGGAGCTTTCCGAAAAACGCGAAGGGCTGACGAGCAAGATCGCGGCAACGCGCGAGGCACGCGATGCGGCGCGGCAGGTGGTCGAGGAGGCGCAGCAGGCGTTGGCCGGAGCACGCGCCGAGCTTTCCGGCGTCGAACGCGAGCATGCCGCGCTCGAAAAGGATCGTGCGGGGCGCGACAAGGCTCGCGCGGCAAAGGCCGGCTTGCCGGTCGCGCTCGACAAGGTGCGCGCAGCGCCCGGCTACGAGGCCGCGCTCGCCGCAGTGCTGGGCCGCGACGGGCGCAGTCCGCTGGGGGCCATGCCCGAGGCGGACGAGGGGCGTTTCTGGACCGGTGCCCCGCAACCCGATCCGGTGGCCGACAATCTCCTCGATCATGTTTCCGACTGCCCGTCCGAGCTGCGCGCTCGACTTGCGCGGGTTCAGGTTGTCGAGCGCGATGATTTGCGCTCCCTCGACCCCGGGACGTGGCTGGTCACGCTTGGCGGCGCATTGCGGCGGTGGGATGGGCTGGTGGTGCGCGGCGAAGGCGGGGCCGAGGCCGCGCGTCTGGAAGCCGCCAACCGGCTCGCCGCACTGGCCGAGCGTCTACCCGACTTGCAGCAGGCGGTGGCCGATGCGGAGCGCCGGGCAAACGACGCGCGCGAAGGTCTCGACACCGCACAGGGCGCGTTCTCCCGTGCCGAGAGCGAAGCCGAGATTGCCGCGCAGGCCGAGCGCGAGGCGCTTCGCGCGCTCGATCGCGCCGAAGCCGCGCTCGCCAGCCATGCCGACAAGGCGCGCCAGCTCGAACAGGCGCAAGCGGACCTGGCGGACCAGCGCGCGACCGCCGGCCGCGAGTTGGAAGCCGCACGAACCCGGATCGCCGAACTGACCGATCCCGAAGCGCTCGCGAGCCGCCGCGATGCCGCGCGGGAGAGCTACGAGACGGCGCGCGGACGCCTCTCCGCGGCGACCGCCGCACGCGCCGCGCAGGAACAGGCGCTGGCTGTTGCGAAGGAGCGGGTTTCGGCCCACCGTGCCGACCGCGCGCATTGGGATCGCCGGGCGGACGAGGCCGCGCGCCGGCTCGCCGAGATGGATAGCCGCGTCGCCGAAATCACCGCCGCGCGCGAAGGGATCGGCGATCAACCAGAAAGATTGCTGGCCGACATCGAGGCTGCGCGCGCGAGCCACGCGGAAACCGCCGCACGACTCGCCGATCTGCAGGACAAGCTCGATACCGCGCAAGCCACCGCCGACGAGGCTGACAGTGCGCAGCGCGCCGCTAACGAGACGCTGTCCGAAGCGCGCGAACGGCGGGCCCAGCTGGCCAACCAGGCCGAGAACGAGGATGCCCGCCGCGCGGAGATGGCGCGCGTCTCGGGCGAGCGGTTCCAGAAGCCGCCGCCGCTGCTGCCCGCCGCATTCGAGTTCGGCGAGGCGGACGTGGCCGACCGCGACGCCGAGGCCGAGGCGCTCGACAAGCTGACGCAATCGCGCGAGCGGATCGGTCCGGTCAATCTCGTTGCGGCGGAAGAACTCGCGAAGATCGAAGAAGAGCACGGCTCGACCGCTGCCGAGCGCGAGGAGCTGACCGAGGCGGTGCATCGCCTGCGCGGCTCCATCGGCCAGTTGAACCGCGAGGGTCGCGAGCGGCTGAAGGCGGCGTTCGAGCAGGTTGACGCGCACTTCCAGAAGCTGTTCGCGCGGCTCTTCCAGGGCGGCCATGCCCACCTTGCGCTGATCGACAGCGACGATGTGTTGGAAGCAGGGCTGGAGATTTACGCGCAGCCTCCGGGCAAGCGGTTGCAATCGCTCACGCTGCTCTCGGGCGGCGAGCAGGCGCTGACGGCCATCGCGCTTACCTTCGCGCTGTTCCTCACCAACCCGGCACCGATCTGCGTGCTCGACGAGGTCGATGCGCCATTGGACGATGCCAATATCGACCGCTTCTGCGACCTGCTCGACGCGATGTCGCGCGAGACGAGCACGCGCTACCTGATCGTCACCCACAATGCCGTCACGATGAGCCGGATGCACCGGCTATTCGGGGTGACGATGATCGAGCAAGGCGTCAGCCGCCTTGTCAGCGTCGACTTGCAGGCCGCCGAACTGCTGGCAGCGGAGTAGCACGTGCGATGGCGATAGAGGCGAGCGCCCGCGCCGAGATAGAGCGGCGGCTGGAAGCCATCCGGCACGAAGAGGATATCAGCTACCTGCTGGCGATCGAATCGGGTTCGCGGGCTTGGGGCTTCTCCTCGCCCAACAGCGATTACGACGTGCGCTTCATCTATAATCGAGGCGCGCGGAACTATCTTTCGCTTCAGCCCCAGCGTGATGTCGTCGAACGGCCGATCGTCGACGATTTCGATGTGAATGGCTGGGATATCGCGAAGACGCTGCGCCTGTTGTTGAATCACAATGCGGTGGTTTCGGAGTGGCTCGATTCGCCGATCCGCTATCTGGCCGAAGCGCCCGGGGTGGCCGGGTTGAGGTCGCTGGTAGATCGTTTCTTCAACGCCCGGGGCTACGCGCTGCACTACGCAAATCTGGGCGCGAACCAGGTGCAGCGCTGGTTGAAAGACGAACCGAGCGTTCCGGCCAAGTCTTACTTCTACGCGCTTCGGCCCGCGCTCTGCATCCGCGCGCTGCGCCTCGATCCCGCACGGCGACCACCCATGCGACTGCAGGATCTGATGCTCGCCACCGATCTCGACCCGGAGCTTGTCCGGATAATCGAGGACCTGATCGAGGTGAAGGCGAATGCGCGCGAAAAGGCGCCGACGCAAAGATCGGCCCGGCTCGAAGCGCTCGTTACCGACGAATTGCAACGGGCGGACGAAGTGCCCGAAAGGTGCGACGATGCCGCCTTTGCTCGGGAGGTCGACGCGTTTTTCGTGGAGCTGGTACTGGCGCGAGCCTAGTCCGCGATTGCGTCCGCCAGAGCGTCGCGGATCGACTTCAGTTCGCGCAGCACCTTGTCGCGCGAGGCATCCGATGCGCGGCGCAGTGGCGGGCCGGCTGGCGGCGCGGGTGGCTCGTCACGGTCGGGCAGGTCGCTCGCGGTGAGATAGCGACGCATCCCTTCGCGCGGAGCTTCGGCGGGTTTGTCGCCTGCCCGCTGGATGCCGTTCCGGTCCATTTCGGCCCGGCCCTGTTCGATCGCGGAGCGCGCACCTTTCAAGGTATAGCCTTCCTCGTTCACCAGCCGGTCGATCGTCTGAACCAGCGCAATGTCCTCTGCACGGTAATAGCGGCGCCCTCCACTGCGCTTCAAAGGTTGAAGCATCGGGAATTGCTCTTCCCAATAGCGCAGCACGTGAGGCTTGAGGCCGAGAGCGCGGCAAAGCTCACCGATGGTGCGAAGCGCGTCGTCTTCCTTGCCATCGTCGAATTGGCCGCCGATCATCTCAGCTTTCGTTCGCGATCCGGTCGCGAAGGTTCTGGCTCGCCCGGAAGGTCATCACCCGTCGCGGAGTGATCGGCACTTCCACACCCGTTTTGGGGTTGCGGCCGATCCTTTCCTTCTTGTCGCGCAGGATAAAGCTGCCGAAGCCGGAGATCTTCACATTCTCGCCTTCCTTCAGCGCATCGCACATATGCGCGAGAACCGATTCGACGAGCGCGAGCGACTCGACCCGGCTGAAGCCGAGCTTGCGATTGATCGTTTCGGCCAGATCGGCCCTGGTCAGCGTACCCGCCGAACGCGACATGGTTTGAACCTCCTGGTTTATGTTCTTGGTTCTTGCTCTGCGACCCGTTGCAACAGCTTCTAACAATTAGCAATTACCGCATAATCCCGCAATCGCGGGGGGCAAGTTTTTTACCCCATGCCGAAACGATGTCACATGCGGACGAGACTGGCACCCCAGGTGAAGCCACCGCCCATTGCTTCGAACAATACCAGATCGCCCGGCTTAATGCGCCCGTCCGCGCGCGCGGCGGCGAATGCCAGCGGCACCGATGCGGCCGAGGTGTTGGCGTGGCGGTCCACCGTCACGATCACCTTTTCAGGCGGCAGGCCCAGCTTTTTGGCGGTTCCTTCGAGGATGCGGATGTTGGCCTGGTGCGGCACGACCCAGTCGATCTCGCCGATTTCGACGCCCGCCTTGGCAACCACGTCGGTCAGCACCTGAGCCAGATTGACCACCGCGTGACGGAACACTTCGCGTCCCTTCATCCGCAGGTGACCGACGGTCTGCGTGGTCGAGGGCCCGCCATCGACATAGAGCAGATCGTGGTGGCTCCCATCGGCGTGGAGTTGCGAAGTGAGGATGCCTGGCCCTTGCGTGGGCCCGGTATCGTCCGCCACTTCCTGCGCTTCGAGCACGATAGCGCCTGCGCCGTCGCCGAACAGCACGGCGGTGGTGCGGTCTTCCCAGTCGAGGATGCGGCTGAAAGTCTCCGCGCCGATCACCAGCGCGCACTTGGCCTGCCCGCTCGCCAGCATCGCGTCCGCGGTGCTCATCGCATAGAGAAAGCCCGAACATACCGCAGCGATATCGAAGGCGGGGCAAGGCGCGCAGCCGAGCGCGGCCTGCACCTTGGTGGCGGTGGCGGGAAAAGTGTTATCGGGCGTCGCGGTGGCGAGGACAATCAGGTCGATGCCATCGGCGTCGATGCCGGCGTCGGCCAAAGCGGCGCGTGCAGCCTCGATCGCCAGGGTCGAGGTCGTTTCACCCTCGCCCGCGATGTGGCGCTGGCGGATACCGGTGCGTTCCACGATCCAGTCGTTGCTGGTTTCGAGGCGGTCGGCCAATTCCTCATTGGTGACCACGCGCGGCGGGAGGGCGGCGCCCGCCCCGCGGATGACGGATCGAATCACTTCGCCCCGCTCTCGATCTTGCCCGACGCGGCGCTGCTCCCGCTCGTGTTGACCAGCATGCCATCACCCAGTTCGCCGAGGTCTTCGCCGATGCGCGCGGTGAGGTCTTCTTCGAGCAGCCGCGCGGCGACCGTCACTGCGTGGGCGACCCCCTTGGCATTGGCGCTGCCGTGGCTCTTCACCACCACGCCATTGAGGCCGAGGAAAACGGCGCCGTTGTGATTATTGGGGTCGAGGTGGTGGCGCAGCAGCTCGGTCGCGGGGCGCGACACGAGGAAGCCGACCTTGGACCGGAAAGATGAAGCGAATGCCGTCTTGAGCAGGTCGGTCACGAACCGCGCCGAGCCTTCGATCGCCTTCAACGCGATATTGCCCGAGAACCCGTCGGTCACCACCACGTCGACATCGCCGCGGTTGATCTTGTCGGCTTCGACGAAGCCGTCGAATTCGAGCGCCAGCGTATGCGCGCCGCGCAGGTGCTGCGCTGCGGCCTGTACGTCGTCGGTGCCCTTGATGTCTTCGGTGCCGATATTGAGCAGGCGGACCCGCGGACGCGCGCGCCCGGTGACGATTCGGGAATAGGCCGCACCCATGATCGCGAACTGGACGAGGTTGCGCGCATCGCACTCGGTATTCGCACCGAGGTCGAGCATGATCACATCCTGCTCTTCCAGTGTCGGCAGCAGCGCGGCGAGCGCGGGTCGGTCGATCCCGGGAAGCGTGCGCAGGGCAACCTTGCTGATCGCCATCAACGCGCCGGTATTGCCTGCGCTGACGGCCGCGCCGGCTTCGCCGCGTTTTACCGCAGCGACCGCTTCGCCCATCGAGGTGCCCTTCGCGCGGCGCAGCGCCTGCGAAGGCTTGTCCTCGCCTGCGATCATGCTGTCGCAGTGGCGGATTTCGGTAGCCCCGGCGAGCCCGGGATGGCCTTCCAGCGCGCGCTCGATCTGCGCCTGGTCGCCCATCAGGAGAAAATTGAACTTGTCGTGCTGACGGCGGGCGAGGGCTGCACCCTCGACCATGACGCGCACGCCTTCATCGCCGCCCATCGCGTCGACAGCGATACGCGGCAAGCTCATGTCATTCTCCGGTACAGTTCAGAAGGCGCGATCAGAGACCTACGGCGACGACTTCGCGGCCGTTGTAGAACCCGCAATGCGAGCACAGGTTATGCGGGCGCTTCAATTCACCGCAATTGTCGCATTCGTGGAAGGCTTCGACCTTCAGCGAATCATGCGAGCGCCGGTTGCCACGGCGATGCGGCGATACTTTTCTTTTTGGGACAGCCATGGCGGCACCTAATCCTGCGTTTTTTCAAAATACTCGTGAGCCGCCTTAAGCGAGGGGCAAGGCCTGCACAACGGCTATGTCGTGCGGCACTTACGCTCCGTCAATGGCGGTAAGAGGCGCGCGCTATACCGATTTCGCGCGCCAATGCAAGCGATGCGTGGCCTGCGCGCTTCGTGCTAGGGGTGGCGGGCCATCGTGCTAGAACCGGGCAAAGAGAACGCCTTAGAGGGGAATTGACGATGGAAGTTGTGCTGCCGGTCTCACTCACAAGCGCCGCCATGTTCGGCCTGCTGGCGTTGTGGCTGGCCGTGCGCGCCGGACGCGCGCGGCTCAAGGCGCGAGTCGGGCATGGCGACGGCGGCGATGCATTGCTCGCGCGCCGGATGCGTGCGCAGCTCAATTTCGTGGAGACCGCCCCCTTCGTGCTCATGCTGATCGTGGTGATCGAGTTGGCGGGGCGCGGCGGAATGTGGCTGCACCTGCTCTCGGTCGCGTTCGTCGTCGGGCGCGTGCTGCATGGATTCGGCATGGACGCCGAAAAGGCGGGTTTGCCGCGCCAGGCCGGTATCGTGATCACCATGCTGACCTTGCTGGGGCTGAGCATCGTGGCGGTACTGGTGGGGCTTCGCGTCCTTTAAAACCGCCGCTCGTGCTGAGCTTGTCGAAGCACCGGCCTGCTATTTTCATGGCCATGCTAAAATGCGATCTTTCGACACGCCCAGAATCAGCGAGTGGGGGAGGCGGGCTAGCTACCCCGCCAGCGCCGCATCTCCGACGAAGGGATTGGTGCGACGTTCCTGACCGAAGGTGCTGGTCGGCCCGTGGCCGGGAATGAAGGTCACATCGTCGCCGAGCGGCCACAGCTTCTGGGTGATCGCATCGATGAGGCTCTGGTGATCGCTCATCGGGAAATCGGTCCGCCCGATGCTCCCCTGGAACAAGACATCGCCGACGATCGCGAATTTGCGTTCGCGGTTGAAAAAGATCACATGGCCGGGCGTGTGGCCGGGGCAATGGATCACTTCGAGCGTGAGATTCCCAACGGTGACGGTATCGCCATCCTCCAGCCAGCGGTCGGGTTCGAAACTCGCGGCCTCCATCTGGAAGCGCGCGCCGTCTTCATCCAGCCGCGAAATCCAGAACCGGTCCGCCTCGTGCGGGCCTTCGATTCTCAGGCCCAGCTCCTTCGCCAGCATGCCCGCCTGCCCGCAATGGTCGAGATGGCCATGGGTGATGAGGATCTTCTCCAGCTCCACCCCGGCCTTGGCGACGCCCGCCTTCAGCTTGTCGAGATCGCCGCCCGGATCGATCAGCGCGGCCTTGTTGGTCTGGGTGCACCAGATCAGCGAGCAATTCTGCTGCAGCGGCGTCACCGGCAGGATCGCGGCTTTCATGGGGGAGGCTTGGGGCGAGGTGGCTGAGTCGGTCATGCGCTTCAGTTGGTCGACGCCACCTGCCATTGCAAGCGTGCCTGGCGAGACCCTGCACCCGGCAGGCGGCGCATTTGCCCCTACCGGCGCGGCACGCGGTTATCTCCGCCACCGCGAACGGGCACGCGCGCGGGCGGGTCTGCCGGCGGAGCGTCCCCACCGTTATCTGCGGAGCCAGCTAGCCCGGCTGCGGCGTTGGAATAGGCGTTCGAAGTGTTCGAACCCAGCGGCGTCAGAGCCGCGACGAGACTCACGGCGATCAGCGTCATGATGATCGCGTATTCGATAGCCGAAACGCCGGACTCATCGCGGAGAAGTACTCGATAGACCATGCTCGCCCCCTAATGCGTGCCGTCTGCCTGCGCGCGGAAAGTGAATATTTCCAAAAATCGGGCCAATTGGGGGAGCGCTCTGCCGCTCGATAACGGGCGACTCAGGGTTAACGGCCGACATTAGCCGAAGCTGATTTTCATTCGGCGGGCGCGATGCGTTTGCTCCTCTTGCCGGGCGGGCCTATCCCGGAGGAGGACCGACACAACGAGAGGAAGAGTCGCGATGCAATCCTACCTTGTCATGCTCGGCGCGGCGGCCGCGCTCGCGCTCGCCGCCTGCCAGTCGGGCGATGCGAGCTCCGAGACGACAACCTCGACGAGCCGTGCCGCCCTGGCCGAAACCGACGAAGACGGCGTACCGATGCTGGTGAATGCGGTGTGCGGCAGTTGCCACGCCGTGACGCCCGATACGCTCTCGCCCCTCCCGCAGGCGCCGACTTTCCCCGCGATCGCCAACCGCGAAGGGCTGACCCGCGAAACGCTGACCGCGTACCTGCGCGATGCGCACAACTACCCCGATATCATGGATGTCGGCCTGACCGACGAGGATGTTGCACTGATCGTCGACTACATGGTCTCGCTGCAGGACGAGGATTACCGCCAGCGACCTTCCTGACTGCGCGTGGCCGCCTGACGACGCGCGTCGCGCTCTTCAAGCGGCCGCAGGCGGGCCCGCGTATGGCGTTGGACCAGCACCGGGTAGAGATTGCCCAGCACGTTCGCGACCAGCATCGCGCCCGCCCAGCCCCACCAGCCAATCAGCGCCGCATAGAAACAGGCGACCAGCCCCGCGATCAGGCATACCAGATGCGACCGCTCGCTTTGACGTGCGGTCCGCGCCGCCGCTGCGACAACCTCGCCATGGGGGTAAACCCGATAGTCGCGGTAGCGGCGCGTCACGATGCGGTTGATATGGTCGCCATTGGTCACGAAAGCGCGAAACGCCTTTGCGCCGAGTGCTTCGTGCAACCGGCCGGAACGCTCGAACCCGCGCAGCCGATAGAAACCTTCGGGAAGGGCGAGGACCAGCGCAGCGCCAAGGATCGAGGCGGCGAACCACGGCCACGCAGCCATGCCCGGCGGCGGCGTATCGAAGCTGCGCAGCGGCCCGTGCGCCTGCCCCCAGAACAAGGCGAACGCGGCCAGCCACAGGCAGAACACCGCGATGGGCAAAAGGTTCAGCCGGTCGGCCAGGCGCCGTGCCGCTGCGCTGTGGCCATCCATGCGGTGTACCCTGCGTTTCTCCTTGCCCATTCCTCTCCCCTTGGATGCTCCGGCTCAACTGGTGCCCGTTCTGCGCCAGCACGAGGCTAGGCCGCTGCTGCGCAGCATTACTTCTGACGCAGGAAGACGTCCTCCACCCCCGTCTCGAACGCATCGGCGATGGCGTAGGCGAGCGACAGCGAGGGGTCGAAGCGCCCGTTCTCGATCGAGTTGATCGAATTGCGCGAGACCCCGACCCGCTCTGCCAGTTCGGCCTGGCTCCAGCGCCGTTCTGCGCGCAATACCCTGATGGTGTTGTTCATGGCGGCGCCCTACGCCGCCCGCGATTTGCGCGCGCGCCACACGATGCTCAGCACGACAGTACACGCCATTTGCGCGACGACGACCGCCATGAAACCCAGCGTGAAAGCGATCAGCGCCAGCGTCCGATCGGGATCGGCGACCCCGGCCACGGCTCCTGCCACGCTCATCACCAACCCGTGGAACGGGGGCAGCGACAGGAGCAGCGCGACAAGCCCGCTGCCTGCGATCCAGCCCCACTGGTTGGAAAACCCCGCCGCGGCGCGATGCCATTCGTCGAGCTTCCGGTGCTCGTAAATGGCGACCACGAAGCTGCCCACGACGGTGATCGTCGCGGCGATCCCGGTACACAGGTAGACCAGCGCATCGGGCTGGTTCTGCAACCAGGGGAGCGAGGCGACAAACACGATGGGTGCGGCGATGGCTGCAATCATCGCCTATATCTTGATGGCGGGTGTCGAGTTCGAAGTCATGGCAATGCCCTTTCTATCCGGCCTCCCGCCTCGCGTTGATACCCAGTTCGCTTGGCTTAATGAGAAGCTGCCTTGTCTTAGTGACAAGTTTGTTTTGCATCACAAGGCAGAATTCGCAAGGCCAAAAGGTTCTGCCCCCGCCGCGCCCGGCTCCGCCCATCTCACAACCGCCCGCTCTTCCACACGACGCGGCCCAGCACCTCGACCTCGTCCAGTGCGACCTCGATCGGCGGGTAGGCGAGGTTCTGGCTGAGCAGCGCGATGCGCCCCGCGCCCGCGCTCGCCAACCGCTTGACCATCAGCGCATCGCCCATCCGCACGACATGCACCCCGTCCCGCTCGAACCGGGAGCCGCGATCGATCAGGATTTCATCACCGTGTCGCAGCAACGGCTCCATTGAATCGCCTTCGACGCTGAGGGCAGAGAGCATCTTGGGATCGAAACCGTTCTCGCGCAGCCAACGACCCGAAAAGCCGAAATTGTCGAACGGAGCCTCGCCCCCTGCGAACTGGCCGGGCCCCGCAGCGACCGCGAGCGAGAGACGCGGGATCGCATGGAAATCCTCGTCCCGCAGCGCCTCGACCCGCGATGATGCGTAGGATTTTTCCGCTTCGCCACCCAGCTCGCTTTCCTCGACCCCGAAGAACTCGGCCAGCGTCCGCCGGTCCCGCTCTTCCAGACGGCGCGGGCTGCCCTTGCGGATAAACTGCTGCAAATAGCTGGAATTGCGACCGATCAGCGCCGAAAGTCCGGCAAGGCTGGAGCCGCGCTCCTTCGCCAGTTCGAGCAACCGCGCGCGGGGCGCATCGCCCGTCGGGGCGGACACAGCTGTAGGATCATCTGCCATACGCATTTTCCTATATCAAAGATTTTTCCTAGACAAGTAGGATTTCGCGAGCGAGCAATCCTTCACCGCGGCGGAAGATTCGATCTTGAGTGAGGGAAAAATATGCTGATTCGAAGGATAGAGAAGTTCCTGCGTGAGTTCGACATGCCTGCGACAAAATTCGGTCGGCTGGCGACGCACGATCCGCGCTTCGTGCTCGATCTGCGCAACGGGCGCATGCCCCGCACCGGGACCGAGCGCCGCGTCGATGGCTTCATGTCGCAATGGCGGGAGACGCAAGATGCGGGCTGAACCGATTGCCACACCCGCACCGCCCGCGCTTCCGCAGCGGCGCGGTGGCGCCGCCCGGCTAGAACGTGCAGTGCTCGCGCTCGCTGGCAATCATGGCCGGGTCGTCGAACATCGTGAGCGTAGCTGGGCGAGCATCACCTTCGCCGGCACGCGGCACACCCTGCGGATCGTGTTCGATACGCCCGACGCGATCGCAGGCGGCGAAGCGCTGATCGCTTCTTTGCCCGACCACGAGTTCGCCCTGCCCGCGCGACTGGTCGCCGATGCCACGGTCAGCGCGGTCGATCATGTGCTGCAACCCGCTCCGCAGCTCACCGTCACCTGCGAAATACTGCTGCTGGAGGACAGCTGATCGCGCACCCGGATGGCGCGCCGGTTTTTGCCTCTAGGACACTGTGTCAGGTGTGTCTGGCGCGCGGCGATCAATAGCCCAGCGAAAGATCCATCTGCGGCTCGACCCTTTCGCCCGCATGCCATTTGCCCAGGTTCTCGATGAAACGGTCGGCGCTGCGCTGGAACATCCCGGTCTGCGCGCGGCCCGACAGGTGCATGGTGACCTGCGCGTTATCGAGGCTCCACAGCGGATGATTCTCGGGCAGCGGCTCGGGCTCGGTCACGTCGAGCATTGCGGCCTCGATGCCCTTGGCCTCCAGCGCATCGACCAGCGCGGCCTGATCGACCACGTCGCCGCGCGACACGTTCACCAGCACCGCGTTGGACTTCATCGCCGCCAGTTCGTCGGCGCCGATCATGTGGTGCGTGTCCGGCGTCGAGGGCACTGCGAGCACCACCCAGTCGAATTCGCTCAGCTTGCCCCGCCACTCATCGGGGCCCAGCGCACCATCCGCGCCCGAGCGGCGCACGGGCACCACCTCCATGTCGAAAGCTTCGAGCCGGGTCTTCACCAGTTTGCCGATCGCACCGAGGCCCTGAAGCAGCACCCGTTCGCCCGCCAGTTCGCGCTTGCCGGGGCTGTCCTGCAGCCACTCGTGCCGGTCCTGCGCACGGACCACCTCGCGGTACCCCTTGGCGTGGGCGAGCATGAGCATGACGACATATTCGGCAATCGTGATCGCGTTGATCCCCGCCCCGTTGGTGACGATGGTGCCGCGCTCGTTCAGCAGGTCGAGCGGCAGGAAGTCGAGCCCGGCATAGATCGAGTTGAGCCATTTCAGGTTGGTCGCAGCGGTCACAACCTCGCACATCGGGCCGGGCTGGTTGAAGTCGAACCAGCCGATCTCGGCCCACGGCGCGAGTTCGATCGCCTCCTCCTTGCTCATGAACCACAGCGGCTCGACCCAGTCGGGCAGGCGCGCTTCGACGAGCGGGCGGATCAGGGAGGAGAGGACGGCGGTGGTCATGGCTTTTTGTTACCCTCATTCGTCATCCCGGACTTGATCCGGGATCCAGCTTCCTTTTTGCACAGCACAGGAAGAAGCGGGACCCCGGCTCGGCGGCCGGGGTGACGGTGTGTCTTCAACCCAGCTTCCACTCCCAGCCGAGGGGATCGCCGTCCATCACCTCGACGCCCTTGGCAGCGAGCTCGTCGCGGATGGCGTCGGAGGTGGCGAAGTCCTTCTGTGCCCGCGCAGCCTTGCGGCGCTCCAGCGCGTCTTCGATTTCGGCTTCGGTGAGGATGGTATCCTTCGGGCGAATGCGCAGATCGGTCCGCGCGAGGCCGAGCAAGCCAAGGCCGAGGACCGCGTCCATCGCGGCAACGGCCCGCAGCTTTCGCGCCGGTTCGACCTTCTTGATCGTCAAAGCCTCTTCGAGCGCAGTCAGTGCGATCGACGTGTTGAGGTCATCGGCCAGTGCCGCCTGAAACTTCTCGATCGCCGGCGCGAGCTTCCCCCAATCGTCACCCTGAACTTGTTTCAGGGTCCAGCTTTCATCCTGCACGCTCGGCTCGGGTTGCTCGCTGGATGCCGGAGCCGAAGGCCTGCTTGCAGAAACGAGTTCGGCATGACGAGCTTTGACGGTATCCACCCCCATCACCATCCGCTTCAGCCGCGTCAGCGCCGCACCCAGCCCTTCCCACGAAAACTCCAGCTCGCTGCGGTAGTGCGCCTGCAGACACATCATCCGGTAGGCGAGCGGATGATAGCCCTTGTCGATCAGCAATTGAAGCCGCAAGAACTCGCCCGACGACTTGCTCATCTTGCCCGTCCGATCGACGAGGAAGTTGTTGTGCATCCAAGTCTTCGCGCCCGAATGCGCAGCATCATCAAGCCCGCCACAACCGCAGAAGGCCTGGTTCTGCGCGATCTCGTTGGGGTGATGGATCTCGCGGTGGTCGATCCCCCCGGTGTGGATGTCGAACGGGAAGCCGAGCAGCTTGCCACCCATCACCGAGCATTCGAGATGCCAGCCGGGCGCGCCGCGACCCCACGGCGAATCCCATTCCATCTGCCGCGTCTCGCCTGCAGGCGTGGTGCGCCAGATCGCAAAGTCGGCGGCGTTGCGCTTGCCCTCGACCGTATCGATCCGCCCTTCACCCTCTTCCGTGACCGCGCGCGCCAGCCGCCCGTAATCCTCGACCGTCGAGACATCGAAATAGAGCCCGCTTTCCAATTGGTAGCAGTGCTCCGCTTCGATCTTCTTCGCAAAATCAATCATCGCTTCGATGTAGTCGGTCGCGACCGACCACTCCGCAGGCTCGCGGATGTTGAGCGCCTTTACATCGGCCTTGAACGCCTGCGTGTAATGCTCGGCAATGTCCCAGATCGACTGCTTTTGTCTGGCAGCCATCTTCTCCAGCTTGTCCTCGCCCGCGTCCGCGTCGTCGGTCAGGTGGCCGACATCGGTGATGTTGATGATGTGGGTGAGCTTGTAGCCGCGCCAGCTCAGCGTGCGCCCCAGCACATCGGCGAACACATAGGCGCGCATATTGCCGATATGCGGATAGTTATACACCGTCGGCCCGCAGGTATAAACGCGCGCCTCGCCCTCATGGACCGGAACGAAGGGTTCCAGCTGACGGTTGAGAGAATTGAACAGCTTGAGTTGCGGCGCGTCGGTCATGGCGGCGCAGATGCGCCAAGCGGCCTGGCGACGCAACAGGCCAACGCTACACCCGCCACACGAAAGGCACCACCATCAGCAAGGATTCCGGAACCGACCCGCTTTCGCGCACGCTCGGCGGCGTGGCCATCGCGGGCTGCGCAATCGCGGTCGTGTGCGACCTTCTCGGCGCGAGCCTGTCGGACCGGGTGGGGCTGGCGAGCGACACGATCAGCAACCTTGCCGCGGGCGAGTGGGACATTCTTTCCGACCTCGGCATCTATGCCTTCGTCGTCGGTGTGCTGGCCGTGACCATCGGCCTGCTGCGCTGGCGCGTCACCCGGTGGGACTGGCGCCTGGGCGCTGGCCTGCTGGTGCTGCTGGCCATCGATTACACGCTGATTGCGGCCTACGAAGCCTACTCGACCGGCGAGGGAATGCAGATCCACTACAAGCTGGTCTATTTCATGGGGGCCGCCTTCCCGCTCACCGTGTTGCTGACCGCAGGCCAGTTCTACGAGATCGATCGGCGGTTGGGCATCGCGCTGTATGGCGGCGGCGTGGTGTGGGCGATCGCCGCGCCCTTCCTGTTTCTGGTTCCGACCGCGTGGGACGGGCTCTACGAGCGCGGGCTGGCGCTCGGCAAGCTGGGCTGGTTCGTCTTCATGGGCGTGATGATCTGGCGCGATCCCGATATTGTGCGGCGGATACCGAAGGAAGAGCGCAGCTAGCTCCAGCCTTCGAAGCGCACATGCTCTTCCAGCGGGACGCGGTTGCGTTCGAAATTGTTCACGGGCGCATCCGGGTCGCGATAGCCGATGCCCATGCCGCAGAAGAAGCGGTGCGTTTCGGTGCTAACCCCGATGTGTTCCATGATCGGATCGGCGTAGTAGGCCATGAATTCCTGCGGGCAGGAATCGAGCCCTTCCTCGCGCAGCAGCAGCATGATGGTCTGGAGCCACATGCCCGTATCGGACCATTGCGCCTCCTTCATCAGCCTCGGGAAGTAGCAGAGCAGCAGGACGGGCGCGCCGAAGCTGACCACGTTGCGGCCCATCGCTGCGGCGCGGCCCGCCTTGTCCTCGCGCTCGATCCCGAGCGATTCGAACATGCTGGCGGAAAGATCGTAGAGGCGCTGCTTGTAGCGATCCTCCTGCTTGGGCGCGTCCCAGTCGTAATCGGGCTGCTTCATCTCCGAACTGCGCAGCTTATCGCGCAGCTGGGCGAGCGGCTCGCCGTTCAGAATCGTCGCCTCCCACGGCTGGTAATTGCAGCCCGAGGGCGCCCAGCGCGCGGTGTCCATGACGCGGCGGATGGTTTCCGGCGGCACGGGCGTATCGAGAAATTCGCGTACGGAGCGGCGGGTGCGGACGGCTTGGCTGACGGATCTTGTTGGTTCGCTCATGCTCGCGTGGCTAGCGGATCAGCCGCTATGCGCCAAGGGCCGCTTCAGAACGCGACCGCCTCGCCAGTCCTCGGCCGACTGCGGGACGTGATGGTCGAGCAACCGGCGAGGGGGGCCTCAATCGAAGAGCCCAAGTCCAATCAGGCATGCGCCGGCAACCATTATTGCCGCACCAGACAGGGCGATAGTCCGCTGAGAGACGTGAACTTTGGGAGGGTATGCCTCAAGGGCCCGCCGCTCTTCGAAAAAGTCTTCGGACGCGCCAGCATCCAGCTCCCGCAGTCGCCTCTGCCGGTGTTCCGACGATCCAAATTGGCGACTGTGGGGCCAAAAGAACGACACGGCGCCGGAGATCAGAAATACCACGCCTGTGCTGACCGTACCGCCGTCCATCTCACCCCTCCACCTCGAACAGGTCCGCCATCTGCCCGATCATCGTGCCGCCGAGCTGCTCGACATCCATGATCGTCACCGCGCGCTTGTAATAGCGGGTCACATCGTGGCCGATGCCGATGGCGACCAGTTGGACCGGCGAGGCTTTCTCGATCCACTCGATCGTCTTGCGCAGGTGCGCTTCGAGGTAGCCTGCGCGGTTGACCGACAGGGTGGAGTCATCGACCGGAGCACCGTCGGAGATCACCATCAGGATGCGGCGGTCTTCGGGCCGGGCGAGCAGGCGCTGGTGCGCCCATAGCAGCGCCTCGCCATCGATGTTTTCCTTCAGCAGCCCTTCGCGCATCATCAGGCCGAGGTTTCGGCGGGCGCGGCGCCAGGGCTCGTCGGCCTGCTTGTAGACGATATGGCGCAGGTCGTTGAGGCGGCCGGGGTGCGGCGGCTTCCCGTCGGCGAGCCATTTCTCGCGGGTGTGACCGCCCTTCCACGCGCGGGTCGTGAAGCCGAGAATTTCGGTCTTCACCCCGCACCGCTCCAGCGTGCGCGCGATGATGTCCGCGCTGATCGCGGCGATGGAAATGGGCCGCCCGCGCATCGAACCCGAATTGTCGATCAACAGGGTGACGACCGTGTCCTTGAACTCGGTCTCGCGCTCGCGCTTGTAGGAAAGCGAATGGCCGGGGCTGACGACCACGCGGGCCAGCCGCGCGGCGTCGAGCATGCCTTCTTCCTGGTCGAAATCCCAGCTGCGGCTCTGCTGCGCCATCAACCGGCGCTGGAGCCGGTTGGCGAGCTTGGTGACGATCGACTGCAGACCGGTCAGCTGGCTATCGAGATAGGCGCGCAGGCGATCCAGCTCTTCGGCGTCGCATAGCTCGGTCGCGGCGATCTCTTCGTCGAACTTGCGGGTATAGACCTGATAGTCGAAATCGTCGGGAATGTCGGTCCAGTGGCGGTTGGGGCGCACGGGCATCATGCCCTCTTCGCCATCCTCGCCTGCGTCGTCGCTGTCGCCTTCCTCTTCGGAAAGCTCGCCCTCGCCGTCGTCGTCCGCATCGCCTTCGGCCATTTCGGAGGCGGCTTCGGGGCTCTGCTGGGGCGACTGATCGCCCGCGTCTTCCTCGTCGGTATCGTCCTCGGGCGTTTCGCCCTCGTCGTCGTCGCCTTCCTCGTCCGCTTCATCGGGCGAGGTGTCCGCGCCCTCGATCAGGTCGAGCTGACGCAGCATCTCGATCGAGAGGTCCTGGAAGGCTTTCTGGTCGTCGAGCTTGTCCGCCAGCGCGGAGAAATCGCCGCCGGTGCGCTCTTCCACGAAGCTGCGAACAAGATCGACGCCCTTGCGTGCGCGCTGAGGGATCGGCTTGCCGGTCAGCGCCTCGCGCATCATCAGCGAGACTGCGGTGGAGAGCGGGACATCGCGGGACTCGGTGGCGCGGGCGATGGGGTCGCTGGCAGCGCGCAGCTCGGTCGCGGCGGCGAGGTTATCACCTACGCCAGCAAAGCCCCGCGCGCCCAACGCCTCGTAGCGAACCTGCTCGACCGCGTCATAGACCGCGCGCGCCACAGGATCGCCGGGCGCACCCGAATCGTGCAGCGCATTGTCGTGGAGGCGGATTTTCAGCGCGAAGCTATCAGCGAAGCCGCGCGCCTCGGCGGCCTGTTCGGGCGGCAGCTGGCGGCCGGGAAGCGGCACGCGGAAGTTCTTGCCTGCCGCGCCGGGGCGGTCCGCGCTCCACGCGACTTCCACCTCGGGCTCGCGCGCGATCGCTCGCGCGCCGCCAGTCAGCGCGCGTTTGAACCGGTCGAGAGGGGTTTCTTCGCTCAACTCGGGGCCTGCCTAGAGGATGCTTTGTCCGGTGGACTGCCAGTCCTTCAGAAAGCCTTCGATCCCCTTGTCGGTCAGCACGTGGTTGACGAGGCCCCGGATCACCTTGGGCGGCGCGGTCATCACATCGGCACCGATCTTCGCCGCTTCGAGCACGTGGGTCGCATGACGCACGCTGGCGACGAGGATTTCGGTATCGAAGTCGTAATTGTCATAAATCAGCCGGATATCGTCGATCAGCTTCATCCCGTCGAAGCCGTTGTCGTCGTGGCGCCCTACGAAGGGCGAGACGAAGGTCGCGCCGGCTTTCGCGGCGAGCAGCGCCTGGTTGGCAGAGAAGCACAACGTCACGTTGACCATCGTTCCGTCGTCGGTCAGCGCGCGGCAGGTCTTCAGCCCGTCGAGCGTTAGCGGCACCTTGATGCAGACATTATCCGCGATTTTGCGCAGCTTGTCGGCTTCCTTCATCATCGTCTCGTGATCGAGCGCGACCACTTCCGCGCTGACCGGACCATCGACGATCCCGCAGATCTCCTTGGTAACCTCGATAAAGTCGCGGCCCGATTTGTGGATCAGCGAAGGATTGGTGGTCACGCCATCGATCAGGCCCGTTTCGGCGAGGTCCTTGATGTCGGCGATGTCGGCAGTGTCGGCGAAGAACTTCATTTTCGTTACAAACCTGTCATATGGGCGTCACATTCGAACCCCGGACATCAGGATTCTCTATGCGATCAGTTAGCCGTCTGGCGCGTCTCTCTCCACTTGCCGCCGTGCCTCTGCTTTTGCAACCGAGTGCGGCGCTCGCGGACGAGACCGAGTTCTGGGTCGAGCTGGCCGCGAAGGGCGAGATTGCGCCGGGGACCAGCTTCAAGTTCGAGCTGGAGGAGCGGCGCAAGGATGGGCCGAACGAATACATCGTGGGCGCGGTGGTCGATCGCGATGTCGGCGACGGGTTCTCCATCGGCGGCGGGATGGAGGTGCACGACACCGGCGGCTTCACCGAAATCCGCCCCTATCAGCAGGTCGGCTACAAAACCGGCATCCTGTCGCTGCGCACGCGGATTGAGGAACGCTTCTACGACGATGCAGACCGGATGGCGCTGCGCCTGCGCCAGCGCGTTCAGATCAGCGATTCGATTGCGCCCAAGCTGAAGGCGGCGGGATCGGTCGAGCTGCTATACCAGCTGCGCGATCGCAATGACGGCGGGCCACAGCGGATTGACCAGTGGCGCTTCAATGCCGGGCTGACCTATCGCGCCGCCGACAAGCTGGAGATCACCGGCGGCTACCTGCTGCAACTGCGCCCGCGCCCCGGCGGCGACACCTATACACACGTGCCGCAGGCGAGCCTCGCGTATCGGTTCTAACGCCCGCGGCTACCGCTGCCCGGCGAGGCCGAAAGCGCCGATCAGCACCGGGTCGTTCGTGCTGCGCGGGTCGGCACGAATCGCGGCTTCCTCGCGGGCGATCTCGGTCCAGATCGTGTCGTTGACCTCGTTCGCCACGCGGCCTGCGACGCCACCGACATCGATTCCGGCGAGGCTGGAGACAATCTGGCCGACCAGCGGATCCTGCGCCACGCGCATCGCGTCGCCCAGTTCGGGCACCATCGCATCGATAACCCGGTTACCGGCCTGAGCGCGCAGGTAAGCGGTCGCTGCGGTCGGCCCGCCAGTGATGAGGTCGATCGTGTTGCGTACGCCGATCACCTGAATCGTATCGAAGATGACCGGCGCGGCACGCTCGCTCGCGTCCACCGCGAAGCCTGCAAATTCGCGCTCAAGCCGTGATTTAACGAGGCCGGAGGTGAGGATTGAGGCGAGCACGTTGCCGCGCGCGCCGAGAAACCCGTCGAGCCCGATCTGAGCGACCTGCCGATCCCAGAAGCCGCCCGGCGCGGTCAGGCGCGCAAAGGCGCGCTCGCTGGAAAGGAGCAGCAGCCGCTCGATCACGTTGGTCACGCGGTCTTGATACGTCGCGCAGCCGCCCAGCATAAGCGCCCCCGTCCCGATACCCAGCGAGCCGAGCAGCTTACGGCGGTCGAGGCCCTTTTGGAGAATTCCGTTCATCATCGTGCCTTCCATGCTTGTGGCGAGGTAGCTCCCACGCCCATATTGGCGGCCGACCCATGCGCCGTATCCGCCTCCTAGTATTCAACGCCGCGCTCGGCGTGCTCGATTACCGCGTCCCCGACGGGATAGCGGTCGAGCATGGCAGCGTCGTTCTCGCGCCGCTGGGCCCGCGCCGGATCACGGGCATCGTGTGGGAGGAAGAACGGCTTCCGGCGCAGTCGGTGCCCGAGGAAAAGCTGCGCCCGATCATCGAGGTGCTGCCCGTGCCGCCGATCCGGGCCGAACTGCGGCGGCTGATCGAATGGACCGCCGACTATTACTGCGCGCCGATGTCGTCGGTCGCACGGATGGTGCTGGCGAGCGGCGGCGCGCTCAAAGGCGAGGTGACGATCACCGAATACCGGCTGTCCGGGCAGGAGCCCGACCGGATGACGCCGCAACGCAAGGTCGCGCTGGAAAACCTGACAGACCGGCAGGGGACGATCCGCGAATTGTCGGCGCTGGCAGGCGTATCCGAAGGCGTGCTGCGCGGGCTCGTT
Organism: Citromicrobium bathyomarinum; assembly: GCF_038594605.1. Taxonomy (GTDB): domain Bacteria; phylum Pseudomonadota; class Alphaproteobacteria; order Sphingomonadales; family Sphingomonadaceae; genus Alteriqipengyuania; species Alteriqipengyuania bathyomarina_B. Next base: position 219,486 of record NZ_JBCFZM010000002.1, read on the forward strand.
TCGCAGGGCGTGCTCGAAGCCGAGGAGGTCGACGCCGACCGCCCCTACCCCCGCGCCCAGCCCGACCATGCCGAGCCGGTGCTGTCGCCCGACCAGGCGGCGGTGGCGGACGAATTGGTAAAGGCGGTCGAGGCGGGAGAGTTCGCGCCGATCCTGCTCGACGGGGTGACCGGCTCTGGCAAGACGGAGACCTATTTCGAACCCGTCGCCGCCGCGATCCGCGCCGGGAAACAGGTGCTCGTGCTGCTGCCAGAGATTGCGCTGACCGAGAATTTTCTGCGCCGGTTCGAGGATCGCTTCGGCGTACCCCCGGTGCTGTGGCACTCCTCGCTCAAGTCGTCCGAGAGGCGCAGGGCCTGGAATGCCATCACGCGGGCACCGCAGAACAATGGTGCGCAAGTCGTGGTCGGCGCGCGCTCGGCGCTGTTCCTGCCCTATGCCAATCTCGGCCTGATCGTCGTCGACGAGGCGCACGAGATCAGCTTCAAGCAGGACGACGGCGTGCGCTATAATGCCCGCGATGTCGCAGTGATGCGCGGCCATTTCGAGCGGATACCGGTGGTGCTCGCCAGCGCCACGCCCGCGCTGGAAAGCCTGCACATGGCGGAGACGGGCACCTACCGGAAGCTCGACCTGCCGAGCCGCTTCGGCGGCGCCACGCTGCCCACGATCCGCCTGCTCGATCTGACCGAGGAACCGCCAGAGCGGGGCCGCTGGCTCGCGCCCAGCCTTGCGCGCGAGCTGTTCGCGCGGATGGAGCGTGGTGAGCAGACGCTGCTCTTCCTCAACCGGCGCGGCTATGCCCCGCTAACGCTGTGCCGCACTTGCGGGTATCGCTTCCAGTGCAAGCAGTGCAGCGCGTGGCTGGTCGAGCATCGCTTTTCGCATCGGCTCGCCTGCCACCATTGCGGGCACGAGGAACCGACGCCCGAAGCCTGCCCCGAGTGCGGCGAGAAGGACAGCCTCGTCCCTTGCGGTCCCGGCGTGGAACGCGTCGCCGACGAGGTGCGTGAGATCGCGCCCGAGGCCCGCATCGCGGTCGCCACCTCGGACACGTTGAACAGCCCCGCGCGCGCCGCCGAATTCGTCGCGATGGCGGAAAGCGGTGCAATCGACGTGATCGTGGGCACGCAGCTGGTCACCAAGGGGTTCCATTTTCCCAACCTGACGCTGGTCGGCGTGGTCGACGCGGACCTCGGTCTGGAGGGCGGAGACCTGCGCGCGGCCGAGCGGGTCTATCAGCAGATCGCGCAGGTCGCGGGGCGCGCAGGCCGGGCGAGCAAGCCCGGCGAGGTGCTGATCCAGACACGCCATCCCGAAGCCCCGGTAATCGCGGCGCTGGCGGCGGGGGATCGCGACGCCTTCTTCGAGGCGGAGCTGGAGGCACGCCGCCACGCCAATGCCCCGCCCTTCGGTCGCTGGGCGGCAATCATCGTGTCGAGCGAGGACGACAAGGAAGCGCGCCTCGCCGCCGCGCGGATCGGCGATGCGCGCCCCCGGCTGGACGACATCATGATCCTCGGCCCCGCGCCCGCCCCGCTCGCGCAGCTGCGCGGTCGCTATCGCTACCGCCTGCTGATCAACGCCAAGCGCACCGCCGCGCTGCAGGACGCGATCCGCGACTGGCTGAGCCCGCTCGACCTGCCGCGCGGCGTGCGGGTGAGCGTGGACGTCGACCCCTATAGTTTTGTTTGACAGGCGTTTTTTTCGGACCATGATCCGGGCGATGCTGCTCCGCCTTGCCCTGCTGCTGATCGCGCTGAGCCTCTCCGTCGAAGCGAGGGCGTCCGACTGGCTGCGCGCCGAGACCGAACATTTCGTGATCCACGCCGACCTAGAAGAAGAGGATATCCGCGCGCTTGCGGTGCGGCTGGAATCGTTCCTCATCTTGCTCGATCGCCAGGTGCCCCACCAGGTCGCGCCAGCTCGCAAGCACCACGTGTTTCTCGACAAGCACGACGGCCGGATTTCCAGCGTCACCAACAGGCATTTGGGCGGTTACGCCGAGTCGTGGCCCGAAATCGACGCCTCCTTTTCGGTGTTTTCGACGAGGTACGGCGACCAGTTCAGGCATCTTCACGTCTCCGATGCCGCTGCCAAGCTGCGCTTGTCGGGTTCATTCATCCGGCCGATGGTGCCCTGGCTCAGCCACGGTCTTACAGGGTACTTCAGCACCGCGATGCTCGGCAGCGTTGGCAAGTTCGTGCTGGGCGTGCCCGATGTGTGGTACCCGATGACGGGGAAGCCGACGAAACGACGCTTCACGGACGTGATGCTGGTGCGCGCCCACCCTACCGACTCGAGTTACGCCGATTTCAAACGGACCAGCGGGGAACTGGTACGCGGTCTGCTGTCGGACCCCGCCAACGACGCGAAGATCGAGAAATATCTCCAGGCCTATAACGCCGGCGGTTCGATGGAGGATGGCGTCGAGATCATCGGCGACCTCGCCCCGGTCCTGAAGAGCGCGCGGTCCATCGCACGTGGCAGGCCAACGCTGCACGCGGTTGCAATCGGGCTCGACTGGAATGGTCCGGTCACGGTGCGCGCCATGGGCGACGACGAGATCGCGCTGGTCGACATCCGCTTCCGGCGGCTGCTCGATCACGAGAGAGAGGATGTCGCCCGCGATCTTCTACGCATGACCGAGCGCTTCCCCGACAGCGCGGACGTCTGGTACGAATACGCCGCAGCCGAGTTCGCGCTCTACGAAGGCGGTCTCTACGGGCCCGACCGGGTTTTTCGCGGGCTCGGCAATACCGGGGGTGTCATCGTGGTGACTGCCCGGAAATATTCGGATGAAAACGCCTGGCGCGCCGCCAACCGGGCACTGGAGATCGACCCGGACCAACCGCAGGCCCGTCGACTGAAGGCGGAGATCATGCTGGCCCGCATGGTCCGCAATGGCGAATTCGAAAATGCGGAAGGGTTCGAAGAAGTCCGGGCAGTGCTCGCTCCGCTGGTCGCAGAGCCGGGCAAGCATCCACTCGCCGCGGCGCTCAATTACGAGAGCTTTGTCGAACAGGGCATCGCACCGCCGCAAGACGCCTTCGACGCGCTAGGCCGCGCGTTCATCGGCAATGCCGGCGTCGAGGAGGTGCGCTATGCCTACGCGGTCGCGCTCGCGCGGCGGGGCGAGCGCGAACTGGCCCGTACGTTGCTGGAATCCATGCTCAACAATCCAGACTATCGCGAGGCCGCACAAAGCGCGCTCGATCTCTCGAGCTAGCGGTCCGCAAATCTGTTTGGCGGGACGAGGCAGGTAGGAGCCTGTTTGACACGACGCATCGCAACAAGGGATAGGTTTCATCCATGATCTGGCGACTGGTGTTCATTCTCGCCCTGTTGACCCTCCCCGTTCGCGCCGGAGCAACGGACTGGCTGCGTGCGGAAACCGAGAATTTCGTCCTCTACGGCGACCTCGAAGAAACCGAGATCCGCGATCTTGCACAGCGGCTGGAGGCATTTCGGCTGCTGATGCAACGCCAGTTCCCGCAGCAACTCGAACCGGCGCGCAAGCATCACATCTTCCTCGACGATGATGACGGGCGGATAACCTACGTCGCGGGACAACCGCTTTCTGGCCTGACCCGACTGCGCTCGGAAATCGACACCACCTTCGCGATGTACGATCCCGATCGCGATATCCGATACCGCGACAGCAGCGTTTTCTTCGCGGCTGCATCGGTCCACCTCAACCATGCTTTCGTTCGCCGCCTTCCACCCTGGCTCAATGTCGGGCTTCCGGCTTTCTTCGGCACGACGATCCTGCAGGAGGCGGAAGAGGGAGCTCAGGACGACGTCTTCCTGCTCGGCGTGCCCGATTTCACCCGCCCCTCCGACGGCAAGTTCTCCGAAATCCGCTTTCGCGCGGTGCTGGAAGAGAAAAAGGCCCCCGTCGGCGACCGGCTCTACGGCGAATTCTACCGCATGAGCCGCGAACTCGTGCGCGCCCTGCTTTCCAATCCGAGTAACGATGCGCGAATTCAGAATTATCTAGCCATCTATGCCAGTGGCGGCACGCTGGAACGGGCAGCTGCAGAACTGGGCGATCTGCAGGCGCATGCTGAGGAGGCGCGCGGCCTCTATCAGCAAGCAAAAAAGGGGCGGGTATCGCTCCGGCAGGTCCCGGTGCGCTTCGGCGAGCCGGTTCCCGTCGCCTTAAGTCCCATGGAAGAAGACGAAGTGGCGCTGATCGTCCCGCGGCTGCGTCGCCTCGAGAACAGGGATGTCGAGGACGTGGCGGGCGATCTCGAGAAACTGACCCGCCGCTTCCCGGACAGCGCGGACGTCTGGTACGAATACGCCGCCGCAGAATTCGCGTTGACAGAGAGCGGGCGCTACGGGCCCGACCTCATGCTGGGTGGGTACGGCTTCCAGAACGGCGTCATCGTCGTCACCGGACGCACATATTCGGACGAGAAGGCGTGGCAAGCCGTCAACCGGGCGCTGGAGCTCGATCCGGCGCTACACCCCGCGCTCCGCCTGAAGGCCGAACTCATGCTCGCGCGCCAGCTTCGCACGGGAGAGCTGGACGACGATGCCGGCTTCGATGCCATCCGCGAGCTGCTGGCTCCGGTAGCCGCCGATGCCGGTGAGGAACCCCTCGCCGCTGCCATCTATTACCAGACCTTCATCGAACAGGGGCTGGACCCGAGCGAGCGGGCCTTCGATCAACTGGGGCGCGCATTCGTGGGGAATGCGGGCGTCAGCGATTTGCGCTACGCCTATGCGGTCGCGCTGGTGCGGCGCGGCGAGCTGGAGGCGGCGCGCAGGCTTCTGGAATCCATGCTCAACGATCCCGCCCGGCGGGAAGCGGCGCAGCGCGCCCTCGATCTCGCGAGTTAGCCATCCCCCTGCGGCAAGCGCCCCACCGACCGAGTGCAGAACGGCACATCATTGAAATCGCCCGGATTATCTACTAGCCTTTACGAGTCGGGGCGTATTTGCACCCAAACCATTGGACACTAGGGGAAATTTCGAAATGCGCTTGATCGCATCATTACTTGCCGCGCTAACGGTGTTTATCGCCGTGCCGGCATCGGCACAGGACTGGCACCGGGCGGAAACGCTGCACTTCATCGTGTATGCGGAAGACGACGCCGACAGCACCAAGGAATTCGCGCAGGATCTGGAGCGCCTCGACGAAGTGTTGCGCATCCTCACGGGCGTTGGCCCCGACGACGGCAGCCTGCCTGAATCGGCCAAGGTCACGGTGTTCCGCTTCGGCGAGACGCGTGACATGGCGACGCTGGCCGGCGCTCGCGGCAGCGGCATCGGCGGCTTCTTCATCGGTCGCGCCGACGGGGCGGTCGCTTTCGTCCCGCGTGAGCTCAACAAGCGGCGCGGACGCAGCCGGCAGCGCGACGTGGATAGCGCGATGATGCTCGATCCGCAGGGCATCCTGTTCCACGAATATGTCCATTATTTCATGTTCCAGCACAGCGATGCGCCGTACCCGCTGTGGTACAGCGAAGGCTTTGCCGAGCTGTTTTCGAACGTCGAATTCTTTGACGATTACTTCGTCATCGGCGACGTGCCGACCGCACGCAGCTACTCGCTTTCGTCCATTCCGATCGACCTGGAGAAGACTTTCGATCCGCCGGCCAAGCCGGATCGCAACACCACCGGACGGACCTATGCCCATGGCTGGCTGCTCGCGAGCCACCTGAACCTGAACCCCGAACGCAGGGGCCAGATGGGTAAGTACATGCAGGCTATCAGCGAGGGCAAATCGCGGATGGAAGCCGCCGAAATCGCCTTTGGCGATCTCGATGTGCTACGCAGGGAGCTCGAGGAATTCCGCCAGGGCGCTGCACGCGTGCTCAAGGTGCCCTACGCCACGCAGGCGGAGCCGCCGGTCGAGGTACACAAGCTCAACGAGGCGCAGGCCGCGCGCATGGAAGCAATGATCATCACCAATCGTGGTGTCGACGAGGACGAAGCGCAAAGCGTAGTTCGTAAGACCCGCCCGCTGGTGGAACGCTATCCGAACAGCCCGGAAGTGCTGCTCGCAGCGATGGAGGCGGAGATCGACGCGCGCAACTACGCCGAAGCCGAAGCCTTGGCGGAGCGTGCCATCGCCGCCGATCCGGAGTCGACCGAAGCCGCGATGTTCTATGGCGACATCGCCCTGCGTCAGTCGTTCGAGGACCCGTCCAAGCTCAGCGAAGCGCGCAAGCGCTATGCGGCAGCCAACCAGAAGGAATTCGATCATCCCTATCCGCTCTACGGCTATTATCTGAGCTACCTCTTCGACGAGAGCGAAGAGATGCCCGAGGTGGCGAAGACGGGCCTGGAAAGCGCATTCCGCTATGCGCCGTTCGACTACCCCATTCGCCAGGCGCTGGTGCACATGCTGCTGCTCGAAGATCGTCCGGCGGAAGCGAAGATCGTGGGAGCGCGGTTCATCGACGGAAAGGGCGGCCAGCAATGCATGCTCCGCAAGATGTTCACCGAATTCGAAGAGGGCAAGCGCGACCCGCTGCTCAACGAAATCCGGCCCGATCATCCCGGCGAGTACAAGGACGAAGAGCAGCGCAAGGCCGAACGTGAAGCGCTTGAGAAGAGGATCGAAGACTACGGCTGCAAGGTCGACTGACCCCGCGCCAACCGACTTCGCAATTCAAGAAGGGCCGGGAGCATCGCGCTTCCGGCCCTTTTTTCGTTCTTGCAAGGCATCATCCGGGTAGTGGCAGCGACGCCCTGCCCCAAAGGCCAGTGGCCCACGGTGCGCCTTCGTGCATTGAGCGGGCATGGCAAATTGCAACGATGGCCCCGTTTTAGTTCCCATTCTGGGCGACCAGCTGACCCGCACCCTCGCCAGCCTGAGCGGGCGGACCAAGGACGATACCGTCGTCCTGATGACGGAGGTGTGGGACGAGGCAACCTATGTGAAGCATCACAAGCAGAAGATCGCACTGATCTTCTCCGCCATGCGCCATTTCGCCGCCGAGCTGCGCGATGCCGGCTGGAGCGTGGACTATGTCGCGCTCGACGATTCCGAAAATGCCGGCAGTTTCACCGGCGAGGTCGCCCGCGCGATCGAGCGCCACGATCCGCGCGCCATCCACATCGTCGAGGCGGGCGAGTGGCGGGTTCAGCAGGCCATCGAGGAATGGCCGGACAAATTCGATTGCGAGGTCGAGATACTTTCCGACGACCGCTTCGTGTGCTCGATCGCCGAATTCCGCGACTGGGCCGAAGATCGCGACACGCTGCGGATGGAGTTCTTCTACCGCGAGATGCGCCGCAAAACCGGGCTGCTGATGGATGGCGACAAGCCCGAAGGCGGCGAATGGAACTACGACAGCGAAAACCGCAAGCCACCCAAGGAAGGGCTCGAAGCGCCGCTGCGTCCAATTTTCGAGCCCGACGACATCACCCGCGACTGTATCGATCTGGTCGAGGAGCGGTTCGGCGATCACTTCGGCAGCCTCGAGAATTTCGGTTGGCCGGTCACCCGCGATCAGGCGGAGGAGGCCGCAGACGCCTTCTTTGCCGAGCGAATCAAGTGTTTCGGCCCCTACCAGGACGCGATGATCCACGGGCAGGACGACCTGTTCCACTCGATGCTCTCCACCAGCATCAATCTCGGCCTGCTCGATCCGCTGGAGCTGTGCCAGCGCGCCGAGAAGGCGTACAAGGAGGACAACGCGCCGCTCAATAGCGTCGAGGGGTTCATCCGCCAGCTGATAGGCTGGCGCGAATATGTGCGCGGTTTCTACTGGCTGCACATGCCGCATCTGCAACGCGCCAATGCGCTCAATGCACAGCGGTCGCTGCCCGAATTCTTTTGGACCGGCGAGACGGACATGCGATGCCTCGCGGACTGCATCCGCTCGACCCGCGCCAACGCCCATGCCCACCATATCCAGCGGCTGATGGTACTGGGCAATTTCTGCCTCATCGCCGGGATCTCCCCGCGCGAGGTGCAGGACTGGTATCTGGTCATTTATGCCGACGCGTACGAATGGGTCGAGCTGCCCAACGTGGCTGCGATGATCCTCTATGCCGATGGCGGCAAGCTTGCGTCCAAGCCCTACGCGGCGAGCGGCAATTACATCAACAAGATGAGCAACTACTGCTCCGACTGCGCTTACAGCGTATCGAAGAAGACCGGCGAAGGCGCGTGCCCGTTCAATTCGCTCTACTGGCACTTCATGGAGCGGCACCGCGACAGGCTGGAGAGCAACCACCGCGTCGGGCGGATCTATTCCAACTGGGATCGCATGGGCGAGGACAAGCAAAAGGCATATCTGGGAACCGCCGAGGACTTTCTCGGCTCGCTCGAACCTGCGGACAAGGGATGGGCCCGCGCGGACTAGGCCGGTTGCGCTTCGGCATCCTCGCGCTTCGCGACCTTGTGATCGTCCTCCACCAGCCCCGCCTTCCAGTAGCTGGAGATGTAGAGCGAGGGGCCGCGCAGCCCCAGCTCGTCGCGCAGGAATGCGCGCAGGTTGCGCATTGAGGAGAATTCGCAGGCCGCCCAGCCGGCCAGTCTTCCTTCGGGCAGCGGCAGGCCGCGCAAGGCGTCGGAGAGAAGAGAGGGCCGGCTGCCGGGCTCGGGATTGACCAGCCACCTGATCTCGACGCCGTCGGGCTTCGCCAACGCAAGCTTGTCCGCTTCGTTCTGGATCTCGATGGCGGCGAGGCCCCGTGCGTCGGGTGAGAGCGCCGCGAGATTGACGCCAATCGCAGGCAGCGCAGTCATGTCCCCTGCAATGAGGTAGAAGTCATGGCCGTCGGGCAATGGCTTGGCGGCTCCCGGCCCGCCGACCGCGATTGTGCTTCCCGGCTCTGCGGTGAGCGACCACTTCGTTGCAGGCCCGGCAGCCTCGCCCCCATGCAGCGCGAAATCGATGTCGAGCTCGTTCTTACGCTGATCGCGGATCGTATAGGTGCGCACGATCGGTTTTCCGTTCTCGCCTTCGCCCAGGAACAGTTTGAGATAACCGCCCTCCTGCCCGGCGGGAAACCCGTCGAGACCCGGCCCGCCCAGCGTAACGCGCTGGAGGGAGGGGGTGATGCGGTTGCGTTGGAGAACGGTCAGTTCGCGGGGCTCGGGTCGTGTGCTCATATCGCGCATCTAATGCGATTGCTTCGCAAATGCAATATAGCCGCCCGACTTCGCCGGTCCGGAACGGCATGGCCTTCTCGCCGCTTGAAAGGGCAAACCCCCGAAACGGAAAGAGACTTCATGAGCAATGTCACCACCATCAACCCGGCCACCGGCGATCAGCTGGAAACCTATGCGCAACTCTCGCAGGGCGAGGCCTTCGCCAAGGTCGACGCCTGCCACGATGCGTTCTCGCAGTGGAAGCTCCGCAGCCTCGAAGACCGTGCCTCGGTCATCAACGGGCTCGGCAAGGCGCTGCGCGACAACAAGGAAGAGCTCGCCCAGCTGATGACCGCCGAGGTCGGCAAGCTGCTGAAGGACAGCCGCGACGAAGTCGAGCTATGCGCCGCGATCTGCGACTACACCGCCGCCAATGGCCCCGAGGAACTGGCCGACGAGAAACGCGACCCGAACAATGCCGGGCGCGGCATCGTCACCTATTCCCCCATCGGCGTGATCTACGGCATCCAGCCGTGGAACTTCCCCGCCTATCAGGTGATCCGCTACGCCATCGCCAACCTGATGACGGGCAATGGCGTGCTGCTGAAGCACGCGGCCAACTGCACCGGCAGCGGGCTCAAGATCGCGGAAATCTTCCAGCAGGGCGGCCTTCCCGATGGCCTGTTCACAGTGCTGGTGATCGACCACGACACCTCGGACGAGATCATCGCCCACGACAAGGTGCGCGGCGTCACGCTCACCGGGTCGGACGACGCGGGCCGGCACATTGCCGAGGAAGCGGGCAAGGCGCTCAAGAAAACCGTGCTCGAGCTGGGATCGAACGATGCATACATGGTGCTGGAGGATGCCGACATCGACAAGGCGGTCGGCATCTGCGCCACCGCGCGGCTCTATAATAACGGCCAGACCTGCATCGCGGGCAAGCGCTTCATCGTGACCGAGAAGGTCTATGACGAATTCGTCGAGAAATACGTCTCCAAGTTTGCCGCCATCAAGACCGGCGATCCCACGGCCGAGGATACCGACATGGGCCCGATGGCGCGCGACGACCTGCGCAAGACGCTGCAGCAACAGGTCGACAAATCGGTCGAGAACGGGGCCAAGATCGCCTGTGGCGGCACAATCCCCGATGGCCCCGGCGCGTTTTATCCGGCCACCGTGCTGACCGATGTGGCCCCCGGCCAGCCCGCCTATGACGACGAGCTGTTCGGACCCGTAGCCTCGGTCATCAAGGCCAAGGACGACGAAGACGCGATGCGCATCGCCAACGACAGCCGCTATGGCCTCGGCGGCGGGATCATGTCGAAGAATGTCGACCGGGCGATCGAGCTTGCCTCGAAGCACTTCGACACCGGCATGGTGTTCATCAACACCTTCGGGCTGGCTGATCCGTCGATGCCCTTCGGCGGCGTCAAGAACTCGGGCTACGGGCGCGAGCATGGCGGCTTCGGCGTAAAGGAATTCGCGAACGCCAAGGCGATCTTCGTCGGCGCGGAGTAAGCGTCGGCCAACCTGATTCGGGAACTTCGCCCGAACTTGTGATCGGCCATGCGAGACGGTAGCGTTTCGCATGGCCGATATGAATCCACCCGCCGAAACCTCGAAACCCAAGGGCCGCCCGCGCAGCGAGTACTCGCGCGAGGCGATCCTGATCGCCGCGCTCAAACTGCTGGTGCGCGACGGATACGAGAAACTCTCGATAGAGGGCGTCGCGCGCGAGGCGGGGACGGGCAAGAGCACGATCTACCGCTGGTGGCAGGGCCGCGCCGATCTGGCGGTCGACGCCTTCTTCGCCGCCATCGACGAAGCGCTCGATCTGCATGACAGCGCCTCGGCGCAAGAGGATTTCCGCGCGCAGATTACCGGCATGGCCGACCAGCTGCGGGGGCCCACGGGCCGCGCCTTCGCCGCGCTGCTGATGGGCGGGCGCGAAAGCCCGATGGTGTCGGCGGCGGTGCGCAAGCGCTGGCTCGATCCGCGCCGCGACTGGGCCCGGATGCGGATGGCGCGCGCCGCCGAAGCGGGGCAATTGCAGCAGGGCGTCGAGCCGCGCGCCGCGCTCGCCCTGCTCTACTCGCCGCTCTATTCGCCGCTGCTGTTCGGCAATGATATCCCGCCCAAGAAGGATCTGGCGGCCTGTTTCGATCTTGCCGCGCGCGCAATCTTCAGGCGCTGAGGGTCACTCCGCCAGCCCGGCGTCGCTCCGCGCCTTGCGCAACAGTTCGTCGGTCAGTTCGGCACTGCGCGGCGGCAGCGGCTCGCCCGTGCCCTGTTCGCCGTTCTCCTCGATATCCTCCAGCAGCAGCTCCATCTGCGCGATTTCCTTGACTTGCGCCTCGATGATGGAGTCGGCCAGTTCGCGCACGCGCGGATCGCTGATCTGCGCGCGGCGGCTGGTCAGCACGGCGATGGAATGATGCGGGATCATCGCCTTCATGTAAGCCTGGTCGTTCACGGCCGCCTGGCTGCGCGCGAGGAACAGGAACAGCACGAAGCCGATGACTGCCCCCGCCATGACCAGCATCTTGGTCAGGAACGTCTTGTACATCCCCCACATGAAGCCGAGCATGATGACGATCATCGCCATGCCCATCATCAGGGCCATCCACATGCGCGTCTGGCTGAACCAGATGTGCCCCGTATCGTAGACGTTGGAATATTTGAGCACGAACATCGTGACGATCGAGGTCGCAATCATCGCCGCGAAGGTGGGCCAGCGCGACTGCCCGCCCGTGCTGGAACCGGTGCCGGAATGCGTATCGGTCGTATCGGTCATGGAACTGCCCCTGTTGTGTCTCCTGCAACACCAACAGGCCAGCGCGCAGCCGTGTTCCGGGATTAACCCGTGCTATCCTTCTCCCGCCGCAGAAGTTCGGCCTTGATCTCCGGCCCGTAGGCATAGCCGCCAAGGCTGCCGTCGCTGCGCACGACGCGGTGGCAGGGGACCAGCACGGCGACATTGTTCGCGCCGTTCGCGCTGCCCGCCGCGCGCACGGCCTTCGGGTTGCCCGCCGCTGCCGCGATCTCGCTGTAGCTGCGCGTCTCGCCCGGCGGAATTTCGCGCAGTGCCTGCCAGCACGCTTCCTGGAAGGCAGTGCCCTGGACGTCGAGCGGAATGTCCGCGCCCGCCCCCGGATGCTCCACCGCTTCGATCGCCCGCCTCAGCAGGCCGGAGAATTCGGCACCCCCTTCCACCAGTTCGGCTTCGGGAAAGCGCGCGCGCAACGCATCCTCGCCCTCCTCGAACGACAGGCGGCACACGCCCTTGTCGGTCGCCGCGACCAGCATCGCGCCCAGCGTGGTGTCGACCACCGCCCAGCGTATCGTCGTGCCGCGCCCGCCGTTCTTCCATGCGCTCGCGCTCATGCCCATCTTTCCTTCCATCGCGGCGTAGAAGCGGCTCGGCGCCGCGTAGCCCGCATCGTAGATCGCATCGGTCACGTGTTTCACCCCCGACAGCGCTTCGCGAGCGCGTTCTTCCTTCAGGGCCCGCGCGAAGGCGGCGGGCGACAGGCCGATCGCCCGCTTGAACACCCGGCTGAAATGCGTGGGCGAATAGCCGGTGATCGCGCCGAGCTCCTCCAGCGTCGGACTGTCCCCGGCGCGAATCGCATCGATTGCCGCATGCACCGCAGCCTCGTCGCGCGCCACATCGTCGGGCAGGCAGCGCTTGCACGGCCTGAGGCCCGCCGCCTGCGCCTGTGCGCCATCGGCAAAGAAGCGCACGTTCCGGCGCGCGGGATGGCGCGCCGCGCAGCTCGGACGGCAATAGATGCCGGTACTCAGCACCCCGGTAACGAAGCGCCCGTCGAACGCGCGGTCGCGCCGCATCACCGCTGCCCAGCGGGTTTCGTCGGTTGCAAAGGCTGTTTCACCATTCGTCATGCAAGAAGATGTAGACTCATTCGAGACGGCCCGCATCCCGAAGCTTGCGGCCAAACCCCGGCAGCGCCAAAAGGGCGGCCAATGACGCGAATCCTGATCCTCCTCGCACTTCTTCTGGCACCTTTCGGCTTCACGGCACCCGCCCAAGCCGAGCCCGCCGATATCGACGCGGCGGCGCGCGGAGTCGTCAGGATCGTGATCTTCGACCGGACCGCCGAGGGCGGCGAGGAAGAGCTCTACCCCGTCAGCCACGGCACCGGCTTCGCGGTCGGCCCGCAACGGATCGTCACCAATGCGCATGTCGTGCGCGAAGCCATGTCGGCAGGCCCCTTCGGCGAAAGCCGGGTGATCGGCATCGTCCCGCCGGATGGCGATCCGCCCGCCTTCGCGCGAATCGTGGCGATCGATCCAGGCACCGATCTCGCGCTGCTTTCCATCCAGGGCAGCCTGCGCATGCCGCCGCTTACCCTGGCCGCCAGCCGCCCCGGGGGCAGCGGCAGCGAGGTGACGTCGGTCGGCTATCCGATGAATGTCGACCGCGCGCAGGGCCTCTCGATCGAGGACATCGTGCGCTCGCAGCCGCCGGTGAAGAGCCGCGGGTTCATCTCGGGAGAACGGCCCAGCCGCCAGTTCGACACGATCCTGCACACCGCCCCCATCGCGCGCGGCAATTCGGGTGGCCCGCTGCTCGACAATTGCGGGCGTGTGCTGGGCGTCAATTCCTTCGGCGCGGAGAGCGACGGGACCGATGCCGAGTTCTACTTCGCGGTGTCGAACCGCGAGCTGGTGCCGTTCCTGCGCGCCAACAACGTCACGCCGCGCCTCAACGACATGCCCTGCCGCAGCCTCGCCGAACTCGACGAGGCGGAGCGGGAGCGGCGCGCGCAGGCGGCGGAGAACGCGCGCCAGCAGATGCAGGCGCGATCCGCAGCCACCGAGGCGCGGCGCGACCGGCTGCAGCTCGAAGCCGCACTCGCGGTCCAGGAAGAGCGGGAAAACAGGATTGCCCTGGCGCTGCTCGCGCTGCTCTCCGCGATCGGGCTAGCCGTGCTCGGATACGCGCTCGCCCAGCGGCGCGAGAAGGAGCTGGCGACGGGCGAGAGCGTGCCGGAAGCCGCGATCGAGGAAGACCCCGAGTGGGACGACGATGTGCGTAAAAGCCTGCCCGGCTGGGTGCCCTTCGCATGCTACGCACTGGCGGCGGTGCTGTTGGTGACGGCAGCGGCGCTTTATCTTACGCGCCCCGGGCTCGAAGAAATCGACCGACGCGTGGCCGCCGCGCTGGGCGAGGACACGGGCAGCGAGCAGGTGGCGAACGATGTCTCGGCTGCTGCCGCCGGGCGATTCGTCTGCACGCTCGAGCCGTCGCGCAGTCGGGTGACCGGCCAGCCGACCGCCAGCGTCGATCTGCGCTGGTCGCCGGGCGGATGCGTGAACGGGCGCACGCAATATGGCTTTGCGGGCGGGCAATGGGCGCGGGTGTTCGTACCCAATGAAGAAGATATCGTCAGCGTCGCCCGCTACGACCCGCAGACGCGCACCTACCGTGCCGACCGCTATCTGCTGTCGCGAGAAGGCATCGCTGCGGCACGCGAGGCGCGCGGCAGCTATTCCGCGCCGTCCTGCGAAGCGCCCGACGGCGCGGCGAAGCTGGGACGGCAGCAGGAAGCAGTGCTCGGAGCCCTGCCTTCGCAACCCAACGAGCGCCTCGTCTATTCCTGCCAGCCGGCGGATTGAGGGCATACGACCGGGATGAACCAGGCACTCGTTCTCATCTCGATCGTGCTGGGCGTTGCCATCACCTTCGAACTGGAGAATCTCCACCGTCTGGTCCGCGCGCCCAATGTCCGCTGGCACTGGGCGCAGCCGATTTTCGCCTTCTTCGCGCTCATGATCGTGCTGGTGTTCTGGTGGATGATGGCGAATCGGGGAGATGGAAGGACCATAACGCTCGGCGAATTTTTGCCGATCATGGCACTTATGGTCGTCATCGTGCTGATCGCGGCGGTCGCTCTGCCCGACAAGCTGACGAGGGACGGGGCCGGAGACGAGCGGCTCGATCTTGGCGCATATTATATGGCCAACCGCCGGTACCAATGGTCACTCGTCTTGATTGTCGTGTCGGCGGTCGGCGGGGGGTGGCTCGCGACACTCTTCACGCGCTACGGATTCGTCTACGGGATGCTCCGCGGCTGGGGCGAATGGCTGCCGATGCTGCTGGTCGTATGGATGATCTTCGCCGACAAGTGGTGGAAGGTGGGTGTCGGTTATGCGGCAATGTCGTTCATTCCGATCGCCTGGCTCTCGCGAACGCTCTGACGCGCGGCGCACGAATCGCTTTCCCTCGGCTTGCGCTTCGCAAACCCCGATGCTAGTCGCGCGCCAGCTTCGCCGAGGCTGCCCCTGTGTCTTGCAGGATGCAGCTTCCCAACGGCAGGCACCGCACTCGTTATTCCCCGGACCCGAAGAGGACCATCAGGCGTGGAGATTTCCGCCGGTATTCAGACCAGCCTTGCAGGCCGCTATGCCGTCGCTTTGTTCGAGCTGGCAGCCGAAGATGGCGTGGTGAGCCCGGTCGAGAGCGACCTTGAAAAGCTCTCCGCCGCTTTGGACCAATCGTCCGAGCTCGCTTCGCTGACGACCAATCCGCAGCTCGATCGCCGCATGAAGTCGGACGCGCTGGAAGAGATCGCCAAGCTGCTCGACCTCGGCCCGCTGACTCGCCGCTTTCTCGGCGTGCTGGCTGAGAATCGCCGGTTGGCGGAACTGCCGCGCATGATCCGCGCGTTCCGCGACATCGCCGCCGCCCAGCGCGGCGAAGTGAGCGCGGACGTGATCAGCGCACACCCGCTTTCCGAAGACCAGCTGGCTACGCTGCGCAAGAAGCTGACTGCGCGCGAAGGCCGCACGGTCAAGCTGACCAGCTCGGTCGACCCCGATATGCTCGGTGGCCTCATCGTCACCATCGGCTCCCGCCGGATCGACGGATCGATCCGCACCCGTCTCAACGCGCTTACGCAGGCAATGAAAGGCTGACAGCGACCTCCTTCGGGAGGGCTGTCGATGAAAGGCTCAGGCAATGGATATTCGCGCCGCTGAAATCAGCAAGGTCATCAAGGACCAGATCGCCAACTTCGATTCGTCCGCACAGGAAAGCGAAGTCGGCACCGTGCTTAGCGTGGGTGACGGGATCGCCCGCATCCACGGCCTCGACCAGGTCCAGGCGGGCGAGATGGTCGAATTCGACGGCGGCGTGAAGGGCATGGCCCTGAACCTCGAAGCCGACAATGTCGGCGTCGTGATCTTCGGGTCGGACACCGGCATTCGCGAAGGCACGACCGTGCGCCGGACCGAAACCATCGTGGACGTCCCCGTCGGCAAGGCCCTGCTGGGCCGCGTGGTCGATGCGCTGGGCAATCCGATCGACGGCAAGGGCCCGATCGCCACGACCGAGCGTCGCCTCGTCGAACAGAAGGCCCCGGGCATCATCCCGCGTCAGGGCGTCAGCGAGCCGGTGCAGTCGGGCCTCAAGGCGATCGACGCGCTGGTCCCCGTTGGCCGCGGCCAGCGCGAGCTGATCATCGGCGACCGTCAGACCGGCAAGTCCGCCGTCGCGATCGACACCTTCATCAACCAGCGCGACGCGCACAAGGGCGATGACGAAAACGAGAAGCTGTACTGCATCTACGTCGCGGTCGGGCAGAAGCGCTCCACCGTCGCGCAGATCGTGAAGAGCCTCGAAGAAAACGGCGCGATGGAATACTCGATCGTGGTCGCCGCAACCGCGTCCGAGCCTGCCCCGCTGCAGTACCTCGCGCCTTACACCGGCGCTGCGATGGGTGAATTCTTCCGCGACAACGGCATGCACGCCGTGATCGTGTACGACGACCTTTCCAAGCAGGCCGTCGCCTACCGCCAGATGTCGCTTCTGCTTCGTCGTCCTCCGGGCCGCGAAGCCTATCCGGGCGACGTGTTCTACCTCCACAGCCGTCTGCTCGAACGCGCCGCGAAGATGAGCGATGCGATGGGCGGCGGTTCGCTGACCGCGCTGCCGATCATCGAAACGCAGGCGGGCGACGTCTCGGCCTACATCCCGACCAACGTGATCTCGATCACCGACGGCCAGATCTTCCTCGAAACCGACCTGTTCTATCAGGGCGTGCGCCCGGCTATTAACGTCGGCCTGTCGGTCAGCCGCGTGGGCGGTGCCGCACAGACCAAGGCGATGAAGAAGGTTTCGGGCTCGATCAAGCTGGAGCTCGCGCAGTACCGCGAAATGGCGGCCTTCGCGCAGTTCGGTTCGGACCTCGACGCTTCGACGCAGAAGCTGCTCAACCGCGGTGCGCGCCTGACCGAGCTGCTCAAGCAGCCGCAGTTCTCGCCGATGCCGTTCGAAGAGCAGACCGTGTCGATCTTCGCGGGCACCGATGGCTATCTCGACGATGTCGCGGTGGACCGGGTGACCGAATACGAAACGCAGATGCTCAGCTTCATGCGCCACGAACACGCAGACGTCCTGAAGGACATTCGCGAAACCAAGAAGTTCGAAGGCGAAATCAAGGACCGCACGGTCAAGGCGCTCGACGCCTTTGCCAAGCAGTTCGCGTAAGCCCGCCATGAGCTACACCGTTTTTGCCACGATCCCGGTCAAGCCGGAGCATATGGAGGCCGCCTGCGATGCGGTGGCCGCCATCGTGCCCGCGACCCGTGGCGAAGACGGGTGCGTGTCGTTCGAACCGCGCCGCGCTGCGGACGGATCGAGCACGATCATGATTTACGAAGAGTGGGCGGATCGGACAGCGTTCGATTTCCACCACGCTCAGGATTACACCAAGGATGTCTTCGCCAAGTACGAGAGCTGGTTGCGGTCTGCACCCGATCTCGTCGAGGTGAAGCCGCTGGAAGGCTGACGGACAATGGCAAGCCTCAAAGAACTCAAGGGCCGGATCAAGTCGGTCAAGTCGACGCAGAAGATCACCAAGGCGAAGCAGATGGTTGCGGCGGCCAAGTTGCGCCGTGCGCAGGAGGCCGCCGAGGCCGCGCGCCCCTATGCCGTGCGCCTCAATGCCGTGATGGCGAGCCTGGCGGGCAAGGTTGGCGACAGCGACACCGCGCCCAAGCTGCTCGCCGGCACGGGCGCGAACCAGCGCCATCTGCTGGTGGTGGTCAACACCGACAAGGGCCTGTGCGGCGGCCTCAACGCGAACATCGTCAAGGAAGCGCTCAAGAAGGCGACCGAACTGCGCAAGGACGGGAAGGACGTGCAGTTCTACCTCGTCGGCAAGAAAGGGCGTGCCCCTATTAAGCGCAATAATGCCGATTCGATCGCCAAGCATTTCGACACCTCGGACGTACGCACGCCCGGTTTCGAAGAAGCCTCTGCGATCGCGAGCGAGCTGATCGCAATGTTCGAGAACGGCGAGTACGACGTTGCGCATCTGATCTACCCGATCTTCAAGTCCGCGCTGGCGCAGGACCCGGTCGCGCAGCAACTGATCCCGGTCCCCGCGCCCGAGGCAGACGCCAATGCCAAGCCCGATTCGGGTGCGATCGTGGAATACGAGCCGAGCGAGGAGGAAATCCTCGAAGAGCTGCTGCCGCGCTATGTCCGCACGCAGCTGTTCGGCGCCTTGCTGGAACGCGAAGCATCCGAACAGGGCGCCTCGATGACCGCGATGGACAACGCCACGCGCAACGCGGGCGACCTGATCAAGAACCTCAACATCGAGTATAACCGCCAGCGCCAGGCCGCGATCACGACCGAACTGATCGAGATCATCGCGGGCGCGGAAGCGCTGTGATGATGCGCGTATCCTTCGCCCTTGCCGGTGTGCTGGCGATCTCGGCCTGCGCCGAGCCGGTCGATCCCGACCGCGAGACGGATTACGCCTCGTCCCAGGTGCCGGCGGAAGAGCCCGAAATCCTCGAGGTTCCGCCCGCGGCGCAGAGCGACGGCAACGTGCCCTCGCTCGCCGAGTTGCAGCTCGCCCTCGCCACCTGTACTCCCGCCGTGACTCCGGTCGAGGCGCAGTGCGAAGCGACCGAGGAAGGCACCGAGTTCGTGTGCCAGTATGCTCTCGAAGACGATACGCCCGAAACCGAGCGTGAAGCCGTGATCGCCGCCGATGGCGACGGCTACATTCTCGTCGACATTCCCGAAGACTGCGCCACGCAGTAACAAGCCACAGGAAGTTTGTAGAGATGGCCACCGCCGCAAAAACCCCGACCAAGCCCAACCTGACCGGCAACGGCACCATTTCCCAGGTGATCGGCGCCGTCGTCGACGTGCATTTCGAAGGCGAACTGCCCGCGATCCTGACCGCGCTGGAAACGAAGAACGGCGATTCCACGCTGGTCCTCGAAGTCGCGCAGCACCTCGGTGAAAGCACCGTGCGTACGATCGCGATGGACGGTACCGACGGGCTCGTGCGCGGGCAGGAAGTCGTCAACACCGGTGCGCAGATCAGCGTTCCCGTCGGCCCCAAGACGCTTGGCCGGATCATGAACGTGATCGGCGAAGCGATCGACGAACGCGGCCCCATCGGTGCCGAAAAGACCGCGCCGATCCACGCCGAAGCTCCCGAATTCGTCGACCAGTCGACCGAATCGAGCATTCTGGTCACCGGCATCAAGGTCATCGACCTGCTCGCGCCTTATGCGAAGGGCGGCAAGATCGGCCTGTTCGGCGGCGCGGGCGTCGGCAAGACCGTGCTGATCCAGGAACTGATCAACAACATCGCGAAGGGCCACGGCGGCGTGTCGGTGTTCGCGGGCGTGGGTGAACGGACCCGCGAAGGTAACGATCTGTACCACGAATTCCTCGATGCGGGCGTCATCGCCAAGGATGCCGACGGCAACGCGACCTCGGAAGGTTCGAAGGTTGCTCTCGTCTTCGGCCAGATGAACGAGCCTCCCGGTGCGCGGGCCCGTGTCGCCCTGTCGGGCCTGACCATGGCGGAATATTTCCGCGATGAAGAAGGCCAGGACGTGCTGTTCTTCGTCGACAACATCTTCCGCTTCACGCAGGCGGGTTCGGAAGTGTCCGCGCTCCTTGGCCGTATTCCTTCGGCCGTGGGTTACCAGCCGACGCTGGCGACCGACATGGGTAACCTGCAGGAACGCATTACCTCGACCAACAAGGGCTCGATCACGTCGGTCCAGGCCATTTACGTGCCTGCCGATGACCTTACCGACCCTGCGCCTGCCACCTCGTTCGCCCACCTCGACGCAACGACCACGCTGAACCGCGCGATTTCGGAGCTGGGCATCTACCCGGCGGTCGACCCGCTCGACTCCACCAGCCGCGTGCTCGAACCGCGCGTCGTCGGCCAGGAGCACTACGAGACCGCGCGCCAGGTCCAGGAAACGCTGCAGAAGTACAAGTCGCTGCAGGACATCATCGCCATCCTCGGGATGGACGAGCTTTCCGAAGAGGATAAGCTGACCGTCGCGCGTGCCCGCAAGATCCAGCGCTTCCTCTCGCAGCCGTTCCACGTGGCCGAGGTGTTCACCAACATTCCCGGCCAGTTCGTGCAGCTCGAAGACACCGTCAAGAGCTTCAAGGCGGTCGTCGAAGGCGAATACGACCACCTGCCCGAAGCTGCTTTCTACATGGTCGGCGGCATCGAACAGGCTGTCGAAAAGGCGAAGAAGCTCGCCGAGGACGCGTAAGCGGCCATGGCCGATCGGCAGGAGGCACCGGCCCCTTTTGGGGTGGACCTCCTGCTGCGTCGCCTTCTGCAACTGGCGATTGCCGATTTCCTGCTGATCTCCGCCTTCGACATTCATCGCTGGCGGCGCGAGAACTGGCAGGATTTCGAGGACATGTTCCAGATCGCCGGTCGTCTGGTGTTCGACCAGCCCGCGCAACCGATTTGGCTCTACGCTTTCGCCTTTCCGTTCGTAGCCGCGAATTTCGGCTGCATGGTCCAGTGGCTGCGCGGCAAGCGCAATCCGATCATGCTTCCGGTTTTCGTCATCAGCGCGATTGCCATTGCCGCCATGCCCATCGCTGCATGGCAGACGGTGATCCACCGCATGATCTGGCCGGATATTCTCAGCATGATCGGCTACGGGCTCGGCGGCGCCATCGCGATGATCATCGCGCTGCGGCTCGACAGCACATCGCAGGCTGCCGCGGCTGCCAGGGCCGTTAGAGCATGATTCAGATTGCACCCCGGGCATTTGCTCTAGTCGTCTGGGTTCCGCTGCTGTCGCTTGTTTCAGCCGCGCCGGCATCGGCGAGCACCGTCCGGGAATTGGTGGATCGGGCCGTGACCGAGCTTTGCCCGGAACTGCTGGTCTATGAAGGAAGCCTCGAAACCGAGCCGAAAATCGTGGCGGACGGCTACGAATTCATCCGCACGGTGGAGCATCCCCGCGCGGGCACCATCGATCAGGTGAAGCGTATGGTAGACGATGGAGAGATTTACATCTCGAATTCTCGCGACACGTCATTCTGTCAGGTCGCGTTTTCCGGCGAGGGCTCCAGAGCAATCTTCGACGACCTCATCGTTGATCCATCCCGGATAGCAGAAGACTTTTTCCCGATACTGCCGAGATACCGTTCAAGGAGGGCTGGGAGGGGTTTCATTCCGTGGCGTTCCGGACGCAAGCTTTCGAGGGACAATATCTTGGCGTGCAATTTGTCGACCTAGGCCCTATCGACCGCACCGCACCATTGATCATCCAACAATACGCACTTGAGGAATAGACATGCCGCTTCATTTCGAACTGGTGACCCCCGCCCGCCACGTTCGCTCGGACGACGTGCACATGGTTGTCGTGCCCGGTACCGACGGCGAATTCGGCGTGCTCGAAGGTCACGCGCCTTTCATGTCCACGATCAAGGATGGCGCGGTGCAGATCTACAAGACTGCAAACGCCAGCCCCGAGAGCATCGAAGTGCGCGGCGGTTTTGCCGAAGTGGGCGATAACGGCCTGACCATCCTCGCCGAACACGTCGAGAGCTGACGGCGCCAGCCGCCGGACATATCCACACCGTGCCCCGCATTCCGATGATCCCGCTGCTCGAGCGGCTGGCGCAGATCGCGCTGGTCGCAGCGGTGTGTCTCGCCTTTGCGGTGGCGATCATGCCGACCGGTGAAGGACCGTCGCGTTACAACGACAAGCTTGTCCACGGGGTGACCTTCTTCGTGCTGGGTGGGCTGACAGCTGCGGGCTTTCGCCGGCACAGCGCGCTGGCTTTGTTCGCGGCGCTGACCGGGTTCGGCGGACTGATAGAGATCGTTCAGTGGGCGACAGACTGGGGCCGCTCGGCCGAGTTGGCAGACCTGGCCGCGGACATGGTCGGCGGCGCCATCGGCATTGCGATCGCTCGCTTCATCACCCGCGAGCCGTGAGCATCAGCGGGTAGGTGCGTGGAAATCGGGTGGCTTGTCCGCCACCCACGCCACGAATTTCGCGACAACCTCGTTCTCGCGCAGCCGCGCCGGGTCGTCCCCGATCCGGGCGAGCTGGGCATTGGTGAAGTTGGCGTGGATCGTGCGGTGGCAAATCGGGTGAACCGGCACCGTCCCCCGTCCCTTCTTCGCCTTGGGCACGGGATGATGCCATTGCAGGCGCGTGGCGATCGGCCGGCCGCACAGCCAGCAAGTCAGCGGGCCGCCCTTTTCCCTATTCGAAACCGTAATAGATATCCTTGCTCACTCCGCCATACTCTTCGCCCGCCATCACATCGACCGAGACCACGTCCGCCGTGCACTGCCGGTCGGCCAGATTCTCGTCGCCGCGCACGACCCACACCCCGTCGGTGAATTCGGGCTTGTTGCCCTCTTCGTCGAACCCGGTGCGAATGGTGCGGCTGTAGACGATGTACCGCACGCCGCCATTGGCGAACTGGATCTGCGATTCGCCGCCACCCGAATAGGGCGTATTGGCGAAGCGCCCTCCGTCGAGCACGATCTCCGCCTTTTCGGCGCTGCCGAAGCGGTATTGCGCGGTCTTCTGGCCCTGCGCGTTGGTGACGCCGCACACCGCAATGCGTTTGGCTCCTGCGGTGCAGGAGAACAGCTCCTGCTCGTCGGATGCGCAGGCGACCGGTTGCACGCCGGCCCGCGCAGCCTCGGCCATCTCGCCCGCCTCCCGTCCGCTCTCGGCAGCCTCTCGATAGGTTTCGCGCGCTTCGGAAATCTCCTCGCCGGTTTCTTCCGCGCTTTCGCCGGCGGTCTCCGCAGCCTCGCCGCAGGCAACCAGCGCAAGACTGGCGCAACCGACCAGGATCATCCGCATCACTTGGTCTCCGCCGCTTTTTTCTTCTTCATCGTATCGTGGAAACGATCCGCCCAGCCCGGCTTCATGGACTGCTCGGCACGCTCCATCCGCAATTCGCCCGCCGCGACATCGCGCGTCACCGTGCTGCCCGCCGCGACGATCGCGTCCGCACCGATGGTGACGGGCGCGACCAGCGCGGAGTTCGATCCGATGAAGGCCCGTTCGCCGATCACGGTCCTGTATTTGAAATAGCCATCGTAATTGCAGGTGATCGTGCCCGCGCCGATATTCGCGCCCGCGCCGACTTCGGTGTCGCCGAGATAGGTCAGGTGGCTGGCTTTTGCGCCTTCGCCCAAGGTCGCCTTTTTGACCTCGACGAAATTGCCGACGAAGGCGTCTCTCTCGAGCACCGCGCCGGGCCGCAGGCGTGCATAGGGGCCGACCTGCGCGCCCTCGCCCACCGTGGCACCCTCCAGATGACTGAACGCCTTGATGTGCGCGCCGTCGGCGATGGTCACTCCGGGGCCGAAGACGACATTGGGGTCGATGGTAACATCGCGGCCGATCTGCGTGTCATAGCTGAAGAACACGGTCTCGGGCGCGCGCAACGTCGCGCCACCCGCCATCGCCTCCTCACGCTTCAGTTCCTGCCACTGCGATTCGGCGCGGGCGAGTTCGGCGCGGCTGTTGATTCCCGCCACTTCTCCCGGATCGTCCGCCGTCACGGCGGCGCAGGTATCGCCATCGGCAATCGCGATATTGACGATGTCGGGCAGGTAATATTCGCCCTGCGCATTCTCGTTGCCGACGCGGCGCAGCAGATCGAACATGTCGGCGGCGCGCGCGGCCATCAGGCCCGAATTGCACAAGGTGCAGCCGCGTTCGTCTTCGCTGGCATCCTTGAATTCGACCATCTTGGCGATCTTGCCGTCGTCATCGGCGATCACGCGGCCATAGGCGAGCGCGTCGTCGGGTTCGAAGCCCAGCACCACCACCTTGGGCGCGTCTTCGGCATGCAGCCGGTCGAGCATGGCCTGCATGGTTTCGCCGCGCACGAAGGGCACATCGCCATAGAGCACCAGCACATCGCCCGAGAAATCGCCCAACTCGCTCTCGGCCTGCTGGACCGCGTGGCCGGTGCCCAGCTGCGGCTCTTGCAGACATGTCTGCGCATCCTCGCCCAGTGCGGCTTCCAGCTGTTCGCGCCCCGCGCCAACGACCACCACCTTGCGCTTCGGCCCCAGCGCATCGACCGACCCGATCAGATGATGCAGCATCGGGCGCCCCGCAATCGGGTGCAGCACCTTGTGCAGGTCGGACTTCATGCGGGAGCCCTTGCCCGCGGCGAGGATGATGGCGGCGAAATCTCTCATAGCCGGGGCTGTGCCACCATCGGCTTGCAGAATGAAGAAGGTTTCGCCACGCAGGCGTGCATGAGCGATTTTCCCTTTGCCGCAATCGGCCTCGATCTCGATGGCACGCTGCTCGATACCAAGGCCGATCTGGCTGCCGCGGTGAACCATGCGCTTGCCGAAGGCGGATACCGGCAGGTGCCGTCAGAAGAGGTCGAGGGGCTGATCGGCGGCGGCGCGAAGGTGATGCTCGCCCGCGCGATCGAAGCGCAGGGCGGCAGCATGGCGGAGGAGGATTTTCGCCCGCTCTACAAGACCCTTCTGCGCTATTACTCGGACCACAACGCGGTTCACACCGCGCCCTTCCCCGGCGTGGTCGACACGCTCGACCGGCTCGCTGCGATGAATGTGAAACTGGCGGTGGTGACCAACAAGTTCGAAAGCTTCGCCGCCGAAATCCTTGCGACGCTGGGCCTGATGGAGCGCTTCGTCACGCTGATCGGCGGGGACAGTCTGGGCAAGGACGCGGACGGCAATTTCCGCGCCAAGCCCGCCGCCGATCCGATCCACGCTGCGATGGAGCGGTGCGACACGCAGCGCTTCGCGTTCGTGGGCGACAGCTCCTACGACGTGCTGGCCGCGCGCGCGGCGGGCGTCCCGGTGGTCGCGGCAGGCTACGGCTATTGCGACAAGCCTGCCCAGGAACTGGGCGCAGATGCCATTATCGGGCGCTTCGACGGGTTGATCCCGGCGCTTCGGGGGCTTGCATGATCGCGCGCTGCATTCGACAAAGAGACGCCACGAGCCGACTAATGGCGTTGTCAGTCGCGCGCCCGCGCGAGACAACCGGCATATTCACTGGGGTTTGAAGCATTTATCCGGGGAGACCACGTTCATGAAATCCGCATCCATCCGCGCGCTTGTCGCGTCACTCGTTGTATCGGTGGCAGCCGCGCCGCTGGTCGTCGCTCCTCTTTCCGCGCAGGACACCAACACCGTGGTCGAACCTGAATACGAAGCCGAGAACGATCCCTTCATCTGGCTGGAGGAAACCCGCAGCGAACGTGCGCTGAACTGGGTCGAGAACGAGAACGAGAAGACCATCGCCGCGCTCCAGTCCGACCCCCGGTTCGAGGAACTGAAGGCCGAAGCGCTGGCGATCTACAACGCCGAGGACCGGATTCCCGGCGTCGGCTTCACCCATTACGGGATGGTCAATTTCTGGCAGGACGCGAAGAACCCCAAGGGCATCCTGCGCCGCACCACGCTGGAAAGCTGGCGGACCGACAACCCGGAATGGGAGACCATCCTCGATGTCGATGCGCTCGCGGCGAAAGAGGGCAAGGAATGGGTCTATGGCGGGATGAGCTGCCTGCCGCCCGATGGCATGCGCTGCATGGTCTACCTGTCCGATGGCGGCAAGGACGCACGGATCGCGCGTGAATTCGACCTCGAAACGCTCGATTTCGTACCCGAATCCGAAAACCCCTTCCAACTGCCCGAAAGCCAAGGCGGCGCGAGCTGGGTCGATCAAGACACGCTGCTGATCAGCCGCGATTTCGGCGAGGATACCGTCACCGACAGCTTCTACCCTTTCACCACGCGCGAGTGGAAGCGCGGCACGCCCATCGAGGATGCGAAGGAAATCTTCCGCGGCGAGAAGAGCGACGTCTCCGCTGGAGCCTACCTGCTGCGCGACGGCGAAGGCACGATCCACGGGCGGATGGCCTATCGTGGCGTGTCGTTCCACGAGCGCGAATATTTCTACGAGATGGACGGCGAGTGGGTGAAGCTGGACCTGCCCGCCAAGGCCGGCCCCTACGGCATCATCGACGGGCAGATCCTGTTCTCGACCGACGTCGACTGGGAGACGCAAGGGCAGACCTTCCCCGCCGACTCGCTGGTCTCAGCCGATCTGGAAGAATGGAAGGCCGATCCCAACGGCGCGAAGAAGACGCTGGTGTGGAAGCCGGGCTATCGCCAGACGAAGCAGGGGGCGGGCTCCAACAAGAACAGCCTCTACGTCAGCATTCTCGACAACGTGAAGGGCAAGGTTCTCAAGTTCGACCACGACGGCGGCCAGTGGGTCAGCCGCCAGATCGACCTGCCCGACAATGCCACCGTCGGCGTCGCGACCGCATCGGACGAGAGCGACCAGATCATGTTCACCTCGACCGACTTCCTCTCGCCCGGCACTTACTACTACGCCGAGAACGGCGTCGATCTCGAAGTGGTCAAGGAAAGCCCCAGCCGCTTCGATGCCGAGGGGATGGAGATCGAGCAGTTCGAGGCGACCAGCGCCGATGGCACGAAGATTCCCTACTTCCTCGTCAAGCCCAAGGGCATGGTGATGGACGGCACCACCCCCACGCTGCTGTACGGCTATGGCGGCTTCCAGGTGTCGCAGGTGCCCTCCTACCTCGGCAGCACGGGCAAGATGTGGCTCGAGCGCGGCAATGCCTACGTGCTGGCGAACATGCGCGGCGGCGGCGAATTCGGCCCCGGTTGGCACCAGAGCGCGATCCGCGAGAACAAGCAGCGCACGTGGGACGATTTCATCGCCGTGGGCCGCGATCTGGTCGCGCGCGGGATCACCAGCCCCGAGCACCTCGGCGTGCAGGGCGGCTCGCAGGGCGGGCTGCTGGTCGGCACCGCCTTCACGCAGGCGCCCGACCTGTTCAATGCTGCGATCGTGCAGATCCCGCTGTTCGACATGCTGCGCTACCAGTTCATCGGCCGCGGCGCCTCGTGGATCGGCGAATATGGCGACCCGCGCATTCCCGAACAGCGCGAATGGATCGAGGGTTATTCGCCTTACCAGAAGCTGCTCGAGCAGAAGGACTATCCCAAGCCCTTCTTCGTCACCTCCACCGCGGACGACCGCACGCACCCCAGCCACGGGCGCAAGGCCGCCGCTCGGATGGCCGCGCAGGGCGACGAATACCTCTATTACGAGGATATGAAGGGCGGCCACTCGGGCGGGGTAGACAACGAACAGCGCGCAACGCTGCGCGCGATGCAGATGGTCTACCTGCTGCAGCAGCTGGCTGACTGAAGCGCATCGGGCCCTCCCGCTAGAGGGGGAGGTTGGGTGGGGGTGTGCCACGCCGATAAGGCAGACCCCCCACCCCCGGCCCCTCCCCACGAGGAGGGGAGTGTCGGGCGGCACCAGCCTGCCCCTACGGCATGGCGGCCCACCCTGCGTGGTGTTGCCAGAATGGCTGGAACCTGCCACTCCGCAGGCGATTTTCCCTGTAGAAACGCCAAGCGGAGAGACCCCCATGAGCATCTCGTTCAAAGATAAAGTCGCCATCGTCACCGGCGCAGGCGGCGGCCTCGGCCGCGCCTATGCGCTCGAACTCGGGCGCCGCGGCGCGAAGGTCGTCGTCAACGATCTCGGCGGCTCGCGTGACGGGACCGGATCGTCCGACGCGGCAGCCGCAGTGGTCGAAGAAATCGAAAAGGCCGGCGGCGAGGCGATGGCCAACGGCGCATCCGTGACCGAATACGAGCAGATGGAAAAGATGGTCGCCGACGCCAAGCAGAAGTTCGGCGGCGTTCACTGCCTGATCAACAATGCAGGCGTCCTGCGCGACAAGAGCTTCGCCAAGATGGAGCCGGCCGACTTCGAATTCGTCGTCGACGTGCACCTCAACGGATCGGCCAACGCCACCAAGGCCGTGTGGGAGACCATGCGCGAACAGGCCTATGGCCGCATCCTGATGACCGCCAGCTCGACCGGCCTGTTCGGCAATTTCGGCCAGGCCAACTATGGCGCGGCCAAGCTGGGCCTCGCAGGGCTGACCAAGACGCTCCAGATCGAAGGCGCGAAGTACAACATCAAGGTCAACACGCTGGCGCCCGTCGCGGGCACGCGGATGACCGAAGACCTGTTCCCCAAGGAAGCCTTCGAGCTGTTCGCACCCGAAAACGTGGTGCCCGCCGCGCTCTATCTCGTCAGCGAAGAATCGCCCACCAACGCCATTGTCGGCGCGGGCGCAGGCGGCTTCCACTCGGCATGGGTGGTGATGAACGACGCCGTATGGCTGCCTGAGGGCGAGCGCACGGTCGAAGGCTTTGCCGCCAACTGGGACAAGATCAGCGAACAGTCCAATCTCAAGGCGCCGCAGTCGGGCCAGGAGCAGTCGGGCGCGATCCTCACTGCGATGCAGAAGGTCACCGGCACCGGGCCGGGTTCGGCTCGCGGCTAAGCACTCGACGGGCGGCTCACCCGCCCCGTCGAGCCGTATTGACGACGTAATACACTGGCCTTAGCTTCCTTTGCCGAACAGGCAGGGGAGGCTTGGCCAGTGTATTCAGAAGACGATATCAATTCCGCCGTCGAGGCGGGCGCGCTGAGCGAGGATGCTGCCGCATCCTTTCGCGCGCACATGAGCGAGGTGCGCGGCATCTCGCGCGGGGACGAGGAGAACTTCAGGCTCCTCAACTCCTTCAACGACATTTTCGTGACCATCGGCATCGTCATCATGCTGTTCGCGGCCGGGGCCATCGGCCAGCAGCTGGGGCAGATGCTGGTCGCCGTGCCCCAAATGAACTGGGACTCGGACTACACGCAAGCCGACATGGATGCCTTCCAGCAGGCGATGGGCCTGCGCGTCACCGTTTCGATCGCCATCGCTGGGGGCCTCATCGCGCTCACCTCGTGGCCGCTGGCCGAATTCTTTACCCGGCGGCGGCGCATGGCGCTGCCCAGCATCGTGTTGCTGCTGGGCTTCGTCGCGGGCGTGTTCATCGGCACCACCGCGCTCGGCATTTCTCTGATCGGCAGCAAGGATAGCGAACCCTATGCTGGCTACCTCATCGCCGGCGGCGGTCTGATTGCGGTACTGGCGGCATGGCTGCACTGGCTGCGGTTCAAGGTGCCGATCACGGTCGCCGCGGGCGCAGCCGCGCTCTCGGCGACGGGAATCGGCCTGATCCTCGCCGCGATCGAGCCGCTGGACCTCGAAATGGGCGATGTGGCGCTGTGGCTGACTTTCGTGGCCGGGCTTGGCGTGTTCGCATTCGCGATGCGGTGGGACCTCAAGGACCCGGCGCGCACCACGCGGCGTAGCGATGTCGCCTTCTGGCTGCATCTGCTGGCCGCGCCGATGATCGCGCATCCCATTTTCTACGGTCTCGGCGTGGTGGGCGGATCGGATATTGGCATTGGCAAGGCGGTTGCGGTGCTGGCGATCTACGTCGCCTTCGGGATCGTTGCGCTGATTGTCGATCGGCGTGCGCTGCTGGTATCCGCGCTGATCTACGTACTGGTCGCGCTGACCTATCTGTTCGACGAGTTCGGCGCGGTCGAGCTGACCGTGGCGCTGACCGCGCTGGTGATCGGCTCGGCATTGCTGACGCTGTCGGCCTTCTGGGCACCGATCCGCAGCGCCGTGCTCGGCATCGTGCCCTACGACTGGCGCGACGCCCTGCCGAGCAGCGAGCGTGATGTCGATCTGATGGACGCGCAGCCCGCCTGACCACGGGCCGCCATCGCGGCTTGCAAGATCGATGCCCCGTCGCCATCACCGGCGGCGGGGCATTGGTTTTTCGGGGCGTTGCGGGATGGACGAGGACAATTCGGGGCCGAAGATCCTGCGACGGCGCGCCGCGATCTCCTACGTCATAACCGCGCTGGTCGTGGTTGCGACCGCCGCCGACGTGGTGGCGGAGAGCGCGTATATCTATGGCTGGTCCGACTTCTGGGCCTGGCCGGTCGGCGACGGCTTTCTGGTCGATCAGCTTTTCCTGAGCGCCGCCATGGTGCTGTTTGTCTCCTTCATCCTCAACAGCTTCTGGATATATCAGGCGCACCGCAACATGTGGGTCCGGTCCGACGAGGACATGGAGGTTTCGCCCGGATGGGCAATCGGCTGGTATGCGGTGCCCATCGCCAACCTGTTCAAGCCGTTTCAGGCGATGCACGAGCTTTATCGGATGAGCCTGCAGGAGGACGATACCGATGCGCCGCCGCTTCTTTGGGCGTGGTGGATTCCATGGCTGCTATCGGGTTTCGTCAGCGTCGGCTGGGACGAGGAATACACGCCATTCGACATTGCCGCTGGCATGTTCACGATCGCGTCGGCGATCTGTCTGATGCTGATTATTCGCCGGGTGACGAAGGCGCAGCACGCAATTCCGGTGGCGGCGGTATTCGACTAGCCGGACAACAGCTCAGTCGTCGATCGCCTTGACCAGCCGCCGCTCCAGTGGGGCGAGCACACCGGCGAGATCGTGCCCCCGCTTCAGAACCTGGCCATGTTCGCCGAACAGCGTCCACATGCCCTGCTTGTTGCGCAGCGCCGGGCGCTTTTCCAGCCGCGCCTGCGGGCGCTCCGCCGCGCGGCGGAAGGCCGCGAAGCTGGCAGCGTCGCGCTCGAAATTCATCGCGTAGTCGCGCCACTGGCCCGCCGCGACCATCCGGCCATACAGATCGAGGATGCGCATCAGTTCCTCCCGCGCGAAACCGACCTGCGAGGGCCGCGCACCGGGAAAGGAGAGGATCGTGCCGCCGGCAGGCGCGCTCATTGGCTACCCGTTCCGCTGCGGCGCGGGCCATCTTCGGGCGAGCGATCGTCGCCGCGCGCGCGCTCGGCCTTGAGCGCCTCGATCTCTGCACGAAGCGCCACGACCTCTTCGGCCAACGCATCAGTCCGGCGGCGTGCGCCGGTCACCTGATCCTCGCAAGGTTCGTCGCACGGGGTGCCGTAGGGAATGAATTCGCGCAGCCATTCCTCGGCGGGCATGAGGGTGGAGCGGGCCTTCATCCCGATCATCGTCGCGCCGTGGGGCACATCGTCGGTCACTACGGCATTGGCCCCGATCCGCGCGCGCTCGCCGACCGTGATCGGGCCGATCACCTGCGCGCCCGAACCGATGATGGCGTAGTCGTTGATAGTCGGATGGCGCTTGCCCGCCTTGCCGTTCGTCGGGTTTGTCCCGCCAAGCGTCACGCACTGGTAGATCGTCACCCAGTCGCCGATCTGGGCGGTTTCGCCGATCACGGTGAACCCATGGTCGATGAAGAAATATTTGCCGATCGTCGCGCCAGGGTGGATGTCTATCCCCGTAAGGAAGCGCGAGAAGTGGTTCACGAAGCGCGCGAGGAAGTAGAGCCGCGCCTCGAACAGCCAGTGTGCCACGCGATGCAGACCGAGCGCCAGCACGCCGGGATAGAGCAGCACTTCCCAGCGCGATCTTGGCGCCGGATCCCGCTTTTTCACGGAATCGAGATAGTCGATCAGACCCACGAACATCGTCTCATAAGTGTTTCACCGTTCCCCGCCTAAAGCAAGCGGGCTTGCGCCGGGCCTTCGAGCGATTCGAGCGCATCGCGACAAAGGTTACGCGTGGGCCGCATCTGTCGTTCCAAAGCGAGACGGTCCAGCGCGGCGACAAAAGCTTCGGCCGCCGCAAAACTGCGCGTCATTCGCGGCACCACGTAGTTAAGTGCATCTTCGCCCATTACCAGCCCGCGCCGTTCCGCATGACTGGCAATCAGATCGCGCATCATCGCATCGTCGGGCGCCCCGATTTCCAGAGGCAGCGCAGCACCCAGCCGCGAGGCGAGATCGGGCAGCGCAATCTCCCACGGTGCCGCGGCGGGGATCAGCAGCAGTGGCGTGCCGATCTCTTGCGCGCGATTCCAGCGATGGAACAGCGCGGTTTCGTCCATCGCGTCCGCCGGATCGATCGTTTCGCCAAGTCCTGCGAGGCCGAACCAGCGGCCGAGCAGCGACTTTCCCGAGCGCGCGGGGCCCCGCAGGATCGCCGTCCCGAAGGGCCAGCGCTGCGGATCGCGCAATGCCTCGACCACGCCCGCATTGGCGGTGCCGATCACGATGCTCGCAGGGTCGCCCTCCCGCGCGGGAGGGAGCGGGAGCGCGATCTGAGATGCGGGACGACCCATCGAGCGTCCGCGCCCTAGCGACTGATGGTCAGATTGTTGCCCGCGCGCTGAACATTGTAGCCGCCCTGCGCCAGCGCCCCGATCAGATCGTCGACCGTCCCCGCGTAGCTCACGCTCAGCACCGAAGTCCCGCCGATCGCGGTGCTCGAAACCGAGGCGCCGCGCACGCCGGGCGTGCCGCGCACC
Source organism: Citromicrobium bathyomarinum (assembly GCF_038594605.1). Classification (GTDB taxonomy): domain Bacteria; phylum Pseudomonadota; class Alphaproteobacteria; order Sphingomonadales; family Sphingomonadaceae; genus Alteriqipengyuania; species Alteriqipengyuania bathyomarina_B. The sequence continues at coordinate 252,133 of NZ_JBCFZM010000002.1, forward strand.
GTCGCAAGCGCGGCGTCGAAGGCGGCGGCATCGGGCGTCGGCACGTTGACGAACAGGTTGATCACGCTCGCGCCCTCGCCGCCTTCGGCGGCACCGGCCTGCGCAGCGTTGGCATCGGCGACGCTCGCCTCTTCCTCGGTCAGCGTCGGGCGATTGCGGGCGGCTTCCGCCCGCGCGAGGATGGCACGGCTCTGCGCAATCAACCTGGCAATGTCTGCATCGACCATGCCGCCTGCGCGGTCCAGCGTCGGGTCGGGCCGGATCGTGCCTGCCGCGAGCGCTTCGACGAACATCTCGTCGAAGCGGGCGACCGCACGTTCGAGCATCGCATTCAGCTGGCGCGGCGAATCGGCGCGCATGGTGAAGCTGCCCAGATATTCGTTGTCCGGCCCGTGCCGCGCGGTGAAGCTGCCCACGATCGGCCCGCCGGGATACGAATAATCGAGGCGGGCGATGGGCACGAGTACGTCGGCGGCGCCGAACTGGTCGATAATGGTCGCCCACCAGTTGCGGCTGCGGCGGCCGGTCTGGCCATAGGTCAGCAGCAGCGATTCGCCGCCCGCGCCCGAGGGGCGGACATAGTCGATCCGGCTCGCGCCCGGCTGATATTCGGCCCAGGCGCGCTGCCACGGATTGACCTGCTGGTACATCAGATCGGTCCCGCCGCTCACCGTCACCGGCAGCACCAGCATCGGGGCCGAGCGCCGGGTCTCCCCCGAACTGCCGAGATAGCCGCTCGCGCGCTGACGATCGAACGCGACGCCGAGCGTGGCGACGTAGCGCCTGGGGCCCGTTTCCTCCTGCTGGATCACGATGGCGGAGACGAGGCCCTGCAACTGGCTGTCGGACAGATCGGGCCCGCCCAGCTTCTCCCACGCCATGCGCTGGGCTTCGCGCCAACCCTTCTGGCGGGCTTCCTCGGCATTATCACCGGTCACGTTGATCTCAATCCCGCCGACATTGATGTCGGTGCTGACCATCAGCGGAGCGATGCCGCGATCCCCCTCCACCTGCGCATTGGCCCAGCCCGCATACAGCATGGCGAGCCCGCCGAGCAGGGCGATGAGGGCGACGGCGATCCGCGGGAAGGGGAGACTGGGCAGGGTCATCGGGGAAACTCGCGGGCCTTTTGCCCAAGTGACGATGGATTTCCAAGCGCGAAAGCGTAAGACGGCCCGCGATGAGCGAGAAAGAGACAAGCTACACCTACGAAGGCGCAGGCGTTTCGATTGCGGCGGGCAATGCGCTGGTCAAGGCAATCGGCCCGCTGGTGCGCGCGACCGCTCGGCCCGGCGCCGATGCAGAGCTGGGCGGATTCGGTGCCTTCTTCGATCCCAGGGCCGCCGGGTTTACCGACCCGCTGCTGGTCGCGGCGAATGACGGCGTGGGCACCAAGCTCAAGCTCGCGATCGACCACGACCGGCACGACACCGTCGGCATCGATCTGGTCGCGATGTGCGTCAACGACCTGATCGTTCAGGGTGCCGAGCCGCTTTTCTTCCTCGACTATTTCGCTACCGGTGCGCTGGAGAGCGGCGTGGCCGAGCGGGTGATCGCCGGGATCGCGGATGGCTGCAAGCAGGCCGGCTGCGCGCTGATCGGCGGCGAAACCGCGGAGATGCCGGGGATGTACGCGCCCGGAGATTACGACCTTGCAGGCTTCTGCGTCGGCGCGGTGGAGCGCGGGGCACAGCTAACGGGTGACAAGGTTGCGCCCGGCCACGCGCTGCTTGGCCTCGCCAGCTCGGGCGTGCACTCGAACGGCTTCTCGCTCGTGCGCAGGCTGGCCGAGGACAAGGGCTGGAAGATGGATCGCCCCGCCCTGTTCGATCAGGACAAGCTGCTGATCGACCACCTGATGGAGCCCACGCGCATCTATGTGAGCAGCCTGCTGCCGCTGATCCGCGATGGCCTAATCGACGCTCTGGCCCATATCACGGGCGGAGGACTCCTCGAAAACATCCCCCGCGCGCTGCCCGGCGGTGCCCGCGCAAAAGTGCATGCCTCGCGCTGGCCGCTGCCACGGCTGATGTCGTTCCTGCAGGCGCAGGGCCATATCGAGCCTGCCGAACTGGCCCGCACCTTTAATTGCGGCATCGGCATGGTGCTGATGGTGACGCAGGAGAATGCCGAGGCGGTGACGAACAGGTTGCAGGAAGCGGGCGAAACCGTCTTCCCGATCGGCGAAGTGGTCGAAGGCACACGCGGGTGCGACGTAGACGGCACTGCCGGTCTGTGGTCGGCGCAGAGCGACTGGGTTGCAGAGCATGATCACTGAGCAGCCCCGCGCAAAGGTCGCGGTGCTGATCTCGGGCGCGGGCAGCAATATGGCCGCGCTGCTCTATGCCAGCCAGGTCGGCGCGCCTTACGAGATCGTGCTGGTCGCCAGCAACGATCCCCACGCGGGCGGCCTGTCGCTCGCCGAGTCCGAAGGCATTCCCACCTTCGCGCTCTCTCACAAGGGGCTCAAGCGCGCCGAGCATGACGCCGCGATGGACGCAGCGATCCGCAAGTCGGGCGCGCAATATGTCGCGCTCGCGGGCTATATGCGCGTGCTGTCGGATGAGATGGTGCAGCGCTGGGAAGGCCGGATGCTCAATATCCACCCCTCGCTCCTGCCCAAGTACAAGGGCCTCGATCCACACGCCCGCGCGCTGGAGGCGGGCGACGAGATGGTCGGAGCGTCGGTCCACCTCGTCACGACCGAACTCGATGGCGGCGAAGTGCTTGGGCAGGCGCAGGTGGCGGTGATGGGGGGCGACACGCCCGAAACGCTGGCGCACCGCGTAAAGCTCGCCGAACACCAGCTCTACCCGCGCGTGCTGGGCGACTACGTCTCGCGCGGCAACGACCCAGAGTACCTGCTAGGGCGAGTGCGCGCCCTCGCGCTGGCGCTGCCCGAGGCCGAGGAACAGGCGAGCCACGGCTCCCCCGCCTTCAAGATCGCAGGCAAGAGCGGCAAGTTCTTCGCCCATTTCGCCGATCGCCACCACGGCGCGGAGCAGATCGCTGTGCTTGCCAAGACCAGCGGGCAGGACGAACTCGCCGATCTCGTCGAACGCGATCCCGAGGTGTTCTTCCGCCCCGCCTATTACCACGCAAGCGGCTGGGTCGGCATCGCGCTCAACCGGCCCGACTGCGACTGGGATCAGGTCGAGCACTGGCTGGAGCGGAGCTGGCGCAGCGTTGCGCCAAAGCGGCTGACCAAGCTGATGGATGCGGCGGAGGAGTTCCAAGGCGGGATTTAGGCTAACGTGCCGGGTGCCTTCGGGGCCCACCCAGCCCGGTCTCCAGCTTTTCGGATTGCTTGCGCGAAGAAAAGGTGGATACGCAGTGTCATGCTCTTCCGGCTCCTCGCGATCGGTTTCCTTCTGGTCTCTCCCGCAAATCTCGGGGATGCGACGGCTGATGGCGAAACTGCCAAAGCCCTGGTCGAAACCGCCCGCGGCCACTTCGCCATCCACGAGAACGCGCGGTCATCCGGGCAGGCATCGGCTCCATCGCGAAAAGGCCAGACCGAAGTCCGCTATGATCTTCCGTCAGGCGAGCGTTTCGCGACGTATTATTTGAACAGTGATGGCGCGCTGCGCGAGCTGGGCATCAACAGCCCCACCAGCAAGGCCTATGCAAAGACATCGGACAGGCGCGCCTTCCTCGAACGGCTCATGGAAATAGCGGCCCCACGGAGCACCTTGGAGGAACGCAGCTGGGCGGCCCTACAGCTGGATGGGATATGGAGCGAACGGGTGCGCCCATTCCCGGTGCAAGTAGGCGATTATGTATTCGGCGGTATCACCGTCAGATCTCCGCGAGGTGCGCACGACCATTTTACGATCGTCGCGACCGATACGGGCGCAAGGGGGATGACATTCGAGCGACGCCGGCAATCGGGAGCTGCTCGTCCATTGTCGCGACAGGCTTCGCGCCCACTGTCCGATCACCCTCGTCAATAGCTATACGAAAAAGGGCTCCGGATCGCTCCGGAGCCCTCTCTTTCTCATCGGTCGGACCGAAGATCAGCCAACAATCTCGTCGTCGCTGAAGAAGAACGCGATTTCGGTCGCGGCGTTTTCGTCGCTGTCCGAACCGTGCACCGAGTTGGCTTCGATCGATTCGGCGAAGGCCTTGCGGATCGTGCCTTCTTCGGCGTCGGCGGGGTTGGTTGCGCCCATCACGTCGCGGTTGCGCTTCACGGCGTCTTCACCTTCGAGGACCTGCACGACCACCGGACCGCTGGTCATGAAGTCGACCAGTTCGCCGTAGAACGGGCGTTCGGCGTGGACTTCGTAGAACTTCTTGGCCTGGTCTTCGCTCATGTGGATGCGCTTGGACGCGACGACGCGCAGGCCGGCCTCTTCCAGCATCTTGGTGACCGCGCCGGTCAGGTTGCGGCGGGTGGCGTCGGGCTTGATGATCGAAAAGGTGCGGGTAACCGCCATGGTGATATCCTTCGTATTGTCAGGGGGAAAATGCGTTGCGCGCGCAATTAGCAGTTTGCGCGAAGACGGCAAGGTGCGACCGCTGCTGCGCCCCTCAGGCGACCTTCACCCAGCGCCCCTCGCGCTGTTCGTAGAAGCTGCGCTCAAGACCGTCCTTCGCGCTCACTTCGCGCCATGCCGAGCGGGCGGCGTCGCGCCCGTCCTCGCCGAAGAGCAGGAACGCACGTTCGAAGCGATCTCTCTCCAGCGTTTCGCTACGCCAGCGCCCGTCCGCGAGAATGCACGCACTTGCTCCATTGGCGGGCTCGCAGCTTTCAGACACGAGGATCGGCTGGTGCGCATCATGCGCCCCGCCCGCTTCGCCATTGGCAAGAAACGCCTGCGGCTTGGCCTCCCATAGCGCCTTCGAGATGCCCTCGCGCTGCGCGGCATCATCGCTGACCACCAGCGCGCGCGCGCCTTCGGCGAGCAGCCTCTCGGCGATCATCGCCACCACGCGCTCCGCCGGATCGCGGGAGAGGAGCCAGAAATCGACTTTCATGAAGGTGAGCTAGCCGATTTGGACGACCGGCGGCACCGCTCCGAGCAGTATTTCACGCTGTCCCAATCCCGCTCCCACTTCTTGCGCCAGGCGAAGGGCAACCCGCAGGCCGCGCAGATCTTGCTCGGCAGGTCGCCCTTCTTGCGCATCCGTGGCACGGTCAGTCCCTACGCCGATCAGCCTTCGAGCACGTCGCGCACATACTGGTCGAGCAGCCGCACGCCGTATCCGGTCGCGCCCTTGCCGTAGGTCGTGCCGGGCTTGTTCGACCATGCCATCCCGGCAATGTCGAGGTGCGCCCACGGCGTGCCCTTCTTGATGAAGCGCTGGAGGAACTGTGCGGCGGTAATCGAACCGGCCTCGCGCGGGCCGACGTTCTTCATGTCGGCAATCGGCGAATCGATCAGCTTGTCGTAGGCGGGGCCGATCGGCATGCGCCACACCTTGTCGCCGCTGGTCGCGCCCGCTGCCGAAAGGTTGTCCGCCAGCGTATCGTCGTTGGAGAAAAGCCCGGCCTGTTCGTTGCCCAGCGCGATCAGCATCGCGCCGGTCAGCGTGGCGAGATCGATCACCGCAGCGGGCTGGAACTCTTCCTGCGCCCAGTGCAGCGCGTCGCACAGCACCAGCCGCCCTTCGGCGTCGGTGTTGATCACCTCGACCGTCTGGCCGCTCATGGTCTTGACCACGTCGCCGGGGCGCTGGGCGTTGCCGTCGGGCATGTTCTCGACCAGACCGCACACGCCGATCACGTTCGCCTTGGCCTTGCGCTTGGAAAGCGCGACCATCGCACCCGCGACCGCGCCTGCGCCGCCCATGTCCCATTTCATGTCTTCCATGCCCGCGCCGGGCTTGATCGAGATACCACCGCTGTCGAAGGTGACGCCCTTGCCGACCAGCAGCGTGGGCTTGGCGCCGCTTTCGCCGCCGTTCCACTTCATGGCGAGAATGCGCGAGGGGCGTTCGGAGCCCTGGCCCACGCCGAGCAACGCGCCCATACCGAGCTTTTCCATCTCCGCATCGTCGAGCACGACGATCTCGATCCCCGTGCCGCCCAGTGCCTTGCGGCACCGCTCCACGAAGCTCTCGGGGTAGAGGACATTGGCGGGCAGCGTGATCAGTTCCTTGGTGAACTCGACCCCGTCGGCCAGCGCGCTCGCCTCGGCCCAGGCCTGTTCCATGCCATCGGGTGCGCCGACGATCACAGCGCTCTTGAGCGAAACCTTCTCGGCATCCTTCTGCGTCGTACGATATTCGTCCCACCGCCATGCGCGCAGCCGCAGGCCGAGCATGACTGCGGCAGCATCGCCTGCCGACAGGTTCGAACCGGTGAGGTCGAGCACGATCTGCGTTTCGCCCGAGGTCAGGAATTTCGCGGCCAGCGCGCCGCCCGCCTTCTCGAGGTTCGCGGTGCGATCCTTCGCTTTGGCATCGCCCGCACCAGCCAGCGCCACGCGCACCACCTTGCCATCGCGCTCCACGAAAGCGTCGACCAGCTGGCCCGCGCTGCCCTTGAAACGGCCGCGCTTGGCGCCTTCGGCAAGCACCGGCTCGATACCGTCGGGCAGGCTGTCCTTGTCGGCGATCGTGGCGATCAGCGCGGCATCGGCGGGGAGGGTGTCGGCGAAGGTGAATTGCATGTCGGGGGAATCCTTCGAGTATAAAATTGCGGTGGGCCGAAACGCCCTGCTGCACCGGCGTGCCCGTGGCGGCGAAGTCACACGCAGCGTCCCATGGGCGGGCGCGTTTGCGCGGCCTGCCAAGTGCGATTGCGATTAGGCAGCCTGAGTGCAATAGGCAAGCGATGCGCCCGACGATCCGTTCCACTGTGCCAACCGCGAATCGCGCGTTTCTTTTGGGGCATGCGATGACAGGAGTCGCGCTTGCGGCTCTGACGAGTATGGCCCTGGCGGCCCCGGCCAATGCGCAGGATACCGCGCCGGATACTGCGCCCCCTGCGAACGATGCGGAACAGGACGACATCGAGGAAGCCGTCAGCGACTATGTCGAAGGCGAGGCCCCGCCCCCCGGTGAGGATCGCGAGATCGCCTTCGAGGCCGATACGCTCGAATATGAATCGGGCCCGGACATCGTGATCGCGCGCGGCAATGTGCTGCTGAGCGAGGGCGACCGCTCGGTCCGGGCAGACCTCGTCCGCTGGGATCGCCCGGCGGGGCGCATCGATGCGAGCGGCAATGTCCGCTACGTCGATGGCGACGGCAACCAGCTCTATGCGAGCGAGCTGGAGCTGACCGACACCTTCGAAACCGGCGCGCTCGAAGACCTGCTCCTGGTGCTGCGCGAAGGTGGCAGGCTGGCGGCCGAACGCGGCGAGCGCGGCGGAGACGGGCGCATTGCGCTGATCCGCGGCGCCTATTCGGGCTGCGCGGTGACGACGCCCGATGGCTGCCCGAAGAGCCCCAGCTGGAAGATCACGGCAGAGCGGGTCGTCTACGATCCCGATGCCAACAAGGTGCGTTTCGAGGACGGCTATTTCTCGCTGTTCGGCCAGCGCCTCGTGCCGCTTCCCACGCTCGAATTGCGCACCGACGGCGGCCCCAGTTCGGGCTTTCTCGTGCCCTCGGTCCGCATCTCCGGGTCCAATGGCGGCGAGGTCAGCGGCTCCTATTATTGGCGGCTGGCGGAAAACCGCGATCTGCAGCTGGGCGCGCATGTCTTCACCGATGTCCTGCCGATGGCGCGGGCGACCTATCGCGAATTGTCGAGCAACGGGGCCTTCCAGGCGACCGGCTACGTCACCCGCAGCCGGCGGGTAAATCCGTTCACCGGCACAGCGCAGGGCGAGCAGGACTTTCGCGGCTACATCGCCGCCAACGGACGCTACCAGCTGAGCGAGGACTGGCAGTTCACCGGCTCCACCCGGATCGCCAGCGACCGCACCTTCCTGCGCCGCTACGATATCAGCCGCGACGACCGGCTGCGGACCGTCGCCGAGCTGGAACGGATCGACGCGGACAGCTATTTCGTGGTCGCCGGCTTCGCCACGCAGACGCTGCGGCTCGACCAGTCGCAGGGCCAGGTGCCCGTTGCGCTGCCGCTGATCGACTATCGCCGGCGGATCGACGAACCGCTGCTCGGCGGTACGGTGACGTTGCGCGGCAACAGCCTCGCGATCACGCGCGACGCGGGGCAGGACACGCAGCGCGCGCTCGCCTCCGCACAATGGGACCTGCGCAAGGTCACCGGGCTCGGCCAGGTGGTGCGGCTGACCGCACTTGCCCGCGGCGATGTCTATCACACCGCCGATTCGGCGCAGACCGACATCGCGAGTTACCGGGGCGAGAATGGCTGGCAGGGGCGGACCGTCGGGCTCGCCGCGCTCGACGTGTCTTGGCCGCTTGCCGGGCCCATTTTCGGCGGTACGCAGGTGCTCACGCCGCGCCTGCAGGTCGTCGCCACCCCGCCGATCCGCAACACCGCGATCCCCAACGAGGATTCGCGCGCGATCGATCTGGAAGACGTGAACCTGTTCTCGCTCAACCGCTTCCCGGGCGACGACCGGTTCGAGGACGGAACGCGGGTGACCTACGGCGTCGATTGGGAAATGACCCGGCCCGACTGGCGCGTCTCGGCCAATGTCGGCCAGTCCTACCGGCTCGACGACAAGCAGATCATCTTCCCCGACGGGACGGGACTGGCCGACCGCTTCTCCGACATCGTGGGCCGCGCGCGGGTGCGCTACAAGGACATGATCTCGTTCACCTATCGCTTTCGTTTCGACAAGGACGACCTGACGCCGCGCCGGACCGAGATCGACGCGACCATCGGCGGGCGCCGAACCTATGCCGAAATCGGCTACCTACGGCTCGACCGGAATATTCCCCTGACCAACGAAGAGCTGGGCGACCGCGAAGAGCTGCGCGTGGCCGGACGGATCGCCTTTGCCGACTATTGGTCCGCCTTCGGATCGGCAGTGGTCAACATGACCAATCGCGACGAAGATCCGCGCTTGCAGGCCGACGGCTTCCAGCCGATTCGCACCCGGCTGGGTATCGCCTATCAGGATGACTGCATCGATCTGGGCCTGACCTGGCGGCGCGACTTCGTGAGCCAGGGCGATGCCCTGCGCGGCGATACGATCGAGCTGACCTTCCGCCTGCTCAATCTCGGGCTTGGCGGATAGGTGGGGCCGGTAATCGCGGACGCGCGGGCGCTGCCGCATTGGCAGACGCGGTCTCACCCGCTAGAGGCCACGTTTCGAACTCAGCAAAGGTTCAGCCTTGCGCCCCGATGGGGACATGGTGGCGCTGAGCCGCGCCCGCCTAATTTTGGCTAACAGCAGGTTTATTCGTGAACGACAGCATTTTCAGCAAGTTCTCCTCCCGCGCAGGCAGCGCTCTGGGCGCCCTCGCGGCGACCGCCATGGTCACCCTGCCGGTCGCCGCGCAGGCGCAGCAGGCGCAGGCCGCGCAAGAGTCGAACGAGCAGCGGGGCTCCACCGCAAGCGATCCCTTCGGCATTCCCGAAGAAGTGGTCATGTTCGAACAGCAGGACCCCAACCTGCGCACCGCCACCGCCAAGGTGAACGGCGCGGTCATCACCGGAACCGATGTCGACCACCGCGTGGCACTGGTGCTCGCCGCGTCGGAGCGCTCGCAGGTCACGGCCGAGGAAATGCAGCAACTCAGGATGCAGGTGCTGCGCAACCTGATCGACGAGACGCTGCAGATCCAGGCCGCCGAAGCGCAGGACATGCCCGTTAACCCTGCCCTGATTGACGAGCGCTATTCCTCGCTCGCGAAGCAAAACTTCCCGCAGAACCCGCGCCAGATGGACGCATGGCTGATCGGCAACGGATCGTCGCCCGCGACGCTCAAGCGCCAGATCGCGGGCGAGATCGCTTGGCGAGACCTGCTGCGTCGCAATGTCGCGCCATTCATCAACGTGTCCTCCGAAGAGGTGAACGACACGATGGAGCGGCTCAAGATGTCGCGCGGACAGGACGAATATCGTCTCGCCGAAATCTATCTTTCCGCGACCCCCGAAACCGCTGCAACGGTTGAGCAGAACGCGAACAGTATTCTTCAGCAGATCCGCGACGGCGGCAACTTCCAGGCCTACGCCCGGCAGTTCTCCGAATCGACCACTGCCGCGGTCGGCGGCGATCTGGGCTATGTTCGCCTCGCCACCCTGCCCGACCAGATGGCCGAGGTCGCACGCGAGCTTTCGCCGAGTCAGGTCGCCGGACCGGTCCCGATTCCGGGCGGCTTCGTGATCCTGCTGCTGATCGACAAGAAGCAGGTACTGACTGCCGACCCGCGCGACGCGACCCTCAGCCTCAAGCAGATCGCGATCAGCTTCGAGAGCGGCACGAGCCAGGAGGCGGCCAACCAGAAGGTCCAGGCATTCTCGGATGCGGTTAACTCGATGCGTGGCTGCGGCGATGCGGAGCGCGTCGCCCAGACGGTCGGGGCAAGCGTGGTCAACAACGATTCGATCGCAGTTCGCGACCTTCCCGAACAGATGCAGGCCGCACTGCTGCAGTTGCAGATCGGCCAGGCAACCCCGCCCTTCGGATCGTTCGAAGACGGTGTCCGCGTGCTGATGCTGTGCGGCCGCGACGATCCGGAAGCCGTCAACGAGCCGGATTTCGATCAGATCATGGAAGGGATCGAGAACGAGCGGATCAGCAAGCGCGCGCAGCGGTTCCTGCGCGACCTGCGCCAAGACGCCATCATCGAATATAACTGATCCGGTGAACGCACCCCTCCCGCTGGCCGTTACCATCGGTGACCCGGCGGGCGTCGGGCCCGAGATTATCGCCGAAGCTTTTGCGCGGCGCCGCAAAGCCGGGCTGCCCCCCTTCGTTGCGGTCGGATCGGTCGCGCTAATTCGCGAAGCGGCGCGCAGTCGCTCGCTCGACATCGAAGTGAGCGAGCTGGACAAACGGGGGTGGGACGCCGTCTGGCCCGATGCCTTGCCCGTGGTCGGCGGGTTTGCGGGCCAGGGCTACGCACCCGGACACCCGGACGAAGATGGCGCACGGCTCGCGCTGGCCGCGCTCGAATTGGCGATCGACCGAGTGAAGGAAGGCCATGCGGGCGCGGTAGTGACCGCACCAGTCGCCAAGGCGCAGCTTGCGACAATAGATTCCGGCTTCGTCGGTCAGACCGAGTTCCTCGCCGATGCTTGCGCGATGGCGCGCGAAGATGCGGTGATGATGCTCGCCGGGCCATCGCTCAGGACGGTGCCGATGACCGTGCATTGCGCGCTGGCCGATGTGCCCGCACGTCTCTCGCAGGACCTGATCGTGCAGCGCAGCCGGATCGTGCACCGGGCGCTGCGCAGCGATTACGGGATCGAAAACCCCCGCATCGCCATCGCCGGGCTCAATCCGCACGCAGGGGAGGAGGGCCGCATGGGGCGCGAAGAAATCGACATCATCGCTCCCGCCATCGCCACCCTGCGCGCCGAAGGGATCGACGCCACTGGGCCACATCCGGCCGACACGCTGTTCGCCCCGCACAAGCGCGGCAGCTACGATGTCGCGATCGCGATGTATCACGATCAGGCGCTGGTCCCGATCAAGGCGCTCGATTTCGACGAGGGTGTGAACGTTACGCTCGGCCTGCCGATCGTGCGCACCTCGCCCGACCACGGCACCGCGTTCGATATTGCAGGCAAGGGCATCGCCCGGCCCGACGCGATGATCGCCGCCATCCGCATGGCGGGCGAAATCGCGGCTCGCAGAGCCGCCCCCTCCCAATCCTGCTCATCCTGAACTTGTCGAAGGATCGCATTGTCTTCTAGCGCTACCTTGGAAGTTGAAGGACGGCCCTTCGACAGGCTCATGGCGAGCGGTTCTTTGTGACAAACCTCCCACCTCTACGCGAAGTGATCGCGGCGCACGGGCTCAGCGCGTCCAAGGCGCTCGGCCAGAACTTCCTGTTCGACGAGCAGCTTCTCGCCCGCATCGCGGCGGTGCCGGGCGATCTGACGGGCAGGAATGTGCTCGAAGTCGGCCCCGGCCCCGGCGGCCTGACCCGCGCGCTGCTGCGCGCCGGAGCGCGTGTCACCGCGATCGAGATGGACCACCGCTGCCTGCCTGCTCTGGCGGAACTGGCCGAGGCCTTCCCCGGCCAGCTCACCGTAATCCAGGGCGATGCACTCAAGCTCGATCACGACTTGCTGTTCGATGGAACGCCCTACGCCATCCTCTCCAACCTGCCCTACAACGTCGGGACCGCGCTGTTCACGCGCTGGATGGGGGGTGAGGACTGGCCGCCAAACTGGACGTCGCTGACACTGATGTTCCAGCAAGAGGTCGCCCAGCGGATCGTCGCGCAGCCCGGTGGCAGCGCCTACGGGCGGCTCGCGGTGCTCGCCCAATGGCGCGGCACCGCAAAACTGGCGATGAAGGTTCACCGCAGCGCCTTCACCCCGCCGCCCAAGGTGATGAGCGCCATCGTCCACGTGACCCCAGCCGCCATGCCCGAAGGCGTCGTGGCCGCAAAGCTGGAGGCGATCACCGCCGCCGCTTTCGGCCAGCGCCGCAAGATGTTGCGCCAGAGCCTCAAGGGCGTGCCCGGCGCGCTCGATGCGCTGGAGACGCTCGGCATCGATCCGCAACGCCGCGCAGAAACGCTCGACGTCGCGGAATTCGTCGCCGTCGCGCGCAAGCTGCCCACCTGACCGGGCTTGGCCCGCCGCGTCGCGCACGCTAGGCCCGCGGCCATGAGCAGACTTTCCGGGCCCCTCCAGCAGGCCATCAACACGATCGACGGCGCGGCAATGCTCGCGCAGGTCGAACGCTGGGCACGCATCAACTCCGGCACCGCCAATCTCGAAGGGCTAGGCCGGATGGCGGAGGAGCTGAGCGAAGCCTTCTCCGCGCTACCTGGCAGCATCACGCTGGAAGAGCCCGCGCCGGTCACCGCAGTCGATGCGAACGGCAAGGAAACCGCTGTCCAGAACGGCAAGCACTTCGTCCTGCGCGTGCGGCCCGAGGCGGAGCGGCGCTTCATCCTGACCGGGCATATGGACACCGTTTTCCCCGCCGATCACCCGTTTCAGGAGCTGAACTGGCTCGACGACGAAGTGCTCAACGGCCCCGGCACGGCGGACATGAAGGGCGGCCTCGCGATCATCCTCGCTTCGCTGAGCGCGCTCGAACGCATCGAGGCGTGGCGGCAGGTCGGCTACGATGTGATGATCAATGCCGACGAGGAAACCGGCTCGCTCTCCTCCGCACCGCTGATCGAGCAGCTGGCTGAAGGCAAATACGCCGCGCTGACCTTCGAACCGGCCGCGACGCCCGAGGGCACGCTCGCCCATGCGCGTGGCGGCAGCGGCAATTACAGCCTGACCGTCACCGGCAAGTCCGCCCATGCAGGGCGCAATCCGCTCGACGGGCGCAACGCCATCGTCGCGGCTTCGACCCTCGCGGTGCGGCTCAAGGAACTGCAGCGCGAGGATATCAGCGTGAACCCTGCCAAGATCGACGGCGGCGCGGCGAATAATGTCGTGCCCGACCATGCCGTGCTGCGCTTCAACATCCGCCCGAAGGAGCCTGCCGCGGCGGAGCGCTTCGAGGCGGAAATGCATGCGCTGATCGGCGAGGTGAAGCAGGCCCAGGAGGTCGATATCGCGATCCACGGCGGCATCTCGCGCCCACCCAAGCCGGTCGACCGCAAGGCACAGACGCTGTTCGATCTGGTGCGCGAATGCGGCGCGGAGCTGGGGCAGGATATCGACTGGAAATCGACCGGCGGCGTGTGCGACGGCAATAATATCGCGGCCACGGGCGTGCCGGTGGTCGATACGATGGGCGTGCGTGGTGGCAAGATCCACTCGCCGGACGAATTCATGATCGCGCCTTCGCTGAAGGAACGTGCCGCACTGGCGGCGATGGTCCTGCACGAACTGGCCACGGAGGACGTGCTGTGAGCTTCATCATCCGCCCCTCGCGCGAGGACGACCTCGAGCATCTTTACGAGATGGCGAAGCTGACCGGCGGCGGCTTCACCAATCTGCCTGCCGACCGCGATGCGCTGGCGGGCAAGCTGGCGACATCGGCCAAGGCCTTCGCCAACAAAGGCGACGAGTTGGTCGACGAGACCTTCGTGCTGGTGCTCGAGAATACCGAAACCGGCGCGGTGCGCGGCACATGCCAGCTGATGACGCAGGTCGGCCAGCGCTGGCCGTTCTATTCTTACCGGCTCAACACGCTGACCCAGTACAGCCAGGAACTGGACCGCACGGTGCGCGCGGAGCTGCTCCATCTCGTCACCGATCTGGAAGGGTGCAGCGAAGTCGGCGGGCTGTTCCTCCACCCCAACGAACGCGCGGGCGGGCTCGGCCTGCTACTTGCGCGCAGTCGCTATCTTTTCATCGCGATGCATCGCCAGCGCTTTGCCGAGCGTGTGCTGGCGGAGCTGCGCGGGATCATCGACGATCGCGGCGGCTCGCCCTTCTGGGATGGCGTAGCAGGGCGTTTTTTCGGGATGACCTTTCAGGAGGCGGACTATTTCAACGCGATCAACGGCAACCAGTTCATCGCCGACCTGATGCCCAAGCACCCGGTCTATGTCGCGATGCTCGACGACGATGCGCGCGAAGTCATCGGCCTGCCGCATCCCACCGGCCGCGCGGCGATGCGGATGCTGGAGAAGGAAGGCTTTCGCTACGAAGGCTATGTCGACATTTTCGACGGCGGGCCGACCATGCTCGCGCGGACCGACAATGTGGTGAGCGTGGCGGATGCAAAGCCCCTCACGCTGGGCAATGCAGCGCTCGGCGGCGGGGAACGCGCGCTGCTCGCGACGGGCCACCTGACCGATTTCCGCTGCTGCTACGGCGCGCGCGAGTGCGACGGCGACACCATCGCGATCGACTCCGCGGGGGCTGACACTTTGCGGGTGGCCGAAGGCGATACGGTGTGGAGCGTGCCGAAGTAGTCTAGCGCTACCCGTTCGTCCTGAGCCTGTCGAAGGGCGAACAGAACTGGAGCGCCGCCTTATTTCTCCGCGCTTCGACAAGCTCAGCACGAACGGAGTTCTTCGTGACCGACCTCAAGGAAATCAATTTCGACGGGATCATCGGCCCCTCGCACAACTACGCCGGGCTCAGTCTCGGCAATATCGCCAGCGCGAGCCATCGCGGGCAGACCAGCTTCCCGCGCGAGGCCGCTTTGCAGGGTCTCGCCAAGATGCGCGGGAACATGGCACGCGGGCTGACGCAGGGCTTCCTGCTACCGCTGCCGCGTCCCAATCGCGATCTGGCGGAAGCGCTCGCGCTCGACGGGTCGGAAGACCCCGCATTGCGCGCCGCGCCGTGGTCCGCCTCCGCCATGTGGACCGCCAATGCGGCGACCGTGTCGCCCGCGCCCGACACCGAGGATGGACGCTGCCACCTGACGCCCGCCAACCTCGTGACGATGGTCCACCGCGCGCAGGAATGGCAGGACACCAAGGCCCAGCTCGACATTGCCTTCGGCGATCCTGAGCATTTCGCGGTGCATGATGCGGTGCCAGCGACTTTCGGCGACGAGGGCGCGGCGAACCATATGCGGCTGTGCGAGAACCATGGCGCGCCGGGTATCGAAGTGTTCGTCTACGGCAAGGCCCCTCATGAAACGGGTGGCGGCAAGTTTCCCGCACGCCAGCACGAACAGGCAAGCCGCGTTGTCGCGCGCAGGCACGGTCTCGATTTCGAGCGATGCGTCTTTATCGAACAGAACCCTGAAGCGATCGAGGCAGGCGCGTTCCATAACGACGTCGTCGCGGTGGCGAACGAGCGTGTGCTGTTCTGCCACGCGCGCGCTTTTGCCGATCCAGCGGCAAGCTACGCCGCGATCCGCGAGGCCTTCCCCGCGCTCGAACTGGTTGAAGTGCCCGAGAGCGCGGTGAGTCTCGAAGAGTCGATCCGCACTTACCTGTTCAACGCGCAACTCGTCACCCTGCCCGACGGCGCCATGGCGCTGGTCGTGCCGAGCGAATGCCGCGAATCGACGAGCGTCTGGCGTTTCTGCGAGCAGATGACCGCGGGCAACGGCCCCGTCCGCCAGGTTATCCCGGTCGACGTGCGCCAGTCGATGGCCAATGGCGGCGGGCCCGCATGCCTGCGCCTGCGCGTCGTGGCCGACCCGGCGAAGGTCGATCCGCGCTTCCTGCTGGACGACGCCAAGGCGGAGCGGATCGAGACGGTGATCACGCAGACCTGGCCCGAAAGCATTGCGCCCGAACAGCTCGGAACGGACGCACTGGCGGATCGGGTCCGGGCCGCGCGGGCGGAATTGCTGGAAGCGCTCGATCTGGCACAGTTGATTTAGCGCGCTGGCAAAGCTGTCGGGCAGGCTTACACTGGCATTTTCGTTAACCAGTAAACGTCGCGGCAATCCTCATCTGGCACGGCCCTTGCGACGTCTGAAGTCCACGCGCGTTAAGGATGATGGATGCTCCGCAAGATTGCCCGCCTGTTTGTCATCAAAACCCGGTTCGAGGCGTTCCTGATCATCTACGCGCTGGCGCTGGGCGCGACCGCACGCGGCGCAAACTATCTTCATCAATATCCCGGCTGGGGCGGCAAGCTGCTGTTCCTCGCCACCACCGGCGCAGTGTTCCTGGCGGGCGCGAAGATCCTCGATTGCCTGAAATACGAGCGGGGCGAGAAGGAAGCGGCACAGCAATAAGATGCGCGGTGCCTGCGATCCAACCGGCTAGAATTCTTCGCCCCGTCGCATCTTCCCGAGGCAGGCATTGAGCTGGCTGGCGGCGGCTTCACTCCGCGAGCCGAGCAGGTAGCTGAAATAATGCTTGCCCCCGTGGCTCAGCCGGATGCGTGCAGACTCGCCCAGGATTTTGGCAAATTCGGTCGTGACTGTGCTCTGGATCCAGCGCTCCTTGACGGGACCACGCAACTGGTACCCGACATAATCCCTGCCTTCGAACCGACGGCCCGTATATTCGATTATCGGATCGGAGTTGTTGACGCCGCTGTAGAAACCAACCGTCATCCTGCTGTGGCCGTCGCTCCATGTCGCCGGGTCGTCCACGGCGATCACCAGCGACATCGCTCCGTCGGGCGAGACGCGCAAATCATACGCCGGTTCGCCACGTTCGTACCGCCTCGCGTAACAGTATTCGGCTTCGGTATTATCGTTCACATACCACCCGACATTTGACGCCGACGGTGCGCTGGCAGCTGCCGCCACGAAGATGAGCGAAGAAAACATTGCATCCCCCAAGATCGATGTCTGGCGGAAGACTATTCATGTCGGCGCCAAATGCAAACATGCCGACCGGCGCGATCGGTTCGGGCAGAGCGGGAGGGGTTACGATGCCAGGCTCCCGGGTCGCTTTCTTCGCGGAAGGACCTCCGCGATTGCGGCTACAGGCGGTCTCGCCAGCTAGCGAAGAGGTGGGGGTTTCTGTTGCTAGCTACCCCCGGAGCCCCGGAATCCGCTTCTGTTGCCCGGTGGGTCCAACCGCGCTTTAGCTTTGTAAGATCAGGGCGTTAGCCCGTCAGATTACGCAGCGAGAGCGAGTGCTTCGTTATCGTTGGCACTTGTGAAATAAGCTTTTTACGGAGTGCTCATTCCGGGCAAAAACGGTGCTTTTCAACGCATGTCGATCCTAGTTCGGCCCCATCAGGAAGCCCGCTCCTCTCGCTTGGGAACCGGGCCTTTTGGTGGAGCCGCCGGGTACTGCCCCCGGGTCCATTGCGTCTATTATACACCGCAGTTTATCACCATAGCCGGTCGAAACCGGCACCGACCTATATAGGCGCTTGCGGCTTAATGTGAAGTGGATGGGGACCGGGACTTTCCAAACATCGTCACCCCCGCGCAGGCGGGGGCCCACTTCCTGCCGCCGAAATCGCACATCGTCGGGTGATGGGTTCCCGCCTGCGCGGGAATGACGAAGGGGGTCGCTCTACCCCCGATCCGCCTTCAATTCCGCCAAAATCTTCTTCAGCACGTCGAGCTGTGGATCGGTCGGCACCTCGTCGCTCTTCGAGCTGTCTTCCACCTCGGCCTGCTTGCGCTGCATTTCCTCGGTCACGCGGTTCACGCCGCGCACCAGCACGAACAGCGCGAAGGCGACGATCAGGAAGTTGATGATCGCGGTTATCAGCGCGCCGTAGCCGATCATCGCTACCCCGGCTTCCTTCAGCTCGGCATAATTATCCAGCGCGCCTTCATAGCCCTCCGGCACCTCACCCAGCAGCAGGAACCAGTTGGAAAAGTCGATATCGCCGAACAGCCAGCCGATCACCGGCATCAGCACTGCGTCGGTCAGCTGGGTCACGATCCCGCTGAAGGCCGCGCCGATGACCACGCCGACCGCCAGATCGATCACGTTGCCGCGCGCGATGAACTTCTTGAATTCCTTGAACATGCGCGATTGCCCTCCTGCCTGTTGCTGCGCGCTCCTTTGCATGAGACCCTGCGGGAGACAATCGCCCGGATCGCACGCGAGCAAACCTTGCGCTGCGGCATGCGTGTTGTATATTGGCAATACACCAGTTTTCCGGAGAGATAACACGATGGCGTTCCGCAATTTCGTCCGCTCGATCCTGCTCGCGCTCGGCCTCGTCGCGCTGAGCGGCTGCGGCATCAACTCGGTCCCCACGGCAGAGGAAGAGGCCAAGGCCCGCTGGGCCGACGTGCAGAGCGCGTACCAGCGCCGCGCGGACCTGATCCCCAACCTCGTCGAAGTGGTGCGCGGTGCCGCTTCGTCCGAACAGGACATCCTGACGCAGGTGATCGAGGCGCGCGCCAGCGCCAGCCAGGTGCAGCTGACCACCGACGACCTCAACGATCCCGCCGCGCTCCAGCGGTTCGACCAGGCGCAGAGCCAGGTCGGCGGCGCGCTCAGCCGCCTGCTGGTGACGGTCGAGAAATACCCCGAACTGCAGAGCCAGGCGCGTTTCGCCGACCTGATGAACCAGCTCGAAGGGTCGGAGAACCGCATCGAAGTCGCCCGGAACCGCTACAACGAGGCGGTGCAGGACTATAACACCACGATCCGCACCTTCCCCGCGACCATCGCCGCCAACGTGATCTACGGTGCCGAGCCGATGCAGGGCTTCCAGGCCGAAGCGGGTGCCGAGGATGCGCCCGATGTCGACTTGAGCGGCCTGTCGGGTGGCAATGGTGCGGCAGCCCCCGCCAACGACAATTCCGCAGCGGATGAGGCCGCGACCGGCACCGACAATTGATCGGCAGGCCCGTGCCTGCCCGTTTCGCCGCATTGCTCGCCCTGCTGCTGGCTGCCTGTTCGCCGCCATCCGAGGCGAGCGATGTAGCGCAGCGCCCGGACGGGCCGGTGCTGGATGAAGCCGACATTTTTCGTGCCGAACAGGAGGCAGCCCTCGAACGCGATCTGACCGATTACTTCAATGAAACCGGTGTTGCGCTGGTGGTGGTTACCGACTCCTCCCTCGACGGCGAGACGATAGAGAAAGTGGCGTTCGACACGTTCAACGAATGGGGTATCGCGGGCCGCGGCCTCCTCGTCCTCGTCGCACCGACAGAACGCCAGATTCGTATCGAAGTCGGGTGCGGTCTGGAGACTGTGGTGACAGATTTGCTTGCAAGCCGCGTGATCGAGGACACCATGATACCGCTCTATCGCTCGGGCGACTTGGCCGTGGCGACGTTTGCCGGAGTGGACGAATTGAAGCGCGTTGCTGTGGGCCCGGCGATCACGGACGCGCCCCATTCTCCGCTGTGCCTTGAAAGTACCCCATCTTGACCCTGCTCCGAACCCTGCTCGTTTTCCTTTTCGCGCTGATCGCGCTGCCTGCCGCCGCGCAGGATCTGCCGCCGCGCCCCGACGGGCCGGTTTACGACGGCGCGAACATGATCGACGATGCCGCGCAAGCGCAGCTCGATCGGCAGCTTCGCGCCTATAACAAGGAAACCGGACGCTCGGTGATCGTCGCGACCGTGCCCAGCCTCGATGGCGAGACGATCGAGACCTACGCGGTCGAGCTCTACGAAACCTGGGGCATCGGCGGCGAGGAAACCGACGAGGGCGCGCTGCTCCTGATCGCACGCGACGATCGCAAGATGCGCATCGAGGTCGGCTATGGCTCCACCCCCACGCTGACCGATGCAATGTCGGGCCGGATCATCCGCGACACGATCACGCCTGCCTTCAAGCAGGGCGAGTTCACCGCCGGTATCGTGGCGGGCGTGGGTCGCATGATCGAAGCGCTCGACATGGACCCGGCAACCGCCCGCGCAATCGAAGAGGCCGAGGCCGCGGCACGGGCAGACCGCAAGGGCGAACGGACCGCCGCGACCTGGGGCGGCGCGATCGTGTGGATCCTGCTGATCTTCGGCTTTGCCTTCATCTTCGGGCGCGGCAAGAAGGGCCGCAGACGGCGCCGCTACGGCGCGGGCAGCGCGGTCGGCGACGTGATTTTGTGGTCCGCGATCAACGCCGCACTCAATTCGGGCGACGGTGATGGC
Source organism: Citromicrobium bathyomarinum (assembly GCF_038594605.1). Classification (GTDB taxonomy): domain Bacteria; phylum Pseudomonadota; class Alphaproteobacteria; order Sphingomonadales; family Sphingomonadaceae; genus Alteriqipengyuania; species Alteriqipengyuania bathyomarina_B. The sequence continues at coordinate 272,549 of NZ_JBCFZM010000002.1, forward strand.
TGGGGCGGAGGCGGCGGAGGCTTCGGCGGTGGTGGCGGCGGTGGCTTTGGTGGCTTCGGCGGCGGGATGTCCGGCGGCGGCGGCGCGAGCGGAGGCTGGTAATGCAGATCACCCAGGCAGATCACAAGGCGGTGACCGATGCGGTCGCGGCAGCCGAACTCACCACCTCGGGCGAGATCGTGACTGTCGTCGCGAGTGAAAGCGACGGCTATACCGATGTGGCGCTAGCGCTTTCGGCGCTGGTGGCCTTCACCGCGTTGGTTCTGCTCGCCTTTTTCCCCGATCCGGTGCTTGGGATGTTCGAGGCGCTTTCGGGCGGGTGGAACACCGAATGGACGCCCTCGGGCCTGCTCGGCCTCGCCAGCGGGATCGGCATAGCGCTGTTCCTCGTCACCTTCGCACTCACGCTGATCCCGGCGGTGCGCTTCGCCATCCTGCCCGGCAAGGTCAGGACGCTGAGGGTGGAAGACGCCGCAATCCGGCACTTCAAGGTCGGTGCGGAGCGCCGGACGCATGGTCGCACCGGGGTTTTGATCTTCGTATCCTTGCGCGAACACCGCGCGCAGATCGTCGCCGATTCCGCGATCGCCGAGAAGGTCGATCCCGAAGTGTGGGGCGCGGCAATGGTCGACATGCTGCGCGAGATCAAGCAGGGGCAGCTGGGCGCCGGCATTGCTGCGGGTGTGCGCGACGTGGGCGAGATTCTGTCCGAGCACTTCCCCCGCGCCGATGACGACGAAAACGAACTGCCCGACCGGCTCATCCAGATTTGAGAACCCATCATGACCGACCGTAAGCCACCCGACGCCAACGCGCCGGAGGAGATCAAGTGGCAGGGTGACTTCATCGTCGCCAAGCAGCGCGGCCGTTGGGAATATGCCGGCCGCTCGCGTGGGATCCGCGCCGCCGCGATCCTTGCGATCGATGAAGGTCACGTGCTGCTGGTCGAGCAGTATCGCGTACCGCTGGGCCGGCGCTGCCTCGAGATTCCCGCCGGACTGGTCGGCGACGACGACGGCGCGAGCGACGAGAGCGCCGTCACCGCAGCACACCGCGAGCTGGAGGAAGAAACCGGCTACACAGCTGCAAAGATCACCGATCTGGGGGAGTTCTTCTCCAGCCCCGGCATGGTCTCGGAAGGCTTCTCGCTGCTGCGAGCTGAGGGGCTGACGAAAGTAAGCGAAGGCGGCGGGACCGACGGCGAGGATATCACCGTCCACCGCGTCGCATTGAAACACCTCGCGCAATTCGTAGAAGCGAAGCGCGTGGCGGGCGTCGGCATCGACGTGCGCATCGCAATGCTGCTGATGACACAAAAGATCGGAGAGAACGGATGGCTGGACGGGTAGCGGGCAAGCTCGCGCTGATAACGGGCGCGGCGCAGGGCCTTGGCGCGCAGGCAGCGACCACGCTGGCGCGCGAGGGTGCGCGGGTGCTGTGCACCGATATCAACGGCGAGGGCGCGCAGGCGACTGCCGGCGCGATCAATGAAGAGCTGGGCGCCGACACCGCCTTCGGCGTGGCGCACGACGTGACCGATCCCGATCAGTGGGACGCGGCGATTGCGATGGCTGCGGACAAGCTCGGCGGGCTGAGCGTGCTGGTCAATAATGCGGGCGTCGGCGTGCGCGGCAATATCGAGACCTGCACGCTGGAAGACTGGCGCGCGGGCTTCGCGATCAATGTCGATGGGCCGTTCCTCGGCTGCCAGAAGGCGCTGCCGCTGCTGAAGGACAATCAGCCCGGCTCGATCGTCAATATCAGCTCGATCGCAGGGCTCATCGCGAGCGATACGATGCCCGGCTACAACGCCAGCAAGGCGGCGGTGTGGATGCTGACCAAGTCGGTGGCGCTCTATTGTGCGAAGATGGGGTGGAATATCCGCTGCAACTCGGTCCACCCGACATTCGTCGATACGCCCATTCTCGATGGGATCGGCAAGAATGCCGGGATCGACAAGGAAGTGGTGATGGGCAAGCTGGCACGGCAGATCCCGCTCGGGCGGGTCGGCAAGCCGCAGGAAATCGCCAATGGCGTGCTCTATCTGGCGAGCGACGAGAGCAGCTTCATGACCGCGGCGGAGCTGAGGCTCGACGGCGGCATTTCCGCGATGTGAGGGAAGAGTTTCGGCGGGGGCGATCCATTCGCCCCCGACCGGGAGTTATCGCCGGAGCGGGCCTCCGGCCGGGTCAGTCTGCAATGGCCCAGACAATCAGATAAAGCAGGATGGGCGTGCCGACGACGAAGATCGTGGTCAGGGCGAAGGCCAGCCGGATCAGGGTTACGTCCCACCCTGTGTAATCGGCAATCCCCGAACATACTCCGGCCAGCATCGCGCGGCTTTTGCCGAGGCGGAACTGTTTGGCCGGCTGGCTGTCGCGTTGGTTCTCCAGGTGGCTCATGCGACCATCCCGGCGGTGTCGACCATGACGGGTGCGATGGCGAAGGCGAAGGCGAGGCCGGTGAAAGCGAGAGCTCCGGTACCGGCGATCAGGTTGCGGACGAGCGAAGACATGGTGATGGTATCCCTGTATATGTGAGTGTGATGAAAGGTCGGTCGGTTCGCGATCAGGCGAGGATCAGGCCGTTGGGGCTGGCAGGAACGATCGCGGTGGCGAAGAACACTGCCGAGACGCCGACGGCGAAAATGGCGGCGAACAGACGGGTGCGAAGATCGTTGGTGGTGGTCATTGGTAGTCTCCTTGAACCTTTCCGGGGGACCATCCCGCCGGATATCCAATACATTGCAGGAGCCGTGCCAGTTTGTGAAAATGGCTAAATTCCGGGCTTTTCGTTGTTCGCGAGCCTGTACGAGATGTTCACCAATCCGAAAGCTTGGGAATTTTTCCCAAGTGTTGGACGGGTCGATCCGGGCGCCCCGGACCTCCGGCGGACTGGCCTGCCCGAGCCACCCGCGCTAGGGCGGATACCAAAGGCCCCCCGCATGGCGCTCGACCGCATTTCTCTTCTCGATTTTCGCAATCATGCCGACACCGCGCTGGAGGGCACGGCGCGGTTCAACCTGCTCGTCGGGGCGAATGGCGCGGGAAAAACCAACGTGCTCGAGGCAGTATCGCTGCTCGCGCCGGGGCGCGGGCTGCGGCGGGCGAAGCTGCCCGAGATGACGCGGCAGGGCGGCTCGGGCGGCTTTGCGATCGGCGCGCGTGTCCAGCCGATCGACGGGGCCGAACCCGTGCAGCTGGGCACCTCGGTCGATCCGGCGAGCCCGACACGGCGGCGCGTGCGCGTCAATGGCGCCGAAGCCAGCGCGCTGGGCCTTGCCGAATGGCTATCGGTCCGCTGGTTGACCCCGGCGATGGACGGCCTGTTCACCGACAGCGCGGGCGCAAGGCGGCGTTTTCTCGACCGGCTGGTGCTCGCCACCGCCCCCGATCACGCCACGCTATCGAATCGCTACGAGACCGCGCTGCGCAATCGTAACCGTTTGCTGGCAGACGAGGTCGCGCCCGATCCGGCCTGGCTCGACGCGCTGGAGGCGCAGCTGGCCGAACATGGCGCGAGGATCGCCGCCAATCGCCAGGCGCTGGTTGCGCAGCTCGACGAAGCGCTGCGCGCCGAGACCGATACGCCCTTCCCCCGCCCCGCGCTCGCCATCGAACCCGTCGGGCCGGAAGGTCGCGACGAACTGGCCCGCGCGCTGCGCGACAACCGGCATGCGGAGCGCCGTGCAGGGCGCACGCTGATCGGACCGCACCGGGCGGAGCTGGCGGTGATGCTGGCGGACAAGGGCGTGGCTGCTGCCAGCGCCTCTACCGGGGAGCAAAAGGCGATGCTGATCGCGATCGTGCTGGCCCACGGCACTATTGCCGCACGGGGCCGCGCGGGCGTGCTGCTGCTGGACGAGGTTGCCGCCCATCTCGACCCGGACCGGCGCGCGGCGCTGTTTGCGCGGCTCGCCGCCAATGGCGAGCAGGTGTGGATGACGGGGACCGAGCGCACCCCCTTCGACCCCATCCTGCCACAGGCGGCGGTGTGGGACGTATCGGGCGGTGCGCTCAACCGGATCTAGAGCCCTATTCGAAAGTCTCCGCCATCAGTTCTCCCTTGGGGCTCGGACCATACTTATTGGGCCCCGGCGTACCCGGCAGCACCAGCACGACGAGGAAGGCGATGCTGACGATCAGGCCAAGGATCGGAATGATCCCCAGGACGATGAAGCCCAGATACCACCAGCCACTCATATTGCGGTCGTGCAAACGGCGGATCGTCACCGCGATGCTCGGGATGAAGGCGGCGAGGGCATACAGGCCGTAAAGGCCGATCATGATCGTGGAAATGCCGCCGCCATCGGCGAATGCGGCTTCCATGGCCGCCGTGTCGGAGCCCGGTACGCTAGGGTCGGCAGCCATCGCAGCGCCGAACACCTCGACATAGAACGGCGTCGCGAGGACGAGACCGACGATGATGTTGAGCAGAGCGAACATCCAGAATTCGAGCCTGCGCGAACAGCCCTGGAAATCGACATAGCGCTTAAACGGCAGAATCATCCATTACGTTGCAAGCATCCCCCTTTGAAGTCGGTCCGGCGATCATAGGTCGCGTCTGCCCCGCCGCCTACTGCGAAGTGCGGTGAGACACGGCGATTGCGGTTCGCATTTCCTGTCCGCCCGCCCAACGAAAAAGGGGGCCCGCGAAGGCCCCCTTTCCCGTTTTCATAGTGATCGACTTTGCGATCAGAACTTGAAGCGAACCGTGCCGCCATAGGTGAGCGGCTGGTTCGGATAGCCCGAGATCGCTTCGCCCTGGGCCACGGCCGGGAAGATCGTCGTGATGTAACGATCGTCGAGAAGGTTGCGGCCCCAGATCGAGAATTCGAGGCCCATGTCGAGCGCGTAGGTGATCGACGCGTTGAGGTTGTTGACCTCGCGCGTATATTGCAGCGCTTCCTGCCGTGCCGGCTCATAATCGGGCGAACCGTCGGGGTTGGTCCCGATATAGTTCGTCAGGCCGTTGAGAATCTGCACCTCGGATTCATGCGCGAAATCGACGCGGGCGATCAGGCGATTGCCGTTGGCGATTTCCTTGTCCCATTGCGCACCGATCGAGAAGCTGAGCGGGGCCACACCGGCCACCGTCTCGCCCGAAAGGTCGCCCACCGGCGAACCGGTGAAGCTAACATATTTCGGATCGAGATAGGTCATCGCGAGGAACAGCGTCAGGTCGTCGGTCGGACGGGCAAAGCCGTCGAACTCGATCCCGAAGGTTTCCTGTTCGCCCGCGTTCGCCAGCACGAAGGACGAACCGATGAAGGTGTTCGCCTGGAAGTTGTCGATTTGCTGCAGGAACACGGTGAGGTTGGCACCCACCAGACCCCAGTCGCCCTTCAGGCCGGCTTCGTAGACGGTCGATTCTTCGGGCAGCGCGAAGCGCGTACCGGGGCGCAGGTTCGGGGTCGCCAGCGGCGTACCCACGATCTGCGCGAAGTCGGACGCCAGCGGACGGCTGTCGCGCGAGAGGTTGAACGAGCTCGCCTTGAAGCCCGTCGCATAGCTCAGATAGCCGTTCAGCGTCGGGCTGAATTCGTAGGCGAGCCGGGCGATGTACGACCAGTTGTCGTCGTTGGTCTTGCCGTCTTCCACCGCGTTCGGGATGTTGAGGATCGGCGGCAGGAACTGCAGCGGACGCAGGGTGAGGAACGGGTTGCCGCTCGTCGCCGGGTTGCCGTCGTTCGCGGCTTGCGTCGGGGTGAGCGGCGCATTGAGCTGCGCGAACGCTTGAGCACCCGCCTGGATCTGCGGGAACGCCGCCGCACCGGCCGCACCGGCCGGGCTCGTGCCCGTAGCGAACGCCTGGACTTCGGCAGCGGTGGCCAGACGACCGAGGCCGAGTGCGTTACCGACCGTGGTTGCGATCGCCTGCTGGGCCAGCACCTGTCCGCCGACCGATACCAGATCGATCTGCGAGAAGGCATCGGTGCTGACGCCGTTCGAGACGACCGTCTTGCGGTCTTCGGTGTAGTTCGCACCCAGCGTGAGCGTCAGCCGGTCGGTGACGTCGAAATCGACCTGACCGAACAGCGAGTAAGCCTCGTTATCCTGCGTGAAATCGTTGAAGAAGCCCTGGCCGGACGCGAAGAAGGTGCCGCTGGGCACGGACGTGATGTTTTCGAGTGCAGCCACGCTGAGCTGGCCGCCCGAAGCGCCCTGGATCAGCTGATCGGCGAACGTCCGGAAATCCGGGCCGTAAACGATCTGGTCCTGAACCGCGAGGTCTTCCTTGAAGTAATAGCCGCCGACGAGGAAGTTGAGCGGGCCGTCGAAATCGCTGGCCAGCCGCAGTTCCTGCGTGAAGGTCTGAATATCGGCCTCGCCGATCTGCGCACCGCTGGCAAGCGCGGCGCTGGAAAAGTCGACATCCTGATTGGCGCTGAGGCTGGTGTCGCGATAGGCGGTGATCGAAGTGAGCGAGACACCGCCGAAATCGTAATCGATCTGGCCCGAGGCGCCCCAATTCTTCACGCGGTTGAAGGGTACCACATTGGTGAACACGACATCGTTCAGCGCATCGTCCGGATCGTTGAGCTGGCCACCGATGAGCGGCGACTGGATCAGGTCGGTCTCGAGCGAGCCTGCCACATTGGCCACCGCGCAGCAGTTCTCGTCGATCTCGTCGTAGTCGCCGATCAGGCGCACGGTGAGGTTGCTGCCATTGTCGAACAGCAGCTGGCCGCGCGTGAACCAGCGGTTGCGATCGTTCAGGTCGTCGCCGTTGAAGCCGTTGGTGATGTAACCGTCGCGGCGGTTGTAACCGCCCGCGATGCTGGCGGCGATGCTGTCGGTGATCGGCCCGCTGACATAGCCCTTCAGGACCATCGCGTCATAATTGCCGTAGGTCGCCTCGACGCTGCCTTCGAGATCGAACGAAGGCGGCTTGCTGACGATCGAGATCACGCCCGCGCTGGCGTTCTTGCCGAACAGGGTCGACTGGGGCCCGCGCAGAACCTCGACGCGCTGGAGGTTGGGAAGGTCGGAAATCTGCGAGATGGCGCGGCTGCGATAGACGCCGTCGACGAACACGGCGACCGAGGGCTCGAGGCCCAGGTTGTTACCGTCGGTGCCGAAGCCGCGGACCGAGAAGGTGGTCGAGAAGGAACTCTGCAGCGTGGAGACGCGCAGCGACGGGACGACCGACTGAAGGTCGTTGATATCGCGGATCTGGGCCTGCTCGATCGTCTCGGCGGTGGTCACGCTGACCGCAACCGGCGTTTCCTGCAGCGTCTGCTCGCGCTTCGTCGCGGTCACGACGATCGTGTTGCCCTCTCCCAGCGTATCCTCGAGCTCCTGCTCGATATCGGACGGATCGGCGTCCTGCGCATAGGCGGCGGCGGGAAGGGCGAGCGTTGCGACGCCTGCGAACAGTGCGTAGCGCGAGAAACCGGCGGCGCCGGGGAACGAAAGTGCCATCGAGTGCTTCCTCTCTTCGTGGTATTCTTGCGATGCGCGGTTTTCGCGCTTAACGCCCGTTCATTAAACCTGCAGGCATCCGCGCTCAACACGGAAAAGTGCGAAATTTGCAGGCCTTGCGCCAAACTGTTGCCGAAACGGCACATTCTCATGCGCGCCGTAGCGTAAAGAGACAGGTTTCGCGTGTTGCGATGCAGCAGGCTCGGCGCTAAGGCGCCATGGCGAGGTGCTGCACCGCACCCTCCTCCTCATTTCTCCGTAACAGAGCCCAATCCCATGTCCCTCCGCAATATCGCGATCATCGCGCACGTCGACCATGGCAAGACCACTCTTGTCGACCAGCTTTTCCGCCAGTCGGGCACCTTCCGCGAAAACCAGCGGGTGGACGAACGCGCGATGGATTCCGGCGACCTCGAAAAGGAGCGCGGAATCACCATCCTTGCCAAGTGCACCAGCGTGGAATGGGAGCACACCACTGATTCTGGGGCAGAGACCACCCGGATCAACATCGTCGACACGCCTGGCCACGCCGATTTCGGCGGCGAGGTGGAGCGGATCCTCTCCATGGTCGACGGCGTCATCCTGCTGGTCGATTCGGCCGAAGGACCGATGCCGCAGACCAAGTTCGTGCTCGGCAAGGCGCTTGCGCTGGGCCTCAGGCCCATCGTGGTAGTCAACAAGATCGACCGTCCCGACGCGCGCCCGCAGGAAGTGCTCGACGAAGTGTTCGATCTGTTCGCCAATCTGGACGCAACCGACGAGCAGCTCGAATTCCCGAGCCTGTGGGCTTCGGGCCGCGACGGCTATGCCAGCGAAGACGAGAACGCGCGCGAGGGCGATCTCCAGCCGCTGTTCAAGCTGATCGTCGACCACGTGCCGCCCCCCGGCCTCGACACCGAAGGGCCCTTCGCCTTCCTCGCCACCCTGCTCGACCGTGACAACTTCATGGGCCGCGTGCTGACCGGCCGCGTCCAGCAAGGCAAGATCAAGGTCAACGACCCGATCCACGCGCTCGACCGCGATGGCAAGGTGATCGAAGTCGGCCGCGCGACCAAGCTGATGAGCTTCGACGGGCTCGACCGCGTGCCGGTCGAAAGTGCGCAGGCGGGCGACATCATCGCGATGGCCGGTCTCGAAAAGGCGACCGTCGCCAACACCATCGCCGACCCCGCCGTGAAAGAACCGATCGCGTCGCAGCCGATCGACCCGCCCACGCTCGCGATGCGCTTTGCCGTCAACGACAGCCCGCTCGCGGGCCGCGAGGGCGACAAGGTCACCAGCCGCATGATCCGCGACCGCCTCAACCGCGAAGCGGAAACCAACGTCGCCATCCGCGTGACCGAGGCGGAGGACAAGGACAGCTTCGAGGTTGCCGGGCGCGGCGAATTGCAGCTCGGCGTGCTGATCGAGACGATGCGCCGCGAAGGCTTCGAACTGGGCATCTCGCGCCCGCGCGTGCTGTTCAAGGAAGAGAACGGCCAGCGCATGGAACCGTACGAAACCGTCGTGATCGACGTGGACGACGAATTCTCCGGCACGGTCGTCGAGAAGATGCAGCGCCGCAAGGCCGAGCTGACCGAGATGCGCCCGTCGGGCCAGGGCAAGACGCGCGTCACCTTCTCGGCCCCCAGCCGCGGGCTGATCGGCTACCACGGCGAATTCCTGTCCGACACGCGCGGCACGGGGATCATGAACCGCCTGTTCGAGAAGTACGATGTCTACAAGGGCCCGATCGAAGGCCGCCAGAACGGCGTGCTGATCTCGATGGTGCCGGGCGAGGCCGTGCCCTACGCGCTCAACGCGCTGGAGGATCGCGGCGAGCTGTTCATCGGCGGCGGCGCGAAGATCTACGAAGGCATGATCATCGGCGAGAATGCCAAGCCCGACGATCTCGAAGTCAACCCGATGAAGTCCAAGCAGCTGACCAACTTCCGCAGCACCGGCAAGGACGATTCGATCCGCCTGACACCGCCGCGCGTGATGACGCTGGAACAGGCAATCGCCTATATCGACGACGACGAGATGGTCGAAGTGACCCCGCAGAACATCCGCCTGCGCAAGCGACACCTCGACCCCCACGAGCGCAAGCGCCACAAGCGCAAGATGGACTCGTAAGACTAAAAAGGGCCGCTCCACACAGGAGCGGCCCTTTCTCGTTCCAGCAAAGCTTCGGGATCAGAACCGGAAGTTGAGCGTGGTGCGCAGCGAGTGCAGTTCCAGGTTCCGGTCGGTCGGGGCGATGTTCGTCTGACCCGAATCGAGGAGGAACGGGTTCGTGGCGGGCGCGGTGCCCTGCGTGACGAGCACCGAGTAATCGTCGTCGTTGTAACGCGACCACAGATATTCCAGACCGATGCCGATATTGTCGGTCAGCATCAATTCCGCACCGCCGCCGAACTGCATGCCGAACTGCCAGTCATCATCGTTCTGCTCGGTGAAGGCATTCGCGCCGTTGGTCGTGACGAAATCGTGATCGATCTTGCCATAGGCGACGCCGCCGGTGGCGTAGAACAGGCCGCGGCCGTCCCCGGGCGAATAGCCGAGCCGGGCCCGCGCGCCCGCCGACCAGTCGAGCTGGCGCACGACGGTATAGCTGGCCGGGGTAGTGCTGAAGCCGTTGGAAAACTCGGTCGCTTCCGAGCGCGCACCCTCGATCAGCACGCCGGCCACGATCGGCCCGCCGCCGAGCCGCTTATCATAGCCGATGCGCGCCGAATAGCCGATGTCCTCATCGTCGTTGATGCAGCCCTCTGCCGCAGTCGGCCCATTGGCAGCGCCGTTGCAGAACCCGGGGGAGAACGCGTTCGCACCGCCAGTGGTGAGAACCTGATCGTCGAAATTGCCGTCGCCATCGGTGTCGAACACGATGCCGTCGCTGGCGCTGTCTTCCGGGACGTCGAGCGAGGCGGTCCCGCCAATGTAGAAGCCGTCGAAATGTACGGGCTGAGCATCCTGCGCGAACGCGGGAGCGGATGTGATCGCCACCGCGATAGCGAAGAGGGAAATTGTACGCATGGAGGTTTTTTCCTGAAGTTTCATAGGGGTGCCAGTAGAAAGTCGGCGAGCGGGCCGACGTTCCAGCTTGCAGTCGCGGCTCCGAAACAAGTGCCGAGACAGGCGTGAAACGTGGCACAAATCCCACAGATCAGGGCATTTTCGGCCCGGTTCCCGAAAATCGGCCGAACCCGCTGCTTTTTGCGTGCGGCTAGCGCATCCCCCCTGCCTTCTGCCACCGCAGACCCAGCCTGCTTTGCGTGCTTAGGCGCGCGCCTCATGCGGACCGCATCTGTGGGGACACGCCGCACGAAGCACAGGAAACCGATATGCAGTCCGGCGGGGACCAGGGGCGAGATTCCCCGCGCTTTCAAACGCGCCCGCATCGTATAACATGGTTAACGGGTCGCGCCGCGAAGGGGATTCGCTGCGATGAAATACGCGCATTACTGGTTTGTCGGCGTGCTTGTGGCGGCGCTGTTCTTCGCGTTTGTTTTTGCGCCCTTGCTGGCCGAGTGGATCGCGAACCGCGCGACCGATGCCTATGGCTATGCATATGGCTACGGCAGCTACCAGGACTTTGGCCCCGCAGAGACCGAATGGAGCCGCCGCAGCCTGCCAGTGGGCAGCTGGTGGCTGATTTTCGCCTTCGTCTGTTTTGCCGCGCTGGGCGCGGGGATCATGGCGCTGGGCTGGTGGTTTGCGACCCTCAAACCGGTCGTCTCGCCCCTGACGGCAGCGGAAAAGCGGCTCGCGAAGGTGCGCAAGGTCGTCGACCGGGTCCAGCAGCGCGACGATCTGTCATCGGGCCAGAAAGAAGCTTTCAGGGACAGTGCCGAAGCGCTTGCCGGATCGAGCGACGGGTCCTCGATTCGCGCGGCCGAAGCGGTCGGCAACGAGAACGCGGTCGTCGCCGCGAAGGATCTCGCGAAAGACGCCGAGAACGAACTGTTCCGCCTGATGCGCCATGCGGGCAATATCGCGGTGCCCTTCTCCGACAGCACCGCCAAGACCATCGAACAGCGGCGCGACAATTTCGCGCGGGTCGATACGCTGGTGCGCGATCTGGAAGCCTGCGAGAAACAGGCGAAGGCGGCGAGAACATGCGCCGATCCGGCTTGCGATTGCGGCACCCGGGTCGATACCGCCGGCAAATGCGGGTGCCCCTCACGCAGCGGCAACCATGCCCGGCTCGATGTCGTGTGGGATTAGGCGGGCTCGGCCCACCCTAGACGAGACACTTCCGGGCCCACGGTGGTCAAAGCGGTTAAGAGACGTTAGGCAGCGCAGCCATGCAGACAGGCGTACTTATTTCACTCGCGGCCTACTTCGTCCTCATGCTGGGGATCGGGCTTTTTGCTTGGAAAAAATCAACCGATACCTCGGAAGGGTATCTGCTCGCCGGGCGGGGCCTCTCGCCCGGGGTCGCGGCGCTCTCCGCCGGGGCGTCGGACATGTCGGGCTGGTTGCTGCTGGGCCTGCCGGGCGCGCTCTACGCCGCAGGGCTGGTCGAGGCGTGGATCGGCATCGGCCTGTTCGTGGGTGCGGTGCTCAACTGGACAATCGTCGCCCCGCGCCTGCGCGAACAGACCGAGCGGCTGGGCAATGCGCTGACCATTCCGGAATACATCGCCAACCGCTTCCCCAGCCAGGCGATCGCACTGCGGGTGGTCTCGGCAATCGTTATCGTCGTGTTCTTCATGGTCTATTCGGCGGCCGGGCTGGTCGGCGGCGGCAAGCTGTTCGAAACCGCCTTCCCCGCTCTGCTCCCCGATATCGGCATGACCGACTATATGCTCGGCATTTGGATCACCGCCGGCGTGGTGCTGGCCTACACCATGGTCGGCGGCTTCCTCGCGGTCAGCCTGACCGATTTCGTGCAGGGCGTGATCATGCTGCTCGCGCTGGTGGTGATGCCGCTGGTGGTGATCTTCGGCCCGGGCGGCAGCGCGGGCGAAAGCCTGACCGAGATCCAGCCCGGCTTCCTCAGCCTTACAGATGGACTGACATTCGTCGGATTCCTCAGCGCGGTGACATGGGGCCTGGGCTATTTCGGGCAACCGCACATCATCGTGCGCTTCATGGCCATCCGCACCATCCCCGAGGTCGCGACCGCCCGCAATATCGGACTGGGCTGGATGTTCATCTGTCTGCTCGGCTCGCTCGGCATCGGACTTGCGGGCCGCGCCTATGCGGATCGCAACGGGATCGTGGTCGATGACCCCGAGACGATCTTCATCGTTCTCGCCGACCTGCTGTTCCACCCGCTGGTGACGGGCTTCCTGCTCGCTGCCCTGCTGGCCGCGATCATGAGCACGATTTCATCGCAGCTGCTGGTTTCCTCCAGTTCGCTGACCGAGGATTTCTATCGCCTGTTCCTGCGCCGCGATGCGAGCGAGCGCGAGGCAGTGAACGTGGGCCGCGTGAGCGTGCTGCTGGTGGCGCTGGCCGCGATCTGGGTCGCGAGCGATCCGGAGAGCGAAGTGCTGGGCCTCGTCGCCAATGCCTGGGCAGGCTTCGGCGCTGCGTTCGGGCCGCTGATCCTGCTCGGGCTGACATGGCCGCGGATGACCGGGACCGGCGCGCTTGCGGGTCTCGTGGTCGGCGCGGGCACGGTCGGCTTCTGGATCGCGCAGGAATGGAATGCCGAGTTCATGGGCGGCCCCGGGGTCTACGAGATCATCCCCGGCTTCATCGCGGCGACTCTCGCGATCGTGCTGGTGAGCTTGGCAACCCGTCCGGAGGATATTCCGCTGGCCGACCCCGCTTAAGTCACGAAAAGAGCTTGGAAATAAATCGCCTGCCTGTTCGGATCCCTAGTCGTACGGGATTGCCTCCGCATGAGCACCTAGGATCTATTCTATAGCCTAGTCTTGCGAACCCTGTTAGTTTTGCTCTGCCGCAGTGGCAGAACAGGGAGATGATGCATGAAAAGCAAGACGATGACTTCGACGCTCGCGCTCATGGCGATGGCCAGCGCAACCTTCGGCGTAGCGACGCCTGCCGCGGCGCAGATCGATCCTTTTATCGGGCAGATCATGACCTTTGGCGGAAACTTCTGCCCGCGTGGGTGGTCGACGACGGATGGGCAACTGCTCCCAATCTCCCAGAACACTGCGCTCTTTTCGATCCTGGGGACGACCTATGGCGGCGATGGGCGGACCACCTTCGCACTGCCCGACCTGCGTGGCCGCGTCAAAGTCGGGCCGGGTCAGGGCCCCGGGCTGACGTTTCATCCGCTTGGTCAAAAGTTTGGTTCGGAGACCAGGAACCTGACGGTCGCGGAGATGCCGATGCACAGCCACACTGCGGTTCTGCATGCCGAGAGCGCGCCCGGCACCACCGGCAATCCTACCGGGAACCTGCTTGGCGTCAACACGGCGGACGCAGATCCCTATGCACTGCCTAATCCCGCAGCCGAAGTCGCGATGTCGACGGATTCGATCAGGGTTAGCAACACGGGGGGCAGTCAGCCGTTCGACATCATGCAACCTTCCCTTGCGATCACGACCTGCATCGCGCTGGTAGGTATCTTCCCCTCTCGCAATTGATCGGGTGATCGAAGAGGGGGTCGGCAGCGCATCGAGAACGCTGCCGGCCCGTTTGCCCTTTCCGACCTCCTGCCAGCAAACTCCCGGATTAGCGCCTAACGGTGGTCCGCGAGGAAGGTGGCGATCGCCTCGGGCACGCCAAGTGCGATCGGCAGGTCGGGATTGCCATAAGACGCAACATTGGCTGCGCGATCCCCCTCGGGCACCTGCTTGAGCACGTGGTTCACGCCGTCAAGCAGGACGAGCGTCGCGTCGGGGCGCGCTTCGGCGAGTATCTGGGCATCGCTGGCGGGCGTTTGCAGATCTTCACGCCCGTTGACGATCAGTACGGGCAGGTCGTGCTTCGCGATCAGTTCGCTCGGCTCATGCCGGAACATGCTGCCGACGAAGCCCTGAACCTGGGGGCCGAACAGCGGCAGCAGCCCGGGATGCATCTCATCGGCAGGCACGCTCTCGCCCGCTTTCAGCTTGGCGATGATCGTGTCGACCTGCTCCATGATCGGCGCGTTCGCGGGGTTGGCGGCGAGCTGTGCACGGATGACATCCGCCACGTTCACGCCCGGGCTCGCCACCAGGAGGAGGCCGCAGTAGCGCGAGGGATCTTTCGCGGCAGCCGCCATCGTATGCAGCCCGCCCTCGCTATGGCCCAGCAACCAGACGCACTGGCCGCCGGTCCGCTCAGACAGGGTGGCCGACCAGCTTTCGATATCGGCGACATAGTCCGCGACGGTCACGTCGTTGGGATCGGGAATGGCGGCCGCGCTGGCAAACATGCCGCGCTTGTCGACCCGGACCGAGGCGATGCCCTTCTGCGCGAGCGCCTCGGCAAGCAGCTTGTAGCTGTCCGGCGATAGCCCCAGCGGACCGTTGCCGTCGCGGTCGGTGGGGCCGGAGCCGGGGATGATGAGTACGGCAGGGGTCCCCTGCGCGAGTTCGCCTTCGAGCGTGCCGTGCAGCGGAGCCTCGATCCCGGCATGCTGGGTGGTGATCGGCTGGCCCGCATGGGCGGCAGTGGCGAGGGCGAGCGATGCCGCGAGACAGAGGGCGAGACGCATGTCAGTTCGATCCTTGTTCGTGTTGAGTGCGGTTCCAGAAATACCAGCTGTAGGCGACCGGGACGAGCGCGGCCGCCATCGTCGAACCGAGCACGAGCACCATTCGCAGCTCGCCCGGCATGTCGATCAGTCCCGCCACAACCATGACCACGCCTGCCGCGAGAAACAGCTTGCCGCCGAGCCGGTGGGTGGCAACCCAGTTGTCCGCATTGGTGATCGTCCAGGGCGTGCGGATGCCGACGAAAAAGCTCGGCCGCGACTTGGGCAGCATGTTCCCGATCACGAGGAACAGGATGCCGACCGCCACGATGATCGCGCCCGGCCCCGGCGCAAAGCCGAGCACCGGCGCTGCGACAATTCCCTGCAGCACGATCATGAGCCCCAGTGTGCCGAGCCAGGTCGCACGCAGCAGCGGGGCCGAGCCCTCCAGCTTGTTTTGCAACGGCTCGATCGCGGGGATGATCGCGAACAGCAAGCCGATTGCGAGCGTCAGCCCCGCAGGCAGCAGCAGCGCCTGCAGCGCGGGCATCGTATCATCGATCTCTCCGGCGGCGTTCCAGTGGGTGGGCAGTTCGGTGCCCTCGGGCACCTGACCCGCCGCCCAGAATGCAAAGCCGACCATCAACGCGACCGCCAAAAGGTTCAGCAACAACAGCGATCTGGTCTTCATCGACTTTCTCCTTTCAATTCGTCCGTCGGTCTCTGCGCCGGGGCGTGCCCCAGCCCCATACGGCCCATGAAGCCGTGCAAGGCCTCTTCGAGGGTGGACATGTTGAGTGTGTAGACCACCGTGCCCCGGTGATTTTCGCCGTGGATCAGCCCGGCTTCCTTCAGCTTGGCGAAGTGCCCCGACATCGTCGGCTTGGACACCGGAAAGCGATCCGCAATCTCGCCCGCCGTCATCCCACCGCCTTTCAGCAGCTCCAGCACCTCGCGCCGGATGGGGTGGGACAGGGCGTCGAAAACATTGCTCATAGCTATTTAGCTAATTCGCTAAATGACGAATGTCAATCGGTGCGGTAGAGCAAGTCTTTGGACATGGCGGGAGGGCATTATGGCTAAGGTGACAGGACTGGGCGGCGTTTTCTATGTCGCGAAGGATCCGGCGGCGACGCGCAAGTGGTATGCGGAAACGCTGGGCCTGACCGGCGAATACGGGCCGCAACTGGCGTGGTCGGACGAACCGCACGAGAAGCCCTATTCGCTTATCAGCCATTTTTCCGACGACCAATACATCAAGCCCGGCACCGGCGGCTTCATGATCAACCTGCGGGTCGACGATTGCGACGCTATGGTCGCGGACCTGAAGGCAAAGGGTGTCGAGATCCTTGGCCAGGTCGACGAAGGCTACGGCAAGTTCGCCTGGCTGCTCGACCCCGACGGCGTGAAGATCGAGCTGTGGGAACAGGTCGAGACGCCGGACGACATCTCCGCACGCTGAAGTCCCTCACCGCTTGGGCACACCACGTGCTACAGGTTCGAACGGGTCGCGCGACACGAGGGGAGTCGCCGCAATGCTATGGAGTTTGATACCGCGCGCCGCGCTGATCGTGGTGGCAGGCTTGCTGCTCGCAAGCCCGATCGCCGCCAATGATTCCGAGGCCGAGATCGCGCTCGGCGGGATCGTTCTCAAGCCGTCGACCGACCTGAGGCTGGTGAGCGAGGACCTGTTCCTCTCGGAGGAAAAGGTCACCGTCGACTACGTGTTCGAGAACCCCACGAACCGCACGATCACCACCACCATCGCCTTTCCGATGCCCGGCCAGCCGCGCGGGCTGCTCGACACGCATTACGCCTATGGCGAGCAACGCGAGGACTGGTCGGGGTTCGACTTCGCCACCCGCATCGACGGGCGACCGGTCCGGCTGCAGCAATGGGATCGCGCGATGATCGGCGCGCGCGACGTGACCGACGAGGTGATCGCACTCGGCCTGCCCGTCTACTGGACCGATACCGACGAGGGTAACCCCTTCGCACGAATCTCCGAAGCCCGCATCGCGGAGGCCCTTTCGCACGGGCTGGCGCTACGCGACGACCCCCGATTTCCCGAACGTGTCGTGCCCGCGTGGGAAGGCGTGACCTACTTCGTGCGCGAACAGGTGTTTCCCGCAAGCTCGCGGATCCGGGTCCAGCACGAATACGTGCCCATGGTCGGCGGGAGCGTGGGCGGCGCGCTCTATCCGAATGTGCGCAACGACAGCGATTACAACGCGCTCGACGACTATCGGGAGCGCTACTGCGTCGACGACTATTTCCTCGCCGGGGTGGACCGGCGGCTGGCCGCCGTCAGCGCCCCCGGCAGGCAGGGATGGATGAGCGAGACATGGCTCGGCTACGTGCTGTCGTCGGGCGCGAACTGGCAAGGCCCGATCGAGCGCTTCCGGCTGGTGGTCGACAAGGGATCGACCGACAACCTCGTCAGCTTCTGCATGGACGGGGTGGAAAAGATCGGCCCGACCCGGTTCGAAGTAGTCAAGACCAACTTCGAACCGACCCGCGACCTCGATATCCTGATCGTCAAGTTCGTCAGCTACGAGAATTGATGCGCCGTCCGCTCGGCCAGCACGAGTAGCGAATAGGCGCCAGCCCCCAGGATGAACGGCACGAAGCGGCTGCGCCGTTCCTCGGGCAGCTCCTCCTTGAGGACCAGTAGGATGATGCCCCCGCCGACGAAGGCGAACAGGCAGCCGATCGCCAGCTGCGGCAGCTCGACCAGCAAGCCGATGACCCAGCCGATCATGGTCGCCGCCGCCAGTACCCAGCGCCCGCGCGCATCGTAAATCCGGGTGTGCGTGCTGCGGGTGCCGAAGTCTGCGGTGACGAAGTGCAGCATCATCGCGCCGAAGAACAAGGCGAGCCCGATTGCGCTGGTGTCCTCGCGGTGGTTGAGCAGATAGGCGATGATCGCGACCAGCAGCGCGCTGGCCCCGATATGCAGCCAAAAGACACCGTCGGACGGTTCGGCATCGGGCCGACGTTCTCCCCGACTGCTGACGATCGCCCGCTCGACCCCGTAATAGATCACCAGGCCCAGCAGCGAGAGCGCATAGATCGCGCCCTCCGCTGCCGCCGCATCGAGGCCGGTCGCGCGTTCGAAGGTGGTGGCGTGAACGGCGAGTTCGGGCATCACATGCAGGAAGACGTAGCCCACCGCGACCCCGCCCGCGAAGCTGAGCCAGCGGCTGCGCGGGGTCTTTTCCAGAAAACGCAGCCGCCCGACGAACAGGTGCACTCCCACGAAGGCGAGCGCCATGAACAAGGTTACGGCGGTGCTCGCCTCCAGCGTCATATCAGCGGACCGATTACTGGAAGGCCTGGAAGTTGGGCTGGCCGTTCGAGGCGCTGACCCCGCCATCTACGGGCAGGTTCGCCCCGGTCACGAAGCGCGCATCCTCGCTCGCGAGGAAGGCGACCACGGCGGCGACATCCTCGGGCTCGCCCGGGCGGCCGAGCGGATTACGCTGGAGGAAGGCTTCGAGCAGATCGTTGTTCTCGCGGATGCCCTCGCTCATGGCGGTCTTCGTCATCGAAGGGCACACCGCGTTCGCCCGGATGCCCTGCGCACCCAGTTGCAGCGCGAGCGCGCGGGTCAGGTTGGTCACCGCGCCCTTGCTCGCGTTGTAGATCGGCATGGTCCAGTCGCCGCCGGTGCCCGACACGCTGGAAGTGTTGACGATGCTGCCGCCGCCGGGCGCATCGCTCTTGGCAAGCTGCGGGATCGCCGCGCGGCATGCGTAAAGGGTGCCTTTCACATTGATGTCGATCACCTTGTCGATATCCTCGTCGCTCGCCTCGACCAGCGGCCCTGCGGTGGCGGTGCCTGCATTATTGACGAGACAGTCGAGACCGCCGAAGCGTTCGACGGTCTTGGCGACGAGGGTGTTGGCGAAATCCGCGTCCGAAATGTCGCCGTCGACGATTAGTGTGCGATCGTCGTCGAGATCGGCGGCCACCTTTTCCAGATCGTCCCGGCTGCGGCTGTTGAGCACGACATTGGCGCCCTCGCTCGCAAAGCGGCGGGCGATGGCTTCGCCGATCCCGGTGGACGAGCCGGTGATGATGACGGTGCGGTTGGTAAAGCGTTGCATGGCGATCCTTTTTTGTGTTGGCTTTGGTCTTGCAACAGGTCGCGCGCACGAATGTTTCCGGTGAAAGCCGTGTCCTTAGGGAAGTATTCAGGTATCGTGCGCGATAGGCTGGCACGCCATGCGTTTTGCTCGCCTAGTCCTGCCCGCCCTGATGGGCCTGACGCTCACGGGTTGCCAGTTGCTCCCCAGCGGTGGTGACGGCGACCGGGGGACGGCGCGTTCGCCCCCGCCGATCGAGCGCGGCAGAGCGGCGGCGGCGAGCCCCGAGGGCGCGCAATGCCTGGCGCAGCTCGGCGCGACCGGCGCCAGCTATACGCCGCTGCCCGACCGGTTCGAAGCGCCGGGCTGCACGCAGGTCAATCCGGTCTCACTGGCCAGCCTGCAAGGCGATGCCAGTCGGTTCACGATCGGCAATATCGGGCCGGTCACCTGCCAGACGGCGGATACTTTCGCGAGCTGGGCGCGCTTCGGGGTGGATCGTGCATCGCGCGTCTATCTCGGAAGTCGGCTTGCGCGGATCGAGACTTTCGGCAGCTACGCATGCCGCAATGTCGCGGGCAGCAGCCGCCGGTCTGCCCACGCGCGGGCGGAAGCGATCGACGTGGCTGCATTCGTCCTGGAAGACGGGCGGCGGATCTCGATCAACGACGACTGGAATGGCGGAACGCAAGCCGAGCGCGAGTTCCTGCGCGTGGTGCTGAACAGCGCCTGCAAGCGCTTCGGCACCGTGCTGAGCCCGGAATACAACGCAGCCCATGCGGACCATCTGCATATGGAAGTGGGCGGGCAGTCCTTCTGCCGCTGAGCCGCGGCTAGCTTTGCTCGATCTCGCGCGCCACCGCACGGATGGCTTCGGGCGAGAAGGAAAAGCCCATGTGGCTGCACCTTAGCGCCACCGCCTTGTCGCGTTCTTCGGGATAGCCGGCTGCAGAGCGCGGACGTATCGCGCCATCGCGCGGGCTCCATAATGCGACGGTTTCGACCGGGGGCTTGCGCGAGAGCTGGCCCGCCAGCTCGGGGCTGTCGACGCGGTGCCCGGCAACTGCCTGATAGATGCGCCAGACATTGTTGGCGCGCAGGGAGCCCGAAAAGGGCGAACCCATCGAGATGACCTTGGCCACCGCTTCGGGCCTGCGCTTGGCCAGTTCGCGCGCGTAAAGCCCGCCGAGGCTCCAGCCCACCAAAACCACGGGCTCGCCCGCGCGTTCGTGCAGATCATCAAGACGCTCTTCGAGCTGCTCGAACAGCTCCTCCGAAAAGCCCCAGTTATATCCGCAGCCCCAGCGTTTGACCGTATGGCCAGCATCTTCCAGCCGCCGCGCGAAATAGCGCATGCGGATGGGATTGGTGCCGAAGCCGGGCAGAATCATGACCATGCGCGGGCTTTCCGCCTTCGCCAGCCGGAACGGGCGGAACAGGCCGCGATACAGCCGCCTCAGCGGCTCCAGCAGATAGCCGAATTCCGCCAGCAGATACCACAGGCGGGGGCCGCCCACGCCATCGGGATCGGGCTCACGCGCCAGTTCGAACCGGCGCGCCCACTCGCTGTCTGCAAGCGCGGTGAACCCGGGCACGCCCAGCGCCGCGCCCGATGGCGATGCCTGCGCCGCAGCGGCGCGCGACCCGTTGGCCTGTGTGTTTGTGATCGTTCCTCGCACGACAATAGTAATGCCACACGAAGCTTAGGGTTTCCGGAATGACAAATGTTGGCTTTGTTCAGCCTGTCCGCCCGCGCCCATCCTGGCGCTAGTCCCCGCTTTCGGGGCAATCCCCGATCCGCTCGTTCGTGACCCGCATCTCGATCCCCCCGGCGGTCTCCCCGGCGACATTTTCGAAGCCCGCAACGGTCATCTGCAGGTCGCTGGCCGTCGGGGTGACCGTGCCGCTAATCCGCGCTTCGGTCTCGGGTTGGAACTGGCCGCCCTTGCAGACCATCACCGCCTCCAGCCGGTCGCCGGACAGGTCGTAGCTGTCGAAACGGCAGGAATCGCGCCCCTGCATCGCGAGCAGCATTTCGCGGTTGCCGCCCGCGACATCCTCCGGCGTGAGACAGATCGTGTCGTCGCCGTACTGGCTGCCCGCGGCATCGCCGCCAGCGGCCCCGATGCTGACCCGGCTGCGATAGAGCCCGGGCTGCATCCGCACGTCGCCGCCCGCGCGTGCGGCCTCTTCGGCCCGTTCGGGATCGAACGGCGAATTGTCGCACGCGGCGAGGCACAGGGCGAAGCCGCCCAGCAATGCGATACGCATCATCGAAATGTCCCGCCTTTCCGGTTTGCCGAGGACGGCTGCGTTAGTGGCCGCAATCAGCCGGAGCAATCGCCGATGCGTCTGCCGGTGATCTTGCCCTTCATGCTCACGTCGCCTGCCTGCGAGCCGGAAATCGTGTTGGCCATAGTCATCGTGAAGCTGTCGCCGCCGAAATCGCCGTCCATGGCCACCTTGGCGGTGCCGCCATCATCGGTGGTGCAGGTCATACGCAGCTTCAGCTTGTTGCCCGTCCGATCGAATTCCTCGTAATCGCAATTCTCGTTCTTCTCGCCGCCGAAGAATTCCGCATCGGGCCTATCCGCCTCGTCCTGGGTGATGCACGAAGTAGTGGTGATGGACTTGCCCATCTGCCCCGCGATCATGTCCTTCATGTTGTCAGGCACGCCGGGAATGTCGAACTCGGTGAATTCGATGGTGTTTTCCCACTCGCCCGCGCGGATTTTCACCACATCGCCCGAAGCTGCTTCGGCGGCCATTTCCTCGCCGGTTATCTCACCATCGGCATTCGCATCCGCGCCGCCGCTATCGCCGCAACCCGCCAGCAAGAGTGCTCCACTGGCCAGCAGGCCCATGCTAATCGCGGTCTTCATAGTCTCTCTCTCCCGTTTGCCGTGGCGTCTCGATCGTGGCGGTGAGCGTACCCCTGCCTGCCCAACCGCTCAACTGCCATTGCGACGGGCGGGCGATGCGCCAATATGAAAGCCATGGCCGAACTGATCATCAGACGCGGGCTCGACGAGCCCGACACCACCGGCGAATTTACGCCGCACAAGCCCGCGCGCCCCGAAAAGTCGATGCCGGGCAAGAAGTTCGAACTCGTCAGCGACTACGAACCCGCAGGCGACCAGCCGACCGCGATCGAGGAACTGGTGCGCGAGGCGGAGGGCGGCGAGAAAACGCAGGTGCTGCTCGGCGTGACCGGTAGCGGCAAGACCTTCACCATGGCCAAGGTGATCGAGGAATTGCAGCGGCCCGCGCTGATCCTTGCGCCCAACAAGATCCTCGCCGCGCAGCTCTATGGCGAGTTCAAAAGCTTCTTCCCCAACAACGCGGTCGAGTATTTCGTCAGCTATTACGACTACTACCAGCCCGAAGCCTACGTCCCGCGGTCCGATACCTACATCGAGAAGGAAAGCTCGGTGAACGAGGCGATCGACCGGATGCGCCACTCGGCCACGCGCGCTCTGCTCGAGCGGGACGACGTCATCATCGTCGCCTCGGTCAGCTGCCTTTACGGTATCGGCTCGGTCGAGACCTATTCGGCGATGATCTTCGACATCAAGGAGGGCGAGAGCGTCGACCAGCGCGAGCTGATTCGCAAGCTCGTGGCGCTGCAATACAAGCGCAACGATGTCGCCTTCGCGCGCGGCAATTTCCGCGTGCGCGGCGACAATCTCGAAATCTTCCCTTCGCATTACGAAGATACAGCGTGGCGGATCAGCTTCTTCGGCGACGATATCGAAGAAATCGTCGAATTCGATCCGCTGACCGGCAAGCCCGGTCGCAAGCTGGAAAAGGTGCGCGTCTACGCGAACTCGCACTATGTCACGCCCGGGCCGACGATGAAGCAGGCCTCCGAAGCCATCCGGTTCGAGCTGGCCGAGCGGCTCAAGGAGCTGGAGGCGGAGGGCAAGCTGCTCGAACACCAGCGGCTGGAGCAGCGCACCAATTTCGACCTCGAGATGATCGCGGCGACCGGCAGCTGCAACGGAATCGAGAACTATTCGCGCTTCCTCACCGGCCGCCTGCCCGGCGAGCCGCCGCCCACGCTGTTCGAATACCTGCCCGAAAACGCGCTTCTGTTCGTCGATGAGAGCCACCAGACCGTGCCGCAGATCGGCGCGATGGCGCGCGGCGACCACCGCCGCAAGATCACGCTCGCCGAATACGGTTTCCGTCTGCCGAGCTGCATCGACAACCGCCCTTTGCGCTTCAACGAATGGGACGCGATGCGCCCGCAGACCTTCGCCGTCTCCGCCACCCCCGGCGGGTGGGAGCTGGAGCAGACCGGCGGCGTCTTCGCCGAACAGGTCATCCGCCCCACCGGCCTCATCGACCCGCCGGTCGAGATCCGCCCGGTCGAGGACCAGGTCCAGGACTGTATCGAGGAGTGCAAGGCGACCGCCGCCAAGGGCTACCGCACGCTCGTCACCACGCTGACCAAGCGGATGGCCGAAGACCTGACCGAGTTCATGCACGAGGCCGGCGTCAAGGTCCGCTACATGCACTCCGACGTCGAGACGCTGGAGCGTATCGAGCTGATCCGCGACCTGCGGCTGGGCGTGTACGATGTGCTGGTGGGTATCAACCTGCTGCGCGAAGGCCTCGACATTCCCGAATGCGGGCTGGTCGCCATCCTTGATGCGGACAAGGAGGGCTTCCTGCGCTCCGAAACCTCGCTGATCCAGACCATCGGCCGCGCCGCGCGCAACGTCGATGGCCGCGTGATTTTGTATGCCGACCGGATCACGGGCAGCATGGAACGCGCGATGGCCGAGACCGAGCGCCGACGCGAGAAGCAGCGCGCGTATAACGAGGAACACGGGATCACTCCGACCACGATCCGCCGCGCCATCGCCGACATCACCGCCCACGCCACCAAGGGCGAAGATGGCCCACCCGAGGACGAGGCCACGCCGCTCGTGGGCCACAACCTGCGCGCCTACATCGAAGACCTCGAAAAGAAGATGCGCGAAGCCGCCGCGAACCTCGAATTCGAAGAGGCTGGAAGGTTGCGCGACGAGATACGGTCGCTGGAAAACGACGAGCTTGGGTTGCCCGAGGGCGAGCAGAAAGCGCCACGAGTCGGGCGCAGTAACGAGGGCAAGCCCGGGACGCGCAAGCTTCGGTATGGGCGGACGCAGAAGAAGATGCGTTGAGTTGATAATAGAGTCGAGTCTTCGCTTTATGCACAGGCCAACTGTGAAGAAGTCGGCAGCCCTCCGCTTGACACATGCGTGAAACGGGCGGAAATTTTGGGGCACGGGGAGGCACTTCGATTTTTCTTGGGCAGGTTACGCCCGCAATCGGAGTGCCAAATGACCCCGTTCGAAATCGTCTCCCTGATCGTCGCCATCATCATGCTTGCGGGCGGCTTCACCTTCGCGGGCATCCAGATCGGCAAGTCGCTCGGCGAGAAGAAGTGAGCGCCTTTCCCTTCATCGTCATGCTGAACTTGTTTCAGCATCCAGCCCTCCTCCTGATCCATGCGTCGAGGGCCGAATACTGGACCCCGAAACGAGTTCGGGGTGACGATTGCGCGAGGCATAAATCAGAAGAACACGCTTATCTAAAGTCTTACAAATCTTTAATTTCAACCAATGGACGCAATGCCAGTACGCTGATCATGAGAATGCACATGGAGCAGTCATGATCCAGTCCTTCGCCGATCCCGAAACCGACCAGCTCTGGAACGGCAAGCGCAGCCGCAAGATGCCTTCCGATATCCAGTCGCGGGGGCTGGCGAAGCTGCTCCTGATCGATGCTGCCGAAACTTTGGACGATCTCAAGAACCCGCCCAGCAACCGTTTTCACCCACTGTCGGGCGACCGCGCAGGCCAGCATTCGGTTTCAATTAACATGAAATGGCGTATATGTTTTCGCTGGAATGACGGAAACGCATACGATGTCGAGATCACAAACCATTACGAATGATCCCGACTGGCTGCCCATCCCCCACGCCGGGGAGCTGCTCTTGTCGGAATTCATGGAGCCGCTGGAACTCGATGCTGCCGCATTAGCGGATGCTATCGAGGTCGATCAGGCGCGTCTGGCGTCCATGATCGATGGCAGCGAGCGGGTGGATGGTGAACTCGATCTGCGTCTCTCGCGCTATTTCCGCATGTCAGAGGGCTTTTTCCTGCGCCTGCAAGCTAGCGCCGAACTGCGCGCCGCCAAGCGCTCACTGAATGGCGAGCTCGACCGCATCACGCCGCGCGCAGCCTGATACTCGCCCTCGCCATGAGCCTCGCCGCTATCGAACCCGGCACCTGCCGCACGCTGGTCGACTTAACCGACCCGAGCGAATTCGCGCGGTGGGACGTCATAAACGACGGGGTAATGGGCGGCCTCTCCAAGGGGCATATCGAGCAGGTCGACGGGGCGCTTTCCTTCTCCGGCACCATCAACACCAATGGCGGCGGCTTCACCTCACTACGGCGGATGGTGCCCGAGGGCGCGATGGCCGGAGCGCGGAGGCTTCGCATTACCTATGCCGCCGATGAGCGCACCTACGAGGTGACTTTGCGCTCGGATGCGAGGGAGCGCGGGCGTCGTATTGCCTATCGTGCTCCCCTGACGCCCGGGGAAAGCACCGGGGAGTGGTCGGTCGCGGTGATCGACCTTGCCCGGCTGGAAACCTCGCTGTTCGGCCAGCAGGTCGACGCACCCGCTTTCGCAACACAGGAAGCGCACAGCGTCGGGCTGATCATCGCCGACGGGATCGATGGCGACTTCGCGATGCGGCTCCAGCGGATCGAAGCCTGCGCATAGCGGCCATAGGCTGCCCGCAGGTGGATTTACGCGTGCGTGAAGGGCTGGCATAGCGCCGCCATGATCCTTCGCACGTTCAGCAACCTTGCCGCCGCAGCCGTGCTGGCAGCCGCCCTTCCCACCATCGCCATCGCGCAAGACAAGGCTGACGCCGCGAAGTCCGAAGCGCCGAGTATCGACCCGCAGGTCCGCACCCGCGACCTCAGCGGCACCTTCGGCGGGCAACGGATCGGCTACACCGCGACCATGGCGGAGACGGTGCTTTCCAATGACGACGGCAAGCCCGAGGCGGTGATCGTCACCACCAGCTACGTGAAGTCCCCGGCGGACACCTCGCGGCCCGTGTTCTTCATCTATAATGGCGGGCCGGGCTCGGGCTCGGTCTGGCTGCAGATGGGCGCGTTCGGGC
Organism: Citromicrobium bathyomarinum; assembly: GCF_038594605.1. Taxonomy (GTDB): domain Bacteria; phylum Pseudomonadota; class Alphaproteobacteria; order Sphingomonadales; family Sphingomonadaceae; genus Alteriqipengyuania; species Alteriqipengyuania bathyomarina_B. The sequence goes on from NZ_JBCFZM010000002.1 coordinate 298,832, forward strand.
CGAAGCGGGTCGCGATTCCCGGCGATGCGCGCGACGATGGGGCGCCGCCCTACCCGATCCTCGACAATCCGGACTCGCTGCTCGACGTCGCCGACCTCGTCTTCATCGATCCGCCGGGCACGGGCTTCAGCTACCTGACGAAAGGCACCGATCCCGAGAAATATTACGGGCTGCAGCAGGACGCGCGCGCCGTCGCCACGGTGATCCGCCGCTGGATCAACGACAACGGACGCTGGAACAGCCCCAGATATCTCGGCGGCGAAAGCTACGGCACCACCCGCACCGCGATGGTCGTGCGCGAGCTGGAGGGGGCGACCTACAACGACGTCGGCTTCAATGGGCTGATCCTGATCTCGACCATCCTCGACTTCGCCGCGCGCGAGCCGACACCGGGCAACGAAATGGCCTATGTGATGGCGCTGCCCAATATGGCGACCGCCGCGTTCTACCACGGCAAGGCGCAGGCCCCGTCGGTGGAAGCGATCGCCGAGGAAGCGCGGCAATTCGCGATCGGTCCCTACGCCACCGCGCTGATGAAGGGGCAGGACCTGCCTGCCGCCGAACGTGCGAGCGTGCGCGCCGAACTCGCACGCCTCACCGGGCTTTCGGAAACCTATCTCGACCAGGCCGAGCTGCGCGTCACGCCCCAGCGGTTCTACAAAGAGCTGCTGCGCGACCGGGGACTAACCATCGGGCGGCTCGACAGCCGTTACACCGGCCGCGATTTCGACAATGCGGGCGAATATCCGGATAACGATCCAAGCTTTTACGGCATCGATGCCGGCTATACCGCCGCGATCAATGCGTGGTCGCGCGGCACGCTCGGCTTCGAAACGGACCGCGAGTACCAGGCGATCGGCAGCGATCCGGGGCGCTACTGGGACTGGTCGCTCTCCGGCAGGGGCCGCGGAGCCTATCTCAACGTCGCGCCGTTCATCGGCGACGCGATGCGCCAGAACTCGCAGCTGCGGACCTTCGTGGGGCAGGGCTGGTACGATTTCGCCACGCCCTTCTTCGGCGCGGAATACTCGCTCAACCGCGTCGGCATCCCGCAGGACCGGGTCGAGTTCCATTACTATGATGCAGGGCACATGATGTATATTCGCGACGAGGACCGGGCGAAGCTGTCGCGCGACATCCGCGCCTTCATCCTCAATCGCTGAGCTGTCGATGCGCTTCGCCCTCGCCGCTACCCTGCTCGCTTCGTTGGCGCTCACGGCCTGCCAGCCGCCCGCCGCCGACAGGTACGAAGGGCGCGCCGATCCGCCCGACACCGCCACTTTTGCGAGCGAACCGATCGACTCCCCCGATGCGGAGAACGCGGTGTGGGCGCCCAGCGCCACCCCGCTGCGCCTTCTCTACGGCGTACCGGGGCAGCAGCCCTTCGCTGCCGTGGCATGCGAGATGGGCGATGAAACGGATGCCGATCCGCAGGTGCGCATCACCCGGTTCGCCCGTGCGGACGAGGGCGCGCAGGCGCTGATGGCGATCATCGGCAATGGCCACAAGGAACGCTTCCCGGTCGAGGCGACCGATAATGGCCGCGCGTTTCTGTGGGAGGGGACGATCCCGCTCGGCTCGGACAAGCTCGACGTGCTCACCGGGCGGCGCGGGGTGGAATTGACCATACCCGGCGCGGGCACGCTGGCTCTCAATGCGAGCGACGCCCCGCGCGATCTTATCGAGACGTGTCGCCTGGCCGTGCGGAAGCAGACGCCAGTCGTTCGACCGACCGGGGAGTAAGCACCTGCGGTAGGCGCTGCGGGGTCGACGCACCTGCCGGATACCACAGGTAAAGCGGCACGCCCGCCACGCCCTGCTGCGTGAGGAAGGCGGTGATTTCAGGATCACGCCGCGTCCAGTCGCCGCGCAATACTACCGCATTTGCGGCGTCGAGCGCCTGCGCGGTCGCCTCGCGCTCCAGCGCGATGCCCTCGTTGACCTTGCAGGTGACGCACCAGTCGGCGGTGAAATAGAGGAACACGGGGCGGCCTTCCTCTCGCGCCTGCGCCAATGCGGCCTCGCTGAAAGGCTGACTGTCGAGCATGGATACTTCCATCAGCCGCTCGCCCGAGTCAAAAACTCGGGGTGCGATGATCAGCATCGAGAGGACCGTGAAGCCCTGTGCGATCATCAGCACAGTGCGATATTTGTAGTTGCGCAAGCGTTGGCTCCACAGGAGCGCCACGATGAGAGTGATGCTACCTGCCATGACCGCGCTTGCCAGCAAGAACATCGTGCCACCCATCCGCCACACCAGCCAGCCGAGCGCGAGCGCGGTCAGTCCCATCGGCAGCGCCATCCAGCGGCGGAAGGTCTCCATCCACTTCCCCGGTCTGGGCAGGCGCTGCCGGATTGCGGGTACGAAGCCGATGAGGAGGAAGGGCAAGGCAATGCCGAGGCCGAGCGCGGCGAACAGGCCCAGCGCGAGCGGCCATGGGAGGACCAGGGCCGCGCCCAGCGCCGCCGCCATGAAAGGCCCGGTGCACGGCGTCGCCACGAAAGCCGCCAGCACCCCGGTCGCGAAGGACCCGCGACGGCTTGCGCCCGAACCGGTGATCGCCATGCCCGGTATCTCGAATGCGCCGAGGAAGTTCGCGGTCAGCGCCACCGCCAGCAGGAACAGCGCGACCACCACCTCCGGGTTCTGCAGCTGGAAAGCCCAGCCGATAGCCTCGCCGCTTGCACGCAGGGCGAGCAGCACGCCGCCGAGCGCAATACAGGCGATGATCACGCCAGCGGCATAGGCCAGCGCGTCCATCCTTGCGGCACGCTCCGCCCCCCCTGCCTTGGCGAGCGAGAGCGCCTTGAGGCTGAGGATCGGAAAGACACAGGGCATGATGTTGAGCACCAGCCCGCCGAGCAGCGCCGCGCCGATCAGTATCCACCATGCGGGCAGATCATTGTCGGCCCGGATCGGTTCGCCGCCGGTCGGCACTGCGCCCGGCTCTGCGGTGAAGGACAGGCCGGTGCCATCGCCGAGGCGGATAATGCCCGCGATGACGCCCGGACGCTCCGCGCCGGTCTTCAGCGGAATCTCGGCGATCAGCAGATCGTCGGCGCGATAATAGGTCTGCGGTGCGGCGTAATCGACCAGATCGCGGGTCTCGATGAACACGTGCGGCGCACCCATCTCGAGCGTCGCGGGCAGCGGGATGGCGAGACGCAGGCGCTCGTCGCCGAGCGCGAAGCGTGCCGCCCGGTCGAGCGGAGCGGCCAGCGCGCTCTGGTACTGCGCAAAACGTGCGTCCCGCGCGCCCTCGCCCAACGCGACCACCGCGCGAAGCTGCGCCACCTGCGGCACGCAGATCTTGTCGGTGCAGGCGAGATAGCGGGCCGTGCCGCGCAGCTCGAACGGCCCGTTGAGCGCGGCGTCCGCCGCCACCCGCAGCGGCGCGACCACCGCATAATCGCCTTCGAAGATGTGGTTCATCAGGGGGCGATTGCCCGCCTGTTGCACCAGTGTCGTCGGGGCCGGATAGCGGAATTCCCCGATCGACACGCCCTCGGGAAGCTCCCAGTCGATCGCCATGCCCAGCCCTGCATCGCCGGGGTTGGACCAGTAGCCGTGCCATTCCTGCGAGACCGGCGTGAAGCGGATCGCGATGCGCGTCTCGCCGCCCGGCTGCACCGGACCCTCCACCGCCAGCCGCGCCGGAATATAGGTCTCCTGCGCAATCGCTGAGCCCGGCATCAGTGCCAGCGCAATCAGCGCGCAAATCGTCGCCAGCAGACGGCGGACCAAGGGGAGGGTTGCGCGGGTCATATCCTGCGGCCTAGGACCGGTGCGACTTCGAAACAAGCGAGCGAGCACCCCCGAATGCCGAGCAAGCCGAAACCTTCCGACACGCGCGATCTCCTCATCCTGGGGGGCGGGCTGGTCGGCATGACACTGGCACTGGCTGCGGCGAAAAAGGGCATTACCAGCCATGTGGTGGACCGCGCCGATCCGGCAAGCCTGACGGCCGAAGGTTTCGATGGGCGCGCTTCGGCCATCTCCACTGCCAGCTGGAACCTGTTCACCAATATCGGGCTGGCCGACGCGCTAGAACCGCATGGTTGCGCGATTTCCAAGATCGCGGTGACCGACCAGCTCAAGCCCGGGCGGATCGATTTCCAGCCCGACGCTGAATCGACCGGGGGCGACAGCAGCCTCGGCCGGATGTTCGCGAACCGGCAACTGCGTCTAAGCCTGTTCGAGGCGGCGAAGGCCGAACCGCTGATCGCGTGGCACGCAGGCGTCGCCGTGGTGGAGCGGACCCGCGGCAACCACAAGGTTTCCGCCACGCTGGCCGATGGCACGGTGCTGGAGGGGCGGCTGATGGTCGCTGCCGAGGGTCGCCGTTCGCCCACGCGCGAGGAAGCCGGGTTCAAGATCGCCAACTGGCAGTATCACCACCGCGCGATCATTGCGGGGCTGATCCATTCCAAACCGCACGAGAATGTCGCGTGGGAGATTTTCTATCCCGAAGGTCCCTTCGCGCTGCTCCCCATGCTCGACGACGAACTGGGCCGTCACCGCAGCGCATTGGTATGGACCGTGGACGAGGAAGACGGCGACGGCGTGCTGGCGATGGGCGACCGCGCTTTCATCGCCGAAGTGGAAAAGCGGATGGGCCGCATCTTCGGCGATCTCGAAGCCAATGGCCCGCGCAGTTCCTATCCGCTGGGCTTCCACCATACCGCCAGGATCGTCGATCATCGTCTCGCGCTGGTCGGCGACGCGGCGCATGGCATCCACCCGATCGCGGGGCAGGGCCTCAATCTGGGGCTGAGGGATGCAGGCGCGCTGGTGGAAGTGATTGCCGAGGGCAGGCGCCTGGGCCTCGATCCCGGCGATGCCGAACTGCTCAAGCGCTACGAGAGCTGGCGTGGGCTCGATTCCTTCATGGTCTCGCTGGCGACCGACGGCCTGACCCGGCTGTTCGGCATATCGGGGCCCGGAGCCTCTGCCGTCCGCCGTTTCGGCATGGCGGGCGTCCAGCGGATCGAGCCCCTGAAGCGCTGGTTCATGGACGAGGCCCGCGGCGTCAGCGGGGATGTGCCCGCGCTGATGCAGGGCTAGGTTCGCACGACCCTATTCTTCTGGAGCGGGCGAGATCACCGGGCTGGGCTGTTCGACCCGCTCGCCCGAACCGTCGCGCAGGCGGCGAGGCTCGAGGATCGCGGCGGTCTCGATCAGGTCGAGCGCGCGCTGTGCCGCGGCATAGCGACGCACGTCGGCGACCCATTGCTCAGCCGCATCGGCACCCGGCATGTTCTGCACTTCGAGGATCGCATTTTCGTAGCGACCGGTTTCGAGGAACATCCGCGCCCGCTCTACCCTGCGCTGCGGCTTGGGTGACGGGGCAGTCTCGCGGCGAATCACGAACAGGTTGGAAAGTTCACGCCGCAGACGTTTGAGGCCCGGCTCTTCGGGCGAGGCGCGCAGCGCGGGCTCCAGCCCTTCAAGACGGGCGAGCAGCTGGTCGATGGTGACCGGATTGCGGCTCATGTCGGTCAGCGTGCGCACCGCATTGGGCAACGCATCGCCGAAGCGCAACCGCAACTGATCGGCGAGATAGCCCAGCTCCTCGCCCCGCTCGATCGAACGGCGGGTGGCGAAGGAGATCAGCAGGCCTTCGGCGCGCGCGGCATTGCCCGCCGCCGCCTGCGATTGCAGATCGAGCCGCGCCAGACGCTGTTCGGCGGCGAGCAGGCGTTGTTCCAGCCCGCCCTGCTGCTGGGCCACGCGCTCCACGCTCGCCTCGGTCTCGGCCGAAGTGGGCGAGGTACGCGGACGCGGGCGCGGCGTGGGCACGGCCACCACCTCGGCCCCGGCATTCTTGTCCTGCGTGGCGACCGGCGTGGCGCCCGCGCGCTCCATCGGATCGCTGGTGCCTTGCGTTTTGTCGGTCAGCGCGGCGACGGTCTGCGTGTAGGTTTCCGGTCGCCAGACGAGGAACAATGCCCCCGCCGCGACCAGCAGAACAACCACCAGTGCTATCCCCAGCAGGATGCGCGAAGAACGCGACGAATCCTGCGGGGCCTCATCCAAGTTCATTACATTTCCATTCCCGTTTCGCCCCGTGATCCCGCAGCGGAGCATAGCGGTCGTTGGTTAATGCCACATATCCGCGGCCAGTGAAAGGAGGGCCGCATCGTCCGGACTAGCGGCCACTTGCAGGCTTTTCCAGCCTTTCGAGATACTTGCCCCGATGCGGGGCGCAAGCGCGGCCAGCGACAGATTTGCGCGGTCCACGCCCTTGTTCCGGCACTCCTCGTCGAAATGGCGTGCCGAGGCGCCCGAATGGAGCAGCACCACGCCGCCCTCGCCCAATTTGGCAGTCTCGCCAGCGCCCAGCGGGCGGTGGACGATGGCGTAAGTGACGACGGTGGCAATCGCGACATGCGGCGGCGCGGCGAGCGGCAGATGCTCTTCCCCGGCAAGCCGCAGCAGCGACAGCGGGCGATCCCGCGGCAAGCCATCGACAAGGGGCTGGAGCCCGCCCTTGCCGGTTCCGGCGATGGTGAAGCCGAGCGCGCGCGCCGCCTCGGCGGTCGCCTGCCCGACCGCATAGACCGGCAGGTCCGTGAGCCCGGTCAGCGCCTCGCCCGCATGGCGCAGCCCGTTCGCGCTGCCGATCAGGATCCCATCGAAGTGCGCGTCGGGCCTCTGCCAAGTCACCGGCTCGGCATGGCTCAGCGGCATCGCCTCCATCGGCAGGCCCAGCGCACGCCCACGCTTCATCGTCGCCGCAAGGCCCGGTTCGGGCCGCAGGACGAAGATCCGTCCGCCCATCAAAAGCTCAGCTCGCGCCGGAAAACAGCACGGCTATGCCCGGCGTCGCACGGGCGAGCAGGTCGGCTGCGAAGGCGGCGATCGCGCCGGCATCGCCCGGTGCCACCTCCACCGCACCATCGACCCGCTCCGCCCCGTCGGCGCTGAACAGCGCAGCATTCAGCCGGATACGCTCGGCATCCGCCAGTGCCAGCAGGCCGATCGGGCTCTGGCACGATCCGCCCAATGCTTCGAGCAAGGTCCGCTCGGCCAATACTTCGGCGCGGGTCCGGGGGTGATCGATAGCGGTCAGCAGATCGCGGGTGCGGGCATCTTCGGTGCGGCATTCGATCCCGATGGCACCCTGCGACGGGGCAGGCAGCCAGGTTTCGACGTCCAGCACAGAGCCGACGCCCGCTTCGCCCAGCCGCTCCAGCCCGGCGGCCGCGAGCAGCGTCACATCCGCCTCGCCCGCCTGCAGCTTGGCCATCCGGGTCGCGACATTGCCGCGGAACAGCACGACCTCGATATCGGGGCGCAGGTTCTTCATCTGCGAGGCGCGGCGCGGAGCACTCGTGCCCAGCCGCGCGCCCTGCGGGATCGAGGCAATCGAGGCCGCACCCAATAGCACGTCGCGCCGGTCGGCACGCGGCAGGATCGCGGCGAGCGTAATAAAATCGGGCCGGATCGTCTCGACATCCTTCAGCGAATGGACCGCCGCGTCGATTTTCCCTTCGGCCAGCCACGCATCCAGCTCGCGCGTCCACAGCGCCTTGCCGCCAACATCGGCGAGCGGGCGGTCCTGCACCTTGTCGCCCCCGGCGACCACGGGCACCAGTTCGACCGCGCTTTCGTCGAGCCCGTGCGCGGCGCACAGGCGCGCGCGTGTCTCGTGGGCCTGTGCCATGGCGAGGGGCGAGCGGCGGGTTCCGAGGCGGATCAGTGGCGCGTTGGTCATAGGCTTTGCTTGCCCTAGCCCGGCGCTGCTTTAAGGGAAAGCTCCATGCAGGTGGTACTCGGGATTGAATCCAGCTGCGACGAGACGGCGGTGGCGCTGGTGCGTGCCGACCGGCAGATCGTCGCGCAGCGCATCGCATCGCAGGACGAGGCGCATCGCCCCTATGGCGGGGTGGTGCCGGAGATTGCCGCGCGCGCGCATGCGGAGCGGATCGCGCCGATGGTTGCCGAGGTCATGGAGGAAGCGGGGATGGAGCTGGCCGATCTGTCGGCCATCGCCGCCACCGCAGGCCCGGGCCTGATCGGCGGCGTGATGGTCGGGCTGGTCAGTGCCAAGGCGCTCGCCATGGCCGGCGATGTGCCGCTGATTGCGGTCAACCACCTCGAAGGCCATGCATTGAGCCCCCGGCTGGTCGATGCCGAGCTGGCATTTCCCTACCTGCTACTCCTCGTCTCCGGCGGGCACTGTCAGATCCTGCGCTGCGAGGGTGTGGGGCAGTACCGACGGCTCGCGACGACGATCGACGATGCGGTGGGCGAAGCGTTCGACAAGACCGCAAAAATTCTCGGCCTCGGTTTTCCCGGCGGCCCAGCGGTGGAAAAGCTGGCGCGCGAGGGCGACCCCAAGGCGGTCCCGCTACCGCGCCCGCTGGTCGGCGGCAAGGAACCGCATTTCTCCTTCGCCGGGCTCAAAAGCGCGGTGTTGCGGGCGCACGAGAGCGGCCGGCACGCCACTGCCGATATCGCGGCGAGCTTCCAGCAGGCTGCCATCGACTGCCTCGTGGACCGGCTCGAGCGCGCCATCGACAGCACCGGCTCGGCCCCCGCGCTCGTCGTTGCTGGCGGGGTCGCCGCCAATGCAAGCGTGCGCGCCGCTCTCGAAAACCTCGCCGCCAAGCACGATATGCGTTTCGTCGCACCGCCCCCGAAGCTGTGCACCGATAACGCCGCGATGATCGCATGGGCCGGGTGCGAGCGCCTGGGCCAAAGCGATCCGCTCGATTTCAAGGCACGCCCGCGCTGGCCGCTCGATCCCGAGGCGGAACCCGCGCGCGGAGCAGGAGTGAAGGCATGACCACGCAAGTAGCGGTTCTCGGCGGCGGAGCATGGGGCACCGCGCTTGCGCAGATGCTCGCCAGCCCATCCCAGCACGAAGGCGCGCGCGAGGTGCTGATGTGGGTGCGCGAGCCCGAAGTGGTGGAGGACATCAACACCAACCATCGCAACGAGCGGTTCCTGCCAAGCGCCGAGTTGACGCCCAGCATCCGCGCGACCGGCGATCTGGCCGAAGTTGCGCAGTGTGTCACGATCCTCGCCGTGGTCCCCGCGCAGCACCTGCGCAGCGTGCTGGCCGAGCTGCCCGGCTTTTCGGGCGATCTGGTGATCTGCGCCAAGGGCATCGAGCAATCGACCGGTGCGCTGATGAGCGACGTGGCAGCCGAGACGTGCCCGCAGGCGAGCCTCGCCGCACTGTCCGGCCCGACCTTCGCGCACGAGGTCGCCGACGGGCTGCCCGCCGCCGTCACGCTCGCCTGCCAGGGCGGCGAGGAGCAGTGGGAGCGGCTTTCGCCGGTGATCGCGCGGCCGACCTTCCGTCCCTATTACTCGGATGACCTCGTCGGCGCGGAAATCGGCGGGGCGGTCAAGAACGTGCTCGCCATCGCCTGCGGCGTGGTCGACGGGCTCGAGCTGGGCCAGAACGCCCGCAACGCGCTGATCGCGCGGGGCTTTGCCGAAATGGTCCGCTTCGGTGAGGCGCTGGGCGGGGAGCGTGCGACGCTCACCGGCCTGTGCGGTCTGGGCGATCTGGTGCTGACCTGTTCTTCCACCTCGAGCCGCAATTTCTCGCTCGGCAAGGCGATTGGCGAAGGGCAGTCCGCCGCCGAGCTGATGGCCAACCGCCACACGGTTGCCGAGGGCGCGCATACCGCGCCCGTGCTCCAGCGGCTCGCGCGCGAGAAGGCGGTCGACATGCCGATCGTCGATGCGGTGGTCGCGCTGCTCGAAGGTGCAGGCGCGCGCGATGTCGTGACCGAGCTGCTCGCCCGTCCGCTGACGGCCGAAAGCCCCACCGCTTGAGCAAGCAGGGCCCATCGCAGGGCGATTCCCCGCCAGCGGGGCCCAGCGCCGATATGGCCGCGCTCGCGCGTGGTGGGCGGACGAATTTCTTCGGATTTCTGATCCGGCTCGCCGCGCGCATCCCGTTCCTGTTTATCGCGGGCCGCATGTACGGCGACGACATGCTGGGGCGGTTCGCCGCCGCCGTGGTCGTGATCGAACTGGCCAGCCAGGTCGCGGTGCTCGGCCAGAAGCGCGGCCTCGCGCAGCAGTTGAGCGAGGCCGAGGATCGCCCGCCCGCCCATATCGTGGCCGACGCGATGACACTGTCGCTCATCACATCGCTCGCGTTCACGGCGCTGCTGCTGCTCTTCCCCGAACCGATGTTTCCCAATGGCCGCAACGGCGAATGGTCGTGGCTGCTCCCGCTCACCATCCTGCCTTTCGCGTTGACCGAAGTCGCACTGGCCGCCTGCGCCTATCGCTACGATATCGGCGCGACCGTGCGCAGCCGTGCGGTGGTGGAGCCCTGGGCGATCTCGATCGCAGCGGGGGCGCTGTTCTATGTCGTCCCCGACAGCGGGCTGGAACTGGCCTACGTCATCTCGATCGTTGCGGCGTCGGTGGCCGCGTTCATGCCGGCGATACGCCACTATGGCCTGCCGCGGGGATGGAGCCCGCATCCGGCGCGCGTCTTCGACCTCGCTGTGCGCAATCTGCCGCTGGCCGGGGCCGACGCGATCGAGTGGGGGACGCGCAAACTGGATCTCGCAATCCTCGCGCAGTTCGCGACCCCGGGCCAGGTCGGCGTCTACTACGCGGTGCAACAGGTCGCGACGCTGCCGCAGAAGCTCAAGACCAGTTTCGACCCGATCCTGGGCCCGGTCATTACCGCCGCGCTGAAGGTGGGCGACCGCTCGGCCATCGCCCGGCAGGTCTGCCAGGTCGGCTTCTGGATCGTCGCGATGCAGGCGGGCGTCGCACTGGCGTTGGCGATACCGGGCGAGGCGGTGATGGGACTGCTGGGGCCGGACTTCGTCAGCGGTACCGGCGCGCTCTCGATCCTGCTGGTGGCCGAAGTGGTCGCCGCGCTCGCGGTCGTTTCCGAAAGCGCGCTCATCTATATCGCGCGGATGCGCAATCTCGTGATCTCGGTCGTCACCATCGCGTTCCAGGCGGCGCTGACGATCGCCTTTATGGTCGCGATCACCGAATACGACCTGCCCGAACACTGGCGCGCGCCCGCCGCCGCGCTGGCACTGGCGATATCGCTGGCAGGCGCGAGCATCGCCAAGAGCGTGCTGCTGGGCCGGATTCTCGGCGAGAGCGTCAACAACTTCCGCCTCGGCCTGATACTGGCCGCGATCCCCGCAGGGCTGGTCGGCTGGGCGGCCACCTTCGTGCCCGAGTGGCTGGAGCTGATCGTCGGCATCCCCGCGATCCTGCTGACCTACGGGGCGATCATCTGGTTCGTCGCCTTCCGGGAAGAGGACCGCGTGCTGTTCCGCCGCAATCTCGCGCAGGAAGAAGCCGAAGTGTGATACTGTATCACCATTCAGAAGGCGTTCAGTGGCCCGGGGCGAGCTTGACACCTCACGATCGGGAAAAAGACCAATGGGGAGATCGAGCATGAGCACCAGAAAGCTTGCAGTGGCAGCAATCGTCACAATGGGGCTGACACTAAGCGGGTGCGTCACTCAGCCCGGAATGAAAGGCGCGCCTGGCAGCGACAGCGCCGGCCGGACGGGCAATGTCCCGCCACCGCCGCCTCCTCCACCACCGCCGCCTCCACCACCACCGCCACCCATGCCTTCGTCGCAGTCCTACGCGGCACCGCAGGCTATCGCGGTCACGGGATCGCGCATGGCGGGCGTGGCTGCCGAACCGGGCGTCCCCCAGAACGAGCAGCAGCCGACCTCATCGGACTTGCGCTACGTTCCTTCGATCGTCGTCCCCACGCGGCCCGATCGCGAACGCTATGATGGCGAAGAGGTCGCCGAAGTCGCGGTGACCATGGAACAGCCGGTCTCGACCTTCTCGGTCGATGTCGACACGGGCTCCTATTCCAACGCGCGCCGCATGCTCACCGACGGGCAGATGCCGCGCGAAGCGGCGGTTCGCACCGAAGAGTTCGTCAATTACTTCCGCTACGACTATCCGCGTCCCGATGCGGGCGAAGCGCCCTTCACCGTTAACATGGATGTCGCGCGCACCCCGTGGAACGCGAACACCCGCCTCGTGCGGATCGGGCTTGCCGGGTACGAAGCCCCCAAGGCGGAGCGCCCTGCGGCCAACCTCGTCTTCCTGCTCGACGTATCGGGCTCGATGAGTTCGCGCGACAAGCTGCCGCTGGTGAAAACCGCGATGAAGACGCTGGTCAATCAGCTGACCCCGGAAGATCGCGTCTCGATCGTGGTCTATGCGGGCGCGGCGGGCCTCGTGCTCGAACCGACCAGCGACCCGCGCGAGATCATGGCCGCGCTCGACGATCTGCGGGCCGGCGGCTCGACCGCTGGCGGTGCGGGGCTGGAACTGGCCTATCGCGTGGCCGAGAACAGCAAGGTCGACGGTATCAACCGCGTAATCCTCGCGACCGACGGCGATTTCAACGTCGGCATGAGCGATAACGACGCGCTGCTCGAATATGTCGAGAACAAGCGCAAGAACGGCATCAGCATGACCGTGCTCGGCTTCGGGCGCGGCAACATCAACGAAGCTCTGATGGAGCAGATCGCCGACACGGGTAACGGCAATTACGGCTACATCGACAGCGCGATCGAGGCGCGCAAGGTGCTGGGCGAACAGGTGGGCGCAACGCTGTTCACCATCGCCAAGGACGTGAAGATCCAGGTCGAATTCAACCCGGCGGTCATCAGCCAGTATCGCCTGATCGGCTACGAAAACCGGATCCTGCGCGAACAGGATTTCGACAACGACGCGGTCGATGCGGGCGATATCGGCTCGGGCCATCAGGTCACCGCGATCTACGAGGTCGTCGGCGCAGGCGCGGATGGCTGGATCGCGGAGCGTCGCTACCAGGATCGCATTCCGCAGGCGGCGAGTGATCTGGCGAGCGAGGCGGCCTTTGTGAAGCTGCGCTACAAGCAGCCCGACGGCGACACCTCGACGCTGATCACGCAGAGCCTGTCGGCCGACATGCTGGCCCGCGCACCGATGCCGAGCGGAGATTTCGCCTTCGCCACTGCGGTGGCCGCCTTCGCCCAGAAAATGCGCGGCGATACGCTGCTCGAACGCTACGACTATGATGCGATCCGCACGCTGGCGGGATCGCAGAGCGATTTCTACCGGCAGGAGTTCATCAAGCTGGTGGGCGTTGCCGACGGGCTTGATCGGCCCTGAACTTTCGCCAGCGGGTTCCCTAGCGGGCCGGTGCGAGCTATCGGGGCGGGGTGAAAGATCGCCCCGCCCTTCTCGTCTTTGCCGGTGCCCTGCTGGTCTGCGCGCTGGCGCTGGTCTTCGCCAGCCAGACCGCCACCCGTTTCGTGGACGGGTTGCAAGCCGCGACTGCACGACTGCCCGAACAGGCGACGGACCCGGCGGTCGATGTGACCTTCGCCACCGACCGTGGCTGGCCGACCCGGCACCCGATGCTGACGCCCCGGCGCGACCTGACCGAGCTGGAGCGTGCCCGCATCGCGCAGGCCGTGGCCGATATCCCCGGCATGGGCGGCGTCCACTGGACCGATGGCACGATGCTCGCCGCGGGCGATACCGACATCGAATCGCTGCGCTGCGAGAGCGAGCTGCTGACCGTGCTGGCCGAACAGACGATCCGCTTCGAGGAATCCTCAGCGGATTTCATCCCCGGGAGCGAGGCGCTGCTCGACGAGCTGGCCAATACCTTGCGCCCCTGCGTCGGCGCGGTCGTCGCGGTGTCGGGCCACACCGACACCTCGGGATCGCCGCAGGTCAATCTCGCGCTGTCGCAGGATCGCGCGCAGATGGTGCGGCGCGAGCTGATCGAGCGCGGCATCCCGGCGCAGAACCTGCGGGCGACCGGCTACGGGTCCTCGCGCCCCGTCGCCGGGCTCGATCCGGCAGACCCCGCCAACCGGCGGATCGAGTTCCGCGTGGTTTCGACCGAGACCGCCCGGCCCACCCCGATTGACACTCCGGCGGCACGATAGGACGGCACTGAGACCATGGCTGTTTTCGTTGAATTGATGGTGCTTGCGCTCGGCGGCTACGCGCTCGGCCTCGGGCTTGGCGCGGGCGCGGTGTTCCTTTGGTCTTTGCGCCCGGCCGGCTTTCGCGTTAATGCGCGGGAAAGAAAGCGATAGAGAGGCCTAGCCCCACATGATTGAACTGATCGAGGCCAACTGGCTGCTGATCCTGCTGGCCGTGCTGGTCGGCTTCGTGATCGCCTGGTTCCTGCTGTCGGGATCGCGCAAGACCAGAGTGACCCGAGACGAGCCGGTCGATGGGTCGATCGGAGCGAAGCGCAATCAGGCATTGATAGACGCGCCGCCCGCCTCGGCCAAGGAAGCCGCGCCCGCCGCGCCTCCCGCGCCGGAGCCCGCGCCTGCACCGGCACCGGCACCGGCAGCGACCGCCGCAAAAACTCCACCCGCGCCGCAGCCCGAACCCACCCCGCAGCCTGAGCCTGCACCGGAGCCCGAACCTGTCAGCAAGCCCGCGCAGGAACCCGCCGCTCCCTCCGCCACCGTCCCGCCGACCCCGGCGACCGGCATCGGCGGGGCAGGCGCAGCCGTGGGCAGCGCCGTGGCCAAAGAGAGCGAAGCTGCGCAGACGCGGCCGGATGGCGCGGACGATCTCACCCGCTTGAAAGGCGTCGGCCCCAAGCTCGCCGCGCAGCTCAATACGCTGGACGTGACCTCCTTCGCGCAGATCGCGAACTGGAGCGAGGCGGATATCGACCGGATCGACGACCAGCTCGGCCGCTTCAAGGGCCGCATCCGGCGCGACAACTGGATCGAACAGGCGCGCCTGCTGGAAAGTGGCGACACCGGTGCTTACGAGGCCAAATTCGGCAAACTATAGTACAGCGCGGGCAAGAAACCACTTGCCAACCTGCACGACTTGGAACGATCTTCTGCAGCAAGCGTTTAAAAAGATCGCGAGTGCAGCAGGAGAGCCCATGGAACAGCCCGTCATCCTCATCGCCGAGGACGAACCGATTGTCGGCATGGACCTGTGCGATACGATTCGCGAAGCGGGCTATTTAGTCGAAGGGCCGCATCCCGATCTCAATTCGGCGATGCTGTCGTTCCAGAAATGCAAGCCCGATCTCGCCATCCTCGATATCCGGCTGCACGATACGGTCGTGTTCCCTTTCGCCGAAAAACTGATGGCGGAAGATGTGCCGGTGATCTTCCATTCGGGCCACCTGCCGCTGGAGGAAGTGTCCGATCGCTTCCCCGATACGCCTGCCTTGGCCAAGCCGTGCCCGCCGGGCGACATTCTGACGCAGGTGCACACCGTGCTGAGCCGCGAACACGCCAAGGAGAATGGTCCCGAGCAGGATGGGCAAGAGCACACCCAGGCCGTATCGGCCCCGGTCGAAACCGCCTGACATCCGTCTTGCCACTGGCGCGCACTGCCCCAACGCAGGGCTTGCCGGGCCATGCCCCTATTTGCCATGGGACCGGGCGAAACGAGAAGCGAGCCTGACCCCATGATCCCCTTCGACGCCACCGACCCTTTCCGCCTCGACGACCAGCTGACCGAAGACGAGCGGATGATCCGCGAGTCGGCGCACGCCTTTGCCCAAAGCGAACTTCAGCCGCGTGTGATCGACGCTTTCCGCGAGGAAGCCAGCGCGCCCGAACTCTTCCCGCTGATGGGCAAGGCGGGGCTGCTGGGCGTGACCACGCCGGAAGAATATGGCGGCGTGGGCGCAAGCTATGTCGCCTACGGTCTCGTCGCGCGCGAGATCGAGCGGGTCGATAGCGGCTACCGTTCGATGGCCAGCGTGCAGTCGAGCCTCGTGATGTACCCGATCACCGCCTTCGGCACCGAAGAGCAGAAGAAGAAGTACCTCCCCGGCCTCGCGAGCGGCGAGCTGATCGGCTGCTTCGGCCTGACCGAACCCGATGCGGGCTCCGACCCGGCAGGCATGAAGACCCACGCCAAGAAAGATGGCGACGATTACGTTATCTCGGGCAGCAAGACTTGGATATCGAACTCGCCCTTCGCGGACGTGTTCGTGGTGTGGGCCAAGAGTGAAGAGCACGGCGGCGCCATTCGCGGCTTCGTGCTCGAAAAAGGCATGGAAGGCCTCTCGGCCCCCAAGATCGAAGGCAAGCTCAGCTTGCGCGCCAGCACCACCGGCATGATCGTGATGGACGAGGTGCGCGTGCCTGCTTCCTCCATGTTCCCCGAAGTGCAGGGCCTCAAGGGTCCGTTCTCCTGCCTCAACCGCGCGCGCTACGGGATCAGCTGGGGCTCGATGGGCGCGGCCGAATACTGCATGGCCGCCGCGCGCCAGTACGGCCTCGACCGGCAGCAGTTCGGCGTACCGCTTGCCAGCAAGCAGCTCTACCAGTTGAAGCTCGCCGACATGCTGACCGAAATTGCGCTGGGACTTCAGGCGTCCTTGCGCGTCGGCCGCCTGATGGACGAGGGCAACTGGTCGCCCGACATGGTCTCGATCGTGAAGCGCAACAATGTCGGCAAGGCGCTGAACATTGCGCGCGTCGCGCGCGACATGCACGGCGGCAACGGCATTTCCGAGGAATACCAGATCATGCGCCACATGATTAACCTCGAGACGGTCAACACCTACGAGGGCACGCACGATGTCCACGCGCTGATCCTCGGTCGCGCGATCACGGGTATTGCGGCGTTCTGAAGACGACCTGTCCTACATGCGCCAGGCGTGCGATAGGCGGGGAATGCAGCCCTCCCCGCCCGCACTGACCGAGACCCGCAAAGGTTCGGAACCGGAGGCCGGTTTTTTGTCTTAGGACACTGTGTCAGGTGTGTCAGGGCCGCGAAGCGAACGGCCCGGCGCAGGAGAGGATGTGATGAAACTCTACGGCTATTTCCGCAGCTCCACGAGCTATCGCCTGCGGCTCGCGCTGCAACTGAAGGGCCTCGAATACGAGAATTGCCCGGTCAATCTGGTCGAGAGCGAGCAGAAGGGCGAAGCCTTTGCCGGCCGCAACCCCTTTGCCACGGTTCCGATGCTGGAAGCGGGCGGCAAGGACCGCGTGCAGTCGATGGCGATCATCGAATGGCTGGACGAGGCCTACCCCGAAAACCCGCTGCTGCACGCCGATGTCGAACAGCGCTACCTCGCGCGTGAACTCGCCTATGCCATCGCCACCGAACTGCACGCGCCGCTCAACCTGCCGGTGCTCAAGTATCTCAAGAGCGAATACGGGCAGGATCAGGATGGCGTAAACGCGTGGTATCGCCACTGGCTCGCACGCACATTGCAGCCGATCGAACGCCGCCTCGCGCAGCTGAACACCGGCGACTTCCTGTTCGACAAGCCCGGCTTCTTCGAAGTCGTCCTGATGCCGCAAATCTATAATGCGCGCCGCTTCGGCTACGATTTCTCCGATGCACCGCACACAACCCGGATCGAAGCCGCCTGCCTCGCATTGGATGCAGTACAACGGGCGCACCCCGATAATCAGAACGACACACCCGAAGGAGAGACAGTCCAATGAAACTCGCCACGCTCAATGACGGAACGCGCGACGGCAAGCTGGTGGTCGTCTCGAAAGACATCACCCGCTACTGCGCGGCGGACAACATCGCCGCCACCATGCAGGACGCGCTGGACGACTGGGCCACTATCGCGCCCAAGCTGGAAGCGCTCTACCGCGATGTGAACAACGAAGCCGTCCCGTGCGAACGCTTCCACGAGCGCGAGGCGCATTCGCCGCTGCCGCGCGCGTACCAGTGGGCCGATGGCAGCGCCTACATCAACCATGTCGAGCTGGTGCGCAAAGCGCGCGGCGCCGAAGTGCCCGAGAGCTTCTACCACGATCCGCTGATGTACCAGGGCGGCAGCGACGACTTCCTCCCCCCGCGTGCCGATATCCCGCTGGGCGACACCAAGTGGGGCTGCGACATGGAAGGCGAAGTCGCCTGCATCACCGACGATGTCCCGATGGGCGTATCGTCGGACGAAGCCGCCGATCACATCAAGCTGCTCATGCTCGTCAACGACGTCTCGCTGCGCGGCCTGATCCCGGGCGAGCTGGCCAAGGGCTTCGGCTTCTTCCAGTCCAAGCCCGCGACCGCCTTCAGCCCCGTCTGCGTCACGCCCGACGAACTGGGCGATGCGTGGAAGGGCAGCGTCATCCAGCGCCCGCTGATGGTCGACTACAACGGCGATCCCTTCGGCCGCGCCGATGTGGGCCAGGATGCGACCTTCAGCCTCGCCGATCTGGTCGCGCACGCCGCCAAGACGCGCAATCTCGGCGCGGGCTGCATCATCGGTTCGGGCACGATCTCCAACCAGGGCCCCGATGGCGATCCGGGCAAGCCGGTGAGCGAAGGTGGCAAGGGCTATTCGTGCATCGCGGAAATCCGCATGATCGAAACCATCGCCAGCGGTGAAGCCAAGACGCGCTTCATGCACCCGGGCGACACGGTGAAAATCTGGATGGAAGACGAGAAGGGCCATTCGATCTTTGGCGCGATCGAACAGAAAGTCGTGGAGGCGTAGAGCTTACCGCCTCCCGTTCCTGGTGAGCTTGTGGCGCACCGGGAACGTCCTCTCCCCGTCGACCACAGGAGGCACACCGATGTTCTTCGACGACACCACCTACGACCTGATCGCACGCGCCGGCATTCTGACGACCGTCGGCATCCTCTACGTCATCCTGCTGACCCGCATCGTCGGGCTGCGCAGCTTTTCCAAGATGACGAATTTCGACTTCGTCATCACCGTCGCCAGCGGCACCGTGCTGGCCGGAATGGGCCGCGCGACCGACTGGCAGGGCTTCAGCCAGGCGGCGGTGGTGATGTTCGCGCTGTTTGCAGTGCAGTTCGTCATCGCGAAGGTCCGCAAGAAATCCGAGACATTCGAGGAAACGATCCAGAACGATCCCGTGCTGCTGATGATCGATGGCCGTTTCTGCACCGAGGCGATGAAGAAGACCCGCGTGTCGCGATCCGACATCATCGCCAAGCTGCGCGAATCGAACACGATGAGTTTCGACGAGGTACGCGCGGTGGTGCTGGAGACCACCGGCGACATTTCTGTGATGCACGGGCCGAACCTCGACCCCGCCATCCTTGAAGGGGTGGATGACGTGCGCGACCTCTCGCCGGAGCTTCAGAAGCCGTAGCGCAGCCCCGCCCACAGCGTACGCGGCGCGCCAAGATCCAGATCGCCGCCCGAGACGCGCGTGACGATCGTCTCGTCGAACAGGTTCTCGCCCCGCAGCACCAGTTTGAGCTGTCCTACAAGCGGCACCTGCGCGTAGGCCCCCAGCGTGGTGAAGGCGGGCAGGACTTCGGTTTCCTGGTCATCCTCGAACTGGTCACCGACATGACGCAGGCTGAGCGAGAGCAGCATATCGGGCTTTGGTTCGTAGGTGAGCGACGCCGCAGCGAACCACTGCGGGCTTTGCGGCGGGGCATTGCCATCGAGCGCCAGTGAGGCACCCTCGCCCGCGATGGTCGGGTCCGAGTAGGAGACGCTGCCGTCGAAGCGGATCGGTCCGCGAGCCACCCGCAGCCCCGCCTCGATCCCCTGCGTTTCGATCGCGGGCAGGTTGCGGCGCTGGCGCAGGTTCGGGCCGATCGTCACGTTGGCGATGGCGTTGTCCAGCCGGTTGTCGAACGCGGTGAGGCTGAGTTCGACACCTTCGACCGGCCGCCAGTCGAGCCCCGCCTCGAAGCCGCGCAGCTCTTCGTTGGCAAGGTCCGCATTGGCCTGCGTGACCACGGGGAAGACCACGAAGGGCCGGTAGAGTTCGTTGAGCGTCGGCAGCCGCAGCCCGCGATAGGCCGCCGCCCGCAGGTCGAGCGAAGGCGTCGCCCGCAGCAGCGCGCCGCCACGCCAGCTCAGCGTCCAGTCGCTGCGGTCGGCAAAGCGGTTGTCCTCCACCACCGCGCCGTCCGGGTCGCTCTCGCGGAAGAAGCCGTCAGCGATGACGGTGCGATCCGCCCGCAGCCCGCCGGTGAGGATCAGCTGTCCTACCTGCCAGTCGTCCTCTACGAAGACCCCGAGATCGCTGGTGACGCCGCCCGCGCGACGCCGCGCGGTGATGTTGCCGGTAAAGGAACTGATCGGCGTTTCCTGCAACTCGCCCTCCGCGCGGCGATAGTCGATCCCCAGCCGCAAGGTGTGGTCCGGCCCCACCGGCGGGCGCACCTCGATCTTGCCGCCGAGCCCGGTCGAAGGCGTGTTGCGCTGGTCGAGCACGGGCACGAAGCGGCTGGAGCTGACGACGAGGTTGGAGAAATTGCGTGCCTGCACATAGCCGAGCGCATCGACCTGCCAACGCCCGCGCCCGACCACGCGGATGCTCGCGTCCTGCCCGCTCGCCGAACTGTCCGCCCCGTCGAAACGCAGGGTACGGGCATCGTCGAAGGCAAGCACCCGCGCCTGCAGCTCCAGATCGTCCGAGAGCGGCGCGACCACGCGCAGCCGACCCGAGATGCTGTCGAACTTCGCCGGAACGCTTGCCGGAACGCGTTGGCTCTCGGGCGCGGTGTAGAAACCCGGCCCGCGATCCCAGCGGACCGTGCCGGAGGCATGGCCGCGACCCAGCGCGGCAGAAACGCTGCCCACCGCCTCGGTCCCGCCGCGATCATTGGCCAGCACGCTCATGCCCAGCGGCGCCTGAGTTTCGGGCGACAGGCTTTCGATCGCAATCGTGCCCGCCAGTGCGCCCGCGCCGAATGGCCCGGAGCCGCCACCTCGCGTCACCGCGATGCGCCCGACCTGCTCGGGGATCAGCGCCGCGAAAGGGACATAGCCGAAGAACGGATCCGCCACCGGCACCCCGTCGAGCGTCACCAGCGCGCGGCTGGTCGCGTTGCCGCCCAGCGCGCGCAGCGTCACACCCTGCGCCGTCGGGTTGGAGGATCGGCTGTCCGACCGGCGGAACTGCTGGAAGCCCGCCACGCTCGCCAGCGCCTCCTCGATCCGGCCCGAAGGCGCGATCAGCACCGTCTCGCGCGGGACCTCGACGGTCCCGTAGGCGGGGCTGGCGGGCGTATCGGGCAGTCCTTGGCCGGTCACCACGATGGTCGGCTCGTCGGTCTCATCGCTCGTCTCCTGCGCCATGGCAGGGCACGCGAAGGTCACCAGAGGAAGGGCTGCGAAACGAAGTCGGGTGCGCATCATCGGGCAGCCCTAGCCTACCGATCCCGGCCCGTCAGCCACCGCCGAAAGGCACCCCTCGCCTTCGCCACGGGCTTGCGATAGGTTGCGAAGCACTACGGAGAGACAAGGCGACGTGATGGATAGCAGTGATAGCGATTTCGACGTGCTGATCGTGGGCGCGGGCATTTCCGGCATCGGGATGGCAGCACACCTCGAAATGCACTGCCCGGACAAACGCTATGCGATCGTCGAACGGCGCGAGCGGATCGGCGGTACGTGGGACCTGTTCCGTTATCCCGGCGTGCGCTCGGACAGCGACATGCACACGCTCGGCTTCGTGTTCGAACCCTGGCGGCACGAGAAGAGCATTGCGGATGGCTCTTCCATCCTCGAATATCTCGACCGGATCGTGGACGAACGCGGCATCCGCGAGAATATCCGCTTCGGGTTGCGCGTGGAGACCGCCGACTTCGACAGCGCGACCGCGCGCTGGGTGGTCACGGTCGTCACCGCCGAGGGGGAGCGCAAGCGACTGACTGCCAACTGGCTCTACCTCGGGTCGGGCTATTACGACTACGACGAGCCCTACGATCCCGGTTTCGAACTGGGCGACTTTCAGGGCGAGGTGGTCCACCCGCAATTCTGGCCCGATGATCTGGCTTACGAGGGCAAGAATGTCGTCGTGATCGGATCGGGCGCGACCGCCGTTACCATCGTCCCCGCAATGGCGGAGCGCGCCGCGAAGGTCACCATGCTCCAGCGCACGCCGACCTGGATGTTCAGCCGTCCGGCGCGCGATCGGCTCGCCAATTTCCTGCGCAAGGTCCTGCCTTCCGAAACGGCTTACAAGATCACCCGCTGGAAAAACGTGGTCATGCAGGATGTCGGCTTCAAGCGCGCGCAGACCAAGCCGGAGCAGGTGAAGGAATTCCTGACCAAGAAGATGCAGGAGCATCTGGGCGACAGTTACGACGCGAATTCCTTCACCCCACCCTACGATCCGTGGGACCAGCGCCTGTGCCTCGTCCCCGATGCCGATCTGTTCGAAGCGATCAAGCGCGGTGATGCGCAGGTCGTGACCGGCCGGATCGCGCGCTTTGCGCCAGAGGCCGTGGTGCTGGAGGACGGCAGCGAAATACCGGCGGATATCTTGGTTACCGCGACCGGGCTGAAGCTGGCGGTGGTGGGCAAGATCGCGGTCTCGGTCGATGGCGATCCGGTCGATTTCTCGCAGCGCTTCTACTACAAGGGCTGCATGTTCTCGAACCTGCCCAACCTCGCGGTGGTGTTCGGCTATCTCAATGCCAGCTGGACTTTGCGCGCCGATCTGAACGCGGCCTATGTCTGCGATGTGCTCAACTTGATGGACGCCAAGGGCGCCGATATCGCGGCACCCGCGCTCTCGCAGGCTGAGGAGGATGCGCTGGAGGAGGATGACATCTTCGATTTCTCGTCGGGTTATATCCAGCGGTCCAAGGCGATCATGCCGAGAAACGCGGTCGGCTTTCCTTGGCGGCTGAACCAGGATTACCGGGTCGACCGCAAGCAGATGAAGAGCGATCCGATCGACGACGGCATTCTCCATTTCAAGGCACTGCCCCACGCCCCGGCTGACGACGCCGCGCCTGCGCGCAGCCCTGCGACCCGCACCGCCAGCTAGCAGAGCAGCCATAGAATGACCGAACGTATCTGGACCGCGGCGCTGATCGTGATCGGCGATGAAATCCTGTCCGGCCGCACGCACGACAAGAACATCGCGCAGGTCGCCAGCTGGCTGCAGGTGCAGGGCATCCGGCTCGCCGAGGTGCGCGTGGTCGCCGACGTGGAGGAGCATATCGTAACGGCGGTCAACGCGCTGCGTGCCGCCAACGACTACCTCTTCACCACCGGCGGCATCGGCCCGACGCACGACGACATCACGGTCGACGCGGTGTCGCGGGCGCTGGGCGTCGAAGTGGTGATCCACCCGGAGGCGCGCGCGATCCTCGAACGCTATTATGCAGACAAGCCGGGCGGGCTGACCGACGCGCGGCTGCGCATGGCGCGCGTGCCGCAGGGGGCTGAGCTGATCCCCAACCGCATGTCCGGCGCGCCGGGGATCAAGATCGGCAATGTCCACCTGATGGCGGGCGTGCCGCACATTACCGCCGGGATGCTCGACGCACTGACCGGCACGCTGGAAGGCGGCGCGCCGCTCAAGTCGGAAACGATGGGCTGCTGGACGGCTGAGAGCGAGGTCGCGGACCTGCTGCGCCAGGTGGAGCAGGCGCACGAGGCGTGCCAGATCGGCAGCTATCCCTTCTTTCGAGAAGGGAGGATAGGCGCCAATTTCGTGATCCGCTCAACCGATGCAGATGCATTGGCGGCCTGTGCGCACGATTTGCGAAACGGCCTGGCGGACGCGGGCTTCCCGCCGGTCGCAGGCGGTATCTAGCGTCACCCGGATCGCGCCTTACACCCCGCCTTAACCCTGAATGGGTATCCGGGCGGGGTAATGACGAATGTCTATCTGACCATCGACACGGAATACTCCTTTGCCCTCGCGCATGGGCCGTGCCCGGCAGACCGGGCGGAAAATTTCGCGCGCTCGATCGCCTGCATCACCCCGCGCGGCCCCGCCGGCATCACCCACAAGCTGGACCTGCTGGCCTGGTATGGGCAGCGGGCGGTGTTCTTCGTCGATCCCATGCCTGCGCTGGTGTGGGGAGTCGCCGCGATCGAGGATGTCCTTTCACCGATCCTGCGCGCTGGCCAAGATATCCAGCTGCATTGCCATACCGAATGGCTCGACCTTGCCCCGCCGGAATCGCCGCTTGCCGGTCTTTCGGGACGTAACCTCAAGGACTTTTCGTTCGAGGATCAATGTCGCATCCTCGAATTCGCGCGCGATATGCTGGTCGCGGCAGGGGCGCCGAAACCGGTCGCCTTTCGCGCCGGAAATTACGGCGCCAACCGCGATACGCTGCGCGCCCTGCGCGAGATCGGCCTATCGTACGACAGCAGCCACACACCCGGTATCGTCGGCGGGGAGAGCGCGCTCGACCTGCGCTCGACCGACACTCAGCCGCTGATATACGAAGGGATGGTGGAGGTTCCGGTGTCCTGTGTGGGCGATATCCGCGGCGGGCTGCGCCATGCGCAGGTAACGGCCCTGTCGCTGAGGGAAATGCGCGCCGCGCTGCGCCACGCACGCGATAGCGGCATCGCCAGCTTCGTCATCGTTTCGCACAGTTTCGAACTGATCAACCGCCGAAGCCTGGCCGTCAATCGCGTGGTTCGTCATCGGTTCGAGGGGCTCTGCCGATCCTTGCGCGATCTTCGCGGCGTCAATTCGGCGGACTTCACGAACACCCCGCCGGTGCGCACTGTCCGCCGCGAGGAGATGCCTGCCGCCGCCCCGGCAGATCCGGTCACTATCGGGCTGCGCTATTCCGAACAGGCAGTCTCGAACACGCTCTACGGCGCGCTCTAGCGAGGGCATCGAGCCATGCCAGCCCAGCGCACTCCTGTTGGTTTCACGATTGGCTCGCGCCGCCTGTTCAGGGTGGAGCGGACGCTGCATAGCTTGGCCTTCTCGCTCGAAGATGCACTGGCAGAGAGGGTTCCATCACTGCCTGCGGGCCCCGATGCCGCGGACGGCCTGCGGGTTCTGTCCGCGCCGCAGACGCTCGCCGACGGGATCGGGACGCCCTTTGGCGACCATATCGCTGGCGCACGCGAGGACTTCCGCCGCCACTACATCGCGATGGACGGGACCTTCGAGGATTACCTCGCGCACTTCTCGGGCAAGACGCGCGGCACCTTGCGGCGCAAGGCGAAGAAATTCGCGCAGGCCGACGGCGGTAAGCTCGACGTGCGCGCTTACACATCGGCCGAGGAAGTCGCGCAGTTCATCGACCTGGCGCTCCCCCTGTCGGGCAAGACCTATCAGGCCCGCCTCCTCGATGCCGGACTGCCAGACGGTGACGAGGCGCGCGACGCCATGCTCGCGGCGGCGGACGAGGGGAGGATGCGCTGCTTCCTGCTCTTCCTTCGCGGCGAGCCAGTCGCTTTCCTCTCGCTGCCGGTCATCGGCCAGACACTGGTCTACGCCCACCTCGGCTATGATCCGGAGCACGCGACACTCTCGCCCGGCACGGTCCTCCAGATGGAGGCATTGCGGATGCTGTTCGCCGAAGAGCGCTTCCGCTATTTCGACTTCACCGAGGGCGAAGGCGCACACAAGGCGCTGTTCGGCACGCACAGCGTCGCATGCTGTTCCTTCCTGCTGCTGCGTTCTACCCTAGGCAATCGCGCCCTGCTCGGCGCGCGTGACGGATTCGATGCGAGCGTGGCGTGGGTAAAGGCCCTGAGCCAACGCAGCGGCTCACTCGCCTCGGCAAGGAAACTCTTGCGCGCTTAACGGCTTGCGCGCGCCGCCGATCTCGTTAGCACCATGCTGATCGAAAGAGGGGCGCGCGGTTGGAATTTCTGCTGATTATCGCGCTGTGCGTGCTGGCCGCGTGGCTCCGCTCGCGATTCACCGAGATGCAATCCTCGCATGATGCGTTGGCGGAACGGCTGGACGCGCTCGAATGGCGGCTGCGCGAGCAATCGGAACCGGCGGAAGAGCCGGACCGCACCCGGCCGATAGCCAAGCCGGGCGAGCAGCCGGACGCAATCCGCGAAGCTGCTACCCAGCCTCAAGCGCCGACGCGATCCGAACCTTCTGCGCCCGCAACTCAGCCAGCGGCACCCACCCGGCCCGACACCGACGGTATCGACGCGGCATTTTCCGGAGACACGGAAGGCGCCAGATCGCTCGATTTCGAAGAGCTTTTCGGGCGCCGGCTACCGATCTGGGCGGGCGGTATCACGCTAGCGATCGGGGGCATCTTCCTCGTCCGGCTGGCTATCGAAAGCGGCCTGATGACGCCGCTCGTGCGCGTCGCGGCAAGTTTTGTCTTCGGGATCGTGTTGCTGATCGCGGCCGAACTGGCGCACCGGTTCGAGGTGCGGCTGGCCGATCCGCGCGTGCGGCAGGCGCTGGCGGGGGCCGGGCTCGCGACGCTTTACGCCGCGTTCTATCTCGCCGGGTCGGTCTACCAGCTGATCGGCCCGGGCGCTGCATTCGGCGGACTAGCGCTGGTGACGGCAGGGGCGCTCGGCCTCGCTTTCCGCTTCGGCCTGCCGACCGCGCTACTGGGCCTCGTCGGCGGGTTCGCGACCCCCGCGATGGTTTCCAGCGAAAACCCCAACCTGCCGCTGCTGACCTTCTATCTCGCGCTGCTGGCGGCAGGGATCGCCTATACCGGCCAGCGGATGGGCGCGGCATGGCTGGGCCTGATCGCGCTGCTCGGCGGGTTCGGTTGGGGCGCGGTGGTCCTGTCGACGCTCCCGGTCGAAACCGCCGATTTCATCGCGTCGGGCCTCTACCTCGTCGCGCTTGGCACGGCGGTGCCGGTCGTTGCGATTCGCGGATCGCAGTCGGCTTCGTGGAGCTATACTGCCGCTGGCGCACTCGCGAGCGTCCAGCTTGCCGTGCTGCTGGCGATCGACGACTTCAGCCTGCTGGGCTGGGGGCTCATCATGCTGCTGCTGCTGTCCCTCGCCATCCTTGGCTGGCGTGAGCCCGCGATCCGCCGGGGTGGCGGCTTCGCTGCGGCTCTGGCGCTGCTGTTGCTTGCAACGTGGGATCCATCGGGTCGCGACTTCGCGCTGGTTGCGACTGGCCTTGCGCTGCTGGCAGCGGCCGTCCCCGTGGCGCTCGCCAGGGTGGGTCGCTCGGGCGAGGAAGACCGCTGGCAGGCGATCCTCGTGCCACCCACTCTCGCCGCGATCGCGACATGGCACTTCCACGAGGGCGAGAGCGCGCAGATCCTGCTGGCAATCGGGGTCGTCGCGCTCGGCGCGCTGGCCGCAGGCGGGGCGGCGATCTTCGGGCGAACCGCTTCTGAGGATCGATTCGGGTGGGGCCACGCAGGCGCCATCGCACTGATCGCCTATCTCGCGCTGATCGCGCTGCTTCCCACCAGCGCGATGGGTTGGGCGCTCGCACTCGCGGCTGGTGCCATCCTGCTTGCGCTGCCCAAGTGGCATCTGACCGCGCTGGCATTGCTGCTCATCGCAACGGGCTGGGCCATGCCGACCATGGCCGTCTGGTTTTCCGCCCTGACACCTGCCCTGGCAGGCAATCCTGCCTCTTCGCCGGAGCTTCCTTCGCTTGCCTCGGTCGCCAACCGGATCGTGCCGGTCGAACTGCTGGCGGGGCTGGTCTGCTGGCGCCTCGACGCGCCCCGGCGCGATCTTCGGATTGCCGCCGGAGCGGTGGCCATCGCGCTGGCGGTAGTGATTGGGCATGTGCTGTTTCGGCAGCTGTTCCCGTTCACCCAGCCGGACGATTTCGTCGCGCGAGGACTGCTCGAGCGGACATTGTGGCAGGCTGTCTTGCTGGGAGCGGGATACGCGCTGCTCACGCAGGCCCATTCGCAATCGCGGGCATGGGCACAATGGGCGGGGCGCGCGCTGGTGGCGGTCACCCTGGCCCACTTTGCGTGGTTCGGCTTCGTGCTGCACAATCCGCTGTGGGATGCGCAAGCGGTAGGGAGCGTGCCGTTCGCGAACCTGCTGTTTCCCTCCTACGCCATCGCCGCCGTCGCCGCCTGGCTCGGGGGGCGCGAGATCGAGCGTGCAGGCTTCGTATGGGGGCGGATGGCAGGCGATGTCGTGCTGATGGTGCTGGCGCTGGTCTTCGCGCTCAGCACCTTGCGGCAGGCCTTCTCCGGGACCGTGCTGGTCGAGACGCCGATGGGCGAGACCGAGGATTTGCTGAGGTCGCTGCTCGGCATCCTCGTCGCAATCGCCTTCCTCGGCTGGGGTTGGTGGCGCGAGCAACGCCGCTGGCGCGTCGGATCGCTGGTGCTTATGCTGCTGGCGGTGGCGAAGGTGTTCCTCGTCGACGCCGCAGGTCTCGACGGATTGCTGCGGGTGGCGAGCTTCCTCGCGCTCGGCTTCAGCCTGATTGGAATCGGCTGGATCTACAGCCGGTTGCTCCGGTCGACCTAGGTAGCGCGCACGAAAAAGGGCCGGAGGATCGCTCCCCCGGCCCTTTCCTATTTCCGCCAATCCAACCCGAAGGGTTGGCAAGGCCGGAGCCGAAGCGTCAGCGCAGGCGGCCGCGCGGTTAGCGCGTTAGCCGCCGGCGCTTGAGGCCAAACGAATTACGCGCCTTCGACTTCCGCGAGGTCGATCTTGAGGCCCGGGCCCATCGACGAGGTCAGCGTGACCTTCTTGACGTACTTGCCCTTGGCACCGCTCGGCTTCGCCTTGACGATCGCGTCGGTGAAGGCCTTGAAGTTGGTCTTCAGGTCTTCGTCCTTGAACGACAGCTTGCCGAGGCCGGAGTGGATGATGCCCTGCTTTTCCACGCGGAATTCGACCTGGCCGCCCTTGGCGTCCTTCACGGCCTGTTCCACGTTCGGGGTGACGGTGCCCAGCTTCGGGTTCGGCATCAGGCCCTTGGGGCCCAGCACCTTACCGAGGCGACCGACCACGCCCATCATGTCGGGCGTTGCGATCACGCGGTCGTAATCGAGGTTGCCGGCCTGCATGTCTTCCATCAGGTCTTCGGCGCCGACCTTGTCGGCACCGGCGGCCAGCGCCTTCTCGGCGTTGTCGCCCTTGGCGAACACCGCGACCTTCACGTCCTTGCCGGTGCCCGAAGGCAGCGCGACCATGCCGCGCACCATCTGGTCCGCATGACGCGGGTCGACGCCGAGATTCATCGCAACTTCGACGGTCTCGTCGAACTTCGCCTTGTGTTCGCGCAGCGTGCTCAGCGCCTCGTCGAAGGTGTACAGCTTTTCGCCGTCGATCTTCTCGGCCAGCGTCTTCTGCTTCTTGGTCAGCGTCGCCATGATCAGCCCTCCACCACTTCGATGCCCATCGAACGGGCGGAACCGGCGATGATCTTGACCGCCTGATCCATGTCGTTCGCGTTCAGATCCTTCATCTTCGTTTCGGCGATCTCGGCCAGCTGGCTGGTCTTGATCGAGCCGATGATGTTCTTGCCCGGCTCTTTCGAACCCGACTTGATCTTCATCGCCTTCTTGATGAGGAAGCTGGCGGGCGGGCTCTTGGTGATGAAGGTAAAGCTGCGATCCGCATAGACCGTGATCTTGGTCGGGATCGGAGCGCCCTTTTCCATCTCCTGCGTGGCGGCGTTGAACGCCTTGCAGAATTCCATGATGTTGACGCCGCGCTGACCCAGCGCAGGGCCGATCGGCGGGGACGGGTTGGCGGCGCCGGCGGGCACCTGAAGGTTGATGTAACCTTCGATCTTCTTGGCCATGAGAGGCCTCCTTTTCTCACTGTCGCGCACGCTTTCGCGCTACGCTCATGGTAAGCGGTCTGGCGGGGAGCCTGAGCACCCCTTCCGCGTAGATATCCCGAGACTGTGCTGGGAAGCCGCGCACTTAGCGAATTTGCGTCAGAATGCAAGCGTTTCGGCAGGCCGTGGCGTGCGCGGCAACGGCTCACGCGTCTTTCAGACCAACCCGTCCCATTGCAGCGCACACCAGTGCTTGCAAGCTTGCGAAAAGCCGGGCGGCCCTGCAACAAGCCGAACGCAATGAAGCAACGCGCCCTCGCCAGAAACCGTCTGCGTCGATTGAGCTGGCTGCGCTTCATCCTGCAACTTGCCAGCGTGGCACTCGCCTACTTCCTCGCGAGCATTCCGACGGTCCTGATCTTCGGAGAGACCAATGCAGGCGTGCTGGGCTCGGTCGTGGTCAGCATGCTTGCCGCGCTGCTGGTGGCGCGCTTCTGGCTCTCGGCGGACGGTTGCCTGAAGCAGGCGTGGAATATCCGCCCGCCCCTCAAGATCGGCCGCACGCTGGCTTTGGCGGCGCTGGGCACCGGGATCATCGTGGCGCTGTTCGCGATCGGCGCGATCGCGATCAACGCGCTGGGCCTGCCCCCGATCGATGTGAGCCTGGTCCTCGACTATGTCACCCAGAGCCCGCTCGGTTTCATGCTGTGGATTGTGCTCGTCGCATGGTTTGCCGCCGGATTCGGCGAGGAATTGCTCTATCGCGGGTTCCTGATGGATCGGCTGATGCGATTGCGCGGAATGCGTGGACGCAAATGGCCCGCAGCAATTATCCAGGCGGCGCTGTTTGGCCTGCCGCATCTCTACCAGGGCTGGGGCGGCGTGTTGGTGACCGCTACCATCGGCCTGTTCCTCGCGTGGCTGCGCTTCGCCAATCGCGGCAACCTGTGGGCGTGCATCATCGCCCACGCAGCGGTCGACACGATCATGCTGAGCCTGGCCTACAGCCAGAGCCTCGGCTGGATTTCCTGATGATCGGAATCAAGCTCGTGGTGGCAGTTCGCCACGCGGGACCTTCATGCCCTTCGTGCGGCTGGTCAGGTGAAATTGCCGACAGAGCTCGCACGCATACGCACGCAGTTTGAACGGCGCGCGTCGCGCTGCTTCCTCGGCAGCATCGCGGGTGGCGAAGCGCCGTTTGCGATTGCAGATGCCGGGGCGCGTCGTCACGCCACCGCGCTTACTTGACCAGTTCGACCTGTTCGAAGTCCAGCTCGACCGGGGTCGCGCGGCCGAAGATCGAGACCGAGACCTTGACCTTCGCCTTGTCGAAATCGAGCTCTTCCACCACGCCGTTGAAGCTCGCGAACGGCCCGTCGAGCACCTTGACCGAATCGCCGATTTCGTAATCGACATGGACGTCCTTCTTGGGTGCGGCCTTGGCTTCTTCCACGCCGCCGAAATAGCGCGCGGCCTCTTTTTCGCTGATCGCCTGCGGCTTTGCGCCAGCGCCGAGGAAGCCCGTGACCTTGGGCGTGTTCTTGACGAGGTGATAGATATCGTCGGTCATGTTCAGCTTGGCCAGCACGTAGCCGGGCATGAACTTGCGTTCGACCTGCACCTTCTTGCCGCGCTTCACCTCGGTGACGGTCTCGGTCGGGACTTCGACCTCCTCGACGCCTTCGGAAAGGCCGAGGCGTTCAGCCTCGGAGATGATCGCGTCGCGCACCTTGTTCTCGAAACCGGAATAGGCGTGAATGATGTACCAGCGTGCCATGGAATGTCCTGCGTGAGCTTACGCGAGCGTGAGAAGGAAGCGGACGACCGCGCCGAACAGCGAGTCGATGCCGAGGAAGAACAGCGAGAGGATCAGCACGAGGATGCTGACGAAGATTGCGGTCTGCACGGTTTCCTGCCGGGTCGGCCAGACGACCTTGCTCGTCTCTGCGCGCACCTGACGGGCGAATTCGCCGATCGACGTCTTGCGCTTCTTCGTCTCAGCTTTGCCTTCGGCCATTTTTGCCGTTTCCACCTGTTGCGTTCGAACCAAATTCTCGTCTCTTGCGGGAAGCCGCCAGCGCCCTCGCAATCGGCTGATCGGGAGGGCGGGTCGAGGCTTCGATGTGAAGAGACCCGACCGCATCTAGGCTGCGTTGCCGCCAAACGCAAGCGGCAGCGCAAAGCGGGCGAAAATGCGTTGCGTCGCACCCGCACCCGCTTTAGCTTCGCCGCCTTTAGGGACGCATCGGGGGAATACATACATGGCTGCGGAACCGCAGATGACTTTCGGCGATCGCATGGTTGCGCCGGTCACGAATATTTCGGACTTTATCTGGGGCGGCACGTGGAATGGCGAGGCGGTCATCCCGTTCCCGCCGCTCGCGCTGATCCTGCTGGGCGTCGGCCTGTGGTTCATGATCGGGCTGCGTTTCTACCCGATCGTGAAGCTGGGTAGCGCCATCAAGGGGCTGTTCCCGGGGCGCAAGGGCGCAGGCAGCGGGGAAATTTCGCCCTTCGCGGCACTCTCCACCGCACTTTCCGGGCAGGTCGGCACCGGCAACCTTGCGGGTGTCGCCACGGCCATCGCGCTCGGCGGTCCCGGCGCGATCTTCTGGATGTGGGTCACCGCCCTGTTGGGCATGGCCCTCGCATTTGCCGAAGGTTCGCTGGCCATCCGCTATCGCGAGAGAACGTCGGACGGCGTCTATCGCGGCGGACCGATGACCTACATCACGATGGGCCTCGGCCCCAAATGGACGTGGCTCGCGGTGGTGTTCTGCATCGGCACGCTGTTTTCCGCGCTGGTCACCGGCAACTCGATCCAGGCGAACGCCGTGGCCGACGGCTTGCAGGAACTGTTCGGGCTGGAAGAATGGCTCGGCGGGCTGATCGTCGCGATCCTCGTGTTCATCGTCATCATCGGCGGGATCAAGTCGATCGGCCGCGTGGCCGAAAGCGTCGTGCCCTTCATGGCGCTCGCCTACATCGTGATGGCCGTCATCGCGCTGATTCTCAATTTCGAGGACCTGCCCGAAACCTTCAGCCTGATCTTCAGCGGCGCGTTCAATCCGCAAAGCGCGGTGGGCGGCTTTACCGGTGCGGCGATCATCATGGCGATCCGCGCAGGCGTGGCACGCGGCCTGTTCTCGAACGAGGCGGGTCAGGGCTCCACACCGATCGCGCACGCGGTGGCGCAGACCAACGATCCCGAAGTGCAGGGCCGCATGGCGATGCTCGGCACCTTCATCGACACGATCGTGATCTGCACCATGACCGCGCTGGTCATCCTGACCGTTCGCGGAGATTTCATGTACGAAGGCCAGGCTGTGCTGCATGCATGGCAATCGGACCGGGTCGGCTTCGAGATGACCAGCGGCGCCTTTGCCGCAGCCTTCCCGGCCATGCTCGGATCGGTCCCGATCGGTACGCTGGTCGCCTCGATCGTGCTGATCCTGTTCGTGTTCACCACGCTGCTCACGTGGAGCTATTACGGCGAACGCGCGATCACCTTCATCTACGACCGGGTCAGCAAGTCT
This sequence comes from Citromicrobium bathyomarinum, assembly GCF_038594605.1. GTDB lineage: Bacteria > Pseudomonadota > Alphaproteobacteria > Sphingomonadales > Sphingomonadaceae > Alteriqipengyuania > Alteriqipengyuania bathyomarina_B. The sequence goes on from NZ_JBCFZM010000002.1 coordinate 331,729, forward strand.
GCCACTCGTGACAACGAGAAGAAACTGCACATCGTATGGCGGGTTGTCTGGTGCGTGGTGATTTTCATCGGAGCGGCGCAACCCAGCGAACTGGTCTGGCGACTCGGCGACATCTCGAACGCGACGATGTTGCTGCCTAACATTCTGGCGCTCGCCCTGCTTTCGGGCGTGGTGTTCAAGCTTGCACGCGGCGAGAAGGAAGCCGGGCCGACGCACGAAGGCGATGCGCCTCCCGCCGAAGTCGAGGCCGAGGTCTAGGCCGATAGAAAAAGGGCCGGAGCGCATATTCGCGCCCCGGCCCTTTCCTTTTGGATGGGCTTGAACCGTCAGACGGCGCCGAACAGACGCTCCAGGAAAGTGGGCTGATGCATCGGCTGGATCTTGCCGTACTTCATCTGCCGCAGCGACGCGTCGCTATAGGAACGCGGGCTGGTCCAGCTATCCGATCGGCTGCTGCGATAAGGCATGCTCGACATATGTAGACTCCTGTCTCGGCACGGTGCGTGCACTTTCTCTCATTCGGTCTGTCGTGGAAAATGCACGGCGTGTGCCCGCGGTTCCCTCCTGTCTTATAGGAACGAATCAGGCCGAGGCCCAAATGCGCGCAGTCCCTCGCGTTCCGCCGGGGTTCCCGTCAGGCACGAAAATCGGACATGTGTGGCAATTGGGCCGCGACGCTGTGATCGCGGCTGTCCGGCCCGCCAGGATTACCAGCTGCCGGTGTTCTCCATCGAGGCCCAGGGCTCACGCGGATCGAGCGAACCGTCCTTCTGCAGCAGTTCGATCGAGATGCCGTCGGGCGAACGGATGAAGGCCATGTGCCCGTCGCGCGGCGGACGGTTGATCGTCACGCCGCCATCCATCAGGCGCTGGCACGTTTCGTAGATATCATCGACCCGGTAGGCGAGATGGCCGAAATTGCGGCCGCCCGAATATTCCTCCGGGTCCCAGTTATAGGTCAGTTCGACAAGCGGAGCCTTGCTCTCGCGTGCCTGCGCCTCGTCCCCTGGCGCAGCGAGAAAGACCAGCGTGAAGCGCCCGGCCTCCACATCGGTGCGGCTGACTTCGACCAGGCCGAGCTTGTTGCAGTAGAAATCGAGCGACTCGTCCAGGTCGCGGACCCGGACCATCGTGTGAAGATATTCCATGTGCGATTCTCGCTGGTCGGCGTGTGTCGAGAAAGGAATGGCAGGGGTGTGCGGACTCGAACCGCAGGCCCTCGGTTTTGGAGACCGATGCTCTACCAACTGAGCTACACCCCTGCAGCCGGAGCGGGCGACTTATGAAATGCGTCGCTGCGACGCAAGCGAAAGAAGCGCATCGGCGAAGGGAGAATGGCTTATGACGTCCACGATAGCATGCTAGGTTCGGGTCGATGCTGCCCATCGTCCCGCCTCCGATCCTGCTTTCGGCCTACCGCCAGGGCCTGTTCCCGATGGCGGAGACGCGCGCCGATCAGGACATTTTCTGGGTCGAACCGCGCGAGCGGGCGATCATTCCCATCGGCCGATTTCACTGTTCGCGCTCGCTCGCCCGCACCATCCGTCGGGGGACCTTTACCATCCGCGTCGACAGCGATTTCGCGGGCACCGTGCTCGAATGTGCCGCGCCGCGCGACGGCGGCGAGGATACCTGGATTAGCGGGCGGATCGCCGCGAGCTATCAGCGGCTGCACGAGGTCGGCCATGCGCACTCGATCGAATGCTGGGCGGGAGATGAGCTGGTCGGCGGGGTCTATGGTGTCGCCTTCGACCGGGTGTTCTGCGGAGAAAGCATGTTCAGCCGCCGCGACAACGGCTCCAAAGTGGCGCTCGCGTGGCTCATGGCGCTGCTGGAACGGGCCGGATGCGAGCTGTTCGACTGCCAGTTCATGACCGGGCATCTCGCGTCGCTGGGGGCGATCCCGATCCCGCAGAGCGAATATCTGGAACGGCTGGAAGCCGCGCGCGGGCAGCAGCGGTTGAGCCTTCCCCAAGCGCTTGCCGAAGTGGAAGCCGAAGCGGCGGCTCAGTCTTCCGCGGGGCTTCCTTCCTCTCCGGGGAAGCTCATTGCGCATTCCTTGACCCAGACGTCGTAGATCGGGTGTTCGACCACGTTGAGGCTGGGCGAGTTGCGGAACAGCCAGCCCGAGTGGACCTTCTGCCAGCTCGGTTCGGGCTCCGCGCCGCGGCGTTCGCGCACGAAGACCTGCACGAAGGCGCCTTCCTCCTGCGGTAGCTCCCACGGCGCGGTTTTCTCGCACGCTTCCAGGCGAATCACGACATCGCCAGCGCGCACCGCCTCGCCCGGCGACATTTCGAAATCGCGGCTGACATTGTTGCGCTTATTGAGCAGGCCGATCGTCGCCACCCGCTCTTCCATCGGGGTGCCGATGCGGTTCGCATCCTCGCCACGCTCGGTGGACCCGCCCTGCGCCAGTTCTTCCGGCACCTCGGTTTCCACCGGGGTCGGATCGGGCGCATCATTGTTGCATGCAGCCAGCGCGAGACTGGCGAGAAGAACGGGTGCGAGCGCGCGCATCGGCATTAGTCGCCCGGCGCCCAGGCCTCGTAGTCGCCGCTTGCCGCTGCCCGGCGCCCACCACGCTCCAGCGCGCCGCTGGGCCGGTAGGCATCGGCAGAACCGGTCGCGTTGGGCGAATAGTCGACTTCCCAGATGCGGGGCGGCGGCAGATGGCTTTCGGGCACATCCTCGCCCGCGCCGTGCAGCCAGCCGTGCCATTCGGCAGGCACGCGGCTCGCATCATTGGCGCCGTCGTAGATCACCCAGCGGCGTTCGCTGGCGGTGTAGGAACCGGCGGTCGGCGTCTTTTCTCGCTTCGGCCTGGCGCGATAATACTTGTTACCGAAGGCGTCCGTGCCAACGTGTTCGCCCCTGCGCGAGGTGAAGATCGCGGTGCCGATGGTGGCGCCGTCCCACCAGGTGAAGATTTTTCCGAGGATGCTCATGACACGGGGGCGATTAGCGGATCGCCTGCCAAGCGCCAAGTGTCTAAACACCGCGACCACTCGTAACGCGATAGCCGGAACGCGACCGCGTGACGAGCGGTTAGACCGCCCCTCGGAGGCGTTCGCGCAGCGAACATAGCACGAGAGAGAACACGCTCACCATTCGACGCGGTCGCCCGGCCCGATGCCCAGTTCAGCCGCCCGGCCTCCGGCAATCTCGAGCACGGCGGAGGTCGGCCCCTCGGCGGCCACCGGATCGAGCGAATAGGGCACCGTCTGCGCGGCGATGTTGAGGATGCGGCCATCCTCGCCAATGAAAATGATGTCGAGCGGCAGCGGCGTGTTCTTCATCCAGAAGCTGGCAACATCCCCTTCGCGAGGGAAGATCATCGCCTCGTCCGGCCCCAGCTCTGTGCGGAACATCAATCCCCGCGCTTGCTCTTGCGCCGTCGAGGCCACCTCGGTCGTGAATTCGTGTTCGCCCGCCTGCGTCGTCACGGTGACGGGGATCAGCTCGAGACCCGAATCGGGGTGGGTCGCCACAGCAGGTTTGCTCTCGCCGGTCGACTCGCCCGCATCCGTCGCCGCCTGCGGCGAGCACGCGGCGAGCGCGGCGGCCATCGCGGCCGCGCCCCAATTCAATCCTCGGCGCTGTAGGCCCATCGTTCCGCCTCTTCCTCGCTCGCGGCGTCGACCATCGCCCGCGCAGCGTCGAAATCATGGCCCGCGCGCACCAGCGCGGCAAGTTGCTTTTCACGCAACTTGCCATCGGGAAGCTGCGCTCCGAACGGGCCCAGCCGACGCCTCCGGGCAAAGGCCAGCGCGGCGGCGCGCGTCTCCGCCTCGGCAGGGGGAGAAAGGTCGACCGCCTCGCTGTCCACCCCTGCATGATGCAGCGCCTGCGCCACGCGGCGCGCACCGTAGCCGCGCCTCAGCAGGTCCTGCGTGCGCGCCTGCGCGAAAGCCTCGTCGTCGATATAGCCCAGCTCGACGAAGCGCGCGACGAGGGTATCCACCTGCGGTTCATGCTCTTCGGCCCATCCCCGCTCGCGAATCTTGCGTTGCAGATAATGCTTGAGCTTCGCCGCGGTGGTGGCGTAGCGGCCCACATAACCCAGCGCGAGATCGCGCAAAACGGTGTCGTCGAGCGGTTTGAGGGGCCTGCGTCGGCGGCCGGAGGTTTCTTGGGGTTCTCCCATGGGACATAATGATGCCACACTCCTTGGGGATTGGAACCGCCCTCATGACGGGATTCAGGATTGTGATCGATAAGTCGCCTGGACAGGCCGCACCTTTGTCGGTGCCCGCCCGTGCCACGGCCCAATAACGATAGCAGGACTACGCTCTCTCCTATGCAAGACAGCCAGATTATTCAGACGCCCAACGATTGCGCGCTCCCGCGCCGTCGGGCGGACTTCGCGACCTTCAACGAAGCGATCGACTATGCCGCGCTTTCGGAAAAGGGCCTCAACTTCCACGATATGCGCGGCACGCTGGAGCGGGCCTATTCCTATCGCGAAATGCGCGAAGACGCGCTGGCGATGGCCCGCAGGCTGGTCGCGGCAGACATCGCACCGGGCGATCGCGTCGCGCTGATCGCGGAGACGAGCCCGGAATTCGCGGCGCTGTTCTGCGCGTGCATCTATGCCGGGGCGTGGCCCGTGCCGCTGCCGTTGCCGACCACCTTCGGCGGGCGCGACAGCTATATCGACCAGTTGATCGTCCAGCTCGAAAGCGCGGACCCTGCGCTGCTGATCTTCCCGCCCGAAATCGCCGAGATGACTCAGGAAGCCGCCAAGCGCGTCGGCTGCACCGCGATCGACTGGGACGAGTTCGGCGCTCGCGAAGCTCCGGAAACGGAGCTGCCGACCGCACAGCCGGAAGACATCAGCTACCTGCAATATTCCAGCGGATCGACCCGCTTCCCCACCGGCGTCGCGGTGACTCATGCGGCGCTGCTGCACAATCTCTACGGCCATGCACAGGCGATGGATCTGGGCACCGACGACCGGGTGGTCAGCTGGCTGCCGTGGTATCACGACATGGGCCTGGTCGGTTGTTTCCTCAGCCCGATCGCCAACCAGGCTTCGGTCGACTACCTCAAGACCGAACATTTTGCGCGTCGTCCGCTCGCCTGGCTCGATCTCATCAGCCGCAACAAGGGGCAGACGCTCTCCTATTCGCCAACCTTCGGGTACGATATCTGCGCAAGGCGCATCTCCAGCCAGTCGAGCGTGGCGGAGCGTTTCGATCTCTCGCGCTGGCGCACTGCGGGCAACGGAGCCGACATGATCCGGCCCGACGTGATGCAGAACTTCGTAAATGCTTTTGCCGAAGCGGGCTTTAAGGCTTCTGCCTTCACTCCCAGCTACGGTCTTGCAGAGGCGACGCTTGCGGTTACCGTGATGCCGCCTGGCGAAGGCATCCGCGTGGAGCTGGTCGAGGAAGAGCGTCTGTCGGGCGCGCGCCCCAATCTCGAGCGCCCGGCGCGCTATCGCGCGATCGTCAATTGCGGCAAGCCGCTGCCCCAGATGGAAGTCGAAATCCGGGGCGAGAACGACGACATCAAGGGCGATCACCAGATCGGCAAGGTCTGGTGCCGCGGCCCCAGCATCATGCATTCCTACTTCCGCAACGAGGAAGCGACGCGCGATTGCCTGATCCCGAGCAAGGATGGCGGGAGCGCGTGGCTCGACACGGGCGACATGGGCTACATGGCCAATGGCTACCTGTTCATCGTCGGCCGCGCGAAGGACATGATCATCATCAACGGCAAGAACCACTGGCCGCAGGATATCGAGTGGGCGGTGGAGCAGTTGCCGGGCTTCAACCACGGCGACATTGCGGCCTTCGCGGTGGAACGCGACGATGGCGAGGAAGAACCGGCGGTGCTGGTTCATTGCCGCGTGTCCGATCCGGAGGAACGCCGCGAGCTGCGCGAGCGGATCCGCGAGAAGGTGCAATCGGTCACCGGGATGGCCTGTCTGGTCGAACTGGTCCCGCCGCGCAGCCTCCCGCGTACCTCGTCGGGCAAGCTCAGCCGCGCCAAGGCGAAGCGCCTGTATCTCTCCGGCGAGATCCAGCCTTACAACATGGCGGCTTAGCGCGCGTTCACCCCTCGGGGATCGCCCAGCCTACCTCGATAGCGCGCGGCTCGTCCCCGGTCTCGGGCTCGGTCACCTCTTCGACCACATCCACCTGCGCTTCGCCAAGGATGCCGCGCACCGCCGCCAGCTGGCGTTCGGTTCCGCTGATGCGCAGCGGAATGCCGACCCGGCGCTGCGCCCAGACCGCGAGGTTCAGCGCGCGCCGTCCCTCGGCCGTCGGGGCCAGCGCATCGTCCTCGCCCTCCTCGCTCAAGCGCACTTGCGGTAGCGCACGCAGCGGGGGCTCGATCCGGATGTCCCACTCGGGCTCGGTCGCATCGACGCGCCGTTCCAGCTCCCGATAGGCCGCCAGCGTCGCCCCATCGAGCGGGCGCGCGGTCACCAGTGCGCGCCGCTGCTCACGATCTATCGTGACGTCTTCGATCGGCACCCCGGCGAGTATCGCCAGCCGCTCCGCGATTGATCGGGCCTGTCGCGCGGCCTCGACCTCCTGTGCACGGGCTCGGCCAAGCTCGGCTTCCTCGCGGGCCTGCGCGCTGGTGCCGTAACGTATCTGGGTCAGTCTGATTTCGACCGGTCGCCCCAGCTGCTCTTCGAGCAACCGCGACGCGCGTTGCTCTGCATCGCCGATGATCTGCGGGGTATAGACCGTGGCGGTCACCGATAGCGGATCGGCATCGAAGCTGGGCTGCATCTCGCGCACCGTCGCCCGGCCGTCGAACACCTCGGCGACGACCGAATTGATCTGGCGGGTCGTGTTCGCTTCCCAGCCGATCCGGTAGAGCGAGAGGCCCAGCGGCACCGCCAGCGCCACAAACGCGCCGAAAATGAAGAGGGCCTGCCAGCGCGACTGCTTGGGCGTCAGGCTGGTGCTGAAGCCATAGCCGCGCGCCATCGCGGTCGCGGTGAGCGCGATGGCGGTGAGGTTGGTGACGAACAGCAGCAACGCGCCCGAAAACACGGTCGAATTGAGCGTCGCGAGGCCATAGCCCACCGCCGCCAGCGGCGGCATCAAGGCAGTCGCGATGGCGACGCCGACGATGGTCCCCTCGCGCCCCCGGATCACCGCATAGGCACCGGCGATGGCGGAGAAAATCGCGACCATCAGGTCGAACAGATTGGGCTGGGTGCGCGCGGCAATTTCGGGCGTGACATTCTTGATCGGCGAAAACACCACGATCAGGGCGCAGAACAGGATCGCCAGCCCGACCCCTATGAAGAGCGAGCGCAGCGATTTTCGAAGCCACGAGAAATCGCCTACCGCCAGCGCGAAGCCGACGCCCATGATGGGGTCCATCAGCGGCGCGATGAGCATGGCGCCGATCACGACCGCAGGCGAGGAGAGCAGCATCCCCAGGATCGCAATACCCGCCGACATGCAGACCATCAGCAGATAACGTGCGGTCAGCTCGCATTCCGCGCGGCGCTTCTCGATCACCGCCGCCTGATCGACCGTTCCCGCGACCTCGATCGTCCACCAGCGGGTGAGGGCCGTCAGGACGTAATCGATCCCGACCCTCCGCCGTTGAGGCGCGGGGCGATCGGGCGATCCGGCAGAAGTATCGGCACCGCTCGTCCCCGGTACCTCCGATGAAGTTTGCATGTCCGCCTGTTATCGCGGAAAGTGCGGACTGCCAAAGCTTGAAACACGTGTCTTGCGCGACTAATACAGTAGTTGCGCAGAAATGAGGATATCCCGCCCCAATGGCCACGCAGACTGAAACCGCCACCGCTACCGCGCTGAATCTCACGCCGCCCGAGCCGATCCCCACCGTGGATGTCGAAAAGGCGGTCGGGCTGGTGCCGGTCGACGATAAGAAGAAGAGCGAGCTGGACCAGAAGGTCGACAGCTTCGTGGCGGATCTGCTGTCGCAGGACACGCAGTCACCCGCTTTCAGCAAGCGCGTGGACGAGATCGCGAACATGGGCCGCAAGGAAATCATGGCGGCCTCCAGCATGTCGAACCGCTTCCTCGACCGGCCCGTCCGCGCGATGGACCGCGACCAGGGCGTCGGCGCCAATCTCGCCGAACTGCGCACCACCGTGGAAGAGCTCGATCCCGCGCGGCGGGGCAAGAGCGGCATTTTGTCGAAGCTGCCGTGGGGCAACAGCCTGAAGAGCTATTTCCGCAGCTACCAGAGCGCGCAGAGCCACATTCAGGCGATCCTCGACAAGCTCCATTCCGGCCGCAACGAATTGCAGAAGGATAATGCCGCGATCGATGTCGAGCGGCAAAAGCTATGGGAGGCGATGGGCAAGCTGGAACAGATGATCCACATCTCCAAGGCGCTCGACGCCAAGCTGGAAGAGAAGGCCACCGAACTCGAAGCGACCGATCCCGAAAAGGCCAAGACGATCCGCGAAACCGCGCTGTTCTACGTCCGCCAGCGCACGCAGGATCTGCTGACGCAGATGGCGGTGAGCGTGCAAGGCTACCTCGCGCTCGATCTGGTCAAGAAGAACAACGTCGAACTGGTGAAGGGAGTTGATCGCGCCAGCACCACCACCGTTTCCGCGCTGCGCACCGCGGTGACCGTGGCCGAGGCGATGACCAACCAGCGGCTCGTCCTCAAGCAGATCACCGCGCTCAACGAAACGACGGCGGGAATCATCGATTCGACCGGCAAGCTGCTGCGCGAACAGACCGGCAAGATTCACGAGCAGGCGGCTTCGGCCACGATCCCGATGGAGACGCTGCAGCGGGCATTCCAGAACATCTACGCCACGATGGACGAAGTCGACACGTTCAAGCTCAAGGCGCTCGATTCGATGAAGCAGACGGTTGATACGCTGTCGGGCGAGGTCGAGAAGTCGAAGGAATATATCGCCCGCGCCGAGAGTCAGGCGCAGGCCCAGGCGCAACTGGATTCTTCCGAAGACGCGCTGCTGAAGCTGGAGGGCTAGGTGAACGACCTGAGCCGCGACAGTGACCGCCTGCTGAGCGAGAGCCGCCAGCTGCTGATCGACAACCGGGTTGGCGGACGCCACCGCCGGGTGACCGCGATCGGGCGCGAATCGGCGCAGGTGCGCAATCGGCACCGGCTCAAGAAGCTGCGCAATATCGCGATTGCCGCGCTGGCGATCCTCGCTTTCGCAACCATTGCCGGGATCGTGATCGACGGGATCGGCTTCGTCGGCATCGTCCTCACCTTCTTCGCGCTGATTGCGGCAGCGGGCATTTTCTCGGTCTTTCCGCGCATCTCGATTCCACAGGCGGGCGACCTCAACAAGGGTACTCCGCGCCAGATGGTTGCGCGCACCGAGCTGTGGCTCGAATCGCAACGGCCCGCGCTACCCGCGCCGGCCGTGGCGCTGGTCGACGATCTGGGCATGAAGCTCGACCTGCTCGGCCAGCAGCTTGAAACCGCGCCCGCCAGCCATGATGCGATCCGCGACATCCGCGAACTGGTGGGCGAGACGCTGCCCGAGATGGTCCAGAGCTACACCCGCGTGCCCGCGGCCATGCGCGACGAGGACCATGCAGGGGCAACGGCGGACCAGCGGCTGATCGATGGCCTTGGCAGGATCAGCGGTGAGATCGACACGATCAACCGCACCATTGCCGATGGCGCACTCGACGATCTGGCGGTGCAGCACCGCTATCTCGGGTATCGTTACGGTGACGGGCCCGCGGGAGACGGGACCGCTATCGCCCCTCCGCAGGAAGGCACGCCCAACTGATGCGCGTTCCGATCCAGCATGACCTGCCGAAGGAAGAGGTGCGCCGCCGCCTGCGCGAACGCATGCCCGAACTGCCCGCCCATATGCCCGGCGGCGTAGCGGATGTGACCACCGAATGGCCCAATCAAGACTGCATGAAGATGTCTGTCGTCGCGATGGGCCAGACCGTGCGGGTCGCGATCACGATCGAGGAACGTCAGGTGATCGTGGAACTGGACCTTCCGGCGATGCTTTCCTTCTTCAAGCCACTCATCGCCAGCGCTGTCGAAGACAAGGGCACCAAGCTCCTATCGGGTCCTTCGGCAAAGAGCTGACTTGATGGAAGTTAGCTCAGGAACCTAACCAAACCTGATCGATTTTGTGTCCTTACGCATCCTGCGATAATGCCGTGGGGTCATGGGTTCAGATTTGAAAGGGAACGCGCGAATGTTGGGCAGGTGCAATGATGCACCCGCGCTGCGCTCAAGATTGCGCGCGGCCACACAAGACAATCACCAATCGCTCGACGACGCACTCGGACGGCTCGACCTGGCTGTTCGGAGCGAATACGCGTGCTTCCTGCGCGTGCAAGTTCAGGCACGGCGCGGTGTCGAGCGGTGGCTGGCTTCGGTCTGCCCTCCCGAATGGTTACCGCCTTCTCAAGTCGCGCTGCTCGAAAGTGACCTCTCAGAGCTCGGGTGTGCGAGCGACAATTCGCACACTGCGTTCGCCCTTGGCGACGAGGGACCGGTTGCGTGGCTTGGGACGGCATGGGTGCTGGCTGGCTCTTCGCTGGGGAACAAAATGATGGAGCGCGATCTTTCGGCCCGGGCACCGGTTGACTGGCCGATGGCGTTCCTCCGCGACCCAGCCATGCCCGCTTTTTTCAAGGCATTGCGGCCGCTTCTGGCGAGCACCGAAATCAATCTGGGCGCAGAACGCGCGGCCTTCGCCACCTTCGCGCATTTCCAGGCGGTGGCCGAACGGCAACTGACGGGGGTGGATGCATGAGGGCTGCCGAACGCGATGTGGACCTGACGAGCTGCGATCGCGAGCCGATCCATCAGCTCGGCCATATCCAGTCCTTCGGCGCGATGCTGATCGTCTCGCCGGACAATTTCATTGCGCATTATTCGGAGAATGCTGCCGCGTTTCTCGGCCTCGAAAACGTCGCGCTGGGGGTCCGGCTCGATGAACTGTTGCCCGAAGCGACCTTGCAGACCCTGCAAGACGCAGCCCGGGGCCTGAGCGCCCCCGACGATACCGAGAGGCTGTTCGGCCTCGCCGTTGGCAACGACCCCGCAACCCGGTTCGACTGTTCAATCCACCGCAGCGCCGGTCAACTGGTGGTGGAATTCGAGCGGCACGACACCGCGGGATTTGGCAATCACATCGCATCGATCCGCCCGATGATGGCGGGGCTCGACGCGATCGAATCGGTCGATGAGCTGTGCAAGGCGGCGGCAGAGCGGCTCAAGGCGCTGCTCGGGTTTGATCGCGTGATGGTTTACCGCTTCCATCCCGACGGTTCGGGTGAAGTGACCGCCGAAGCGCGCGAGCACGAGGTCGATAGCTATTCGGGTCTGCGCTATCCCAAGAGCGACATCCCGCGGCAGGCACGTGCGCTCTATCTGCGCAATCGTCTGCGAATCATCAGCGACGTTACCGATGCGCCGGTGCCGGTCGTGTCCGGCCGCCAGTTCGGCGGCGAGCCGATCGACCTGAGCCTTTCGACGCTGCGATCGGTTTCGCCGATCCATATCGAATACCTGCGCAACATGGGCGTGCGCGCCTCGCTGTCGATCTCGATTATCGTCCGGGGGGAGCTATGGGGCCTGTTCGCCTGCCATCACTATCGCCCGCGCGCATTGCCCTTCTCCAACCGCACCGCTGCGGAAGTGTTCTCGCAGATGTTCTCGCTGACGCTCGATCGCGCGCTGCACGATCAGGGGGAGGCGCGTCGCGCGCTCGGCAAGAACCTGCACGAGCGGCTGATGACCCGGCTCGCCGGCGGAGATTCGCTGCGCGACACACTGACCCAGGTCGGTTCGTCGATCGGCGACTCGATCGCGCATGACGGGGCGAGCATTTTCATTGACGGCGAATACGTGGCGACCGGCCATGCGCCCTCGGAAGACGAGTTTCGCCAGATACTTCCCGCATTGCAGGCAAACCGGGCCGGGCGAATCCTTGCCACCGATGAGCTTGCGCAGGAATTCGAGGCCGCGAGCGCCTTTGCCGGGCGTGCAGCCGGGGCGCTCATCATCCCCGTCTCGCGCGCGCCTCGCGATTTCTTCGTGTTGTGGCGGCGCGAGCTGAGGCAGGTCATCACCTGGGCGGGCAATCCAGAAAAGCCGGTCGAGGATGGGGCGGAAGGGCGTGTCTCTCCGCGCAAGAGCTTCGCCGCGTGGCAACAGACGGTGGAAGGCCGCAGCGCCGAGTGGACGCAGGCCGAGCGCGATCTGGCGGAAACGCTCAGGATTACGCTTTTGGAAGTGATCCTGCGCCTGACCGACGACGCCGCGCAAGATCGCAAGCGCGCGAACGAGCAGCAGGATCTGCTGATCGCCGAGCTCAACCACCGCGTACGCAACATCCTCAATCTGATCCGCGGGCTGGTGAACCAGTCGGGCCGGGAAACCGGCGATGCAACTACACTGACAAGGCTGATCGGCGGTCGGATCGGCGCGCTGGCAGCCGCGCATGACAACCTGACGCGCGACAACTGGGGCCCCACCTCGCTCAAGAAGCTGATTGCGGACGAGGTCGACGCCTATCTTGGCTCCAAGACCGCGCGTCTTGCGGTCGAGGGGCGCGACGTGCTGATCGCACCGCAGGCCTACACGGTTCTCGCGCTGGTCCTGCACGAGATGATCACCAATTCGGCGAAGTATGGCAGCCTGTCCGATCAGTCGGGCGACCTGCTCATCACGCTCGACCGGCAGGAGAACGGCGATCTCGAACTGCGCTGGAAGGAGCGCGGCGGACCGCCGGTCAGAGCGCCCGAGCGCCGGGGCTTCGGCACAACCATCATCGACAAGTCGATCCCGCACGAGCTGCAGGGCGAGGCGGAAATCGAATTTGCTCTCGGCGGAGTGGAGGCGCGCTTTGTGGTGCCCGCAAGGTTCATCGAGGACGCGCAGAGGGAATACGAAATGAGCACCCATGTGGAACATGACGAGCATGATGCGCAGGGCGGGGGTTTGCATTCCATCCCGCAGCGGGTGTTGCTGATCGAGGACAACATGATCATCGCGCTCGACACCGAGGAGATGCTCAAGGAGCTGGGCGTCGCGGAGATCACGGTCAGCGGCAGCGTTACGCAGGCGCTGAGGGCGATCGAGAAGGACCGGCCCGATTTCGCGGTGCTCGACTTCAACCTAGGCGAGGAATCGAGCGAGCCGGTCGCCCGCGCGCTGGTGCAGATGAACGTGCCCTTCGTGCTGGCCACAGGCTACAGCGCGAAGGAGGTCAAGTTCGAGGAGCTGGGGGCGAGCGCGATCCTCAAGAAGCCTTACGACAAGTCGGATCTGGCCAAGGCGATTGCAGGCCAGGGGGAGCCGGAAGCCTAACCCGCGCGTTCTAGGCCATCGCCCTATTCGAAGAAGCGTTGCTGGTAATGGAAGCGCGAGGGCAGCGGGTTCCCTGCGGCGTCGCGTGCCGGTTCGAAGCGGATCTGGTCGTAGGCCAGTTGGCACACCTTGGCGTCGGTATCGGGAAAGCCGCTCGACTGCGTGACGCGGCACCCGGTCACCCGCCCCTGCGCCGACACATCAAGCATCACGTTCGTGCGTTTGCCGACGCGGGCCTGCCGCCCGCCCGGCGGAATCGGGAAGGCCGAAACATTGGTGATCGATCGCGCGAGCGTCGGCCCGGTCGCAATGCCGCCCCCTCCACCGCTACCCTGCCCGTCGCCGCCTGCGCCGGTTCCCTGGCCATTGCCTGAAGCGCCGGTCCCATCGCCCGCGTCGGATGCGCCAGACCGGCTCGCCGTGCCGGTCGAGGCCGCCCGGGGCGCAGCGCTGCGGCTGGGCAGCGGGATCGGCGGCTGCGGTGCGGTGACCGCGCTGGCGACCGCGCGCTCGCCCGGATCGCCTTCGTCGCCCGCTTCCTCTTCGGGCGGACCGGGCGCGGGAGCGTCGGTCGGGGCGGGCGTAGGTGTAGGTGTAGGCGGCGAAGTCATGTCGAACGCCGCGAAGGCCGGTCCGGTCTCGCGGTCGATCAGATCGGGCGCAAACGCCTGGATGAGGCCATAGAACAGCGCGACATGCAGCAGCACGATGGCCGCGAGCAGAGGCAGGCTCGGCCTGTTGCTGGTATTGGAGAACCCCTGCGCGTCGCTCATGAATGTGAAACCCGATGCACGCAGGCTCGGTTCCACGCCGGACGCCAACGAAAAACGGCGACCTCCCGGGAGGGAGGCCGCCGCTTTTCAAACCCGATGGTCGGTTGGGCTTAGAAGCCGAACAGCAGCGAGATGCTGGCCGCGCGGGGCGGGCCGATCTGCACGAACGGGCTGGTGCTGGTCAGACCACCACCGAAACCACCGACATAGACTTCGTCGAGGATGTTGGTGACGTTCAGCTGCAGCGCCACGTCGTCGCCGAAGGGATTCTCGCCGATGACCCAGCGGATGTCGGCATCGACCAGCGTGTAGCCACCAACTTCTGCGGTGTTGATGTCGTTCACGTAGCGCTTGCCAGTGTGCTTGGCCTGTATGCCGATTTCGATCGGACCGAGGTTGTACTGCGTACGGCCACCGACCGACCACAGCGGAGCACCCGATTCGTTCTTGCCTGCCGTGTCGGCGAAGGAGCCCGCACCAAGCTGCACGTCATCCTTGATTTCCGATTCGTTGATCGAACCGAACAGGTAGAAAAGCAGGTTGCGGTTCGGCTGGAAGGCGACGCTGGCGTCGACACCATACTTGTCCACGCGGCCAAGGTTACGGAAGACGGTTTCGTCCAGAACCGGATCGTAGGCGGTGGCAAGACGATCGCTGTAGATCGTGTAATAGCCAGCGATCTGTGCCTGGATGTTACCGGTCTGGTAACGGAAGCCGCCATCGAACGAGTCGGTGGTTTCCGGATCGGGCTGCGCGTCGGGGTTGGTCGCCGCGAAGAACAGCGAGTTGTACAGCACGTCCGTACCCGGGACCGACAGGCCCTTCGCGTAGTTGGCGAAGACCGATGCGGAACCGAAGTCGTATACCAGACCCACGTTCGGGAGCAGATCGTCGTACTTGTAGGTACGCTCGGTCGGCGCCACCGCATCCGGGTTGCCGGCGAGGAAGTCCGCCGGGTCCTGGTTCTCGAAGCAGGCAAGATCGCCGCCAGCGTCGAGCGTGTAGCAGTACTGGTTCAGCTCACGGGTGAAGAACGGCGCACGCAGGCCGATCACGGTGGTGAGATCGCCGAAGGTGCCGCGATATTCGCCCGAAACCTGATGCAGGATCGCATAGGACTGGCGGTTACGCTTGTTCAGCTGGAAACCGTCGACCGTGAAGAGCGGATCGTTGACCGGGAAAACGTCGCGAATTTCACCGTTCGACAGCGCGACCGAGGTCTGGCCGGTCTGGCGGTGATCGGCGTCGTCGTAGGTGTAGGCAAGACGGACGAGGTGGTTCGGATTGATCTCGTACGCAAGGTTGGCGATCACGCCGACCCGGCGCGTGCGCGTCTGGCTCGGATCGTGACCGGTCACTTCGTCCAGCGTGTCGCCGTCGCCGTTGAGATCGCGGCCGAAGTAGTACTGGCGGCCGTTCGCATCATTGTCGAAGAAGCCGGTGTAGCCGGTCGTGCCATTCGGGGTGGTCGTGCAATTGCCGTCCGCGTTGAGGTAGCAACGCTGCTCGAGCAGTTCTTCGTCGCCGCCGCCGTTCGCCTTGACGTACTGCCAGCTCGGATCGACCGTCAGGATCAGGTTGTCGGTCAGCGTGAAGCGCGACGAACCACGGATGTTGCCGGTGTTCGACGGATTGTAACGACGATCGAACGAAGCACCGCAATTGTTGTCGATGTCGCGCCCACCGGGGCTCGGCAGATCGACGGTGCAATTGTCGTCGACGCTGTAGAAGCGGCTTTCCGGATCGGTGATGCTGTTGATGGACACCGAACCGGCGAAGTTGTTGCGGTTTTCGTTGTAGTGACCGGCCACCGCGATGAAGTCGCCGTTGGAGCCCAGGTCCTGCCAGATGCGGCCGTTGTACTGCTGCTTCTCGATGACGCCGTAGTTGTTGAAGGCGTTGTCGTAGCGGGTGTAGCTGGCCGAACCGAAGGCCTTCAGGCCACCGCCGGTGATGTCGCCGGTGTCGACCATCACGAAACCGCGCATGTAAGGGCGGCTACGGTCGTTACCGCGCGCAATCACATCGCCGAAGGACATGGTCGAGGTGATCTTGAAGATGTCGGAAGGTTCGCGGGTACGGATGTTGATCGTACCGCCAACGGCCGAAGCGGTCGGGCTGTCGACGTCGGTCGCACCGAGGTTGACGCTGACCGATTCCAGCACTTCGGGATCGACCTGCTGGTTGGTGTAGAGCGCGTAGTTGCCCGAGTCGTTCAGCGGCAGGCCGTCGAGGGTCTGCGAGATCGCATCGTCGGCGAAGCCGCGGATGGTGAAGCTGCCGCCCGACGAACCCCAGGGGTCGTTGTTCTGGAAGCTGACGCCGGGGACGAGGTTGACGATGTCGTTGACCGTCTGGCCGGGGCGCTGGCGGCGGATGATCTCTTCATTGAGCTCCTGCTTAGCCTTGGGCGTCTGGGGAATTTCGACCCCCCCCACGTCCTGTTCGCGCGTACCGCTGACGACGATGGTGGTGCCCTCTTCGAACTCGACCGAACCGGTCGATTGGGCATAGGCCGGTGCCGAGGCGGCGGCGGCGGAAAGGCCGACAACACTGGTTGCCAGCAGATACTTGAGCTTCATGGAAAGACCCCTTTGAGGACGCTCTAGCGAAAATGGATTGTAAATATGCGGGCCGACCCCCCTGGGCCGGTCGAGGGGCGCTTAAGATCAATTATGTGACAAGCAAATTACGCAAAGTCGCGCTGGTGATGCAATTATTGCAAGTGGGGGTGAAACCCGGGCAAAATCAGTGGTTTTGCAGTGTTGCCGCACTGCAACACGCGCAGCAATATCGTGATTGTTGCATTGCAACCACGCATACGGACGATCGTCAGGCGAGTTTGATCTCGCGCAGGCGCTGCATCAGGAAGTCATGCGCCAGAATCGGTTCGGGCGCATCGCCCTGCGCCCCTGCGGGCACGCAGGAGGGGAGCGGCGCGATCTCGAAGTCGGGCCGGAAGTGCAGGAAAAACGGCATCGAATAGCGCGTCCGACGCACCGCCTCGCCGCGCGGATTGACAACGCGGTGGGTGGTCGAGCGCAGGTGCCCGTTGGTCAGCCGTTCCAGCATGTCGCCGATATTGACCGCCAGCGCGCCCGGCGGCGGGCTGACCGCGAGCCATTCGCCCTTCTGCGTCAGGAGTTCGAGCCCCGCCTCTTCCGCGCCGAGCAGCAGGGTGATCGCGTTGATGTCGCCGTGCGGGGCCGCGCGGATCGCGCCGTCGGGCGCGTCCTCGGGCAAGGGAGGATAGCGCAGCAGCCGCAGAACCGAGTTGCCGTCCTCGATCGTCGGATCGAAGAAGGCCGCATCCAGACCCAGATGGATCGCGATGGCCGACAGCACGCGCCGCCCGGTTGCCTCAAAGGCAGCGAATATCCCGCGCATCGCGGATTCGAATTCGGGCACTTCGCTCGGCCAGACATTGGGCTCCATGAACTGGGCCAGCGCGTGCCCTTCGGGCAAATCGCGTCCGACGTGCCAAAATTCCTTGAGATCGAAGACCTGCGCGTCCTTGGCCTGTTCCTGCCCGAACGGCGTGTAGCCGCGCGCGCCCGCCTTGCCTGCGATCTTGTAAGCGCGCTTGGTCTCTTCGGGCAGGGCGAAGAAGGCTTCGCTGGCGGCCTGCGCACGCGCGACCAGATCGTCGCCGATCCCGTGATCGCGCACGATCCCGAAGCCGAACTCGGCGAAACTATTGCCCAGATCGCGGGCGATGTCTTCCAGCGGGCGGTCGAGCGAGACGGATGCGATATCGGACATAAGCGGGCTCTGGAAAATCAGGCGGGAAGGAAAAGCCCGGCGAGCGCCGCGCTCATGAGGTTGGCGAGCGACCCGGCGACCAGCGCGCGCAGGCCGAGCTTCGCGATGACCGGGCGCTGATTGGGCGCGAGCCCCCCGGTGACGGCCATCTGGATCGCGATGGAGCTGAAATTGGCAAAGCCGCATAGCGCAAAGGTGATGATCGCCCGGGTCCGTTCGGAAATGGCGGCGGCATCGAGCTGGCCGAGCTCGATAAAGGCGACGAATTCGTTGAGCACGATCTTGGTGCCGAACAATCCTCCGGCGAGCCCTGCGTCTTCCCATGGCACGCCGATCAGGAACATGATCGGGGCGAAGACATAGCCGAGCAGCTGCTGGAACGAGAGTTCGCCATAGCCGAACCAGCTGCCCGCCCAGCCGAGCAGACCATTGGCAAGCGCGACCAGCGCGACGAAGGCAAGCACCATCGCCCCTACCGCAACAGCCAGCTTGACGCCGGTTTGCGCGCCCTGTGCGGCGGCCTCGATCACATTGGCAGGGCGCTCGCCGTCCTCGAAGGTTTCGGCGACCTTCACTTCGTGTGCCTCGCGCTGCTCGGTAATGGCCGCGGGGCCTTCCGCGCTGATCCGGCCTCGAGGCAGGGCAAGCTCGCCCTCTGCCTCGGGCGAAGCGTCTTCGACGTCGGGCATGATGATCTTGGCCATCAGGATACCGCCGGGGGCGGACATGAAGGCGCCGGCAAGCAGGAAGGGCAGGTATTCGTTGCCGAGCAGACCCGCATATGCAGCGAGGATCGTGCCAGCAACGCCCGCCATGCCCACCGTCATCAGCGTGAACAGGCGACTCGGCGCGAGCGCGGCGAGATAGGGCCGGACGACCAGCGGGCTTTCCGACTGGCCGACGAAGATATTGGCCGCCGATCCCAGCGCTTCGACCTTGCTGACCCCGGTCAGGAAGCCGATCGCCCCGCCCAGCCAGCGCACGATCAGCTGCATGATGCCGAGATGGTAGAGGATGGAGACCAGCGCGGCGAAGAACACAATGACCGGCAGGGCACCCAGCGCGAAGGTGTTTGACAGCGGATTATCCGCTCCGAACAGAAACGCCGTGCCCGCATCCGCGTATGAAAGAAGCGCGGCAACACCGTTGCTCATCTCGCGAATCACCATCCGCCCACCCGTGGTGCGCAGGATGAGGAACGCCAGCAGCGCCTGAAGTGCGAACGCGGAAACCACGATCCTCAGACGAATCTTGGTTTTGGCGTTGGAAATCAGGAAGGCGAAGGCGAGGATCGCGACGATCCCCGTAAGACTGGCAAGCACGGGCGGCATATGTTGCTTTCGGTCGTCCGCAGAAGGTGACCGCCCCCTTCGCCTGTTCGAAGGTAGTAGTCAATTCGGGCGGGGCAAATCGGTTCCCGATGGCTTTCTTTTTTCCCTGCCCGAACATAAGCGGGTGAAGATGGACCAGACACCTCCCGCTGCGGCCTCGGGGATTCCCCGCCCGCTGTTCGTTTTTGCCCTGCTCTATGGCGGGATGACCGTGCTGGCCGGCGTGCTCGGCTTCAAGCAGATCGCGCTGCCGCTGGGCTTCACCACGCTAGCGGTGGAGGCGGGGATCATCGCGTTCCTGATGCTGGTCGCGCTGTCGAGCACGATTTCGCAGCTCTACGGGGGGGCGACCGCCAACAAGCTGGTCTTCTGGGGGTTCGCCCCGCTCGGCCTCTCGATCCTGCTGATTCAGCTCGTGCTCGCCTTCCCGCCCAGCCCGCAGATGCCCGCGGAGAACCTCGCCGCGTTCGAAACCGTGCTCAGTCAGACCGGGCGGATCATGATCGCGGGGCCTATCGCCTACGGCGTTTCGCTGTTCCTCAACGTGTGGCTGTTCGAGCGGCTGCGCGGGTCCGGCGATGGGGGTGGCGGGTTGTGGATGATGCTGCGCGGCGGTTTCGCCTCGGCGATCAGCCAGGCGGTCGACACGCTGATCTTCATCACGGTCGCCTTTTACGGCCAGTTCGACATCGTGCCGCTGCTGATCGGCCAGGCAATCGCCAAGGTCGTATTGAGCTTCATCTTCGTCCCGCTGATCATCTGGCTGCTGGTAAAGCTGGCAGGCGATGGCCGGGCACCGCTTACGGCCACCTGAGCCCGCGCAAGATCAGGCGCTCAACGCGTCGACGAAATCGGCCCGCCATTGCTCGACACTGGTGGTCTTGATCACCTCGTTGAGCTTTTCCCAGCGCGCTTTGCGCTCTTCCAGCGGCATGTCGAGCGCGGTGCGGATCGCCTCGCTCGTCTCTTCCATGCTGTGCGGATTGATTAGCACAGCATCGGTCAACTGCTCCGCCGCGCCCGCGAATTTGGATAGAACGAGCACACCCGGGTCCTCCGGGTCCTGCGCGGCGACATATTCCTTGGCGACCAAATTCATCCCGTCGCGCAAGGGCGTCACCAGCCCCACATGCGCGGAACGGTAGATGCCGAACAGCTCCTGGCGCGAATAGCCGCGGTTGACGTAGCGGATCGGGACCATATCGACTTCCGAGCGCTCGCCGTTGATCTGGCCCGCCTTCTGTTCCAGCGTGTTGCGGATGCGCTGATAGGTCGCCACGTCCTGCCGCGACGGCGGTGCGATCTGGACGTAGAGCGTTTCCTTCACCCGGTCGGGATAGCTATCGAAGAAGCGCCCCAGCGCATCGAAGCGTTCGGGCAGGCCCTTCGAATAGTCGAGGCGGTCGACCCCGATGATCACCTTGCGATGGCGCGAGCTCGAGCGCATCCGCTGTTCCGCCTGACGCGCATCGCCGGTCTGCCCGCCTTCGAGGAATTCGTCGTAATCGAGCCCGATCGGAAAAGCGGCGACCTTCACCGACCGGCCGTCATAGGTCACCACGCCATCGTCGGTCACATCGGCCTGCAATTCCTTGCGGCAATAGCCGAGAAAGCTGTCGACCGATTCCTCGTCCTGAAAGCCGATCAGGTCGTAGTCGAGCATGGTCAGCACCAGCCGCTCGTGAAATGGCAGCGCGACCAGCAGGTTGCGCGGCGGCCACGGAATATGGAGGAAGAAGCCGATCCGGTTCTTGTTGCCGCGTTCGCGCAGCCGGCTGCCGAGCGGCATCAGGTGGTAGTCGTGGACCCACACCATATCCTCGGGGTCGATCAGCGGGCCCAGGCTGTCGGCAAAGCGCTGGTTGACCCGCTCATACCCCTTGCCGAAGCCCGATTCATACTCCGCCAGATCGACGCGGTAGTGGAACAGCGGCCACAGCGTCCGGTTGGCGTAGCCGTTGTAATATTCGTCGACGTCCTGCGGCTCGAGATCGATGGTCGCGGTGGTGACGCCCTCGTTCTTCTGCATGTTGAGGTCGCCGGTATAGGTTTCGGTTTCCTTGCCCGACCAGCCGAACCAGATCCCGCGCCGCTCTTTCAGCGCGGAGCCGAGCGCCACCGCCAGCCCGCCCTGCGATCCAGCCACCCCGCGCGCCTTGGGTACGGAAACGCGGTTCGATACGACGATAAGGCGGCTCATCGGATGACACTCCAGGGTTTGGACAGCAGGGTGGCGCAGTTGATGATACCCACCAAAGAGTAGGTCTGGGGGAAATTGCCCCAGAGTTCTCCATTGTTAAAATCGAGATCCTCGGACAGCAGGCCCGACTTGGTGCGGTGCGACAGCATCGTCTCGAACAGGGCGCGCGCCTCTTCCTCCCGGCCTGCGAGATGGAGCGCCTCCATCAGCCAGAAGGTGCAGATATTGAAGGCCGTTTCGGGCAGCCCGAAATCGTCTTCCGCATCGTAGCGAAGCATATGCTCGCCACGCCTCAACCCCTTCTCGACGGCCGCGAAGGTCAGTTGAAAGCGCTCGTCCTCGGGCTTCAGGAAGCCCAGGTCGATCATTTGCAACAGGCTTGCATCGAGATGCTTGCCCCCCAGCGCGGAGGCATAGTGCTGGCCTTCCTCGTTCCAGGCCTCGCTTTCGATCTTGTCGCGGATCCTCGCCGCCCGGTCGCGCCAGAACTCCGCCTTTTCGGTCAGGCCAAGCCGGTCCGCGACGGTGGCGATGCGCCCGCAGGCCGCCCAGCTCATCAGGACCGAATAGGTGTGGACCTCCTGCCGGGTGCGGAATTCCCACAGTCCTGCGTCGGGCTGGTCGTGCATTTTCCACGCCATCTCGCCGACCTGTTCGAGGCTTTCGAAATCCGCCTTGTCCGCCATGCGGTAAAGCCGCTGGTCGAAAAATGCCTGCACCGTGGGGAGCACGATCTGACCATAGGCATCGTGCTGTACCTGATGATAGGCGGCGTTGCCCTTACGCACCGGGCCCATGCCCCGATAACCCGCCAGATTCTCGGCAAAACTCTCGTCCAGCTGCGCCTCGCCCATGACCGAATAGAGCGGCTGGACCGCGCCGCCTTTGGCATTGTCGACGATGTTGCGCAGGTACGCGAGATACTTTTCCAGTACGTCGAGCGCGCCCAGCCGGTTCAGCGCCTGCACCGTGTAATAGGCATCGCGAATCCAGCAGTAGCGGTAGTCCCAGTTGCGCTCGCTCCCAGGCGCCTCGGGGATCGAGGTGGTCAGCGCGGCGACGATCGCGCCGGTTTCCTCGTGCTGGCATATTTTGAGCGTGATCGCCGCTCGGATGATCGCTTCCTGCC
Organism: Citromicrobium bathyomarinum; assembly: GCF_038594605.1. Lineage (GTDB taxonomy): Bacteria > Pseudomonadota > Alphaproteobacteria > Sphingomonadales > Sphingomonadaceae > Alteriqipengyuania > Alteriqipengyuania bathyomarina_B. The sequence continues at coordinate 354,211 of NZ_JBCFZM010000002.1, forward strand.
ACTCCATCACGGTCGCAAGGCCGCGCACCCAGTGCCGCCAGTAATGGTCGGTCAGCTCGAGCATGGTTTCCAGCTCATGGCCGACATTGCTGCTGAAGGGCTCGTCCGGGCCGAGGAAGAAATGCAGGTCGTTCTCGAGCCGGAAGGTGCGCTTCTCCAGCACATAACCGACCGCCGCATCGGTGGTGAGGCGCAGTGCCTGCGGGCCGACGAGATAGCGGATATGGTTGGTGCCGTTGGTCGTCTCGGCCACCGCCTCGCCATAGTTCTTCATCGGCGAGAGGTTGACCGTGATCCGCGGCGTTCCCGCGACGGGCCGCACGATCCGCGCGAAGGCGACGGGGCGGTACATCCGGCCCGACCGGCGGAAACGCGGCGCGAAGTCGAGGATCTCGACCGCGCTGCCATCCTCGGCTTCGAGGCGGGTTTTGAGGATCGGCGTGTTGCGCAGGTATTCCTGGCTAGACGAGACGAGGCCCTCCAGCCCGATCCGCCACACGCCCTCGCTCTGATTGTCCCCGTTCATCAGCGCACAGAACACGGGATCGCCATCGACACGGGGCACGCAGCCCCAGACGAGCCCGCCGGTCTCGTCGAGCAGGCCGGTGACCTGGCAATTGCCGACGGGCCAGAGTTCGAGAGAGCTACGGGGCGTTTGGGTCATTCAATCTCCAGCCATTTATGTACCGCTGCTACGTCGAACAGATGGAAGCGCGCTTTTGTTTCGCGCTTTTCGCCAACCAGAATGCCGAAGCCGCCCATCTCATCGACAGCGGCAAAGCCATCCTCGTCGGTGGTGTCGTCGCCCACGAATATCGGCATGCCGCCACTGAATGGCGGCTGGCGCATGATCGCGCGCACCCCGTCGCCCTTGGTGGCGTCGGTGGTGGTCAGCTCGACCAGCATCTTGCCGGGGCGCAGATGCAGGTCGTGCTCGCGCGCCAAGCCGCGGGCGAATTCGCGAATATCCTCGGCCCGGTCCTGCGATGCGCGATAATGGAGGCCGAAGCCCAGCGCCTTTTCCTCGAGGACGAGGCCGTCGATCCCGGCGGCAAAGTCCCGCGCCGCGTCCAGCGCCGCATCGTCGACGCGCGGCACTTCGCGTTCGGCCACCGAAGACCCGTCGGGGCTCGTGATCTCGGCCCCATGCGATCCGCTCAACACGACCGCGCATTCGGGCAGGTGGCTGCGAATATCCTCGATGAAGCGCCCGGTGACGATGGCGAGCCGCCCGTCGAGCGCGCTCGCCTTGCGCTCCAGCGCGTCTGAAAGGTGTTCGGGCACGCTGATACCGTCGGGCGATGGCGCCAGATCGACGAGCGTGCCGTCGAAATCGAGGAACAGCGAAGGCCGTGCGATCTCGCCCAGCGCGGGCGGTGGTCCGAGAGGATCTGCAACCATTCGCCTGCCCATAAAGGCAAGGCATGTTGCAGTGCAAACTATTCGGTCTGCCCGACCATCGCGACCCGCGCTTTCTTGAGCGCATCGGCCTTCAGCTGATGGACCCGCGGCACGCTGACGCCGAGCACGGCGGCGATCTCGTTCAGGTTCAGCTCTTCGATGAAATAGAGCTTGAGGACCAGCTGCAACCGCTCCGGCAGCGCTGCGATAGCCCCTGCCAGAACGCCGCTGTCTTCACTGGCGAGCAGGTTCTGCTCGGGGTCGGGCCGGTCATCGCCGAAGGCCGTATCGCTGTCCGAATAGCATTCCTCGATCGAGGTCGAGGTGGTCGAGGCGGCGAATCGCATCGCTTCGTACCGGTCGAGCGGCATTTCCATCGCCCGTGCCATCTCCGCCGAATCGGGCGCGCGGCCCAGCTCGGTGCGCAGGGTCTGTTCGGCGGCATCGCGTTTGCGCGTCCAGCTCCCGGCGCTGCGCGGGCGGTGCGACTGGCCGCGCAGCATGTCTACCATCGCTCCGCGCACGCGCATCTTGGCGTAGGCGGCAAAGCCGTCGTCGCTCGGCCGGTCGTGGCGCTGGGCGGCCTCGGTCAGCGCCATCATCCCCGCCTGCATCAGATCGTCGACGTCGATCGTGGCGCTGCCGTGGCCCTGGTAATGCCACGCGAGCTTGCGAACGAGCGGCAGGAACTGCGTCACCTTCTGCTGCACGGTGGAGCCATAGGCCTGGCGGACGGCGAAGTTGGAGTGATCGTGCTTCATGCGGCAAGCGCCTCATGTTCTTGCGGATTGTCATGCTGTCCGGGGGGCGGGAGCTGGGGTTGCTGCGCTTGCGCAACCTGCTCTGTATCGTCGCCGATCACCGCGATCACCTCGATCGGCTGGGCGGCGGGCAATTCGTTGATCGACAGGACGAGCATGTTCGGCGCGCGCAGCTTGAGCAGCGCGGCAAGGGCGCGGCGGGCGCGCGGCTGGACGACCAGCGTGGGCGTGCGCGCACCGGGCGGGCGGCTTTGCAACAGTGCGGCGATCCGTTCCCCGATCGACCGCGCGAGATCGGGTTCGATCACGATCTCTCCGGTGGTGGGGTCCTGCATTCCGCCCACGACCATCTCTTCCAGCTGTGCAGCGAGGGTAACGACCGGCAGCCGCTCGTTCGGTCCGCAGATATTGCCGACCAGCATGGTGCCCAGATCGGTCCGCATCAGTTCGAGGATCTGCAACGGATCGTTGCTGCGCTGCGCGGCCTGCGACAGGCTGGAGAAGACCCGCACCGAATGGGTGAGCGAGATGCCGTCCGTGAGCAGCGCCTTGAGCACCGCGGTGATCGCGGCGAGCGACAAGGGCTGCGGGGTGATCGTGTCGATCAGCTGCGAATGGCGTTCGCGCAGCAGGTCGAGCAGTTCGCGCACCTGGTCAGGCCCCAGCAATTCGGCCGCTCGGCCTGCGAGGAGCTGGTGGACCTGCGTGGCGATGACGCTTTCGGGATCGACCACGAGATAGCCTTCTGCGACCGCAAGATCGCGTGAGCCTTCGTCGATCCACTTCGCATCGCAGCCGAAACTCGGGTCCTTGGTAGCCTCGCCCGGCAAGACCTGCCCGTCGAGCACTTCGCCGGTGTCGATCGCCAGCAGCTTGCCTGCACGCAGGGTGCCCGAGCCGACGGGTGCTCCGCCCAGCATGATGCGATACTCGTCGGGCGCGATGTCGAAACTGTCGGCGATGCGGAATTGCGGGACGACGAAGCCGAAAGCCTGGCACATCTGCTTGCGCAGGCCCGTGAGGCGGGCGACCAGCGGAGCGCCGTTCTTGTCGTCGGCCAGCTGGACGAGCCCGTAGCCGAGCTGGATGGTAACCAGCGTCTGGTCCGACACCTCGGAAATCGAGATGCGCGAAGGATCGGGCGTTTCTTCGGGCTCGGGCACGAAGACGGCTGCCGCCTGCTCGCGCTTGTTGAGGCCGCGCCACAACAGCAGCGCGCCTGCGGCCAGCGGCAGGAAGATCATCTGCGGCATCGCGGGGATACAGCCGATCGCCGCAAGGATGCAGCCGACCGGCAGCCAGATTTTCGAATCCGCCAGCTGTCCGCCGATCTGCCCGGTCAGGTCGCGCGTGTCGGAGACGCGGGTGACGATCACGGCGGCGGCGATCGACAGCAGCAGCGCCGGGATCGAAGCGACCAGCGCGTCGCCCACCGCCAGCGTGACATAGACCGAGCCGGCTTCGCCCGCAGACAAGCCATACATGCTCATGCCCAGCACGAGCCCGGCAATGATGTTGACGATGAGGATCAGCAGCGCGGCGATCGCATCGCCCTTCACGAACTTGCTCGCACCATCCATCGAACCGTAGAAATCGGCCTCGGTCGCGATCTCGCGCCGGCGGGCCTTGGCTTCTTCGGCGGTCATCAGACCGGCGGCGAGGTCGGAGTCGATCGCCATCTGCTTGCCGGGCAAGGCGTCGAGCGTGAAACGCGCGGTCACTTCGGATACGCGGCCCGCACCCTTGGTCACCACCACCATGTTGATGATGGTCAGAATGATGAAGACGATGATCCCGACCGCGAAGTTGCCGCCGATCAGGAAGGCGCCGAAGGCCTCGATCACCTTGCCCGCCGCATCCCCGCCCTCGTGCCCGTTGAGGAGCACGATGCGGGTCGAGGCGACGTTCAATGCGAGGCGCATCAGCGTCGCGAACAGCAGGACCGAGGGGAAGGACGAGAAGTCCAATGGCTTCTGTGCATTCATCGCGGCCATCAGGATCGAGACCGACAGCGCGATATTGAGCACGAAGAATAGGTCGAGCATCAGCGCCGGGATCGGCACGACCATCAGCACGATGACCGCGAGGATGCCGGCGGGAAGCGCGAGCGCGGGCGAGATGACGGCGGGCAGCTTCACAGGCCGAACGCCGCGAATTTGCCGTAGGCTTCATCGATCCGCATGCGCGCGCGCCCCCCAATATCGTCCGCCCCGGCGGTGCCGAAGGTCGAGCGCAATGTGTCGGCCATCGACGGCCGCGCCTGCGCACCGGCGGGTGCCGCCATCGCCGATGCGCGCACAGAGCGGCCCGGTATCATCGCGGAGCTGGCGTAGCGCGCAGCCGCGAATTCCTGGGGAATGCCGCCCACGCCCGGAGCGGCGCCGGAAGAGAACGGCATCGCGCCGCCCTGCTCCATCGCCTTGGCAACCTTGGTCTGCATCAGGCTCATCACCTCGGCGACCGAACGCTCGCGACCCTGGTCGTAGAAGATCGGCCGATTGGCGCTCGCCGCCTTCGGCATCAGCGCGGCGGCAGACTGGCCCGCATCGGTGCGATAGGCACCGAGGAACTTCTGCGCCCCGCCCAGGCCGAGGAAATGTGCAAGGTATAGCTCGGCGGGTTCCGGCTCGCGGCCGAGAAAACCCTTGAGCCCGGTCGTATTGTCGCGCGCCAGCTCCGCCGCCATCAGTGCGGAGACATCTGCATCGTAGCGTAGCGAGAGCAGCTGGTCGCGCGTGCCGCGATCGGCCACCGCGCCGCCGGGTGCGATGCGGTCGGTCGCCCAGCTCAGCCCGTACTTGTCGCCGTGGCGATCCATCGTGCGCAGCCAGGTGGAATCGATGAACTGATAAAGGCCGGTCGCGCTGGATGTGCGGGCCTTAGCATCGGGGTCGAGCCCGGATTCCAGCTTCGCTTGCGCAAGAAGGTAGTCGAAGTCGACGCCCGTGCTTTGCGAGGCGCGAGCAATCGCCGCGCGCACATCGCGATCGGCGACGGGCGTGGTGGCGGCCTGTATTGCTGGTACTGGGCTGGCAGTGGGCACGTGACCTCTCGGGAATTGCTATCCCGAGGAGTTAAGCAAGGTCCATGCCAAACCGTGGAGGTCGGCGCGCTTCGCTCAGATGGTTTGCGGAGCCATCGGTGCGCGGCCGCCGGAATAGGTGCCAGGCGCACCGGCCATCGAATCGATGCGCGACTGCACATTCGTGGCGATCAGGTTGCGCAGCCGCCGGTTAATCGTGTTGAGGCGCCGCACCGCGTCGAGCAGGCCGAGGCATTCCTCGTCCAGATCTTCGGGGCGAACCTTGTCGAGCCGGTCGCACAGCTCGATCTTGCCGCTGGAACAAGTGTTGATGCGTTCGAGATCGAGAGCGGCAAGAGCCTGCCGCTCTCCTTCCAGCAGGGCAAGCATTTGCCGCAGGGCGCTACGGGTCGTCATGTTCGTGCAGGCCCTATTCGCCGACGATCTGGAACAGGCCGGAGGCAATGATGCCGTCGGCAATTTCGTTGGAATTCAAAGGATAGGACCCACTCTCGATGGCCTGGCGAATCTGCGCCACCCGATCGCCGTCGATCGGAGCCTGATCGCCCGCGCTCGGCGCGACGACCGCGCTCATCGCCTGCGCTTCGGCCGTCTGATCGGCTGGCTTCTGCACAGCGGAGACACGCTCGACCGGCGCGACACCGCGGCGCAATCCAGCTGGTCCCCCGATTTCCGGCAATCCGAAATCTCGCATTGCTATTGCTCCACTTTCCTTGCCACCCGTGGGTGAATGGCGGTTACGGGACTAAGAACGACACGCGCCAGCGGGCTTTAAGGCCCCGGCAACTTTTTTGGTCGTTTTTTAGCGGAGGCGCACGGCGACCTGACCGGGGCGGACGACCTGTGCGCGGACCGGATCGGCCTTCTTGTCCTGCGTGGGGCGGACCTTGATCCACGAACCCACCGCGCCCTCTTCCATCGCAACCGCCTGACGCGAGAGCGAAAAACCGCCACCCGCGACGATGATCGAGACGGTCTCGCCACGGCTGATGACGATCTCGCCGCCTGCATCCGCCTGCCCGGGCTGCGTTGCCGCCCCAGAAGGGCCCTGAGCCTGCGCCACCGCGACGTAAATCCGCCAGCCCGCATCGGGGCACTGGACCTGCACGCTCTCGCGCGCCTTGCCATACCATTCGAGCAGCAGCGGCGAGCCACAAGGATTGAGGCGCATCCGCCGGTCGACCGGCAGGCGCGCGCCGCCCGGCTGGCCAATCCCGGCGCCGGTGAACTGCGCCACCGCCCGGTCGATCTCGGCCGGGTCCATCGGTGCATTCGCGGCAGCGGAAGAAGCTGCAAGGCCGGTAAAGGTCAGCAAGCCGGTGGCGAGCAGGGCAGAAATCTTGTGCATGGTGCAATACTCCGGAATAGCATTATGCGGCGGGAGCGACCCGCCATTGCTACCGCGTTACTGCAATTTCCGTGCCATCCCGGCTTCGGCCGATGCATGTTGATCGTGGGCGATCACCACCAGCGTCTCGGGAAAGCGCGAAGTCTCGACCAGCAGGCGCGCTTCCTTCCCCGTCCGCTCGATCTCGGCGAGCAGCGTCGTGGCCTCGTCCACGGCATGCGCCGCACGGCCCGGCTCGTGGCGCACGATGACCGTTGCAATCTCGCCCTGCGCAAGCTCGCGGGTCGCCAGCCAGCGGGTCAGATCGGCATCGCCGCCCTGGCGGAATACCGCCATCGGCTGGCCCAACGCCAGTTCGATCGGATCGGGCGCATCTTGCGGCGCGGTATCCGCCGCACCTTCGCGATGCGCGGCAGCGACCACCACGAACAGGATCAGCGCCAGATCCGCGAGCGCCGTCTGCCAGCCGGAGAAACCACGGATGCTCACGAGGCTCTGCGCAGGCCGGATACAGACTGAGGCATTGCCGCAGCCCGGGGCATGGTCCGCCGCACGGCCTGCTCAAGCCAGTCGATGACCGCCTGCCGGTCGCGCTCTTCACGTTCGGAGCGACGCTCGATCGCGGCGGCCAGCGGCCCGAACAGGAAGTTCGCCGCGGCAATACCATAAAGGGTAGTGACGACCGCCATGGCGATCGCGCCGGTCATGCCGACCTCGCTGGCAGCGGAGGTCTCGCTCCCGCCCGGCATCGTGCCCAGCGCAACCAGCGTTCCCGCGAGGCCCAGCACGGGCGCAAGCTCCGCCGCATGCGCGAGCACGTGCATCGCCGTGCGTGCGGCCTCGATCCGCTGGCGCCGGTGGCTTTCGTGATCGGCATGCAGCTGTTCGAGCGAGCGGCGCGTGGCGAGCGTATCGGCAAGCGAGTCGAGATCCGCGTCACCCGAACGGACCGGCTCGGCACGCAGGATGCCCTGTTTGCGGATCTCGCCGATCTGTTTCGCCAGTTCGGCCTTCGCCTGCGCAGGATCGAAGGCAGGCCGCGCCAGCGCACAGACCTTCCCGACCGCCAGCCGCGCCTGTGCGAAGCCGCATCGCAGCAGGGTCGCGAGCAGCGTCCCGCCCAGCACGATGCCGAGCGCGATCGGGTCCAGCCACTGGTCGATCAGGGTCGCGAGATTTTCCACGGAGCATAGAACGACCGCGCACCGGCGCTTTTTCAGCGCGGCGCCGATTTTTTGCCGCCGACCGGCAAGCGCTTGCCGCCCTCCCTCGCAGATCCAGCGATTCCGCGCCATTCACGCAAACTGGCACGCCCTTTGCTTAGATACCGGCGAACACGAAACGCCCACCGAACCCAGGCGGAGTTGATGCAATGAGCGAAGGCCTTTTCGGCATACATGGAGCGGCACTGGAAGTGCGTGCGCAGCGCATGGCGGTGCTCGGCTCCAACATCGCGAACGCGGGCACCCCCGGTTACAAGGCGCGAGACATCGATTTCGGCGCCGCGCTGCAGGCACGCCTTGCGGGCAACGATACCGATAGCGCGGCAAGCCGTGCGACCGTCTATCGCATTCCCACCATGGCCAGCCTCGACGGCAACACCGTGGAGATGGGGACCGAACAGGCCGCCTTCGCGGAGAACGCGGTCGCCTATACCGCCACGCTCGGTTTCCTGAGCGGCCGGGTCGACACCATCAAACGCTCGCTGAGGGGCGAATAGGATGCCGGGAAACGCAAACGCCCCCATGACCATGTTCGAAATGGGCTATCGCGCGATGTCCGCGCAGATGGTCCGGATGAACACCGCCGCGTCCAATCTCGCCAATGCAGGCACGGTCGCGGGCAGCGCCGACGAAGCCTATCGCCCGATGCGCACGGTGTTTGCCGAACAGCTCGACCAGGCAAGCGGCATGAGCACGGTTCGCGTGGACCAGGTCGTGCGCGCCGATGTCGCGCCCACGCGCCGCCACGATCCCGGCAACCCGCTCGCCGATGAAAATGGCGATGTGTGGGAAGCTCCGGTCGATGAGAATGCCGAGATGATCGAGATGCTGGAGGCCTCGCGCCAGTACAGCAACATGATCGAGGCGATGTCCACCGCCAAGCAGCTGATGCTCGAAACGATGAGGATGAAATGACCCTAAGCGTGAACCCTTATACCGGGGCGGCTTCCGCCACGTCCGCGACGCCCACGCAGGGGCGCGGGATGGACGAGCTGGGGCAGGCCGATTTCCTGCGCCTGCTGACCGTCCAGGTGGCGCAGCAGGACCCGTTCGAGCCGGTCGATAACAAGGAGATGCTGGCGCAGATGGCGCAGTTCTCCTCGCTCGCGGGCACCGCCGAAACCAACGAGACGCTGGGCAAGATCGTCGACAAGCTCGACGCGCTGATCGCTGCCCAATCGGCTGCGGGCGCCAGCCCGGCCGCCAACGACCTTTAAAGCAGGAGTCGCACCAATGTCATTCTACACCTCGCTCAACGGCCTCAAGAACGCGCAGTCGTCGCTCGGCACCATCGCGCACAATATCGCCAACTCGGAAACCTACGGCTTCAAGCGCGGGCGCACCGAATTCTCCGAGATGGTCGCGGGATCGGCCAACGCCAATCCGCGCACGATCCAGGGCATCGGCGCCTCGGTCGAAGCGATTACGCAGAACTTCTCGCTCGGGCCGCTCGAACAGACCGGCGCGGCACTCGACCTGGCCGTTACGGGCGATGGGTTCTTCACCCTGTCGGGCGAGAACGGCGAGACGCTTTATACGCGGTCCGGTTCGTTCACGATCGACGAAAGCGGCGGCATCGTCGATTCCAATGGTAACGGCCTGCGGGTCTTCCCGGTCGATGCAACCGGTGCGCCGACGGGCACGACCCTGCAAACCCTGCAGATCCCGGCGCAAAACGCGGCAGGCGCGGCTTATGCGGGCGTCGCCGTCGGCAAGGACGGTGTGGTGAGCGCATCCTATGCAGATGGCTCGGTCGAGCCGATCGGAATGGTCGCCCTCGCTTCCTTCATGGCGCCCAATGGCCTCAAGCCGGTGGGTTCGGCCAACTGGCAGAGCACCGGCTTCTCGGGCGAAGCGAGCTACGGCGAACCGGGCAATGGCCAGTACGGCGCGCTGCTTTCTGGTGCGCTCGAGCGCTCCAACGTCGACATCGCCGAGGAACTGGTCGGCCTGATTACCGCGCAGCGGAACTTCCAGGCCAACGCCAAGGCGATCGATACGGCGACGCAGATCTCGCAGACCGTCATCAACCTGCGGACCTGATAGAAATGGACCGCCTCATCTATACTGCGCTTTCGGGGATGCAGGCCTCGATGGACCGGCAGCGCGCGATCGCCAGCAACATGGCGAACACGAACACGCTGGGCTTTCGGGCCGAGCTGATCGAGCAGCGCGCAATGACCGTCGAGGGCCACCCGAACGAAGCGCGCGCGATGCAGGTCGCGCGTGTCACGGGCGCGGATATGCGGGGCGGCGAAATCATGGAAACGGGCCGCGAACTCGATATCGCCATGGCGACCAATTCGCTCATGGCAGTGCAGGCGGGCAATGGCGACGAAGCCTATACCCGCCGCGGAGACTTGTCGCTGTCAGCCACCGGGCTGCTGGTGACAGGGGACGGCCACCCGGTGTTGGGGGACACGGGACCGATTACGGTCCCACCGGGTGGCCGTATCTCCATTTCCGACGATGGAACCGTAACCCGCAGCGATCCCGACGCGCCCGAAGCGCCGCCCGCCGAAATAGGCCGGATCAAGCTGGCGAGCTGGGAAGGCTCGCCCGTCGCGAAGGGGCTGGACGGGCTGTTCCGCGTGGAGGGCGGCGGCATCCTGCCGACCGATGCCGAAGCGCGGGTACAGACCGGCGCGCTTGAACAATCCAACGTCAAACCCACCGAAGTGCTGGTCGCCATGATCGAGGAGCAGCGGCTTTACGCCATGCGCTCCAAGATGGTCGCGACCGCCCGCGAGCTCGACCAGAGCGGCGCGCAACTGATGCGCCTCAGCTAGTCCAAGGATCACGATATGCCCACCTCAGCACTCCAGGTCGCCCGCACCGGGCTCGAAGCCCAGGACGCCCGCATGCGGGTGATCGCCAACAACCTGGCGAACGTCGGCACCACCGGTTTCAAGCGCGACCGCGCCAACTTCGCGACGCTGGCCTATCAGGACACGCGCGTTGCCGGGCAGCGTTCGTCGGGCGAAACCGCCTATGCCACCGGCCTGAACCTGGGCACCGGCGTAGCGGTGCAGTCGACCAGCCAGATCATGACGGCGGGCACGCTCGACACCACCGGCAACGCCTTCGACCTCGCGCTCGACGGCGATGGCTTCTTCCAGATTGCCCTGCCCGGCGGCCGCACGGGCTACACCCGCGCAGGCAACTTCACGCGCTCCGCCGAAGGCCAGCTGGTCACCCAGCAGGGCTTTGCCGTGCAGCCCGAGATCACCGTGCCCGAAGGCGCAACGGCGATCGCGATTGCACCCGACGGGACCGTTTCCGCCTCGATCAATGGCGAGAGCGACCCGACCGAGCTGGGCCAGATCCAGATCGCGCGCTTCACGAATCCGGCGGGTCTGCAGGCGATTGGTGACAACTTCCTTGCCGAAACCGCCGCCAGCGGTGCCGCCGAGCTGGGCGTCGCCGGCGAAGGTGGGCGCGGCAATGTGCGCCAGGGCATGCTCGAAGGATCGAACGTCAACATCGTGGAAGAACTGGTTGCCATGATCGAGGCGCAGCGCGCCTACGAAATCAGCTCCAAGATGGTCTCCGCCGTCGACGAGATGCTGCGCAACGCGAACCAGACCCTGTGAGGCAGATTACTATGAGCCCCCGCATCCTCCTCGTCGCGCCCGTCGCGCTCTCGCTCGCCGCATGTGGCGGCGCCACGCGGCCCGCAGGCTTCACCGCCACGTTGCCGCCTCTTCCCGAGCCGACCTATGTCGTGCCGCCGTCGACCGATGGCGCGATCTATCAGGCAAGCCAGGGGTACACGCCCCTCTATAATGGCAATCGCGCCGCACAGGTGGGCGACCTCGTCACCATCGTGCTGGTCGAGCGGACGACGACCAGCAAGGCGACCAGCGGCAAGACCAGCCGCGATGGCAGTGCCGGGCTCGACCTGCCCGACTTCATTCCGATCGACAATTCGGACCTCAGTGCATCGGCCAGCTCGTCCTTCAACGGATCGGGCACCGCCTCGCAGACCTCGGTCCTGCGCGGCGACCTGACGGTCACCATCGCGGAGGTCCGCCCGAACGGCACGGCTTTCGTGCGCGGCGAAAAGGTCATGCACTTCAGCCAGGGCGAGGAGTGGGTGCAGGTTTCGGGCATCATCCGCCTGTCCGACGTCGATCAGGACAACCGCATCTCGTCGATCCGCGTCGCCGATGCGCGCATTTCGTACAGCGGCAAGGGCGCGGTGCAGCAGGCAGGCAAGCCCGGCTGGCTGTCGCGCTTCTTCGCCGCAGTGTCGCCCTTCTGATCCGGAGCGAAAACCATGATCCGCATCTTCACCCTGATCGCCACATGCCTCGCCGCAATCGTCTCGCTGGCCCTGCCCTCGATGGCATCGGCCGAGCGCGTGCGCGACATCGGCCAGTTCCAGTCGGTCCGCTCCAACCAGCTGACCGGCTACGGCATCGTCGTCGGCCTCGACGGGACGGGCGACGACAATTTCGCCTATGCGACGCAGGCGATGCGCGGCGTGTCGGGCCGCTTCGGCCTGCAGCTGCCGCCTGGCGTCAATCCGGCGCTGAAGAACGCGGCGGCCGTGCTCATCACTGCAGAACTGCCGGCCTTCGCCAAGCCCGGCCAGCGGATCGATATCACCGTATCGACCATCGGCAAGGCCAAGTCCTTGCGCGGTGGGGCGCTGATCCTCTCCCCGCTCTACGGCGCGGATGGCGAAGTCTACGCGATGGCGCAGGGCAACCTGACCGTCGGCGGTCTCGGCATTTCGGCCAATGACGGATCGAAGCTGACCGTCAACGTGCCGACCGTGGGCCGCATCTCCGACGGGGCCAGCGTGGAACGCGCGGTGAGCACCAATTTCGACTTCACCGAAGTGCTGCGCTGGAACATGTTCCAGGCCGACTTCCTGACGGTCGCGCGCGTCCGCGATGCCATCAACGGGCGTTTTCCCGGCATGGCGCGGATCGAGGATGCGGTGACGCTCGCGCTTGCGCTGCCGCCGGGTGCCGATACCCGCGCGACGATCATGGCCGAGATCGAGATGCTCGACGTCACGCCCGCCGAGCGCGCGGCAAAAGTCATCGTCAACAGCCGCACCGGCACGATCGTGATCTCCAGCGCCGTGCGCCTCGCGCCCGCCGCCGTCAGCCATGGCAGCCTGGTCGTGCGGATCGATGAGGATCCCACGATCGTGCAGCCCGCCCCCTTCTCGCGCGGACGCACTGCGCTAGAACCCGACAGCACGATCGATGCGCGCCAGAGCGGCGGCTACGTCACACCGCTGCCCGCGGGTGCGAACCTCGCCGACGTGGTCGATGCGCTCAACATGCTGGGCGCAAGCCCGGCGGACCTGGTCGCGATCCTCGAAGCGCTCAAGCAGGCAGGTTCGCTGACCGCCGAGGTGGTGATCATATGACCCCCCTCGGCGCGCCCGATTTCTCGCTCGTCCGCCAGCCCACACCGCTGGACGGCAAGACTGCGAACGCAACCGACCAGCGCAGCGAACTGCGCGAGGCGGCGCAGCAATTCGAAGCGATCCTGCTGCGGCAGATGCTCTCCTCGTCGCCCGCCACCGATTTCGGCGGCAACGACCTGTTCGAAGGCAGCGACGAGACCTTCACCGAAATGCGCGACGAGCGCTTCGCGGACATCGCTGCGCAATCGGGCCAGCTGGGCTTCGCGGAATCGATCGAGCGTCAGCTCGCGCGCTTCCTGCCGGGCGAACAGACCGACGGAGCGAGCATCTAAATGGCTTCCGACCTCCTCTCCATCGGCGCAAGCGGCGCCCGCGCGGCGCGCGGCGCGCTCGAAGTGACGGCGAACAATATCGCCAATGCTTCGACCGACGGCTACGTGCGCCGCAGCGTCCGGATCGAGGAAGTATCTGGCGGCAGCATCGCGGGTCGCGGCAGTGACATCGCGGTCTCGGGCTCGCGCGTCGCCGAAGTGCGCCGCAACGCGGATTCGTTCCGCCAGGCAGAAATGCGCCGCACGCAGGCCGATCTGCAGCGCTCCAACGTGGAACTGGCGGGCCTCCAGAATATCGAATCCGCGGTCGAGCAATCGGACATCTTCGGCTCGATCGTCGAGTTCGAAGCGAGTCTGCAACAGCTCGCAGGCGACCCGACCGACAGCGCACGCCGCGCCGCGGTGATCGCCGAAGCGGAAACGCTGGCAAGCAAGTTCAACATCACCGCCGGCAGCCTTACCTCGGTCGGCGACGGCCTGCGGTTCAATGCGGAAGCCGACGTCGGCAATCTGAACACCTACGGCGCGGAGCTTGCGCGGGTGAACCTGCGCCTTGCGCGGGCGGGCACCGGCAGCAACGATCAGGCCGCGCTGCTCGACCAGCGCGACAATCTGCTGGAGCGGATGAGCGCCTTCGCCAGCATTACCACCACCTTCGCGACCGACGGCACCGTCGCCGTTGGTGTCGGCTCCAACCCCCCAATACCCTTCGTCAACGGCGGTACTGCGGGCGTCATGAGTTCGGCCCTCGCGGCGGACGGTACATTGTCTTTTGCGATCAACGGGCAGGCGGTCACGCCGGGCTCGGGCAGTCTCACCGGCGCATCGCTCGCGCTGGGCGAGCTGGCCGATATGAGCGCGCGGCTCGATTCCGCAGCCCTCAGCATCGCGTCCACGATCAACGCCGCCCAGGCAAATGGCGTCGCGCTCGATGGATCGACCGGCCAGCCGATCTTCAGCGGAACCACCGCCAGCACGCTGACGGTCTCGATGACGAGCGGCGCAGGGCTGGCCACGGCACCCGCAGGTTCGCCCGCGAACGAGCGCAATCAGCAGAACCTGCAGGACATGCGCGATGCGCTCGTGAGCGCCAATCCGTCCGCCGAGGTCAATTCGATCCTGTTCGACGTGTCGAGCAAGGTCGCCGGGCGCACAGTGACGCAAGGCGCGCTCGAGACGATCGCCTCGTCCGCGCGGATCGCGCTGGAAGAACAGTCGGGCGTCGATCTCGACAACGAGGCAGCCAATCTCATCCGTTACCAGCAGGCGTTCCAGGCTTCGGGCCGCGCGATGCAGGTGGCGAGCGATATCTTCGACACTTTGCTGGGGATCGGCCGATGATCAACCTGAGCACCGGGGCCTTCTACGAACGCTCCTCCACCCAGATCGGATCGCTGCGCGCGCGCGCCGAAAATCTGCAGAAGCAGATCGGCACCGGCGAACGGCTCGAGAAATCATCCGACGATCCGGTCGCGGCGGCGCGCCTGCGCATGCTCGACCGGGAAGAGCGGATCAGCAGCGTCGATGCGCGCAGCTCCGAAGCGGTCGAAAACAATCTGCAATTTGCGGATCAGGCGCTGACCCAGGTCGGCTCGCTGATCAACCGTGCGCGCGAGATCGCGCTGCAGGCGGCCTCCGCCACGACGAGCGACGAACAGCGCCTTGCGATCGCCACCGAACTCGACGGGCTGCGGACCACGCTGCTCGGCCTCGCCAATGGTCGCAATGCTTCGGGCCATGCGCTGTTCGGCGGGCAGGCGAGCGGCGATGCGTACCATGTCGACGCGGCGACCGGCACCGCGATCTATGTCGGCACGGCATCGCTCGACGCGGTCGAGATCGGCGAAGGCCAGACGATCAAACCGGGCAATACCGGGCCGGAAGTGTTCGGCTTCGTCAATGCCGCAGGCGCACAGAGCGATATTTTCGCGGAGCTTTCCGCGCTCTCCACCGCGCTGCGCGGCGGCGGCCAGTCGGCCATCGACGCCGCGCGCGACGGCCTGGGCATGCTCGACACCGGGCTCGACAAGGTCCTCACCGCGCAGACCGTGGTCGGCTCGCGGCTCGCCTGGGTCGAGGTGATGGGCGAACGCCGGGTCGATAATCTGGAGCGGATCAAGGACGAACGCTCTTCCGTGGGCGGCGCGGACCTCGCGGTCACGATGACCCGGATGCAGGAAATGCTGACCGTGCTCGAAGCGAGCCAGGCCAGCTTCGTGCGCCTCGCCAATCTCAATCTGTTTTCGATGCTGCGCTGATCCGCGCGGGCCTAGGGGGAATTTGAATTCATGTACGCGATAATCGGCATCGTCGTCCTGTTGGTGATGGTCTTCGGCGGCTTCGTGCTGAGCGGCGGGGCCATGGGCCCCGTGCTGCACGCGCTGCCCTATGAGATGTTGATCATCGGCGGGGCCGCCGTCGGCGCACTGATCGCGGGCAACTCGCTCGATCATATCAAGGCGATCGGCGGCGCGTTCAGCAAGATCTTCAAGGGCCCGAAGCACACCAAGCAGGACCACATCGATGCGATCGCGCTGACGACGCAGCTGATGAAAGTGCTCAAGACCGATGGGCCGGTCGCGCTCGAAAGCCATGTGAGCGAACCCGAAAGTTCGGAGATTTTCGGCGCCTATCCCAACCTCATGAAGAACAAGCCGCTGATCTCGCTCATCAGCGACACGCTGACGCTGCTCGTCGTCTCGTCCGGCACGCTCGAAACCCATGCGGTGGAAGAAGTAATGGACAATGCGATGAAGACGCATTTTCACGAGCTGCACGAACCGCAGCACGCGCTCCAGACGTTGGCCGACGCACTGCCCGCGCTGGGTATCGTCGCCGCCGTGCTCGGCGTGGTGAAGACGATGGGCTCGATCGACAAGCCACCGGAAATCCTGGGCAAGATGATCGGCGCCGCACTGGTCGGCACCTTCCTTGGCGTGCTGCTGGCCTATGGCATCGTCGGCCCGCTCGCCGGTCGCCTCAAGCAGGTGCTGGAGCAGGACGAGCAGATCTTCCATGCCGTCAAGCAGGTCATCATCGCCTCGCTCTACGGCCACCCGCAGCCGCTCGTGGTGGAAAGCGCGCGCTCGGGCCTCGGCCACAACGTGCGCCCCGGCCTGACCGAATTGCTCGACGCGCTGCGGGGCCGGTAAGGTGGCGGCGAAGGGCGACAACCTCCCGCCGATCATCGTCAAGAAAGTGACGGTGATCGAAGGCGGGCACCATGGCGGGGCCTGGAAGGTCGCCTATGCGGATTTCGTGACCGCGATGATGGCGTTCTTCCTGCTGCTGTGGCTGCTCGGCGCGACCACCGAAGACCAGCGCAAGGGCCTGGCCGACTATTTCACACCCACGCTGATGAAGCTGAAGGATTCTGGCGCGGGCTCGAACGGCCTGCTCTCGGGGGCTTCGCTGACCGATGTGGACGACTATCCCAACCGCCAGGGCCAGACCGGCAACAAGTCGATCACCGTGCCGCGCGACGCGATCGGCGGACCGAAAGAAGCTGCGCGCATGATCGAGCGGATCAGCTCGCGCACCAAGGACGAACTTTCGAAAAACCCCGAGCTCGCCAAGCTGATGAGCCAGATCAAGATGGTCGATACCACCGAAGGCGTGCGGATCGATCTGGTTGACGATGCCGATTTTTCGATGTTCAACCTCGGTACGACCGTGCTGACCCGCGAAGCGACCTCGCTGCTCGGCGCAATCGCGCTCGCGATCGAGCCCGAAGAGCGCAAGATCATCGTGCGCGGCCATACCGACAGCCTGAAGTGGAAGCATCCTGGCCGCGTCAATAACTGGTCCCTCTCGGCCGGGCGCGCCGAGGCGACCCGGCAGACGCTGATGAACGAAGGCATTCCTGACGCGAGCTTCCGCCGGATCGAAGGCGTCGCCGATACCGAGCTGCTTGTGAAGGACGACCCGTCCGACCCGCGCAACCGGCGGATTTCGATCGTCCTCGCAAACTAGCTCGCATCTCGATTGCCCACGGGACGCCCCGCCCTGCCCCGCCACCGATGCCGATGGCGCGGCGGGGCGTTTGGTATGCGGGCCGACGGGGACGCGAACAGGGACGGTGGCCGGTCGATCGTGATTTCCAGCCATGCTTAACGGCGCCTAAAGCCAACACCCTGCGTCCCGACGAGTGATGGTTAACCGTTGCGCGCCGGGCAGATGGTAAACCGGGCAAGTGGAAAATATTGATTGCTCAAACGCCAATAGACCTCATAAAAGAATCTACTGACAACTTCTGATCATCCAGTTCTTGAATTGAGAAGTGGCGATAACGCAGCGTTAAATTCGTCCCTAGTTCCTGCCAGTCTTTGCGAGGAACTTGTCCATTCATCTGTTTAATAGCGGTGTTACGCCAGAGCCAAGCGATCATGTCTGCCGCCTGAAGTGGGGGGAATTCACATTTTTCCGCGAAATCATGAGACCGATAGCGATAACGCCGATGGGCGCTTTTATGTACACCAATCATTCGCCCCATCTCTTCGGCGACAGCACTCATATCGACACCATAGAGATCAGTATCTGGCCTAACAATACTTCGAATTCTCTGTTTTGCATCGCCTTGATGTCGATGGCCAGCCTCGAAGAAATACTCTAACTTTCCATTAAAGTTGAAGGCATCTGCCCAGGACCCGCAGAAAACCAATGCATGATTTATAAGTTTAGAATAAGCCTCGCCTGATAGAATTTTCCATTCTATGCCGTCGCGACTCCCTTCATAAACTAAGTCAAAATCCTCTTCGGCCAGACTCACCGCGAACCCAGCCTCTGCATATTTGTAAATATTATAGAGTAGGGATAATTCAGCCTCCAAGCATTCTTTTTTAGACTTCCCTTGAAACTGCCCTCTCTGGTGTGTGCACTCGCTCATGCGAAAATATTTCAGTCCGCGCCTGCGCAACTGGATATTCCACCTCTTCGAAAATTCTCTCGCTTTGTTCTTCTTGAAGATTATTCCGCCGATCGAGATACACGGAGATCCGTCGTGCGTTCCACTTTCGTCAACAAAGACTTGATTAATTGCGACCAACGCGCTCTCTTTCAGAAGGATATTTTCGCTGAACAGTTAGCCTATCTCCTTTTCGGCGAGGATGAAAGACGACCTCCTTGTCCGGGTTCGATTTTAAATGAGCGAAGGCCGGTCGCATCAACGCGAAGTCTTCAACGAGAGGTTTAGTGCACCAGATTCGGGCAGACGATGGGGCAAAGACCCCGAGCACTCATAAACGCTTTGCCAGCTTCGCCTCGCCATATGCAAATGGCCCGCCGCTCGAAAGCGACGGGCCATCCGCCTTGTTGATGTTGGAAAGCGTGAAACTTAGCGCAGCAGCGAAAGGACGTTCTGCTGGCTCTGGTTGGCCTGCGACAGCATCGCGCTGGACGCCTGGCTGAGGATCTGCGCCTTTGCCAGCGCGGTCGTTTCGGTCGAGTAGTCGGTGTCTTCGATCCGCGAACGCGCATCGGAGAGGTTGGCGATATTGTTGCCGAGGTTGGTGACAGCCGATTCCAGCTGGTTCTGCGAGGCACCCAGGCCGCCACGCGCCGTGTTCACGACGATCAGCTGCGCGTCGACGTTGGCCATCGCGGTGGTGGCGTTGGCGGCCGTATCCACTGCAAAGGCAGCGCCATACACGCCGGTGAGGTCGCCCAGCGTCAGGTCGACGGTATCGGCGGCGTTCGCACCGGCCTGGATCGTGACCGTGCCCGCGGTACCGGCGGTGCCGTCGAACAGGTTGCTGCCGTTGAACTCGGTATTGTCGATGATGTTGGTCATCTGCGTGACGAGCGCGGTGACTTCGGCATTCATGCTGGTGCGGTCATCGGCCGAGTAGGTGCCCGAAGCCGACTGGACGGCCAGCTCGCGAACACGCTGCAGCATGTTGGTCACTTCGTTTAGCGCGCCTTCGGCGGTCTGCGCCATCGAGATACCGTCGTTGGCGTTGCGAATGCCCTGGTTCATGCCCTTGATCTGCGAGGTCATGGTGTTCGAGATCGCGAGGCCGGCTGCGTCGTCCTTGGCCGAGTTGATGCGCTTGCCGGTCGACAGACGCTCCATGGCAACGCCCAGGGCCTTGTTGGCCGAAGACGACGCATTGGCCGCCTTCATCGCGCTGATGTTCGTGTTGATAACGCTCATTTCAAAAGTCTCCCTGACGAAAAAACATGACTGCCGTGGGTGGATCGGTTCGCAGCAGCTGGGACACAGACCGGCATAGGGCTCGGGGAATTAAGGGTTCCGTCCCGATCAATTTGTCGCATGGGTGTTTTTACCCGTGGTAAATTTGCGGCGACTAAAAGTAACCAAGTTTTGTGCGTCGACCGGCAAAAACGTGCCTCAACGGGGTAAACCAAAAGGTTAAAACGGGGCGGTCATGATCGGGGTTAACGAAAGCACGCGCTTTAAACGGCAACATGGTGCCGTCGCATCGAGGCTGACGGGGATTGCCACATCGCTGTTCTTCGATCGGCCTGTGCAGCTGGTCGACGCAAGCGATCCGAAGAGCAGTCACGAGGGCCGCACCATCGTGGTCGAGCGTGGCGGGGCCGATGCGATCGTCCTCGCCGGCAGGGGCGGCAAGGTCAGCTACACCGATCCCGCCAGCGAAACGACGATGGCCGCGCTGGTCGCGCTGCTGTGTGCCAATGGCGGGCCTGTTGCCGCGGACCCTGTCTCGCTGGCAGTCATATCGCTCGCCGACCGGCTCGCCCAGACCGACATTCCCGTGCTGATCCACGGCCCCACCGGGACCGGCAAGGAAGTCCTCTCCAAGTTCATCCACCAGCGCAGCGCCCGCGCCGATCAGCCTTTCGTCGCGGTCAACTGCGCCGCGATCCCGGAAACGATGCTCGAAGCGCTGCTGTTCGGTCACGAGAAAGGCGCCTTCACCGGTGCCAATGCGAACGGCGAAGGTTTCTTCCGCGCTGCCGACGGGGGCACGCTGCTGCTCGACGAAATCGCCGAGATGCCGCTCGCGCTGCAGGCCAAGCTGCTGCGCGCCTTGCAGGAAGGCGAAGTCATGCCGATCGGTGCCACCAGCCCGATCAAGGTCGATGTGCGGGTGATCGCCTGCGCCAACCGCGATCTGCCCGCCGAAGTCGCTGCCGGGCGCTTCCGCGAAGACCTTTTCTATCGGCTCAACGTCTTTCCGATGACGCTCAACCCACTCGCCGAGCGGCCGGGCGACATCGCCCCGCTCGCTTTTGCGATGATCCTGCGCCACAGCAACAAGGGCGAAACAGTTCCCTGGCTTTCGGAAGCCGCGCTCGCCGTACTGCGCAGCCACAAGTGGCCGGGCAACGTCCGCGAACTCGAAAACGTGATCCGCCGCGCGCTGCTGTTGGCGCAGGGGAGGAACGCGATTGGCACCGAACACATCGTGTTCGATACCCCGGTCCGCTCGGTCGCTGCGCAGGAACGCGGCCCGGCACCCGTCGAACCACCAGTCCATCAAGGGGTCTACGAGGTCAAGCCGAGCGGCGCGCGCAGGCTTTCCAAGATCGTCCGCGAATCCGAAGCGAACGCGATCATGCAGACGCTCGACGCCTGCAACGGACGCCGCGCCGAAGCCGCCAAGCAATTGGGCATCAGCGAGCGCACGCTGCGCTATCGCCTCGCGTCTTTCCGTGAAGCCGGCATTGCGATGGGAGCCGCAGGATGAACCCGGTTTCGGCAAGCGGCAGCGGGGGCGCCATCAATCAGGTGATGGCGCTGCGCCAGCAGATCATCGATCGCTCCAGCGTCTTGCAAGAGCTGCATCAGGACAAGACGGCGGCACCGACCGCGGCCGAACCCGCACAGGACAGCGGCGGCTTTGCCGATTCGCTGCGCAGTGCCCTCGACGGCGTCAACGCCGCGCAGCAAAAGTCGGGCGAGATTACCGCCGCCTACGAGCGCGGCGAAGTTACCGATATCGCCAAGGTCATGCTCGCCCGCCAGGAATCGAGTGTCGCCTTCGAGGCAACCCTGCAGGTGCGCAACAAGTTGCTCAGCGCCTATCAGGAAATCATGCGGATGGGGGTCTGATAGATGGCGGGTCTCGTACCAGCTAACGCCGCGCCGCAAGGGGCGGGTCCTTCGCAGGGCTCGATCCTCCAGCCGCTCTCCACGGGGGGCGGCAGCATGGGCGAACGCGCGCGCAGTTTCGCCGCGCAGCCGATGGTCAAAAAAGTGCTGCCCTGGTTCGTCGGCATGGCGGGTCTGGGCATCGCCGCGTTGCTGTGGGCGAGCCTCGCCCCCGGCCCGCAGCGGGTGCTCTATTCCTCGCTCGACGATGCGAGCCGCGCATCGGTGGTCGCCTCGCTCGAACAGGCGGGGATCGGCTATCAGATCAACAACAATACCGGCTCGCTGACCGTGAGCGAGGGCGATCTCTATCGCGCGCGCATGCTGGTCGCATCCGATGGCGCGGTCGCCGCGCCCGAGACCGGAGCGGACATGATCGCCAACCTGCCGCTGGGTGCCAGCCGCACGCTGGAAGGCGACCGATTGCGCGCCGCGCAGGAGCGCGAGCTGATGCTGACGATCCAGGAGATCGACGGCGTCGAAGGCGTGCGCGTGCATGTCGCCAAGGCCGAACGTTCGGTCTTCGTGCGCGACGATGTCGCGCCGTCCGCCTCGATCATGGTGCGCATGGCCAAAGGCCGCCAGCTGGCCGACAGCCAGGTCTCCGCGATCGTCAATCTGGTCGCAGGTTCGGTTCCCGGCCTGTCGGTCGATGCGGTCCGGGTGGTCGATCAGCATGGCAAGCTGCTGACCGACAAGCGCGAGGGCGCGAATAACGCCCGGCTCGATCTGCAATCGCAGATGGAAGCGAAGCTGACCGCGCAGGTCGATCAGCTGCTCAGCCCGATGATCGGTGCGCAGGCCTTTTCGAGCCAGGTGCAGGTCGAGCTGGACATGAACGAGGTCACCTCGGCGCGCGAAAGCTACGACAAGGATGGCGTGGTCCGCCGCGAGACGACGCAGGAAACGCAGATGCCGCAATCGCAGGCCGGCGGCGTTCCCGGTGCCACCGCGAACATGCCGCCCGCCGATCCGCAGCTGCGCGAAGGCGCGCCGCGCGATACCCCGCCCGCCGAGGCGCAACAGGGCCCGACCGACACTTCCGCCACGCGGACTTACGAACTGGGCCGCGAGGTTTCGGTCTCCAACCTGACGCCGGGCGCGCTCAAGCACCTCTCCGTCGCGGTGGCGATCGACCAGAACGCGCTCGAAAACGCGAGCGCCGCCGATATCAAGAAGATCGAGGATCTGGTGTCGGCCGCAGTCGGCGCGCGCGCGGATCGTGGTGACATCGTGACGGTGATGACCCGCCCCTTTACCGAGGTGACCATGGAAGAGCCGCCGTTCTACGAGACGAGCTGGTTCGCGATGGTCGTGCGCAACGTCGTCGCGCTGCTCGCCGTGCTGCTGGTGCTGATGCTGGCGGTGCGTCCCGCACTCAAGATGCTGCGCAACAAAGGAAGCAAGGCAGACAGGTCCGGCGAAGCCAGCCAGGCCGCCGCCGGCACGCCGCAGATCGGGCCGCCGGGTGGCGAGTTCGACCGCGAAAGCCTCGATGCCCAGATCCAGCTCGCGCAGCGGATCGCGCACGAAAAACCCGATGATGCGGTGCAGGCGCTGCGCCGTATGCTGGCCGAGCCCGCACCGGCGGCCATGGCAGAGGGGGCCGCACGATGAGCGATATTGCCGCCGAACCGGCCAGCGGGATCGACCGCGCCGCGATCATGGTCATGCTCATGAGCGAGGAGGACGCGACCGGCATCCTCTCGCAGCTCGAACCCAACGAACTGCGCCAGCTCGCCGCGCGCATGTGCACGATCGGCGAAATCGAACCGAGGTCGATCTCCGAAGCGATATCCGGCTTCTCGCGCTCGATAGACAATGGCGCCATCTCCTCCCACGGGCGGATCGATAGCGTCAAACGGATGCTGACCAGCGCGGTCGGCGACATGAAGGCGGACAGCCTGATCCGGCAGGTCGCACCCGACCGCAAGGAAGAGCCCTCGCCCACGCTCGCCGTGTTGCGCTGGCTCGACCCCGAAGTGATCGCGGAAATGCTCGCCGAAGAGCACCCGCAGGCGATCGCCGTGCTGCTGCTCCAGCTCGACTCCGATACCGCTGCCGCCGCGCTCGCCGCGCTGCCGCGCGAATTGCACACGCCGGTCCTGCATCGGGTGGCCAAGCTCGGTCCGGTTTCTCGGCAGGCCATCGCCATCCTGGAAGAGACGGTGGAGGGCATGATCGCCAAGCGCCACGGTTCGGTCCCGCTCACCATGGGCGGCGTCAAGGAAGCGGCGGAGATCATCAATCGCGCGCATCGCAGCGTGGAACGGGAAGTCATGCCCAAGATCGGCAAGATCGACCAGCTGCTGCACCAGCAACTCGAATTCGAGATGTTCAAGTTCGAGCATCTCTACACCCTCGATACCAGGCAGATCGGCATTCTGCTGCGCGACGTGGAAAGCGAAACGCTGATCAACTCGCTGCGCGGCCTGCCCGAAGACGAGCGCGAGATCTTCTATTCGGCGATGTCGGTGCGCGCCGCGGATGGCCTGCGCGACGAGATCGAGACGATGGGCCGGATCAAGCGCGCCGAGGTCGATTCGGCCCAGCGCGAGGTGATCGCGGTCGCCAAGCGGCTGATTGCCGATGGCGAACTGATCATGGGCGATGCCGACGATGACTATGTATAGGCTGCCCGTCAGCGAATTGCGCACACGGCGCGGGTTCACGCCCAATGCCGCCTATCATGCCGCTTGCGTTCCTACCGAAAGGGGCAGTGCGCACGACGAAGATACGGTGGCGGACGCTTTTGCGCGCGGACGCGAGGAAGGCCGGGCCGAAGCAATGCAGGAAATCGCCGCCCAGCGCGCCGAGGAAGACGCCGCGCGCGCGGCGATCACCCTCGCCTTCGCGAAGTTCGACGAAGACAGCGCCAGGGCGCTGCGCGAACGCCTGCGCGAAACCGTGATCGCGCTGTGCGAGGATGCGGTGCTGCCGCTCGCCCTCAATACCGAAGGGCTCGCGCGCCGCGTGGAAGCGGCCGCCGCGCTGCTCCAGCGCAAGACCGACGAACGCGTGATCCGCCTGCATCCGAGCGACCATGCGCTGGTCCTGCCGCTGATCGACGAGACGCTGACCCTGGTGGCCGACCCCACGATCGAGCGGGGCGGCCTGCGGATCGATACCGACGATGGCGGGGTGGAAGACGGTCCGGGCCAGTGGCGCCAGGCGATCGCCGAAGCGCTCGCCGCCTGTTGAGGGCCCCGCCGTGCTGAACCTCCTCGACGAAACACTTGCTGGCTTCTCGGGCGGATCGGTCGATCTCGCGCCGCGTCGCTTCGGCCGCGTGGTCGCCTGCGATGGCGGCCTGATCGAAGTTAGCGGCCTCGGGGTCCCGATCGGAACCGTCTGCTCGATCACCCATGGCGGCGGGCAGCAACACCTCGCCGAAGCGATCGGCTTTCGCAACGGCCACACGATCATGATGATGCTGGGCGACACCGTGCTGCTGCGCCCCGGAGCGATGGTGCGGCCCGAGGGGAAGCCCGGCATGCTGACCGTCGGGTCCGAATATCTGGGCCGTGCGGTCGATGCCTCGGGCCAGCCGATCGACGGCGGCGGGCCGGTCAATGCAACACGCGAATGGCCCGCAGGCGGGTGGCGCACCGGCGCGCTCGACCGGGCCAGCGTAACCCAGCCGTTCGACACCGGCATCCGTTCGATGAACGCGCTGACCACGCTCGGCATCGGGCAGCGCGTGGGCATCATGGCGGGATCGGGCGTCGGCAAATCGGTGCTGATGGATATGATCGTCGCCGGAGCGCAGGCGGACGCCATCGTTGTCGGCCTGATCGGGGAGCGTGCGCGCGAAGTATCCGATTTCGTCTCCCGCCACATGGGGGGCCCGGCGGGCGAGCGGACCGCCATCATCGCGGTGCCCGCCGATCATGCCGCGAACCTGCGCCTGCGTGGCGCGATGCTGGCGACCTCGATTGCCGAGGAACTGCGCAGCCAGGGCAAGAAGGTGCTCCTGATCCTCGACAGCCTGACCCGCGTGGCCCACGCCGCGCGCGAGATCGGCATGCTGCTGGGCGAACCGGGGGCTGCCCGCGGCTATCCGCCCTCGGCGCTGTCGACCATCACCAAACTGATCGAGCGCGCGGGCAACTCCGCGCAAAGCGGCGGGGCGATCACCGGGATCTATACCGTGCTCGCCGATGGCGACGACCAGAACGATCCGGTCGTCGATACCGCCCGCTCGATCCTCGACGGACATATCGTGCTCTCGCGCGACATCGCGCAGCGCGGCCGCTATCCGGCGGTCGATGTCGGCCAGTCGCTCAGCCGCGTGATGAACGATATCGTGCCGCCCGCGCATATCCTCGCCGCGCGCAGGTTCCGCGCATTGAACGCGACCTACGAGGAGAATCGCGACCTCGTGCTGATGGGCGCCTACCGCCCGGGGCAGGATGCCGCGCTCGACAAGGCGATTGCCATGCACCAGGCGATGTCGGCGTTTCTGGGCCAGGACAAGCAGGAGCATGTCGGGCTGTTCGAGGCGGCAGGCGCCCTTCAGGAACTGATGGCCGATGACGAGTGAGCAGCGGCGGCTCAAACGGACCCGCCTGATCGAACGTGTGCGCACGGTCGAACAGCGCGAATCCGCGCTCGCTGCCGCACAGGCAGAGGTGCAGCGTGCGCGGCTCGACGCGGTATCGGCCAAGACCCGCTCGCTCGCCGCCCATTACGCGTCGCTCAGCAATGCGACCGATGCGCAAAGCCTGCGCCGCAGCGGTGCGATGAGCAGCCATCTGCGCGATCTCAGCCACATGGCAGAGCGCCATGCGCGCGACGCACGCGACCAGTCCGAAGCTTCGATGGCGGCGCTCGCCCAGACCGAGCGGCGGCGCAAGCGGGCGGAGGAGGACTATCGCGAAGCGGCGACCTGCCTGCGCGAGAAACTCGCCAAAAGCTGAGCGTCAGTGCCTCGCCAACTCCGCTTGGCACATATCTTGAATAGCCCTCTTCGATCAATCGATGGGGCCTTACATGACAGCGCTTTCACTCAACCTTCAGCATAATGCCAAGCCGCTCGACGCGGGCGTCCCGCTCGACGGCCTGCCCGCTCTCGAAGCGGGTCGCACCCTGCCCCAGGCCTTCGCCGATGTGCTGAACAAGGCCTCGCCCCCCGGGAACCGGGGCGGCGGGGAGCCAGTCGACCAACCGCCGCATCGCGCCGACAAGCCGGGACTGGCGGTGCCGGTGGCCGACGATCCTTCGGCCCCGGCCAAACCCGCCAAGCCGGACCAGCCGGTCCCGGTGTCGGAGCCGGAGGATGCCGATGCGGCAAACGGCAAAGCCTTGCCGTCCGTGCGCCCCGATGTTGCCGCTTTGAAGCCAGCGGACTGCGAACCCGAACCGATGATCGATGATGGCAAGGGCGGGCCCGGCCCAATCGCCAGCGGCGAGAAACCGCAGGCGGTGCCGGTCATGGATCGCGATACGAACACCCCCTCGGACAAGCCGAGCGAAGCCAGCGCGGGTGGGCCAGCCCAGGGCGAGCCGCCAGTCGACGCATTCGACTTGCCTGTGCCCCCGGGCGTGGCGCAGCAACTCTCGGCCCCGACATTGCTGCCCGCCATCATCTCGTCAGCCAGAACGGGTGCTGAGACAGCCACCGGGCAGGCCACACCGCGCATTGCCGCTGCCGAGAGCGAGGCAGCGGCGAGCTTCGCGGGTTTCGTGCGGGGCGGGGGCGCATCCGCGCAGACGGCGCATGACATGACCGGCGGCGGTTACTCTCGCGGTGGCGAACCCGACGCGGAGCATGCCGCGCGCGCCGCGACCGGCAGAAACGCCGACCCATCCGCCACGGCCTCGCAGACAACCGCAGCTGCGCGCGGAGCGCAGGAAGCGTTGCAGACCGGACTCAGCCTGCAGGTGCGCGCCGCCGACCGCCCGATCGCCGCGTCCGAGGCCAGCCCGCTCACCGCCAGCGCCTTCGGCACCGCCCCATCGCTCGGCGCTGGTGCGCCCACCGCCCTGCTTTCGCCGACCGGGCAGCCCGGTCTCGCCGGCCAGACCGGGCCCCTGCCGCAGTTTCCCGACCTCTCCGCGATGGTCGACCGGATCGCCGCCGCGCGTGACAGCGCCGGCAGTGCCTCGGCCACCATCTCGGTTGCCCACAAGGAGCTGGGCAACCTGTCGCTGACCTTCGAGGCCACGGGCCGCGCGCTCGATGTCGAAGTGGCTGCGCAGGATAGCGATACGCAACGCGCCCTCGCCGCCGCCATCGCCGCCGACCGGCCGCAGCTGCGGGGTGCCGAAACCCTCGCGAACACGCAGACCCAGACGCAGAGTCAGGCTGGCCAGTCGGGCGCATCGACACAGGGCGAACCGGGCGCGCGCCAGTCGGGCGAGGCGGGCGATGGCGGGTCCGATCGCCAGCCCGGCCGGGGCGAGAGCGGTCGCAACGGGGACGGGCAACCGCGTGGCGGCACCCATCGCTCCGCCGATCCGAAATCCGAAGGCGGAATTTACGCCTGATTAACCATCACGACATACACGGGATTAACCATGAGCAAAGACGCTGAAAAAACCGACGATGCGCCCAAGAAAAAGGGCGGTTTCATGAAGTTCATGATCTTCGGCGTCCTCCTGCTGGGAATGGGCGGCGGCGGCACCTATGCGGCCTTTGCCACCGGCATGATCGGCGGCGGCGAAGAGAAGGAAGACACCGGCCCCCAATACGTCCTCAAGGGCGAGGAAGACCCCTACGAGGTCAAGGGCGAGAAGGACAAGGCCGTCAAGGTCGTCCACGGCTCGGGCGGCAGCAAGTATCGCACCGCCTATTACGAATTTCGGGAAGACTTCACCTCCAACCTCGCAGGTGGCGCGAACCTCGTGCAGATCAGCCTCGCCGCCTCGACCCAGAAGGACGGGCGCGTGCTGATGTGGCTCCACGATCACGAGCTCGCGATCCGCTCGCGCATTCTCACCGAACTGGCATCGACCGGCATGGCCGATATTGCCAGCGCGGAAGGCAAGACCAAGCTGCAGCAGCGCCTGGCCGATGCGATCAACGAAGAACTCGTCGCGCATGAAGGCTTCGGCGGCGTCGACAACGTCTATTTCCGGTCGCTCATCGTCCAATGATCGAAGGCGCCATCCCCACAGGCGAACGTCGCGCCGCGCAGCATTGCGCAGAGCTGCTGTCGAACACGCTCGACGCGGTCGACATCGCGGGCGATTTTGCGCGTTTCGGCACGCGTCTCGCCCGCGCGCTGCAACCGTCGCTCGCGCGCCTGTTCGATTGCCACAAGCTAGAAACCGAGCTGGTCGAATGCACGTCCTCGCCCGCCGCCAAGCTCGACGAGGCGCTGGGCACGCAGATGCACCACGCGCGCTTTGCGCTTCCCGGCAACGGGCTGGGCGTGATGGCGAGCGCGCAGGTTGCCAGCCTGATCGGCGAATTCGACCGCATGCTGGGCGGCGACGGAGACGCGCCCGAAGATGCCGAGATACTGCCCGCCTCGGCCAACCGCTTTTCCCGCCAGATCGAGGGCGAACTGCTGAACGCCTGCATCGAGGCGAGCGGTCGCGGCGACCTTTCTCAAGTCGAGCGCGGCAGCGACCTTGGCGAGATCGTGCCCGCCGCGGTCCGCGCCGTGAATAGCCCCGCGGTCCATACCGCGACCATCGCGGTGATCCGCCCGAACGTGCCGCAGCTGATCCTCAAGTTCAGCGTATGCGAGGCGACCTTCGTGCAATTCGCGGGCGAGACCCCGGTCGGCAAGCCGGTCCGCCGCAGCATCGGCGAAGGCGGTATCGAGAATTCCGCAGTGTCGCAGGTCGAATTGTCGACCACCGCAACCCTGGTCGACATGGCGATCCCGCTGCACCGCATCGTCGCGCTGCAGCCCGGCACAATGCTGCCGGTGACGATCCACCGCAGCGTGCCGCTCTCCATCGGCGAAACGATCATCGCGCACGGCGCGGTCGGCATGCTCGAAGAGCGTGTCGCGCTCGAAATCCATCACACCGCATTTGCGAGGAATATCCCGTCATGACCATGCCATTCGATGGCTACGGCCTCATCCAGGAAATCGATGTCCGCCTGACGGTGGAACTCGGGCGCAAGAACCTGCCCTTGCGCGAGATCCTGTCGCTGGGCGAAAACAGCGTGGTCGAGCTCGACCGGCTGACCGACGAGCCGCTGGACATCATGGTCAATGGCCGTCTGATCGCGCGCGGGGAGGTGGTGGCGCAGGGCAACCGCTTCGCGATCCGCATCCTCGAACTGATCGGCCCGTCGGGCACCGCTGGCGCTGGCCCGCAGGCCGCCCCGCAGGGTGGCGCCGAAGCGCCGATCGAAGATCGCCGCGCACCGCCGCCGACGGTGGAGCAGATCTGATGCTGATGTATATCCTCAAGCTGCTGATCCTGCTGCCGCTGATCGGCCTGATGATCTGGGGCAGCCTGAAGCTGGCCAAGCGCATGCAGGGCCAGCTGGGCGCACCGGGCGGCGGTGGGGAAAAAGCCGTGCGGGTCGTAGAGACCACGATGCTCTCTCCCACGCTGCGCCTCGCGGTGATCGAGTTTCACGGCAAGGAAATCCTCGTCTCGACCTCCAAGGGCGGGCTGACCCGCCTGGCCGAGGCTCCCGCGCGCGCCAAACCCGCGGCGAGCGAACCGGCCCTGATCGGACAGGAACAGGCTGCATGATCTCGCGGCTCGTCAGATTGGCGGTCACGCTCGGCGCGCTGGCCTCTTCCGGTGTCGCCCATGCCGCTGCCGCCGTGCCGACCGACAGCGCCGCCGCCGGCGCGCTCGACCGGGCGTTCGGCGAGCTTGGCGGCGCGGGCGGCGAACCATTGAGCCTGTCGCTCCAGCTGCTCCTCATCATGGGGCTGCTGACGATCCTGCCCGCGCTCATCCTGATGATGACCAGCTTCACGCGCATCATCGTGGTGCTGGCGATCCTGCGCCAGGCGCTCGGCCTGCAGCAATCGCCGCCCAACCAGGTGCTGATCGGGATCGCGCTGTTCCTGTCACTGTTCATCATGGCGCCGACACTCGACCGCGTGAACACCGCCGCGATCGAGCCTTACTCCGCAGGCGAGATCAACGCCGAGGTCGCGATCGAGCGTGCCGGCGGCGAATTCCACGCCTTCATGATCCGCCAGACGCGCGAAAACGACCTGCAGATGTTTGCCGACATCGCCGATGCGCCCAAGTTCGCCAGCCCGCAGGACGTGCCGTTCTCGATCCTGCTGCCGGCCTTCGTCACCAGCGAATTGAAGACCGCGTTCCAGATCGGCTTCATGCTGTTCCTGCCCTTCCTTGTCATCGACCTCGTCGTCTCCTCCGTGCTCATGAGTCTGGGCATGATGATGATGAGCCCGATGCTCGTCTCGCTCCCCTTCAAGCTGCTCTTGTTCGTCCTGGTGGACGGGTGGTCGCTGCTGATGGGGTCCCTCGCCTCCAGTTTCGTGTGAGCCTGACCGATGGATGAAATGTCTCTCTTGATGTCCATGGCGGACCGCATGTTGTGGACCACCGCGCTGGTGGCCGCCCCGATCCTGCTCGCCGCGCTGGGCCTCGGCCTCGTGATCGGGCTGATCCAGGCGGCGACCTCGGTCAACGAGCAGACGCTCACCTTCGTACCCAAGCTGGCGGCGGTTGCCTTCGTGCTGGTCATACTTGGTGCCTCGATGATGGCGCTGGTGACCGATTTCACGCAGGACATCTTCGTCGAGATCGCCCGGATCGGGCGCTGAGGGGCGGCAGATGATCGCGCTCGACTTCGGGCTCGGGGGCCTCGAAGGCGAAATCTGGCGCGTCGTCTTCCTGATGACGCGTATCGGCGCCGCGCTGCTCGCCGCGCCGTTCTTCGGTGCCTCCAACGTGCCCGTGATGGTGCGTGTCTCGTTCACCGGGGCGATGGCGATCTTCATCTCGATCTGGCTGCCCGACATCGCGACGCCCCCCGCCCTGCTGACGCTGGAGGGGATGCTGGCACTGGCAGGGGAAGCGGTGATCGGCCTCGCGCTCGGCTTCGTGCTGCAACTCGCCTTTGCCGCGCCGACCATCGCTGCCGAAGTAATCGGTGGCGGCATGGGTATGAGCATGGCGATGACGAGCGACCCCAATGGCGGCGGCTCGACCACCGCCTTCGGGCAATATTTCATCATCGTGCTGACGCTGATCTTCCTTGCGACGGGCGCGCATCTGCACTGGATCGCGCTGGTGACCGAAAGTTACCGCGCCTTCCCGCCCGGCCAGACATGGCTGGGGCCCGAGCGGTTCGAGGCGATCGCCGGCTTCGGTGCCGCCACCTTCGAAACCGCGCTACGCATCGCCCTGCCCGTCACGCTGATCCTGTTGCTGGTGCAGATCCTGACCGGCATCCTCAGCCGCTCCGCCCCCTCGCTCAACCTCTTCGCGCTCGGCCTGCCTGCGGGTGTGCTCGCCGGGATCGCCGCGCTCATCATCAGTGCGCCGCTGATCTACGACCAGTTCACCGATCTGGTCGAGCTGGGACTCAACCAAGCCGAAACCACGGTGACACCATGAGCGTGACACCATGAGCGAAACTGCGGGCGAAAAGACATTCGCACCAACCGAAAAGCGCCTGCGCGATGCCGCCAACAAGGGCGACGTGCTGCGCTCCAAGGACCTCGGCACGGCGGTGGTCATGCTGGTCGGCGCGGGTTGGCTCGCCTTCGGGGGGCCATGGCTCATGCGCGATATTGCGAGCCTGCTGCGCGAAGCCTTCCAGTTCGATACGCGCGAGATCGATCATTTCCAGCCCGACGAGCTGATGATGCAGGGGCTGACCGCCAGCCTGCCGCCGATCCTTGCGCTGGCGGTGCCCGTGATCCTCGTCACGCTCGCCAGCCAGCTTGCCTTCGGCAAGGGGCGCTTTGTGATGAAGAACCTCGAGTTCAAGCACACCCGGATCAACCCGCTGTCGGGCCTCAAGCGGATGTTCGGACCCAACGGCCTGATCGAGATGGGCAAGGGCCTGCTCAAGATCACGCTGCTCGGCGGGATCGCCGGGCTATGGTGGTACTATTCGTGGGAGAGCCTGCTGGGCCTCGGGCGTGGCAATCTCTCGCAGCAGCTTTCGACCGCGTGGAGTTCGGTCATCTCGCTGTTCGTCGCGCTGTGCGGCGGGCTGCTGGTGATCGCGGCGGTCGACCTGCCGATCCAGTGGGTCCGCCGCAACAAGAAGCTCAAGATGAGCCATCAGGAAATGCGCGACGAAAACAAGGAGTCCGAAGGCTCGCCCGAAG
Organism: Citromicrobium bathyomarinum; assembly: GCF_038594605.1. GTDB lineage: Bacteria > Pseudomonadota > Alphaproteobacteria > Sphingomonadales > Sphingomonadaceae > Alteriqipengyuania > Alteriqipengyuania bathyomarina_B. The sequence goes on from NZ_JBCFZM010000002.1 coordinate 387,025, forward strand.
CCAAGGGCGCACAACGCCAGCGCCAGCGCGATATCGCCGCAGGCTCGGTCGCGGGCGCGATGCGCGAGGCGCAGTTCGTCATCACCAACCCGACGCATTTTGCGGTCGCGCTGACCTACGACCCCGAGAAAGCGTCCGCGCCCATCGTGCTTGCCAAGGGTCGCGGCGACAAGGCGCTGGCGATGAAGGAGCTGGCGAACGAATTCGGCCTGCCGACGCTCGAATATCCGCAGCTCGCCCGCTCGGTCTATTTCACCAGCCGCGAACGGCAGATCATCTGCGAAGACCTGTACGGCGCGATCGCCTCGGTCCTTGCCTATGTCCTCTCTCTCAAGCGCGGCGAGCTGCCGCCCTTGCCCGCGATCGAGGTGCCTGTCGCGCTGCGGTTCGATGCCGATGGCCGTCTGCCGAATTAGCAAATTGTGCCATTAACTCCCGGCCACAAGCGTCGTTCTAAAGTGTGATGGAAACGACCGCACCCTCTACATCCTCGATCGTCAGCCGGCTTGGCGGCGGCAGCGGCGTCGACATGGTCGCGCTTGCCGAGGATCTCGCCCGCGCCCAGTTCGAAAACCGCCAGGTGCGGCTCGAAGACAGGTCGGAGGTTCTCGAACAGAAGATTTCTGCTGCTTCGCGGCTGCGCGGGCTCCTGTCGTCCTTCGCCAGCGCGCTGGGAGACCGCGTGCGGACCGGCGATCTCTCGGCCCAGCCGAATATTGGCAATGCGAGCGTTGCCAAGGTTTCCTCTCCGCTCGGCACGTCGGGCAAGGGCACCTATTCGCTCGAAGTCAGCCAGCTCGCGCAATCGCAGACGCTGCTGAGCCCGGACTATGCGGCGGACGAAGGCGTCGGATCGGGCACACTGACCCTGCGCTTCGGCACGATCAGCGGAACGGCGTTCACCGCGGATCCCGATCAGGGCGCGGTCGATATCGCCATTGCGCCCGATGCCACGCTCGCCGACGTCGCCTCCGCGATCAATGCGAAGGGAACGTCGGTCACCGCCTATGTCGCCGACAGCGCGAATGGCAGCCAACTGGTACTCAAGGGTGCACAGGGCGCGCAGAACGGCTTCGTGATCGAAGCGACCGAGGACAATCCGGGCAACATCATCACCGGCCCGCGTGGCCTTGAGCTGCTGGCCTGGAAGCCGCAGGATGGCGACCCGGCGTTGCTTACCTCGACCGCGCAGAATGCCGAATACACGCTCGACGGGGTCGATCGCTCCAGTTCGAGCAACAAGATCAACAATGTCGCGCCGGGCCTGTCGCTTGAGCTGACCGGCACCACCGCCCCCGGCGCGCCGACCACGATCGGCTTTGGCAGCCCCAAGAATGCCGTGACCTCCGCGATGACCGATATTGTCGGCGCGCTGAACGAAATTGCCAACGAACTCAACGCGGCGACCGATGCGATGACCGGAGAGCTGGCCCGCGACTATGGCGCGCGTGCCCTGCGCAGCGAATTCTCGTCGTTGGGCACCAAGGTCATCATGCCCAACGCACCCGAAGGCGCACCCAGGACGCTTGCGGAGATCGGCCTCGCGATCGAGCGGAACGGCACCTTCCGCCTCGACACCGCCCGGCTGGACAAGGCGCTGACCGAAACGCCCGATGCGGTCGCGGCCATGTTCACCTCGGGCATCAACGGCGTGTTTTCGACGATCGACCGGATCGCCCGGCACAACGCCATCGCCACCGATCCCGGATCGCTGGCAGGCTCCGTCGCGCGCTACACCTCGCAGTCGGAACAGATCGGCGACGATCTGGCAGAGCTGGCGGAAAAGCAGGAGGCGCTGCGCGCGCAGATGGTCGCCCGCTTCTCGCAGTCCGATGCGCGCGTTTCTGCCTCGCAATCGACACTCAGCTTCCTGCAGTCGCAGATCGAAGCCTGGAATTCGCAGCGGAACTGATCATGCTTGCATCCACCGAACCGCGCGATGCCTATCGCCAGAGCAATTTCGACGCCCGCGTGAAGGGTGGCACCGCCCAGGACATCGTCGTCTATTGTCTCGACGAACTTTCGATTACGCTGGGCCAGCTGCTGCAAGCCGAAATGCGCGGCAACCGCGCCGGTCGCAGCAATGCGATCACCCGCGGCATCGCGATCCTGACCGCGCTGGAGATGGGCGTCGACCGCGAAACCGAGATGGCCGAAAGCCTCGTGAATTTCTACGAGGGTGCCCGCCGCCTGCTGCTGGGCTCGGTTGCCCAGACCCAGGTCGAGGCGATCAAGAGCCTGCGCGCCGATGTGATCGAGATCATGGAAGCGCTCAAGCTCGTGCGCAGCGCCCCCCCTTCCGCCTGACGTCGCCGCGCCGCTCGCCGGAAAAAAGACGGGCTCTTACCCGCAATCCGGATTGACATATCCCGCCCCCGTGCGGGACACTGGCAGACGCAACGAATTGAACCTATTGGGTTTCAGACTTTGCCGGCGGGTTGAACCTCGCGGCACGGGGCGTTGTTGGGGGGTACATGAACCACGTCTTCGTTATCGATTCCGATCCCGAACGCCGGGCGGAAGTCTGCCGCGTGCTGCTGCATGGGGAGCGGCATGCAGAGCCGTTCGAAACACCGGCGGAATTCCTCGCCTTCTCGAAGTCGGAAGGCATCGCGCTGGTGCATGATCGCGACGGCGCGGCCACGCGCCTGTGCAACGATATCCGCGAGAGCACCCGGCTCGTGCCCGTGCTCGCCTACGACGAAGAGCCGGCCATCGAACAGGTGGTCCCGGTGATGCAGGCGGGCGCGGCGAGTTACCTCGCGTGGCCGTTTTCGCAGGGCGGGTTTTCGGACGAGATCGAGCGGATCGGCCCGGCCATGCGCGAAGGCCTCGCGCGCAAGCGGCGAGCCGCCCATGCCCGCTCGCTGCTGACGGCACTGACCGCGCGCGAACGCGAGGTGCTGGTTACGCTCATCACGCTTGGCACCAACAAGGCGATCGCCAAGGAGCTCGACATCAGCCCGCGCACGGTCGAGAAATATCGCGCGGCGATCCTGCGGCGGCTGGGGGTCGACAACAGCGCACAGGCGATCCGCGTGGCTGTGGAAGGCGGCGCGTTCGACCAGGCGGGAGCCGAGGTCGAAACCCAAGCCGCACTCGCGCACGCCGACGCCGCGCGAGGCGACCTGATCGGCTAGGCTGTCAGCTGGCGGCGGCTTCGCGGCTCGCCTCTGCATGGGCCGCAAGCACCTCTTCGGAGTGGGTCGCGACGCCCTGTTGCTTGCGCATGATGTCGAACACGACCGCCTTGATCAGCGAAAATGCCATCAGGAGCACGACCACCGAGAACGGCAGCGCCCCGATGATCATCGTGGTCTGCAAGGCGTCGATCCCGCCGAGGATCAGCATGCTGGCGACCACCAGACCCAGCGCCCCGCCCCAGAACAGGATGTGCCGCCGCTTGTCGCTGTCGTCCTCGCCTGCGCCGTTGATCGTGTTGATGATGAGGATCGCACTATCGGCAGAGGTGATCAGGTAGGTCATCAGCAGGACCACGACGAGCGCCGCCATCAGCGTCGCGACCGGGCCGCTCAGCAAGACGGCGAGGGTGGCGTAAAGCTGGTCGGAAATGGTCGCGTCGAGGATCTGGCCTCCCGCTACGCCGCTCAGTTCCAGGTCGATCGCGGTGCCGCCGACGATCGTCATCCAGACGAACCCCATCAGCGAAGGCACGAGGACCACGCCAAGCACGAATTCGCGCAGTGTCCGTCCGCGCGAAACCCGGGCGATGAACATGCCGACGAAGGGCGCGAAGGCGATCCACCACGCCCAGTAGAACACCGACCAGTCGAGCTGCCACTGGGCCAGCCGGTCGCCCATCTGCGTGCCGTCGGGCGAGAACAGCGCCAGCGAGTGAGCGGGTAATGTGCGGATGTAGTCGAACAGGCCGAGGCCGAGCAGTTCGAGCCCGTAAAGGCCGGCACCGAATACGAGGAAGACGGCCAGCAGCAGGAAGGAGAGCCCCATGTTGAGGTTCGACAGCCAGCGAATGCCGTTGCCCACGCCCGACATTGCGGACACGGTCGATGCGCCCACGAGGACGACGACGGCGCTTACGATGGCGAAGGACGACGCGGTGTTCTCTGCCGTCAAAAGCCAGTTTCCCATGCCCAGCCGATCGAGCCCGGCAACGAACTGCTCCACCCCCAGGCCCAGCGTCACCGCGACGCCAAGGATGGTCGCGACCACCGCGAAGATATCGATAATATGGCCGACGAAGCCCGACAGATGCGTGCCGAACAGCGGCGCGAGACTGCTGCGGATCGTCAGCGGGAGCCCGCGCCGGTAGGCGACATATCCGACCGCGAGACCGACCAGCGCGTAGGTCGACCACGCGGCAAAACCCCAGTGAAGGAAGGTATACATGTAGGCGGGGCCGATATTGTCCTGCGACATCGGCTCCACGAACCCGCGGATCGTATCGGGGTTGGTCTGGAAATGGGCCAGCGGCTCCCCGGTCGAATAGGTCAGCATGCCGATGCCGATGCCTGCGCCGAACAGCATCGAAAACCACGAGAAGCGCCCGAACTCGGGCTGCTCGCCCGGCGCGCCCAGCCGCAGCGATCCCGTCTGCGGGATGATGGCGAGCACGATGGTAACCACCGTCAGGAAGGCGACGAGATAGACATACCACCCCGCGAAACCTGCGATGATCGTGGTGTTGGCCAGCGTCAGGAACTTCGATGCCTGCTCGGGGAAGAAGATCACCCAGCCGATCAGCAGCGCGATCGAAACCTTGCCGGGGATTGTCACATGCTTGCTGAAGCCCCGGTAGAAACCGCTATCCGCCGTACCGATCGGCAGGTCGGTGAGAGGCTCGGCGATCCTGCGATCATCGCTTGCGGGTATCGGTTCGGCCAAGATACGCTCCTGAAATTCGGGCTGGCAGGTGCGACATGGTCGCTGCACCCGGTGCTACGCGGCGTTAAGCCGGTCCGTGCAATTTCGGCGCCCGTTCGCTGCGTGTGTGGCAAATGGCGGCCTCGGCGGCAACCGCCGATCCCGAAAAACCGCGATCCAGCCGTGGCGAAGCCGCCCGGTTTCGCTCAGAACCAGTCCTGATCGAAGCGCAGCGGCCCGTCGCCATAGAGGTAGTCGGCATCGAACTGAGCGTATTGGCGCAACGCCTTCCAGTCCGACGTGTAAAGGTCGCCTCGGCGAATTTCGGCGAGGCCCAGTTCGCGCAGCTTGCCGACCGCACGATTGGCGTGGATCGCGCTCACGCCGCACATATCCGCCAGATCGATCTGGGTGAAGGGCGTGCGCAACGCGCGCGCATTGGCTTGGCCGATCAGTTCGTACCGGCATTGCAGTTCGCAATAGATATGCGCGATGCGGCGCGGCGCATCGAGCTGTTCGAGCATCTGGATCCATTTGCGATGGATCGCGGCGTCGAGCAGCGTCGCGAACCACAGCGCGCGCGCGACGCGGGGTCGCTCCTCCAGCGCGGTGCGCAGGCGCTCGTGCGGCACGGTGCCATAGGTGATCGGCCCCGCAGCGACGACATCGTGATCGAGCCTTTTCAAGGCGAAGCTGTGCAGATCGACGAAATCGCCGGGCACATGCACACCGACGATAAAGCGCCGGTTCTCGCTCTGGATCGTGCGGAAGATATAGCCCGAGATCAGGACCGTGCTGACATTGGCGACCGCGCCGCGCGCAAGCAGGACCTTGCCGGTATCTGCCTTTTGCCGCTCTGCCACCAGAGACTCGATAAATTCGAGATCATCGTGTTCGAGCTTGTCGCGAAGTCGGCCAGCGAGAAAATCGCCGGTGTTCGGAAATTCCATCGCCCCCGTCTTTCCAACCGCTTAGCGGCCAACTGCCTATCGGTATGTTGCGGATAGCCAGCCCTCGCGCGGACCGTCTACTGATGCATGTTAGCTTCCGGGGAATTGCAGGCAAAACCTGCATCCAAAAGCGCTCATATTGCAAAAACCCGACTGTCTAGGGCCAGTTGCCCTTCACCATAGAGATAGTCCGCGGCGAAGTCAGCATAGTCTTCCAGCGCGGTGCGATCGCGCGAAACGACACGCCCGCGCCGGAACTCGGCAACGCCGCGCTCGCGCAATTCGCGCAACGCGCGGTTCGTATGGACCGCGGTCGACCCGCTCATATCGGCCAGATCGGCCTGGGTCAGCGGCGTGTGGAAACCGTCATCCTCGGCCAATCCCACCATCTCCAGCCTGCGCCACAATTCGGCGAAGATATGCGCGATGCGGCGCGGCGTGGTCAGCTGTTCCAGCTTCATGATCCACTGCCGATGCATCGCCGCGTCGAGGAGCGTCGAAGACCACAACAGCCGCGCGAGATGCGGATAATCGCGCAACACCTCCTGCAGTTTCTCGTGTGGCACATGGGCCAGCCGGGCAGGTCCGATCGTATCGACATTGTGGTCCAGCCGCTTGAGCGCGAAGCAGTGCAGGTCGACGAAATCGCCGGGCACGTGGACGCTGAGCGCGGAACGCTTCCCGCCTCCCCCGCTCGTTTTCTGCAGTCCGCGAATGATGAAGCCTTCGACCAGCAGGGTGCTGCGCTCGCTAACCGCCCCGGCCTCCACGATCCGCGTGCTGTTTTCGAAAGTCGCGATCTGCGTAGGCAGGCTTTCGAGGAGTTCGCGCTCTTCGCGGCTCAGCGTCTCGCGCAGGCGGCCGAACAGAAACCGCCCGGTCAGCGGAAACGCACGCAGTTCCTCCTCCAATGTCACCGCTAGTTCCGATCCCGTGTCATGCTTTCAAATCGCTCTTCGTTTAAGCCTAGAGAAGTGCGTATCGGGCGTCGAGCCATAGCTCGAAATCCTCGATTTCTTCCATGGCCAGCCGCACTTACTGGCTCACAAAGCTTGATATGCGGTAGGGTCGGGTCCACCTCGCAATGCCATATGGACATGATGACCGCGAATCCGCCTGCCGATCACACCCCGATGCCCAGCGTCGAACCGCTCGACCGCGGCCCCATCCGGCGCGCATTTCGCGAGGAGGAGGCGGCCTGCGTCGCGCAGCGCCTTAGCGAAGCGGAAGTTTTCACGCGCGATCACGGGCATATTCACGCCTTTGCGGTCGATCTGATCAAGGACGCGCGCAAGCGCGAGGTCGGCGGGATCGACGCGTTTCTGCATCAGTACGGGCTCAACACCGAAGAAGGCATTGCGTTGATGTGCCTTGCCGAGGCGCTGCTGCGCGTGCCCGACTCGCGCACCGCCGACGCCCTGATCCGCGACAAGATCGGCGAGATCAACTGGCGCGAGCATCTCAACAAGTCGGAGAGCACCTTCGTCAACGCGGCGACTTTCTCGCTGATGTTGACGGGCGAGGTGCTCGAGAAGCCCGAAACCCAGCACAAGAAGATGGAGCGCACGCTGCGCGGTGCGATGAATCGCCTGGGCGAGCCGGTCATCCGCAACGCGACCTTCCAGGCGATGCGCATTCTCGGCGGCCAATTCGTGTTCGGCCGCAATATTGGCGAGGCACTGAAGCGTGCCGCACCCGAACGCGCCAGGGGCCTGACCCACAGCTTCGACATGCTCGGCGAAGCCGCGATGACCTTCGCCGACGCGGAGCGCTATCGCAAAGCCTATATCGACGCGATCGAACGGCTGCAGAGCGAGAGCGACGGGACGATTTCGGGCAGCCCCGGCATCTCGGTCAAGCTGACCGCGCTCTATCCCAAGTACGACATCTTCCATGCCGAAAAGGCGAAGACCGCGCTGCTGCCGGTGGTGACCGATCTGGCCCGCCGCTGCCGCGACGCCAACATCCACTTCTCGATCGACGCCGAGGAAGCCGACCGGCTTGAGCTGTCGCTCGACATCGTCGAGGCGATGGCAGCCGACAATTCGCTGTTCGTGCGGCCCGACGGATCGCGCTGGGAAGGCTTCGGCATGGCCGTTCAGGCCTATCAGAAGCGCGCCGTGCCGCTGTGCCACTGGCTGATCGACATTGCCCAGAAGCACGATCGCAAGTTCATGATCCGACTGGTCAAGGGCGCTTATTGGGATACCGAGATCAAGGTCAGCCAGGTGGCCGGGGTCGACGATTTCCCGGTCTTCACCCGCAAGGTATCGACCGACGTTTCCTTCATGGCCTGCGCCGACGTGCTGCTGTCCGCCCCGGACCGCATCTACGGCGCGTTCGCCACACACAACGCCTACACCATCGCCGCGATCAAGCAGCGCGCGGGCGCGGATACCGAGTTCGAATTCCAGCGCTTGCACGGCATGGGGGAAGAGCTGTACGCGGCGCTCGCCAAGGCCGAAGGCAACGCGAAGACGCCCGTGCGGATCTACGCCCCGGTCGGCGGGCACAAGGATCTGCTCGCCTATCTGGTGCGCCGCCTGCTCGAAAACGGCGCCAACAGCTCCTTCGTCAACCGCATGGCCGATGCAAGCCAGTCGGCGCAGGATCTCGCCGCCGATCCGGTGGCAGAGCTCGCCGCGCTCGAGCCCAAGCGCAACCCGGCGATCCCGCTGCCCAAGGATATCTTTCCCGGACGTCGCAACAGCGCCGGGGTGGATCTTGCCGATCCGCTGGTGCGCGAACCGCTGCTCAAGCGCCTGCACGCCATGCGCGAACGGCAATGGGAAGCCTCGCCCACCTTCAAGGCCGAGATTCCCGGCGAGATCGCGCCGATTACCGCGCCGCACGACCATGGCAAGCGGATCGGCACCCGCCGCGATGCGAGCGCGGAAGAGGTCGAGGATGCGATAACCCGCGCCGAGAAAATCCAGCCCGGCTGGAATGCGCTGGGCGGCGAACAGCGCGCGCTGCTGCTCGAAGCGGCGGCGGACGAGTTCGAGAAGCACACCGACGAAATCCTCTCGCTGTGTCAGCTGGAAGCGGGCAAGACGCTGGTCGACGCGGTGCTCGAACTGCGCGAGGCGGTCGACTTCCTGCGCTATTACGCGGTCGAGGCGCGGCGCCTTTTCATCGAGCCGACGCCGCTGCCGGGGCCGACCGGCGAACAGAATTACATGAAGCTCGCGGGGCGCGGCGTGTTCGCCACGATATCCCCGTGGAACTTCCCGCTCGCGATCTTCATCGGGCCGGCCGCAGCCGCAATGGCTGCGGGCAATACCGTGATCGCCAAGCCTGCCGAACAGACCCCGCTGATCGCGGCGCTGGCGGTGAAGCTATGCCACGCGGCGGGCATCCCCGAAGAGGTCTTCCAGCTGCTGCCCGGCGGCGGCGAGGTGGGTCAGCTGATCACCGCAGACCCCCGCATCGCGGGCGTATCCTTCACCGGCAGCACCGCGACCGCGCAGGCGATCAACCGCGGCCTTGCCGCACGCGACGGTTCGATCGCCACGCTGATCGCCGAGACCGGCGGACAGAACACGATGATCGTGGACAGCACGGCGCTGCCCGAACAGGTCACCCGCGATGTCGTCGCCAGTGCGTTCCAAAGCGCGGGGCAGCGCTGTTCGGCGCAGCGCGTGCTCTACATCCAGGAAGACGTCTACGACGAGATGCTGACGATGATCCGCGGCGCGTTTCAGGCGCTCGACGTGGGCGACCCGACCGACTTCTCGACCGATGTCGGCCCCGTGATCGACCATGACGCGCAGGCCGCGCTGGAACGTCACATCGCCCGTTCGGAAACGATCGGCCGCACCATCTGGCGCGCCGAGGACGATCCCGCCTTCGCACGCGGGAGCTTCGTACTGCCGACGATCATCGAGATCGAAGGCATCGGCCACCTGCAGCGCGAGAATTTCGGCCCCGTGCTCCATATCGCCAAGTTCAAGGGCAAGGACCTGGGTCAGGTCGTCGACGATATCAACGCGGTCGGCTTCGGTCTCACCTGTGGGCTTCACAGCCGGGTCGAAGAGACGCGGCGCTTCGTCGAATCGCGGATTAAGGTCGGCAATTTCTACGTCAACCGCAACCAGATCGGCGCGGTGGTCGAAAGCCAGCCATTCGGCGGCGAGGGCCTGTCGGGCACCGGCCCCAAGGCCGGCGGCCCCAACTACGTGGCGCGCTTCGCGACCGAGCGGGTGGTGACGGTGGATACGACTGCGGCAGGCGGCAACGCGACGCTGCTGGCGAGCCTCTGACACGCACGCATTCAGTTCCGCTTCACGGACCTATCTGGTAGAGGCACGGCATGCTCAACACGCTCAAGCTGATCGTTGCGCTGGTCGCGCTCGCCTGGTCCCATGCAGCCTTTGCTGAGGTGCGCATGTCGTTCCATTCGTTCGACGGGTCGGTGCTGTTCGGGCGCTATCCGCATGCCTTCGTGGTGCTCAATGGCACGCTCGAAGACGGCACGAAGGTGGACGAGAACTTCGGCTTCACCGCGAAGCATACCACGACCGCGATCCTCGACGGCCCCGTCGAACACAAGATCGTGAGCGAAACCGAAAAGAGCATCCGCAGCACCAACCGGCATTTCACAGTCACGCTGAGCGATGCCGAATATGCGCGGATCAAGCGCGAGATGATCGCGTGGCGCAACGCGCCCGGCAAGTTCTACGATCTCGACCGGCGCAACTGCGTCCATTTCGTCGGCCGAATGGCGCAGCTCGCAGGGCTGAAGGTGACCTACCCCGCCAGCATGCTGCGGCGACCCAAGGCGTGGCTCAACCATGTGGCGAAGCTCAATCCGCAGCTGCGCGCGAAACCGATCTAGCACGCCTGCGCGGCGGATAATCGACCCGCATGGACTTGCGCTGGCGCACGGCGTTCCACATCACTCGGTGATGGCCATTCAATCGGACCGCTGGATTCGCGAGCAGGCGCAGCAACACGGCATGATCGAGCCGTTCGAGGAGGCGCAGCGTAGGGACGGCTGCATCTCCTACGGATTGTCGAGCTACGGCTACGACGCGCGCGTGGCGGACGAATTCAAGATCTTCACCAACGTCAATTCGGCGACAGTCGACCCCAAGGCGTTCGACGCGGACAGCCTGGTCGACCGGCAGACCGACGTGTGCATCATCCCGCCCAACTCCTTCGCCCTGGCGCGCACGGTCGAATATTTCCGCGTGCCCGAGGATGTGCTGGTCATCTGCCTCGGCAAATCGACCTATGCACGCTGCGGGATCATCGTGAACGTCACCCCGCTGGAGCCGGGCTGGGAAGGCCACGTGACGCTGGAGTTTTCCAACACCACCCCGCTGCCCGCGAAAATCTACGCCAACGAGGGCGCGTGCCAGTTCCTGTTCCTGCAGGGCAACGAGCGGTGCGAGACCAGCTATGCCGACCGCGCGGGTAAATATATGGGCCAGCGTGGGGTCACGCTGCCGCGGTTGTAGGTTTTCACGAATCCGATAACATAGGACTTATGCGGAGTTTGCTCACGAGAAGCGCGAAGCTGTGTTCGGTAGGAGCAACGCTACTAATGGCTGGGTGCATACAGGCACCGTAGTATGATAGCGAATTCGCAGCCCAATTCGAAAGAACAGGCCAAAAATCGGACGATTTGTTCGCTTCGGGCTATTTCCCCAAATCTTTTGGTGAACCAATCGTAGATTACTGCGACTTTCCCCGAGGCCCGCTACCCCTTATCGGAGAGGTGGAAGCGGAATGGTATCCCCAACAATTGAAAGCTGCACGCGAACCATCGTTCTTCCTGCTTTCGGAGCAGAAAACCCCGCCAGAGATGGCCATCAGGTTTAGCTACATCCCCAGCTTCTCGCCGTCGATTTTCGTTCGGCTGCACAAGGACGATGATGGATATACTCTGTATGCGAAGCGACTGAGTGGCGCTGGCGGGTACGAGCCGGGCTCCATTTCGAGCTCTAAGAGAATTAGGCTTTCTGATCAGCAAGCATCCGAACTAGAGTTATTATTGCAGAGGGAAGCGTTGTTCGATGAGCCAGCCGATGGCTGCTCTTCAGGCTTCGACGGCAGCAAATGGATTTTCGAGACAGTCGAACGCCAGAATTACACAATGATAAAGCGGTGGTCTCCGACGGAGTGCCCCGCGTACAATCTGGGTAGATATCTCGTTGAATTGACAGGCTGGAATTTTGAAAGCTCGTGCCTGCGGCCATTCCCCTATCCGCTATCGGACATCGAAGTGATGTGCGACTAGGTCTTCATACTCCGAGATCGCCTTGGAAGCATGAGTCTTGAGAAAACGCCTCGGGCGAAACGTGGTCTCGGTCGCCATTTTCCTACTCGCCCGAGCCGTGGCAAGTTACCGGCATGCGAGCCATTTTTCCTTCGCTGCCAACATTCCTGCGGAGCGTACAACCGCGCGTTGAGAGGGAGAGTTTTTTCCTCCCTTAGACACTGTGTCAGGTGTGTCAGGCCAAGGCGCAATCGGCGGCGATGCGGCTTTGACTCCTCGTCCTTCTCGCTCCACCTTCCCGTCATTCCGGCGCATGCGGGAACCCATCTCCGACTGGTGGGAGTCGGGCCCCTGCATACGCAGGGGTGACGGAGTGAGAGGATAACGAGATATGGCCAAGCAATTCGACATCGTGATCTACGGCGCGACCGGGTATACCGGGCGTCTGGTCGCCGAGCATTTCCTGCGCGAATATGGCGACAGGCCTGACGCGCCCACATGGGCGATGGCGGGCCGCAATCCGGACAAGCTGGCCGAGGTGAAGCGCGAAATCGGCGCGCCTGACGATACGCCGACCATCGTGGCCGATGCGGCCGACGCCACCAGCCTCGATCAGATGTGCGAGCAGGCGAAGGTCATCATCACCACGGTCGGGCCATACCAGCTCTATGGCGAACCGCTGCTCGCCGCGTGCGCGAAGTCGGGCACGCATTATGCCGATTTGTGCGGCGAACCTGCGTGGATGCGGCAGATGATCGACAAGTACGAAGCCGACGCCAAGGCCAGTGGCGCGCGGATCAGCTTCTCTTCGGGCTTCGATTCGATCCCTTTCGATCTGGGCGTGCTGATGCTCCAGAAGGAAGCGGTCGAGCGATTCGGTACGCCGTGCAAGACCGTGCGCGGACGCGTGCGGGCGATGAAAGGCACCTTCAGCGGCGGGACCGCCGCCAGCCTGACCGAAAGCATGAAGGCGATGGCGCGCGATTCTTCGCTCATCACAATCATGCGCAGTCCCTTCGGCCTCACCCCCGGTTTCGACGGGCCCGATCAGCCGGGCGGCATGATTCCCAAATACGAGGATGACCTGGGCAAGTGGGCTGCGCCCTTCGTGATGGCGCCGATCAACACCAAGAACGTCCACCGCACCAATTTCCTGCGCGGCCATCCCTATGGCGAGGATTTCCGCTACGACGAGATGGTTCTGACCAGCCCCGGCGAAGCGGGCAAGGCAGCGGCCAATGCTGCCGCGGAGATGATGAAGAATCCGTTCGGTGCAAAACCGCCCAAGCCCGGTGAAGGCCCCACGCCCGAAGAGCGCGAGAACGGCCACTACGATGTCCTCCTCATCGGCGAGACTGCCGGCGGGGAGACGCTGCGCTATGCGGTGAAGGGCCGCTACGATCCGGGCTATGGCTCGACCAGCCGGATGATCGGCGAGACCGGGATCGCGCTGCTCGAAAGCGATGCACCGGGCGGGATCGGGACGCCCGGCTCGATCCTCGGCGAAGCACTGGTCGAACGGCTGCGCGAGCATGCGGCGCTCACTTTCGCGGTCGAAGAATGACCCGGGCGGGAGCCGATCGCGCGCCGCATGGTTGATGGTGGGACTGCAACGGGGGGACTTGGAATATGGCGTTTCTGGCTTCGGTTTTCGGGCGCATGTTCCTCGCCCTGATCTTCATTATGGCGGGTATGACCAAGGTCATGAACGTTGCGGCGACGCAGGCCTTTATCGAAGAGACGACGACGCTGCCGGGCAACCTTGCGCTGCCGGTCGGCATCTTCGAGATGGTATTGGGCGTGTTCCTCGCGGTCGGCTTTCTCACCCGGATCAGCAGCATCGTGCTGTTCGTCTTTACGCTGGCGACGATCGTCTTCTTTCACAATCCGCTAGGCGACCATACGCAGCTGCAACTGGCGTTGAAGAACCTCGCGATCGCGGGGGGCCTGCTGATGGTGTTCGCCTATGGGCAGGCGCGCGGATCGGTGGACGTGTGGCGCGAGCGGGACCGCGCGAGGCGCGCGGAAATCAGGGCGGCGCGTGCGGAAGGTCGCGAGAGGGGGGCGGAGGAAGCGCGCGCCCGATCCGCAAACGCCGACGGCTAGGACGCGGCCGGACATGAAAAGGGGCGACCCGCCGGGCCGCCCCTTTCCCTGTCTTCCATCCCGCAAGGATCAGAAGCTCGTCCGCAGGCTGACCGAGAAGTTGCGCCCCGGCAGCGGCACATAGTCGCGGGTGAAACTGCTCGCGCGGCGGCCTTCCTGGTCGAAGATGTTGTCCACCTTCGCCAGCAGCGTCACGTTCTTGTTGCCGCGCAGGGGGCGCCAGGCGACCGATGCATTGACGAAGGTGAAGGCGTCGGTCGCGCTTTCGAAGGCGGGCACATCGTTCTGCTCGCCGAAATACTCGACCTCGCCGCGCACCTCGAACGGGCCGGTCTCGACGTTGAGCGCCCCGGCAAGCCCCAGCGGCGGGATCCGCGGCACGGGCGAACCATCGTCCAGCTCTGCGTCGATATATTCGGCGCTTGCCTCGGCGATGACCGAGAAGGTGTCGTATTCGACGACCGGCACGCTGACCTCTGCCTCCAGGCCGAGGTAGCGGGCATCCTGCTGCAGGTAATTGAACAGCGGGATCGCTTCCTCGTCGTCGGCGGGGACGGCGGCGCCTTCTTCGTCCACGAAGGTGCCGGTGTTGTTGAGGTAGATGTAATCGTCGAACCAGCTGCCGAAGACCGTCAGGTTGAGGGTCGCCGGGCCGATATTGCCGCGCACGAAGGCTTCTGCGCCCCACGCGCGCTCGATGTCGAGGTCGACGTCGCCAAGCTCGTACTGGCCGGTCGCCACGTGCGGTCCGTTGGCGAACAGTTCCTCACCGGCCGGCGCGCGGCCGACACGCGATCCGTTTACCCCGACGCGGAGCCCGCCAATGTCGTAGGATACGCCGAGCGCGCCCGACAGGATGTCGAAATTGCGCTCCACGCCCAGCACGTTGGACGATGCCTGCGTCGTTTCGAACCGCACTGCGCCTTCGATCTGCGCATTGCCCAGGCTCAGTTCCTGCAGCGTGAAGAGGCCATACTGCTCGGTTTCGTTGGGGGCGACGAAGGCTTCTTCGCCTACCGCAGCGAAATCGCGGATGTAGAACTGCCCGCCGAACGAGCCGCGCAGGTTGCCCATCGGGTTCTGGATGAACTCGGCGCGGCCCTCGAAGCCCTCCACATCGAACACGGTGCCCACTTCGGAGCCTTCGAATTCGGTGTGCGTGTAATCGCTGTAGCCGACGCGGGTAACCAGGCGACCGAGGAAGCCCGAGCCCAGTTCGATATCGCTGCTGAAGTCGGCGCGGAACTGCTCCAGGCCGATCGAGACGCCCTCTTCGCCCTCTTCGTGATCGTGATCCTCGTCGCCGTCGTGATCGTCACCTTCCTCTTCGTGGTGGTGATGGCCGCCGGCCGGATTTTCGGGCACGCCATAGAGCGTGTCGTAATAGCCCGCGCCGAAGCCGAACCGGCTGCCGCCGCGGATCAGGGAGATACCGCCGTTGACCGACTTGGTTTCGATGAAGGTGTTGGGCACCGTGCCGCGCGCATTCGCCTGCTCGCGCAGTTCCTCGGCTTCTTCGAGCTCGCCCTCGTCCTCTTCCTCGGCCGCATCCGCCAGCAGATCGGCGCGCAGGTCGTCGGTCAACGCATAGCCGGGAATCTTGATGTCGCCCGCATCGAGATAGCTGCCGTCGAGATGAGCGACGAATCCGCCACCCAGCGGAGCGTCGACCGAGGCGCCGACGCGATATTCGTCGTTCACGCTGTCGTAGCTTGCGAGCCCGTCGATGTGGATCGGCTCGTCGGGAATGCTGCGCGGGATACGCTTGTCGATCACATTGACCGCGCCGCCGATCGCCTGGCTACCGTAGAGCAGCACCGCGGGGCCGCGCAGCACCTCGATCCGCTCGACCGTCAGCGGATCGATGCTGACTGCGTGGTCGTCGGAGGTGTTGGAAGCATCGAGCGTGCCGACGCCGTCGGTCAGCACGCGAATGCGCTCGCCCCCGAACCCGCGCAGGATCGGGCGCGATGCGCCAGGCGAAAAGCCGGTGCCGGACACGCCGGGCTGGCTCTCCAGCACTTCGCCGATCTGGCCAGCCATGTTCCGCTGGAGTTCGAGGCCTTCGACCACCGAGGTACCCGACAGAACGTCGAGCTGGTTGAGGCTCTTGCCCGCACTGACCACGATATCGACGCTCGAATTGGTGCGATTGTGGAAATCGTCGTCGACATCTTCACTAGCCTCATCCGGCTGCTCGGACGCGGGGTCCGCCTGCTGGGCATAGGCGACCGACGGCACGAGCGCGGCGGAAAGAGCGAACAGCGACAGGCTGCCGGCAAAAGTCTTTTTCATCAGGAATACGATCCATCGATGTTGTGATAATATAACATTCGCCGCTAACAGTCATCGAAGGGCCGCGCAACCCCGTTCATGTCGCTCAACCGGTCTGGTCGGTCGTCGGTCGGAAATTCGGGAAACATCGGCGCCGGACACGTCGGCTCGCTCGCACACCACCGAAAGCCGATAGCACCCGCAGCGACCTGCGCATTTGGCGCGAAGCCGCACGTATCCTGCGATGTTACGAAAAACTGGAGCGGGCGAGGCGATTCGAACGCCCGACCCCAACCTTGGCAAGGTTGTGCTCTACCCCTGAGCTACGCCCGCTCACATGGCGTTTCCGGTACGCGGCGCAAAGGCCGCTCCGGAACGGGAAGCGGGCAACTAGCAACGCATCGGCCCTATCGCAAGGGCAAAATTGCACGGCGGCAATTCCCTTTTAACCTGCGTGGCACTGGGCTCTTCACATCGCTCGCCAAAGGCCCACATTGTGGGCCATCCTAACCGAATCACGATCCGACCTTGAAGGGGACTGCACTTGGCCAGCATGGGGCTCAATCTCGAAGAACAGAAAGCCGTCGACCGTTTCCGCCAGGAAGTGGTCGAACCTTCGATGTCGAAGCTGGTGGTGCTCGATTTCTGGGCCGAGTGGTGCGGACCGTGCAAGGCGCTGGCGCCGATGCTGGAAAAGGTCGCAGCGGAATATGCCGACAAGGGCGTGGTCCTGAAAAAGGTCAATGTCGATGAAGAGCAGTTCATCGCCAGCCAGTTCCAGGTCCAGTCGATCCCCACGGTCTACGCGATGTTTCAGGGCCGCCCGGTGGCCGACCTCACCAGCGCGAGCAGCGAAAGCCAGCTGAAACAGGCGCTCGACCAGATTCTCGCGCAACTGCCGCTCGATCCGAATGCGACGGGCGACGAAGGCGGCGCGAGCGATGGCATGCCCGATGTCGAACAGCTGATCGCGATGGGCGAACAATTGCTGGAAGCGGGCGAGAACGAGAAAGCGCTTCAGCTCTATAATGAGATCGCGACCGCCGCGCCGCCCGAAATCGCCAGCAAGCCTGAAATCCAGTCGGGTCTGATTCGCGCCCTGCTGGCAAACGGTCAGCACGATCAGGCGCAGGCGACCTTCGACGGGTTGTCCGACGAACAGAAAGCCGATCCCGCCGTGGCGCAGGCCGGTGCCCAGCTTGAACTCTCGGGCGACAAGGTCGACGATGGCGAACTCGCGGCCTTGCGCGAAAAGGCGCAGAGCGGCGACATGGAAGCGCGCTTCGCCTACGCCGAGGCCGCCTTCGCCGCTGGCCAGCGCGAGGTGGCCGCCGACGAACTGCTCGGCATGGTCGAGACCGATCGCGAGTGGAACGAGGGCGCGGCGCGCACCAAGCTGCTTCAGATCTTCGAAGCCGTCGGGCTCGAAGACTCATGGGTGGTCGCCACGCGTCGGCGCCTGTCCAAGATCCTGTTCGGGTAGGCACGGTGCGCCTTTCCATCTTTCCACTGACGGGCGCGGTGCTGTTTCCCGGCCTGCAACTGCCGCTGCACATGTTCGAGCCGCGCTATCGCGCGCTGGTCAGCGATGCGCTGGCCCGCGACCGCCGGATCGCGATGATCCAGCCCAAGCAGGCGCGCGAGGGCGCGGAGCTCTATCAAGTCGGTTGCGTGGGCAAGATCGGCGAGGTCGAGGCGCTGGACGACGGGCGCTATAACCTCGTCCTCGACGGCGAGAGCCGCTTCCGCGTGATCCGGGAGCTGGAGGTCGCCACGGCGTTCCGGCAGGTCGAAGCCGAGCTGATCGCCGAAGATGGCGACGAGGTGCTGAGCGGAATCGAACGCGCCGGGTTCGAGCGGGAGGCGCGCCGTTTCGCCGATGCACAGGGCTATGCAGTGGACTGGAACGCGGTCGCCCAGCTCGACGACCAGTCGCTCATCAACGGGGTGAGCCAGATCGCCCCCTTCGATGGGGCCTCGAAGCAGGCGCTGCTGGAAGCACCCGATCTGGCCGCGCGGTGCGAACTGCTGATCCAGCTGATGTATTTCTTCGGCCGGCAGAGCGGCACCGACGACCGCGTTACCTTGCAGTAAGCGCCTGCGACACCGGCTCGAGCGTCGCGAGCATCGACCATAGCGCCGTGAAGGCGTGCCGGTCCGAATCAGCCTTGTTGTAATTGCGCGTCTGCACCACCAGCACCGCATCGTAACTGGGCACGATGGCGACGATGTTGCCACCATTGCCCTTCATCATCCACGCCTCGACGAAACCGTCGCCTGCACGCAGCGGCGTCGCCCACCACAGATCGCCGTAGTACACATGCTCGCCCAGCTGATGGTGCGGTGTCAGCATTGACTCGATCCATGCGCCATCGATCAATTGCTCGCCGTTCCAGCGCCCCCGGTCGAGCACCAGCCGCCCTATCTTGAGCAGGGCGTTATCCGCGATGGTCAGTTGCCCGCCCGACTGGATCTCTCCGCTGCGCGAGGTCCGCCATTCGACGCCGTCGACGCCCAGTGGATCGAACAGCCGCCGCTGGACATAGTGGTCGAAGCGCTCGCCGGTCGCCTTCTCGACCACCCGGCCCAGCAGGAAGACCCCGGCGGTGCAGTAGGAGAATGGGCCATACCCGCTCTTCCCACGCTCGAAGCTGCGGCCGGGCAGTTCGAGCGCGAACCTGCGCCACACGCGTGTGCGATACATCCGCTCTTCCTGCCCCGGAGACCCTGAGTCCCAGTCGTTGCAGTCGAGCGCGCTGGACATGGCCAGCAAATCGCCGACCGTGATCGAATCGAAGGGCTCTCCACGCGGCGATCCCAGAAAAGGCCACACGGCAACGTCGCGGCCGGGAAGCGCCCCATCTTCGATCGCCATGCCCACCGCCAGCGCGGTGATCGACTTGCCTGCGGACTTGATGTCGACCGGATCGCCCTGCGGCTTCCCATCGAACCGCTGGCGATAGACGGTCTCCCCGCCCTGCTCGATCGCGAGTGCCGCAATCTTGCCGAGCTCGCCTGCTTGAATTGCGCTTTCGAGCGACGGGAGATCGAGCTGGCGCGGGCCCTGAGCCATCGCGGTGGAAGCCGAGGCAATCAGCAGGAGGGCTAGCGCGCGGAAAAGGATGGTCATCCTCGCCATGTGCGCGCGTCATGCTGAACGCTTGCCAAACCTCGCAAGGCAGCGGGGTAGCGCACGGCGCACTATGCCAGCAGGGTACCGCGCAGGCCGTCGATCACGAACTGCGACGCGAACGCTGCAAGGAGCACACCGAGCAGCCGCGTGATCGCCGCCTCGATCCGCGTGCCGACCGCTTTCATCAGCGGACCTGCCGCGATCAGCGCGCCCATCGTAATCACCAGCACGAGGCCTGCGGCAGCGAACACCACGAGGCTTTGCTCGATCCCCGTCGCCTGGTTCATCAGCAGCATGATGGCCGCAATCGCCCCCGGCCCGGCCATCATCGGCATGGCCATGGGGAACACCGAAACATCCTCGATCTCGGGATTGGCGCTGATCTTTTCCGCCCGTTCCTCGCGCCGCTCGGTCCGCTTTTCGAACACCATGTCGATCGCGATGATGAACAGCATGATGCCACCCGCGATCCGGAAACTGTCGAGCTCGATCCCCAGCGTTTCGAGCAATTGTTCGCCGAACAGGCCGAACACCAGCAGGATCAGCCCCGCGATCAGGGTCGCGCGAATTGCCATGGAGATGGTCTGCGAACGGCTCGCCTCGCGGGTCAGACCGGCATAGATCGGCGCGCAGCCGGGCGGGTCGACCACGACGAAGAAGGTCACGAAGGCAGAGACGAAAAGTTCGAGCATGGGCCTTGAGCGAGTCCGTGTCTTTGGTGGGCGCCTTTGGTGGGCTGGGCTGGACGGATTATCTGGGCGGAGAGGCGAGAGATTCTTCGATCACGGTCTCCCACGCGCCGCTCGTATAGTAGTCCGCGCGGACATATTTCGTTCCATCCGCCCGGTGTTCCCAGCGCCAGCGCAGGGTGCCATCGGGTGAGGTTTGCTCGCCCGCGCGGCCACTGGCCGGGGGCGCGACGAACGGCGCCGATGGAACTTCGGCTCCGCCGCGTGGACAATCGGCGACCAGTCCGTGAATATCGTCGTAGGCGGTGACCACGATCGTGCTCTCTTCGGCCTCTTCGCTCGACGGCTGCGGGTCGTCCCGCCCGCCGACGTCGTAGACCCAGTGGTATTCGTCGTCGTAATCCTCACGGCTCCATACGGTCACGTAGGTGCCGACATAGCCTTCTGGATCGAGGAAGCGTCCACGGCTGACCGCGAGCTTTCCGTCACAGCTCATGAGCACCGTGCGCGGCGACCACTGGGTGGGTTCAGGTGGATCGCTCAGCCCGGCGATCACCAGCCCCGCAGGAACGGGGCCGCCCCGCCCATGAATCACCGCATCATTGGCGGCGAAAGCGCGGAACGCGGTCCATTGCCCATCCTCGCGTGCGGCGCGGGCGAATTCCACCTCGCGCGCGACCACCAGGCTGGGCTGCGCGGCATAGGGCGCGCTGGAAAGCGCGCGGTCGATCGCCGCGCGTGGGATCGGCGAACGCCCGCCGGTGCATGCGGCAAGCGCGAGGCTCGCCGCGACTGCCGCGAAGATCGGCAGCGTCTTGTTCATAGCCCCACCGGCGGATCGAGGCCTTCGTGCATGTGCGCCGCGACCAGCGTGTTGCGCAGCAGCACCGCGATGGTCATCGGGCCGACCCCGCCCGGCACGGGAGTGATCGCTCCGGCGACCTCTTTTGCAGCCTCGAAGTCGACATCTCCGACCAGCCGCCCCTTGGCGCCTTCTTCGGCGGGCGCGAGACGGTTGATCCCGACATCGATCACAGTCGCCCCGGGCTTGAGCCAGTCTGCCTTGACCATTTCCGCACGGCCCACCGCCGCGACCACGATATCCGCGCGCTGGACCACTTCGGGCAGGTCCTTCGTCCGGCTATGCGCGATGGTGACCGTGGCATTCGCGTCGAGCAGCAGCTGCGCCATCGGCTTGCCGACGATGTTGGAACGTCCGATGACGACAGCATTCATGCCCGACAGGTCGCCGTGGCGATCCTTCAGCAGCATGATGCAGCCCAGCGGGGTGCAGGGTACGAAGCCTTCGCGCCCGACCATCAGTCGCCCGGCGCTTTCGACGTGGAAACCGTCGACATCCTTGCCCGGATCGATTGCCGCGATCACCGCCTGTTCGTCGAGATCGCCCGGCAATGGCAGCTGGACGAGGATACCATCGACCGCAGGGTCGGCGTTCAATCGCTCGACCAGCGCGATCAGGTCTTCCTCGGCGGTATCGGCGGGCAGCCGATGCTCGAAGCTTTCCATATTGGCGGCGACGGTGGCCTTGCCCTTGGAACGGACATAGACCTCGCTCGCAGCATCCGCGCCGACCAGCACCACCGCGAGGCCCGCCTTGCGGCCCGCCTTCTCGGCAAAGGCGGCGGCGTGGTCGCCCACACGCTCGCGCAGATTGGCGGCGAAGGCCTTCCCATCGATCAGTTCTGCGGTCACCCAACGCTCCTAATGATCGATGACAGGATGATGAGCATGATCTGGAGCGCGATGATCAGCACCAGCGGCGAGAAGTCGATCGCGCCGGTCTGGGGCAGAATGTTACGGATCGGGCGCAGCACCGGATCGAGCAGCGAATTGATTGATCGGTAGATCGCCAGCACGAAATCGTTGCCCCGGCTGACTACGTTGAATGCCAGCAGCAGGCCGATCACGAACTGGACGATGATCAGCATCACGAACACGTTCGTGAGCAGCTCGATGATCTGGTAGATAGTGTAAAGGGCTTGCATGGTGGCCCTGTCTCCTGAGGTTTCGGTTGGGCGTCTTAGGAGAGTAAGACGCCTCTGGGCAAAGGCAAGGCCGCCCTAGCCGTTTTCGCGGGCCCTGACGAGCGTGCCGGCACCGCTGGCGGTGAAGAACTCGAGCAGCATCGCATGGTCGACCCGCCCGTCGAGGATGACCGCCGCCTCGCACCCGTCGCGGGTCGCGGACAGGCAGGTTTCCAGCTTGGGGATCATCCCGCCGGTGATGACACCCTGCTTGCGCAGCGCCTCGATCTTCGCTTCGTCGAGCTCGGTCACCAGTTGCCCGTCGCCATCGAGCACGCCCGCCACGTCGGTCAGCAACAGCAGGCGCGCGGCGCCCATCGCTCCGGCAATCGCGCCAGCCATGGTGTCGGCATTGATGTTGAAGGTCTCGCCATTCTCGCCCGCGCCGATCGGGGCGATGACGGGTATCAGCCCGCTCTCGGTCGCCATTTCGATCACTTTCGGGTCAATCGTTTCGGGTTCGCCGACGAAGCCCAGGTCGACCATCTGCTCGATCGCGCTGTCCTGCGTCCGCGTCTCGCGGCTGACCTTGCGGGCGCGCACCAGCCCGGCGTCCTTGCCCGAGATACCCAGCGCGCGCCCTCCGGCGGCGTGGATCGCGGCGACGATCTGTTTGTTGATCGCGCCCGAGAGGACCATTTCGGCAATCTCGACCGTGGCTTCGTCGGTCACCCGCAGCCCGTCGACGAAGCGGCTCTCGACGCCCAGTCGCCCCAGCATCGCGCCGATCTGCGGTCCGCCGCCGTGGACCACCACCGGGTTGATGCCGACCGCTTTCAGCAGCACGACATCCTGCGCGAAACTGGCGGCCGCGGCATGGTCGCCCATCGCGTGGCCGCCATACTTCACCACGAATGTGCGCCCTGCGTAGCGACGCAGGAAGGGCAGCGCCTCGATCAGGACGCTGGCCTTGGCGCCGGGCTGCAACGGTTCGCCCCCGCTCGCGGGGTTGTCAGGTGTCTCGCTCATGCCCCGCGCGCTAGCGGGCGATGCGCGATTCGGGAAGGCGGGACCACATGCCCCGCCTTCATCTACCAGGCATTATTCTGCGGGGACGGTGCCGCCCGGGTCGGTCGCGACGTCGCCATCATCCTCGGCGGTCACGCTTTCATCGGCGGTCACGGTGTCCACCTGGTTGACCCCGTTCACATCGTCGAGCGCCTCTTCGGTCAGCTGCTCTTCGTCGGTCAGGTCGGTATTGAGCCGCTCTTCCTGCGTGGTCACCGCGCTGTCTGGCAGTTCGGGATCGTCGCCATCGGCGTTGAGGAAGATGATCACCGCCGCAATCGCGAGGACCACGATCACGCCGAACCACAGCCACTTGCTCGAACCCGATTTCTGGATCGGGGCGTCGTCATTCAGATTGGCCATCTTGCTGTCTCCTGTTGGTCGGCAGACGCAAGGATGCTCGCCCGCCCTTTCGGGGATGCAACCAGCGGTCGGCGGGTGGGGTTCCGACATTGCGCGCGAGAGGCCCCGGTGGCAGGCTGCCGCGATGAAGCTCTTCTACCCGCTCGCCGCCCTCCCCGTTGCGATGATGGCTATCGCCTCCTGCGCGACCATGCCGTCCGATGCCGGCGATCCGCAGGCCGCCTTCTGGGATGCGCTCGCCAGCCATTGCGGCAATGCCTACGAGGGCGCGCTGGTGAGCGAGGATGCGCGCGATGCGGACATGGCGGGCAATGCGATGGTCGCGCATTGGGCGCAGTGCAGCGACAACCGGATCGCGGTCGCCTTCCACATTTTCGACGGTGACGCCCATGGCGGCTGGAATAGGAGCCGCACGTGGATCCTGACCCGCAACGCCGGTGTCATCACGCTCAAGCACGATCACCGCCATGCCGATGGGGAGGCGGACGCGGTGACCTTCTACGGCGGCACCACCGCCACGCCCGGCACACCGAACGCGCAGGACTTCCCCGTCGACCCTGAGAGCATCGCCCTGTTCGAGCGCGAGGGCCTCGACGCCTCGCTGACCAATGTGTGGCGGATGGAGGTCGATCCGGCGGGCAGGGAAGACGCACGCTTTGTGTATCAGCTGACCCGCGGCAACGACCCCTCGCGCCTGTTCCGCGTGGCCTTCGACGCGAGCGAGCCCGTCACGCCGCCGCCGCCCGCATGGGGCTGGGAGTAGCGAGGGGGCATAGCCGCCGCCGATCATTCCAACTGATGTGGACCGTTTGGAACACGGTCCAGGACAAGAAGACCTGCCTGCAGGCTATCGGCATCGGCGCGTGGCGGCGGGAGCGGTGGCGGGCTTCGGACAGGCCTGGCACCCGCACACCGCTGTAGGACAGGCGCGCGGCGACCCTATTCGTCGGGCGCGGCGGCCTCTTCTTCCGCGTCGCCCTGCGCCATCTCTTCGGGCGGCACGTTGGTCATCTCGGTTTCGGGCACGTCGACCGGAACGCTGTTAGCCTCCTCGTCGGCGACGATCAGTTCGCCGCCGCTCTCGTCGGTGGCGTCGACTTCGTACGTGGTGTCCTCGCTCTCGGCGTTGCACGCGGCGAGCGACAGCGCGGCGAGAATCGCGACGGCGGCGGAGATGGAACGGACGGTCATGGCAAAGCTCCCTCGATCGGCTGAACGAAGCGCGAAAATCGCATCGTCGCGCAGCATTGGCAAGCTCTGCGGTTTCATGCGCCCGCGGCTTGGGGTATTACGCGCATGGTACGGCGAGGGAGACACCGGGCATGAGCAGGACGCAATACGGCATGGGCCACGGCGAGGTTGGTCGCGAGGCGCAGCCCGCAGACCAGGGCGCCTCGAACACCGGCGTGACGCTCTATCGCCCGATCATCTACCTCGCCAATCTGTTCACCGGTTTCAGCGTGCTGATCGGCCTGATCCTCGCCTATGTGTGGCGCAACGACGCGGATGTGACCGAGTGGGAGGAGACGCACCTCACCTACCTCATCCGCACCTTCTGGATCGGCTTCTGGCTGATGCTGCTGACCATCCTCGCGGTGGTGGGCGGAGCGATCGCGGTGTCGGTCGGCGTTCCGCTGGCAGACTACGCGGGGCAGCAGGGCGACGGCCCGCCGCCGCCCGCCGTGGTCGCAATGTTTTTCGGCGCGCTGCTGATCGGCTTTCTGCTGTTCGTCTGGTACTGCGTGCGCAGCATCCTCTCGCTCGCCAATGCGGCCAACCGGCGGCCGATGCCGAGCCCCAAGACTTGGCTGTTCTGAGATAGGGCGCGCAGACGATCACTCTTCGTCGATATCTTCGGTCATGATGTCCTCGGCCATCGTGTCGGCCTCGGCAGCGCGTGCTTCCCTCGCCTCCCGCTCCTCATTTTCGATACGGCCCCAGTCCCGGCTCTCGATCGCGCGCTGCATGATGATGTTCCAGGGCTCGTTCGGCCCGTCCAGCTGGCGTCCAATATCCTGCGCCATCAGCTGCGATGCGCGATCCTCTTGCGTGAGAAGGATCATGCGCTCCGCTTCGAGCATGGCGACCCGCGCATCGGATGGGGCTGCAGCAACCTTGGCGTAGAACCGCGTCAGCCTCAGCCACGGCGCATCCTCGGCCAGCACGTCTTCCGCCCAGCGCGAAAAGGGCCCACCGGCCGATCGCCATTCGCCATCGCGCCGTTCGAGGAAGAACAGCGCGGTGGTATCGGCGGGGAACATGTAACGGATACAGCCGCCGATGTAGCTCAGCGGGTGGGCCTCTTCGAGTTCGTAGGGATCGCTGAATACGTAGTAGCCGCGCCCGTTCGTGTCCTCGACCGTGTAGGCACCTCGGATCGTGATCGGTGCGGGCGGCATCGTGCCCTTGACGGCTTCGACGGGTTCGACCGTAATCGCCGACTCGAACGGCCCTTCAGCCTCATCGCCGCCGCTCACCCTGCCGAGGAGGATGAGCTGAGCATCGGCTGCCAGCTCCAGATTGGTCGGCACGCGATAATCGGAAACGACGCTGCACGCCTGCGCCGCCGGGGGTGCGATGACGCCGGACAGGATGGCGATGGCGGTGAGTGCGTATCTGACGGACATGAACGGGACTCCCTGGGCTTCGTGGCGCAGGGTAAGCCGCAGGAGCGAAGACGCAAGCGCCCTCCCGACTGGTTGAGCGAGCATCGCAGCCAAGGCCAAGACACGTCTCTTTTGAACGGCTTAGCAGCTCTTCGCAGGGGATGGCGTTCACTTCTTCTTGAGGAATTCTGCGCGATGATGCGAGCATGGGAGAACCCGTGCCATTTCGTCGAACCGGCTTTCGTCGCGACCGAAGTCGCGTCGGGAATGGTGCGGGAAATCGCGTGGGTGGAGAGCGATCTTCGGGTGCGGCCTGGCACGTTTCGGCTCGGGTCTTCGGCGTGGTGCTGGTCGCGGCGCCGCTGGCGGTGTTCACCGCGATCCTCTTTGCCGACGGCGTGCCCGGTGTGGTGGCGGCAGGGCCGGGCAAGACGCCGGCGGCCCAAGCGCGGCAGATCGTCTCGGCGCGTTTTTCGCGCTGCATTGGCGGCGCGCGGCATACCTGCGTGGTCGATGGCGACACGATCTGGCTGGAAGGCACCAAGATCCGCATCGCCGATATCGACGCGCCGGAAATCTCGCAGCCGTCCTGCGAGGCGGAGCGGATCGTCGGCGAACGTGCGACCGAGCGGTTGACGCGGTGGCTCAACGCAGGCGCGTTCGAGGTCCACCCCAACCCCGAAGGCCGCGACACCGACCGCTACGGCCGCAAGCTGCACGTGCTGGCGCGAAACGGCGAGAGCGCGGTCGAGGCGCTGGCGGCACACGGTGTTGCCAGCCGCTGGGGCGGCAGGGGCAAGAACTGGTGCTGAGCAAGGCTGCGGGCGCGATTTGAGCGCTGCGAGCGGCGATCGAAAGCCGTCGATGGCGATGCCCCGGGGCGATGGCCTGACACACCTGACACAGTGTCCAGAAGCAAAAAAGCGCGCGCGCTGTTCGCAGCCTGAATGGCCGGGCACCAACAGTGCAGTACATGGGAAAGACGGCGGACATGCGCGCAAAAGCCTAGCACTGCGCCTCGCCTGTAGGACAGCGCGGGTCGCACACCCAGCGCGGTCCGCGCTTGCCTTCTGCACGGCCCGATCTATCGGGCTGCACCCGCCGGAGGATGGTCCGCCCGCGCGACAGCTTCACCTGTGAGGGAGGTAGCCGATGTTTGCACTGCTGTTTCCCGCGCCACAGGGATAGCACGCGCCTGAGCGTGAGTGTCGGCCCGCGTTCGAAGGAACGCGCGCCTGCCTGACAGCCCCTCGCGGGGGAATTTGCATGTATCTGCGATTTACCGTGCCCACGGAGCACGGCGGCACGGTTACGCGTGCGCGCCTTGCGCCGGGGCCGTTCCGGCTCGCCTGCAATCTCTATTGGAATGGCGAGCACGATAGTGATCCGGTGCTGCTCGCGCTGCGGCGCGAACTGGACTGGTTCAACGATCAGTTGCCCGTGCCCGAGCGCTTCGACGTGAAGGCGCGCGGGCGGTGGTTCAGCGACGGCGTCTGCTGGTTCCGCGACGATGCGCGCGAGATGCTTGCCCATATGGAAGCGCTCGTCAGCCTGGTCGAGGAATGCGGCGTGCCGGTGGAGCGCAACTGGACCCGCGACCCGGGCCAGCTGCTCTACCGCG
Source organism: Citromicrobium bathyomarinum (assembly GCF_038594605.1). Classification (GTDB taxonomy): domain Bacteria; phylum Pseudomonadota; class Alphaproteobacteria; order Sphingomonadales; family Sphingomonadaceae; genus Alteriqipengyuania; species Alteriqipengyuania bathyomarina_B. Next base: position 414,885 of record NZ_JBCFZM010000002.1, read on the forward strand.
ACCGCTGGCAGATCGTCGCCATGCCGGATCGGCATTCGATCCATTGAGTGAGTGCCCGGGCGCGCGGTGCGTCCGGGCACAATAACAGGAGGTTACGATGACCCACGATTACGAACACTACGACACCGGCCCAAGCTTTCGAGCGGACCAGCAAGCGGCGTAAGGGCTTCCCCAGCGAGAAGCGGGTGAAGCGCCCCAAGAACGGAAAGCTGCGGATGATCAAGGGCGGCGAGATCGAACTGCTCGAAAAGCTCGGGCGGAACGACCCGTGCCCGTGCGATTCGGGGAAGAGATTTCAAACGCTGCTGCCTGCGCTCGGGCCGCTATGACGGCGCCGAGCGGCGGGATTATTGGCGGTGAGGGGTAGAGTGCGCCGGGCGGGCCGAGAGGTGCGCACGAGGCGGGACCTATTTGGATGGCCTCAACGCAGGCCGCTATCGCCGCAAGCCGCGCATGTCGGCCCGCGCGTGTCGGCGCGGCGCGGTGGCGAGGCGGACGTCCCGCTTGCGCCTTAATTTCAGCCTTGTGGGCCGCACCCGCTGAACGAATGGCCCAACAGGCCAGATGCTGCAAATAGGAAGATAGCCGATTTTACGCCGCTGCTTCCTTCACTACAGAGTAAGCAAGCGCATTCACGTGATCGCTGCTTTCGAGCTTCTAAATGCGCCGGCACACGAATCAAATCAGATACACTTTCGCCTTCACACTGCAGCCGGGCGTCTCCGCTCCTTGATATCTGGTGTCCCTAAGATTGGGTCCCAAAGCCGCTAAAAGGGTATATCGTCCTCGCCGCCTTGAATCTCGGACAACCCTAAATCGTTGAGTAGATCTGATATGACCTTATCGGCTCCACGAGCGTTCCGCCCAGCGGCATCGAAAAGGTCCTTCATCAAAGGGTAATACCCTCCGTAATCACCCACGGTAGGACGTAGATCTCCGAACGTATTATCACTGAATGACTCCACCGCCGTACCGGTTGAATCGTAAACTATGATCCAGATGTCGGAGCCCCTATCGCTGACTTCCTTGAGCACCTCGATGCGCTTGTCACCAACTTTCGTCGCAAAAGTGTTTTTCGTTGAGGCGCTCGTCCACTGCCGTTCTCCAATCAAAGTCTGACGATGAAGTCCTTCGACCAGCGCACGAAATTGACCTAGAGCTTGAGGCATTATTGTTCTCTTTGTATCTTAATGCGGATTTTAACGAGTGCGGCGTGTATCTCTCTGAAACTCTCTTGTGTCTTTGAAAGATCGTTTTGGGATGATCTTCTTTCAATATCTGGTCTGGCTTCTAAATTGGTCGCATGACTGACCGCCTCCTTAAGGGTCATCTTTGTGACCACATCGGCAGCAGACATATGCTCTTTGATCGCAATAAGAGATTTCACAAGGCCATCGCATGTTCGACGCCAGACATCTGCGTCTTCGTTATTCAATTCGTCTTTAAGTCGACTGAGCGCGCTTTCCGCAACCGCGACTTCCTGATAAATATCAAACTGCGAGATTCGAAGTTTCAAAGCGGCAATCGCTTTTCTCGACGCTTCAGTTGACGTCTCAATTCTATTCAGTTGGGAAATTGCGATGAAAATCCCAACAACAGCCACACCAAGACCGACAACACTCGCGATTGACGCGAATATTTGCCATCCATCGGAGGTGAAGAACTGCGCCATCTCGCTGCTGAATTAAGACCTACTCCGCCGCCTGCACACCCTCGCCATCATCCCCGAACAGCCCCGGGCCGTCGTCGGCCTCTTCCTCGTTCGCGGCCTTGCCGGCGCCTTGGCGCTTGTCGAAGGTGCTCCACACCGTGTTCCAGTCGCCCTTGGTGGCGCCCTTGGAATATTCGGTGGCGCGCTGTTCGAAGAAGTTGGCGTGCTCCACGCCGTTCAGCAGCGGGGTCAGCCACGGCAGCGGGTGCTCGTCGATCATGTAGATCGGCTGCAGGCCCAGCTGGCCCAGCCGCCAGTCTGCGATGTAGCGGATGTACTTCTTGATTTCCTTCGCGGTCATGCCGCTGACCGGGCCCATCTCGAAGGCGAGGTCGATGAAGTTGTCTTCCAGCCGCACCGACTTCTGGCAGATGTCGATAATGTCTTCCTTCACCGCCTTGGTGTAGCAGTCGCGCTCGCGCACGAATTCGTGGAACAGGCGGATGATGCCTTCGCAGTGAAGGCTTTCGTCGCGGACCGACCAGCTGACGATCTGCCCCATGCCCTTCATCTTGTTGTAGCGCGGGAAGTTCATCAGCATCGCGAAGCTGGCGAACAGCTGCATGCCTTCGGTGAAACCGCCGAACGCGGCGAGCGTGCGGGCGATATCCTCGTCCGTGTCGACGCCGAACTGCTGCAGGTAGTCGTGCTTGTCCTTCATCTCCTCGTATTCAAGGAACATGCCGTACTCGCTTTCGGGCATGCCGATCGTGTCGAGCAGGTGGCTGTAGGCCGCAATGTGGATCGTCTCCATGTTGGAGAACGAGGCGAGCATCATCTTGATCTCGGTCGGCTTGAAGACCCGGCCGTATTTCTCGTGATAGCAGTCCTGCACCTCGACATCGGCCTGGGTGAAGAAGCGGAAGATCTGCGTGAGCAGGTTACGCTCGTGCTCCGACAGCTTCTGCGCCCAGTCGCGGCAATCCTCGCCCAGCGGCACTTCCTCGGGCATCCAGTGAACCTGCTGCTGGCGCTTCCAGAAGTCGTACGCCCACGGATATTCGAAGGGCTTGTAGGTCTTGCGGGCTTCGAGCAGCGACATTGGTGGTTCTCCGGGGCGCGGGGGCCTTCTGCGGTGGTTGGGATCTTGGTGGGTCTGGTAACATAAGGAATCACAGCGGTGATTCGATAGCAAGCATGGCCAATGGGTCGGGGATAAGCCGGGCGCGATGCTACCGCCTTTGGCCCGGGGCCGCGGCTAGCCGGGGGTGATCGCTTCGGCGAGAAAATAGATTGCCGTCAGGATCGCCGCCCCGCCCGCGACTGCAAAGATCAGGCCGGGCATCGCATCGCCGTCGATCGATTGCATCGAGCGCCGGTGCTCCTCCTCTTCCTCCAGCGCGGCGAGTTCTTCGGGCGACATCATGTTGCGGCGGGCCCGATCCCACAGATGGGCGCAGAATGTGACGAAGCCGAAGGTGAGCCCCATCGCGAGGAAGCCCCAGCCCTCGCCCAGAACATGCTCGAGCTCGTCCATGAAGTTTTCCTGGAAGACGAACAGCGCGGGCATGCCGACAAGGACGAAGGCAGCCCCCGCAAGGATCTGGCGCAGCGAACGGGGCGGTTCGTCGTATTCATGATCGAGCGCCAGCAGCTCGGCATGGTCGTGGTTGCCCTTCGCGACGGCGCGGGCGATGCGCCACTCGCGAAACCGCCACCGCGCCCACGGGACAAGCGGGATCGCGCCTCCGACGAGCGCCGGGACGAGCAGCCACCACAGCTCGTCGGGAGTAAACCCGCTCGCCCCGATCCGGATGATCTCTCCGCCCCCCATGGTCCAAAGCATGAAGGAACAGCGCTTTTCACTCAATGGTTTGGTGGGGTGAAAGGAAACACCCCATGAAAGATCGCGATTACGAACCGGGCGACAGCCGCAGGGTCACGTTGAAGAAGGAAAGCGGCGGGATCGAACCGCCTCGCACCGGGCCGCGCGTGGAGGAGACGCGCGACGATGACACGCGCGAGGAAGATCCGGCCAAGGGCTGAGCTTCAGCGGGTCACCGGATCGCGAAGCGTGGCTCTCGGTCGACGAAACGAGGAACGATCCGGCGCCCACAGCCGTTCTCTACACATACACAAGGCCAAAGCAGGCCTTTGATTAAAAACGAAAGATTGGAGCATTTTATGTTCGAGAAGATCCGCATCAAGGAACACATGGAAATCGTCGACACGACCGGCCAGCACGTCGGCACGGTGGACGAAGTCGAAGACGAGCGCATCAAGCTGACCAAGTCCGATGCGATGGACAGCCAGCACCATTTCATCGCGCTCGACGCGGTGGACAAGCTCGAAGAGAACCGCGTCGTCCTGAAGGAAGGCACGCCCCTTCCCGTCGGCCTCGGCAACAAGGCGACTGCGCCTGCATAACCGATATTTCGATAAGCCGGTCTGACGGCCTATCGATAAGAGAACCCCGGAGCGCCATCTCGGTGCGCCGGGGTTTCTTGTATGCGACTGAAGTGCCGCTCCCCCCCCCCGGATAGGTACGGGGGTCGCCTCTTCGCATTTCAAAGTGTACTATCGTGCCGGGTTCGCTGACTGAATTCGGGACGAAAGGTCATGCCAAGCATCCAGCACATAACAATTCAGGGTGAGGACGGTTACGACTACGCCCTGGCCCTCGATTTCGACGATTCCGCGATCATGGAAGACAGCTTCCGAATGGTCGTGCGGGCGCTGAAGTTCGAGGCGGGCGATCGCTCCTCCGACAGGCGACCGATCGCGACGCTCAAAGCGTCGGTCTCGATCAATCCGTTCGAGGGACGCGCGGAAATTACTCTGGGCGAGAACACCTATTCGGTCGACCTGGCTAGCGCCCCGCTCCCGCCCCCCGAAGCGATCAATTTCGATAGACCCTATCTCAACAGTATCGCCGAACCCGTGGGCGACTCCGTCAGATATCTGGGCCATGCGATCGAAAATCTGGTCGACGCCCTGCCTTCTCCCGATCCGTTCATGGGCTGCATGATCAAGGGAGGTTTGTCCGCCAGCATCGGTCAGGCCGTCGAATGCTATACGGATCTCGTGAAGGCGGAACGGCGCGATGCGGTGGAGCGCGAAGAAGACCGCGATTGGTGGGAGCGCAAGAGACTTCCGCAACCGCGACGCCCATCGCTCAGGCGCATGTTTCGTTGCATGCGCCGCAATGGGCTGAACATTTTGGGGAGCGCCGCGAAACGCGCCGGGCGATGTGCGCTTACCCTCGGGCTGTTCTGATCAGGATGTGAATAGCTCTTCTCGATCCGCAAGTCGCGTGTCGAGTTGAAACTGCAGGTATGCTCGACCGGACGGCCCACGACATTCCTACCCAGCCTGAGGTCGAGAATGTCCTCCTGCGGCCGGGCATCGTAATATGGCGCAAGCACGCGCAGCGCGACCGCCGCTGCAAGTCCGAACGCCGATTTCCCATATGATGTGCCGCGCAGGATCCCTCCACGATGATCGCATGGGAAGACTTCCCGGCTCAAAGCATGGGCGCAAGTATCGGACTGGCGGGAGCCGGGCCGTGTGCTTGGTGGCCCGGAAAAGTCCCACGCGAAACAGCACCTTTTGCGCGCAGCGCACGGCTGGCGCGGTGATGCGGAGGAAGCGCTAATCCACTTCCCGGCGGGATGACAGCCGTGATGCTTCGGTCACCGGCAAACCGGCTTCGGTCGGCACGTAGATCAGGTTCGCGTTCGCCCGCTCGAGTGCCTGAATCTGTAGGTAGCGCAGGTAACCTTCGGGCCCGCCGAGTGAATTCTGCAAAATCTTGTTGGCACGCGCGGCGCCCTCTGCTCGCAGGACTTCCGCCTCGGCGAGCGCAACCGCGCTTTCCCTTCGCGCTTCGGCTTCGAGAATCGCGATCCTGCGGGAAGACTGCGCTTCCGCCAGCCTCGCCTCCCCCGCCAGTCTCTCCGAGTACAAGCGGTATTGCGGCACGCCCCACATCGCGAGCGGCAGCAGCAACACGCCGACCACCAGCAGGATGAGAATCAAACCCGGGTTACGCATCTTCATCCCCCCAAGCGCACAGCTTTCCGCAAAAACCTGGCGACCGACCGTACCGATGCAGCTCTATCGCAAGGCCCCTACTGACAGGCGAGGCATTCCTCGTAATCGGTTTCTTCGCCCGCGCCTGCGGCCAGTTCGTACTTCGCGGCCTCGGCGGTGTTGTCCGCCTCCACGCCGCCCGCAAAGCCTGCCCGCTGCACGCTCTTGGAGCGCAGGTAATAGAGTGACTTGATGCCCTTTTCCCACGCGTGGAAGTGCAGCATCATCAGGTCCCACTTGTCGACATCGGCGGGGATGAAGAGGTTGAGGCTCTGCGCCTGGTCGATCATCGGCGCACGATCGGCCGCGAATTCGAGCAGCCAGCGCTGGTCGACTTCGAAGCTGGTCCGGTAGGTCGCCTTTTCTTCCGGCGTCAGGAAGTCGAGATGGGCGACCGAACCGCCACGCTCGAGGATCGAATTCCACACATTGGTCGAATCCTTGCTCTTCTTCGCGAGCAGTTCCTGCAGGTAGGGGTTCTTGACCACGAAGCTGCCCGACAGGGTCTTGTGGGTGTAGATGTTCGCCGGAATCGGCTCGATACAGGCCGAGGTGCCGCCGCAGATGATGCTGATCGACGCGGTCGGTGCGATCGCCATCTTGCAGCTGAACCGCTCCATCGCGCCCATTTCTTCGGCATCGGGGCACGGCCCACGCTCGTGCGCGAGCATCATCGATGCCTCGTTGGCGGCGGTGGAGATGTGCTGGAACATCTTGATGTTCCACGCTTTCGCCATCGGCCCTTCCAATGCCAGGTTCTTCGACTGGAGGAACGAGTGGAACCCCATCACGCCCAGGCCGACCGAGCGTTCGCGCGAAGCGGAATACTTGGCGCGCGCCATTTCCGGCGGTGCGCGGTCGATATAATCCTGCAGCACGTTGTCGAGCATGCGCATGACATCCTCGATGAACTTCTTGTCGCCGTTCCACTCGTCCCACTTTTCGAGGTTGAGCGAGCTGAGGCAGCACACTGCCGTACGGTCGTTGCCGAGGTGGTCCTTGCCCGTCGGCAGCGTGATCTCGCTGCACAGGTTGGAGGTCGAAACCTTCAACCCGAGATCGCGGTGGTGCTTGGGCATCATGTTGTTCACGGTGTCCGAGAACACGATGTAAGGCTCGCCCGTGGCCAGCCGCGTCTCGACCAGCTTCTGGAACAGCGAGCGCGCGTCGACCGTCTTGCGCACGGAGCCATCGCGCGGCGAAACGAGGTCAAATTCCTCGCCCGCGCGGACCTTTTCCATGAACTCGTCGGTGACGAGAACGCCGTGGTGCAGGTTCAGCGCCTTGCGGTTGAAATCGCCGCTGGGCTTACGGATTTCGAGGAATTCCTCGATCTCCGGGTGGTTGATGTCGATGTAGCACGCGGCCGAGCCACGGCGAAGCGAGCCCTGGCTGATCGCCAGCGTCAGCGAGTCCATCACGCGCACGAAGGGAATGATCCCGCTGGTCTTGCCGTTGAGGCCGACCGGCTCGCCGATCCCGCGCACATTGCCCCAGTAGGTGCCGATGCCGCCGCCCTTGGAGGCGAGCCACACATTCTCGTTCCAGGTGTCGACGATGCCGTTGAGGCTGTCTTCCACCGAGTTGAGATAGCATGAAATGGGCAGGCCGCGCGCGGTGCCGCCGTTCGAGAGAACGGGCGTCGCGGGCATGAACCACAGGTTCGAGATATAGTCGTAGAGCCGCTGCGCGTGCTCCTGATCGTCGGCGTAGGCATCGGCCACGCGGGCGAACAGATCCTGGAAATCCTCGCCCGGGAGCAGGTAGCGATCTTTCAGCGTTTCCTTGCCGAATTCGGTCAGGTTCGCATCGCGGGCGGCGTCGGTAACGATCTCGAAACGACGCGGATTAACCTTCTTGCTGTCGGACACATCCTCGCCGCCGGCGCTGGCCGCGACCGCCTTGGCCACGGCATCGGCGGCGGCGGCTGCCACCAGTTCTTCCGATCCGCTGTCTTGCTTGTCCATCGTTACTGCCTTTGCATCGGGGGTCTGTGCGCCCCGCTTTGCGGCGGCCTTCGCCGCGTTATTCTTGCCGGCCTTGGCCCTCTTGCCAGCGGGTCGCGCCGTGTTGTCTTCAGTGGTGGAGATATCGGCCTCGCCAGTGCTGAATTCCATAGTTCCGCCCCTAAAGCATTTACGGATGGGAAGCCTGCGCGACGCCCCATGCTGTGTTCAAAACCGCGCATTGGCGGGGTGCCCCCGCGCCATCGATGCGCCTTCGCGAGACCCCTGTTGCAGGTCGCCCGGATAGGACCGGATCGCGAAGGAGAGTGAACATGAATCAGCGAGGCGGGACGCGCAAGGGCAAGACCCCGCAAAAAAGGACCGGACGACGCGCCGAAAGGTCTGGACGAGTCGGCAAAGGCACCGGTCGCGCCGATTCGGAAGCGCGCTGCCCGCGCCATCAAACTGTGGGAAAAAATCGCTGGACGGATTCAGCTTGTCGCGCGGGTCGGCTAACAGCCCCGGCCCGGTCGAAAAGTCGCGACGCGCCATGCAAAAGACCCCCGCCATTGCTGGCGAGGGCCCTCTTGCCGAAAGTCGGCTTTTATCAGGCGCTTGGCCTTATTCCATTTCGTCGGCGCGCTCGTTGATTGCGTCGGCGCGTTCGTCACCAATGTCGTCGATTTCTTCGGCGCGGGCGTTCAGCGCGTCTTCCTGAGCGTCGGTCGGCGCTTCGTCGGCCTGCTCTTCGAGAGCGGCAGCCTGATCGTCGCCGTAATCTTCGACTTCGTCGGCACGCTCTTCGAGCATGTCGCCCTGCTCTTCCACGGCGCTGTCTTCACCGCACGCGCTCAGCGCGAGGGCGGCGACGGGAAGGGCGGCGAAAAGTGCGATCTTTTTCATGGAAATGATTTCCTCTGTTTGCATCCGCCCCGATGGGCGGCTCACCCCACCAATGGCCGAGCGCCGCTATTCGGCCATAATTAGCAATTGTTATAAAATCAGCGCGGCAGCAGGACCGTATCGACCGCTACGGGATCGGTCTCCAGATGGTCGAGCGTGAAGTGCAAACCGCGGCTTTCCTGCCGTTTGAGCGCGCAGGTGACGATCAGGTCGGCCGCCTGCAACAGGTTGCGCAGCTCGATCAGATCGGTGGTGACGCGGAACTGGCCGTAATAATCCTCCACCTCGGATTGCAGCAGGCGGATGCGATTGGCCGCACGTTCGAGCCGCTTGGTCGTACGCACGATGCCGACATAGTTCCACATGAAGCGGCGGATCTCGGTCCAGTTCTGCTTGATGACGACCTCTTCGTCCGAATCGGTCACCCGGCTCGCATCCCATGGGCGGATCGGCGGCGGGGCATCGAGCTCGTCCCACATCGAAAGGATATCGCGCGCCGCCGCCTCGCCGAAGACGAAGCATTCGAGCAGCGAGTTGGACGCAAGGCGATTGGCGCCGTGCAGCCCGCTCTCGGTACATTCGCCCGCCGCCCACAGGCCGGGCAGATCGGTGCGGGCATAAAGATCCACCAGCACCCCGCCGCAGGTATAGTGCTGCGCGGGCACCACGGGGATCGGCTGGGTGGTCATGTCGATCCCGAGGCCCAGCAGCTTTTCGTGAATCGTCGGGAAATGCTCCTTCACGAACTCGGGATCACGGTGGCTGATGTCGAGATGCACGTAATCGAGGCCGTAGCGCTTGATCTCGGCATCGATCGCGCGCGCGACGATATCGCGCGGGGCCAGCTCCAGCCGCTCGGGGTCGTAGCTTTCCATGAAGCGGTCGCCGGTGCGCGGGTTGAACAGCCGCCCGCCCTCGCCGCGCACCGCCTCGGTGACGAGGAAGTTCTTGACCTCGAGATTGTAGAGGCAGGTCGGGTGAAACTGCATCATCTCCATGTTGGAGACGCGCGCACCCGCGCGCCACGCCATCGCGATCCCGTCACCGGTGGCTCCCCGGGGAGCCGTGGAGAAGAGGTAGCAGCGGCCCGCGCCGCCTGCGGCAAGCACGGTGGCACGAGCGACATGTGCTTCGACTTCGCCAGTCGCTTCGTCGAGCGCATAGGCACCCCACACCTGGCCCGCGCCCGAATAGCGTTCTTCGTGCCGCCCGGTGATCAGGTCGATGCACGTGCGGCCCGGCAGCATCGTGATGTTGGGATTGGCCTCTGCCGCCTTGAGCAGCGCCTCCTGCACCGCCCAGCCGGTCGCGTCGTTCACATGCACGATCCGCCGGTGCGAATGGCCGCCCTCGCGGGTGAGGTGCAGCGCGCCGCTTTCCTTGTTGAAAGGCACGCCCAGCTCGATCAGCCGATCGATCGCATGGGGTGCCCGCTCGATCACGAATTCGACCGTGTCGCGGTCGTTCAGCCCCGCGCCCGCGACCATCGTATCGTGGATGTGATCCTCGAACGTGTCGCCCGCATCGAGCACGGCGGCAATGCCGCCCTGCGCCCACGCGGTACTGCCGCCGGTGAGCGAGCCCTTGGCCAGCACCAGCACGCGCTTTTCCTCGGCCAAGGCGAGTGCGGCGGTGAGGCCGGCTGCGCCCGAGCCGATAACCAGAATATCGTGATCGCCTGTCATCCCGCACGCCTATGACAGGATTTGTCATGCGACAAGCGGATCGGCCACCGCCCGTCGTATCGGCAAGGGGGGGGGGGAATCCGACCGGTCGTCACTCGGTCAGACGAGTTCGACGATCTCGCATGATGGCGCGACGGACTTCCTCGGGACGGCCTGGTTCGATTGCCGGGCGCGCGGATGAGCGGCCTGTGCGTTGTCGTTCGCATGGATCGGTCGGGTGGATGAAACCACGTAGCGGTCCGGCAGGTTGACCGGGCCGTTATAGCCTTTGAGCGACATGAAAATGCCTGTTTCTTGCTTGCCGCCGGGGGATAGCGACAGCGTGCAATATGGCAGGCGGGCCTTAAGCCTCTCGCCACGGGAATGGCTAACGCGGGCTAAACTTCCGGCGATCGCGGTGTCGCGCGCGCCAGCATGACGGTTTTTGTCATTGGACAGGGCGCGCGTGCGGATCGAAGGATTGCAGCCCGTTTTCAACAGCGTGAGGGCATCCGTCAGTGAGCATTCGCACAATCCGTTCCACTGGCCTTCTTGCCGCCTGCACGATCGCCGGCATCGCCCTGCCCGCAGCGGCGCAGGAGCTGGAACCCAAGGTCTTCCTGCAGACTTCCGACGATCTCCACTTCGTTAAGGTCGATCGCCAGGGCACCACCTGCATCATGACTTTCGTGAACGAGAAGGACCAGACCGGTGTCAACCTGCTGGTCGGCCGCACCGTGCTGACCAATCAGCTCAGCCTGTTCGCGGCGACCGACATCGGCACGCATGGCGCCACATTCGAACTCAACCGCCGCACTCTGGACGGAGTGGTCGCGAGCCGGACTGCCTTCAGCAAGAAATCGCCAAAGGCAGGTTTCTACCAATATTCCTCGTCCCTCGCCCAGCTACGGTTCGACTTCGACGATGTCCGCACGACCGGCGGCTTCCTGCTGACCGAAGCGGGCAGCAAGGAACCAGCGCTGTTCGTAGGCTTCGACGGCGTCGAACGCGACCGTGCGGTGGCGGCGATGGCGCAATGCGTCGAAAGCCTGCCCGAACACTGGTCGCTGGACGACTGACCCGCGCCAATAGGGCTTCGGCCCACGACGAGCTCAGGCCGCTTCGGCAGAGGCGGCCCTGGCCTTGGCAACTTCCTTTTGCAGCCTCTCGGAAAGCGCGCGGATATCCTCCGTCTGGCCGCTGGCGCAGGTCCGGTTTCGCCCCGCCGCTTTGGCTGCATAGAGGCGTTTGTCGGCCAGTTTTATGCAGTCGCCCATACGGTCGTCCGCTTCTTCGAGAACCGCGACCCCGGCGCTGAATTTCAGCCGGTAATCGGGCGCGAAGTCGAACGCTTCGCTCGCGGCCCGCTGGCGCATATGGTCGATGATTTGCTCGGCCTCCTGCGCGCTGGCCGCAGGGAAGATCGCGAGGAATTCCTCTCCGCCCCAGCGACCCACGATATCGGTCGGTCGAACGCTGTCTTCCATGATCCGCGCGAATTCGCTCAGGATCCGGTCGCCCGCATCGTGGCCATAGGTATCGTTGCACGATTTGAAATGGTCGATGTCGAACAGGGCAACCGACGCGCGCGGCCGCTCCGTCCCCAGAATCCGAAGTGCTTCGTCCGCCCGTTCCAGCGTCGCCCGTCGGTTGGCCAGCCCGGTCAGCGGATCGGTCATGGCGAGGTGGCGGAAGCGGCGACGATGCCGCAGCAGGAAGAAGATCAGCGTGCCAAGCAGCACCAGCGTGGTGATCGAACCGACGATCACCGCGATCGCAAGCCGCAGACGCGCATTGCTTGCGCGTTCCTCAGCAGAGAGGCGACTTTGCAGTTCCTCGGTCTGGAAACGTGCCCGCAGCGCAGCAACGCCGCTTTGCAGTTCGCGGTCGTAATGGTCTTTAGCCTCGGCCTGTGCCTCGCGCATCGCGGCGTAAGCTTCTCGATTGCGACCCAGTACCGATAGCGCTTGCGCGCGCGTTTTCAGCGCTCCGATCCAGACGCCCGATGCGGTTTCACCCCTGCCGTCCGCCATTAGCGGGTCGAGAAGTTGCAGCGCCCGCGCCGGTCTGCCCTGCTCGAGCTGCAGGCTGGCCATCAGCATGGTGGCCGGAAAAGCCATCCTCTCGCCCGGGACGGCCATCGCGTCATAGACATGCTCGCAGGCCGGTGCCGCCCGCGCGATCATCTTACCCTCGAGCGCGGCTTCACATACACCTATCAGCGCGTAGTCGACGGCATACTGATTGCCATAGCTGCGCGCGAGGCGGGCCGATTCTTCGAAATCCGCCAGCCCGCTCTTCCAGTCGCCGCGAGCGAGGTGCGTATAGCCGCGCAAGAGCACCTCGTTGGAGGCGAGATCGGTAAGCTTCAGTTCTTGCATGATCGCAAAAGCTTCCGAATGCAGCTTGTTGGCATATTCGAAGTCATGGCCTTCCGAAACCAGGAAGGCGAGGACCGAGGCCGCCTTTGCCCGCTCGATCGAAGTGCGATCGGTCCCCGAATTGCGATAGGCGCGGGTTGCAAAAGCCATCGCGTCGCGCGTCTGCTCGATCATGTCGTAATAGAAGGCAAGGTCGATGCCGCGGCAGGTCCTGGCGCGACTGCCATCGGGCAAGGCTTCATAATCGCGAGCAACCGATTTCAGCGCCTGCAGCTTTTCCGGCCCCTTCATCGTCCCGACAGCTTCGCCGATGCGCAGATACATGCCGATATTATCGCTCGGGCCGAAAGCGCCGCCGATTTCCTGCGCCTTTTGCATCGCCTTTTCATATGGGGCAGAGGGCGCGCCGCTCATGTACAATGCATGAGACTTGGCGAGGTACAGTTCCGCCAGCCGGCGCGTATCGGCAGGCTGGGTAACGGCAATGGTTTTTGTGATCGAATCGACTGCCGCAGCAGGATTTCGCCCGATCTCCAGCTCCATCCGCTGGATGAGCGGATCGGTGCTACCAATGCATCGCGCGCTCGCCGGGCTGGCCAGCAGCACGGCAAGAATGCACGCCGGGACAATGATCTTCCGCAACGTCTTGAATAAGGATGAGAATTTTCCCACCCCTACGCATTAGCGGCGACCTCTTTAGCAAAGGTTAGCGTGACCCTCAGGAGATAACCTCTCGGCATCGGTCCGCGCCCCCGCAACGCAAGCCTTATCCCGCACCGGTCAGCTGGACGAACACGTCCTCCAGATCGGGTTCGAGAGTCGAGACATCCTCGATCGCGTAGCCATACCCCTGAACAATGGTGAGCACCTGCCCCGCGGTCGTCTGATCTCTATTATAGGTAATTTCCAGCGTGCGCGGGGCGGTCATCTCGGCGCGCGTGAACATCTCGTCCATTGGCGGGCCGGCAAAATCCTTGTCGACTTCCAGCCGGATAATCTTCTCGCGCGCCATGCTCACCAGTTCGCGAGTCGGCTTGTTGGCGATCAGCTCGCCATGGTTGATGATCGCGATCCGGTCGCACAGTTCCTCGGCCTCTTCGAGATAGTGCGTGGTCAGCACCACGGTGACGCCCTGCGCGTTGAGCTCGGTCACCAGTTCCCACAACTGCCGCCGCAGCTCGACATCGACGCCCGCAGTCGGCTCGTCGAGCACGAGGATCGGCGGCGAATGCACCATCGCCTTGGCAATCAGCAGACGGCGCTTCATCCCGCCCGACAAAGTGCGGGCGTAGGCGTCGCGCTTGTCCCACAGGCGCACCGCCCTGAGCAGTTCCTCGCTGCGCCGCTCCGCCTTGGGAATGCCGTAGAAGCCCGCCTGATTCTCCAGCACCTCGAACGGGGTGAAGAACGGGTCGAAGACGATTTCCTGTGGCACGATCCCGATCGAACGCTTGGCGTTGCGCGGGTTTTTCGCGGTGTCGAAGCCCCAGATCTGCGCGTTCCCGCCGGACTTCGTGACCAGTCCGGCAAGGATGTTGATCAGCGTCGACTTGCCCGCGCCATTGGGGCCGAGCAGGCCGAAAATGCCGCCCTGCGGCACCTCGAAGCTGACGCCCTTAAGCGCGAGCTTGCCTTCGCCTTCGCCCTTGTTGGGCGCGTAACGCTTGGTCAGGTTGTCGATCGATATCGCAGGCCGGTTTTCCATGCCGCCGCCCTAAATCGCATCGCCGCTGTTGGCCACTGCTTTGCGCGCGCACTCTTGCCCGGGGGCGAGCACGCGGATATGCGCACCCCCATGTCGATCATGCCGCCTCCGCCCGAGATCTCCAAGGTCACCATGCGCCGCGTGTGGTGCGACGGTGCCACCGATATTCGCAGCGGGAAGCTTTATCGCGCCGCCGCCCTCGGCCACCCCAAGGTCTATCTCGAAATCGACGAGCACGGCTATGTCGATTGCGGCTATTGCGACCGGCGCTTCGTGCTCGAAGGCGGGCCTGCCGACGGTGTCGACCAGTCCGCCCTTCCCGACATCTCCGAAGGCGCCGACCCCGGCCACTGAGGCGGCTTTTGCGCGGCTCTTGCCCGCATCGTCCCCCGTCCGGAGCACCAATGCCCCTCTCATGCGTTGTTCAGGCAAGGTGTAGTAATCGTACGCCCGAAAGGATGATGCCATGACACTTCGCTCTGCCCTTCCCGCTCTGGCCGCGATCGGCGCCCTCGCCTTCGCCATGCCCGCCACCGCCGGTTCGGAAACCACCCGCGCGGACCGCGGGCAGGAACGCCTCGACAAGCTGCTGAAAGACCGCGTCGCGGGCGAGCCGACCAATTGCGTGCTCAATCGACCCTCGGCCCGACTCTACATCATCGACGAGACCGCGCTGGTCTACGAATCGGGCAGCACGGTCTACGTCAACTATACCAAGCAC
Organism: Citromicrobium bathyomarinum; assembly: GCF_038594605.1. Classification (GTDB taxonomy): domain Bacteria; phylum Pseudomonadota; class Alphaproteobacteria; order Sphingomonadales; family Sphingomonadaceae; genus Alteriqipengyuania; species Alteriqipengyuania bathyomarina_B. The sequence continues at coordinate 429,948 of NZ_JBCFZM010000002.1, forward strand.
CCCGAATCGCTCGACGATGGCGACTATCTGGTGCTGAACAACCCCGGCACGCAGCTGTGCCGGACGACGCAGATCACCACCCGCAGCCGGGGCGGCAACTTCTTCAGCGGGGTGATCTTCCTCGACGACTTCATCCCCTACAAACGGGTGAAGGACGAAGGCTGAACGCCCCTGGCGCTCCCGCTGCGCGAACCGTGTGTCAGCGGGAGCTTTCCAGCGTTCTAAGGCTTGGTTCAGCCAGGATGTGCGATAGGTCCAAGCGAAAGGAAACCGCCATGAATTTACGATTTGTTGCGCCGGTGCTTGCCGCGCTTGCGTTTTCTGCCCCTGCCGTCGCCCAGCAGGCCGCCGATCAACCCACCAAGGGTGAGGAACGCCTCGCCAAGATGCTTCAAGGGCGCGTCGCGGGCGAACCCGAGAAGTGCATCCGCGCCTTTCCGGTTCGGGATTTCACGATCATCGACGGCACTGCGCTGGTCTACGAGGTCGGAACGACGCTCTACGTGAACTACACCCGCGACCCCGAAACGCTCGACGATGGCGATCTGCTGGTCGTGGAGAAGACCGGAGCGAGATTCTGCAATACCGATATCGTCAGAACCCGCGATCGCGCAGGGCAATTCTACACCGGCAATATCTTCCTGAGCGATTTCATCCCGTACAAGAAGGTCGCCGCAGGGTCCTGACCGGATGACGATGGCCCCTCGGCCCTGGATGGCCGAGCTGCAGCATGTCTGGTTTGCCAGGCTCGGCCCGGCCGACTGGTATGCGGTGAACGAAACGGTCGACGATGCGCTGCGCCGCCGCTTCGAACGCGAGTGGCGCGCGCTGCGCCATCGCCAGCCGCACGAATTTCTCGATAGCCCGCGCGGTGCTCTCGCTGCCGTGCTTCTGTTCGACCAGGTGCCGCGCAATATCTTTCGCGGCTCCGCGCTTTCCTTTGCCAGCGACCCGCTGGCCCGCGCGATCGCGCGCAAGGTGCTCGCACGCGGCTGGCATCGGGCGCTGACGCCGGTCGAGCGGCAATTTCTCTACATGCCCTTCATGCACAGCGAAGCGATTCTCGACCAGCAACGCAGCGTGGCGCTGTTTGCGCGGCTGGGCCGGTCGCTTTCCTTCGCGCGCGATCACCATGCGATCATCGCGCGTTTCGGCCACTTCCCGCATCGCAACGATCTGCTCGGGCGCCAGACCACGCCTGCAGAAGCCGCCGCGATCGAGGGCGGGCATGCGTGGTAATCAGCCCTTGGGCTTGAGGAGCTTCGCCGGGCGTTCGCGCTGTGCCTGCGCGAACAGGCCGTAGGTCTGGTTGACGTAGTTCGACACGTCCATGATCGAATCGAGATATTGCTCCAGCTCGCCGGTCATCTCCTGTTCGACCAGCCGCACGCGCGCAGACGGGTTCTCCGTCTCGAAATGTACGTAGAACCACGGATCGCCGCGTTTCAGTTTGAGCGGTTTCGATAGGTCGTACCACTCGAATGCCCAGGCCAGCGGGCGGGGCCAGATGTGGATCGGGAAGCGACCGCCCATCTGCAGGCCGGGCCGCTGCTCGGCAAACCAGTGCAGGTAGGGCGGGGTCTGCACCACGAAGCACGGTTCGTCGGCGACGAACACGTAAGGCGCGGTAAACTGGATGATCGGGCGTTCGGGATGGCGCCATTCGTTCGGCGGCTGGATCTGGAACAGGTTGGCGCGCCCCTGCGGGCGCATCGCCGACTTCTCGCCACCCCTGTCGGTCAGCGTCAGTTCGCCCTGCGCATTGCGGACGAAGGCCAGCTCCAGATCGACCGGGCAGGGAACGACGAAATGCCGCCGGTCGAAATCGACCGCTGCCGGGCACACCTGGATCGACTTGCCGCTTCGGGCTGGCGGGTCGGACCGGCTGAAGGCCTTCGGCGGCGCCCAGATCGAGCCACCCTTGCCATCCCACTTGACCGCCCACCCGACGGTGAGCGTGCGCGACTTGCCGCGCGTTTCGGCTTCGATGCCCCCGGCATCCTCGGCAAAATAATCGTCCCACCCCATGCACAGGTGATCGCCCCAAACGCGCGACGATGCAAGGGCGGGCGATTCGTCGCCGCAGATCGTCGGTATCAGGCGGCTTTGGCCCTGCCCGTCTCGCAGAGCGCCTGCGCCGGGCACCGCGCGCAGTCGGTGCTGCTCGGTCGGCAGAAGGCCCGGCCGATTTCCTTCATCAGCAGGTGATGCTCGTCGTAGTCCGCCGCGGACCACTCGGGCGGAAGCACCGGATCGATTGCGGCATAGGCGCGCGCCGTGTCGGCCCTGCGGGGGACCAGCCCCATGCGCTGGAGCACACGGCGATGATGCGAATCGAGTACCATCGCCTTGCGGTCGAGTATCGAGGCATTGACCACCCCCGCCGCGATCTTGCGCCCGACGCCGGGGAGCGTTTCGAGCCATGCCATCGCGGCAGCCGTTTCCATCGGTTCCAGATGCGACAGGTCGAGAGCGCCGCGCTGTTTCACGATGTCCGTCAGGCAGGCCTTGAGCCGCTCGGCCGCCACGTTGGGATATGTCTGCGTGGCGAGCTCGGCTTGCAGGTCTGGGAGCGGCGCCTCGGCCACCGCTTCCCAACTGCCGTACTTCGCCAGCAGACGGTCGGTCGCGGCGTTGGAAATTTCGGACTTCGTGCGTGCGCCGATGAGCCCCTGCACCAGCACCCATGCAGGGGCGCGGCGTTCTCTCGGTGCGCGCTCGATCCGCCCGAAACGCTGGATCAGCCGCGGCTGGAGTTGGCGCAGCGTTTCGGTACGCGGATCGTCGCCGAGGGGCAGTTGCATCGCCCCGCGATAGGCTGCGTCGCGCCAGGACCGCAAGCAAGCTTGCCTGCGATCGTCAGCCGCCCAGGCCCGTCTTGGCGACGATCTTCCGACCGACGAGCCACGAAATCGGGATCGCGAGGAGGAAGCCCGCCGCCGACGCAATCGCGATCGGCTGCCATCCGGCCTGCATATCCATCGAGAGAACCGCGATAACCGCCATTCCCATGAGCGTCGTCGCTACGATCGGCAACAAGATGAGCGTTATTCGAAACATCAAACGACTCCCGCATTGATGGCCATGATGCTGGAATACAGCGGGTTGGCCACGGGGTCATTGATGCCGATCAAGTTGGCGCGCGCAGCGCTCTCGCGGCGCTGAGGGGCGGTTGCATCGCGGGGCTCAGTTGCGCGCGAACCGGTCGACGAACTCGCCCACTCCCGCCATGTCATCGAAGCCGAAGATATAGGCGATCTCGACCGTGTCGGAGAAATCCAGTCCGCCCGCCGCCACGGCGGGGTTCACGTAAGCGGCCTTGGAATTGTGGTAGTCGGACAGGCGCTTCGCCTCGGTCCAGATCGGCCCGATGCGCGGGTCGGAGAGCAGCGCCTGCCAATGCGAGCCGTCCTTCGTGTTGAACGCGGGCGAGCCATTATCGGGGAAATTGCCATCTTGAATGCGGTGGTATCGCGTGTTGTAGACCACCGTCTGCATCGCCTCGTCGCTACTCTGGCTCTCGTTCCAGTAGCTGTGCTGGACGACATGTACCCTGGTCCACATATCCCTGGGCAATCGCTCGACCGCCGCAGCCGTCACATCCGACTGCCCGGCCTCGGCCACCCACACGCGGCCACCCGCCGCGATCGTTTCGCGCATACGCGCCGCCAGCGTGGCAATCGCCCCCTCGCGGTTCGCATGGGCATCCTGCCAACGATCCCCGAAAGCGAGCGTGAAGAGTTCGGCTGCGGGAAGGAACTGGCCGCCTTGCGAACCATAGGCCCCCGCGGTGGCAAGGTAATCGACGCAAGAGGACGCGGAGTCTTTCAGGACCGATCCCAGTCCCGCCACGGCCTGCAGATCGTCGACATCGGGCTTGCGGTCGTAATTGGCGACAAGCAGGTCGCGCGCCGGATCGAACAGGCCGATTCTCCCGGCCTTCTCGCACATGCTCGAACCAGTCGACGCAGGCGTGGTCGCACAGGCGGAAAGCGCAAGAGCCAGCGGCGCTGCGGCAAGGCAAATGGCGGATAGGCGGATCATGGTTTCTCTCCCTCTGCCAAGACAGTGCCCGAAGCCGGCTCAGATCGCCAATCAAGGATGCTGCGCGGCGGTCTCAGATATCGACCACGATCTTGCCGAAGTGTTTCTGCTCCTGTTCGTGACGGAAGGCGTCGGCCAGATCGGCCAGTGCGAAGCGATCCGAGATGACCGGCTCGATACCCGTCGCCTCGATCGCTGCGATCATGCGCAGTTGCATCGCGCGGCTGCCGACGGTCAGGCCCTGCAAGCGCCCCATCTTGCCCATCAGCGCCGCGGTCTCGACCTCGCCCTTTCGGCCGGTCAGCACGCCGATCAGGTGGATATGGCCGCCCGGCCGGATCGCCGCGATCGCCTGGTTGACCGTGCCCGGCCCGCCGACTTCGACCACATGATCGACACCGCCGCCGGCCCAGTCGAAGGCTTTGTCGCCCCAGTTCTCGGTGCTCTTGTAATTGATCGTGTGATCGGCGCCGAGTTCGCGCGCCCTGGCCAGTTTCTCGTCCGAACTCGAGGTGATGATCACCCGCGCACCTGCCGCCTTGGCGATGCGCAGCGCGAACATCGAAACCCCGCCCGTGCCTTCGAGCAGGACGGTCTGCCCCGCCTTCAGGTTTCCGTCCTCCATCAGCGCGCGCCACGCGGTCAGCCCCGCGCAGGGCAGGCAGGCGGCCTGCACGTAGTCGAGATTGTCGGGCATCCGGGTGAATGCGGAAACCGGCTTGACCACGCATTCGCGGGCGAAACCGTCGATCCCGTCGCCGGGCGTCGTCTCGAAACTGCCCATCGGCGGGCGGCCGTCGCGCCACTCAGGAAAAAAGGTCGAGACGACCCGGTCGCCGGGCGAGAACTCCTCCACGCCTTCGCCCACCGCCTCGACCTCGCCCGCGCCGTCCGACAGCGGGATGCGGCCATCCTCGGTCGGGATCATGCCCGCGACCACCGCATAGTCGTGGAAGTTGAGTGAGGAGGCGTGCAGCTTGACCCGCACCTCGCCCGGGCCGGGTTCGCCCGGTGCGTCGATGTCGACGACTTCGAGGCTGTCGAGACTGGCGGGGTTGCGGACCTTTACGGTTTTCATGGGGTTGCTCCGTTGCTTCGGGGGTTTGCTCGGGCAACGGACGAACGGCTCGAAGGGTTCTTAGTCCCTTCGAGCGACGGTTACTCCCGGCTCTCCACGATCTTCACGCCCAGCTCCCCCATCGCGCCGATCAGCATCAGGAACGAGCCGATGATGAAGAGCCAAACGCCCAGAGTCTGGTAAGAACTGAAAGAGGGCAGGAAAAACACGCTGCCGACGAAGAACATCGCGTTCCCCACCAGGCCGAGCGAGGTGTGTATCCAGCCGAAATCCTTGACGATCAGGCGCAGCGTGCCGCTCATCGAATAGCTCCGATCACTCCCACTCGATCGTGCCGGGCGGCTTGCTCGTATAATCGTACACCACGCGGTTGATCCCGCGCACCTCGTTGACGATGCGCGTCGCGACGCGGCCGAGGAAGGCGGCGTCGAAGGGGTAGACATCCGCCGTCATCCCGTCGGTGCTGGTCACCGCGCGCAAGGCACAGACGCTGTCGTAGGTGCGCCCGTCGCCCATCACGCCAACGGTCTTCACGGGCAGCAACACCGCAAAGGCCTGCCAGATCGCATCGTAGAGCCCGGCGTTGCGGATTTCCTCGAGATAGATCGCATCCGCCTTGCGCAGGATGTCGCAGCGTTCCTTGGTGACTTCGCCGGGGATTCGGATCGCGAGGCCGGGGCCGGGGAACGGGTGGCGGCCGACGAAGATGTCGGGCAGGCCGAGCTCGCGGCCCAGATCGCGGACCTCGTCCTTGAACAACTCGCGAAGCGGCTCGACCAGTTTCATGTTCATGCGTTCGGGCAGACCGCCGACATTGTGGTGGCTCTTGATCGTGACCGAAGGCCCGCCGGTGAAGCTGACGCTCTCGATCACGTCGGGGTAGAGCGTGCCTTGCGCGAGGAAGTCCGCGCCACCGATCCTGTTCGCCTCTTCCTCGAACACGTTGATGAACTCGCCGCCGATGAACTTGCGCTTCTTTTCGGGGTCGGTCTCGCCCGCGAGGCCTTCCATGAAGCGCTCTTCGGCATCCACCACCACCAGCGGGATGTTGTAGTGGTCGCGGAACATCGTCTCGACCTGTTCGCGCTCGCCCAGCCGCAGCAGGCCGTGGTCGACGAAGACGCAGGTCAGCTGTTCGCCGATCGCTTCGTGGATCAGGATCGCGGCGACCGAAGAGTCGACCCCGCCGCTCAGGCCGCAGATGACCTTCGCATCGCCCACCTGCTCGCGGATCTCGGCGATCTTGGTCGCTCGGTATTCAGCCATGGTCCAGTCGCCCGATAGACCGCAGACATGGCGCGCGAAATTGGCGAGCAGCTTCGCGCCATCGGGGGTGTGGAACACTTCGGGATGGAACTGCGTGCCGTAATAGCGCCGCTCGTCATCGGCGATCAGCGCGAAGGGCGCACCATCGCTGGTGGCGACGATGCGGAAGCCTTCCGCAAATCTGGTCACCTTGTCGCCGTGGCTCATCCAGACCTGGTGCCGCTCACCAACTTGCCACAGCCCTTCGAACAAGACGCAAGGTTCGGTCACGGTCAGGAAGGCTCGACCGAATTCGCCGCCTTCTCCGGTCTCGTGACCCGGCTTCACCTCGCCGCCCAGTTGCTCGGTCATCACCTGCTGACCGTAGCAAATGCCGAGGATTGGCAGGCCGCTGTCGAACAGCACCTGCGGGGCACGGGGCGAACCATCGTCGCACACGCTGGCGGGCGATCCGGAGAGGATGATGCCCTTGGGCTTCATCCGATGGTAAGCCTCTTCGGCCTGCGAAAACGGCGCAATTTCGGAATAGACGCCCGCTTCGCGCACGCGGCGCGCGATCAGCTGAGTCACCTGGCTGCCGAAATCTACTATGAGGATGGAATCGGGGAGTTGTTGCGGGTCCATGCGGCTGCGTTAGGCGGCAGTGGCGCGCGATGGCAAGCGGGCGCATCCCCGGCAGGTCGTATTGCCATGTTAACGTTTTGAATTTACATTCGAATTTGAACAGCGATCTCACATTCGACGAGGGAGAAGCGCAATCGCACGCATCATTATCGCCGACGATGATCCGATCATCGTCGAACTGGTCCGCGAAATCCTGGCCAAGGAAGGTCATATCGTTGGCGCGCTGGAGGATGGCTCTCGCGTGACCCAGGTGCTCGATAACAAGCGGCCGGATCTGCTCATTCTCGACTGCATGATGCCGGGCAAGACCGGGATCGAGGTGCTGCGACAGATTCGCGGATCGAAGCTCAGCCGACGGATTCCGGTGCTGATGCTTACGGGGCGGGGATCGCGCTCCGATCGGGAGATCGCGTTCTATACCGGAGCGGACGATTACATCAGCAAGCCCTTCGACAGCGAAGAGCTTGCGCTGCGGGTCAATGCGCTACTCGAACGGGGTTCGAGGATCGCTCCCTTGCCGACGGCGAGCGACGGTTCGACAGAAACCGATGAGAAAACAATCGGCCGACTGATCCGGTTGTAATCAAATGCGCCCTCTTGCGCGCTGCGCACCACCCTCTGGTGCAAAAAACTGCACACACCTGCATATTTTCTCACTTTCATAAAGTGAGGCGTAAGATTATTTCCCCCTTCGAGCCGGGCGGCGGGCTGTCCTCTCCTCCCCCCTAGTCTGCCCCCGGCCAACATAATAAAGACAAGGAAAAATCCATGCGCACGATGACGACGCACGTCTTCGCGCTGCTGGCGGCGGTTTCGATCAGTTCGATCGTCCTCGTCAGCGCCGTGACTATCTGATCCCTTTCCCCCGAAAGGCCCTCCCCCAAGGGCATTGGATCGAGGCCCGCTTGCCACCCCCGGCAGGCGGGCCTTTTTCATGCCGGGCGAAGACCGATCCCAAGTCGATCGGATGCAACCGCACCATGGGACGATGCGGCACATCGCATGCCGCCGAGGCGGTGTGATGTCGCGGTTCGGCCAGGCGATCCGGCAGGGTGAGGGCTATTTTCGCGAAGCGTTCGGGCGCGAAGAGCCCTAGGCCCCATTCAGCATTCGACCACGTTGACCGCCAGCCCGCCCTGGCTCGTTTCCTTGTACTTGTTGCTCATGTCGAGCCCGGTCTGGCGCATCGTCTCGATCACCTGATCGAGGCTGACGAGGCTTTCCGCGCCGGTACGATGCAGTGCCAGCCGCGCCGCGTTGACCGCCTTGACCGCGCCGATCGCGTTGCGTTCGATGCACGGCACCTGGACCAGCCCGCCAACCGGATCGCAGGTGAGGCCGAGGTTGTGCTCCATCCCGATCTCGGCAGCGGAGGCCACTTGCACCGCGCTGCCGCCCCACAGGGCCGCGAGGCCACCGGCCGCCATCGAACACGCCACGCCGACCTCGCCCTGACAGCCCATCTCCGCGCCCGAGATGCTCGCGCGCTGCTTGTAGAGCAGCCCGACGGCCCCGGCGGTCAGCAGGAACAGCCGCCGTTTCTCGACGCAGTCGGTTTCCTCGGCGGTCTTGCAATAGAAGCGGATCACCGCCGGAATGATACCCGCCGCGCCATTGGTGGGCGCAGTGACCACGCGGCCCCCGGCGGCATTCTCCTCGTTCACCGCCATCGCATAGCAGTTGAGCCAGTCGAACAGCTGCTCGCGCTCGTTCGATTGCGGACTGCCCGAAAGCTTCTCCCACAGGTCGGGCGCACGGCGCTGCACCTTGAGGCCGCCCGGCAACACGCCGCGTTGCGTCAGGCCGCGGTCGATGCAGCCATCCATCGCTGCGGCGATCCGGTCGAGCCCTTCGAGCGTTTCTTCGCGCGGACGCATCGCGTCTTCGTTGGCGAGCACCAGATCGGCGATCGAGAGGTCCAGCCGCGCGGACAGCGCCAGCAGATCTTCCGCGGATCCGAAGGGGTACGGCACACTCGGTCCGGCCTTTACCCGATCGTCCTTCGGCGGATCGCACAGCTGTTTCTCCGACGCGACGAAGCCGCCGCCGGTGGAATAGTAGGTCCGCTCGCTGATCGTCGCGCCGCCATCGTCGAAGGCGCGCAACACCATGCCGTTGGGATGGAGCTCGGGAATGACGTGGCCCGCAAGATCGATATCGCAAGCGCGCTCGAAGCGGATTGTGCGCTGTCCAGCCAGCGCGAGGCACTGGTCCGCCTCGACACGGCGCAGCGCGGCAGCCGCCTCGTCGGGATCGGTGCGGTCGGGGCAGAAACCCATCAGCCCCATAATCGTCGCGTCCACCGTGCCATGGCCCACCCCGGTCAGCGCAAGCGAACCCTGCAGTTCGACCGCGACCCGCGCGACGCGCGGCAGCTCGCCCGATTTCTCGAGGGCGCGCACGAAACGCCGCGCGATTCGCATCGGGCCGACCGTATGCGAAGAAGACGGGCCGATTCCGATACGGAAGATGTCGAGTACAGAGAGCATTGAGCGCGGATGGTCCAAGCCTTCCGCGACGTCAATTGCCTAGCCGCCGCTTCCCAGCGAACCCAGCAACAAGGCGAGCACGGCGCCGATGGCAGTTGCGATTCCCGCCCGGTAATCGTCTTCCTTGAAGGCCTGCGGGAAGACCTCGACCGCAAGGCTTGCGATCACCGCCCCGGCGGCGAAGCAGCGGATCGCGCCCAGCTGCGATTCGCTCGCCACTTCGAGCAGCATATTGCCCGCGATCGCTGCGGCGGACAGCAGCGCGGCGGTTGCCGCCCATAGCAGGAAGACCTTGCCCCTGGACCAGCCGTCCTCGCGCATTTCCTTCGCCCCGCCCGCAGCCTCGGGCAGGTTGGACAGGAGGATCGATCCCGCCAGCGCGGCGACCTCCATCGGCCCCGCCCCGATCAGCGCGACGCCCAGTGCAAGGTTTTCGGGCACGCCGTCGAGCGTGATCGCGGCAAGCAAGCCGCCGCCCGAACCGCCGCCCCATTTCTCCTTCACCAGCCAGTCCGCCAGCGTGAACACGCCCGCGCCCGCCAGCACCGCGAGCGCCGCGACGGTCAGCGAACCGCGCTCGATCGAAGGCTCGATCAGTTCGCTGGTGACCGAGAGCAGCAGCGCACCCCCGGCAAGCGCGACGAGGAACCCCTCGGTCTTCTTTCCCAGCGGCGCATAAAGGCCCCAGGCAGCACCCAGCAGCAGAGCGCCGGAGACGACCGCGACTACGATCAGTGTCATCATCATCACTGCACTTACGGCTCTACTTGGACAAAGTGCCCGTCCGGCACGGCCCACCTCGGGGAAAAGCTGTGCTTTTCCTTGCCGAAAGGTTTGGGATTCGGGCCAGCCGCGCCTATATTCGCCCGATGGACGAGAACACGAAGAATGGCCGGAATACCGGCGACTACGGCGCGGATTCGATCAAGGTGCTCAAGGGCCTCGACGCGGTCCGCAAACGCCCCGGCATGTATATCGGCGATACCGACGATGGTTCGGGCCTGCACCACATGGTGTTCGAGGTGTCGGACAATGCCATCGACGAAGCGCTGGCGGGCCATTGCGACCTCGTTCTGATCGAACTCAATCCCGACGGCAGCGTCTCGGTGGAAGACAATGGCCGCGGCATTCCGGTGGACATGCACAAGGAAGAAGGCGTGTCGGCGGCCGAGGTCATCATGACCCAGCTGCACGCGGGCGGTAAGTTCGAGAACACCAGCGACGACAACGCCTACAAGGTCTCCGGCGGCCTCCACGGGGTGGGCGTCTCGGTCGTCAACGCGCTGTCCGAATGGCTCGAACTGGTCATCTGGCGCGACGGCAAGGAGCACTGGATGCGCTTCGAGGCCGGCAACGCGGTCGAACCCTTGCGCGTCACGGGCGATGCCCCGCCGGTCGATTCGAACGGCGACGAGAACGGGCTCAAGAAGGGCACGCGCGTCACCTTCAAGGCGAGCGAGGAAACGTTCAAGAACGTCACCGAATTCGATTTCGACAAGCTCGAGCATCGCTACCGCGAACTCGCCTTCCTCAACTCGGGTGTGCACATCAAGCTGCGCGACCGGCGGAGCGAGGACGTGGCCGAGCACGACCTGTTCTACGAAGGCGGCATCGCGGCCTTCGTCAGCTATCTCGACCGCAACAAGGATGCGCTGATCCCCGAGCCGATCTCGGTCTCGGCGGAGAAGGACGGGATCGGGATCGACGTCGCGCTCGAATGGAACGATTCCTATTACGAGAACGTGCTCGCCTTCACCAACAACATCCCGCAGCGCGACGGGGGCACGCACCTTGCCGCCTTCCGCACCGCGCTGACTCGCACGCTCAACAACTATGCCGCCGCGTCGGGCCTGCTCAAAAAAGAGAAGGTCAGCCTCAGCGGCGAAGACATGCGCGAAGGGCTGACCGCGATCGTTTCGGTCAAGCTGCCCGATCCCAAGTTCTCTTCGCAGACCAAGGACAAGCTGGTTTCCTCCGAAGTCCGCTCGCCGCTGGAAAGCCTGATGGGCGACAAGATGACCGAGTGGCTGGAGGAAAACCCCAACCACGCCAAGACCATCGTCCAGAAGATCGTCGATGCCGCCGCCGCCCGCGAAGCCGCACGCCGCGCGCGCGAAATGAGCCGTAAAGGTGCCATGAGCGTTGCTTCGCTGCCCGGCAAGCTGGCCGACTGCCAGGAACGCGATCCCGCAAAGTGCGAACTCTTCCTGGTCGAGGGTGACTCGGCCGGTGGCTCAGCCAAGCAGGGCCGCGACCGCAAGACGCAGGCGATCCTGCCGCTCAAGGGCAAGATCCTGAACGTGGAGCGCGCGCGCTTCGACCGGATCATCTCGTCCAAGGAAGTCGGCACGCTGATCCAGGCGATGGGCACCGGCATCCGCGACGATTTCAACATCGAAAAGCTGCGCTACCACAAGATCGTCATCATGACCGACGCCGATGTGGACGGCGCGCATATCCGTACGCTGCTGCTGACCTTCTTCCACCGCCAGATGCCCGAGATCATCAAGGCAGGACATCTCTTCATCGCCCAGCCGCCGCTCTACAAGGTGGCGCGTGGTCGCAGCGAAGTGTACCTGAAGGACGAGCGCGCGCTCGACCGCTATCTCGTGGCCGAAGGCCTGCAGGATCGCGTGCTCGACAGCGCCACTGGCGTACGCGCCGGGGCGGACCTGTCCGCGCTGGTCGACCATGCGCTGCGGATGCGCAACCTGCTCGCCTATGCGCCGCGCAAGTACGACACCGCGATCGTCGAAACGCTCGCGATGGCGGGTGCGTTCGATCCCGAAAATCTCGCTGCGGGCGATGCGCTCGACCGCGCGGCAGCCCGTTTGCAGATGGGCGACACCGAAGCGAAGTGGAGCGGCGAACGCTCCCCCGATGGCGGCATTATGATGAGCCGCCTGTGGCGCGGCGTGACCGACAGCCACCTGATCGAGGAAAAATTCCTCGAAAGCGCCGAAGCGCGCAAGCTGCATAAGGTCGCAGCCGAAAACCTCGATGCCTACGAAAGCGCAGCAAAGCTGGTGAAGCCGAGCGCGGTCGAGGAGACTGCGCCCGAAGCCGAGACCGAGGACGAGAACGCCACCCCGGATCGCTCGGCCACCGTTGGCCAGGGCACGATCATTCGGCCGACGCAGTTGTTCGACGCGGTGATCGCGGCAGGCCGCAAGGGCCTGTCGGTCCAGCGCTACAAGGGTCTGGGCGAAATGAACGCCGAGCAGTTGTGGGAGACCACGCTCGATGCCGACAACCGCGCATTGCTGCAGGTGAAGATCGAGGATGCCGACGTGACCGACGAGATATTCTCGCGGCTCATGGGTGATATCGTCGAAACCCGGCGTGAATTCATTCAGGACAATGCGCTGAACGTCGCGAACCTCGATATCTAACCGCGACTATCGCGGCGGATCGCCTTCATCGGCGAGCGCTGAGAAGTTTGGCACAGAGATGTGCTTGCTCGCATAGAATCGCTGCGCCGCGATCATGTCGGCGGCGTAGTCGCCCGTGGGCACGATCTCAGGCCCTATCCCGCCGCGCCTGGCCTCGTAATCGATCCAGCCGCACAGAATCGGGACATTTGCGCGAAGCGCAATCTGGTAGAAGCCGCTCTTCCAGCTTGTGGTGTTGACGCGCGATCCTTCGGGCGCGATCGTCAGCAGCAGATCCTCGCGCACGGCGAACTGCTCCGCCATCTGCTCGACCAGATTGGCCTTGCGGCTGCGGTCGACCGGTATCCCGCCCATGTCGCGCATGAAGCGCGCGATCGGCCACCGAAAGAGGCTGAGCTTGGCGATGAATCGGGTGCGCAGGCCCAGGTCGTGCGTCAGCCCGAGGTAATTGACGAGGTCCCAATTGGTCGCGTGCGGCACCGCGATGATGACGGCTTTTCTCGGCAGGGCGCGGGTCGCCGGGCCGCTGACGCTCGCGCGCCAGTTCTCCCGCCGGTAAAGCCTCAGGATTATCGCAAAGGTAATCTGCGACAGAAACGAGCGGCGCGGTTCAGAAGCCTTCATAGCATCGGCTCCCCTGCTCTGCTGCCGCTACGGTTTCGCCGGTGATACATCCCCAGCCGCAGGTTGGCCAGCATCGCCGCCCCGCCGCACCAGCAATCCGCGCCGGCCATGGGGCCGCACGCCGTTGACCAGCCACAGCGCGAGCGGGCTACGGCGCAGCAGGCGGTGCGTGGCGTAAGGCAGCGCGAAAGCGCCAAGACAGATCGTAAGCCAGGACAGCAGCGGCGGCAGGCTCGCGCCGATGCACACTATCGCCAGCGCGATCACTACGGGGTGATGCAGCAGGTAGACGGTCAGCGAAGCATCCACCAGCCGGTCCAGCATCGCCGACCCCTTGCGCACCGAGCGCATCAGCAGCGCGAGGATCGTCTGTGAGAGGCACACCGAAGAAAGCCCGTCGAACAGGATGTCGAGCGCAATGCCGATGCTCGACCGGTCTTCCCACAGCCAGACATGCAGCGCGAGCGCGACGAGCCCGGTGACCGTCACGACCGGATCGAACCGCCCAAACCGCTCCCACAGGCGGCGAGAGCGTCGCAGCGCGACCCCGATGGCGAAGAAGGGCGCGAAAGTCGCGAGCGCATGCAGATCGACAAGTCCGCCTGCGAGCAGCGGATCGAAGGGCAGCCGGTAGGTCGCGACCAACAGGACAAGTTCGTAAGCAGCGATGCCGATACCCAGCGTGATGACGCGGGGCATGGGGAGCGATGACGCATGCTGGACCAACGGCCAGACCAGCGCCAGCATGAGACACAGCACCAGCAATGTCGGCAGGAACCAGAGGTGCGAGATCGGATCGACAATGGCGGCGCTATCGATGATTCCGGTGGGCGCGCGTGCCAGCATGGCCGATTGTGCCGGGATGATCGCGATGATGCCGAACACGAATGGCAGCCCCAGCCGCTCCGCGCGACCCTTCAACCAGTCGCCGCGCGCGCGCCGCTCAAGCAGCAGCGCGGCGAAGAACCCGGCGATGATGAAGAAGCCGGGCATGCGAAAATCGCTCAGGATGGGCGGGATGATCGCCAGCAGGGGATCGCGCGAACCGCTCATCACGACCCAGTGCCCGCCGGCGAAGACGAGGCTTGCGTGAAAGGGAATGCCGAGCAGCATGAACAGCGCACGCGCCGCGTCGAGGTGGTGAAAGCGCTGCTCGCCCGAGTCGGGAGGCTGGTTCATGGACAGGAATTGCGCCGATTCTTCGCGCCTGTCGCGCGCGATGGCGGCATCGTCCCTTTGCCGGACGGTCGGCGCGCCGATGCTTACCGCGCCCGCTCTCGACACCGGCGCGCGCGGCGGGCACGGGCGTTTGCATGAATTTCGATGCGATCATCCTGGGCGGCGGTGCGGCCGGCCTGTTCTGCGCCGGCGTAGCGGGCCAGCGCGGGCGGCGCGTGCTCGTACTCGAAAAGGCCGAGGCGGTCGGCAGGAAGATCCTGATTTCGGGCGGCGGGCGGTGCAACTTCACCAATCTGGGCGCGGGGCCGGCAAACTTTCTCTCCGCCAATCCGCACTTCGCCAAGTCCGCACTGGCACGCTACACGCCGCGCGATTTTGTGGAGCTGGTCGAACGCTACGCGATCGAATGGCACGAAAAGACGCTGGGTCAGCTGTTTTGCGACGGGTCCGCGAAACAGATCGTGGCGATGCTGCTGGCGGAGTGCGAAAAGGGATCGGTCGAAGTTCGCACCGGGCAGCAGATCGGCACGGTCTCGCATGGCGAGGATGGCTTCACGGTCGAGGCGAATGGCGAAACGCACCGCGCACCTGCGCTGGTGATCGCCACCGGCGGGCCGTCGATCCCGAAGATGGGCGCGACCGGCATCGCCTACGATCTCGCGCGCCAGTTCGGCCTCAAGGTGGTCGAGCCGCGCCCCGCGCTCGTCCCGCTGACGCTGGGCGGCAAGGATGTGCTGTTCCGCGAGCTGTCGGGCGTGTCCGCTCCGGTCGAGGCACGCGCCGGGAAGGCGACATTCCGCGAGGCGGCGCTGCTGACGCACAAGGGCCTCTCCGGCCCCGCGATCCTGCAGGTCAGCTCCTACTGGCGCCATGGCGAGGTGTTGCGGATCGATTTCCTGCCCGATGCGGCCCCCGGCTGGCTGATCGAGCGCAAGGCAGGCACGCCGCAGGCGCAGTTCGCGAGCGTGCTGCGCGAGCATCTGCCCGAGCGGCTGGCCGATACCCTCGCCGGAAGGCTCGGCCTGTCCGGCCCGCTCCAGTCGCTCTCCGACAAGGCGCTGCGGCAGGCGGAGGAAGCGTTGCGCGGCTGGCAGTTCCACCCCAACGGCACCGAAGGCTTCGTGAAGGCGGAAGTGACCGCGGGCGGCATTTCGACCGCCGAACTCTCCTCGCAGACGATGGAAGCGAAGAAGGTGCCCGGCCTGTTCGCCATCGGCGAAGCGGTCGACGTGACCGGCTGGCTGGGCGGCTACAACTTCCAGTGGGCCTGGGCGAGCGGCCATGCCTGCGGGCAGGCGCTGTAGGTCGCGTCCCGGCAAAAGCCTTCTTGAAGTTGCAACGCGGCGCGCGCATCGCAGCGGGCATGACCGCAAAGACCTTCTTCGCCGCCCTCCTCGCCCTCACGCTCGGCGCCTGCACCACCATCCCCGAGCCCCCGGCACCCGAGCCTGTGACCATCGGCATCGTCGGCCTCAACGATTTTCACGGCAATCTCCAGCCGATTTCGCGCCCGGTGAGAATCGCGGACGGCGTCGAGGTAAAGGCGGGCGGCGCGGCCTACCTCGCCGCGGCGGTCGACGCGCTGCGCGCAAAGCGCGCGAACACCATGGTCATCGCCGCGGGCGACCTTATCGGGGCCAGCCCGCTGGTGTCCTCGCTGTTCCTCGACGAGCCGAGCATCGGCGCGATGAACCGAATCGGGCTCGATTTCAACGCGGTGGGCAATCACGAGTTCGACCGCGGCTGGCGCGAACTCATGCGCGTGCAGAACGGCGGGTGCGAGAAGCTGACACTGCGCGAACCTTGCGCGGTCGAGGCCGATTTCGCCGGCGCCCGGTTCGGCTTCCTCGCCGCCAATGTGCGCACGGCCGACGGCGGCACGCTGTTTCCCGGCTACGGCATCAAATCCTTCGAGACCCCTGCGGGCGAGATCAGGATCGGGGTAATCGGCCTGACGCTGAAGGAAACGCCCACGCTCGTCACGCCGAGCGGGGTCGACGGCCTGACCTTCGGTGAGGAAGCGGCGGCGATCAACGCGCTGGTGCCGGTGCTGGAAGACCAGGGCGTGGACGCGATCGTGATCGCGATCCACCAGGGGCTCTATACCGAGGTCGGCTATAACGACAAAAGTTGCGGCGGGGTCTCGGGCCCGCTGATCGACATCCTCCGGCAGGTCGATCCCAGGGTGGACCTCGTCCTCTCCGGCCATACCCATGCCGCCTATGTCTGCGACTTCGCCCGAATCGATCCTTCGCGGACCTTCCTGGTGACCAGCGCGGGCTATGGCGGGTCTTTCCTGACCGACATCGAGATGGAGTTTGATCCCTCCACGCACGACGTGGTGCGCGTCACCGCGGACAATGTGGTGGTGCAAAGCGCCGCGCCGCAGGACGCCAACCCCGCCTTCGCCACGCTTTCTCCCAATGCAGGCGTTGCCGCCTATGTCGCACGCTATGCCGATGCGGCCCGCGCGGCGGAGCAGCGCCCCGTGGGCCGCGTCGAGGGCAATGGTTCGGCCCCCGGCCCGGCGACTGAGGAAACCCAGCTCGGCAATTTCATCGCCGACGCGCAATTGTTCGCAACCCGCAAGGAAGGCGCGCAGATCGCCTTCATGAACAATTCGGGCATTCGCGGCGCGGGGCTGGAGCCCGCCGGGGACGGCACGATCACCTTCGGCAACATCTATTCGGTCCAGCCTTTCGGCAACACGCTGGTGACCAAGACCTTCACCGGCACGCAGCTGCTCGCCCTGCTCGAACAGCAGTTCGACGACGAAGGCTTCGTCCAGACTTTCAGCGCTTCGCAGGGCTTCGAGCTGACCTACGACCTGAGCCGCCCGGTCGGATCGCGCGTCGTTTACGCAACGCTCGACGGCAAGCCGATCGATCCGCAGGCCGACTACCGCGTGACGATGAACAGCTTCCTCGCCGCGGGCGGCGACAGCTTTACCGTGTTCGAGGACGGCATCGACGTGGTCACCGGCCCGGTCGATCTCGACGCGATCGAGGCCTACCTTGCGCAGCAGGACGTCACGACACTGCCCGCCGCAGACCGGATCACCGCGGTCGAATAGCGATCAGAGGGTTATCGCGGGCAGGTAACCTTCGCCGAAGACGACCGCCGTAAAGCCCAGCGACGCGCCGATCCACGCGCCCGCCAGCCATCTCCAGCCGATGCCGGACCGGCGGGCACCGACAAGCATGAGGATCGCCAGCAGGCCGACGACGAGGGCGGGCAGTATCCATATTCCCAGCCCCAATGCCTCGCTGATCCGCGCTTCGTCGTTCGGAGCCTGCACGCTCACTGCGGTCGCCAGAATGCGCATCATCAGCGCAGCGAAGACGATGGTGGGCCCAAGCGTGCTGCCGCGCTTGCTGAGCATCACTCCGATGATCGCCAGCAGCAGGGTTACCAGCGGCCCCGCAGCATCGACCAACGCGGCGTCGCGCCAGCTTGCGGCCCCGCCGGTGATCGACACGCTGTTGATGCGTGCCACCGCGTCGTAGCCCAGCGCCTTGGCCGCCACGAGGTGACCCGCCTCATGCAGAAGGTTGCACACGACGACCACGATCAGCGCCAGCCCGATCTGCCTGAGTATTGTTAACGCCATTGCTTCCCCCCAGTTGCGAAGCCCGAACGCACATCGGCGCGAGGGACGCGTCAAGCGAACCCATGACCGGGGGCGCTCCCCTATCGACGGACGGCACCTTTGCGGAGGATCGCAGGCCCAGGTCGGCGGGCGTGCCGCGAAAAGGTACGCGAGGCCCGGCGGCACATCCGGACCCGGCGGATTCTCCGACGCGCGCTTCATGCGCTAGCGTCGCGCCCACTGCAGGTCCGCCTCCACGCCGCTACATCCGGAACACACCGAAGCGCGGGCGATCCGGAATCGGCGCTTCGAGACAGGCGGCGAAGGCGAGGCCCAGCACGTCGCGGGTCTGCACCGGGTCGATCACGCCATCGTCCCACATCCGCGCGGTGGCGTAGTAGGGATTGCCCTCGTCCTCGTATTTCTGGCGAATAGGCGCCTTGAATTCCTCGGCCTGGTCCTCGGTCCAGGAGTCCGCGTCGCGGTGGACCGTGGCGAGCACGGACGCCGCCTGTTCGCCGCCCATCACCGAGATGCGGCTGTTGGGCCAGCTGAACAGGAAGCGCGGGGAATAGGCGCGGCCCGCCATGCCGTAATTGCCCGCGCCGAAGCTGCCGCCGATCAGGATCGTGACCTTGGGCACGCTCGCGGTGGCGACCGCAGTCACCAGCTTCGCGCCGTGCTTCGCGATGCCTTCCGCTTCGTACTTCCCGCCGACCATGAAGCCGGAGATGTTCTGCAGGAACAGCAGCGGGATGCGCCGCTGGCACGCCAGTTCGATGAAGTGCGCGCCTTTGACGGCGCTTTCGGAGAACAGCACGCCGTTATTGGCGAGCACCGCCACCGGCATGCCCCAGATATGCGCGAAGCCGCATACCAGCGTGGAGCCGTAGTCCTTCTTGAACTCGTGGAACTCGCTGCCGTCGACCAGCCGCGCGATCACCTCGTGCACGTCGTAGGGCGCGCGCACATCCTCGGGGATCAGCGCGTAGAGGTCTTCGGCGTCGAACTTCGGCGGCACCGGCTCCTGAAGGTCGATATTGGTCGCCGCATCGGTGTTCGCACCCAGATGGCTGACGATATCGCGCACGATGGTCAGCGCGTGCTCGTCGTTCTCTGCCAGATGGTCGACCACGCCCGATTTCTTGGCGTGGAGGTCGCCGCCGCCCAGATCCTCGGCGCTGATTTCCTCGCCCGTCGCGGCCTTCACCAGCGGCGGCCCGGCGAGGAAGATCGTGCCCTGGTTGCGCACGATCACGCTCTCGTCGCTCATCGCGGGGACATAGGCCCCGCCCGCGGTGCAGCTGCCCATGACGCAGGCGATCTGCGGGATACCGAGGCTGCTCATCTGCGCCTGGTTGAAGAAGATGCGCCCGAAGTGCTCCTTGTCCGGGAAGACCTCGGCCTGATACGGCAGGTTCGCGCCGCCGCTGTCGACCAGATAGATGCACGGCAGGCGGTTTTCCTGCGCGATTTCCTGCGCGCGCAGGTGCTTCTTGACCGTCATCGGGTAGTAGGAGCCACCCTTCACGGTCGGATCGTTGCACACGATCATTACCTGCCGCCCGCTGACGCGCCCGACGCCGCAGATCATCGAGGCGCCGTTGACGTCGCCTTCGTACATCCCGTTGGCGGCAAGCTGCCCGATCTCGAGGAAGGGCGAGCCGGGATCGAGCAACCGCTCGACCCTTTCGCGAGGCAGCAGCTTGCCGCGTGAGACATGCCGCTCGCGATGCTTCTCGGAGCCACCAAGCGCGGCTTCGGCGACCTTCTCGCGCAGCTCTTGCGCCAGCGCCTTGTTGTGATCGAAGCGTGCCTTGGCATCGGGCGCGTCGCGGTCGAGCGTCGAGGTGAGTACGGGTGCGGTCATGAAAACTCCTTGTGCGCGCCCTAACGCCACTGCATCCTCGCGCCAAGTTAGGAGGAGTGATCGGAATGAGGATCGTGCGAGCCATCGGCGCAGGGCTGCTGCTGACGGCAGCAATCCCGGTGCCCGTCTACGCCGACATCGCCGGACGCTACGAGACCGTCGATGAAGACGCGCTCATGAAGATGGAAATGACCATCGAGGCAGACGAGCACGGCAATGTCCGCACACAGATGGCGCGGCTTGGCGCATATTTCCTGGTTAGCGACGGCGAGTTTTACCAGGTAGCGACTAGCGAAGAAGGCCCCTCGGTCATCCGACTGGCCGACTTGATGGCCATTCAGAAAGAGTTCGCGGAAGATTTCTTCGCCGACCGCCTCGAGGCTTGGGAAAAACCGACCGAGACCTTTGCGCCGATGGACGAAGAAACCGTCGGGAGCCGTGTCGGAACGGGCTACGGCATCGTGAACGATGACAATCCCGAACCGCAATACGCCTTGCTGGTTATCAGCGACGATCCGCAGCTGGCCCCGCTCGGGCAGGCACTGGCCAATTCGAATGAGGCAATGGCCGATTCGATGAACGGGTGGGGCGCGATGGGTACTGTGCTCCGGATGATGAACGACGAGATGGTTGCTGTGATGCGCAAGGGGGCACCCCTGCGTATGATGTCCATCGAACTGACCGATGTGTCTCTCGATCCCATTCCGGCAGAGCGCTTTGAATTGCCCGCGCAGCCCCTCACTATCGAAGAGATTCGCGCGCGGTTCATGCCCAGTGTGGAACCACCGCCGACACTTCCTCCGCGCGAGGACTGATCCCACGCTGGCCGTGCATCCGGCGGGAGGTGTGCACCCTGCTCAGGCGTCCATCTCTTCGTCGGCCGTGCTGCGCAGATCGGCGGGGACATCGGTTCCCTCCAGCCAGCGGCCCTTCATCCATTGCTTGGTCGCAATGCGCGTGCGGGCGGCATAGTCGGGCGTATCGAGACCGACCAGCGGGAGATCGAATTCTTTCGCGGTCAGGGCCAGGCCGGCATCGTCGAGATCGCGGCCCGCCTTGACCGCGTGGCGCGCCAGCTCCAGTTCCTGCCCCCAGAAATAGACCATGTCCGCCTTCGCGTTGGCCTGCATATCGTGAACCTCCTCGGCGCGGCCCCAGCTGATCATGTCGAGCCAGATGTCGGGCATCAGCAGGTCGACATGGCGGTCGGGCTTCCACTCGAGCGCGTCGGCCTCGACGATATGCACCTTCTCGCCCGCACCATCGGGCAACTTGGAGAACAGATCGAGCTGCCGGTGCATTTCGAGCACCTCGTCGTCCATTTCGATCACGGTCACCCGATCGACCTCGGGCTTGAGCGCGGTCATCGCGGCGACCCAGCCCATGCCGAGGCCGTAGATGGCGACATGCCCGCGCGCGAAATCGACCCCGATCAACTGACTCTCGGTCTCCATCGGCGTGATCGACATCCACACGTTGCTACGGCGCCTGAGCAGGATGAGGCCATTGACCACCTGCAGCCCGGTCCAATAGCCCTCGCACACCACCGTCGGCAGTACCTGCAAGGCCCACGCGCCGATCTGCATCGGCTGGTAATAGGCGCGCAGCGGATCGTCCGGCGTAACGGGCAAGGTGTCGAGGTCGACATTCGACAGGTCCGGCACCTGGCTTTGCGGATGCGGTTTCCCGCCGAGTTGATCGACCAATCTTGCCTCCCCCGATTGCGGCCGAGATCGGCCCCGCCCCTGTGCTAACCCGCCATTGCGATCAAATCGTGGCCATCCGCCATGTCGCTGATCAACGCTTCTTCACGAACTCGGCGCGCAGGACGAGGCCCTTGATGCCAGGGTACTTGCAGTCGATCTCCTGCGCGTCGCCGGTCAGGCGGATCGACTTGATCAGCGTGCCCTGCTTCAGGGTCTTGCCCGCGCCCTTGACCTCGAGATCCTTGATCAGCGTCACCTGGTCGCCATCCTCGAGGACATTGCCCACCGCGTCGCGCACCTCCATCTTGCGGGCAGCAGCCTGCTTGGCGGCCAGTTCGGAAGCGGGCATCCATTCGCCGCTTTCCTCGTCGTAGACGTAGTCTTCATCGGCGCTCATTCGGATGGCCCTTCGAGGTGTTCGGCGAAAAAGGGCAACACATGCCCGGAAAAGCGTTCGCCCACCCGGTTGGTGTGATCGCCATCATAGAGTTCGAACTCGTAGTCCACCCCGAACCGGTCGAGCTCTTCGCGCCAGATGCGGTTGCCTTCGAGAAGGAAATCCTTGTCGCCAATATCCATCGCAAAGCCATCGAGCGAGGTGAGCGAACGCAGATATTGCGGCAGGATCACCACCGGCGCATTGGCGGCGACGCGCTGATTGACCAGCGGGTCGATCGTGCCGTCTTCGCGCAGGCCGGTATCCGCCTTGAGGAAGCCTTCGTCCGACGGGTCCGGCGACCAGGCGACGAGCGTGGAGATCGCGGCGAGCTGGAAGAATTCCGCATTTTCCACCTCCTCCTGGCTCATCCGTTCGATCTGCTGCGCCATCTGCGGCGTCATGACCTGCGGGTCGAGGCAGCACGCGCTCATCATATAGATGCTGGAGAAGATGCCGGGGTTCTTCATCGCGACGCGCGCCGTGCCATAGCCGCCCATCGAATGGCCGGAGAGGCCGCGGCTCTGCGGATCGGCAATCGTGCGGTAGTTGGCGTCGATCCAGGAAACCAGATCATGCGCGATGAAGCCTTCGTAATCGCCCACGGTCGGACCGGAGGAATAGAAGGCGCCTTTCCACTTGGAATCGCCATTGGGGACGACCAGGATCATCGGATGCCCTGCCGCAGCGGCTTTATCGACCGCGCCGGTGAAATCGATGTGATGTTCGGCGTAGCGTTCGGGCGAACCCCAATAGCCGTGCAGGAAATAGACCACCGGGTACTGCGCATCGGGCTCCTCGTCATAGCCCGGGGGCGTGATGACGTAGACCTCTCGCTCCGCCGTATTGTTTTCAAGGTTTCCCTCGATCGCGGGGCTATGGACGGATTCGATGGTGAGCCGCGCTGTCTCCTGCGCGGCGGCAGGCATGGCCAGGGCCGCAGCCAGGCCGAGCATGAAAGCGATTTTCCCGAGCATCGTCATTTCCTTTACCCCGCCGCCCCGATCAGTTCGCGCCCGATCAGCATGCGGCGGATTTCGTTGGTGCCCGCGCCAATGTCGAGCAGCTTGGCATCGCGCATATAGCGTTCCACCGGCCAGTCGAGCGTATAGCCCGCTCCGCCCAGCGCCTGCACGCTTTCCGCTGCCACGCGGAAGGCATTCTCGCTCGCGAGCAGGATCGCGCCCGCCGCGTCGAAACGGGTCGTCTTGTTCGCATCGCAGCTCTTGGCGACCGCGTAGGTGTAGGCGCGCGCCGATTGCAGCGCGACATACATGTCCGCCACCTTGGCCTGCATCAGCTGGAAAGACCCGATCGGCTTGCCGAACTGCGTGCGCTCGCGAAGATAGGGGATCACGGTGTCGAGGCAGGCCTGCATGATGCCCAGCTGAAGCCCCGCGAGCACCACCCGCTCGTAATCCAGCCCGCTCATCAGCACGCCGACGCCGCCGCCGACCGGGCCCATCACGCGGGTTTCGGGCACGAAGCAGTCGTCGAACACCAGCTCGCTCGTCGGCGAGCCGCGCATGCCGACCTTCTCGATCTTCTGGCCGATGGAAAAGCCTTCGTCGCCCTTCTCGATCAGGAAAGCGGTAATCCCGCGCGATCCGGCCTCGCTATCGGTCTTGGCGTAGACCACCAATGTGTCGGCATAAGGCGCGTTGGTGATCCAGAACTTGGTCCCGTTCAGGCGGTAGCCGCCATCGACGGCCTCCGCCTTCAACTTCATCGAAACGACGTCGGACCCGGCGCTCGCCTCGCTCATGGCCAGCGATCCGACATGCTCGCCGGAGATCAGCCCCGGCAGATACTTGGCCTTCTGTTCCTCGGTTCCCCAGCGGCGGATCTGGTTGACGCACAGGTTGGAATGCGCGCCGTAGCTGAGCCCGAGAGAGGCGCTCGCCCGGCTGACCTCCTCGACCGCGATGACATGTTCGAGATAGCCGAGGCCGAGCCCGCCATCGGCCTCGTCCACGGTGATCCCATGCAAGCCAAGCTCGCCCATCTGGCGCCACAACGCATCGCGCGGAAACCAGTCCTCACGGTCGATCTTCTCGGCCAGCGGAGCGATCTGTTCGTCGGCGAAGCGGCCAATGCTCTCGCGGATCATCTCCGCGCTTTCGCCAAGCTGGAAATCGAAGTCGGGGGTTGCGCGCATTTTCAGGACATCCTTCTCTTTGCGCACGCGCATAACAGGCGCGCCCGGCATGGCAAACAGGCGGGCCGATGCGGGCGCAGGCAGGTGTGCGAGAGCCGCCGGATATCTTAACAATAATCATCAAAAGCAAAGCTTTTGTAGCGCGTCTCGCTGGACCGCCTATATCTTCGCGCGAAGTAGAGGGGCGGATGGAATCGACATTCGATCAGTTGGGCACGGACGAAAGCGCTCCGGATGCCACGGGTCACGGCCTGGACGGACGGCTTCGCAAGCTGGCCGAATACGGGATCGACGCGCTCGAAGACGATCCCGAACTGCGCGCGATCGCCGATTTCGCGGCCCGATTGTGCGAGACGCCGAGCGCGAGCGTGACCATCGTCGAGCGGGAGCGTCAGCGGTTCCTCGCTCGGCACGGGCTGGATAGTCGCGAGACCCCGCGGTCGGTCAGTTTCTGCGCGCATGCGATGCAGGGCGACGAACTGTTCATCGTGCCCGATGCCACGAAGGACCCCCGCTTCGCCGACAATGCCCTGGTCACCGGGGAAGAGCATGTCCGCTTCTATGCCGGCGCTCCGATGGTGACCGAGGACGGCACCGAGCTGGGCGCTTTGTGCGTCATCGATACCGAGCCGCGTCCGGACGGACTCACCACGCTGCAGGCGGAAGGTCTGACAATCCTTGCGCGTTCGGCGCTGCGCCGGTTCGTCAACGAGCGCGAGGCCTTGCGTTCGCGCAAGCAGGCCAAGGAGCGTGCGCGGATGCTCGAGCTGGTGCTCGATTCGGTCCCCGGCATCGCCTGGTCGGCGGACCGGGACCTCAATTTCGATTTCTACAACGCCCGATGGAACGAGGTGACCGGCACCGAACCACCCCGCAATGTCGAGGAATGGAGCGCGCATATCCACCCCGACGAATTCGGCGAATCGCTTGCCCAGTTCGTGGATGCGACCAGCAAGAAGCGCGTGTTCAGCCACGAATGGCGCCTGCGCCTCGCCGATGGATCGTATCGCTGGGCTCTCAGCCGCGCGGTGCCGATCGAACTGCCCGATGGCGACTGGCGCTGGTTCGGGACGATCATCGATATCGACGACGTACATCGCCTCTCCGAAAGCCGCGACCTGCTGGCGCGCGAGCTGTCGCACCGGATCAAGAACATCTTCGCGGTCGTCGCCAGCCTGATCACCCTGTCTGCCCGGCGCGATCCGCAATTGCGCTACTTCGCGGCCGAGATGACGGACAAGATCGCGGCGCTGGGTCGGGCGCACGAGTTCGTCGCGCCGACCGGGATGAACGACGTGCGGACGCTCCACGGGCTGCTCGAACAGATCTTCGCGCCCTATTCGGATGGCGATGGCCCACGCGTTTCGGTGTCGGGCGAGAATCCCGCAATCCATGCGCGTGCCGCCACGCCGCTGGCGCTGGTATTCCACGAATTGGCGACCAATTCCGCCAAATATGGCGTGTTGTCACGCGAGGAGGACGGGGTGGCGGTCTCGGTTTCGCTGCCCGATCCGACGACACTGCGGATCCAGTGGCACGAACCCGGTGTCGAGCAGGAGGGCAAGGCGAGCGAGGGCTTCGGCTCGCGGCTGCTGAGGATGAGCGTCGAGGGGCAGTTGCAGGGCAAGATCGATCGCGAATGGACCGACGACGGGCTGGTCGTGACGCTCGACCTTTCGCTTCCCGTGCTGGCGGGCTAGCGTCCCGGCGCATGGCAGCATCGCTTCGTTTCGAAGGCGTCACCAAGCGCTATGACAATACCGAGGCGCTCGCCGGGATCGATCTGGACGTCGCGGCGGGCAGCTTCGTCGCGCTGGTCGGCGCTTCGGGATCGGGCAAGTCGACGCTGCTCAAGACGATCAACCGGCTGGTCGAGCCGACCTCTGGCCGGGTGCTGCTGGATGGCGAGGATGTCACCAGTCGCGATGCCACTGCGATGCGCCGCACCATGGGCTATGTCTTCCAGCGGATCGGCCTGTTCCCGCACCTGAGCGTTGCCGAGAACATCGCCATCGGCCCCCGGCTGGTCGGCGAGCGGCTGAGCGAGGATCGCATCGGGGAACTTCTGACGCTGGTCGATCTCGACCCTTCGATGGCCGCCCGCCTGCCCGATGCGCTATCGGGTGGACAGCAGCAGCGCGTGGGCGTCGCACGGGCGCTGGCGGGCAATCCGGCGCTGTTGCTCATGGACGAGCCTTTCGGCGCGCTCGATCCCGTGACCCGCGACGCGCTGGGCGAGCGGGTGCGCGACCTGCACGAACGGCTCGACCTTACGACGATCATGGTCACCCACGATATGGCGGAGGCACTGATCCTCGCCGACCGCGTGCTGGTGATGGATGCAGGGTCG
Source organism: Citromicrobium bathyomarinum (assembly GCF_038594605.1). GTDB lineage: Bacteria > Pseudomonadota > Alphaproteobacteria > Sphingomonadales > Sphingomonadaceae > Alteriqipengyuania > Alteriqipengyuania bathyomarina_B. The sequence continues at coordinate 456,753 of NZ_JBCFZM010000002.1, forward strand.
ATCGTCGCCGATGAAACGCCACAGGCGCTGGCCAGCGGCAAAGGCGGCGAAATCGCACAGGCACTGGTGGCCATCCCGCGCCATCAGGCCGAGCGGTTGAAGGCGCTCGAGGCATGAGCGGTGTGTGGGCCGCGTTGCTGGGGCTGGGCGATGTTCTGGCGCAGCATGTCATCCTCGCCGCGTGCGCGATCGGGCTTGGCATCGCGGTCGCGCTGCCGCTGGCGGTCTGGGCGAGCCGCAGCCAGGCCGTGGCGCGCGCCGCGCTGGGCTTTGCCAGCCTCGTCCAAACGATTCCCGCGCTCGCCCTGCTCGCGCTGTTCTTTCCGATCCTGCTGAGCCTTCGCGCCGTCTTCGGCGAAGGTCTGCCGACGCTCGGCTTCCTGCCCGCGTTGCTGGCGCTGGCGCTCTATGCGCTGCTGCCGATCCTGCGCAACGCGGTGACCGCGCAGACCAATCTCGACCCCGGCGTGATCGAGGCGGCGGATGGCGTGGGAATGAGCTTCTGGCAGCGTTTGCGGCTGGTCGAAGCGCCACTCGCTGCGCCTTACATTATGGCGGGCATCCGCACGGCGGCGGTCTGGACCATCGGCGCGGCGACGCTTTCCACCACCATCGGCCAGCCGAGCCTGGGCGATCCGATCTTCGCTGGGTTGCAGACGCAGAACTGGTCGCTGGTGCTGGCCGGCTGCATCGCCAGCGCGGGGCTCGCGATTGTCGCCGATGCGCTGCTCGGCACGATCGAGGCGGGCTTCCGGCGGCGCGACCGGCGGCTGTGGCTGGGCGGCGCCATCGCGGTGGCGGTGGGTGTTGCAGCGGCTTTCGCCAGCCAGGCAGACTGGAGCCGCGACAACGGGCGCGACACGATCGTGATCGGGACCAAGCAGTTTTCCGAACAACTGATCCTTGGCCGTCTGGTCGGCGAACAGCTGGAGGACGCAGGCTACAACGTAGAATATCGCGAGGGGCTGGGCTCGGCAGTCGTGGCACAGGCCGTCGCCAATGGCTCGATCGACCTCTATTTCGACTATACCGGCACCATCTGGGCCAACCAGATGAAGCGCACCGACAACCCCGGTCGCGATGCGATGTACGACGCCATCGTCGAGTGGGAACGCGATGTGCAGGGCACGCGCGTGCTCGGCAAGCTGGGGTTCGAAAATGCCTACGCGCTCGCCATGCGCGAAGACCGGGCGCGGGAGCTGGGCATTCGCAGTATCGAAGATCTTGTCCGCGCTGCGCCCCGAATGGTCGCGGGCGGCGATCCCGAATGGTTCGAGCGACCCGAATGGTTCGCGGTGCGCGATGCCTACGGGCTGAATTTCGCCAATGAGCGCAATTTCTCGCCCACCTTCATGTACAATGCGCTCAAGTCCGGCGACGCCGACGTCATCAGTGCCTACACATCTGACGGGCGTATCGCGGCGGACAATCTGGTCATCCTCGACGACCCGCGCGAGGCGCTGCCGAGCTACGACACGCTCATCATCCTCTCACCCGAACGCGCCGATGACGAACGGCTGATCGCCGCGCTCGAGCCGCTGCTGGGCGCCATCAATGTCGATGCGATGCGCGAGGCGAACCTCTCGGTCGACCGGACCGATGGCGAGAAAAAGACCCCGCGTGAGGCCGCGCGGGCGCTCTCGCAAGCCATTGGTCTGGAGTAGCGCTGAGGCGCGCTAGCGCATCACCGCGTCCAGGTCTGCTCCTGACAGACCTTGACGATGACCCGGGCACAGCCCTTGACGCTCAGCCTGTTTGCCGAGGTGCGTTCAACGATCGACTCGTAGGTCTTGCCCGATTTGGGATCGTAGATGTCGCCACGCCACACCTCGCCGTCCTGACGCAGGTTGGTGAGCACGGGCAGACCCATCAGCTTGCGGCTGCGCAGACTCTTCCTCGGGTTGTTGACGTCGCGCTGGTCGGCACCCTGCGGCGGAGTTTCGAGGAATTTCGAAATCTTGCCACAGACCGACGATCCGCAATTGCCGATCGTGATCACGGCATCCTTGTCCTGCGTCACCCATCGCCCGGAAATCGGGTCGGCAGCAAGGGCGGGAGAAGCGAGCGCGGCCATGGCGGCAACAGCTGCAAGCGAGGCGAAGATGCGTTTTTTCATATGGAAGATACGTCAACAACGATGAAACGGTTTCAAGTAAATCTCACACCCGCAGGGCTGCACCATCCGGCCAGTCGCCATGCGCGAGGGCAATGACCTTGAACAGATCGCCCATCTGCTCGGGCGAGACAAGCCGGGATCGCGCCTCCTCGATGTCCGCCGCCCGTTCGGGCGCTGCCTTGGAAAGCGTGGCAGCCCGTGCGTCGATCCCCAGCGCGCTCAGCCATGCGCCCTGCGTGGCGCTGCCGAGCAGCCTCGCGCCATCGACGCGCGCGGCATCGGCCAGCGCTGCGAAATCGACATGCGCGGTCAGGTCCGCCGTGCCCGGATCCACGAGCGGATCGACCTTCCGGTGCCGCGCGACCGCCTGCAAGGTGGAGCCGATGCGCGGAGCAAGATGACCATAATCGATAATCAGCGCGACCCCGCCCTGCGTGGCCAGCCGCCGCGCAATCTCGCCCATCACCGCGCTTGCTCCGGGACAGGTTTCGATAATGGTGCCCGGCTCGCTGTCGCGCAGATCTTCGGGCACCGCGCTATCCATCGGCTGATCACCCGCGACGAACACGAAGCTCCCGTCGTCGTCCAGCCCTACCATCCGCTCGCGCCAGCCGCCCTCCATCCGCACCAGCTGGCGCACCGGCAGCGCATCGAAGAACTCGTTGGCGACGAGCAGGAGGGGGCGATCTTCGGGCACTCCGGTCAGATCGTCATGGAACTGCGCATCGGGCACGGCCTCGGTCTGCAGCGTCCGCAGCGGCGGTGAGCCTTCGACAAGGTGGACCTGCGGCTGCAACCCGAAGCGCGCCATGCTGCGCAGCGCGTCTTTCGCCAGCGTTCCGCGCCCCGGCCCCAGCTCGCAATAGAGCGGATCGGGCGGCGAGCCCGCGCGGCTCCACATATCTGCCAGCCACAGGCCCGCCAGCTCACCGAACATCTGACTGATCTCGGGCGCAGTGGTGAAATCCCCGCCGGCCCCCAGCGGATCGCGGCTGGCATAATAATGCGCGTTGCTCTCGCCCATGAAGCGCGCGACAGGTAGCGGCCCGTGGCTCGCGATCAGCCGCCGAAACCGCTCGGCCAGGCTGGCGGGCTGCGCCCGTTCGCTCAGGATTGCGCTCCGGGTTCGCTGGCGGCGGCGCTGCCTGCCCGGTCCGCCTTGTTCTGCAGCGCGTAAACCACCACCGCGATCCCGACGAGAATCATCGGAATGCTCAGCCATTGCCCCATCGACAGCCCGGTGCGGGCGGCAAATTCGGTCAGCTGCGCGTCGGGCTGGCGGAAGAATTCGTTGATGAAGCGCGCGCTCGCAATGCCGATGGTGAACACACCGACCAGCACGCCCGGCTTCCAGCGGGCCTTGGTCAGCCAGAACAGCGACAGCATGATGATCATCATCGCCAGTCCTTCGAGCCCGGCCTGGTAAAGCTGCGAGGGATGGCGGGCGATGTCTCCGGCGTTCGGGAACACCATCGCCCACGGCACATCGGCGGGGCGGCCCCACAGCTCTCCGTTGACGAAGTTGGCCAGTCGGCCGAAGAACATGCCGAACGGCACGTTGACCGCAATGTAGTCCGCCACGCGCAACCAGTTGAGATTGCTGCGATAGCTGACCCATAACAGCGCCAGAACCACGCCGATCACGCCGCCGTGAAACGACATTCCGCCATCCCACAAGCGCGGCAGGCCCCAGGGCATCCACCCTTCGTGGCTGAAATCGACGAACAGCTCGGGCTTGTAGAACAGCGCATAGCCCAGTCGGCCGCCCAGCAGCACGCCGAGCGTGCAGTAGAACAGCAGATCCTCGACATGCTGGCGGTTCATCGGCGCGCCGGGCGCCTTGATCATCCGCAGCAGATGCCAGTAGGCAAGGATGATCCCGAAGATATAGGCCAGCGAGTACCAGCGCAGGGTGAAAAACCCCAGGTCGATCCCGGGGGTCAGGCCCAGGTCCGACCAGTAGATCGGCTCGCTCGCGGCTTGCGCCAGTAGTGACAGCATTCCATCGACCCCTTAGAGATAACGGCTGAACGGCCCCCGCTTGCGCCAGTGCGGCGTGCATTGGCACAGGCGGGGCCACGAAAAAAGAGACAATGCACGCGCAGTTTGATCCTAATCATGCGGTGCACGACGAGAGAGGAAACGCATGCCCACGCAGCTCGACACTACCTTGGACACGATCATGGACCAGCTCGTCGCACCCGGCGGTCCGGCCGAAACTGTGCCGTTTACCCGCAACGGCGTGACCATGCCCGTTTTCAAGAACGCCCCGCCGAGCCTCGCGGACTATTTCGCGCATTATTGCACCCAGCATAAGGACGTCGAATTCGTCGTCGACGCCGGCTGCCGACTGACCTTCGGAGAGGCTTACGATGCGGCGCGCCATGTCGCGGCAGGGCTGCTTGCCAACCACAAGCTCATCAAGGGCGACCGGATCGGCATCGCGGCGCGCAACTCGGTCAACTGGATCATCGCCTATATGGGCATCACCATGGCGGGCGGCTGCGCCGCGCTGGTCAACGGTTTTTCGACCGGCGAGGAAATGGCGGACGCGATCCGCATGGTCGGCTGCCGGATCGTGCTGGCGGACCGCAAGCGTGGCGAGCGGCTGGAGGGCACCGACCACGGCGCGCGAATCGTTTCGCTGAAGCACGATTGCGCGCCAGCGGAAGGCCTCGCGTCGGTATGGGGCGATCCCGATACGGTAGCGCTACCAACTTTGGGGCCGGACGATTATGCGACGCTGCTCTACACCTCGGGCTCGACCGGCCGGTCGAAGGGTGCCTATTCGGACCATCGCGGCGTGATTCACGGCACGATGAGCTACGTGATGCAGAGCCTGATGGCGCTCACCTATATCTCGGGAAAAGGGGAAGCGCCGAGCCTGCAGCCCTGCGCGCTGGTCGCCGTGCCGCTGTTCCACGTGACGGGCGAAGTGCCTGTGTTCCTGCAGAGCTTCGCGCTGGGGCGCAAGCTGGTGCTGATGAAGAAATGGGATGCAGGCGAAGCGCTGCGCCTGACCGAGGCCGAGAAGGTGACCTATTTCACCGGCGTGCCGCTCATGAGCTACGAGATGGCGACCCATCCGGACCGCGACAAATACGACACGTCGTCCTGCACCTCCTTCGCCGCCGGCGGCGCGCCGCGTCCGGCCGATCACGTCACTGCGATCAAGGATGCCTTTCCCGGAGGCTTCCCGCTGCTCGGCTACGGCCTGACCGAAACCAACGCGATCGGCTGCGGAAACTTCAACGAGAATTACCTCGCCAAGCCCACCAGCACGGGCAAGGCCAGCCGACCGATCGTCGACCTCGCGATCCTCGACGATTCGGGCAACAAGCTGCCGACCGGCGAAGTGGGCGAGGTGTGCATTCGCACCGCCGCTAATTTCCTCGGCTATTGGGACAATCGCGAGGCCACGCGCGAAGCCTTTACCGACGATCTCTATTTCCGCACCGGCGACCTGGGTCGGCTGGATGAGGACGGCTATCTGTTCATCGTCGACCGCAAGAAGGACATCATCATTCGCGGGGGCGAGAACATCAGCTGCCTCGAAGTCGAGGAAGCGATCTACGCGCATGACGATGTAATCGAATGCACGGTCTTCGGCCTGCCCGACGATCGCTACGGAGAGATCGTGGGCGCCGTCTATCTGCCGAGAGAGGGCACGGACCTGAGCGAGGAGCAGCTCGCCGCCTTCCTCGAGACCAAGCTCCCGCCCTTTAAGCGTCCCGCAAAGATCTGGCGCGCGAGCGAGACGCTGCCGCGTCTCGGCACGCAGAAGATCGACCGCAAGACCATGCGCGAGCAATATACCAAGGTCTACACCTCCTCTTGAGTGCGCCCCCCCTCTCCGACCAGCGCGCCATCATCGACCGGCGCACGCTTGCCGCAGAGATTGCGGCGGCGGCTTCGCGCGATGCGGTGCTGGCGCTGCTGCGCGATGCGCTGGAGCAGGGGCGCCAGGAACTGTCGCGACGGCTCGCCGAGCATCCCTCGGCAGGCCACGCGCATTGCGGCGGGCATAGCTTTCTGCTCGATCAGCTGATCCGGCTGATCCACGATTACGCAGCGGAGCGGCTGGCACCCGTCCCCGAGGGCGAGACCGCCAAGGCGATGACCGTCGTGGCTGCGGGAGGCTACGGGCGCGAGGAGATGGCGCCGCATTCCGATGTCGATATCGCCTTCATCGTCGAGCGCGCGGAGGACAAGCGGACGGTCGCGCTGGTCGAGGCGATCCTGTATCTGCTGTGGGACCTTGGCCTGACGGTGGGTCATTCGGTCCGCACGCTCGACGACGTGGTCAGCATGTCAAAAGCCGACGGCACGATCCTGACCGCGTTGCTCGAATGCCGGTATCTGTGGGGCGACGAAGCGCTCTACGATGCTGCCACGCGCCGCTTCTATGCCGAGGTGGTGGAAGGCACCGAACGCCAGTTCGTCGCCGAGAAACTGCGCGAGCGCGATGCGCGGCACAAGCGGATGGGCGACACGCGCTATGTCGTCGAACCCAATGTGAAAGAGGGCAAGGGGGGCTTGCGCGACCTGCATGCGCTCTACTGGATCGGCAAGTATATCCACCGCGCGCGCAACGCGGCCGAGTTGGTCGATGCGGGCCTTTTCACGAAGGCCGAATATCGCAGCTTCCGCCGCGCGGAGGGCTTTTTCCTCGCGGTGCGGTGCCACCTGCACGAGATTACGGGCCGCGCCGAGGATCGCCTGACCTTCGATCTGCAGAAGGAACTCGCGCGCCGGATGAAGTTCGCCGACCGGCGGAGCAAGAGCGCGGTCGAGCGGTTCATGCAGTACTACTTCCTGCAAGCGAAGCGCGTCGGCTCGCTCACCGGGATATTCCTCGGCCAGCTCGAAGAGCAATTCGCGAAGAAGCGCGCGCGGCGCGGGCTGCTGGCGGGGTTCACCGCACGCCCACGGATGCTGCGCGGATATCAGGTCTTTGCGGGCAAGCTTTCCGCGCCGAGCGACGACTGGTTCCGCAAGGACCCGGTGCGGCTGATCGAGATCTTCCAGATCGCCGAGTCCGAACAGCTGGAGATCGATCCGCGCACCATGCGCCAAGCGGACCGCGACAGCGGCCTCATCAACGACGATGTGCGCGAAGACCCGCGCGCCAATGCGCTGTTCCTCGATCTGCTTGCCGGTCGCAACGATCCCGAAATGGTCCTGCGCTGGATGAACGAGGCGGGCGTGTTCGGCCGCTTCGTGCCCGATTTCGGGCGGGTCAACGCGCAGATGCAGTTCAACATGTACCACCACTACACGGTGGACGAGCACACCATCCGCGCGATCGGATTTCTCAACACAATCGAAAAGGGCGAGCTGGCGGAAGAGCATCCGCGCGCAACCCGTGCGATCCACCAGCTGAAGAGCCGCCGCGCGCTGTTCGTCGCCACGTTGCTGCACGATATCGCCAAGGGGCGCGGCGGCGACCACTCGGTGCTCGGCGCCGAGGTGGCCGAGCGGCTGTGCCCCCGGTTCGGGCTGAACGACTACGAGACCGCGCTGGTCGCGTGGATGGTGCGCCAGCACCTGCTGATGAGCCACACCGCGTTCAAACGCGATCTCGCCGACCCCAAGACGGTCGAGGATTTCGTGACCGAGGTCCAGACGCTCGAGCGGTTGCGCCAGCTCGCGGTCCTCACATCGGTCGATATCCGCGCAGTCGGCCCCGGCACCTGGAACAGCTGGAAGGGCCAGTTGCTCGGTGAATTATACGACCTCTCTTTCGAGCGGTTGCGGCTGGGCCATGTCACCAAGGGCCGCAAGGAACGGGTCGCCGCAAAGAAGGCGCAGGTGCGCGACGCATTGGGCGACAAGGCCGCGCTGATGGACCAGAAGGGCGATCTGTTCACCGCGCCCTACTGGATCGCGGAGCCGGTCGACATCGCAGCGCGCAACATCGTGCAATATTCCGTCGCGCGCGATCTCGGCGAGGCGCTGTCGGTCCATTGCGAGGCGGACGAGGAACGCGGCGCAACGCTCGTCACCGTGATCGCGGCGGACCATCCGGGCATTTTCATGCGGATCGCGGGCGCGATCCACCTCGTCGGCGGCAACATCATCGACGCACGAGTCCACACGACGCGCACCGGCTATGCGGTCGACAACTTCCTGGTGCAGGACCCGCTGGGTCGGCCCTTCGGCGAAGACAACCAGCTCGAGCGGATCGAGCGCAGCATTGCCGATGCGCTGGAAAGCGGCGCGAAGCTCGTTCCCAAGCTCGCCCAGCGCCCACTTCCGCGGCGGGGCGCGGACGCTTTCGAGGTGCGGCCCTCGGTCACATTCGACAACGACGCATCGCACCGCTTCACCGTGGTCGAGGTCGCCGCGCGCGATCGCCCGGCCCTGCTCAACCGGCTGGCGCGCGCGCTATTCGAACAGCATGCGATGATCCGTTCGGCCCACATCACGCATTACGGCGAGCGCGCGGCGGATACGTTTTACGTCACCGATCTGACGGGCGACAAGATCACCGATCCGGGACGGCTGGAGGCGCTGCGCGCCGCATTGGTCGAGGCCGCCAGCGACGAGATGCAGGCCGAGCTGGAGCCTGCCTGACCGCCCGGCGCAGCGCTCGATTGCGTAAAACGCAAGTTGATGAAGCCCTGCGTCGCAGTGCCTATGAAGAAGAGCGCCTGAAGGCGTCGCGGATTACGATGTGAAAGAGCGGGCCAGCGACGCTAGCACCGGGCGCGCGGGTAGGAAAATGCGTGGCGGCTATGGGGTGGGAAGCGGACGGACACCCTTCTTGATCAATACCCCGAATAGTGGCCTTGCCTCGGCGCGGGTAGAACTGGCGTAGTTGGATGGTAGCTGTGAAAAGGGAATGGCCTTGAAAGAGGTTCAAATCGAAGAAGTCGATAGGATCGCAGCGCGGAACCTGATTATTGAAATCACTGCACAACGCTTTGCCGCTGCTCGCACCGCTACCGATTTCGAAAAGCGCGTTTTGGCAGAAGCTGAGGCGCTGGGCGAATTTGCGAGGAATGCGGGCACTCGCACCTATTGCATTCTCGTTGTCTCGTTCTTGGAAGACACCTTCCGCGAGAACTTTGTGGAACGATGGCAAATCAGACCTTCTCAGCGGAATGATTTTTTTGGTGCCAATGGGCCACTCAGTACTTTTGCACAACGTATAACGTTAGCGTCGGGAATGAGCTGGCTGCCCGAGTGCTTCGTCAATGAGGCTGGCTTGTTGCGAAAAATAAGGAACGAACTTGCACACAATCATCGCATCCATTCGCTTATCCAAGACCCTTTGCTTAGTTGGGCCAATAACCTGAAGCCAGCAGAGACGGTCTGGATAAACGAAGAGCGGACGAGATACCGCGATGCCTATGACGCAGCCGACAGAGAGACCCAGCTTAGGATAAGGATATTTTGTGTAGCACTGCACATCATCGCCGCAGTTGTTTCTAGGTCAAAAAATATCGCAAATGAGTTGCCAACGAACTACAGGGCAAGTGAAGATTGGCGCGGGATGACGGATATTGAGCAAGGATTAATCGATGCAATGGTGCGTCATGCCTACTTAAGTCTCGGCATTCCGCCATCGATAACACCATAGGACTAGTCCTATGAGCCTGCTTCGGCAATGTCGTCTTTAGAAAAATGCGTGGGCCGGACCTCGCCGTCTCCCAACCGGGTCGCAAGCAGCCCCTACCCTGTCACCCCCGCTCGCCGAACAGCGCCGATCCCACGCGGATATGCGTCGCGCCAAGCATGATGGCCGTCTCGTAGTCCGCGCTCATCCCCATGCTGAGAGCCCAGGCGCCCGGTTCGGGCTCGTGTCGCCGCGCCAGCTCGTCGAGCAGGGCGAAGAAGGGTGCGGGCTCCTTGTCCGCCGGGGGGATGCACATCAGGCCGAGCAGCGGGATATCCGCCTCGCGCGCCTGATCGATCAGCGCGGGCAGGTCGGGGATTGCGCAGCCGCCCTTCTGCTCTTCCTCGCCGACATCGACCTGGATGAAGCACGGCACGCGCTTGCCCAGCTTGTCGTAGGCTTTGGCCAGCGCCTTGAGCAGGCTTGACCGGTCGAGCGAATGGATCACATCGAAGGTCGCCGCCGCATCTTCCGCTTTGTTCGATTGGAGCTGCCCGATCAGGTGCAGTTCCACTTCGTCGTAGCGCGCGCGCAGATCGGGCCACTTGGCCTGCGCTTCCTGCACGCGGTTTTCGCCGAACACGCGATGCCCCGCCTCCAGCACCGGCTCGATCTTCTCAACAGGATGCGTTTTGCTCACCGCGATCAGGTTGACCTCATCCCGCTCGCGCTTGGCGATCTTGCACGCGCGGGCGATCCGCTCTTCGACTTGGCCAAGGGCTGCTGCACTATCCATCGCGCGACGCTATAGCGATTGGACGATGCCGATCCAGCCCCGACCCGAAATGCTACCGCGCCTCTGGCTCTTGTCCGATGCCCGCAATGATGCGGTGCTCGCCGAAGCGCTTGTCACGATGCCCGAAGGCTCGGGCTTCGTCTTCCGGCACTATCATCTTGGGCCCCCAGAACGCCGCGAGCGATGGGAAATGCTGCGCAGCATTGTGCGCAGCAAAAATCATCTGCTGGTCCTTTCGGGCGGTGCGGATCAGGGCAAGGAATGGGAGGCGGATGGCATTTACGGCCCACCCGGAAAGCTCGGCAAGCGCCTCGGCTTGCTGCGCTTCGCCACGGCACATGATGCACGCGAGATCCACCTTGCCAATCGCATCGGCGCCGACGCGCTGTTCCTCTCCCCGGTCTTTCCCACGCGATCGCATCCCGATGGCCGCGCGCTGGGTGCAACGCTGTTTCACCAGCTTGCAGAGCGCAGCTCTATCCCCGTCATCGCGCTGGGCGGGATGACGGCGGAGCGCGCACGCGAGCTCGCCGTCACCCGCTGGGCGGCCATCGACGGGCTGTCCTGAGCCCTGCTCCCGAATCCTCGACGCCCCGGAAGCCGGGAAGCCATTTTCCTTGACGGGGGACTCCCCGAGGATTCATGATGCGTTCCGACCCCCAATCGCGAAGGCCCCCGGAAGGCACATCATGGCAAGCAAGGCACTCGTCACGACCGAGCAGCTCGACTGGCGCGAAGCGCTGCGCGCCTCGATCGCGCGCGCCGTGCAGATGGCGGGCGCGCTGATCCTGTTCGGGGCGATGGTGTTCCTTGCGCTTGCGCTCATCAGCTACACGCAGACCGATCCCAGCCCCTCGACCGCGGCCGCGCTCGACGGGCCGGTCGCCAACTGGATGGGCCGCGCGGGCGCTTGGGCGTCGGAGCGCGCACTGTTCCTGTTCGGCTGGATCAGCGTGCTGGTGCTGCCGCTGCTCTATATCGGGGCGCGCAGCCTCTGGCGCGCCGGGAACGAGGATACCGATCGGTCCACGCACACGCGCTGGTGGCGGCCCGCGGCCATGCTGTTGGCGTCGATGGCCTTGCTGGCGAGCGTTGCTGCACTCTCGCTCTCCGATGTGGCGATGGCGCTGCCCGCCGGTGCGGGCGGGCTTGTTGGCCTGCTCGGCGCGAGCGCGGTCGAGGCGATTGCCGGGCGGATTCTGGGCGAGGCGGCTGGCTGGCTGATCCTCGTCGTCGCGCTCGCCATGCTGGCGGGCGGCGCGCTGATGGTGGCGCGGGTCTTCGCGATCGACTGGCGCGGGCTGCTGACGCTGCCGAGCATGCCGCGGCAGTTCAAGCGCGAGCGGGCCGATGCCGGCGTGCCCGAAACGAAGTCCGGCGGCACGAAAAAGCGCACCAGAGCCAAGCCGGTCGTGCAGCAGCCCGACAACGACGTCGACGAGCCCGCGACCGAACCCGCCCGCCGCGCGCCGCAGATCGTCGACCCCAAGGTCGCGCCCCGCAAGGCGGACGGCCACGCGATCAACCGCCAAAAGGACATGTTCGCCGATTTCGACCTGCCCTCGATCGAACTTCTGTCCGACCGTGCCGATGCCAGCATCGTGCCCCTCGACCGGCAGGCGCTGGAGCGCAATGCGCGGCTGCTCGAATCGGTGCTCGACGATTTCAACGTGAAGGGCGAAGTCACCGCCGTGCGCACCGGTCCGGTGGTGACGATGTACGAGCTGGAGCCTGCACCCGGCACCAAGGCCGCGCGCGTGGTCGGCCTGTCCGAAGACATCGCCCGCAACATGAGCGCGATTTCCGCGCGCGTCAGCACGATCCCGGGCAAGACGGTGATGGGGATCGAACTGCCCAATGCCGAACGCCAGATGGTCGGCTTCAAGGAGCTTGCCGAGTGCCGCGACTTCGTCGACGCGCCGGGCGACCTGCCCATCATCCTGGGCAAGGATATCGCGGGCGAGCCCGTAATCGCCGACCTTGCCGCCATGCCCCACCTGCTGGTCGCGGGCACCACCGGGTCGGGCAAGTCGGTCGGCCTCAACACCATCCTCCTTTCGTTGCTCTACCGCTTCACGCCCGCCGAGTGCCGGCTGATCCTGGTCGATCCCAAGGTGCTCGAACTGAAGAGTTACGAGGATATTCCGCACCTCCTCTCCCCCGTCGTGACCGAGCCGGAGAAGACGATCCGCGCCTTGAAGTGGACGATCGAGGAGATGGAGCAGCGCTACCGCAAGATGAGCGAGGTCGGCGCGCGCAACCTCACCGGCTTCAACGACCGCGTGCGCGCGGCCAAGGCCAAGGGCGAACCGCTCGGCCGCCGCATCCAGACCGGCTACGATCCCGAAACCGGCGAGGAGATCGTCGAGGAGAAGGAGCTCGATTACGAAGAGCTGCCGCTGATCGTGGTGATCGTCGACGAGCTGGCGGACCTGATGGCGGTGGTGGGCAAGGATATCGAGATCCTGATCCGCCGCCTCACGCAGAAAAGCCGCGCGGCGGGCATCCACCTGATCATGGCCACCCAGCGCCCCTCGGTCGACGTCATCACCGGCGTCATCAAGGCCAACCTGCCCACGCGGATCAGCTTCAAGGTCACCAGCCGGATCGACAGCCGCACGATCCTGGGCGAGCAGGGCGCGGAAACGCTGCTGGGCAAGGGCGACATGCTGTTCAAGCCCAACATCGGCAATCTCACACGCGTCCACGGGCCCTTCGTCAGCGACGAGGAAGTGGAGCTGGTGGCCGAACACTGGCGCAAGCAGGGCTCCCCCGCCTATGTCGATGCCGTGACCGAGGAGCCCGAGAGCGGTGGCGGCTTCGCTTTCGAGGACGAATTCACCGCGAGCGACAACCCGGACGAGCGCAAGTACCGCCAGGCCTGCCAGGTCGTGTTCGAGAACCAGAAGGCATCCGGTTCGTGGCTCCAGCGCCAGATGGGCGTGGGCTACAACACCGCTGCCAAGTGGATCGAGCGGATGGAAAGCGAAGGCCTCGTCGGCCCCGCCAACCACGTGGGCCGCCGCGACGTCTACCGCGACAAGGACGGCAACCCGCTCTGATTCGCACGAGGCAAGCCGGATGGCGCGGGCTGTCCTGACACACCTGACACAGTGTCCTAGGCGCAGAAAAGCTCCGGCCTGCCCGGCGCGGTTTTCCAGACCGATCGACGCTGTGAAAGAGCGCCCTCAACGCTAGCGCCGGGGCGGCCTGTAGGACAGCCGAGGCAGGCGATCCACGCCCCGGCAACGCGCAAACCGACAGCTCCGCGCCCGGCATTGCAACATCGCGGCCAGAGGCACATGTGAATGGCGCAAGTCGCGTGCGCTTCATCGCAATTGCCGCGTCCGCGCAAAAGGTCCACGGCGCGCGGGAACAGCATGCGTTGCTTTAACAGGACGATGATCGGGCCAGGCCCGAAAGGCGAGAGATGAAAATCAACGAACATGCAGCGTGGGTCTTCAAGTCCGGGTGGAAAGGGCTTTGCCCCCGCTGCGGCAAGGGAGCCATGTTCAAGTCCTGGCTGAAGGTCAGCGATCGGTGCGAGGTGTGCGGGCTGGATTACCGCTTCGCCTCCCCCGACGATGGCCCCGCCTTCTTCTCGCTGTGCTTCGTCGCGTTCCCGCTGCTGTTCCTGATGGTCTGGCTACAGGTCGCGCTCGAGCCGCCGTTCTGGGTGCTGCTGGCGATCGCGGTGCCGGTGATGTGCATCGGCTGCCTGCTGCCGCTGCGCCCGATCAAGGGCTGGCTGGTCGCCTCGCAATACGTCAACCGGTCGGTCGAAGCGGGGACCGAGAAGCTGTGGGCGGACATGCACGCGCGCGAGGACGAGAAGAAGCGCAGCGAAGGCAGCGAGTAACTGCTGCGGCTACAACCGGGCGCCCACCGGCGCTCCGCCGAACCAGCGCTTCAGGCCGGCCGATCTCAGGCCGATCACCATGCCGACAAGCACCAGAACGGCGGCTACGCCCGCTGCTATGGCGACCAACTCTGCTTGCTGGCCACCGGCGGCGTAAATGGCCGACAGGGCCCACAGGAAAACCAGCGCATAGAACGGATTGCCGCGCCCCCGGGCGAGCGCGACCGAGGCGATGACGCCGCCTGTCAGCACCACGATTGCCGATATCAGCGGAGCGGCCTCTCCTGCCTGCACTCCATGGAAGATCAGCGAGGCCACGATATTGACGATGGTCGCGGCAGTCAGCCACGCGGCCAGCGCGCTCAATGGCAGGACGGCCAGCCATCGTTCCCCGGCCGAGAACATCGGCTGCCAGCTTGCGAATCTCCGGTAGATCGTAACGAGGCAGAGGAGGGTGAAGACGATGATAAGCGCCGATATCGCGGACAGGCCGTAAAACTGGGTGTAGAGCGCCCAGGCGGCGTTGCCGAGAAACGCCCCTGCTGCGGGCAGTCGCACATGGGCCAGCAGCCTGCTCGACCGTTGCGCGGGCAGCGCCTGGTAGATCGCGAACGCGATCGTACCCGCAAACAGCGGCCCCCAGATCGAGAAAGCCCAGCCCGCCGGAGTGACGAGGCTTCGCACCGCGTCCGACCGGGAGCCGATCGGATCGCCGATGCCCAGTGCCGGAAGCGACGTGGTGACGATCTGCAGAAGAGCCGCGATAATGACGGCGAAAACGACCGCAAAGCTTGCGCCGGTCCGATTCTTGCTGAGTTCCATGATGTGTGAACCTCCCCGATCCCATTCGGTTTCGTCGCAACCGCCCCGGCCTCAGCCCGAACGAAAAAAGCCGCCACGCTCATGTCCGAGCGGGCGGCCTTTTCGGCAACTTCGGTCTGCGAAGCGCCTTACTCTGCGGGTTCGGCAGCCGCCGCTTTGGCTTCGGCGCGCTCTGCTTCGAGGTCGGTATCGCTTTCAAGCTGCGCGGCGGTCAGCGCCGGGTGCGACTTGATCCGGTCGGTCATGGTTTCCATCGTTCCCGCGGGCAGCGCGACGAGGCCGATCTTGGCCAGCGGCCCGCCCCGCTCCCACATGTCCATCCACTCGTCGAGATAGGCCTGCAGTCCGGGGATGGCCTTGAGATGCGCCTGCTTGACGTAGATGTAGAGCGGGCGCGCGCCGGGGTACTTGAAGCTCGCGATGTTATCATAGGTCGGGTCGACGCCGTTCATGGGCAGGCCCTGAACGCGGCCCTCGTTCTCTTCCAGATAGGAATAGCCGAAAATGCCGACGGCGTTCTTGTTGCCCTGGATCTTCTGGACGATCAGATTGTCCTGTTCGCCCTGATCGACATATTTGCCGTCCGAGCGGACTTCGGTGCAGGTACGCTCGAACGCATCCTCGTCGCTTTCCTTCAGCGCTTCCATCCGGGCATCGGTTTCGCAGCCCGGCGTCAGCACCAGTTCCTTCAGCGCATCGCGCGTGCCGCTGGTCGAGGGCGGGCCGTAGACGAGGATCGGCGTATCGGGCAGCGAGGGATCGACATCGGACCATGTCTCGGCCGTCTGTTCCTCGCCATAGGGATTGGCGGCGAGCGCCTTGTAAACGATTTCCGGGGTCAGGCTCATCATGATGCCGCCGGTGGTGCTGGCGAAGGCGATGCCATCGAGGCCGACCTGAATTTCGGTAATCTCGGTCACGCCGTTGCTCTGGCAGGTTTCGAACTCGCTTGCCTTCATCCGGCGCGAGGCGTTGACCATGTCGGGCGTGTCCGCGCCCACGCCCTTGCAGAACAGCGCGATGCCGCCACCCGAGCCGGTCGATTCGATCAGCGGAGAGCGCATGTCGGAATTGGACCGGGCGAAGCTTTCCGCCACCAGCTTGGCAAAGGGATAGACGGTGGACGACCCGACCGCGCGGATCGACTCGCGCGAACCGCCGCCGCTGTCGCAGCCGGTAAGCATCAGACCGGCAGCCGCCGTCATTGCCAGAACATGGGTGAACTTCATCTCTCGCCAACTCCTGTGAAAACCGGGGACGCCCCGTCGCGCGCCGTATAACCACGGTGCTGTGACACTTGTATGACCGGCATGCGACGGAAATTGCCGTTACGGCGGCCTCCGCATGGTCTTGCCGTGGGTCGTCCGCCCACCTAACGAGCGCGGCGAAACGAGTAAAAGGCATTTCGAACTCCATGCGCATCGGTTGTCCCAAGGAAATCAAGAACCACGAATACCGCGTCGGCCTGACGCCCGAGAGCGCGGGCGAGCTCGCGCGCCACGGCCACGAGGTCTGGATTCAGAGCGGGGCGGGGCTGGGGATCGACGCAACCGATGCCGAGTACGAGGCGGCCGGCGCAAAAATCGTCGACGGGCCGGACCCGATCTTCGCCGAATGCGAAATGGTCGTAAAGGTGAAGGAGCCGCAGGCGGACGAGCGCAAGAAGCTGCGCGAGGGCCAGATCCTCTACACCTATCTGCACCTTGCTCCGGACCGCGATCAGACCGTCGACCTCGTCAACGCCGGCGTTACCGCGATCGCCTATGAAACCGTGACCGGGCCGCGCGGCTCGCTTCCGCTGCTCAAGCCGATGAGCCAGGTGGCCGGGCGGATGAGCGTGCAGGCCGGTGCCAATGCGCTGGAAAAGGCGCATGGCGGGCGCGGCGTGCTGCTGGGCGGCGTGCCGGGCGTGATGCCGGGCAAGGTCGTGGTCATCGGCGGCGGCGTGGTCGGCTTCAACGCCGCGCAGATGGCGGCCGGCGTGGGCGCGGATGTCACCATCCTCGACCGCGATCCCGAAGTGCTCGAACGGGTCGGCACCCATTTCGAAACCCGCGCCAAGACGCGCTTCTCCAACGCGGCGAACCTGCACGATGCGGTGTGCCAGGCGGATCTGGTCATCGGCGCGGTGCTGATCCCCGGTGCAGCCGCGCCCAAGCTGGTCACGCGCGAGATGCTGTCCGACATGCAGAAGGGCGCGGTGCTGGTCGATGTCGCGATCGACCAGGGTGGCTGTTTCGAAACGAGCAAGGCAACCACGCACGACAACCCGACCTACGTGATCGACGGCATCGTGCATTATTGCGTCGCCAACATGCCCGGCGCGGTCGCGCGCACCAGCACCTATGCGCTCAACAATGTTACCCTGCCCCACGCGCTGCAGATCGCGGACCTCGGCTGGAAAGATGCGATGCGTGCCAACGCGCACCTCGCCGAAGGCCTGAACGTGTGGGATGGCAAGGTGACCTACCAAGCGGTCGCCGACGATCTGGGCTACGAATATGTTCCGGTCGAGAAGGCGCTGGCCTGACGCGAACGGGCAGCCGGGCGATGATCGGGACTTAGCCTTACCGGCTCGTTAACACCTTGGTGCTAGCCGGACAGCATGGGGACGCTGCTGAGCCGGATCGGGATTTTATTCGCGCTGGCATGCGCGTGCCTCGCCGCGCCCGCATCCGCCGCCCAGCTCGATCCCGATTGCATCTTCGCAACCTCGCAAAACCTCTCCGTCGAAAGCGTTCGCGCCGATCCGCGATGGGTCTGCGACGAAGTGAAGGCCTTGGGAGCGCCGCGTTTCAACTGGCTCCGCTTCGAGGATACTAGCGGCGCCGATTTTCGCTATTACGCGATGGAGGCCCGCTGGTTCGACAGCATTACCGTGTACCGGATCGCGAGCGATGGCCGGATCGCAAGCAACACCCTCGTTCCGGACGAGGTCCGCCTCAAGAACCTCAACGACATGATGGTGCCGCTGCCGCAAGTCGGCGATCCGCAAGCCCCGGTGTTCGTCCGGATCGACAATTATGCAAAATTCCGTGACGCACCGAATATTCGCCTGCTCGAGAGTGCCGAGAAACCGGCAGGATTTGTCGACGACCTCGTATTCGCAGCCTTGCTGATGGGTCTTGTCCTCGCCCCCTGCATCCTCGCAGCCATGCTGGCCTTTGCGCTGCGGCAAACCTTCGTGGCATGGTACGCGATGATGTGCGCCGGCATGGCGCTGACGATTGCCATGACCAGCGGTCTCGCGGCCAGCTGGTTTTCCGGGAATCTGGCGGTGTTCCTGGTGTTCGAGCGGTTGGGCTACGTCCTGATCATGTTCGCATCGTGCCAGTTCGCCCGCGACTTCATCGAACGCGACGCGCTGTCGCCCGCGATGCGCCGTGCGTTGCGCTGGAGCGGCATTTTCATTCTCGTCGCGGGCGGATTGAACGCGGGCCTGATCCAAAGCCCGGCTCTGTTCGGCTTCGCCCAGCTTATCGTTCTGACGGCTTTGATCGCCGCATTCGCCCAGGCCGTGCGGCGCGGCAGCCGCTGGGTCCGCTACCAGTTGGTCGGCTGGTCCTTCGCGATGGTGCTGGTGACGGATATGGCGCTGAAAGGCGTCGGCCTCGGGGGATTTCTCCAAACCGATTTCACAATCGTCTACTACGCCATGGTGTGGGAGATCATCGTCGTCGCGGTCGGGGTGACCGACCGAGCGGTGATGTTGCGGTCCGATCGCGACCGGGCTCGCCAGCTGGCGGCCGAGATGGAGAACCTTGCCGAACGCGATCCGCTCACCGGCCTGTTGAACCGGCGCGGCATTGCCAATCAGTACGACAACCTGATGAGGCGCGGCTTCACCACCTTCGCGCTGATCGACCTCGACCATTTCAAGGCGATCAACGACCGGTTCGGCCACCATATCGGGGACGAGGCGCTGATCGCGACCGCCAGTGCACTTGCACCCGACGAAGACACGCTGGCCGTGCGGCTGGGCGGCGAGGAGTTCATGCTGGTGTTGCGCGGAGCCGATGCGACCTTGCGTGCGGAGCGGCGCCGCCGTGCGATCACCACGCGCATCGCGGACATGGTCCCCGAGATGGATCGGCCTGTCACCGCCAGCATGGGCGTGGTCGAGGCATCGGTGGAAGACGCAGCGGGGCTACCCTTCGAAGTGCTCTATCTGCGGGCGGACACCTTGCTCTATCGGGCGAAGAACGAGGGACGGAACCGCTATCTCCACGAAGCGCTGGACTTCGCCGAGCCGCCAGGGGTCGACACCCGGGCCTACGCCGCCTGACCTCGCAAGCGACGCGGCTGCGAGGGCGAGCCGTGCATGGTGGCATCGCGCCGCGTCACCGATTACACTCTCCCACATGCCACCTGCGACGTATCGGTTCTCCGGTACGGCGCCAGCCGGGAGAGATGAGGATGAGCACGCAGCAACCGACCAATTCGGGCTTTGGCCGGACCACCGAACCGCAGGAGGTGCTGGAAGGCATCGACCTGAGCGGCAAGGTCGCAATCGTCACCGGCGGTTACTCTGGCATCGGGGTGGAGACCGTCCGCGGGCTCGCCGGTGCGGGCGCGAAGGTGGTGGTGCCCGCGCGCAATCGCGAGAAGGCGAGGGGCAACCTGGCAGATGTGGCCGGTGACGTGACGATCATTGACATGGACCTCGCCGACCTCGGCTCGGTGCGCAATTTTGCTGCAAACTTTGCTGCGCAGCATGATCGGCTGGACCTGCTGATCAACAATGCCGGAATCATGGCCTGTCCGCTCACCCGCGTAGGGCCCGGTTGGGAACAGCAATTCGGCGTGAACCACCTCGGCCATTTCGCGCTGGCACAGGCGCTGATGCCGCTGCTGGAAAAGACCGCCGCGCTGCCCGACAGCGACGTGCGCGTCGTCGCGCTGTCCTCCACCGCCCACAAGATGGGCGACATCCGGTGGGATGACCCGCACTGGAACGATGGCGAGTACGACAAGTGGCAGGCCTACGGGCAGGCCAAGACCGCCGACGCGCTGTTCGCCGTGGGCATGAACAAACGCTTGGGCGAACACGGCGGGCGCGCGTTCTCAGTCCATCCCGGCGGCATCGCCACGCCGCTGCAGCGCCACTTGCCGAACGAGGAAATGGTCGCGCTGGGCTGGATGAACGAGAATGGCGAATTGACCGAAGAGGCTGCCAAGATGTTCAAGAGCGTTACCCAAGGCGCCTCGACCACCCTATGGGCCGCGACCGCGCCTGCGCTGAAGGACCGCGGCGGCGAGTATTGCGAGGATTGCGACATCGCCGAACTGGCGGATGCGGAAAACCCCAGCCGCTACAACAAGGTCCAACCCTACGCGGTCGACGAAGACAGCGCGCAGCGCCTGTGGGCGATGAGCGAGGAGATGGTGGCGGAGGTTTGAAGGGAATCGGTTCCGCCGATTTTGATCGTTGAGACTTTAGTCGAGGAGAGCACATGTTATCTATTCGTCCTGCAATCCTCCTCAGCCTGACCGTGATCCTTGGCGCGTGTCAGGAGGAATGCGAGCGGGGCGATCTGGGCTGCAACGAGCTTGCCAACAAGTCCGAGTATTCCTTGTTGCAAGCAGAGGAATTCCGACTTCGGGACAAGCCGCATACCCAGCGCTTTCTGATCATACGAAACGCTCTTGATAGTGGCCAGACGGTAATTGGCTTCCCGAAATCCGCATCGGAAAGGGGATATGTTGTCCTGCTGGCCGACTGGGAGGTGCCGTCCAAAGACAAGTCGGTTCCTGACGAGGGTTTTACCGTGTCGGCCGATGCTTTGGTCGCGCTCCAGAAGGAAGTCCGATTGTCTCCTGAAGTTGAACGCTACATCTCCACGATGGCGCACCGCTCCGCAGATTAGCCAAAGATCTCTCTTACTTCTCCCTTGAACGAAGCGCTACTGCCACCTCCTCCTTCTTCCCCTTCCGTCACCCCGGGCTTGACCCGGGGTCCCGCTTCTTCTCCATTCTCCGCATGGATCGCGAGGCATCGGGCGGCTGGGTGTACATCATGGCGGACCGCTATCGTGGCACCATGTACGTCGGCGTAACTGCGGACCTTGCACAACGTATCCATCAGCATCGGACGGGCACCGGATCGGACTTCTGTGCCCAATATGGATCAAAGCAGCTTGTCTGGGCGGAACGGTTCGGCAGCATTGTCGATGCCATCGCCCAGGAAAAGCGGATCAAGCGCTGGCACCGAGACTGGAAGTTTGAGCTGGTCGAGAAGGCCAATCAGGAGTGGGACGACCTGTTCGATTCCCTGATGTAAGATCGAAGGAGATAGCGGGACCCCGGATCAAGTCCGGGGTGACGAGGTGAGGAACGGCGCCGCAATCTCGCTCGTGATCCGCGCCGGGCGCATCGTCTCGCGGTCGAGCATTGCCCAGCGGGTTAGCGCGGAGACGAGCACCTTGCCCTCGCCATCCACGAACTGCACCTCGCGGTCGAAGCGGGCACCGCGCGGCTCGCCCGATACGCGGGTGCGGCCGTGCGCGGTCTCGCCGGACTTGATGTTGCCGCGATAGTCGATCTCGTGGCGGCTCACGACCCAGATGTATGTCTCGCGATGCTCGTCGGGCGCGACAGCGTTCCAGTGCGACACCGCGATGTCCTGAATCCAGCGGACCCATTCCGCGTTGTTCACATGACCGAGCTCGTCGATATGCTCCGCGCCCGCGGTGTAGTCGCGCTCGAAGGCCCAGCTCTCGTCGGACATCTTCTCGCTCACGCCGCCTCCAGCTTGGCATCCGGATCGACGCCGATGGAGCGCAGGTCCGCCTCGGCCTGCGCGGTGGTGGTGAAAACAAAGGCTTCCATCCCCACCGCCTTGGCGCCGTCGACGTTCTTCTGCAGATCGTCGAAGAACACGCATTCCTCCGGCACGAGATCGTAGGTTTCGGTCAGCCAGGTATACATGCGCGGATCGGGTTTGAGCGTGGAGTGATCGGCGGAAACGCACGCACCGTCGAACAAAGGCCAGAAATCGTAACGCCCACGCAGGTAGGCGACGATTTCGTGCACATTGTCGGTGATCGCATAGATGCCATAACCGCTCGCCTTGAGGCGGCGCATCAGCGGGGGCGTTTCCTCGATCAGGTGGAGGCTTTCGAACAGCGCGGAGACCAGCCGGTCGCAGGTTTTCCGGTCGAAGCCGTGGCGTTCGCCGAACATGCGCTGCGTCTCGGTCAGGCTCATCGCGCCGCGGTTCAGGGCGCGGAAGATGTCGCCGCCGAACAGGTCCTTGCTGGTGATCCCGTCAGGCAGGTCCTTGCCGAAGGCGAGCTCGACGATGGCCTCCGGCTCCCACCGGACGATCACGTTGCCGACATCGAAGACGACGTTTCTGATTCTTGCGGGGCGGATGGTCATTCGCTCTCCACCACGCCCAGCTGCGTGAGGATGAAGGCGAATTCCTCCGCCGTCTCGTACAGCGAGGCGAAGCGGCCCGACTTGCCGCCGTGGCCCGCGCCCATGTTGGTCTTGAGCAGCAGCGTGTTGCTATCGGTCTTGGTCGCGCGCAGCTTGGCGACCCACTTGGCGGGCTCCCAGTAAGTCACGCGCGGATCGTTGAGCCCTGCGGTGACCAGCAGCGGCGGGTAATCCTGCGCCACAACCTGATCGTAAGGCGAGTAGCTGAGCATGTAGGCGAAGGCCTGCTTGCTCTCGATCGGGTTGCCCCATTCGGGCCATTCGCCCGGGGTCAGCGGCAGATCCTTGTCGAGCATGGTGTTGAGCACGTCGACGAAGGGCACATCGGCCACGACCGCGCCCCACAGGTCGGGATCGGTATTGACCACCACGCCCATCAGCTCGCCCCCGGCGCTGCCACCGCTGGCGCTGATCCGGCCCTTCTCGGTGTAGCCCGCGTCGATCAGGCCCTTGGCCACATCGACGAAATCCTCGAACGTGTTGGTCCGCTCGTTCAGCTTGCCCTGCAGATACCAGCGGCGGCCCAGATCGTCGCCGCCGCGAATATGCGCGATGGCATAGGCCATGCCGCGATCGACGAGGCTCAGGCGGCTGGTCGAGAAGCCCGGCGGCACGGCGTAACCATAGGCGCCATAGGCATACAGATGCAGCGGCCCGCCCGTCGGGCGGTCCTTCAGCATCACCACGCTGACCGGCACCTGGGTGCCGTCGCGCGCGGTGATCGTCAGCCGCTCGGTCTTGTACTTCGTCGCGTCATACCCGCTCGGGATTTCCTGCTGCTTGAGCAGTTCGAGCGCGCCGGTCTTCACGTCGTAATCATAGACCGATCCGGGCGTGACCATGCTCTGGTAGGACAGGCGCAGCTTGCGCATGTCGTATTCGGGATTGTTGGAAAGCCCGGCGACGAAGCTCGCCTCGGGGAAGGCGATCGGGGTGACATCGCCCGCATCGTCGTAGGCGCGCAGCTGCACCTGATCGAGCCCGGCGAGCCGCCCTTCGGTGACGTAGAAATCCTTGAACAGCTCGAAATCGGTCAGGTAGAAATCGTCCGAGCCTTCGATCAGCGTGGTCCACTCACCCGGATTGGCCAGAGGCGCGGTCGCGAGGCGGAAATTGATGTGATTATCGTTGGTGTGGATGAAGAGCGTGTCCTCCCGCACGTCCACATCGTATTCCACGCCCTTCTGCCGTGCCTTGACCAGCGTCTGCTCGGCGGTGGGATTGGCGGCGGGGACCAGCCAGACTTCGCTCGTCTCGTTGTCGCCGGTGCCGATCACCAGCCAGTCTTCCTGCGCGGAAAGGCCTGCGCCGACGCGAAAACCTTCGTCCTCCTCGCGGAAGATCTCGACATCCTCGGACACGTCGGTGCCGAGCTTGTGAAGGCGGACATTGTCCACCCGCCAGTTCTCGTTCGCCTTGCCGTAGGCGATCATCGTGTCGCCTGCGAGCCAGGTGAGGCCCGACAAGGTCTCGGGGATCACATCGTCCAGCAGCTCGCCGGTTTCCAAGTCCTTCACCCGCGCGGTGAACCGCTCCGACCCGTTGTCGTCCGCCGAGTAGGCGAGATAGCGTCCGTCCTTGCTGACCGAGAACGCACCGAGGCGGAAGTAGTCCTTGCCCTCGGCCAGCTGGTTCTCGTCGAGAAGCAGCTGCGGCTCGCCGCCCGCAACCGGCCTGCGATAATGCAGGCGGTATTCCTTGCCCTCCTCGAATTCGGACCAGTAGAGCCAGTCGCCATCCTTCTGCGGCACCGTGGAATCGTCTTCCTTGATGCGGCCCTTCATCTCTTCGAACAGCGTATCGACCAGCTGCTGGTGCGGAGCCATCTGCGCCTCGAACCACGCATTTTCCTGGTTCAGGTAAGCGAGCACATCCTCGTCATCGACCTTCGGATAGGACTGGTCCTTCAGCCAGTGGTAGGGATCGCTGAGCGTGATGCCGTGGGTGGTGAAGCTGTAATCGCGTCGCTCGGCGACGGGTGGGGAAGTAGGCGCTTGTTCGCTCACGCTGGTATCGGCTCCGCTGGATTGGGCCGCGGCCATTCCCGGCATGGTCAATGCGGTCAATGCGATGGCTGCGGTGAGAAGCTTGCTCATTGTTCGATTCCCCCTCTGCGCGATGCGGCCTGGCTTTGAAAGCCTTGCGTTGCCGGGGTATGACCCCAGATCGTAGGCGATAGCCAGACACAAAAACGACAGGATCGACCAAATGCTGATGCAGACCCATGAAGCCCGCCTTTCCGCCCTGCGCGAGGAGCTGAAGAAGCGCGGGCTCGACGGGTTCTGCGTCCCCATCGCCGATGCGCATATGAGCGAATATGTCGGCGAGGATGCGCAGCGGCTGCGCTGGCTGACCGGTTTTGGCGGCTCGGCAGGCAGCGCGGTGGTTCTCCAGCATAAGGCGGCGATCTTCGTCGACGGGCGCTACACCGTGCAGGTGCGCGACCAGGTGGAAGAACGCCTGTTCGAATATCGCGGCGTGCCGAAGGACAATCCGGCGAACTGGCTCGCCGCGAATGTGAGCGAGGCCGCGCAGGTCGGTTACGACGCTTGGCTTGCGACGCCGGGCTGGGTCCGCTCGACCAGTGCCGCGCTGGAAAAGGTCGGCGCGCAGCTGGTCGCGGTGGACGGCAACCCGATCGACGCGGTGTGGCAGGACCAGCCCGCGCAGAGCGATGCGCCCGCGCGGATTCACGAGGATGAACATGCCGGTCGCAACGCGCAGGAAAAGCGCGCGGCAATCGCCGACTGGCTTTCGGAAGAGAAGCTCGATGGCGTGGTGCTGAGCGCGCTCGATTCGGTCGGCTGGGCGTTCAACATCCGCGGGGCCGACATTGCCCACACCCCGGTCGCCATGGCCTTCGCACTGGTTTCGCAGGATGGCACAGCGCAGCTCTTTATCGACGAGAACAAGGTCTCGCCCGAGATGAAGCAGCATCTGGGCAATGCGGTCACCATCCGCCCGCGCGGCGAGTTCGAGAGCGCGCTGGGCGATATCGGCGACAAGCGAATCGCGCTCGACCCCGAATATGGTGTCGCGGCCATCGCGCAGGCGCTCGAAGCGGGTGGCGCGAAGGTGGTCGAGACGCGCGACCCCACCATCCTGCCGCGCGCGATCAAGAACGAAGCCGAGGTCGACGGCCACCGCGATGCACAGGCGCGCGACGGTGCGGCAGTCTCCCGCTTCCTCGCCTGGATCGAAGCCGAAGCCCCCTCGGGCGAAATCGACGAACTGACCGCAGCGGCCAAGCTGCTCGAATTCCGCAGCGTGGACGGCGGGCTGAAGGATACCTCGTTCGACACCATCTCGGCCGCCGCGGGCCACGCCGCGCTGCCGCACTACAAGGTGGACGAAGACAGCAACATCACGATCCCGCCGGGCAGCATCTTCCTGTGCGATTCGGGCGGCCAGTATATCGGCGATGGCGGCGCGGGCACCACCGACATCACCCGCACCGTGTGGGTCGGCAGTGCCGACGGCAAGGCAGAGCCCACGGCGGAGATGAAGGACCGCTTCACCCGCGTGCTCAAGGGCCATATCTCGATTGCGCAGGCAATCTTCCCCGAAGGGACCACCGGCGGCCAGCTCGACACGCTGGCGCGCATGCACCTGTGGGAAGCGGGCTGCGACTATGCGCACGGCACTGGCCACGGCGTCGGCAGCGCGCTGGGCGTGCATGAGGGCCCGCAGCGGATCGCCAAGACAACCGGTTCGCAGGGCGGCACGATGGAACCGCTCGCCGCGGGCATGATCTGCTCGAACGAGCCCGGCTACTACAAGGCGGGCGAATACGGCATCCGGATCGAGAACCTCGTCCTGATCGAGGAGCGCGAGATTGAGAATGCCGATGAGGGCACGTGGTTCGGGTTCGAGAACCTGACCTGGGTGCCGATCGACGGCACGCTGATCGACATCGACCTGCTGACGCCCGAAGAGCGCGACTGGGTCGATCACTACCACGCCTGCTGCCGCGAAATCCTCAGCGCGCGCGTCGCCGAAACGGGCGACGATCGGGCGGCGAACTGGCTCGAGCGGCACACCCAGCCGCTCTGAAGGCGGCTTGCGAATCGGTATTCGTTCCCGTAATGTTCCAATTCTGAGGGTCGCTACTCGGGAGACGGTTCGATGATCGGTTACGTTACGCTGGGCACCAACGACCTGCAGGGCAATGCGCCCTTCTACGATGCCATCGCAAAGGAGATGGGCGTCGGCCGGATGATGGACTTCGACAGCTTTATCGCATGGGGCGAACCGGGCGGCGCGGCAGGTGTCGCGCTGACCAAGCCCTATGACGGCGAGGCGGCGAGCGTGGGCAACGGCACGATGGTTGCGTTCGAGGCGAAGGACAAGGAACAGGTCCACCGCCTGCATGAGATCGCGCTGGCCAATGGGGGCACTGACGAGGGCGCGCCCGGCCCGCGCGGTGATGCGGACGAGAACGGGCTGGTGTTCTACGCCGCCTATTTCCGCGACCGCGACGGCAATAAGCTCAACGCCTTCTGCATGAGCAAGAGCGATGGCTGAGGCGCGCAAGCTCTCCGAACACCCGGTCCATCTCGGCCTGGGGGCGACTGCCGTAGCGCAGCCGCCCTTCACCGGGATGGACTGGTACGAGGATTATGGCCTTCGCAACGCCGCCGATGGCGCGGAAGGGCGGCTCGTCTCGCTGCACAGCTTCGGCGAGAGCTGGGATTCGTGGGAAATGCACCCCAAGGGCTCCGAAATCGTGGTCTGTACCTCGGGCGAGATCGTGCTGACGCAGGAACATCCCGACGGCCGGGTCGAGCAGGTGACGCTGTGCCCCGGAGAATACGCGATCAACGATCCCGGCGTGTGGCACACCGCCGATGTCGAGGAGCAAGCGACCGCGCTGTTCATCACGGCTGGCGACGGCACCGAGCATCGGCCACGCTAGACGCTCACGTGGCGATCGGGCTTGCGGGCCGATGAATGGCCTGCCCGTCATGATACAAGCCGTTACAAACTCGCCCGATCATGGCAAACCCGCGCGACAATCGACGTCTAGAAGGGTCTCATGAGCTGCGAGGCGGGTTTCGATCTCCCCCCCTACCCCTGCCCGCTTCGCAGCTCTCCCACTCCAAAGGAGAGAATTTCATGAAGACCCCCATCATCGCCCTCGCCGGTATTTCGCTGCTCGCCGCAAGCGCCGCGATGGCCCAGCCGGGCGAACGCAATACCGGCCCCATGACCCGCGCCGACGTCGCGCAGAAGACCGCCGAGCGCTTCGAGCGGCGGGACCTGAACAGCGACGGCGTGCTCGATCTCGCCGATCGCGAATTGCGCCGTGAACAGCGGATCGCCCGGATCGATACCGACGGCAATGGCGCGATCAGCAAGGCCGAACGCGAAGCCGCGCAGGAAGCCCGCCAGGCGCGCCGCGCCGAACGCGCCGCAAAGCGCGGCGAGAATGCCACCGCCCGGGGCGAACGCCGCGCCATGCGCAAGATACATCGTGGCGGAATGCGCGGCATGCGCGGCGGCGGGATGATGGTCCGCGCCGATGCCAATGGCGATGGCCGCCTCACCCTCGCCGAAATGCAGGCGCACGCGCTCGCCCGGTTCGACCGGCTCGACGCCAATAGCGACGGCACCGTGACCGTCGAAGAGCGCAAGGCCGCCCGCGAAGCGATGCGCGCCAAGCGCGCCGAGCGGATGGAGCAACGCCGCGCCCAGCGTAGCGGCCAGTAAGGCCACCCGGATGGCTGCTTCCGAAGATACTGCTGCCATAACCGTGCTGCTCGTCGACGACGAGGCAAGCTTGCGCGAACCCCTGGTCGACTATCTCGTCGGCCAGGGGTTCGTCGTGCTCGAGGCGGAGAGCGCCGCCGCCGCGCGCAGCCTGCTGCGCGAAAAGCGCGCCGACATCGCGCTGGTCGACATCATGATGCCGGGCGAAGACGGCCTCTCGCTCACCCGCCACCTGATCGAGGCGCAGCACCTGCCGACCATCCTGCTAACCGCGATGGGCGAGGCGACCGACCGGATCGTCGGGCTGGAAATCGGCGCCGACGACTATGTGACCAAGCCGTTCGAGCCGCGCGAACTGGTCGCCCGCATCCGCTCGGTCCTGCGCCGCGCGGGCCGCTCGGCGATCAATCCCGACGGCGAGGATCTGCATTACCTGTTCGAAGGCTGGCGGCTCGATCCGCTCAAGCAGCGGCTGACCGATCCGGAAGATACGGTTGTCCCCATCTCGACCGCCGAATTTCGCATGCTGCGCGCCTTTCTCGATCGCCCGCGCGCCGTGCTCGATCGCGATTCGCTGCTCGACATGGTGCAGGGGCGCGAGGCGCATCTGTTCGACCGCGCGGTCGACAACCAGGTCAGCCGCCTGCGCCGCAAGATCGAGGAAGACAGCCGCAACCCCCAATTCATCCAGACCGTGCGCGGCGGAGGCTATCGCTTCGCCGCCGACGTCACCCGCGTACCCGCCTAATCGCGATGGCACGATTCATTCCGAAGAGTCTTCTGGGCCAGAGCCTGCTCGCCATCGCGGTGACGCTACTGATCGGGCAGGCGATATCGGGTGTCCTGCTGTATCGCGCGGCACAGGATCGGCGCGATGTCGGCACCCTCAACGCGGCCGCCTTCCACCTGCTACGCACCGCCAATCGCGATTTCGAATCGCCGCGCGAAGTGCGCCGGGCGCTGCGCCGGGCCGAGCCCGAGCGCGGGCTCGATCTTGCTTCGCGTGGCGAAACGCGCCGCCGGGGGCTCCCCCCGCGCCTTTCGGGCACGCTGAGCGAAACCTCGCCGCTCATCGCCGGGGAGACGCGCGATACCCAAGCAGAAAACCGCCTGCGCGAGATTCTGACGCGGCAGGGGCTCGACCCGCAGGATCTGGTGGTGACGATCCGCCCGATCGCGCAGGACCCGATGCTGACGCGACTGGCGCAGGAGCGTCCGCGCTTGCGCGCCCGCCTCGCACGACGCGCGACGGGCCGCGAGATTCTGGTGGCGGGGCTGAAGGTCGCCGGCGAGGATCGCTGGATCGTCGCACGCAGTCTTCGCCCGCCGCTGGAGGCCGGTGCCTTGTGGCTGATCGCCATCCAGACCGTGCTGCTGTTTCTCGTGCTGCTCGGTGCGACCTTCCTCGTGCTGCGCCGGATCACGCGCCCCCTCGCCCGGCTGACCCAGCGAGTCGAAGATTTCGCGCGCACGCAGGCCCCGCACGATCCGCTGCCCGCCGAAGGCCCGGAAGACGTCAGTCGGCTGATCGTGGCGCATAATACGCTCGAAAACCGGATCGCGGCGCTGCTGGACGAGAAGGACGTGATGCTCGGCGCGATCGGGCACGATCTCAAGACGCCGCTGGCCGCGCTGCGTGTACGCATCGAATCGGTGCCCGACGAGGCGCAGCGCGCGCGCATGGCCGAGGTGATCGAGGATTTGCGCCGCACGCTCGACGATATCCTCTCGCTCGCACGAATCGGGCGCGCCAAGGATCCGCCCGAGGCGACGCAGCTGGCCGCTCTGGTCGACAGCGTGGTAGAGGAATTCGAGGACATGGGACGGCCGGTGGTGGTCGAAGAGGCCCAGCGGGTCGTCGCACCGATCCAGGTAACATGGCTGCGCCGTGCGCTTCGCAACCTCATCGAGAACGCGCTGCGCTATGGCGGATCGGCCAGCGTCTCGGTCGCGCGCGAAGGCGATAGCGCGGTGATCGCGGTCGAAGACGACGGCCCCGGCATCGCGCCGCAAGACCTTGCGGCCATGCTCGAACCTTTCCGCCGCGGCGAAGCGAGCCGCAATCGCGGCACCGGCGGCGCCGGGCTTGGCCTGACGATCACGCGCGCGATCGTGCGAGAGCATCGCGGCGAGCTAATCCTGTCGAACCGCTCCGAAGGGGGCCTGCGCGCCGAAATGCGCCTGCCTTTGGTGGTTTAGTTCGGCGCCAGCCCTCACCCCCGCCCGGCCAACCCAACGGTAGTATCCTGTGTGGGTTGGCCGGGCGGGGGTGAGGGCCGGAACCGCGATACCTAGCGCATCAGCCCGCCGACGAGGTTTCGCACGAAGCTGCCGACCACCGGCCCCGCCAGATCGGTCGCGATCGATCCGGCTGCCGATGTGACGCCCGAGGCCATCGGGTTGGCGCGCGATTTCTTGCCCAGCACCGTGCGTGCCGCCATCCCTGCGGCGGACCCGGCGGCGACTTTGGTCCCGCGCGAGATCGCCTTTCCCCAGATGCTCTTGCTCTTGCGAGGGCGCTTGCGGACCTCGGCCTCGCCCTTCTCCTCCACCTCCTGCGCGGTCTCGGCCGCATCGACGATTTTCTGCGCGATCACCTCGGCTGCGCTCTCGCGGTCGACTGCGTGGTCGTACTTGCCCGCAAGCGGGCTCGCGCCGAGGATCACCGCCCGCTCGCCCGCCGAGAGCGGCCCGAGGCGGCTCTGCGGCGGCTTGATGAGGGTGCGTTCGACCACCGAGGGCGCACCATCCTCGTCCAGCGTGGAGACCAGCGCCTCGCCCGTTTTCAGCTCGGTGATCGCCTGCGCCACATCGAGTTCGGCGTTGATCCGGAACGTCTGCGCCGCCGCCTTGATCGCCTTCTGGTCGCGCGGAGTGAAAGCCCGGAGCGCGTGCTGCACGCGGTTGCCGATCTGGCCCGCGACATCGTCGGGCACGTCGATCGGGTTTTGCGTCACGAAGAATACGCCCACGCCCTTTGATCGGATCAGGCGAACCACCGTCTCGATCGTGTCCTGAAACGCCTTGGGCGTATCGTCGAACAGCAGGTGCGCCTCGTCGAAGAAGAACACGAGCCTGGGCTTCTCCGGGTCGCCCACTTCGGGCAGCGTCTCGAACAGTTCGGCGAGCAGCCAGAACAGGTAGGTCGCATAGAGATTGGGGCTGCGCATCAGCTTGTCGGCGGCGAGGATGCTGATGAACCCGCGCCCGTTTGCATCGACGCGGAACAGATCGTCCACTTCCAGCGCAGGCTCACCGAAAAAGCGATCCGCGCCTTCGCTCTCGAAGCTCAGCAGGCGGCGCTGGATGGCGCCGATCGATGCCTTGGTGATACGCCCGTAATCGCCCGCCACGGCATCGGGGTCGTCCGCCGCGAAGCCCAGCAGGCTGCGCAGGTCGGCAAAGTCGAGCAGCAGCAGGCCGTTGTCGTCGGCGTAGCGGAAGACGATCTGCAGCACGCCTTCCTGCGTGTCGTTCAGGTCGAGCAGGCGGGCGAGGAGCAGCGGCCCCATTTCGGAGATGGTGGTGCGCACGGGGTGGCCCTGCTGCCCGAACAGGTCCCAGAAGATCACCGGGAAATCGGCATAGGCGTAGTCGTCCATGCCCAGCTCGGCGGCGCGCCCTTCCAGCTTGTCGGCATGCTTGAACTTGGGCGAGCCCGGCACCGCGAGCCCCGCGAGATCGCCCTTCACGTCGGCCACGAACACCGGCACACCTTGTGCCGAGAAACTCTCCGCCAGGCCCTGCAACGTCACCGTCTTGCCGGTGCCCGTCGCACCCGCGATCAGGCCGTGGCGATTGGCGCGGTCGAGCCTGAGCTCCTGCGCTTCGCCCGCTGCGTTGCGACCCAGAAAAATCGCGCTCACCCGGCATTCCTCCCCTTCGCTTCGGACTGGGGCGTGGTCTGCGCACCGTGCCCGCGATGCGTCAAGGTGGTTCCAATTCGCGAGCGCTTCGATAGAGCGGTTCTCGCATGGCACAGGCGGACCCCTTCATATTGCTGGACGATGCACGCGCCCCCGCTGACGGCGGCGGGAGCGCGGGCGCACGCCTGTTCGAAGCGCCGGTCGCGATTTTTCGCGCCGTGCGGGCCGACGAGGTGGAACAGACGCTGGCGGCGGCGCAAGCGGCGCAGGCCGAACGCGGCGGCACGCTGGCCGGATATGTCGCCTACGAGGCAGGGTTGGCGCTGGAGCCGAAACTGCGTCCATTGGCAGACCGCCGCATCGGGGCTGCAGGCCCGCTGGTGTGGCTCGGCCTGTTCGAGGACGAGCGCGCGATTCCGGCGGACGAGGTCGATGCATGGCTGGCGGGTCGCACGCCGGGACCGGCGAGCCTTGGCCCCCTCGATCCCGCGATCACGCTGGGTTGCTGGCAGGAACGCTTTGCCGAATTACAGCGGGCTATCGCGGCGGGCGAGGTCTATCAGGCCAATCTCACGCTGCCGCTGACAGGCTCCTTCCGGGGCGATCCGCTGGCGCTCTATGCGCAGCTGCGGCAGGCCTCGCACGCGGGCCATGGCGGCGTGGTGTGGGATGGCAGCCACGCGCTCGTCAGCCTCTCGCCCGAGCTGTTCTTCGAAGCATCCGAAGCCGACATAGCGACCCGCCCGATGAAGGGCACCCGCCCGCGTCATGCTGATCCGGCGCAGGACCGGGCTGCGGCAGAGGATCTGGCGGCCTCCGAAAAGGACCGCGCCGAAAACCTGATGATCGTCGACCTTATGCGCAACGATCTGGCACGTATTGCCGAGGCCGGATCGGTCCAGGTGGAAGAGCCCTTCAAGGTCGAGAGTTTCCCGACCGTCCATCAGATGGTCAGTACCGTCCGCGCGCAGCTCGCCCCCGGCACCGGGCTGCCCGATATCCTCAAGGCGCTGTTCCCCTGCGGATCGATCACCGGCGCGCCCAAGATCCGCGCGATGGAGCTGATCGATCATCTGGAGCGCGACGCGCGCGGCCCCTATTGCGGGGCGATCGGCGCTTATGGGGCCGACGGGAGCGCAAGTTTCAACGTCGCCATCCGCACGCTGCGCCTGACCCCGATCGAGAATGGTCAGGGCAGTGCCGTGCTCGGCGTCGGCGCCGGGATCGTCGCCGACAGCGATGCGCTGGCCGAATGGCGCGAAGCGCAGATCAAGGCCGGCTTCGCCCGCAGCAGCGCGCCCGACCGCCGCGCGCCCGCGTTCGATCTCATCGAGACCATGCGATTCGACCCCGAAGAGGGTATTCCCCTGCTCGAAGGGCATCTTGCGCGGATTTCGACCAGCGCGCACGAGCTGGGCTTCGCCTTTGACCGGCATGCCGCGCGCAACCAGATCCAGACGCTCTGCTTCGAGCTGGACGAGGGCGCCAAGGTCCGCCTGTGCTGCGCGCGTTCGGGCACCACTGCGATCGAGGTTGCGCCGCTGCCCGCCACGCCATCCGGGCCGCTCGCCTGCATCGCGCTGCCGCTGCCCGTCGATCCAGGCGACTGGCGGCTGCGACACAAGACCACCGACCGCGGCTTTTATGCCGACGCGCTCGCCGCAGCGCATGGTGCCGAAGCGCACGAAGCGCTGCTGGTGCGCGACGACGGGTTGGTCACCGAGGGCAGCTGGACAAGCGTGTTCGTGGAGCGTGACGGCACGCTGGTCACTCCGCCGCTCGCGCTCGGACTGCTGCCGGGTGTGCTGCGCGATTCGCTTATCGCCGAGGGGCGCGCGGTCGAAGGCGAGATCACACTCGACGATCTGGAAGGCGGCTTCTGGATCGGTAACGCGCTGCGCGGATTGATGCAGGCGCGCCTCCTCTGAAAGCTTTCTTATGAATATTCCGATTCTCTACGAAGACGGCGAAGCGCTGGTGATCGACAAGCCTGCGGGCCTGCCGATCGACCGGCCGCGCAAAGGTGGCGAATGCCTCGAGGATCATCTCGACGACCTGAAGCTGGGATTTCAGCGCCGTCCGCTGCCCGTCCACCGGCTCGATACCGATACCAGCGGCTGCCTGCTGCTGGCGCGCAACCCGAAGGCGCACAAGCGCTTTACCGCCGCCTTCGAAGCAAAGGCCGTGGCCAAGGTCTACCACGGCATCCTCGCCGGGATTCCCGATGAGAAGGAAGGCCGGGTCGAACTCGCCCTCACCAAGATCAGCAGCGCCGATAAAGGCTGGCGCATGATCCCCGCTAAGAAGGGCAAGCCCTCGGTCACCGAATGGCGCGTGGTGGCCGAGCATGAAGGGCGCGCACTGGTCGAATTTCGCCCCGCGACAGGCCGGACGCACCAGATCCGCGTCCACGCCGCCAGCGGCATCGGCATCGCGTTGCTCGGCGACCCGGTTTACGGATCGCGCGAAGGTGCGCCCCGAACGATGCTGCACGCCAGCGGGATCGGGGTCGCGCGCGAGGGCAAGACCGATATTGCCGCAGACAGCCCCCTGCCGAGCGACTTCGCGGCGCTGGGCTTCCCGGTCGTCGAACCCGGCCCCGACTCCGTGCCCGGCCCAGTCTCCGAGCAAAGCCCCGCCTCCGAGCACAGCCCCGTCTCCGAGCCCGGCGATGCTGCCTGACGACCTGCTAGCCCGCGCGCATGCGCTGGCCGAGGAGCGGTTTGTCGCAGGCTCGGGCCCCGGCGGGCAGAACGCCAACAAGGTCGCGACCGAAGTCCAGCTGCGGGTCAATGCCTACAAGCTGCGCCTCTCGCCCTTCGCGTTCCGGCGGCTGGGCGAGGTGGCGGGCAACCGCCTGACCGATAGCGGCGACATCCTGATCGTCGCGCGCGAGCACCGCACGCAGGAAGCGAATCGGGGGCTGGCGCGCGAGAAGCTGGAGCAATTGCTGCGCGAGGCGCACCGCAGGCCGAAGACCCGCGCGAAGACCCGGCTCAACCGCGTGGGCAAGGTGAAACGGCTCAAGACCAAGAAGGCGCGCGGCGACCTGAAGGCCAAGCGATCCAAGCCGACCCGCAGCGATTGGTAGGGCGGCCGGCGCAAAGACTGGCAGCACCACTGGCAGCTTGACTTTTCCACCGCTCGCGGCCAATAGCGCCTGCGATCGGGCGGTGCCGCGTGCGCCGCCTGTTGTTTTTTCACCCGATGCACATCGTGAAGCCCCTTGGGCCCACCACCGATGGCCGGGCCCTTGAACTGGCAGGATTGAGTTATGGCGAAGCCCGCAACCGTCAAGATCAAGCTCGTGTCGACCGCGGACACCGGCTTCTATTACGTGACGAAGAAGAATCCTCGGAACATCACCGAGAAGATGACCTTCCGCAAATACGACCCCGTCGTGCGCAAGCACGTCGAGTTCAAGGAAGCGAAGATCAAGTAATCTTCGCCGCGTGGCCGGGGCCCTGTCCCTTGCGCTCGCGGAACCGGCTCGCTCACGCGCGGTTCACTCCGAGACCCTTACGGAGGCCGTCATGACGACCATTCAATTTATCGCTCGCCGCCCGCTCGCCGGGCTTGCCAGTCTCGCTCTCATCGGCGCAACGCCGATCGCCGCGACGCTCGCGTTGCCCGCACCTGCCTATGCAGCGGCGGGATCGCTGGACAGTGCGGTTGCCGCGTTGCGCGGCATCAAGACCATGCGCGCCGATTTCACGCAGACCGACCGGTCCGGGCAGAGCGTGCGCGGCAAGATGACGCTCAAGCGGCCGGGCAAGATCCGCTTCGAATACGGGCAAGGCGTGCCGCTGCTGGTGGTATCCAACGGCAAGACGCTCACCATGGTCGATTACGAGGTCAATCAGGTCGAGCGCTGGCCGATCAGCAATTCGCCGCTCGGCGCGCTGCTCGACCCGAATCGCGACGTGAAGAAATACGGGCGCCTGCGCCAGACCAACAACGACAACGTCCTTTCGGTCGAGGTGAAGGACCCGAACAAGCCCGAATACGGCACCATCACGCTGATCTTCGTGCGCGATGCTGGGGCTCCCGGCGGTTGGGAGCTGACCAACTGGGTCGCGCTCGACGCGCAGAACAACCGCACGACCGTGCGGCTGGAGAATCAGCGCTACGGGGTCTCGGTGAGCGACTCGACGTTCACCTACAAGGACCCGCGCCGCGCATCCCGTCGACCCCGGTAAACCGTTCGTCGAGGGATGCCCGCTACGCGCGGTCGGTTGCAGCTTCGCGTTCATTTACACGCAATGCGGGTCCCCCTAATCTCATTTTCACAAGGCCCGATGAGCCTGCGGGTTTCCCCCCTGTTGCCCCGTGGCTCCGTTTTACGAAGGCCTTGTCGCAAGCGTGACGAACGCTCGTAAGGAACCCTCGCACCACAGCCCCCGGTGCGGGGGTTTTCTTATCTGTCTGGCTTCAAGCGCCAGCGCGCGCATCCGCGCGCTCGGCTATCCTCGCTGACGCTGGAGGCGCGCGGTCGCCTCTGCCGGGCGGTCCGGTCTGGTGCGATCCGGCAGGAGGGCCCGCGTTACTCTTCGTCCCAGCCGAATGCGGCGCGCATGATGTGTTCGATGACGTTCTGCTCGATCACGCCGCGAACCCGCTGCGAGCCCGGGCCGGTAGCGAACAGCGCCACATCCTCCCCCCCGTGGGTTTCCGAGCCGAGCGGAACCAGCGACTGCTGCTGCGCCTGCGCGCCCGTCTCCGGCTCGCCGCGCTCGCCCTTCACCGCGCCCGGGCCGTTGGCATAGCCGAGCGTAGTGTACGGCTGACCGTCACCCGCCAGCAGAGGTTCGTCATTGGCCGCGCCGGGGTGATCCTCGTCCCCGCTAACCGGCGGATGGACCAGCCCCAGGATCGGATTGCCCCGCTTGGGATAGCCCGCGATGGTGAAGACGTGGCTGTGATCGGCGGTCACCAGAATCAGCGTCTCGTCCGGGTCGGTGTTGTCGACCGCGTACTGGATCGCGCGGGCGAACTCGATCGTCTCCTCCAGCGCGTACCCGGCCTTGCCCATATGGTGGCCGTGATCGATCCGGCCGCCCTCGATCATCAGGTAGTACCCTTGCGGATCGTCCGACAGGCGGCGAATCGATTCGGCGGTCATCTCGGTCAGGGTCGGCTCGCTCGTGTCGGGCGTCCGGTCGAGCTGATAGGTCATGTGGCTGGGCGAAAAGAGCCCCAGCACCGGCTTGTCGAGCGGCGCTTTGCGCATCGCCTGCGTGTCGGCCGCGAAGGTGCCGCCCGTGCGCGCGGCCCACTCACTCGGCAGGTTTGCTGCCGGGTCCGTGCGCTCGCCCCCCGCGCCCGTGCCCAGGAACTTGCGCGAGCCGCCACCCAGCGCGAGATCGAACGGAAACGCGACCAGTTGCTGCGCGAAATCGGTGCAGCCCAGCGCCTGCTGCGCGGGCGGCATGTCGGCATCCGATTCCCAGTTGCGATCGGGGTTGTGGCCGTAAACGGCAGCCGGAGTCGCGTGGGTCAGGCGCGCGGTGCTGACGATGCCGACGGCCTTGCCGTGCTCGAGCGCTTCTTCCGCGATCGTCTCCATCCCGTGGCCCAGCGACGCGGCGCAATCGCCGCGCGGCACGTCGGGCGCGGTGTTGATCACGCCGATGCGCGTCTTGCGACCGGTGTTGAGCGCGGACGCGGTGCCCGCGCTGTCGGCGACCTGCGCATCGGTGTTGTAGGTCTTGACCAGCGCCACATTGTCGAACTTTTCGAAACTGAGCGAATTCTCCTCGCCCGGTTGGCCCTGCTGCTGACCTGCCAGAATGCGCGCGGCGGTGATCGTCGAAATGCCCATCCCGTCGCCCACAAACAGGATGACGTTCTTCGCCTTCCCTTCCGCCGTCTGCGGGGCGGCCTGCACCGCTGGCTCCGTACCGTAGTAATTGGTGGTCGACGTGCACGCGCCAAGCGGCAGTGCGATCAGCGCGAAAGCGGCGGCCAAGCGGCGGCGTGGGCGGGCGGAATGGCGGATCATGGCGGGCTCCCTCAAACGGATCGGCGAAACGAATGACCAAATCGGTGAGCCCATGCCTTTGGCGGGGGAATGAGACAAGCGCGCGACCGACCGGCCGTCGCAAATCGTGCGGCTTGCGGGGGCCGGACCCCGCGCCTAAGTCCGCGGCCATGGTTTCTGTCACCACCTGGAATATCAACTCGGTCCGCCTGCGCATGCCGCTGGTCGAGCAGTTTCTCACCAAACACACGCCCGACGTGCTGTGCCTGCAGGAGATAAAGTGCGTCGAGGAGGCTTTCCCCGCCAAGGCCTTCCGCGAACTCGGCTACGATCACATCGCGATCCACGGGCAGAAGGGGTATCACGGGGTCGCCACCGTCAGCCGTTTGCCGTTCGAGGAATTCTCCCGCCACGACTGGCAGGATAATGGCGAGGCCCGCCATATCGGCGTGCAGCTGAGCGATCCCGCGCATCAGGGC
Source organism: Citromicrobium bathyomarinum (assembly GCF_038594605.1). GTDB lineage: Bacteria > Pseudomonadota > Alphaproteobacteria > Sphingomonadales > Sphingomonadaceae > Alteriqipengyuania > Alteriqipengyuania bathyomarina_B. The sequence continues at coordinate 495,381 of NZ_JBCFZM010000002.1, forward strand.
ATGGTGATCGAGAATGTCTATGTGCCCGCAGGCGGCGACGTGCCCGACCGCGAGGTCAACGCGAAGTTCGGCCAGAAGCTCGATTTTCTGGAGCGGATGACTCGCTGGGCCGACACGGTCGACCAGCCGACGCTGATCGTGGGCGATTTCAACATCGCCCCGCTCGAAAGCGATGTGTGGAGCCACAAGCAGCTGCTGAAAGTGGTCAGCCACACGCCCGTAGAGGTCGAAGCGCTGCAGCGCTTCATGGATGCGCATGGCTGGACCGATATCGGGCGCGAGCATGTGCCCGAACCCGAACGCTATTACAGCTGGTGGAGCTATCGCAATCCCAACTGGCAGACCAACGACAAGGGTCGCAGGCTGGACCACATGTGGGCCAGCCCCGAGCTGGCGAAGCAGGCGACCGGACACTCCATCCTCGAAGAAGCGCGGGGCTGGGAACGGCCGTCGGACCACGTACCGCTGACGACGGAGTTCGACCTCTGAGCGCGAGCACGCCCGGTGGCAGTGCGAGGGCGCTTGCCCAGGCGATCGACGCACTGCGGCACGGCTGGCCGATCCGGGTCGATGCCGAACACGGCGGCCCGGCGCTGCTGCCGGTCGAGACCGCGGCGGAGCCGTCTTTGACGGCAGGGCGGATGCTGATTTCGGCGGCGCGGGCGCAAACGCTCAAGCTGGCGAACCAGCGGGCGGCGGCGGTGCCGCATTCTCCGGTGCTGATCGAGGGGGGCGAGGCGTTCACGCTCGATCTGGCGCGTGCCGTTTCGGACCCCGCGCTCGACCTAGCCAATCCGATGAAAGGGCCGTTCCGGGCGCTTCCCCTGCCCGAACACGACTGGCCGCAGACCGCGCTGGAAATCGCCCGCCGCGCCGGAATCCTGCCCGCCTTCCTCATCGATCCCGACCCGGCGGACCAGCCCGTGATGGTAACAGCCGCCGATCTCGCGGCATTTTCCGCGCCCGATACGCTGCGGATCGCCGCCCGCACCCGGTTGCCGACCGCGGCCGCCGAGCAGGCCGAGATCGCGATCTTCCGCTCGCCTGCGGATATGCGCGAGCATGCCGCGCTCATCATCGGGCGGCAGAGCTCCGATGCGACGCCGCTGGTGCGTGTGCATTCCGAATGCCTGACGGGCGATGTGTTCGGCAGTCTCAAGTGCGATTGCGGGCCGCAGCTCGATGCGGCGTTGCACGTTTTTGCGCAGGAAGCGGATCGAGGCGGCTACGGCGTGGTATTGTACCTGCGTCAGGAGGGGCGCGGAATCGGCCTCGTCAACAAGCTGCGCGCCTATCGCCTGCAGGAACAGGGGCACGATACGGTCGACGCGAACCGGCGGCTCGGCCTGCCGGACGAGGCGCGAGACTTTCCCATTGCGGGACGGATGTTATCCCTACTGGGGATTCCACGCATAAAGCTGCTGACGAATAACCCGGCGAAGCTTAGCGCCCTGCAGGAACAGGGCATAGAAATCGTCGAAAGGGTTCCCTTGAACACGGGCAACAACCCCCATAACGCACGCTATCTGGCGACCAAGCGCGACCGATCGGGCCACCTCCTGCCATGAGGAGGCTGACGATCCGCGAGGAGCAGCCGAACGATATTCCAGCCATCCACGCGTTGACCCGGGCAGCCTTTGCCAAGGCGACCCATGCGGCAGGAAACGAGCAGGATATCGTCGATGCGCTGCGCGCCGATGGCGACCTGACGCTGTCGCTGGTTGCGACCAATATGGACGAGGCGATCGTCGGACATATCGCCTTCTCTCCGGTCGCTATCTCCGACGGGACGAAGGGCTGGTACGGCGCGGGGCCGGTTTCGGTCATGCCGACGCGCCAGCGGACCGGAATCGGTTCGGAACTCGCCGAGGACGGCATCGAACGACTGCGCAAGATCGGCGCCAAGGGGATCGTCCTGCTTGGCGATCCGGGCTATTATGATCGTTTCGGGTTCAGCTGCGATCCGGACCTGTTCCTGCGGGATGCCCCGCCGGAATATTTCCAGGTCCGTGCGCTGACCGACGAACCGCGGCCCAAGGGCGAAGTGACCTATGCGCCCGGCTTCGCTGCGCAGTCGAAGGGCTAGCTAGCGCCGCTCGAACGGCTTGAGGCCACTGGCAAGGCGATTGTCGTCGATCCGCAGGCTCGCGCCCGTCCAGTCGGCGACGAAGGTGGTGTTGCGTTCCACATTGGGGGCGATGCGCGCGTCGTTGCCAGCGATCACCAGACCGTCGGAACCGTGCAGTTGCTCTTCTGCACCCACCGCGATGAAGGCGGAATAGTTTTCCTTGTCACGGCCCTGCACGAACCAGTTATTGGTGATCTGGCCGCGCGCTCCGGCAGGCAGATCGATCATGTAGTTGGTCGCCCGGCCGTTCGAATCGTCGAAACTGGACGCCGCGATCTCGACCATGGCGGCGCGCGATTTCACGTAGTGACCGCCCGTGCCCTGCTCGAACCGGCTGCGGGTCGCGCGGAAATGGCCGATCGCGCCGGTATAGATCGAATGCGCGCAGCCCGCCGAATTCTCGCACGTGCCCAGCGCGGTGAAGGTAGAACGGTCAACCACCAGCCGCATCGAGGGATCGCTGGAAGTCAGGATGCCCTGCTGGCTGTTGCGGAACCAGCTGTTGGCGACGGTGAGCGTGCCGGCTTCCTGCCGGATGCCCGCGCCATTGCCATCGGCGACGCCGATATTGCTGAAGATGATGCCCGAAACGCTCGCCTCGGCGCCGCGCAGCACGAGAGCGGCCTTGCCTTCGCACGCGGTGCCGGTGAATTCGACTTCGCCCGGCTCGGTCGCGAGAAAGGCGACTCGGCCTTCGCTTTGTACCGCGCATTGGCGATAGGTGCCCGGCGCAATGGCAATGCTGCCCTCGCCCGATCCGATCGCATCGACGGCGGCCTGCAGGTTGGCATAGCCGCGATTGGTCTCGACCACCGTGAAGGGCGTCGAGGAAGGCTGAGCCATCAGCGCGGCAAGCGGGATCATCGCCACTGCCGTTACGGCAACGACCACCGCGACGACCATGGACGGCCTGCCGAGCGTGGAACGGCTGGGAAGAGCGGGCGTGCTGCGTTGGCGATCGTGGGTCATGGACCGGCATTAGCGAATAATGGTAAACGCACTGCTAACCCCTCCGATTGACCAGCAAGGTGGCATTTCCCTTTGCCCGGTGCGCGTTCCTCTGCTTAATTCGCCGGTGCGCGGGCGACGCCGGATCGTCGGCTCGCGACAATTTTCAACCGGAGGATGGGCAGATGAAATTCACTATTGCGATGGGCCGCATGGGCCTGATCGGCGTGGGCGCACTGGCGCTGGCCGCTTGCGGCGATTCCGACAATGCCAGCGACGAAGTCGTCGCCGAGGATGTCGAGATCGTGGCCGATGAACAGCTCGACGATATCACCGACATGCCCGTCGACGACGATGCCGTCGCCACGCCCGAACCGATGCCGGTGCCGGTCGAAACGCAAAGCGCCGAGGAACGAGTCGAGGCGGAACGCGAGCGGATGCAGGACACCGCTGCCGACGCCGAGCAGGCCGCTGCCGACATCCAGGCCGAACTGGAAAAGATGCAGACCGAAAACTGATCCTGCCCAACAGGGCTTACGTGGGCGGCGTGCAAGGTGCGTCGCCCACGATCTGACTGATTATTTGAACTGAAAGGCCATGCATGTCGGGAATGGACGCGGATACCTTCGAGCAGTTTCACGAGCAATTGCAGCGCTATGTCCGCGAGCGGTTGATCCCGGCCGAGAAGGACGTGATCGCGAACGACAAGATTCCCGCGGATATCGTCGATGAAATGAAGGACATGGGCCTGTTCGGCCTGACCGTGCCCGAGGAATATGGCGGCGCTGGCCTGTCCGTCACGCAATATGCGCAGACGGTGAAGACGATGGCCTACGCCGCGCCCGCCTTCCGCTCCATCTTCTCGATCAACGTCGGGATGTTCAATTCGGCGATCAAGAATGGCGGCACCGACGCACAGAAAGCCGAATGGTGGCCGCGCATCGCGGGCGGAGAGATCGCCTGTTTCGGCCTGACCGAGCCGGGCAGCGGATCGGACTCTGCGGCGATGCAGACCACCGCCAAGCCCGATCCGGACGGCAATGGCTGGATCCTCAATGGATCGAAGCGCTACATCACCAACGCCCCGCATGCCGACGTCGCGCTGATCATGGCGCGGACCGAGAAGGAGGCGCTGCCCAAGAACGCGCATGTCAGCGCCTTCATCGTGCCGATGGACACGCCCGGCATGTCGACCGGCAGCCCCGATCACAAGATGGGCCAGGCGGGCAGCCATGTGTCCGACGTCTATCTGGAAGACGTGCACGTTCCCGCCGACGCGCTACTCGGCGGCGAGACCGGCCAGGGCTTCCGTTTCGCGATGCAGAGCCTCGACAATGGTCGCATTTCGGTGGGCGCGGCCAGCACGGGTTACGCCAAGCGCGCGCTCGACAGTGCGGTCCGCTATGCCAACGAACGGCAGGCCTTCGGCGAGCCGATCGCCAATTTCCAGCTGATCCAGGCGATGCTGGCCGAAAGCTGGACCGAAATCTATGCGGCCGAGGCCATGATGGCGGACGTGACCGCACGCGTGGATCGCGGCGAGAACACGATCAAGCACGCCGCCGCGTTCAAGGTCTTCGCCTCCGAAATGTGCGGCCGGGTGGTCGACCGGGTGGTCCAGATCTACGGCGGAGCGGGTTACCTCACCGAATACGACGCGGAGCGCTTCTTCCGCGATGCGCGGCTCTACCGCATCTACGAAGGCACCACGCAGATCCTGCAATTGCAGGTCGCCAAGCACATGCTGCGCGAATTCGCGGCGGGGGTGCAGGCATGAGCGCGCTGCGCCGTGCCGCCATCGTTTCGCCCCTGCGCACGCCGGTCGGGAGATTTCTCGGCACGCTGACCCCGCTCGAGGCGGGGCCGCTCGCTGCGCAGATGATCGGGGCGCTGGTGAAGCGCAGCGGCGTCGATCCCTCGCGGGTCGACGATGTGGTGCTCGCGCAAGGCTATGGCAGTGGCGAGGCGCCCGCCATTGGGCGCTGGGCGTGGCTCGCCGCCGGGCTACCCATCGAAGTCCCCGGCTTCCAGCTCGATCGGCGCTGCGGCTCGGGGCTGCAGGCCGTGATCGAGGCGGCGATGATGGTCCAGACGGGCGCTGCCGATTGCGTGCTGGCGGGCGGCGTCGAGTCGATGTCGAACGTGGAGCATTATACCACAAAGGCGCGCCACGGCGCGAAGATGGGCGACATGGCGCTGTGGGACCGGCTGACGCGCGGCCGCCTGATGAGCCAGCCGATCGAGCGCTTCGGCGTGATCTCGGGCATGATTGAAACGGCGGAAAACCTTGCGAAAGATTACGGCATTAGCCGTGAGGCAGCCGACCAGTACGCGGTCTCGTCCCACCAGAAGGCGGCGGCGGCGTGGGATGCGGGCAATTTCGATGCGCAGCTCGTTCCGGTCGAAGTGCCGCAGCGCAAGGGCGATCCCGCGCGGTTCGAGCGCGACGAGGGCTTCCGTCCCGATGCGTCGATGGAAACGCTCGGCAGCCTGCGCCCGATCGAGAAGGACGGGATCGTCACCGCGGGCAACGCCAGCCAGCAGAACGACGCCGCCGCCGCGTGCCTGGTGGTCGCGGAGGACAAGCTCGCCGAGCTGGGTCTCGAGCCGATGCTGTGGTTCGAAGGCTGGGCGGCTGCGGGCTGCGATCCGGCGCGCATGGGTATCGGCCCGGTCCCGGCGACCGAGCGTTTGTTCGCGCGTACCGGCAAGGGGTGGGACGATATCGACCTCGTCGAACTCAACGAAGCCTTCGCGCCGCAGGTACTGGCTGTGCTGAAGGGCTGGGGTTGGAGCGAGGACGATTCGCGCCGCGACATGCTGAACGTCAATGGATCGGGCATCTCACTCGGCCATCCGATCGGCGCGACCGGGGGGCGTATCCTGGCCGACATGGCGCACGAGTTGCACCGCCGCGAGGGTCGCTTTTCGTTGGAGACGATGTGTATCGGCGGCGGGCAGGGCCTCGCTGCGCTGTTCGAACGCGCGGCTTGAGCATCGGTCGGCGGCAACCCGGGTTCGCGCAAGAGGCTCGCAAGGCGAGGAAAATTGCGCTTTTCGGGCTGCCTTGGTAAGGGAACCCTATGGAAACCCTCCTCGAAAACGAAACCGATTACGCGACCATTCCGACCCCCTCGGACAGCGTGTTCACCGCGCCGCTCCAGCGCCCGTCGCACGTGAGCGAAGACTGGCTCGAACCGCAGTCGAGCTACGATTCGGACGACGACTCTGTCTGGAACGATCTCTACGCGCGGCAGATGAACCTGCTGCCCGGGCGCGCCTGCTCGGCCTTCATGCAGGGGCTCGAAAAGCTCAATCTGGATCGCGGCGGCGTGCCCGATTTCAAGGAAATCTCTGAAGAGCTCGACCGGCTGACCGGCTGGAGTGTGGTGGCGGTGCCCGGCCTCGTCCCCGATCAGGTGTTCTTCTATCACCTCGCCAACCGGCGTTTCCCGGCGGGCAACTTCATCCGCACCCGCGAAACCTTCGATTACATCCAGGAGCCGGACGTCTTTCACGACGTGTTCGGCCATGTCCCCATGCTGACCGATCCGGTCTTCGCCGACTATATGGAAGCCTATGGCAAGGCCGGTTGGCGTGCCATGCAGTATAATCGGCTGAAGGCGCTCGGCGCGCTTTACTGGTACACGGTCGAGTTCGGTCTCATCCTCGAAGAAGGCGATCTGCGCGCCTATGGCGCCGGCATCCTCTCGGGCCCGACCGAGGTGCAATATTCGGTGGAGGCGAAAAGCCCCAACCGGATCATGCTCGATGTCGATCGGGTCATGCGCACCGATTATGTGATCTCGGACCTCCAGAACACCTATTTCGTGATCGAGAGTTTCGAGGATCTGTTTCACCGGACCGAAGAGCGCGATTTCGAACGGCTTTACCAACGCCTGCCCGCAAACTTCACCTATGCGACGACCGCAGTGATCGACACCGACGATGTGCTGCAGATCGGGACGCAGGAATATAGCCTGCGCGGCGGCCTGGGCAGCGGAGCGCGGCCCGTCTGATCAGCCCCGCCTGATCAGCCGGGTCTGCCAATGCGCCCTGCGCGCGGCCCCCGGCGCATTCTCTTACAGGCAAACGAAAACCGGCCCCGAATCGCTTCGGGGCCGGTCGAAATCATCGAGAAGATGAAGCGCGATTACTCGGCGGCTTCTTCTTCCATGGTTTCTTCGGTGGCTTCGTCGGTCATGGGGTCTTCGGCCATCGCGTCTTCAGCCATCGTGTCTTCGGCCATGGCGTCTTCGGCCATGGTGTCTTCAGCCATCGTGTCTTCCATCGCGGTGTCTTCCGCCATGGTGTCTTCGGTGGTGGTTTCTTCGGCGGTTTCACCGCAAGCGGCAACGCCGAGGCCCAGAGCAACGGTCGACGCGAGCATGGCGGTCTTGAAAATGGTCTTCATGATTCTTCCCCTTGGATTGGTTGGGCCATCGGCATAGCCATCTTTTGGCCACACGGATACCCTGAATTTGCCTCAATCCATCCCGGAAGGGCACATCGGAGGGGGTTAGCGTCGCTTGGGCGGCGCCATAATCGACACGAGTGCCAGGACGGCACAGCCGCTCGCCAGCGAGACGACCAGAGCTTCGGCGCCGAGCGTCTTGAGCAGCGGAAGGTCGCTGACAGCGACGCCCGACAGGACCGTCGATCCAGCGCCCAGCCCCACTCGCAGCCATGCGGCGCGGCTGTCTTCCGCTCCGGTTACGAGCGCAACCAGCCATCCGAGAACGGCGCCGCTGCAAAGAAGTACAATGAGTCCCATGGGTTCCATCGGAAAATTGACATTAGTGAATTTTCCAAACAGCCCAACCCGGGCTTGGTTCCCGCCCCCGCCGAGAGCTTGCTGCGCCCCCCCGCCGGCGACCTAGGGCGACCTAGAATGCGAACAGCCAGATCAGCGTGACCGAACCGACCAGGATGCGATACCATGCGAAGGGAGCGAAGCCGCGCTTGCTGACATAGGCGACGAAGGCACGCACCACGACCAGCGCGACGAGGAAGCTGGCAAAGAAGCCGAGCGCAATGTGGGTCCAGCCTATGGTTGCAGTGCCGGCAAGCAGGTCGGGCTCCTGAACGATTTTCACCGCCGACGCGCCGAGCATGGTCGGCACCGCGAGGAAGAAGGAGAACTCGGCGGCCGTCTTGCGCCCGACGCCCATCGCCAGCGCGCCCATGATCGTCGCGCCCGAACGGCTGGTGCCAGGGATCATGGCGAGGCACTGGACGAAGCCGATACCGATCGCGGTCTTCCAGGACAGCGTCTCTACGCCCTGCTCCTCGCGGGTGGGGATCGTCTTTTCGAGCACCAGGATGGCGATGCCGCCGATGATCAGCGCCACGGCGACGACAGCGGGGCTTTCGAGCATCGCGTCGATCACGTCGAGGATCAGCAGACCGATTACCGCCGCCGGCAGGAAGGCGAGAAAGATGTTGCGCAGGAAGATCAGCGAGGTCCGCTCTCCGCGCAGAAGCCCCATTCCCATGTCCCAGAAGGTGCGGAAATAGGTCACCACCACCGCCAGGATCGCGCCCAGCTGGATGATGACATTGAACTGGCGCCACTGCGCCGGATCGTATCCGAACCATGCCTGCGCCAGGATCAGGTGCCCGGTCGATGAAACCGGCAGGAACTCGGTCAGCCCTTCGAGGATGCCGAGCAGGATTGCGGTGACGATACTGTCCATGGCTTGCGCTCAAAGCGAAGGGGCCGCGCAAGTCAAGCTCGCGCGGCCCCAGGATGTAATTAAGGCAAGCTTTTGCTGGCTTACCAGATGCGGACGCGCTCTTCCGGCGGCAGATAGAGATCGTCTTCCGGCGTCACGTTGAAGGCTTCGTACCATTCATCCATGTTGCGCACGACGCCGTTGACGCGATACTCTTCCGGGCTGTGCGGATCGGTCAGAAGACGGCTGCGGGCCGCCTCTTCGCGCTGCTGGCTGCGCCAGACCTGCGCCCAGGCGAGGAAGAAGCGCTGGTCGCCGGTCAGCCCGTCGATCACCTTGTCTTCCTTGCCGTTGAGGCTGAGCTTGTAGGCGCGGTAGGCGAGGCTGAGCCCGCCAAGGTCACCGATATTCTCGCCCAGCGTCAGCCGCCCGTTGACGCAGGTTTCGCCGTTATCGAGCGGGCAGAAGCTGTTGTACTGCTCGACCAGCGCGTCGCCGCGCTCGTCGAAGGCCGCGCGATCTGCGTCGGTCCACCAGTTCCGCAACATGCCGGTGCCGTCCGACTTGGAGCCCTGATCGTCGAAGCCGTGGCCCATTTCGTGGCCGATGACCCCGCCGATCGCACCATAGTTGACCGCCGGATCGTTGGTCAGCGCGAAGAACGGCTGCTGCAGGATCGCCGCGGGGAACACGATCTCGTTCTTGGTCGAGTTGTAGTAGGCATTCACGGTCTGCGGCAGCATTCCCCATTCGGTCCGGTCGATCGGTCCGCCCAGCTTGGCAAGATTGTCTGCCCGGCCCCAGCGCGCCGCTTCCATCCGGTTGGCGAGAGGATCGCCGGCGGTGATCGTCAGCCCTTCATAGGTTTCCGGGTTGTCGCGGTAACCGATCTTGGGATCGAAGCTGTCGAGCTTGGCGCGCGCTTCTTCCTTGGTTTCCTCGCCCATCCATTCGATCTCGCCGATCGACTCGGCCATCGCGACGCGCAGGTTGGCGACAAGCTCTTCCATCGCCGCCTTGTTCTCGGACGGGAAATATTCGGCCGCATAGGATTTGCCGAGCAGTTCGCCGAGCAGGCCTTCGGTCTCGCCGATGGCGCGCTTCCAGCGTGCGCGCTGTTCGGGCGTGCCCTGCAGCGTCTGGCCGTAGAAAGCGAAGTCCGCCTCGTCGAAACGGCTCGGCAGGACCGAGGCATTGCCTTCGAGGAATTCCTTGATCGTCCACGCCTGGAGAACCTCCATCGGCGTATCGACGATCAGCGCCATCATGGCAGGCGTGCCGCCCCCGATCTTCTCGAGCGTTTCGGGCGTGAGGCCCAGCTCTTCCGCCTCTTCGGCCGAGGGAGGAAGATCGCCGACGATGTAGCGGTCGGTATCCGCGATGCCCGAAGCTTCGAGGAAGGCGGTCAGCGGGAACGCGTTTGACAGCGCGCCGAGTTCGGTCGGGGTCAGCGCATTGTAGGTCAGGTCGCGGTTGCGCCGCGTGGCGCGATCCCACGAAACCTTGCGCGCGATCGAATCTTCGAAATCATAGACCGACTGCGCCATCCCGGCGGCATCCTCGTACCCGGCTTCTCCGAGCAGGAAGGTCAGGTATTCGCGATACTTCGTCTGGATGTCGCGGCCCTTTTCGGACTCGTCGAGGTAATAGTCGCGGTCGGGCAGGCCGAGACCGCCCGATCCGACATAGACCGAGTAGCGCGTCGGCTCTTTCGCATCGACGCTCACTCCGCCGCCCAGCGGCGCGGAATAGCCCGGCTGGCCCCACAGGATCGCCAGTTCGGACAGCGTATCGGCATCGCGGATCTTGTCGAGAAAAGGCTGCGCGGGGGCGAGGCCCGCCGCGTCGATCGCGGCCGTATCGTAGTAGGAATTATAGGCATCGACGATGCGCTTCTCGTCGGAACTGAGCTGTGCAGCGGGCTTCGCGAGCAGGCCGTCGACGAGTGCCTTCACGTCGCTGGTCGACTTCTCGCGCAGCAGGTTGAACGCGCCGAAACGGCTGAATTCGGGCGGCAAGGGGTTGGCATCGAGCCATTCCTGGTTGACATAGCCGAAGAAGTTGTCGCCCGGATCGATGGTGTCCGAAAGCGCGCTCGGGTCGACGCCCCATTCGCCAAAGTCCATCGTCGGGGTCGGGGCGGCCGCCTGCGCGTCGTCGCCGTCCTGCAGCAGCATTTCCATGTCGCCCTCGGCATGGTCGTCATGCGCCGCGGCGGGCGTGACGAGCGCCAGCGCAAGAACGCTCGCGGTGGTGGTAAATACGGTGCGGATCATGAAAGTCCCCTATGATTACAAAGTGCTGCTCTTCCACCGGTCGCCATGAACGGCGGATTGCGCGTGACGATGCCATAGACCTGTGCGCACGACCACGCGCGTCGCTCGTCGGACGGGCTATGTCGCTGGTCGATTGCCCGCGCGATCAAGCCGCGCCGATCTGCGGCGCGTCGAACTGGAGCTTTGCCAGCTGAGCATACAGGCCGCCGCGGGCAAGCAGCTCGCTATGAGTGCCCTGCTGCACGATCCGGCCCTGGTCGAGCACCACGATCCGGTCGGCCTCGCGCACGGTGGCAAGGCGGTGCGCGATCACCAGCGTCGTGCGCCCCTGCATGACGCGGGCGAGCGCGTCCTGCACCAGCCGCTCGCTCTGCGCGTCGAGCGCGCTGGTCGCCTCGTCCAGCAGCAGGATCGGCGAATCGCGCAGGATTGCGCGGGCGATGGCGATGCGCTGTTGCTGCCCACCCGACAGGCGGGTGCCGTCTTCGCCCAGATTGGTGTCGAGCCCCTGCGGCAGCGCCTCGATGAAATCGGCGGCATTGGCGAGCCGCGCAGCCTCCCAGATTTCTTCGTCGGTCGCGTCCCAGCGGCCATAGCGCAGGTTGTCGCGCGCATCGCCCGAGAACAGCGTGCCAACCTGCGGGACGAACGCCATTCGCGCCCGGATATCCGCCGGGTCGGCGCTGGGCAGCGCAATCCCGTCGAGCCGGATGGTGCCCTCGTCGGGGTCGTAGAAGCGCTGGGCGAGCATGAAGAGCGTCGACTTGCCCGCGCCCGACGGCCCGACCAATGCAACTGTCTCGCCCGGTTCGATCTCCAGCGTCAGGTCCTCGATCACCGGTTCGCCGGGGCGCGAGGGATAAGTGAAGCCGACATTGCGGAACGACAGACTGCCGCGTGCCGGGATCGGCAGCGGCTGGGGGTTGGCAGGCGGCGCGATGGCCGGTTCGGCGCGCGCCAGCTCGGCCAGTCGGTCCGCCGCGCCCGCCCCGCGCAACAGGTCGCCATAGACCTCGGTCAGCGACCCGAATGAGCCAGCGACCAACCCGCCGATCAGGACCACGGCGGTGATCGTGCCGCCGGTGATGGCACCTTCCGACACTGCAAGCGCACCGCGCCACATGACCAGCGTGATCCCGCCGAAGACCATCACGATCACGATCGATGTCATCGCCGCGCGCAGCAGGATGCGCCGTTTCGCGCTATCGAAAGTCCGCTCCACCACCCCGGCGAAGCGGGTGCTCTCGCGCTGTTCCTGGCCGAAGCTCTGGACGATCGGCATCGCGCTCAGCACTTCGGTGACGTAGGCACCCACATCCGCCACCCGATCCTGGTTGGAGCGCGAGACCGTGCGGATCTTGCGCCCGAAGAACACGATCGGCGCGAGCACCAGCGGGATCCCGATCAGCAGCCCAAGCGTGAGCGACGGCGCGAGATAGAACAGCAGCAGAATTCCGCCGACCGCGGTCAGCGTATTGCGCAAGGCGACCGAAATCGTCGTGCCGACGACCTGTTCGATGATCGCGGTGTCCGAAGTCATCCGGCTGGAGATTTCTTTCGGACTGTTCTCTTCGTAGAAGCTCGGCGGCTGGCGCATAAGGTTGCGCTGCACTTTCAGACGCAGATTGGCGATCACCCGCTCTCCGATCCAGCTCACGTAGTAGAACCGCAGCGCGGTGGCGATGCCCAGCACCACCACGATCATCAGCAGATACTCGAAGGCATGCGCGATATCGTCGGCACCGGCAGAGCCGCCGAACGCTTCGTCGACGATGACCTTGAAGCGCCACGGAATCGCCAGTGTGGCCGCCGATGTCGTGACGAGGGCCGCAAGCGCCAGTGCGGCCTGGCGCCGGTAGCGCGATGCCTCTCGATAGACCATCCGCAGCGGTGCAAGCGATCGAGCCTTTGGCGCATCCGCCCCGGCTTTTGCGCCGCCTCTACGCATGCGCCGTCCTGATCCGTTTGTATCGCGTGCCATGTTCGAATGCGCCTAGCGGGGGAGTGCGCGGAAATCCACGGGGCATGCACCCGCAATCCACCTTGTGCATTGCACAATGATGGCAAGAGGCGCAGGTAATGCCCACATATGCCTGTGCCGCCTTGTCGGCGACGTTACGTCAAGAGGTCCTTTTTTGCTTTACCACGCCTACGAAATCCAGGCCGCCTGGCTCAACAGCGCCAGCTCGATGGCCTCGATCGGCTCCGAATGGCTGACCAACCCGCGCAATCCGCTGGCCTATAGCGGCTTCGGCCCGGTCGCAGGCTCCGCGCTGGAAGTGTTCGCACATGCAACCATCCGCCGCGGCAAGCCCGAATTCGATATCGAAACCGTGATGATCGACGGCAAGCCGGATCCGGTGGTCGAAACGCTGGTGCTGCACCGCCCCTTCGGCGACCTCAAGCGCTTCCGCCGCAACGGCCTGCCCGATGACGCGCCCTCGGTGCTGATCGTCGCCCCGATGAGCGGCCATTTCGCCACGCTGCTGCGCGGCACGGTGGAGCGGATGGTCGAGAATAGCGAAGTCTACATCACCGACTGGCACGATGCGCGCGACATTCCGCTTAGCGAAGGGCGCTTCGATCTCGACGACTATATCGATTACGTCATCGAGTTCCTGCAGGAGATAGCCAAGCGCAACGACGGCAAGGCCGCGCATGTGGTCGCGGTATGCCAGCCGTCGGTCCCCGCGCTTGCCGCGACCGCGCTGATGAACGGCGCGAAGGACAAGGCCGCCCCGAAGACGCTGACCATGATGGGCGGGCCGATCGACACGCGCGAGAGCCCGACCACGGTCAACGACATGGCAATGAAGCGTCCGCTCAGCTGGTTCGAGCAGAACGTGATCGCCACCGTGCCCGCGCAATATTCAGGGAGCGGGAGGCGCGTCTATCCCGGCTTCATGCAGCTGGCGAGCTTCATGAGCATGAACCTGGGCGGCCACATCCTCTCGCATTACGAGATGTACAAGCATCTCGTTTCCGGCGACGACGACAGTGCCCAGCTGACCAAGGATTTCTACGACGAATACCGCTCCGTCTGCGACATGACCGCAGAGTTCTATCTCCAGACGGTGGAGGAGGTGTTCCAGACGCACTCGCTGCCCAACAACACCTTCGAACATCGCGGCACCGTGATCGATCTGGGCGACATTACGCAGACCGCGCTGCTGGCGGTCGAGGGTGAGCGCGACGATATCTCGGGCATCGGCCAGACCAAGGCTGCGCTACCGCTGGCGCGCAATCTCTCGGACAAGAAGAAGCAGTATTATCTCGCCGAAGGCGCGGGCCACTACGGCATCTTCAACGGCAGCAAGTGGCGCACCAAGATCGCCCCGGTGGTCGAAGAATTTATGAAAACGAACGGATAATTCGCGAAGGCTCGGCTGGGTACCCGACAGCGCCCTAAGCCGGGTCGGGCGGGCCGCGCTTGCCGTGGAGCAAGCGCTTCACCGTGCGCCCGACCACCACGATCAGCGCGATACTCAGCACCAGCAGAACGGTTGCGATGATCGCAGCGGCGATCGGGTTGGCAATGGCCAGCGCCAGCAACCCCACGGTCGCGACATCCTCTGCGGTCGAAACCAGTACATTGCTGACCGGTTCGGGGCTCGTGTTGACCGCCGCGCGCGCGCTCGCCTTGCCCGCATGTGCGGCGAAGGCCGCCCCGCCGCCGAGCAGGAAGGCGACGACCTGCCAGGTCGGATCGGACGGATCGACGATCGCGAGCGCCAGCAGCGCACCGCCGACCGGGCGGGCGAGCGAATTGACCGCATCCCACGCCGAATCGAGCCACATAACCTTGTCGGCGAGAAACTCGATCACCGCGCCCACGCCTGCGATGCCGATCACCCACGGATTGGCGAGCACGGTCAGCATCTCGAGATGATCGGGTAGCGGCACCCAGCCGGTTCGCATGGCGAGCCCGGTGACCAGCACCGTGGCATAGAGCCGCCAGCCGGACAGCAGGCTGATGCTGCCTGCAAGGCCGAGGAGTTCGATCAGTCCCATCGGGTCATCCTAGCACATCCGCGCGGCTAGCGCGCATCGCCGATATAGCGCGGTTCTTTCGCACAGTCGAAAGTGGCGGCATCTGCATCGGCAACGGCGCGCGCACGCGCGTTGGCGCGGGGGGTATCGCCCGCGATCTGCGCGACACGGCAGCCCGGCGCGCCCGTCGTGCCGATCTTGTCGACCGCGAGGACGGAGCGCTCCCCGCCCTGCATGCTGACATCGCGATAGCGGATAATGGTCGCGAAGGGTTCTCCCTCGCGCAGCCGCCATTCGACCGTCTCGCCAAGCTCGTTGAACGCCATGATCGTCTGAAAGGTCTCGTTCGGAACGCCGGCATCGACGTCGAAGCGAAGATCGCCCTCGCTCACGAACAGCTCAATGCCCTCGTATCCCGCGCAGCGCAGCTCGACCCAGGTGCCTTCATCCGTGCTCTGGTCGAGCACCCGGCAGCTTTCGAGATCGAGCTTGGTGTAGGCGGAGGTGTAGCCATCGTCCGACTGCTGCGGCGTATCGGGCTTTTCCACCGTGCCGTCCGATGGTTGCGGAGAAGGCACCGCATCGGTGTCGGCTGCGTTGTCACCCTGCGAGCATGCGGCGAGGGCGAGCACCAAGGCCACGGAGGGGATCGCGACACTGGCACGCATTCGGCATTGCTCCTTCGATCGGATCGGCCGCGCTAGCGGTTGCGGTGCGCAACGACATCATAGGGCGCGCCGAAACTCCCTAGCGGAATCTCGAGCCGCTCCCGGTCCCAATCGGCCCGCGAGGCAACCGCAGCGTAGCTGGTTTCGAGGAAGGCGAGCAAGGCCGCCTCGGGATCGTCGGCGCAGCGAACCGCTTCGTAGGGCAGCACGAATTCACCCAGGTCACCGTGCCAAGACGCCGCCGAGGGCTCTATCGACGCACTGCCGAGCCCCTCGGGGGTCGGATAGCCATAGGCATAGAACGCCGCTTCACTCATCCCGCCGCCGCCCGGCCAGAACCCGAAGCTCGCGACCTCGTGGCTGTAGGCCTCGCGGGTGACGCGGTCGGGCAGATTGGGGAAACCGCCGGGATGAAGCGGCGCCTCGCGCCCGGAAAAGCGGGTGACGGCCAGATCGAAGCTTCCCCAGAAGAGGTGTACGGGGCTCGACTTGCCGACGAAACCGGTCCGGAATTGCGTGAGCACCCGCGCCGCATCGGCGAAGGCGCGATGCAGGCGGCGCACCACCTCCGCGTCCCATGCGCGTTCGCGATCATCCTCGTGGAAGGGCACCGCATCCTCGACCTCGTTGGGCGCGCCGCGAATCGCGGTCCGCACGTCCGCCTTTTCGAGAAGCGCCTGAAGCTGCGCGTGAAAGGTGGCGACCGACTGGCCTTCCAGCGCGATCACGCCGGTACGGCCGTCACTCGTTGTCAGGACAACGCGCGATTCGAGGCAATCGAACAGGATCTCCGCCTCGCCGGTCTCGGTCACGACCGGGTAGGTCCGGAGGCCCTGCGGCACCACGAGCAGCGCGAGGTGCCAGCTGTGGTTGCACCACGGCAATGCGCGGGTCGGCACCTTGCCGATCACCTGGAGGTAGGCGTGAACGGTGGCGTAAACCGATTTCTCGGCCTCGAAATCGAGCGCGGGCCACCGTTCACCCATAGCAATTACTCCTGTGCGATCAGAGAACCTCGAAGATCCCAGCCGCGCCCATGCCGCCACCGACGCACATGGTGACGCAGACATACTTCGCGCCGCGACGCTTGCCTTCGATCAGCGCGTGGCCGACGCAGCGGGCGCCCGTCATGCCGTAGGGGTGGCCGATCGAGATCGAGCCGCCGTTGACGTTGAGGTCTTCGTCGGGGATGCCCAGCTTGTCGCGGCAGTAGAGCACCTGCACCGCAAAGGCTTCGTTCAGTTCCCACAACCCGATATCGCTCATCTTCAGGCCGGTGCGTTCGAGCACGGCGGGAATCGCGAAGACCGGGCCGATGCCCATTTCGTCAGGCTCGGTGCCCGCGACCGCCATGCCGACATAACGGCCGAGCGGGGTCAGGCCGCGCTTCTCGGCCAGCTTTTCGTCCATCAGGATGCTGGCCGACGAACCGTCCGACAGCTGGCTGGCATTGCCGGCGGTGATCGTGGTGTCGGGGCCGAGCACGGGGTTGAGCGAGGCGAGCCCTTCGAGCTTCGTGTCCGGGCGGTTGCCCTCGTCCTTGGCGACGGTGACTTCCTTTTCGGAAACCTCGCCGGTTTCCTTGTCCTTCACCTTCATGGTGACGGTGACGGGCACGATCTCGTCGTCGAACTTGCCTTCTTCCTGCGCCTTGGCGGTGCGCTGCTGCGAACGCAGCGCGTATTCGTCCTGCGCCTCGCGGCTGATGCCGTAACGCTGGGCGACCGTCTCGGCGGTCTGCAGCATCGGCATGTAGACCGCATTGTGCATCGCCATCAGTTCGGGGTCGGGCATCACGCGCATTTCGGGCGTCTGGACGAGACTGATCGATTCCTGCCCGCCGGCGGCGACGATATCCATGTTGTCGACCATGATCTGCTTGGCGCCGGTGGCGATCGCCATCAGGCCGCTGGAGCACTGGCGGTCGATCGTCATGCCCGAAACGCCGATCGGGCAACCGCTGCGCAGCGCGACCTGACGACCGAGGTTGCCGGCCTGCGCGCCCTGCTGGAGCGCCGCGCCCCACACGACGTCGTTGATTTCGCCGGCCTCGATCTTGGCACGCTCGATCGCGGGGGCGAGCGAGTAGGAGCCGAGCGTTGCGCCCTTGGTGTTGTTGAAGCCGCCCTTGTAGGCGCGGCCGATGGCGGTGCGGGCGGTGGAAACGATGACTGCACTACGGGTCATGGAAAGGGTCCTCTTGCTGAGTCCCAGCGAAAGCCGGGACCTCCTTAATCTTGTTGCCTAATTGCATGAGGTCCCAGCTTTCGCTGGGACTCACACCAAGGATTTAGACGAAGAACATCGTCATCCATTCGCAGATCAGGGCGGGCTTTTCCTCGCCTTCGATCTCGATCGTGATCTCGACCGTCTGCTGCCACTGGCCGGGGCGCTTCTCGGTCATTTCGAGCAGCTTCCACTGGCCACGAATTCTCTTTCCGCTCTTCACCGGATTGATGAAGCGGGTTTTGTTGCCGCCGTAGTTGACCGCCATCTTGATCCCGTCGGGCTTGGGCAGGTCGGCCTCGGCGCTGAGGTAGGGGATCATCGATAGGGTCAGGAAGCCGTGGGCGATGGTGCCGCCGAACGGCGTCATCTTCGCAGCTTCTTCGTTCACGTGGATGAACTGGTGATCGCCCGTCGCTTCCGCGAACTGGTTGATCCGTTCCTGACTGATCTCGACCCAGGGGCTGGTGCCGATCTGTTCGCCGACTTTTGCGGCAATATCCTGCGGGGTCATGCGCCTCTCCTTTGCTTGGAATATGCGCGCTCCATGCAGGATGGACGGGGCTAGCGCAATGGAGGGGCGGCGCCTGCCGAACCTGTCGCTACGGCATCGCGGGCCACCCGTTCGCGTTGTGCGGCCAGCCGCTCCCCGACCGTGGGCTCGCGCGGCGAATCATAGCGTCTTGCGTAGACCGCCAGCGCAATCTGCAACCCGGCCAGCATCATGATGAACGGCTGCCACGCGATCCCCTGGAAGGCCGCACCGACGAGGTAGATCAACTGCGCATATTGCAGCGCAATCGCGAGGTGCCCCAGCCATTCCAGCTCCGGATCGCCGCGCTTCCTCATCCGCCGCCGCAACCGTTCCATGCTGACCAGGCCGAGCGCCTGGAGCAGCAGCCATGCGCCGAGGCCGGGCCAGCCCTGCTCGCCCAGCATTTCGAAGAAGGCCGAGTGATAGGCGCGCCCCTCGTCGGTCACCCGCTCGTAGGTCACGCTTTTCATGTTCCCCTCGCCCGATGTCTGCGGCATGCGGTAGGTGAAGCTGTTCGCGCGATAGGCCTCGAACCCGCCGCCCAGCGGCCGTTCCTTCACGTAATCGAGCGTCCATTTCCACACCGCCACCCGCGTAGAGGCGCTTTCGTCCTCCTCGGCGGTCATCATCGTCGCCATGCGATCGGCATAGCTTTGCGGCAGCAGCGGGAAGGCGGCGGCGCACAGGAGCAATCCGCCGACGATCACGGCCAGCTTGTACTTGGTTTCGCGCAGGATCAGCAGCCCGAGCATGGCGACGCAGACGAGGCCGGTGCGCGCCTCGGTGCCGATCGGGATCAGCAGGCATGCGCCCGTCAGCCCCAGCGCGAACAGCTTGACCAGGATGTTGGGCGGGAAAATCGTCCCGTGCCGGGTAAACCAGTAGAGCAGCGGGATGATGGCGACCGCCACGGTCGACAGCGTGCTGCTCTCGTAGAGGCCGTAATTCTCGTTCACGAACAGCGCGAGGCTGCCGTAGCCGCCGCCGCCCAGCACTGTCTTCATCCCGCCCGAGATGATGATCGCCCCCACGGTCAGCACCATGACCAGCGCGGCGGCTTCGAAGCGAAGCTTGGTGGTGACGGTGAACGGCAGGAAGATCGCGAAGACCATCGTCTTCCACACCCAGTCCCACTTGTTCGCGGCAGGTTCGGCGAACTCGGCCCCCTGCAAGGTGAAGAACGCCCAGGCGACGAGGAACAGCATCACCCCCTGGCGAAAGGTGAAGGTCGGCCGCGTCTTCTTGTCGAGTGCGAGCCAGCCTCCGAAGGCGGCGACGAAGGCGATCAGCGACAGCGGGATCGAGGTTATCGGGCCGAAGCCGATCTTCTGCGGAATCAGAATGTCGACATAGAGATACATGCACACCCACAAAAAGGGGCGTTTGAGGCCGAAGACCATGAAGGCGGCAAAGAAGCCGAGGAGGAACAGATCGGTCATGGCACCGAACCGTCACGGCGGCCGTTCTCGACGCCATTTTCGCTTTCGAGCAGCGGATCCTCGTCCAGATCGTCGCGCAGCATCAGCCGGTATCCCGCGAGCAGCAGCAGGCCGTGGATCGAAACGAGGACGATCATGTCGATCACGGCGCGTACGCTCCCGGCGGCTTCGCCCGGACGTGTTCCGGGCCATCATGGCAGCTGCGCTAGCAGCGGGGAGTTGACGCGGCGTTAAGTACACTCGCGCTAGGGCACGCGGCGTGATGCGTGTGCTCCATGTCCTCGACCATTCCTTGCCGCTGCACAGCGGCTATGCCTTCCGGACCAAGGCGATCCTGCGCGCGCAGGCGCATGACGGCCTCGATGTGCGCGGCATCACCAGCCTGCGCCACAGTGCCGAGGGGCCGGACGACGAGATCTGCGAGGGGCTGCGTTTCCACCGTAGCCGCGGAGTCGCGGGTGGCCCGCCGGGCTTGCGCGAATGGCACGAAGTGCGCACGCATGCGAATGCTATCGTGGCGCTGGCGCAGGAATGGCGGCCGGACGTCCTCCATGCCCACTCGCCCGCCCTCGCGGGCCTCGCCGCGATTCGCGCAGGAGCCAAGCTCGGTATCCCGGTGGTCTACGAGATTCGCGCCTTCTGGGAGGATGCCGCGGTCGGCAACGGAACCGGGCGCGAAGGCTCGGTGAAATACCGGCTGACGCGCGCGCTCGAAAACCATGTCGTCGCGCGCGCCGATGCGGTGTTCACGATCTGCGAGGGCCTGCGCGCCGATCTGGTCGCGCGCGGCTTTGCGCCTGGCAAGATCGGCATTTCGCCCAACGCGGTCGACCTGACCCAGTTCGGCAAGCCGGTGCCGCGCGACCCGGAACTCGCCGCGCGCTTTGGCCTCAGCGAAGGCCCGGTGATCGGCTTCATCGGCAGCTTTTACCCTTACGAGGGGCTGGACGATCTTATCGCCGCCCTGCCGCTCCTGCGTGAGCATCAGCCGCAGGCAAAGCTGTTGTTGGTCGGCGGCGGACCGCAGGACGAGGACTTGCGCGCACAGGCCGCAGCCTCGACCGCGTCCGATGCGATCATCTTCACCGGCCGTGTGCCGCACGCCGAGGTGGAAGACTATTACAGCCTCATCGACATCCTCGCCTATCCGCGCAAGGCCAGCCGCCTGACCGATCTGGTGACGCCGCTCAAACCGCTCGAGGCAATGGCGCAGGGGCGAATCGTCGCCGCGTCCGATGTCGGCGGCCACCGCGAGCTGATCGACCATGGTGAAACCGGCGTGCTCTTCCCCGCCGACGACCCGCAGGGAATCGCAAACGCACTCACCGACATGCTCGACGAACGCGACGAATGGCCTGCGATGCGCGAACGCGCACGAGACTACATCGCCATTGAACGCGACTGGTCGAGCAACAGCCGTCGTTATCGCGGCGTTTACCATCGCTTGATAGGCAGCGAGACGGATCGGTCGCCCGAAAGCGAGGCATGGGCCGCTGCGAAAGCGAGCGTCCATGCCCGCCAGGGTGACCCCGATGAAGGAATGGCCCGATGAAGGAATGGCCCGGATGATGGAAGGCATCGCCGACGAATTTCGCACGACGGACGAGGACGAAGCTGCGACCGGTGGATTTACCGCCAGCCCTGCGTTCCCCGCTCTGGTTGCGCTCTGGTTCGCCGCCCTGTTCGGCGGCGGCTGCCTGTTCCTGCCGCCCGTCCTGTTCGACGCGGTGTTCGGCGGCACGGCCCCCTTCGGCCCGAACACGCGCATCATCGTGGCGCTGGGAGCTGCCGGAATCGGGCTGCTCATGGGCCTGTTCATCGCCAGTCGCGTGCGCGGCAGCCCGGACGAGCGCGAAGAGCGGGCACCTGCCACGCCGCGCAAGCCGACGCGGAAACGCAGGAGCAAGCGCGATGCACCCAAGCCGCTCGATGTGCGCTCCGCCCTCGGCCTCGACCCCGATTACGACGACGACGACGAGCTCGCCATGCCCCGGCCGGAAGCGGGCGAGGAAGACGAGCTGGAGCTATCCGACGA
Source organism: Citromicrobium bathyomarinum (assembly GCF_038594605.1). Lineage (GTDB taxonomy): Bacteria > Pseudomonadota > Alphaproteobacteria > Sphingomonadales > Sphingomonadaceae > Alteriqipengyuania > Alteriqipengyuania bathyomarina_B. Next base: position 517,301 of record NZ_JBCFZM010000002.1, read on the forward strand.
AGCGATCGAAGACGTAGAGCCCGGCGTTGCCAGACCGCCAATCGACGATCCCTATTTCGCCTCGGCATGGAGCGATTCGGACACCTACGATCAGCTCGACGCCCAGCGCGACCCCCGGCATCGCGAGCCGGGCGATGCCGCCTGGCGCCCCTCGCCTCCGCCCCGGCCCGAACCGTTTCAAGAGCGTGCCTCGAAAGTCGACGAGTGGGAGATGGACGCGGTACCCGAACATCCGCAGCCTAGCCCCTCGCGCTACAATCCCTTCGCGGATTTCGTGAGCAGCGACGACGCGCTGGAGGACGATCTCGACGTGTCCGATGACGGGGGCGAGCCAGAGCGAGCCGAGCAATCGGCACACCGCTTTTCGGAGGACCCGGCCCCGCAGCAGCATTCCCCTCGGGCGCCTGCGCCCCACCCGGAGCGACTGCGCGCTACCGCCCCTCCGCCCCCGCCGGCATGGCCCATACCGCGTACGGAAGAGCCGAAGCTGCAGGATCTGGGCGTCGCCGAACTGGTCGAGCGGCTTGCGCGCGCCCTGCAAGGTCAGCAAGAGGCGCAAGAGCGCGAGCAGGCCGAGGTTCCCCCGCGAACGCAGGCACCGATCGCTCCGCCGCGCAGCGGCGAGCATCGCCACGACTCCGCGCTCGCCCCACGCAAATCGCAAGACAGTGACGTGGATCGGGCCCTGCGCGGCGCACTCGATCGGCTGTCGCGACTCGACGACGTCGCTTGATCAGGGCTTGATCAGGCCGGATTCCAGTCGATCCGCCCGCGGCCGGCTGCTTCCAGAAATGCATTGGCGCGGCTGAAAGGCTGCGAGCCGAAGAAGCCGCGATGCGCGGACAGCGGGCTGGGATGCGGCGAGCGGATCACACAATGGCGGGTCGGTGCGTTCAGCTCCTCGATCCGCGAGGCCTTCTTCTGCGCATGACTGCCCCACAGGATAAAGACCGACAGCTCTTCCCGCCCGGCGACGGCGGCGACGCAGGCATCGGTGATCGCATCCCAGCCGCGCCCGGCATGGCTGCCCGCCTGCCCCGCCTCGACCGTCAGCGTGTTATTGAGCAGCAGCACGCCCTGCTTCGCCCATGCAGTCAGGTCGCCCGAGGATGGCGGGGCGATATCGCAATCCTGCGCCAGTTCCTTGTAGATGTTCCTGAGCGAGGGCGGCGGGCGAACCCCTTCGGGCACCGAAAAGCTCAAGCCCATGGCCTGCCCCGGCCCGTGATAGGGGTCCTGCCCCAAAATCACGACCTTCACCTGTTCCAGCGGCGTCAGCTCCAGCGCGCGCAATCGGCAGCCTTGTGGCGGATAGATCGCCTTGCCTGCCGCCTCCTCGGCGCGAAGGAAGCTGCCCAGCTTCCGGGCCTCGGGGCTCGCCAGCACCGGCTCCAGCGTTTCGCGCCAGCTTGGGGGGATGTCTGCGGTCATGGACAAAGGCTATGAGGCCAAGGCCGCGCGCACCAGATGCCCTTCCCCTCTTTCCCCAATGGGCCTAGGGCGATGGCGACCAAACGGCGCTCGCCCTCACCCGCAGAAAAAAAGGCATTCATGGCAGTCTATTTTCACGAAGAAGACCTCCCCGCAGGCGTATTGGCAGAAGGCGCGGACGTCGCCGTCGATACCGAGACGATGGGCCTCATTACGCACCGCGACCGGCTGTGCCTCGTCCAGATCAGCGACGGGCAGGGCGACGAGCATCTGGTCCGCTTCGGCGTCAACAGCAGCTACGATGCGCCCAATCTCAAGGCCGTTCTGGCCGATCCGGCGCGCGTGAAGCTGTACCATTTCGGCCGCTTCGATCTCGCCGCGATCGAATACTGGCTGGGCGTCACCGCCGCGCCGGTGTTCTGCACCAAGATCGCGAGCAAGCTGACCCGCACCTATACCGACCGGCACGGGCTCAAGATGCTGGTCAACGAGTTGCTGGGCGAGGACATCTCGAAGCAGCAGCAGAGTTCGGACTGGGGCGCGCCCGAAATCAACGATGCGCAGCGCGAATATGCAGCATCGGACGTGCGCTTCCTCCACCGCATGCGCGACATTTTCGAGGAACGCCTGCTGCGCGAAAACCGTATGGAAATCGCGCAGGCCTGTTTCGAATTCCTGCCGACCCGCGCGCGGCTGGACATTGCCGGCTGGCCCAACGCGGATATCTTCAGCCACGAGTAAGGGCCGAGTGGCTCTGGACGCATCATGCATACCGATCAGGTGGAAGAGACAGAAGAAGCACGCACGAGGCGGCGCGGGCGGGAACGCCAGGCGGCCCCGGGCGGCTTCCATGATCGCCTGATCAAGATCCTCGCCATCGCGCTGCCGATGGCGACGGGTGCGATCGTTGCGTTCCTCGTCATCGCGCCATTCTCGCCGCGCAGCGAGGTTTCCTTCATTCTCGACCGGGACAAGGTCGAACAGATCGACGAGCGGATGCGGATCGACAATGCCACCTATCGCGGCTCCGACAACGAGGGCCGCCCCTTCTCGCTCACTGCGCAGGAAGCCGTCCAGCAATCGAGCGCGGAAGGCATCGTGCGGCTCGACGAGGTGATCGCCCGCATCCTGCTGAGCGACGGCCCCGCCCGGCTGACCGCAGAGGGCGGCGCCTACAAGATCGATGAAGAATTTCTCGACGTGAACGGGCCGGTGATGCTGCGCGCGAGCGATGGCTACAACCTTACCGCGCGCGGCGTATCGGTCGACCTGCGCGAACAGATGCTGGTGGGCAGCGAGGGTGTATCGGGCGCGGTTCCGGCGGGGACATTCTCTGCCGACAGCCTGAAGGTCGACATCGAAACGCGCACGATAACGCTTGACGGCAATGCGCGTCTGCGCATGGTGCCCGGCGCATTGGAGAGCATGCAATGAGCATCCGCCGCAAAGCCCGGCTGACCCCCCGCCATGTCCGCCTCGCCGCCCGTTCGGGCGTGGCGGGCTTCGTGCTCGCCGCCTGCACGGTCGTGGGCCTGCAGCTCAATGCGCAGGCCATCGCAGGCCACAATTCGAATGCGCCGGTCGATTATGCGGCGAACCGGATCGAGCTGCAGGATCGCCAGAACCGGGTCGTGCTGTCGGGCAATGTGCAGATCACGCAGGCCAATCTGCGGCTGAACGCGGCGCGCACCATCGTCGACTATACCGACGCAGGCTCGCTCAGCATCCAGCGCATCTCCGCCACCGGCGGGGTGACGGTGACGCGCGGGGACGAGCGCGCGCAAGGCAACGTGGCAGTGTACGATTTCAACCGCCGGATCATCACCATGACCGGCGATGTGCGGCTGCAGCGCGGTTCTGACACGCTCAACGGCGGGCGCCTGACGATCGACTTGCGCACCGGCCTGTCGAGCGTCGACGGCGCGGGCAGCGCTGGCGGCGAGAGTGGCCGCGTGACCGGCTCGTTCTCGGTCCCGCAGGACTAGGTTTTAGGGTTACGGGTACTCGAACTAGCGCGACGCGGCCCGCGCGATCCACGCGATCTCTTGCGACAGCAGCAGTTCGGCCTGCTGGCTGTTGGCGAGCAGCGCCTGATGCAGCGCAGTCAGCCGCGAGACCAGCCGGTCGAGTCGCTTGCCCCGCCAGATCTGCAGCTGCTCGGTCAGATCGCGCTCGTCCTTGAAGAAGATACGCCGCGCACGCTTTTGCGCATCGACGAAACTGCTCACATCCTCTCCCGGGCGCATCCGTGCCGAAAGCTGGGCGAGCTGCGCCGCGCGCCGCTCGAACGCGAGTGCCACGCCCACCGGATTGAGCGAGAGTGTGTGCAAGCGTGCCAGTTCGGCGGGCAGACGCTTCGCATGTCCGCCCAGCGCAGCGTTGACGATCGGCATCAGGCCATCCTCCTCGCTCGAGGCGCCGATCGCGTCCCACGCAGCCGGATCGGCGGTCTTGGGCGAATCGGGCGCGGCATCGAGATAGAGCGCGAGCTTTTCCACTTCGGCCTCGGCCAGCCGCCGGTCTAGCCCAGAGGCGCGCGCGATCCGCTGGGCGAGGTCGCCGCCGAGCCGCAGGCCCGACTTGTCTGCCAGATCGCGCACGGTTTCGGCCATGTCGCGCAGGTTGGGCGGGTAGAACATCGCCACCAGCGTGCCGCCCGCGCCCGCCACCAGCTTGGCGCTGCGCGACTTGTCCGTCGCGCTCGTCGCCACCACCAGCACGGGGCAGGCCTCGCCCTCGGCTTCGAGATGGATCTTCAGCGCATCATGCGCTTCCTCGCCACTGGCGCGCACAAGGATGTGACGCGAATCGCCGAAGAGCGAGGAGGAGCGCGCATCGTCCGCCAGCCTGACGGGATCGCGTCGCAGGTCGGCACCCGACACCTCGACCCGCTCGCCCGGATCGGCAAGTCCGGCGACGATCTGCGCCGCCGCCGCCGAGGCCGCGCTCTCGTCGGGTCCGCAGAAGAAGAAGGTGTGGCATTCGCGCGCGGCCTGCCCGGCCATGCGGCCGAAGCTGTTCTGGTTGGCTTTGAACGACTGGCGTTTTGCCATTTTACGGGCCGCCGCCGTCAGTTGCGCCGACGCAGCGCCAGCGACACCCGCGTCACGATCTGGTCCGCGACCACTTCGGCCAGCCGCTCGGCCGCCGCGCGTTCGGCCGCGATGGTGGCATAGTCGCTGGAGACGACATCGATGCCCGCGTCCGACCCGGCGGTCGCGTCGAGCACGATCGCGCCACTCGACAGGTCGATCAGCTGGTAGCGCGCGCGCAGTACGCGCCGCTCACGCGTCACGCTCTCGTCGGTCAGCAGCCCGAGGCTCTCCAGGCTTTCGTCGAGCTGGACGTCGAGGCGATAGCGCGGTGCGGCAGCCGATTCGCGGATCGACACACGGTCTTCCAGCGCGGTCGCGACGAGCCAGCCGGTGCGCCCTTCGATGGGGGCGATATCCACGGCGGAAAGGTCCGCGAGCGCGCCCTCGCCGCTCGCCCCGGCATAGATCGGCTGGAGCCCGCAGGCCGACAGGGCGCATGCCATCGGCACTAGCAGCAAACCCGCCAGCGCCTGCGCCATCCGTCTACCGTCATGCTGAACTTGTTTCAGCATCCATCCTTCCTCTTCGAATGATCGCACGTTGCCGGGAACTGGACCCCGAAACAAGTTCGGGGTGACGGATTGGCCATCAGGTGACGATATTCACCAGACGGTCGGGCACGACAATGATCTTACGCACCTCGGCCCCGTCGAGCGATCGCTGGACCTTCTCGCTCGCCAGCGCCATTTCCTCGAGCGCTTCCTTGCTGGCACCCTTGGGCGCGGTGAGCGTGTCGCGCAGCTTGCCCTTGTGCTGGACGGCGATGGTCACTTCGTCTTCAACCAGCATCGCGGGATCGACTTCGGGCCAGGGGGCCTCGGCAATCAGACCCTCGCCCCCCGCGCGGTGCCAGGCCTCTTCCGCGAGGTGCGGCATCATCGGCGAGATCAGCTTGGTCAGCGCCAGCGTAGCCTCGCGCCGGTCGGCACCGGGCTCGGCCTTTTCGATCGCGCCGGTCAATTCGTAGAGCCGCGCGACCGCCTTGTTGAAGGAGAGCGCTTCGATATCCTCGGCGACAGCGGCGATCGTCTTGTGCGTCTTGCGCCGCAGCTCGACATCCTCGCCCAGCGCGTCGCCCGACGTGTCGGAGACCAGCCGCCACACACGCTGCACGAAGCGTGTGCAACCCTCGATCCCACTTTCCGACCACGGCAGGTCGCGCTCGGGCGGCGAGTCGGACAGCATGAACCAGCGCACGGCGTCGGCGCCGTACTGCGCGATGATCGTGTCCGGATCGACGACATTCTTCTTCGACTTGGACATCTTGATGACGCGGCCGATCTCGACCTCGCCGCCATCGTCCTTCAGCAGCGCCCGCTCTGCTTCGCGGCTGATTTCGTCGGGTGCGTAGTAGACCGTCTTGCCGCCTTGCTTGCGGCTGTAGGTCTCGTGCGTAACCATGCCCTGCGTGAACAGCGAGGCGAAGGGTTCCTGCACGTCGATCTGGCCGATCCGGGCGAGCGCGCGGGTCCAGAAGCGGGCGTAGAGCAGGTGCAGGATCGCATGCTCGATCCCGCCGATATATTGCTCCACCGGCAGCCACTTGGCGACCTCTTCCGGATCGAACGGACGGTCGGCGGGCTGGCTGGCGAAGCGCAGGAAATACCAGCTCGAATCGACGAAGGTGTCGAGCGTATCGGTCTCGCGTTCCGCCTTGCCGCCGCACTTGGGGCAATCGACGTGTTTCCATGTCGGATGACGCACGAGCGGATTGCCCGGCGTCTTGAAGTCGACATCCTCGGGCAGCGTGATCGGCAGGCTGTCCTTGGGTGCGGGCACCACACCGCAGCTCTCGCAATGGATGAAGGGGATCGGCGTGCCCCAGTAACGCTGGCGCGAAACGCCCCAGTCGCGCAGGCGCCACACGGTCTTGCCCTCGCCCCGACCCTGTGCCTCCAGCGCGCCGATGATCGCGGCCTTGCCCTCTTCGACGCTCAGCCCGTCGTATTGGCCCGAATTGACCAGGATGCCATCGCCGGATTCGGCCTCGGTCAGCGGGGCAGCGGCGTCTTCGGCTCTGGCAGCGACCACCCGGACGATCGGTAGATCGTACTTGGTCGCGAAATCGAAGTCGCGCTGGTCGTGCGCGGGTACCGCCATGATCGCGCCGGTGCCGTAATCCATCAGCACGAAGTTCGCGATATAGACCGGCAGGTCCGCGCCGGTGAACGGATGCTTCGCGGTGATGCCGGTGTCGAAGCCCAGCTTTTCGGCCGTCTCCAGCTCCGCCGCCGTCGTCCCGCCGCGCTTGCACAGCGCGATGAATTCGCGCGCCGCGTCGCTATCGAGCGACTGCGCGACCGGGTGGTCCGCCGCCACCGCGACGAAGCTCGCGCCGAAGATCGTATCGGGCCGGGTGGAATAGACGGGCAGTTTATCGCCGTTCGACAGGTCGAAGGAGAATTCCAGACCCTGCGACTTGCCGATCCAGTTCTCCTGCATCAGCCGGACCTTTTCCGGCCACTTGTCGAGGCTGCCCAGCCCATCGAGCAGTTCCTCGGCGAAGTCGGTGATCTTGAGGAACCACTGGGCGAGCTTGCGCTTCTCGACCTCGGCGCCCGAGCGCCAGCCCTTCCCGTCGATCACCTGTTCGTTGGCGAGCACGGTCTGGTCGACCGGGTCCCAATTGACCTCGCTTTCCTTGCGATAGACGAGGCCCGCTTCGTACAGATCGACGAACAACGCCTGCTCATGGCCGTAATAATCCGGCTCACACGTCGCCAGCTCGCGGCTCCAGTCGAGCGCGAAACCCAGGCGCTTCAACTGCGCCTTCATCGATTCGATATTTTCGCGCGTCCACTTGCCGGGATGGACGCCCTTTTCCATCGCCGCATTTTCGGCGGGCATGCCGAAGGCGTCCCAGCCCATCGGGTGGAGGACCTCGTGCCCGCGCATCTTCTTGTAGCGCGCGAGCACGTCGCCCATCGTGTAGTTGCGGACATGCCCGATATGGATGCGCCCGGAGGGATAAGGGAACATCTCGAGCACATAGCTCTTGGGCCGATCGCTGTTGCTATCGGCACGGAAGCACTGCGCTTCGTCCCATGCCTGTTGCCAGCGTCCGTCGGCCTGCGACGGATCGAAGCGCATATCTGTCATACTCGGGTCTTTTTACGTGATGGGCTGGCTCAGCCGGTGATCGCCTGGCGGCGCAATTCGCGCGCCTTGGTCAGGATGATGTCTTCCAGCTTCTGGACGGTCGCGGCCTGCACGGGGGCATCGACCCAGTTGCCGCTCTGGGCGACCTGGCGGCTGGCGGCGACGCGCAGCGCATCGGCGCGCAGATCCTGGTCGAGGATCGAAATGGTCAGCTTCACCCGCTCGCCCGGGTTTTCGGGATTGGCGTACCAGTCGGTCACGATCACGCCGCCCGCGCTGTCTGCCTGCAGCAGCGGCGCGAAGCTCACCGCCTCGAGGCTCGCGCGCCAGAGATAGGAATTGACGCCGATGGTCGTCACCTGGCTGGCGGCGGCATCGGGATTGGGCAGGTTGTTGCCACCGCCGCAGGCCGAAAGTGCGGCGCATGCACCCAGAAGGCTGGCGGAAACAACTAAGGAGCGGCGCTTGATCATCGTGGCTGGCTTTCCAATGAAAACTGCGAAGGAACCGGTCGGCAGACCGCGCATGCAAAAAGCCTCTATCGCCGCGAACCGACCGCAGCAAGGGCGTGGCTGCCTTGGGTCGCCCAAGCTGGCGTCGGCGCGTGTATGCACGATGAACCCGCTCGCAATTTTGCGATGCGTCCATTGTGTGCCTGTTGCAACAGTCCAGCCGCAAGCGGGACGCGGGTTGTGGAAAAGCTGGCAAGCGGGCGCGCCATTGCATAGGAAAGGGATCGTAAGCGGGGCCTGCGCATTGGTGCTTGGATCGACAGGGGCAATTTTTCCGCGTTCACGAGCCGTAATGGTTACGGTGCTATAAGGTGAAGCATGAGCGATAATCGGGGCAAAGGATTGCGCAAGCTGCTTGCCCCCGCCATCGGCGGGGCGCTGGTGCTCGTCGCCGTGCCTTATGCCGGTGTCGCGCTGGCCGAAGCCACCGCACCCGCGCTTATTTCCGGCAGCCCGTCGCTGGGCGCGCATTTCACGCCCGCGACCGTCGATCCCGATCTCGCCCGCCGCGTGATGGAGCGTTTCGCCGCGCGCCGCGAGACGATGCCCTTCACGCCCGCCACGGGCAAAACCATCACCGATCGGACGGTCACCGTCGCCGTGCGAGTCGATGACGATGCGGCGCGTGCGATCTCGATTCGTTCGGCCATCGAGTCGACTCGCGGCGAACCCGGCACCCGCCGCGATGTGGCGGTGGCACCTTCCGCCTTCGATCTGGGCGTCGCGCGCGGGTATCAGAGCTTCACCAAGCCCGCGAGCGAGCTTCCCAAGTCGGTTTCGCGCGTTTCGATGCCCGATCTTGCCGAATTCCGCCCGTCGGAAGGCGCGCGCGACAAGCCGAGCCGATTCCAGCCGCGCATCTCGGTCGATCAGGAACGTATCCCGGGCCGCTCGCCTCGCACGCTCGAAGGTCACGGCGATCGCCAGGTCGATCTGGGCGGCGCCTATCGCGTTTCGCGCAATCTCGACGTGACCGCCGGTGTCCGCCTGTCCGAAGAGCAGGATCGCCTGACGCCGCTGACCGATGGCGTGGAAGACAGCCAGTCGGTCTATATCGGAACGCAGCTGCGCTTCTGATCGGCTGGGCGCGACCGATCGGGCGTGCGTCTTTCCCCTCCCGGTCTACATCGCTTCCAGCATCCCGAAATCCCCCCGGCATCCCGTGATTTGCTTTGCCCATAGGCGTGCCTGACGCTACGTCCTTGGGAAGAGGATGAATTGGGGAGAGTGATGATGGCACGTGTCGCAGTGGTGACGGGTGGAACGCGCGGGATCGGCGAGGCGATCAGCCTTGCGCTCAAGGAACAGGGCCGCACGGTCATAGCCAATTACGCCGGCAACGATGAGCGCGCGCGCGAATTCTCCGAACGGACCGGCATCGCCGCGATGAAGTGGGACGTGGGCGACCACGAGGCATGTCTCGAAGGTTGCGCACAGATCGCGAAAGACCATGGCAACATCGATATCGTCGTCAATAATGCCGGGATCACCCGCGACGGCACCCTGCACAGGATGAGTTTTGACGACTGGAACGAGGTGATGCGCGTCAACCTCGGCGGGTGCTTCAACATGGCCAAGGCGTGCTTTCCCGGGATGCGCGAGCGCAAGTGGGGGCGAATCGTCAATATTGGCTCGATCAACGGACAGGCGGGCCAGTATGGCCAGGTGAACTATGCCGCCGCCAAGTCGGGCATCCACGGCTTTACCAAGGCGCTGGCGCAGGAAGGCGCCCGATTTGGGGTCACCGTGAACGCAATCGCGCCGGGCTATATCGACACCGACATGGTTGCCGCCGTGCCCGAGGAAGTCCTCGGCAAGATCGTCGCCAAGATCCCGGTAGGCCGCCTGGGCCAGGCGGAAGAAATCGCCCGCGCCGTAGCCTTCCTGACTGCCGACGAGGGCGAGTTCGTTACCGGCTCGACCATGAGCATCAATGGCGGCCAGCACATGTATTGAGTGGTTCATCGCCCGGACACGGGCCGCGCGTCACAGCCTCTTTACAGCTGCGATGGAGGCGTTGGCGTATGCAATACCCGTCTATGAGTCTGTTCGCCCCGTTGCTGCTGGGCCTTGGCCTTCTGTCGCTCGCTACCTCCGCCGTTGCGGGGCCTGTTTCCAGCCAGGTCTACCAACCGGTTTCGCTGGCCGATACGAACGTGGAGTTCCGGGGTGAGCCCCCACAGGCGATCACCGCGCAGACAGCGGACGGTTTGACGCTGGAGGGGGCCTACTGGCCGCCCGCCGAATGCGTCGATCAGGTCGTCATCGTGTTCCACGGCAACAGCTACAACCACATGGTCTCCGCCTATCGCGCCGAACCCCTGCGGGCGGGCGGGCGTGGTGTGCTGATCGCGTCCTACCGTGGGTATGGAGACAATCCGGGCAAGCCTTCCGAAGCAGGCCTCTATGCCGATGCCGAAGCATGGATCGCCAAGGCACAAGAGCTCGCCCCCGATTCGCGGCTCTACCTCTTCGGATTTTCGCTGGGCGGCGCGGTCGCCGTCGAGATGGCCGCGCGGCACGAGGTGTCCGGCGTCGCGACGATGGGCGCGTTCACGCGACTGCGGGACATGGTTCCGAAAATCGCGCGGGCGCTGGTGACCGAGCGCTACGACAATCTCGCCAGGATCGCAGCCGTCGAGGAGCCGCTGCTGCTCATGCACGGGACGAAGGACGAGGTGGTCGACCCCAAGGCGGTTGCGAAGCTCGAGGCTGCAGGCGGGCCGAACGTCGTTCGCGTCAACCTGACGGGCGGCGGCCACTGGGTCCCGCTCGACGGTCTGGCGCCGCGCATCTGGGATCAATGGGAAAAGCTCGAAGCGGCTCGGCCGGGCGCTGCTGCGCCGTAGGCATCGTAGGTGTTGCAGATGGCGTTCGCCGGGTGACGGGATTGCGCTGGAGCGAGAGCTACGCCACGGCTTCCCCATGAAATACCACCCGCCCGTCAAACGTTCGGTCGAGATCGCCGGGCACAAGACCAGTATCACGCTGGAACCGGTGTTCTGGGATTTGCTCCGCGAGGACGCGCAGGCATCGGACCTGCCGATCAACGCCATCGTAGCGCGAATCGATGCCGCACGGCTCGAAGTTGAGGAGCCGACGGGGCTTGCCAGCGCGATCCGGCAATATCTCGTCGCCCAAATGCGCAGCGGGGGCGAGGCCTAGGCCCCGCCCCCGCGCGCGTCGGCTTTCGCTGGTCAGTATTTGGCAGTTGCGTCGCTTGCCGGGAAGGTCTCGTCGAGCGCCTCGTCGGTCCGGCTCATGGTGTCGCCCTTGGTCGCAGTCGCGGAAGAGCCGGCATTGCGGACGGCGCCTTCGGGCTGGCCGTCGGCGAAGGCCACGCCGTTCTCGTCCTTGTGCTGCTTGTACGCCTTGTAGCCGAGGTAACCCAGGCCACCCAGAATTGCGGTTCGAATCAGGCCCATTTTCTTGTCTCCAGAATAAGTGGTTATCTGGCGAACGTGGGAACGCGACTTTGGGTCCTGAAAAGGCGCGCTATTCGTCGCTCACCCGCTCGATTTCCGCGCCGATCGCCTGGAGCTTCTCCTCCAGCCGCTCGTACCCGCGATCGAGGTGATAGATGCGGCGGATCTGCGATTCATCGGGCGCCGCCAGCGCGGCGATAACGAGGCTCATCGAAGCGCGCAGATCGGTTGCCATCACTTCCGCGCCGTTGAGCTTGGGTTGCCCCTGCACGATCGCGGTACGACCCGACACTTCGATATTGGCACCCATCCGGGTCAGCTCAGGCACATGCATGTAGCGATTCTCGAAAATCGTCTCGGTCAGCACGCTGGTGCCCTCCGCCACGGTCAGCAGCGCCATCAGCTGCGCCTGCATGTCGGTCGCGAGACCCGGATAGGGCGCAGTGGAGAGGTTGACCGCCTTGAGCCTGCCGTTCGTACCAATGTGCACGCCCTTTGCGGTGGACTCGACCGAGACGCCGATGTTGCGCAGCGCATGGAGCGTGGCCGACATATCGTCCGCCTTGGCGCCTTCCAGAAAGGCATCGCCGCCCGTGATCGCCGCCGCGCAGGCATAGGAGCCCGCCTCGATCCGGTCCGCCATCACCTTGTAGGTCGCGCCGTTCAGCCGCTTCACACCGTGGATCACGAGGTCCGACTGGCCGATATTCTCGATCTCGGCGCCCATCGCGACGAGCAGGTTGCACAGGTCGACGATCTCCGGCTCGCGCGCGGCATTGCGCAAGGTCGAGGTGCCGGTGGCCAGCACTGCCGCCATCAGCGCATTCTCAGTCGCCCCGACCGACACCACGGGGAAGTCGAATTCGCCGCCCGGCAGGCCGCCATCGGGCGCATGTGCGCGGACATAGCCCTGCGCCAGCTCGATCTCGGCGCCCAGCGCTTCCAGCGCGGACAGGTGCAGATCGATCGGGCGGTTGCCGATCGCACACCCGCCGGGCTGCGAGACCGTGGCAACGCCTGCGCGGGCCAGCATCGGGCCGAGCACCAGGATCGAGGCGCGCATCTTGCGCACCAGATCGTAAGGCGCGGTGGTCGAGGTGAGGCGGGTCGCCTCGTAGGTGACGACGCGGCCGAAATCTTCCGGCTTGGTCCCCGCGATGTTCACCGAGACGCCGAACTGCGTCATCAGATGCTGGAAACTGTCGATATCCGCCAACCGCGGCAGATTGCGCAGCGTGAGCGGCTCGTCGGTCAGCAATGCGCAGGGGATCAGCGTGAGCGCCGCGTTCTTGGCGCCGGAGATCGGGATGGTGCCGGAGAGCTTGCGCCCGCCAATAATGCGTAGTTTGTCCATTCCTAGGGCGTTTAGCGGGCCCATGGCGCAACACAAGCCGCACGCACGCGTATTGGCCCGAACATTGACGACCCCATCCCGCGCGCACATAGCACTGCGTCATGGCTCACAAACCGATCAAGAAGGCCGTGTTCCCCGTTGCGGGCCTCGGCACCCGCTTCCTCCCCGCGACCAAGGCGATCCCCAAAGAGATGCTCGCGATCGTCGATCGCCCGCTGATCCAGTACGCGGTGGACGAAGCGCGCGAGGCGGGGATCGAGCAGATGATCTTCGTCACCGGGCGCGGCAAGACCGCGATCGTCGAGCATTTCGACGTCGCTTTCGAACTGGAACAGACGATGGAGGAGCGTGGCAAGGATCTCTCGATCCTCGATTCCACCCGCGCGACGCCGGGCGACATCATCACCGTGCGCCAGCAGGTTCCGCTGGGGTTGGGCCACGCGATCTGGTGCGCCCGCGCCATCGTGGGCGACGATCCCTTCGCGATCTTCCTGCCCGACGAGCTGATGATCGGGAAGCAGGACGGCACCGGCTGCATGAAGCAGATGGTCGACGCCTATGACCAGGTCGGCGGCAACCTCATTAGCGTGCTCGAAGTGCCACACGAAAGCGTGTCCGCCTACGGCGTGATCGAGCCGGGCGCCGAAGATGGCATCCTGACCGAGGTGAAAGGCTTGGTGGAAAAGCCGCCGGTGGCCGAGGCCCCGTCTAACAAGATCATTTCGGGCCGTTACATCCTGCAGCCCGAGGTCATGCGGGTGCTCGAAACCCAGGGCAAGGGCGCGGGTGGAGAGATCCAGCTGACCGATGCAATGGCGCGGATGATCGGCAACCAGGCATTCCACGCGGTCACTTTCGACGGTGCGCGTTACGATTGCGGGAGCAAGACGGGCTTCGTCGAGGCGACGCTGGCGCTGGCGCTGGAGCGCGAGGATATGGGCGAGGAAGTGCGTGCGATGGCGCGGCGCCTTCTGGGATAGCTCAATACCCCAATAGAAACCGGGCGGAACGCTTCGCGCGCCGCCCGGTCCTGCTTTCGCGACTGTCGTCGTGGCTAGTCGGCGTCGCCCTTGTCCGTGGCGCCCTTGTCCGTCGCGCCCGTGGCCAGAGCGGGCTTCGCTTCGAGGCTGTCCCGGCCGGGCGCCTCATCCGGCTTGGCCGTCACCGGATCGGCTTGCGTCACCTTCGGGTTGGGCCGGAAAGGTTCGGACGGCGTCTCGATGTCGGCCGCCGCACCCGCGACCAGCGCACCGAGCGAAGACCCATCGAGACCGAGCTCCTTCATCAGCCCATCGAGCACCGGAGCCTGCGCGCGATAGGCCAGCGCGGCATTGACCGCGTCGCCCGCGAGGTTCCCGCTGCCGCCCGGTGCACCATTCGCGCCCGAACCGCCGCCACGGCCTGAACCCCCGCCGTTGGTGAGCCCATCGACCTGCACGATCTTGATCGAATCGATCGCCTCCATCGGCTTGGCGCTTTCGCGAATAACTTCGGGCAGGACCTTGAGCAGCGCGAGTTTGGTCTGCAGCCCGATCTGGTCGGACGAGAGCAGGTTCGCCGCCTCGTTGATCGCCTGCTGACCGGCGGCCTCGACCTCGAAGCGGACCCGCGCGGCTTCGGCGCGCAGTTTTTCGGCTTCGGCCTCGCCCTCGGCCTCGCGCCGCGCAGCTTCGGCGCGGTTCGACGCTGCGTCCTTCTCCGCCTCGGCATCGACGCGGATCTTGATCGCATCGCGCTCGGCCTGCTTGGCCGCTTCGATCAGCTCAATCCGCTTGTCGCGTTCGGCAATCTCGGTTTCGCGACTGGTCGCAACCTGCTCCTCCGCGGCGACCGCCTTGGCGCGAGCCTCGTCGGCTTCGGCCTTGGCCTGGCTTTCCTCGCGGCTCTTGTTCTGCACCGCGATCTGCTGTTCCTGCCGGGCGATCTCGAGCGCGCGCTGCTGGTCGATCCGCGCTTCCTCGACCAGCCGGTCTGCCTCGATCTGCTGGGCGTCGACCTGCTTCTTGGCCTCGATCCGCGCCGCATCGGCCTCGCGGGTACGCTCGGCCTGTTCGCGGGCGATCTCGGAAATCTGCTTGGCCCGCCGCATCTCGACCTCGCGCTCCTGCTCGAGGCGCGCATATTCGTTGTCGCGGCTGATCTCGAAGCTGCGCTGGTCGGCTTCGAGGTTCTTGGTCTCCATCTGAACGCGCGTGTCCTGCTCGATGTCGTTGCGCAGTTTCTTGCGCGCCTCGATCTGCTCGGTCAGCTTGGTGAGGCCTTCGGCGTCGAAGGCGTTGTTGGCGTTGAAATGCTCGATACTGGTCTGGTCGAGCCCGGTCAGCGAGACCGACTCAAGCTCCAGCCCGTTCATGGCGAGATCGTTGGACGAGACCTGCTGCACCTTCTGGACGAAATCCGCACGCTGTTCGTGCAGTTCGTTCATCGTCATGCCTGCCGCGACAGAGCGCAGCGCGTCGACGAACTTGCCCTCGACCAGATCCTTGAGCATCTCGGGCTGCATGGTGCGCTGGCCGAGCGTTTGCGCAGCCATCGCGATCGCATTGCCATCGGGCTTTACGCGGACATAGAATTCCGCCTTCACGTCGATCCGCAAACGGTCGAGCGTGATCAGCGCTTCGCCGTCGCGCCGGACTACGCTCAGCACCAAGGTGTTCATGTTGACCGGCATGGTCTCGTGGAACACCGGCAGCACCATCGCGCCCCCGTTCATCACCACGCGTTCGCCGCCCACACCCGTGCGCACGAAGGCGGTTTCCTTCGATGCACGCTTGTACAGTCTGGTGATCGTCAAGCCGATGATCAGCAGGACGAAAAAGCCGGCCCCTGCAAAGATGAGAACGGTCCAAAGATCTTGCATAGTCTCTCCTGTGTCGGTGTGGGTTGGATCTCCGCGCCGCGCCCTAGGGCGACAGCAGGGGGTTGTGGCGCCTTTCGGCGTAGAATGTGTTCGCCTCCTTGCGTACGAGCAGCACCTGCTCCTCGGCCGCCAGTTCGGCCGATGGATCATGCGGTTCCACCATCACGAAATGGGCCTGTCCGAACTGATCGAGCACCCGCGCCCTTGCGGGCGATCCGGCGCGCGCCGTGCCGATCTGGATTTGCGCCATGCGGCCGACCAGCGAAGAAAGCGGCACCGCAGACGTGCGGTCGCGTGGCAGGATCGCGCCGAGCGGCCGGCTGACCGCGCCGGTCACGGGCAGCGCGAACAGGCCAGCGAGTACGGCGGCAAGCGCGGGGTGCAGCACATCGCCGAGCAGATCGACGCTGAGCGCCTGGAGCGAAATGCCGATCAGGGAGAAGGCAAACAGCAGCAGCGCCAGCCAGATGAGGAATGGCACCCGGCCGACCCCCAGCAGGCTCAACAGACCGCCGAGAAAACCAATTTCGCCCGCCGAGGCATCGCCTGCGACGGCATCCGCATCGAGATCGATATCCAGATCGGCATCGCCGCCTTCCAGAACATCGCCGAGGCCGAAAAGCTGGCTGACCGCGAGCATGACCATCAGCACCAGTGCGGCGAGAAACGGAATATTATGGCTCTGAAGCAATTCCATCACGAATTGCCGCCCCCAATGAACGCCGCGCAGAGGACCGCGACGCCACCGGTGTTCTTGTTTTTATCCATGCCCCTTCACTAGCATGAATCGGTTGAAAAGGCCACGAAAACCGGACGTTTCACGGGCGATTCAGGGCGCTTTTCGGGCGTATTCGTCGCGCAACTCGCGCTTGTACAATTTGCCATTCGCCTCGCGCGGCAGATCGGGACGGAAATCGAAGCTCTTGGGCATTTTGACCTTGCTGAGCTGCGGTTCGAGATAGGCGCGCAGGCTTTGCTCCAGCGCCTCGCCCGCCTGCCCCATATCGACCGGCTGGACCACCGCGACGACCCGCTCGCCGAGGTCGTCGTCCGGCGCACCGATCACCGCCGCGTCGAGCACTTGCGGATGCGAGACCAGCAGGTTCTCGATCTCCTGCGGGTAGATGTTGACCCCGCCCGAGATGATCATGTGGCTCTTGCGATCGGTCAGGAAGATGAACCCGTCTTCGTCCAGATGCCCGATATCGCCCAGCGTCATCCACCCTTGCGGGTGCATGGCCTCGGCGGTCTTGCCGGGATCCTTGTGATAGGTCGGCAGGGTTTCGTTCTCGAAGAACAGCAGCCCTGTCTCGCCCGGCGGCAGTTCGCTGCCATCGGGCGCACAAACATGCGCCTTGCCGTAGATCATCTTGCCCACGGTGCCGGGCTTGGCCAGCCAGTCCTCGCTCTTGACCAGCGACATGCCGATGCCTTCCGAGCCTGCGTAATATTCCTGGATGATCGGGCCCCACCATTCGATCATCGCCCGCTTGATCGGCACCGGACATGGCGCGGCGGCGTGGATTGCGCGCTGGTGGCTGGATAGGTCGTGACGTGCCCTCTCTTCCTCGGGCAGCTTGAGCATGCGTACGAAATGGGTCGGCACCCATTGGCTATCGGTCACGCCATAGCGCTCGATCGCATCGAGCGCGCCTTCGGGGGTGAACTTCTCCATGATGACTACGGTGCCGCCCAGCCGATGGGCCGTGCTGCACCAGCCGAGCGGCGCGGCGTGATAGAGCGGCGCGGGCGAGAGGTAGACCATGCTGCCATCGCTAGGCATGCCGACGCCCATCGTCGCCAGCCCGACCAGCGCATTGGGCGCGGTGATATCCTCGCTTGGCGGCGGCGGCGGCATGATGCCCTTGGGCTGCCCGGTCGTGCCCGAGGAATAGAGCATGTATTGCCCCGGCACAGGGTCGTCGATCATCTCGGGCGAGTTGGCGGCCACGCCTTGCGTGAACGCATCGCTGTCGACATCGACGATTTCGAGCTGCGGCATGATCTGCGCCAGCTCATCGGTCACGTCGGCGAAGGCGGCCGAGGTCAGCAGCAGCGAACATTCGGCATCTTTAAGGATATAGGCGATCTCGGGCGCGGTCAGCCGGGTTGCGATCGGCACCAGCATTGCGCCCATCCGCTGGGCCGACCAGACAAGCTCGAGATAGAGCGGACGGTTCTCGAGCAGCAGGCCGACGCTCGTGCCGCGGCTGGCGCCCTTCGCGCGCAACCACCGCGCCATGCGGTTGGCGAACGCATCCAGTTCGCCATAGGTGACCGTATCGCCGGTGGTCGCGTTGATGATTGCCGCATGGTCGGGCCGCGCGGCTGCATGGGTAATGGGGTGCATATCTCTCTCCTGCACCCAACCTCACGCATGACCGAGGGCCACGCAAGAAAAAAGGCGGCGCCGCAGCACCGCCTTTTCGAATTCGGATTGGCTTGGAAGCGCGGGCCTATTCTTCGCCGCCACCCATGCCGCCCGGGCCCATCGCGAGGCGGAAGGCTTCCTGCGCTTCGGTTTCGACCATAAAGGGACGCGGATCGACAGGGTTGCCGTCGATGCGCACTTCGTAATGCAGGTGCGGGCCGGTCGAGCGGCCGGTCGAGCCGACGAAGCCGATCAGATCGCCCTTGCGAACCTGCGCGCCGTCCTTGACGACGATCCGCGAGAGATGCGCGAAGCGCGTCTCGATCGCGTTGCCGTGGCCGATCTGAATGTAGTTGCCGTAGCTGCCGAAATAGTTCGCACGCTCGACGATGCCATCGGCGGTCGCGTAGATCGGGGTCCCGCTCGGCGCGGCGAGGTCGATCCCGTTGTGGCGCGCACGCTTGCGCAGCACCGGGTGGTCCCGCATGCCATAGCTGCTCGAAACTCGGGCTTGCTCCAGCGGCATCCGCGAGGGCACCGAGACGGTCGGCAGTGCCACCGTCGGCTCGCTGCGTTCGATGTCGAGCGTCTGCCAGCTGGCGAAGAGCTGGCGGAACTGCGCATCGCCATTGCCGAGCGGGCTGTGCGCTTCTTCGACCGCGTCCGACACGTCGACCGCAGCTGCGGCGCTGGTGTTGGCCTGGGCAGGCATGGCGAAAGTCGCAAAAGCCGCGGCAAAAAGAATGCCCGCACGGCTGAAAAGTCGATCAGTGGTCCGCAAGATATCCGTCCTCTGTCGGTGGCGGAGGTCCCTCCGCCCGTTCCGAGCCCTGGCGCATTTTCGATCCTGAAACGCGCCGAGACCCCCTGAATGATGACGGGAACCTTCCCCGTCCGTCTGTGTTGAGGGATTATGCGGGCTCAGGTTAAGACGGCAAGGGCACCGTAGAAGTCGCGCGACAAACCGGCTGCCGAACGCGCTGAGTCGTTGAACGGCGGCTTAATCGCTCCTCTAAAATGATGGTTAACAAGCTTTTGCCAGCGTTTCGGCGGGTCGAATCCGTCCCGCGTCGCCTGTGCGACGAAGTGCCTGGTGCCGATTCCCACATGCCGGATTTCGTCGTCAAGGATCCGCTGGAGGATCTTCGCACCGCTCGCATCGCCCTGCGCGCGCACCCGGTCGAGCATCGCGGGCGTCACGTCGAGCCCCCGCGCCTCCAGCACCATCGGCACCACGGCGAGCCGCGCGGCGACATCGTGCCGCGTCGCATGCGCCGATTCCCACAGCCCCGCATGTGCGGGCAGCGCTCCATAGAACGCGCCCATCGACGCCAGCTTGCGCTCCAGCAGCGCGAAATGCATCGCCTCGTCGGCGGCGACAGACAGGAAATCGTCGGCAAACGCGCGCGGCATTTCAGCGCCGAACCGCCCCACCATATCTAGCGCGAGGTTGATCGCGACGAATTCGATATGCGCGAGCGAGTGCCACAGCGCGATCCGCCCGCGCAGCGACCCACCCTTGCCGCGCTTAGGCATCTTGCCCGGCGGCAGCAGTTCGGGCCGGGCCGGGCGCGCGGGCCGATCGGGCATTGCGACATCATACACTGCCGCCAGCCGCCCCAGCCGCCAGTCGCGCGCAACCTGCCGCGCCGCGAAAACCTTGGCGCGCGCGGGCCCGGTCAGCAGGGCAGCCCGGATTGCTTGGGCGAGCGATTCGCTCTGCGGCGCGCTCACAGCGCCTGTGCGGCCGCCAGCACTTCCTCGGCGTGGCCCGCCACCTTTACCTTGGGCCAGATGCGCGCGACCTTGCCGTGCGTATCGACCAGGTAGGTGCTGCGGATCATGCCCATGAAGGTCTTGCCGTACATCTTCTTCTCGGCCCACACGCCCAGTTCGTCGGACAGGCCGCCTTCCTCGGCATCGGTCGCAAGGTCGACGGTGAGATCGTGCTTGGCGATGAAGTTCTGGTGCTTCTTGCTCGAATCCTTGCTCACTCCCAGCAGCGCGCAGCCAGCCTTCTCGAATTCGTCCTTCAGGGCGGAGAAGTCCTTCGCCTCGGTCGTGCAGCCGGGGGTGTTGTCCTTGGGGTAGAAGAACAGCGCCAGCTTGCGCCCGCGATAGTCGGACACCTTCACCTCTGCGCCATCGTGCCGCACCATCGCGATATCAGGCATCGCGCCCCCTTCTTGTGGCCCTTCGCCAATTGTCATCAGTCGATCTCCAGTTGCTCTTCGAATGTCTGCTGCCAGACCCGGGCGACCTCCTGCCGCGCCTTCGCGACATGGCGCAAGAGCGCGTCGGCGTCGTCGCACCCGCAGGCCTTGGCCAGCGTCTGCCCGGCGGCCCCGGGCGGTACCGCAAGATCGGGCGCGAGCAGCCGCGCGGCCACGATCAGCCGGGTGAGAAAGTCGTGCGCCTGCGCAAACGCCTCGGGCAGCGCGCCCGTGTGGACCAGCGTCTCGCACACTTTCGACAGCCGCGGATCGAGCGCGACCTTGTCGCGCAGCTGCAGGAAGTGAAGGATGAACTCGATGTCGACCAGCCCGCCGCGTAGCAGCTTCACATCGAGCGGACCCTTGGCGGGTTTGTGGCTCGCCATCTCGGCGCGCATTTTCAACACGTCCGCGCGCAGGGTGGCGGGATCGCGCGGGGCGCACAGGACCCCGCGGATAATATCCTCGACAGTGCCGCGCGCGGCAAAAGAGCCCGCGACGACGCGTGCGCGCGCCAGCGCCATATGCTCCCACGTCCACGCCGATTCGTTCTGGTAGCGCGCGAAGCTTTCCACGCTGACGGCAAGAGGGCCCTGCGCGCCTTGCGGGCGCAATCGCGTATCGACCTCGTACAGGGGCCCCTCGGCGGTCGGCACGCTGACCGCCGCGCTGACCCGCTGGGCCAGGCGGTTGTAATAGCGTGTGGCACTGATCGGGCGCTCTCCGTCGCTTTCCGCCGCGTGGTTCCCGGTGAAGAGGTAGACGATGTCGAGATCGGAGGCATGCGTCAGCGCCTCGCCGCCGAGCCGTCCCAGCCCGAGGATCATCATCTCGCTACCCTCGATCCGCCCATGCGCCTTCTCGAATTCGGCGAGCGTCCCCGCGAGCGCGGCCTGCAACGCCGCCTCCGCGACGGTCGAAAAGCCCCGCGCGATATCGAGCGGGTCGTGCACCCCGCCGATCAACTGCACCCCCAGGGCAAAGCGCTGCTCCCCGGTCACAACCCTGATCCGATCGAGCAGCGCCTCGTAATTCCCCTGCGGTTCGGCCCGCATCATCGAGCGCACCAGCGCAGGCACGCTTTCGGGCAGGTCGAGCGCCGAGCGGTCAATCAGCGCGTCGAACAATGCGGGCCGCAGCGCGAGATCATTTGCGAGCGGCGGGGCGAGCGTGATGATCGAGAGGAACTGGTCGAGCAGCGCGGGCCGCGCCTCCAGCAGCCGAAACAGGTTGATCCCGCTCGGCAGCGCCTCCAGCAACCGCTCAAGGCGAACCACCGCGCGATCGGGCTCAGGCGATTGGGCAAGCGCTTCGAGCAGCGCAGGGAGCAGACGGCGGAAAGCGTTTTGTGCGTCCGTGCCACGCAGTGCGCGATAGCGGCCATCCAGCCAGCCGGCGACCCGCTCGCCCATGTCGGCTTGCCCGGCGAGCGGGCTCGCGGCGACAAGTTCACGGGCAGGGCGATCGTTCGCCGTGCCGGTCTCGCTGGTTTCGAGCAGCGTGTCGAACGCCTGCGCGGTGACCGTCAGGTGCGGGTCGAGATCCGCCAGCAGCGCCGCCCCGTCGGCGAACCCGTCGAGATGCGCCAGCCGCTCCAGCGCCTCGCCTTCGGGCACCATATGCGTCTGGCGATCCTCCAGCATCTGGATTCGGTGCTCGGCCACCCGCAGGCGGGCATAGGCGGTGGCCAGCGCACGCGCGGTCTGTTCCTCCACGATCCCCGCCCGGGCCAGCGCGAGCAGCGCCGCGCGCGTGTCGCTGCTACGCAGCCGCGGATCGCGCCCGCCATGGATCAGCTGGTGGGTCTGGGCGAAGAATTCGATCTCGCGAATGCCGCCGCGCCCGCGTTTGAGATCGAAACCCGGGCCGAGCACGGGTTCGCCGCCATAGGCCTCGCGGATGCGCAGGCGCAGTTGCGCAATGTCGTCGATCGCGCCGAAATCGACGCTGCGGCGCCACACGAAGGGGCGGATGCTCGCGAGAAAATTCTCGCCGCGCACCACGTCCCCCGCAGCCGAGCGGGCGCGGATGAAGGCCGCGCGCTCCCATGCAAGCGCCGCGCTTTCATAATGCGTGGCCGCCGCGTTGACCGAGACCGCCAGCGGCGTGATCTCCGCCGCCGGGCGCAGCCGCAGGTCGACCCGGAAGACGTAGCCTTCCTCGGTATGGTCGGCGAGCAGGCGGACGATATCGCGCGCCATGCGTTGTGCGGTTTCTGCGGGGCCGGAGCGCGGACCGCTCGCCAGCACATCGGGATCGAACAGTAAGATCGGGTCTATGTCCGAGCTGTAGTTGAGCTCGCTTGCGCCATGCTTGCCCAGCGCCACAGCGAAAAACCCGTCGACACTTTCGAGCGTGGTGCGGCTGCGCGCGGCTTCGGCGATAGCCCGATCGAGTGCAATGTCCGCGAAGGACGACAGGCGCCGCATCACATCGTCAAGCGTGAGGACACCGCAGAGATCGCCGATCGCCAGCGTCAGGGCGAGTGCCAGCCGCTCGCGCCGCAAGGCGACACCGGTCTCGGCACCCTCGCCCGCCTTCGCCGCATATTCGAATGCGGCATCGAGATCGCCTTGCGCCAGCAGGTCGGCAAGGTCGGGCAGGCGGTCGAGACTGCGGGCGAGAAAAGGCGCGTTCTCCCGCGCGCGTGCGATTGCATCTGTCCATTCGCTTGCCATGGAGCCGCCCTGCCCGCCCCATGCGGCGCTGGCAAGAAGGTGGGCCATCGTTGCGCGAGCGCACCCGTTCACTTGCCCTCGCGCCGCGCTTTTGCAACAACCCCGCGCGAAGCCAAGATTTTCTGGAGAAATTCCAAGTCATGAAACGCATTCTCGCCGTGGCGGCCATCGCCCTCTCGCTGGCCGGTTGCGATGCCGCCGTCCTGTCGGGCGGAAACGACGACGCGACCCTCGACATCCCCGAGGTTGCCGATGGCGACATTTCGGAAAAGACGATGGTCGATCTGACCCGCGAATTGTCCAGCGACGAGTTCGAAGGCCGGATGCCCGGAACCGAGGGCGGGCAGATGACCGTCGAACTGCTGACCGAGCGGTTCAAGGCGGCAGGGCTGGAACCCGGCAATAACGGATCATGGACGCAGGACGTCCCGCTGGTCGAGATCACCGGCAGCGATTTCGCCCCGCTCACCATCAACGGGGGCGACGGCGACGGCATGGCGTTCGAATATGGCGACGACTGGGTCGGCGTGAGCTACCGCGAAACGCCGCGCACGCGGATCAACAACGCCGAGCTGGTGTTCGTGGGCTACGGCATCAACGCGCCGGAAAAGGGCTGGAACGACTACGAAGGCCTCGACATGGAAGGCAAGATCGCGGTCATCCTCGTCAACGATCCCGACTTCGGGGCAGAAACCCTCGAAGGCCCGTTCGATGGCAAGGCGATGACTTATTACGGGCGCTGGACCTACAAGTACGAAGAGGCTGCGCGGCAGGGCGCCGCAGGTGCCCTGATCATCCACGAGACCGAGCCTGCGTCCTATGGCTGGAACGTCGTCGAGAGCAGCTGGTCGGGCCCGCAGGGCTACCCGCAGCGCGGCGAGAACGCACCGCCGACAACGCAGATGAACGGCTGGATTCAGAATTCGGTCGCGGAAAAGATCTTCGATGCCGCCGGACAGGATCTCGATGAGCTGAAGGAGGCTGCGCGCGAAGAAGACTTCACCGGCGTCCGGCTTGGCCTCAAGGCCTCGACCAGCTTCGACAACGAGAGCCGCGAATATATGTCGCAGAACGTCATCGGCGTCCTGCCGGGTTCCAAGCGGCCCGAGGAATACGTGCTGTACACCGCCCACTGGGACCATCTCGGCCGCTGCACGCCCGCCGATGATGGCGACGACATCTGCAACGGCGCGGTCGACAATGCCACCGGCACGGCAGCGCTGGTCGCGCTGGCCGAAGCCCAGGTCAAAGCGGGCGCGGCGGATCGCAGCCTCGTGTTCCTCGCGGTCACCGCAGAGGAGCAGGGCCTGCTCGGCTCGACCTATTATGCGCAGAACCCGGTTTTCCCGCTCGACCAGACGGTCGGGGGGGTGAACATGGACGCCTTCCTGATCGCCGGGCCGGCACGCGACGTGACCGTCGTGGGTCCGGGCAAGTCGCAGCTCGACCAGTTCCTCGAAGCCGCGCTGGAGGCCGATGGACGCGTATCGACCGACAATCCCAATCCGGAAGCAGGCTACTATTACCGCTCCGACCACTTCCCCTTCGCCAAGCAGGGCGTGCCGATGCTCTATATCGACGGCGGCGAGGATCTGGTCGAAGGCGGCAGCGAAGCGGGCGCAGCGCTCGCCAAAGACTATCGCGACAACCGCTATCACGGACCCAAGGACGAATTCGACGAGGAATGGGACTGGTCGGGCGTGATGGCCGACCTCCAGCTTTACTACCGCCTCGGGCGGATGTTGGCGATGAGCGACAGCTGGCCCAACTGGGTCGAGGGCGACGAGTTCCGCTCGATCCGCGACGAAAGCTGCGCGGCCACCAATGCAGGCTGCTGATCGCTAACCCGGCGGACACGTCATGAGCATCGATACCATGCGGCTCCCCGCAGAGTGGGAGCCGCAGGACTGGCTGTGGATCGGCTTCCCGCACGACCCCGCTGAGTGGGGCGATGCCGTCGCGCTTGCGCAGGAAGAAATCGCCGCCTTTGCCAATGCTGTCGCCGAGAGCGGGCAGGAGGTTCGCCTGCTCGTTCGGGATGCGGCGAACGAAGCGCGCGCCAAGGCGCTGATCTCGGATGCCGTCACGCTCGAGCGGCGGACCTATGGCGACGTCTGGCTGCGCGACACCGGACCGCTGACGGTCGGGCGAAACGGCGGGTATTTGGCCGTCCGCCCGCGCTTCAACGGCTGGGGCGGGAAATACGTGATGGCCGGCGACGAAACCATCGGCAGCGAGCTGGCACGCGACGCGGGTCTGTCGCTGGACCGGCCCGACTGGGTGCTCGAGGGCGGGGCGATCGACACCAATGGTGCGGGCCTTGTGCTGACCACCGAGCAGTGCCTGCTCAATCCCAATCGCAATCCCGATCTCTCGCGCGCCGATGTCGAAGCGCGGCTCGCACGGGATCTCGGCCTTTCCCGCGTGGTGTGGCTCGGTGACGGGCTGCTCAACGATCACACAGATGGCCATGTCGACAATCTCGCGCGGTTCGTGGCGCCAGGCACGGTCGCGCTGGCCGAACCTTTCGGCGACGACGATCCCAATACCGGAGTCTATGCCGATGCGAGGGCGCGGCTGGAGGCGGCCGGGCTGAGCGTCGCGCCGATCCCCTCGCCCGGCCTTATAACGCGTGATGGCAGAGTGGAACCGGCGAGCTACGCCAACTTCCTGATTGCCAATTCCATCGTCGCCGTACCGACCTTCGGCCTGCCGCAGGACGAAGACGCGGTTGCGGCAATCGACGCGCTGTTCCCGGATCGCACTGCCGTCGGCCTGCCGATGGGCGCGGTGCTGGCAGGCGGTGGCGGGTTCCATTGCGCCAGCATGCAGATGCCGGCTCGCGCGCTGCGGTAGGAGTTTCTTAACCCGCCCGGGCCAGGCTGGCACCCATGACCCGCACCATCGCCAATGCCCGCCGCTTCGAGACGCTTTCAGCCGCCCGTGCGATCATCGTATCGGCCTGCGCGATCGCGCTTATCGCTGCGGAACGCTTCGTTCCCTTCGGCTGAGGCCGCCTAGACCACCAGCTTGGCCAGCGCGGCCATTGCCGCCGCAGCAAGCACTACGCCCACGAATATGCGCCATGTCCGGTCGGATACGCGGCCATCGGCCTTGCGCCCCAGCCACGTCCCCAGCAGCACCACCGGCAGCAGCAGGGCGCCGAGCAGCGCCAGCCGCCATTCCATCCGGCCAAGCGCAACGCCCGACCCGATCCCGATCATCGCTGCAAAAGTGAAGATGAGGATCATCGAACTTTTGGCCATCTGCCGCGGAATGGCGCGCCCAACATAATAGGGCACCACGGGCGGGCCGGGCATTCCGGCGAAGCCTGTGAGAATGCCGGTCGCCACGCCCGTCAGCCCGGTGGTCACGAGCCCGGGCCGCTCCGGCTCGCGCACGGGAAACAGGATTGCCGCAAAGGCCGATAGAGCGACCAGCGCGATCAGCAGGCGGGCAATGTTCGGCGGCGTCGCCGCCAGCAGCGCGAGGCCCGGCAGGGTCGTCAGCAATACGAGTCCGATGATGATCCATACGCTGCGCTCGGCCTCTCGCAGCAGGCGCGGCAGCTCGATTCCGCCGATCAGCATGGCGACCACATTGGTGGTCAGCACCGCCTCGACCGGCGTCAGCGCGAGCGCGAGGACAGGCACCAGCAGGATCGCCAGGCCAAAACCTGCAAGCCCGCGAATGAATGCCGCGATCAATCCGATGGCAAGCGCGACCGCGAGTTGCGGCCAGGTGAATCCTGCGAGGAGTTCCAAGCCTTAGTTGTCGCGCAGATCGGGCGGGGTCGCCTCGGTGCGCAGCATGGCGATCGCCTCGTCGAGCGACATCACCCGCTGCTCCTTCTCGCCCAGCGTGCGGACCGCGACGGTCCCTTCCTCGGCCTCGCGCTTGCCGATGACCAGCAGGTGCGGGACCTTCGCCAGTGAATGCTCGCGCACCTTGTAGTTGATCTTCTCGTTGCGCACGTCCGCCTCGGTGCGGATGCCCGCCGCGCGCAGCTTGGCCAGCGCCTCGTTGGCATAGTCGTCCGCATCCGAAACGATGGTCGCGACCACCGCCTGCGTCGGGGCGAGCCACACCGGCAGCTTGCCGGCGAAATGCTCGATCAGGATGCCAATGAAGCGCTCGTACGATCCGAAGATCGCGCGGTGGAGCATCACCGGACGGTGCTTCTCGCCATCCTCGCCGATGTAGCTCGCGTCGAGCCGGTCGGGCAGCACGCGGTCGCCCTGAATCGTGCCGACCTGCCAGGTCCGGCCGATCGCGTCGGTCAGGTGCCATTCGAGCTTGGGCGCATAGAACGCGCCTTCGCCAGGCAGTTCTTCCCAGCCGTACGCGTCGTTCATCATGC
The DNA here is from genome assembly GCF_038594605.1 of Citromicrobium bathyomarinum. GTDB lineage: Bacteria > Pseudomonadota > Alphaproteobacteria > Sphingomonadales > Sphingomonadaceae > Alteriqipengyuania > Alteriqipengyuania bathyomarina_B. Next base: position 544,699 of record NZ_JBCFZM010000002.1, read on the forward strand.
CCGCATCGCGCACGGCATCGCGCAGTTCCTGTTCGGCCTTGTCCCAGTCGGCGTCCGACCCCAGCCGCTTTTCGGGCCGCAGCGCGAGCTTGATCGCGTATTTGAAGCCGAAGTCGCGGTAGACGCTATCCGCCAGCTTGCAGAAGGCGCGCACTTCCTCGACCACCTGATTCTCGGTGCAGAAGATATGCGCGTCGTCCTGCGTAAACTGGCGCACGCGCATGAGGCCGTGGAGCGCACCATGCGGTTCGTTGCGGTGGCAGCAGCCCATCTCGCCCAGCCGGATCGGCAGGTCGCGATAAGACGTGATGCCCTGCTTGAAGACGAGCACGTGCGCGGGGCAGTTCATCGGCTTCAGCGCCATCCAGTCGGCGTCCTTGGAGACGAGATCGCCCTCATCCTCCGTGTTCGGCACCTCGTCGGGGATGACGAACATGTTTTCGCGATACTTGCCCCAGTGTCCGGACTGCTCCCACTGGCGTGCGTCCATCACCTGCGGGGTCTTGATCTCGCGGTAACCCGCACCGTCCATCTTGCGGCGCATGTAGGCTTCCAGCTGGCGCCAGATCCGATAGCCCTGCGGATGCCAGAAGACGCTGCCATGCGCCTCTTCCTGCAGATGGAACAGATCCATCTCGCGGCCGAGCTTGCGGTGGTCGCGCTTGGCGGCCTCTTCCAGCCGCGTCAGGTGGGCGTTGAGCTGCTTCTTGTTGAGCCAGCCGGTGCCGTAGATGCGCGTCAGCTGCGCATTCTTCTGGTCGCCGCGCCAGTAGGCACCCGCCACGCGCATCAGCTTGAACGCCTGCGGATCGAGCTTGCCGGTGCTGGCGAGGTGCGGGCCGCGGCACATGTCGAGCCAATCGTCCCCGCTCCAGTAAACCGTCAGTTCCTCGTCCTCGGGCAGTTCCCTGGCCCATTCGGCCTTGAACGTCTCGCCGTCGGCGGTCCACTTCTCGATCAGCTGCTCGCGGCTCCAGACTTCGCGCCTGAGCGGCTTGTCAGCCTTGATGATCCGGCGCATCTCCTCTTCGATCGCGGGGAGATCGTCCATGCTGAACGGGTCGCGGCTCTCGGGGGCCTTGACGTCATAGTAAAAGCCATCGTCGGTTGCGGGGCCGAAGGTGATCTGCGTGCCCGGCCACAGCGACTGCACGGCCTCTGCCAGCACATGGGCATAGTCGTGGCGCGCGAGTTCGAGCGCGTCTTCCTCGTCGCGGCTCGTCACCAGCGCGAGTTCGCTGTCGCAGTCGAAGGGGCGGCCAATATCGCGCAGCTCGCCATTCACGCGCGCCGCCAGCGCCGCCTTGGCAAGGCCGGGGCCGATCGCGGCGGCGACGTCCGCCGGGCTGCTGCCCGGTTCCATTTCGCGCACCGATCCGTCGGGCAGGCTGATCTTGAGCAGTTCGGTCATCGGTTCAATCCATCGGGAAGTCTTGGGTAAGGGCTATGCCTCGCGCCGCGTGGCCTAGGCAAGATCGCTGTCGGCGCAAGCCTTTTGCACCAGTGAAAGGTCCGCCGGGCCCATCGTCGCAAGCTCGCCGGAAAGGTTGCGCTCGACATGATCGGCCAGTGCCCTCGCATCGGCCAGCGCATTGTGCGGCACCGCGCTGGCGCTTGCAGTGCTGAAACCGGGGAGGTTCAGCAGCAGGCAGGCGAACTGAAACGGATCGTTGCGCTTGCCGTGGCCGCGCAACAGCATGGTGTTGAAATGCACGAGGTCTTCCGGCCAGTCGGCGATGAAGACATGCGGGCCTTCATCTTTCCTGAGGAATTTCTGCATCTTCTTGACCGCCTGCAGGCGCTCCACCGGCTCCTGCCCGTAATGGGGCACGACATGCGCCTGGACCCACGGCACGATCAGTTCGTGCGCGTGGAGCACTTCGTAGAAATGGGCACCGTCCTGCCGAACCAGCGCAATGCTGAGCAGCTGGCCGCCGGTGCCGTTGAATTCGGTGTCGATGTAATATCGCATGTTCGCTTTCCCGTTGCGCCGCCAAGCTGGTGCAGGTCCGGGGAAGCCGACGCATCGCCACCCGAACCCGGGCGGCGGCGATCGCGTGTCAGGCCACGACCATCCGCCCCCGGTACCCCGAGGTCGTAGTGGTCGTAGTCGTGGCGATCTTCTGAGCCATGCGGATCGATATAGCGCGTTTTCACGCGAGGTCCAGAAATGGTGGTGCCAAGTACGCTTTCTTTTATGGCAAGGTCGCTTGACAGGCCCCGTCGGGTATGACAAGCACCCTTTCCATAGCAGAAAGGAAGCTTGACCATGACCCGCAATATCCAACTTCTCTGGGGCGCCCTCATCCTCGTCGTCGCCCTGCTCAACATCGTCGACGTGCTGCCCGACTGGGCGACCTTCGCCGCGGTGCTCTCCCTCCCGCTGATGACCGCGAGCGGGTGCCTGACCCGCCGTGCCGACGTGCCGCGGGTTCGCTCCTGAGGCCAAAGCCTCGCCGACAACGACATAGAAAGGAAACCAACCATGAAACGCTCTCTCCTCATCGCCATCGTCTGGGCCGTCGCAATGATCGGCATCGCCGCAGCGGGCCGCACCGATCTGATCCCGGGGGACAATGCCCAGAAACTGCTGGTCGTGATGCCCGCCCTGGCCGTCGCCACCATCGGCGCGGTCGCGGTCCGCTCGCGCTGCGGGGGCCGGGCATGAGCACGACGACAACAGGTTTGGGCGCCCGCCCCGGCTTGTGGGTCGGGCTGATTCTCGTAACCTGCGGCCTGATCTTCGGCTTGAAGGCGTCTGGCGCGATCAACGATACGACCACGATGCTCCTCGCCATAGTCCCGACAGCGCTCATCTTCGCCCTGTTCCGCTCGCTGGCCAACCAGCGCGAGAACCGATGCGGGAGTACGAGCCAGGCGGCGAAGCGATACGTCTTCGGAATCATGGCAACCTCGATCGCCTACGTACTCGGCCTGGGGGTGGCGATGTGGGTGTTTCGTAACCTCGCTCCTTCGGTCGAGCTTACCTGGCTGCTCGCGATGCTGCCGATCGCACCGATCCTTGCCATGATCTTCGTCATGGGCCGGTACATCGTGGAAGAGCAGGACGAGTACCTGCGCCATCGCGCGATCATGGCTTCGCTGATCGGGCTCGGCTTCGTGCTCGCCATCGGCAGCTTCTGGGGCTTCCTAGAAACCTTCGAGCTGGTGCCGCACGTGCCCGGCTGGTGGGCGGTGCCGATCTGGGCGATGGGCATGGGGCTGGGCCAGGCGTGGCAAAGCATGCGCCACAAGGCGGGTCCGGTCGATGAAGAATAGGCTCAAGGTCCTGCGCGCCGAGCGCAACTGGAGCCAGCAGGCGCTGGCCGAAGAGCTCGGCGTAAGCCGCCAGAGCGTCAACGCGATCGAGACCGGCCGCTACGACCCCTCGCTCCCCCTCGCCTTCCAGATTGCCGAGGTCTTCGGCCTCGCCATCGAAGAGATTTTCATTCGTGAGAAAGACTGATGCTATGAAACCTGCCCTATTCGCCGCCGCGGCTCTCGCTGCCTTCGCCACTCCGCTGGCTGCCGCCGGTCCGGCCGAGCCAGCCAGCCCCACCGATGTCGCAACCCAGCAGCGCTTCAGCGTCGAAGTCGTCGGCGAAGGAGGTCGCGATGCGATCCTGATCCCCGGCCTGCTTTCGCCGCGCAGCGTGTGGGACGGACAGATCGAGACACTGACCAAGGCGGGGTACCGGGTGCACTTGGTACAGGTGAACGGCTTCGGAGGGACCGCTGCTGGCGCCAATGCGCAAGGCCCGGTGCTGCCCCTGCTGGTCGAGGGACTTGCCAGCTATATCGACGACAACGCCCTCGCCGATGTCCATGTCGTCGGCCATTCGATGGGCGGGTTCACCGCGCTCACCCTCGCGCTCGACCATCCCGATCTGGTCGATGAGATCATGATCGTCGATTCGCTGCCTTTCTTCTCGATCCTGATGGGGCGAAGCAGCGCGGACGCCGCCAAGTCGCAGGCCGCGCAGATGCGCTCTGTGATGGTGGCGCAGGCGGCGATGGACCTGCCCGCTCCCGATTGCGACCAGCCGTCGATGCAGGCGCAGGGCATGGCCAAGAGCCCCGCAGGGCAGTGCAAGGTCGATCAGTACTCCGCGCAGGCTGACCTTAGGGTTGGCGGTCAGCTGATGTACGAGATCATGACCACCGATCTTCGCCCGCGTCTCGGCGAACTCACAGTGCCGGTCACCATGCTCTACCCGGTCGATCCGCCCACCCTCTCCGCAGAGATGGCCGAGAGCATCTACCCGGTGCAATACGCCGGTACGCCCGATATCACCTTCGTGCCCATCCAAGGCTCGCTTCACTTCATCATGCTCGACCAGCCCGATGCGATGAACGCCGCGCTGGCGGACTTTATCGCCGACTGACCGGCCCTACCCCATGGCGAGCGTGTTCGATCCGAGCGCGCTCGCCATCCGATGCGTTCCCGCCAGCTGTGTGCCGCGCTGGCGGATGCCCGAGACGAACCGCCACTCGCAGGTTGCAGCCTCGGGCGTCAGGTCCACCGCCATATAGCCGCGTTGCGAGGTATCCGCCCATTGCAGCTGCGGATTGGCGCCAACCACGGCCTGCTGCAGCATCGAAGTCGGCACCTGCGGCAGATACCCCTCGAAGCCCGGGGAAGTGACCGAGCAGACGCCGAACTCGACCCCCACCGCATTGCGATCCTGCGCGAGGTCGAAGGCCCATGCATTATGCGTGTCGCCCGCCAGCACGACGAGGTTGGCATCTGCAGCAAGCGCGGCATCGAACACGCGTGCGCGGGCCGCCGGATAGCCGTCCCATGCATCCATGTTGAGCGGGAGGCCGACCCGGCTCGCCATTGCGCCCGCCATCAGGCGTTGCCGCAGCCCTTCGGGCGTATTCGCGGGCAGCGCGTCGGCCAGCGCGGTCGGCGTGCTGAGATTGCCCATCAGCACCTGCTGGACCAGCACCTGCCAGCGGGTCCCGCCCCGCGTCGAGGCGCGCAGGCCGTTCGCCAGCCATGCCTCCTGCGCCGCGCCCAGCATCTGCCGGGCCGGGTCTGCCCAGGCGCCATCGCGGAAGGCGGTTAGCGCGGCCATCATCTGGTCGGGCGTCGACTTGCCCGCCAGCACGTCCGCCACATTGAGCTGCTGCGAGCGCGCGGTCAGCCGCGTTTCCAGCCGGAAGAGCGTGGCCAGATCGCCGATGTCGTACGATTTCCACGGCTCGTCGGAGACCGGCAGCCATTCGCGATAGGCACGCAGCGACGCCGCCTTGCGCGCATCCCACGATCCCTCGCTGTCAGGCTGGTGATTCTCCGCGCCGCCGGCCCACGAATCGTTCGCGGTCTCATGATCGTCGGGGACGAGGATCATCGGGTAGAGCTGCGTCAGCCGCTGCAGATCGGGATCGGCGCGGTAGCTCGCGTGGCGCAGGCGATAGTCGGCCAGGTGCACGATCTCGCTGCGCGGCGCGATCTCACGACCGGCCAGCGTCTGTTCGGGAGTGGGGTACTTGTCGGGCCCGTATTCGTAATAATAGTCGCCCAGATGCAGCAGCAGGTCGAACGCGTTCGCCTCGGCCGCGTGGGCATAGGCGTTGAAATAGCCGAACCCCATGTTGGAGCAGGAGAACACGCCCAGCCGGTAGCGGCTGGTGGGGCCGACCGGCAGGGTGCGCGTGCGCCCCACGGCAGAGCGCGATCCATCGGGGCCGACGAAGCGGTAGTAGTACCATGTATCGGGCTCGAGCCCGGCAACCTCGGCCTTGGCGCACCAGTCCTTGCCCGGCGCGGCCAGCGTTTCACCCTCGGCGACGACGCGCGTGAATGCGGAACTGTCGCTCACCTGCCAGGCAAGCTTTGCCTCGTTCGATCCGACGAAGCGGGTCCACAGCAACACGCCGCTGGCATGCGGTTCGCCGCTGGCGATGCCGTGGGTAAAACCCTTCGCGCCCGCTTGCGCCGACAGCGGCATCGCCGCGAGCCCCGCACCCAGCGCGCCACCCGCCAGCAAAGTGCGGCGGTCGAGCGAAAGCGTGGAACGGGAGCTGCGGGCAGCGGCGGGCGGGGGTGCGAGAAGATGAGCCATGGGCACCGCCTAGCTCGTGATCGTGAAAGATCGAAGACGGCGGATTGAGAACCGGCCCTGACACACCTGACACAGTGTCTTAGGGCGAAAAAGCGTGCCAGCCCCAACGGCGCCGAAAACCCGCAGGATACCGTCCGAAATGCGCGTTTCAAAAGCCACGGAAGCAGGCATATCGCGGCGATTCCCGGTAGGAAACCATGAGAAAACCGCCGGTCGCGGGCGCCCGCCCCGGATGGGTCGTCCGATGGACAGGAATGGCTGCCATCCCTAGGCCGCGATGCCGATGGATATATTCGAAATACCCTCCGGGCGCCGCATCGCCTATCGCCTGACCCGGGCGAACGGCACGGCGGACACCCCCGCGATCGTCTTCCTGCCGGGCTACATGTCCGACATGGCCGGATCGAAGGCGACCGCGCTGTTCGACTGGGCGGCCTCGCATGACCGGACCTGCCTGCTGCTCGACTATTCGGGTTGCGGAGAATCGGATGGCGATTTCGCCGAAGGCACGCTGACCCGCTGGCGCGACGAGGTTCTCGCGTTGATCGAAGCGAAGATCGACGGGCCGGTGGTGCTGATCGGCTCGTCGATGGGCGGATGGCTGATGCTGCTCGTCGCGCTCCGACTGGAGGAAAAGCTGGCTGGCATGATCGGCATAGCGAGCGCGCCGGACTTTTCGGACTGGGGATACGACGACGCCCAAAAGGCGCAGCTGGAACGCGGCGAAACCGTGCTGGAGGCCAATCCCTACGGCCCCGAACCCACACCCACCCATGCGAAATTCTGGGCCGATGCGCAGCAGCACCGGCTGCTCGACGCGCCGATCCCGCTCAGCTGCCCGGTTACGCTCCTGCACGGGCAGGCCGATGCCGATGTACCATGGGATATCAGCCTGCGCCTCGCCGAACGAATCGCCTCGGAAGACGTGCAGGTCCTGCTGAGCAAGAGCGGCGACCATCGGCTTTCGCGCCCTGCGGACATTGCCAGGCTCTTGGCCGCCGTAGAAGGCATGCTCTGCGTCTGATCCGTAGCGTCTGATCCTTGCGGGCCTCAGCGCAAGCTTCTAACGGCGCTGGATAATGACGCGCGTCACCCCCCGTTCGCGCGCAGCAATTTCGGTGGAGGCGCGCCACGGCGCCCCGCATGGGAGACAGAACGATTATGGCAGGCGACAACAAGCAGTCGGAGGCCGCTTTGCACGAGCAACTGGCCACGCGAATCCGCGAGTCGCTGTTGCCGGTCGACCAGCCATTCGACGACTCCGCGCTGGAGGAAGCGGCGTCCTTCGTTCTCGAGACCGCGTCTTCCCGACCCTCCGGCGAGCCTGCGATCTCGATCGCCGAAGGCAATAGCGTCGGTCGCAAGCTGCGCATGGCGATCGTGAACGACGACATGCCCTTCCTGGTCGATTCGATCTCCGCGCAGATCGCGGCCTTCGGCCTGTCGATCGACCGTCTGGTCCATCCCGTCGTCCACGCGCGGCGCGATGACGAGGGCACGCTGATCGAGCTGCCGAGCAAGGCCAGCGGTGCGCCGCGCGAATCGATGATCTATCTCGAGACCGAGCATGCCGAGCAGGCTGCCCGCGAAGAGCTGGAAGCCGACCTGCGCGTGACGCTGGCCGATGTGCGTGCTTCGGTTGAAGACTGGGCCGCGATGCGCAAGGCGATGCAGCAGGACGGCCAGTCGCTGAACGATAGCGAGGGCGCAGGCCTGCTCGAATGGCTCAGCGGCGGAATGCTCACCCAGCTCGGCCACATCCAGCGCTACCGCGACGGGCGCGAAGAAAATGCGCTGGGCATCTGCCGTTCCAGCGCACGGCAGATCCTCGCCGATGCATCCTACGACCGCGCCTTCGCCTGGTTCGACGACCCTGCCAATGCCGACGCGCGAATCCCGCTGATCGTCAAGGCGAACCGCGTATCGAACGTCCATCGCCGCGTTCCGCTCGACCTGTTTCTCGTACCGGTGAAAGAGGGCGGCGAGATCGTGGCCGTATCGATCCATGCCGGGATCTGGACGAGCGCCGCGCTGTCGACCGATCCGCACGCCGTACCGCGCCTGCGCCGCCAGCTGAGCGAGCTGATGGCCGAACTCGATTTCGATCCCGAAGGCCATGCGGGCAAGGCACTGGTCCACGCGTTGACCGCGCTGCCGCACGATCTGGTGATCGGCTTCCGCGACGAGGATGTGCGCCGCGTGGCGACCACCACGATGAGCCTGACCGATCGCCCGCGCCCCCGCCTCGCGATCGTCGAAGCGCCGCTCGCGCGCCACCTGTTCGCCTTCGTGTGGCTCCCCCGCGACCTCATGTCGACCGCGGTGCGCCAGCAAATCCAGGCGCTGCTGGAGGAAAGCACCGGTTCGACCCTGCTCGACTGGAGCCTCGAGATCGAAGGCGGCGCGCTCGCGCTGCTGCGCTTCGTCCTCGATTTCCGCGAAAGCCGCGTGCGCTACAAGGCGGAAGATCTGGAAACGCGCGTGCAGGAGATGCTGCGCGCGTGGGCCGAAGCGGTCGAGACCGAGCTTGGCAAGCTGGTCGACGCCGATCTCGCCGCGACGCTGGCGCGCCGTTACGCGGACAATTTCCCCGCCTTCTACCGGGCGGCCAGCGGCGCGGAAGAAGCCGCGCTCGACATCCTGCGGATGCGCGAGCTGTTCAGCCATTCAGGCGACGAGGATCCCGACAGGTCCCGGCGCGGGGTGCGCCTGCGGCGCGACGCGACGCAGGCCGACGGCAGGCTGCGCCTGAAGATCTATCAGAACGAAGGCACGCTGCCGCTTTCCGAAGCCGTGCCCGCGCTCGAGAATTTCGGCCTCAAGACCAACAGCGAAGTACCCGCCCTGCTGGCCGACGGCTCGCTCGGCACGATCCACGATTTCCATTGCGAACTCGAAGCAGGGGTCGATCAGGACGCGCTGCTCGACCGGGCGCCCGAGATCGAAGCCGCGATCGCAGCGGTGCTCAACGGGCTGGCGGAAGACGATCCGTTCAACCGGCTGGTGCTCGACGTGGCGCTCGGCGCGCGCGAGGCGGAATGGTTGCGGTCGATCTATCGCTATCTGCGCCAGACCGGCATGGGCTTCACGATCTACACCGTGGTCGACGCGCTGGCCCGCGCGCCCAAGGTGACGCGTGCAATCATCGCGCTGTTCATCGCCCGCCACGATCCCGCCTTCGAAGGTGACCGGGCGGAGGCCGAAGAGGCCGCGCAGGAAGCGATCAAGGACGGGCTGCAACAGGTCGCGGCGATCAACGACGATCGGCTGCTGCGCCTTTACCGCAGCGTGGTCGAGGCGATGCTGCGGACCAACGCCTTCGCGCTCCATCCCGACATCGCGCTGTCGTACAAGTTCGATTCCGCGAAGGTGCCGGGCCTGCCCAAGCCGATCCCCTTCCGCGAGATCTTCGTCTATTCGCGCCGGGTCGAAGGCATCCACCTGCGCGCCGGCGCGGTTGCACGCGGCGGGCTTCGCTGGTCCGACCGGCGCGACGACTTCCGCACCGAAGTGCTCGGCCTGATGAAGGCGCAGCGGGTCAAGAACGCGGTGATCGTGCCGACCGGCGCGAAGGGCGGGTTCTATCCCAAGCAGTTGCCCGATCCCGCGCAGGATCGCGACGGCTGGGCTGCCGAGGGCCAGGCCAGTTACGAAATCTTCATCCGCTCGCTGCTGTCGATCACCGACAACATCGTGAACGACCAGGTCGTCCACCCCGACGGCGTGCGGATCCTCGACAATCCGGACCCCTATTTCGTAGTCGCGGCGGACAAGGGCACGGCGCGCTTTTCCGATGTTGCCAATGCCATCGCCGAAAGCCGGGACTTCTGGCTCGACGATGCCTTCGCCAGCGGCGGCAGCAATGGCTACGACCACAAGGCGATGGGGATCACCGCGCGCGGTGGCTGGGTTTCGGTCCAGCGCCATTTCCTCGAACTGGGAATCGATGTGCAGACCGAGCCGACCAAGGTCGTCGGCTGCGGCGACATGTCGGGCGACGTGTTCGGCAATGGCATGCTGCTGTCCAAGGCGATCCGCCTGGTCGCGGCGTTCGACCATCGGCACATCTTCATCGATCCCGATCCCGATCCGGCGCAGAGCTGGGAAGAACGCAAGCGCCTGTTCGACCTTCCCCGGTCGAGTTGGGACGATTACGACAAGGGCCTGATTTCCAAGGGCGGCATGGTTGTCGCCCGGACCGAGAAATCGATTTCGCTGTCGAAGCAGGCGCGCAAGGCGCTGGGCACCGATCTCGATGAGGTCGACCCCGACACGCTCATCTCGATCATCCTCAAGGCGCCGGCGGACCTGCTGTGGTTCGGCGGTATCGGGACCTATGTGAAGGCCGAGAGAGAGAACAACATCCAGGTCGGCGACCCCGCCAACGACGCGCTGCGCGTCAATGGCGAAGACCTGCGCGTGAAGGTGATCGGCGAAGGCGCCAATCTCGGCGTGACGCAGGCGGGCCGGATCGAGTTCGCATTGAACGGCGGCCGCCTGAACACCGATTTCATCGACAATTCGGCAGGCGTCGACTGTTCCGACAACGAGGTGAACATCAAGATCGCGCTCGCTGCCGCGCGGCGCGCCGACCTGTTGACCGAGGAAGATCGCAACGCGCTGCTCGCTTCGATGACCGAAGAGGTCGCGGAGATCGTGCTGGAAGACAACCGGCTGCAGGCGCTCGCCATCTCGATCGCCGAACAGCGCGGCGAGGCGGCGACCGCATCGACGATCCGCCTGATCGAGACGCTCGAAGACGCAGGCATGCTCGACCGTCGGACCGAAGGGATCGCAGACAACGAAACCTTCACGCGCCGTGCGGGCGAAGGCGCGGGCCTGACCCGGCCCGAGCTTGCAGTACTGCTGTCGAGCAGCAAGCTGACCTTGCAGGACGCGATCGAAGCGGGCGATCTTACCCGCGATCCGGCGATGGAAAGCACGCTGTTCGGATATTTCCCGACCCCCTTGCGCGAGAAATATGCCGAGCAGATTCGCGAGCACCGGCTGCGCAACGAGATCATTGCAACCGATCTTGCGAACCGCATCGTCAACCGGCTGGGCATTGTTCATCCGTTCGAGCTGGCGGAGGAAGAAGGTGTCGGCCTTAACGACGTGGCGACGGCCTTTGTCACCGCCGACCGTCTGCTCGACATTCAGAGCATCTGGGATGCGCTCGACACCGCCGACATGCCCGAAAGCATGCGGCTGACGCTGTTCGACCGGGTCGCGACCGCGATGCGCATCCAGATGGCCGATGCCATCCGGGTATGCGGCACCTCGTCGCCCAGCGCCGCCGTGGCGGACCTTCGCCCCACGCTCGAAGTCCTGCGGGAGGGGACGGTCGATCTGCTCGCGGCGGAAACCCGCCAGCGCTCGGCCAGGATGCGCGCCGAATTCGTCAAGGGCGGCGCGCCCGAGACGGTCGCAGCACAGGTCGCCCATCTGTTCGATCTCGATGGCGGCATCGGCATCGCGCGGCTTGCCAGCGATCTGGAGCTTGAGCCCCGCAGCGTGGCCAAGGCGTTCTCGGATTTGGGCGGCCAGCTCGGTCTCGACTGGGCGCAGGGGACCGCGGCGCTGATGTCTCCCTCCGATGTGTGGGACCGGCTGCTCGTCGCAGGGCTGGCACGTGATTTCCAGCACATGCGGCTCGAATTCCTCCAGCGGATTTGCGATCAGGACGATGGCGCCGGCGCACCTTGCGAGAAGGTAGAGGCATGGATCGCCGCGCATGAGGCGGAGGTGCGGCAGTTCCGCTCGATGATCCGGCGGGCGCAGGCGCAAAACCCGGTGGAGCCCGCGACACTGGCGCAGATCGCCAGCCAGGCCCGAAACCTGCTGAACCGGTAACGGAGCGATTGGGATGAGCTTTGCGGATGTCCTGATCGTGGGCGGCGGGCATGGCGGGGCGCAGGCCGCGCTCGCGCTGAGGCAACGCGGGTTTACGGGCCGCGTGGTGATGATCGCGCGCGAGCCGTCACTGCCTTACGAGCGTCCGCCGCTGTCCAAGGATTACCTCGCAGGCACCCGTCCGTTCGAAAAGATGCTGATCCGCCCCGAAAGCTTCTGGGCTGAACGCGATATCGAAATCCGCAGCCGCTGCGCGGTGGTCGCGATCAATCCGCAACTGCGCAGCGTCGAACTGAGCGACGGCAGCCGGCTCGACTATCATTCGCTGATCTGGGCGGCGGGCGGCGACCCCCGGCGCCTGTCGTGCCCCGGTGCCGATCTCGATGGCATCCATTCGATCCGCACCCGCGCCGATGTCGACCGGATACGCGCGCAGATGGACGGCGGGGTCAGGCGCGTCGCGGTGATCGGCGGCGGCTATATCGGGCTGGAGGCGGCGGCGGTGTTCCGCACGGCGGGCCTGCCGGTCACCGTGATCGAACGCGAAGGCCGGGTGCTCAGCCGCGTGGCGGGGCCAGAACTGTCGGATTTCTACGAGGCCGAACACCGGCGCCAGGGCGTGGAGCTGATGCTGGGCCAGACGGTCGAAACTCTGTTCGGCGACGATGATGGCAAGGTGCGCGCCGTGGGCTACACCGACGAGAATGGTGCAAGCGGCGAGATCGAGGCCGATCTGGTGATCGTGGGCATCGGCATCGTGCCCGCTGTCGGCCCGCTGCTGGCTGCGGGTGCGGCGGGCACCAACGGCGTCGACGTGGACGATTTCTGCCGCACCAGCCTCGACGATACCTATGCCATCGGCGACTGCGCGGCGCACGCCAATCCTTATGCCGACAACAAGGTGGTCCGCCTCGAATCGGTGCAGAACGCGACCGATATGGCCAACACCGTGGCCAAGCACCTCACCGGCACGCGCGAGCCCTACGACACGATCCCGTGGTTCTGGTCCAACCAGTACGATCTGCGCCTCCAGACGGTCGGCTTTTCGACCGAGGACGATGAGTGCGTCATGCGCGGTGACCCTGAGAGCCGCAGCTTTTCGGTCGTATACCTGCGCGATGGGCGCGTCGCCGCGCTCGACTGCGTCAATGCCACGCGCGACTACGCGCAGGGACGGCGGCTGATCGAGGCGCGCAGCGAACCCGACCGCGATGCGCTCGCCGATCCGGATGTGGCGCTGAAGAGTCTCTTGTAGGGCCGAGCTTTAACATTGGTCGTCACCCCGGACTTGATCCGGGGTCCCGCTGCTTCTTGGATCACTGCAGAAAGAAAGCGGGATCCCGGATCAAGTCCGGGATGACGGGATGGGGGTGTTGTGCTTGAGCCTGGCCACCGCCCATTGCGCCGCTTCCCCGACCACCGGGTCCGGGTCCTCCAGCAGAGCCTCCACCGGCGCCAGCAACTCGGCCTCGCCGCTATTGCCCGCCGCGATCAGGCAATTGCGCACGAACCGATTACGCCCGATCCGCTTGATCGGCGATTTGCTGAACAGCACGCGAAAGCCCGCATCATCGAGCGTCAGGAGGTCGGCGAGGCGCGGCCTGACTAGCTCGGCGCGCGGCAGAAAGGCGCGGTTCGCCGCGCCGCTTTGCGCGAACTTGTTCCACGGGCACACTGCCAGGCATTCGTCGCAGCCATAGATGCGGTTGCCGATGGCTTTGCGAAACTCCTCGGGAATAGGCCCATCGTGCTCGATCGTGAGGTAGGAGATGCAGCGCCGCGCATCGATCCGGTAGGCATGCGGGAAGGCGTCGGTCGGGCAGGCATCCTGGCAGGCGCGGCACGATCCGCAGCGGTCCTCGTGCGGGCCGTCGGGCTCGAAAGGCAGCGTGGTGTAGACCGCGCCGAGGAACAGCCAGCTGCCATGCTCCATGCTGACCAGATTGGTGTGCTTGCCCTGCCATCCCACGCCTGCACGCTGCGCCAGCGGCTTCTCCATCACCGGCGCAGTGTCGACGAACAGCTTGAGCCGCGTATTGCCCAAGCCCCGCGCTTCGGCCTCTGCGACCAGCCAGCGGGCGAGCGCCTTGAGCGCCTTCTTGAGCACGACGTGATAATCCTGCCCCTGCGCATAGACCGAAATCCGCGCCCGATCCCCCGGCTCTGCCACCAGCGGATCGTCCGACGGGGCGTAGCTCGCGCCCAGCGCAATGACGCTGCGCGCCTCGGGCCACATGCCCTGGGGGCCGGCGCGGACGGACGGGTCGCGCTCCATCCACCCCATGGAGCCGTGATAGCCCGCCTCCAGCCACGCGCTCAGCCGCTCGGCCATCACCGGGTCGTCATGCGCCCCGGCGAATGCGACGCTCACAAAGCCGAGTTCACGCGCCTTTTCGACGAGGTCGGTTTGCAGTTGGTCGATTGTCGCCGCTGTCGGCATGGACGGGGTTGCTCCTTCGCGCGCGCCACGGCACGGTCGATCCGATGGACGACCTGCTAGACCAAGCACAGGGGCGCGACAAACCCGTGGCGACAAACGATTATGCGATCGAGGCCCGCGGCCTCGTCAAACGGTTCGGCAACACGCTGGCCGTGAACGGCGTGGACATCACCGTGCCGCGCGGCGCGATCTACGGCATTCTCGGCCCTAATGGCGCGGGCAAGACCACCACCTTGCGCATGATTCTGGGCATTATCGACCCCGACGAGGGCGTGCGCCGCATCTTCGGCGAGGATCGCCCGCAGCGCATCGCCCGCCGGATCGGGTACCTGCCCGAAGAGCGCGGGCTCTACCCCGCGATGAAGGCGCCCGACGCGATCGCATTCATGGGCAGCTTGCGCGGCCTGCCCCGTCTCGAAGGCCGTCGGCGCGGTATCGCAATGATGGAGGAATATGGCCTCGGCCATGCGGTCGAGAAGAAGATCAAGGAATTGTCGAAGGGCATGGCGCAGACCGTCCAGCTGCTCGGCACGCTGGTCCACAAGCCCGACCTGGTGATCCTCGACGAGCCGTTTTCGGGCCTCGATGCGATCAACCAGGGCAAGCTGGAAGGGCTTATCCGCCAGTTGGCGGAAGACGGCACCACGGTCATCTTCTCCACCCATGTCATCCACCATGCCGAACGCCTGTGCAGCGATGTCGCGATCATTGCGGGTGGCAAGGTGCCCTACGCCGGATCGGTGGAGGTAGCGCGCGACCGCCTGCCGCCGCAGGTGCGTCTGGAGACCGAGAACGAGGATGGCCCGTGGCGCGCAGCCCTGCCCGACAGCGCCACGCGCAACGGCGCGGCGTGGGTGTTCGAAGTGCCCGATACGGGGATCGAGCCGCTGCTGCGAAGCCTGATCGAAGGCAATGCCGGCATCCGCTCGCTCTCGATCGAGCGCGCGGGGCTACACGATGCCTTTGTCACGATTGCGGGTGAGGCCGCCGCCAAGGCCATGCAGACCCAGGCCACCGGGCAGGAGGAGCCAGCATGAACGATTCGTCCCGCCTGTCGCTGTGGCAAGCCGCCTTCGTCATCGCCCGCCGCGACTTCGCTGCCATCGTGTTCAGCAAGGTCTTCCTGCTGTTCCTGATCGGGCCGCTGTTCTTCCTCGCCATCATGGCCGGCGGCGGTGCCATCGGCGGAATGGCGGCGAGCGGGATCACCGATCCCGCGCTGGGCCTCGCAATGTCGCCGCAGGACAATGCCGCCGCCAAGAAGGCAGGCGACACGCTCGAGCCGCTGGTCGGCATGCCCGACCTTGTGGTGATCGACGGTCAGGAGGATGCAAGTCCGCAGGCGCTGATCGACGACGAAGACCGGAACCTGTTCGCCGTGCTGACCGGCACGCTCGACAATCCTGTCCTCACCGGCCCTAAGGAGGATGTCGAGCAGTGGGAAGGCGAAGTCGCCATGATGGTCGGCGCCGCGCGCGGCGAAGCGATCCCGCAGGCAACCCTGCGGACCACCATCACCGATAATGGCATCATCAACCGCCAGACCGCGCAGGATGCGACCGCGCGCGCGGGCATCCTGCTGCTGTTCATGCTAACGATGTTCCTTGCCGGGATGATCCTTTCCAACCTCGTCGAGGAAAAGGGCAACAAGATCATCGAAATCCTCGCCGCCGCGATCCCGATGGATGCGGTGTTCGTGGGCAAGCTGTTCGCGATGCTCGGCGTCAGCCTCGTCGGGCTGACCGTCTGGGGAACGGCTGCGGGCGTCATCGTCCTGCTGGGTGCGAGCGCGCTGCCCGTCATCCCGCCCCCGGCCGTGGGCTGGCCGCTGTTCTTCGCGCTATTCGTGATCTACTTCTCGCTGTCCTATCTGCTGATCGGATCGGTGTTCATCACGATCGGCTCCATGGCTCCCACGGTGCGCGACGTGCAGACCATTTCGTTGCCCGCAACGATTCTAAACCTCGTGGTTTTCTTCCTGTCGATGTTTGCGCTGTCGCGGCCCGGCTCGGCGATCGAGGTGGGTGCCGCGATCTTCCCGCTTTCGAGCCCCTACATGATGCTCGCCCGTGCGGCGCAGGACGGGGTGGTCTGGTGGCATGCCGCCGCCATCGCCTGGCAGGTGCTGTGGGTGGCGATTTTCGTGAAGGTTGGCGCGGGCCTGTTCCGCAGCTGGGTGCTCAAATCCGGCAGCGCGGGGCGCGAAAAAAGCACCGGGCGCAAAGGGCTGTTGGCCGTGCTTCGCCTCGGCGCAAATCAGTCCTCATAAGGAACCTATATTGACTTGAGGGCTGCATCGTTCAGGATGCTCCTCGTCACTGCGGACCCATGGAGGTGCGCCGGATGAGGAGAGCACTGCCATGGCAAGCGCCGCACAATCCCGCGCACCCACACCCGTGCCCGAAGCGGCGCGCGCCCGAAGCTGGGCCCGCTCGCCCAGCGCGCACGAGGCGCTGGAGGCGCACTACGCCGCCAATCCAGGCACTCGCCCGAACCATCCGCACCCGTGGGACACCAGCCGCAGCGATATCTATGCCGAGAACCGGTGGGAGCCGATTTTCAAGGAGATGCGCGCCGAAGGCCCGCTGCACTACATCCCCGAAAGCCCCTACGGCCCTTACTGGTCGGTAGTCGGCCACAAGGCGATCCAGCATACCGAGGCGCTGCCCGAGATATTCTCGTCGAGCTGGGAATATGGCGGCATCACGATTCTCGAGCGATTGGCCGACGTTCCGCTGGAAGAGCGGATGGAGCTGCCGATGTTCATCGCGATGGACCGGCCCAAGCATACCGGCCAGCGCAAGACGGTCGCTCCGGCCTTTACGCCGGCCGAAATGAAGCGGCTGGAGGGCGAGATCCGCCAGCGGACCGGCGAATGCCTCGATGCGCTGCCGCGCGGCGAGACCTTCGACTGGGTGAACACGGTCTCGATCCCGCTGACCACCGGGATGCTCGCGATCCTGTTCGACTTTCCGTGGGAAGACCGCGACCTGCTGACCCACTGGTCCGACTGGTCGGGCGATACCGAACTGGCGAGCGTGCGCGCGCTCGACGACGTGCGGCGCGGGATGCTGCGCGAGATGGCTGCCTATTTCCAGATGCTGTGGGCCGAACGTGCCCAGCGCGGCGAGGCGCCCGATCTGATCAGCCGGATGATCCACTCGCCGGCGATGAACCAGATGGACCCGCAGGAATTCATGGGCAACCTCGTGCTGCTGATCGTCGGCGGCAACGACACGACGCGCAACACGATGAGCGGCATCGTCCACGCGCTCGATCGCTTTCCCGATCAGCGCAAACTGTTCGAGGAAAACGCGGAGCTGATCCCCAACGCGGTGCAGGAATGCATCCGATACCAGACCCCGCTCAAGCACATGCGCCGCACGTGCACGCAGGATACCGAGCTGTTCGGCCAGAATATCGCGGAAGGCGACAAGGTCATCCTGTGGTACAATTCGGCCAATCGCGACGAAAGCGTGTTCGAGAATGCGGAAAAGCTCGACATCACCCGCGAGAATGCGCGTCGCCATATCGCCTTCGGCTACGGCATCCATCGCTGTGTGGGTGCGCGCCTCGCCGAATTACAGCTGCGCGTGCTGATGGAGGAGATGCACAAGCGGCGGTTGCGCGTCGATGTCACCGGCGATGTGCAGCGGGTGCGCGCGAATTTCGTTGAAGGCTTCCGCAAGCTCGAGGTCGAGGTGACCCGCTTCTAGGCTGCCGACGGCCCTGATTGATTAGGCGCCGAATGCATCCCTCGGCCGGTTTCAAGCGTATATTCAGGCGAAACAGTTCATATTGCCGCCTGAATATACGAGGATCGCCGATGAGCACCGCCCCCACCGCCAACCGTCGTTCCGCGCTCGCCCTGATGGGCGGAGGTGCGGCCAGCTTCGCCCTCATGTCCTGCGGACGCAGCGCCGAAGCGAAAAACTTTCCCGTCAGCCGCAGCGAGGCCGAGTGGCGCAAAAAGCTGACCGCAGAGGAATTCCGCGTGCTGCGCCAGGAAGGCACCGAGCGGGCCTACAGCTCGCCGCTCGACAAGGAAAAGCGTGCCGGCACCTTCGTGTGCGCGGGCTGCGCCAACCCCGTCTATTCCAGCAAGCACAAATTCGACAGCGGCACCGGCTGGCCCAGTTTCTGGCAGCCGATCCGCAGCGGTGCCGTGGGCACATCGACCGACTACAAGATCGGCGTGCCCCGTACCGAGGTTCATTGCGCGCGCTGCGGCGGGCACCTTGGCCACATCTTCAACGATGGCCCGAAGCCGACGGGCAAGCGCCACTGCATCAATGGCGTGGCGATGGATTTCAAACCCGCCTAGTCGCGCACGCGCCAGACCCGGAAGGTATCGGGCGCGTCGATGTCGACCCCCTCCAGCCAATCGGGTGCGTCGTCCGCCATCAGGCGCGCGGCGAGACTGCGCTCGCCACCCATCCTGGCATAGAGCCGGGGCTCGGAAAGATCGGTGCAGACCACCACGAGTTTCGAATCGTACTTAGCGACGATCGCGCGTGCCTCGTCAGCGGGCGCGCTGAACCCCTCGATCACGTCTTTCATCGCCGCTTCTGCGCGGTGGTGCCCCGTTGCGACCACCGAATGCGGCGATTGCGCGAGCAGCGAGGGCCCGATGTCGAGCGGGGCGAACACCGTGGCCGTCGGGAAGGCGCGCAGGAGCTTGGCATTGTCCTGCAATTCGCAGGACGACAGGGAAACGGCAACGCCTCTACCCGAACTCTCGTCCGCCAGCAGACGCTCTGCCGCGGCATAGGTCGCCAGCGGCAGCAAGACGGGCACGGTCGCGAGGCCAATCGCCACCTTCTTCAGAGGGCTCTTGGCCTCACGCAGCCAGCGCAGCGCGGTTGTCAGCAGGTATCCGAAGGGGATCGTCGCGACCACGGCCGCGAGGGCGAGCGAGCGGAAGACGAGCAGACCGAGCAGGATCGTGCCGCCCAGCAGGATCGTGTAATCGACCCACAGCCACCGGCGCTCAGCTGGCGCACGCAAAGCCAGCATCACGGCCACTCCCAGCGCGAGAATGAACTGGAGCATCACGGGATAGAGGTCCGCGCTTTGCTCCCACAAAGGGCGGCCTTCTGGCACGTTGAGATACCAGGCATCGTGCACAACCGGGTCGAGGCTGCCAAAAGGCGTGCCGAGACAGGTGGGAGAAGCCCAACCGAACAGTGCAAGGCCCGCGAGCCCCGCTGCGGCAAGTCCTCCGGCGATCAGCAGCGGCGACAGTCTGGGTGGCACGGCGAGTGCGGTGACACCGAGCGCGATCGTGATGAACAGGCCGCAATGGGCAAGCGTGATGGCATCGCAATAAGGCGTGAGATCTCCGAAGCCTTTGGTGAGCGCGAAGAGCAGCGACAGGCTCAGCGCAAGCGACTGCATGAAGCCGACCAGCCCGGTGCGATCGGCACGATCGCGCAGCCAGCGAAAGGCGAGCACACCTGCGAACAGGGCAGCGACCGGCAGCAGCTCGAGCGAGATAGACAGGCCGATCGCCATGGCAAGACCCGCCAGCGCACCTCCGCGCCACCTGTGCCCCAGATGGATCGCCCACAGCGCGGCGGCCACGGTGGCGATCTGCCAGCCGTGGTGGTCGATCCTCAGCGGCTGCAATTGATGGGTCATCAAAGGCATGAAACCGACGACGAGGCAGGTCCATCCAGCGGTTTCGAGATCGAACAGGCGCGCCGACAGGCGGCCGACGAAGTTGAGCGTCACCAGCAGGGTGAGCAGCGGAATCGCGATCAGGGCAATCGTCTCGGCCAGCTGCGCCCCGAGCAGGGGCGTGAGCGAGCCGATGACGATAATCAGCGGGAGATCGACCAGCCGCGACCAGTGCATCGGCACCCCGCCCGATCCGTCGGGCATGGGCGCGAGCCGGTACTGGTTCGGATCGAACCAGCCCTGCCCGCCCAGCACGTCGCGCACCTGGACGAGGCGCATGATATCGTCGGGATCGGCGAGCCGTCCGGCGGCGATGGCCTGCCATCCGCTCAAAATAAGCAGGAGCGAGAGCACTACCCACGCGATCAGGACCTTGCGCATGACCGCTGAGCCCGCTGGGCTGGCATTATGATTCATCGCTCAGAGCGTTTGCTGGAAGACGACGCGGTTGCGCAGCCACCAGGTGAGCGCGAAGCTCAACACGATGGCCAGCAGCTTGCCCGCCCGCGGGTCGAGGCTCATCGCTTCGGCAGCCGCAACGATTCCCGTCGTCAGCGCCAGCCCGGCCAGAGCCGAGACAACGAACAGCGCCTTCTGCCGGGTGCGCGCAAGGCCCTTCGCTGCCACGCGGCCGGTGAAGACCGCCCGGCTCGATAGCAGCCAATGGGCCAGAATGCCCGCGCCATAGCCGATCGCCGAGGCCGGCGTCGCCGCCAGTCCGGCATGCATCAGGCCGAGGAAAGAGCCCATGTCGACCGCCAGCGCGCCGACGCTCGCGAGCAAGTATCGCAGGATCACCAGATCGGTGAGACGTTGCATGGCGGCCTGCATCTTTCGTTCCCCGTCCGATTGCCGAGCTTCAGGCGGCGCGGCGCGTATCGGCGCGGTCGCCGTCGGCATCGTCCTCGACGATCCGGGTCGGCACGTCGCGCATCGAATTGAGCGCGGCTGCCTGATCGTCGCTGACCTCGCGGCCCGGTTCTCTGGCCGGCAGCTCCTTTTCGGCACCTTCGTCGCCGGCTTCGTGATATTCGGCATCCTCGTTGACGCACCAGATATCGTACACCCGCGATCCGGCGATGATGTTCTCGACCGTCAGCATCGCAGTCATCATCGCGTGGTCCTGGTTGTTGTAGCGGTGCATGCCATTGCGCCCGACGAGGTGGAGCGTGGGATACTTGTCCTCCAGTTCGGCGCGCATCGTGGCGACATTGGCAGCGTAATCCTCGTCATAGACGGGATAGGCCTTTTCCTGCCGGACCACCGTGCCGCCGCGCACCTTTGCAGGGTCGAGCAGGCCGAGAATGCGCATCTCGTCGGTCGCCAGCGCGACCAGATCGTCGTCGTCCATCGACCACAGCCCGTCGCCTTCGAAGCAGAAATATTCGAGGCCGACGCAGGCCATGTTCTCGTCCGGGATCATTTCGGGCGACCAGCTGCGGAAGTTCTGCACGCGACCGACCTTCACCTTGCTGTCGTGGATGTAGATCCAGTTGTCGGGAAACAGGTCTTCGCCCTCGACCATCAGCGCGACGGTCAGGAAGTCGCGATATTTCAGCTCGTTCGTCTGGAAGGTCGATTGCGGCAGCGGATGCATGCGCCGCGCAAGCTCGCGCATAGGGGCGGAACTGATCGCGTGGTCAGCCTCGATCGTGACCATGCCGGACGCGCCCTTGGCGGTCATCCGCCAGCCGCCGCGCCCGTCACTGGCAAGCTGGTCGAGGGCATGGCCCATGATGATCCGGCCCTTGCCGGTCGCTTCGATCTTGTCGCGCGCGGCTTCCCACATCATGCCGGGGCCCTGGCGCGGATAACGGAAGCTCTCGAGCAGGGTCTTCGCCTGCATCCCGTCATTGGGTTTCTTGTTGAGGCCGAGGCTGCGCTTCACGCCGTCGATCACCGCACCCATCAGCGAGAGGCCCTTGATCCGCTGCGCCGCCCAGTCCGCGCTCATCTCGTCACACGGCATGCCCCACACCTTCTCGGTATAGGTCTTGAAGAAGATCGAATAGAGCTTCTTGCCGAACTGGTTGGTGGTCCAGTCCTCGAAACTTTTGACATTGCGATTGGGGAAAGCGCGCACCCACAGGTAGCTCGCCATGCACATGGTCGAGCGCCACAGGCCGAGGTTGCGCAGTGCCTCGAAGGCGCGCAGCGGGTACGAGTAGAATTTGCCCTCGTAATAGATGCGGCTCATCCGCGGACGTTCGATGAAATCGTCGGGCAGAATCTCGTTCCACAGGTCGACCACCTGCTGGCTCTTCGAGAAAAACCGGTGCCCGCCAATGTCGAAGCGATAGCCCTCGTGCTCGACCGTGCGACTGATGCCGCCCACATAGGTTTCGTCGCGTTCGATGATCGCGACGCTCTTGCCGGCCTTGGTCAGCAGATAGCCTGCGGTAAGGCCCGCCGGGCCCGCCCCGACAATGGCCACATCGACGTTGATTGCTTGGCTTTGTGCTTCGCTCATTTCGAGCCCCCGGTTGTGGATCGCTTGACCGGGGAGTGAAGGAAAATGGTTAGGGAGAGGTAAACGAGCCCGGAAAAACGGGGCTCGCGGGGCAACCTGGTGCGGGTGGTGGGACTCGAACCCACACGATCAAGGATCAGGGGATTTTAAGTCCCCGGCGTCTACCATTCCGCCACACCCGCCGCGCGAACGCAGGTTTCGCACCCGCGAGCATGGTGCGGATAGCGAGCGTTTTCCGATTTGGCGAGGCGATGATTTGGCAACACGGGCGGTGCGAGACGCGCTTACTCGTCGTTGAGCGCGTTGCGCATTTCCTTGCCGGGCTTGAAATAGGGCACGCGCTTGGCAGGAACGTCGACCGCCTCGCCCGTGCGGGGATTGCGGCCCGTGCGCGCTTCGCGCTCGCGGGTCGAAAAGGCGCCGAACCCGCGCAGCTCCACACGACCACCCTCAGCCAGGCGCTGGGCGATCTCTTCGAAGAAGATATCGACCACCTGCTCGATTTCCTGCGCGCGCAGGTCGGGGTTGTCGTGAGCCAGCTTCTGGAGCAGCTCGGATCTGATCATGCTTTGCGCCTCCCGTTAAAGCGCCTGGGCCGGTAGCCCGCGGACGGTCCGGCTCTTTTCCTGTGGTACGACCCTTATAGGCGATTCTGCGTGCCAGAAAGCACCCATCTGCGCAATGTGCGAATGCAACATTTGCTAGGTTTTCTCTATAAATTCCTTAACCCTGTTCGACATCAGGTCAGTCAGCGACAGGTCGAGACGATCGAGCCGCGCCCTGATCTCGGGCCATTCGTGCTTGAGGAAACTCGCGCGCTCCGCACCCCGCAACCGCTCAGCCGCGCCTTGCGTGACATACATGCCGACACCGCGCCGCACCGCGATCAGGCCATCGTCCTGGAACTGCTGGAAGGCCTTGGCGACGGTCAGCGGATTGGCGCCCTGGTCCGCCGCGAAGGCCCGCACGGACGGGAGCATTTCGCCCTCCGCAAACTCGCCATCCAGGATCGCCGCGGCGATGATATCGCGCAGGCGCAGGTACACGGGGCGTGTGCTGGTGGAGGAGAAGGAGCGCGGCATAGTGGTTCAGTGACATAATACAGCGGGGCAGGTCAAGGTTCCCGCAATGCCATCAATGAGTCGCCGCAAGGACATTTTATGCGACTTGCGCGAGTCGCTTGGGCTTCACATGCAGTTTTTGCGCGCTAGGGTGCGCGCTTTGATATTGCCCGCGCAGGGACGCGGTTGTTTTGGGGATCGGGAATTCATGGCCGAATTTAATGCATTGTTCGACTCGGCGTACGAGTTGTGGGCATTCTGGATCGCGGTGGTGGCGCTTACCACCTTCCTCCTCGGCGGGGTTTTCTTAACCACACGCCCACAGGCCGAAGTCATCGGCCATCCCAAGGGCCTGTTCCTGCTGTTCATGGCCGAGATGTGGGAGCGCTTTTCCTACTACGGCATGCGCGCGCTGCTGATCTTCTACCTCGTCCAGCACTGGATGTTCAGCGATAGCGAAGCGAGCGTGATCTACGGGGCCTACACGGCCCTCGTTTACATTACTCCGGTGGTCGGCGGCTTTCTTGCAGACCGCTATCTCGGGCAGCGCAAAGCCGTTCTCTTCGGCGCGGTTCTGCTGACCTTCGGCCATTTCTTCATGGCCTTCGAAGGTGACGGGGGGCAGGCCGATGCCACGATCAACATCTTCTGGATGGCGCTTGCGCTGATCATCGTGGGTTCGGGCTTCCTCAAGGCCAACATCTCGGTGATGGTCGGCCAGCTCTATCCGCGTACCGACATCCGCCGCGATCCGGCATACACCATCTTCTACATGGGCATTAACGTCGGCGCGGCGACGGCGTCGATCATCTGCGGCTTCCTCGGCCAGACCGTCGGCTGGGCCTATGGCTTCGGCCTCGCGGGCATCGGCATGCTGCTGGGCCTGGTGTTCTTCATCGTCGGCAAGCCGCTGCTGCTCGGCAAGGGCGAGCCCAAGGATCCGGCCAAGCTCGCCGGTGGGCGCGAATTCGGCATCTACGGCATCGGACTGGCGATGGTCGCCTTGTGCTGGCTGGCGATCCAGTATCAGTCGCTGGTCGGCTGGGTGCTCGGCTTCTTCGGCCTCGGCCTGGTCGCCTATGTCCTCTACCTCGCAATCGGCCGTCTGCCGCGCGAGGAACGCGACCGTATCTTCGCTGCGATCTTCCTGATCTTCGTTTCGATCGTCTTCTGGGCGCTGTTCGAACAGGCAGGCTCCAGTCTCAACCTGTTCACCGATCGCCATGTCGACACGCAGGGCGTTGCGGCATCGATGTTCCAGTCGATCAACGCGATCTACATCATCCTGCTGGCACCTCTGTTCGCAGGCCTGTGGCAGATGCTCGCCCGACGCGGCGCGGAACCGTCCACCCCGATGAAGTTCGGCCTGGCCGTCATCCAGGTCGGCCTCGGCTTCCTCGTGCTGGTATGGGGCGCGCAGAGCGTCGGCCTGAACGTGCCGACGCCGGTGATCTTCATCTTCCTGATTTACCTGCTGCACACGACCGGTGAGCTGTGCTTGTCGCCCGTTGGTCTTTCGGCGATGAACCGCCTGAGCCCCGGCCATATGGCCTCGCTGATTATGGGCACCTGGTTCTTTGCATCGGCCACCGGCAACTTCGCCGCAGGCCTGATCGCTTCGGCAACCGGTGCCGAAGGTGTCAGCCAGGAAGCTGGCAAGCAGGTCGTCCTCGACGTGTACTCCACGGTTGGCTGGTTCGCAGTCGGCGTCGGGATTGTCGTGATGGTGATCAGCCCGCTGGTGAAAAAGCTGATGCACCTCGACACGCTCGCCGACGACGATGTCGGCGACGATCTGGAAGGCCAGTCCGAGGGCCCGGGCGAGCCGCAGGGCGCGGGCATGCACCCCACGACCCGGCCGATCAACTAAGGGCGAAAAAGGCACCCAAAGGGGGGAATACTAATGCGGGCACGGAAACTTCTGAGCCATGGCCTCACCCTTTGCGGCGCGCTCGCGCTGGGGGCCTGTTCCACCATGGGCGGCGGCGGCGCGGCGAAATCCCGCCCTGCCGCCTCCGCCTCCTCCCCCACCGCGGGGGAGGATGGGCGCGCGCCCTATGCCTCGACCTATCAGCGCTTCCCGGGGCGCCCGACCGCGCTGGTCGGCGCGACCGTTTTCGATGGGGCGGGCAACCGGTTCGACAACGCGACCGTGCTATTCCGCGATGGCGAAGTGGTCGAAGTGGGCACCGGTCTTGCGACCGAAGGTTATGATGTGGTGGACGGCACCGGCAAGTTCGTGACGCCGGGCGTGATCGACATCCACTCGCACCTCGGCGACTATCCCACCCCATCCGTGCAGGCGCATAGCGACGGCAACGAAGCGACCAGCCCTATGACGCCTGAAGTCTGGGCCGAACACTCGGTCTGGCCGCAGGACCCGGGCTTCAGCCGCGCACTCGCCAATGGCGGTGTGACCAGCCTGCAGATCCTGCCCGGCTCCGCCAACCTCACCGGCGGGCGTTCGGTCACGCTCAAGAACGTTGCCTCGCGCACCGTCCAGGGCATGAAGTTCCCCGGCGCGCCCTACGGCATGAAGATGGCCTGCGGGGAGAATCCCAAGCGGGTCTATGGCGGGCGCGGGCGCATGCCTTCCACCCGGATGGGCAATTTCGCGGTCAACCGGCAGATGTGGCTCGACGCGAAGGCCTATGCCGATGGCGACCGCAGCCGCCGCGATCTCGCCAAGGAAACGCTGGCGGGCGTGCTCGACGGCGAAATCCTGATCCACAATCACTGCTACCGCGCCGACGAGATGGCGCTGGTGATGGATATGGCGAAGGAGATGGGATACAAGGTTTCCGCCTTCCATCACGCGGTCGAGGCCTACAAGATCGGCGATCTCTTGCGCGAAAACGGCGTGTGCAGCGCGATCTGGGCCGATTGGTACGGCTTCAAGATGGAAAGTTACGACGGCATTCCCGAGAACGCCTCGCTGCTGTGGCAGGCGGGTGCCTGCGTGATCATCCATTCCGACGATGCGAACGGCATCCAGCGGCTCAACCAGGAAGCCGCCAAGGCGCAGGCCGCCGGGCGTCGCATGGGTCTCGACATTCCCGATGCCGAGGTGGTCGGCTGGTTCACGCTCAACGCCGCGAAGGCGATGGGGATCGACGAGATGACCGGCAGCCTCGAGCCGGGCAAGATGGCCGACGTGGTGCTGTGGAACGGCGATCCGCTGAGCGTGTATTCGCGCCCCGAAAAAGTCTGGGTCGACGGCGCGCTGCTCTATGACGCGATGGACCGCAACCGGCGCCCGGTCAGCGATTTCGAGCTTGGTCAGCCCGGTGAAGGAGACGTGAAATGATCGCCCGCTTCCTTCTCGGCACCGCCGCAGCGCTGGCCATGGTCGCTCCGGCCACAGCGCAGGATTTCGTCATCACCAACGCGACGGTTGCCACCGGCGACGGCTCCGAACCGGTCGAGAATGCCACGGTGGTCGTGCGCGATGGCCGTGTCGTCGCGGCGGGCGCCAGCGTCTCTGCCCCCGCCGGGCTCGAAACGATCGACGGCACCGGCAAGTGGGTCACGCCCGGCATCTTCTCGGCCATCACCGACCTCGGCCTGTCCGATGTCGACGGGGTGAGCGACAGCAATGATTCCTCGGCAGGCGGCTCGCCCTTCAGTGCTGCACTCGACGTATCGACCGCGCTCAACCCCAATTCGCAGGACCTGATGGTCGCCCGCGCCGACGGGATCACCCGCGCGAGCGTCTATTCGAGCCCATCGGCATCGATCTTCGGCGGCCAGGGTGCGGTCATCGATCTGGGCGCCGACCCCGAAATGGTCACGCGGACGCGCGCCTTCCAGGTCGTCGATCTCGGGGAACGTGGCGCACGCATTTCGGGCGGCAGCCGCACCAGCGCACATGCCCTGCTGCGCAATGCGCTGCGCGAGGCGACCGACCTCGGAGACCGCGCCGCCATCGGGGCCGCCACCCCGCGCCCTTCGGACGCCCGCTTCGGCGACGATGTCCCGCTCGACCCGCGCCTCTCGGGCCGCGACAGCGAGCGGGCGGGCGATGTCCTGCTCACCCGCTTCGATGCCGCCGCTCTGGTGCCGGTCGTGCGCGGCGAGCAATCGCTGTATGTCGTGGTGGAGCGTGCCGCCGATATCCGCGAGGTCCTGAAGCTCACGCGTACCTTTCCGCAGCTCGATCTCGTCCTGCTCGGCGCGAGCGAGGGATGGCTGGTCGCGCAAGATATCGCAGCGGCGGGCGTGCCGGTGATCGCCGATCCGCTCGACGATCTGCCGCAGGGCTTCGACCAGCTCGCCTCGACCCAGAGCAATGTCGGCCGGATGCGCGCCGCCGGGGTCACCGTGGCGATCGGCCGGATGGAAGGCGGGACGGGCGAACAGCCGCGTAATGCGCGCCAGTATGCGGGCAATCTCGTCGCCCTCACCCGGGTGCCCGGCGCCACCGGGCTGAGCTGGGGCCAGGCCCTCGCCACGATCACTTCGATCCCCGCGCAAATCGCCGGCTTCGGTGGGCGGCTCGGCACGCTCTCAAACGGGGCAACTGCCGATCTGGTGATCTGGGACGGCGATCCGCTGGAGGTGACCAGCGCGGCGGAAGCCGTCTTCATCGACGGCGTGCGCCAGCCGACCGACAACCACCAGACGCGTCTGCGCGAACGCTATCGCGATCTCGACGAGAGCGACCTGCCCAAGGCCTACGACTGGTGAAGGCCGCCCTCGCGCTTCTGGCGCTCGGCCTGCCGGGTGCCGCGGTTGCTCAGGATGCCGCAGAAGAGCCGGCGCATGACCTTGCCTGGCACAACAAGCAGCAGCTCGCTCTTGCCGAGCTGAAGGCGGAAGACGGCTGGCACGTCTTGCCGGGCGGCTTGAAATATCGCCTCCTATCGGGCGACGGCAGCGGGCCGAAGCCTACGGTCGAGGATACGGTGACCGTGCATTATGCCGGGCGCCTGCTTGACGGGACGCAGTTCGACAGCTCTTACGAACGCGGCGAACCGGCGACCTTCCCGCTTGGACGGCTGGTCAAGGCGTGGCAGCTCGCGATTCCCGAAATGGGGGTGGGTGACACGATCGAGCTCTACGCGCCCGCCGACCTCGCCTACGGCCCGGTCGGCAAGGGGCCGATCCCGGGCAATGCGACCTTGGTCTTCAAGGTGGAGCTGCTCGGCATCGAATAGCGTTATCTGGGGAGGAGAGACGACATGGTGGACCCGCTCACCTCGCTGATCGCTGCCAGCGTTGCTTTCGTCGGCACACATTTTGCGATGTCGCATCCCCTGCGCAGACCCATGGTGCGCGCGCTGGGCGATACCGGCTTCATGATCGCCTATACGCTGGTCAGCGCGGCCACGATGGCATGGATGTATCTCGCCTTCGTCGCGATACCGGCGGGCGCACCGCTGTGGGGCGGCTACGGCGACGCGGTCTGGGTTGTCGCGAGCGTCATCACACTGGTCGCAATGGTGCTGTTCGCCGGATCGCTCATCGGCAACCCCGCGCTGCCAGCACCCGGCGCCGAGCAGGCTGCGCAAAAGGAGCCGAGCGGCGTCTTCAAGGTCACGCGACACCCGATGATGTGGGGCTTTGCGCTGTGGGCATTATCGCACCTGATCGCCGCACCCACCGCGCGGACCGTGGTTGTCGCACTTGCCATCGGCACGCTCGCGCTGGTCGGCGCGCACCTGCAGGACCGCAAGAAGGAGGTGCTGATGGGCGATGCCTGGAAGTCGTGGGAAGCGAATACGAGCTATTGGCCGCGCCTCGGCCACCTGTTTGCTGCGGGCGCGATCCCGTGGATCGGTGGCATCGTGATCTGGCTGGGCGCAACATGGCTCCACGCCATGGAAGCAGGCGTTTGGCGCTGGGTCTGACTGCTCTCGTGTAGTCACGCGGTCGGGCGAGAGCGCCCCGCTACCCGCCCGTGAAGTGGGCCGGGCGTTTCTCGATCAGCGCGGCGACGCCTTCTTCATGGTCGGCGGTATGGTGCATGAGGCCCTGTGTGCTCGCCGCAAGTTCGAGCGCGCCATCATAGCTCAGCCCTCGTCCCTGCCGCAGCATCATCTTGGTCTGGCGTAGCGCAGCCGGAGGCATGGCAGCCACCTTTGTGGCGAGCGCCCGAGCCTCGTCCATCAGCGCATCGGGCTCGACTACGCGACTGACGAGGCCCCAATCCTGGGCAGTGGCCGCGTCGATCACATCGCCGGTAAAGAACAGCTCCGCCGCGCGCGCATCGCCGATCACGCGCGGCAGCAGCCATGTCCCGCCATCGCCAGGCACGAGGCCCAGCTTGAGGAAGGTGACGCCGAATCTTGCTGAATTGCTCGCGATGCGCATGTCGGCCAGACAGGCAAGATCGCAGCCAAGGCCGATGGCAGGCCCGTTGATCGCGGCAATCAGCGGCATGCGCAAATGATACAGCGCCCGCAGCATGCGGTGGATATTGTTGCGATATCCGTCGGCGATGTCGGCGGGCGATCCGGCGAAGTTGCCCGTCCGGTTCTGCATCGCCTTGACGTCGCCGCCCGCACTGAAGGCGCGGCCCGCGCCGGTCAGGATCGCGCAGCGGATGCTCGGGTCCTCATTGATCGAACTGCAAGCCTCGACAAATGCATCCCCGTCACCCGCCTGGCCGAGTGCATTCATGCTCTCGGGGCGATTGAGGGTGAGGGTTGCGATGTGGCTGCTGCGGGCAAGTTCGATCAGTGACATGGCACGAGGCTACCGCGCCACACCATTCAGGTCGAGCAGGAGACGTTCATTCCGACCCGGTATCGACGCGATCTTCGAACAGCGCGCGCAGATCCTCGGGTTCACCGAGAATCGACACGCGGTCGCCCGTTTGCAGCACGAGGTCGGGGCGAGAGAGGATGGCACTTGTGTCACGCTCGACCATCACGATCTGGCAGCTGCCGGGCAGCTCGATCGCATCGAGGCGCTTGCCCGCCGCCTGTGCGAGCGCGGGGATTTCGCCAATCGGCTGGTGCAGATAGTGATCGTCGCGCATCAGCACCCGGTTGATCTCCTGCTCGTTCCGGGCAGCCAGCCAGCGTTTTTCGAAGTCCTCGGCTTGCGCCATTTCGGCAAGGTGGCCGACCACCCGCAGGTCGAGGCCCGCAGGCTCTTGCGGCATCACCATGTACATCAGCGTGTGCACGTTCTCCGCTCCCAAGATGTCGACCACGGCCTCATCGCCGAAGCGGAAGATGAACAGCTCCGATTGCTCGGCCTCGGCCAGGGTCTTGTAGGCAAGGTACATCTGCGGACGGATCGCATGCACCTCCATCCGCTCGCCCTTGAAGACCCCTTCAATGAAGTCCTTGTCGAGGCCGAAGCGTTCCTGGCCCATCGCGACCATTTCTTCGATCAGGCTTTCGCGGTCGTAACGACCGGTGGGGCGATCCATCAGTGCCGATCGCGCGATCACCGCTTCGTACTTGAGGTTCGAAGGCTCGGTCCGCTCGTGCACGATCGAGGCAAGCTCGTCCTCGATGCCTTCGTAGATGCTGTGCCCCAGCTGGCGGTGGACGTGATAGATCGCGCCCCGGCGCTTGACCCGCTTGTAGGCGTAGAACTGGTAATAGAGCCCGCAGACGACGGCCAGCGCGATCGTGAAGAGGATCGGCAGCGCGCCCATTTCTATGATGAGCCAGAAGGCGATCAGGAAGCCGGCGATCGGCACCCACGGATAGAGCGGGGTCTTGAAGCCGGGGCGATAGGTGTCGATCCGGCTCTCGCGCATGACCACCACCGCCACGCACACCAGCCCGAAGAGCAGGAGCTGAAACGCACTGGCCAGCTTGGCGACCGACTGAACATCGAAGATGGCCAGCACCAGCACCATCGCGATCACCGTCACGATGATCGCGAGGGTCGGCGTGCCGCTCTTGCCGACATTGCTCAGCCTGTCGGGCAGCAGCTTGTCCTTCGCCATGGCAAAGGGATAGCGCGAAGCCGACATGATCCCGGCATTGCCGGTGGAGGCGAAGGCAGCGACGGCGGCGACGACGATCAGCGTGACGCCCAGATCGTAGGGCACGAAGCCGAGGAACCGCTTGCCCGCATCGGCCACCGGGGTGAGGCTGCCGAAGAGATCGTCGGGCGGCAGCGCGGCGACCATTACCAGCGTGCCCAGCGTATAGATGATGGTCGCGGTCAACAGCGAGAGCGTCATGCCGAGCGGAATGTTGCGGTCCGGGTTCTCGACCTCTTCCGCCACACTCGCGACCTTGGTGAGGCCGGCATAGGACACGAAGACGAGGCCGATGGTCGCGAAGAAGCCGCCGAACCCGTCGGAGAAGAAAGCGCCGTAGGACGGATCGGGCTCGAGGATGTCTGCCACGCCGAGGCGGGCGAAGGCGGTGATGACGAAGGCGGTCAGGATCACCACCAGCGTCGACACGAAGATGCGCTGCAGCATCGTCGTTTCCTTGGCGCCCACGATGTTGATGATGCCGAACATGATCGTCAGCCCGATCGCCGTCCAAGTGACCGGAAGATCGACATAGAGTCCAAGGTAAGCGCCCATGCCGACAAGCGCGAAGGCGCTTTTGAACACCACCGCGATCCACGATCCGAGCCCGCCGACCGTGCCCATCAGGGGGCCCATGCTGCGGTCGAGGAAAAAGTAGGTGCCGCCCGAACGCGGCATGGCGGTGGACAGCTCTGCCATGCAATACATCGCAGGCAGGATCAGCAGACCTGCAACCATGTAGGCGAGAAAGACCGAGTTGCCGGTCTGTGCCGCAGCAATGCCGGGCAGCAGAAACAGCCCGGACGAGAACATTGCGCCGGTCGCTATGGCATAGACGTCGAACAGCCCGATACTCTTGGAAAGTTTGCTATCGCCGCTCGGTTGATCCTGCCCCGCCATCCAGAAGGATACCGCCGTGGAAGCGCATCGTTCCCATGAACGCGCGTAGGCACGCGGTAGCAAGCCGACGCACGAAGAGGTGGATGCCGGTGCGATTTACCCCGGCGCATGCAACGTCATGCCTAAAAAGCCGATCCACAATCAGGTTTTCGGCAAACCCGCGCGCGATCTTCGGATACCGCGAACCTCGATGAATCAGGGCGCTAGGCCCGCGCTTCCTCGACCCCCGCCGAGTTGTGACGCAGCGCGGCGAGCACGGTGTCGAGGATATCGGGCGCGTTGAGCCCCGCCTCGTCATACTGCTTCTTGGGATCGTCGTGATCCTGGAACACATCGGGCAGGCGCATCGTGCGCACCTTGAGGCCTTCGTCGAGGAGGCCGGTATCGCTCGCGTAGGTGAGCACGTGCGCACCGAGCCCGCCGATGGCGGCTTCCTCGATCGTCAGCACCACCTCGTGCTCGCGCATCGCCTTTTCGATCAATGCGGTGTCGAGCGGCTTGGCGAAGCGCATGTCCGCCACCGTCGTCGACAGGCCGCGTGCTTCGAGCTGTTCGGCGGCTTCCAGCGCTTCGCCCAGCCGTGTGCCGAGCGAGAGGATCGCAACCTTGCTGCCTTCCTTGACGATCCGGCCCTTGCCGATCTCCAGCTTTTCCAGCTTCTCCGGGATTTCGACACCCGTGCCCGCGCCGCGCGGATAGCGGAAGGCAATCGGGCCGTCGTCGTACTCGGCGGCGGTGTAGGTCATGTGCGCCAGCTCCGCCTCGTCGGCGGCCGCCATCACCACCATGTTGGGCAGCGTCGCCAGATAGGTGACGTCGAACGATCCCGCATGCGTGCATCCGTCCGCGCCGACCAGCCCGGCACGGTCGATCGCGAAGCGCACCGGCAGATTCTGGATCGCAACGTCGTGGACCACCTGGTCGTAGGCGCGCTGGAGGAAGGTCGAGTAGATCGCGGCGAAAGGACGCATGCCCTGCGCGGCGAGCCCGGCGGCAAAGGTCACACCGTGCTGTTCGGCAATGCCGACATCGAAGCTGCGTTCGGGGTGCGCCTTGGCGAACTTGTCGACCCCCGTGCCGCCCGGCATCGCGGCGGTGATCGCGCAGATGCGATCGTCGGTCTCGGCCAGCTTGGCGAGGGTTTCGCCGAACACGTTCTGGTAATTGGGCGGGCCGCCCTTCGACTTCTTCTGTTCGCCGGTGATGACGTCGAACTTGGAGACGCCGTGGTACTTGTCCGCACTTTCCTCGGCGAACTTGTAGCCCTTGCCCTTCTCGGTCACGACATGGATCAGGACCGGGCCCTGATCGGAATCGCGCACATTCTCCAGCACCGGGATCAGGTGGTCGAGATTGTGTCCGTCGATCGGCCCGACGTAGTAGAAGCCCAGCTCCTCGAACAAGGTCCCGCCGGTCACCATGCCGCGGGTGAATTCCTCCGCCTTGCCGAGCGAGGAATGCAGGCGGCGGTGCATCTTCTTGGCGACCTTGGAGGCAAGGCTGCGCAGGCCGAGATATTCGCCGCTCGAAACCACGCGCGCCAAGTATGCCGAAAGCCCGCCCACCGGGGGCGCGATCGACATGTCGTTGTCGTTGAGGATCACGACCAGCCGGTTGCCCGCCTGTTCGGCATTGTTCATCGCCTCGTAGGCCATCCCTGCGCTCATTGCGCCGTCGCCAATCACGGCGATCGCGCGGCCGGGCTTGTCCTGCAGCTTGTTCGCCATCGCGAAGCCCAGCCCCGCGCTGATCGAAGTGGAGGAATGCGCGGCGCCGAAGGGGTCGTATTCGCTCTCGGTCCGCTTCGTGAAGCCCGACAGGCCGCCGCCCTGCCGCAGCGTGCGGATGCGGTCGCGCCGCCCGGTCAGGATCTTGTGCGGGTAGCACTGGTGGCCGACATCCCAGATCAGACGATCCTCGGGCGTGTTGAAGATGTAATGGATCGCCACGGTCAGCTCGACCACGCCGAGGCCCGAGCCCAGATGCCCGCCGGTGGTGCCGACCGCATCGATCATTTCGGTGCGCAATTCGTCGGCCAGCTGGCGGAGTTTATCACGGTCGATCTTGCGGAGATCTGCGGGAAGAGCGACCTTGTCGAGCAGCGGCGTTGCAGGGCGTTTATTCATGGCTAACAGTCCTACAACGTGGAATCGCGCCTGTCGACAAAGTGCGTCAGGCTAGCAACTTGCCGCTCTATCGCGCGCAGGATCCGCACAATCCGCGTAGCTCGACCACCGGGCGTACCTCGGCAAAGCCTGCTTCGGTGCCCGCGTTGCGCAGCGCGCCGGTCAGTCGGTCGTCGTCGATATGGTCCGCCGCGCCGCAATCGTCACAAATCAGGAAGATGCAATCGTGCCGGCACCCCGGATGCGAATTGACGAGGAAGGCGTTGGCACTCTCGATACGGTTGGCGAGATTACCCCGCACGAAGATGTCGAGAATGCGGTAGACGCTGTTCGGCGCGACCCGGCTGCCACGCTGATTGCTAAGGTTCTCGGCAATGTCATAGGCCGAAACGGGGCGCGAATGTTTCGCCAGTTCCTCGAACACTTCGGCGCGCATGCCGGTCCAGCGCTCCCCCTGTTCCTCGAGCGAGCGTTTGGCGGCGGTGATCAGCGCCTCGCCTTCGTGTTCGTGATGCGAATGCTTGTGTGCAGTTGCCATTGGCTGAAGATAGCGCGCCGGGCGCCGGGTTTCCAGCGTCAGTCTTTGAGGAAACTGGCGCGGTAGACGCCGGGATAAAATTCCTTGAGCGCGGCGACTTTGGGCGCGTCCCAGCGCACGATGTAGCCGTGGTCGGGATTCTTCGCGGCGAAGTTCTGATGGTAATCCTCGGCCTCGTAGAACGTCTTGGCGGGGACGATGTCGGTCACGATCGGCTTGTCCCACGTTCCGCTGCGCTTCATCTGCGCGAGATAGGCGCGCGCGACCTTGCGCTGTTCCGCCGAAAGCGGGACAAGCTCGGCGTTGTAATGCGCGCCGCGATCGGGGCCCTGACGGTTGCGCAGGGTCGGGTCGGCAACCACCGAGAAAAAGATGCGCAGCAGCTGGTCATAACGAATCTGCGAAGGATCATAGGTGATCTTCACCGCTTCGGTATGGTCGGTGATGCCGCTGGAGACGAGCTTGTAGTCGGCCTGCCGTTTCGTGCCACCGTGATAGCCGGCCTTGGCGCTCTTCACGCCTTTGACATGGCTGAAGACCGCCTCGACGCCCCAGAAGCATCCGCCCGCGAAGACTGCGGTCTTGAGGCCGCTCTCCTTCGCTTTCACCTGCGCAACCGGCGCGCGGACGTGATTTTCCGCCGCCAGTGCGGGGCCGCATCCTGCAAGCGCGAGCGACCCGGCAGCGATCAGCGTTAGAAGTCCGGTCGTTCGTTTGCTCACGGGAGGACCCCGATAAGCGCCTGCGCACCGTCGAAGCGCGTCATGACGAGCGTGACGGCAACGACGCCGAAGCCGACGCCGAAGCTGCGAAAGAGGTCTGAGGTGAAGAGTTTCATGGGCGTATTTCCAGGCGGATTGATTGCTTGCCCCCGATATGGGGTGCGACCGCTTTCGGATCGGTGAATTCGGCGAAAGCACACGACGATCCGTGCAACGCGCCGGATCGGTAACGCAATTGCGGTGCGGCTCAGTGCCGGAAGTGACGCATTCCGGTGAAAAGCATCGCCAGCCCCGCCTCGTTAGCGGCGGCGATCACCTCGTCATCGCGGATCGAACCGCCCGGCTGGATGACCGCGCTCGCGCCCGCTTCGGCAGCGGCGAGCAGGCCGTCGGCGAAGGGGAAGAAGGCGTCCGAGGCGACCGCACTGCCGACGGTTCGCGACTCGGCCCAGCCATATTTCTCGGCAGCTTCGGCGGCCTTGACCGCCGCGATGCGCGAGGAATCGCGCCGGTTCATCTGGCCCGCACCAATCCCGGCGGTCGCGCCATCCCTGGCGTAGACGATCGCGTTCGACTTGACATGGCGCGCAACGGTCCAGGCGAAGAGGCAGTCTTTCAGCTCTTGGCTTGTCGGTTCGCGCTTGGTCACGACCTTCAGATCGGCAGGCGAGACCATGCCGTTGTCGCGGCTCTGGACCAGCAGCCCGCCGGTGATCGGCTTGACCGTCAGGCCGTTGCGGCGCGCGTCCGGCAATTCGCCGACCGTGAGCAGCCGCAGGTTCTTCTTCTTGGCGAAAGCCTCGCGCGCTTCGTCCGACACGCTCGGCGCGATGACGACTTCGGTGAAGATCTCGCAGATCGCGCGCGCGGTTTCGCCATCGAGCTCGGTATTGACCGCGACGATGCCGCCAAAGGCCGACACCGAGTCGCATGCCAGCGCCTCGTTCCAGGCATCGATCAGCGTGTCGCGCTGCGCCACGCCGCACGGATTTGCGTGCTTGACGATGATGACCGCCGGTCGCTCGCCCGCGAATTCGGCGCACAATTCCAGCGCCGCGTCGGCATCGTTGTAGTTGTTATAGGACAGCGCCTT
This sequence comes from Citromicrobium bathyomarinum, assembly GCF_038594605.1. Classification (GTDB taxonomy): domain Bacteria; phylum Pseudomonadota; class Alphaproteobacteria; order Sphingomonadales; family Sphingomonadaceae; genus Alteriqipengyuania; species Alteriqipengyuania bathyomarina_B. Next base: position 581,600 of record NZ_JBCFZM010000002.1, read on the forward strand.
GCCCTGCAGCTGCGCGGCCTGCGCGATGCCCTGCTGGTGCGGGCCCAAGGGCTTGTAGAGCGCCGCGTGCTGGTGCGGATTCTCGCCATAGCGCAGCACGGTTGGCTGCGTGCCGTTGACCGCCAGGAAGTCGGGGAATTGCTGCTGCTGGTCTGCCAATGCGAACCACTGGCTGATCATCGAATCATAGGCAGCGGTCGCGGCGAAGGCCTTGGCCGCCATCCGCTTGCGGAAGGCGAGGGTCGTACCACCGTCGCCCTGCTCCAGCTCCTCGATAAGGGTCGAGTAGTCCGCCGGATCGGTGACGATGGTGACGAACTGGTGGTTCTTGGCGGCCGAGCGCACCATCGAAGGCCCGCCGATATCGATGTTCTCGATAATCTCGGGCCGGTCGGCGCCTTTCGCAACCGTCGCTTCGAACGGGTAGAGATTGACGACCACCAGATCGATCGGCGCAATCGCGTGCTCTTCCATCGATGCGACGTGCGCATCATCGTCGCGCAGCGCGAGCAGCCCTCCATGGACCTTGGGGTGCAGCGTCTTGACCCGCCCGTCCATCATCTCCGGAAAACCGGTGAGGTCGGACACGTCGCGCACCTCGAGCCCAGCTTCGCGCAGCGCCCGCGCCGTGCCGCCGGTGGAAACCAGCTCCACCCCCCGGTCCGCCAATGCGCGGCCAAGCTGGGGCAGCCCCTCCTTGTCGGAAACGGAAAGGAGGGCCCTGCGGATCGCGATATCAGTCAAAGAAACTATCCCATCTTCTTGAACAGCCAGGCAAAGCTGCCGCCGCTGCGCGGTGTCATGCCCTGCAGGACCAGCTGCTGGATCGGTTGTGGCCGGCCCTGCGCATCGACGAAGAGGCTGTCTTCGATCGAGAGGGTGCCCGTATATTCGCCTGCGACGCGGAATTGCCAGTGCGAACCGTCGGGCAGCGCGAGGCCTGCGCCCTTGCGGTCTTCGGACAGGCGCGCACTGATCCCGACCCCGAGGTGGAAACGGATCGCATAGCCGACCTTGCCGCGTTTGCCGCGCTTGCTGGCGGGCAGCAGAACGTCTTCGCCGACCAGCTCGGTGCCATCCTCGCGCAGCATCAGCACGCGGCGATGGGTCAGTCCGAAGCGGCTGGCATAGCCATCGTGGCTCGCTTCCAGCCGGGTTGCGCCGCCCCGCTTGCCACCCACGGTGCGGCGGTCGACTTCGACCTCGCCGACCCCGTCGCCCAGCTTCCCCTTGATGAGGATCGCGGTCGAGTTGACATCTTCCAGCACCAGCGTCGAATGCGCGGCAGTGGCCCGCAGGCCCTGTTCGATCCGCGCGGGCACCTGCCCGCCTGCCCAGGCCGCGCCGCCGCAATTGACGATGATCCGCTGCCCCTGGGCCGACAGTTCGAACGCCAGCGTCGAGGCGCAGCCAGACCGCGCATATTTGGCGACCGGCGGCGGGGCGGCATCGAATTGCAGAATCGTCTTGCCTGCGCTCGCGCGGTGATAGCCCCAGCCGCGCGGTTCCTTGAGCGGGCGGGTACGGACACCGCTGGCCTTGACCAGCTCGCCGATCCGGTCGGACGAGACCGCGCCCGCGCCCTGCCAGTTGCCGAGCCCGCCTTCGCCGTGCACCACCGCCAGCAGCGGCGGAACGATCAGTTCGGTCACCGCGCCGACGAATTTGGGCGGGTCCATCTTCATCGCGCGATAACAGGCGGCCAGCTCGGTCAGCAGTTCGAGCATTTCCATCTGCGCGATGGGACTGCGCGACTGCACGCCGCCATCCTCGCCGACGAATTCGCCCAGCGCGCGGGCCAGCCCGGCCTCGGCATAGAGACGGCGCGGCTTGCCCTCGGGCAGCAGCAGCCCGGCTGCCACGAGCGCGCCCCAGCCGAACACCTCGGCCTGCTTGTCGGGCGCCTTCGTCACCTGCGCATCGAGCCAGCGGGTCGTCTTGTCGAGCGCCAGCAGCGTGCGTCCGCGAACCGCCTTGTTGGAAAGGATCAGCGGCGCATGGACCAGCCACGCCAGCACCCGCCGGGCGCTCGCTTCGATGTCCCAGGCAGGCCCCTTGCCCGGCAACGGATGCGCATCGAGCCACATGCGGTGAATGCGCAGCGCGGTCGCTTCGACCTGCGGGCGCGCGCCCGAGCCGGCGAGGTCGCGCAGCCAGCCATAGGAATGGACGTACCGCTCGATCAAAGGCGTCTGCTGCCGCGTGCCGGGCCCGAATTCGAGCTGTGCGATCGGCAGTTTGACCCCGTGGACGAGGAAATGTCCTGCCCGAAGCGCCATGCCTGCCGCACGTTCGCCCTCCAGCGGCGGGGTGACCGTGGCGAGCATGCGCCGCTTGGCAGGCGTGGACAGCGGCGACGTGATCAGCCGCCCACGGATCCCCGCAGCATAGGCCATCCGCACCAGTCGCTCGCCCGGACCGACGCGCGGCGCGCCGATTTCCTGCGGCACCAGCGCACGCGAAGGCGAAACCACTTCGACCTCGCGCCTGGGCGCCCTGGCATCTTTGCCCGGCAGCGGCACGGACAGGTCGTTGGCAGTGTCCTTTTCGGAGAGCGCGGTTGGCTCGGGCTTGTCGGCGAGTGTCATGATCAACTGGCGCGCGGCGCGCTCTTCACGATCGGGCGTGTCGCCGGAATCGTCCGCGACATCGCGAACCGGATCATGCCCTATCGGATCGACCATCAGTCCGTCTTCCCTTTCAGACCCGCAATATTTGCGGCGTAGCATCCCGGCCCGCCCTTGAAGGTGGCCGAGCCCGCCACCAGCACATCCGCCCCGGCAGCGACGCAGCGCGGGGCGGTGTGCGCGTCGACCCCGCCGTCGACCTCCAGCCAGATGTCACGCCCCGTCGCATCGATCATCGCGCGGATCGCTTCGATCTTGCGCAGCTGACTGTCGATGAAGCTCTGCCCGCCGAAACCGGGATTGACGCTCATCACCAGCACCAGGTCGACCATGTCGATCAAATATTCGAGCACGCTTTCGGGCGTGCCGGGATTGAGGACCACGCCCGCCTTCTTGCCCAGCGAACGGATCGTCTGGAGCGTGCGATGTGTGTGCGGGCCCGCCTCGGGGTGAATCGTGATGTGGTCGGCGCCGGCATCGGCAAAGGCTTCCAGCCACTGATCGACCGGGCTGACCATCAGGTGCACGTCGAACGGCTTGTCGCTGTGCGGGCGCAGCGCCTTGATCACGGCAGGTCCGATGGTGAGATTGGGAACGAAATGTCCGTCCATCACATCGATATGAATCCAGTCCGCCCCGGCCGCATCGACGCTGCGCACCTCTTCGCCCAGCCGGGCGAAATCGGCGGAAAGGATCGAGGGGGCAATGAGCGGTATGGTCATGTGCAATGCACTTCGGGGTAAGGCTCGGGGCGGTCGGACTTGCTTCCTTAGCGGGTCGCGAATCGGAAAGAGACACGCAATTGCGCGTTTTCCCCCACTCCTGCCGCAAATGTGCGGTCAAAGCGTCGCGGACTGCCTTGCCTAGCACGAGTTCAGCGAGAATTCAGTGACCGAACCTATGATCGAGCTTCGAAAAGGGTTGCGCCCGAGCATTGCTCTTGAGCATCGCCCGCCAACAGGAACATGAGCAATACATGATGAAGATCAGCAACAAGACTGCCAAGCGCCTCGGGATGGGGATCGTCGCGGGCGCAATGATGGCAACCCCGGTTGCCACCCAGGCGCAGTACGAGCAGCGAATCAGCAACAACCTGTCCAATTGCAGCGCCGGCAAGGGCCCGGCGATCCGCGTGACGATCACCGATATCAAGTCGAGCACCGGCAATGTTCGACTGCACAGCTATTACGCGAAGAAATCCGACTGGCTGAAGAAGGGCCGCTGGCTCAAGCGGATCGACATCCCTGCCAAGGCCGGAACGATGACCTTCTGCATTCCCGTCGATGCGCCCGGCGAATATGCGCTCGGCGCGCGGCATGACAAGAACGGCAACGACGAGGACGATATCACGATCGACGGCGCCGCGATGTCGAACGATCCGCCGATCAACATCTTCAACCTCGGCAAGCCGAATGTGAAGAAAGCCACCTTCAAGGTCGGCAACGGGGTGACAAACGTCGTCATGCGCATGCGCTACCTCTGACCGGCATCTCTCGCCGCGCGCGGGCATCGCGCGGCGATGGTGAGCGGCCTCATCGTCGCCGCGCCTGCCGGCGGGACGATACCCGGTATTGCGGGGAGCGCTCGGTCGAGGAAATGGTGCTCCCCACATGAAAGTAATGGGCACCGTGATCAGCGGGAGATCTACGTGCAACGCAGGCAATAGCTCCGCTATGGGCTCATTGTAGCCGGCAATCCTACGAGGCGCGAGATTTGCGGGCACAGCCCGATGGTTCGTCAAGGATTCGGGCGCCAGAGCGGCGCCACGAGTGCCGGAATATGCTCCCGGACAATGTTAACGCGGCCTAACCCTATCTTAATCGCCGCGCGGTTAATGCGATCCTCCGATGGGGTGAGAGCTTTTCCATGACGGTTCGCTTGTTTCTTTTGATCCTGGCCAGCGTGAGCCTTTCGGCACTGGCGCAACTCGCGCTCAAGATGGGAACAACCGCAACCGCTGGCGATCGGGCGGGCGGGATCGGCGCCGAAATTGGCGCCTTCCTCCAGTCGCCGATGATCTTTGTGGGACTTGCCCTCTATGGCGTCGGGGCTCTGCTGTGGCTGTTCGTCCTCGGCCGCGCGCCCCTGTCACTCGCTTATCCGTTCGTTGGTATGGGATTCGTACTGACGATGCTCGCCGGCATCTTGGTTCTCCACGAGAGTATGACGGCCGGACGTATCGGTGGCACCCTGCTCATCGCCGTCGGTTGCGTGCTCGTCGCACGGTCGGCGTAACTGCGGCCCGATGATCGCCGACCGGAAATCTCGCCGCCATGCTTCATGAACAGCCCGTCGCCGCGGACGAGGCCGTGCCGCTATTTGTGGATGTCGACGGCACTCTGACCCGCGCCGACATCTCGCTGGAGAGCTTTGTCCGCATCGCGCGATCCGGTGTCCTCGCAGTCATCGCGCTGCTGGGCTGGTTGGTCAGCGGTCGCGCAATCGCAAAGACGATGGCCGCAAGGCGCGATCCAGTGGATCCGGCGCAGCTTCCCTATCGCCAGGAGGTGCTGGATCTCATTGAGCAGGCCCGCCAGGATGGCCGTCCGGTTATTCTCGCGAGCGCAAGTCATCGGCGCAATATCCTGCGCATCGCGCGCCACCTCGGCCTGCCGGGCCCCGTCATGGCCTCGCGCGGCCGCACCAACCTGAAGAGCGAGGTCAAACTTGCGGCGATCCGGCAACGGATCGGCCCGGAGGCGCCGTTCGACTATATCGGCGATTCGAAGGCCGATCAGTGCCTGTGGCGTGAGGCGCGGCAGAGCTGGTCGGTTGGTTATTTGCCGGCAAGCGGCCGGGTCAAGCGTCTCGGGAAAGCCCGGCCTGGCATTATGCGCGCGCTGGCAAAGGCCGCACGGCCCCACCAGTGGGCCAAGAATGGCCTGGTGCTCGTGCCAGCCTTCACATCGGGAGAATTCACTGAGCCGACGGTTTTCCTGAAGGCCCTGGGCGCCGCGGTGTTAATGTCGGTGATAGCCTCGTCGATCTATCTTCTGAACGATCTGCTCGATATCGATTCCGATCGCGCGCACCGCACCAAATGGACGAGACCGCTCGCGCACGGAGATCTTTCCATTCCAGCTGCCCTCGGTGTGTCTGTCCTCCTGGCTGGCGTCGGACTTGGGGGGGGATGGCTGCTCGGAGGATTGCAGCTAGCCTTCTGGCTGCTCGTCTACATGGCGATTACGACCGCCTATTCTTTCCGCCTCAAGTCGGTGATGGTGGGCGATGCGATCGTCCTCGCCTCACTATACACGATCCGACTGTGGATTGGCGGTGTCGCCATCGGTGTGTCCTTGAGTTTCTGGCTCCTGCTGTTCTCGGTATTCCTGTTCCTGAGCCTCGCCTATCTCAAGCGCTACATCGAAATGCGCGATGCGATTACACCGGATCGACTGCTCAGCGGCCGCGGTTACGTGGGCAGCGATGCCGATGTGGTGATGATGTCGGGCATCGCTGCCGGAATGGTGGCCATCCTGGTTCTCGCGCTGTTCGCCTATGACCCCGCAACAGCCGCACGCTATGCTTTGCCCGAGCTTCTCTGGCTGCTCTGCCTCCCCCTCATCTACTGGATGAATCGCACCTGGATGATGGCGCGGCGTGGCGAGGTCGAAGGCGATCCCGTTGCGTTCGCGATCAGAGACCGGCGCAGCATCCTGGTCGCCTTTGCAATGGCAGCCATTTTCGTCGTTGCGCTTTATGGTCTCCCCGAGCCACTCGTCCTGCGCTGATGCGGAGCGAAGCGGAATGTCCGGCATGAGGCTTGTGGACGCAACCAACGGCCCAGGTGGGCAGATCAGGGCAGCTCTCGGGCGGCTGTCTTGGACGGCGCCTTTGTTATTCTGCATTGTTGCCGCTGTGTGCGCCACCTTCCTGTCGGGCATCAACTTCCCCGAACAGAACAATCGCTGGCAAATTCCGGTGGTGCTCGATTTCGCCGGCTCGGCGGACGGGCCGCACGACACCTATACGAAGAGCTTTGCAAACTTCATCAGCCTGTTCTGGATCGGCGTGCGAAGTTTCACGGACGAGCGGAACATTCAAACGGTCTTCGTGGCCATTCAACTTGCCGGCAATGCGCTGCTGGCGAGCGCGATTTTCACATTCATCCGCAAGGCCGGGCAGCCGGTATGGCCTACCGCATTCGTCACAGGGTTCCTGAGTTTCGCCTACGGACTATGGGGCGCAACCGCGCTCGGATATTCCGAGATTTTCGTCACTTATGCCACCCATACCCAATACGCGATTGCGCTGTCGCTCTTCGGCCTCGTCCGGATCATGACCGGGCGACCCTATCTGGCGGGCGCAATGCTGGGGGTGGCTGCGAACATCAACCTGTTCATCGCTGTCTGGAGCGCGTGTGCCGCGGGTTTGGCCCTGATCGCCACACAGCGACGGATCGCAACGCGAGAGCAGTTCGGATTCTCGGCTGCCTTCCTGTTGATCGCCGCGCCCGTCACTGTGTGGGGACTGGCGGCTGGCAAAGACAGCGGCGCCATTCCCGTCTCGTTTTTTCACGAATTTCTGGCCGGGCACATCTATGCCCTCGATTATCCGCAGGCGCTGGTGCAGTGCTTTGCGCTCTTGTTGAGTGCGGCGCTCGCGATCCGTTCGGCGGTCCCCGGCGACCCTGGGCAGCGGCTGGCGGTGGTGATGCTGGCCTGTACCGCAGTGCTCGGCGTGGCGGCAACCATGCCCTACATCGTCGAAATCCCACTGCTGCTGCTGCTTCACCCGCTTCGCTTTACGAGCGTGCCGATCCTATTGGCCGCAGTAGGCGCGGGGGTGTTGTTCATCGCAGCGGGGACCGATCGAGTTGAGGATGATGCGCGCTCAGGGCTTGCCCTTTTTGCTGCAGCGCTAGCGCTTGCCGGTTTCGTCCTGAAAATGCCCGTTGTGAGCGTGTTCGGCTTTGCGCTGGCCGTCCCGACACGCCATCGGCGGACACGTGGTGTGGCACTGTCGCTATCGGTTGCCTGCACGCTTGCCGTGCTGCTTCCTGCGCCGCCCATGGAGATGACAGCCAAGGCCGCACTCGCCTTCTTCCTCATGTGCGCAATCCTGGCGGCCGTGGCGCTGCTCAGACCGAAAGGGGCGCCGTTCCATCTGCGTTTGGTGGCGGCCGCCCTGGGATTGGTTGCCATTGCCCCCCTGTCATCATGGGTCGGGGTTACAGGCGTGTGCGCGGTTGCTGCGGGCGCGCTCTTGCTGTTCTTTCAGCCGCGATGGCACGCGGTCGGTTCGATCGTCGCAGCAGCGGGCGCCATATTGGCGCTGTGGACCATCCGGCACGACGTCGTCGGCGTCGCTTTGATCATGAGCGGAAGTGCAATTGTGTTGCTGGTTCCGGCGATGCGCGCGATCTCCTTCGCGCGGCCGCTCGCCAGGGCCGGCTTGATTGCGCTTGTACCGCTGATGAGCGCGGCGGGCTTCGCCAATGGTGTGCGTCACGATTTCGCGCCTAACCCGACCGAGCAGCAGCGTGACTTCCGGGAGGCGCAAGACTGGGCACGCGTTCATACTGCAATAGACGCCCAGTTTCTGCCCATTGGGGTAGAGGATGGGTTCTCGCTCTTCTCCCGGCGCACCGTGTGGTGGGAAGAATCTCAGGGCGCAGCCGTGCTATGGCGGCCCTCATTTCTACCAATCTGGTCGTCGCGCAAGGCGGCGCTGCAAGCCGCCTCCACACCCGAGGAGATCGTCGCTCTCGCCCGTCGCGAAGGCGTGTCCTTTCTCATCGTGCCCTCAACGGAAGTGACAAAGTTCGAGAGCGCGACACCCAGCTATTCCAATGCTCACTTCGCTATCATTGGCCTGAAATCGAGGCCCTAGGCCGCGTGAGCATACGATTTCATCTATAGCCCGTCGCGCTCCCGTTGCGAGACAGCAACGGCGGCAGCATGACCAAGCGGAGTGCTTCAAGGCAGCCGGTCGGCTGACGGCCCATTTCTGGTGTGCTGGTCCCCAACGTTTCCTGGCCGGCTTGAATTTGGCGCACCCGACAGGATTCGAACCTGTGGCCTCTGCCTTCGGAGGACAGCGCCTAATCCCGAAAATGTCGGAAAACTGAGATTTCTGCTTTTTCAATACGCGGAACAATACAGGAATACAACGTGAATATCGGCAAATTTCACCGGAGATACACCGGACTGTCGATGGCAGGCGAAAGGACGCTTGTGTCGATTGTAAAACGAGATCAGCCAACCGAACTTGATGTCAATCCTGTGGGCGGTGGCGGGTCTGATGCTCCGCCACGGCAGATCGTTTCAACGCACTGCACCCAATTTTAACCGCTGCAGTGTTCAGAGGGTCTGCATGAGTAACTGGTCACTATTGTCATGGGCTCGGGCATACGCCAAGATTGACAAGCTCGGCGGCGTAAACGTTTGGCTTTCGGAGAAGCAGATCAAATCAATCAGATCTGAAAATCCGCCGCCTAAAGGTGTTGTGGTCAATCAGCACTTCCCTGAGGCTCAAATCGTAGCCAGCATCGGGAAGCGAATATACGACGTGATCGACCATCCAATTGTGCGCGAGCATTTTGGGCCAGAGGATACAGTCAAAGAAGCCTTTCTCACTGATGGCGCTGGTTTCACGTTGACCGATCTCTCCGTCTTTGAGGTGCGTCGGAAGCGGAAGCCAAGGGCGGTTACGGCCACCGCCGATGCTAAAGAATTAAAAGGCTGAGTATCGAGACCATCTGGAGCGCGCTCGGCGGTGGCCCCAATCGCGCTCCCCTCAATTATGCCAGCGCTGTGGCTGCACATGTATCGGCCGAAGCGATGTGGCCTCAGCCAAAAAGCGCGTCATTAAGACCGCCGAAATGCGCCAGACAACGACCACTGAGCGGGTGTGCGTGACTCCCGCCTCGGACAGGTTTGTGTGGCAGTCTTTATTCATATCCCGGTCGGAGTCGCCTTGGGCCAGATGCTGCCGCTTCGGAGCAAGGCGCCAAATCCCCGCGCTGCTCTCGCGACTGCCATTCCCGATTGATGGTTTTTCGATCAGGACCGCATTGCCTCCATGGAAATAGAAGAATCAGGGGTCGATTTTGTTGGCGGATGAAGGCAGTTATCGGTCTCAGATAATCGCTTGAAATTGCGCGCGCGACTGTAGCGCGACGTCTTGAGATATGGGTGGGGGCAAGGTGAGCACCGAGGCATTTTTCGATTCCCCTATCCTCAACTCACCTTACCGGCGGCCAGACCGCCACTGGCAACTAGGGGACGCGGGACAACCCACCGGCGTGGTGGAAAGCGGAAGGCGTCGTAGCGATCTTACCACACCGATACCCAAGCCGAGAGCGACCCGCGGAAAGAGCTCCGCACAGGCGGACATTTTCGCGGACTCGCAGGGCGACATCTATGATCCCACGGAAATCATCAACGGCATAAGGCAGGCCGTCGATACTTGGCGCGATCTTCCTGAAAGCCAGTGGCAGGTAACGCCGACTACCGCGCGTCTCCTACGGCACTGGCGCTCTGGCGAAATGCCGCTCCCGCCGTTCTTTTGCCAGATCGAGGCAGTCGAGACGGTGATTTGGCTGACCGAAGTGGCGGGTAAGCCTGAGCATAAGGGGCGGAAAGCGAAGCTCGCTACCGCGCAGCGCTACTGGGAGCACCTGTTTGCGGCCAACGAGGCGTCGAATCCGGATCTGGTCCGAATGGCGCTGAAGCTGGCGACGGGCGCTGGCAAGACTACGGTCATGGCGATGCTCATCGCATGGCACACGCTCAACGCCGTTCGACATCCCAACGCCAAGCGCTTCTCCAGGGGTTTCCTGATCGTCGCCCCCGGCATCACCATCAAGGACCGCCTGCGCGTGCTGCAACCGAACGATCCCGAGAGCTATTACAGCACACGGCACATCGTGCCGGAGGATATGCTCCGCGATCTCGGCCAGGCGAAAATCGTCATTACCAACTACCACGCTTTCAAGAAGAAGGACGAGGTGAGCCTCAACAAGGTCCAGCAGGCAGCCTTGGCCACCGAGCCCAAGCAGGAGAGCGACGGCTCCATGCTCCGGCGGGTGGCCGGCCCCTTAATGGGCATGAAGAACATCGTCGTCCTCAACGACGAAGCGCATCACTGCTATCGCGAACGCCCGCTGTCGCCGGAAGAGGAAAAGGCGCTGAAAGGCGACGAAAAGGCGGAGGCCAAGGAAGCCAATGAAGCGGCGCGCCTCTGGATCAGCGGGCTCGAAGCGGTCAAACGGACACTCGGACTCAACATGGTCTACGACCTGTCGGCGACGCCCTTCTTTCTGCGGGGATCAGGATACAGGGAAGGTTCGCTCTTCGGCTGGGTGATGAGCGATTTCTCGCTGATGGACGCCATCGAGTGCGGAATCGTCAAATTGCCGCGCGTGCCCATCATGGACAACGTCGAAGGCGGCGATACACCCATGTTCCGTAACCTGTGGGAGCATGTCGGGACGAAGCTTCCCAAAAAGGGGCGCGCCAAATCGGGCTTCGATGATCCGCAGAAGCTTCCCAACGAACTTCTCTCCGCGATAGACGCACTTTACGGGCACTATGAGAAGACGTTCGAGACCTGGAAGGAACACGGCCTCGGCGTCGAGCCGGTCTTCATCGTCGTCTGTAACAACACGGCCACCAGCAAGCTGGTTCACGATTACATCGCCGGCTACGAGATCGAGGACAAGGACGGCAACAAGCGCCTCATGGCTGGTGCCTGCAAGCTGTTCCGCAATTTCGACCCGGATGGTGTTGCGCTGCCGAAGATGCGGACACTGCTGATAGATAGCCAACAGATCGAGAGCGGCGAGGCTATCAGCGCCGAGTTCAAAGCCGCAGCAGAGCCCGAGATCGCCCGTTTCAAGGACGAACTGGTCCAGCGCACCGGCGATCGGGCTGCGGCTGAGAAGATCGACGACACCGCTATCCTGCGCGAGGTCATGAACACCGTCGGTCGTCCCGGCCAGCTGGGCGAGGCCATACGATGCGTTGTGTCGGTATCGATGCTGACCGAGGGTTGGGATGCGAATACGGTCACTCACGTTCTTGGCGTCCGCGCGTTCGGCACGCAGCTTCTTTGCGAGCAGGTCATCGGCCGCGCATTGCGGCGTGTTTCCTACCGATTGAACGACGAGGATCGCTTCGACGTCGAATACGCCGACATATTCGGCATACCCTTCGATTTCACGGCGCAGCCCCAGACTGCCACGATCAAGCCCCCGCCGCCCATGGTGCGTGTCGAGGCGATCAGCCCGGAGCGCGACAACGTCGAAATCCGCTTCCCGCGGGTCGAAGGATATCGGACCGAACTTCCGCGCGATACTCTCAGGGCCGAGTTCACCGCTGACTCCACGCTGGAGCTGACGCCTGATCTTGTCGGAGCAGCCCAAACGGTGAATTCGGGAATCGTGGGCGAAGAGGCCGAGATGAACCTCGATCATCTCGCGGATACTCGCCCGGCAACTATCCAGCTTCGACTCGCGGATCGCATCGTCCGGCGTCGCCTCACCGAGGATGGCGAGGTTCCGAACCCGGCCCTCATCATGGAAATGCGCAAGATCGTGCGTCGCTGGATGAGCGATCATCTCGTCTGCAAGGGCAATACGCAGCAAGCGCAGCTGCTTTACTACGACATCGCGGACCGGGTGGCCGATCGGATCATGGCGGCGATTACGCGTGGGGCCGAAGGTGGCAACCGCGTGATTGCCATGCTCGATCCCTACAACCGGGAAGGTTCGACCCGGCATGTCGGCTTCAATACGAGCCAGGACCGATACGAGACGGGCCCGAAATGCCACATCAACTACGCGATCGCGGACAGCGATTGGGAGCTCGAATTCTGCCGCGTCGCCGACGCACATCCACGCGTGCTGGCGTGGGTCAAGAATCACAACCTCGGCTTCGAGGTGCCCTATCGCGCTGGCGGCGAAGGCCGCCGATATCGGCCGGACTTCATCCTGCAAATCGATGATGGGAGCGAAGCGGGCGACCCGCTCAACCTCGTCGTCGAGATCAAAGGGTTCCGCAATGAAGACGCCAAGGACAAAGCTGACACGATGGCGACCTACTGGGTGCCCGGGGTGAACAATCTCGGGACAATGGGGCGCTGGGCCTTTGCCGAGTTCACTGACAAGTGGACGATCCAGACCGAGTTCGAGGGCGTCATTACCGAATGGATCGATGGCGTGGGGAAAAGCTTAGGCAATGGCCACATTCAACAAGATCGCAATTATCAAAACTGCTTGGTGCGACGAATATCAGGGTGAGCTGGCGCAGGGTGACCACGCCAACATCGAGGAAAACGAAGAGAGCCACGAGAGCTACAATTTTAAGCCTGGGCCTGATGCATATTTCTATGGATACACCCCGCCCATAGGCGAACATTGGGCAGCCCCTTCGCCAAAGGATCGCGATGGGTGGTTGGTGTTTGCGGTGGCCAAAAAGCCGAACGCCAGCGGGATTTATCTTGTTGGTTGGTATGAGAACGCAGAGTTCATGGGCGAATACATTCCGCGTCCAGAATATGAGGAAACGCCACCTACGCTAGAGCTGGACGTCCAAGGTGGCCAATACTCTTACACTTTGCGTGCGCCAGAGGCGCAAATGATCCCCGCAAGCCAACGGACCTTCAGCTTCAAAGGCGTGCGAACCAAGCGCGCGCCTGTCTTTTATCTCCGTGGCAATGGTGAGGAAGGCGAGTGGCGCGAAGAGCTTGCGAAGGACTTGCTGCAGGTCCGTGATGTCTGGATCAAGGAAGGCGCACTGCGCAATGCTTCTAAAGAGAGCAAGGGTGGCATCTGTGCGGATTTCGAACGCCGAAAGGAGGTGGAGGATGCTGCCGTGAAGGCCGTAATCAACCATTTGGGCAGCAAGTATGAATGCGTTGATCGCCAGAAGGATAATTGCGGCTTCGATCTTCTCTTCGTCCACAAGAAGTCACGGAAGGAAAGGCACGTAGAGGTGAAGGGCACGCAAAACCTCGTCGGCCACTTCTTCCTCTCACGAAACGAAGATGACCATGGTCGCGCGGATGATCTCTGGGAGCTGGCTCTGGTGACTGATGCGCTAGGCAAACCCAAAGTGGAATTGATGAGCTACTCAGAAGCGCGCCAACAGTTTGAACGCCAAGTTGTGTGCTGGCATTTCCAAAGGAAGAAATAATGGCCCGCTCACCCAAGAAACCCCTCCGCGTCGAAACGCTTACGCACGACGAGGCGACCCGCAAGAACGCGCCCACGGCGGAGCTTGAAACCTTCGTCGATGCCGAGACGAAGCGGCCAATCGAGGTCGCTTACGAGCGGCGCAATCGTGATCTCGATCCGCAGCTGGTGTGGCGGGGGAAGGACGTGGAGGACTGGTCGGACCTGATCGTCGAGGCGCCGCCGCTCTATATCCAGGAGAAGATCCATCCCAAGGCGCTGATCGAGGATCTGAAGCGCGCCAGCCAGCGCGACGAACCCGATGACGCACCCGATCTCTTCGCCGATTTCAACGGCGTCGAGCCCGAAGCGCGGACCGAGTTCTATGCGCACGACCAGCACTGGTCGAACCGCATGATCCTGGGCGACGGGCTGAAGGTGATGGCATCGCTGGCCGAGCGCGAGGGGCTGAAGGGCCAGGTGCAGTGCATCTATATCGACCCGCCCTATGGCATCAAGTTCAACTCCAACTTCCAGTGGTCCACAACCAGTCGCGACGTGAAGGACGGCAAGGCCGACCACCTGACGCGCGAGCCCGAGCAGGTGAAGGCCTTCCGCGACACCTGGGCGGACGGCATCCACTCCTACCTCACCTATCTGCGCGACCGCCTGACCGTGGCGCGCGACCTGCTGACCGAGAGCGGGAGCGTCTTCGTCCAGATCGGTGATGAGAATGTCCACCGCGTGCGGGCGCTGATGGACGAGGTGTTCGGGGACGAGAACTTCTGTAGCCAGATCGCTTACGCCACCTCGGGCGGCACAGCGACCGAACTGCTCTCAAACCCTTACGATTATATCCTCTGGTATGGGCGAAATCGATCCGTCACCAAATACCGCGATCCTTGGCAGTTTAAAAATCCAGAAGAGCAGGCCAGTGGGCCATACTCAAAGGTGTGGCTTGCCGATGGACAGAAGCGAGGAATGACGCCGGACGAGAAAGCTTTACCATCATCCTTACCAGACGGGGCTCGGCAGTATCGTCTGGATAATCTAGTAAGCCAAGGTGTTAGGAAGGATACGACTGGCAATTTCAATTTCGAAGGGCGATCATTTCATTCAGGAAAAGATCGTCATTGGAAAGCGACTCTATCTGGTCTTGATCGCCTTTCGAAGGCGGGACGTATCGAAGCAACCACTGGCGTCTATTACGTCAGAGATATCAATGATTTCGCGGTCAGCCCAATCTCTGCCGTTTGGCCGGATACTGGTATAGCGGGTTTTGCGTCCGATAAGATTTTCATCGTTCAAACTAATGCGAAAGTTATCCAACGCTGCATCCTGATGAGCTCCGATCCCGGCGATCTGGTGCTCGATCCCACCTGCGGTTCGGGCACTACCGCCTATGTCGCCGAGCAGTGGGGGCGGCGGTGGATCACGATCGACACGAGCCGTGTCGCGCTCGCGCTCGCCCGGGCGCGGATCATGGGCGCACGCTATCCCTGGTATCTGCTCGCCGACAGCCGCGAGGGGCAGGTGAAGGAAGGCGAGATCACTCGGCAAGCGCCGCGCGACACGCCGACGCAGGGCCGCATCCGCCAGGGCTTCGTCTACAAGCGCGTGCCGCACATCACGCTCAAAAGCATCGCCAACAATGCCGAGATCGACACGATCTGGGAGGAGTATCAGGAAAAGCTCGAACCCTTGCGCGCCGAGATCAACGCTATGCGCGGTCGCGACGGCTCCGACCCCGACCTCCCGCCGTTCGAGGAATGGACCATGCCGCGCGAACCCGGCTCGCCGTGGCCCGAGGCCGCAGCCAAGGCGCTGGAAAAGGCGCGCAGCGAAAGCGCCAGCGCGGCGACTCGCACCAGGTGGCTCAATGCCGTCAACGAGGAGCTGGAACGCGACTACACGCTCGACACGCTGCCCGAACATCCGGTCGATCCCTGGAACGACCCGGAATGCGAGAAGCTGCACGCCGAATGGTGGAAGCTGCGCATCGAACGCCAGCAGGAAATCGATGCCAGCATCGCTGCCAAGGCTGACACCGAATATCTCTACGACCAGCCCTACGAGGATAAGAGCCGCGTCCGAGTGGCCGGCCCATTCACGGTGGAGAGCCTCAGCCCCCACCGCGTCCCCGCCGTGGACGTGGACGACAGCCTGTTCGACGAGATCGAGGCAGCGGAGGGCAGGGCCAAGAAAGGCGAGAGCGGCGAGCGCGCTGACTTCGCCGAGATGGTGCTGGAAAACCTCAAGCGCTCAGGCGTCCAGCAGCGCGCAAGGGACGACAAGCTCGTCTTCGAAAGCATGAAGCTGTGGCCAGGTGAGTGGATCGTCGCCGAAGGCATTGTTCGCCAGAAATCGCTGACAGAAGCCGAGGACGAGGAAGAAACCGAAGCCGGCCCTACCCGCCGTGCAGCAGTCTTTATCGGACCCGAATATGGCACGATCACGCGACCACAGGTTGTGGCCGCAGCCCGCGAGGCACAGGACAATGGCTTCGACCTGCTGATCGCAGCGGCCTTCAACTTCGATGCCCATGCAGGCGAAGTCACGAAGATGGGGCCGCTTACCGTCCTTCAGGCGCGTATCAATCCCGATCTGCACATGCCCGACCTGGCCAATACCGGCGCAGGCAACCTCTTCACCGTATTCGGCGAGCCTGACATTGTGCTTCATGATGAGGGCGATGGCATGGTCAGCATCGAGGTAATGGGCGTCGATATGTATAAGGGCGGCCAGATCGAAAGCGGCGACGCCGACGATATCGCCGTGTGGTTCATCGATACCGACTACAACTACGAAAGCTTCTTTGTCCGCCATGCCTACTTCCCCGGCGCCAACGACCCCTACAAGGCGCTGAAGACGACGCTGAGGGTCGAGGTGAACCAAGACGCTTGGGACAGCCTCAACCGCGTGCGTTCACGGCCATTTGCGAAGCCGCAGGATGGCCGTGTGGCAGTGAAGGTGGTTAACCACCTCGGCGACGAGGTGATGAAGGTGCTGGAGGTTTAAGGGATGGCCGGTCGACGGCGGGTTGGTGGGTCAGGATGGGCTGGTGTCCACGGTTCGTTTGTTGGCATTGGCAAGAAAGTTGGCGCCAGAACGAAGGCGGGAAAGCGGAAGATAAAGCGGAAGCACCCTGAATTTGCCGGCCATCTGACACTTCAAGAAGCCCGCCAAGCAGGCCTCTCGATCAAGCAGTGGCGTTTGCAATCAGACAAGATTGTAAAGCGGGTGGAGACGGAGTTGATGAAAGCGCGCAAGGACTTGAAACGCCTTGAGGACGAACTCCGCCTGGCCGAACAGGCCCGACAGGCAGCTTACAAATCCAACGACTCTGCCACCAGGCAGTCGAAGGCTTAAAAGGCCGCAGATGACGCTCCTTTACGCCTCCACCTTCGCTGATGCGCTCGCCAAGCTCACCCACCAAGAGCAGAAGCAGGTGAAGATCACGACCGTAGATCTCATGATGGACCCGAAGGGCACGGGGCTTAGCCTAGAACGCCTTACCAGAGCAGGGGACGACAAGGTCTGGTCGGCGCGGGTATCGCGGGACTTGCGTATCATCCTGCGGCGTGACGGCGACGACAACCTGCTGGCGTATGTCGGCCACCACAATGACGCCTACCGATGGGCGGAGCGACGTAAGTTCATTCCCCACGAACGATCCGGCGCTATGCAGATCGTGGAAGTGATTGAGGGTCAAGAGAAGGCCGAGCCTGAATACGGTGACCATTCCAGCGCGACGGAAACTGCTGGAGAAGTGGTCCAGCCCTTTTGGTCGTTGACGGACGACCAGCTCCTCGATGTCGGCGTGCCGCGAGAATGGCTGAGCCATGTGCAGGAGATGCCAGAGTCCGAAATCGATAGTCTATTCGACCGACTTCCGGCGGAGGCTGCCGAGGCCCTCTATGATTTCGCGACGGGCGGGAAACTTGAGGATCATATTGTCACCCCGGCCGAACCGGGTGCCGATCCCTACGCCCATCCCGACGCACTGCGTCGCTTCCGTGTATTCGACAACGTCGACGAACTCACCGCGGCGCTTGATGCTCCCTTCGAAAAATGGGCAGTCTTCCTGCACCCGGCGCAGCGGGAGTTGGTGCGGCGGAAAGTGACTGGCCCGACGCGCATTACCGGATCAGCGGGAACAGGTAAGACCATCGTGGCACTGCATCGCGCTGTGCATCTCGCAGAGCAGAGCGAGACCGCGCGCGTTCTCCTTACCACCTTCTCCCAAGAGCTTGCGCGAGCCCTGTCCGCAAAGCTCGAAATCCAGACGCAGGCTGTCCCCGAGTTGCGTGAGCGCATTACGGTCCGGCCGCTCGATGAAGCAGCGGTGGAGCTGTATTGCCAGCAGTTCGGCGAGCCAGATCTTGTCGACCATGGCCAGATACGGGCGCTGATTGAGGAAGCCATATCGGCAGGCCTCGGCGGCGAACTTTCAACGCTATTTCTGCTGGAAGAATGGCAGGAGCTGGTAGATGCTTGGGGCGTAACCGACCCGGAGAGCTACGCCACACTTCCCCGGATAGGTCGACGCACTCGATTGGGTCCGAAGCAGCGGGAGGCAGCGTGGGCCGTATTCGACCACATCCGAAACCGGATGGCCGAGCGTGGCTTGGTAACCCGCGCTATGATTTATGACCGCTTGACGGGGTGGCTTCAGGACGGCGGCACAATCCCCTTCGAACATGTCGTCGTCGACGAAGCGCAGGATCTCACCGTCGCACAGGTCCGCTTCCTCGCCGCAGTAGGCAATGGGCGAGACGATGCCCTCTTTCTCGCCGGCGATATCGGGCAGCGCATATTCCGGCTTCCCTTTAGCTGGTCGAAGCTGGGCCTCGACATCCGCGGTCGAAGCCATTCGCTGAAAGTGAATTACCGCACGTCACACCAGATCAGGGCGATGGCAGACCGCCTTCTCCCACCCGCGATTACGGACTTGGATGGCGTGGAGGAGGGTCGGCGTGGCACGGTGTCAATCTTTGATGGCCCGGTTCCGGAAGTTCGGCTGCTGGATGATAGCGACACCGAGGCGGATGTCGTCAGCGGTTGGCTTCAAAAGTGTATTTCA
The DNA here is from genome assembly GCF_038594605.1 of Citromicrobium bathyomarinum. Taxonomy (GTDB): domain Bacteria; phylum Pseudomonadota; class Alphaproteobacteria; order Sphingomonadales; family Sphingomonadaceae; genus Alteriqipengyuania; species Alteriqipengyuania bathyomarina_B. Next base: position 600,426 of record NZ_JBCFZM010000002.1, read on the forward strand.
TCTGGGATAGCGCCCCGGGAAATAGCCGTGCTGGTGCGCGGCCCAGACCAGGTTCCTCGAGCTCGCCAAGTGTCCGAAAATGCCGCCGCGGCATTGAAGGCTTCCGAGTCACCGATCGTCGGTGTCATGCACGACGCGAAAGGGCTCGAATTTCGGGCCGTAGCTGTGATGGCATGTGATGAAGACGTGATCCCTGATCCACATCGTTTGGCCTCAATTGGCGATGTTGCCGAGATGGAAAGCGTATACGAGACGGAGCGACACTTGCTCTACGTCGCGTGCACACGTGCACGTGATCAACTGCTCGTAAGTGGCATCACTCCGGGCAGCGAATTCCTCGATGATCTGCTCTAGTTTCGCGGCGCGCGCAAACCAAAAAAATTAATCTGATCTCTGTCAAAGAAGACCTCACAAGGTATGCGTCAGAAAAAATTTTTCCTGCGCGTTTCTCCTTTTCGATCAATCTACCTATAACCTGGTAAGTTTGGGCTTTTCCAAACACAAACCAGAGGAATGATCTGTGAAAGACAGAAATGACGATGCTGCAAGAGGCAATCAATTAGCTCTCACACAACACCAGTTCGATAACCTCCCACTCGCTGATTTGGCGAAACTCGCCGGGCATGAGGAAACGGAGCCCCTCGCCCTAACCTGCGAAGAAGTGCTTAAACTCAGCGAGAAACGTTTCTTTGAATGCTTGGAGAAAGGATTCGACAAGTCCACAACAGCTGCAATTATCGCGCAACATCCGCTTAACAGCGCGCAGCCGTCTGCAATAGAGCGAGCGATGAACCGCGTCTTCGGAAATTGGCGCGACCTTGAGCGTGCCAGGAGGCACGGTGAGGTGCGCGAGTCCGGTGGCCACAGTTCACCGCAGAGCTCCACAACTAACACTCCCGCTCCATCGCCGCACGAAGCAGCTAACAAGGCCCGGTCGCTTACGGACGACACCTTCAGCGGGGAGGAAATGCTGTGAACAGCTCTCCCATTCTCAAAAAAGTCGTATGGATCATCAACCCTGCCGGAGGAGTGGGCAAAACCCTTGTCACGCAAGTGATCGAGGGATTGGCTCAGATCAACGGCACGGACGTTGTGCTTGCCAGCCAAGATCGTGGCAACCAAGCGATCAAACATGCGCTTAGCGATGCCAATATCATCGCTGCCAATTCCCTTCCACAAGATGCCGTGAGGATCATCTCGCGTGTAGAGAACCGGGAATTGTTCCTGATCGATGTAGGGGCAAATCCCAGCAGCGAAGAATATGATCCGCTACCATTCGGAGCAGCGCTCAACGCTGAAATTACAGCGCGCGGCGGAAACATGGTTGTCGTCGTTCCGACCACACCGCTCAAAATTCACGGCAATAAGACTGCGGCGAGAACTGCGCGTAATCTGCTGAACGAAGGGTTCGAGGTTCACGTCGTGAAGAACCATCAGAATCAGTCCGGTAGGTTCGACGACCTTGATGTTCCCATAGGAGTTCAAGTCTCGGAACTCGACCACCTACCCTCGGGCATTATGGCTCTGGTGCGTGAGCACTCTGGCTCAATCGCGGATCTCTACCTGAGCCCCGAGCCGGATTATCGGCTCGCAGGGGGGCATATCGGGCAATGGCTCTTGGATGCTTCGCAGCAGGCCGTGATGCAGAGTGTTTTCGATGGGAAAGTATCGGGGTTATCTATTCCTGAGGACCGGCGCCCCCGTCGAACCATGACAACCCTTCAGAAACTGTCGGATGTCACCGACCAAGCGTTGATCCGAAATTACGGAAAGTATGAAGCCTTCCATCAATTGCTCAGCGCGGGCTCGGACATCGAAACCCTCGCCGCAGCACGAGCCTTTCAGCGCGCGATGGAGGGATTCAAATGACCCGAATGACCGCTGCTCTCGAAAGCGATCTCAATAGTGGAGCTTGTACTCGCCGGGGATGCCATCGCTCCCCGGCGGAAAGCCTCGCAAGCCCCTGTGGATCGCCTATTGGTCCCCGCGCGAACACCCTGGCGACTGCCTTCGCTGTCGCCGGTCGATCGCCTGGAAGAACCTTCGCTCAGCCTAAGTATGCGATCTCGTGGCCCGTTAGGCCCCCGAATAGCCCTTATATTTACGCAGGATGCAAGGTGTATACACCTTGTGCTGCTCGGCGGCTTTGCCTTCTCGCATCGGGAGGGAAGTGAAATGGCCAGCAACGTATTTCATTTTCGCTTGAACGATCATCAGGTCGCAGCGGTTCAGAAGCGCGCTGGCCAACTCTCGATCGGCAAATATGCCGCAAGGATGGTCCTCGAAGATCAAAGCTGGAGCCGGATAAACGAAAGAAGAGCGATCGCCAAAACCGTTCGTGCCATTCACCTCGCTGTAGCGCGCGGTCTTCCCGCCACAGAGATCGAAGCCGTTGATACGCTCCTCAAAGATGCCCTGAGCCTCCTCGAAACGAGGCATCAGGATAAAGTCGGCGAGGACGGGTCGTGACTACTGTTTACAAGGTTCATCGCCGAGGTCCGAATAGCGCGATGGTGCAAAGCCTCCGGAGCAAAGCGACCGGTCTCATCCATTATGCCTGGCGGGCAGACCTCCGCGACCTTGCTTCAGCCGTCATGGAAACTGCCGTTGATGCTTACCATGCCGATCTTCTGCGTTATGCGTGGCGTAACGCTCACAAGGAAGAGGTTGCAGCAACGTGCAAGCGCAATCTGCGGTCGGACGATGCGACGCTCATTGCTGCCGAGATGGGCGCATTGATCGAGGACGCTGATCCGACCATCGATGTCGTCGAACATTACATTGTGAGTCTTCGCGAAGAAGAAAGCTTTGGCGAGCACCTCGACGCGACGGTCGATACGCTTCTGAGAGGGCTTGGGCTTCAAAATTGTCCAGCGGTGGCGGCGCTCCATCGGGACACTGACAACGAACATATTCATCTCGTCGTGCTCCGCATTGACAAGGATACGGGCGAGATTGTCGATCCACTGAAATACGATATCATTCGGGCTCACCAGATGCTGGCCGTTCTCGAAGCGGAAACCGGATGGTCGCGCGAAGTGAATGCACGCTGGCAGGTGCAGAAGGGGCGCTTGGTTCTGGACGAGCAAACCGACATTGGTCCTGCCGACGATCCATCCTCTTGGCCTGATCGCTATTTCCCGACCAACAAGCTCTCATCTGCAGCGCGGAACAAAGAGACCAAAACGGGAATCGAGTCCGCCGAGCGTATCGTTCGACGCGTAGTTCCGGGGCTCATCGAGAGCCATGACAATCTGACAGACCTTCTGAAGGCCCTTCAGCACGAGGGGATCTCGCTAAGCAAGAAGGGATCAGGTGCGGTGTATCGTGTGACGACAAAAGGCGAAACCGGGGAGGCGCGAGATGAATTCGTGCGGTGTTCGGTCATACGTCGGTGGAGCTACGGCATGCTTCGGGCGAAATACGGGGAACTGCCGGACGAGTTTGGCACGGACGCTTCACCACGGTATTCGAGAGCGGTCGATGGGAGCCCAGATCGTCCCCACTATGCAGCCATGAGGGCAGAATATATTGAGCGCTTGAATGGGATAACGCGCAGTGTTCGAATGGCTCTGCTACGAACCCCGCAGCTGAACGGAGCAATCGCATCTGGGCGGAGCGCGTGTATCTTCCCGTCATTGGAGGCCTGGCGGCAAGGCGAGTTGCCGCCCGATCCGGGTGAAGTAATGTTCGCTCATGTCGGTGCGCGAATCTTCGAGGCGCCCGTTTCAACGGTTCACAATCAGATCAGGGCACAGCCTGACGACGTTTATATAGCTGCGCCGAGCAAACGCCGGATCATCTATCAACGGCGAGGATCGTTGATGGGGCCAAGCCGCATTGTCGATTTCGGCAATCGGATAGTTCTGATTGGACGAGCAAGCGCTAGCGAATTGAGTAAAACGATGGCTCTCTTCGCAGCGCGCGAGACCATGGTGGTCAGCGCCACTGGGCTAAATAAGAGCGAATGGAAGGTGGCGACCCGTGTCGCTGCCTCGTATGGGATAACTCTGATCGCCGCCAACCGAGATCGGTTTGGCGTTGGACGAATGGCTGGGAAGACGTCGGATGGTGCCCAGCACCAACCGAATAGTCAGGACCGCACTACTACGTCGAGCGACGATCACACCCAACATGCAGCGCGATCAGTGCCGGAGACGGGAACAGGAGGTGACAGGATTGATGCCAAGGGATCGACTCCCATACTGACGCAGAGAGCTCAGCCGATAAAGCCTTTGGCTGCGGAATTTTTGGCATGGCAGCACGCTGAAGCGGCACATGACGCTGCCCGCCGGCAATCCGAACAAGGTTCCACATTGGCGGCCTTAGGACGCGAGCTTGACCGCTGCGCATGGACGCTGGAGCGTCAGGTCGCCGAGGTCGGGACTGCCGAAATAGATTTGTCGAGCGGAGACAGGGCACGTCTTGCAGCGCAAGCACAGAGACACACCGACCGCATACAAGCGACCGCTGCTATGCAGGCCGGGCTCGTCCGATGATTATCCGGCACCGTTTCATGGATCCGCATTAGGAAAATTCCGCTGGCCAGCGTCGCTGTCCGAGGCTGGTGGTAGAGGGGAAAAGCCCTTCGGCTGGCCTCGCTACGCGAGGAAATTCCATGAACCGATTACAGCATTTGCCGGAGGCATCTGGCAGCAATGACGCACACAAAGACGAGCGTCGCATCATCTACCCAGTGCGCCCTCGGGATGCCTGGCCCCGCACGGCACCGGACGGCGAAATAGTCCGGCGCGTCTGCGTGTTGGATTGCGAGACGACCGGCCTCAATGCAGCGAAGCATCAGATTATCGAGCTGTGCACTGCCATCGTGCTGGTCAACAAGGAAGGACGGATCGTCGGGATCGAGACCGTGATGACAGGGATGGTGGACCCCGGGCATCCGTTGTCGTCAGAGATCATCGAGCTGACCGGTCTCACCGATTCCGACCTTTCGGGTCATTCTATCTCTTCCAAGCAGCTGATCGCGCTCCTCGAGTATTGTGATGGGGTGGTCGCATTTAACGCGCAGTTTGATCGCGTGTTCGTCGAGAAACTTATAGGCAGCCACGTCCCAGTGCCGTGGGGATGCGCCATGACCGATGTGCGGTGGCGGCAGCTCGGGTTCGAGCCGGGACAGCAAGGTTATCTGCTCGCACAGGCGGGCTACTATATGCCCTGCGCCCATCGTGCGAAGGACGATGTGCTCGCGCTCATCGAGCTGCTCGATCACGTCTGTAACGATGGCAAGTCGGTCATGGCAAAGGTCCTCTCTGCCTTGGAAGCACCAGCCTGGCGGTTTGAGGCATGCGGCGCTCCATACCCGTTCAAGGACGAGCTCAAGGAACGCCGCTATCGCTGGGCGCCAGAACGCGCGCACAAGCTTTGGCACAAGCATGTCCGGCCAGCAGACTTCCGTTCGGAGTATCGCTGGTATCGGCAGACCATCGGTAAACGGCCCGTCGTGGTCCCGCTACCTGCGGGCGAACGATACCGTGCGAGCGGGACGTGGGTGCCCACGGTTCCTAAGGTTACCGTGCCTGATTTTCTGCGGTGAGAGTGAGCTGACTCCTGAGAATGGAAAAAGCTCCGGCCTGAAAGGCCGTCTCTCGAACACAAGGAAATACGTATGAATACCCTCCAAACCGGCGGACACGATGTCCGTCGGGCCAACGCTAGCGCGCTGCAGCTCGAACTCGGCCTTGCCCTTGGTGGCAAGGTTGCCTCGTCTGTCTGCTTCGCGTCCGTCACCGGCCTCGATGAACTGATTCTTCGTGTCGCAGCGGAGAGGGTCGCGGAGCAGCGACAGGACTGCGTGATCGCAGTCTACGCGGACGAAGAAGCGGTTACCCCGGAGTCCTATCTCCTGCTTTTGCGGCATCATCACCAAGTGCTGGCGAGCAAGGTCGTGCCATCGTCCATCGGCTATGATGAGCCTATCGTTCTGATGGCCGAAGACCGCGAGCGGCAATTTGCAATCGACCGGCGCGGGATCCTCGCCGAGCTTCCCATCGAAGCCCCAACGAAGAGACCCCGCAATCACCGTCGCGCTGCCGAGCGTATCGCGGCGACCGCAGAAGCCCTCGGGCCGCTCGTCGGCCCCGCCGGGGCACGTTGCGGCGACGTCTTTCTCGACAGCCGCGGCAACGTGACCGCCGCAGCCGCAGCCTGATCCAATCCATCCCTACCAACCGCGCACGGGCGGCGTCTCCTACGGGAGGCGCCGCCCGTGTCGTCTTTACCGACAGGAAGCCACCATCATGAACCTCTCACCCATCCGCCATCCGGGCGTGCTCGCCACTCTGGAGATCGTGCGCGATCGAGCCGAGCCCCGTTATCGTTCCCCCATACGCAGCATCGCGATCTTCACCATCATCAAATGCCCAGAATGGGGTGTCCGCTTCGTCAGCGAGCACTACGCGTTCAAGCGCGAGACGAGCCGTTCCGATATCATCGAAGGCATCGCCAAGAGCATCCCGGCCGATGCCACCTTGATCTGCAAGGCTCTCCCTGGGTCATTCCATATGCCGCGGGAGGTGTCAGTAGCGATGCCATTCTCTCCCTCGGACCTGCAGCTCATCGAGCGGCAGCGCGTCGATCTCGATGTGGTGCCGGTTACCTTCCGCGAGGCGATCCTCGACGAGACTGCGACAACCTACGCTATCGAGCGCGCAGATCCCGCTTCGTCGCCCCTCGCGCAGGCGCGGCGTGCCGCCGATGAGACGCAGGTGCTCTGGCTGACCTTCCTGACGACCTGCTGTCGCGACAACGACCGGACCTCACTGGGCTCAGCTTTTCAGGCCTGGCGCGCAATCGATCAGGCGCGCCCACTCCCCTTCTGACGAAGCGTGATGATGCCAACAGCTATGGAAAGGAAAATGCACATGGCAAAAAACTACATCGCGCTCGACGCAGAGTTTCACTGGGATGAGGAACTGCACAAAGCACACAAGGCCATGGATTCGAAATCGGATCACCGGGCCGTCGCGGTCAAGCGGGTAATGGCCGCTGGCGTCTTCCCGTTCAGCCTCGACGACGAAGGCAGGGTGTCTACCGGTGAGGTCCGTAGTTGGTCGGAGTTCGACTGGGGGGACGAGGAAGGCGTCGTTAGCCAGCTATTCGATTACCTGCGCGCGCACGAGGACAAGCCGATCGTCACCTATGGCGGCCTCGCCACGGATGTCCCGGTCTTGCTCTTGGCGGGCATGACGCATGGCCTGCGATTGCCTCCGCAACTGATCGATCGGCCCGGCCGCAAGGGGCCGCGGCCGCACCTCGACCTCGGCTTGCAAATCAAGGGCGGCGGGCGAACCTGGAGCCACCTCAGCCAGGTATTGCTGCGTATGGGCGTGCCTTTCTCGCTGGTCGCGGCCAAATCTGGGGTCAGACGCCCGGTAAGCGGTGGCGCCTGGCAGTCCTTGAGCGATCATGTCGAGCTGGATTGTTTGCTGCTCTCGATCGCGAAGCTGGGATGGCTTGTTGTCCAAGGCACAAACGGACTCCGGCTCGAGCCAGCGATCATCGCGTTAGTCGATGGCTTCCTGCGGAAGCGGCCAGATCATGCGCTGGCCTGTGAACTAAGGGCATATACCGACAGGCTCCAGCAAGAGATCGCCGACGGATTCGATCTCGCGGCCTGACCATAACACCTCTATGCGCCGTGCTGGCGAATTTCGGACATCGTCGGCCCGGCGCACAACGAACGTTCCTGTCAAAAGATAAGGGTCCGGCTCATAAGCTGACCTCACAATATACTGCTCGGTTCGGATTGTTCGTGTGGCAGACACGCTCCCTGCTCACCAAGATCTCTGAGAGAGGCGTCTTACTGAGCTAACTGGTTGGTCATGGACACTGGATTTCCATTTCCTCGCACGCGTAAGTCAATGATTCAGCATCGCCGAACCTAAGAAGCTCAGCAAGCGCGTCTGACTTTAATACCAGTCGATAATCTATTCGGCCCTCAACTTTTTTAGCAAGCTTATGAGATGCGTGCCTACCCCGCTCAAATCTGGATAAGGTGCTTACATCCACTCCAGCCGCCCGCGCAGCACTTTCCAAAGATACGCCCAATTCTTTCCTGAGCAATCTCAATCCGATCCCAGGATGCGCAACGCCAGTCGTAATCCTGTTCAGGTCGTCGTCCTTCCAGCTTGGAGCCAGATCGTAGATCTGAACGCCTAGCGCCGTCGCCAATCGACGAAGTGCGGGTTCGCTGGGGCGTTGCCTTCCCTGCTCATGCCTTGCCAGCGTCTTGGCTGAAATCCTTGCCGCTACCGCTAGGTCCTTCCGAGACATCCGCTTCGATTCGCGGATTTTCTTCAAACGATTCGCAACCCCAACATCGAGGTCGCTCCGCGAAAATCGAGGTGGTCCTTGAACAGGCATGGGTCGAGTTTGCACAATCACATTCCAGCCGATCCTACAAGTCCAATCAGCTGAGTTGGCGAGTGAATTTGCAGGAGCGAACCGTGGAGCAGTCTTTGGGTGAGATCGCCCGGAAGTGGTCGAAGAGCAGCGAGAAGGGAAAAGGGCTTCGGCTCGATCCCTGCGCTCTCGACCGGCTCAACGAGATTGGCGTCGGCGAGCTCATTTTGGCCGAGGCCGCAAAAGAACAGAGGTTAGAATGCGCAAAACGGAGAAGCCCCTCTACGAACGGGGAGAATACAAGCTCGTCTACGATCGGAAGCGTGATGGCACCCTCCGATCCCCCTATCTCCAGATTGTCTGGTATGACGCAGCTGCAGGACGCCAACGAAGCAAGTCGACGGGCACGGCGGATGCTGAAGTAGCTGAACTGCAGCTCGACGCGCTCTACCTCGCAAACGAAAAAGGACGGGCCGTATGTTACGCTTGCGGCCAACCGATCACCACGGACGACAGCTATCTGCTTACCGAAGCGATCGAAGCATACGTAGCCGCCAGACAGAGTAAATCAAGCATCAGCTCCATCCGGCCACGGCTCGCTCATGTGCTTGATTACCTTACGCAAAACGATGCACTAGCAACGCTTTGTAACGAGGTAGACGAAGATTGGATCGAAGAATTCCGAGAATGGAATATCTTGATCCCCGTAGAAGACGGCAATGGTTCGACACGGGAACGTGCTCCCGGGACTGTCGAAGCAAGCGTTAGGCAGCTAGCGGCTACCATCAACTACGCTAAGAAGAAGGAGCACATTCGAAAGGGCGCCCAGTTTAAACCGAAGAAGCATACCGAGGTAAGCCACACTCCGACCTACCGTGCGTCGGTATCGGAGCTCGCTGATATGTTCCGCTATTGCACTGAGCCGCCCAGAAAGGATGGAGAGAGCGACAAAGCCTATGGGAAACGCGTCGCGGACCGTCACAACCTTTTGCGCTTTCTGCAGATCAGCGTTGCGACTTGGGCACGCCCGGATGCAGCGCATGATGTTTCGACCGACAGAAAGCGCGCCCAGTGGCAGTCGAAACGCCGGTTGCTCAACCTCAATCCCAGGGGGCGCGCTCAGACTCGCAAGTATCGTCCGACGGTTCCGATTGCCCGTCAGGTGGCACCGCTCCTGGACGATACACAAGGTTTCTTCGTGACCGTCGCGTCGGTTCGGAAGGCGTTCGAGGCGATGCAGGACGCGCTTGGGCTTCCGGACGATCGCGAGGCTGGGTTGAAACTCATTCGCCGGTCCATGGCTCAGCTGGGCCGCGATCGCCTCGGCCGCACTGCCTGGATCGAGGGCAAGTATATGCTCGGTCATCATCGTCCGGACCCATCTGACCTCTACGGCATCGATACGCCAGGCGATTTCCCCCTGGCACTGAAGGTTACCGAAGAGATCATAGACGAAATCATCGCACTGGCTCCGTTGGCATTCGTCGCCGTGAGAAACTAAGGCGAATGGCCGATTTGGGGTCGGGCAGCTGTCGGTTAAAATTGCTTTACAGACGGCGGCATATGGGCTGGTAGAGGCCCGTCTGCTTGCTGGGTAAAAACATCCAGAAAGGACGCACCTAGCTTTGTGCCGGATCGACGATCCTTTGACGTCGTTGGCCGGGCATAGGAGCCTGAGGGCGACCATCGAAAGCGGAAAAAACGCCGACCTCGAGCAGGCAGGCAGCGTGAGGTTGAATCACGCGCAGGCTCAGTGCGGTTGATCTTCCGTCGCTACGGTAAGCCTGGCAAACCGCTGCTCGACGCCTTCCCATAATTCTACCCCGCCGCTCTCGTCTGTAGCGGTGAAGTGCCCAATCCTCTCGGTGATATACGCGGTGCCATCTTCCCCGTGATGCTTTTCCACCCAGAGGATCAAGGCCCACAGCTCCTGCTCGCGGGTGGGGCTCACGGCAGCACGAACCAGACAAGACCGATAATGGCAGCGCATTGGATTGCGCCGAGCACGACCGCTTCGGTGATCAGGATAAGCCGCCCAAAGCGCGACATAGTCACGTCAGCACCACGGCTCTCGTCTGCCAGTCCATGTCCGCGCAAGACCTTCCGCAACAAGCTCATCGCCAACCGATCGTCCTCCCCAGTGAATGATGGCGAGGGTGCGACCATAGCGGTCTTTACCGCTCCTTGCGATCTCGAAGCTGCGGGAGTTCAAAAGGACGATAAGCCGGTCGCGGGCCTGCAGCGCAAGGCGCGTTTCGTATTCGCAGGCACCATTGAGCTCGGGCGCATCGATATCCTGCAGCCTGATTTTCTCGCCCTCGATCCAGACAGTGTCACCATCATGGACACAATGGGTCCGCGGTCCAGGATCGCAAACGGCGAGGGCAGCGGCGAGCAAGAGCATCGCCTTTGCCTACGTGGCCGCGATTACCATTTTCCTACGTTGAACAAATGTGGAACATGGGCTGTCTCGAATCGGAGGCACCTATGATCGTTCTTGACCCCCTGACCATCACCGCGATCGCTGCGGTCATCACCGCAAGCTCGGCGCTAGTCTGGTCGATCAGGCGTAAGCCGTGAGCTCGATCAGGCTCAACTCCCTCTCGGACTTTTCGCGGCATGGCTACAAAGTTCGGATAGATTGCCGCTCCTGCAAGCGGGTCACTATCATCGATCCCCTTGAACTATCGCTTCTGTGCCAGCGCAAGGGCTGGTCGCGGCAAGTGCAGGATGTGGAAGGCAAGCTGCGGTGCTCAAGGTGTTGTGCGAAAAACGCGCGCTTGGGACCAGGGCTCGGTCTCCAGAATAACCCCTGATGGGCTGATAGCCGACTGTGCGACCCTGATAATAAAGTTATCTAAGGTGCCAGGACCACGAGTGCGGTTCAGAGTTGCCTTGGCCAAAGCGCGGGGCGACAGGAGCGCGAACATTTCGGATTTGTGGGCAGGATCTGACGGACAGCCAGTGGCCAGCTGCGCGATTGCTACGCTGGCATCCAGGCGATCGCTACTCACCGGTTGTTAGCACCTTCGCTCATACTCTGATCGGCATGCGCTGGACGGTTTACCTCGCCATTATTCTATCGCCCGCGGCTGTGGCTGCACAGACGTATACGGGTCCTGTCGATGTCATCGATGGCGACACGCTGGTCATGACGGGCGAGAGGTTCAGGCTTTTCGGAATCGATGCCCCGGAGGCGGATCAGACCTGCATTCGTGGCGATGAGATTTGGGAGTGCGGAAAGGACGCTACAGCGCTTTTGGAAAGTCTGACCAGAGGCAAACAAATTGCATGCGAGCAGGTGGAGCGCGACAGCTATCGCCGCATAATCGCAATTTGCAGATCCGGCCGGGTCGACCTTGCCGAAACCATGGCATCGACAGGCATGGCTATCTCGCTGCCGCAATTCAGTAGCGCCTATGGCCCCGCGGAAGCCGACGCAAAGGCACGTCAGACAGGTGTCTGGGGTTCTACATTCGAATTACCGGAGAATTTCCGCGCGGCGCGGCCGGAACAATTCGCGCAGCGAGCTCGTGCTGAGCAGCCCGAAGCCGTTGCCGAGGCGCCGCGAGCCTTCGACCAAATTTATTATCGCAACTGCGCAGCGGCCCGGGCTGCAGGAGCTGCGCCACTCTACCGTGGACAGCCTGGCTATCGGCCACAGATGGATGGCGATGGCGACGGGATCGCTTGCGAGCCATATCGGCGGCGTTAGATTTCGTAGCACAAGGTGCCGTAGTATCGCCTCCGCACCGGCAGAAACTGGGCCGTGAGCGGCCCGTCCGGAGTTGGGCGTTCGCACTGCTAAAGCCGTCCTTCGGCACGCAACCCGATGACCGATAGCGTGGATCGTGAATCACTTCGAGCAGCAAGAGATTGTAGGCGAGCGTTGCGATCAGCTAATTAGCTCCGCACCAGTGTTAGCGCTATATTCCTCGACAATCACCTGACGTAATTCACGCGGCTGCTGGATGGACGCCGTAATCCATCTGACGCTCGGGCCCGGCAGCGAGAATGCCGAAAGCATTGACAAGCTTGACCAATAGCAAGGGCTGGCATAGCCTTTTGCCTAGTGCTTAAAGCTGAGCATTGTAATGCTATTTTAACTTACTTTTCAGTAGGTAACGGGAGATTCTACGTGAGGAAATTCGGTCGAACAGGCGGGCTGGTGGTCGCCATGACGCTACTCTCGAGCTGCGGCGGCGCCATGGGGGGAGGCTGCTCCGGCATAGAAATGGATACTCAGGTAGCAAGGTTCGGCAACACTGACGTGACAATTCGTAATACGTCTGATGAGCCAAAGCTGGTTACGCTTGCCGTTGTCGATGGCGAAGGCGTAGACATTCATTCCGAGACTTTTCGTGTGGACTCAAAAGATATCAAAAAAGCAAATGCTGGCACCTTAAGCGACGACCTGCAGATTGACATCAGGTGCGAGTAGCTGCCCCCACTGGCTCTCCAGGGGACGCTTTTTCTAGCGTGGTGCTAGGCCACACTCAAAAAAGGTCGTTATTTTAAAACTATCCCTTTGCATTGAGGAGGCCCTGATTTGCCTTATACGGCTTCTGACGAAATCAAATTCCATAAGTGGAAAGATGTAATAGCACGTCATAAAAAATTAAAGAGATTTGTAATTATTGCGTGTTTAATTACAGCTTTTGGCTGGTTATTATTGTTTTATAAGATGAGCCAGACGTCGGAGGCGGTGTTACGTTATTCAACAGAAGCCCAAGAGTCGGTCGGCACATGGACTATGTGGCTGCTTGCGATGTCGGTAGGTAGCGTCGCCCTTGTCGTCATCTCAAAGAGCGCAAAGAAGCGTGGGGAGGAGCTTGCTGAAAACCTCAAAGCTGACTTGCGTAATCACCTAAATGAGGCTGGTGAAGGCCACCGCTCTAAGATTGAGTCGCAGCTTCGAGAGCTAGGCGCATAGCTTTTCTCGCCAACCAACTACTCTCGATTTGCATCTCAGTTCGGATGACCATTCAACTTGGAGGAAAATCAGGGGGACACGTCAATGCATATTGAGTTTGGTGGCTAAATTCACCGGCCAGAGTCTGGTAACCACCCAATTTCCGAAATTCAGACGCTGCCTGAACAGCCCCAAAAGCGGACCTCGCCGGAGCCTAGCGGCCATGGCCGTTTTCGGGAGCCGCAGATGATCGGGCTAGTGACGGAGATTGGGGCGCATAGCGGACATCTTGGGATCGTTCATGATTGGGGACGAGAGCGGACAGATGTGCCCAGAGTTCGGCGCGCGCTACATAGGCGACGCGACAATCCGCGAATATTCTACCCATTTCACCGGAAACACACCGGAGAGTAAAATCGGTCGATGGGGCAAAAATTGCGGAAAAGCTGGCGCACCCGACAGGATTCGAACCTGTGACCTCTGCCTTCGGAGGGCAGCGCTCTATCCAGCTGAGCTACGGGTGCATCGCGCGAACCGCGAGGAGCGCGCTTAGCAAAGCGAAACGGACCGCGCCATGGGAAAATCCGCCTCGCGCACCGCTGCCTGTTAGGACATTGGCAAGACCTGCCTGACTAGCCTTGGCGGGTGATGAGCGATCTTGCCCCCCAAAGCGATTTTTCCCTGCGCGCCGACACACGCACCGGGACGGCGCCGACGCTCGACGCGCAAGCCACGCTGATCGAACAGTGGGGCGCGGTCGAGGATGCGGCGCGAGTTGTCGCCATGCTCGCCGGGCGGCCCACTCCGGTCGACGATCCTTACAGCACCGCCCGAATCGGGCTGCTCGCCCGTTCGCATCCGGACCGGTTGGATGCGACATCTTCGGCGCTGAGCGATCTGGTCGCAACGATGCGCGCGGGGCTCGATGCGCTGCTGGCCGTGCAGGGCACAGCAACGGACACCCATCCCGCAGCGACCCGGCTGTGGTCCGAATACGAGCGCGGACGGGCGGAAGTCCTGGCCGAAGCGGCGAGTGCCCTGGGTTGTTGAACGGCCCCATGCTTGACAGAATGTTGCCATTCTGTTCCTAACATGGCATGGCCAACGCTTCCTTTCTGCTCGATAATACGACCCCTCCGGTAGACCGGCTTTGCGATGCCTCGCAGGCCGCGCGCGGGATCATGCGGCTGTTCGCGCGCAACGATATCTGGTGCGTGACCGAGATGCCGCTGCGCGGCGGCCGCCGGGCGGACCTGATGGGGGTCGATGCGAAGGGCCATGTCGTGATCGTCGAGATCAAGGTTTCGCGCAGCGACCTGACCGGCGATTCGAAATGGACCGACTATCTCGACCATTGCGACAAGTTCTACTGGGGCATCGGCGCGCATCTCGATCGCACGATCCTCGATGGGGAGGGCTTTCTGCCCGAGCGCTGCGGCCTGATCGTCGCCGATGGTTACGATGCCGAGATCCTGCGCCCGGCGGCGCGCACCGCGCTCGCCCCGGCACGCCGCAAGGTGGAAATAGAGCGGCTTGCCCGCACGGCCATGCGCCGCGCGACCGTCGCCTGCGATCCCGATTGCGCGCCTTTCGGTGGCGAACGCTAGGACCGCTGCGAGCGATTTTGAGCCGCTGGTAAGGCAACAGAAAGCCCGGTTCGGGCAAGAGAAGGCTCGCCTCGGCTTCGCGGCTGCGGCATAGGGGCCCTGCCATGTCGATGCTGCTCGCCATCATTCTCTCCACGCTCGCGATGGTTGCCATCGTGGCGCTGCGCTACCTCGCGGTGAGCGGCGCCTTCGCCGCGATCACCGCGCGCGTGCGGCCCGGCTATCACGCTGGCCTGCGCCCGCAGATCCGGCGGGAGATCGGCTGGTCGCTCGTCTCGGCGGCGATCTACGGCGTGCCCGCGGGGATCGTCGGCTTCGGGTGGGACAGGTTCGGCTGGACGCGGATCTACACCGACTGGAATGCCTACCCGCTGTGGTATCTGCCGCTGTCGGTGCTGATCTATCTCTTCGCGCACGATACGTGGTTCTACTGGACGCATCGCTGGATGCATCAGCCGCACGCGTTCCGCATCGCGCACGCCGTCCACCACGCCAGTCGCCCGCCCACCGCATGGGCCGCGATGAGCTTTCATCCGATAGAAGCACTCTCCGGTGCGGTGGTTGTGCCCGTTCTCGTCTTCCTCGTGCCGATCCATGTCGCTATGCTGGGGACCGTTCTGGCCGTGATGACGGTGATGGGGGTCACCAATCACATGGGGTGGGAGATGTTCCCGCGCTGGCTGGTCCGTTCGCCGATCGGGGGCTGGATTATCACCGCGAGCCATCATCAGCTCCATCACGAACGCTACAAGTGCAATTACGGGCTCTATTTCAGGTTTTGGGATCGCTTATGCAGAACCGACCGAGGATTATCGGAAAGCTTCCCGCGCTAGCCGCCAGGCTGGCCATCTCTGGTGCCGCACTGCTGGCGCTCGGCAACACCGTGCCAGTCAAACAGGCAGCCAAACAGGATGTCGTGGTCACGGTGGTCGATCTGCGGTCTGCCAAGGGCACGGTGCTCGCCTGCCTCACCGCGAGCGAAAGCGACTTTCCCGATTGCGGGGACGACCGGCTGGCGAAGCGGCAGGTGGTGCGTGCCAATTCGCGGGTCACGATCGTCTTCAACGATGTGCCTCCGGGCGAATATGCGATCTCGCTGCTGCATGATGAGAACGGCAACGGAAAGGCAGACACGGTACTGTTCCTGCCCAAGGAAGGCTTCGGCTTCTCGCGCGATGCCAAGGCCAGCTTCGGCCCGCCGCGCTTTTCGTCCGCCGCGTTCAAGGTGGCCGAAGGTACGCCCGTCTACCACACGATCCGGATGCGCTATATCGGGCGCTGAAGGGGGCGGCGAAAAGTGCTTCACCAGCGCGCCCCGCACTAACCCTATATTTACCATGGACCGTCAAAACAGCCCTTAGATATCGAAGGGTTTTGTGACGTGATGGACAGCTTGCGCGGTAAATTCGGCTATTCCGGCGACGCGGAGGACGATGCTTCGTGGGATCATGGCGACGAAGACAGCGATTATTCCGTCGACGACGCTCCGCCTGGCCCTGTGGGTCAGGACGAGCGGCGCATGCAGGTGCGCGCCTATAATTACTGGGCCGGACTGCTGGGAGAGCGGACCTTCCCCAGCGTCGAGGATATCGAGCCCGACAGCCTGCCCGAATTCGCCGAAAACAGCGTGTTGCTCGATTTCACGGGCGGCGTGGAGAATCCGGCGATCGTCTTTCTGGGGGACCGCCTGGCCGGGGAATGCGGCCATGACGGGCCGATCCAGACGCTCGACGATGTGCCCAGCCGATCATTGCTGAGCCGAATCACCGATCACTACATGCAGATCCTCGCCAACGAGGCCCCGATCGGGTTCGAGGCGGAATTCATCAACGAGGCCGGGCTGACGATTCTCTATCGCGGCATCCTGCTGCCCTTCTCGACCGACGACGAGACGATCGACTTCATCTACGGGGTCATCAACTGGAAGGAAGTGGCCGACCAGCTGACCACGGACGAGTTGCTGCTCGAGATCGACCAGGCGCTCGAAGGCAAGCCGGAGAAGGACGACGACGGTTCGCTGCCGACCAAGGCGGAGCGGGTCTTGATTACACCTTCGATCACCCGCTGGGCCGACGGACCGGGCGCCGATGCGGATGCAGAAGAAACGGGCGACGAGAGCCGGTCTCTGCCCGCCCCGACCTTTGCCCGGCTCGATGCGCATCTGGCTGTCGAGGAATCCGATATGCCGGGCGAAGCCGAAGTCGGCTTCGCAGCCGACGGTACGGATGACGAAGCCTTTGTCGGCGTGTTCGATCCTTTGGCAGGTCTTCGCACACCCGAACCCGATCACGACGCGCCGCAGACCAGCGCGAGCGGCCTGCACGCCTGCCTCGCGGAGGCGCGCGCGCTGGCCGAGGCCGCGCATGACGCCGAATCGCGCAGCCGCGCCGCGCTCTATCGTGCGGTCGGCCGCGCCTACGACGTCAGCCTCGCCGCGCTAAGCGAGCCCGACGCTTTTCAGGACCTCCTCGACGAAAACGCCATCGCGGTTCAACCGCGCGCGCCGATGACGCCGGTCGTGAAGCTCGTTTTCGGAGCGGACTACGACAAGACGCGCATCGCCGAATATGCTGCGGTTCTGGCGCTTGCGCAGCGCGAGGGGGTCGCCGGCGGAGCGCTGGCGGAGCATATCGAAGCGACCGCAGGCGGGATCAAGGCGCTGGTCGCGCGTGAGCGGGCTTTCCGCCACGCGAACGAGCCCGAAGCTGCCGCGCAGACAGCAGCTCAGTCGCGCGTTCACGCCAGGCTCGACCGGCTCGAAACGCGCGCTCTCGAGGATATCCCGGCCGAGGGGGCACCGTTCTCGCTCTGCGTCATCCGGCGGACCGAATCGGGCGAGATCGCCTTTCTCGGCGAGATCGCGGACGATGACCGGTTGCTCGCCAAAGCGGCAAAGCGACTGGTCGGCTAACCGGTCTTCCCCCGAATCGCGCGAGGCGGGGGTTCACGCGAGCCCGTTCGCACGCTAGCCCGCCACGGATGGGCATTTTCAGGCGTCGCCCTGTCCGGGTACAACCCTATTTTGGCTACCGCAGCCGCGACCGACTGGTCCTGACCGGGCGGACCCAGCGTTCGCGTCCGCCAGAATTCGACCAGCACGGGCGCTGGCGCACATTTCGCGTGATGATGTCGCAGTTCTTCGCCAGCCATGTGCCCGAGGTAACTGTCACCTTGTGCCTCACCCGGGCGGACGGAGAGAACTTCGATCACGAAACCGTGTCCGACGACGAGGGCTATTTCCGCTTCGAGATTCCGCTCGAGGGAGACTGGCCCTATCCCGCGCAGACCGCGTGGGAGGTCGTCCGGCTTGGCTGGAATGTCGGCGAAAAGCGCGAATCGGTTGTCGGCAATGTTCTTGTCCCCGGCGCCGATGCGTCGATCGGCGTCATTTCGGATATCGACGACACGATCATCGAGACCGGGATTACCGGCGGCTGGCACAATGTCGTGCGCAACTGGAAGCGGATCTTCGCGCAGATGCCGCAGGATCGGATCCTCGTCGAAGGGGCAGACGTGTTCTACGGCGCGATCGGCGGCGGGCTGGCCGTGCCCAGCGATTCGCAGCCTACCGGCAGCTACATCCGCGCCACCCACCGCCCGTTCTTCTATATCTCCTCCTCGCCGTGGAACCTGTTTTCCTACCTCGTCGCATTCCAGCAATCGCGCCAGTTGCCGCTGGGCGCGCTGTTCCTGCGCAACTGGGGGTTCAACCGGGCAACCATCGGCAAGAGCAGCCACGGCGAGCACAAGCATCGCTCTATTTCCGCGATCCTCGACCATTTCCCGGACCTGCGCTTCGCCTTGATCGGCGACGATACGCAGGGCGACCTGCCCGCGTTTGCCGAAGCGGTCGCGCGCGAGCCGGACCGGATCGCGGCGGTGTTCATCCGCACGACCGAGAAGACGCTGTCCGATATCGAACTTGACGCGAAACGGGTCATCGAGAGCTTTGGGGTGCCCCTGTGGCTGGGAAACAGCTATGCGGTCGGCCGAGATTTCCTGAGAACCGCAGGGGTTGCACCGCATGGGGAAACATCGCGCATCGTGGAAACGGTGGGTCCGAGAACTGGAGAAGAAGCCTAAGGAACCGGGCGGCTGCTGCCTGTTTCAGATGATCTTCGTGCTCGCGCTGACGATCCTCGCCTACAACCTGTATCACTGGATCTGGCCGGATCTGCGCCACAGTCTGCTCGACAAGGCCGACCTCGCCTTCACCTTCAACGCTCCGGTGGAAGAGCGCGGACCGCTCGCTTACGGCAATCACGAGGACCGCAAGCTCTATATCTATCGCAGCGAGGATGCGCCCGAGGACGGGTTGCTGCCGGTGCTGATGTTCTTCCACGGCGGCGGATGGGATAGTGGCGACCCGTCGCAATATGGCTTCATCGGCCGCAACTTCGCGCCCAAGGGCTTCGTGGTGGTCAATGCGGGCTATCGTCTGGTGCCCGAAGGCAAGTATCCCGCGATGCTGGCCGACGGCGCGGCGGCGCTCAAATGGACGAGCGAGAATATCCGCAAATATGGCGGCGATCCGGATCGCATCTATCTGATGGGACACTCGGCAGGCGCCTATAATGCGGTGATGCTGGGGCTCGACCGGCGCTGGACCCGGCGGCTGGGCCTGCCCGACGACACGATCGACGGGGTCATCGGACTGGCAGGTCCCTACGATTTCCTGCCGCTGGACAATGACAACGAGGAAGACGCGTTCGGCGAGGCGCGTTCGCTCGCCGCGACCCAGCCGGTCCGCTTCGCCCGCAGGAACGCGCCGCCGATGCTGCTCGCCACGGGCTTCCAGGACGAAACGGTGGATCGCGAGAATTCCAAGGCCCTGTATGACGCGCTGGCTGCCAAGGGCGCGCGAGCGCGCCATGCAGTCTTCAACGACATGGGCCATAACGGCATCCTGATGACGCTCGCCCAGCCCTTCGGCAATGATCGCTACGGCGACACGCGGGTGAAGGACGCGGTGATCGAGTTTCTGCAGGAACGGGTGCACGAGGCCGCCCGCGAACGGGTCCGCGCAGAGCGGCGCGCGCGCGAAGCACGGGCGCTGCGCGACGAGACCCGCGAGGCGGCGGACGAGGGTGCAGCCGCGCAAGCTTCAGGAGACATTCAGCCCACCGGAGGCTAGCGTGCAGCCCTAATGGCGACACTCAACACATCCCTGGCCCGACTTTCCGCGCAGTTTCTTGCGTGCCTGCTCGCGGTTTCGCTGGTGGCACAGCCCGCCATGGCGCAGGGCGTCCTGCGCGATGCCGAAACCGAAGCCCTGTTGCAGGACATGGCCGCACCGCTGGTCGAGGCGGCGGGTCTGCGCCCCGGCAATGTCGATGTCGTTCTCGTCAACGACCCCTCGATCAACGCCTTCGTCGCGGGCGGGCAGGTGGTCTACATCCATTCCGGACTCATCAACGCAGCGGGCAGCGCGAACGAGGTTCAGGGCGTGATCGCGCACGAACTGGGCCACATCACTGGCGGTCACGTGATCAGCGGAAGCGAAGGCATGCGCACCGCACAGACCATTTCGATCCTGTCGCTGCTGCTCGGCGTGGCGGCGGCGGTGGCGGGCGGCGGCGATGCGGCAATGGGCGTGATGATGGCCGGGCAGCGCGCGGCGATGGGCAAATATCTGGCGTTCAGCCGGGTGCAGGAATCTGCCGCCGATGCAGCGGGGGCGCAATACCTCTCCGACGCCGGCATTTCGGGCAAGGGCTCGCTCGAGTTCTTCGGAACGCTTCTCAACCAGGAATATCGTTACAACCGCAGCCAGAGCGACGAGGCCGCCTTCAACCGGACCCACCCGCTCTCGGGCGATCGCATCGCACGCCTGCGCGAAGTCTACGAAGTGGACCCTGCGTGGAATACGCCCTCCGATCCCGAGCTCGAGGCTCGCTTCCAGCGGGTAAAGGCCAAGCTTTTCGGCTATCTGGCCGAGCCGACCCAGACCTTGCGGGCGTATCCGGTGACCGACACCACCGTGCCGGCACGCTACGCACGCGCCTACGCCTATCACAAGGATGCCCGGATCGACGCCGCGCTGAGCGAGGCCGACGCCCTCATCGCGACCGATGATACCAACCCCTATTTCCTCGAACTGCGCGGCCAGGTGCTGCTCGAATCGGGCCGGCCGGCCGAGGCGATCGTGCCACTGCGCAGGGCGACCGAACTGACCGGAGCACAGCCGCTGATCGCCTCCATGCTGGGTCATGCGCTGATCGCGACCGAAGACCCATCGCACCACGAAGAGGCGGAACAGGTGCTGCGCGCCGCGGTCGCCAAGGACCGGCTCAATCCCTTCGCATGGTATCAGCTGGGCGTGGTCTATGCCGCGCGCGGCGACATGCCGCGGGCCCATCTCGCCAGTGCCGAACAGCAGGTGATGACCCACAATTATATCGAGGCGCTGCGCAGCGCCCAGCGTGCCGAGGCCGCGCTGCCCGAAGGCTCTGCCGACTGGTTGCGCGCGCAGGATGTGCGGATGCAGGCGCAGGCCGCGCTCGAAGACGCGCGCGATCGCAGCTGAGGGAGCCGCCGTGATGAGGGAGAATATCCTGCGCGGGCTCGCCGTGTTCGCGCTCGCCCTGCTGGGCGGGCTGGTGGGTGCCGGCCTGTTTACCGCGACCGGTATCGGGAGCCGCTGGGCCGACCGGCAGACTGAGGCTTTCCTGCTCGAAAATCCCGAAATGCTCCAGCACATGGCGCAGGAACTGCAGGCGCGCGATGCGCAGGCGCGGCTGGCGGCAGCGGGCGACGAATGGCGCGAGCCCTTCCCCGGCGCCGTTCTCGGCAACCCCGAGGGCAGCCGCACTCTGTACGAATTTTCCGACTATAATTGCGGCTATTGCCGGATGAGCCAGGCGCATGTCGACGAATTGGTCGCAAGCGACCCCGAACTGCGCGTCGTGATCAAGGAATGGCCGATCTTCGAAGGCAGCGATGTTTCGGCTCGCATGGCGCTCGCCGCTGCGAAGCAGGGCAAGTATGCCGCCTTCCACCGCGCACTGTTCGAAGCGGAAGTCGCGGACGAGGCAGCGATTGCGCGCGCCGGGCAAGCCGCCGGACTCGACATGGATCGCGCGCGCGAAGACGCCGCCTCGCAGGATGTGACGATGGAACTGATGCGCAATTCCTTGCTGGCGGAAGAGCTGGGCTTCACCGGCACCCCCGCCTGGATCACCGGGAACCGCATCCTCAACGGTGCGCAGGGCACCGACGCGCTGGCGAAGGCGATTGCGGACGCAGCGGAGCCGTCGTGACCCGCCGGAGCGTGGCGGCGGCGCTGTCCGCCCTGGCCCTCACCGTACCAATGCTGGTCGCCGGAACGGGCGATGCCCGGGCCCAAACCGGTCAAGCCCTCCCCCCTATGGCTGCATCGCGCTCGCCCTTGCCGACAGAAGTGGTCGAACTGCGCGCCAAGGATGCGCGCGTGTTGACGCTGGGCTATCGCCTGGTGACCGGGAATGCGCGCTTCTGCGAGGATCGGACCTATTCCGCCGGCCTGCTGCTGCACGACATGGCAACCTATGGCAGCGGGGCGACGCTGCGCACAATGCTGGGGCTGACCGGCGATATCGGCGTGCAGGCGCTGGTGGCAGGCGGCCCGGCGCAGCGCGCAGGCCTGAGGGTTGACGATACCGTGGTCGCGATCGGCGAGATGGTATTCGCCGATATTCCCGCCAATGGCGCCAAACCGTGGGAGCGGATCGAAACGATCCGCGCCGAGGCCGAGCGTCTGCTGGCCACCACGGGCACGCTGCCCGTCACCCTCATGCGCTCGGGCGCGCCCGTCACGCTCACCATCGAAGGCGTGCCCGCCTGCGCCAGCCGGTTCGAGATCGGCGAGGGAGATCGCGCGGTCGCGGACGGGCACCGCATCGTGATCGGCCCCGATTTCGCGGGCGTCGATTATCCCGACCCGCTGCTCGCCGCGGTGCTCGCGCACGAGCTGGCGCACAACGTGCTCAAGCACCGCGCCTGGCACGAGGCCAATGGCGGGCGCAAGCGGGCGAGCGTGCGCCTGACCGAGCGTGAGGCCGACCGCCTGATGCCCTGGCTGCTCGTCAATGCCGGGTTCGACCCGGCTGCGGCGAGCCGGTTCATGCACCGCTGGGGCCCGCGCCATGGCGGCTGGATCTTCCGCGACCGTAGCCACGATGGATGGGACGAGCGCGCCGAATTCATCGAAGCGGAATTTGCGCCGATCGTGGCCAGTCGCGCAGCGGACGGCACCGTCGACTGGTCGCGGCATTTCCGGCGGACCGCGTTGCCTGCCGACTAGGCAGCGTCTTCGTCGAGCGCCTTGGCATAGGGCGAGGCGAGCGGCCTCGCCATCACCCGCCGGACCATCGGCTCGAAAAACTCCAGCGGTTCGCTGTCGTAGTCGGGATCGAACGCCGCCTGATCGTACGTCTCGCAGAAATGCTTGCACGCTTCGTAATGCGGATGATCGCGGAACGCCTCGCGCGCGTCCTTGTCCATGCCGAGGAAGTGGAAGTAGTAATATCCCTGGAAGGCGCCGTGGTTCTGGCAGATCCAGTGCACTTCCTCGCTTACGAACGGCTTGATGATCGCGGCAGCGACTTCGGGGTGATTATAACTGCCCAGCGTGTCGCCGATATCGTGGAGCAGCGCCATTACCACATAGCGTTCGTCACGCCCGTCGCGATGCGCACGGGTCGCGGTTTGCAGCGAATGTTCCAGCCGACAAACCGGGAAACCGCCGAAATCGCCGTCGAGCAGCTTGAGGTGGTCGAGCACCCTGTCGGGCAGCCCCTTGGCGAAAGCGCGGTATTCGCTGCCGATGATCGCCCAATCCTCGGCCGTCCCTTCCTTCATCTCGCGGAATTTGGCGCGCTCGGCGACCGAGTGAAGCGTATCGGCAGGTTGCATCTCTCTCTCCTTGGCGCAGGAAACTAACCGATGGCCGCGTTGTGCGCAAAAGTTTGTGAGATTGTGCCGCCTTGCGCTAAAGCACGCGGATGATGGCCGTGCTGCCCTCCCGCCCCGCGCCCTTCTTCGCGAACAAGAATCGCGCCTTCTGGAACCTGCAATTTGCAGGCTGGGGCGGCGCGATGGTGCTGCGCAGTGTGCAGGGCCTCGCCAACGGGCAGGGCCTGGGCTTCCTGATGCTGGTGCTGATCGCCACGGTGATGAGCTTCTCGCTCAGCCTGTTGCTGTCGGTCGTCTACCGCAATCTGATCGGGCGCCCGCCGCTGGTGACGTGGGGCTTCACCGCGCTTGCGCTGGCAGCGGCAGTCAGCATGCAGGTGCTGATCGAGGCATGGGTCGCCGGGCTGTATTATTCCGACCGCGAGACGACGCTGACGCAGCTCTTCTTCCTCTACCTGTCGGTCGAGCTGCCGCTGCTGGGCGCGTGGACGGGGCTGTATTACGCGATCAACTATTTTCTCCAGCTGGAAGAGCAGGCCGACCGGCTCGAACGGCTCGAAGCGCAGGCGACGAGCGCGCAACTGGCGATGCTGCGTTATCAGCTGAACCCGCACTTCCTGTTCAACACGCTCAATTCGATCAGCACGCTGGTTCTGCTGAAGGAAACGGTGCCCGCCAACGCGATGCTCACCCGCCTTTCGCGCTTCCTGCGGCATACCCTGATTTCGCAGCCCGGCGGGATGGTGACTGTCGAGCAGGAGGTCGAGACGCTGAAGCTCTATCTCGATATCGAACGGATGCGGTTCGAGGAGCGGTTGCAGACCGAATTCGACATCGCCGATGAGGCGGCCGAGGCGTGCCTGCCCTCGCTGCTGCTGCAGCCGCTGGTCGAGAATGCGATCAAATATGCGGTTTCGCCACTGGAAGAAGGCGCGAAGATCTCGCTCTCGGCGCAGCTTTCGGGATCGCGATTGCGGCTGGTCGTGTCGGACACCGGGCCGGGGCTCAAGTCGCCGCTGGAATCCACGCGGATGGACCTGCCGCAAAGCGCCAGCCCCGATTCGACCGGCGTCGGCCTCGCCAATATCCGCGACCGGCTGGCGCAGGCCTATGGCGCCGAGCACCTGTTCGAGATCCGCTCGCCCGAAAAGGGCGGCTTCATGGTCATCATCGAAATCCCGTTCGAGCGCGAGGGCGAGGACGAGGAAACCGCGCTGGCCGTGCCCCCGCCCGAATTGACGACCCATCCTTCCCTGCGCGAAGGTGCGCGCCATATCGGGCAGGGATACGGGAAACACGATACGGACCTGCCCGTTGATGCACCGGCGTACCCCCGCGCCATAGGATAGTGACAAAATGACCATCAAGACGATCATCGTAGACGACGAGAAACTGGCAATTCAGGGCCTTCAACTGAGGCTGGAGCCGTTCGACGACGTGGAAGTGATCGACACCTGCTCCAACGGGCGCGAGGCGATCCGCAAGATCAAGACGTTGCGGCCCGACCTCGTGTTTCTCGACATCCAGATGCCCGGGTTCGACGGCTTCGGCGTGGTCCAGGGCGTGATGGACATCGAACCGCCGCTGTTCGTCTTCGTCACCGCCTACCAGGAACACGCGATCCGGGCCTTCCAGGCCAATGCGCTGCATTACCTGATGAAGCCGGTCGACGAGGACAAGCTGGCCGACGTAATCGAACGGGTGCGGCAGCGCATGAACGAGAAGCGCGGCGCGGACGAGGCGGAAAAGCTGATGAACGTGCTGGCCGAGGTGGCCCCCGAAACCGCCGAGGGCCTGCAGGAAGGCGCCGCCGACGGCGCCGACCGCTTCGAAAAGCTGCTCAACGTCAAGGACCGGGGCAAGATCTTCCGCGTGGAAGTCGACTCGATCGAGCATATCGAGGCTGCCGGCGATTACATGTGCATCTACACCGGCGACAATTCGCTGATCCTGCGCGAGACGATGAAGGATCTGGAACGCCGGCTCGATCCGCGCAAGTTCCAGCGCGTCCACCGCTCCACCATCGTCAATCTCGATCAGGTGCGACAGGTGAAGCCGCATACCAATGGCGAGTGCTTCCTCGTGCTGGGATCGGGCGCCGAGGTGAAGGTATCGCGCAGTTACCGCGACGTGGTCGCGCGCTTCGTGCATTGATTTTCTCGTTCGTGGCAGTTCGCTAGCGGCGAAGGCCTCCACGGTGGCGGCCTGATGGCCGTCGGGCAGTCGCCCTCTGGCTGCCGCGACCAGGATTGGATTTGGTGTGGGTTTTCAGCTTCAAGGATTCGATCTCGACGCCTTCGTGCGTGACACGCTGGCTGAGGATCTTGGGCAAGGCCTGCCCGGCGGCGGCCACGATGTGACCAGCGAAGCGGTCATCCCAGAGGATGCGCGCTTTTCCGGCGTGATGGACAGCCGTGATCCGATCGCGGTCGCGGGGCTGCCGATTGCTGCGGCGTTCTTCCGCGCGCTTGATCCCGGTTGTACCATCGAACAGCTGGTCGAAGACGGCGCGCAGGTGGCACCCGGCACCGACCTGATGCGGATCGAAGGCAATGCCCGCGCGCTGCTCACCGCAGAGCGCGCTGCCCTCAACACGGTGCAGCACCTGTCGGGCATCGCGACTCTCGTGCGATCCTACGTCGAGCAGATGGATAATCCGGCGTGCACCCTGCTCGATACGCGCAAGACGCTACCCGGCCTGCGCCATCTCGAAAAATACGCGGTTCGCATGGGCGGGGGCAGCAACCACCGGATGGGCCTGTGGGACGCGGCAATGATCAAGGACAACCACGTCGCGGTCGCCGGATCGGTGGGAGAAGCGGTGCGGCGGGCGCGCGATGCGGGCGTGGCCGAGATCATCTGCGAGGTCGACCGGATCGGCCAGATCGAGCCTGCGCTGGCCGCCGGGGCGACCCGCCTGTTGCTCGACAACATGGACCCGCCGACGCTGCGCGATGCCGTCTCTATCGTGGCTGGCCGCGTGCCGACCGAGGCGAGCGGCGGGATCGATCTCGACACGATCGCTGCCAAGGCGGCTACCGGCGTCGATTATGTTTCGGTCGGGCGGCTCACGCAAAGCGCGCCCGCGGCGGATATCGGGCTGGATTTCACCACTTTGGCATAATCGCTGGCTTGCGGGCGAGGCCACCATGCGCCACTTTGGCCGGGCAACGGCAAGGGGCGCGCCAGTGAAACCGCAATCGATCAAATTGTTCGACTATTTCTATCTCGGGTCGATGTTCCTCGGAGTGCTGGCATTCATCACCGGCTACCGCACGGCGAAGGCGGAGCTGGCCGCGCAAACCGCCGAAGCGGGCGTCTCGATTCCCCCTGAAACGCTGATCGCCGGCTATGCGCTGGGCGCGCTCGTGTGCCTTGCGCTATGGTTCTTCGTGTCCGCGCAGCGGAGCAACATCGCCAAGTGGCTGATCGTGCTCCTGTTTCTCGTCTCGCTCATCTCGCTCGGCGACTATCTCGCGGGGCCCATGCCGCTTTCGGAGATTTACGGCCTGGCTTCCATCATTGCCTACGCGGTCGCCGTCGGCCTGCTGTTTCGCAGCGACGCGGCACGCTGGCTGGACGAGAGCAAGGGCGGCGCCGCTGCGAAGCGGACAGGCGATAGTGCGTCGGAAGATGCGCCTCCCGTCTGACATGAGACTGCGCGCCGGCCTGGGGCTGGCATTCGCGATGGCGGCTCTTGTGCCCTCTGGCGCGATGGCGCAAAGTTACCAGTGCAGCGCCCCCGGCAGCGTATCGGTGCCGAGCATTGCCCGCGACGGGCCGAGCCGGACCATGCCCACGACGGGCTATGTGCTGGCCCTGAGCTGGAGCCCGGAATTCTGCCGCACCCGCACCGATTCGCCGCGCCATGCGCGCCAGTGCTCGGGCCTCGGTGGGAGCTTCGGGCTGATTGTCCACGGGCTATGGCCGCAAGGGGCTCGCAGTTGGCCGCAATGGTGCGCAACGCGGCGAGCGCGCCCCACCGGCGCCCAACTCGCCCGCCAGATGTGCGTCCAGCCCTCGGCCAGCCTCGCGATGCGGCAATGGGCCAAGCACGGCAGCTGCCTGACCGACACGCCCGACCGCTATTTCCGGATAACCCGCATCCTCCACCGCAGCCTCGACTGGCCCGACCTCGACCGCCTCTCGCGCAAGGAGGGGCTCACTGCGGGCGATATCCGCGAGGCATGGATGCAGGCCAACACCAACTGGCGGCCCGAGATGATCGGCGTCGTGCTCAACGAGCGCGGCTGGCTGGAAGAACTGCGGCTCTGCTACGGGCGCGACTGGATGCCTGCTGCGTGCAAGCCTTCGGCACGGGGCGCGGCGGACGATGCTCCGGCGAAGATATGGCGGGGGCTTTAGCCGAGTGGCTCAAAAGAGATCGACGTCATGCCCGCACGAAGCGCAGTGATTCGTCAGCGGCCAACTCACCGGGAATATCGGCGTAATCGCCGAATAGAAACGATCCCCGCATTCTGGGCATCGTATTCGTAGCGTTGCGTAAAGTCCGATCGCAAAGCCAGTCAGCATCAATATCGGCCCAAGTGTAAAAAGGGAGCAGCACGAAAACCGTTGTGATTCCGGTATTCGGTCGAGGAATGCCTACCATGATCGTTAGCGGGAAAAGCAAAATCACACCGTAGGACGCCCAGCTCATCAGTCGGCTGGTCCTGCGAATATGGCCTTCGGAATGCCGCATCTTCATCGCCTCCCCGCGAAAAACCCTCGCAGCATCCCCGCCGCCTCTTCCTCTCCCATGCCCGAATAGACTTCGGGCCGATGGTGACACTGCGGATGCTCGAACACCCGCGCGCCGTGCGCCACCGCGCCGCCCTTGGGATCGGGCGCGGCGTAGTAGAGCCGCCCGATTCGCGCGTGGGCGATCGCACCGGCGCACATCGCGCAGGGCTCCAGCGTCACCCACAGGTCGCAGCCTTCGAGTCGCTCCTGCCCCAGCGCCTTCGCGGCGGCGCGCAGCGCGAGCACTTCGGCATGCGCGGTCGGGTCGGCGAGCGTGCGGGGCGCGTTGTGTGCCGACGCGATCACCTCGCCATCGCGCACGACCACCGCGCCGACCGGCACTTCGCCCGCATCGGCGGCCAGGTGCGCCTGTTCCAGCGCGGTTTTCATGGGGTCTGGCAAAGGCCATCGCGTCATCGTGAAATCTGCGCTATAAGCGCACGGTCGGATCGGCAAGGACCACGAAGGGTTGTTGACGATTCGCATATTGGCCGCTAAGCGCGGCGACTTTCCGGCTTGAGGCCGATCACCATTTTTTGAGAAGAGATAAGCCATGTCGCGCATCTGCGAACTGACCGGCAAGGGCCGCCAGGTAGGCCACAATGTCAGCCACGCGAATAACAAGACCAAGCGTGTGTTCCTGCCCAACCTGCAGAACGTCACGCTGATGAGCGAAAAGCTGGACCGCAGCTTCAAGTTCCGCGTTTCGACGCAGGGCCTGCGCTCGGTCGAGCATAATGGCGGGCTCGACAACTGGCTGCTCAAGACCAAGGACGAAAAGCTTTCGTCGCGCGCCCTCAAGGTGAAGCGCGAGCTGAAGAAGGCGGCCAAGGAAGCCGCCTGAGCCTTATCGGCTTTTTCAATCGGATGGAAACGGGCGCGTTCGCAGTTCGCTGCGAATCGCGCCCGTCTTGCCTCTGCGGGGCGCGCGCCGCTGTCCTACATCGGCCGCCGGAGCTAGCCTGGACACGGCTCTTTCAAACCGTCGATTTACCGCCGATGGCGCGCCATTCGCGTGCGCAGGATTTCGGCCCCTGGACAGTGTGTCAGGTGTGTCAGGGCCAAGGCGTCGCCAGCCGATTCGGCATCGCCCCTGTATCCCTCAGTCAGGCATCGGCCCGAGGAACAGGAGCGGGTCCAGCCGCGAATCGTGCCACTTGAGGCTCCAATGCAGATGCGGCCCTGTCGCGCGCCCCGTCGCCCCGATGGTGCCAAGGTACTGACCCTGCCGCACCGTCTGCCCCTCGCGCACCACAATGGTCGCGGAATGGAGGAAGGCGCTGTTCAGACCCATGCCGTGGTCGATCATCAGCAGCCGGCCTTCCAGCGTGAAGGGATCCTGCGCCACCAGCGTCACCACGCCATCGGCAGGCGCCCGATAGGGCGTGCCGCTGGGCTGCGCGATGTCGAGCCCCGAGTGATAGGGGCCGGGCTTGCCCTGATAGACCCGCTGCGAGCCGAAGCGGCCCGAAATGCGCCCGGTGGCGGGCCAGATGAAATCCTGCCGCCAGCCTTGCGCGCCTGTCTCCTGCGCGCGCGCGGCCACGATCTGCGCCAGCTCGCCTTCGCGCAGCCGCTGGAATTCGGCGCTGCTGCGGCCAGCGCGGTAGGGCACGTTGACATATTCGAGATCCCAGTCGCGCGGCGCGATGGTGAGTGGGCTGGATATCGTCCGCCCGTCGTCCAGCGTCGCCGTCAGTTCGATCGAAGGGCCCTGGTCACGGTCGAACGCAGCGAAAAAGGCGCCTTCGTCGGTGAACCCGAGCGGCTGATCGCCGAGCCGCGCAGCGCGCGTGTTGCTCGGCACCCGGCCGCGAATCCAGCCTCCTTGCTCCAGTTCCCCCCGATAGGAGAAGCTCGTGCGCGCAGTCACGGGCGGCGGGGGCGGCACACTGATCGTCGCGGTCGGAGTGGGCACGGCGGCTTCAGGCAGTGGCTGGACTACCTCGCGCGGACCTTCAGGAACATCGCCCCCGGTCGAACAGCTGCCCACGGCGATGATCGCCGCAGCGCCCAGCGCAAGCCCAGCCGGGAAGCGCAGGCTCATGCCTTGTCGTTCGCCGCGCCGGTCAGGCGGCGGGTCGCGATCTCGCAGCTTGCATAGGCTTCCTGATGCTCGACGCTCCAGTACCGCAAGGCTTCGAGCGAAATCGGCTCGCCGGTTACCGCGCAGGGCACGAAACGCCCACTGCGCAGGACGCGGAAGGAATTGGGGCCGAAGTGAAGCTTGGCGGGCTGGTCGCTGGAAGTGGTAAGCATCGGGCCGATATAGCAGTCTTGCGGGCGGCCAAAAGGGCTTAGCCGAAAAGATCGTCCTGTTTCGGGTTCGCGGGCGGCGCCGATTTGCGCGCAGGCTTGCGCGGTGCCGGGGCGGGCGGCGGTGCATCGCCGATGCTCGCCGCAACGCGTCCGTCCGAGAATTCAAGCGTAACGCCGCCCGCCGCGCGCGCGGCATCCGCGCTACGCACCAGTGCGTCACCGGGGCCGTAAACCAGCGCATAGCCGCGCTTGAGCGGCGCCTTGGGGTCGAGCGAGCGGAGCATGGTGACCCCTGCCCCGAGCCGTTCGGTCGCGCGATCGAGCCGCGCGGTCAGCATGGCGGGGGTGAGGCGCGCATGGTCAAGGCGCTCGCGCGCCTGACTCACGCGCCAGTTCAGTGTCGAAGGCGTCAATCGCGCCGCCGCCTGGTCGAGCGCGGCGCGCCCGATCCCCACCCGGTCGAGCAGCGCGCGCCGATGCCGCTCGGTCGCCTCGTCGAGCGCCTGTGCGGCGGGTTGCAACAGCGTGTCGGGCTTGGGCAATCGCTGCGAAAGGGCCTCAAGCCGCTCGCGTCCGAGCGAAACCGGGCGCGAGGCGCAGCGCATCTGGCGCGCGCCAAGATCGGCCAGCCCTGCCGCCAGTTCGGCACGGACCGGCACTGCGCGTTCGGCAGCGGCAGTCGGGGTCGGCGCGCGGTGATCGGCGGCGAAATCGGCGAGCGTGGTGTCGGTCTCGTGACCCACGGCGGAGATCACCGGAATATCCGATTCGGCGATCGCGCGGACCACCTGCTCCTCGTTGAAAGCCCACAAATCCTCGATCGAGCCGCCGCCGCGCGCGACGATCAGCAGGTCTGGGCGCGGCCCCGCACCACCGGGTTCAAGCGCATTGAAACCGCGCACAGCGGCACTCACCTGCGCCTTCGCGGTCTCTCCCTGCACCACCACAGGCCACACGATCACATGGCTGGGAAAACGGTCCGACAGACGGTGGAGGATGTCGCGAATCACTGCACCCGTCGGCGAGGTGACGACCCCGATGGTGCGCGGCAGGAAGGGCAGTGGTTTCTTGCGCGCGTCGGCAAACAGGCCTTCCGCTTCGAGCCGAGCCTTGGTCTTTTCGAGCAGCGCGAGCAGCGCGCCTTCGCCCGCCAGCTCCATCCGCTCGATCACGATCTGGTATTTGCTGCGCCCGGCATAGGTGGTGACCTTGCCGCTGGCGATCACCTCGACCCCGTCTTCGGGCCGGAAGGCGAGCCGCGGGGCCGCGCTCTTCCACATCACCCCGTCGATGACCGACTTTTCGTCCTTCAGACTGCAATAGAGGTGGCCCGAGGCGGCACGCTTCACCCCCGACAATTCGCCGCGCAGGCGCACGAAGCCGAAGCGGTCCTCGACCACGCGCTTCAGGCTGCGCGAGAGATCGGTGACGCTGAGCGGCTCGGAATTGTCGCCCGGGCGGCTCTCGGCTAGCAGCGAGGAATTGTCATCGTCGAATTGGGAAGCGCTCATGAACATCCTTCTGGTCGGATCGGGTGGCCGCGAACATGCCCTTGCATGGAAGCTCGCCGCCGCGCCGTCCTGTTCCAGGCTTTACGCCAGCCCCGGCAACCCGGGCATCGCGGAACACGGGCCTATTGTCGCGCTCGACGTGGCCGATCACAAGGCCGTGATCGGCTTTTGCCACGAGAAGGATATCGCGCTGGTCGTGATCGGGCCGGAGGTGCCGCTGGTCGCGGGGCTGGCGGACGATCTGCGCGGCGAAGGCATCGCGGTGTTCGGGCCATCGAAAGCCGCTGCGCAGCTCGAAGGCAGCAAGGGTTTTACCAAGGACCTGTGTGCGCGCGCAAAAATCCCCACCGCGCGGTACGAGCGGGTGACCTCGCTCGAGGCGGCATGGGGCGCGCTCAAGCACTTTGACGCGCCCTTCGTGCTCAAGGCCGACGGGCTGGCGGCGGGCAAGGGCGTGGTGATCGCGCAAACGCGCGAGGAGGCGCAGGAGGCGCTGTCCGAAATGTTCGACGGCAAGTTCGGCTCGGCAGGGTCGGAAGTGGTGATCGAGGAGTTCATGACGGGCGAGGAAGCGAGCTTCTTCGCGCTCACCGATGGCGATACGATCCTGCCCTTCGGGACCGCGCAGGATCACAAGCGCGTGGGTGAAGGCGATACCGGCCCCAATACCGGCGGCATGGGCGCTTACAGCCCCGCCCCGGTGCTGACCGACGCGCTTGTGGACCGCGCGATGCGCGAAATCGTGGAGCCCACGGTGCGCGCGCTGAGCGATGAAGGGATGCCCTATTCGGGCGTACTCTATGCGGGGCTGATGCTGACCGACGAGGGGCCCAAGCTGGTCGAATACAATATCCGCTTCGGCGATCCCGAATGCCAGGTGCTGATGATGCGCTTCGAAGGCGATCTCGCCGCGCTGCTGATGGCCTGCTCGACGGGCAAGCTGGCCAGCGCCGACCCGGTGCGCTTCTCGGATGACACCGCGCTGACCGTGGTGATGGCGGCGGAAGGCTATCCCGGCACGCCGAAGAAGGGCGGCACGATCGACCTCGGCAGTGCGGAAGCGGAGGGTGCAAAGGTCTTCCACGCAGGCACCGCGCGGGGCGGGGATGGTGCACTCGTCTCGAGCGGCGGCCGCGTGCTCAACGTGACCGCGCGCGGGAGCAATGTGACGCAGGCACAGGCGGGCGCCTATAAGGCGGTCGACGCGATCACTTTCGAGCAAGGCTTCTGCCGCCGCGATATCGGCTGGCGCGAGGTCGAGCGGGAGAAGAACGAAGCGTAGAGCAAGCACGTCTCCGCCACCGATTGCTAGGGAGTGAGAGCCCCACTACAGATTGGCAATGACAAGCTCATCGGCACGCTTGCTTGGATCGATTATCGCCCTGGCAATCGGCATGGCGACCGTGTTCGGCGCATTTGCCATCGCTGGGGACGAGGCATTCGGCCCTTCCGAACTTGCCGAGGAGTGGTGGATACTTCTTCTCAATGTGGTCTGGGTGGCAGGGCCCTTCCTCGTGCTTTCGCTTGCCGGAATAGGTCGTCGGAAGCCTTGGCTGGTGGCGCTGGCGGCTACTCTCGCCTTGTGGGGAGCATTTGCGTTCTCAGCACGATATAGTCCGGGCGATGCCAACCTCGGGATGGGCCTCCTGATGCTGCTTGCGCCGTTTGCGATCAACGGAGTGGCGCTCTTGGTCGATCGACGAAAAAACGAAGCTTGAGTACCCCGTTCTCTCTCGGTGATCGTCCCCGGACCGCATTGAACCACCCGCTCAACCGCGCACGCCTTCAAGCCCGCTCCATACCCTCCAGACACCCGGGATCGGCGGCGAGGCATGGCTCCAGCTCGCGCTCCAGCCAGTGGCGGAAGGCGCGGACCTTGGGGGAATGGCGGCGCACCTCGGGATAGAGCAGGCGGAAATAGCCGCCGGGGCGCACAACGCGCGTGCCCACCCGGACCAGTCGCCCGTCGGTTACTTCGGACAGGAACAGCGTCGGCGCAAGGATCGCGATGCCGTTGCCGCTGATCGCAGCGGCGGCGTCGAGCTGCTGCGAATCGAATTCCAAGCCGCGCGGCTGCCTTTGGCCATCATTTCCGTCGCGCGAGGCGCAGCGTGCATCGTCCCATTCGCGCCACCAGGCATTGTTGGGCGAAATGCGATGGTCCTCGGCAATCGGCGGATCGCCTGCCTGCAATTCGCCATTCGCCTCGACGAAGGCGGGGCTGGCGAAGGGCGCGATGCCCAGCTTGTTCAGGCGATGGACCTGCAGCCCCGTGGGAGCATCGCGCGACAGCCGGATTGCGAGATCGCACTCGCCTGCCTCCAGATCGACGAATGCGTCGCTCACCACCAGCCGCACCGCGATTTCGGGATGGGCAAGCTGGAACGAGCCGAGCCGCGGCGCGAGGATCTTGGTCGCGAAGGTCTGGAAGCAGGCGATCGAGAGAACCTGATCCTCGGTCTGGGCGAGAGCGGCGAAGGCGCTCTCCATCGTGGCGAAGGCCTGCGAGACCCGCTGCGCCAATGCCTCGCCCGCCGGGGTCAGCGCCATGGCGCGCCCTTCGCGGACGAACAGGACGGTGCCGACGCGCTGCTCGAAGCTCTTGATCTGGTAGCTCACGCCCGCCTGGGTCAGACCCAGTTCCTCCCCGGCGCGGGTGTAGTTGCGATGCCGCGCGGCGGCTTCGAATGCCCTGACGGCTGCGAGGGGCGGAAGCTGGCGCATCGCGCAACCATAAGCTGAGCTTGTTTCCTTGACCAGCCTTCTGATTGGTTATTCGGGCGTTACCGATCCACCTTGGCTGCATCACAGACACATCGCAGACAGGGGAAACCAATATGAAAACGCTCGCTCTCGCACTCGCGGCCATGCTCGCTACCGGCAGCACACCGGCACTCGCCGAGCCGGATCTGAACCGCGCAATCGTTAGCTACGAGGACCTGGACCTGCGGAGCGCCGAGGGACAGGCGACGCTCGACCGGCGGCTGGAGAAAGCGATCGCGGAGGTGTGCCGGGTCCCGCATTCACGTTCGGTCAGGGTCGCTTCGGAGACGCAAGCATGCATCGCCGATCTGCGCGATCAGGTGGCGAAGCTGCGCGCCCGGATCATCACCGAGGCGCAGCGGCACGCTGCACAAGACAAGCGCGACTGATGCGCGCATCCCATTCGATACGAAGCGTTCAGGCGGCCAGCCGCTTCGCCACCAGCGCCTTGAGGTCCGCTTCGGGCCGTGCGCCCCAGTGCGAGATGACCTCGCCCGCGGCCACGGCACCCCGGATCAGCGATTCTTCAAGGCTGGCATCGCGGCAATAGCCCGAAAGGAAGCCGGCGGCGAAGAGGTCGCCTGCGCCGGTCAGGTCCTGCACCTTGGCGACCGGCTCGGGCGAGACCTTCGCACGTTCGTCGCCGCGCGCGGCCACCGCGCCGTCGCCGCCACGCGTCATCACCACCAGCGGCACGTCCCTGGCGAGACTTTCGAACGCGGCATCGGGGTCGGAGCCTTCGAGGATGCCGGCCTCTTCCTCGTTCACGAACAGGATGTCGATCAGGCCGTCGTCGATCAGCTTGCGGAAATCCTTGCCGTGCATGTGGACGCAGAAATCGGCGCAGGTGGCAAAGGCGATCTTCACGCCTGCCTCGCGTGCGACCTCGATCGCCCGGCGCATCGCGGCGCGTGGCTCTTCCGGGTCCCACAGGTAGCCTTCGAGAAACAGAACCTTGGTGCTGCGGATCAGATCGTCGTCGATCGCGGCGGCAGGGAGGAACTGCGATGCGCCGAGCGAGGTGTTCATCGTACGCTCGCCATCGGGGTCGACCAGTACGAGGCAGCGGCCGGTCGGCGGCTCGTCCTCGCTGTCGCCATAGGGCCGCGCGGGCGTATCGAAGCTGACACCGACGGACGTCAGGTCATGGCGATAGATTTCGCCCAGCTGATCGTCGGCGATCTGGCCGATGAATGCGGTCCTGAGGCCCAGCATGGTTGCGCCGGTCAGCGTGTTGGCCGCCGCGCCGCCCGAAATTTCCTTGGTCTGGCCCATTTTGCCATAGAGATCGACCGAGCGTTCGGCATCGATCAGCCGCATCGACCCGGCGGGCAGATCCTCGTCCTTGAGGAACTGGTGCGAGACGGGGGCGATCACATCGACAATGGCGTTGCCGATGGCGATGACGTCGAACTGGGTATCGGCCATGATGGGGCGTTTGTCCTCGTACTGAAGGGTTTGGTTGCCCGCGACCTAGCGACCAAGCGAGCCTTGGCCAAGGCCGGTGATGGCGCGTGGGCGATTGACTTGGGATGCGCGGGCACGGAAAAGGCGCATCGCCATGATGTCGCTCCCCGCCTCGCTCGCCCGCGCCTTTGCGCAACTGGCGGATCGCCGCGTGCTGTGGCTGTTGCTCAAATCGCTGATCGTCACGCTGCTGCTGTTCGTGGCGGTGGGCGCGGCATTCTATTTTGGGCTGGCGTGGCTGGTCGAGCGGGGTCTCGGATCGCTGATCGACAACCTGCCGAGCCAGTTCGGCGAGCTGGTCGCGACCATCGGCACGCTGCTGGCGGTGGTCTTCGGCGGCTGGCTGCTGTTCCGCGTCACCGCGCTCGCCGCGATCCAGTTCTTCGCCGATGATGTGGTCGAGGTGGTCGAGGCGAAATATTACCCGCAAGCGCTCGATAATGCGCGGCGGATCGGTTTCGGCGAAAGCATGTGGATCAGTTTCAAGGGCGCGGTGCGGGTGGTGTTCGTCAACATCCTGATCCTGCCGCTGGCCGCGATACTGCTGATCACCGGCTTCGGCACGGTGGTGCTGTTCGCGCTGGTCAATGCGTGGCTGCTGGGGCGCGAGCTGCGCGATATGGCGTGGCTGCGTCATCGGCACGATCGCAGCGAAGAGCCCCCGATCGGGCGCGGCACGCGCTTTGCGCTGGGCCTCGTCATTGCCGGCATGCTGACCATCCCCGGCCTCAACTTCCTCGCGCCGATCATCGGGGCGGCAGCCGCCACCCATCTTGTGCAAGCCAATCTGCAAGGGCGCCAACGCGATGCGTAATTTTCCTCGGAGCCTGAGCGCGCTCGCGCTGATCCCGCTGGTTGCGGCCTGCGCCACGCCCACCGTGCCAACGGCCAGTCAGCCGGGCACCGCACGCACGCCGCCGCCGCAACGACCCGTTGCGGTGCCGCCGAGCAGGCCCAAGCCCGTCACCCCCGATGGCTTCATGGCGCCGCGGGTGATGAGTGTGGCGGGGCTCGAATTCGTGATCGGCGCGCGCGCCAGCCAGCTGGAACAGACCTTCGGCCCCGCCCGGCTCGACGTGCTGGAAGGCGATGCGCGCAAGCTGCAGTTCGTGGGCGAGGCGTGCGTGCTCGACGTCTATCTCTACCCGATGAGCCCCGGCGCGGAGCCGACCGCGACCTATGTCGATGCCCGCCGCGCGAGCGATGCGCTGGATGTGGACCGGGTTGCCTGCGCCGCAGCGCTGCGGCGTTAGTCCTCGGAAAAATCGAGCGGGGCTTCGGCCCCGCCCTGCTTGGGCTGCGGGCCTTTGGGGGGAACGGCGGGCACGGCAATGCCAGCCTCTGGCGGTTTGCGGTTCGGTCGTGCGCCTTTGGGGGCGATGCCAGCCTCGCGCAGCTGATCCTGCAATGCGGCGCATTCCCGGATCAGCGCTTGCACCATCCGTTCGGAGTGCCGCAACTGTCCGCGCAAGATGCGGATCGTCTCCACGCTGCTATCGAATTGGTCGAACGCCCCCGAGGGGCCGGAGCGATTGACACGCGGCAGAGGATCGGGCCGGGGCATGACGGCCCTCATACCATGAAGCTCTCGCCGCAGCCACATGCGCCCTTCGCGTTGGGGTTCTCGAACACGAAGCCGGCGGAGAAATCGTCTTCCACCCAATCCATCACGCTGCCGACGAGATAGAGCACCGAGGCGCCATCGATGTAGAAGGTGCCGCCCGGCGTTTCGATCTTCTCGTCGAAGGCCAGTTCCTCGCTCACATAGTCGACCGAATAGGCGAGGCCCGAACAGCCGCGCCGGGGGGTCGACAGCTTTACGCCGATCGCATCGTCGGGCGCCCTGGCCATCAGGTCGGCCACGCGCTGTTCGGCGGCCTCGGTGAGGGTGACGGCGGCGGGGCGGGTTCTGGTCTTGGTGTCTGCCATTACAACATTCCTAGCTCGAGCCGCGCTTCGTCGCTCATCTTGTCGGGGCCCCAAGCGGGGTCCCACACCAGATTCACCTCGGCATCGCGCACACCGGGGACCGAGCCTGCGCGGATTTCGACTTCGGCAGGCATGGATTCGGCGACCGGGCAGTGCGGCGTGGTGAGCGTCATTGTGACCACCACGTCCTTGTCCTCGGACACCTCGACGCCGTAGATCAGACCGAGATCGTAGATATTGACCGGGATCTCAGGGTCGTAGATTTCCTTGAGCGCGGAGATAACCGCCTCTTGCAGCGCACCGCCCGCGCCCGTCTCGCCCGCGTTTTCGGGCTTTTTCTTGAGGAACCCATCGAGATAGTCGCGCTTGCGCGAGAGCTTTTCACCCGCCGATTCCGCATCGGGATCGACCGCATCCTCCACCCGGGCGCGGGGAGGTTTCGCAGGGGGTGCATCGGTCGGGATATGACTCGGCAAGGCCTGCCCCGCATTGCCTTCCGACCGCGCGATATGCGGCGGCAGGTCAGTCAGCTGGTCGCTCGGCGAAGGGGCCGCGATGTAGTCTTTCTTGTCGTCGTCGCTCATGGTCATATCTCTCGGGCCTGATTTCAGGCGAAAATCTTCAGCGTGCGGTCGATGCCGCGCATCAGCGCCGCGATATCGGCTTCAGCGGAATAGATCCCGAAGCTGGCGCGGGCGGTGGCGGGCACGCCCAGGTGCTCCATCAGCGGCTGGCAGCAATGGTGCCCGGCGCGGATCGCCACGTTCTCTTCATCCAATATGGTGCCCAGATCGTGCGGGTGAACCCCCGACAGCTCGAAGGAGACGATACCGAGCGCATCGGCTGGACCGAACACGCGCACGCCCTGGATGCGGGCGAGTTCCTCGCGCAGCTGCGCGCACAAGGCGCGCTCGTGCGCCGCGATCGTCTCGCGCCCCGCATCGTCGATGAACGTGCACGCGGCGGCAAAGGCGATCGCTTCGGTAATGGCAGGCGTGCCCGCCTCGAAACGCTGCGGCGGCGGGGCAAACGTGGTCTCGTCGAAGCCGACCTTGTCGATCATCGCGCCGCCACCCTGCCAGGGCGGCATGCTTTCGAGCAGGTCCGCGCGGCCCCACAGCGCGCCGATCCCGGTCGGCCCGTACATCTTGTGCGCGCTCATCGCGTAGAAATCGCACCCGATCTCGCCGACATCCACCGGCAGGCGCGGCGTGGCCTGGCAGCCGTCGAGGAGCAGCTTGGCGCCGACCGAATGCGCCAGCTGAGCTGCGCGCTTCGCATCGAGGACCGAGCCGAGCACGTTGGAAACATGCGCGAAGGCGACCATCGTGTGCTCGGGCGTGAGCATCTGCTCCGCCGCGTCCAGATCGATCCGACCATCCTCGGTCAGCGGGCAGACATCGACCTGCCAGCCAGCAAGCTGCCACGGCACGATGTTGGAGTGATGCTCCAGCTGGCTGAGCAGCACGCGGCCCTTCTTCGGGTAGGAATAAGCGACGAGGTTGATCGCCTCGGTCGCGCCGCGGGTGAAGACCAGTTCGTCCTCGCCGCCGCCGATGAAGCCCGCAACGCTGCGGCGCGCGGCTTCGTAACCCAGTGTCATCTGGGCGGAGCGGGAATAGACCCCGCGGTGGACGGTCGCATAATCCTCGCCCAGCGCGCGGGCCATCGCATCGATCACCACCCGCGGCTTCTGCGCGGTCGCCGCGCTGTCGAGGTAGTGCCACGGCTTGCGGTCGGCGGTGACGAGGCCAGGGAATTGGCCCGCTATCTCACCCTCTCCTTCTTGGGAGGGGGTCGGGGGGTGGGGCTTTTCGGCGCGAGGCTCCCCGCCCAACCCTTCCCCCTGGAGGGGTGAGGGCTTGGTGTTCGTCTCCGCGCTCACGCCCGCTCCTCCAGCTTGGCGAGCGCCTTTTCGAGCAACGTCTCGCGCGTGGCTTCGTCCGCCAGCTCGCGCGTCGCGTCGCCGATGAAAGCCTGCACCAGCAGGCGGCGGATCGTTTCGGGCG
This sequence comes from Citromicrobium bathyomarinum, assembly GCF_038594605.1. Taxonomy (GTDB): domain Bacteria; phylum Pseudomonadota; class Alphaproteobacteria; order Sphingomonadales; family Sphingomonadaceae; genus Alteriqipengyuania; species Alteriqipengyuania bathyomarina_B. The sequence goes on from NZ_JBCFZM010000002.1 coordinate 640,879, forward strand.
GCAGGCCGCGTGCGGCCATGTAGAAGCGTGCGGACTCATCCAGCTGGCCCACGGTTGCTCCATGCGCGCACTTCACGTCGTCGGCGTAGATTTCGAGTTGCGGAACGCTGTTCACGCTCGCGCCCTTTTCCAGCAGCAGACCCTTGAAGCTCTGCGCAGCATCGGTCTTCTGCGCATCGCGGGCAACGTCGATCCGGCCGAGGAAATTGCCCGTGCCCTTGCCCCAGTGGACGCTGCGCACGGTCTGGTTGCTGGTCGCATCGGGCTTCTCGTGCGCCAGCCGCGTCACGATTTCGCGCGTGGTATCGCCACCGCCAAGCGTGATGCCGCCCAGTTCGAAATGCGCGCCCTCTGCCAAGGTGACGACCACTTCCAGCCGCCCGAGCTGGCCACCGGCCACCAGCGCCGCGATTTCGGCCCGCGCGCCTTCCTCGATCGCGATCCGGAGGCGGCGCATCTGCAAGCCTTCCTCGCCATCGACGATGATAAGGTCGCGCCAGGTCTCACCCTTGGCGACCCTCACGTCTTCCCATGCCTCGAAAGTCTCGGGCGCGCTGTCCTGCAGCGCGTCGATATCCGAATAGCGCCAGGCTTCGTCCTTGCGGGTCGGGAGGAGAATGCTGTCGGTCATGCGCTCTCCATCACGGCGTCGTAGCCTTCGCGCTCGAGATCGGTCGCCAGTTCGGCCCCGCCGGTCTTTACGATGCGGCCCTTGGAGAGGATCGAGACGTGGGTCGGCTCGACCACTTCGAGCAGGCGCTGATAGTGGGTGATCAGCAGCACGCCCTTGTCGGGGTTGCGCATGATGGAATTGATCCCGTCGCCGACCACGCGCAGCGCGTCGATGTCGAGCCCGGAATCGGTCTCGTCCAGCACCGCGAAGCAGGGATCGAGAATGCCCATCTGGACCATCTCGGCGCGCTTCTTCTCGCCGCCCGAAAAGCCGACATTCACCTGCCGCTTGAGCATCTCCATATCGAGCTTGAGCAATGCGGCCTTTTCCTTCGCCAGCTTCAGGAAATCGCCCCCGCTCATCGCGTCCTCACCGCGTGACGTGCGCTGGGCGTTGAGCGCTTCGCGCAGGAACTGGATGTTGGAGACGCCGGGAATCTCGACCGGGTACTGGAAGCCGAGGAACAGGCCGGCTGCAGCCCGCTCGTGCGGGTCCATCGACAGCAGGTCTTCGCCGCGGAAGAACACCTTGCCCTCGGTCACTTCGTAGCCCGGCCGCCCGCCGAGCACATAGGCAAGCGTCGACTTGCCCGCGCCGTTGGGGCCCATGATGGCATGAATCTCGCCCGCGTTCACGCTGAGCGTAAGGCCGTTGAGGATCTTGGTGCCGTCGATTTCGGCGTGGAGGTTGTCGATCTGAAGCATATCTAAAGCGTTCTCAATCCAGTGAAATTTGCGATCGCTCGGGCGATCTCGTCGTTCAGTTCACGCGTCGCGCGTTTTTCTGCACGGGCGGCGTCTTCTTCGGTCAGCCCTTGGGTTGCGGCAGCAACGCGGTTGGCGCGCACCCGCTCGATCTGCGGGGTGCAGAGCGCGCGCACGGCAATCACGGCCTCGCGCAGGCCGGTCCGGGGCGCACCCGCAGCGCCCGCCTGCAGGCATCCGCGCAGGCGCGTTTCGGCCTGCTGGGGCGAAAGCGTCTCCTGCGCCGCGGCGGGCGTGGCGAGCGCCAGAATGGCGAGCGGTGGCACCAATGTCCTCACGCAGACCCCCGATTGCCAGTGGGGTGGCTGGGAGGATTGATCGCGATCAGTGTCGCGAGCAGCGCCAGCACTGCAGGGGCATAGAGCGAGACGAGGTTCTGGGTTTGCGCCGGGCCGGTGCCGCCGTCCCACGCGATGGAGGTCTGCGTCGCGAGCTGCGCGGCCCACGTCAGCCACAGCGCCAGCGCGGCCAGCGCGGCGCCAACATGGAGCAACTCGTTGCGCTCGGCGGTGGGTTCAGGCCTGGTCGCGGCTAAAGGCGGAGCCGATTGTACAGGCGGCGCCCCGGCATCGGCGGGCGCCAGCTTCGCAAGCTTGCGCGCTTCGAGCCGGGTGCGCGTGGCGGTCCACGGAGCGGCACGGCCATTGATCGCCGCATCAAGGTCGCGGCGCAGCGTGCGCTCCAGGGGCGCGAGGCGCGGCGCGTCGGCGTTCAGCAGATCGCGAGCAAACGCCTGCATCGTCCGCAGATCGCGCGAAGCCCCGCGCAGGTCCGTATGGGCAAGTGTTTCGAGGTCATGCATCGCGATGGTTCCTGCCTGGGTTGGAATCGCGGGGCTTTCGGTCTCGGGGGGAGGTATTGCGGCGTGGCCCGTTGCCGTCGCGGTCGTAGCGCGGCTTGGTCTGGCGCGGGTTCTCTGCCTCGTGGCGGCGGCGCGCTTCCTTGCGGGTCGCAATGGCGGCGCGCATTTCCTGCGTCAACGTGGCGAGCACCGCGTCGATATCGGCGAGGATCGCGGCGGCGGGCACGTGGACCACGCGGATGCCGACCGCCTCCAGGCTCTTGTCGCGCCGGGTGGCGATGGCGGGCTCGACGCCCTCCTCGTCGATCAGGATGGCGAGGCCCATATTGTGCGAGTTGAAATCGACGATCGCGCTGCCGACCACCGCGAAGCGGGTGAAGGAGTAGCGCCCGAAATCGGCCTTGGAGAACTTCTCCGCCAGCGCCTTGTGCGCGGGAGAAGCATGACGGCGCATCTCGCGCGCACGATCATGCAGCGCGTCGAGGCGCTTCTCCGAGATTTCCCACCCGCGGCCCTTGCGTTTGACGGCGGGGGCCTCCGAGTCTTCGGATGCGGGGCGAAGGTTGAGGGTCTTACGTTCAGTCATTGGTTTGAGCCTGTCGCCTTGCGACGAAAATAGCAGCGAGATATCCGGCAAACGCAGCAGGAATAGAGAAAAGTGCCCATCCTCCAATGTCCTCCCATGGGAATGGGATCGTTGATGGCGCGAGCCCTCCAACGTGAAGCATCAGCGACTGTTGCGCAGCCACCGTCAGCAAAAAGGCTATGAACGCTATCGCACTCAACCATCGATTTGCGCGAGCTAGATATCCCAGCGCGAAAGGCAAAACGATGATTCCGACGACCACGCCGAAGGTCTGAAGGTGCACCAGCAGACCAAATATCTCGAGTTGCGGGGCGGGGCCAGGCCCGAAGCCGAATTCTGTTTGCGAGGATGCACTCACTTCACGCTCCCTGCAAACGACAATGCCCCATCGTCATTGCGAGCGAAGCGAAGCAATCCAGGGCGGCTCTTGACCACTCTGGATTGCCGCGGCGACTGCGTCGCCTCGCAATGACGGGTGAGATGGGTGGTGCTCACCCCACGCTCCCTTCCAGCGAGATCGCCAGCAGCTTCTGCGCCTCGACCGCGAATTCCATCGGCAGCTGCTTCATCACCTCTTTCGCGAAGCCGTTGACGATCAGCGCGATCGCCGCTTCCTCGTCCAGCCCGCGCTGCTGCGCGTAGAACAGCTGGTCGTCGGAGATCTTGGAGGTGGTCGCCTCGTGCTCGATCTGCGCGGTGGGGTTCTTCACCTCGATATAGGGCACGGTATGCGCGCCGCAGCGGTCGCCCAACAGCAGCGAATCGCACTCGGTGCGGTTGCGCACGCCGTCGGCATTGGCGGCCACGCGCACGAGCCCGCGATAAGTGTTGTTGCTCTGCCCGGCGCTGATCCCCTTGGAGATGATCGTCGAGCGGCTGCCCTTGCCGTTATGGACCATCTTGGTCCCGGTATCGGCCTGCTGGTGGTTGTTGGTGACCGCGACCGAGTAGAACTCGCCCACGGAATTCTCGCCATTCAGCACGCAGCTCGGGTACTTCCACGTAACCGCGCTGCCGGTTTCGACCTGCGTCCAGCTGATCTTGGACCGCGCGCCCTGGCACAGGCCGCGCTTGGTGACGAAATTGTAGATCCCGCCGACGCCTTCGCTGTTGCCGGGATACCAGTTCTGCACGGTCGAATACTTGATCTCGGCATCGTCCATCGCGACCAGCTCGACCACGGCGGCATGCAGCTGGTTCTCGTCGCGCATCGGCGCGGTGCAGCCTTCGAGGTAGCTGACATAGCTGCCTTTTTCGGCGACGATCAGCGTGCGTTCGAACTGGCCGGTATTCTCCGCATTGATGCGGAAATAGGTGCTCAGCTCCATCGGGCAGCGCACGCCTTCGGGGATGTAAACGAAGGTGCCGTCGCTAAAGACCGCGCTGTTGAGACAGGCGAAGTAGTTGTCCGCCTGCGGCACGACCTTGCCGAGCCATTTCTTGACCAGATCGGGATATTCGCGGATCGCTTCGGAGATCGAGCGGAAGATGACGCCCGCCCGCTCCAGCTCGTCGCGGAAGCTGGTGGCGACGCTGACGCTGTCGAACACCGCATCCACCGCGACTTTCTTCGCGCCCTTTACTCCGGCGAGAACTTCCTGCTCGCCCAGCGGAATGCCGAGCTTGTCGTAGACCCGCTTGATCTCGGGATCGAGCTCGTCGAGCGACTCCAGCTCTTCCTTCTTCTTGGGCGCGGCGTAGTAATAGGCGTCCTGATAATCGATCTCGGGATAGCCGAGCTTGGCCCAGTCGGGCTCGGTCATGGTCAGCCATTTGCGAAAAGCCTTGAGCCGCCATTCGAGCATCCATTTCGGCTCGTTCTTCTTGGCCGAAATGAACCGGACCGTGTCTTCGTTCAGGCCCTTGGGCGCAAAATCGGTTTCGATATCCGAGTGCCAGCCGAACTCGTACTCGGCGGCTTTCGCGGCGGCTTCGCGCGCATCTGCATCCTGCTCGGGCTTGGTGAGGTCGATTGCTTCGTTCATGCCACTTCTTTCTGCGCGCGGGTTTTGCCCGCGGTGGGAGCCTTGTTCGCGATTGTCGCCAGCGACACATCGGCCAGCGCGCCGCGTACGGCGGCGTTCACAACCGGCCAGTGCGGCTTGACGCTGCATTCGTGTTCCACCGCGCAATCGCCGGTATCGATACAGGAGACGAGCGCGATCGGGCCTTCGATCGCCTCGACGATATCGGCCATGCTGATCGCCGCTGCCGGCCGCGCGAGCTGCAAACCGCCGCCCGCCCCGCGGGTGGAACGGAGCAGCCCGGCGGCGCTCAGCTTGCTGACGATCTTCTGCGCGGTGGGCACCGGAATGCCTGTTTCCTGCGCCAGATCGGCCGAAGACACGCGCCCGCCGCCGCACTTGCGTGCGGTCGCGGCCATGATGACGATGGCATAATCGGCGAGGTTGCTGAGGCGCATGGAATCTAATTCGGACTAATCCGGTCCGATTTCAACCAAAACCCGACTGTTGCGAGTCGTTAGCGTCTTTGTTGTCCTCGCCGCGTTCGCTTCGCCGGGGCTTCGCTCCGGCTACGCGGCGGCTGCGGGCGGCCCTTGGCCTTGCCGTTCGTGGAACGAACGGGTGAGGCTATCGCCAATCCGGTCGCCGCGACCGGCAAGGGCGACCGCCCGCCGGCGCTCCTGCGCCGCCCCATCGGAGGCCGCGCGAAGCGCGATTAGCCGCGAGAGAAAATTACTCCTACCCACCCTTCTCCCGCGCCACCCACGCCTCGACATTCTCTTCCAGGATATCGAGCGGCACCGGGCCGGGCAGCAGCACGACATCGTGGAATGCGCGGATGTCGAAATCATCGCCCAGCTCGGCGCGCGCAGCCTCGCGCAGCTCCATGATCTTCAATTTGCCGATCATGTAGGCGGTCGCCTGGCCCGGATAGACGATATAGCGCTCGATCGCCTTGCGGATGTCGCCATCGGGATTGGGCGTGTTGTCCTTCAGGTACTGGATCGCCCTCTCGCGGCTCCAGCGCTTGGAGTGGATGCCGGTGTCGACCACCAGCCGACAGGCGCGCCACAGCTCCATCTGCAGCCGCCCGAAATCGGAGTAGGGATCGGTGTAGAAACCCATGTCCTTGCCGAGCTCCTCCGAATAGAGGCCCCAGCCTTCGGTATAGGCGGTCACCCCGCCGAACCGCCGGAAGGGCGGCACGTCGCCCAGCTCGGTCTGGATCGAGCGCTGGAGGTGATGGCCGGGCAGGCCTTCGTGATAGGCGAGCGCTTCAAGCTCGTTCTTGCTCATGTCCTTGAGGTTGTAGAGGTTCACGTAATAGGTCCCGGGGCGCGAACCGTCGGGCGCAGGGCTCTGGTAGAAGGCTTTCCCCGCGCTCTTTTCGCGGAAAGCCTCGACCGGCTTCACCGTGAGTGCGGCCTTGGGAAGCGTGGCGAAGAATTCGGGCAGCTTCGCTTCCATCGCGTCGATCTTCGCATTGGCATCGGCGAGATAGGCTTCGCGCGTGTCGTAATAGAAGCGGTCGTCGGTGCGGGTGAATTCGAAGAATTCCTGCAAGGTCCCCTCGAACCCGACCTGATTCATGATCGCGCGCATCTCGTCGTGAATGCGCGCGACATTCTCAAGCCCGATCCGGTGGATCTGGTCGGCGGTGAGATCGGTGGTGGTGTAGTTCTTGAGCAGCGCGGCGTAGTAGGCCTCGCCCTCGGGAAAGCGCCAGATGCCGTCCTCGGTCGGTGCGATGGCCTGCTGCCGCTTCATTTCGGCGAGCAGCCGCCGATAGGCGGGCGCGGCGCTATCGCGCCATGCCGCCTGGGCCGCGCCCTCGGTGATGTTGACCTGGATGTCGGAAATGCCGATTTCGCGGACCTTCTTGCCGAAGTCTTCGAGCACCGCGTTGTTCTCACCCGCGTCGAGCAGGTTCTCGATATCGGAGATCACATAGGAATAAACCCACCTGGGCGGCATCACGCCGTTGTCCGCGCGTTCGCGCGATTGCGCGGTCAGCGTGTCGATCACGCGCCCCAGCCCGGTGATCCGGTCGACGTAATCGGTCGCCTGCTGGAAGGTCGACATCGAGTGGATATTGATCAGGAAGGCGGGCAGCTGGCTCTGCGCGCCGCTCATCTGGTCGAAGATGTAGCCGTAATCGCGAAACGGGAAGAGCGAGGCGGAGCGCTGCGCCATCGCGTCGAACAGGCGGTAGGACAGCGCGTCTTTGTCCGACAGCGCGGCCAGATCGTACCCCTCGCGCATGGTCCGCGCGGTCTGCTGGAGGAGCCTTTCCTCCTCGACCTGCGCGCGTTCGGTGAAGTCGCCCCAGCTGCCGTAATCATCGTCGCGGATCCCGCGATAGGCCTTGCTCAGCGGCGATATCGCCAGCTGCGCATTGTCGTACCGATCGAACAGCGTGTCGATGTCGGCGGGCGCGGACTGCGGCGCCATGGCCACCGGTGCCGTCTCTGCCATGGTCGTGCAGGAAGCGAGGCCGAGGCTCGCGAGAAGCAGGATGGCGGTGTGCGGTGCAGGTTTCATGCGAGGCTCTCTCCCGATTTATTATCGGTGCGCATCCTGCCTCAAGCCGGGGTCGGGAGGAAGGGGGGCCTCTACGCCTCACGCTCGACTTGGCCGCGGCTGCGCAATAGGACGTCTCGCATGCTGTTTCCCGCCCTTCGCCCGCTGCTCTTCACGCTCGATCCCGAACGCGCGCACCGGCTTTCGCTCGCCGGGCTCAGGCGCATGCCCACAGGCAGGCCGCCACGCCACGATCCGGCTCTGGCGGTGCAGGTCGGCGGGCTCACCTTCCCCACGCCCGTCGGCGTGGCGCCGGGTTACGACAAGGATGCCGAAGTGCCCGACGCGCTGCTGGGACTGGGCTTCGGCTTCGTTGAGGTGGGCACGATCACGCCCTTTGCGCAGGCGGGCAATCCGCAGCCGCGCCTGTTCCGGCTGGTCGAGGATCGCGCGGTCATCAACCGCATGGGATTCAACAATGGCGGGGCCGAGGCCGCGCATGAGAGATTGAGCACGCGCGCCGGCCGGCCGGGCATCGTCGGCATCAATATCGGCGCCAACAAGGACAGCGACGATCGCATCGCCGACTATGCGCTGCTGACCGGGCTGATGGCCCCGCTCGCCAGCTATCTCACGGTCAATATCTCCAGCCCCAACACGCCGGGCCTGCGCAACCTGCAGGCGGGCGATGCGCTGAAGGACCTGCTCGACGCCGTGTTCGAAGCGCGCGGCGAGGCGACGACGCCGGTGTTCCTCAAGCTCGCGCCCGATCTGGAGCCCAGGGAGATCGAAGCAGTGGCGAAAGTGGCGCTCGACAGCCCGCTCGCCGCGTTGATTATCTCCAATACCACGCTCGCCCGGCCTCCGTTGAGGTCCAAGCATGCGGGCGAGGCTGGGGGACTTTCGGGCGCGCCGCTCGCGCCGATCGCGCTCCAGCGGCTGAAGGATTTCCGCAAGGCGACCGGTGGAAATATCCCGCTGATCGCCGCCGGAGGCGTCGACAGCGCCGATGCCGCGTGGGAGCGGATCGTCGCGGGCGCCAGCCTCGTGCAGCTCTATTCGGCGATGGTCTATCAGGGCCCGATGCTGGGGCGAAGGATCGCGCGGGGCCTGTCACAACGCTTGCGGCGCGAAGGCTTTGCCACGATGGAAGAGGCCATCGGATCGCAAAGCTAAGGATCGCCATGTTGCTGCGCACGCTCACCTGTTTCGCCACCGCCCTGCTCGTTGGCGGTTGTGCCACGGTAGAGGCCGACACTGTCCCGCTCTACGGGACCGAAAATCAGGATTTCTCGCCCGGCGGCGCAGTCAGCGCAGCCGACCCGCGGGCCGAGGCCGCGGGCTACGAAATCCTGCGCAAGGGCGGCAATGCGACCGATGCGGCCATCGCGGTGATGCTCGCGCTCACCGTGGTCGAACCGCAGAGTTCGGGCATCGGCGGCGGCGGCTTCATGGTCTATGGTGGACCGGGCGGCGCGGTCACGACCTTCGACGGGCGCGAGACCGCCCCTGCCGGTGCGACGCCCGAATGGTTCCTCGACGCAGACGGCACGGTTCCCCCGTTCGGCGAGTCGGTCCGCAGCGGGCTGAGCGTCGGCGTGCCGGGCAATGTCGCGCTCGCGGCCAAGGCGCATGCCGAGCACGGCAAGCTTGCCTGGGCGGAGCTGTTCGGCCCCGCGATCGCGCTGGCGCGCGACGGCTTCCGGATCAATCCGCGCCTGAATTCCTCGCTGGCCGACAACAAGGATCGCGGCGCGCGCAGCGCATCCGCCATGGCGCTCTATTACGACGCAGCGGGCGAACCTCTGCCGGTGGGCACCACGGTCACCAACCCGGCGCTCGCAGCGGTGCTGGAGAGCATCGCGCAGGAAGGGCCGCAAGCCTTCTATCGCGGCGAACTGGCGAGCGAGATCGCACGCACCGTGGCCGAGGATACGCCCCGCCAGACGCCGATGAACCTGCGCGATATCGAAGGCTATCAGGCGAAGGAGCGCGCCGCGCTGTGCGCGCCCTATCGCGCCTATCGCATCTGCGCGATGGGTCCGCCCACCTCGGGCGGCATCGCGGTGCTGCAGATCCTCGGCCAGCTGGAGCGGTTCGATCTTGCCGCGCTCGGCCCGCGCAATCCGGTAACCTGGCACCTGTTCCTCGAATCGCAGCGGCTCGCCTATGCCGACCGCGAACTTTACGCGGCCGACAGCGATTTCGTGCCCGTCCCCGTAGAGGGCCTGCTCGCGCCGGACTATCTGGCAAAGCGCAGCGCTCTGATTTCCGCCGACCGCACTCTCGCCGAGGTTGAAGCGGGTACGCCGATGGGCGCGACCACCGCGTTGGCCGACGGGGACGAGCCCGAAGAGCGCGGCACCTCGCATATCGCGGTGGTCGACGGCAGCGGCGCGATGATCAGCTATACTTCGACCATCGAAGGCGCCTTCGGATCGGGGCTGATGGTGGAAGGGTTCTACCTCAACAACGAACTCACCGATTTCAGCCGCTCCCCCATGATCGACGGCAAGCCGGTCGCCAACCGGGTCGAGCCCGGCAAGCGGCCGCGTAGCTCGATGTCGCCGGTGATCGTCTACGATCCGCAAGGGCGGCCGTTCATGGCAGTGGGCGCAGCAGGTGGCAGCACGATCCCCGTGCAGACCGCGCGCAGCATTATCGGCGTGATCGATTTCGGTCTTGCCCCGCAGGAGGCGCTGGGCCTGCCCTTCGTGATGGCGTTCGGCGACAGCGTGCTGCTGGAAGAAGGCACCTGGCTGGCGGATAGCCAGGCCGCGTTCCGTGCTCTCGGGCACGACATGCTGACGGTCAGGGCCGCTCCGGTGAAGGCCGGGATCGTCGCCCGCCGCGACGGGCAATGGATTTCGGCCCGCGATCCGCGCCTGATCGGACAGCTCGAACTGCCCTAGCGTTTCCCGCGCCCAGCGCTTGCCGTGGGGTTAACGGGAGCCTAAACCGCACGGCACCGTTAGAAAGACAACAGAAACTGGGAGAAGGTGCGCCTTTGACGCAGCTTAGAGAGATCGAACAGGCCGACAATCTGGTCGCGCTGTTCCTCAAACGCGCCGACGCAGCGGGTGACGCACCGTTCCTCGGCCGAAAGGTCGATGGCGACTGGCAGACCATCAGCTGGCGCACCGCGGCCGAGCAGGTGTACATCATGGCCGAGAACCTGCGCGGCCTTGGGCTGCGGGATGGCGACCGGGTGATGCTGGTGAGCGAGAACCGGCCCGAGTGGTGCATCGCCGACCTGGCGATCATGGCCGCAGGCTGCATCACGGTGCCCGCCTACATCACCAATACCGAGCGCGATCACGTCCACATCCTCGACAATTCGGGCGCGCGGGCCGTGATCGTCTCGAACGAGAAGCTGTCCGGACCGCTGATCCCCGCGATCTTCAACACCGGCATTGCCGAACACATCATCCCGATCGAAAGCGTGCGCGGCTATCAGGGCGGCAATCTCGCCTGCCATGGCTGGTCGCAGATGACCTCGGGCGATGCAGGCGCGGCCCGCAAGGCGGTCGAGGCGCGGATCGCCAAGATCGGGCGCAAGGATACCGCCTGCATCATCTACACCAGCGGCACCGGCGGGGCGCCGCGCGGCGTGCTGCAGCACCATGGCGCGATCCTGTGCAACGTCGCGGGCGCGGCGGACATTTTGATCGACGATTTCAACCTGTCGAACGACGAGCGCTTCCTCTCCTTCCTCCCGCTCAGCCATGCTTACGAGCATACGGGCGGGCAATTCCTGCCCATCGGCGTCGGTGCACAGATCTATTATGCGGAAGGGCTGGAGAAGCTCGCCAGCAATATCGAGGAGACGAGCCCGACGGTGATGGTCGTGGTGCCTCGCCTGTTCGAAGTGCTGCGCACCCGGATCATGAAGCAGATCGCCAAGCAGGGCGGCGCCGCGAGCTACCTGATGGATCGCGCGCTCGAAATCGAGGAGCGTGCGGACGAGAACGGCAGGAAACGGCTGCGCGACAAGCCGATGGACCTGATCGTCGGGCGGCTGCTGCGGCCTAAGATCCGCGCGAAGTTCGGCGGGCGGCTCAAGGCGATGGTTTCGGGCGGCGCGCCGCTCAACCCCGAGGTCGGCACTTTCTTCCAGGCCCTCGGCCTGCCGATGATGCAGGGCTATGGCCAGACCGAGGCGGGGCCGGTCATCAGCTGCAACCGCCCTTCCGCCGGTGTCTCGATGGACACGGTCGGCCCGCCGATGAAAGGCGTCGAGATCAGGATCGCCGATGACGGCGAGATCCTGTGCCGGGGCGAGCTGGTGATGCACGGTTACTGGCAGAACCAGGCCGAGACCGAGCGCGCGCTGCAGGACGGCTGGCTCCACACCGGCGATATCGGCCATCTGGACAAAAAGGGCCGGATCAAGATAACCGACCGCAAGAAGGACATGATCGTCAACGACAAGGGCGACAATGTCGCGCCGCAGAAGGTCGAGGGGATGCTGACACTGCAACCCGAGATCGGGCAGGCGATGGTGATCGGCGACCGGCGGCCCTACGTGGTCGGGCTGATTGTGCCCGATGCCGAATGGGCGCTCGACTGGTGCAAGGCGCAGGGCAAGCCGCTCGACTGCAAGCAGGTGCAGGAGTTGCCCGAGTTTCGCGCGGAAATCCGCAAGGCGATCGATCGGGTGAACAAGGAACTCTCGGTGGTGGAGAAGGTCCGCGGCTTCGTCTTCGCCGACGAGCCCTTCGGAATCGAGAACGAGGAAATGACGCCGAGCATGAAGATCCGGCGGCACAAGATCCGTGAACGCTACGGCGATCGGCTCGACGCGCTGTACCGGAAGTGAGCGTGCATCGGCTAATTGCCCTGCTCGCGTCTCCCGTCGTATTGCTCGCGATTGCGGCGGGCTGCGTCACGGCCGGCAACGTCTCCCTGCCGAGCGCGCTGGAAGCGGGCTGGGAGGGCGAGCGCGTTTGCGAGCTTCGGCACCAGAGCGATACGCACCGCGTCCTGCGGTGCGCCTTCCCGCCTGGCGTCGGGCACGAACGACATTTTCATCCCGCGCATTACGGCTACGCGCTGAGCGGGGGGACGATGCGGATTACCGATGCGGGCGGAACCCGCACGGTCGATCTGGCGACCGGCGCGGATTATTCGAGCGACGGCACGCCGTGGCACGAAGTCGTCAATGTCGGCGAGACCCCGGTGATCTACCTGATCGTCGAAGAACTTTAGGTCGCCTTCTCAGGCCGCTTCTTCCAGATCGACATATTCGGGCATGAAGGTCGGCTCCCGGCTCGACCAGGCAGGCGCGGTCGCGGCGGCTTCGCTCAGCGATTGCAACAGGATCTTGCGGCGCGCCGGGCGCAGGTGCGGCATCGCGGCGCCGGCGCAAAAGGCGCTCGGCAACCACGGACGGATATCCGCGCCGAGCAGCCGCTCGTAAAGGAAGCGGAAGGGCGAGAACCCATCGAGTCGCTCCTGCGAGAGGTCAAACGCGGCAAGACGCGAAAGCTGGCCGATGAACGGCCCCACCGTCTCGGTCGCTTCGGCGTCGGGAATCGCGTGGCGCATGGCCTTGAGATCCTGATAGGCGACATATTGCCGACGAATCGCCACGTTCTCGGACGCGTTGCGCGCCCACAGCTTGAACGCGTCGCACCGGCCAAGGCCGATATCGAGATTGCGGCGGATGAAGCGCTGCTCGCAAGGGCTGAACCCTGCGAATTCGCGCATCTCCGCGATGCTCAGGCTGGTGGTGTTGTTCTTCGTCGCCATCGTGCCCCTCCGTGGCCCCCAAGAGTGGCGGCCCGTTTGTCCGATGGCAGGCATGTTTCCGCGATCTTGGTAAACAAACCGCTAAGGTTGATCTCAGGTCTTTCCGCAGGCGGTCAGATCAGCCCTGCAAGCGGGCTGGAGGGGTCCGCATATTTGCGTGTCGCCATGCGCCCGGAGAGGTAGGCGTCGCGCCCCGCCTGCACCGCCAGCTTCATTGCGCGGGCCATGCGAATCGGGTCTTTCGCCTCGGCGATGGCGGTGTTCATCAGGATCCCGTCGCAGCCCAGCTCCATGCCGACCGCCGCGTCGGACGCGGTGCCGACTCCGGCATCGACCAGCACGGGCACGCTCGCCCCTTCGACGATCAGGCGAATCGTCACCCGGTTCTGGATGCCCAACCCCGAACCGATGGGCGCGCCCAGCGGCATGATCGCCACCGCGCCTGCCTCTTCCAGCTGCTTCGCGGCTATCGGATCATCGGCACAATAGACCATCGGGTGGAAGCCTTCGTTGGCCAGCGTCTCCGTCGCGCGCAGCGTCTCGCGCATGTCGGGATAGAGCGTCTTCGCCTCGCCCAGCACTTCCAGCTTCACCAGGTCCCAGCCGCCCGCTTCGCGCGCCAGCCGCAACGTGCGCACCGCGTCGTCGGCGGTGAAGCACCCGGCGGTATTGGGCAGGTAGGTGACCTTCTTGGGATCGATGAAGTCGGTCAGCATCGGCTGATTCGGGTCGGAGACATTGACCCGGCGCACCGCGACGGTGACGATCTCCGCCCCGCTCGCTTCGAGCGCGGCGGCGTTCTGTGCGAAGTCCTTGTACTTGCCGGTGCCCACGATCAGCCGTGAACGGAAGGTATGGCCCGCGACCGACCAGGTGTCTTCGGAACGATCAGTCGCTGGTGTTTGCATTTCGGTCATGTCGGCCCCGGTATCCACCCGCCATTGCGGTAGCAAGGCCGATCCACAATATGAGGGCAGTTGCCATCCATGCGACGCCAAGCATCGTCTCGTTCCCGGTTGGCGGCCATTCGGTCGTCCCGGTAATGACTGTGCATGCAGGCATGCCGGCCAACAGCTTGATCGCGACTATCGTGTAGGAAATGGAAAGCAGCGCGGGGATTATCGCGGCAAGGCTTACGGCCACGCGATTCGGCCTCCAGCACAGCAGCGCCACGCCAAGCAGGTTCAGCGGTAAGGTGACGATGAAGCCGAGCAGCGAGTCAGGCGCATTGCCGGTGCAGGTTTCCACCATCCCTGCGAGGAAACCGAAAAGCCCGCTCAGCGTGAGAATCAGGAAAGCTGCGAGGGCGCGCAGTAGCGCCATCTATCCGCCGCCGACGAAATGCACGATCTCGAGCGTGTCGCCATCGGCGAGCGCGATCTCGCCGAGCTTCGAGCGCGGGGCGATTTCGCCATTGTGCTCGACCGCCACCTTTTCGGGCGCAAGGCCGAGTTCGCGCACGAGTGTGGCGATGTCGGGGGCGGAGGTGGTGCGACTCTCGCCGTTCAGCTGGATCGATTTGGGGTCGCTCATGGTGGGAGCGACATAGGCCTCAGCCGTCTTTGCGCAAGCCGTCGTGCTTTTCGGTCAGCGGGGCATGGCGCAGGTTGAGCAGGTGGCCGAGCGAGACGAGCGCCACGCCGATCACCGTCAGCACCGCTTCCTCGACGCCGTGAGGCGCCGCCAGCGCGCCGCCCATGAAGGTGAGCCCGGTCATCGCCACGACGAAGGGGGTGCGGCGCCGATGCCGGACCGCGCCGATGCCGATCGCGAGCCCGGCGATGATCGTCGCCGCGGCAAGGCCCCACCAGTGCAGATCGGGCGCGAACAGCCAGCTGCTCGCCACGCCGAGCGAGCCGATGAGCACGATTGTCAGCAGGCAATGCACCGCGCACAGCGCGGACAGGGCGATGCCCATCGCATCGAGCCTGATGCGATTCGAGAGACTTCGCAGATCCATGTACCGCCAGATATGTGATGTTGTTTCATTTTGCAAGGACTGTGAGAGCACCAATTCGATGCAAGTTGTTCAACTGCAATGCAGCTTTGCGCGCTTGCAAGTTTTCGCGCCAATACGCATTCATGCGCAATGACCGCAGCCTCACTCCAAGGATCGCACGATTCCGCGCACAGCCGTGCCCGCCCCGGCTGGCTCGCGTGGTGGCTGGTGATCGTTGCGGCGATGGTCGTGCTGATCGTCGCGGTCGGCGGGATCACCCGGCTGACCGAATCGGGCCTGTCGATCACCGAATGGAACGTCGCATCGGGCGTCCTGCCGCCACTGAGTGAGCAGGCGTGGCAGGCGGAATTCGCGAAGTACCAGGCCACGCCCGAATACCGGCTCGAAGCGGGCCCTGCGGGCATGACGCTGGCCGATTTCAAGGCGATCTTCTTTTGGGAGTGGTTCCACCGGCTGATGGGCCGCGCGATCGGTCTCGCCTTCGCACTGCCGCTGGCCTTCGCGTGGGTGCGCGGCTGGATTCCCCAAGGTTATCGCAGCCGCCTGATCGCGCTGCTCGGGCTGGGCGGGTTGCAGGGCGTGTTCGGGTGGCTGATGGTCCGCTCGGGGCTCGGCGGCGAGATGACCGATGTGAGCCATTTCTGGCTCTCGATTCATCTCTGCACTGCCCTCATCACATTGGCAGGCCTCGTCTGGACCGCGCTCGACCTGCATGCGCTCGACCGGGATAGCGCCGCACGCCCTGCCATCCTGCGCCCGCTCGCCATCGGCGCGAGCCTCGGCCTGTTCGTGCAGGTTTTGCTGGGCGCGTGGGTCGCGGGGCTCAATGCGGGGCTGGCGTCGGACACCTGGCCCCTGATGCAGGGGCGCATCCTGCCCGAAGCAAACATGTCGCGCGGGCTGTTCTGGGCGGTGACCCAGGATCCCTTCCTGCTCCACTTCCTCCATCGCTGGTTCGCGTGGATTGCCTTCGCCGCGTTGCTGGCGCTCGGCTGGAAAGCGCTGGCGCGCGAGAACAATGCGGGCAAGGCGCTGATCGGCCTCGCGACTGGGCAGGTGCTGCTCGGTATCGTCACCGTCATCAGCGGAGTGTCGTTGTGGATCGCGGTCGGGCACCAGGTCACCGGTGCGCTGCTGGTCGCCGCGACTGCTGCCTCGGCCCATGCGATTGGCGGGCGAGGCCCCGCTACCAGGGCATGAGCGCACTGATCTACACGGTGTTTGCCAGCCGGGACGATGCCCGTGAGGTCGCGACACGCCTGCTCGACGAGCGTCTGATCGCCTGCGCCAATGTGGTCGGTCAGGTCGAGGCGCTGTTTGAGTGGGATGGCGAGCGGGGCACCGGCGAGGAAATCGCGGTGCTGTTCAAGACCCATGCCGACCGCCTGGACGCCGCCACCGCGCGGCTTGAAACGCTGCATCCCTACGATACGCCCGCAATCCTTGGTTGGCGCGCCGACGCGAGCGGCGTGGCCACCTCCGAGTGGCTCGGCGGGCTGGTGCGATGATGGCGGCGATTGAGCGCCGCGGCGTGCTTGCAGCGATCGGTGCCCTGTCGCTCTTTCCCGTGTGGGCGCGCCTTACGGCAGCCGAGGTCGTGGGAGACTTCATTCTTGCGCGCACGGTGCGCCGCAGCCTCGCCGATGGCCGGCATATCGAGGCGGCGCGCGAGTTTGCGGTGTCCTTCGTACCCGAGGCCAGCGGGAAGACGCTGGTCACCGGTACGCAGATCTCCGTGCGCGTCGAGGCACCGCCCGCGTTGGAAGCGCTCGCCCGGATCGAGGAGCGCCGCAAGGAGGATGGCTTTTTTCCCCTGCGGCTCGATGGGAGCGGGCTGATCATGCCAACGGCGGACAAGGAGCTGTTTTCCGAACTTCCCGAGGCGGTGGCCTCGGCTGCGCTGGCCTATGCCCGCGAACGCTCTGCCGGGCTGGAGGCTGCCGCCGCATCGTGCCAGTTCATCGCCGATCTGTCGGACCGCAGCCATCACTGGCTCACCCTGATGCCGCGCGACCTGTTCTTTCCCGAACCGCGCGACCGCCGTGTCAGCCGCGAGATCGAGCTTGCCGATGGCACGAATGGCGTGATCCGGATGCGCGAAACCGCGCAGGCCGATCCGGCCACGGGCCTGCTCGGCTCCTTCAGCCGCGAGGCGGAGACCGCCACGCAAACCCTGTCGCGTACGGGCAGCGAAATCTGGACGCTCGCCCGCACGGTATCATAATACCTCTTCGCTAACCCGCATGATTGCTTGACTTGAGGGCGGTCGCGACGCATTAGCGCGCTCCACGTCCGGGACGAGCGAATCTGCATAAGCGCGTTTCCCCTGCCCGGCGAGACCCCGAATTCCAAGGGAAAGATAGCCATGAAGGCGCTCAGCAAGATGACCCGGTCGATCAAGCCGGCCGAGGTCGAAAAGAACTGGTATGTGATCGATGCGGAAGGCCTCGTTGTGGGCCGCCTCGCCGCGATCATCGCGAATCACCTGCGCGGCAAGCACAAGCCGAGCTACACCCCGCACGTCGATTGCGGCGATCACGTGATCGTCCTCAACGCGGACAAGGTGAAGTTCACCGGCCGCAAGATGGGCAACAAGAAGTATTACAAGCACACCGGCTATGCCGGCGGCATCAAGGAAACCACGCCTGCGAAGATCCTCGAAGGCAAGTTTCCCGAGCGCGTGCTGGAAAAGGCTGTCGAGCGGATGATCCCGCGCGGTCCGCTGGGCCGTCAGCAGATGAAGGCGCTGCACCTGTATGCCGGCACCGAGCATCCGCATGACGGGCAGAAGCCCGAGACGCTCGACGTCGCTTCGATGAACCGCAAGAACAAGGCTCTCAGCTAATGGCCGACGACAAGAACCAGAACGAGCAGCAGAGCGCTCAGAACACCGAAAGCGTGCGCGATCTTGCCGATCTCGGCAACATCGCCGGTGATGCTCCCGAAGCCGATGCCGCAGTCGTGGCCGAAAGCACCGCGCCGCTGCGCGAGCAGGAGCTCGACCAGTATGGCCGCGCCTACGCCACCGGTCGTCGCAAGGATGCGACCGCGCGCGTCTGGATCAAGCCCGGCAAGGGCACGATCACGATCAACGGCAAAGAGCAGGAGACATACTTCGCCCGCCCGACGCTGCGCCTCGTGATCAACCAGCCGTTCGCGATCACCGATCGTGAAGGTCAGTACGACGTCATCGCCACGGTTCGCGGCGGTGGCCTGTCGGGCCAGGCCGGTGCGGTGAAGCACGGCATCGCCCAGGCGCTGACCAAGTACGAGCCGGCGCTGCGCAGCACCATCAAGTCCGCCGGATTCCTGACCCGCGACAGCCGCGTTGTCGAGCGCAAGAAGTACGGCCGTGCCAAGGCACGTCGTAGCTTCCAGTTCAGCAAGCGTTGATTGCGGCTGGGCGCTAAGCTACAGCGATCTTCGATCACCAGGAGGGGCGGTGCCGCAAGGCGCCGCCCTTTTTGTTTGGGCGGGTGCTGGCGCTAGCCTTGCAGGGCACGCGATGCTCCACGGACCCAATTTTACCCGGGTCTTATTGACATTGATTTTACCCGGGTTAAATAGCCACTCCAATTCTCTTGGAGGGCAAGTACCATGGCATCCAGCGTTACCGCTTTTGCGGCGGGCAAGAAAATCGCGGCGGGCGAACCTGGCGAGGTGGCCGGAACCATCGCGAAACTTCTGGCCGAACATGATGGCACGATCCTCGTTTTCGAGGACGAGACCGGGCGCGTGTCCGATCTCGATTATCGCGCGACCAAGGCTTCCAGTGCCGGCCGCCCGAAACTGGGGGTGCAGGCGCGCGAGGTGACGCTGCTTCCGCGCCATTGGGAATGGCTCTCCAGCCGACCGGGCGGGGCATCTGCGGAATTGCGTCGCCTTGTCGAGGCCGCTCGGAAAGCCGGCAAATCGGACAGGGAACGGCAAGACGCGGCCTATCGCTTCATGCAGGCCGCATGCGGCGATCTGCCCGGTTACGAAGAAGCGTTGCGCGCGCTCTATGCGCAGCGGCAGCGCGATTTCCGCGCCATCGTGGACCATTGGCCACCAGACTATGCACGTTACATCGCCAGTCTGCTCGGAACCGAACCGGCTCAAACAGGAGACGACTCATGAAGATTGCCAAATGCCGCTGTTCGAGCCTGCGAGCCGAGTGCAAGGGGGATCCTCTGCGGGTTTCGGTTTGCCATTGCGAGGAATGCCAGCGCCGGACCGGCAGCGCCTTTGCCGTGCAGGCGCGCTTCCATTGCGATGCCGTCGAAATCACCGGGCCGTCCAAGACTTTCGAACGGATCGCCGATAGTGGCAACGTGCTGAGCTATCGGTTTTGCCCGTCTTGCGGATCGACCGTCGCCTACCAGATCAACGCGTGGCCGGACGTGATCGCCATTCCACTGGGTGCTTTCGAGCAGCAGGATTTTCCCGCCCCGGTTTACTCGGTGTACGAACGTCGCAAGCACCCTTGGGTCACTTTAACCGGGGAAGACATCGAACGTCATTTCTAGTTCGATCGGCCAAAATCGCGCCTTGCTCTCGTACGATCAGGCCTGCCTACCGGCGCAAGCGCTCAATTCACCGGCGGATCGGTCCGCGGCACGGCACCCACCGGCGCGACCGGTTCGCCCTCGTGACGCGGCGGCTGCGCGTCTTCGGGCACGTCGTCGATCTTCATCGCCTCGTCCGGCACGTGCTCGAGATTGCGGATATGCACCTCGAGCCGCTCGCCGTCCCAGTGCAGTTCGTTGAAGCTCGGCGGGGTCGAGCGCAGCCGCTGCGACAGCGTGCCCGCACCGATCATCCGGACAGGTCCGTGGGGCGTGTCTTCCATGATGTCGAACGCATCGTGGACATGGCCCGAGAGCACGCCGAGCACATTGCGTTTCGCCAGTTCGGCCAGCGCTTTCGACCCACCCCGGGTCAGCGCGGTGCCTTGCGTGCCGACTTCGCGAAGCGGATGGTGGACCGTCACCAGCACGCGGGTACCCTTGGGCAGCGCGTCGATCGCTGCGAGGCATTTGTCGAGCGCGCGGCCCGTGACCCAGCCCTTCGACCAGTTGAAGCGCGGCTGCATCCGCACCGCCGTCTTCAAGGGGACGAGCGCGATGCCGGGCAGGTCGATCTCCCGCTCCACCACGTCGCGCATTCGCCCGAACCGCTTGTACGGATCGAAGAACCGTTCGATCAGGTTGAAATAGGGCATGTCGTGATTGCCAACGTCGAGCGTGACCGGCGCGTCGAGCGTGCCGATCCAGTCCTCGGCAGCACGGAATTCGTGGTGCCGCGCACGCATCGTCAGATCGCCGGTGATGGCGATCGCAGAAGGGCGCAGCCGCGTGACTTCCGCGGAAAACCAGTCGAGTGCCTCGTTGTTCTCCAGCCCGAAATGGATGTCGCTGACGTGAAACAGCAAGGTCTCGGTCATGGAGCGATCTCCGTTAGCGTGGCGAGCAGGTCGACGGGACACGTATCGAGCGTAAAGGTCACTCGCGTGTCGCCATGCTCGGGCTCTCCGTCCAGCAGGAGGTCGATCTCTTCGCCACCGGTGCTTTCGACCGAAAGCGTGTCGAACGGCCCGTAGGTATCGTGCGGACCTTCGCGGAACTCCTGCCGCAGCACAGCCCAGGTCTGGGCCACGAAGTCCGCCCCCGTTCGCGCATGATAGGCGGCCACGTCCATGCCCTCGGCATGCGGGATCAGCTCGAGGATCGGATAGCCGTCCCGCTCGCCCGCCTCAGGCTCGGCGAGCCGGACCGGAGCGTTGCCCGTCGTATTCTCGATCGCCTTGCCCGCGGCGACCAGCATCTGCCCCGGATCGCCCGCCCGCAGCGCCTCGCGCACCTCGTTCCAGCTGGTGCCGGGGCCGACCAGCAATCCGGCGAGCGCGAGGCCCTGATCGCAGCGGATGATCGTGGGGCGCACGCGGTGTGCTTCGCCCTGCGCGAAGGCACGGATCACGTCATGGACGCTCGCATCGCCGTGAATGCGGGTGGTCAGCAGGTTCTGCGTGCCGCCCGGCAGTGGGAGGACCGCGCCGGTCCAGCCCGCCATGGCGGAAACGACCGCGTTGATCGTGCCATCGCCGCCCAGCGTCACGATGACATCGATCCCGCGCGCCTCCAGCTCGCTTTGCGTCGGGATCGATTCGCGCGGAAAAGTCGTGCGTTCGGCGATGCACAGGCCCGAGCTTTCGCACGCCTCGTGCAGATCGGAGAGCAGCTCTTCGCGTACGGAGCCGCTGCCTTCGTTGGTGATCAGCCAGATGTCTGTCGGTTTCCCCATGCTCTACAAAGGCTTCGCCAGCAGGGCGGTTCCGCTAGCTGGCCGCATTTGCGCCATCGGGGGCGCCAATTCTTGCGACCAGCAGCTTGTCGATCTTGCGCCCGTCCATATCGACGATCTCGAACTGCCACCCCTGGTGGGTAAAGACCTCGCCTTCCTCGGGCAGGTGCTTGAGCACCCACAGCGCGAAGCCCGCAGCGGTCGCAAAGTCGCGGTCCTCGCCGTAATCGAGCGCCAGCCGGTCGCCCAGATCCTCTGCCGAGAGGCTGCCCGAGATCAGCAGCGAGCCGTCGGCCCGCTCGATAACCTCGGGTATCTGGCCCTGGTCCTTGTCGCTTTCGAACTGGCCGACGATCGCGGTCAGCAGGTCGATCGGGGTCACGATCCCGTCGAGATGGCCGTATTCGTCGTGGACCATCGCCATCGCCACATCGGCTTGCTGGAGCACGCGTAGCGCATCCATCGCATCGAGCTGGTCGGGCACGACCTCGACCCGCTTGACCATGTCGACCAGCGCAAAGGGTCCGCCCGAAACCATTGCCGCCAGCACCTCGCGCACCTTGACCACGCCGACGATCCGGTCGGGCGATCCGTCCGCCACGGGCAGCAACGAATGCGGGCTGTCGGCGAAGGTCCGTTCGATTTCCTCGCGATTCGCGCCCGCGTCGATCCAGTCGACTTCGGTGCGCGGCGTCATCACCTCGCGCACGGGACGGTCGGCGAGGCGGACCACGCCTTTCAGGATCGCGCTCTGCTCGGCCTCCAGCACGCCGCTACGCGTCGCTTCGGCGAACAGCATCTGCAGTTCCTCGGCCGTAACGCTGCTCTGCCCGCCGGGGCGCACGCCGAACAGGCGGACGATCGTGGCGGAGGAGAAATCGAGCAGCCAGACAACCGGAGCGGCAATGATCGCGAGCCATTTCATCGGCCGCGCCATCACGATCGCGATCGGCACCGCGACCCGCAGTGCAAGCTGCTTGGGCACCAGCTCGCCGATCACGAGCGTCGCGTAGGTGGTCAACGCGATGACCACGGCGAAACCTATCTGCGCACCGCTTTCCGGCGAAAGGCCGAACCACAGCTCCAGCCGCTCTCCGAACGGGCCGCCCAGGCTGGCGCCCGAATAGGCACCGGCGATGATCCCGACGAGCGTGATGCCGATCTGTACGGTAGAGAGGAACTTGCCCGGGTCGCCGGCCAGATCCAGCGCGGTGGCCGCCGCACTGCTGCCTGCCTCCGCCTTCGCCTGCAAAGTGGTGGTCTTGGCCGATACGATCGCCAGCTCCGACATCGCGAAGATGCCGTTGAGCACGATCAGCCCGGCGATGATGATCAGGTCTGTCCAGGGGAAAGGTGTCACGGTGCTTGCCGCGCTAGCATAAAAGTTGCGCCACGCCAGCCGTCATCGACCCAATCCCCTCACCCATCACACGGGAACTCGTACCAGCGGGGCACGTTAGGGGTGTCTGGCAAGCGTAGGTGGAACGCGAGCCCGAACCGTGTGCGAACACATCGCACCGTGAAAACGAAAAGAGGGACGACCTACAATGAAAACCCCCCGTATTATTCTCTCCTCGGTTGCCGTTGCGGCACTGGTGAGCACCTCCGCCTGCGTGACCGACCCCAATACCGGTGAGCAGAAGGTCAGCCGCACTGCCGCAGGCGGCGTCCTCGGCGGCACGCTCGGCTACCTGCTGGGCGGCCTTATCGGTGGCGACGCCGCACGCATCATCGGTGCGGGCATCGGCGGCACCGCCGGGGCCGTGATCGGCGACCAGTTCGACGATCAGATCCGCGAACTCGACGAGCAGACCGCTGGCAGCGGCGTCGATGTCGAGGAAATCGGCGACCAGGAAGCGATCCTCGTCCGCCTGCCCGACGGCGTAACCTTCGCGACCAACTCGGCGAACATCAATCCGAGTTTCCAGCGCACGCTCGACACGGTGGCGGACAGCATGATCCGCTATCCCAACAGCCTGATCGACGTGTACGGCTTCACCGACACGACCGGCCAGCCGGGCTATAACCAGGACCTGTCGGAACGCCGGGCACGCGCCGTTGCGGACTACCTCGTCTCGCGCGGCGTCTCGCGCTCGCGCATCGCGACCCGCGGCTATGGCGAAGACCCGCAATATCTGCGGGTCAACACCGGTGACGGCGTGAACGAGCCGCTCAACCGCCGGGTCGAGATCAAGATCGTTCCGATCAGCGATGCAGAGGTCAACGCTGCGCGCCGCTAAGCGGACCGCATGGATCACCGCAAAAAAGGGGGCCGGCGCAGCGATGCGTCGGCCCCTTTTTCGTGTCCTTCAACGCGATGCGCTGCGGCTGGGCAAGGTGCTTGTCCTATCCCAGTTTCTCCCGCGCGCGGGGCCCGAAATGGTCGATGGCGGCGGAGTGCAGCTTGGGCGCGCACACCAGCAGGCCGAAGCTGCGCGGATCGCGCTTGTTATAGCCCAGCGGCTGGCCGAAGATATCGCTCACCGCCGCGCCCGCCTCGCGCGCGATCAGGGTCGAGGCGGCGATATCCCACTCGTAGCCCCAGCGCATGGTCGCCAGCAGATCGGCTTCGCCCGCCGCAACCATGGCGGCGCGCAGCGAGATGCCGTTCGGCTGGTCCACCGAGACGAGCATCCTGTCGTCCTTCGCCAGATCGGCCGCGGGCACGCGCGCGCCATCGAACTCGGTCCGGCTCGACGCGGCAAGCCGCTGGCCATTGCGCAGCGCGCCCTGCCCGGCGGTGGCCTGCCAGCGCTCTTCGCGTGCAGGCGCCTCCAGCCAGGCGATCAGCGGACGCCCCGAACTGACCAGCGCGACCGAAACCGCCCAGCCCTTGCGCCCCCTGATGAAGTCGCGCGTACCGTCGATCGGGTCGACCACCCACACCAGCCGGTCGGTCAGGCGCGCGGCATCGTCCGCGCTTTCCTCCGACAGCCAGCCTGCGCTGGGGAGCAGCGCGGTCAGCTCCCGCCGCAAGAAGCGGTCGACCGCGACATCGGCCTCGCACACCGGATCGTTTGGGCCCTTGTGCCAGCTCGCGACCGAGTGGCCGGCACCCGGCCAGCTGTCCATCGCGATCCGGCCCGCTTCTCGCAGGATCGCTTCGAGGCGTGAATAATCGATCATGGCAATGCTGGAAGATGTGCGCGGGCCACACGCCCTTTTCAAGCGCCCGCATCCATGCTTATGCGCGTCGCGAATCAATCTTTTTCGCCGACGATAGAGCCCGCAAAGGACGAAGCCCCCCATGAACGTTCACGAATATCAGGCCAAGGACCTTCTCAGCCAGCACGGGATCGCCATCCCCAAGGGCATCCCCGCGATGACCGTGGAAGAAGCGGTCGCAGGCGCAAAGCAGCTGCCGGGGCCGCTCTATGTGGTGAAGGCGCAAATCCACGCGGGCGGACGCGGCAAGGGCAAGTTCAAGGAACTGGGCCCCGATGCCAAGGGCGGCGTGCGCCTCGCCAAGTCGATCGAGGAAGTCGAATCGAGCGCGCGCGAGATGCTCGGCAACACGCTGGTCACCGTGCAGACGGGCGACGAAGGCAAGGAAGTGAACCGCCTCTACGTCACCGACGGTGTTGACATTGCGAAGGAATACTACCTCGCGTTGCTGGTCGACCGCGCCAGCGGCGAGGTTGCCATGGTCGCCTCGACCGAGGGCGGGATGGATATCGAAGAGGTGGCGCATTCCACGCCGGAAAAGATCACCACCATCACCATCGATCCTGCGCAGGGCTTTATGCCGCACCACGGCCGCGCGGTGGCCTTCGCTCTGAAGCTGGAAGGCGATCTGAACAAGCAGGCGCAGAAGCTGTCGAAGCAGCTCTACGAAGCCTTCCTCGCCTATGATTGCGCGATGCTGGAGATCAACCCGTTGGTCGAAACCGGCGACGGTAACCTGCTGGTGCTCGACACCAAGATGAGCTTCGATTCGAACGCGATGTATCGCCAGAAGGAAGTCGAGAAGCTGCGCGACGTGACCGAGGAAGACGAAGCCGAGGTCGAGGCGAGCGAATACGACCTCGCCTACATCAAGCTCGACGGCAACATCGGCTGCATGGTCAACGGCGCAGGGCTGGCGATGGCGACGATGGACATCATCAAGCTGAACGGCGCCTTCCCCGCCAACTTCCTCGATGTCGGCGGCGGCGCCGACAAGGAGAAGGTGACCGCGGCGTTCAAGCTGATCCTGAAGGACCCGGCGGTCGAGGGCATCCTCGTCAACATCTTCGGCGGGATCATGAAATGCGACGTGATTGCCGAAGGCATCGTCGCGGCAGCCAAGGAAGTGAACATCCAGGTCCCGCTGGTGGTTCGCCTCGAAGGCACCAATGTCGAAAAGGGCAAGGAAATCCTCGCAAATTCCGGCCTCGCCATCGTCCCTGCGGACGATCTGGGCGATGCAGCACGCAAGATCGTGGCCGAGGTGAAAGAGGCGGCGTAATGCGCAAGGCACTGATCGGACTGGCAAGTCTCGCGATTGTCCTGGGTGGCGGCGCTTCGGCGCAGACGCCTTGGCCGACCATTGCCGACCGATCGGTGCTGAGCAGTTTCAAGCTCACGCCTGATTACGACACCTGCAGCGCCGAACTGATGGGCGGCGTCGAGCTGGCGCTGACCGAGCACTACGCGGCGGGGCCAAGTGGCGAGGGCATTTACCGCGTCCTCGTCGTGGAGCAGGATACGCACAACCGCTACAGCGCGGGCGACTTCGTGAAGATGAAGTTCGATGGCAAGCCTGTCTGGGGCAAGGTCGTTGCCGCGCGCGGCGACCGCACGACCTTTGCCTTCGGCGCGGGACTATTGCGCGAACTCTGGTACGAAGGCGCTCTGCCCTTCGTCGAGTTCGCAGCGACCAAGGATCTTTTCGATCAGGATATCTACGATCAGATCGCCCTGCGCGACCCGGAAGGGGGCGAGAGCATGCTGATGGCCAACCGACAACTGGTCTCTGGCCTGGTAACGTGCTTCGAAGGTCTTTCGATGGGGGCGTGAGGCTCCCGACGCGAGCCTAGAACATGCCTCCGCCGCTGCCGCCACCACCGCTGCTCAAAAGCACCTGCGTGACGAGCACATAGAACGCGGCGCCGCTGCCCAGGAAAGCGAGCAGCATCAGCAGCCCGTCGCGCACGGTCAGCGCGATACCGAAGGCCGCGATTACCGCCATCGGCAGTGCGACCGCGAAGGGCACCAGCTCGAGCGGCGGAACCGCGAGGCACAGCAGTGCGACCACCCCGGCGGCGATGCGTGCGGCGGTCCGGCCGGTGAAGCGCTTGAGCCGGCCGTGGAAGATCTTGTCCATCCACTTGGCCACGCCCTCCATATCTTCGGCCGCGTTGGCGAGCTTTTCACCGTCGACCGAACGGTTCTTGAGAATGCCGGGCAGCCACAGGTGATCCTTGCCGAACACCAGTTGCACCGCGATCAGCAGCAGCGTGGCCGCCAGGATCGTCGGCACCGTCGGGATGCCGCCGACGGGCGAGACGCCGATCAGCGCGGGCACCAGCAGCACCGGCCCGTAGGTCCGCGTGCCAAACGCATCGACGATATCGCCGATCGAGACCGTATCGTTCTTGTCGCCGATCTCGGTCAGGCGATCGATGATGCCGCACACGCTGTTCGGTTTATCTGCCATGAAACTGCAAGCTCCGGCTCGTCGCGTTGGTTCCTATCATGCTCAAGGCGTGATTCGCGAAGTCGGGGCCCACCCCGTGCACCGACACGCTTTGGTATGAGACCTTACGCTACGCTTTCGCGCAGGTCCGCCGCACCCCTTGACGCCGCTGTTTCCGGAACGCAACACCGCCCCCAGCCATTCGTTAGGCAAGCCATTTTGCGGCCCGGGTAGAAAATCGCCGGGTCGATCACGGGAAAGGACACGACCCATGAAAATACTCGTCCCCGTCAAGCGGGTGATCGATTACAATGTCAAACCGCGCGTCAAGGCAGACGGCTCCGGCGTGGATCTCGCCAACGTCAAGATGAGCATGAACCCGTTCGACGAGATCGCGGTCGAGGAAGCGATCCGGATCAAGGAGGCGGGCAACGCCGAAGAGATCGTTGCGGTCTCGGTCGGCCCGGCCAAGGCGCAGGAAACGCTGCGTACCGCGCTCGCCATGGGTGCCGACCGCGCGATTCTGGTGGAATCGGACGAAGATCTCGAACCGCTTGCGGTGGCCAAGATCCTCAAGGCGATCGTCGAAGAGGAACAGCCCGGCCTCGTGCTGCTGGGCAAGCAGTCGATTTCCGACGACAGCAACCAGACGGGCCAGATGCTCGCCGCGCTGCTCGACCGGCCGCAGGGCACCTTCGCGAACACGATCGAGCTCGACGGAGACTCGGTCACCGTGAAGCGCGAAGTCGATGGCGGGCTCGAAACGGTCAAACTGACGCTGCCTGCCATCGTCACCACCGACCTGCGCCTGAACGAGCCGCGCTACGCCTCGCTCCCCAACATCATGAAGGCGAAGAAGAAGCCGCTCGACACCAAGAGCCCGGCCGATTTCGGCGTCGACACCGCGCCGCGCCTCAAGACCACCAAGGTCTCCGAACCGCCCGTGCGGCAGGCAGGCGAAAAGGTCGAGGATGTCGATGCG
Source organism: Citromicrobium bathyomarinum (assembly GCF_038594605.1). Taxonomy (GTDB): domain Bacteria; phylum Pseudomonadota; class Alphaproteobacteria; order Sphingomonadales; family Sphingomonadaceae; genus Alteriqipengyuania; species Alteriqipengyuania bathyomarina_B. Next base: position 668,780 of record NZ_JBCFZM010000002.1, read on the forward strand.
CTGGTCGCCAAGGTGAAGGCGCTGGGTATCGTTTGAGGTTTGAGGATTTTGCGTTCGCGCCGAGCCTGACTCCGCGCGAACGGCGACAAGGAAGTATCACATGAAAACTCTCGTTCTGGTCGAACACGACAACGAAGAAGTAAAGGACGCGACGCTCGCTACGGTCACCGCGGCATCGAAGCTCGGTGAAGTCCACCTGCTGGTCGCAGGCGCGCATTGCGCGGGCGTTGCCGATCAAGCCGCCAAGATCGCGGGCGTGGGCAAGGTCCACCTCGCCGACGACGCGGCCTACAAGGACATGCTGGCGGAGAATATCGCGCCGCTGGCCGCCAAGCTGATGGCCAACCACGACGCCTTCGTCGCGCCTGCCACCACGACCGGCAAGAACATCGCGCCGCGCGTCGCCGCACTGCTCGACGTGATGCAGATCTCCGAGATCATGAGCGTGGAAGGCGAGAAGACCTTCACCCGCCCGATCTACGCGGGCAACGCGATCGCCACGGTCGAAAGCACCGAGGACAAGCTCGTGCTGACCGTGCGCGGCACCGCATTCGACAAGGCCGAGGCCGAAGGCGGCAGCGGCACCGTGGAGAAGGTGGAGACCACCGGCGATGCGGGCACCTCCGAATTCGTGAGCCGCGAACTCGCCGAAAGCGAGCGCCCCGAACTGACCAGCGCAAGCGTGGTCGTGTCGGGCGGCCGCGCGCTGAAGGACGCGGAGACCTTCGAGGAATACATCACTCCGCTGGCCGACAAGCTCGGCGCCGCGATCGGCGCGAGCCGCGCGGCGGTCGACGCGGGTTATGTGCCCAACGACTATCAGGTCGGCCAGACGGGTAAGATCGTCGCGCCGGAAGCCTATTTCGCAATCGGCATCTCGGGCGCGATCCAGCACCTTGCGGGCATGAAGGACTCCAAGGTCATCATCGCGATCAACAAGGACGAGGACGCCCCGATCTTCCAGGTCGCGGACATCGGCCTGGTGGCGGACCTGTTCAAGGCGGTGCCCGAGCTGACCGAGAAGCTCTGATTGGCAAGTGCCTTGATCCGGCCATGAAGCGGGAATAGCCTCTGCCGGATGATCAGAGGGATATCGAGATTCACAGCCGCCGCCGGGGTTTTTGCCTCGGCGGCGGCTTTTTCGTCGATGGCCAGCGCGCAGGACGTTTCTGAAATCATTCAGCCATCCTCACCCTAGAATCTCGATTATGGGGAAAGCAGGTGCCGGATCGGTCGTACTTTCGGAGAGGGCGACAACAAGCACGTTTTCATCCTGGATCGCTTTGGGCCGGCCGATAGCTTTGACCTGATTGTGGCGGGACCGGCTGTCGAACGTCTCAAGCCCGACAGAAGATCGCCGGGTCTATCCGTGAAATTTGGCCCGGACGAAGCCCTTCAGGATAGGTCCTTCTTCCTCTCGACCTTTCCGGAAATCGGCGCGGCTGTGACAGGGACGATGACATCTGCACCTCGGGGAGAGAAAGAGACGGAGCGAGAATCAGACGATAACCCGATGGTTTATCGCATCTCTTCCGAAAGAGAGGATGCAATCCAATGGTTCGGCATGCGAACCGAAGATTCCAGCGGCTTTCGTTTTGAAACGGGATCGATGGGCAAGATCATGGAGGCGATGCGGGAATGCACGCTCGACCTGATGTCGGGATGGGGAATCGATCTCGAACGTCATAAGAGCATGACGCGCCGGCCCAAGCCAGCAAACGATGCGAGCGACTGGGTGACGGTCTCCGATTACAGAAGTTCTTTGATCAGTCGGGGCGATCAAGGAATTATACGGTTCCGGTTGAGCATCGATACTGATGGACGCCCCACGCAATGTCACATCCAAGGGGGCGATGCGTCGGAAGCTCTGGAGGACTATGCTTGCGGATTGCTCGTTCGAAGAGCTCGGTTCGAGCCCGCCTTGGACAAGAACGGTGAGGCCATGGAAAGTTTTTATCGCGGGTCGGTGCGCTTCACGATCCCAAGGTGATCCGAGTTCCTGAGCGCGCCTAGAACACCTGCACCACCGCATGCAGCGTGATCCCGACCAGCCCGCCGACCAGCGTGCCGTTGATACGGATGAACTGGAGGTCGCGGCCCACGGCGCTTTCGATCCGGTCGCTTACCGTACCAGCATCCCAGCGCTTCACCGTCTCGGACACCAACGCGACGATCTGCGCGCCGTAGCGTGAGGTCATCCCCACCGCCGTGCGCCGCGAGAAGCGGTTGATCTGCGATTGCAGCCGGGCGTCCTGCTGCAGCGCGCGGCCGATCTCGCGCATGCCTTCGCGCAGTTCGGTGCCGATGCCGCTTTCGGGGTTTCGCGCGCGGGCGATCAGCGAGCGGCGGATGCGTTCCCACACGCCCATCCACCAGTCGGCCAGCGCGGGATTTTCCAGCAGGTCCATCTTCACCGCTTCGACCTTAGCCTGCAGCTCAGGATCGGTCTTCAGTTGCGCAGCCAGCTTGACCAGCGCCGTGTCGATCCGCCCGCGCATCGGATGCTCGGGATCGACCAGCACTTCGGCCAGCAGGCGATACACGCCGTCGAGCACCGAGGAGGAGATGCGCGCGTCGAGCCCGGTCCAGCGCAGCACCGAATTGGCGCGGCTGCGGATGATCTCGCGCACCGCCTCCTCATTGTCTTCCAGCGTCAGGCCCGCCCAGCGGATCAGCCCGTCGAGCAACGGGCGATGGCGGCCGTCAGCGATGAGGTTCTCCAGCAGGCTGCCGAGTAGCGTAGCGAGTTCGATCTTGGAAAGCTGTCCCGCAAGCCCGGCGCGAACCCGCAGGCCGAGCCGTTCGGGATCGAGCGATTCGAGCACTTCGGCAATCAGCTCCGCGCCCCCGCCCATGAACCGCGACCGCTCGCCCCCCTCGCGATTGACGAGGAACCCGCCGAGCGCTTCGGCGACGTTCATGCGCCGCATCCGCCGCGCGACCACCGAGGGGGTGAGGAAATTGTCGCGCAGGAACTGCGCCATCGTGTCCGCGATCCGATCCTTCTTGCGCGGGATGATCGCGGTATGCGGGATCGGCACGCTCAGCGGGTGGCGGAACAGCGCGGTCACCGCGAACCAGTCCGCCAGCCCGCCGACCATCGCGGCCTCGGCGAAGGCGTTGACGTAGCCGAGGCCCGGTGCCCATTGCGGGTAAGCACCCATCGCCCAGTGGCTGACCGCGAAAATCGCCGCCATCAGCACCAGCATCGCCGTCGCCGTACGGCGCATGGTCCTGGCCCGATCGGGATCGGGGGGGGCCGGCGTCGCGCCACCGCCGGACAGGGCGATGATGGGCTCGCGCGTCACTCGGCGGGTTCGGGATCCGCTGCGCCGCCAGGGTGGCGGCCGGCCGTGTCATCGCCGGGGCGGTAGCTGAGCATACGCTCGCGCAACCATGGCCCGACGCGCTTCTCGAACCCGTCGGCGAGGCTGAAGCCAGCGGGCACGATCAGCAACGTCAGCACGGTGGAGACGACCAGCCCGCCGATGACCATCGTGCCCATCGGGGCGCGCCATGCTCCGTCGCCCGAGCCGAGCACGCCGGAGAGCGCGGTGGGGATCATCCCGGCGGTCATCGCGAAGGTCGTCATCACGATCGGCTGGGCACGCTTGTGGCCGGCATCGAGGATCGCGTCCATCTTGTCGCGCCCTTCGGCCATCGCCTCGATCGCGAAGTCGATCAGCAGGATCGAGTTCTTGGAAACGATCCCCAGCAACAGCAGCACCCCGATATAGACCGGCATCGACTGCGGCTGGCCGACGAACCAGACGAGGAAGATACCGCCCAGCGGCGCGAGCGCGAGACTGGTCATGTTGACCAGCGGGCTCATCAAGCGCTTGTAGAGCAGCACCAGCACCGCGAACACCAGCAGGATACCGGCGATGACGGCGTACATCAGGCTGACCTGAAGCTCGTCCTGCCATTGCTCCTCGCCAACCGCATCGCGGGTGACGCCTTGCGGGAGGTCCTGCAACGCAGGAAGGCCATCGATCTGCTCGCGCGCGGTGCCGCTGACGACACCCTGCGCAAGATCGGCACCGACCAGCACGCGGCGGCTCTGGTTGTAGCGCTGGATCGCGGTCGGGCCGGAGCCGAAGCTGATATCCGCCACGCGCGACAATGGCACGGTGTTACCGCCCAGCGTGGGCACGGGCAGATTCTCGATCGTGGTCAGGCTCTCGCGCGAGGATTCGGGCAGCTTCACCGTGATCGGGATCTGCCGGTCTGAGAGCGAGAACTTGGCCGCATTCTGCTCGATCTCGCCCAGCGTTGCGATGCGGATGGTCTGGCTCAAAGCTGCAGTCGACACCCCAAGGTCCGCCGCGAGGTCGGGACGCGGCTGGATGATCAGCTCGGGCCGGTTGAGGTCAGCCTCGATCCGCGGCGCCACCAGCGTGTCGAGCCCCTTCATCTGTTCGACCAGCTGCGAAGCGGTCTCTTCGAGCACGGCCGGGTCCGATCCGGCGAGCATGACGGTGATGTCGCGCCCGCTGCCGCCACCGCCGCCCTGCTGCGACTGGAAGCGCACGCGGGCATCGGGGATCTTGGCGAGTTCGGGCGCCAGTTCCCGCTCGAACTGATAGGACTTGCGCTCACGGTCGGGCGACAGCGTGATGTAGAGCGAGGCATTGCCCACCCGCACCCGTTCGAGTGCGCGTTCGACCTCGGGCTGCTCGTAAAGGATTGCGGCAACGCGGTCGGCCACCCTCTCGGTGTCCTCCAGCGTGGTGCCCGGCACCATCTCGATCTGGACCTGGCTGTTGTCGCTATCGACCAGCGGCTGGAACTGTGCCGGTACGCTCATGAACAGCTGGACGGTCAGCAGCAGTGCGAAATAGCCGATCATCAGCATCCACACGCGGTGATCGTAGAACCGCGCGGTCATGTAGCTGACCGCATCCGGGCGACGCCCGAGCAGACGGACGCCGAGGAAGCCGGCCCATCCGCCACCGATCGCGGCGAGCAACGCGAGGAAGCCGACGAAAATCTGCCCGGCCGTCACGGAGGCGAAGTCGAACCCGGCCTGCGCTGCCTCCTGCCCCGCTTCGGGCGCGGCGGCGCCAACGCCGAACAGCATCGAGAAAATACCGCCGACGATGAAGAAGGATGCCGCCGCGGCGAGGAGCACGCCGATGATGCCCAGCACGAACGCGAAAATGCGCGCGATGGGATGCCCCGCCTTCAGCAGGAGCCGCAGCAGTTCGATGCCCTTAACGAGCACCCAGCCCACCAGGAAGGCGCCTGCGATTGCGATGGCGAATTGAACGATCCCGATCAGGCGGTTGTAAAACATGCCCGCCGTGGATTCGGGCGAGGATGCGACCGCGCTGCCCACCTTCTCCGCCAGTCCGAGACCGCCGAGCAGCGAGTGCAGAACGAAGAACGTATAGCCGGTCGCGCCAATCAGCAGCAGCACGGTCAGCAACAGCATGAACATGTAGGCGAAGCGGTTGTGCGGCGCTTCGACCGCCGCGCGGCGGGTGAGCATCTTGCCGCGGTCGAGCGACCAGTGGAGGATGCTCATATAGCGGTCCATCATCGGGCCTTCGCCGTGTTCGGCGTGGCCCTTGGACTTGAGGAAATAGGCTGCCAGCATTGGCGTGATAAGGCGCGCCACGGCGAGCGACATGAGCACCGCGACCACCACGGTGATCCCGAAGTTCTTGAAAAACTGCCCCGAAATGCCGGGCATCAGGCCCACCGGCAGGAATACCGCAACGATGCAGAAACTGGTTGCGACCACGGGCAGGCCGATCTCGTCGGCCGCCTCGATCGATGCCTGATAGGCATTCTTGCCCATTCGCATGTGTCTGACGATGTTCTCGATCTCGACGATCGCATCGTCGACCAGCACGCCTGCGACCAGCGCCAGCGCCAGCAGCGACAGCGAGTTCAGGTTGAACCCCAGCAGATCCATGAACCAGAAGGTCGGGATCGCGGAAAGCGGGATGGCGACGGCGGAAATGAAGGTCGCGCGCCAGTCGCGCAGGAAGAAGAACACCACGACCACCGCGAGCAGCGCGCCCTCGATCATCATCGCCATCGAGCTTTCGTACTGCTCTTCGGTATATTTCACCGAGTCGGTCAGCTGGATGAAGCGCACACCGGGGTTTTCGGCCTCGATCTTTTCAATCTCCGCCAGCGCGCCCTGGAAGGTCGACACGTCCGACGCGCCCTTGGCGCGCGACATGGCGAAATTGACGACCTCCTTGTCCTGCACCTTGCTGATGGAGGTCCGTTCGGAAAAGCCGTCGCGCACCGTGGCGACATCGGCGAGCTTCACGGTCCGCCCGTCGCCGAGCTGGATCTGCTGCTGCGAGAGGGCGTAAGCATCATCGCTGTTGCCCAGCACGCGGACCGACTGGCGCGTTCCGCCCACTTCGGCGGCACCGCCGGCGGCGTTGATATTGTTCTGCCGCAGCACGTTGTTCAGCTGGCTGGCGGTGATGCCGTAAGCCTGGATCCGCTCCAGATCGAGGATCACCTCGATCTCGCGGTCGACCCCGGCAAAGCGGTTGACCTCGGCCATGCCCTCCACGCCCAGCAGGCGCTTGGCGACGACGTCGTCGATGAACCAGCTGAGCTGTTCCAGCGTCATGTCGTTGGCTTCGACCGCGTAAATGCCGAGGAAGCCTCCCGAAACCTCCTGTTTCGAGACGCGCGGCTCCAGAATTCCATCGGGCAGCGATCCGCGGACCGTATCGATCGCGCTGGTCACTTCGGACACCGCATCGTCCGGGTCGATGCCGATCTCGAATTCGATGAAAGTGCTCGAATTGCCTTCCGAAGCGGTCGAGTTGATCGTCTTCACGCCATTGATCGAGCGAACGGCGGATTCGACCAGCTGGGTGATCTGGTTCTCGATCTCGGTCGGCGCAGCACCCGGCTGCGAAATGCTGACGTTCACGGCCGGGAATTCGACGTCGGGATTGTTGACGACGTCCATCGACCGGAAGCTCAGCAAGCCGGCGAACAGCAGCGCGGTGAAGAACACCAGCGGGATCACCGGATTGCGGATCGACCATGCGGAGATATTGCGGAAACCCATGGTCGGTTACTCGTCCCGTGTCACAGGGTCGACGCGTTCGCCCGGATTGAGGAAGCCGCCTGCACGCAGCACGACGCGTTCGTTGCCGGTCAGGCCGCTGGTGATGGAAATGCCGTTGGCGGTGACCATGCCGGTTTCGATCGCGCGGCGCTGCACCGTGTTGTCCTTGTCGACGATATAGACATAGCTGCCATCGCTATCCGCCAGGACCGCGCTTTCGGGCAGCTGCGGCGCCACGGTGGTCCCGCTGCGGATGGTCGCGGTGGCGAATCCTCCGGGGCGCAGGCCGGGCGCGTAGGACAGCGCGATGCGCGCGGTGCCCTGACGGCTCTGTTCGTTCACGGTCGGCTCGATCTGCCAGACCTGCCCGGTGTAGCTTTCGGTCGATCCGACCGGCGAAACATCGGCCTCGACCCCGACGGAGAGCCGCTGCAACTCGTTTTCGCCGACCTGCGCGCGCAGCTCCATCTGGCCACCCTGCGCGATCACGAAAGCGGACGAGGTGCCCGCGCCGACCGTCTGGCCGGGTTCGATATTGCGTTCGAGCACCAGCCCGGCGGCGGGCGCGACGATGTTGAGCCGGGCGGTCCGCTCGCGCAGTTCGCCCAGCTGCGCCTGCGCCACATCGACGCGGGCGCGCGCGGCGTCGCGCGTTGCGGTCAGGCGATCGACGTCGGCGGTCGAGACGAAGCCGCGCTCGACCAGCTGGAGCGCGCGATCGAGATTGTTCTGCGCCAGTTCGGCATCGGCCCGGGCAACCGCGACCTGCGCGGCCTGCGCGCGGGCCTGCTGGTTCTGGACCGAGCGGTCGATCGATGCGAGCACCTGGCCTGCACGGACCCACTGGCCCTGCTCGACATTGACCGAGACGACCCGGCCGCCTTCGCCGACGACGCCCACCGGGAGCGATCGGCGCGCGCCGATCGTGCCGGTGGCGGTGATCGTACCCTCGATCGTCGCGCTGCCCGGCTGCATCACGGTAATCTGCGGGGCCTGCGATTCGGTACCCTCTGCCGCGGGGGTCTGGTTGGCCGAGCGGAGGAAGAACCAGCCTGCGATCAACGCGGCAAGGATCAGCACGGCGACGATGATCGCAATGCGCAGGGCCCCGCCGTTCGACGGTTCAGCTTCCGATGGGTGATCGGCGATCGTTGCGGTGTTCTGGATCATACGGTCGTCTGTGTCCTCATGGCCGACCGGCGGTTGATAATTCATCAGCTGTGATGTCCGTTCGCAGTGGCCTACCCGATGGAAGTGTTCGCCCGGCCCGCGAAGTGGCCGGTTTGAGTTCCCATTTATCAAGGGCGCCTTACGCGTCGCGCATGGCGCAGGCAATCGGGTGCTCTACCAACGGCAGAGGCAGTGGGACGAAGGATTGGCAGAAAACCCGGCCCGTTCGCCTTCGCACATGCAAAAAAGGCGGCCCGACCAATGTCGGACCGCCTGCTTGTTCAGCCTATCTGTTTGGCGCGGTTAGCGTACGCGCCCACGCTGGACGAGATTGGCGATCGCCAGCAGAATCACGGCGCCGACGATGGCAACAAGAAATCCGGTCAGGCTGAATTCCCCGATCGGTCCGCCGACACCGAAAAAGCTGTTGCCGACCCAGTTGCCGATCAGCGAGCCGATCAGGCCGACGATGATGTTCCAGAAGATACCCATCGAGGCATCACGGCCCATGATCATCGAGGCAATCCAGCCCGCTACACCGCCGATGATAATCGCGATAATCCAACTTAGCATATCCCAACTCCTGTTTTTATTGCACCCGTTCGGTTTACGAGGCTGCAACGGAGCCGGAGGATAGGGAGTTCCCGAGCCGCGACGAAATGTCGGTCACTTGCCGCCACCGCGGCGGCATGCGGGGTTCAGTATTTCAGCTGGCGCTCGTAAAGGTCGCGATAGTGCTGGATGCGCGTCACCCGCAGGCCCTGCATGCCCGAACGATCGACCGCGCGCTGCCAGGAAGCGAATTCCTCCAGCGTCAGGCCATAGCGTTCGAGAACCTCTTCGATGGTCAGCAGGCCGCCATTGACGGCAGCCACAACCTCCGCCTTGCGGCGAATCACCCAACGCTTGGTGCGGGGCGAAGGCAGGTCGGCCAGCGTCAGTGGTTCGCCCAGCGGGCCAATCACGTGGTCGGGTTTGATTTTCTGGTTCTCGATCATGGTTTCTCTCGGTCACGCCTAGGGGGAACGCTCTTGGTGGAACCAGCATTGCCCCAGGGTGATTTGCGGCGCGCTAAAGAGCTAAGGTTAACGCCGCGTTGTTCTTTGGCTTCGGCACGGTCGAAGATGGGCCCCACGCGGTCGAGCAGCCCTTCCTCCTCCTCCTGGCCGAGTCCGCGCGAAAGACTGATCGCGGCGGCCAGTTCCGGCCAGCCGACGCGCCTGAGCCCGTCTTTGTCGACCGGCTCGTCGGGTGCGGCAACAGGATTAACGTCTTGAAACATGCGCAGTATGTAACCGCAAGATGGTCAACAACGGGTAAATTTGCCGCCCCCTGAATCATCGCGCGTGCCCCCCTTCGCTTGTCTCGCCCCCGGGGCAGGCTATATGCGCTGGCCTGGTACCTATGGCCGACACCACCTTCCTCTCGAACGCCGAACAGGCCGCGAGCCTGTTCGATCTGCCGCGCGCCGCCGCCGACTGCCGCATCGTCGTCGCCATGTCGGGCGGGGTCGATTCCTCGGTCGTCGCGGCGCTGGCCGCGAAAACCGGCGCCGATGTCGTCGGCATCACGCTCCAGCTTTACGATTACGGCGCGGCGACGGGCCGCAAGGGCGCGTGCTGCGCGGGCGACGATATCGCCGATGCGCGCGCCGTGGCGGACCGGCTGGGCATCGCGCATTATGTGTTCGACCACGAAAGCGCCTTTCGCGAATCGGTGGTTGAACAGTTTGCCGACGATTATCTCGCAGGCCGGACTCCGGTGCCGTGCATCCGTTGCAACATGGGGCCCAAATTCACCGATCTGCTGACCATGGCGCGAGAGCTGGGCGCGGATTGCCTTGCCACCGGGCACTATGTCCGCCGCGCGATGGGCGCGAGCGGGCCCGAACTGCACCGGGCGCAGGACGCCAGCCGGGACCAGTCCTATTTCCTCTTCGCGACCACGCAGGAGCAGCTCGAATTCCTGCGCTACCCGCTGGGCGGCATGCCCAAGACGCTGGTACGCGAGCTGGCCGAGGATGCCGGCCTGCGCAATGCAGCCAAGCCCGACAGCCAGGATATCTGCTTCGTCCCCGACGGAAATTACGCCAAGATCGTCAAGGGCTTGCGCCCGGAAGGCGGGCGCGGGGGCCGGATCGTGCATGCCAAGACCGGGGAGACGCTGGGCGAGCATGCCGGCGTGATCCATTTTACGGTCGGCCAGCGGCGCGGGCTCGACATCGGGGGCCAGCCCGAACCGCTCTATGTGGTGGAGCTGGACGCCGATGCGGCGGAAGTGCGCGTGGGCCCCAAGGCGATGCTGGCGACCGCATCGGCTCGGCTGGTCGAAACCAACCGGATCGGCCCGCTGCCGGATATGCCGCAGAGCGCAAAAGTCCGCTCGCTCGCCAAACCGGTGCCGATCACGCTCGAAGGTTCGCTGGGCGACGAAGCGCCCGTCACCCTGACCTTCGGCGAGCCCGAATTCGGCGTCGCGCCGGGGCAGGCGGCGGTGATCTACGCGGGCGAGCGTGTGGTCGGCGGCGGCTGGATCGACAGCACGACGGCTGCGGCCTGAAAAGCGGACGCCTGAACCCGTGCGGGCCTAGTTTTCGTACGGTTCCAGCACGCAGCCATAGCCTTCGCGAAAGGTCGCGGTCTGACTGGCGACGAGCGGGAAGGTCGCGGTGACGCTCTTTTCCGCGGGATCGTCCGACAGGCGAACCAGTTCCATCCCCGCAACCTTGTCCTTCGCGCAATCGCCGATGTCGCGCCCGCCGATATAGACGCACGAACAGCCGACGCGGGCGGCGTAGGACGCACCCGTCGTCGCATAGCCGTTGATGGCCGTACGGTTCGCGAACCACGCCACCGCCAGCACCGTCACGAGCACCAGCACCGCCACCAGCAGCACACGCGGCCACAGCCTGCGCTTGCCCGACGGCGCGGGTGCGGGCCCGCCCAATTCGGGTCCGTCGGAAAAGGTATCTGTCGTTGCCAAGCGTGCGTCTCTCGTGCGAATTGCTGAGCCCATGTTGTCGCGTCGCACCCTCCTGCTTGCAAGCCCTGTCTGCCTCGTCCTCGCGCTGACCGCTTGCGGTGGCGGAGCGGAGCCCGATCCCGGCCCGACCGAAACCGAGCTGGCGGCGGTTGCGCAAGCTCCCGGCGTGGGCCGCGAACGGCTGGCGATGGAGTTCGGCGACCTGTTCGATGGCGAAGAAGGCCTCGGCGAAACGCGCGCCGCCATCGTCATGCACCGGGGCGAGATCGTGGCCGAGCGCTACGCGCCCGAATACGGCGCGGACACGCGCTTCATCAGCTGGTCGATGGCCAAGACCGTCACTGCGGTGATGGTCGGCATGCTCGTCGCAGATGGCGCGCTGGAACTGGATGCACCCGCGCCGATCGCGCGCTGGCAGCGCCCCGGCGACGCGCGCGCGGAAATCACGCTGCGCCACCTGCTCCAGATGCGGTCCGGCCTCGACCATACCGAAGGCGGCGAGGTGCCCTACGAATCGAGCGAAGTGCGCATGCTATTCCTCGACCAGCGCGACGACATGGCGAAGTTCGCGGAAGAACAGCCGCTGGAGGCCGAGCCGGGCGAGAAGTTCGAATATTCGAGCAACACGACCGTCATTCTCGCCGACATCGCGGCCGATGTGCTGACCGACGGGAGTGGCGATCCCGATAGCCGGCGCGACGCGGTCGACACATATCTGCGCACCCGCCTGTTCGGCCCGCTCGGCATGACCTCGATGGTGCCCGAGTACGACGCTGCCGGTACGCTGATCGGCGGCAGTGCGATCCACGCGACCGCGCGCGACTGGGCGCGCTTCGGCGAATTCCTGCGCAACAAGGGCAGCTATCGCGGCACCCAGCTGGTGCCCCGCAAATGGGTCGAGTTCATGCTCGAGCCGAGCCCGCCAGCGCCCTTCTACGGCGGACAGACCTGGCTGAACACGCAGGCGAGCGATCCGCAGAACCAGCTCTATCCGATCGACAAGCCGGAGGGGGTGTTCGCCGCGATCGGCCATATGGGCCAATACATCGTCGTCTCCCCGAAACAGCGGCTGACCGTCGTGCGGCTGGGCCATTCGGACGCGGAGCAGCGGCGCGCGCTGCTGCGGCAGATCAACGACGTGGTCGAGCTTTATCCGACCGAATAGGCTTTACCCGGATCGCACCTATTCCGGCAGCCTGAACTGGCCCTCGACCACGGTGACGCAGGGGCCACCGAGCCATACGCGCTCGCCATCCATCCGGCATTGCAGCAACCCGCCGCGCCTGGAGGCCTGAAAGGCGCTCATCGTATCGCGCCCCAGCCGCTCGGCCCAGAACGGCGCGAGCGCGGCATGGGCGGAACCGGTCACGCTATCCTCGGGCACGCCCCAGGCCGGCACGAAGACGCGGCTGACGATGTCCGTGCCCGACTCGCCCGGGTCGCCGGGCGCGGTACAGATGACCATCCGGTCGATCTTGGAAAGCGCGCGCATATCGGGATGGAGGGCGCGCACTGCTGCTTCGTCTTCCAGCAGCACGATGGTCGTCTGCTCCGCCCCGCTGACCGATTCGAACAGTGGCGCTTTGACATGCAGGGCGCTGAGCAGAGAGGAATACTGCCCCTCTTCGACCCGCGTGATCGGCAACGCCAGTTCGTAACCCGTATCGGTGCGGCGCACTTCGAGCACACCCGCCTTGCGGGTGCGGAAGGTGACCGTATCGCCAGCGCCGAAGCCGTTCTTCGGGTCCAGCAAGACATGGCCCGCCGCGAGCGTCGCATGACCGCACAGCGCGACCTCGCTGGTGGGCGTGAACCAGCGCAGCTCCCAGTCCGCCGTGCCGGTGGTGTCGCGCACCACGAAGGCGGTTTCGGCAAAGGCGTTTTCTTCGCCGATCGCCTGTAGGGTCGCATCGGGCAGCCACGAGGAAAGCGGCATCACCGCCGCCTGATTGCCCGCAAAGGGGCGGTCCGCAAAGGCATCGACATGCCAGTAGGACAGCCCGCTCATTCCGGCTTTCCGTTCGTGTCGGGGTTCATCGCTGTCTCTCCAAGCTTCTTGAACTGGTCTTCCTCGACCAGCGTATTGGCGGGATCGTCGACATGGCCTTCGGGATCGATATGGATCAGCACCTCCGCATCGGGGAATTCGGCGTGCAGATCCTGTTCGACCCGTTCGATAATGTCGTGAGCCTTCTCAACGGTATAGTCGCCCGGAAGGTCCACATGGAATTGCACGAAGTCGATTCCGCCACTGGTACGCGTCCGCAGATCGTGCAGCCGCGACAGCTCCGGATGGCGCGCAGCCACCGCGACAAAGCGCCGCCGCTTGTCCTCGGGCCATTCGCGATCCATCAGGTGGTCGATCGCCTCGGCCCCGGCGCGCCATGCGCCCCACAGCAGCCATGCAGCGATGGCGAGGCCGAACAGCGGGTCGGCCCCGGCGACGCCGACATAGCGATCGAGCACCAGCGCCACGATCACCGCCAGATTAAGCAGCAGATCGGACTGGTAGTGAACATGATCGGCATGGATCGCGACCGACCGCGTGCGCGCGATGACGAAGCGCTGGTAGGCGAGTAGCGCGAAGGTCGCGAGAATCGCGATCACGCTGACGACGATGCCTTCCTGCGCGGCGGCCACGCGCTCGCCCCCGATCAGCGCCTGGCCTGAGCGCATGGCGATGCCGGTGGCGGAGACCGCGATCAGCATCACCTGGAATATCGCCGCCAGTGCCTCCGCCTTCCCGTGGCCGAAGCGGTGGGTGCGGTCCGCCGGCCGCGCGGCGATGATCACCCCGGTCAGCGTGGCAAGGCTGGCCACGAGGTCGAGCGCGCTGTCGGCCAGGCTGCCGAGCAGCGCCATCGAATCGGTCTGCCACACGGCCCACAGCTTGAGCCCGACCAGCAGCATCGCGGTGGCAATGGAGGCGAACGCGGCGCTCCGCCCGAGGATCGCCCTGTCGCTCGCCGCGCCGTTCCTCATGGATACAGCAGCGTGCTGGTCCAGCCATCGCCGCCGTCACCAACCTTGCGCACGAAAAGCCGCCGGTCGTGCAAACGGTTCTCCCGGTCGAGCCAGAATTCGATCCGCTCGGGCGCCAGCGTGAAGCCGGTCCAGTGGGGCGGACGCTCGACCTCGCCCCCGGCGAAGCGTTCCTCGGCGGCACGATAGCGCTCCACGAAGGTGGCCCTCTCATCGAGCGGGCGCGACTGGTCGGACGCGACCGCGCCCAGCTGCGCAGCGCGCGAACGCGAGTGGAAATATTCGTCCGCGACCTCGTCCGCCACCTGGCTCAGCGGGCCCTCGATACGGATCTGGCGGCGCAGGCTCTTCCAGTGAAACAGCAGCGCGGCGCGCGCATTCGCGCGGATTTCCTCGCCCTTGCGGCTCTGCGCATTGGTATAGAAGGTGAACCCTTCCGGCCCATGGCTTTTGAGCAGCACCATCCGGACCGAGGGGAAGCCATCGGGCGTCGCGGTCGCCAGCGCCATCGCGTTGCCGTCAGCGGGCTCGGCCTCGCGCGCCTCGGCAAACCATCTGGCGCACAGGCCCATCGGATCGTCGGTCGGCAGCGCGCTTGCGGTGGGGGTCGGCTCATGTTCGCTCATGCCGATCTCCTAGCCCCGGCGCGAGACGTGGGCAATTAGGGCATTCAATTTGCGCCTCCCGCTCGCTAGAGCAGCCGCCATGACGGGGACCATCCAGCCAGTAATCCTGTGCGGCGGCGGAGGCACGCGCCTGTGGCCGCGCAGCCGTCGCGCCAAGCCCAAGCCGTTCCTGCCGCTGCTCGGCGAGCGGACGCTGTTTCAAAAAGCGATGGACCGCGTGGGCGATGCGCAGCTGTTCGCCCCGCCGATGGTGGTCGCAGGTGAAGCGCATGTCCCGCTGGTGCTCGAACAGGGTGGCGACACGCTGTCGATCATTGCCGAGCCGATGGGCCGCAACACCGCCCCCGCCATCGCGCTGGCCGCCCTGCGCGCGCGCGAGGGCAGCGTGCTGCTGATCTGTCCCAGCGATCATCACATCGCCGACGAAGCCGCCTTTCGCGAATCGGCGCAGGCCGCGGCGCGGCTGGCGCAGGATGGCTATCTGGTCGCCTTCGGGATCGAGGCGGTCAGTCCGCATACCGGCTATGGCTACCTGCGGCGCGGCGCGGCGCTGCCCGGCGGCTATGCGCTCGACGCGTTCGTCGAGAAGCCCGACCTCGAAACCGCGCAAGGCTTCCTTGCCGACGGGCGTCACAGCTGGAACGGCGGCATCTTCGCCTTCGGGCGCGAACGCCTGCTGGATGAACTGCGCACGCATCGGCCCGAAATGGCGCGACTGTGCGAGGCGGCGGTGGCGCAAGGCGCGCAGGACGGCGCGGTGTTCCGTCCGGCGCAGGCGCCTTTCGCCGAGATCGAGGGCGAATCGATCGACTATGCGGTGATGGAAAACACGACACGCGCCGCGATGGTGCCGGTGTCCATGGGCTGGTCCGACATCGGCAACTGGGACGCCCTGCGCGAAGCGCGCGGCGGGGCCTCTACCGGCCCGCACGAACTGCGCGACTGCACCAACGTGATGGTCGATAGCGACGGGCCGCGCGTCTGCGTCGTGGGCATGGAAGACGTGATCGTGGTGGTCGACGGGGACGATATCCTGGTCACCAGCGCCCGGCGCGCGCAGGATGTCGGCAAGCTCGACGGCGTGTCGCGTCCGTGAGGCAGCTGCCGACCCATCTCGTGCAGAAGGTCTGGGGCCGACACACCCCGCCCCCGCCCTTCGTCAATCCGGGCGCGGAGCCGCTGGGCGAGATCTGGTTCGATCCGCCACCCGAAATGGCGCGCCTACTGGTCAAGTTCATCTTCACCGATGCCGCGCTCAGCGTGCAGGTCCACCCCGACGATGCCCATGCGCCCGAGGGCAAGCGCGGCAAGAACGAATGCTGGTACATCCTCGATGCCGAGCCGGGCGCGAGGATTGCGGTCGGGCTCAACCGCGAGATGGGCGTCGAAGACCTGCGCGCCGCCGCGCTCGACGGGTCGATCGAGGATGCGCTGCACACGATCGAGGTGGCGCCGGGCGATTTCTTCTCGATCCCCGCAGGCACGATCCATGCGATCGGCGCGGGCATCAGCCTGCTGGAGGTCCAGCAGAACAGCGACATCACCTATCGCCTCTACGATTACGGCCGCCCGCGCGAGCTACATCTGGAGGATGCGCTGCGGGTTGCGAAGCGCTGTCGCTACGACCCCGCGCTGCAATCGGGCGCGTCTGCATCGGGCTATGACGAACTGATCGACGGGCCGTATTTCCGGCTTGCGGTGCTTGGCGGCGGTGGCGCCGTCCCCGCGGGGCGCTTCGCGGGAGACGCCTTGCTGCTGCCGCTGGCCGAAGGCGTCACGCTGGGCGAGACCCCGCTCCCCGTTGGCAGCTGCACGCTGGCGCACGGCGTTGCGGGGCTGGCCCTGAGCGAGGATGCGCGGCTGATGCTGGTCGAGGATACTGCGCGCGGTTAGCCGCGCTCAGCGCGCCGCGTCGCGGATTGCGTCGGCGATATAGCCCGCCAGGTTGGGTCGATCCGCGATATAGGCATCGCGCGCGGTCCTCACTTCTTCACGTCGCCGCTCGCCCAGCATATCCTCGACCGCCGCACTCAATGCGCCGATCCCCGGCTGCCGCAGCGCCGTCAGCATGCCGTGCGCCGCCAGCTCTCGCGTCGTGCCGGGATGGTCGGCCCCGTCGTAGATTGCAGGCACGCCGAGGAACGCCGCCTCGTGCGCCATCGTCGCGCTTTCGCCCACATAGAGGTGGCAGTGCGCCATCACGTGATGCAGCGCGCTACGCTCCCCGCGATAGAGGTGTCGGTCGAGATGCGCGGGCAACGCACGCTCGGTCGAGATATGGACGGTGCCGCGCGCCGACAGCATTTCGACCAGCGCCGAGAGATCCTCGTCCGACCAACCCGACTTGCCCAGATCGTGGTTTGCGCCCCAGCCGACGGTGCGCAGGAAAAAGTTCTGCTCCCCTTCGACCCAGCCATTGGCACGCGCCACATCCGCGTCGCCACGGAAATTCTCGGGGTGGAAGTAGGACAGCTCCTTCACGCCGGGGAAGCGCGTCGTGCGCCCCTCGGGCACCGGCCCAGCATAGGGTTCGGGCACATAGAGGCGGGTGATGAAGGGCCAGGTCAGGCGGGTCTGCAGGCTGGCGGTGTCCGCCGCATAGAAGCTGACCGAGGGGATGCCGGTCAGCTTGCCGACATGGGCGATCGCGACCCCGCCGAAGCCGACCATCACATCGGGCCGGAAGCGGCGCGCCATGCGCAAAATCGCGGCGTCGCGCAGTACCAGCTCTCGCGCCAGTCCGACCGTACCCTTGCCCGCCTTCGATGCCACCTCGTGCGGCAGGCCGAATTCGTCGAGCAGCGCGCAGGCCACGTCTTTCTCGCGCGAAGCGATGCGAACCTCGGCGCCTGCATCCATCAGCCGGGCGAGCGGGTGGCGGAAGAACAGCACGTCGGCGGGATGGACGATGTCGACGAGGACTTTCATGCCCCTGTCCTGAGCATCCCCGGGCCCCGCGCGCAATCGCCTGGCGGGGGCTGTTCCCCGCCCTCTCGCGAAAATGCAGTCCGATCGGGCAACAGCATCAATATGGTGAAGCGCCTTGCGCGGGGGGCCTGCCAATTCTAGCTAGCAGGTGATGGCGGATCCTTATGACATTCTCGGCGTCGGGCGCTCCGCATCCGAACAGCAGATCAAAAGCGCGTATCGCACGCTGGCAAAAGAGCTGCATCCGGACCGCAACAAGGACAAACCCGACGCGGCCGAGCGATTTTCGGACATCACCAAGGCTTACGACCTGCTGTCCGACAAGAAGCAGCGGGCGCGCTACGACCGGGGCGAGATCGATCTCGAAGGCAACCCGACGAACCCCTTCGCGGGGGCCGGAGCGGGGGGAGGTGCCGGATATGCCGGCGGGCGCGGGTCAGCAGGCGGCTATTCGAACCAGGGCTTTGGCGGCGAGGAAGTGGATCTTGGCGATCTGTTCGAAGGCCTGTTCGGCGGCGGTCGTGCTGGCGGGATGGGTGGCGGACCGCGCGGTGGCCCCGGTGGTATGGGCGGTGGGATGGGCGGCGGCTTCGGTCGCGGCGCACCCCCTCCGCGCAAGGGAGCGGACACTGCCTATCGGCTGGTCGTACCCTTCATCGACGCTGCCCGGCTGAGCGAACAGCGGATCACGCTGTCCGACGGCAAGACGATCGACCTCAAGCTGCCCGCTGGGGTGGAGAGCGGCACGCAAATGCGGCTGCGCGGCAAGGGCGAACGGGGCCCCGGCGGGGCGGGCGATGCGCTGGTGACGATCGAAATCGACCGTCATGCCTTCTTCGAACGCGATGGGGACCGGGTGCGGCTCGACCTGCCGATCACGCTGACGGAGGCCGTCAATGGCGGCAAGGTGCGCGTGCCGACGGTCGATGGGCCGGTGATGCTGACGATCAAGCCCGGCACTTCAGGGGGCACCACGATGCGCCTCGCGGGGAAGGGATTTTCGCGCAAAGGTGGTGGACGCGGCGACCAGCTGGTGACGATCCAGATCGTTCTGCCGGACGATATCGGCCCGCTGAGCAAGGCGCTCGAAGGGTGGACGGACAACACGAATCCGCGCGCCAATCTGGGCACCTGACCTGCCGATGCGCCGCATCATCCCTCGCTTGAAACGGGCACTGCCCGACCGCGAATCGCGACAGATACACTCGCTCACACCGGAAGACCGGCGGCGCGAAGCGCTGTCCATCCGCAGCGGCGCGGCGCGGCCACTGCCCGCCCACATCAAATCCTACGAAGTCGGACGCAGGGTGGTGGTCGGGACGTTCAACGACGGATTTCTCTACGCCGGAAACCTCGCCTACATGTCGATGCTGGCGATCTTCCCCTTCTTCATCACCGCCACCGCGATCTTTGCCGCACTGGGCGAGGGGAACGAGCGTGCGGCCACGATCAACGCCCTGCTGCTCGCGATGCCGCCAGTGGTGGCCGATGTGATCGAGCCGGTCGCGCGCAGTGTGATCGATGCGCGGCAGGGCTGGCTATTATGGGCAGGCGGGGCGATCGGGCTGTGGACCGTGGGCAGTCTGATCGAGACGATCCGCGATCTGCTGCGCCGGGCCTACGGCACCGAAGCGACGCAGGCCTTCTGGCGCTATCGCCTCGCGTCCACCGCGATGATCATCGGCGCGGTGATCCTGCTGATGCTCTCGCTGATCGCGCAGGTCATGATTGGCACCGCGCAACAGGTGATCGAGGCGTATTTCCCGCTGCTCAGCGATGCGCTCGACAAGCTCGCGCTGGCGCGATTCGTGCCCGGCTTCGGACTGTTCGGATCGATCTACGCGCTGTTCTACATCCTCACGCCGGGCCCCTATCGCCGCAAACGCTACCCCAAATGGCCTGGCGCGGTGGCAACGACATTGTGGTGGGTGGGCGTAACCGTCGCCCTGCCGCCGGTGCTGCGCAGCTTCTTCGCCTACAGCCTCACCTACGGTTCGCTCGCCGGGATCATCATAACGCTGCTGTTTTTCTGGCTGGTGGGCCTCGGCCTCGTTATCGGTGCGCAACTGAACGCG
Source organism: Citromicrobium bathyomarinum (assembly GCF_038594605.1). Taxonomy (GTDB): domain Bacteria; phylum Pseudomonadota; class Alphaproteobacteria; order Sphingomonadales; family Sphingomonadaceae; genus Alteriqipengyuania; species Alteriqipengyuania bathyomarina_B. Next base: position 688,594 of record NZ_JBCFZM010000002.1, read on the forward strand.
GCGCTTGCCGAAACGCCGGAGGAGGAACGCCTCAGTCGGCTCGGCGGCGGGGAACCGCGCATCGCGCCAGAAGCTCTCGCTTACGAAAGGAAAGATCCATGACCGGTCTTATGGAAGGCAAACGCGGCCTCATCATGGGCCTCGCCAACGACAAGTCCCTCGCCTGGGGGATCGCGAAGAAGCTGGCCGAGCACGGCGCGCAGCTGGCCTTCACCTATCAGGGCGAAGCGCTGGAGAAGCGTGTGCGACCGCTGGCCGACCAGCTGGGATCGGACATCGTGATCCCCTGCGATGTGAGCGACATGGACAAGCTCGACGCAGCCTTCGATGCGCTGAAGGAACGCTGGGACGGCCTCGATTTCGTGGTCCACGCGATCGGCTTTTCGGACAAGAACGAGCTGCGCGGGAAGTATCTCGATACCAGCCTCGACAATTTCCTGATGACAATGAACATCTCGGCCTACAGCCTGGTCGCTGTGGCCAAGCGCGCGGCGGCGATGATGCCGCCCAAGGCAGAGGACGGGACAGGAGGCGGATCGATCCTGACGCTGACCTATTATGGCGCGGAAAAAGTCATCCCGCATTACAACGTGATGGGTGTCGCCAAGGCCGCGCTGGAAACGAGCGTGCAGTATCTCGCCAACGACCTGGGGCCGGCCAACATCCGCGTCAACGCGATCAGCGCAGGCCCGATCAAGACACTCGCCGCGAGCGGGATCGGCGATTTCCGTTACATCCTGAAGTGGAACGAGCTGAATTCGCCGCTGCGCCGCAACGTGACGATCGACGATGTCGGGGGATCAGGCCTCTATTTCCTGTCCGACCTCTCTGCCGGGGTGACAGGCGAGGTGCACCATGTCGACGCGGGCTACCACGTCGTGGGCATGAAGCAGGAAGACGCGCCCGATATCGCGCTGGACTGAGGCCTAGCTCGCGAGGCGCAGCGGGGCGCGGCCATCGCGGTCGCCATCGCCTCCCCATGCCCCGCGCGTGTCGTAGACCACGGCATTGCGACGTTCCTCTGCCGGGATGGAGCGGAACAGGTCATGGTCGACCAGCAGGATCATGATCCCGCAGGTTTCCAGCGCGGTGTCGATATCGATCAGGCGCGCCCCGGTGTCGCCGAACTCGACCGGCAGCTCGCGCGCATAGGGCTCCACAATATTGATCCGCTCGCCGAACCGGCGCGCCAGCCGCGCGGCGATGAAGCGCGCGGGGCTTTCGCGGAAATCGTCGATATTGGGTTTGAAGGCGAGGCCGAAACAGGCGACCGGCACGCCGGGATTCTCCGCGATCAGCGCGCCCGCGCGGGTCAGCACGTGGTGCATCTTCGCATCGTTCACCTCGCGCGCGGTGCGGATCACGCGCGCTTCCTCGGGCGCGCCGTGGACGATGAACCAGGGGTCGACCGCGATGCAGTGCCCGCCCACACCCGGGCCGGGTTGGAGTATGTTCACCCGCGGGTGCCGGTTGGCGAGGCGGATCACCTCCCACACGTCCAGCCCCTGCTTGTCTGCGATCATCGACAATTCGTTGGCAAAGGCGATGTTGACGTCGCGAAAGGCGTTTTCGACCAGCTTCGTCATCTCCGCCGCGCGCGCATCGGTGGTCACGCATTCGCCGCGCACGAAGCGCTTGTAGAAGGCGAGCGCCTTGCGCGCACAGCGCGGGGTGATCCCACCGACCGAGCGGTCGTTATGGACCAGTTCTTCGAGGATGCGTCCCGGCAGCACGCGTTCGGGGCAATAGGCGATGGCGATGTCGGGCGTGCCCGATGCGATTTCCGGCATCGCGAGATCGGGGCGGAGCGCCGCCAGCCGATCGCGCACCGCATGGGTGGTGCCGACCGGGCAGGTCGATTCGACGATGACCAGCGCACCGGCGCGCATCACGGGCGCGATCGCATCCGCCGCCGCCATCACATAGCCGGTGTCGGGCGTGTGTGCGCCGTCCTTCTCGAACGGGGTCGGCACCGCGATCACGTAGACGTCGGCGACCGGCATCTCAAGGCTCGCCTGCAAGGTGCCGCGCGCGACGACCGCCTGCACCAACCCGTCGAGATCGACCTCCTCGATGTGGATGTCGCCGCGATTGATCGTCTCGACCACCGCCTGCGACGTATCGACGCCGATCACCTCGCACCCGCTGCGCGCGATGATCGCGGCGGTCGGCAGGCCGATATAGCCGAGGCCGACTACGGCGACCTTGCATGTGTCTTTGGTCATGGGGGCGTCCTTGTCGCGCTCGAAAAGTCTCGGCCCCTTTTGCATGGCGGCGGTAAAATTTATGGTAACGGCCCGTCTGCTAGACCCCGCCACAAGCAAGGAGCCTCGTGTGAAGATTCTGGTTACCGGAGCGGCCGGATTTATCGGCGCGGCGCTGTCGCAGGCGCTATGCGCGCGCGGCGACCGGGTGATCGGGCTCGATAACCTCAACGATTACTACCCGGTCTCGCTCAAGCGCGACCGGCTGGCGCGGGTGGCGGAAGCGGCGGGCGAGGCCTTCCGCTTCGTCGAATGCGACTTTTCGGACGAGGCGGCGCTCGACCGCGCGCTGGAGGGGGAGCGTTTCACCGCAATCGTGCATTTGGGCGCACAGGCGGGCGTGCGCTATTCGCTCGAAAATCCGCGCGCCTATGCGCGGTCGAACCTCACCGGCCATCTCAATATCCTCGAACTGGCGCGCGAGCGGGGCATCGGTCATCTGGTCTATGCCAGCTCGAGCTCGGTCTATGGGGGGAACGAGAAGGTGCCCTTCTCGGTCGACGACCGCGTCGATCACCCTTTCTCGCTCTATGCCGCGACCAAGAAGGCGGACGAGCTGATGAGCGAAAGCTACGCCCATCTCTACCGCCTGCCGCAGACGGGCCTCAGGTTCTTCACCGTCTATGGCCCGTGGGGCCGACCCGACATGATGCCGTGGATCTTCACCTCGAAGATCCTGAATGGCGAGCCGATCCCGGTCTTCAACCACGGGAAGATGCAGCGCGACTTCACCTTTATCGACGATATCGTGCGCGGGATCGTGGCCTGCCTCGACAAAGCCCCGGCGGACGACGGCGCAGCCAAGCCGGGTGGCAGCGTGGCCCCGCACGCGATCTACAATATTGGCAACAACCGCCCCGAAGAGTTGATGCACGTGATCGGGATCATCGAGGAGGCCTGCGGTCGCAAGGCGCAGATCGACATGCACCCGATGCAGAAGGGCGACGTGCCGCGCACCTTTGCGGATATCGACGCGATCGCGCGCGATCACGGTTTCGCCCCGCAAACCACCGCCGAGGAAGGCTTCCCGCACTTCGTCGCGTGGTTCAAGCGTTATCACGGGATCGGCTGAAGAGCCGGGATGGGGCCGAGGCTGACTAACGTTCGTGCTGAGCTTGTCGAAGCGCGAACGCCGCCCCACGCCCGCCCTTCGACAGGCTCAGGACGAGCCGATTTAGGGGCTAATTCATGGCATTTCGCTGCGCCATCAGCTCGGCGATGCGGGCGGAGGACTTGCCATCGCCGAAGGGATTATGCGCCTGCGCCATCGCGGCATAGGCGGCTTCGTCGTCGAGCAGGCGGGTGACCTCTTCCACGATCGCGTCGGGATCGGTGCCGACCAGCTTGGCGGTCCCCGCCTCGACCCCTTCGGGCCGTTCGGTCGTCTCGCGCATCACCAGCACCGGCTTGCCCAGCGCGGGCGCCTCTTCCTGCACCCCGCCACTATCGGTCAGCATCAGCGTGCTCGCCTGCATCAGCGCCGCGAAATTGGGATAGTCGAGCGGTTCGAGCAGCGCGACATTGTCCAGCCCCGCCAGCTCGCCCATCATCGTCTCGCGCACATTGGGGTTGAGGTGGACGGGGAAGATCACCGCCGTGTCCTCGCGCGAGGCGATCCGGCGGATGGCGCCCGCAATCGCGCGCATACCCTCGCCGAAATTCTCCCGCCGGTGGGTGGTCACGCCGACGATGCGCTTGCCTGCGAAGCGCGCGGCGGCGGTATGCAGCTCGGCGGCCAGCGCGGGCTTCTGCGCGATCGCATCGAGCACCCAGTGCAGCGCATCGACCACGGTGTTGCCGGTAACGTGGATATCGCCTTCGGCCACGTTCTCGCGCCGCAGGGCGGCGGCGGAGGTTTCGGTCGGCGCGCAATGCAACGCGGCCATGGTGCCGATGATCTTGCGGTTGACCTCTTCGGGCCATGGATGATGGATATCGCCGCTGCGCAGCCCCGCCTCGACATGGGCGATGGGAATCTTGCGATAGAACGCGGTCAGCGCACCGCACATGGCGCTGGCGGTATCGCCCTGGACCACCACCCAGTCGGGCTGTTCGCTATCGAGCACATCGCCGATGCCGGTGAGCAGCCGCGCGGTGAGCGCATCGAGCGACTGGTCGGCCCGCATCACTGCGAGGTCGTGGTCGGGGACCAGCCCTGCAATATCGAGCACCTGGTCCAGCATCCCGCGATGCTGGCCGGTGACGATCACCACCGGATCGAAGCGGTCGTCGGCCTTCAGCAGATGAGCCAGCGGGAAGAGCTTGATCGCTTCGGGCCGGGTGCCGAATACGAGCGCGATTTTCCGGCGGGCGGATGTGTCGATGCTGGCCATGCGGCGATGCTTACGCAAAGCCTCGCGCCAAGCCTAGAGCCCCGGGCTCAATCGTCGGAGGCGGACGGTGCGGGAAGCGCCTCGGCGGCGACTTCGCTCTCGCGCTCTTTCTCCAGCCGTTCCATATATTCGCGCTCGATCATCTCGACCCGCTCCTGCTGCGCGGCGGCATCTTCATCGATGGTCGACAGGCGCTCGGCCCGCGCTTCGGCAATCAGCTGGCCGAAGCGGGCGGATGCACCGCTTTCGCGCGCCTCGTAGGCCGCATCGATCATCTTCTGCGTGCAACCGGTAAAGCCGGCCGCGCCCGACGGGGAGCAGCTCATCGCGCCGAAATCGCCGACGAACTTGAAGCCTTCGACGCGCTGCGCCCAGGCGGTATTGTCGGGATCGTCGCTGTGCCGCAGCGGAGCGGGGATACGGTATCGATCGCCCTCGACCACGATGGTGCAGACGACGATTTCGTTCTCCGCGCTCTGATCGGGGCATTCGCTCTCGTCGTAGGCGATGACCATATTCACACGGTCGCCCGCCTCGTCCTGCGCAAGCGCGGGGGCTCCGGCCCCGAGAGCGAGGATGGCGGCGAAAGTGGCGGTGGCGAATGTCTTCATGGTGGACCTCTGCGGGTGGGCAGGAAAAGGTGTCTGCGTAGCTCGCGCCATAAGCGACGCGAATGGCTGAACTGTGACTGAAGCGGAGACGCGGGACGTCAGGTGCGCGCGCATCACACGCGCTCGCTGAGCCGGATGGCGGCGCGGCAGCCCAGCCGGATCGCGGCGGAGAGCAGCGGATAGGCCGGCGTTTCCTCTGCCCCTGCGGCGATCGCGGCATCGTGATGCTCGCGCTCTTCCTCGCGGAACTGCGCGATCATCGCCTGCAGTTCGGGTTCCTCGTCGGCGTCTTTGAGGGTGTCGAGCTGCTTGGAATAATGCAGGTCGATCTCGGTCTCGACCGCTGCGGTGCAGGCCATCGCGGCCTTGGGGCCGATCAGCGCGGTCGCCGCGCCCAGCGCGTAACCGGCGGCGGACCAGAACGGGTGCAGCGCGGTCGGGCGCACGCCGCGCTCCGCCATCAGAGCGTTGAAGGCATCGTGATGAACGTCTTCCTGACGCGCCATCGCGGCAATCTCGCCCGAATGCGGGCCGCGGTCGCCCATCACCGCCAGCTGCCCGGCATAGATGCGCGTGGCACCGAACTCACCCGCCTGGTCGACCCGGATCATCCGTTCGATATGGTCTTTCATAGAGCCTTCCGCTTTCTCGTCAGCAGCGCCAGCGCGGCCACTCCGGCGGCGCACGAGACGATGAAGTTATATCCTGCCAGAGAAACGCCCAGCAGCGTCCATGGTGCCACGTCGCACCGGATCAGCGGCGCTTGCATGATCTCATCGAGCGCGCTGCCGCCGCTCGCCGTGGTCGTTTTCGCGCAGCCGGTGATCCCTTCCCACCAATCATATTCGACGCCCGCATGGAAGCCTCCGATCAGCCCGGAGACGATGATCGCGAGGGCGCCAAGCGCGATCCACAACCGCTTCGGCGGTGCGAGGAAGGCGAGCGCGGCGAAGCCGAGTGCCGCGAAATGCGGCCAGCGCTGCCACCAGCACATTTCGCACGGATAGAGCCCGAAGCCATACTGGCTGAGGTAAGCCCCGCCGAGCAGGAGCGCGGGCACGATCAGGACGATCCAGCGCGCGGTGCGCGATTGCGTATCGAGCATCCCCCTTGCGCTCCCGGTTACTTACGCAGGGCGACCGTGCTCGCCGTGGTGCGGCGGAGCGTCTTGATCGCATAGTCGAGCTGGAAATCGTCGATCCCCTGCTCCTCGAGCTCGGCGGCGGTTTGCGAGAAGCGCGGGTCCGCCTTGAGGTCGCGTTCCATGTCGTCGTCCTTCAGGTCCGCCTCGTTGATGAGGTGGCCACGCAGGTCGCTCTCGCGCAGCTGGTATTTCATCCGCCGGGCAAGATCGGGGTCGGAAATTTGCGGCACGCGGATATCGGGCTTGATCCCGCCTTCCTGCACCGAGTGGCCGGACGGCGTGTAATAGCGCGCGGTGGTGAGCTTGAGCGCCGCATTCGCGCCGATCGGCACGAGCGACTGGACGCTGCCCTTGCCGAAGCTGCGTTCACCCATGATCAGCGCGCGGCGATGATCCTGCAATGCGCCCGCCACGATCTCGCTGGCCGAGGCGGAGCCTGCGTCGATCAGGACGATCATCGGGACATCGGCGGCGATCTCGCCGCGATAGATCGTCTCCGCATTATAGGTCAGCGACTCGCCCTGCGCGCGGCCGCGCTGCGAGACGATGCGTCCGTCCTCGAGGAACAGGTCCGACAGGGCAACCGCTTCGTCCAGCGCGCCGCCGGGGTTGGACCGCAGATCGAGCACCAGGCCGTTGACCCGCCCGTTCGCTTCCTTCTCGATCTCGTTCCACGCGGCGAACACGTCCGCACCGACATCGCGCGAGAATTCGTTGACCGTGATGATCCCCACGCCACCGTCGGCGAGGGTGTGCGTCACCGGCTCAAGCTCGATCACGCCGCGCGTCACGCTGGTCTCGATCGGTTCGTCGCTGCCGGGGCGGAAGATCGTCAGGTTGATCGAGGTGCCTGCCTCGCCGCGCATCTGCGCCACCGCCTCGTCCAGATCGCCGCCGTAGATCAGCTTGCCATCGAGATGCGTGATGAAGTCGCCGGCCTTGATCCCTGCCTTTTCGGCGGGGCTGCCACGGAACGGGCTGACGACTTTGACCGCGCCGTCTTCCATCACGACCGACAGGCCTAGCCCTGAATAATTGCCGTCGATCATGGTTTCGAGCCGCTGCAGATCGCTGCCGTCGAGATAGGCCGAATGCGGATCGAGGCTGGCGAGCATCCCGTCGATCGCGCCGCGGATCAGCTTCTCGTCGTCGACCGGGTCGACATAGCTCGCCTTGACCCGCTGATAGGTCGCGAACAGCTTCGCGAATTCGGGGGCCACCCGGCTGTCGACCTGCGCCATCCCTGCGGTCGCGATGGGAATCATGGCGAGCGCGGAGACGAGGGCGAGCGAGCGTGCGACGACGGGCAGTTTCATATCTGAGGCCTTTTGAACAATCTGCGTCTGTTTATCGCGCACGAGAGGTTAACACCAGATGGCGCGGCAACGCCCGGCAAGCCTGTATCGGGCCGGGCCGAGTCGGTAACGGCACCGCTCAGCGCGCCAGATGATCGAGCGGGTTGGCCGGGCGCCCGCCCAGCCGTAGTTCGAACCCGATCGCGCCACCGCCGGGCGGGGCGACACCAATCGGCGCGCCCGCGGTCAGTTCCTCGCCCACGGTCACATCGGTCCGCGCAAGGCCGGTGACCAGGCTGGTCCAGCCATCGGGATGTTCGACGATCACGATCCGCGAATAGCCGCGAAACGGCCCCGCAAAGGCGACGCGGCCCGGCGCGGGCGTGACCACCTGTGCGCCGCCGCTCGCGCGCACGGTCAGCCCTTCGGAACGCGAGCCATTGCGATCGACCGAGCCGTAGCCGCGCAGCGTGCGCCCATCGACCGGCAGGCGCAGACCTGCAGGCGAGCGGGCGCTGGTTGCCTTTGTCGGCGGAAGCGGCGTTGCGCGGCCCGGAGCGCGTGCCTGCGAAGGCTGCGTGGGGCGGATCACAGGGCCGGGGAGTGCGGCCAGCTCCTCGCGCAAGGACCCTGCGGCATCGATTCGCGCGACCAGACCGTCGAGGTCGCGCGCTTCTTCGGCCAGCGCCAGCGCGCGTTCCTCCTGCCGGTCGGCCTCGCCACCGCGCCGCCGCGCCGCGAGGCGCTTGCGCGTTTCGATCGCCGCGAGCTGCTGCCGTCGCAAAGCCAGCCGGTCTTCTTCCTCGGCGAGCGTGCCGAGCACGGTTTCGGCCTGGTTGCGCAGCGCACGGCTACGATCGATCTCGGCGCGCAGCGCGGCCGTGCGGCCCTGTACCTCGGGAATCGTGGTTTCGAGCACCGCGCGCAGATACATGCTGTCGCGCACCGAGCCGGGGCGGAAGACCGACAGGATCAGCGGGCGGCGCGAGAAATTCTGCAACGCGCCGGTCAGCCGGATCAGCGGCTCGCGCCGTTCGCCCAGCCGCGCATCGAGCGCGCGTTGCTGGCGCGCGATCAGCGAAAGGCGACCCTGCGCGACCGCGATTTCGGCCTCGGTTTCCTGAATTCGCGCGGCGAGCGCGGCCGATTGCTGCGCAATCTTCTCGGCCTCTTCCTGCGCCTGCGCCGCTGCTGCCTCCAGCGAACGGCCCCGCTGGGCCGCGCGCGCGGAAGCCTTCTCGGCGCGCTCTATCGCGGCGCGGACATCTTCGGTGGTTTCGAAAGCGCTCGCGGCCTGTCCCTGGCCACGCACCTGCGGCGCCAGCGCGAGGGCGGCGAGCAGGCCGAGCGGCACGGCGAAAAGGGCGAGGCGTCCGAGCATCGCGTGCTATCCTGCCCGATGATAGGGATGCCCGGCAAGGATGCTCGTTGCGCGATAGAGCTGTTCGGCCAGCATCGCGCGCGCCATCAGATGCGGCCAGGTCGCGCTGCCGAAGGCGAGCAGCAGGTCGGCCTGGCTGCGCTGCGTATCGCTGTGCCCGTCAGCCGCACCGATCACGAAGCGCGTTTCGCGGATCCCACCATCGCGCCAGTCGCCGAGGATTTCGGCCAGTTTTTCGGAAGGAAGGTCACGCCCCTTCTCGTCCAGCGCGACGGTGCGGACCGGCTCTTTGGGTGGCGGGATGCGCCCGCCGGTCTCGGGCAGTTCGGTCAGCTTCGTGTCCCACGCAATGCGCGTCAGGTAGCGGTCGACCAGCTCGGCCTCGGGCGAGCGCCCGATCTTCCCGCGCGCAAGAATGTGGAGGAGCATTTGATTTTCCGTCGGGTTGGTGTGTGTTGCGGTTGGCCAAGTGTCACCGACTCAGCGGTGCCGAACACAATGAAGACTGCCCCTTACGCAGTGCCGCCCGCTGTCTTTTTGTCATCGTCGCCGAACGACCACATGCGCTCGATATTGTAGAAGCTGCGCACTTCGGGGCGGAACAGGTGGACGACGACGTCGCCCGCATCGAGCACGACCCAGTCGGCGGCGGGCAGGCCTTCGAGCCGGACCGGGCCGTAGCCGTCCGCCTTCAGCGTCTCGGCCAGTTTTTGCGCGATCGAGGCGACCTGGCGTGTCGATCGGCCGGTCGCGACCACCATGTGGTCGGCCATGCTCGACTTTCCTTCAAGGTCGATGGTGACGATATCCTGCGCCTGATCGTCGTCGAGATGCTGCATCACCAGCGCGTGCAGCGCATCCGAACGGTCTTCAGACACGCGCGCACCCTGCTTCGAGGCTGCGATCCCGGCGGGGGCGCCGGCGGATAATGATGTGGCTTGCGCATGTGTTGTCATGGGCGAGGTCGATACTCCTGTCATTCCAAGGATATGGGAATGGCCGGGAGCAGATGCGAGTCATGCGCTGCCCGGCGCTGTATCGGCACCCTGGATGAGCCGATGGGTTATCTGGTCTCGAAGAGAAGCGGATGCGTATCCCGCAGCTCGATCCTGGGCCCAATCGGGCTCCCCAGCGCGGATCGCGGTGGCCGACCGGTCGTCGGGATCGAATCGCAGGGTCACCAGGGTCGGTGCGCTCCATTCGCCCCTGTTGGCAAAACGTGCCGCGTCCATCCGGAAGCGCCGCAACATGGCCGCCGCGGGGCTTGCGACGGTTGCCATCTCATACCCCGGTCTGGCGATCACCGCAATCGGCAGCCGCCATGCGATCCGCCGCCACGCCTTCCACTTGTGGAATTGGGCGAGATTGTCTGACCCCATCAGCCACACGAATTCGCGCTTGGGATAGCGCATTTGCAGGGCTTCGATGGTGTCGATAGTGTAGCGGGTGCCCAGTTCCCGCTCGATCGCAGTCGCCCTGATCGGTGCCCGCCGCGCCATTTTTGCCGCCGAGGCGTAGCGTGCGTGCAACGGTGCCATGCCCTCCTTGGGCTTGAGCGGATTGCCCGGCGAGACGAGCCACCACACCTCGTCCAGCCCCAGCGCCTCTAGCGCGAACAGCGAAATACGCCGATGCCCGCCATGCGCGGGGTTGAAGCTGCCGCCCAGAAGGCCGGTGCGCGGGCCGGATGGGTTGGTCCGCCGGTCCGCACGCCCCGCCAGACCGACTCGCGAGGCGCTTTGCGCGGTTAAAAGGGAGTGATCGCGACGCGACAAAATCCACGGCGCTTCAAGCGGTTCCGGAAAAAACATAGTTAATGAGACACTTTTTTTCAGTTCGTCGCGGCCAGACTTCGATTCGTCCTAACGACTCGGCGCACGATTCGACCGATCCGATACCCCTTGCTAGCCCGGGCGAAGGGACCGGAACAACGGTTAGGGGTTGCATTGGATAATCGGACGGAACAGCGCGTCACGTGGGCGCAGCGCATGGAACAGTGGTTTCCCGAACGCGAATTCTTTATGCGTTCGCAAGGCCAGGTTCGTTTCATCAAGATCAGTTCCAAGTTGCAGAAACGCTCTGCGGCATTGGCGCTGACCGCCTCGGTCGCCTTCGTCGGCAGCATGGGTGTGATGAGCGTCCTCCAGTATCAGGCCAGCGTCGAGCGCGCCTCGCTCATGCAACGCGAAACCACCGTGGCCACCTCCGAAGAGCGACTGCAGGCCTATCGCGACAATATGGACGACGTCGTTCTCGACCTGAACAAGCGGCAGGATTTCATCGAGGAAATGATGAAGGTCTTGCCCGCCGACGCGGTCGAGCAGGGCGGGGTGCAGCCCACCGATGCCGACGACGGGTCGAGCGAAACCGACGAACTGGTCGAGAAAGTTTCCGAGGCCGTGCCCGAAGCCGCCGAACTTGCGCGGATCGAGGCACGCCAGCTGGCCTTCGTGGAAGGCCTCACCCGCTATGCCGACCAGCGTTCGCGCCAGGCCATGTGGGCGCTGCGCGAACTGGGGCTCGACCCGCAGGGGATGCTCGCCAATGCCGAACGCGAAGCACGCGGCGGCCCGTTCGAAGCGCTGTTCGGCAAGGACGAGATCGATCCGCGGTTCGAACGCCTCGGCCTCAGCCTGTCGCGCATGGCGACGCTCGAAGCCACGCTCGAAGGCGTGCCGCAAATCAGGCCGACCGATGTGGCGGCGGCGAATTCGTCGTACGGCTATCGCCGCGATCCGTTCACCGGCCGCGCTGCGATGCACCGGGGGCTCGACTTCCCCGGCGCGATGGGTTCACCCATCTACGCAACCGCACGCGGAACCGTGACCTTTGTGGGTCGCCGGGGCGGATATGGTAACGTGGTCGAAATCAGTCACGGGCAGGGGCTGTTAACCCGTTACGCCCACATGTCGCGTTTTGAAGCGAAGGTGGGCGACCGGGTTGAAGCGGGCGCCGTAATCGGCGCTATTGGCAGCACGGGTCGATCGACCGGCCCGCACCTGCATTTCGAGGTTCGAGTGAACGGCACCGCAGTCAATCCGCGCACATTCTTGGAGTTAGCCCCCGATGTTCTCAAAAAAGCCCGCCGAAACCCCGGCCCCCAGCGCACCGAGTCGGCCGACAACGCCGAAGGCGTCGCCGGTGTCTAAGAGCAACTCCTCCTCGGGCAGCTTCTCGGTGCTGGGTGCGGATGTCACCATCACCGGCAACATCTCCGCCTCGACCGAGCTGCATATCGATGGCACGGTGGAAGGCGATATCGACTGCGCTTCGCTCGTCCAGGGCGACGGCAGCCAGATCACTGGCGAAGTGAAGGCCGACAGCGCGCGCCTCGCAGGCCGTGTCGACGGGTCGATCCACGCGAAAGAGCTGGTCATCCTGCGCAGCGCGACGATCAATGGCGATGTCCATTACGAAGCGCTGACGGTGGAACAGGGCGCGTCCGTCCAGGGCCGCTTCGCACCGCGCGAAGCCGGGACCCCGGCACCCGCGAACACCGCGTCGAGCGGCACGGGCAGTGGGTCGGACGCACAGGGGACCGGCATGGGCTCGCCCTCGTCGTCTTCGGGCTCGACCACCGCCGATCTGGGCATTTCGCCCTTCGCGGCGGATAGTGGCGCCGCCAACGACGGCGAGAAGAGCACCAGCTCCAACTATTACTGATTCTCTGGCGGGAGATGGAAAGGCGCGCAGCAGCGATGCGGCGCGCCTTTTTCTTTGCGCGGCGTGGTGCCGCAGGGCCGCCTCCCTAGCCGAGCACTTCCTGCCGCAGCGCCTTGCGGTCGAGCTTGCCCACCATCGTCACCGGCAGTTCCTTGCGAATCACCACTTCGTCGACCCGCTCGTGCTTGCCGACCCGGGCGTTGAGCCAGTCGCGCAGCACTTCAGCCGATGGCGCGCGCTGGTCGGGCTGCAGGCTCGCATAAGCGCGCGGCACCTCGCCCTTGTAGTCGTCGGGCACACCGATCACGAGCACGTCGCGAATCGCGGGATGCTCCTGCAACACGTCTTCCACCTGACTGGGGAAGACCTTGAACCCGCCGACCGCGATCATGTCCTTGATGCGGTCGACGATCTCCACGAAACCGTCTTCGCCGATGATCGCCACATCGCCGGTGCGCAGCCATTTGCGGCCCTGATGCTCGACGAACACCTCCGCATCGGCTTCGGGCAGGTTCCAGTAGCCTTGCATGATCTGCGGTCCGTGGATCGCCAGTTCGCCCGGCTCGCCTTCGGGGGCGAGCGTGGTCTCGTCTTCCTTGTCGAGCAGCAGCAGGCGGGTCTGCGGCAGGACCTGACCGATGGTGCCGTTCTTGCGCTGCGCCTCGTAAGGATTGGTCGAGACCACGCCCGAACTTTCGGTCAGGCCATAGCCTTCAACCAGCCGGACGCCCGAGACCTTCTCCCACTTGTCGCGCAGCGGATCGGCGAGCGGAGCGCCGCCCGAGATGCAGATCCTGAGGTGCGAAAAGTCCTGCCCCGCGACCTTGGGATGGTCGAGCAGCGCCTGAAACATTGTCGGCACGCCGGGGAATCCCGTCACCTTCGCGCGCTTCATCGTCGCCAAGACATCGCCCGCATCGAACCGCGGGACCATCGCGATGGTCGCGCCGCGCACGATGCTGCGATTGAGCACGCAGGTGTTCGCGAACACATGGAACAGCGGCAGCGCGCCCATGATGATATCGGGCTCGTCGCGGTCGATCGGATCGATCGCGTTCACCTGCTGCGCATTGGCGGCGAGGTTTCCATGGCTGAGCATCGCGCCCTTGGGGCGCCCGGTGGTGCCCCCGGTATATTGCAGCAACGCGATCTCGTCGGGCGTGATGTCCAGCCGCTTGGGCTCGCTACGGGGCAGCATGTCCTGCCAGCGCACGATCGAGTCGCCATAGGCGGGCTTGGCAACCGCCTTGGCCTTGAACAGCTTGAGGCCGATGCTCTTGAGCGTCGGCAGCATCCCCGCCAGCTCGCCCACGACCAGCGTCTTGAGCGAGGATTTCTGGAGGACTTCGGCCGCAGTATCGTAAAGCTGCGCGACATCGACGGTCACCAGCAGCCGGGTGCCCGAATCCTCGACCTGGTGCGCCAACTCGTCGACCGAATAGAGCGGCGAGAAATTGACCAGCGTCGCGCCCGCCATCATCGCCCCGTAATAGGCGGACAGATAGATCGGCACGTTGGGCAGGAACAGCCCGACCCGGTCGCCGCGACCGATCCCGGCTTCCTGAAGGCCCGCCGCGAAGCGCCGCGCCTCGGCATGCATCGCCTGATAGCTGAGTTTCCGGCCCATGAACTCGACCAGCGTGCGGTCGGGATGGGCATCGACCGCCCGCCCGAACAAGGCGGGCATGGTGGTCGTTTCGATGGCGAAATCCCACGGGCGGGGATGGTGATACGGGAGCTTGCTTACATCCATGTAAACACAGATGCCGCGCGCAGGCCCCGCCCGCAAGCCTTAGCGTGACGGGGCGGGCGTTTCTTAAGCCTGTTCGTCGGTCTCGGCCGCTTCGGTTTCGCCGTCGGCTTCGGTTCCGGTTTCTGCCTCAGGCGTGGGCTCTACCTCGGCCTGCTCCTCGGCTTCGGCCCCGGTTTCGACTGCGGCCGGCTCCTCGCTGTCGGCTTCGCTGGCAAAGCCGGTGTCGAGCGGTGCGCCCGAAAGCTTTTCTTCCTCGCTCGCGCGCTTGGCTTCGAGCCAGGCGGCGGCTTCGGCTTCCTGCGCGGCTTCGGCGGCGGCCTTCTCGTTCTGGTCGCGCTCACGGCGCAGTTCCTCGATCAGGCGCGCCTTGTCGCCCGCTTCGACCTGCGGATCGGCGACGGCGTTTTCGAGGCCCGCCTTCTTCGCGGCGGCCTTGACCACCGCGTCGAGCTCGCGCTGCGAGCACAGGCCCAGCGTCACCGGGTCCTTCGGCTGGATGTTCTGGATGTTCCAGTGGCTGCGCTCGCGCACAGCGCCGATGGTGTTGCGCGTGGTGCCGATCAGCTTGCCGATCTGCGCGTCGGTCACCTCGGGGTGGTTGCGCAGGATCCACGCGATCCCGTCGGGCTTGTCCTGCCGCTTCGATACCGGGGTATAGCGCGGGCCCTTGGTGCGGGTGACTTCGGCCGGGGCCTTCTGCATCTTGAGGCTGTAGGTGCTGTCTTCCTGCCCGCGCTCGATCTCGGCCTGCGTCAGCTCGCCGGCATAGACCGGGTCGCGACCGGTATATTTGCTGCCCGCCAGATCGTCCGCCATCGCCTGCACTTCGAGGATGTGGAGGCCACAGAACTCCGCGATCTGCTCGAAGCCGAGGCCGGTATTGTCGATCAGCCAGGTGGCGGTCGCGTGGGGCATCAGCGGGGTGGGTTGATCGGCCATGGTCGGTATTCCTGAAAGTGTGCGCCCCGCGTCGTCGCGAGGGCCTGAAAATGAAAGGGCCGCCCCATGCAGGAGCGGCCACGTATGCCTTAGTGTAAGGTTTCCGCCGCGCGGGGGCAAGTATCATCACGCGGGGCGCAGTGTGTGTCGGGCGCGCGTCGGGCGCGTATCGGCGGCCGCGCTCAGGGAGTCAGCGTCTCGCCGTCGAATTCCTCGAGCCCGGCGAGAAACTGCACGGTCGCCGCCTGCCAGCTGAACTGCCGTCCGAAAGCGGCGCAGGCCTGCCGGTCGCGAGTCAGCGCGGTGGCGATCGCTTCGTCCAGATCCTCGCTCATCGCGCCTGCCTCGTCGGTCAGGATGTCGCGCGGGCCGGGCACCGGGTAGGCGGCCACCGGGGTTCCGCAGGCCAGCGCCTCGATCATCACCAGCCCGAAAGTGTCGGTCTTGCTCGGGAAGACGAACACGTCGGCATTGGCATAGCAGCGCGCCAGATCGTCGCCCGAGCGTTTGCCGAGGAACACCGCCTGGGGGTAGCGCGCCTTGAGGTCCGCCAACGCCGGGCCGTCGCCCACCACCACCTTGGTGCCGGGCTGGTCGGTCTTCAGGAACGCCTCGATATTCTTCTCCACCGCGACCCGGCCGACATAGAGCTGGATCGGGCCCGCCAGACCTTCGTAATCGGCACTGGGCCCCACATCGGGCCGGAATGCCTCCAGATCGACGCCGCGGCCCCAGTGATGCAGCCGGGTGAGGCCCTGCTCGCGCAGCTCCTCGCGGATGCTCTCGGTCGCCACCATCACCCGCTGCGCGGGGCGGTGGAACCAGCGGATATAGGGCCAGAAGGCGTCCGGCGGCAGGTAGGTGCGGCGCGACACATAGTCGGGGAACTGCGTGTGATAGGCGGTGGTGAAGGGCACCGCCTTGCTCATGCAATAGCGCCGCGCGGCAAGCCCCAGCGGGCCTTCGGTGGCGATATGGACCGCATCGGGCTGAAGCGAGGCGAGCCGCCGCCCCACCGCGCCGGGCAGCGTGAGGGCAAGGCGGATTTCGGGGTAGGTCGGGCAGGGAACCGAAGGATACTGATCGGGCGTGATGACATCGACCCTGTGGCCGCTCGCGCGCAGCAGGTCGCAGGTGGTCGTCAAGGTCCGGACGACGCCGTTCATCTGCGGATGCCAGGCATCGCTGACGATCGCGATCGACTTGGGCGGGGCACCGACCAATTCAGCCATCCCGCCCGGTTCCAGCAGCAGCATCAGGCGACCGCGCGCGCTTCGTTCCCGCCAGCGGCGACCGGCGCGTTGCCGGTCCGCTTGGCGATCTCGTCCGGCCAGTGGAGGATTTCCATCCGCCCGTCGAAATGCTCGACCAGCGCGTTGCACCCTTCGACCCAGTCGCCGTCGTTCCAGTATTCGATGTCGCGGCCGTTGTGCTGGAAGATGCGATGCTCGGCGGTATGGATATGACCGCACACGACGCCGTCGACACCGCGCTCTCCGGCTGCGCGGGCGACGATCTCTTCGTATTTCGAGATGAACTCGACGGCATTCTTCACCTTGTGCTTCGCCGCCTTCGACAGCGACCAGTATGGCATCCCCATCGCCTTGCGGGCCTTGTTGACCCACTCGTTGAGCGACATCATCAGGTGATAGGCGGTGTCGCCGACGAATGCGAGCCACCTGTGTGTGAGCATCACCGTATCGAATTCATCGCCATGCAGCACCATCAGCCGACGGCCGTCCGCCGTATCGTGAAATGCCGCGCGGCGGATTTCGACATCGCCGAAGTTCATCCCGCAGAACGGGCGCACGACCTCGTCGTGATTGCCGGGGATGTAAACGATCCGCGTGCCGCGCTTCGAACGCTTGAGGATGCGCCAGACGATATTGTTATGTGCGGCGGGCCAGTAGAGCTTCTTCTTCAGCCGCCAGCCGTCGATGATATCGCCGACGAGATACATTGTCTCGCTATCGGTGCTGTCAAGGAAATCGATCAGCATCTGCGCATTGCAGCCCTTGGTGCCGAGGTGCACGTCGCTGATCCAGATCGTGCGATAGCGGCGGCGCTTGCCGTCCTCGGGCTCGGGCACCGAAGGTTCGACCGGCGGGAAAGCGGCGACATTGCCGAAATTGCCTGCAAGGTCGGACAGGCCCGATGGCAGACCCGGCGGCGAAGCTTGGTCGAGCATGAAGGTCGCTCCCTTTCCTCGTCGGAATCACGCCCGGCGAAGACACGCCCTCGCCGGGATATGCTCGCCCGAGCTTAGCCTGCCATTGTTACAGCAAGCCCACAGGACCGTGACATTTCGGCGACTAACCACAGCAAGTGGGCCACAGCAACTGAGCCACGGGAGACGTGACGTCAGAGCGTCTCGTCGATTGCGAGCACGATCTTGCCGATGTGATCGCCGTTTTCCATCCGGGCATGCGCCTTGGCGGCATCGCCCAGCTCGAAAATCCTGTCCATCACCGGGCGGATCGTGCCGTCTTCCACCAGCGGCCAGGCCTCGCGCGAGATTTCGTCGCGCAGCGCGGTCTTGAAGGCATCGGAGCGTGGGCGCAGCGTCGATCCGGTCAGGGTCAGGCGTTTTGACATGACCAGCGCCATGTTGATCTGCGCCTTCATCCCGCCGAGCACCGCGATGGTCACATGCCGCCCGCAAGGTTTGAGGCACTGGAGGTTGCGCGCGACATAATCGCCCGACACCATGTCGAGCACGAGGTCCACGCCGTCGCCGCCGGTAATCAGGCCGACCGCCTCGACGAAATCGGTGGTCTTGTAATCGATCGCGTGATCGGCGCCCACGCGGCGCGCGGCATCGCATTTCTCTTCGCTCCCCGCGGTCACGATCGTGGTCAGGCCGAAGGCCTTGGCCAGCATGATCGCCATCGTGCCAATCCCCGAGGTGCCGCCGTGGACCAGCAGCGTCTCGCCGTCGCGCGCCATGCCGCGCTGGAAGACATTGTGCCACACGGTGAACAGCGTTTCGGGCAGCGCCGCCGCCTCCGCCATGGTCAGCGCTTCGGGCACCGGCAGCACGTGCCCCTGGGGCACGCAGCAATATTCGGCATAGCCCCCGCCGGGCGTCAACGCGCAGACCTGTTTGCCGACCCACCCGGCATCCACGCCTTCGCCGACCGCGACGATCTCTCCCGAAGCCTCCAGCCCGAGGATCGGCGAGGCGCCCGGCGGCGGCGGATAGAGCCCCTGACGCTGGATGCAGTCGGGCCGGTTGACCCCGGCATAGGCCATCTTGAGCAGCATTTCGTCCGCGCCCGGCTGCGGCACGGCCACGCCCTCTTCAAGTGTGAGCACATCCGGGCCGCCGGCTTCGGCAAACCCGATCGCTCGCATGGTTTCGGGAACGGCTGCCATTCGATCTTCCCCCCTCCGCGTCGGCCCCCTCGCGGGCCGGGCCCGCCACTAGCCGCGCGGTGGATTGACAGCAAGCGATGCTGGGAGGACAGTGGCAAGCATGAAAGCGCGCGCCTAATGGAAGAAGCGGAAGGCCCCCGGCCCGGCTGCGATGCCGCCAGCATGCTGGCCGCCGAGGATCTTTCGCGCCTGTCGCAGTTCGAGCTGGATGAGCGGATCCGCACCCTGCAGGTCGAGATTGCCCGCGTCGAACAGCACCGAAACCGCTATGCGCAGCAGCGCGACGCGGCAGAGGCGCTGTTTTCAAGGAAAATCGACGAGTGACCTGCGCCCGCCCTTCACAGGTGCGCGGCGCAACCCAATATCATTCGCAAGTCATTCACCGCGCGCTAAGCCCATGGCGCGATTCTGCGGTGATCTTCCGCAGCGCGTCCCTGCGCTGCCAAACCGACCGGAAAACCTATGCCTAGCTTTGCCCAGAACCTCGAGAAGACCCTTCACGCCGCACTCGACGGCGCACGCGAACGGCGCCACGAATACGCGACGCTGGAGCACCTGCTGCTCGCGCTGATCGCCGACGAGGACGCGGCCGAGGTGATGGGCGCGTGCGGGGTGGACATGGCCGAACTGGCCGACGTGGTCCGCACCTATCTCGATCAGGAATACCAGTCGCTGAAAGCCGACGAAGCAGGCGAACCCCAGCCGACCGCCGGTTTCCAGCGCGTGGTCCAGCGCGCGATTCTGCACGTGCAGTCGTCCGGCAAGGACACCGTCACCGGCGCCAACGTGCTCGTCGCGCTGTTCTCCGAACGCGATTCCTACGCGGTCTATTTCCTCCAGCAGCAGGACATGAGCCGGCTCGATGCGGTCAGCTTCATCAGCCACGGCATCGGCAAGGGCGGCCAGGCGATGGAACCGCGCAGCCCCCGCGGGGCCGAGGACGAGGCGGCGGAAGAAAAGGAAGACACCAAGAACAAGAAGGAGACCGCGCTCGACCAGTTCACGGTCAACCTCAACGCCAAGGCGCAAAACGGCAAGATCGATCCGCTGATCGGGCGCGGGCCCGAGGTGGACCGCACCGTGCAGATCCTATGCCGCCGCTCGAAGAACAACCCGCTCTATGTCGGCGACCCCGGCGTCGGGAAGACCGCGATCGCCGAAGGCCTTGCGCGCAAGATCGTCGAAGGCGACGTTCCCGAAGTGCTCGAGGAAGCGGTGATCTACTCGCTCGACATGGGCGCGCTGCTCGCGGGCACACGCTATCGCGGCGATTTCGAGGAGCGACTGAAACAGGTCGTCTCCGAACTCGAAAAAATGCCGCACGCGATTTTGTTCATCGACGAGATTCACACCGTGATCGGTGCGGGCGCGACCAGCGGCGGGGCGATGGATGCCTCGAACCTGCTCAAGCCCGCATTGTCGAGCGGCGCGATCCGCTGCATCGGATCAACCACCTACAAGGAATTCCGCAACCACTTCGAAAAGGATCGCGCGCTGCTGCGCCGGTTCCAGAAGATCGACGTCAACGAACCGACGATCGAGGATACGGTCAAAATCCTAAAGGGTCTCAAGTCCGCCTTCGAACAGCACCACAAGGTGACCTACACCGCCGATGCGCTGAAGACGGCGGTGGAGCTGAGCGCGCGTTACATCAACGACCGCAAGCTGCCCGACAAGGCGATCGACGTGGTCGACGAGGTCGGCGCGATGCAGATGCTGGTTCCGCCGAGCAAACGCCGCAAGAAGATCACTGCGCGCGAGATCGAGGCGGTGATCGCCACGATGGCGCGCATTCCGCCGAAGTCGGTGAGCAAGGACGACAAGGCCGCACTCGAAAACCTCGACCGCGATCTGAAGCAGGTCGTCTTCGGGCAGGACCCGGCGGTGAACAAGCTCGCGACCGCGATGAAGCTGAGCCGTGCTGGCCTGCGCGATCCGGACAAGCCGATCGGCTCGTTCCTGTTCTCGGGCCCTACCGGCGTCGGCAAGACTGAGGTTGCGCGCCAGCTCGCCAGCATCATGGGGATCGAATTGAAGCGCTTCGACATGTCCGAATATATGGAGCGCCACAGCGTTTCGCGCCTGATCGGCGCGCCTCCGGGCTATGTCGGTTACGATCAGGGCGGTCTGCTGACCGACGCGGTCGACCAGAACCCGCACTCGGTCCTGCTGCTCGACGAAATCGAGAAGGCGCACCCCG
Organism: Citromicrobium bathyomarinum; assembly: GCF_038594605.1. GTDB lineage: Bacteria > Pseudomonadota > Alphaproteobacteria > Sphingomonadales > Sphingomonadaceae > Alteriqipengyuania > Alteriqipengyuania bathyomarina_B. The sequence continues at coordinate 709,552 of NZ_JBCFZM010000002.1, forward strand.
ACCTGTTCAACATCCTGCTGCAGGTGATGGATAATGGCCGCCTGACCGACCACCACGGCAAGACCGTCGATTTCCGCAATGTGGTTCTCATCATGACCACCAATGCGGGCGCGGCCGACATGGCGAGCCAGGGCATCGGCTTTGGCGACGTCAGCCGCGAGGATGCGAGCGAGGAGGCGGTGAAGCGGATGTTCACGCCGGAATTCCGCAACCGCCTCGATGCGATCGTGCCGTTCGGCTATCTCGGCAAGGACACCATCGCGCGGGTGGTCGACAAGTTCATCATCCAGCTCGAGCTCCAGCTGGCCGACCAGAATGTCGACATCCAGTTCGACGAGGCGGCCAAGAAGTGGCTCGGCGACAAGGGCTATGATCGCCTCTACGGCGCGCGCCCGATGGGCCGCCTGATCCAAGAGAAGATCAAGCAGCCGCTGGCCGAGGAACTGCTGTTCGGCAAGCTGGCCGATGGCGGCGAGGTCAACGTCACGATGAAGGACGGCAAGCCGCACTTCGAGCTGACGCCCGCACCGCCCAAAGCGAGCAAGCGCAAGAAGGCGGCGCCGAAGAAGAAGGCGGCGTCGGGTGAAGGCGCGGGCGAAGCGGGCGACACGTCGGAAAGCTGAAGGCTTTGGCGATGAAAGCCAGCGGACGGTGCTGACAAAAGACCCAAAGGTCCCTGGAATTCAGGACACAGAGGGTCGTGTCGACTTCGAAAATCTCGGCGGAAGTAATGACGGGGCCATCCACCGAAAGATGACTGCGGATGGAATGAGCGTTAGATTTACATTCCGTGCGATGAATTTCGATGGCCGCACCGGATTCAGAGTCGATTTTTGGGAACCTCTTCCCGAAGGGGCCGACCGCCCGATGATCGAGCAATATATCACGCGATATATCTCGCTGTTCAATTTCGTACCGCAGATTATGGACGAGCCCATCGACTACGAGGTTCGATTCTAGGCGGGGATTCGAACGGTTCGGTTCGGTCGGCAATCGGCTAGACGTCTTCATCGCATGGCGGACGCAGATCGAAACGCGCTGACTATCCTGGGGTTGCCGCGCTCGAGATCTGCAAACGGGAACAGGCCGTATGGGCAGGCGGTTGATCGCGCATGTCCGCCCCCTTCTCCTGGATCCAGCCGCACCCGCACGGCATCCACGTGCTGCCCGCCGATGCGTGGATCGATCCGTCGCGCGCGGTCGACAATGCGCTCGTCACGCATGGCCACGCCGACCACGCGCGTGGTGGGCACGGGCAGACCGTCGCCACGCCCGAGACGCTCGCAATCATGGAGCTGCGCTACCGCACCGGGGCCGAGGATGATGCGGGTACGATCCGGCACAAGGCGGTGCCGGTCGCGTATGGCGAGAGCATTCGCCTGAAGGGCGACGTCACCGCGACCTACATTCCCGCAGGCCATGTGCTCGGCAGTGCGCAGATCCTGCTCGAACATGCGGGCGAGCGGATCGTCGTCACCGGCGATTACAAGCGCCGCGCGGACCCGACCTGCCCGCCCTTCGAAGTGACGCCATGCGACATCTTCATCACCGAGGCGACCTTCGGCCTGCCGGTCTTCACCCACCCGCCGATCGCGAGCGAGATGGCCAAGCTGACCGATCGGCTGGCCGCGCATTCAGATTCGTGCGTGCTGGTGGGCGCCTATGCGCTGGGCAAGGCGCAGCGCGTGATCGCCGAGTTGCGTGCGGCGGGGCACACCGACACGATCTATCTCCACGGCGCGATGGAGAAGATGTGCCGCCTGTACGAAGAACACGGCGTCGATCTGGGCGAGCTGCGGCTGGTGAGTGACGCCACGAAGGACCAGATGCGCGGGAGCATCGTCGTCGCGCCACCCTCGGCCCTGAACGATCGCTGGAGCCGCCGCCTGCCCGATCCGATCACCGCCATGGCGTCAGGCTGGATGCGGGTGCGCCAGCGCGCGCGGCAGCGCAATGTCGAACTGCCGCTGATCATCTCCGACCATGCCGACTGGGGCGAGCTGACCGACACGATCCGCGAAGTCGATCCGCAGGAAACATGGATCACGCATGGCCGCGAAGAAGCGCTGCTGCGCTGGTGCCAGCTGCACCAGCGCCCGGCCCGCGCCCTCGCGATGGTCGGCTACGAAGACGAGGACGATTGATGGGACGAGTGACCGCTATGGCCGACCCGTCCCCTCCCTCGCGAGGGATATCAGTCGAGTTCGGCGAGTCCCGCCGAGATCTTTTCGAGCATCTCGTCGGTGATCATGCCCTGCGAATAGGGCTGCACGGCCTTCAGGCTCATGCCCTTGATCTGGCCGTAGTAGGGGCTCTTGTCGAGGTCGGGCAGCGTTTCGAGCACGACTTCGCGGGCCTTCTCGTCGGCCATCAGCTTTTCGATCGGCGTCTCGATCGTGAACTTCGATTCGGCGGCTTCGGTCGCGGTGTCGTCCTGCGCAAGCGCCGGAACGCTCGCCAGCAGCAGCGGCAGGGCAATAAGGGCGGTCTTCAAGGTCGTCTCTCCCGTCGGGTAACAGCGCGCAGCACGCGCCCTGCCCCGATCATCGCACGGTGTCCGCGCGAAGCAAGCGGTTTTGCATGATGGAGCATTTCCGCATCATCCGACGAAGCCTCGCTCTGCGGTCCGGGCAAGCGGAAATACGCCATTCCGCGCGAGGTCGGCGCCGCTCCCCATGCGGGAAGCGGCGCACGCACTCAGTTGCCGGTGTTTGTCACCTTGCAGCGGCTCATCCGGTTGTTGCCGTAGGTATAGGTGCCCGTGCCGTTCCAGCTCTTGTCGACCGCGAGCGCGATCGACACCGGCACCTGCCAGGTGCCGATGGCGGGCGGCGGGACCGACTGGCCGTAATGCCCGGTCAGCGAAACGAGCAGCTGGTCCTCGCCGAAGCCCGTATGATGGATGACGCCGCTGACCGGGAATTCGTGCGTCCCGTCCTTGACCGCCTGGCTCAGCGTGGCCTGCCCGTTGACTTCGCCATTGGTGGCGTTGACCCCGAGTTTCAGCGTGAGATTGGGTGCCCCCGGCATCGATCCGCCTTCCGGAGCGACTTCGAGATCGACAATGTAATATCCGACTTCAGCCATGTGCTTGTCTCCCGTTACGAACCGCCGTTGATCGGCGTCCGTTCGGTCAGGATACCGGGGCATGGGCGGATGGAACGCGCGACTGGATCGGGAGTGGAGCGAAACACGCACCAGATACGTCCATTTCGGGCGATTGGCGAGGCGGTCTGATGGAAGACTTCGCCGCCCTGATCGATGCGCTGGTCTATACCCGCAGCCGGAACGAGAAGCTGCGGCTGATCGGCGAGTACCTGAAGCGCACGCCCGATCCGGATCGTGGCTGGGCGCTCGCCGCATTGTCCGACGGGCTCGATTTCCCGGCGGTAAAATCCTCGACCATCCGGACCATCCTGAAAGACCGCGTGGACCCGGTTCTGTGGACGCTCAGCCGCGATTTCGTGGGCGACACGGCGGAGACGGCCAGCCTGCTGTGGCCCGCCCCCGACGAGGCGCCCGCGCCGCCGGGGGTCTCCGAAGCGGTCGATCTGTTGCAGGGGATGACCCGCAAGACTGTGCTGAGCGAACTGCCCGCGCTGCTCGACCGGCTCGACGTCTCGGGTCGCTATGCACTGCTCAAGCTTGCGACCGGCGCGATGCGGATCGGCGTTTCCGCGCGGCTTGCCAAGGTCGCGTTTGCCCAAGCCTTCGATGTGCCGGTCGAGGACGTGGAGGAATACTGGCACGGCCTCAAAGCCCCTTACCCCGAACTGTTCGCCTGGGCCGCCGAAGGTGCGGACCCGCCTGATCTGGCCGGAGTGCCGCTGTTCAAACCCTTCATGCTCGCCCATCCGCTCGAAGACACCATCGTCAGCCTCGACGATTATGTGGCGGAATGGAAGTGGGACGGGATTCGCGTGCAGCTGGTTCGCGCGGGCGCGGAGACGCGGCTCTACTCGCGCGGCGGCGACGATATCTCGCATAGCTTCCCCGAGATGCTCGATGCGCTCGACTTCCCCGCGATCCTCGATGGCGAGCTGCTGGTACAGGGCACAGTCCAGGGTGGCGAGGCCGGCGGCGCGGCGAGCTTCAACGCGCTGCAGCAGCGGCTCGGGCGCAAGACCGTTTCGAAGAAGATGCTGAGCGAGAGCCCGGCCTTCGTGCGCGTCTACGATGCGCTCTCGCTCGACGGCGAGAACCTGCGCGAGAAGCCGTGGTGCGAGCGGCGGGCGATCCTCGAAGGGCTGATGGCGCGATTGCCGGCCGAGCGATTCGACCTCAGCCAGATGGTCGAAGCGCGCGATTTCGAGCATCTGGCGCAGATCCGCGAAGGCGCGCGCGACGACGCGATCGAAGGTCTGATGCTCAAGCGCCGCGATTCGCCCTACGTGCCGGGCCGCCGCACCGGCCTGTGGTACAAGTGGAAGCGCGATCCGCTGCTGATCGACTGCGTGCTGATGTATGCCCAGCGCGGCAGCGGCAAACGGTCGAGCTTCTATTCGGACTACACCTTCGGCTGCTGGGACGGCGATCCCGATGCGGGCGCCGAACTGCTGCCCGTGGGCAAGGCCTATTCGGGCTTCACCGATGCCGAGCTGAAAAGAATCGACCGGCACGTGCGTCAGAACACCGTCAACCGCTTCGGCCCGGTGCGCGAGACCGACAAGACCCTCGTCTTCGAGGTCGCCTTCGATTCGGTGCATAGCTCCAGACGCCACAAGAGCGGTCTCGCCATGCGCTTCCCCCGCATCCACCGCATCCGGTGGGACAAGCCCCCGCACGAGGCGGACCGGATCGAGGCATTGCAAGCGCTGGTGAGGGACTGACGTCACCGCGGCGTGACCGATTGCCTAAGCCTCCCGCCACAGTCCGATAAGATCGCGCTACCGCGTCTTCAATCGCCAGACGTGACGGTGTACCGGGCTTTCATGCAGCGTTTCACACCCGGCCAGCGTCGTTTCGCCTATTCGGTCGCCGCCCTTGCTGGATTCGTCGACATTACCGGCTTTCTCCACCTCGACGGCTATTTCGTCTCTTTCATGACCGGCAACACCACGTTGCTCGCGCGCGATCTGGCGGGAGGGATGCACCGCGTGGCGGTGCCCGCGCTGCTGATCGCAGGCTTCGTCATCGGTGTGATGGTCGGCACGCTGGCGGGCGACCGCTGGCCGGCGCGGCGCAAGGTGGTGGTGACGGGCATGGTCGCCGCTGCGCTGCTGGGCGCTGGGCTGGCGCGGATTGCCGATCTCGACGCGCTGTCGCTGGCGCTGCTGGTCACCGCGATGGGCGCGCTCAACACCGCGATGAGCGGCAATCGCGAAAGCCCCGTGGGGCTGACCTACATGACAGGCGCGCTGGTGCGCACCGGACAATTGCTGGCCGACCGGATCGCGGGCAACCGCAGCGCCAACCCGCTTACCTTCGCAGGCCTGTGGGCCAGCCTGCTTATCGGCGCGCTCGGCGGTGCGATCGTGGGGATGCAATGGGGCACTGCATCGCTGTGGGTCGCGGCGAGCGGCGCACTGGTGCTGTGCATTGCTGCAACGCGCTTCGCTGCGCGCTGATCGGCCAAGCGGGCACGCAGTCTGACGAGCGTCCCTTTTGGGAGGTGTCTTGGCGCGATAACACATTGGCATGAAACACCTGCTCTCTCTCGTTGGTGCAGCGTTGGCGACCGTTCCTGTCGCCACCGCTGCGCAACCGGCTTACGTCGAGGCGCAGCTCGACAGTGACGGCGTCTTTCACAGCAGCGCGGGCAATGGCGGGCGGCCCGGTGCGCGATACCAGGCGGGTTCGACATCGAAATTCGCCTGCTCGCTCCTCGCGCTCGATCTGGAGCGCGACGGGAAGCTGAACCTGGACGATAGTCTCGCGGATCTGCTGCCTGGCTATGCGGCGCGCGATGCAGGCGCGATTACGCTGCGCAATCTGCTCCATAACCGCTCGGGCATCGCCGACGGGCTAATGGACAGCTTCAGGAAGGATGCCGCGGCGGTTACGGCGCTCGAAATTTCGCCACTGGAGGCCGCGAACCGCTTTGCCCTCGGCCGGACCGATGCCGCCCCCGGCACCGCCTTCGAATACGTCAACACGAACTGGATCGTCGTGCAGGCCGTGCTGGAGCGGGCCGGTGGCGCACCGCTGGCCGACCTGATGCGGGCACGGATTTTCGATCCTGCCGACATGTCCACCGCCGTCATCATGACCGATGGAAGCCTGCCCGGTTCGGCGCCGGTCACCACCGAAGGGCCGGTGATCGAGATACCCAGCTTCGTGCTGTGCGCGGGTGGCCTGGCGGCGGCCCCCGCCGATCTGATCCGGCTCGCGCGCTTTGCGCACCATGCGGGCGCGTTCACGCCGGCCATGCTGGAGGATCTGGAGACGATCGCCAGTCCTGCCAGCCACTACGCTCTGGGCGGCCGGATTCGCCATGCGATGGTCGATGGCGAAATGCACACGATACATTGGGAAAGCGGCAGCAACGGCCCGTTCAAATCCTACACCGTCTACGACCCGGTCGCAGATGTCGGCTATGCGATCATGACCAACGAGGATGCGTTCGACTTCATCGGCGAACGCCGCGACCGCTGGGTGAGCGAGGACCTGGGCGGCGAGCTTCTGGAATAGCGGTTCGCGCTAGGTTTCGACCCCCAGCACCTTCTCGCGCGAAGTTGCGCCGCGCAACAATCGGCAGTGCGATTTGGGAATGCCCAGCGCTTTCGCCACCAGCGCCTCGACCGCCGTATTGGCCGCTCCGTCCTGCGGCTTGGCACGAACCTTCACCTGCACGCCGCCATCGATAATCGCGATCGATTCGGTCCGCGCGCCCGGCGTCACCCGCACGCGCAGCTCGCCCGCCTGCACAAGCGCGCGCATCGCCCCGGCATCGGGCAGGTCGGGCTTAGCGCGCGCCATGTGCCGCTGTCCTACACGGGCGGGAGCGTGGCATGGTCGGATCGTTCTTTCGCATCGTTGTCGTCCGCCGTCTTACCGGCCGAAACGCCCTTCCGAACCGGGTCGGGTTTTTGGACCCTGGACACTGTGTCAGGTGTGTCAGGCGTCACTCGCTCTCGGCAATCGCCGCCCCGTGGTGCTTGGCGTTCTCCGCATAATGCGCGACGCCCAGCTGCATGCCCGCAATCGCCGCATCGTCGAGATCGCGCATCTTGCGCGCTGGCCGCCCGCCCCACAGCTCGCGCGCGCCCATCACCTTGTTCTCGGTCAGCATCGCGCCCGCCGCCAGCATCGCATCGCTGGCGATCACCGCATTGTTCATCGCGATCGCGCCCAGCCCGACGAAGCCACGATCCTCGATCCGGCAGCCGTGGACCATCGCCATATGGCCGATCAGCACATCGTCGCCGATCAGCAGCGGGCAGCCATCGGGATATTGCGGCGAAGGCCCGTCGCAATGGAGCACGCTGCCATCCTGCACATTGGTCCGCTCGCCGATAACGATGCGGCTCACATCGGCGCGCAGCACGCAATTGTACCAGATCGAGCTGCCCGCCCCGATGGTGACGTCGCCCACGATCACGCTGCCCGGCGCGATGAAGGCGCTCTCGTGGATCTTCGGCGCCTTGCCGTGAATCGCGATCAGCCGGACGCCTGCTCTGGTTTGGCCCGGCCGGTCTTGTGTCGTCTCGCTCATCATCTCTCTCCCAGGATCGCGCCCCAGTCGAGATAGGGCAGGATGGAGGCATAATCGTCGGTCCACGGATCGGCGATGGGGTCGCCAAGCTCGATCCAGTCCGCGTCCGTATTCGACTGGAGCAGCTTTGCCATGGGTAATGCATCGCTCGCAATCGCGACCCAGAAACTCGCCGAAATGCCGTTGGCGGGGTCGCCCGGGTCGTCGCGCATCAGCGCGATCCAGCCGTTCTCCAGCGCGTGCGCCGCGATCACCGGACGCAGATCGGCATAGCGGTTGGAGATGTGGATCAGCAGCAGCCCGTCGGGCTTCAGCGCGCGGCCATAGGCATGCATCGCCTCGCGCGTCAGCAGGTGGAGCGGGATCGCGTCCGAACTGAAGGCATCCACCGCGAGGATGTCGTACTGGCGCGGCGGCTCGCCTTCGAGCGCGAGGCGCGCATCGCCCATGTGGATTTCCGCATCCGGCGCGCAATCGCGCACGAAGGTGAAGATGCCCTGCCGCGAATAGTCGAGCACCATCGGGTCGATTTCGTAGAAGGTGTAGTCCTGCCCCGGCTGGCGATAGCAGGCGAGCGTGCCCGTCCCGAGGCCGACCACGCCGATATCCGCGCCCGGCCCGTAAATGTCCTGCGCCGCGCCCAGCGCCAGCCCGACGCCCGAGGTCGGGCCGTAATAGCTGGTCGGTTCGCGCCTGCGCTCGGGGTCGAGGAACTGGCGCCCGTGGACCGTGGTCCCGTGGAGCAGCACGCGCATGTCCGGGTCGGCGTAGTCGCGCACGGTATAGACCCCGAAATAGCTGCGCTCGCGAATAGCGTCGGCGCTGTCCTGCAGCGTGCCCCACCCACCGCGCGCGAGCATCAGGATGAGGAGGATCGCAAGGAAGGCCCAGCGGCTCCCGAGCGCGAGCACGCCGAGCAGCGCGATGGCGAGCAGCAGCAGATGGACGGCGAAGTCGCTTTGCGCCTCCAGCGCGGCATGCATCCACAGGCCCAGCGCGGCGGCCCCGGCGACCAGCGCGCCCCTCGCGATGAGTCGCTGCCGGGCATCGAGACCCAGCCGCTCCATCCACGCGATCAGCGGCTTTTGCGGAAGGAGCGCCCCGGCGGCGAGGACCAGCAGGGGATGCTCCCACACCCAGTCGAACATCAGTGGCGCGATAATCGCCGCGAACAGCCCGCCCAGCGCACCGCCCGCGCTCATCACGAGGTAGAACAAGGTCAGCCGCGCCGGGCTCGGCCGGTCGGCATAGAGGCGGCGGTGCAGCGCGGTCGCGACCACGAACAGCATCAGCACTGCGGCCAGCGCGACCGATACGCCGTCGGTTCCCCGGCTGACCATCGCCATCGCGCCCGCCAGCAGGAGAATCGTAGGCGCGGTGCGGGCGAGCGCGTGGCCGAGCGCGCTGCGTTCGTTGAAGGCGAATACGAAGCTCAGGAGGTAGAGTCCCAGCGGCACGACCCACAGCAATGGCATGGCGACGATGTCGGTCGTCAGGTGGGTGGTGGTCGACAGCATCAGGCCCGAAGGAACCGCCGACAGCGCGAGCCAGAAGGCGATCCGCCGCCAGCCAATCGGTTCGGGCGCATCCTCGGGCGAAGGATCGGCCGCACGGTCGGCCACGCGCCAGCGGCTCCAGGCGAGCAGCGCCATGAACGCGATCAGCACGCCATAGCCGACCGCCCAGGCCGCGCTCTGCCGCTCGAGCGGAAGGTTCGGTTCGAGCAGCAGCGGATAGCTCAGCAGCCCCGCGAAGCTTCCGATATTGGATGCGGCATAGAGCCAGTAGGGGTCGCCCGCGGCGCGGTCGGCGGCATACCAGCGCTGGATCAGCGGGGCCTGCGCCGCGACAAGGAAGAACAGCGGGCCGATCGTGGCGAGCAGCAGCATCGGCACCCAGAACACCTCGAACCCGCTGGGGTGCGGCACCTCGGCCAGCGCGATGGGCAGGAACAGCAGACCCAGCGCCATCAGCGCGAGATGGACCAGCGCCTGCCGCCGGATCGCGAGGCGCGACAACAGGTGCGCATAGGCATATCCGGCGAGCAGCAGCGCCTGGTAGACCAGCATTGCGCTGTTCCAGACCATCGGCGCACCGCCGAGCATCGGCAGCGCCAGCCGCGCGACCAGCGGCTGGACAAGGAACAGCAGGAAGCTGCCGAGCAGGATCGTCACGACGAACAGCGCGCGGGAGGCCAGCGATTGCGCGGGCAGGTTCACCGCGACCTCTCCCACGCATCGCGGTTCAAAGAATAGAGGATCGTCGGATTGTCCTCGGGCGGGAAGCGCGGATCGTCGAAATCGAGATCGCTGCGCCGCTCCATCCCGAGCCGTTCCATCAGCCGCCAGCTCGGCTCGTTGCTCTGCGACGTCAGGGCGACCACATGCGGCGCGTCATGCGTCACAAACGCCCATTCGAGGACGGCACGGATCGCTTCGATCGCATAGCCCTGACGCCAGCGATCCTCGCGGATCAGCCAGCCGATCTCGACATCGCCGGGATTCTTCGCACCCACGCTATCGACGCGCTTCAAGCCGCAATGGCCGACCAGCTCGCCGGTTTCGCGCTCGATCGCGAACAGGAAGCTGAAGCCTTCGCGGGCGTGGAATTCCATCGTCTTCGTGTGCTTTTGAGCGATTGCCTCAAGCGTCAGCGGCCCGCCCAGGCGCGCCATCACCGCAGGCGTGTTGAGCACGCGATACTGCAATTCCGCATCGCCGGGGCGAATGGCGCGCAGATCCAGCCGCTCGGTCCGCAGGATCGGTTCGTCGCCCGCATCAGCCATGCGCTGCGGCCCATGCGTGGGGAGCGATCGAATAGACGATGATCGTGGGGTCTTCGGGATCGAAATCGGCATTTGCGAAGTCGAGATCCTCGCGCCGCCGCATGCCCAGCCGCTCCATCAGGCCCCAGCTGGCGGTGTTGCGCGCGACGGTCAGCGCGACCACTTCGTCGGCTCCAAAGCGGTCGAAGGCGAGGTCGAGCGAGGCGGTGGCAGCTTCCTTGGCATAGCCGTGGCCCCACGCATCCTCGCGCAGCCGCCAGCCAATCTCCATCATGCCCACCGGCCCGCCTGCCTGGTTGCAGCGCTTCAGCCCGCAAAAGCCGAGGATCGCGCCATCATCCTTGCGTTCCAGCGCCCAGAAGGTGTGGCCATGCTCGGCCTCGTAGGAGAGCAGGCGATCCTGCGCACCCCGCTGCTTTTCGGCATCGCACACCCCACCCAGCCAGCGCATCACCGCGGGCGTGTTGGTGCCTTCCCAGAAGCGCGGCCAGTCGGCGCCCTGCCAGTCGCGCATGACCAGCCGCGCGGTCTCGTGCCGGAAATCCGCCATTGAAACGTCAGCCGGCGAGCAGGCGCGCGGCATAGGGCGCATAATAGGTGAGTATGCCTGCGCATCCGGCGCGCTTGAACGCCATCAGCTTCTCCATCACCAGCGGCTCGCGCTCGCCCACACCCGCCGCGACTCCCGCTTCGAGCAGCGCATATTCGCCGCTCACCTGATAGGCGAAGATCGGCACGTCGAACCGGTCGCGCGCCATGCGGATGATGTCGAGATAGGCGAGGCCGGGCTTCACCATCACGCTGTCGGCGCCCTCGGCAATGTCGAGCGCGATTTCGCGCATCGCTTCGTCGCTGTTGCCCGCGTCGAGCTGGTAGGTGCGCTTGTCGCCCTTGAGCCGATCGCCCGACCCCACCGCATCGCGGAACGGGCCGTAGAAGGCCGAGGCATATTTGGCCGCGTAGCTCATGATCTGGACGTTGACGTAACCTTCGCCCTCCAGCGCCTGCCGGATCGCGGCGACGCGCCCGTCCATCATGTCCGACGGGGCGATCACGTCCGCGCCCGCCGCCGCCTGGTTGAGCGATTGCTTCACCAGCGCATCGAGCGTCGCGTCGTTGGTGACATAGCCCGCATCGTCGAGCAGGCCGTCATGCCCGTGGCTGGTATAGGGATCGAGCGCGACGTCGCACATGACGCCGATACCATCGCCGAACCGGTCACGGATCGCGCGCACCGCGCGGCAGATCAGGTTGTCGGGGTTCCACGCTTCTTCCGCTGCATCGCTGCGGCGTTCGGCGGGCGTATTGGGGAACAGCGAAACGCACGGAATGCCCAGCTCGATCGCCTCGCCCACACGATCCAGCAGCAAATCGACCGACCAGCGGCTGACACCGGGCAGGCTGCCGACCGGCTGCTCCTCGCGCTCGCCTTCGATCACGAACATCGGCCAGATCAGGTCGGCGGGGGTGAGCACGGTCTCGCGATGAAGTCGGCGGCTCCATTCGTGCGTGCGGGTGCGGCGGAGGCGGGTTGCGGGGAAGGACAGCGTCATGGCGGCGAGGTGTGGCCCAAGGCCGCGCGCCTAGCAAGAGTTGGCCGCAAGAAGGGGCCGCTAGAGGATCAGCCGCCGCGGCGATGTTTGGCGCTGAGCGCGATCCGGTCGATTTCGCGCACCGGCTCTTCGAATACCGGGCGTGTCGGATGCATGTCTTTCAGGGCTGCGCCCGCCTCGACCGTCTTGAGCGCGTCGAGCCGCGCACGGAACTGGCGCAAATCCTCGCCGCTCAGCTGCGCGCGGGTGACATAGCGGACCGACAGCGGATCGACATGGCGGCCGCCGCGATACATCTCGTAATGCAGGTGCGGGCCGGTAGAGAGACCGGTCGATCCGACATAACCGATCGTCTGCCCACGCTTCACATATTGCCCGGGCGAAACCGCCATCCGGCTCATGTGGCAGAAGCGCGTGCTCAGCCCGCCACTATGCGACAGGCGCACGGCATTGCCGCAGCCGCCCGCGCGGCCCGCGCTGGTCACGCGGCCGTCGGTCGGGGCGACGATCGGCGTGCCGTAGCGGGCGCGAAAGTCGACGCCGGCGTGCATCCGCTTGTACCGCAGGATTGGATGACGCCGCATGCCATAGCGAGAGCCGATCGGCCCCGGCACCGGCGCGACGAGGCCCGCACGCTGCTCGCCCACGCCCGACGCTTCGAAGAACTGGCCATCGCTGCCCCAGCGCATCAGCTGGATGGTCGGCTCGCCCTCGCGCTCGACCCCGGCATAAAGCAGTCTGCCGGCCTGCCGCTCGCCCGTCGCGGCGCGGCGGTAGGACACGATCATGTCGAAGGTGTCGCCGGGCTGGAGCGCCTTATCGAGCTCCTCGTGATCGCCGACCGCTTTCAGAAAGGCCTGGATCGCGCTGGCAGGCGCACCAACCGCGCGTGCCGAGCGATAGAGGCTGCCATTGACCGTGCCACGCAGACGCAGCGGGGTCTCGTCCACCTCGATCGGTTCGCGGATCAGCGCGAGATTGCCATGATCGCCGCGCGCCACTGCCAGCGACAGGTCGAAACGGGCGCGAAAACGCATTTCGTCGAGCGGTCGCTGCGCGCCGGGTTCGGGGCGGCGACCCAGCGTCACGTCGATCTGCGTGCCGGGTTCGATCTCGTCGAGCGTGATGGCCTGGGCCACCAGATCCGCCGCGCGGGCAGCATCGGCCTGGCCGACACCCTGGCGCGAGAGGATCGAGGCGAGGCTGTCGCTGCGCCCGAAGGTTGCGGTGGTCTCGAGCTGCGGGCGCTCGGGCGCGTCGGCCAGCGGAAGGACCAGCGCGGTGGCGGCCATCCGGGTGCCGGTATCGCCGCCCAGCGCCAGCGGCTGGATCGTCTGGCTGCGAAACTCCTCGCGCGCCTGCTGGTCCAGCCGCAGCGCAGGCGCAGCCTCGAGCGGCGAGAAATCGGGCCAGAAGGCGAGCGCGACGGCGGACAGCGACAGGAAAGTGGCGGCCCCGCGAAACCAGCGCAGGCTGCCGATGTTCTGGGCGAGATCGGGCGCGAGATCGGCGCGTTCGAATTTCGCGACACCCGCCGCCGCCAATTTGCGGCCCGACTGCGCAAGCCCGGCCAGGCGCACGCGCGCGCCGCCATCGGCCTTGCCGACCGCCGCCCGGAATTCCGCCGGGGCATCGGCGTTATGCTGTGTGTCCGTCGGCTGCACGCCATCGTCTTCCGAATTCGTTTCCGGCACGTGCAATCCCGACTGCTCGGCGTAGTTCAGATCCCGTCTCCGATAGCCCTGTCTGCCGCTCAAAGACCCCCGGTGTTCAACCCCGGTATTTCTAGGGAACGGCTCATATTGGGTGAGGCGCGTTAGTGCCATGGCATTCTTAATCGGCGTTTAATCCTGCCGGTCGATCGGGGCGTCTCGTCGATCATCCGAGTGTTGCTTGCGGCGAACCGGGCACTTCGCTTGCGGCATCCTCACGCACTTGCCACATTGGCTGCCATGTCCGCGCCTGCGATCAAGGCTGTCCTCGGCCCGACCAACACCGGCAAGACGCATCTCGCAATCGAGCGGATGTGCGCCCATTCGAGCGGAGCGATCGGCTTTCCGCTGCGCTTGCTGGCGCGCGAGGTTTACGACCGGGTGGTCGCGATCAAGGGCGAAAAAGCAGTCGCGCTGATCACCGGCGAGGAACGAATCGAGCCCAAGGACGCGCGCTATTTCCTCTGCACCGCCGAGGCCATGCCGCATGACGGCGGCGGGCACGCCTTCGTGGCAGTCGATGAGGTCCAGCTCGCTGCGGATCGCGAGCGGGGACACATCTTCACCGACCGCCTGCTCAACGCGCGGGGGCGCGAGGAGACCATGCTGCTCGGCTCAGCCACCGCAGCGCCGGTCATCAGGTCGCTGATCCCCCATGTCGAGATGACCGAGCGGCCGCGCTTTTCCACCCTCACCCATGCCGGCGCCAAGAAGCTCTCGCGCCTGCCCAAGCGTAGCGCGGTGGTCGGCTTTTCGTCCGATCAGGTCTACTCCATCGCGGAGATGCTGCGGCGGCATCGGGGCGGGGCGGCGGTGGTGATGGGTGCCCTCAGCCCCGAAACGCGCAACCGCCAGGTCGAGCTGTTCCAGAATGGTGAGGTCGATTACATCGTCGCGACCGACGCCATCGGCATGGGGCTCAATCTCGACGTCACGCATGTCGCCTTCGCCAGCCTCGCCAAGTTCGATGGGGTCAAACGGCGGCGGCTGATGCCTGCCGAAATGGCGCAAATCGCAGGCCGCGCGGGGCGCCACCACCGCGACGGCAGCTTCGGCGCGCTGATCGGTGCGGGCGGGCAGGACGCCGAATTCACCGAGGAAGAGATCTACGCGATCGAGGAGCATCGCTTCCAGCCGATCACCAAGCTGTTCTGGCGCGAGCCCGAACCACGCTTCGATTCGGTGGGCGTGGTGATCGAGGATCTGAGCGCCGGGCCGGGCGAGCGCGAACTGGCCCCCGCCCCCGAAGCGATCGACCTCGCGGTGCTGCGCAAGCTCGCCGACCAGCCTTTCGCGCGCGCAATTCGCGGCCCCGCCAATGTCCGGCGCTTCTGGGAGGTCTGCTCGCTGCCCGATTTCCGCGCCTCGGGCGTCGATACGCATGCCCGCTTCGTCACGCGGCTGTGGCAGGATTTGCGTCAGGGGTATATCGGGGCCGATTATGTCGCTGCGCGGATCGCCGAACTCGATACGGTCCGTGGCGATATCGCCATACTCCAGGGGCGGATAGCCGCGATCCGATCCTGGGCCTATATCTGCCAGCGGCCCGACTGGGTGCTCGCCCGCGACGAAATGGCGGCGCGCGCCCGCGCGGTCGAGGCCCGCCTGTCCGACGCACTGCATATGCGCCTGACCGAACGATTCGTGAATCGAAGGACGTCCGTACTGATGAAGCACCTTGGCAATGACCCTGCCCTCCTCCCGATTTCGCTGGAGGACGACGGCACCTTGCTGGTCGAGGATCAGGCCATCGGCAAGCTGGAGGGGTTTCGCTTTTCGATCGACCCGCACGCGGCGGCGGGCGACCGCAAGATGCTGCTTTCGGCGGGCGAGAAGGCGCTACCGCGCATCCTCGCCGCACAGGCGGAGAAGCTGCGCGAGAATGGCCTCGCGGGCATCACGCTCGACAACGGCCGGGTGATGTGGGGCTCGCAGGAGATCGCCCGGCTGGAACATCCGGTCGACCCGGCCGAGCCGCGGCTGAAGCCTGCGCGCGAACTCGACCGGCTGCCCGATGGCGCGCGCGAAGCCTTTGTCGATGCGCTCACCGCGAAGGTCCGCGAATGGCTCGCCCCGCTCGAGCCGCTGCGCAAGCTGCAGCTCGCTTCGAAGAGCGAGGATGCGACATCGTGGGCGCGTGCGCTGCTGCTCAACTTGCTCGACGGGCATGGCATCGTGACGCGCGAGCATGCGGGGCTCGAGAACCTGCCCAAGGAAGCGCGCCCCTATCTGCGCAAGGTTGGCGTGGTGTTCGGCGCGCTCGACATCTTTGCGCCCGCGCTGCTCAAGCCGGCCCCGCGCATCGCCATGAAGCAGGCGGGAATCGATTCGCGGCCGATCGACGAGGCCATGCGCTCGGTCGTCCCGGCCAGCAGCCCGCTGCCCGCCGGATACCGCCCCGCAGGCGAGCAACTCGTCCGGGTCGATATCGCCGAGAAACTGTTCAAGCAGGCGCACGAGGCAAGAGCGAAGGGTCCCGCAGCGAAGGGCGGTAACGAGAAACGCGGGCGCGGCGCCCCCTTCATGCTCGATACCGCACTGGCCGTCTCCACCGGGCTCACGCCCGACAGCATCAGGCGGTTGCTGGGCGCGGCGGGCTTCCGCTTCGTCGAAGGCAAGCCGCTGGCCGAAGGCGCATTCGGACCTGCGCTGCCCGACCGCTGGCGCTGGCTGCCCCAAAGGGCAGGCGCGCGGGCAGGGGCGCGGGCAGGCACGGGACCGGGTGCGCGCAGGGGCGATGGCGAGCGGCGCACCCAAGGCAAGCCCCGCCATGCCAAGGGTGGGGCCAAGGGCAAACCGCAGGGCAAAGGTCGCGGACCCAAGCAGGGCGCAAACACCAAGCCGAACGAGCCGCGGCCCGAAAATGCCTTCGCCGCGCTGAAAGACATGCTTTCCTGATGCGGTCGGCCTGATGCAGCGTGGCTCATGACGCGGGCGGCTGCCTGATGCGGCTCGACCTGGTGCTGTGTCGCCTGCGCTTCGTTCGTACCCGCAGCAGTGCCCGCAAGCTCGTCGAAAGCGGCCACCTGCGCCTCAATGGCCAACGGGTCGCGCGGATTGCCCGCCCCGTGGCGCCCGGCGATGTGCTCACCATTCCGCGCAGCCAGGGGGTCACGATCATCCGGATAGAAGCCCTGCCCGAGCGGCGCGGACCGCCCGAAGAGGCGCGCGGATGTTACAGCCTGCTTGACCGGGCAGGCTCCAAGCCACTAGCAGCACCGCGAGATACAAACGGCGCGCAAGGATAATCGCACCATGACCTACGTCGTCACCGACGCCTGCATCAAATGCAAATATACCGACTGCGTCGAGGTTTGCCCGGTCGACTGCTTCTACGAGGGCGAGAACATGCTCGTCATCAACCCCAGCGAGTGCATCGACTGCGGCGTGTGCGAGCCCGAGTGCCCGGCCGAAGCGATCCTGCCCGACACCGAAGACAATCTGGAAAAGTGGCTGGAGCTCAACACCAAGTTCTCCAACGAATGGCCCAATATCACCCAGAAGAAGGACCCGCCCGAGGATGCCGACGAGCATAAGGGCGAAGAGGGCAAGTTCGAAAAGTTCTTCACCGCGGAACCCGGCGAGGGCGACTGACCCCCGCTAAGCCGGTTCGACCGCGCGGGTCCTCGATCCGTCAGTCGGTAGCCTGTGCAGCGGCGAGGATACGCCCGATCGCTTCCGGGGCTTCCCGGGCTAGTTTGCGGTGCGCCGGATCGGGCTCCGTCTCGGCAGCGATTCGCGCCCATTCGATCGCTTCTTCGAGCACGCCCGGATCGATGCTCGCGCGCTGGGCGTCGCTCACATAGCCGCGCTGGAAAAGCATGCGGAAGATCTGGAATGCGGCATCCGGGCGCCCAGATGCATGGGCTCTTTCAAACCACGATTGCGCGCGGTCGAGATCGCGTTCGACCCCGTCGCCCTTCTGATAGATCTGGCCAAGGAGGAAGCTGGCGTTGGGCTGGCCCTGCTCGCCTGCCCGCTCGAGCCAGGATCGTGCCGCGACCGGATCGCGCTCGATATGCTCGCCGATCAGCAGATAGGTGCCGACATCGGCCTGCGCGTGCGCGATGCCCGCCTCGGCAGCCTCCCGGCATAGCGCCATGCCGCGGGTGACGTCGATATCGCCCCCCTGTCCCCGGATCAGCATATTGCCCAGCGCACAGCGCGATTGGGTATAACCTGCCGCGATCGCGCGGCGGTAATGCAGGCGCGCCCTGACGTAATCCCGAGGCCGGCCCACGCCATCATAGAAACAGGTGGCGATATTGTGCTGGGTATCGCCCCGTTCGGCCTCGACCTGCTCGAAATAGTCGCATGCGCGGTCGGGATCGCGCGCAATGCCACTCACGCCCTTGCCGAACAATTCGCCCAGCGCCTCCAGCGCAGAGGCATCGCCAGCTTCGCCGAGCGCTTCCAGCGACGCTATGCTGGGTTGTGGGTCCGCCGGGTCGAGAGTTTCGATGACCCCAAGCGTTGCGGCGCTATAGCTCTGCTCGCTGCCCGCAATCTCTACTTCGTCCGCGGGAACGTCGGCAGCGACGGGCTGCACCAGGGCAAGGACGAGGAATAACATAGGGCGAACGTATGGCCTGCGGGCCATGGAATCGATGGCGTCGCGGCCGCGCAAGTGGAACCGAGCGCGAGCGGCTGAGTCGTTTGGCATAGAACCGAAGGAATCGAATGATCAAAACGCTCAAGCGGACCTGGCAGGGGGCCACGCAGGATAATGCGGGCCTCGTTGCGGCGGGTGTGTCCTATTATGCCTTCCTCGCGATGGTCCCGCTGCTCGCGGTGTGCGTGCTGCTTTACGGGCTGGTGGCCACGCCCAAAGCGGTGGCGCGCGACATCGAGGCGCTGGGCCGGGGCCTGCCGTCCAGCGCCGCATCGCTGATCGGCGACCAGCTGCGATCGGTGACCGAGGCGAACGACAATACCAAGGGCTTCGGGCTGCTGCTGGCGCTGGCCGTTGCACTGTTCGGGGCGCGCAACGCGGCACGTGCGGTGATCGGCGGTTTGAACGTGGTCTTCAATGCAGAGGAAGATCGCGGCTTTCTGAAGAGCAATGCGATCGCTCTAATCGTTACGCTCGGCGCCGTGTTCGCGCTGGCGGTGGCGGGAACGGCGATCTCGCTCGCTGCGGCGCTGCCCGGTGCAGCCGCCCCGCTCGCCAGTTTCGGGCTGATGTTCCTGGCCGGGATGCTGGGCGCCGGCTTCCTCTATCGGTTCGCCCCCAACCGGCCCGACCCACCGTGGAGTGCGGTCTTGCCGGGCGCGGCGCTCTTCGCGCTGGTGTGGGTGGGTGCGACTGCGCTGTTCGGCAGCTACGTGGCGAATTTCGCGAGCTACAACGCGACTTACGGCTCGCTCGGCGCGGTGATCATATTGCTCACCTGGTTCTATCTCAGCGCCTATGTACTGCTGCTGGGCGGCGAATTCGTCCAAGCCAGATTCGAAGCGGACTGGCGGGCGTAACCGACGCGCCGCATTTGTTTCATCGACTCGCAATATTCGCAGCGACATGCTATATAGTGCGGCACCGCTGCGATTGTGGTCGTTGCGGGCATTGGAAGTTGAAAGGCAGGTTCCCCCGGCATCACGACGCGATTGGACCTTCGCCCCCTCGGGGCGCACGGTCTTTTGTTGCGCCCGATGCACGCACCTGTCCTTTCGGTATGAAAGGAATTTTCATGGCAGCCAAGGCTCTCGCCTTCGATGTCGGCGACTATGTCGTCTATCCCAAGCATGGTGTCGGCCGCGTGGTCGAAGTTCAAAGCGAAGAAATCGCCGGGATGAACCTCGATCTTTACGTCCTGCGATTCGAAAAAGAGCGGATGACGCTGCGCGTCCCCGTCAACAAGGTCGAATCGATCGGGATGCGCAAACTTTCCAGCGACAAGACCCTGAAAGAGGCGATGGAAACGCTCAAGGGCAAGCCCAAGGTCAAGCGCACCATGTGGAGCCGCCGTGCGCAGGAATACGAAGCGAAGATCAACTCGGGCGACCTCGTGTCGATCGCCGAGGTGACGCGCGACCTCTTCCGCCCCGAAGACCAGCCCGAGCAGAGCTATTCCGAACGGCAGATCTTCGAAGCGGCCTCCAGCCGCCTCGCCCGCGAGCTGGCCGCGATGGAAAAGACCGACGAGCCAACCGCGCTGACCAAGATTCTCGACGTGCTCAAGGAACATGCGCCGCAATATTACGAAAGCACCGAAGAAGCCTGATCGGCGCCTGATCGACAGGCGACATTCGGACTTCGATGGGGGCCGTCCTGCAAGGGGCGGCCCTCTTGCTTTGTGCCACCACCCTCCTGTATTATGCCGCTAACACACAAGCGGAGGGATCTGGTTATGAAGTTCTGGTCGGGAATCGCCATCGCCGCAGCGGCAACGCTGCTGTCAGCCTGTGGCGACATCAACATCAGTTCCAGCAGCAGCGGCGTGCCGCTTGCCGAGCTGGACTACGAAGGCGCGCGGCCCACGGGCATTACGCTGGCAGGGCCGGACCGGATGATCGTGACCTCGGGCGACACGCTGACGATCGACGTTGAGGGCGATCCCGATGTCGTCGAAAAGCTGCGGTTCGATCTCGAGGACGATACGCTCTCGGTCGGGCGCGAGGGCGACTGGCGTCAGCGCGGCGTTGCCACCATTCGCATTACCATGCCCACGCCGAGCGACCTGACGGTGGCCGGTTCGGGCGAGATCCAGCTCGACCGGCTGGGCACTGGCGGCAATGCAGACGTTTCCATCGCCGGATCAGGTAAGTCGACGGTCGCGCGGATCGATGCCGACACGCTGGAAGTAAACGTGGCGGGATCGGGCTCGCTCGAGGCGGCGGGTACGGCCAAGAAGCTCGACCTGTCCATCGCAGGCTCGGGCGATCTGAACCTGCGCGATCTCGAGGTCGGCGATGCCGATGTCGCGATCGCCGGTTCGGGCGACGCGGTGTTCGCGTCCAATGGATCGGTCGATGCCAGCATCATGGGATCGGGCGATGTCGAGGTGATCGGCAACGCCAAGTGCTCGGTCAGCTCGATGGGATCGGGCGATGTGAAATGCCGCACGCGCACGAGCGGCGGCGGCGGCCAGGCCGCGGCCCAGGAATCCGAATAGGATTTGCGGTTCGGGCGGCGTGAGGCATAAGCTGGCGGCATGAAACCGATCGTGCCGCTCGCCCTGATCGCCGCCCTTGCCCTGCAGGGATGCCTCGCCAAGACCGCGTTCGACGTGGTCACCCTGCCCGTGAAGGCCGGGTCCAAGGCGGTCGACCTCGCCACCACCAGCCAGAGCGAGGCAGACGAAAAGCGCGGGCGCGAGCTGCGCAAACGTCAGGAACGGCTCGGCAAGCTCGAACGCCGCTATGCCCATCAGCGCGAGGATTGCGAGGACGGGGACCGCAAGGCCTGCGACAAGGCGCGCGAGACCTATGCCGAGATCCAGCAGATCCTGCCGACGATCCCCTACGAGCCGGAAGACTAGGCGAGCGGCGCTGCGGCGCGTTTCAAGCGGTCGTTGATCGCCCGCCCGATGCCCGCATCCGGAATCGGCGCAACTGCAACGCGTGGCTTGGCTGATTCGGCGGCGAGATGCAGACAGGCATAGAGGTTGCGCGCGGCCTCTGACAGGGAGCCGCCCACCGACAGCGTGACGTCACCTCCGATGGCCCCGAAGCCGATCGCGAATTCGTCGTTTTCGGGATCGGTGACGCCAAGCCGCACCGGCTTGCCCGGCGAATAATGGCTCGCCATCTGGCCCGGCGCCTCGAGCGTCTCGCGCGTCCCGCCTTGGGAAAGGCCGACATCGTAATAATGCCGGTGGAGCGCATCGAGATCGATGGGGCCGGGCCGCAGTTCCTCCCACGATCCATCTTCCCGGATCGCGAGGATGCTCGATTCCACCCCCGCCTCGGTCGACCCTCCATCGAGCACCATGTCGATCCGCCCATCGAGTGACGTCATGACGTGCTGCGCCGAGGTGGGGCTGACGAAGCCGCTGCGGTTGGCCGAGGGGGCTGCCAGCGGGAAGTCCACGCTTTCCAGAAGGCGTTGCATCACCGGATGCGCTGGACAGCGCAGGGCCACAGTCGGCAGGCCCGCCGTTACCGCTGGCGCCAGTCCAGCATTCGCCTTGCGGGGCAGCACGAGGGTCAGCGGGCCGGGCCACACCAGCGTGGCATTCACGACGTCATCGCTCCAGTCGGCATAAAGCGCAGCCTGCTCCGCATCGCGCACATGCACGATCAGCGGGTTGAAGCTCGGCCGTCCCTTCGCCTCGAAGATCCGCGCGACCGCATCCGCGCTATCCGCGCGCGCCGCGAGGCCGTAGACCGTCTCGGTCGGCACGGCGACCAGCCCGCCATCGCGCAGGATTCGCGCCGCGCGCGCGATTCCCGCCGCGTCGGCCAATACAGCTTCCGTAACGTATTTGCGGTCCATCCCCGCGCGCTATATCCGGGGGCAGAGAAATCCAAGAGCCGGAAGCCCCGAGCCGGCAAACCAAGAGGACGCACCGCCGCGATGACTTACAAGCCCGCCACCCAGGACCAGCTGCTCGCCATTCGTGCCAATGCGGGGATCGCGGAGCTTGCGCAGAGCGAACGCTATGCCGCCGCCGAGCCCGATCTGGTCGAGGCGATCGTCGAGGGCGTCGGCCAGTTCGCCGCGGGCGAATGGGCACCGCTCAACCGCATCGGCGACCTCGAAGGTGCCAAGCTGGAGAACGGCGTCGTGCGCCTGCCCGACGGGTTCGAGGCGGCCTACCAGGCCTATGTCGAGCAGGGGTGGAACGCCATTGCAGGCAGCGCGGAGCATGGCGGACAGGGCCTGCCCTTCACGCTCGCCTGCAACGTGCTCGAAAACCTAGGCACCGCCAACATGGCGCTCAACCTGCTGCCGATGCTGTCGGTCGGCGCGATCGAGGCGCTGGAGGCGCACGGCACCGACGCGCAGAAGGAAACCTACCTCCCCGATCTCGTCAGCGGCGCATGGTCGGGCACGATGAACCTGACCGAGCCGCAGGCGGGCAGCGACGTGGGCGCGCTGCGCACGACCGCGCACCTGATCGAAGAGGGCGAGCATGCGGGCAAATACCGGATCAAGGGCCAGAAGATCTACATCACGTGGGGCGAGCACGATCTGGCGGCGAACATCATCCACCTCGTGCTGGCGCGCCTGCCCGATGCGCCCGAGGGCAGCCGGGGCATCTCGCTGTTTCTGGTGCCGAAATATCATCTGAAGGACGACGGCACGCCGGGCGCACGCAACGATGTGCGCTGCGTCAGCCTCGAGCACAAACTGGGCATCAACGCCTCACCCACCTGCGTGATGTCCTACGGCGACAACGACGAATGCATCGGTGAGCTGGTCGGGGCCGAGAACCGCGGCCTCGCCGCGATGTTCACGATGATGAACAATGCGCGGATCAACGTCGGTTCGCAGGGTGTCCAGATCGCCGAACGCGCGACGCAGGCGGCGGTCGCCTATGCGCTCGACCGCGTGCAATCGGCGCGCGCCGGGGCGGAAGACCGCAGCCCGGTGGCGATCAGCGAGCATCCCGATGTGCGACGAATGCTGCTGCGGATGCGCAGCCTCACCGAAGCGATGCGCGGGCTGCTCTATTACACCGCCGGGCAGGTCGACCGGGGCGATATCGGCGAGCCGCAAGCAAAGGCGCGCGCCGAAGTGCTGGTCCCGATGCTCAAGGCCTGGGCGACCGACACGGGGATCGAAGTCGCCTCGCTCGGCATCCAGGTGCATGGCGGAATGGGCTTCGTCGAGGAGACCGGCGCGGCGCAGCACTGGCGCGACAGCCGGATCGCGCCGATCTACGAAGGCACCAACGGCATCCAGGCGGCGGACCTCGTGACCCGCAAGCTCGGCCTCGAAGATGGCGAAGCGTTGCAGAACCTGTTCGCGGATATTGCGCGGGCCGCTGCCGACGAACCGCAGCTGATGGCGCTGGCGGGCGAATGTGCGGCGATCGCCAAGTGGATGCGCGAAGAGGCCTCGCTCGACGACCGGCTCGCGGGCAGCGTGCCCTACACCGCGATGTGCGCGGTCGCAGTATCGGCATGGTGCCTGATGCAGCAGTATGATGCGCTGGATGATTCGAACGATGCAGACCGCAAGCACGCGAAGCGCGTGACGATGCGCTATTTCCTCGACCACATCGTGCCCGAGGCGATCGGCCTCAAGGCGTCGGCCACGGCGGGCGCGGCGTTGCTTTACGAGCTGGATAGCAGCGTTCTCGCCGCCTGATCCAGCCGTCGCGCGGTGCGCTAGTTTCCTAAGGGGTTGTAATCACGGGCAAACTCGTCCGTGAAAGCATCGCGCGGGTCGCCGCGAAGTTCGGTCTGCGCTTCCAGCCGTTCGCCCGTGACAGGTTCCAGAGCCGGTGCCGGATCGGCATCGGGCGCGATCACCTGCCAGATGATCCCGGCGGTATCGTCGCTCACCAGCAGGCCGCCGGTATTGCTCCATTCGACCCAGGTCGGCCGACCGCGCGTCTCGCCATCGCCATCGAGGAAGCTCTTCAGGACCGGCACCGGCTTGCCCGTCGGATTGCCGCGCTCGTCGAATTGCACGAAGACCACATCATATCCGGCAGCCGGTTTGCGGTTCCACGATCCGTGCCGGGCGATGAAGGCGCCGCGCGCGAATGTGTCACCCATGCGGTTACCCTCCTCGCTGAACACAAGGCCCAGCGCCGCGACGTGCGGCCCCAGCGCATATTCGGGGAAGCGCGCATATTCGGTGAGGTAATTGGGCATTGGGGCTTCGACCCGCCGGTCGATGTTGTTCTTGTAGTAGACCCATGGCCAGCCATAATTCACGCCGATGGGGACATTGGTGAGGTAATCGGGGACGAGATCCCCGCCGAGCATGTCGCGCTCGTTCACCGTGGTCCACAATTCCTCGGACAGCGGATTCCAGGCCATCCCGTTGGCGTTGCGCAGGCCGGTGGCATAGAGGCGCGCGGTGCCGTTCGTGGTATCATATTCCCAGATCGCGGCGCGGTTTTCTTCCGCTTCCATGCCGTTTTCGCCGATATTGCTCGCCGATCCCACCGCGATGTAGAGTTTCTCGCCATCGGGGGAGAGGATGATGTTGCGCATCCAGTGGTTGCCGCTGCCCGGCAGGTCGATCAGCTTGCGCGGCTTACCCGTGACCTTCGCCGATCCCAGTTCGTAATCGAACGCAAGCAGCGCATTGTGGTTGGCGATGTAGAGCGTGCCGTCGTCGTAGGCGATGCCCGAAGGCGATTCGAGGCCGTCCTCGCGCAGCACCTGCTTGATATCGGCGCGCCCGTCGCCATCGGAATCGCGCAGCAGCACCAGTTTGTCGGGCGATGGCACACCCGCCCCCGCCTTGCCCATCAGGGTCTTCATGATGAAGCCTTCGATCCCGCCGACGTCACGCGGCGGACTGTTGGTCAGCGTCACCAGAACGTCGCCGTTGGGCAGGGCATAGACGACGCGCGGATGGTCCAGCCCTTCGGCAAACCGCACCACCTGCAGGCCTTCGGCCGCCTCGGGCGCTTCGCCTTCAGCCCAGCCGACGGGTTCGGCGACCCTGATCGTGGGGAACCACTCACTGTCGGGTTCGACCAGCGTCGGGTCGGTGCCGGACACCTCGTCGACGGTGAGCTCCGCCTTGCTGCCGCGCAGCAGCAGCGCGATGGCGATCGCGGCGAGGACAAGGATGACGAGCAGGCCGATGCCGATATTGCGAAGTGTGGTCATGCACCCGAAATAGGCCGCGAGCGCCCCTGCGGCAATCGCGAAAGGCGGGCGCGCATTTCCCCAGCCGCAAAGGAGCTTCGATGTTCGATTTTCAACTGCCCGCCGACACCCCGGATGAAGAGCGTTATCGCGAGCTCGCCAATGCCGCCGATGCGCTGACCGATGGTGAGCGCGACGGCGTGGCGAACATGGCCAACCTCGCGGCGCTTATCTGGAGTTTCGTCCCCGATCTCAACTGGGCGGGTTTCTATCGGATGGTGGAGGGCGAGTTGGTCCTTGGCCCATTCGTGGGCCGCCCGGCGTGCATCCGCATTCCGCTCGGCCAAGGGGTGTGCGGGACGGCGGCGCAGAGCGGCGAAACCCAGCGGGTCGAGGATGTGCATGCCTTCCCCGGCCATATCGCCTGCGACGGCGCTAGCGCGTCCGAGCTGGTCGTGCCGGTGGTGCGCGAGGGCAAGGTCATCGCGGTGATCGATCTCGACAGCCCGAAGAAGGCACGCTTCTCGCAAGGCGACGCGCAAGGCGTGGAGGCGCTGGCCGCGCGCATCGCCGACAGGATCTGACGAACGCACGGTGCCCCAGCACGGGACAGGTCGCGCACGCGCACAATCCGTACGGGACCGAATTCGCTAACCTTTTCTTAATCATTTGTGAGGGCGGCTTTTCCCGACCGCCCTACAAGAAGGGGTGCGTGTTTCCATGCGTTCGATCATCATCACCTGCGGCGCTGCACTGGCATGCCTCGCTACGCCTGCCAGCGCACAATATTACCGTGCTCAGCAGACCTACACACCGCCCCCCTCCTACGAGCGTGGCGATTGGGAAGCCGACTGCCTGGACTACCTGCGCGATCGGGATCGACGGGGCGACAGGGGAGCCGTGGTCGGCGGTCTGGTCGGCGGAGTTGGCGGCGCGCTCATCGGCAACGAGGTGGCGGGCGACGGGTCGCGCCTGGCCGGAACGCTGATCGGGGGCGGCGTGGGCACACTCGCTGGTGCGGCCGCGGGCCGCTCGATCGCGCGTGGCGGCGACGATGGCTACTGGCAGGACTGCGAGGCGTGGTACGATTCGCGCTATGGCGGCGGCAGTTGGCAAAGCAACGGCTACAGCTATTACGACGACGCTCCGCGCACCTTTTACAACGACCGCTATTCTTACGGCTCGCGCGGCGGACGCGCGCACTATGGCGGGTCCGGCTATGGCTACTCTTACGGCGGAGGATACGCCTCGGCGCAGTCTGGCGGCGTGGTCGTGATTATCGAAGAACAGCGCGGACAGCGCTATGTCCCTGTAATCAGGGAAGAAATAATTGAAGAATACTACGAGGTCGAAGAGTGCGAGGTTATCCGTGAACGGGTCATCACGCGTGTGCCCCAACCTCGCCCCCGGCCGGACAAGCGGATCAAATACATCAAGCAACGCTAGGCGACTGCTGCGAGAAAGCTACGCTGTCCCGCGTGGCAGCTTACGCGCGCAAGGCCGGAAAGCTCAGATCTCTCCGCCAGTCAGGCGCTGGCAGAGCAGATCGAGCTGGTCGAGCGTCTTGTACCGGATCGTAATCGCGCCCGAACGCGGATCGGCATCGGGCTTGATATTAAGCGACATCCCCAGAAATTCCTCGAGATGGCGCTCGACCGCCTCGATATCGGCGCTGGTCCCCGGGGGCGCATCATTGGCGGGCGTTTTCGGTGATTTCTCCGTCGCCGGCTTGGCCTTGACCCGTTTTTCGATCTGACGGACCGATAGGTTTTTCGCGATGGCCTCTTCGGCCAGCGCCTCTGCCCGCTCGTGCCCGATCAACGCGCGCGCGTGGCCCATGCTCAGCTTGCCGACCTCGACCAGCTGAATCACCGGTTCCGGCAAGGCGAGCAGCCGTTGCAGGTTCGCGACATGGCTGCGCGACTTGTCTACCAGCGCCGCAATATCGGCCTGGCTCATGTCCTCTTCCTCGGCGAGGTGCTGATAAGCCCGTGCCTCTTCGATCGGATTGAGGTCTTCGCGCTGGATGTTCTCTATCAGCGCGATCGCCATGACCTCGCGCCGATCCAAATCGCGGATGATCGCGGGGATCTCGTGCAGCTTGGCACGCTGTGCGGCACGCCAGCGGCGTTCACCCGCCACCAGCTGATAACGGCCCTTGCGCTCCAGCGGGCGTACGATGATCGGCTGGATCACCCCACGCTGCGAAATCGACTGCGCCAGCTCGTTCAGCGCATCTTCGTTGAAGACCTTGCGCGGCTGGCCGGGCAGCGGCTCGATCCGGGCCACCGGAATAGATGCAAGGCCGGTGCGCGAGCTCGCGCCTTCCGCCCCACTACCCTGCCCACCAACCGATAGCGTCGTTCCGCCCTCGGGTGGCGCAATGCTCTCTTCGCGCTGCGTCTCGCCCAACAGGGCACCCAGCCCGCGGCCGAGCTTGCGCTTGGCGCGATCATTCGCGAGGCTTTCGTCGGCTATTTTCGGTGAGGGGGTCGTGGCGGGCTTGCTGCTCATGCGGCTTTCCTCTGGGGCGGCAGGCGGCCGATAAGCTCGCGCGCCAAAGACATGTAAGCGCGGCTGCCCGCGCAGGAATGGTCGTAGATCAGCGCAGGCAAGCCATGGCTCGGCGCTTCGGACAGCCGCACGTTACGCGGGATGACCGAATCGAACACCAGCCCGCCGAGGCATTCGCGCACATCCTCGGCGACCTGATCGGTCAACCGGTTGCGCCGGTCGAACATGGTCAGCGTCACGCCGATGATCTTGAGCGAAGGATTGATGCCCTGCTGCACTCGCTCGACAGTCTGGAGCAGCTGGCTGAGCCCTTCGAGCGCGAAGAATTCGCATTGCAACGGCACGAGCAACGAATCGGCGGCGCTCAGCGCATTGAGGGTGAGCAGACCCAAGGACGGCGGGCAGTCGATGAAGCAGACATCATAATGGCTATCCGCACTCGCGAGGGCATTCTTCAGCCGATCGATCCGGTCGCTCTCGCTTACCAGCTCGACTTCGGCGCCGCTCAGATCCTGCGTCGCGGGCATGACATCGAGGTTGGGAATGCGCGAGGTCTGGGTGCACTGTGCAACCGTGCCCTCGTCCATCAGTACGTCGTAGGTCGAATAGTCGCGATCCTGACTGTGGATGCCCAATCCGGTCGAGGCATTCCCCTGCGGGTCCATATCGACCAGCAGCGTGCGCCAGCCGGTCGCCGCCATCGCCGTGGCAATATTGATCGCGGTGGTGGTCTTGCCCACCCCACCCTTCTGATTGGCAATCGCAATGCAGATCATTTGCGGCCTCCACCTGGGGGTCGGCCCGCGCCGACCAGAATGGCAGCGTCCCGGCTCGTTACCGATTGTTTCACGTGAAACATTGCGCGCTGCGGAGATTCAAGCTCATCCCTTTCCTGCGCTGCCGACCGCCCCTTCGGCAAGAGCCAAGTCGTCCGGTCGGTGGAAAAGCGTGCGGACAAGTCGAGGAGTTCCTTTAGCGGAGCGAACGCCCGTGCCGTTATGGCACCGGCCTCGAATGTCTCCACCTTCTCCAGCCGCGATCCGATCACACGGCAATTTTCGAGACCAGCCAGCGCGACCATCCGTTCGAGCCACTCGATCCGCCTTCCCCGCGATTCGACGAGAACATGGGGCATATCGGGCCGCATGATCGCCGTTATGATCCCAGGGAAGCCTGCGCCAGTTCCCAAATCGAGCCAGGGGCCCGTTTCACGTGGAACATGGTCCAGAAGCTGCGCGCTATCTGCCATATGGCGTTGCCAAAGCGTATCGACCGTCGATCGCGCGATCAGGTTCTGCTTTTCGGACTCGATCAGAAGCTCGCTGGCAAAGCGTTCGAGTGCGCTCAGCGCCCCGGGTGAGCATCGCTCGGCGACGAAAGCTTTCGCCTGCTCTTCAGTCTCAATCATCATGCAGCGGCTGCCGATTGTTTGCGCGCGAACACCAGCAGTGCGGCCATGGCGGCGGGCGTGATCCCCGGCACGCGCGCGGCCTGTGCCAGACTGTCGGGCCGCGAGTTCGAAAGACGTTCGACCATTTCGTTCGACAGACCCGGGACATCCGCGAAAGGAAAATCGGCCGGAAGCGCGACCCGCTCATTCGCGCGCAATTCGCGCAGCTCAGCATCCTGCCGCGCCACATAGGGCGCGTAGTGAAGATCCTCGGCTATCTCGTTGAGCAGGTCGCCATCTGTTTCACGTGAAACGAGCTGCCGCTCCATCAGTGCGGCAAGATCGATGCCGGGGAAACGCGTCCAGTCTTTCAAGGCCTGCCGCCCCGCATCGTCAGTGACAGTGAAGCCATGGGAGCGCATCTCGGGCGGAGAATGC
Source organism: Citromicrobium bathyomarinum (assembly GCF_038594605.1). Lineage (GTDB taxonomy): Bacteria > Pseudomonadota > Alphaproteobacteria > Sphingomonadales > Sphingomonadaceae > Alteriqipengyuania > Alteriqipengyuania bathyomarina_B. The sequence goes on from NZ_JBCFZM010000002.1 coordinate 739,316, forward strand.
TCGAATGCAAGCGACTCCTCGACGACAGCCCGGCTTGACTGGCGCCGTTCGAACCACCCACGGCGCTCTTCGCAAACACAATCCGCTTCCATGGCAAGAGGGGTCAGCCGCGTGGTCGCATTATTGGCGCGCAGTCGAAGGCGGTACTCGGCCCGCGCAGTCAGCATCCGATAGGGTTCGGTCACCCCGTGCAGCGTCAGATCGTCGACCATCACCGCCATATAGCTATTGGCACGGTCGAGCTCCGGCAGTTCCCGGCCGGCCGCAATGCATCCGGCATGAAGGCCCGCGATGAGGCCCTGCGCGGCCGCCTCCTCATAACCGGTCGTCCCGTTGATCTGGCCGGCACAATAGAGGCCCTTGAGGCTGCGCATCTGCAACGATCGGTCGAGCGAGCGCGGATCGACATGATCGTATTCCACCGCATAGCCCGGTTCTGCGACCACCACCTGCTCCAAGCCCTCGATGGCGCGCAGGAATTGCTCCTGCACGTCAACAGGCAACGAGGTGCTGATCCCGTTGGGATAGACCAGCGGCGTATCGAGGCCCTCGGGCTCGAGGAAAATCTGGTGCCCGTCGCGATCGCCGAAGCGATGGATCTTGTCCTCGATCGACGGGCAATAGCGCGGCCCCTGCCCCCCGATTGCGCCCGAGAACAGCGGCGAGCGATCGAGGTTGGCGCGGATGATATCATGCGACGCAGCGTTGGTGCGGGTGATGGCGCAAAAGACCTGGGGGTTCTTCCGGCGCTCTGTCAGCGGCGACATGGTCCAGGCTTCATCATCGGACGGCTGCTCGGCCAGGCGGGACCAGTCGATGGTCCGCCCGTCGAGACGGGGCGGCGTTCCGGTCTTGAGGCGGGCAAGCGGCAAAGCCGCCTCGCGCAACTGATCCGCGAGCCGCGCGGCGGAGCCTTCGTTGACCCGGCCACCGGTCAGGCGCTCTTCGCCACGGAACAGAATACCGCCGAGGAAAGTCCCGGTGCAAAGGATGGCCGCTTCACATGAAACATCGGTGCCATCGGCGAACGTCACTCCGCACACCCTCTCGCCCTCGATACGCAGGCCCGCAACCTCGCCCTCGATCACCTCCAACGACGGTTCGGCAGCGACCGTGCGTCGCACTTCAGCCCCGAAAAGCTTGCGGTCGGCCTGCACGCGCGGGCCCCAGACCGCGCTTCCCTTGGACCGGTTGAGCATGCGGTAATGGATCGCCCCTGCGTCCGCCGCTCTGCCCAGCACTCCGTCGAAGGCATCGATCTCGCGCACAAGGTGCCCTTTGCCCAGTCCGCCAATGGCCGGATTGCAGCTCATCGCGCCGATCTTTCGGGCCTCCAAGGTGACGAGCGCGACGCGCACGCCCATGCGCGCGGCCACGCAGGCCGCCTCGACGCCGGCGTGCCCGCCGCCGATCACGATGATTGGGTAGTGATGCATTGTGCCCCTATAGGGACCGCGCGCGGTCATCGCCAGTGGGCGCGATGTTCCACGTGAAACGTGCGGCTACTTGCCGATGCAGAAGCGCCCAAAAAGCGCGTCGAGCATATCCTCGGTCGCCACGTTGCCCAGCATCGCATCCAGGGAATGCCGTGCCTGGCGCAGCGACTCGCCCACCAGCAAAAGGTCATCCTGCTCACCCGCAAAACGCAGTGCCGTATGGGTTTGATCAAGAAGCTCCCGCTGCCTCCGCGAAACGGCGACCTGTCCTGGCTTGGGAAGCTTATCCCGTCCAAGCTCCGCAATCTGCGCGAGCAAATCGGCGAGACCTTCTCTTGTCTCGGATGAAACACGGGCCGCGCCCGTACCCTTGCGCGGCGCTTCGGGCAGATCGATCATGCTCGCAACCTCCAACGCGCCCGCCGGGCCCTCACCCTCTGCGCCAAGCCACAGGACAACGCCCGCCCGCGCAACCTCCGCTTCGGCGCGGGCAATCCCAATTCGCTCGATCTCCTCAGCCCCATCGGATCGCAGTCCAGCTGTATCGACCAACAGGAACGGCACACCGCCAATTGCAATCGGACGCTCGATCGCATCGCGCGTTGTCCCGGCAACCGGCGAGACGATCGCAGCGGCTTCATCAAGGATCGCGTTAAACAAACTAGACTTGCCCGAGTTTGGAGGGCCCGCGAGCACGATGCGCAGCCCCTCCCGCAACCGGTCGGTCGAGGGCACTGCCAGCCATGTAGAAATCTCGGCCCGAGCCTCGCTCACCGCAGCGCGCCATTGCGATGGGGGTGCGGTGCCCTCCTCATCCTCATCGGCGAAGTCCAGCTCCTGCTCAACCGCCGCCGATGCGGACAGTACCGTCTCACGCCACTGCGCCACGCGCCGGGATGCTTCACCCTGCGCCGAGCTCGCCAGAACCGCACGCTGCAGCTCGGTTTCGGCCGAGAGCATATCCCCCAAGGATTCGGCTTCGAGCAGATCCATCCGCCCATTCACAAAGGCACGCCGGGTGAATTCGCCCGCCTCCGCTCGCCGCAGCCCGCAACCATCCTCGAGTGCACGTTCGATCGCGCGGATGACCGCACGACCACCGTGACAATGAATTTCGGCGCAATCCTCGCCCGTCGCACTGTGTGGACCTACAAACCAGAGGACCAGCGCTTCATCCAACCAGCTTCCGTCGACATCGCGCACCTGTCTCACACTCGCCTTGCGCGGCGGCGGGAGCGATCCGGTGAGCCGCTCTAGAGCCCTGCCCGCCTCGGGGCCGGACACCCGCAGCACCGCCACGCCACAAGGTGGCGCGCCGGAAGATAGCGCGAAGATCGTCTGGGAAAATTCAGTCGCCAGATTTCGTCTCACTGCCGGTTCCCTTCGCGCGGCCCATATTGCCGGCGCTGCCTTCCATGAAGGCCTGGAACATCTTCAACCCGGCCTGTCCCATCGGAGCCATCGAGCGAGCAAGCTCCTGCAATTGGTCGGGATTCGACACCCCGCGCATCGCCTTCTCCATGCTTTCGGAATAGGCGGCCTGAGCCTTGGTGAGATCGGGCAAACCCATGAAGGCTCGTGCCTCTTCGGGCGTACAATCGATTTCCACGTGGACCTTCATCGCATGTTCTCCGTTACCTCTCTTGCAGCCCTATGTGGGCCACGCCACAAGGGCCTGCAAGCGCATGAACCGACGAACGACGGGAGCATTCCGATGAGCGAGACGACACGCATTTCCACCCTGAAGGGGAACACGGATTTCATGGCCTATGTCGCGAGGCCGGAAGGCACACCGAGAGCAGCCATCGTGGTCATCCAGGAAATTTTCGGAGTGAATGCCGGGATCCGGCGCAAGTGCGATCTGCTCGCCGAAGACGGCTATCTTGCGGTTGCCCCCGACCTGTTCTGGCAGCTGGGCGAGGGAATCGAGCTCGATCCCGATATCGAACCGGAGTTCGAGAAGGCCCTCGATCTGATGGGCAAGTTCGATCAGGACGAAGGTGTCCGAGATATCGAGGCCACAATCAAATGGGCTCGCAAGGACAGTAGCAAAAAGGTCGGCGCCGTCGGTTACTGCCTCGGTGGTCGCCTTGCCTACATGACTGCGGCACGAACAGATTCGGACGCAACCGTCGGCTATTATGCGGTCGGAGTGGACGAATTGCTGCGAGAGAAGCACGCCATCTCCAACCCGCTGATGCTCCACATCCCGACAGAGGATGGCTTCGTCGACAAGGACACGCAAAAGGCGATGCATGAAGGCCTGGACGATCACGACAAGGTCACGCTGCACGATTACGAAGGCATGGACCACGGCTTCGCCACCCAATTCGGAAAACGCCGCGACGAGGAAAATGCGCAACTGGCCGACAAGCGGACCATGGACTTTTTCGCCGAGCATCTCGAATGACACCGACCCAAAAAGGTCTGGCCCAATGGCATGAGCTTGCCACCACACCCGATCCGGCGCGCCTTGCGACACTGGTGGCGAAAGATGCGGTCTTCCACTCCCCGGTCGTACATACGCCGCAGGAGGGCCACGCGCTGGTGGTGACCTATCTCAGCGCGGCTGCGGCCACGCTCGGACAGGGAGAGTTCGAATACGTCCGCGAGATTGTGCAGGGCCAGGACGCGATGCTCGAATTCACCTGCGTACTCGATGGTATCCACGTCAATGGAGTGGATATCATCCGCTTCGACGAGAGCGGAAAAATACGCGATTTCAAGGTTATGATCCGCCCGATCAAAGCAGTGAACAAGGTATGGGAGCTGATGGCCGCGCAGCTTGAAAATGCGCGTAGCTCATAGTCTCTCGATTACGTACCGGGCACGTTCGGCCGGGTCGGCAAAGGGCAGCTCGATCGGGTCGTATCCATAGTCGCGCCAAGCCTCGATGACCGCCGCATCGCTTTCGACGGCCTCCTCCCAGCTCTGAATACGCTCGTCGTCCTGCCGATAGATTGCGCCCCATGGCGGCGCATGGAACACCGGACCCTCATAGCGGCATCCGCGACAGACCGCGTCAACCTCGTCCGGAACGCGAAGCCCTTCCAGACGCAGGAAACCGACAATATCCGCAAAGCCGCGATCGAACAGGATCGGCCCGTCCTCCGGCCCGACCCGATCCCATGAAACCTTCTGCGCATCGAGCATGGCCATAGCGAACTCGGCCGGGCGAGCCGCACGCAGTTCCATCCCTCCGGGAGACTGGAGGATAGCGCGAGCGACCTCTTCGCCGGTCGCGATGCCATGCCGTGCGACTTCGGCCAGCAAGGTCGATTTACCCGATCCCGGGGCCCCGGTCACAACGGCGCGGCGCACCGATGCGATTCTACTGGTTCATGGTGTCGAAGAAGTCTTCGTTGGTCTTCGAATCCTTCATCTTGTCGAGCAGGAATTCCATCGAATCGATGGTGCCCATCTGCATGAGAATGCGGCGCAGGACCCACATCTTCGAGAGCTTATCCTTCTCGACCAGCAGCTCTTCCTTGCGCGTGCCGGACTTGCCGACGTCGAGCGCGGGGAAGATGCGCTTGTCCGCAACCTTGCGGTCGAGCACGATCTCGGAGTTACCCGTGCCCTTGAACTCCTCGAAGATGACTTCGTCCATCCGGCTGCCGGTATCGATCAGCGCGGTGGCGATGATCGAGAGCGAACCACCCTCTTCGATGTTACGAGCCGCACCGAAGAAGCGCTTCGGCCGCTGGAGCGCATTGGCATCGACACCGCCGGTCAGCACCTTGCCCGAGCTGGGCACCACGGTGTTGTAGGCGCGGCCGAGGCGTGTGATCGAATCGAGCAGGATCACGACGTCGCGCTTGTGCTCGACCAGACGTTTGGCCTTTTCGATAACCATTTCAGCCACTTGGACGTGGCGCTGCGCGGGTTCGTCGAAAGTTGAGGAGATCACCTCGCCATTCACCGAACGCTGCATGTCGGTGACTTCCTCGGGCCGCTCGTCGACCAGCAGGACCAGCAGGAACACCTCGGGATGATTATCGGTGATCGCTTTCGCGATGTTCTGCAACAGCACCGTTTTACCGGTCCGCGGCGGCGCGACGATCAGCGCCCGCTGGCCTTTGCCCTGCGGCGAAATGATATCGATCACCCGCGCGCTCTTGTCCTTCACGGTCGGATCGAGCGTGTCGAGATTGAGCTTCTGCTCGGGATAGAGCGGCGTCAGGTTGTCGAAATTGGTGCGCATCCGCACCGCTTCGGGATCGTCGAAGTTCACCGAAGTCAGCTTGGTCATCGCAAAATAACGCTCGCCTTCGCGCGGCGCACGGATCTGGCCTTCGACAGTGTCGCCGGTGCGCAGAGCCCATTTGCGGATCTGGTTGGGCGAAACATAGATATCGTCGGGCCCGGCAAGATAGTTCGCCTCGGGCGAACGCAGAAAGCCGAAACCATCCTGCATCACTTCGATCGTGCCGATCCCCATGATCTGCTCGTCGTATTCCTCATCCTCCGCAAGCTCGCGCAGGATACAGAACATCAGGTCCTGCCGGCGCATCGTGCCCGCAGCCTCGACCCCGAGCTCTTCCGCCATGGAAACCAGCTCAGCCGGAGCCTTCTTCTTTAAGTCTTTGAGATGCATAGATATTTTATTCCGAGGAAATTCGTGCCCGAAGCTTAGAAATGCCCGGTACAGTCTGAAAAGCTTGGGGAAAGCAGTATGCGGCAGCAGCGCCGTGCCACCAGTACCCGGACGGGTATGGAACCGAAATAGGTCGCTCGTCCGCTCAGGTCAATCGAGCTTGGAGCACAAAACGCCATCGCGGCGCTTCGTTCAAAAAGGCTTCACGATGACCAGGACAACGATCAGCGCGAGGAGCAGCGCGGGAACCTCGCCGAACAGCCGCAGCCGCTTCTCCTCCATCGGACGCTCGCCCCGCGACATCTTCTTCGACAGCACGACCAAGTAGCCGTGATACCCGGTCAGGATCAGAACGAGCAGCAACTTTGCATGGAACCAACCCTGGTCCCACGCGCCGATCGTGATCGACAGCGTCAGGCCGAAAATCCAGGTCACGATCAAGCTGGGCGTAAGGATGATGTTGCGAAGCTGGCGCATGCGCCCTGCCCACAGCGATTCCTCGTCCGACCCGGCTACGGTACCATGCATGTAAACCAGCTGGCGCGGCAGCATGAACAATCCGGCAAGCCAGAACACCATGAAGATGATGTGGCCGGCCTTCATCCAGAAGTAGAGCATTCCAAGCGTTTCCTGCATGGCTTGCGCCTCTACCGACTAAGCCGACCGTTGCCAATTGCGAAGGGTCGAAAGTGCTTGCTCGACATGCGCGATGGGAGTGCGTCGATCGATCCCGTGACCGAGATTGAAGATGTGCGGGCGTCCCTTCAGGCTCTCGAGGATGTGAATGATCGCACTATCCAGCCGCTCGCCACCGGCCAGCAGCAACAGGGGATCGAGATTGCCCTGCACCGGCAGGCCCTCGGGCAGCGCCCCATGCGCCCATTGCGGGTCGAGCGTCTCGTCGAGCCCGATTGCATCCACGCCTGTGCGTTCGGCATATCGGGCCAGCTTCTCGCCCGCACCCTTCGGAAAACCGATCACCGGAGTGTCGGGATGGGTGTCCTTGAGCGCAGCGACGATCGCGGCATTGGGCTCGATCACCCAGCGGTCGAACTCGTCGGGCGCCAGGCTGCCAGCCCAGCTGTCGAACAGCTGCACGGCTTCGGCACCCGCCTCTATCTGACCGCGCAGATAGCCGACCGTCTGATCAGCGATGGCTCCGAGAATCTCGTTCATTTTGCTCGGATCGCGATAGGCCATCGCGCGCGCATCGTGCTGGTCACGGCTCCCTTCGCCTGCGATCATGTAAGTCGCGACGGTCCACGGGCTGCCTGCAAAACCGAGCATGGTAACATCGGCGACCAACTGACCGCGGCACTGCCGCACGGTCTCGTAAATCGGATCGTAGCGCGACTTATCGCCCTGCAGGCTGGACAGCTCGCATTCGGTCAGCGGGGGGGAAAGTTTCGGACCCTCGCCTGCCAGAAACTCCAGCTTCTGCCCCATGGCATGCGGCACGATCAGGATATCGGAAAACAGGATCGCGCCATCGAAACCAAAGCGCCGGATCGGCTGGATCGTGACTTCGCAGGCTGCCTCGCTGTCGTATACGAGGTCGAGGAAACCGCCCTTTTCTTCGCGCAAGGCACGATATTCAGGCAGATATCGCCCTGCCTGGCGCATGAACCAGACGGGCGGGACGGAAGCGATATTGCCGCGCAGGCAATCGAGAAGTGGGCCGGGCATTTCTCTAATTAACCCAATAAATAATATTATTAATAGGTGGATGTAGGAAGTTGGCCCTGTGGACAGGGAGGATAACTCGCCATCCACACAGGAGCGCGAAAAATCCGCCTCCCCTCGCCAATCTCCGACTCATGAAGAACTCGTCGTCAATCGAAACTTGTCCCCGTTGTAAGCAGCATGTCGAAAATGGCCATCCTTGTTGGCAGACTCCCGGCGCAAATCCGGCGCGAGATGGGCAGGACTTTCGTGCCGGACTTGTCCTTCCATCGGTGAAGTGGTTTATCCGCAAACCTTTCCACAGGCCGGAGCCACCCTTGGCGCGCACTCATCTCCACCTGTTCTCCGATTCGACCGGCGAGACGCTCCAGATGGTTGCCAATGCCGCGCTCGCGCAATTCGAGAATGTCGATGTCGTACGTCACTTCTGGCCGATGGTGCGTTCTCGCCAGCATCTCGAGCGGATCGTGCCCGAGCTGGAGAAATCGCCCGGGCTCATCCTCTATACGCTGGTGAACGAGGATATGCGCAAGGTTCTGGAGGAAAAGTGCCGTCAGCTCTCCTTGCCCGCGGTCGACGCTCTTGGCGAGGTGACCAATGTGCTCGAAAGCTGCTTCGGACAGGAAGCACACGGCCGGCCCGGCCGCCAGCATCGAATGGACGATGCCTATTTCCGGCGGGTCGACGCCATCCATTTCACGATCGCGCATGACGACGGCATTGCCAGCGACGACTGGCACAAGGCCGATATCGTGCTCGCAGGGGTGTCGCGCACATCCAAGACGCCGACGAGCATCTATCTCGCCAATCGCGGTTACAAGGTCGCCAATATCCCGCTGGTGATGGAGAGCCCGCCGCCGCCGGTCCTCTTCGAACTCGATGGCCCGCTGGTCGTCGGGCTGACCACCGCGCCCGAGCGTCTGGTCCAGATCCGCCGCAATCGTCTGCTCTCGCTCAACGAAGCGTCCGAAACCGCCTATGCCGAACATGAGCGGGTCGAGGAGGAGATCCGCTTCGCTCGCCGAATGTTCGCCGACAACAACTGGCCTGTCATCGACGTGACCCGGCGATCGATCGAGGAAACCGCCGCGGCAATCATCAAGCTGATGAACGACCGCCGCGAGAGGACAAAACCACAGGAGAAACCGATCTGATGCTGGTCCTCGCATCGAACAGCGCCTCGCGGCGCGCCATGCTGGAGGCTGCGGGCCTATCGGTGGAATGCGTAGGGGCCGACGTCGACGAACGCGCGCTCGAAGCCGAGATGGCCGATGCGCCCCCGGCCGAGATCGCGCAGGCGCTTGCCGCTGCAAAGGCCAGCGCGGTTTCGGCCGCTCGGTCCGCTGCGCTGGTGCTGGGCGGAGACAGCCTGGTCGTGTGCGAGGGGCGACGTTTCGATAAGCCACGCAGCCGCGAAGAGGCGGCGGATCATCTGCGCTTCTTCTCGGGCAAGGTGATGCAACTCCATAGCGCGGCGGCACTGGCACGAAACGGCCGGATCGTGTGGCTCTCGGAAGACTGCGCTGCGCTGCATGTCCGCGAATTGAGCGACGCGTTCATCGCCGAGTATCTCGCCGCGGAATGGCCCGCCGTCGGCCAGACCGTCGGCGTCTTCCGGATCGAGGCGATGGGCGTGCAGCTGTTCGACCGTATCTATGGCGACCACTTCACCATCCTTGGCATGCCGCTGCTTCAGGTGCTCGACGCGCTCCGCGAAGAAGGCGCTCTGACGACGTGACGATGCCTTTTGCAGAAGTGATCGGCGATCCCGTTGCGCAATCGAAATCGCCCGTGATCCACGGCTTCTGGCTCAACCAGCTGGGGATCGACGCCGATTATCGCGCGACGCGGGTGACCGAACCGGAACTGGCGAACTATCTGGCCGAGCGCCGCACCAATGCGGACTGGCGCGGGTGCAACGTGACCATGCCGCTGAAGCAGGCAATCATCCCCCATCTCGACCATGTCGTTGGGCCTGCCGATATCATCGGCTCGGTCAACACGGTTACCCGCGATGGCGACGGGCGGCTGGTCGGTACTTCGACCGATGGCGCAGGATTTCTCGAACCGCTGAGGAGGCAGCTCGAAACGCCGCACCTCTTTCGGATGGCGCGGATCATCGGTGCAGGCGGAGCGGCGCGCGCCATTGCCCACGCACTCGCCGAAAAGAACTTCACTCTTGTGATTGCCGCAAGGCGACCGGAACAGGCGCAGGACGTGGTCGCGCAGTTGCCCGATGACACGCAGCATCATGTCGTCCCGCTCGATCATTTTTCCGCGCCTACCGATTTCGCCTTCGACGACCGTCAGGGTCTGCTCGATCTGGTGGTCAACGCCAGCCCGCTGGGAATGCGCGGCAAGGCGCCGCTCGCTTTCGACTGGACGCATGCCCCGCCCGGCGCGATCGCCTATGATATCGTGACCGACCCGCTCGACACCCAATTCCTGCAGCTTGCGCGCGATGCAGGGCACGAAACGATAGACGGTCTGGCGATGCTGATCGGTCAGGCGGGCGCGGCGTTTCGCCTGTTTTTCGGAGAAAATGCACCGCGACAGCATGACGTCGAACTCCGGGCACTGATCACCGCATGAACTGCCCGCTCCTTATCGGGCTCACCGGATCGATCGGGATGGGCAAGTCGGCCGTGGCGGCGATGTTCGAGGCGCAGGGCGTGCCGGTGTTCGATGCGGATGCCGAGGTTCGGGCGATGCAGGGGCTTGGGGGCGCAATCCTTCCCGCCATCGAGGAAGCCTTTCCCGGCACGACCGGGCCCGAGGGCGTGGATCGCGAAGTCCTCGGCCAGCAGGTATTCGGAAATCCGGAGGAGCTCGCCCGGCTCGAAGCGATCATGCACCCCGCGGTGGCCGAGCGACGCGCTGCCTTCCTCACCGCCAATCGCGATGCGCCGATACTGGTTTTCGACATCCCGCTTCTGTTCGAGAAAGGTGGCGCTGCCACACTCGACAAGGTCGTCGTCGTCTCCGCACCGCCGGAGGTCCAGCGCGAGCGGGTGCTTGCCCGCCCTGGCATGACCGAGGAAAAATTCGAGCAGATCCTCGCGATTCAGACCCCGGACGATGAAAAGCGCGCGCGTGCGGACCATGTGATCGACACCGGCACGCCGCTGGTCGAAACCGAAGCGGCGGTGGCGGCGCTGGTCGCGCAATTGCGAAACGGCGCCTGACGGCCGTCGATTTCTCGTGGGGTCAATCGCCTCACCCGACCTTGCAAGAGCCTCCCGGGAAGCCGATAGTCTGCTCATGCGCGAAATCGTCTTCGATACCGAAACCACCGGCATCGATCCCAAGCAGGGCCACCGAATGGTCGAAATCGGCTGTGTCGAACTGATCGACCGGATGCCGACCGGCAAGACCTTCCATGCCTATTACAATCCCGAACGCGACATGCCCGCCGAAGCAGAGGCGATCCACGGGCTGAGCACGCAATTCCTCGCCGACAAGCCGTTCTTCCGCGACGAGGTTGATGCGTTTCTGGAATTCGTTGGCGACGACATGCTGGTCGCCCACAATGCGGGCTTCGATTTCACCTTCATCAACAGCGAACTCGATCTTTGCGCGCGCGAGGCGATCTGTCTCTCGCGCAAGATCGATACGCTGGAGATGGCGCGCCGCAAGAACCCGGGCGGCAAGCATTCGCTCGACGCGTTGTGCAGCCGCTACGGCGTGGATCGCAGCCACCGTGTTTTTCACGGCGCGCTGCTCGACGCCGAATTGCTCGCGCAGGTCTATATCGAACTGACCGGCGGGCGGCAGATCGCCATGGGGCTGGTCCCCGAAAGCGCAAACGAAGGCGACACCGCCGCACAGCAGCATGCAGTGCCGCTCATGCCCTCGTCCGATCGCCCGGTTCGCCCGGCCCGCCTGCATTCGGCGAGCGAAGCGGAACTGGCGCGCCACGCGACCTTTCTTGAGCAGATCGCAAGACCTATCTGGAACAGGTAGGGCGCGCCCGCATTGGGTGCTGCGCAAGAACAAAAGGAGAATTGCCACATGGATATTCGCATTTCCGGCCACCAGCTCGAAACTGGCTCCGCATTGCAGGATAGCGCCAGCGACCGCCTCCAGGCGATTGTCGACAAGTATTTCAGCCGCGCGATCTCGGCAAAGGCCACGTTCGGCAAGCAGCCGGGCGGCGCGTTCTCCTGCGATATCGTGGCGCATATCATGCAAGGGCTGACCCTCAAGGCGCGGGGGGAAGCACACGATATCCATCAGGCTCTGGATGCGGCGGCGGGGAAGCTCGAAAAGCAGCTGCGCCGCTACAAACGTCGGCTGAGCGAGCGCCATAACGAGCGCGTTCTCTCCCCCGAGGCGGAAGAGGCCGCCTATCGCATTTTTGCGGCCCGGCCGGAGGAGGACGAGACCGAGGTGGGCGATTCCGCCCCGGTTGTCGCGGAAACCAAGACCGACATCCCCGAAGTGTCGGTCGCGGATGCGGTCATGGAGCTCGACCTGCGCGATACCAATGCGTTATTCTTTAAAAACGCTGGCTCGGGCCGCCATAATATGGTGTACCGCCGCCACGACGGTTCGATCGGCTGGGTCGAACCGCATTGAGTGGTTACGGCCATTCCCACCAGGAATGGCCGCAAACCCACCTTGCCGCGACTTTTGCGGCGTTAACGGTCCCCTCGGGATCACTCCGGATTTTGAAAAGCAAGGCAGGCTAACCCCCGTGTCGTCCCCGTTTCGATTGTTGCCCCAAGCTGTGCGGCAGGCACCCTGTGCGACCAAGCCGGCAATCCTGACCGAACTGGCGCAAGGGTTTGCCGATGCTTACGCGCTCGATCCGGAAGACGTGCTCGAGGCGTTGCAGGAGCGTGAGGCGCTCGGCAGCACCGGGTTCGGTCGCGGTGTCGCGATGCCGCATGCGCGACTGGATGTCGTCGACGAACCGGTTGCGATGCTCCTCCACCTCGAGCGCGATGTAGACTACAACGCGGCCGACGGCGTGCCGGTGCGGCTGGTGATGGGCCTGATTTCGCCGCGCGACGCCGGCGCGCTCCACCTCCACGCTCTGGCCGCCATGTCCCGCCTGACGCGTGACGAGCGCTTGCTGCACCAGCTGTTCGAAGCGACCGGTGAGGAAGAGCTGTTCTCGATCGTTGCCAATGCGGGCTTGCGTGACGCAGCCTGACACCGACCCGGGCCGCGCCGCCCATCATCGCGCGCTCGAGCGGCTGTACCGCTCGGCCCCGATCAACCACGCCTTTGCGTCCGAGCTCGCGATCGAGGGTGAGGGGCGCGCGCGTATCACCTTCGACGTGACCGAGAATGTCTTCCACGCAGCGGGCGCCGCGCATGGCACGATCTATTTCAAGATGCTCGACGATGCGGCCTTTTATGCCGCCAACAGCCTCGTCACCGACCGCTTCCTGCTGACCACTGCGTTCAACGCGCATTTCACCAAGCCGGTGCGCGGTGGGCGAGTGACCGCTACGGGCGTGTGGATCAGCGGCAAACGGCGCGTGCTCGTGGCCGAATCGCGGCTGGTCGACGAGGAAGGCGACGAGATCGGGCGCGGTACGGGCACCTTCATGCGGTCGCGAATCGCGCTCTCGGGCCTTGATGGCTACGCGGATACGGCACCGTGAGTGATTCGCGGTTGCCGACTCACCTCGTCGTGAGTGGGCTCTTGCGGCAAATTTCGTCGCAAGGCGGTACGGGAGTTATCCTTGCCAAAGGTGACCGGGACAGCGGCACCTATGTTCTATTGCTGCGCGATCGTGGCGGGACCACGAAACTAGTCGAAAGACGCCCATCAGCGGACTACGCCTTCGAATGGCAGGTGACTCGTGAAGAACCGCCTGAAAAAGAAAAAGAAATTTACGAATATTGCGATCGCAGATCGGCTCAGGATTCCGATTTATGGATCGTGGAAGCGCAGATCGACGATGCAGAACGGTTCGTCGCAGAATTGCGGCCTTAACTTGACCTCATGCCGCGCGTAGTCGAAGGGCCCGCGACTTCGAATTTGCGCAGGCGGTCGAGGCGGCAATGAGGCCGCATTGATTAGCACGCAGTCGGGGAACGGCCGGCAGGCCTTTTCGAACCCTCACATTTGTACAAGTAGTAAAAGCGCTTCGGCGCCTGATGGTTCCAGCCTGCGTCTGTGTTCGTTCACCGCCCTTTGAACGGGATCAATGGGTAGAAAGACGACTTTCGGTTTCGCGGCTTCTGCCGCCGCCGTCCTTATCGCTTCTGCGGGGCTCAGCTACGCGGATGCGCAGGCCCAGCAGGGCCAACCTGAAATTTCCGAGCCGCAACCTGTCGTTGCGGCCGATCCGGCCTTTATCTCGGAAGAAGTGGTTCAACCGCTGCCCGAGCCGGAAGAAACCCCTGCACCCGAGCTGGCCGAGCCGGCCGTGCCCAGTGCCAGCTCGCTCCGCGAGCTTATGGCCGAGGTGGATGCTCCGCAGACGCTTTCGCGCCAGCTGGAATGCCTGGCGGGTGCCATCTATTTCGAATCGCGTGGCGAGCCGATCGAAGGCCAGCTCGCGGTGGCGCAGGTCATCATCAACCGCAGCGAATCCTCGGTCTTTCCGTCGGACTATTGCGGTGTTGTGACCCAGCGCGCGCAGTTCTCCTTCGTGAAGAACGGTCGCATCCCCAGCAATCGCGGCAATGCGATTGCCTGGGAGAAGGCTCGCAAGATCGCGCGCATCGCGCATGAAGGCCTGTGGGACAGCGAAGCGGGCGATTCGCTCTATTTTCACGCGACCTACGTGAAGCCGCGCTGGGCGCGCAGCAAGGTCGCCCGCGCCACGATCAAGACGCACATCTTCTACCGTTAAGCGTCGGGCATCGGAGCGTGTCGAGGCCGCCCGTGGCCCGCACGCACCGGAAAATCAGCCGGCGACCTGGACCCAGACGGGGGCATGGTCGCTGGCTTTTTCTTTGCCGCGCGCATCCTTGTCCACGCCTGCTGCCTCCAGCCGATCGGCCAGTTCGGGCGAGAGCAGGCAGTGATCGATCCGGAAGCCGTGGTCGCGCTGCCACGCGCCGCGCTGATAGTCCCAAAAGGTCCACACCCCGCCGCGCGGGTTGAGCGTGTCCAACGCGTCGGTCCACCCGTCGTCGAGCAATCGCCGATAGGCATCGCGCGATGCGGGCTGCATCAACGCATCGTCCTGCATAGCCGGCGGCGACCAGACATCCTTGTCTTCCGGGATGACGTTGAAGTCGCCGAGCACGATGGCGGGCTTCTCTTCAGCCCAGAGCTGCGCCATGCGGACGCGCAAGCGCTCCATCCATGCAAGCTTGTAATCGAACTTGGGTCCGGGCTGCGGATTGCCGTTGGGAAGGTAGAGATTGGCGACGATGACGCCGTTGACCTCGGCTTCGAGGTAGCGCGCGTGATCGTCGCTGTCGTCGCCTGGCAGGCCACGCTGGCGCTCGGTCAGATCAAGGCTGTTCTTGGCGAGGATCGCGACCCCGTTGAAACTCTTCTGGCCGTGCCAGATCGCCTGGTAGCCGATCTTTTCGAACTCGGCGGCCGGGAAACCCTCATCCTGCGACTTGATCTCTTGCAGGCAGGCGACATCGGGCTGGGTCTCTTCCAGCCATTCGAGGAGGCGCGGGAGCCGAGCCTTGATCCCGTTGATGTTGAAAGTGGCTATGCGCATGCGGGAACCCGTGCCCGATGTGCGCCGCGTAGTCTAACCTAAATCCCGAAGCTCGAGCCGCAGCCGCAGCCCGCAGCGGCCTGCGGATTCTCGACCCGGAATGCCGCTCCGCCCAGCGATTCGACGAAGTCGACCTTGCTTCCAGCCACGAGATCGAGGCTGACGGGATCGATGACCAGCGTTGCGGCGCCCGTCCTGCTCACCGAATCCTCGCCATCGGGCGCATCGGCGAGCTCGAAACGGTACTGGAAGCCCGAACACCCGCCCCCATCGACCGCGAGTCGCAAGATCGCCGGCTTGCCCTGCTTTTCGGCAATGGCGGCAACGCGGGTGGCGGCGGCTTCGGTCAAGGCGGGGGTGGTGCTCATATGTCCGATATGGGCGTCCGGGCGCCACACCTCAAGCGGTCTGGATATAGCTCCGCATGTTCTCGGCTTCCTGCTGCACTTGGTCGAAGCGGAATTTCACCAGATCGCCGATCGAAACGAAGCCGGTGAGCCGGTCGCTCTCGACCACCGGAAGATGGCGAATCCGGCGCTTGGTCATCAGCGCCAGCGCCCGGTCGACCGGCTCGTCTCCCGTCACGGTGATGGCGGGGGCCGTCATGACCTCGCCCACCGGCCGATCGAGGCACCCGGCGCCTTGGCTGGCCATGCAATAAATGACATCGCGTTCGGAAAAGATGCCCGCTACGCGCTCACCTTCCATCACCGGCAGCGCGCCGATTCGTTTCTCCGCAAGCAGCGCGACCGCGTCGCGCATCGGGGTCTGTATCGTGCAGGTCAGGACATTGCCTGCCTCGCGATCTGCAATCAGCCGCGCAATCGTCATCCCTTCGTGCTCCTTTCCCAAGGCCCGGGATAATGGCACGAAGGCGCAGACTTGGCGAATCGCCATCACAGGAGGCACGTTTGGCGCCCAAATCCCCCCTCGACGACCCCGAAAAGGCCGCGTTCGCATGGGCCCGCTACAAGCGGATCATGCGCTTCATGTTCGCCCTGACGATCCTCGTCGTCGGCGCTGCGATGGTTGCGATCTACTGGAGCGAGGCGGAAGTCAGCCCGCATTTCTTCATCGCGGTCGCGCTGGGAATCGGCTTCACCATGCTGCTGACGAGCGCGCTGATGGGTCTCGTGTTTCTTTCCAACGGCACGGGACACGACGAATCGATCCACAATCCGCTCGCAGACCAAGACAAGTGGAACGACGATCGCGAGTAAGCGGATCAGCTCGCCGGGTAGAGCCGGTGCGCCTCCACCGGCACGCCACCGATCAGGTGCTGCTGGATGATCTGCTCGAGCACTTCTGGCGTGCATGAGTGATACCAGACACCATCGGGCTGGACGAGCGCGATCGGCCCCGCCTCGCAGATCTGCAGGCAGTCGGCCTTGGTCCGGCGAAGGATGAGGTCCTGTCCGTTATCGCGAGCAGGGCCGATCCGCAGTTCCTTCAGGCGCTTCTTGAGGTAGTTCCAGGACTCTTTCCCCTGCGCCCGGCCGCAGCACTTCGCCTTTTCCGGCATCGCGCACAGGAAGATATGGCGCTCGGCCCGTTCGCCGCCGGTCTTGGCCAGAGCGCCCTGCGCCTTGCGCAGTTCCTTATCCGAAGTCACTCGGCGTCCTCAGCAAGCCAGCGATCGAGCCATGCGAAGACCGTGTCGTGCCATTGCAACGAATTCCTCGGCTTGAGCACCCAGTGGTTTTCGTCCGGGAAAACGAGCAGCTGCGAGGGAATGCCCCGCTCCTGCAGGGCCGTGAAGCTCTGGAGGCCCTGCGTGTAGGGCACGCGGAAATCCTTCTCGCCGGTCACGACCAGCATCGGCGTCCGCCAATTGTCGACGTAGTTGACCGGGTTCCAGCGCTCGTAAAGTTCGCGTTGCTCGGCATAGGAGCCGCCGAAGTCCCAGCGGGGAAACCACAATTCCTCGGTCGCGTAATAGAAGCTGCGCATGTCGAACAGGCCGTCGTGCTGAACGAGGCAGTCGAACCGCTCGGGCCAGTTGCCGGCGATCCAGTTCATCATGTAGCCGCCGTAGGACGCGCCCATGGCGCAGGCGCGGCTGCCATCGATCTGGGTGTCGAGCGCGAGCGCGGCAGCGAGGCCCTTCTGCAGATCCTCCAGCGGCTTGCCGCCCCAGTCGCGATTGATCGCGTCGGTGAAGGCCTGCCCGTATCCGGTGGAACCGTGGAAATCGACCGAGATCACCGCATAGCCTTGGCTCGCCAGAACGCGCGGGTTCCACCGGCTCGACCAACCGTCGTTGAACGAACCTTGCGGTCCGCCGTGGACGTAGAGGATTGCGGGCAGATTGCCTTCGACGCCGGAGGGCTTGGTAATCTGGCCCCAAACGGTGTCGTCATTGGCCCCGGCGAAGCTGAACCGACGTGTCTCCACCGGCGCAAGTGCCGCCATTCGGCTGGCTGCAACGTCGGTCAGACGGCTCGCTTCGTCCCAGCCTTCGGAGACGTAGAGCTCTGCCGGAGCAGCAATCGAATCGCGCGTGAATACCAGCCGCGTGTTCCCCGCCGGGGTCACGTTCCCGATATGCGCCTCGTTTCCGCGCAGCAGGTCCAGTTCGGTGACCTTGCCGCTGCGCGGGTCGATGCGGAAGGCGGGCGTATCGAGCACATCCTGCGCCGTGGCAACGATCCAGCGCGAATCGGGCGTCCATGCCAGCGACCCGAAGCTGCGATCGAAATCGGCGGTTAGCGAACGGGTCGCGCCGGTGGCGAGATCGCGCAGCATCACCTGCATGCGATCCGATTCGTAGCCCGGGCGTTCCATCGCCAGATAGGCGAGCCACTTGCCGTCGGGCGAAGGCGACGGCGTCCCGTCGCTCGCCTTGTTGGCGACAGTGATGTTGGTCGGGCGGCTCTCGCCCATGGTGAAGCGATAAATGTCGGTATTGGTCGAGGTCGGCTCGCTGGCGCCGGACTGCCGCGCCACGAAATAGAGCGCGTCTCCGGCGGCTTCCCAAGCGATGTCCTCCATTCCGCCGAACGGCTGGACCGGAGTGTCGCCCGTCAGCGCGCCTTCACCGGCCGGCCCGTCCGCCGCGACGCCCGGCCCCGTTGCGAGACCATTCTCGATCGGGAAGACGAACACACGGCTGAAGGTGCCGGGGGTCTCGTAGGTATCCCAGTGGCGCACGAAGCCATCCGAGCCGTCGAACAGCATGCCGGTACCCGGGCCGGGGAGGTAGCGCGAACTGTCGCTCTTGCACGCGAACTGCGCGCATTCGCGCGGCACGTTGCCGATCACCGCGATGCTCTTGCCGTCGGGCGCGACCTTGAAGCCGCCGATCTCGCGATTGACGCGGGTCACCTGCGTTTCCTGCGCCACCACGCCGTTCGAAAGGAGGATCCCCGTGAAGACCTGCATGCCTTGCGAATTGCGCCCGCCCGGAGCGAGGAAATAGATCCGCTCGTCATTGAAGAACACGATCGAGGATGCATCGTCGCGAATCCGCACCTCGACTTCTTCACCGGTCGCGAGTGTCTTCACGCGGTAGGTCGTGCTGCGGTCGAGCGACTTCTCGTCGGTTGTGGTCACCGAATAGAGCGCCCGCTTGCCGTCCGGGCTGACGCTGGCGAGGCCCAGGCGCGGCATTGTGACCAGATCGCGCGCGGTCATGGCGCGCTGGGCATCGGCCTGCGGCGGGTTCTGGGCGATAGCGGGGGTGGCAAACAACGCTGCGGACGCAGCGAGAAGGGCGAGCGATTTCGGGGCTTTGCGCATGGGCGCGGAAACTACGCCTAAGCGCGGCCCCCGCAAGCGAAAATTCTCTCGGGAATAGGGTTGGCTCAACCCTGCTTCTTGACGATCCGCGCGATTTCCTGCCGCACGAGATCCTCGACCATCGGGGGCAGGTTCTTGTCCAGCCACTCGGCCAGCATCGGGCGCAGCATCTCTCGCGCCATTCCTTCGAGCGAGGTTTCACCCGACCGCACGATCTGCGGCTGGGCGCCGGGCTCGGCGAGGAGGGCCAGCGTGGCCAGATTATCGCGCATCGAATCGCGGGCTGCCGTGCTCGTCAGGGGCTCGTCCGAATCGCGATCCTCATCTACCAGGTCGGCTTCGGCGAGGTCGAAGACCTCTTCGGCTTCCTCGTCGAGCACAGGATCCTGCGCGAGAGGCCGCGAATCATCGGGGCGAGAGCGTTCGCGACGGCGTCGTGCATCCATCGCGCCCGCGCGATTGTCGCGCGCGATCACCTTCTTGATGGAATCGAGAATTTCCTCGACCGACGCTTCGCCATCCCGCACTTGGCCCGTCCCTCAGTTGCCGTCCGATTCCAGTACCGGACCGTAAGTATCCCGGACTTCCGCGTCTGCAGGGGGAATGTCAATGGTGCGCGTGCCCCGCGCCTCGGGCTCGGGGTCCCGGCTCCAGTCGTTCCATTTGCCCGATACGCGGTCGAAATTGACCAGCGGATCGTACAGCGCACCGCCCTCGATCCCGAGGTCGCGTGCCTCGGCCAGGCCCATCGCGGCGAGCAACGAAAAGCCTGCCACGTAGGCGTTGCGCCGCGCGGTAACGAGATCGACGCGGGCGAACAGCAACTCCTGCTCCGCATTCAGAACGTCGAGCACGGTGCGGTTGCCGATCGAGTTTTCCGCGCGCACGCCTTCGAGGCTGAGCTCGGCGGCGGCTACGGCCTCGCGCGAACTGTCGATGATGGCGAGTGCGGCGGAATAGCTGGCGAAAGAGGCTCTCACCTGGGCAATCACGTCGCGCTCGGCGGCGATTACCTGGTCGAGCGCGGCGGACGCGCGGGCCTGTGCCTGGCGTTCGAGCGCGGCGGGCCGGCCTCCCTGGAACAGTGGTATCGTGAGCGAGATACCGGCCGAAGAAGCGGTCGCGGTCTGCGAGCTTGCAATAATCGGACTGGTCGGATCGTTTGGATCTGCGGGGCCACCCGGGACGCTGCCGAGGAAGTTCTGATAGTCGTATCCGGCAAAGGCCGAAATACGAGGCAATCGGCTGGAGCCTGCAACCTTGATGTCGAACCCAGCCGCCTGCGCACGTTCGCGCACCGCAATCAGGTCCGGATTGCTCTCCAGCGCCACGGTGACCGCCATACGCGGATCGTTTGGCAGGTTGGGAAGCGGCGGCGGCGGCTCGAGCTGGCCCGGCGCGGAACCGACCAGCTGGATATAGGTCTCGCGCGCCTGGATCAGGCCGGCCTGGGCCGAACGCAGATCGCCGCGTGCGAGCGCAAGGCGCGATTGCGACTGTGCGACATCGGTGCGGGTCAGATCGCCAATCTCGAACCGGTCGCTGGTCGCTTCGAGATTGACCGTCAGCACCTCGACCTGGTTGGCGCTCAACCCGACCAGTGCTTCGCTGCGCAGAACGTCCATGTAAGCGGCGACGACCTGGCTGAAGATCGCGCTCTCGGTCCCCCGAAGATCGGCACGGCCCGCCTGCACCCGCTCTTCGGCGGCGCGAATCGAATTCTTCACCGCACCGCCAGAATAGAGCGGCACGCCCAGATCGACCCCGGCGGTCAACGCGCGATCGGGTGCGAAGAAGCTGGTCGAGTTCTGCTTGATGAATTCGGTGACCGCCGCCTGCCCGGTGACATTCGGGCGCCCGTCGGCCTTTTCGATCGGCACGTTCTCGTCTGTCGCGCGCAGCTGCGCACGCGACGCCTGCAGTGTCGGATTGGTACGGTAGGCTTCGGCCAGCGCTTCGCGCAGCGTATCGGCGTGAGCCGGAGCGGCCAGCGCGACGGCTCCGAGTGCGAGCGATGCGAGAAGGGCTGGACGGATCATGGTCAGAAAGTCCAGCCTTGCGGCTTGTCGAACGCCGGGAGACGCGGAAGCTGCGTCTCGTTGAGCGGGATCAGCGAGATCGCATCGCCGCTGCGGCGCCCCAGCTCCAGCCGGATGACGCCCTTGCGGATGACGCCGGTCAGCAAGCGGCCTTCGGGTGCCAGCGCGGCGATCAGCTGCGCAGGGACATCCTCTACCGCGCCGTCGACCACCACCAGATCGAATACGCCATCGACATCGCCGGAAAGCAGCTCGTCGGGGGTCGCTTCGCGCAACTCCGCAACCAACGGACCCATCAATGCTGCAAGATAAGCGGTTGCGGGGCCGACGATCAGCGCGTGTTCGCCCTTGCCCGGCCGTGCCTGGCTCAGGATCTGGCCATGTGCGAGCGGCGGGGCGAGGGCTGCGCCGCTCGCGAGCGGGATCATGCGATCGACATAGGCCGCGGCGCGCATGCCTTCGGGCACGAAATCCTCGCGCGGAACATCCGCCATCCGATCGAGCACATAGCGATCATTGATCCCGCTGGTGCGCAGCTGGCTTTCGATCATGTGGCGGCGTGCGGCTGCGAAGTCGGGCGCTTTTTGCGCGGTCTCGATCATGGTTCTCGTCTCGTCCAATGGGTCGGCCGCGTCGGGCGGCCTGCGGGTCTCGGCGATCGTGCCTTGGGGGCGCCATATAGGGGGTGGAATGGCTCGCCAAGACCCGCATGACTTGTCGCATAGGCCAAGGCTGCTCTATCGGCGCTTGGGTTTCGATTAGCAGAAGGCGAGTGTCGATGAGTGACATGGTGAAAATCAGCGAAGACGATCTCATCGAGAGCGTCGCCGATGCGCTGCAATTCATCTCCTACTACCACCCGATGGACTACATCCGGGCATTGGGAGACGCCTACGAAGCCGAGCAGGGCCCGGCAGCGAAGGACGCGATTGCGCAGATCCTGACCAACAGCCGGATGTGCGCCGAGGGGCATCGACCGATCTGTCAGGACACGGGCATCGTGAACGTGTTCGTGAAGTGGGGGCAGGAGTGTCGGCTGGACAGCAAGCGATCGCTGCAGGAGGTCGTCGATGAAGGCGTGCGCCGCGCCTACAACCACGACGAGAACAAGCTGCGCGCCTCGATCCTCGCCGATCCCGCCTTCACCCGCCGCAACACGCGTGACAACACCCCCTGCGTTCTGTCGGTCGAGATGGTGCCGGGCAACACGGTGGGTATCGATGTCGCCGCGAAGGGCGGCGGCAGCGAGAACAAGAGCAAGTTCAAGATGATGAACCCGAGCGACAATATCGTCGACTGGGTGGTCGAACAGGTGCCCAGCATGGGCGCGGGCTGGTGCCCGCCGGGGATGCTCGGCATCGGCATCGGCGGCACCGCGGAACATTGCGTAAAGCTCGCCAAGCAGAGCCTGATGGACCCGATCGACATGGGTCAGCTGAAGGCGCGCGGGGCGCAGAGCGATATCGAGCAGCTGCGGATCGACATTTTCGATGCGGTCAACGCGCAGGGGATCGGCGCGCAGGGGCTGGGTGGCCTTTCCACCGTGCTCGACGTGAAGATCCTCGACTGGCCTTGCCATGCCGCGGGCAAGCCGGTCGCGATGATCCCCAATTGCGCCGCGACCCGCCACGCGCATTTCACGCTCGACGGATCGGGGCCTGCGTATCTCGAGAAGCCCGACCTCGACCAGTGGCCCAAGGTCAACTGGCAGCCTGACAGTTCGGCGAAGCGCGTCGACCTGAACAACCTCACCAAGGAAGAGGTCGAAAGCTGGGAGCATGGCGACCGCCTGCTGCTGTCGGGCAAAATGCTGACCGGGCGCGACGCGGCGCACAAGCGCATCAAGGACATGTTGGAGCGGGGCGAGGAGCTGCCGGTGAGCTTCAAGGACCGCGCGATCTACTATGTCGGCCCCGTCGACCCGGTCATGGGCGAAGTCGTCGGCCCGGCAGGCCCGACCACCGCCACCCGGATGGACACCTTCACCGAAATGATGCTCGACCTCGGTCTGCTGGCGATGATCGGCAAGGCAGAGCGCGGGGCCGACGCGGTCGACGTCATCAGCCGCTTCAAGACCGCCTACCTGATGGCGACCGGCGGTGCGGCCTACCTCGTCGCGCGGGCGATCAAGGAGGCGAAGGTCGTCGCGTTCGAGGAACTGGGCATGGAAGCGATTTACGAATTCACGGTCGAGAACATGCCGGTGACGGTCGCGGTCGATGCGGCGGGCAACAACGTCCACACGCTCGCGCCAGCGCAGTGGAAGAAGCGGATCGCGGAAGAGAAGCTGCTCGAAAAGTCCCGATAGCTGCTCGACCAGCGCCCTTCCGCACTCGACCGGCGCTGTTGCCTCGCACGCCTGGCGCGCGCAATCAGGGCGTATCGTGACAGACAATTACCCCGACCAGGATAGCCCGCGCATATCGGCCCGCCTGCCGCTGCGGTTGGTGCTGATTTCCATCGTCGGCCTGTGGGCGACCTATTTCCTGCTGGTCACCCTGCGCGGCGTGATCGTGGGGCTGGAGCTGCAAGAGGCGCTGCTTTGGCGGCGTTTGCTGGTATGCCTTGCAGGCGCCGTGATCACGTTCGGCATGTGGCTCGTCCTGCGGCTGGTCGATTCGCGATCCCTGATGGTCAAGACCGCCACTGCATTGGTTGTGGCGTTGCCCGCCGCGCTGATGATCGCGCAGGTCAACCAGATGGTCTTCGCCGATATTCAGGAAAAGATGATCCGCAAGATCGGCGAGAGCCAGGGCGTGGTCATCCGCCGCGACGAAGCGGGCAACCTGCTGGTCGATTTCCCCCAGATACCCAATGCCCAGGCGACCGGCGACACCGCGGGGCAGTCGGTCCAGAACACCGGGGGCGCCCGCAGCTTCATCCTTGCGCCCGCGCCCGTTGGTGCCGAGCGCTGGCGTCAGCTTTCCGACATTGCGCTGGGCCGCTATTTCCTGCTGCTCGCCTGGGCGGCGCTGTATCTCGCGATGCTTGCCGGAGCGCAGGCCCGCACGGCACAGGCGCGCGAAGAACGGTTCCGCAGCGCGGCGAAGGCGGCCGAACTGCGAAGCTTGCGCTACCAGATCAATCCGCACTTCCTGTTCAACACGCTCAACTCGCTCTCCTCGCTCGTCATCACCGGCAAGGAAGCGCGGGCGGAGGCGATGATTCAGGCAGTGTCAAATTTCTATCGTCACAGCCTCGCCGAAGAGCCGACCGAGGATGTCGCGCTGGAGGACGAGATCGCCCTGCAGCGCGACTATCTCGCGATCGAGGAGGTCCGCTTCCCCGAACGCCTGCTGGTCGCCATCGACCTGCCCGACGATCTGGAGCGCGCGCGGGTGCCGGGCATGATCCTGCAGCCGCTGGTCGAAAACTCGGTCCGCTATGCTGTCGCACGCTCGACCACCCCGGTGCAGGTCTCGATCGAGGCTTTTGCTGCCGATCAGAAACTGCACCTGGTTGTGGCCGATAACGGCCCCGGCCTGCCCGAGGGCACCGGAGGCGGCTTCGGCATCGGCCTGTCGAACGTGCGCGACCGGCTGAACGCCCGCTTCGGCGCCCGCGCGCAGGTCCGCTCCGGACAGGCCGAAGGCGGGGGCTACCGCACCGAACTCATCATGCCACTGGATTTCAACGATGGACGATAATGGACCCATGCGCGTCGTACTGGTTGACGACGAACCGCTCGCGATCGAGCGTCTGGAGGCCCTGTGTGGACGAATTGCCGACGTCGAAGTGGTGGGCAAGGCCGATCACGGCGAAGCCGCGCTGGAGGTGATCGGCGCGACCGCGCCCGATCTCGTCCTGCTCGATCTGACCATGCCCGGCATCGGCGGCATCGAGGTCGCGCGCAAGCTGGCGGGACAGAAAACGCCTCCCGCAGTGATCTTCGTCACCGCGCATGAAAGCTTCGCGGTCGAAGCCTTCGATCTCGACGCCGTCGACTACGTGTTGAAGCCCGTCGCTGCCGAACGGCTGGAGCGGGCGATCGCCCGTGCACTGGCCAAGCGCGGCGAGCCTGCGAGCACGGGTGAAACCAAGTGGCTGCAGGAACTGTGGGTTCCGCACCGCTCCGAACTGGTGCGCGTGTCGGTGTCCGACGTTCGCCGGATCGACGCCGAGCGCGACTATGTGCGGCTGTTCGTGGGCGACAAGACCTACCTTTTGCTGCAGACCATCGCCGGGCTGGAGGAGAAGCTGGATCCGGACGCCTATATCCGCATCCACCGCAGCACGATCCTGAGGAAGGACAACATTGCCGGGCTTCGTCACGACGGGCTGGGCGTGTGGTCGGTCGAGCTGGAAGACGGCGAGACCTTGCGCATCGGGCGCACTTATCTGCCCAAAGTGAAGGCGATGGCGGGGCGCTGAGCCTCGTAGCGCCAAGCCACACGGTGGCTTGGCTGCAAACGAAAGGCCCCCGCCGGAACCTGTCCGGAGGGGGCCGTTGCGTTGGTCATGCTGTTATCAGCCGCCGAGGCGCTCTTGCTCGATCTTGGCAGCGATCTGCGTGCGAACCTGCTTCTTCGCGCTCTTCACGCAGCGGCGCACTTCGCGGCTCTTGATGCGGGAGCCCATCTCGCTTTCATTGGCACCGCAGACGTCCTTGGCGGCCTGAGTGATCCGGCGATCCAGCGTCTCCTGGCCCTCTTCCGAGGACAGGTCGAGATCGGCATATTCCACTCCGACGGACTGCTGCTGGGCCAGCGCGGGAGCGGCGGGCAGGGCCAGGCCGAGGGCGGCGACCATTGCGAGGGCAGCTTTGGGGGCGCCGGACTTGGGAGCGCCGGACTTGAGAGCGGGGGTGAAAGTCGTCTTCATGAGTGTTTCCTCCATGGTTGCGGCGCACCTTGGGGGAATTTGGGGGTGGTGCGCCGCTACAGGAGAAATGGGCGATGGCAGCGCCCCGCGCACGCCGCTTTCGACGGGCGGCGTGATTCTTAGACGGACGTTACGGAATCCAGGACTAACAGCCGATAGGGACCGATGAACTACAATTGTAATCGTTCGTCCGTCCCTATCGAATGGCTTGGGCCGATTCGTTTCGGGAGGGGCGCCGTCAAACTATGTGAGCGCCCAGGTATCGGTCAGCCCGGGATCACGGCCTGCGCCGAACCGCCATCGCCTTCGGGCGCTGCGATGATGTCCTGCGTCACGCGGCCCTTGGCGACCGTTTGCGTCTGCGTGTCGCCCACCGAGGAGCGGATGCCGGGGGCTGCTTCGCCTGCACGGTCGAGAGCGGAGGCTTCGACCGCGCTGCGCGCAGCGGGGCCGCCGAACAGCGCCTCGAGTGCCTGCTCCGCAGCGGTGCCTTCGGTCGGGCGCGGAGCGCCGGGCTCGGGCGGGGCGAGGCTGAAGTCGGGCGGGACCACCAGCGGCGCCTGGCGCTGAACCGCGAATTCGTCGGGCCGCTCACGACCCAGAAGGCCGCCGCCGCTGCCGCAGGCGGACAGGCCCATCGCGAAGGTGGCGAGGATGAGGAGGCTCTTGGTGCGCATATTCAGCTCTCTTTCGCAGCTAACTGCATGTCATCGTCTTCCGCGCCCTTGTCGCGCAGGAAGAAGGAACGGGCAAGGATGATGAGGACGCCGATGGTGATGGCCGCATCGGCGACGTTGAAAATCAGGAACGGGCGGAAGGTGCCAAAGTGCAGGTCCGCATAATCGATCACGTAACCAAACAGTACGCGGTCGGTAATATTGCCGAGCGCGCCGCCAAGGATCAGGCCGAGGCCGAAAATGTCTCCGCCCGCGCGTTCGCGCAGCATCCACAGCAGCACGATCACCGCGATGAGGGCGGTGCCGGCCACGAGAATCCAGCGTGTCTCCACGCTGTTTGCCTCGAACAGGCCGAGCGAGATGCCGAAGTTCTGGGTGAACCGCAGGTCGAAGAACGGCAGCACGGTCTGGACATCGCCCAGCGTGTCGATCCCCAGCGGCCCGGTGACGAGCCATTTCACGAGCTGGTCGAGCCCGAAAACGAGCGCAGCGAGCGCGAGGCCGCCCATGCGGCGATTCCAGGCACAGTCCATCAGTCTACTACTCCCTCGCAGCGGCTGCACAGGTCGCCATCTTCCAAAACGCTCGGCAAAAGGCGCCAGCAGCGCCCGCACTTATTACAGGAGGAACGGGTTACGGTCACCCCGTCTCCATCATGGGTGGAGACTGACGCAGCGATGAACAGTTCGGCGAGATCGTCCATGTCGAACCCCTGCGGGACGGAACCGGCTGGCACAGACACCGCAGCCTCGTTGCTCGACCGGATGGTCTTTTCGCGCCGGAGCGGTTCGATCGCCTCGGTCACGTCCTCCCGCAATTCGCGCAGCGCGGCGAAGCGGGCGGCGAGGGCTTCGTCGGTCCAATTGTCGGGCAATGCGTCGATTTGCTGGAGGTGGATACTCTTCCCCTCGGGGAAGCGCGTGGTCCAGACTTCCTCGGCGGTGAAGACCAGCACCGGCGCGGCATAGCGCACCAGCGCGTGGAACAGCGTGTCGAGCACGGTGCGATAGGCGCGCCGCTGCGTCCACGCAGGATCGTCGCAATAGAGCCGGTCCTTGCGGATATCGAACAGGAAGGCCGAGAGGTCCTCGTTCGCGAACTCGGTCAGCAGGCGAGTGTATTCGTTGAAGTCGTAGTCCGCGATGCACTGCCGCAGCTTGGCATCGAGCTGTGCGAGCTGGTGCAGCGTGTAGCGCTCCAGTTCGGGCATCTCGGCATAATCGACCGCTTCCGAAGCCTCGTACCCTTCGAGCGCGCCGAGCAGGTAGCGGAAGGTGTTGCGCAGCTTGCGGTATTGGTCGGCCACGCCCTTCAGGATTTCGTCGCCGATGCGGTGATCCATCGTCGAATCGACGCTGAGCGCCCACAGCCGCAGGATATCCGCGCCGTACTGGTCGACGATCTTGAGCGGATCGACCGTGTTGCCGAGGCTCTTCGACATCTTGCGCCCGTTCTGGTCCATGGTGAAGCCATGGGTCAGCACCTGGTCGTAAGGCGCGCGGCCACGCGTGGCGCAGCTTTCGAGCAGCGAAGACTGGAACCAGCCGCGATGCTGGTCACTGCCTTCGAGGTAGAGATTCGCGGGCCAGGTCAGCGCGGGCCAGCGGTCACTTTCGAGCACGAAGACATGCGTGCAGCCCGAATCGAACCACACGTCGAGGATGTCATGCACCATCTCGAAATCGTCGGGATTGTGGTCGGAGCCGAGGAATTCGGCCTTGCGCGCTTCGTCCCACGCATCGACGCCGCCCTCGCGGATGGCATCGACCACGCGGCTGTTCACGCCAGAGTCCTGCAGGTAGGTGCCGTCCTTGCGGACGAATAGCGTGATCGGCACGCCCCACGCGCGCTGGCGCGAGAGCACCCAGTCGGGCCGCCCTTCGACCATCGAGCGGATGCGATTGCGCCCGCGTTCGGGCACGAAGCGCACGCGTTCGATCTCGCCCATTGCGCGGCTGCGCAGCGTGCCGCCGTCGCCCAGATCCTTGTCCATCGGTACGAACCACTGCGGCGTGCAGCGGTAGATGATCTTCGCCTTGGACCGCCACGAGTGCGGGTAGGAGTGCTTGTAGTCCGCGCTCGCGCTCAGCAGCGCGCCCACTTCGGAGAGGTCCGAGCAGATCGGACCATCGGGCGCGTTGAAATTGGGGTTGATGACCGAGCGGCGGCGCTCGTCGCGCCCGCCCAGCCACGGCCAGTCGTCGCGGTACACCCCGCCATCGTCGACCGCGAAGACCGGGTCGATCCCGTTCTCGCGACACAGATAGAAATCGTCCTCGCCATGATCCGGCGACATGTGGACGAGGCCGGTACCCTGCTCGTTATCAACGAAATCAGCCTTTAGTACTGGGCGAGGGGTTGCGAAAAACCCACCAAGCTTATGCATAGGATGAAGAACTTTCATCCCATCAAATGCGTCCGAAGGAATTTCCTCCGTGTGCCCAATCTCGGCATTATCTACCGCTGATTGCTCAAATGGATGTGACCCATGCTGGAGGCGCTCGATAAAATCGGAGCCGATCTGGATACTCTTCTCCATGATCAGGCGCTTGCCGCCGAACTCTAGCACGCGATATCGATAGTTATCGCCGTAGGCGATCGCCTGATTGACGGGTATGGTCCAAGGAGTTGTGGTCCAGATGACGAGGTTTGCGCCGACCAACTCAGGCGCATTCGGAGCCTCGACGATCTCGAACGCCACATCGATCTGCGTGCTCGTGATATCCTCGTACTCGACCTCCGCTTCGGCGAGCGCGGTCTTCTCAACGGGCGACCACATTACCGGCTTGGACCCGCGATAGAGGTTGCCCGCCTCTGCGAACTTCATCAGCTCGGCGACGATCGTCGCTTCGCTGTCGTAGTCCATGGTGAGGTACGGCTTGTCCCAGTCGCCCATGATACCGAGGCGCTTCAACTGTTCGCGCTGGGTATCGACCCACTTCTGGGCGTAGGCGCGGCATTCGGCGCGAAATTCGGCGCGCGGCACCTCGTCCTTGTTGAGCTTCTTCTTGCGGTATTGCTCCTCGACCTTCCACTCGATCGGCAGGCCGTGGCAGTCCCACCCGGGCACGTAGGGCGCATCCTTGC
Organism: Citromicrobium bathyomarinum; assembly: GCF_038594605.1. Lineage (GTDB taxonomy): Bacteria > Pseudomonadota > Alphaproteobacteria > Sphingomonadales > Sphingomonadaceae > Alteriqipengyuania > Alteriqipengyuania bathyomarina_B. The sequence goes on from NZ_JBCFZM010000002.1 coordinate 769,040, forward strand.
CGAGCAGGCTCTGCGTGCGGACCACCATGTCCTTCAGGATATGGTTGAGCGCGTGGCCGACGTGGATATCGCCATTGGCATAGGGCGGGCCATCGTGGAGGATGAACTTTTCGGAACCCGCACGCTCGGCGCGCAGCGCGCCGTGCAGGTCGTCCTGCTGCCACCCGGCCAGAATGCCCGGCTCCTTCTGCGGGAGCCCGGCTTTCATGGGGAAATCGGTTTTCGGCAGGAAGACGGTGTCCCGCCAGTCCTTCTTTGTATCGTCGCTCATCAGGCGCGAGGCCTTAGCGGGGCCTTGTGCATCGCGCAATTTTTCGATTGCCGTGCCCGCTATCGGATTGCGCGGGATCGGGGTGCGCGGAGACCTCTCGCAACCTGTCCTACATGACACCGACTGGCTAACTTCGCTGCCGCTCTTTCAAAATGTCGATCCCCCGCGACTTGCTCATCCGCTTTCGCGTGATGAAATCCACCCCTGCGAGAGGGGCCGGTTTTTTGACCTCAGGACACTGTGTCAGGTGTGTCAGAAGGCGCTGAGCGCCAATCCCTACTCCGCCAGCAACCGCCGCGCTTCGGCGCAATCCCGGTCCATCTGCGCGATCAGCGCATCGAGCGAGTCGAACTTGGCTTCGGGGCGGATGAAGTGGTGCAGCGCGACTTCGATTTCCTGCCCGTAGAGGTCGCCTGAGAAATCGAAGAAGTAGGGTTCGAGCAGTTCCTTGGCCGGCTCAAATTGCGGGCGGATGCCGATATTGGCGGCGCCTTTCAGCTCCTCGCCCGAAGACAGGATGCGTCCGGTCACGGCGTAGATGCCGTATTTTGGGCGCAGGTAATCCTCCAGCGCGAGGTTGGCGGTGGGGTAGCCGATTTCGCGCCCGCGCTTGTCGCCGTGCTCCACGATCCCCCGAATCGCGAAGGGGCGGGTCAGGAGCTGCGCGGCGGCCTGCGGCTCGCCCGCCTTGAGCAATTCGCGAATTCGGCTGGAGGAGACGACCGTGTCGTCCTCACTCACCGCCGACACGGTGCGCGCTTCCAGCCCATGCTTCGCGCCGTGCTCTTTCAGCAGCGCGGCATTACCCTTTGCGCCCTTGCCGAAGGTGAAATCCTCGCCCGTCAGCACGCCATGCGCGCCGAACCGCTCGACCAGGATTTGCTCGATGAAGTCTTCGGCGCTGGTGCCCGCCAGTTCGGCATCGAAGTGGAAGACCAGCATCGCGGTCGCCCCGAAGGCGAGATAGAGCTCGTGCCGCTGTTCGAGGCTGGTCAGGCGGAAGGGCGGGGTTTCGGGCTTGAAGAACTGCACCGGGTGCGGATCGAAGGTGGCGACGATCACCGGCCGCTCTTCCTCGCGCGCCCAGCGGATCGCCTCGCCCGCGACCGCCTGGTGGCCCTTGTGGAACCCGTCGAAATTGCCGAGCGCCACTATGGCTCCGCGCAAGGGCGCAGTCACCGGTTCGCGATGGTCGAGCCACCTCATGGGACGGGCTTCATGTCTACGGCCATGCGCAGGGGTTTCAGGTCTTCGCGCAGCACGCGCAGTGCATTCTCGCCCATCACCGCGCGAATCTCGTCCTCGGTAAAGCCTTCGTCCATCAGCGCCTGCGTCACCTGTACAAGTTCGGAGGTGTCGAACCGCACGGTGGTCGCGCCGTCGTAATCGCTGCCCAAGGCGACATGTTCGATCCCCACCAGATCGCGCACATGCTTCATCGCTCTGGCCGCATCGCGCGGAGATGTGCCGCACACAGCGCCTTCCCAGTACCCGATGCCGATCACGCCGCCGGTCTTGGCAACGCCGCGAATTTCGCCGTCGGTCAGGTTGCGATTGACTTCGCAGGTCGCCTGAACCCCGCCGTGGCTGGAGACGACCGGGCGGCGCGCCATCGCGATAATGTCCGCCACGCAGGCATGGCTGCAATGCGCGATGTCGACCACCATGCCGAGCTCTTCCATCCGCCGGACGGCCTTGCGACCCTTCTCGGTCAGCCCGCCCTTTTCGATGCCGTGCATCGATCCGGCGAGGTCGGTGTCGAAGAAATGCGTGAGGCTCGCCATGCGGAAACCGACCGTACGCAGTTCGTCGAGGTTCAAGAGGTCTCCCTCGAGATTCTGCAAGCCCTCGATGCTGAGCAGCGCCCCAACCGGTTCGGGCGTCTCGCCGGACCGTTCGCGCAGCAGGCGATCGAGATCCTTCGTGGAGGCGACCTTTAGCAGCCCGCCGTCGGACTCCGCCACCGCCCGGTCGAGCTTCTCGGCGTGCCAGAGCGAGCGTTCAAGCAGGCTGGTCCAGGTGCGGGTCGGCTGCAGCTGGGCGATGGTGAGCAGCGTGATGTTGTCGCTGTCCGCTGTGTTGGCGTCGTAGTTCTGGCCCTTGGGGGTCTTGGTAACGCTGGAGAACACCTGCAGCGCGACATTGCCCTCTTCGAGGCGCGGCACGTCCATATGCCCGCGATCCGCGCGATTCAGAAGGTTGCGGTTCCACAGCAGCGTGTCCGAATGCAGATCGACGATGGTCAGCGTTGTGTGCAGCGCCTTCGCCTCGTCCGACACCTCGATCAGCGGCTCGCCGTCGATCTGGTTCATGCTACGCTCGGCAATGCCGGGAGCGAACTGGAAGAAACCTGCAATGCCGATGAGCAGGCCGAGCCCGACAATAATCAGAACGGTCTTTTTCACGTGCGACGCTCGTAGGTTATGAAGGAGAAGGCGGGGGTGTCGCCGCTGGCCTCATGATCCTCTCGCGCAGCTTCCTTCCAGCGCGATTCGTCGGGTGCGTCCATGAAGGTGTCGCCTTCGTAATCGGCATGAATCTGTGTCATCTCGATCCGCTCGGCTTGCGGTTCGAACAGCACGAACACGTCCGATCCGCCGATCACTGCGGTTTCCTCGCCTCCTGCCGCCGCGAGCGCCTCGGGGACCGACATCGCGCGCTCGGCACCATCGGCCTGCCACTCACTGTCGCGGGTAAGTACGATATGGCGGCGATCGGGCAGGGGAGAGGGAAAACTCTCGAAAGTCTTGCGGCCCATGATCATGGGCTTTCCTGTCGTGAGCGACTTGAAATGCCTGAGGTCCGCCGGGATGTGCCACGGCAGGCCGCCATCCTTGCCGATCGCGCCATTGGCGGCGCGCGCATAGACGAGGAAGAGGCGATCCTGAATCATTCGCTGCCTTCTCCATCGGGCCATTCCAGCCGCGTGATGTGGCCCATCTTGCGCCCTTCTGGCGCTTGCGTCTTGCCATAAAGGTGCAGATGTGCGGCCGGATCGGCCAGCGCTTCGTGCGCGGTCGCGGCGGCGGGGCCGATTATGTTCTCCATCACCACGCGCGGCGCGACGCGGCGGGTATCGCCCAGCGGCAGCCCGCAGATCGCACGGACCTGATTCTCGAACTGGCTGGTGGCCGCGCCCTCGATCGTCCAGTGGCCCGAATTGTGCGTGCGCGGGGCCATCTCGTTGAAGATCGGCCCATCCTCGCTGGCGAAGAATTCGAGCGTCAGGACCCCGACATAATCAAGCCTATCGGCGACGGCCTGCGCCAGCTTGCGTGCCTCGTCCACCTGATCGCCGATGATCGCGGCACCCGGCAGGGTGGAGCGAGCGAGGATGCCGTCCTCGTGCCCGTTCTGCGAGCTTTCCCAGAAAGCGACCGCACCATCCGCACGCCGTGCGAGGATGACCGAGAACTCGCATTCGAACTGCACGAAACCTTCGAGGATGCACGGCGCGTCGGGAAGGTCGAGTGCCTCGGCCTCTTCGCGCGAGGCGATCCGCCACTGGCCCTTGCCGTCGTATCCATCCCGCCGCGTCTTGAGGATCGCGGGCGTGCCGAGCGCGTCGATACCGGCGAGCAGGTCTTCGCGCGAATCGACCGCGTGGAAAGGCGCGGGCGTTCCACCGAGATCTTCGACGAACCGCTTTTCCGCCAGCCGGTCCTGCGCGATCGCAAGCGCGCGCGGGTGCGGGGCAAGCTTGTCCGCGATGGCCTCCAGCGGAGCGGCAGGCACATTCTCGAATTCGAGCGTGACCACGTCGCACTGCTCGGCAAAGGCCTCGAGCGCGTCCGCATCGTGCCAGTCGGCGCTAACATATTCGTTGCACACCTGCGCGATCACCGCACCCTCTTCGGGCGCATAGGCAATGACATGGTAACCCATCTGGGCGGCGGAAATCGCGAGCATCCGGCCAAGCTGGCCGCCGCCGAGAATGCCTATAGTGCCACCCGGCTCGATCATGCGTCGCTGGGCTTCTCTGCCACCGAGGCGCTGCGGGCGGCGCGCCATGCGACCAGCCGGTCCATTACCGCCGGATCGTGCGCGCCGAGGATCGAGGCCGCGAACAGCGCGGCATTGGTCGCTCCTGCTTCGCCGATGGCAAGCGTGCCGACCGGGACCCCTGCGGGCATCTGCGCAATCGAGAGAAGGCTATCCATGCCCGACAGCGCTTTCGACTGCACCGGCACGCCGAGCACGGGAAGGGGGGTCATCGATGCGATCATGCCTGGCAAATGCGCCGCGCCGCCTGCGCCCGCGATCACGACCTTGAAGCCATCATCTGCAGCGCTCTTGGCAAAATCGTACATCCGGTCGGGAGTGCGGTGGGCGGAAACGATGCGCGATTCGTGCGCGACGCCGAGTTCTTCGAGCACATCGGCCGCGCACTTCATCGTCGACCAGTCCGACTGACTGCCCATGACGATTGCAACGAGAGGACCGCGCGTCATCAGGTTTCGTCCAGATAGCGGCGTTCGGCCGTCACCGCGCCATTTTCGAACGGGTAGATGATCGGGCGACCGGTCGGGATCTCGAGCCCGGTGATCTCGTCGTCCGAAATGCCCGAAAGGTGCTTCACCAGCGCGCGCAGGCTGTTGCCGTGGGCGGAGATAATGATCGTCCGGTCGCCGGTCAGCAGCGGCAGGATATGCTCTTCCCAATAAGGCAGTACGCGCTCGATCGTCAGCTTCAGGCTCTCGGTATAGGGCACGTCGATGCCCTCGTAACGCGGGTCCGCGCCCGGATCGTACTCGCTGCCCGGCTCCATCGGCGGGGGCGGCGTATCGAAGCTGCGGCGCCAGATATGGACCTGCTCGTCGCCGTGCCTGTCGCGGGTTTCCTGCTTGTTCAGCCCGGTCAGCCCGCCATAGTGCCGCTCGTTCAGGTGCCAGTCCTTGGTTACCGGCACCCACAGGCGACCGCATTCCTCGAGCGCGAGGTCGAGCGTGCGGATCGCGCGGGTCTGGAGCGAGGTGAAGGCGCAATCGGGCAGCACGCCCTTGTCCTTCAGCAGGCGACCCGCCGCGCGCGCTTCGTCGACGCCCTTGTCGGTCAGGTCGACATCCCACCACCCGGTAAAGCGGTTTGCGAGGTTCCATTCCGACTGCCCGTGACGGACGAGGATCAGCGTGGCCAAAGTTCAAGCTCCCTTGCGGATAGGTGGCGAGCCGTTAGCGCTCGTCGTCGTCTTTGGAAAGGTCGCGCTCCAAAGCGTCGTCGGCGCGCGGGCGCGGCTTGCCCGCCTGCATCTTGCGCCGCCGCAGATTGGTGCGCAGCTGCTGCGCCAGGCGTTCTTCCCTCGTATGTGTCGGCTCGCTCATCGCGAACCGGAATGCTATCTGTGCGGGCCGGACGCAAGCTTTGCTTGACTTGGGCGCGCCACACGACAATAGCGCGCGGCCTGTGGCGGGCGTCCGTTTGTTTGGGGCCCGACGCGAATCCCCATGCTGCTGTAGCTCAGTGGTAGAGCGCACCCTTGGTAAGGGTGAGGCCGGGAGTTCAATCCTCCCCAGCAGCACCACCACTCCCGTCCTTTGTCGATGCCCGACCAGGCTGTGCCCAAAAAGGCTTGCGGCCCTGCGCACGCTTGGCCATTCACAGCAATCATGGACGAGGGCGCAAACGAGACCGGCGGGGACTGGGGCGATAATCCGAGCAGCGAAGCCGATGACCAGCCGCTGAGGCAAGGACATCCCAACCACACCAAGGCCATGCGCGTGTCGGCGCTGTTGTTCGCCATCCCGCTGCTGATCGGCGCACTCGTTGCGGAATATGCGACTCCATTCCCCAATTTCATCATCGCCGGGCCCGTGGCCCTGATCCTGCTGGCGCTGGTCGTGTTCCTGCCGCACCGCCGCTACGCCGCGCGCGGCCACGCGATGAGCGACGACCGGTTGCGCGTGGTCAAGGGCATCATGTTCCATTCGGATACCATCGTGCCTTTCGGCCGGGTCCAGCACATCGACGTAGGTCGTGGGCCGATCGAGCGGTATTATGGCCTCGCCACGCTGCAGCTCTACACCGCCGGTTCGCATGGCGATGTCGTCTCCCTGCCGGGCCTCGCGCACGAAGACGCGCTGGAAATGCGCGAGACGATCCGCGCGCACATCAAGCGCGAATCGGTGTGACCGAGAATCCCGCCAACGCTCCGCTCCGTCCGGAGCAGGCCGATGTCCGGCCCGGCACGCAATCCGAGGCCGAAGCAGCGGACGGCCTGCCCAAGCGGACCGATCCGCGCACTTTCATCGTGCAGGCCCTGCAGACGCTGCCCAACATGGTGCTGCCGATTTTCGCGCTCGCCTTCGCCATGCGCGACAACGGGCCTTTCGCCATTCCCGTGCTGCTCGGGCTCGCCGCGCTGTTCATCATTTTGAGCAGCGTGTTCACCTTCATCGCCTGGCGTCGCCAGACCTACCGCCTCGGCGAGAGCGACATCCGGCTGGAAAGCGGCGTGCTCTCGCGTGCCGCACGCTCCGTCCCCTATGATCGCATTCAGGATGTCAGTCTGGAGCAGAGCTTCATCCCGCGCCTGTTCGGCCTGACCATGGTCAGGGTGGAAACGGGTGCAGGCGGGGCGGACGAGATCAAGCTCGCCTATCTGACCAACGAGGAAGGGGCTGCGCTGCGCGAGCTGGTGCGCGAATTGCGCGACGAGGCGGACGGGGTCGTGAAGGCACCTGCGGCATCGCAGGAGGCGAGCGAGGCCGAGGACGCGCCGGTGCTGTTCGCGATGGGCCCGCGCCGCCTGTTCGTTTTCGGCCTGTTCGAATTCTCGCTCGCGCTGGTCGCCTTTCTCGGCGCGGCTGCGCAGCAGCTCGATTTCCTGCTGCCGTTCGACATCTGGGACTTCGACATGTGGCAGGGTCTGGTGGCGGGGCCGGGCGAGCGAATCGCGGAGCTTGGCCCGATCAGCCAGGCGCTGGGGGCTGCGGCCGCGATCCTGACCCTGCTCGTGATCGGTTTTGTTTCGGGCCTGGTGCGCACCTTCACCCGCGAATGGGATTTCCGGCTGGAGCGCAATCCGAAGGGCTTCCGGCGGCGGCGCGGTATGTTCACGCGGACCGATGTGGTGATGCCGGTCCACCGGGTGCAGGCCGTTCGGATCAGTACGGGTGCGATCCGCCACCGATTCGGTTGGAAGAGCCTGCAACTGGTCAGCCTTGCGCAGGATGCGGGCAATGCGAGCCACGTGGTCGCCCCTTTCGCCAAGGCGCACGAACTGACCCCGATCCTGAAGGTCGCGGGTTTCCCGCTGCCGCCGCGCGGGCTCGACTGGCACCGGACGACCGCCAGCTATCGCGTGCTATCGGCGATCTTCGGCGCGGCCGGCTATGCGATCCTCGCCGGGATCGTGGTGGGTGTGACGCTTTATCTCGCCGATTCGCGTTACGACTGGCTGTGGCTGGTCGCGATGGGCTTTGCCGCGCTGTCTGCTTTCGCCGCCGTCCGCCAGCTTTTCCTGTGGCGGGTGGAGCGACATGCACTATCCGGCAGCCATCTGTACAAGCGGCGCGGCTGGCTGGCGCCCGGTTTTGCGATCGCAAGCCGGGTGAAGCTGCAATCGGTCGAGATCGCGCGCGGGCCATTGGGTCGCCTGTTCGGGTACGTCACGCTCAATCTCGGACTTGCGGGTGGCAGCTACTCGCTGCCCGGCATTCCCCGCGCCGAGGCGGAGCGGGTACGTCAGGCGCTCCTCGCCAGCATGATCGAAACCGATTTCTCGCGGCTGGTGCGCTAGGAGCTGCTTAAGCGCGCAGATCGCTCCAGTCCGGGTTCTCGTCGAACTTCTTCTCGACATAGGAACAGCGCGGATCGATCTTGAAGTCGTGGTCGCGTGCGTCACCGACCAGCCGGGCGACCAGTTCCGCCGCGACACCGCGACCGCCGATCTCCTTGGGCACGATGGTATGCGTGGCGACGCGCACTTCCTTGCCGTCCTGCTCGGCGCCCGGCTCCCACTCGAGCGTGCCTTGCGCCGTCTCGCCTTCCAGATGAGCGACATACTTACCGCCCTGGCCGATTACGTGGTGAGTAATGGTCGTCATAATGCGTCGATCCTTTCATGCAGGGGCTCTGGAGGCCTTTAGCCGCTCTTGCATCGAACGGCGGGCTGCGTAGGGGCGTTCCGATGCGATTTCTTTCCGACAATGCCGCGCGTGTCCATCCGAATGTGTGGGAGGCGATGCGTGCCGCCGATGCTGGCGATGCGCCCTATGACGGCGATGCCCTGTCGCAGCGTCTGGACGAGGCGTTCAGCGGGCTCTTCGGGCGCGAGGTGGCGGTGCTCTGGGTTGCGACCGGAACTGCGGCGAATTGTCTTGCGCTCAGCGCCATGGTGCCGCCGCACGGCGGCGTGGTGTGCCACCGCGAAGCGCATATCGAGATGGACGAGGGCGGGGCGCCGGGCTTCTATCTTCACGGCGCAAAGCTGATGCTGGCCGATGGGGAGGGCGCGAAGCTCGCTCCGCAAGCCATTTCGGCGGTGATCGATCCGATTCGCGACGATGTGCATCAGGTGCAGCCCCACGCGATCTCGATCACGCAGGCGAGCGAATATGGCCGCGCCTACCGGCCGGACGAAATCGCGGCGATTGCCGATCTGGCACGTTCGCGAGGCCTCGGCCTGCACATGGACGGCGCGCGCTTCGCCAATGCCGCCGCCTTCCTCGGTCTTTCGGCGGCGCAGGCCGCCGGCGATGTCGACGCACTCAGCTTCGGGTGCGTCAAAAATGGCGGGATGACGGCCGAGGGAATAGTGTTTTTCGATCCCGCTCTTGCAGATGTCGTGCGGTACCGTCGGAAGCGGTCCGGGCACCTGCAATCGAAAGGCCGTTTCCTCGCCGCGCAGTTGCTGGCGATGGTCGAAGGCGACCTGTGGCTCGACAACGCGCGCGCGGCCAATGCTGCCGCGCAGGCCATTACCGAACAGGCGAAACAGCGGCTGATGCACCCGGTCGAGGCCAATGAGGTGTTCATCCGGCTGAATCCCGACGAACGCGAGGTTCTGCGCGGGATCGGCTACCAGTTCTACGACTGGGGCGCGGATGCGGCGCGCTTCGTCGCCTCGTGGGATAGCGATCTGGGCGAGGCGCGCGCGCTGGGCCAGGCCATTGCCGACCTATGAGCAGTCCGCAAAGCGGCATGCTGCGGCCCCGCGTCATCCTGCCCTTTATCATCACCGGGACGATCTGGGGCTCTACCTGGCTGGTCATAACCGGCCAGATCGCCGACGTGCCTGCGGCGTGGTCGGTGTTTTACCGCTTTGCGCTCGCGACCCCGGCGCTGTTCCTGGTGGCCGCGCTGATGAAGCGACGCCTGCGCCTGACCCGGCCCGAGCACCTGCTGGCAGCGGTGGTGGGGATCTTCCAGTTCAGTGGCAATTTCCTGTTCGTCTATCACGCGGAGCTCTACGTCACCTCGGGCATCGTCGCGATGATGTTCGGGCTTCTGATGGTGCCCAACGCGTTGTTCGCACGGGTCTTTCTGGGGGAGAAGGTGAAGGGCGGGTTCGTTCTCGGCAGCGCCATCGCCATTATCGGCGTGTCCTTCCTGCTGATCCACGAATGGCGCGCCAATCCGGAGGCCGGGGTGATCGGCGGGAACGTGGTGCTGGGGATCGTGCTCGCGATGCTCGGCATTCTCGCCGCCTCGATTGCCAATGTGGTGCAGGCCAACCCGACCGGGCGAGCGGTGCCGATGGTCAGCCTGCTCGCCTGGGCGATGCTCTACGGGACCCTGGCCGATCTTGGCTTCGCATGGCTGACCGCCGGACCGCCGCCGGTGCCGAGCGCGCCCTCCTACTGGGCGGGGATCGTCTACCTCGCGCTGATCGGATCGGTCGTCACCTTCCCGCTGCACTACAATCTCGTGCGCGAAATCGGCGCGGGCCGGACGGCCTATAATTCAATTCTGACGATCTCGGTCGCGATGCTGCTGTCGACCTTGTTCGAAGACTATCGCTGGACCTGGCTGACGGGCGGCGGGATGGTGCTGGCGGTGGTCGGCATGGTGCTTGCGCTGACCGCGCGGCGGCAAAAGGCGGTGCAGGTGCAGCAGTCGGCATCGTTGCGGCATTGATTCCGGTACCGCCAGTTACAGCAAGTCGCGTAATCCTTCGCGATACGTCGGATATTTCGGCTGCCAGCCGAGCACGCGTTTCGCCTTGAGATTCGCGACCCGCCGGTTCTCCGCATAAAAGCCGCGCGCCATGGGCGACAGGTTCGCCTCCTCCAGCGAAAGCAGCGGCGGTGGTTCGACGCCGAGCAGGCGGCATGCTTCCTCAACCACCGCGTTCTGGCTCGCGGGCAGATCGTCGCCGAGGTTGTACGCGCCTTGCGGGGCATCCCCGGTAAGCGCGGCGATTACACCGCTGGCAATATCCTCGACATGCACGCGGCTAAAAACTTGCCCCGGCATGTCGATCTGGTGCGCCTTGCCCTCTTCGATCCGCTCGAAAATGCTGCGCCCCGGCCCGTAGATGCCGGGCAGGCGGAAGACCCGCGCACCCAGTTTCAGCCATTGCGCATCTGCATCGGCGCGTGCGGTCCGCCGTCCGCTGCCGGTGGGCGAGCTCTCATCGACCCATGCGCCCTGCTGATCGCCATAGACCCCGGTCGAGGACAGGTAGCCATACCAGGCCCGCCCGAAATCGCCGCCAAAGGTGCTCAGCACCGGGTCGAGGCCGCTCTCGCGATCGGGCGGAACGCTGGAAAGCACGTGGGTGGAGGAGCCAAGCGCGGCGTGCACGGCTTGCGCATCGGCGAAAGAGAGGTTGCCGTCGCTGCCGGTCGCGACCACTTCCCACCCAAGCGCCTGCACCTCTTGCGCGATCCGCTTGGCCGTATAGCCGAGCCCGAAGATGAATAATTTTGGCATCGCAGATCGCGGTGCCACAAATGCCCGCCTGAAGGAATGAGACAGCGATGGACCAGCCCAGCAATCCGCAGACCGCCGCCAACGGCCCCTCCGGCGCACCGATCCTGCCCGATGCCGCGCGCGAGCCGCATGAGCCTGCGATCATCCGGCGCAAGGATTACGAGCCGTTCGCATGGCGTGTGCCCGAAATCCGGCTGGATTTCGATCTCGGGCTGGAGACGACCCGGGTCGAGGCGACCCTGAAGGTTACGCCGAACCCGGACGCGGAGGCGGCGCCCGAAATTCGCCTCGATGGGGACGGGCTGGTTCTCGAAAGCGTGGCGGTAGACGGCGAGCAACGCACCGACTGGCGGCGCGAGGGCGAGGCACTGATCGTCCCGCTTTCGCCGGGCGAGCATGTGCTGAACGTCGCGACCCGCATCGCGCCCTCGGCCAACACGCAGTTGATGGGCCTCTACGCCAGCAATGGCATGCTGTGCACGCAATGCGAGGCGGAGGGTTTTCGCCGCATTACCTTCTTCCCCGACCGCCCCGATGTCCTCTCGGTCTATACCGTGCGGATGGAGGCCGACGCCGGGGCGTTCCCGGTGCTGCTGTCGAACGGCAATCCGGTCGAGCAGGGCACGCTCGAGGATGGCCGCCACTTTGCCGAGTGGCACGACCCGTGGCCCAAGCCGAGCTACCTCTTCGCGCTGGTCGCGGGCGACCTGGTGGCGCGGACCGACCGGTTCACCACTTGTGGAGGCCGCGAGGTCGAGCTGGGCGTCTGGGTCCGATCCGAAGACCTGCCGCGGACAAGCCACGCGATGGAATCGCTCAAGCGGTCGATGAAATGGGACGAGGAAACCTTCGGGCGCGAATACGACCTCGACCGGTTCAACATCGTCGCCGTGGGCGATTTCAACATGGGCGCCATGGAGAACAAGGGCCTCAACATCTTCAACACGAAATACGTGCTGGCGGATGAGGAAACCGCGACCGACGACGATTTCGACGCGGTCGAGGGTGTGATCGGGCACGAGTATTTCCACAACTGGTCGGGCAACCGCGTGACCTGCCGCGACTGGTTCCAGCTGAGCCTGAAGGAAGGCTTCACCGTGCTGCGCGACCAGCTGTTCAGCCAGGATCTGCATGGGGCTGCGATCAAGCGGATCGGCGATGTGCGGGTGCTGCGCGCGGTGCAGTTTCCCGAGGACAGCGGGCCCTTCGCCCATCCGATTCGCCCGGATAGCTACAAGGAAATCAGCAACTTCTACACCGCGACGGTCTATAACAAGGGCGCCGAGGTGATCCGCATGATGCGTGAGCTGGCGGGCGAAGCGGCCTTCCGCAAAGCCAGCGACCTCTATTTCGAACGCCATGATGGCGAAGCCGCGACCTGTGAGGATTTCGTGCGCTCGATGGAGGATGGCGCCGGCCTCGACCTTGCACAGTTTCGGCGGTGGTACGAACAGGCTGGCACACCGAAGGTGACAGTCGAGCAGGCTTACGCGGGCGATGCGATCACGCTGACCTTGCGCCAGAGCGTGCCTGCCACCCCCGGCCAGCCCGACAAGCAGCCGGTCCCGATCCCGCTCAAGGTCGCGCTGTTCGATCGCGAAAGCGGCGCGCATTCGGGCGAAACGCTTATCGTGCTGGACAAAGCCGAACAAAGCTTCACCTTCGATGGGCACACCTCTGCACCGATCCTCTCGATCAATCGCGGCTTCACGGCCCCGGTCGTGATCGAACGCGAAATTTCGCGCGACGATCTGGTCTTCCTGGCGGGCAACGACGACGACAGCTTCGCCCGCCACGAAGCGATGCAGGAATTGCTGCTCGCCTACCTCCTCGGCGATGAGAACGAGGATGCGCGCGAGGCGATCGGCACTGCGGCCGAAGCGATTCTCGCGGATGATGCGCTCGATCACGAAATGCGCGCCGAACTGCTCAGCCTGCCGCCCTTCGCCTATCTGGCAGAGCGTTCGGAGGTCTATGATCCGGGCGCGATGGTCGTCCGGCGCGAAGGCCTCAAGACATGGCTGGGCGAGCGGTTCGCGGATCGCTTCGCCTCGTTGCACGACACACTCGAAGCGCCCGCACGCGAGGCAGGGCCGGTGGGTAAGCAGGCGCGGCGGATGCGCAGCCTTGCGCTCGGGTATGTTGCAGCGGCAGACCCCGCAAAAGGCGCGCCGCGCGCGTTGGCTCAGTATCGCGAGGCGCAGGGGATGACCGAGCGCCAGGGCGCGCTGGCGGTGCTGGCCGGGCTCGACGGTCCCGAGCGCGAAGAGGCGCTGGCCGATTTCTACACCCGCTTTGCCGACAACGCGCTGGTGATCGACAAGTGGTTCACCCTACAGGCCACGGCTCTGCGCGAGGACGTGCTGGGCGAGATCGAGCAACTGGCGCAGCATCCTTCTTTCACCATGAGCAACCCCAACCGGGTGCGCGCGCTCTATGCGGTGATGGCGGGCAACCCGCTCGCGTTCCACGATGCAAGCGGAGCGGGCTATCGGATGATTGCGGACCTGATCCTCGAACTGAACCTTAAGAACCCGCAGCTGGCGGCGCGGTTCGTGCCCTCGCTCGGGCGATATCGCCGGGTCGAGCCGGGCCGGGCGGCGCTGATGCGCGCCGAGCTGGAGCGAATCGCCGAGGCGGGCGAGCTTTCGCGCGACGTCTCCGAACAGGTGAGCGCGAGCCTTGGCTGATCCGGGATCGGGCGGGCCTCAACCCTTCAGGGCCGCTGCGCTCGATGGCGTTCCGCACGGCTTCTTCGGCCGCGAAGGCGGCGTATCCATCGGCGCGGTCGCCGGGCTGCAGGTCGGCTTCGGGGCGGGCGACGATCCTGCGGCAGTCGCCGAGAACCGCGCGCGCGTCATTGCCGCCGTGCTGCCGGGGGCAGACCTTGCCACGCCCTACCAGGTCCACTCGCCCGACGTGGCTGTCGTCGCCGAGGCTGTCGAGGGCGATGAGCGTCCGCATGTCGATGCGCTGGTCACCGGGACGCCCGGCCTGCTCGTCGGCGTGGTCACCGCCGACTGTGCGCCCGTGCTGCTGGCCGACCGGCAGGCGGGCGTGGTCGCTGCTGCGCATGCAGGCTGGCGCGGCGCGAAGGAGGGCGTGCTGACCAATACGATCGAGGCGATGATCGCCCATGGCGCGACGCGCGGGAACATCGCTGCCGCCATCGGGCCCGCGATCGCGCAGGAGAGCTACGAGGTGGCTGAGGGCTTTCGCGACAATTTCTTGGCCGACGAAAGCGAGAACCATCGTTTCTTCGCCGATGGCGCGCCCGGACATTTCCAGTTCGACCTGCCCGCCTTCGTGGCGCATCGGCTCAGCGCAGCGGGCGTCACCGCGATAGAAGACCTCGCGCTCGACACCTATGCTGATCCCGCCCGCTTCTATTCCTTCCGCCGGGCGACCCACCGGGGCGAAGCGACCTATGGCAGGCAGGGCGCTTTCATCGGCTTGCGGTAGCGTTATTCCCCAAAAGACGTATCCTCTTGCATGGCCACGCACCTATGTTGCGCAAAAGGCCATTGGCAGCATGGGGCTTACACGCTAACAGCGCCCGCACATGGGAAGGGGGCCACCTCCCTGGCGCTTCCGGGCAAGGCCAACCGCCCGCTTTCCCTAACGATGCAATACGGGGTGGATTCGCAAGATCCGATGCCCCGCGACAAGGCAGGAACGATGGCAGAGGCAACCGGTGCCGCGACCGCGGAACCCCACGAAGCAGGCGACACCAGCGATGGCGTTCGCCGCCGCGACTTCATCAACATCGCAGCGCTGAGCGCGGCCGGTGTCGGCGGCGCAGCAGTGATCTTTCCGCTGGTGAGCCAGATGGCGCCATCGGCGGACGTGCTGGCCGAAAGCACGACCGAGGTCGATGTGTCGGCGATCCAGCCGGGGCAGGCGATCAAGGCGGTCTTCCGCAAGCAGCCGCTGTTCGTGCGTCGCCTCACGCCGCAGGAAATCGAAGAAGCGAATGCCGTGCCGCTCGGCTCGCTGCGCGATCCGCAGACACTGGAAGAGCGGACCAAGTCCGGTCATGTCGATATGCTGGTGACCATGGGCGTCTGCACCCATCTGGGCTGCGTGCCGCTTGGCGCCGCAGAGGGCGAGAACAAGGGCGAGTTCGGGGGTTATTTCTGCCCCTGCCACGGGTCGCAGTTCGACACCGCGGCTCGCATTCGCAAGGGCCCTGCGCCCAAGAACCTCGTGGTTCCGGACTACGAGTTCACGTCCGACACCACGATCGTTGTGGGTTAAGGCAGAGAAAGACGTAACATGAGTTTTCCCTGGGCCAAGGAATATACCCCGGCGAGCGGGTTCACCAAGTGGGTCGACGAGAAGCTGCCCCTGCCGCGCTTCGTCTACAACGCTGTGGGTGCGGGCTACCCCGTGCCGCGCAACCTCAATTACATGTGGAATTTCGGCGTGCTCGCGGGGTTCTGCCTCGTGCTGCAGATCGTCACCGGCGTCGTGCTGGCGATGCATTATGCCGCCAACGCGCAGGTCGCTTTCGGCACGGTCGAGCACATCATGCGCGACGTGAACTGGGGCTGGATGATGCGCTACATGCACGCCAACGGCGCCAGCTTTTTCTTCCTCGTGCTGTACATGCACATCTTCCGCGGTTTCTTCTATTCATCCTACAAGGCCCCGCGCGAGATGATCTGGCTGCTGGGCGTGGTGATCTTCCTGCTCGCCATGGCGACTGCCTTCATGGGTTACGTGCTGCCCTGGGGTCAGATGAGCTTCTGGGGTGCCAAGGTTATCACCGGGCTGTTTTCCGCCATTCCGCTGGTCGGCGAGCCGATCCAGGTCTGGCTCCTGGGCGGCTTCGCGCCTGACAATGCCGCGCTCAACCGCTTCTTCAGCTTGCACTTCCTGCTGCCCTTCGTGATCGCGGGTGTCGTGATCCTGCACATCTGGGCGCTGCATATCCCCGGGTCTTCCAACCCGACCGGCGTCGAAGTGAAGAGCGAGAGCGACACCGTGCCGTTCCACCCGTATTACACGGCGAAGGACGGCTTCGGACTGGGCATTTTCCTGCTGCTGTACTGTGCCTTCGTGTTCTTCATGCCGAACATGCTGGGCCACCCTGACAACTACATCGAAGCCAACCCGCTTTCGACGCCCGCACACATCGTGCCCGAATGGTATTTCTACCCGTTCTACGCGATCCTGCGTGCGTTCACCTTCGACTTCGTCCTCGAAGCGAAGCTGTGGGGCGTGCTCGCGATGTTCAGCTCGATCCTGCTGTGGTTCCTGCTGCCCTGGCTCGATCGTTCGAAGGTGCGCAGTGGCCACTATCGCCCGCTGTTCCGCATCTTCTTCTGGATCTTCATGGCCGATCTCGCGATCCTGTTCTATCTCGGTGGGGCCCCTGCCGAAGAGCCCTACGTGATGTTCAGTCAGCTCGCGACGGCATACTACTTCCTGCACTTCCTCGTGATCCTGCCGGTGGTCTCCTCGATCGAGAAGCCCAAGCCGTTGCCGTTCTCGATTACCGAGGCGGTACTCAAATCGGACAAGCAGGCCGTGCTGGGCGAAAACACCCAGCCCGCCACCTGAGACGACGGATAAAAGTTAAGGACACCCGATGATCCGCATTCTTGCAGCCTTGGCCGGACTCGTCTTCGCAGGCGTCGCTCTGATCTCGTTCGTTAGCGGCGCGATCACCTTCTTCAATGAAGAGCCGATCCACTCGGCCGAACACGAGTTCCACGCCCATCCCCATGCGCCCGAGGGCGGCTTCCAGTTCGACGGCCCGTTGGGCACGTGGGACCGGGTCCAGCTGCAGCGCGGCCTGAAGGTCTATGACGAGGTTTGCTCGGCCTGCCACAGCCTCAAATTTGTCGCCTTCCGCGATCTTCAGGATCTCGGCCTGAGCGAAGGCCAGATCAAGGCCTACGCTGCAACCAAGCAGGTGCCCGGGATCGACCCGAATACCGGCGAGGCAATCATGCGTCCGGGCGAGCCGACCGACTATTTCCCCTCGCCCTACCCCAACGCGGTGGCCGCCGCGGCTGCGAACAATAACGCGATTCCGCCCGATCTTTCGCTGATGACCAAGGCGCGTCACAACGGCAGCGACTACGTCTATTCGCTGCTGACGGGTTACGCCGATCCCGCCACCTACGAGCATGATGGCAAGCGTCTGATGGAAGAGTTCCCCGAGTTCGAAACTCCGCTCGGCCTCTATTTCAATCCGTACTTCGCGAACCTCAACCTTGCGATGGCGCCCCCGCTCGGTGTCGATGGGCAGGTGACCTTCGATGATGGCACCGAAGCCACCGTGTCGCAGATGTCGAAAGACGTCGCCGCCTTCCTGACCTGGACGGCGGAACCCAAGCTGGTCGAGCGCAAGAAGACCGGCTGGGCGGTGATGATCTTCCTGCTGTTCGCGACCGTGCTGGCCTATTTCGCCAAGCGCCAGATCTGGTCGAGCGTGAAGCCGAAGAAGGCCTGATCCGATCGCAATCGGAGAACCCGCGAATGCTGGCGCACTGCTCGATATGGAGCAGTTGCGCGCCAGCATTCGGACCGTGCCGGATTTCCCCAAGCCCGGCATCCAGTTCCGCGACATAACCACACTGCTGGCAGACCCGGCGGCGCTGAGCACCAGTGTCTCCCTGCTCGCCGATCACGTGCGCGCCTCTGGCGCAGACGCGGTTGCGGGGATGGAGGCGCGGGGTTTCATTTTCGGCGCGGCGGTCGCGATTCGCGCGGGGCTGGGCTTCGTTCCTATCCGCAAGCCGGGCAAATTGCCGGTCGAAACCGTAGGGGTCGAGTACGATCTCGAATACGGAACCGACCGGCTGGAGCTGGATCCGAGCGGCCTCCGGGACGGGATGCGGGTCGCGCTGGTCGACGATCTGATCGCCACCGGCGGCACCGCGCTGGCCGCCGCAAAGCTCGTTCAGCAATGCAGTTGCGAAGTTTCGACAGCCGCCTTCGTGATCGACCTGCCCGATCTGGGTGGCGCGGATCGACTGCGCGGGTCGGGCATCGATGTGAAGACGCTGGTTTCCTTCGAAGGCGACTGACCGAAGGGGCTTGAGCGAAAAGTCGGGGGCAAAAGTCCTTGGCACCCGGGGAGAACCGGAACACAATCGCTCAACCTGCCGTTGAAGGCAGGTCGAAGGGGGGCTGAAAGCACCATGGAATCGTCAGCACTCGTGATCGCCGCGATCGGCGCGCTGGGTATCGGCGCGCAGTGGATTGCGTGGCGGACCGGGTGGCCGGCGATCGTATTGATGCTCGCCGCCGGGTTCCTTGCAGGCCCCGTGCTGGGGCTGTTCGATCCGGAGGAGACCTTCGGATCGCTGCTGGAACCGATGATCGGTATCGGCGTGGCGCTGATCCTCTTCGAAGGCGGCCTGAGCCTGGATTTCCGCGAATTGCGCCATTCGGGCAGTGCGGTCTGGCGCCTCGCGACGATCGGGGTGATCGTGGGCTGGGCGCTGGGCGCGATCTCTGGCTACTACGTCGCCGGCATTGTCTGGCCGGTCGCGATCCTGTTTGGCGGGATCCTGGTGGTGACCGGACCGACGGTGGTCCTGCCACTCCTGCGGCAATCATCGGTGCAGACGCGACCCGCCTCGATCCTCAAGTGGGAAGCGATCGTCAATGACCCGACCGGCGCGCTCGCTGCAGTGATCGCCTACGAATACTTCCGCAAGGTGGCCGAACAACCGGGCGCGTCACTGTTCGAGGTCGTTCCGCCGCTGATCTTCGCCGCAGTTATCTCGGGCCTCATCGGCTACGCGGCGGCGTGGCTCATTTCCTACCTCTTCCCGCGCGGTGCGGTGCCTGAATACCTCAAGGTGCCGGTGCTGTTCTCGATGGTCATCGCGGTGTTCGTGCTGTGCAACATGATCGAGCACGAAGCCGGACTGGTCGCCGTGACCGTGATGGGTGTCGCGCTCGCGAACATGGACGTCTCCTCGCTGCGGAGCATCCATCCGTTCAAGGAGAACATCGCGGTCCTGCTCGTATCGGGCATCTTCATCCTCCTGTCCGCCTCGCTCAGCTGGGACGACCTGCAATATCTCAACTGGCGGTTCGGCGCCTTCCTCGTGGTGCTGCTGTTCTTCGTGCGGCCCGCTACCGTCCTCATCAGCCTGCTCGGCAGCCCGATCCCGTGGAACGAGCGCCTGTTTCTCGCCTGGATTGCACCGCGCGGGATCGTCCTGGTCGCGATCTCCGGTCTGTTCGCCCTGCGTCTGAACGAGCTGGGATACGGCGACGGCAACGTGCTGATCGGCTTGAGCTTCGCGGTCGTTGTTTCGACAATCGTGGCGCACGGCTTCACGGTCAATCTGGTGGCCAAGCTCCTCAAGGTCCGCGGGACCAGCCGCCCCGGTCTGCTGATTGCGGGCAGCACGGCGTGGACCATCGCCCTCGCCAAGCAGATGCATGCGCTCAAGACGCCCGTCATGATCGTCGATTCGAGCTGGCAGCGCCTTGCGGCCGCCCGGCGCGAGGGCCTGCCGTTCTATCATGGCGAGATTCTGAACGAAGCCACCGAGCACAATCTCGATCTCAACCCCTATCAGGTGCTGGTCGCTGCGACCGAGAACGAGGCCTATAATGCGCTCGTCTGCAACGAATTCGCGCACGAAATCGGGCGTGACAGCGTGTATCAGCTCGGCGAAGCGTCGGACCACGATCGCAGAGCCCTGCCGGACTCGCTGCGTGGTCGCGCGCTGTTCGCCTCCGGTTTCGGCGTCTCCGAGGTCGAGCAGCGGCAGCAGGAAGGCTGGACCTTCCGCCGCACCAAGCTGACCGAGGAATTCACGATCGACGACGCGCGCGAGAAGCTGGGCGACAAGGCCCAGATGCTCCTGCTGCTGCGCGAAAACGGCAATATGCGGTTCTTCACCCATGCCGCGAAGCCCGAGCCGCGCGCAGGCGACATCGTCATCACCTATTCCCCGCAACATCTTAAGAGAGCCGAAGCCGAATCTGCCAAGCGGGAGGCCGGATCCGGCGCCGGGAAGCCAAAACCCGCATGATATGGGAATCGAAGGAGAGGTGGCCATGCGTGGCCCGATAATTTTGATCGCGCTGAGTGCGCTTGTGATGGCTTGCGACAACGAGGAGCCCGCTCCCGCGCCCGAGCCGACACCGACCGAAACCGAAGCGCCTGACAGTCAGGAGCAGACATCGATCATCCGCCCGGAGATGGATGTCGAGCGTGCCCCGATTCCGCTGGAACCCTTACGGGTCACGGTTCCCTTTGCAGAGGGCGGATCGGACATCGACGATGCGGCGCTTGCCGAGCTGCGCGGCCTTCTGGAATCCGACCAGTGGAAGCAGGTCGAGCGGGTCATTCTGCGCGGCCATAGCGATGCCGCCGGACGCGACGCGGTCAACATGCGGATTTCCGAAGAGCGGGCGCAGGCCGTCGCGGACTGGTTGATGGAGCGCGGGCTGGAGGAAGACGAGATCAAGGTGATCGCCTTCGGTGCTCAGAACCCGATCCAGCCAAACCTGCTGCCTAACGGCGAACCGAACGAGCGCGGTCGGTCTGCCAACCGCCGGGTCGAGGTTACGATCCTCGTTCCCGAAGGCGCGACGATTCCCGATCCCGGCCCGACCGCGACGCCCACACCCAGCGGCCCTCCGACGGCCGCCTCCAACAGCGAAAGGCCCGCGCAATAGGCTAGCGGGCCGGTTTCAATTCGGATCGCGGAAGCGATTGACGCACGCCGCCCTGCGATGGCAAAGGCAGTGCCCGGAGCGCGGGTATAGCATAGTGGTAATGCTCCAGCCTTCCAAGCTGGCTAGAGGGGTTCGATTCCCCTTACCCGCTCCACACTACCTCAATAAGCCGAGGTCCCGAGAACCTCACGCTGCGCCGACCGCCATGTTGTCGATCAGGCGCGTGCCACCAATATGCGCCGCGACCAGCAGCCGTGCGGGCGCATTGTCGACGGCATCGATCCGTCGCAGCGATGCCGCATCGGCCAGCGCCGCATAATCGACCTTCGAGAATCCACCTTCGCGCAAGGCCGTCTCCAGCGCCTCGAGCGCTCGATCGACCGGCGTCCCGCTTTCGATTCTGGCGATGGCGTCGCGCATCGCTGCGGGCAGCGCGGCGGCCTGCGCGCGCTGCCGATCGTCCAGATACCGGTTGCGGCTCGACAGTGCGAGCCCGTCCGCCTCACGCACGGTCGGCACGCCCAGTATCGCGCCGACGGCCGGATGTGTGAGATCGAGATCGCGTGCCATCGTCCGGATCACGGCCAGCTGCTGCCAATCCTTCTCGCCGAACAGCGCAAGGTCGGGCTTCACCTGGTTGAACAGCTTGCACACCACTGTCGCTACGCCTGCAAAATGTCCGGGACGGCTGCTGCCGCAGAAATCCTCGCTGACACCGTCCACCGCAATGCTCGTTGCGAAACCGTCGGGATACATGGTCGCGGCGTCGGGCGCCCACAGCGCATCGACGCCCTCGGCTTCCAGCAGGCGCGAATCCGCCTCCAGCGTTCGCGGATAGGCATCGAGATCCTCGTTCGGACCGAATTGGGTCGGATTGACGAAGATCGAAACCACCACCCGATCCGCCTTGTCGCGCGCGGCGCGGACCAGCGTCAGGTGTCCTTCGTGCAGCGCGCCCATCGTGGGAACGAGCGCGATCGACTCGCCAGAACCGCGCCATTGGGCGACGCAGCTTCGCAGGTGATCGAGCCGGTGAATCGATTGCATGGGTCAGGCCCCTCCGATAGATGATTGCTAACCGCCTAGCGACCACCGGGCCGCTTTCGCAATCAGTCCGTTCGCAATCGTAAAAAGGATCGCCACCTCGTGACAGGCCGCCGCACCCACCGGATCGTGTTCGCTAACGAAAAGGGAGGGACGGGCAAATCGACCACTGCGGTGCATGTCGCGGTGGCGCTTGCCTATCAGGGTGCGAAGGTGGTCGCGATCGACCTCGATCATCGGCAGCGCACGATGCACCGCTATTTCGAGAACCGCGACGAAACCGCAAAACGCCGGTCGATCACGTTGCCGACCGCACGCTGCGAAGTGTTTTCGGACGGCGACGAGGCGGCGCTGGAAGAGCGCGCGCGCGAACTGGCCGACGGTGCCGATTTCCTGCTGTTTGACACACCCGGTCGTGACGACCCGCTGGCGCGGCATGTGGCGAAGGAAGCCGACACGCTGGTCACCCCATTGAACGACAGCTTCGTCGATTTCGACCTCATCGGGCAGGTCGATGCGGAGAGTTTCAAGGTCCGCCGGCTGAGCTTCTATGCAGAAGCGATCTGGGAGGCGCGGCTCGCACGCAGCAAGACCGCGATCGAGCAGGATCGCCCGCAGATGGACTGGGTGGTCGTGCGCAATCGTACCGGCCACACCGAAGCGCGCAACATGGTCCGGATCGAGCGCGCATTGTCCGAACTGAGCAAGCGGGTGGGCTTTCGCGTCTCTTCCGGCCTTTCCGAACGCGTGATCTACCGCGAGCTGTTCCCCTCCGGCCTGACCTTGCTCGACAAGGGTTATCTGGGCGATCTCGGCACCAGCCATCTGGTCGCGCGGCAGGAACTGCGCGAACTGGTGCACAACCTTCGCCTGCCCATGCCCGAAGGCGCGAACCGCGCGCTCAAAGCAGCATGATCAAGTTCCTCGTCCTCGCCGCAGTGCTCAGCGTGATCTGCCGCTGGGCGCTCGGACGTTGGCCGTGGGATTTCCTCAAGTCCAAGCCCACAAGAGGGCAGTCCGTGTTCCGCGCCCGCAAGGTGCTGGGCGTTTCCGCGCAGGCCAGCCATGCGCAGATCGTCGAGGCGCACAAGCGGCTGGTTCGCCAGGTCCATCCCGACAAGGGGGGGACGAGCGCGCAGGTGCACGAGGCCAACGCCGCGCGCGATATCCTAATCGATCACCTTCCGGAAAGTGAGAAACCCTCATGAGTCACAGCTTCGACCCGACCATCCTGCGCGAATACGACATTCGCGGAATCATCGGCGAAACGCTGGAGGCGGACGACGCGCGCGCGATCGGGCGCAGCTTCGGCACGCTGTTGAAGCGGGCGGGCGGGTCATGCGTCGCGGTCGGCTATGACGGTCGCCAGAGCTCTCCGATGCTCGAACATGCGCTGGTCGAGGGCCTGACCGCGAGCGGGTGCGACGTGGTGCGGATCGGCATGGGCGCGACGCCGATGCTCTATTACGCAGAAGCCTCAGCGCAGGATGTGGATGGCGGCATCCAGATAACCGGCAGCCATAATCCCCCCAACTACAATGGCTTCAAGATGGTGTTTCAGAGCCGGCCGTTTTTCGGGGAAGACATCCAGCGGCTCGGCAAGATCGCCTCTGCCGGCGACTGGGATGACGGGACCGGAACAGTGACCGACAGGCCGCTGCTCGATGCCTATGTCGAGCGGCTGCTGGAAGGGATCGACGGTATCGATGCCGCCGCCCTGGCCAACCTCAAGATCGGCTGGGACGCGGGCAATGGATCGTCCGGCCCCGCGCTCGAAAAGCTGGTCGCTCGGCTCCCGGGGGAGCATCATGTCCTTTACGCAGATGTCGATGGCACGTTTCCCAATCATCATCCCGATCCGACGGTGGAAGCGAATCTCGCCGATCTGCGGACGCTGGTCGCCGACAACAACCTCGATTTCGGTGTCGCATTCGACGGCGATGGCGACCGGATCGGGGCGATCGACGGCAAAGGCCGTGTCATCTGGGGCGACCAGCTGCTGATGATCTATGCGCAGGATCTGCTGCAGCGGCGCGCCGGGGCCACGATTATCGCGGATGTAAAGGCCAGTCGCGCGCTGTTCGATCATATCGCAGCGCATGGCGGCAAGCCGGTGATGTGGAAGACCGGCCATTCGCTGATTAAGTCCAAAATGAAGGAAACTGGCGCGCCGCTCGCAGGGGAGATGAGCGGCCACGTGTTTTTCGCCGACACCTATTACGGTTACGATGACGCGCTCTATGCCGCCGTCCGTCTGATCGCGGCGAGTGCGCGGCTGGGCCAGTCGGTCACGCAGCTGCGCGATGCCATGCCCGCAATGGTCAACACGCCCGAAATGCGTTTCCAAGTCGATGAATCGCGCAAGTTTGCCGCGATCGACGAGGTCAAGGCACGGCTGGCGGACAGTCCGGACGAGGTCGACGGGACCGATGGTGTTCGCGTCACCAATGCCGATGGCTGGTGGCTGCTGCGCGCCTCGAACACGCAGGACGTGCTGGTCGCGCGCGCCGAGAGCGAAAGCGAGGAAGGGCTGGCCCGGCTGATGGAGCAGATCGACGCGCAACTCGCGGCCTCGGGGCTGGAGCGCGGGGCGCAGGCCGGCCACTGACCGGCGCTTGCCAACGAAGTTCACGGGACGAATTGGGGGAATGGCGATGAAGAGATTTGCGATTGTTGCCGCGGTCGGTGCGCTTGCACTGGGTCAGCCTGCTTTTGCGCAGGACGGCGCAATGGAGGAAGTCGATCCCGACGCGCAGATCATGGTGGATGAGGAAGGCCCGGACGAAGGCGAAATGGATGCCGAGGCTCTCGCCATGGTTGCCTCGATCTTCACCGCCATGTTCCAGGCCGATCCGCTGACGCCCGAGGCCGAGGCACGGTTGCCGGTCGCCACTTCGATTGCGGCGAGCCTGGTGCCCGAGGGCGTCTATGGCGAGATGATGGGCCAGATGATGGACTCGTTTCTGTCTCCCATCCTGGAAATGGCGGAGATGGATGGCGGCGGCATGAGCGCGAGCGACCTGACCGAGTATACCGGCCTCCACGGGCAGGACCTCGACAGCCTTACTCAGGAAGAGCGGATCGAACTGACCGAGATGTTCGACCCGGTTTACGAAACGCGCAGCACGGCACAGTTCGACATGATCGTCAGCACCGCAGACGCCGTGTTCGCGACGCTCGAACCCGGTGTGCGCGACGGACTGGCCAAGGCCTATGCCAGCCGTTTCGATGCCACCGAGCTGGCGGAACTGCAGGCGTTCTTCGCCACGCCGGTCGGCGCGAAATATGCGCGCCAGAGCATGGTGATCAATACCGACCCGCAGGTGATCTCGGGCATGATGCAGTCGATCCCGAGCCTGCTGGAGCAGCTTCCGGTGCTGCTCGAAGGGTTCGAGGATGCCGAAGCGGGCCTTCCCGAACCGCGCGGTTACGAAGACCTTACGCCGTCGGAACAGCGGCGTGCGTCCGAAATTCTAGGGGTCGACCAGCTCGAGCTGCGCGAGAGCATGGCTGAGGTGGAAGCCAATGAAAAGGAATTGATCGAGGCCGCGGCAGCGGCCACTGAAGCCAACCTCGACGCAATGGCTGATGACGTCGATGCCGCAGCCGATGAAGCCGAGGCATCGGTGGACGAGGGCGAAGAGCAAGCCGAAAGCTTCGAGGACGCGATGGAGGATATCGGCGAGGAATAGCCGCTCGGCTCCATCGGCTGGCCCGTGCATTATAGTGTCATGACGGGCAACGGCATACCGCCAGAAATAGACGAGTGGTTCGCGGGTCGCGGGTGGCGCATCCGCAGCCATCAGCGCGCCATGCTCGAGGCGAGCGATCGCGGCGATCACGCGTTGCTGGTCGCGGATACGGGCGCGGGCAAGACGCTTGCCGGGTTCCTCCCCACGCTGGCCGACTTTACACCCACCCGCCTTGGGGATGCGAAGCCGCCTGACGGCCTCCACACGATCTACGTTTCGCCGCTGAAGGCGCTGGCGCAGGATGTGGCGCGCAATCTTGTCGCTCCGATCGAGGAGATGGGCTTGAACGTCCGCGCCGAAACGCGCAGCGGCGACACCTCGTCGGACCGCAAGAGGCGCCAGCGCGACAAGCCGCCGCACGTGCTGCTGACCACGCCCGAAAGCCTCTCCTTGTTGCTCTCCTACCCCGAGAGCTTCGCTATGTTCGCTGGCTGCAAGCGGATCGTCATCGACGAGATCCACGCCTTTGCCACCGGCAAACGCGGCGATTTGCTCGCCCTGTGCCTGGCCCGGCTCCTGCACATCGCGCCCGACATGCAGCGCGCGGCGCTGTCGGCTACGGTCGCCAACCAAGAGGGCTTTCGTGAATGGCTCGCGCCGTGGGGCGAGATCGATCGTGTGGCGGTGGTACAGGGAGAGCCCGGTGCGCCCGCCGAGGTCGAAATCCTCTTGCCGGAGGAGAGTCGCGTGCCCTGGGGCGGCCATGCCGCGACCTGGGCGATCCCGCAGCTCTACGATGTGCTGCGGGCCAACCAGACCACGCTGATCTTCACCAACACGCGTTTCCTTGCCGAGTACATCTTCCAGCACCTGTGGGATGTGAACGAGGACAAGCTGCCGATCGGCATCCATCACGGTTCGCTAAGTCGCGAAGCGCGCGAAAAGGTGGAAGCCGCGATGGCGGCGGGTGAGCTGCGCGCGCTGGTCGCTACCGCCAGCCTCGACCTGGGGGTCGACTGGGGCGATATCGACTGCGTGGTGCAGATGGGTGCCCCCAAGGGCTCATCGCGTCTGCTCCAGCGTGTGGGACGGGCCAACCACCGGCTCGACCAGCCGAGCCGTGCGCTGCTGGTTCCGGGCAATCGATTCGAATTCCTCGAAGCGCAGGCGGCGAAAGATGCGGTCGACGAAGGGCAGCGCGATGGCGAGGATTTCCGCCCCGGGGGGCTCGATGTGCTCGCCCAGCACGTAATGGCTTGCGCCTGCGCCGCACCGTTCGACGAGGACGAGCTGCTCCGGCAGGTGCGCAGTTCGCTCCCCTATGCGTGGGTGGACGAGGATGTGTTTGCGCGCGTGCTCAACTTCGTCGCCACCGGCGGCTACGCGCTCAAGGCCTATGACCGTTTCCAGCGGATCGTGCGTGATCGCAGCGGCGAATGGCGCCTCACCCATCCGCAGCATGCCGCCCGCCATCGCCTGAATGCCGGGATCATCATGGATGCCGAGATGCTGGAGGTGCGCTTTCGCAATGGACGCTCGCTCGGCCGGGTGGAGGAACGCTTTGCGGCGCAGCTCTCGCCCGGCGACACCTTCCAGTTCGCCGGCACCACGGTGGAGGTGGAGCAGCTGCGCGATATGGAGGTGATCGTGAAGGCCTCCGCCAAGGCTGCGATGATCCCCAGCTATGGCGGCGCGCGCATGCCGTTGACCACGCATCTGGCCGACCGGGTGCGTGCGATGCTGGTCGACCGGGCGGGCTGGGGACGCTTCCCCGACGATGTTCGCGAATGGCTGGAAATGCAGGACTGGCGCAGCGCGATGCCGGGGCCGGAGAACCTGCTGGTCGAGAGTTTTCCGCGCGGCGGGCGCGAGTACACGGTCTATTACACCTTCATCGGCTGGAACGCGAACCAGTCGCTCGGCATGCTGATCACCAAGCGGATGGAGGATCGCGGCCTGATGCCCGGCGGGTTCGTGGCCAACGACTATTCGCTAGCGGTATGGGGCCTCAAGCCGGTTTCCGATCCCGCGCCGCTGCTATCGCCCGATATACTCGCGGACGAATTCGTGGACTGGGTGCAGGATTCGCACCTGTTGCGCCGGTCCTTCCGGGAGGTCGCGGTGATCGGCGGGCTGGTCGAGCGGCAGCATCCCGGCAAGCGCAAGACCGGCAAGCAGGTCACCTTCTCGACCGATCTGATCTACGACGTACTGCGCAAGTACGAGCCCGACCATGTTCTGCTGGAGGCCGCGTGGGCCGATGCGCGCACGCGGATGACCGATGTGGGGCGGTTGGGCGATCTGCTCGACAGGGCACAACGGGACCTGGTGCATGTCGAGCTCGACCGGGTCAGCCCGCTCGCGGTGCCGGTGATGGTGATGATCGGGCGGGAGGCGGTTCCGCAAGGCTCGGTGGACGACGAGCTGCTGCTCCAGGCGGAAACCCTCGCGGGCGAAGCGATGCGGCCTGAGGCCTAGCCAGCGCGCCTACTCGGTTTCGAACTCGCGATACTTTTCGTTGCCGACGAAGCCGAACTTAGTGACCGGCGAGGCCCTGATGATATTGAGCGTACGCGCGGCCAGATCATAGCTCGCATTCGCTTCAGGCTCGAACTGCAACTCGGGCTCGGGGTCGAGTTCGCTGGACACTTTCAACAGCAGGACAAGTTGCTTCTCGTCCACTTCCTCGCCGTTCCACAACACGGCACCACCTTCGGTCACGACGATCTTGTTCGAAATCTCGCTCGGCTCGGCGACCGCACCGTTGGGGAGATCGACGTCAGTTGCATGGACGGCGATCGGGATCGTGATGACGAACATGATGAGGAGCACGAGCAGGACGTCGATCAGGGGCGTCATGTTCATCTGCGCCATCGGCGCGGATCGGGGCGAGTCTTGCGAAGCGGCGAAAGCCATCGTCATTCTCCCATGCGCGAGCCGTTTTGCGGCTCTGACCTTAGAGATAGTATAACATCGAGGGCATTTGTACAGCGCACACGAAAAAGGGGCGGATCGCTCCGCCCCTTGTCGACCGGCTGCGCTGGCGCGCCGCCTGTATTTTCGCGAAGTTTACTCGCCGCTACCGAAGGTGCGGTACTGTTCGTTGCCGACGAAACCGAACTTGGTCACGCCCGACGCCTTGATGATGTTCAGCGTGCGCGCCGACAGGTCGTAGCTGGCAAGCGCTTCCGGCTCGAACTGAAGTTCGGGTTCGGGCTCGATGTCGCGGGTCAGCTCGAGGTTGCGGACGAGCTGGCTCTGGTTGATCGTATCGCCGTTCCACAGGATTTCACCGTCCTGGGTCAGAACGATCTTGTTCTTCACCGGGTCGATCTGTTCCTCGGGCGGGGGGTTCGGATCGGGCTGCGGGAGGTCGATATTGACCGCGTGCGTAGCCACCGGGATGGTGATGATGAACATGATGAGGAGCACGAGCAGGACGTCGATCAACGGCGTCATGTTCATGTCCATCATCGGCGCGCCATCGTCACTGCCACCTGACATAGCCATTGTTGGAGTCTCCTAGTCCTTCACAGGGGCTGTTGAGCCCCAAAAATCAGCCGTTCGGATCGACCGGGTTCGAAATGAACCCGACGGTCGGATAGCCAGCGGCCTGAACGTTGTAGATCGCACCCGCCACACAGCGCCACGGGGCGTTCACGTCGCCACGAATGTGGACCTGCGGGATGAGGTCGGGCTCGGCCATGATCGCTTCTGCACCACCGGCACGCTGAACGATGTCGTCGAGCCGTTCGAACGCACGGTCGTAAAGCTCTTCCGAGCTGACCGGCGTGGTGTTGCCGAAGTAGACGCGGCATTCGCCATCGCGAGCTGCGCCGGTGAAGCCCGAATTGATCGTGCCGGCCGTACGGCCTTCGGAGTCGGTCGTGCTGACGGTGATCAGCAGGTTCTCGACCTTGTCTTTCGATTCGACCGATTCGAAGATCGGCAATTCGAGTTTCTCGATCGTCTGGATCGCGACCGGAACCGCGATCAGGAAGATGATGAGAAGCACCAGCATCACGTCCACCAGCGGAGTGGTGTTGATGTCTGCCATCGGCGTATTGCCGTCGCCTCCCGTGGAAATCGCCATGGTCTGCGTCCTATCCGTTAATATGCCTGCGAAACAATCGTTCGGGGCCGCGCGCGGCGGGCCGGGCGGCCCCGATACGGATTACTTCTTGGCGGTCTTGGCGGCCTGCTGCGCCGAAGCGGCAGTCATCGGGCGCACATTGCCGTTCGAATTGATGTAGGCCAGCAGATCGGTCGAGAAGCCGGTCAGCAGCTCCGCGATCCGCTTGTTGCGCGACATCAGCCAGTTATAGGCGAACACCGCGGGCACAGCGACGAGCAGACCGATGGCGGTCATGATCAGCGCTTCACCCACCGGGCCCGCGACCTTGTCGATCGAGGCCGAACCGGCGAGGCCGATGTTGATCAGCGCGCGGTAGATCCCGATCACGGTGCCGAGCAGACCGACGAACGGTGCGGTCGCGCCGACCGTCGCGAGGAACGCGAGGCCGCCGTTGAGGCGCGACATGATCGCGTCCTGCGAACGGCTGAGCGAACCGTGCATCCAGTCGTGCGCTTCGAGACTGTCGGTCATCTTGCCGTGCGAGGCCTGTGCGGCAACGCCGTCGTCGACCATCTGGCGCCATGCGCTGTTCTTGTCGAGCTTGGTGGCACCTTCTTCGAGGCTGTTCGCGCGCCAGAACTGCGTCCGGACCTTCTTGTACTGACCGAGCACCTTGTTCTGCTCGAGCAGCTTGGTGATCAGGATGTAGAACGAACCGACCGACATGATGACCAGCACGGCGAGGATGGACCAGGCGATCGGACCGCCCTGTTCCATCGCTTCCATGAAACCGAATTCAGTCTGCGGACCTGCCTCGCCGGCGGCCGCCATAAGATTGATGAACATCGCGAACTCTCCAAAAAAGAATAGCTGTTAACAAATTTTGGCACGCATCCTTGGTCGCCGGATGCGGGATGCGTGCCATCCTAAAATCAGTCCGGAAGCACCCACTGCACCGTACCGGAGAACGTACCGCCCCGGTTGAAGCGAGCGCGACGCTCGATCAGGCGGCAGGACGCGTCCTTGAGCTCACTCGGTGCCGAACCGCCGGTAATCGAACACCCGGTGACCCGGCCATTGTCACCGATGGTGAGGCGGAACGAAACGGTGCCCGTATAGTCACGCGAAACCCAGCTCGAACGGTAGTCCGAGGTCGTGATCCACGAACCGGCATTGTTCGTCGGCCGCAGCGGCTCTGCCGGGGGCGGCGGAGGCGGCGGCGGGGGCGGCGGCGGCGGAGGCGCGGGAGGCGCAACCGGTGCCGCTGGCGGAATGCGCAGCGCAGGCGGCGCAGGCGGCGGAATCGTCTGCTGCGTCCGGATCTGCGGCGGGTTGGTCGCCACGGAAACGGGTGGCGGCGGCGCAACCGGCGGCGGCGGAGCCGTTTCCGGCTGCGGCTGCTCTGGGGGCGGCGGTTCTTCCTCCGGCTCCGGCGGCGGCGGTTCCTCGATATCGACTGTCGTCACCCGTTCCACGACCTTCTTGGCGGCTTCGTAAGCCAGGCCGGTAATAAGGACGTAGCCGATGACGACATGAATGAGACCGACGATGATGATCGCGACAATCTTGTTGCCGCTCATCTGTTGATCTGAATAAGCCATGCAGTCGCATCACTCCATCAAGCACCGGGCGCGGCCCGGCGATCATGTCCGGCGGCTGCACCGGACGGCGATTGTCAAACTTCTCCAGCCAATTCTAATGCTGCTCCGGATAAACCGGAGACGCAATCAGTGCAGCCAGAGAAGCCTTGTTCGGGTAATTTCGTACCGTCCACCCGAACGAGGCGGGTCTTAAACAGGATGGCAATCCTCTGCAAACCCTTTGTAGGTTCAGTCAGGATTAACGGCCGGACCTGTCTGCAGCCTGACAATTATTCCGTCGAAACCCTACATGGGTCCGACCGCTATTAACTCTGGAGAGCGCCTTGAAGTTCCTCCCATCGATCATGTTCGCTGCCGCGCTTGCAACCGGTGTCTCTGCGGCGACGCCGCTCGCCGCGCAGAATCAGACCGCTCCGGCGGCCGCGCCGCAGCAGGCGACCGACCCCGATCTGATCGACCTTGCCGATCATGCGGAGCTTGTTCTGCGCGTAAAAATACGCCGCCAGAGTGATGTAGCGCCCGAGCGCGCCCCCGGCCTGCGGCCCGGATACGCCCGCTTTTACATCGAGGCAGATACGCTCAATCTCATTGCGGGCAGCGCCCCGGTGGGCGAGCAGGTGCGCTACCTCGTCGACCTTCCGCTCGACGCCCGCGGCAAGAAGCCCAAGCTGAAGAAGCGCGAGGCGCTCCTGTTCGCGCGGCCCGTCGCAGGGCGACCGGGAGAGATCCAGCTCGTCGCGCCGGACGCTCAATTGCTCTGGAACGAGGCGCTGGGGCAGCGCACCCGTCTCATTTTGGAACAGTTGGTAGCGTCCGACGCGCCCCCCCGGATTGTCGGCGTGCGCGATGCGCTGTCGGTCGCAGGGACGCTCGCGGGCGAATCGGAGACGCAGATCTTTCTCGAAACCCTGAACGACCAACCTGCCGCGATCAGCGTGGTACGCAGGCCCGGCATGGCGCCGGTATGGGGCGTGTCCTTCTCCGAAATCGTCGACCAGGCCGTGCGCGTGCCGCCCCGTGGCTCCCTGGCGCATTACCGGCTTGCCTGCGCGCTGCCGCGCTCGCTGCCCGGCGAAGCCAATCTGGCGCGCGATCCGGCCGACCGGGCGCGGGCCGCGGACGATTATCGCTATGTGCTTTCGCAGCTCGGCCCATGCCAGCGCCAGCGCGCGGCCCCGACGCTGGGATTGTAGATTCCGCGCGCAAAAGCTTGCCTTCGCAGGCATGACGCCTAAGCGGATGCGCCCATGACAGAACCAACAAGACCTGGGCCATTCAGACTGGGGATCGCGGGGCTCGGCACCGTCGGTACCGGCGTCATCCGCCTGCTCGACGAACATGCCGACCTTTTGGAAGCCCGTGCCGGGCGGCGCATCGAAGTTGTCGCGGTCAGCGCGCGCGATCGCTCGCGTGACCGCGGTATCGACCTCGACCGCTGGACCTGGTGCGCCAATCCGGCGGAGCTCGCAGGTCTCGCGGGGCTCGACGCGGTGGTCGAGGTCGTTGGCGGCACCGATGGCCCGGCGCTCGATCTTGCACAGGCGGCGCTGAAGGCCGGCCGTCCGGTCGTAACCGCGAACAAGGCGATGATCGCAGCGCATGGCTTCGCCCTCGCCGAAACGGCCGAGGCGAATGGTGCCGCGATCCTGTTCGAAGCCGCCGTATGTGCGGGTACGCCCATACTCCAGACCTTGCGCGAAGGCATGGTCGGCAACCGGGTCGACCGGATCGAGGGGATTCTCAACGGGACCAGCAACTACATCCTTTCCGCCATGGAACGCTCGGGCGAGGATTTCGCGGAGACGCTGGGCGAGGCGCAGCGCCTCGGATATGCCGAAGCGGACCCCGCGCTCGACGTCGATGGCGGCGATGCTGCGCACAAGCTCGCGATTCTCGCGGCGCTGGCCTTCGGGCTGCGGCCCGATTTCGCGGGGGTCGAGGTCGAGGGCATCCGCGATATTCGTGCAGCGGATATCCTGCAGGCCGAACGGCTCGGCTATTCGATCCGACTGGTCGCGATGGCCGATCTCGAGCGGCAAGAGGGCGCGCCGGCCCGCTTGCTCCAGCGCGTACGCCCGTGCCTGCTTCCGGCCGATCACCCGCTCGCCGATATCGACGGGCCGACCAACGCTGTGCTCGCGCAGGGCGACTATGCGGGGCCGATCCTCATCCAGGGCGCGGGCGCGGGCAGCGAATCGACCGCCAGCGCCATCGTAGCGGATATCGTCGCGCTGGCACGGGGAGAGGCGCGGCCTGCCTTTGCCGTGCCGAGCGCCGGGCTCGTGCCTGCCGAGCGCGCCGATTCGGGTGCGCGGGAGGCGCGCTATTACCTGCGCTTCGTCGTGGCCGACCGCCCCGGCGTGCTGGCCGAGCTCGCCGCCGCGATGCGCGACGCGCGGGTCAGCATCCAGAGCCTGATCCAGGAAGGCGAAAGCGTGGGCGAGGACGAGGCGGGCATCACCATCGCGGTGGTCACCCACAAGGCCCCGGCGCGCAATGTGCGCGAAGCACTGGCGCAGCTGAAGGATTCGCCGAGCATCGCGGAGCCGCCGCTCGCCATGCCGATCATGATGAGCTGAGCGGCGGCGGGTCAGCGCTCTGGCGGATCGCTCTCGGTCGTGCCGTCCCCAGTGTCCGCCTCGCTGGCGATGACCACCGCTTCGCCTTCGTCGTAGCGGCTGCCGCGCGGCGGAAGCCCGCGTGCGATCCGGTCCGCATCCGACCCCGGCGGAGCCTCGGGCAGGGCACCCACATCGATGTAATAGACCGGCGGCGGCGGACAGGGCGGCACCACGCACAGGCCGCTGACCGTTGCCGGGCCGGTGAAGATCCCCTCTCCGCCCACATAGGGTGCGGACCCATCCCAGCTCAGGTGGCTGTCGTCGCCCCGTTCGAGGCGCGAACGGCCCCGGAAACTCGCCGGATCGTCTTCGATCGGGGCGCACACGATGATGACCGTTCCGCCGTCCGCGTCGGTCTGCGATTCGACGCAGTCCGCGGGGCGTTCGGGGGGAGGAGCCTCCACCGACAAGACCTCTTTCGATCGCGCGATCAGTTGCTCGGCGACTTCGGAAGGCGTCGGCTTCTCCGCCTCGGACGACCCGAGCGATTGTGCGCTCGCCGGTATCGGCAACAGCAAAGGAGCGGCGAAAACCAGCGACCTTATCGACATCCGCACGCTCTCCGACTAGTCGCTTCAACGACTGCAAACGACACCCGAGGGGCTGAATCACCTATGAACACCGCAACCGCCGCGATGGCCAACGAACTCGCCAACGAACTTGATCGCGTGCTGGTGCTCGAAATGGTGCGTGTCACCGAGAAGGCGGCGATTGCGGCTTCTAGGCTGGTCGGTCGCGGAGACGAGAAGGCCGCCGATGCCGCCGCCGTGGAAGCGATGCGGCGCGCTTTCGACAAGCTCGACATCGACGGTACCGTGGTCATCGGCGAGGGCGAGCGTGACGAGGCGCCGATGCTCTATATCGGCGAGAAGGTCGGCGGCGCGCCCGGCACGGGCCCCAAGATCGACATCGCGCTCGATCCGCTGGAAGGCACCACGATCACTGCCAAGGCCGGGCCCAATGCACTCGCCGTGCTGGCGGCGGCCGAAGAAGGCAACCTGCTGAACGCGCCCGACACTTACATGGACAAGATCGCGGTCGGCCCCGGCTATCCCGAAGGCGTGATCGACCTCGCCAAGTCGCCGACCGAGAACGTGAAGGCGGTCGCGAAGGCCAAGGGCGTGGAGCCCGGCGATATCATCGTCTGCGTGCTCGACCGCCCGCGCCACGCCGACATGATCGCGGAGCTGCGCGCGCTGGGTTGCGGGGTCACGCTGATCGGCGATGGCGACGTTGCGGGTGTGATCGCGACCACCGACCCGAACACCACGATCGACATGTACATGGGCCAGGGCGGCGCGCCCGAGGGCGTTCTCGCCGCAGCCGCCTTGCGCTGCGTCGGCGGGCAGTTCAACGGCCGCCTCGTCTTTCGCAACGAGGACGAGCGCGCCCGCGCCGCCAAGTGGGGCATCGAAGACCTCGACCGGATCTACAAGCTGGAAGATCTCGCCAAGGGCGACTGCATCTTCGCCGCCACGGGCGTCACCTCGGGCTCGCTGCTCGAAGGCGTGAAGCGCCTGCCGGGCGGCCGGATGACGACTGAGAGCGTGGTCATGCGCTCCTCCAGCGGCACCGTGCGCTGGATTCGGAGCGAGCACCGCGCTCGGTAAGAAGCGGGGACGTGCCTCCGGAGCGACGGCCTTCGCACGCTCGACAGCGACTCGCGCTGGATCAACAGCGAGCACCGCGCGCGATAGTCTGTGGACTGGCGCGGTCGTTGCCTCGGGCATGAGGGCGCTCGCACGCCTGAGAACGGCTTGCGCTGGATGAGGAGCGAGCTCCGGGTGCGGTAGGCCGGGGGGAGGCTCCATCGGTGCCTCCCGCGCAGCGGCCCGAGCATCCGGGCTCCTTCGTGTCCTTTCGTCATCCCGGCCCCCGAGCCGGGATGGTGCTTTCTGCTTCTCCCTTTTGTGGGCAGCCGAAAGAAGCACCGACCCCGGGTCACGCCCGGGGTGACGTGTGTGTTGAGGCAGGCGCGGTGACACACAGACCGGGGGTGTTTGCAAAAGCCGTCCCTCCGGTTCGCGCTTGCGCGACTGCGACCCGGAGCTTTCCTTGGCCATCCGTCGTACCAGCCGCAACAGCGCGGAATTGTCGGCTTTCCGGCGGATGCCGACTATGCGTCCGCGATAGACGACCGGCTGCACCAGCGGCGTTTCGAGCCGTAAGAGCAGCGCCGCATCTGTCACCTTCCGGAAGTCTTCGCGTTCCGCCGCGACCCGGCCCGTACCCGGCTGCGTCAGCACCCGGTCCCACGCGGCGGCGAAGGACGCTGCGTCCGCACGCGCGCGCAGGCGATAGGCGCTCGCCCGGCTCATCCCGACGCTGCGTGCTGCCGCGCTTGCCGATCCGGTGAGATAGAGGTGGACGAGGAAGGCGCACTGGCGCACCACGCTCCACCCGTCGCGCCGCGCCCGCAGGGGCACGGGACGAAACCAGCCGGGGCGACGGCGGAGCTTGTGCGTCGGGGACCTGCCCATCGCCAAGCTTAGGCCACACCCCGCCGCCGGTAGGAAAGGGGTTTGTGGGGGGCACCGCGCCCGCCTGCGTAATCAGGTCGGCGCGATCCACACATTGCAATCGCGTGACGCGGGGGTTAGCCGCTGCGGGGACCCCTCTCTTCGTCAAAGGACCGCTCGCCCCATGAAACTGATGGCCGGCAATTCGAACCTGCCCCTCGCCCGCGCGATTGCGGCCTATCTTGAAATCTCGCTGACCGACGCCAGCGTGCGGCGCTTCGCGGACGAGGAAGTCTTCATCGAAATCCACGAGAACGTGCGCGGCGAAGACGTGTTCGTGCTCCAGTCGACCAGCTTCCCGGCGAACGACAACCTGATGGAGCTGCTCATCGCGATCGATGCGCTGAAGCGCGCCTCGGCCCGGCGGATCACCGCCGTGGTCCCCTATTTCGGCTATGCCCGGCAGGATCGCAAACCCGGCCCGCGTACGCCGATTTCGGCCAAGCTGGTCGCCAACCTCATCACGCAGGCGGGCGCGGATCGCGTGCTGGCGGTGGACCTGCATGCAGGCCAGATCCAGGGCTTCTTCGACATCCCGACCGACAACCTGTTCGCCGCGCCGGTGATGGCGGCGGATATCCAGGCGCGCTACGGCGACAAGGATCTGATGGTCGTCAGCCCCGACGTGGGCGGCGTGGTTCGCGCCCGCGCGCTGGCCAAGCGGCTCGACAACGCGCCGCTCGCGATCGTCGACAAGCGGCGCGACCGGCCGGGCGAATCGGAAGTGATGAACATCATCGGCCAGGTGAAGGGCCGCCACTGCGTGCTGATCGACGACATCGTCGATTCGGGCGGCACCTTGTGCAACGCCGCCGACGCGCTGCTGGAGCAGGGCGCCGAATCGGTCGCGGCCTATATTACTCACGGCGTGCTGTCGGGCGGCGCGGTGGCGCGGGTCGACGGTTCCAAGCTGACCGAACTGGTGGTGACCGATTCGATCCCGCCTGCCGAGGCCGCCAAGGACGCCAAGCGCATCCGCTACCTCACCATCGCCCCGCTGATCGGCGAAGCGGTACGCCGGATCGCCGACGAAAGCTCTGTGTCGAGCCTGTTCGACTGATGCGCGCCGGGTCGCCGCTATGAAGCTCGACGACGAACTGGCCGTCGCCCACCGGCTGGCGGACATCGCGCGCGAGGCGATTCGCCCGCATTTCCGCAAGGCTACGGCGGAATTCAAAGGCGATGCCTCGCCAGTCACCATTGCCGACCGCGATGCGGAAGACGCCATGCGGACGATCCTGATGGCGGAATATGCGCAGGACGGCGTGATCGGCGAGGAATATCCCGAGCACGAGGGCCGCTCGGGCCGCCAGTGGGTGCTCGATCCCGTAGACGGGACGATCAGCTTCATCGCCGGACGCCCGATCTTCGGAACGCTGATCGCGCTGCTGCACGACGGCTGGCCGGTGCTCGGCATTATCGACCAGCCGATCAGCGGCGAACGCTGGGTCGGGCGAATCGGCATGCCGACCACGCTCAACGGCAAGGACATTCGCACGCGGAGCTGCAAGAGCCTCGAGGCCGCGATTCTCGCCACCAGCAGCCCGCACTATTTCGATTCGCAGGGCGCGGATGCCTACATGCGGCTCGCCCACGCGGTTGGCGGCAACAAGCGGCAGGGTATGATCGTCTATGGCGGCGACTGCTATAATTACGGCCTGCTCGCGAGCGGGCATCTCGACATCGTGTGCGAATCGGGGATGAAGCTGCACGATTATGCCGCGCTGGTCCCGATCGTGGAGGGCGCGGGCGGCACCATGTCGGACTGGCAGGGCCATCCGCTGGACGCGAACAGCGACGGCACCGTCCTCGCGCTGGGCGATCCGGCGCGGCTGGAAGATGTGCTCGAAACGCTCGCCGGGCATTCGCACGATGCAGGAGAACACGGGCACTGATGCGCCACCCCGCGCAACGCCTCTTCGTCTACGGCGTGCTGATCCGCGAATTGGCGAAGGGGCGCGCGGGGGAGCTGATCGCGGGGCTCGACGCAGGGCGCCCCGCAAGCGTGCGCGGCAGGCTCTACGCTCTCGAAAGCGCGGCGGACGGGGGCTGGTATCCGATCCTGCTGCCCGAGTCGGACGGGGGCATCGTACGCGGCATTCTCCACGACGCGCGCAGCGTCGACTGGCCCGCGATGGACGACTTCGAGGATGCGCATGACGGGCCCGACGCCGAATATGTCCGGCGCGAGATTGCGGTGACGCTGGCCGACGGCGCGTCTGCCACCGCGTTCGTCTATTGCTATGCGCGCTCGATCCCCGCCGATGCAGAGCCGATTCCCGGCGGCGATTTCGCGGCATGGCTGTCGCAAACCGGGCGCGTGGCGATCGGCGGACGCGAATAAGTCTCGGAACCGTAGGCACTTTGTGTCCGCTCCGCGCGTTGCGGAGGCATGACTCAGAAAACCATCTTCATCACCGGCATCGGCAATGGCATCGGCCGTGCACTCGCCGTTTTCTACACCCAGCTCGGCTGGCGGGTCGCAGGGCTCGACCCCGACGACGAAGCGCTGACCGAACTTCGCGACGGGCTCGACGGCGATCTGCTGCTCGTTGCAGGCGATGCGGGGCGCGAGGCGGATGTGATCGACACCGCCGATCGTCTGTCCGAATGGCTCGACGGCGCACCGCTCACCTGCCTCGTCAACAATGCGGGCATCGCCAATCCCTATGCAGGGCCGCTCGAAGACCTGTCGCTGGCCGACTTCCAGAGCTGGATCGATGCCAGCCTGACTGCCGCGTTCCTGTGCAGCCGCGCGATGCTGCCCTTCCTGCGGCGCGGCGAGGGTGGCTCCGTCGTCAACATCTCATCCACCCGCGCGGTGATGAGCGAACCCGACTGTTTCGGCTATGCGGCGGCCAAGGGCGGGCTCGACGCGCTGACCCATGCGATGGCGGTCTCGCTCGGTCCGGACATCCGCGTCAACGCGATTCGCCCCGGCTGGATCGAGACGCGCAACTGGCAGAAGGAAGGGGCCCGCGAAAAGGTCGACCACCGCGAGCAGGACAAGGCGCAGCACCCGGCTGGCCGGGTCGGCCGTCCGGCGGATATCGCGGACACGGTGCACTGGCTGATCGGTGCAGGCTTCGTCACGGGCCAGGCGATCAATGTGGATGGTGGCATGACGCGCACAATGATCTACGAAGACTAGGCATGAGTGCGGGGGGACATCTCGATCTGACCGGCAGATGCGCGCTGGTGACCGGCGCGGCGCGCGGGCTGGGCAAGGCGATCGCCCTTCGCCTGGCGGAGAACGGCGCGCGCGTGCTCGTCTCGGGCCGCGACGAGGCGGCGCTTGCCGATGTCGGCGGCGGCACGCAGCCGCTGGCATTCGACCTCGACGATTCGCGCGAATGCGAGGCGGCGCTGCGCGAGGCGGGCGATATCGATATCCTCGTCAATAATGCGGGCATGCGCGACCGCCGCGCGCTCGCCGACCTGCCGCGCGAAGCCTTCTCCGCCATGCTCGAAACCAACCTCGCCGCGCCGTTCGACCTCGCTCGCCGGGTGGCGCAAGGGATGATCGAGCGCGGCTGGGGGCGGATCGTCAATGTCAGCTCGATCGCGGGCCAGATCGCGCGCGGCGATGCGGCCTATACCGCGAGCAAGGGTGGATTGGACGCGCTCACCCGCGCGCTGGCAGCGGAGCTCGGGCCCCATGGCATCACGGTCAACGCGGTCGCGCCGGGATACTTCGCGACCGAAACTAATGCGGACATGGTCGCCGACGAGGATATCGCCGCGCACCTGAAACGCCGGACTTCGCTCGGCCGTTGGGGCCAGCCGGAGGAAATCGCGGGCGCGGTCGCCTTCCTCGCCTCGCCCGACGCAAGCTACATCACCGGGCAGGTGCTGGCGGTCGATGGCGGCTATCTCGCGCACTTCTGACTTGCCTTTGCGCGCAAAATCGCTAGATCGCGCGCCTTCACCGACACGTATTTCACCACCGGCCTGGCTGAAAGGGCTGCCAGGGCTGGTTCGGACGTGTCTCTGCAAAGGAGATGAAAATGCCCAAGCTGAAGACCAAGAGCGGTGTGAAGAAGCGCTTCAAGTTCACCGCGACCGGCAAGGTCAAGCATGGTGCCGTTGGTAAACGCCACCGCCTGATCAGCCATAATGCGAAGTATATCCGCCAGCACCGTGGCACCGACCTGCTTGCCAAGCAGGATGTCGACCACATCAAGAAGTGGGCCCCCTACGGGCTGAAGTGATCGCTTGAGAGATACGTCTCTCGCGTCACCCGACTTTGTCGAAAGGATATAGAATATGCCTCGCATCAAACGCGGCGTCACCACGCGCCAGAAGCACAAGCGGCTCCTAGACCAGGCCAAGGGCTATCGCGGTCGCCGCAAGAACACGATTCGCGTTGCCCGTCAGGCGGTCGAAAAGGCCGGCCAGTACGCCTATCGCGACCGCAAGGTTAAGAAGCGCAACTTCCGCGCACTGTGGATCCAGCGCATCAACGCGGCCGTGCGCGCCGAAGGCCTGACCTATTCGCAGTTCATGCACGGCACCAAGCTGGCCGGCATCGAGCTGGACCGCAAGGTGATGGCCGACCTCGCCATGAACGAGGAAGCGGCCTTCAAGGCGATCATCAAGCAGGCCAAGGACGCGCTTCCGGCGTAACCCGAGCCAATCTGCTTGAACGAACAAGGGCGCCAGGCATTGCTTCGGCGCCCTTTTTCTTGTCCGCCCACGTCATCCCTGCGTAAGCAGGGACCCAGCTCCGGGAGTGGCGGATGACACGGGGCTTGCAACCGGCGGTCTATCTTCTCGCCTCGCGCCGCAACGGCACGCTCTATGTCGGCGTGACGTCGGACCTCAGGAAACGCATCGCCGAGCACCGCGATGGGTTGATTGAAGGGTTCACGAAAGACTACGGCGTGACGCGTCTCGTCTGGTTCGAAGAGCACGCCACGATGGACGCAGCGATCCTGCGCGAAAAAAGGATCAAGAAATGGAAGCGCGAATGGAAGATCAACCTCATTCGCGAGCAGAATGCCGACTGGCGGGATCTGGCGGTGGATTTGGGCTTCGGCATGTTGCCGCCAATTCCTTCGTGTCGATCCTGAACGATGGAGATGGGTTCCTGCCTGCGCAGGAATGACGAGCATGACAGATTCTTCCGAACACGAAGCAAAGCTCACCCAGACGCTCGAGCGGCTGCACGCCGCCGACGATCTCGACACTCTCGAGGCGATCCGGGTGGAGGCGCTGGGCAAGCAGGGCTGGCTCAACGCGCTGATGAAGACGCTGGGCAAGATGAGCCCCGAAGAACGCCAGACCGAAGGGCCGCGCCTGCAGGGGATGCGTGCGCGCGTTGCCGACGCGATCGAGGACCGCAAGGCCGTGCTCGAAGCTGCCGCGCTCGAAGCGAAGCTGGCGACCGAGATTCTCGATCTCACGCTGCCCGCGCCGCAAGCGCCGCAAGGATCGGTCCATCCGGTCAGCCAGGTGATGGACGAGATTGCGGAAATCTTCGCCGATCTGGGCTTCGCAGTCGCCACCGGCCCCGAGATCGAGGACGAGTGGCACAATTTCAGCGCGCTCAACATGGCGGAAACGCACCCCGCGCGCGCCGAGCACGACACGTTCTATTTCCACGATCGCGATGCCGACGATCACCGCATGCTGCTGCGCACGCACACCTCGCCGGTGCAGATTCGCACGATGAAGGGGTTGTCCGCGAACAAAGGCGAGCCGGTGCGGATCATCGCCCCGGGCCGCGTCTATCGCAGCGACAGCGATGCGACCCACACGCCGATGTTCCATCAGGTCGAAGGCCTCGCGATCGACCGCGACATTCACCTCGGCCATCTCAAGTGGACGCTGGAAACCTTCTTCAAGGCTTTGTTCGAGCGTGACGATATCGTCCTGCGCCTGCGCCCGTCCTACTTCCCCTTCACCGAACCTTCGGTCGAGTTCGACGTCGGCTATTCGAACGAGGGCGGACGCCGAGTCGTCGGTGGCCACGGCGATGCCGAAGGGCACGACTGGATGGAGCTGGGCGGAAGCGGGATGGTTAATCGCCGCGTCCTCGAACACGCAGGATACGATCCTGACGAGTGGCAGGGCTTCGCCTTCGGCCTCGGGATCGATCGCCTCGCCATGCTCAAATACGGAATGAACGACTTGCGCGCCTTCTTCGATGGCGATGGCCGGTGGCTGTCGCACTACGGCTTCTCGCCTTTCGACCAACCGACGCTTTCGGGCGGGGTAGGAGCACGCGCATGAAGTTCTCGATCGAATGGCTCAAGTACTTCCTCGACACCGATGCCACGGTGCAGGAGATCGCGGATACGCTCAACGCGATCGGCCACGAGGTCGAGGGGATCGAGAATCCGGCGGACACCCTCGCCGGGTTCAAGGTTGCCGAAGTGCTCACCGCAAGCCCGCATCCCGATGCGGACAAGCTGCAGGTGCTCTCGGTCTCGACTGGTGAGGGCGATCCGCTGCAGGTCGTCTGCGGTGCGCCCAATGCGCGCGCGGGGATGAAGGGCGTGCTCGGCCTGGCCGGTGCGGTGGT
This sequence comes from Citromicrobium bathyomarinum, assembly GCF_038594605.1. Lineage (GTDB taxonomy): Bacteria > Pseudomonadota > Alphaproteobacteria > Sphingomonadales > Sphingomonadaceae > Alteriqipengyuania > Alteriqipengyuania bathyomarina_B. The sequence continues at coordinate 811,924 of NZ_JBCFZM010000002.1, forward strand.
GCCCGCCAACGGCATGGAACTGCGCAAGTCCAAGATTCGCGGCGTCGAATCGAACGGCATGATGTGTTCTGTGCGCGAGCTTGAGCTGGGCGAGGAGCACGACGGGATCATCGAGCTGCCCGCCGATGCGCCGACCGGTGCCGATTTCGCCGAATATCACGCCGCCTCGCCGATCATGGACGTGGCGATCACCCCCAACCGCCCCGATTGCATGGGCGTGATGGGCATTGCACGCGATCTCGCCGCAGCAGGGCTCGGCACGTTCAAGCCGATCGAAGTCTCGCCGGTTGCGGGCGAGGGCGCATGCCCGGTCGAGATACGCACCGACGATGCCGAGGGCTGCCCCGCCTTCTACGGCCGCGTGATTCGCGGCGTGAGCAACGGCGCTTCGCCTGAGTGGATGCAGCGTCGCCTGAAGGCGGCGGGCCAGCGGCCTATTTCCGCGCTGGTCGACTGCACCAACTACCTGATGCTCGCCTTCGGGCGGCCCGCGCACGTCTATGATCTCGCCAAGCTCAACGGCCCCGTGGTCGCCCGCCGCGCGCAGGACGGCGAGCAGATCGAGGCGCTGAACGAGAAGAGCTACACGCTCGATTCGACCATGACCGTGATCGCCGACGACACCGGCGTGCACGACATCGGCGGGATCATGGGTGGCGAGCATTCCTCGGCCCAAGCGGATACCGCCGACGTGCTGCTCGAGATCGCGTATTTCGACCCGGCGCAGATCGGCGTAACGGGCCGCAAGCTCGGCCTCGCGACCGATGCGCGCAGCCGCTTCGAGCGAGGGGTGGACCCGGAGTTCCTCGACGACGGGCTCGCGATCCTGACCGATCTGGTGCTCAAGACCTGCGGCGGGACGCCCACCGAGGTCGTGCGTGCGGGCGAGCCGCCGGTCGAGGGCAAAGTCGTCACCTTCGATCCGGCGATGACCGCGAAGCTGGGCGGTGTCGAGGTGGCAGAGGATCGCCAGCGGGCCATCCTGACCGCGCTCGATTTCGAGGTCGCGCAGGACTGGACCGTCACCTGCCCGCCGCGCCGCCACGATATCGAAGGGCCTGCCGATCTGGTCGAGGAAGTCGTCCGGATCGAAGGGCTCGACAAGGTCGCCAGCGTTCCGCTGACCCGCGCGCCGGGTGTCGCCAAGCCGACCGCCACGCCCCAGCAGAAGCTGGAGCGCCGGGTCCGCCGCGCCGCCGCTGGGCGCGGTCTGCACGAGGCGGTGACCTGGTCGTTCCTGCCGGTGCCCGAGGCGGAGCATTTCGCCGATGGGGCGCAGCTGTGGGTGCTCGACAACCCGATCAGCGAAGACCTGAAGGCGATGCGTCCCTCGCTGCTGCCGGGCCTGCTGACTGCGGCCAAGCGCGCGTCGGATCGCGGCGCGGCGGGTGCGCGGCTGTTCGAGATCGGGCGGCGCTATTTCCGTGGGGAAGGCGGCCATAGCGACGAGCGCGCGACGCTCGGCCTCGTCCTCGCGGGCGAGAAGACGCCGCGCGGCTGGGCGAATGGCAAGGCGCAGGGTTTCGACGCCTACGACGCCAAGGCCGAAGCGCTCGCGCTGCTCGAAGCGGCGGGCGCTCCGGTCGACAACCTGATGGTGATGCCTGTCCTGAGCCCCGCCGAAGGGGGTGAAGCGGGCTCGCAGTTCCATCCCGGCCAGTCGGCCACGCTGCGGCTCGGCCCCAAGAAGGTGCTCGCCCGCTTCGGTGCGCTGCATCCGAACACGCTCAAGGCGTTCGATATCGATGGGCCTGTGGTCGCGGCGGAGATCTTCCTCGACGCGATCCCTGCGAAGAAGAACGCCGGCTTCGCGCGCGCTGTCTTTAGTCCGCCTGCGCTCCAGCCGGTGATGCGCGACTTCGCGTTCCTGGTCGACAGTTCGCTGCCTGCGGGCGATCTCGTGAAAGCGGCCAAGGGCGCGGACAAGCAGGCCATCACCGATGCGCGCATCTTTGATCGCTTTGACGGGCAGGGCGTTCCGCAAGGCAAGACCTCGCTCGCCCTCGAAGTGACGCTGCAGCCGGGCGAGAAGAGCTTCACCGACGAAGAGCTGAAGGCGATCTCGCAGGCTATCGTCACGGCAGCAGAAAAGCTGGGGGCGGAGTTACGGGCATGAAGACGGCGCTGATTACGGGAGCGACCTCGGGCATTGGCGAAGCGACTGCGCGCCTGCTCGCCACCAATGGCTGGCGGGTGATCGGCACCGGGCGGCGGCAGGAGCGGCTCGACAAGCTGGCCGACGAGCTTGGGGCGGATCGCTTCCTCGGTCTCGCGTTCGATGTCCGGGATGCCGAGGCGCGCAATGCCGCGATCGACGGGCTGCCCGAAGACTGGGCGCAGATCGACCTGCTGGTGAACAATGCAGGGCTGGCCAAGGGCCTCAACCCCGCGCAGTCCGCCGACCTGTCCGACTGGCAGGTGATGATCGACACCAATGTCACCGCGCTGGTCGAACTGACGCGCAAGATGCTGCCCGGCCTGATCGCGCGCAAAGGCGCGATGGTCAATATCGGCTCGGTCGCGGGCAGCTACGTCTATCCCGGCGGCAACGTCTATGCGGGCTCAAAGGCCTTCGTGAACCACTTCACGCTGGCCTTGCGCGCGGACCTGCACGGCACCGGCGTGCGCGTGACCAGCATCGAGCCGGGTATGGCGGAGACCGAATTCACCACCGTGCGCACCGGCAGCCAGGACAAGTCGGACGAGTTCTATTCGGGCGCCCACCCGATGACGGGCGAGGACATTGCCGAGACGATCCGCTGGGTCGCCGAACTGCCGCCGCACCTCAATATCAACCGGCTGGAGATCATGCCGGTGACGCAGGACTTCGCGGGCTTCCGCGTGGCGCGGGACGAGAACTGACCCACAGAACGTCACCCCGGGCTTGACCCGGGGGCGGTGCTTTTCTTCGGTCCAAGTCGTTGTCATTTGCGTCATACCAGAAGGAAGCACCAACCCCGGCTCGGGGGCCGGGGTGACAAGAATTTTGTAACGAGACACCTATGACCTCCGAACGCCGTACCTTCGCGATCATTTCGCACCCCGACGCGGGTAAGACCACGCTGACCGAGAAGTTGCTGCTTCGCGGCGGGGCGATCCATCTTGCGGGCGAGGTCAAGGCGCGCGGGGCCGCGCGCAGGGCGCGCTCGGACTGGATGAGTATCGAGCAGCAGCGCGGCATCTCGGTCACGTCTAGTGTGATGACGTTCGAGCGGAACGGGATCACCTTCAACCTGCTCGACACGCCGGGGCACGAGGATTTCTCCGAAGACACCTACCGCACGCTGACAGCGGTCGATTCGGCGATCATGGTGCTCGACGCGGCGGCCGGTATCGAGGCGCAGACGTTGAAGCTGTTCGAGGTCTGCCGCCTGCGCTCGGTCCCGATCATCACCTTCATCAACAAGATCGACCGCGAGGGGCGCGAGCCGTTCGAACTGCTCGACGAGATTGCCGAAAAGCTCGCGCTCGACACCGCGCCGATGAGCTGGCCGGTGGGCATGGGCGGGCTGTTCGAAGGCGTCTACGACTTCGAGGAGAACGAGCTGTACCTGCCCGAAGGTGACAGCAAGGAATTCCAGGGCAAGACCGTGAAGGTCGACGGACCCGAAGACGAAAAGCTCTCCGAATATCTCAGCGCCGATGGCGTCGCGCGGGTGGCCGAGGAAGGGCTGCTGGCGCGCGAGGGCTATGCTCCGTTCGATTTCGAGGCCTATCGCAATGGCGACCTGACGCCTGTTTATTTCGGCTCCGCGCTGAAGGAATTCGGCGTCACCGCGATCATCGATGCGATTGCCAAATACGCACCGGCCCCGCGCCCGCAGCCGACCGATGAGGGCGAGATTGCGCCGGACCGTGACGAAGTGACCGGCTTCATCTTCAAGGTGCAGGCCAATATGGACCCCAACCACCGCGACCGGATCGCGTTCATGCGGCAGGTTTCGGGCACCTTCAAACGCGGCATGAAGCTGACGCCGAGCGGCCTCGGCAAGCCGATCGCGGTGCATTCACCGATCCTGTTCTTCGCGCAGGACCGCGAGATCGCCGACAATGCCTACCCGGGCGACATTATCGGCATTCCCAACCACGGAACCTTGCGCGTGGGCGACACGCTGAGCGAGAAGAACGAGGTCCGCTTCACCGGCCTGCCCAACTTCGCGCCCGAAATCCTGCGCCGTGTGCAGCTGAAGGACCCGACCAAGACCAAGCAGCTGAGGAAGGCGCTCGACGACCTCTCCGAAGAGGGCGTGATCCAGGTGTTCTATCCGGAGCTCGGCGCGCAGCACATCGTCGGTGTGGTCGGCCAGCTCCAGCTCGAAGTGCTGATCTCGCGTCTCGCCGCCGAGTACAAGGTCGAGGCCGCGCTCGAACCGGCGCCTTTTGCCACCGCGCGATGGGTCAAGGGCGGCGACAAGGCGCTGGACGAGTTCGAGAAGTTCAACCGCGCGCATCTGGCCAAGGATCGTGACGGCGACATGGTATTCCTCGCCAAGAGCCCGTGGGACGTGAACTATCAGGCGGACAAGAACCCGGACCTGACCTTCTCCGCCACCAAGGAGCGGTAAGACCCACCCCGTCTTTCCCTCAAAGGCGGGAATCCCGCTTTCCGCAAACGGGCGGGACCCCCGCCTTTGCGGGGGTGACGGATGAATGGGGGTGAGGTAAATCTGCCCCATGGCCGACTTCTTCGACACGCTGACCGAGCAGCATATCGCGATGATCGCGAAGCAGCCGGTGTTCTTCGTCGCGACGTCGGCAGCCGATGCGCGGATCAATCTCAGCCCGAAAGGTTACGATGCGTTCCGCGTGCTGGCGCCGGATCGGGTCGCGTATCTCGACATCGCCGGGTCGGGCAACGAGACCCACGCGCACCTGAAGGCGGATGGCCGCATCACGCTGATGTTCTGCAATTTCGAACAGCCCGCCCTTATCCTGCGCATCTATGGCCGGGGCGCCCCGGTGCTGCCGCAGGACCCCGCTTTCGACGCGCTTGCCGCGCATTTCACGCTGCTCCCCGGCACGCGCCAGATCTTCGATATCGCGGTCGAAAGCGTGCAGACGTCCTGCGGTTGGGGGGTGCCCTTCATGGGCTACGAAAAGGACCGTGAAACGCTGAAAAAGGCGCATCGCGGGCGCGACCCCGACGCCTATGTCGCAAAGCGCCAGCGCCAGACGCAAAGTATCGACGGCCTGCCGGTGACGCCGCCCGATCGCTATATTGCCGGTGATGACGAAGACGCGAACGAAGCCGTCGAATAGAACCCCGCTTCCCGCGCGTAAATCCTGGCTTCATCAAAGCAGTGCTTCTGGATGGGGGCGGGCCATGTTATGGTTAACGCACGAAGCAATGATGGGGAGTGAACCATGATGCGTTCGCTAATTCTCGCGTTTTCGCTTGCTGTAATGGGCATCGCGCCTGCTTCGGCGCAAGTTCTCACCCCGGCTGCCACCGGTGGGCTGCCCGAAGATTTTCAGGGCAAGGTCCAGTATTTCGGCAATCATAGCGGGGAAGTCGTTGCCATCGTCCCGGGCACACCCCGGCGCACCGACACCAAGTGTCCCAAGCGCGAGGGTGGCTGCCCCGAACTGATCGGCGGGAGCTTCCAGGCCGAGCTCGAATTCGACGGCGACATCGTGAAGGGCAAGTATCGCGGCACGGGCGGCATGCGCCCCTCGACGCTGATCGGCCGTCGCAACGGCGCCACTTGTCGCCTGTTCGACACCACCGACGGCTCCGTCTGGAGCGGCCGCTGCGATCGCGAAGCCTTTATCGGCACCGTGCGAAGCGTCCCCAACGCGCCCGAGCAGATCGATCTCGCGTTCGAAACGGTCGGCGTGAACACGGTCGACTTCTACGAACGCGATCGCACGCGCGAGCTGATCGCGGCCTATGATCGCTTCGGCGGGATCGCCTTTGGCGATGCAGCGGGCGAATCGCGGCTCGACGCGCTGCTGCAACTGCACGGCTACTTCGTGGATCGCGACCTCGCCTATCGCCCGGGCACGCTGCGCAATGTGGAGCGTGAGAGCGACAAGAAGAACAGCCCGATCTATTCGGTCTACGGCGATTACACGCGGCTCGACGGGGCGAGCGCATGGGCGCGCGCGCGGTTCGAATATGGCCGCTTCGTGTGCCTCGAAACCTCGGTCGAGCCCGGATACTGCCGGGTGATCGACTCGATCCCGCCCGCGCTCGACCCGGTCGACGACCTGTTCGATTTCAGCGGCGCAGCGGGCCCCACACAGGGTTTCTGAGGACGCGCCGAAAAGGCCCGCTCGACCTTCCCGGGTCAGTTCGCCTTTTCGGCCTGCATCACGAAATCCGCGCAACGCTCCCCGATCATGATCGCGGGGGCGTTTGTGTTGCCGGAGACGATCTTCGGCATGACCGAGGCATCGGCGATCCACAGCCCGTCGATCCCGCGCGCCTTCAGCGCAGGGTCGACCACCGCCTCTTCGTCCGAACCCATGCGGCACGTGCCGACCGGGTGATAGACCGTGTCGGCGCGCTCGCGGATCAGCGCATCGAGCGCGGTATCGTCCGACAGGTCGACCGGATGGCGATCGGCCAGACCATAGCCCGCCAGCGGCATCACATCGGCGATCCGGTGCGACACGCGCACGCCTTCGCGCAAGGTCGCGATGTCGCGTTCATCGTCGAGGAAATTGGGGTCGATCGCAGGCGCTGCTGCCGCGTCGGGGCTGGCGAGGCGGACCGTGCCCCGGCTTTCCGGACGGAGCACGCAGGCGTGGAGCGAGACGCCATGTCCGCTCAACCTCTCGCGCCCGTGGTCCTCCAGCATCGCAGGCACGAAGTGCCACTGCACGTCGGGTGCGGGCGCATCGGGCATCACGCTCCAGAACCCTCCCGCCTCGGCATAGGGCGTGGTCATGGCGCCGGTGCGCTTGCGCCGATGTTCAAGCACCGCGCGCGCCATCCGCAGCGTGCCCTCGGCGCTCCTGCCGATCGGCACGCGGCTGGCGCTTTCCCAGCAGGAAACATAATCGATATGGTCCTGCAGGTTGCTGCCGACCGCCGGCCGGTCGAGCGCGACCTGGATATCGAGTGCGCGCAGATGCTTGCCCGGGCCGATGCCCGACAGCATCAGGATCTGGGGCGAATTGAACGCACCGGCCGACAGGATCACGCCGCGGCGGGCATAAATCGTCTCGCGACGCCTGCCCCGCCGGATCGCGACGCCGGTCACCCGCCCGCCCTCGATCACCAGTTTCTCGACCTGCGTGTTGGTGCGGATGTCGAGGTTCGGCGCGTCGCGAATCGGCTCGACATAGGCGCGCGACGCGGACCAGCGCTCGCCCTTGCGCTGGGTCACCTGGAACACGCCGAAGCCGGCCTGTCTCTCGCCGTTGAAATCGTCGCGCTCGGGGTACTGGAGCGCGGCGGCGCTTTGCACGAAGGCGTCGCTCGCTTCGTTGGTCCAGTGCTGGTCGGAAACGAACAGCGGCCCGCCCGCGCCGTGATATTCGTCCGCGCCGCGCTCGTTCGCTTCGGCCTTTTTGAACCATGGCAGCACGTCTTCGTAGGACCAGCCGTCGCAACCCATTGCGGCCCAGTTATCGTAGTCCCACGCATTGCCGCGAATATAGACCATCGCATTGATCGCCGAGGACCCGCCTAGGCCGCGGCCGCGCGGCTGGTAACCCACGCGCCCGTTCAGGCCCTTTTGCGGCACGGTTTCGTAACGATAGTTCTGGCTGCCGCGCAGGAAGGGCATCATGCCCGGCGTTTTCACCCGCATGTCGTTGTTGCGACTGCCTGCCTCGACCAGGCAGACGCTGCGCTGGCCGTCCACCGCCAGCCGCCCGGTCACCGCGCAACCCGCACTGCCGCCGCCGATCACGATATAGTCGTATTGGTTCATCCGCCTGTCCTCTCCCTGGAGATATCCTCTCCGTTTACGGAAAGGTTAGGCGGCGCGGCGAGGCCCCGCAATCGGCTTTTCTGCAGGAACGCCTTCCGGCTCGCCTTCTCCCTGCCGCGCCAGCCAGCGCGCGCGGATCATGTCGGAGGTCTCGCGGCTGCCGTCATGGCTCCAGCCCGGCTCGCGCAGCAGGTAGGAAAGCTTGTGCTTCCAGGGCGCGCGCCAGATATCGCCCAGCATTCCGACCCATTCGTGAAACACCGACCAGAGCAGGTTGAAGCTGCCCAGCTGTTTCACGATGCCGTAGCGGATCGGTTCTTCCTCGTGGCTGCGCTCGGCTTCGAAGGTGCCGAACATCCGGTCCCACACGATGAAAACGCCCGCGTAATTGCGGTCGAGATAGCGCGGGTTGGTCGCATGGTGGACGCGGTGGTGGCTCGGCGTGTTCATCACCGCCTCGAACCAGCGCGGCATCCTGCGAATCGCCTCGGTATGGATCCAGAACTGGTAGATCAGGTTGAAACCGCCGCAGATCGCGATCATCGCGGGGTGGAAGCCGAGCAGCACCAGCGGCAGCGCGAACAGCAGGCCGAAGGTGAACGCTCCGGTCCATGTCTGCCGCAGCGCGGTGCTGAGATTGTAATGCTGGCTCGAATGATGGTTCACGTGGCTCGCCCACATCCACCGGATGCGGTGGCCCGCGCGGTGGACCCAGTAATATTTGAGGTCGTCGAGCACGAAGCAGACCGGCCACGCCCACCATGCGAAGCCGATGTCGAACAGCCGGTATTCGTAGGCGTTGATAAAGACCCACACCGCGAACCCGCCGAACAGCAGGCCCGCCACCGTGCTGCCGAGCCCGAAGGCGAGGCTAACCAGAGTGTCCCGCGGCTCGTAAGCGCTGGGATTGCGAAAGCGCGCCCAGATCATCTCGATCAGGACGAGCGCGACGAAGCCGGGGATCGCATAGGTGGTGGGGTCGAAATCGGGCATCGGAGGGTCAATCTAGCGCGTCGATGCGCGATGCCCAAGCCCGCGCATCGTCGCCGAGGTCGAGGGTGACGCGACCGTAGCGGCGGTCGGTGGTCACGACGGTCAGGATCGCGCCGTCGAGCAGCGCCTGCGCGCCCGGCTCCAGCACCCGGCCCGCGAAATGCGAACCATGGCGCCGCAGGACCATGATCCGACCTCGCGCATCGGTTAAAATCGCGCCTTTTCCATCGCGCGAACAGACGGCTTCGACGGGATCGAACCCGGTATCGGCCTCGTACGCGCGGCCCATCGCATCCTCGCCGTCGGCAAGGTGGGGGCCTGTGCCCAGCTTCAGCGCCCACGCAATTCCTGCGAGCACAAGAATCGCGGCCAGCGATCCGATCAGCTGAAGGAGCGCGGGATCCATGGCCTCACTCGCTCCCGGTGGCGGCCCCGTCTCCGGCGCGCCGGTTGTTGCGCCTCCACATGTTGAGCATCTCGACCCCGACCGAGAAGCCCATTGCCGCGTAGATGTAACCCTTGGGAACGTGGAAGCCGAACCCGTCGGCGATCAGCACCAGCCCGATCATCACGAGGAAGGCGAGCGCCAGCATCACCAGTGTCGGATTGTTCTCGATAAATTTGGCGAGCGGATCGGCGGCGACCATCATCACGCCCACGGTGATGACGACGGCGGTGATCATGATCGGCAGCTCGTCGGTCATGCCCACGGCGGTGAGAATCGAATCGATCGAGAACACCATGTCGAGCGCGATGATCTGCACGATTGCCGCGCCGAAGGTGAGCTGCGCGGTCGTCTTTACCTTGTCGAACATGTCGTCCGATTCGTCGGGCTCGACATTGTGATGGATTTCCTTGGTCGCCTTCCACAGCAGGAACAGCCCGCCAGCCAGCAGGATGAGGTCGCGACCCGAGAAGGCGGTTTCGAAAGATGGGACGCCATGCTCGGTCATCGGGCCGACAAGGCCCAGATCGAACAGCGGAGTCTGCAAGGTGACCAGCCAGCCGATCAGGAACAAGAGAGCGATTCGCATCACGAGCGCCAGCGCAAGGCCGATTCTGCGGGCGCGGGTCTGCTGGTCCTCGGGCAATTTGTTCGAGATGATGGCGATGAAGATGAGGTTGTCGATTCCCAGGATCACCTCGAGCATGATCAGCGTCAGCAGCGCTGCCCAGGCAGCGGGATCGGTCAGCAGAGCAAGGATATCCATGCCCTCAGCCATGGCGCGAGGCGCTGACCTGCGCAAGCGCACGCGACTGAACTGTCTGCGAAATTGTCACAATCTTGCGGAATGAAAGGCGACATTGCGATTTGGTTCGCGCCGAACCGCATTCTGCGGTAAGGGTAGAACTAGCCTGGCGGGGGATTAGCGTCACGGACGTCGATAATTTGCCACGGAGCAATGCCGGGAGGTGACCGTCCGCACCACCCGACATTTCGATTTGAGGACGGATGGAAGTAGCAGGGTTTTTGGCGAGTTATGGGTTACGATAAAGGACGTCGGCGCGGGCGCGACAAGCGGGACAATATCGGCGAGGATGGCTTCGAGCCGTTTCCCGGTGGCGGTGATTTCGGCGGCGGTTTTCAGGATCGCGGCGGCTTCGACGATCGCGGTGGCGGTTTTCAGGATCGCGGCGGCTTCAACAATGACCGCGGCGGTTTTCAGGATCGCGGTGGCGGCGGCGGAGGCCGTGGCGGCTTTGGCGGCGGCGGCCCGCGCGGTGGACCCGGCGGCGGCGGCGGCGGCGGTTTCAACCGCATGCCCGCACAGGTCGTCGGTACCGGCAAAGGCCAGGTGAAGTTCTTCAACAGCCAGAAAGGCTTCGGCTTCATCCAGCAGGAAGGCGGCGGGGACGATGTGTTCGTTCACATCAGCGCCGTCGAACGTGCCGGGCTCGAAGGTCTGGCCGAAGGCCAGGAGCTGGAATTCAACCTGGTCGATCGCGGCGGAAAGATTTCCGCGCAGGATCTCCAAATCGTCGGCGACGTCATCCCGGTCACCGGTGGCGGCGCAGGAGCGCCCGGCGGCGACGCTGCGGGCGGAGCGCCCCGGCGGGAGCTGACCGGCGAGAAAGCGACCGGGACGGTCAAGTTCTTCAATTCGATGAAGGGCTTCGGCTTTCTCGTGCGCGATGACGGCCAGCCCGATGCCTTCGTGCATATCAGTGCGGTCGAACGCTCTGGCCTGTCGCAGATCAACGAGGGCGAACGGTACGAGTTCGATCTCGAAGTCGACCGACGAGGCAAGCATTCGGCGGTCAATCTCGTTCCCGTGCAGGACTAGGCCTGTACCCGAATGAGTGGCGCGTCCGGACGGGTCGGACCATCCGGTTTGACCCGCAACGGGTGACGCAATAGATTGTCGGCAATAGCGATGAATGGCGGTTCCCTCGCGGGGCCGCCATTTCTCTTTCCAGCAGGTATCAAGAAGCTCGGAGTTCCCCCATGTCGATCAGCCCTCTCATGCCCGTCTATCCCCGTTGCGGCGTGCGCCCGGTCAAGGGCGAGAATTGCCACCTGATCGACGAGGACGGCACGCGCTATCTCGATTTCGCGAGCGGGATTGCCGTCAATCTGCTGGGTCACAGCCATCCAGCGCTGATCGGCGCGATCCAGAAACAGGCCGAGACGCTGATGCACGTCTCCAACCTTTACGGCAGCCCGCATCAGGAACGCCTGGCGCAGATGCTGGTCGACGCGACCTTTGCCGACACCGTGTTCTTCACCAACTCGGGCGCAGAGGCCGTCGAATGCGCGATCAAGGCGGCGCGCGCGTTCCACCAGCACGAGGATGGCGACCCTGCCCGGACCGAGCTGATCACCTTCACCAGCGCCTTCCATGGCCGCACGATGGCGACGATCAGCGCATCGAACCAGGCGAAGATGCACCACGGTTTCCTGCCGCTGCTGGAAGGATTCGCCTATTGCGAATTCGACGATCTCGAGGCGGCGCGCGCGATGATCGGTCCGCAGACCGCGGGCTTCCTCGTCGAACCGATACAGGGCGAGGGGGGTATTCGTCCGGCCAGCCAGGCGTTCATGCAGGGCCTGCGCGATCTCGCCGACGAACACGGCCTGATGCTGGTGCTGGACGAGGTGCAGTGCGGCGTGGCGCGCACGGGCAAGCTCTACGCGCACGAGCTGTACGGCATCACGCCCGATATCATCGCGACGGCCAAGGGTATCGGCGGCGGCTTCCCGCTGGGCGCATGCCTTGCCACCGAGCACGCGGCGCGCGGCATGACCTTCGGCACCCACGGATCGACCTATGGCGGCAATCCGCTGGCGATGGCGGCGGGCACGGCGGTGATGGAAACGGTCGCCAACGAGGACTTCCTCGCCGGTGTGCGCGACAAGGGCGCGCGCCTCAAGGCCCGGCTCGAGCAGTTCATCGGCAACTACCCCGATCTGTTCGATCACGTTCGCGGCGAGGGCCTCATGCTGGGCCTGAAGATGAAGGTGGAAAGCCGCCCCTTCTTCCAGCACCTGCGCGACAAGCATCAGCTGCTGACCGTGGCGGCGGGCGACAACACCCTGCGCGTGCTGCCGCCGCTGGTCATCGGTGATGCCGAGATGGACGAGTTCTTCGACAAGCTGTCGGCCGGGGCGGCCGACTACACTGTTCCCGAACCTGCATGATGGAGGGCGCAATGGACGTTCGGCATTTCCTCGACCTCGGCGATGCGGGTGGCGATGCGATTGCGGCGATGATCAATGACGCGCAGGACCGCAAGGCAGCGCGCGTCGGCTGGCCCAAGGCGAGGGCGGATGCGGACGCACCGCTCAAGGACCACGTCCTCGCGATGGTGTTCGAAAAGAGCTCCACCCGCACGCGCGTCAGCTTCGATATCGCGATGCGCCAGCTTGGCGGCAGCGCGGTGGTGCTGGACGCGGGGACGTCGCAGCTCGGCCGGGGCGAGAGCGTGGCGGACACCGCGCGCGTGCTCAGCCGGATGGCTGACGCGATCATGGTGCGAACCGACGACCACGCGAAGATCGAGGAAATGGCGCACCACGCGAGCGTGCCGGTCATCAACGGCCTGACCGATCGGTCGCATCCCTGCCAGATCGTCGCCGACCTCCTGACGATCGTCGAGCACGGCAAGGCCTTGCCCGGGCTCGAGGTCGCCTGGCTCGGCGATGGCAACAACGTGTTGCATTCGATTCTCGAGGCAGCGGGGCTGATGAAGTTCAACGTGCGCATCGGCACGCCCACAGGTTACGAGCCGGCGGCCGAATTCGTCGAGATTGCGCGCGCGGGCGGGGCGCAGGTCACGCTGACGAACGACGCGGCCCAGGCAGCGCGCGGCGCCGATGTCATCGTCACCGATACGTGGGTATCGATGGGGCAGGACCATGCGGAGGCCAAGCTGGCGGCGATGGCGCCATTCCAGGTCGATGCCGCGCTGATGGCCAAGGCGGATCCGCAAGCGCGCTTCCTCCATTGCCTGCCCGCGCATATTGGCGAGGAAGTGAGCGAGGAGGTCTTCGAAGGCCCGCAATCGGTCGTTTTCGACGAGGCGGAGAACCGCATTCACGCGCAGAAATCCGTCTTGCTCTGGGCGTTCGGAATGCTCTGATCGCCTCGCGCGGCACGGCAGGGCTTGGGTGGGCCCGCCGCGTCCCCATATAGCGCGCCGTGACCGATACTGCGAAACAGCCCGATACCGCCTTGAGCGAGACCTTCACCGATCGCCTGCTCGGCGCGTCGATCCCCGCGCGCGACGCGCGCCTGCGGCTCGTCCGGCTGGACGAAACGCTGGCGGAAATCCTCGCCGCACATGATTACCCCCCCGCCATCCGCCACGTACTGGCAGAGGCGTTGGTCATCGCCGCGCTGGTCGGCGGACTGGTCGATGAGGGGGAGGGAGCAGCCGGCGGTCAGATGACGATGCAGGCGCAGACCAAGGCCGGCGTCATCAAACTGCTGGTGTGCGATTATCGGCAGGGCGAATTGCGCGGCTATGCCGATTTCGATGCCGACGCTCTCTCGGCGCTTGGCGCGAATCCCTCGCTACCCGCGCTGTTCGGAGAAGGATTCCTCGCAATTACCTTCGACGTCCCCGAGCGAGGCGGGCGCTACCAGGGCATCGTCCCGCTCGAGGGCAACAGTCTGGCCGAAGCGTGCGAGCTCTATTTCGAGCAGTCCGAACAGGTGCCGACCATGGTGCGGATTGCGGTGAGGGCGGAAGGCAAGCGGACGCTGGCCGCCGGTCTCCTCGCGCAGCACCTGCCCGATGGCGAGGTTGGCCGCGAGCGTCTGCATGTCCGGCTGACCCACCCCGAGTGGGAACATGTGCAGGTCATGGCCTCTTCGATCCGGCACGAAGAGCTGCTCGAGGAAGAGGTTTCGCTCGACGCACTCGTCTGGCGCCTGTTTCACGAGGAGGACGAGGTGCGCGTGTTCCCCGGCGCCACGCTCTCGCGCGGCTGTCGATGCAGCGTCGAGCACTATGAATCGGTCCTTGGTCGATTTCCGGAAGCGGAAAAAGCCGAGATGCGCGACGAAAACGGGGACATTCTCGTCGATTGTGCGTTCTGCTCGAAGATCTTCACGATTGCGACGTGAATTGTTCAGGTTCGATGGTGTGTTGATCGTGTAGTCCGGCGGAGCAACGGCCTTTGCGTTCGCTCGCTGAATTGAGAGATAAGGTTATGCGACGTCTGACGAAGAAAGCTGCTGTCGCGCTTGCCGTGAGCATCGGCGCCGTCCTCGCCACGCCTGTGGCCGCCAATATCGCACCAACCGCAGTCTTCGGGGAGTTGCGCCTCGGCACCTGGGAGATCCGCGAGCGCGGGGCGGACCGTCCCCGCCGCATCTGCCTCCGATCCGAACGCGATCTGGTGCAGTTGCGCCACCGGGGGCAGTCGTGTCGGCGCATCGTGATCGAAGACAGCGCGGCGGTTGCGACCGTTCAGTATAGCTGCTCTGGCGCCGGCTATGGCCGCACGCGCATAAGGCGCGAGAGTGCGGAGCTGGTCCAGTTGCAGAGCGACGGGATCGAGCGCGGTTCGCCGTTCTCGCTTGAGGCGGAAGGACGCCGGGTCGGCGCCTGTAAGTGACCCTCATGCGCGAACGGTCTTGCAGGCCTGCCGCCTGACCCGCTAGCCCGCTTCGATGGCTGCCAGAAAACGTTCCGATATTGCCGCCGTCCTCCTTTCGGGAGGGCTCGATTCCATGGTCGCGGCCGCGCTTGCTAAAGAAGCGGGGCGCGAGGTCCATGCGCTGACGATCGATTATGGCCAGCGTCACCGGCGTGAAATCGAGGCTGCGCGAGGCATCGCACGGACGCTGGGTCTGGCCAGCCATTCCGAAATCGCGCTCGATCTGCGCCAGTTCGGCGGGTCTGCCCTGACCGCCGATATCGACGTGCCCAAAAGCGGGGTGGGCGAGGATATCCCGGTCACCTACGTGCCCGCGCGCAATCTCGTGTTTCTTTCGCTGACGACTGCCTTTGCCGAGAGCATCGGCGCCGGACGGATCACCATCGGCGTCAATGCGCTCGATTACTCGGGCTATCCCGACTGCCGGCCGGAGTTCATCGCGGCGTTTGCCGAAGCCGCGCGGCTCGGCACCAAGGCGGGCGTCGGGGGCGAGGGTTTCGCCATCGACACACCGCTTCAGTTCATGACCAAAGCCGATATTGCGCGCGAATGCCACCGGCTCGGGCTCGATCCGGCCCTGAGCTGGTCGTGCTACGATCCGACGCCCGCCGGCCTCGCCTGCGGAGCATGCGATTCGTGCCGCTTGCGCCGAAAGGGCTTTGCCGAAGCCGAGCTTGTCGATACCACCCTCTACTCAGAGGAAAATACCTGATTGGACGGAGTGAGGGATTGAGTACAGCCGCGAATGTCGAGCGCCCGGAGAGCGCGCCGGTCGACCCCAATGCCAAGGTACCAGCCTATAGCTGGTACGCGCTCAGCGTGCTGGTGCTGATCTATGTGCTGAACTTCGTGGACCGGCAGATCCTGTCGATCCTCGCCAACGACATCAAGGCCGACCTGGGCGTGGATGACGCGTTTCTGGGGTTCCTCTACGGCACCGCCTTCGCGATCTTCTATGCGCTGTTCGGTATTCCGCTCGGCAAGCTGGCGGATAGCTGGCACCGCATCCGGCTGATGACCATCGGTCTGGCGCTGTGGTCGGCCATGACCGCCCTGTCGGGCTTTGCGAAGAACGCAGCGATGCTCTCGGGCGCACGCGTGGGGGTCGGGATCGGCGAGGCAACCGCAAGTCCGGCTGCCTATTCGCTCATTTCCGACTGGTTTCCTGCGCGGCTGCGCGCCACCGCGCTCGCGATCTATTCGTCCGGCCTCTATGTGGGCGGTGGGATTTCGCTGGTTATCGGCGCGCTGGTGGTGGAGAACTGGAATGCCGCCTACCCCGATGGCGGTCCACTGGGCCTCGCCGGTTGGCAGGCCGCTTTCATCGCGGTAGGCCTGCCCGGCCTGCTGCTCGCCGTGTGGGTCTTCACGCTGAAAGAGCCGGTGCGTGGCCTGATCGACGGGATGCCGTCAGAGCGGGTCGAGAAGCCGTTTCGCGGTTTCATCGAGGAACTGCTGCAGATCATCCCGCCATTCACTATTTTGGGCGCCGCGCGGCGGAGCCCGGCAGCCCTGGTGGCCAATCTTGCGGGGCTGGTCGGGTTCTTCACTGCGGCGTGGCTGATCACGCTACTGGCGGAAACCGGACAGGGCTTCATCATGGGCGCTATGGGTTTCGATGTAGCGATATCAGACCAATGGTTCCTGCTGGCGGTCGGCTATTACGCGATCTTCAGCTGGGCGAGCGCGCTGCGTTCGCGCGATGCGGAAACCTTTGCCCTGACCTGGGGCTCACCCGCATTTCTGTGCACCATCCTGGGCTACGGCATGGTCGCCTTCATGTCCTACGCCACATCCTACTGGGGCGCTCCCTATGGTGAGCGTGTGTTCGAGATCTCGAAGAGCGAGCTGGGCCTGTTGCTGGGCGCGCCTGCCGCGGTCACGGGCTTCCTCGGCGTCGTGCTCGGCGGTCGTGCGGCGGACTGGCTCTTTACCAAGCTGCCCGGCGGCCGGCTTTATGTCGTTCTGTTCGGCCTACTCGCGCCGGCGCCGGTCATCTGGGTGATGTTCACCACCGAGAGCAAAACACTCTTCCTCATAGCGGCCGCAATCGCCCAGCTCTTTGCGTCGAGCGCTTTGGGTGCCGCCGCAGCGACCAGCCAGTCGCTCGTCCTGCCACGGATGCGTGGCGTCGCGACGGCGACCTTCTTCCTTGCGACAACGCTCGTCGGGTTGGCGCTTGGCCCCTATCTCGCGGGGCTGATATCGGCGAAATCGGGCGAAAACCTTTCGCTCGGCATGCTGAGCCTGCTCTGGGCCGCGCCGATCGGTTTGGTTCTGCTGGTCTTCGCGCTCAAGCTGGTTCCGGCGGCGCAGGAACGGGTGCTCGAGCTGGGTCGGGCGGAGTCGACTGGCGGATAGCGGCAGCCGACTCCGGCACGATTTACACGATCAAGCCTGCGTAAGCACGCCGCAGGCGATGCGCGAACCTGCCGCGCCCGATGGATCGGTGCGACCATCGTCGGGGTCGGCGTGGATGACCACCGCCGTTCCGTCGGCATCGAAGACATTTTCGAGCACATAGGCGCGTGATCCGCCGACGGGCACTTGCATGCTCGCAGTACCGTTCGCGCGGGCGGTGAGGTTGGGCAGGTCGCCGAGATGATTTCCATCATCGTCGAGCAGGCCGTGGCTTTCGTTCGAGGGATTGAGATGTCCGCCTGCCGACTTGAAGTCGGGCAAGGTGCATTTGCCGGTGGTGTGCAAATGGAACCCATGCTGTCCCGGCGTGAGGCCTTGCGCGGTGACCGCGAGTTCGACCTTGTCGCCGATGGCGAGAAGCCTGGCCTCGCCGGTGGGATTGCCCGAACCATCCATCAGTGTCGCGGTCGCGATCGTTTCGGATTCGGGTGGTGGAACACTGGCGCAGGCGGATAGGGCGAGGGCCGGGGCGAGCATGCTCGCCAATGTCAGGGTGCGTCTGGTTGGAAAAGTCATGGGCAGGTCTCCTTGATCTACCTGCCCAACGAAAAAGGGGCCGGATTGCTCCGGCCCCTTCTCGTGTTTCGTAGCGGAGTACCGCTCGATTACATGCCCGAACCCGGACCGTACGTGATTTCCACGCGGCGGTTCTGCAGTTCGCGGACACCGTCGGCGGTCGGAACGCGCGGGTTCGCTTCACCGAAGGCTTCGCTGCTGATGCGCATGTCGGGAACACCGCGACCCGTCATGTACTGACGGACCGATGCATTACGACGTGCCGCGAGGCCGAGGTTGTACTGCACGGTACCCGAACGGTCGGTGTAACCGGCCAGCATCACCGAGGCGTTGCCGCAGTTCTGGTAAGCCGAAATCGCGTTGTTGAGGACCGAGGCCGCTTCGGGCGTGATGTCCGAACGATCCCAGTTGAAGAACACGATGTAGGGCCCCGTGTTGCACGGCGGCGGGGGCGGAGGAGGCGGCGGCGGCGGCGGCGGCGGGGGAGGCGGCGGCGGCGGCGGCGGCGGGGGCGGAGGCGGCGGCGGTGCAGCCTGCTCACCGAAGTTGTACGTCAGCGTCCCCATGATCGAGTGCGAACGGAAGTCGCCTTCGACCGTGTCACCAAAGGCATTGACCAGGTTCACGCTGTCTTGGTTGAAGAAGCGATACTTCAGGCCCGCGTCGATGCGATCGCTGATCGGCGCGCGAAGACCTGCGAGGATCTGCCATGCAAAGCCGGTGTCCGAATCATCCAGGCCGTTGGGCGAGGACAGATCGATAGCCGACGTGACCTTGGTGCGGGAAACACCGACACCACCACCGACGAAGGCCTGCAGGCTGTCGTCAGCGCCGAAGTCGGCGAGAGCGTTGACCATGAAGCTCAGCGCGTTCGCGTCGCCCGTCGCGGGATACACACCGGTCACACCAGCGCCCGGGGGGTTCGGGAAGCTTACGCTGCCCACAGTGAGATTTTCAACTTCCGCTTCGCGGTAGCTGGCTTCGGCTTCGAGACGGACAGGGCCGAAGTCGTAGCCGACGAGACCGCCGAAGTCGTAGCCGGTCTCAAAATCGGCAGTCAAATCGTCTTCAATGCCGTTGATGTCGAAGTCGAGGTCCTCGACGAGCATCACGCCGCCTTCGACCTGCACGTAGAACGAATTGTCCCGTGCAAGTGCCGGCGTTGCGAGCATCGTCGAAGCCATCGCCATTCCGATGACGAGATTGCGCATTACTGAAAATCCCCTTTTGTAATGATTGGGAGCCACCAGGAGGCCCCCACTTAACTTTTCCCCAGGTCTGAGGCAAGCAAACAGGCCATCATTCAAGCAAAGCGATGGTACTGTTGCACGATTGCCTCAACGTGGGATCAAGCAATTTTCGGAAGCCGGGCCATAGCCCCGTTCCTCCCATCGGCCAAACGCCAATTCCAATTTCCGGTTCCCGGGTATTGGTTTAAGTGCCCATTCCGGATGTTCGCAGCTCGTCGATCAAGACGGCAATCGCCGCCCTCGCTTCGATGTCGATCGTCGCGCCGCCCGTGGGTGGTGCAGGAAGCGCAAGGGCTTGCCATCCATCGATCCAGCGGCGGAAATGCGCGGCTGCTTGGTCGAAGACCGTCATTCCCGGTTGCGGGGCCGCGAACATCCATGTGCCACCTGTGAACATCGCGAGCTCCCCATCGTGTCCGGCCCACGCGTCCAGCGCGTCCGCGCCAACGATCCAGCATTCGCCATCGGCGGAGCTGGCGGGTGGCGCGGCGGTTTCGCCCACCACGCTGGGCGCCAGCAGCGAATCGATCCGCGCCAGCGCCTCGTTGACCGTTGCTTCCTTCTGCGCCTGTGCGGCGAACAGGAAGGGCAGGTTCATACGCGCGGATCGGGCGGTGAAGACGATCGGGTCGGTCATTGGTACGGGCTCCGGATGGTGGCTTAGCGAGGGAGGAGAGTCGGCAGCGATACGGCATGGCTGCCGATCTGGCGGACCCACAGGGGCTCGGTTGGGAAGGCGGCGCAAAGCGCGGCCCAATCGGCGAGTGGCAGGCTGAAGCGTGGCTCGGGAGTGTCCCATAACGAGACAGGCGCAGCGACCGGCCCGAAACCGACGCGGTAGGCCTCCCGCTCCTCGACCAATGGCGTTTCGACCCCGTCGAGCCAGCGCCATGCGCCGCGCGCGCGCCTGATCCAGTGCCACTCGGGGTCGCCCGACGCACCTTGGCCGAAGCACGGATGGACAGGGGCGAGCGGACGGAGCGTCGTTCCAGGCGATACCAGTTCGGCATAGCTCGGCTCCGCTGCGCCCACGCTGCTGTGGGCCGCAAGTTCGAGGAACGTCTGCTCGCCAAGCGGCAGCAGCCGTTCGTCGAGCAAAACCGCCGGTGTGCCCTCGCCATGGCCAGAGCTCGCCAAATGCTCGGTCCCGCCGCGACCGCGCAGCAGCCCGGTCAGCCGCCAGCGCCCGTTGCCGCTGGGTTCGGCTTGTCGAAACTGGAGAATTTCCTCCCCGAGTAGCAGCCGATTGGCTCCGTTGAGGAGGGCGCGCTCGTCGACCGATTGCAGCTGCGCATCCGGCGGCCAGAGCGCGAGCTCGAGCGTCGCGCCGGGTTCGATCAGCAGCGCAGGAGACGCACCGAGCGCGCTCAGGCTGTGGCCCTGCACTGCCGATTCCGTAGTCGAAAGCCCCAGGGGAACGAGCGATTCGCCCTCCATCCCGAAAAGAGCGACAGATCCGCGCGTCCCCGGCATGCTGACTGCGGCATAGCGCAAGGGGATGTTGTTCGCCCCGGTGCCGTCCCACGCCAGCTCGAGATAGCGCAGCCGCAGGTCGCCGGGCAGATCGTCCGGTGGGATGAGGGCGTTGCCGGGATCGGCCAGAGCCGCGCCGGGGGTGGCTCGCACGACGCGCGCCATGTGCAGGTCCACTCCCTCGGCATGCGATTCGCAGCTCAGCACGCGCCAGATCCGTTGATCGCCTTCGCGCAGGACACATCGGCCCGGCGCGAATTCCGGTGCGAGTTCGGCAATGCGGTAGGCCAGCGTTTCGCGTGCGCTCGACGCCTGCCGCCGGATCTCCGCGATGCGGTCCTGGGCCATCGGGGCGGCAAAGGCGCCGCCGAACTCCACCACCGCCCCATCGCTTCCCGAGGCGCCGGGTGCGCGCTGGAACGAGGGCTGGAAGTCGCGTGCGGGGTCGTAATAGCGCAGCGCATGGGGCGCATCGTCGGCTATCGGTCCCCGCCGCAGGATCGGCTCGGCCCGTTCCTCGCTCTCGGCGCGGCCAGCGACCGCGACCGGCAGTAGGCTGGGTTCGGTGCCATCGATCGGGGCGAGTGCAATCGCATCTGCGGTCGTGGTGGCTGCGAATGGAAACACGCGCGCCACATCGTTCAGCAACACAGTGCGGGTGCCGCCCTGATCCGCGTAGCCGCGAAGGCCCGTCATCGGCACCGATGAGTCGGGCGTCAGCTTTGCTCCAGCCAGCAGATCGACGAGATCGAGCGCGCCGTCGGGCCCGATAACCTCGAAACTGAGCGCGGGGATCCGGTTGCCGAAGCTGGACAGGTCCAGATCTTCGAACACAGCATAGCTCAGCCCCCGAAAGGCGCAGGCCTGTGCGCCCCGGTCTGCGGCGATCGCCGGGTCGACCGGCTGGTCGCCATCGCCCGCATGCAGCCGCATGGTGCCGCCGACCTTCAGATCGCCCGCCGCGCCGCGCAGCAGGGCGCCATCGGCCCAGATGCGTCCCATGACTGCAATCGGACGGCTCGACAGGCCCACTGCGAAAGAGATCGAATAGCTGTAGGTTTTCGTCTTGGGCTGGCCCTTGCCGCCGCTGGTCGTGCTGCTTTCGACCAGGTCGGTCGCCCAGATGATCGTCCCCGGCATCCGCATCGTGCCGTAAACGCGGGGGACTGGCTGGCCATAGCTCGAGGTGGTGACCGCTAGCTCTGCAAGCCTTGGTCCTTCGCGCGTCGGCCTGCCAATCACGCTAGAATCGACCGCCCGGCCCAGCAATGCGCCGACTGCGCCACCGAAGGCCCCGCCAACCGCCGTGCCGACAGCGGACAGAATCAGCGTTGCCATAGTGTGTCTCCGTCAGGGTCGAGCCGCCAGGCGGCGAGGATGGGCCAGCTATCGGGCAGGGGAGCGCGGACCACTTTGCCAAGCCCTGCATGGGCGTGGACAATGTCGCCGTGC
The DNA here is from genome assembly GCF_038594605.1 of Citromicrobium bathyomarinum. GTDB lineage: Bacteria > Pseudomonadota > Alphaproteobacteria > Sphingomonadales > Sphingomonadaceae > Alteriqipengyuania > Alteriqipengyuania bathyomarina_B. The sequence continues at coordinate 834,018 of NZ_JBCFZM010000002.1, forward strand.
CCAGCCGCGATGGCGGTATGCAGCTGCGCGGGGGCGGTGCGCAGCAGGAGGATGTCTCCCGCGCGGCGGGCACCGGCTGTTTGGACGAGCCCCGCTGCATGCAGGGCCTCTAGCGGAATCGTGAAGCTCCGCCGGCGGGGGCGGTAGTCGGCGGGCAGATCGATCCGGACCCCGACCGCTGCGAGGCTCGCGAGGACCAGCCCGATACAGTCGAGTCCGTGCGCCAGGTCGCGGCCCTGCAACCGGAAGGGTGTGCCGACAAGCTCGCTCGCCGCATGGGCGAGCGCTTCTGATCGGTGCATCAGCTGCGCGACGGATACCGCGCGACGAGGTCGTTCCCCGGCAGGAAAGGCTCGCCGCGGAAGTTCGTCGCATTGCCGAACCGGCTCGAACAGGTCGCAATCGTCCGGTCGCAGCCCTCGCGCAGCTGCGCGCGCGTGCCGGGCGCAACGCCATCGGGGAGCGGCCCGTCGAGGATCAGCATGTCGCCATCCTGCGCGATGATCGCATGGCGCAGGCCGGTTGCGGGGCCTTCCAGCCAGCGAACCTCGCCGAACACGAAGCGCGCCGCTGCGACGCCATCGAAGCGCACGCCATTGGCGGCGAGATCGATGTCGGCGAGCGCGGCCTCATGCGTGAAGCGCGCGGGCGAGAGGTTGCAGCCCGGACCGCAGAAACGCGCGCGGCATCCGGGGCTCGTGCGCGGAACCGGGTCGAACTCCAACGCGGCCTTGGGCGAGCGTAATTGCGCGGAGAAGCCATCGGCGACCTCTTCGGTCTCACCCAGAGTGCCGCCGAACAGCGTGTGTGCCTCGCCGCTCTGCCAATCGATCCGCCCCATGCTCGCCGAAGCACCGTCGAACCGGCCCGCGGCAAGATCGACGGCGGATATCGTATCATGGGTCAGCGCACCCTCGATCTGCGCATCGTCGCCGCTGAGCTCGACCGTCTGGCGCAGTGCAGCGGGGCGGATCCCCGGCGCGGCGCGCAGGACCAGGCCATCCAGCGCAAGGTCGCGATCATGACTGGTAAACCCCAGCGTTACGCCGTCACGCCGTTCGATCCGCCAGAAAAAAGCGCGCGTGGCGAGCTGATCGCCATTCGCCGCCGCGCTCATGCCGCCTCCCTGATTTCGATCAGCGGAACGCTGGGCGCCTGCCCTGCCGCGAAGCCCGTCGCGCTGATCGCCAGCCGATCTTCGGCAAACCGAACGGGCACGTCGAACAGGAAGCCCGCGCGCACTTCGACGCCGTTTGCCGGAGGATCGTCGAGCACCACCTCGCCCAGCGGATCGAGCGTGAAGGCGGTGGTTTCGACGCCGTTCACGGCGACTCGCACGCTGCCCGCTCGCGGCCGCGTAATCCGGCGCACCTGCGGCTCGGGCCCGTCGCCATAGCGTTTGACGAGCGCGAAGCGCGTCCGCTCGCCGTCGCCGAGGCCCAGCCGCTGGTCGCCGGGTTGCGGCGCGGCTCCGCCCGAGGACTGGTCGAATGGATCGGCGAGGCGAAAGCCGCGGGCCGGGCCGTGGCGCGCGCGGAAGAAGGCGAGCAGGGTCGCCAGTTCGGCTTCGGAGCGGATCCCGGGGCCGACATCGTAGCGCAGGCGTGCATCCGCCCATTGCGCGGTACGACGCTCGTGACCCGAAGCGGTGACGAGGATCGAGGTGGAGAATTCGGGGCTGGCGCTCGCATCGCTGCCCAGCGCCAGCGGGTAGGGCACATCGTCGAAATTCTGCATGGCATCCTCGGCATCGAGATCGGGGGGAGGGGCGAGGCGCGTGTATCCGTCGCGCGCAACCTGCGGCAGCGCCCAGACGAAGCGGCGCTGCACGCCGCGCTGCTTCGCTTCGTCCAGCGCGGCATCGATCCGGGGCCAATATTTGAGAGCATCTTCGGGCAGCAGCACGAAGCCGGAGAGGTAATCCTGCCGGTCTATCGGATAGCCGAGCTTGCCATCGACATGGGCGTAGGCGGCGCGGCGGCGCGCATCGGCACCGGCGGTCAGCCAGTCGTAATCCTCCAGCTGCAGCCGGTCGAAGGCAGGATAGGCCCAGCCGGCGGGCAGGTTCGCGCGCTCAAGCTCGGGCATCTGGCGATCGAGGATCGTGGGCGTGAAGGCGAGCAGCATGACCTCCGCCGGGCCGCTCGCCGCATCGCGCACGGCTTGCGCCAATGCGGCGGTGGAAGCGGCCAGCAGCGCGCCTGCCTGGTCGAGCAGCGCCTTCTGCGCTTCGTCGAGCGGCGCGCGCATATCGGCGATGGCCGGCGGATCGCCGCCGAACGCGACTTTCGCCGCATCGTCGTAAAGGCAGGGCGCATAGCTGCCCGCCGTCACCCACCACCACGGCTCGCCGATCTGGAAGTGGACCGGCAGGCCCTCGCTTTCAGCGATCTGCACGAAGGCCGCCGCGACCTGCCGCAGGTAAGCCATCGCCCCTGCATGGGCTGGCGAGAGCAGCGTCGAGGGCGGTTCCCACCCCGTCAGCGCGGGCGATCCGTCGGCGCTGCGCTGCTTCCAGTCGTTCCAGCAATGCGCGTCGAGCAGTTCGTAGGACAGCGACCAGACGATCTCGAATCCGGCGGCAGCGGCTTCGGCAGCGAAGCTATGGTGCCAGGCGGCGCAGGAATCGTTGAGCGCGCCGCCCGCAAGGCTCACGTAGTGGCCTGCGCCAAGTGGTTCGAGCCGGAAATAATGGCTCATCCCGACATAGTGGAGCAGCTGCGACCGATAGCCGAGATGGCGGATCTGGCGGATCAGCCGCGCGGGCGTCTGGTTGAAAGCGTCGTCATACGCGGTTGCGATCCGCTCGCCATGTTCGGGGACAATGCAATCGCCGATTTCGAGCATGGCGCGCGCGCCGTCGCAGGAAATTTCGCTCAATTCCGCCCAGCCATCGACGCGGGCGGGCAACTGCTCGGTGCTACCAGAAACATAGCCTTCAGGAACGAGCGAGATGAACATCCGGTCGATATCGGCAGCGTGGATGGCCTCGCCGGGCAGGCCGAAGCCGCTTTCGAGTTGCGAAAACGGCAGCGTGACGAGGGCGTCCTCGGGCGAACCCTCCGCGTAATTCCACAGGCGGACATACCAGCTTCGTGCGGCCCCGCTCGCATCGCGACCTTCGATGGTCAGCGTCGGGCCGTGAACCGCGTCGAGCGCGACGATCCCGCCGCTGCGCCAGCGGAAGCTGAGCACTGTGTGCGTGTAATCGCGGTCGGTCGTATAGGCGTGGAGCGGGTGGTCGAGCGTGTCCTCGGTCTCCCAGATCAGCCCCGCCAGCTCGCCCCTGTGGTGGAATTCGCAGGTCACCCGCAGGGCATCGGGTGCGGTGGTGACAACGCTCGCCATCATCGGGCGGGGAAAATTGACCGTCCAGAAGCGCGGATCGAAGCGCTGGATGAAGTCGTGCTCCTGCCCGTTGCGGGCAGAGGCAAGCCAAAAGCTCATAGGAAAGTCTCCGGCAGGAAAATCGCCCACCCATGGGGGGCAAGGCCGACTGGCCGTCCGAAGCGGTCCGACCGAAGGGAGGACCAGCCGCGCAGGGTTTGCAAAAAGCTACAGCTCCATTGCGCGGCGCACGGCGGCGGCGATCTGGCGGCTGGAGCGTTCGAGCGCGACCGGCGCTGCCGTCCCCGCAGGGGCGGCGAGCTGAATGGAAACGTCCACGCGCTTCGCTTCGCCATGTTGCGCCAGCGGTACGATCCGTCCGTCGCCGGGCGGTACGAACAGCTCCGGCCCGCGCTCGCCCACGAGATAGCCGCGCTGCGCGCTGACTGCGCCGCCGGTCGCGCGCCCCGGCAGGCCGCCACCGAGACCCAGCGCGCCGCCGAAGAGCGGGCCGAGAAGATCGCCCAGCGGGCTCTTGTTTCCGAACAGCTCGCCAATCCCGAGCTTGAGCGCCTGGGCCGCGATCCGGTCGATCGCCTTGAGCGCGGTGGCCTGCAGATCCTCGAACCCCAGGCTTCCCCGGCGGATCGCGGTCAGCAGCCCGCGTTCGAGGACATCGCCGGCCCGCGCAAACCCGGACACCAGTTCGCTGTCGAGATCGCGGCGCATCCGCGCAATGTCGTCGGAAAATCCGCGCGTGCTCGCCCGCACGTCGATGATGAGTTCGTCGACCATATCAGTCATCGGGGGCAGCCTTCATCAGGTGTTCGAGATCGGCGCGGGTCATGCCCTCGCCGGTGGCCGCAATCGGCCCGAGCGCGATAGCCAGCTCGGCAGGGGTGGCGTGCCAGAAGGCTTCCGGTGGCCAGCCGAGCGCCTGCGCGGCGAGTGCGGCGAGCGGAGGAACACCGTCGCGAAAATCGCCGCTCATCGGCCTTGCAGGATCGACGCGAGCAGCGCGCGCAGGGGCTCGGTCGCGGAGGCGAGCCCGCCCGATACAACGGCCTCGCCCACTGCATCGCGGGTCAGGCCGTCGCGGCTCTGAAGGCAGTGCCAGAACAGCGTGGCGATCTCGGCGAGGCGCAGCTGCCCCTCGCTCGCCCGTTCGACCAGCGCGAACAGCGGGCCGAGTTCTTCCTCGGCTGCGACCAGTGCTGCGAAGCTGGGGCGCAGCGTGCGGACCTCGCCCGCAATGCGGATCGATGCCTCGCCGCGTAACGGGTTCGCACTCATACAGGCGCCACCGCGCCCGAACTTTCGAGCTGGATGGTGTAGTTGCGCTCGCCGTTGAAATCGCCCGAGTAGTCGAGTCGCTGGACGAGGAAGTGTCCGCGCAGCCGCGCGCCATCCTCGAACGACAGTTCGTATTCGTCTATCGTCCCCGCGAGCGCGTGGGCCTGCACCCGTGCCTCGGCCTGCGAGCCGAGGAAGATGCCCCCCGCACTGACCGAGACCGAGCGGGTGCCCGCGCCCGACAGCAGCTCGCGCCACCCGCCCGAACCCTTGTGCGTCACCGCCACGCTGTCGCCATTGATCGACATCTGCGTGGTGCGCAGCCCGGCGACGGTTTCGTAGGTGGGCGGGGCTGCGCCATCGCCGATCTTGAGAAGGAAGGCGGAGCCTGATTGGGCGGTCATTTCGATACCTTTATGAAAATCCGCTCACCCTGAGCTTGTCGAAGGGTCGTCCTGCTTATGTGACGGCGGAAGAAGGAAGTACGGGGCTTCGACAGGCTCAGCCCGAGCGGATTAGGGTTGGGGTGTTTCCAAGACGCGGAAGCGGTATTCGCGCAGCAGCGCGCGGGTGTTGCGTTCGCCACGCTCGGCGCGACCGCGCAGGAAATGCGCGGTAACGACCCGAAAGCCGGTCTGCGCGGCGGGCAGCGAGAGCACCCGCGCATCGACCTGTCCGGCAATATCCGCGCCGGCCGCTGGATCATCGCCATGCAGGCGCAGTTCGAAGGCGACGCGGACCTCGCGCCCCGGACGTTTTTTGGTGCTCCAGTCGATCGCGGCGGACGCCACCAGCGCAAGCCACGGCGTGGAGGCGCGTTCGGTCTCGGCCTCGTCGACCACGTTAACGACTTCCGTCAGCGCATCGTCGGCGCGCAGGTGGTCGATCAGCGCGGCGCGCAGGGCGGTCTCCATCAGTCGTCTCCGAAATTGGGCCAGAGCTTGGCGGGCGAACGCCAGCCATGGCCATCGAGGCGAGCGGCGCGGACGCGTGCATCGAGCCTGCGCAGCGCGCGCCTTTCGAGCGCGAGGGCAAGCCGGTCGAATGCCGGGACACGCACGCGGATCATGCGAGCCTCAGAACGCGCCACGGACGCCATAACGCAGCGATGGCTGCCGGGGGTTCGGCGAGAGAGGCCTCACCCTCGCGGTGGAGGTAGGCGGCGAAGCGCAGGATGCCGTGGCGCAACCCGTCGGGCAGGTGTGCCCAATCCGCCGCGAGCCCGGCCTCGAGCGTCACGACCACGCGGCTGACGAAGGGCCCGCGCCGCAGGCGCAGCTGCGCCGATCGATCGCCCGAGAGATGCAGATCGTATTCGTCATCGCCCAGCGCGGTGCGCGCGCCCTCGGCATCGAGCATCTCGACACCGGTCACCTGCGCAATCGGACGGGTGGCGAGCCGCGTCCACTCGTGGCTCGCATCGCGGACCTCCTCGATCGTCGCGGCCAGCGGCGTGAGGCCGGTAAAGGCCTCGCATGCTTCCACCCCCGCCCCGATCAGTGCGGTCAGCTGCGCATCGTCTGCGCTGCGGGTGATGCCGAGCCAGTGCTTGAGCTCGGCCAGCGCGGGCGAGAGATCGCCGGTAGCCAACACCATGCGGGTCATGGGCGGTCTCCTGAATTGTCGTAAGAGGAAGGCGCCCGCGCCGCAGGGTCCTCGACGGCCAGGGGAGAAGCCGGAGGTGCCGCAGCGGCGCGGGCGCGCAGGGTGCGGGGGCGAACCCCGCGCCCTGTCGGCGTCAGGCTTCGATCCGCAGCAGCTTGATCGCTGCGCTGTCGAGCACCTGTCCGCCGATCCGCTTGGTCGCGTAGAAGTGGACGAATGGCTTGTTGGTGAAAGGATCGCGCAGCACCTGCGTCGCGCTGCGTTCGGCGATCAGGTAGCCGTGGCGGAAATTTCCGAAGGCGATAGGATATTCGTCCGCCGCGATGTCGGGCATGTCCTCCGCCTCGACCACCGGATAGCCGAGCAGGCGGTCGGGCTGCCCCTCGACCAGCCCCGGCTGCCACAGGAACGCGCCGTCGCTGGTCTTGAGCTTGCGCACCTCGGCCAGCGTGGCGGAGTTCATCACGAAGCTGGCACCTTGGCGATGGCCGGCCTTGAGCGTGTGGACCAGGTCGATCAGCGTCAGGTCGGGATCGTCACCGAGCCCGGTCGCGCTGCCGGTGCCGATGTACTGGAGCGTGCCGAAGGCGCGGCTGTCGTCGCCCAGCGCCGAGGTTGCCGCCTCGAGAAAGCCCTTGGGCTGGTTGATGCCGGTGCCGTTGACGAAGGCCGATCCTTCGGCGCGCGCGAACTCCATCGCGATCTCGCTCGCGAGCCAGGTTTCGAGATCGAAACCCACATCGTCGAGCATGGCCTGCGACGCCGCCGGGTTGGCGTAAAGGTCGCCCGTCGGCGGAGCGATTTCGGCGAAGGTGGGCGCGCCGGTTTCGTCACGCGTGCCGGTCTCGCTTGCCCAGCCGCTCGCCGTGCCGCCGGTGGTGATGAGCTTTCGGTAACCTGCGGTGCCGGTCTGCACGACCTGAGCGATGGCGCGGATCGGGCTGATATCGGTGAGCGCGCGGGCGATCATCGCGTCGATCTGGCGCGGGACCGCATATCCGCCGTCGCTGGGCGAAGTGCCGGAAAGCGACTTGATCTCATGGGTGGCGCCACGCCGCAGGTAGCCGTCGACGAAGCCCTTCACCTCGGCGGGCGCGCTGTCGCTGGCGCCAAGCGCGGGGCGCTGCGCCGCGCGGCCGATGCGCTCGACGCGCGCCTTTACCTCATCGAGATCGGTGCGGATCGCGCCGACGTCGGCTTCGAGTGCATCCTGCCGGGCGACGATGTCGAAGCTGGCGTCGAGCGGGTCGGATGTGGTGTCGGTAATGGGGGTCTGGATATCCATGAAGAACCTTTCTTGTCGGCACGGGAAACACCCCCTCTCCTTGAAGGCGAGGGGGTTGGGGGGTGGGGCAGGCGTAGGGAAGGTAGCGAGGGTGGTGCGGTCGCCTCAGGCGATGAAATGCACCCGCGCGCCGTGTTGCAGCGGGTGGGTGACGAGGCTGATTTCGAGCAGCTCGACCGCGAGCAGTTCGCGGCCTTGCGGAGTGTGCCGCGCATACCGCGCACGGTATCCGAAACTCAGTCCGCTGACGGCGTGCGCGGCCAGCAAGGCGGTGGCGCGGCTGGCGGGCCGGTCGATCTGCGCCACTACGCGCAGACCCCTCGCATCCTCGCCGATCCGCTCGACCGTGCCGATCCGCTGGCGCGGATCGTGCTGCCAATAGAGCGGCAGTGGGTCGCGCCGGTCGCGCAAGGTGGCTGCAAACGCGCCGCAACGGATCGTGTCGCGCGCCGCATCGGCCTTGTCGAACAGCGCGGCATATCCGGCGATCCGCCAAATCCTCCCCTCCCCCCATTCTACTGGGGCGGGGAGGGGGTCGAGGGGTGGGGGTTGTGTGCGAGCAGTCGAGGCCGAACCTCCACCCCCGGCCCCTCCCCCAAGCGAGGGGAGCGCGCGGGTAGACGCCGACACACTCACTTCAGCAGCCCCGGCACGCCGAGCCGCACCGCAATGCCGAGCAGCAGCAGCGCGCACATCCCGCGCACCAGCCAGTCGATCGCGGCCTTCCACGCGCTCGCCTTGGCATCGCGCCAGGCTTGCAGCAGCTCGCGCAATTCGTCGATATCGCCCGACGCCGCCTCGTCCGACAGGCCGATGCGGACGAGCGCGCGGTTGGCACCCAGCTCGCCCGCTTCCTCGGCAATGGCGCGCAAGGTAACGAGTTCGGCACCCTCGGTACGCGCCTGCGCCAGCAGCGCGGCGAGCATGTCTTCATTGGTCATTGTGGGTCCTCCTGCGGAGCCAGCCCAAGCATTGCGCGGCGTTCCTCGGGCGTGAGGAAGTCCGCCTCGCTCACCTGCTTCCACAGCCGCTCGCGATCTTCGGAGAGCGCGGGAACCCGGTCGAGGTCGACTGCGATCTGCGCATCGGAGAACCATGGCGCCATCCCGGCGGCGAGCCCGCCGAAGATCTTGTCCGCCAGCGGCAGCAGTGTGAGCCGCCACAGCGCGCGGTTGGCCTCGCGGTAATTGGAATAGGTGTTGTCACCCGGCAGGCCGAGCAGCATCGGCGGCACCCCGAAGGCGAGCGCAATGTCGCGCGCGGCCGCCGCCTTGAGCGTCGCGAAATCCATGTCGGCGGGGCTCAGGGCCATGCTCTGCCAGCTGAGTCCGCCTTCGAGCAGCATCGGCCGTCCGGCATTGCCCTGACCCTGGAAGGCGCTGGCGAGCTCGGCCTTCAACCGCTCGAACTGGTCGGCGGTCAGCCCCTGCCCATCGCCCGGCGCATAGACCAGCGCGCCCGAGGGCCGTGCGGCGTTCTCCAGCAGGGCATTGTTCCACCGGCTGGCCGCGTTGTGGATCGCGATCGCCTGCGCCGCGGCGCTCAGGGCTCCCGCGCCGTAGTGATCGTCGCCGGGGTTGAGGCATTTGAGATGGATCAGCTCGGGCCAGCCGTCCTCGTCCTCCAGCGGAATGACATGGGTCTGCGCGCCGAGGTGATAGGCGAAGGCTTCGGGCCAGCCGATCGGGCCGGGGCGGATCGTCACCCGCTCGGGCCTCAGCGCGAACAGCTCGACCGGCCTGCCGCTGGCATCCTTCAGGATCTGGATGAAGGCATTGCCGTGGAGCAGCAGGTGAGCGGCTATGGTCTCGACCAGCGACTGGCCTGCGCTGGGCGCGGTGACGAGCGCGAAGAGCTCGTCCGCATCCTTCGTTTCCGGGGTCGAGACGGGCGCAGCGCCCACCCCCTCGGCCACGATCCGCACCGCCCGCTGCGCGACCGGATTGGAGGCATAGCCCGCCTCCAGACTGGTCACGTAATCGAAGGGCGGGGCGGAGGCCCCGCGCATCTCGAAGGCGGAAGCCCACGGCGAGGCGAAGCCGCGTGCGATGGGCACACGGGCGCTGCCCCCGCCCTTGAAGGCGGAGATCAGGTCGGTAAACATGGACATGGCGTCTCCCGGGATCAGGCGGTCCCCCGGGCAGGCGGCCCGAAAGGGGGAAGAGATGAAGCGTCAATTCGGTTTGCTGGTGCTGGGGATGGCCGCAGCACTCGGGTCTGGTCAGGCAGCCGCCGCGCAGGAGCGCGAACGCGTGGTCGAGGTCTCGGACTCAGGGTGTCGCATCGAGGTGAGCGATGGGACGAAGGCCCTGCTCATGCAGGCCGATGCCGACGGTGCTGCAAAGATCGGGCTGATGTTCAAGGCCGCGGTCGATACGCCGGGCCGGAAGCGCGAGGGCTATTTCTACATGCGCCTCGATTTCTCCACCGGCGGCCCGGTGACCTATCGCGACGGGTTCGAGGGCGTCTATGCCCAAGGCTATATTGCCGACATGAGCGTGGACGACCTCGCGTGGATGCTGAGCGAAACGCAGGGGCGGTTTTCCTATTCGGTCGGCGGGACGGCGCATCGCTTCGAAGCGAAGACGGGCGAGGACATTCCCGAGTTCGGTGCGTTCAGGGACTGTCTAAAGGCGTTGTAGTGCTTGTGGCACGTGGGCCGCTCGCCACCGGCATGCGGGCGCACCCCCAACCTTGCAGGCTGATATGATGGAGGTGGGGGAGGACATGGGGTTCTCCGCCTATCGGTCACCCCGGACTTGTTCCGGGGTGGTGCTTGTTTCATTCGTTGCGCATGCGGGCCTTCGATCCGACCGTGTACATTCTCGCGAGCTGCTATCGCGGTGCGCTCTATACCGGCGTCACGTCGGACCTGCTGACGCGGATCTACCAGCATCGCTGCGGCACCTTCGATGGCTATGCGAAGCGACGCGGCATCGCCTCGCTTGTTTGGTTCGATCGATACGAAGACATCGAGATCGCAATCCGGCGCGAGAAAACGATCAAGCGCTGGTCGCGCCAGTGGAAGTTCAACATAATCGAAGAGGAAAATCCGGATTGGCACGATCTCGCGGTGGATTTCGGTTTCGAGCGGCTTTGAAGTTCAGCACCACCCCGGAACAAGTCCGGGGTGACTCGGTGGCTCACATCCCCCGCACCCGCGGCCTTCCGCCACGCCCCAGCATCAGCTCGGTCAGCGCCCAGACCAGCGCATCGGCGCGGTCGGGCGAGCGGCCCGGGCCTTCGTAGCCTCCACCAATTGTAAGCCCGCAAAGCTGGTCCTCCAACTTCGCGAACAGCCCGGCGTGGCGCACGCGGCCTGCCTCGTACAAAGCCGCGACCGGCTCGGCGCGGGCGATCTTGCCGCGGCTGGCGTGGACCAGCCTGACCGGCAGCGAGACGTCCGCCGCGCGCAGCACGCTTTCGACCATCGCGCCGCCCTGATTGGCCTCGGCGATCACGCGGTCGGCTTCCCATTTCTCGGCGGCTCGGGCGACGGCGCGCGCCCATTTCTCGGGTGAGGCGCGCTCCACGCTTTCGTCGGCGAGGACGGTGGCGAGGCCATCCTCGTCTGTCCCGCACACCACGATGCCGCAGGCGTCGCCGCGGGCGCTGGCGGGGGGATCTACGCCTATGGCGATGCGGGTGAGAGCGGTAATCGTGGTCGCGGCCCCACCCCCCGACCCCCTCCGCTGAAGGGGAGGGGGAGTGGTGCGGCACGTCTCCAGCATCGCGCGGGTCCAAAGCGCGCCTTCGATGTCGGTCAGCAGTTCGCCGTCCAGTTCCTGCCGCCCGAGAGTGGTGCGGGCGAACTGGCGGCGCATCCGGTTGACGAAACGGGCGGGGAGGTTGCCCTCGTTATCCCATGTCGTCCCGCGCGTCACCGCGACCTCGCCCGTCTCGCTGTCCTCCAGCAATCGCCGGACCAGCGGCACGGCGCGCGGCGTGGTCGTCGCAGCCACGCGGGGGTGCTCGCCCAGACGCAGGCCCATCTGCAGGTTGTCCCACGCCGCCGTGGCGCGCTCGCCTGCATTGTCCCACTTGGCGATCTCGTCGCACCAGGCGTGGCTGTGCTGCGGTCCGCGCAAGGCTTCGGGCTCGGCGGCGGAGTAGCAATAGCCGCGCGCGCCGCCGGGCCACGACAGCCGTCGCAGGCTCGGTTCCCACTGCGGAGCCTGATCCGGCGCGCACACCGCGAGGATGCCGCTCTCGCCTTCGATCATGACGCTGCGCACCTCGCCCAGCGAGGCACCGACCAGCGCGATGCGCGCGTGCCGATCGCTCCGCGCGATGGCGCGCACCCATTCGGCCCCGGCGCGGGTCTTGCCGAAGCCGCGCCCAGCGCAGATCAGCCAGGTGTGCCAGTCGCTCTCCGGCGGCATCTGCTCGGTCCGCGCCCACAGCGGCCAGTAGCGGGCGATCGCCCGAGCTTCCGCTTCCGCCAGCGAGGCGTACCAGTCGAGCCGCGCCTCGGGGGCGAGCCTGAGCAGATCGCCCAGCCATTCAGCGCCCATCGCGCCCGTCGGCCTGCGATGCGGTGCCATCCTTCGCGAGCCGTTCGCGGATCGTGGCGAGCTTGCGTTCGAGCGAGGCGAACACCTCTGCCTCGTCCTGCCCGTGGCGTTTCGCCCGCTCGGTAGCGATCGTCTCACGGTGCGCGGCGAGCAGGCGGATCGCGTTGGCGATGTCGAGCTTGCGCTCCGGATCGTGCCCGCGCAGCTGGGCGAGCACCTCCATCTCCAGATGTTCGTACCCTTCGCAGAGCGCAGCGCGCCACGCGGCGGCGAAATCGGCATGTTCGCGCCGCGTCTTATACGCCCGGCTGAGCGAGATACCCGCTGTCTTCGCCGAGGCGCTGACATTGGAGGTCGCGGCAAGATGCTGGAGGAAATAGGTCCGCCAGTGCTTGTTGACCGGGCCTTCGCCTTCGGCCGCCTTCTGCGCATCGGTAAAGCGCACGTTCTTGCGCTTCGCCCGTGTCGGGGGCGAAGGCCGGATATTGCTGGTCATGGAGGAAGCGCCCCGAGTGTCGGAGATGAGCCCTGGCGAGGCAGCGCTGGCCATCCGGGCCGTCCGCACCATCGCGATGTTCCGGTTCTCTAACCAAAGAGCGTCGCGATGTCAATCGTAAAATAACCGATATGGTAAATTGTCAGGTGATGCGATTGCTTGCGCGGGTTCGCGGCCTCGCCTAAGCGGCGCCAACACGGGCGAGGGAGCGGCCATGCTGCGCAAATTGTACGAATGGACGATGGAGAAGGCGGCGCATCCGCATGCGCAGTGGTGGCTGGCGCTGTTTGCGTTCGTCGAATCGAGTTTCTTCCCGATCCCGCCGCACCCGCTGCTGGGCCTGATGTGCCTCGCCGAGCCGAAGAAGGCGATCCGCTTCGCAATGATCGCCACGGGTGCCTCGGTCGTCGGCGGACTGTTCGGCTACGCCATCGGTGCGCTGCTGTACGAGAGCATCGGCCTGTGGCTCCTGAACGCGCTGGGCTATGCGGACGCCTTCCCGTGGGCGGCCTGCACCGTGAACGCGAACGGCGGCTGGGCGGTCTTCGCCACCGCCAGCACGCCGATCCCCTACAAGCTGATGACAATCACGGCGGGCTTCGTGAGCATGAACCTCGCGACCTTTATCATCGCCAGCATCGCCGGGCGCGGGCTGATCTTCATGACTGTGGGCGTTCTGTTCCGCCTGTTCGGCGCGCCGATCAAGATCTTCATCGACAAGTACCTGGTCCCGCTGACCACGCTGTTCGTCGTGCTGGTGGTGGGCGGCTTCCTCGCGATCACGCAACTGGCGCATGACGACGGCGAGAGCGACGCGAACGACCCCTGCGCGTCGGCTACGCTCGAGGACCTGTGACCGCACTGCCCGAGCCTACCCCGCCAGCCGAACATCCGCTGTCGCGGCGGCTGGCGGCGGAGGGTATCGGCAGCTTCTTCCTCTTCCTCGGGGTCTTGGGCTCGGGCATCATGGCCGAGACTCTGTCGGGCGGGAATGCGGCCATCGCGCTGCTCGCAAACACGATTGCGACGGGCGCGATTTTGTATGTGCTGATCGCGATGCTCGGGCCGATCTCGGGCGCGCATTTCAACCCGGCGGTGACGCTGGCCTTCTGGCTCCGCCGCGAGATCGCCGCGACCCCGGCGATCCTCTACATGATCGTCCAGGTCGCGATCGGCGCGCTGGGTGCCTTTGCCGCGCACCTGATGTTCGAGCTGCCGATCCTGCAATTGTCGGAAAAGAGCCGCTTCGGCGTGGGGCAATGGGCGGGCGAAGGTATCGCGACCTTCGGCCTGGTGCTGACGATCCTCGTCACGCTGAAGCGGCTGCCCGGATCGGTCCCGGCCAGCGTCGCGCTCTATATCGTCGCCGCCTACTGGTTCACGTCGAGCACCAGCTTCGCCAATCCGGCGATCACCATCGTGCGCAGCCTCAGCGATACTTTCGCCGGGATCGACCCGGCGCACGTGCCCGGCTTCATCGCGGCGCAGCTGGCGGGCATGCTGCTGGCGGTGGTGGTGGGCGGCTGGCTGAGTTCCGATCCGCCCACCGGGCAGACCGCTTAGCCGTTAAACGTCGTTTCCAGCGTGATCTCGGTGTCGAGCAGCTTGGACAGCGGGCAGTTTTCCTTGGCACTCCTGGCGCATTCCTCGAACGTCGCCTGGTCGAGGCCATCGCCGCCGCCGGTTACCGACAGTGCGGACTTGCTGACCTTGAACCCGTCGCCGTCCTTATCGAGCGTCACCTCGCAGGTTGTCTCGATCGTCCCGTCCGAATGGCCCTTGTCGGCCAGCTGGAAGGCGAGCGCCATGGTGAAGCAGCTGGCGTGGGCCGCGCCGATCAGCTCTTCCGGGTTGGTCCCGGGCGCATCCTCGAACCGGGTGTTGAAGCCATAGGGCTGGTCTTTCAGCGCGCCCGATTGGGTCGAAACGTGGCCCTTGCCGCTCTTGCCGAAGCCTTCGTATCTGGCGCTGCCGCTATTGGTCGTGCTCATCGTAATGATCTCCTTGTGTGAAGGAGACGCGGGCCAGCGCCAGTCGTTCCGGCCCCGCTGGCGCGCTCTCAACCGAGCAGCGCTTCGCCGACAACGCCGGCACCAATGGCCACCACCAGCCCTGCAAACCCGATTTCCAGCGCCCGTTTGCGCGTCGCCAGCAATTGGCCGATCCAGCGGCCGAGGATGCTGCCGCCGACCCCGCCCGCAACGAGCCAGAGCACGAGCTGCCAGTCCACGAGGCCGGAGAGAGCATAGGACCCGGCGGTTGTCGCGCCGAGGGCGGTGACCGCAACCAGCGAGCTGCCGATGGCAAGCATGATCGACATGCCGGTCGCGAAGATGAGACCGGGCACGACCAGAAAGCCGCCTCCGATACCGAAGAAGCCCGCGAGCACGCCTACCGCGAGGCCCGTCGGCACGATCCGCGCGAGCATTGGTGCGGCATTGTCGCGGGTCATGCGGACAATCGCGTTCTCGTTGGCCGTGCGCCGCCGCATCATCAAGCCGCCGACGACAACCATCAGGACGCCGAACAGCGCGAGCAGCCGCTCGCCGTCGAAAGCCATGCCGGCCCGCGCGCCGAGCGCCGCTCCGACCGCTCCGGAGAGCGCGAAAGAGAGCGCACAGGGCCAGCGCACATTGCCGCCTCGCGCGTGGCCAGCAAGGCCGACGAGCGCATTGAGCGCGACCGCGACCGCCGAAGTGCCGATCGCGACGTGCGGCGACTGCACCCCGACGACATAGACCAGCAGCGGCACGGCGAGGATCGAGCCTCCGCCTCCGACCAGCCCGAGGACCAGGCCGATCAAGCCGCCTGACAACAGGGTCAGGATAATACCTGCCGCGTCCATCGCCGGTCAGCCGTGCTGCGGCTTGCGGTTCCACGGCATGACCGCGAGCAGATGCGCCATGCCGCACCAGCCCGTCGTGCCCGCGAAAGCCAGCCCCGCACCGACGAACCCGGCAAGCGCGAACCAGCCGGGCGCAACGATCAGCCCCAGCACGATACCGATCATCACCAGTGATCCAGCGGCGATTTGCACCTGCCGCATGATCTCGAGCGGCTGGCTGCGGTCTTCCGCAACGGGAAGCCCCGCCTTGCGCCAACCTTCGAGCCCGCCTTCGAGAAGAAACGCCTCGCCCGGATGGCAGCAGGCGAGCCTGTCGGCATTGCTCGCCGTGCGCATGCCGGAGCGGCACATGAACACGACAGGGCCGTCCGTTTCGAGCCGGTCGATCCGGTCGAGCGGCCGGTTTTCGGCCCCTTCGGCCCGCGCGCGGGCGAACTCGTCGGCGCCGCGAATATCGATCAGCTGCGCGCCGTTCGCCAGCAGCTCACGGGCTTCGCGCGGCGAAATGGTTTTGGGGGTGGTGGGGGACATTCGGGGGTTCACTCCTGACAATAAAGTTCGTGCAAGGTCGCCAGCAGGGTCCGGCAGCGGGGGTCTGCGATCCGGTACCAGGCCGTCTGCGCCTCACGCCGGAAGTCGACGAGGCCCTCGGCCCGCATCTTCGCGAGATGCTGCGACAGGGCGGACTGCGAGAGGCCGACCTCTTCGGCGAGCGCGTTGACCCGCATCTCGCCATGCTCGGCCAGCTTGCACATCACCATCAGCCGACGCGTGTTGCCGAGCGCCTTGAGCAGCTCGGCGACACTGGTGGCGTTGGCCTCGAAGGATGCGAGGTCGGCGGGGGCGAGGATGGGTTGGTTTTTCATTAGCTCTTGCTAAATAAGCATTGGCTAATATATGTCAAGCGACACAGACCACTTGATGGAGAAAGATCATGACGAATCCCCGAATTCGCGCATTCTTCGACGAACCGACCAATACCGTCAGCTACCTCGTCTGGGACCCGGCAACGGGCAAGGGCGCGGTGATCGACCCCGTGCTCGATTTCGATCTTGCATCGGGGGAGGCCGACGTCCGGTCTGCCGAAGCCATCCTGGCGGCCGCCGAGGAAGCCGGGGTGACGGTCGCGTACGTGCTCGAGACCCACGCCCATGCCGATCACCTGAGCGCGGCGCCCTTCATCAAGGCGAAGACCGGCGCGACCATCGGCATCGGGGCGCATATCCGCGACGTGCAAAAGATCTTCCGCCCGGTCTTCGGCCTCGACGACCTGACGCCCGACGGATCCGATTTCGACCGCCTGTTCGAAGATGGCGAGCAGTTCGCGATCGGCGAGCTGGAGGTGGAGGTGCTCCACGTACCCGGCCACACCCCGGCGGACCTCGCCTACAAGGTGGGCGATGCGGTGTTCGTGGGCGATACGCTGTTCATGCCCGACTATGGCACCGCACGGGCGGACTTCCCGGGCGGCGACGCGCGCCAGCTCTACCGCTCGATCCGGCGCATCCTCTCGCTACCCGGCGAAACGCGGCTGTTCATGTGCCACGACTACAAGGCACCGGGGCGCGACGACTATGCGTGGGAAACCACCGTTGCCGAGCAGCGCGAGAAGAGCGTGCATGTGCACGACGGCGTGAGCGAGGACGAGTTCGTGGCAATGCGCGAGGAGCGCGACGAAGGCCTCGCCGTCCCGCGGCTGCTCCTGCCCTCGGTCCAGGTGAACATCCGCGCGGGCCGCTTCCCCGAAGCGACCGAGAACGGGGTTTCCTATCTGCGCATTCCGATCAAGCCGGTGCGCCACGCCGTGACCGACGGCTGATCAGAGTATCCCGACAGCCTTGCCTGCGCGTTCGAACATGCCGAGGATGGTGGAAACCTCTTCCTCGCTATGTTCGGCGCACAGCGAGCAGCGCAGCAGCGTCATGTTGGCGGGCGTTGCCGGCGGGCGGGCGAGATTGACGTAGAGCCCTTCCTTCAGCAGCGCCTCCCACATCTGCGCGCCCTTGGTCAGGTCGGGCATGATCACCGCGACGATCGCGCTTTGCGGGGTCTCGGTGCCGAGCTGGAAGCCCAGGTCCTTGAGGCCGGAGTGCAGCCGCTTGGAATTCTCCCACAGGTGCGCGCGCTTGTTCGACCCGTGCATCAGCTTGCGGATCGAGGTCGCGGCGGTCGCGACCACCGAAGGCGGCAGGCTGGCGGTAAACACGTAAGGTCGGCACACCAGCCGCATGATCTCGAAATCGAGGTGGTTGGAAACGCAGAAGCCGCCCACCGTGCCCACGCTCTTCGAAAACGTGCCGATCACGAAGTCGACATCGTCGAGCACGCCCTGGTCCTCGGCGACGCCGCGTCCATGTTCGCCGATGAAGCCCATCGAATGCGCCTCGTCGACCAGCACCATCGCGCCCGCTTCCTTGGAAATGCGAACCATTTCCTTGAGCGGCGCGACATCGCCCAGCATCGAATAGACGCCTTCGAGGACGACCAGCTTGCCCGCATCGGCGGGAATGCGCTTCAGCCGTTTTTCGAGCGCTTCGATATCGTTGTGGCGGAAGGGCACGATCTCGGCCCGGCCCATCGCGCAGCCATCGTAGATCGAGGCATGGCTGTCGATATCGATCACCACGTAATCGCCCTTGCCGGCGATGGTGGAGATGATCCCGAGGTTGGCCTGATAGCCGGTGGAAAAGACCATCGCATGGTCCATTCCGTAAAATTCCTTGAGCGCGTCCTCGCACTCCCGGTGGCCCTGATAGGTGCCGTTCAGAACGCGGCTGCCGGTCGTGCCGGTGCCGAATTCTTCCAGCGCCTGCTTCCCTGCGGCGATGACATCTTCGTCGAAGGTCATCCCCATGTAGTTGTAGGTGCCGAGCAGGATCGTCTCGCGCCCGTTGCAGATCGCGCGGGTGGGCGAAAGGACCTTTTCCATCACCAGGTTGAACGGGTCTTCCACCCCGCTGGCGAGCAGGCCCTCGCGCATCTGGATGAGCTCGTCGAACTTCGCGAACAGATCGCCCTTGGCGCGGCCTTCACGTTCAACCGGAGCGTCCGGCTGGCTGATGCCTTCGCTCATCAGGCTTCGACCAGTTTCTTCACGGCATCGACGAGCTGGCCGTAGGTCTCGATCTCGGCCTGCTGGTTCATGCTGATGATGATGTCGAATTCGTCTTCGATCGCGGCGACGAAATCCATCACCGTCAGGCTGTCGAATTCCAGGTCGCCCTGGAAGGTCGTCGCATCGGTGATCGTCACATCGTTCTTGTTGAACGGCTCTATCAGCGTGCGGATTCGACGGTCGATTTCGGCACGGTCCATAGCGGGATTCCTTCGTTTCTTCTTAGCGCGGGGCAAAGCTTGTTCGCCCCGTATTTGTCAAGCGCGCCAAAGTGACGGGGGGCCGCCTACTCACCGATCAGCGCGATAACCTTGGCCGAAAACGGGCCGATGGAGACCGGTTTTGCAAGGTAATCTTCCGCCCCCGCAGCGCGAATGCGATCCTCGTCGCCCGTGCCTGCATAGGCGGTGACGGCCAGCACCGGAACGGCGGACAACTCGCCGTCGGCCTTCATCTGGGCGATCAGGTCGAGGCCGGAGACATGCGGCAGCTGGATGTCCATGATCGCGAGGTCGGGGCGGAAACGCCGAGCCGATTCGATCACCGCATTGCCATCCGCGCACCCCAGCACTTCGTACCCCTTGGCGCGGAGTACATCGCAGAACAATTTGCGGTTGAGATCGTTGTCCTCGACAACAAGGATACGCTTTGCCACGTGTCGCCCCACTTTTTACCTGCACCCCGGATAGGCCAGCCACGCCCCCCATGACAATCGCAACGCCCCAAAATCCAGAGCATTCAGACGCAGAGGCGCTGGCATTGTCGGCGCTCGGCTGGATTCTGACCGACGAGCGGCGGGCGGATCGGCTGCTCTCCCTGACCGGGCTGACGCCCGAGGTGCTGCGCGACGGCATCGGCGAGCGCGGCGTGCAGGCCGCGGTGCTCGAATTTCTCGCCGGGCACGAGCCTGATCTGGTGCTCGCCGCCGATGCGCTGAATGTCGAGCCCGGCGCGATCATCGCTGCCAAAGAGGAACTGTCGCGGTGAGCGCTTCCATTTCCAGCCTTTCCGGTTCGAACGGCGCACGCCCGCTCGTCATCACCGATTGCGACGAGGTGCTGCTGCGCATGGTCGCCCATTTCCGCGACTGGCTGGGCGAGGCGCATGACATAGACTTCGCCTTCCAGTCCGATTTCGGCGAGGCGCTGACCCGGCGCGAGGATGGCGCGGTGGTCGAGCAGCGCGAAATCTGGCGGCTGCTCAACGCCTTCTTCGATACCGAGATGGACCGGCAGGATCCGGTCGCAGGAGCGGTTGAGGCCTATGGCCAGCTCGCGGAAAAGGCGGATGTCGTGGTGCTGACCAACCTGCTCGATCACCGGCAGGACGATCGCGCGCGCCAGCTCGCCCGCTACGGGATCGATGCCAAGGTCTATACCAACCAGGGCCCGAAGGGCGCGGCGATTGCGCGCATTCTAGAGGAATACGGCCCGCGCCGCTCGGTCTTCATCGACGACCTGTCGCAGCATCACACCTCGGCGCGCGAGCACGCACCCGATACGCACCGCCTGCACCTGTGCGGCGAGCCCGATCTCGCGCCGCATATTGCGTGCGGCGAAAAGGCGGGCGACGCGCATGCCCGGATCGACACCTGGGAGACCGCGCTGCCCTGGATACTCGAACGACTGGAGGAACCGACCCCATGACCATTCAAGCCCGTCTCGACGAACTCGGCATCACATTGCCCGAGGCCGCAGCCCCCGTCGCCAGCTATGTGCCCGTCGCGGTGCATGGCGATCTCGCCTACGTCTCGGGCCAACTGCCGTTCATCGACGGAGAGCTGGTCACCGGGCGGCTGGGCGACGACGTCAGCCTCGAAGATGGCGCTGCGGCCGCGCGCGCCTGCGGCCTGATGATTCTCGCCCAATTGCAGAATGCACGCATTCCGCTCGACCGGGTGGAGCGGATCGTGAAGCTTGGCGCATTCGTCAATTCGACCCCCGATTTCACCGATCAGCCCAAGGTCGCCAATGGCGCGTCGGAACTGATGTTCGACGTGTTCGGCAAGGCAGGGCGTCATTCGCGCGCCGCAGTCGGCGTGGCGAGCCTGCCGCTCGGGGCAGCGGTCGAGATCGACGCGATCATCGCGCTGCATCACCACCACTAGCGCTGCCCAGCGGGGCCCGCGGCTCCCCCTATCGATCGGCATGGCGGATATCGAACTCAACGCACGGATACATGGCGGCGTCGCCGGCATCGACGCGGGCGAATGGGATCGGCTGGCGGGCGACGATAACCCGTTCATGAGCCACGCCTTCCTCTCCGCGATGGAGGATTCGGGCAGTGTCGGGCCGGGCACGGGGTGGCAGGCCGCGCCGATCACGGTCGCCGATCAAGCGGGCACGATGCACGCCGCCTTGCCTGCCTACCTGAAGATGCACAGCCAGGGCGAATATGTGTTCGATCAGGGCTGGGCCGATGCCTATCAGCGCGCCGGCGGGCGCTATTACCCCAAGCTCCAGATCGCAGCACCATTTACCCCGGCGACGGGCCCGCGCCTGTTGCTGGAAGATGAGGCGTTTGCCGCTCCGCTGCTGCGCGCGGCCGAGCAGGTGTGTCACGAACACGGGCTTTCGGGCGCGCACGCCACTTTCATTGCGCCCGAGCAGGTGCCTTTGTTCGAGGATGCAGGCTGGCTGATGCGCAGCGATCTGCAGTTCCACTGGGAAAATCGCGACTACGCCGATTTCGACGCTTTTCTGGACACGCTCGCGAGTCGCAAGCGCAAGAACCTGCGCAAGGAGCGGGCGAAAGCGCAGGAAGCGGTCGAGATTCGCCATCTGACCGGCGCCGATCTGACCGAAGAGGTGTGGGACGCGTTCTGGGAATTCTATCAGGACACGGGAATGCGCAAATGGGGCACGCCCTATCTGACGCGCGAGGCCTTCACTCTGCTGGGAGAGCGGATGGGCGAGAAGATCCTGCTGATCTTCGCCTATATCGACGGCCAGCCGGTGGCGGGCGCGATGAACGTGATCGGCGGGACGACGCTGTTCGGACGCTACTGGGGGTGCCTCGCCGACATTCCCTTCCTGCATTTCGAGCTATGCTATTATCAGGCGATCGACGCGGCGATCGCGCGCGGTCTCGCGCGGGTCGAGGCAGGCGCGCAGGGCGGGCACAAGCTGGCGCGCGGATATGCGCCGGTGCAGACGCGCTCGGCCCATTACATCGCCGATCCGGGCCTGCGAGACGCGGTGGCGGAATTTCTGGAGCGCGAGGCGCAGGGCATCGCGGTGGAGCAGAACTTCCTCGAAGAGCGCACGCCCTTCAGGAAAGGATAGTCATCACGCGCTCTTGCGCTGGCCGATCAGCCACTGACGTGCGCGGCGCTGGGCTTCGGCGATCTCGCGGGCGGTCATCTCGTCCGAAATATCGGTCCGGCACCATGCCGCTTCGCGATGGCCCTGCGAGGCTGCGAGATTGAACCACTGATGGGCCTCGATCATGTCGCAGTCCATGCCATGCGCGCCGGTCGACCAGATCACCCCGAGTTCGTAGCACGCCTCTATATCGCCCTCGGTCGCGGCGCCGATCAGGCGGGCAATGGTGAGGTTGGCAATATCATCGGTCGCAGGTTGTGCGCCGGTCGTGTCGATTGCAGTCAGTCGCATGAGAAACCCCTATATTCGTCCCCTTCGCTGCGGATCGTCGCCCGCTGGGTTCCACTCAACGCCCTTATGGTAAACAAGCCATTAAGGCGGGCGCGACTTTTTCGCAGGCCCCGGGGCAATGCGCGGCGGATCGGAGCGCCGCCGTTCGGAGCGCGTTCAGCCCGCAACCCTCACCCGCCATTTCGTTTAATCGGGAGCCGGATCGGGATAAGCGCTTGTTCGCGCATGCATGCCTGCTAAGAGCCGCGGCGCAACGCATGCACCCTTTTTCGTAACCGTGCTGCGTGGGGGCAAACGGGTGGGACCGAGAGAGTAGAGGACGCAATGGCTGCAAGGGCGCTCAGCGATAGCGAAATACTGGCGCAGGCCAACAAGGCCCTGCCGCCCGACTACGCGCCTGACGACGACGAAGAGTATATGAGCGAGCGGCAGCAGCATTTCTTCCGCAAGCTGCTGATCGAATGGAAGCGCTCGCTCCATTCGGAGGCGGGCGGCACTCTGCAGAGCCTCGCCGACACCCCGATGCGCGAACCCGACATGACCGACCGTGCGTCGAGCGAGACCGACTGGGGCATCGAGCTGCGCACGCGCGACCGCCAGCGTAAGCTGATTTCCAAGATCGAAGCGGCGCTGCGCCGGATCGACCAGGGCGAATACGGCTATTGCGAGGTTAGCGGCGATCCGATCGGCCTGCAGCGCCTGATCGCACGACCGGTCGCGACGATGACGGTCGAAGCGCAGGAAGCGCACGAGCGGCGCGAGAAAATCTCCCGCGACGATTGAAGACCGCAGGCAGGGCCCGCGACGCGCGGGTGGGTAACGGCGTTTAACTTTCCTTAGGCACTGCGGGTCTAGAAGAAACCAGACCCTCAACGGGTTCAATGATTACCAACCCAGCAAACGCGAAGGTTTCAGGACGCTTCATGACTGCCATCGACACCCGATCGCTGAAGCGCGACAGCCTGTTTCTGTCCGCCGATCTCACGCTTGCCGACGGAGGCGAAGCGATTCGCGTGAAAGTGCGCAATCTCTCCGACGGCGGCATGATGGCCGAAGCGCCCTTGCGGGTGGAACGTGGCATGCGCCTTGGCGTCGATCTGCGCAATATCGGCCAGATCAAGGGCTCGGTCGCCTGGACCCAGGACAACCGCTTCGGGATCGTGTTCGATCATGAGATCAATTCGAAGAAGGTTCGCGAAACCGCCGGTTCGGGCGATCATACTCCGCGCTACGCGCGGCCCTCCACGGTCGCCCCGGCGTCGGCCGCGAAATTCAGCACCGGCACCATCCGCAAAATCTGACGATTGCCGCGCTGACCGGCGCGCAAAGGGCTGCTAGGGCCCTTGTCCGTGACCATTCGCGCCGCCTTCTCCTGCCTCGCACTCTGCACGCTCGCGCCGCTGCTTGGCGCGTGTAGCGGGAATGCGGACGAAGACGGCCTGCCGGTGGTCGTCATCGGCGAACCCGAATCGATCTTCGAGGATGGATTGCGCCTTTCGTCGGGCGCGCAACTGGTGCGCGATGCGACCAGTTCGGGCATCGTTGCGCTGAATGCACAAGGCGAGGTCGTTCCCGGGCTGGGCGAAAGCTGGATCGTTACCGATGATGGTCGCAGCTTCATCTTCCGCCTGCGCCAGGTCACCTGGCCCGACGGCGAGCCGCTGACCGCACAGGATGCGCGCGCAAGCCTGCTCAGGACAATTACCGAACTGCGCGGCACGTCGCTGGGGCTCGACCTGCGCAAGGTGGAGGATATCCGCGCCATGACCGCGCGGGTGATCGAAATCCGCCTGACCGGACCGATGCCCGAGTTTCTCCAGCTGCTCGCCCAGCCGGAACTGGCGATCATCCGCGATGGTGAAAGCATCGGCCCGATGCGGATGGAGCGCGAAGGCGAGACAGCGCTGCTGGAGCCTACGCCGCCCGAGCGAATCGGCCTGCCCGAACGTGAGAGGAGCGATACCGCAAGGTCGATCCGGCTGCGCGCGCTGCCGGGGGTGGAGGCCAATGAGGCCTTTGCATCGGGCGGGGCGGCGGCGCTGCTCGACGGGACGATCTTTACCCTGCCGCTCGCCGATACGGGGCCGCTGGCGCGGGGCACGGTGCGGCTCGACCCCGCGGTCGGGCTGTTCGGTATCGTCGTCACCAACGACCAGGGTTTTCTCGCGGAGGTCGAGAATCGCGAGGCGCTGTCGATGACGATCGATCGCGCCGCGCTGGTCGAACAGTTCAGTCTGGGAGGCTGGCAACCCTCCGCCCGGATCGTGCCGGCCAGCCTGCCCGGCATTGCCAATCCGCAGACCGGGCGCTGGCCCGGCATGTCGCTCGAGGCCCGCCGCGAACAGGCGCGCGACCGCGTTACCGCGTGGACCCGGCAGACCGGGCAGCGGGCGCGCGTGCGGCTGTGGCTGCCGGACGGTCCGGGTGCGGACCGTCTGGTGAATGCACTTTCGATGGATCTGGCGACCATCGGCGTGGATCTGCGCCGCGCGCAGTTTCCGCAGGGCGCGGATCTGGTGATGATCGATCGCCTCGCCCGCTATCCGAGCGCGCGCTGGTTCCTCAACCAGTTCAACTGCGCGCTGCTGCCCGGCCCATGCTCGCCCGATGCCGATCTGCTGGTCACCGAGTCGCTCTCGGCCAATGGCGCGCAAGAGGCCGGCAATCTGCTGGTGGAGGCGGAGGGTGCGCTGATCGCGCAAGAGGTGTATATTCCGCTCGGTGCGCCGGTTCGCTGGTCGCTGGTGCGCAGCGGGCTCGAGGGTTTTTCCGAAAATTCCTGGTCCCGACACCCGCTTTATGCGTTGGCCGGGGTAGAGGCATGGTAAACCGGGCCTGTTTTGCGACGGGTCCGATCTGAACGGGGACCGATCGAATGGGCGATACGCGCACGATGAACTTGCTGGGGGTGGAAGTACCGGCCGGCAACGATCCGGCTTCGGTCTATCGCCGGATCCAGATGATGGAACAGCTGATGGAGCGCAGCATGACCATCCCGGGGATCAATTATCCCGTCGGGATGGATGCGATCGTCGGCCTGATCCCGGTGCTGGGCGATATTTTCGGCGTCGCCATGGGCACCTACATCGTCTGGGAAGCGCGCAATCTGGGCATGCCCAAGTGGCATATGTCGCGGATGATCGGGAATGTCGCCATCGACGGCGTGATCGGTTTCGTGCCGCTGGCCGGCGATATGGCCGACTTCGCCTTCCGCTCGAACACCCGCAATCTCAAGATCGTGAAGAAGTACATGTGCAAGCACCACCCGGACGTGTCGATCGTCGATTGCTGAGCGCATTTGGCGCTTCGGCAGCAAGACGCTAGGGCAGCGGCCATGTCAGCCGACCAGAAAAAGGGAGACGTCACCTACGCCTCCTACCTCGATCTCGACCGCATCCTCGCCGCGCAGCATCCCCGCTCCGACGCGCAAGACGAGATGCTGTTCATAATCGTCCACCAGGCGAGCGAGCTGTGGCTCAAGCTGTGCCTGCACGAGCTGTTCGCGGCGCGCGAAGCGATCGCCGACGATCGCCTGCGCCCCGCCTTCAAGATGCTCGCCCGCGTGGCGCGCGCGCAGGAGCAGCTGATCCAGAGCTGGAACGTGCTCAGCACGATGACCCCGCACGACTATTCGCAGCTGCGCCCGCATCTGGGCACGTCGAGCGGGTTCCAGTCCGCCCAGTATCGGCTGATGGAATTCATCCTCGGCGGGCGCAAACCCAACATGGTCACGATGCATGAAGCCGTGCCCGAGGTGGCGGAGAAGCTGCGCGCCGAGCTCGCCCGGCCGAGCCTCTATGACGAGACGGTGAAGTTGCTTGCCAAGCGGGGCTTCGACATTCCCGCTGCGGTGCTCGACCGCGACCGCAAGGAACGCTGGGAGAAATCCGAGGCGGTCGAGGCGGCGTGGGCGCAGATCTACTCCAACCCGCACGATCACTGGGACCTTTACGAGCTGGCCGAAAAGCTGGTCGATCTCGAATATCATTTCCAGCGCTGGCGCTTCGGGCACTTGAAGACGGTGGAGCGGATCATCGGGTTCAAGCGCGGGACGGGCGGCACCGCCGGCGTCGGCTATCTCGAAGGCGTGCTGAAAGAGGTGTTCTTCCCCGAACTCCTTTCCGTCAGGACCGCCATTTGATGGCGAAAATCCGGGATATTTCGCAGGTGCTCCGTCCCGAGTTGCCGGTATGGCCGGGCGATACCGCATTCGGCTTCGAGCGGACGTGGAA
Organism: Citromicrobium bathyomarinum; assembly: GCF_038594605.1. Classification (GTDB taxonomy): domain Bacteria; phylum Pseudomonadota; class Alphaproteobacteria; order Sphingomonadales; family Sphingomonadaceae; genus Alteriqipengyuania; species Alteriqipengyuania bathyomarina_B. Next base: position 860,344 of record NZ_JBCFZM010000002.1, read on the forward strand.
GATGGAAGACGGCTCGCCGGTCAATGTGGCGCGCATGACGATGAGCACGCATTCGGGCACGCACGCCGACGCGCCGCTGCATTATGCCGCCGATGGCGCGGATGCGGCGCACATGAGCCTCGACCCGTATCTCGGCACCTGCATCGTGGTCGATGCGCGGGGCGTGGAGGGCGCCATCGACATCGGCGATCTCCCCCGGCTCGACTACGCCAACCGCGTGCTGTTTCGTACGTGGGATGCGTTTCCGCATGACGAATGGCGCAGCGATTGGCTGCCGATCGCGCCCGAAACCATCGAGTGGCTGTCAGCCCACGGCGTCGTGCTGATCGGCACCGATGCGCCCTCGGTCGACCCGCAGGAGAGCAAGACGATGGATGCCCACAAGGCGGTGCTGAAACACGACATGCGCATCCTCGAAGGGCTGGTTCTGGATGATGTGCCCGAGGGGCATTACGAACTCATCGCGCTGCCGCTGAAGGTCGGCGGCGGCGATGCCGGGCTGTGTCGCGCGGTGCTGCGGGAGTTGCCCGATGCTTGAGCGGGCACGCGAACTCGATGCAGCCGATAGCATCGCGCACTTTCGCGAGCGCTTCGATCTGCCCGAAGGGGTGATCTACCTCGACGGCAATTCGCTCGGGCCGCTGCCCAAGGCATCGCGTGAGCGTCTGCACTGGGTGATCGACGCCGAGTGGGGCGAAGGTCTGATCCGCAGCTGGAACGAGCTGCCGGGCGGCGGTGGCGACTGGATCGCCATGCCGCAACGCGTGGGCGCGAAGATTGCCCCGCTAATCGGCGCGCAGCCGCACGAGGTGATCGCGTGCGATTCGGTCTCGGTAAACCTCGCCAAGCTGATCGGCGCGGCGCTTTCGCTCAATCCGGACCGTAACGTCGTGCTGAGCGAGCCGGGCAATTTCCCGACCGACCTCTACATGATTCAGGGCGACACCCGCGTCGAACAGCGGCTAGCGCCGCGCGACGCGATGGTGGACGCGCTGGATGAAGACGTCGCGCTGCTGCTGTTGACGCATGTCCACTACAAGACCGGCGAAATGTTCGACATGGAGGCGCTGACCAGGGCCGCGCACGATGTCGGCGCGATCGTGCTGTGGGACCTCTCGCACTCGGGCGGTGCAGTGCCGGTCGACCTGAACGGCGCGCAGGCCGACCTCGCGGTGGGCTGCGGCTACAAGTATCTGAACGGCGGCCCCGGCGCGCCCGCTTACGCCTTCGTTGCCGAACGGCACCACGGCGATTTTGCGCAACCGCTGACCGGCTGGATGGGCCACGCGAAACCGTTCGCCTTCTCCGACGAATACGAACCCGCTCCGGGCGTCACCCGCCTGCTGGCCGGCACGCCGCCGGTGCTGGCGATGGTGGCGCTCGAAAGCGGCGTCGAGCTGATTGCCGAGATCGGGATCGAGCCGCTGGTCGCCAAGTCGCGCGCGCTGAGCGAGTTCTTCCTGGAGTGCTGCGTTGCCCACGGCGTGCTCCAGCTCCCCTCACCGAACCCTCTCCCGCAAGGGGAGAGGGCTTTTGCCGATGAGTTGGACCTCGTCAGCCCGCGCGACCCCGCAGGACGCGGCAGCCAGCTGAGCTTCCGCCACGAAAACGCCTACGCGCTGTCGCAGGCCCTGATCGCGCGCGGCGTGATCGGCGATTTCCGCGATCCCGACATCCTGCGCCTCGGCTTTGCGCCTGCGTATCTGCGCTTCGAGGATAGTGCCGAAGCCGCCCGCCACCTCGCCGAGGTGCTGGAAACCGGCGAGTGGCAGCGCGACGAATTTGCTACCAGAGCTGCCGTCACCTGAGGAGAAAGTCGATGAAGTACCGCACGCTGGGCCAGGGTCTCGAAGTTTCCGCCATCGGAATTGGCTGCATGCCGATGGTTGCGGGCGGGAACATCACTTACGGTGCTGCGAACGCGGACGACGCGGTCGAAACCATTCATCGCGCGATCGAACTCGGCGTCACCTTCTTCGACACCGCCGAAATCTACGGGCCCTTCCAGAACGAGGAGCTGGTCGGCCGTGCCATTCGGGGCAAGCGCGACGGCCTCGTCATCGCCACCAAGTTCGGCTTCGCCTTCGAAGGCAACCAGATCGTCGGCGCCGACAGCAGCCCGGCGAACATCCGCCGCGCCTGCGAGGGTTCGCTCAAGCGGCTGGGGATCGAAACGATTGATCTGTTCTACCAGCACCGCGTCGATCCCAAGGTCCCGATCGAGGATGTCGTGGGGGCGATGGCTGACCTCAAGGCGGAAGGGAAAATCCGCCATCTGGCGCTGTCCGAAGCGGGCGAGGAGACGTTGCGGCGCGCACACGCAACCCATCCGATCACCGCGCTGCAGAGCGAATATTCGCTGTGGGAGCGCGGGGTGGAGGATGGCATCCTGCCCGCCTGCCAGGAGCTCGGCACCGGCTTCGTGCCCTATAGCCCTCTCGGGCGCGGCTTCCTGACCGGCAGTTTCCGCAGCCGCGACGATCTGGCCGAGAACGACTGGCGGCGGCAGGACCCGCGCTGGTCGGAAGAGAATTTCGCCGCCAACCTCGCCATCGTCGACACGATCCGCACCGTCGCCGACCGCAACGGGGCCAGCGTGGCGCAGGTCGCGCTTGCGTGGCTGATCGCACAGGGCGATCACGTGGTCCCGATCCCCGGGGCGAAGCGTATCGCGACCATGAGCGATTCCGCCGCCGGCGCCGATCTCGAACTGTCAGACGCCGATCTGGCCGAGCTGTCCGCAGCGGTTCCGCCGGGCGCCGCGCAAGGCCAGCGCTATAACGAACGCGGGATGCGAATGGTGCGGATTTAGGGCGGGCGCCCCCCCGGTCCGACCCGGATTGTCCCGGCCCAGACCGTTTAACGGCACTGCGATGGAGAGAGCTTGAGATCGGTTCCTTTGCGGGACGCGGCGATCCTGTCTCCAACCTTGCAGCCGTGCAGCCGCGAGGGAGACACCCGCTTTCGTCCCACCAGGCCATCGTCTGTCATCGCGGCCACCGCCACTCGGGGTGGCAGGCCCCCGTCATTATCGGTGGTGCTCAGGCCGGTTATTCTCGCTTCAACCGGAGCATAATCGGTCGCGAATTCCCGATGGAAGCGAAGCTGGTACAGTCCGATGACGGCACCTGCCATCAGCAAACCGCCTGCAACCCAAAGCAGGCTTTGCAGACTTCTGCGATGAAGGATCTGCCTCATGCGTCGATCTCGACATCCGACCATACCCGGTCGCGCCAGATATCGGGCAGGCAGTCGGGCGGGAAGGGCTGCCGCGCAACCGCTGCCGGAAAACCTAGTTTCCCGTACATTCGCTGCCGAGCCATGCGAGCGCCGGTTCGAGCGCATCGCCGTCCACTGCCACCTCCGGCACCAGCGCGCCTTCGATCATCGTGCCATCGCGATAGGCCACTTTGCTCGATGTGACGCCAAGGATGGCGCCGTCGCTCAGTTCGAAGGGCCGCACGGCAGTCGTATAGTTCGCGGATTTCGCGCCGAAGCTGCGGCTGTGTTCGCGACCGGTGAGCGCGATGGCGACCATTTCGCCGGTGCTGGAGGTGCGCGGTCCGAACAGGATGGCGACCGGGGCGTCGCCATTGGCAAGTGCGTATTGCGGCTCGCCCGTGTCGATCTCGCTCCCGGTCCCTGACGAGATTTCAGTCTCGCCCCGGACCCAGGCCGCTCTCCCCTCGACGCCGACGAAATAGCCGAACGGTCCGGGGCCGAGCAGCGGATCGAGCCCGTTGAGCATGGGCCACATATTGCCCCCGCCGTTCTGCCTGAGATCGACCACCCAACCGCATTTGGCCGACGAATCGAGATTCTGGAGAATGCCGACGAGACGCTCCCGATATTGCTCGCCGACGTCTTCATTGCCGCCGACGGTCATCAGGGGCGGCAGCATCAGATAGCCGATATCGCCATCGAGCGGCTCGCCCTCCGGCATGGCCGGCGCGGCGGCATTGCCACCTTCGCCGGAAGGCGCGCGGGCCTGCTGGCGCGGTTGAGGGATGAAGAGATAGCCGTGATTGTCGCCCATCGCGACCACCGCGGCACGCAAGGCGGCATGCGTTTCGCCGGTGGTCCCGGCGTGGGCCGAAAGGACCTTGGTCGCGCGGCGCACGGCGTCCCAATCGATGTCCTGCCGGTTCATGTGATATTGCTGGAGGATATCCAGCGCGCGTTCGACATAGGCCTCAGGCGTCCCGTCTCCTGGCGACGGGTCCTCTGGCGCTTCGGCTTGGCCGACGGCAGGATCGGTCCGTGCCGAGACGGTCGGCGCCATGCTCAGCGCGAGGAGCGCCGCCGCAAGCGGCCATTGAGCAAGCGATTTTCTCAAGCTCGTTCCTCCAGCTCGATAACCTGGCGGAACCGGTTGTGGTTCGGCGTATCGGTAAGGCGCTAGCGCCGGTGCTCGGGGTGAATCACCAGCGTATCCACCGGGAGCGTGCGCAGGAGGTCGCTTACCGTGCTGCCCAGCAGTGCCTGTCGCAGCCCGCCGTTGCCGTGCGAGGTCAGCGCACACAGATGCGCGTCGTATTTCTCCAACGCCTCGGTGATTGCGCCTGTGGGTGAGCCGTGGACGACCTCCATCGTCATCTGCTCGCGGCATTCGGGCGAGACGTCCAGCTGCTCGGTAAAGCTGTCGCAATGGCGCTGCGCGGTCGCGGCCAGCTCGTCCTTCACATAGGCGGCCTGTTGCCACGCCTCGTAGGGTACGTGAAACGCATGGACGAGATGAAGCTGCGCCTTGGGGAACATCGCGACGGCGGCTTCGACCGCGCGCGCCGAAAGCTTGGACAGGTCGGTCCCGATCACGATGTGCTCGTAGCTCGCCTTGGGCCGCTCCTTCACCACCAGCACCGGATAGGTCGAACGGCGCAGGACTTCGTCGACCGCCGTGCCGAGGAAATAATCGCCGACCGAATTGTACCGCGCGACGGAGAGCACGAGGCAGAACGCGTCTTCATCCTCGGCCGCCTGGGCGATCGTGTCGGGTGCCGGACCTTCGGGCAGAAGGCAGCGATAGTCAGGCGCATCCTGCGGCATGACCGCCGCGATGCGCGCCTTCAGCAGATCGCCCGGCGGGCCGTCGCGCCATTTTTCGTTGGCGTGGATCACGACCAGTTTGCGGCCGGTATCCTTTGCCAGCTTCGCCGCGCGATCCAGCGCGCGGTCCGAACGGGGCCTGAAATCGGTTGCGACCAGAATGGGGTGATCTGCCACGGGTTCCTTCCTCTCGGAATGCAGGGGTACAGGATCGCAGGAGCTGCCTCAAGGTCGCCGCGCGGCTGGCATTGGCCGACGATCACGGGCGATGCCCCTCATTGCGCTGTCCTACAATCCGCCGGGTATGCCAGGCAGGCGCCGATGGTTCCCAAACAACGAAAGACCGCAGGTGGTGCGAAAGGTGACGCGGTCGGGCTCAAGAAAGGTGGCGGGCGATTGGTTTCAAACGGGAATTTCGCCGGGCGTAGTTCTTGAAAACCCCCTGATCGGTGTCGCAGCCTATGCCGCTATTCCTCCAGCTCGATGTCCCAATAGAGCCAGTCGCGCCAGGTTTCGTGGAGGTAGTTGGGCGGGAAGCTCTTGCCATGCTGTTGCAGCTGCCAGCTGGTCGGGCGGATCGGTTCGAGCATCAGCTGCATGCCCGCCTGCTTCGGTGTGCGCCCGCCCTTCTTCATGTTGCACGGTGCGCAGGCGGTGATGATGTTCTCCCACGTCGTCTTGCCGCCGAGACGACGCGGGACGACATGATCGAAGGTCAGGTGGCTGGGGCTGCCGCAATACTGGCAGGTGAAGCGATCGCGCAGGAACAGGTTGAAGCGGGTGAAGGCGGGAAACTCGCTCGTGCGGACATATTGCTTGAGCGCAATCACGCTCGGCAGCTTCATGTCGAGCGAAGGCGAATGGATTTCGCGCTCGTAGCTCGCCACCACCGCCACCCGATCGAGGAAGATCGCCTTGATCGCGGTCTGCCATGGCCAGATCGACAGCGGATAATAGGACAGCGGAGTATAGTCCGCGTTGAGAACAAGTGTCGGGCATGCCGACAAATTCCTCGTCGGGTCATCGTGTGCGCTGCGAACTCGCGCCGCGCGGTCGATCAGATCGGCTTTGAACACTTCCTGCGTGTCCTCCCTGATGTGATGAAAGGACCACTTGCCTGCAAAAGCGTCAAGCCTGTTACATGCGCAGTATCCACAGAGCTTTTTGGCGAGTCGCGGCTTTTTTGCACTAAGCAGGTCAAGCAATGATCGTTACCCGCTTCGCCCCCAGCCCCAACGGCCCGCTGCACTGGGGCCACGCATATTCGGCCATCGTCGCGCACGATCGGGCGCGCGAGTCGGGCGGCAGGTTCCTGCTGCGGATCGAGGATATCGACGGGCCACGCAGCAAGCCCGAACTGGCGGACGAGTTCCGCCGCGATCTCGCATGGCTGGGGCTGGAGTGGGACGAAGTGCCTGCGCAGGGCACCCGGCTGGCGAGCTACGAGGCGGCACTGGAGACGCTCGATTCGCTCGGCGTGCTCTACCCGTGCACCTGCACCCGCGCCGAGATTGCCGCTGCCGCCACGCGGACAGGTGCCGAGGGACCGATCTATCCCGGCACCTGCAAGCATCGCGAGGTGCCACCGGGCACGCCCGCTGCCCTGCGGCTCGATCTCGACAAGGCGCTCGCCATCACCGGTCCGCTCACCTGGCAGGATGCGATCGCGGGCACGCAAGCCATCGACCCGGCGCCGCTGGGCGATCCGGTGCTGCGCCGCAAGGATCTGCCCGCGAGCTATCACCTTGCCGTCACGCTCGACGATGCGGCCGACGGCGTGACGCTGGTGACCCGCGGGCTGGACCTGTTCCACGCCTCGCCCATCCACCGGTTGCTGCAGGCGCTGCTTGGCCTGGCCGTACCGCAGTGGCATCACCATCCGCTGCTGCTCGACGAGGAAAGGCGCAAGCTTGCCAAGCGGCGCGGCTCGCCCGCTATCGCCGACTACCGGGAGCGGGGAGAGGACGGGCGCGCATGGGCGGAGAAACTGCGTACCGCCCAATGGCCATGTGGCATTTCGATTGGTAAGGCCCACATCTAGCCCATGAATACGATCCTCATCATCGCCATCGTCCTGCTCTCGATCATGGTCGTGGTTTCGCTGGTGCGCGGAATCATCGCCTTCCTGAAGACCACCAAGGTCGATCTGGAAAACAACACGGGCGACACCGTGACCGAGATGCAGCTGCTGCAGAACAAGGCCATGTTCGACCGGATCAAGTATCAGGGCCTCGCGATCCTGGTGGTCGCGATCCTGCTTGCGGTGGCTCGCTGAGGCGGGCATCCGGGCCGTCATGGTCAAGCTCAACAAGATTTACACCCGCACCGGCGACGACGGCACCACCGGCCTCGTCGACGGCAGCCGCAGCCCCAAGCACGCCGCGCGGATCGAGGCGATCGGCGCGGTGGACGAGGCGAACAGCGCGCTGGGCCTCGCGATCCTCGCCCTCGACGAGGTGGATGACTTGCGCCGGGTGCAGAACGACCTGTTCGATCTGGGCGCCGACCTCGCCACGCCCAAGGGCGCGCTCGACGGCGAAGGGTTCGAGCCCGGAGAGATGGTGCTGCGGGTTGTGCCCGCGCAGGTCGACTGGGTGGAACAGGCGATCGACACGGCGAAGGAGCAGCTCGAGCCGCTGACCAGCTTCGTGCTGCCCGGTGGCGGCGAGGCGGCGGCGCGGCTGCATGTCGCGCGGGCGACCGTGCGGCGGGCAGAGCGGGCGATGACCGCGCTGGCCAGCCACGAACCGGTCAATCCGGCGGCGCTGCATTACATCAATCGCCTGTCCGACCTGTTGTTCTGCCTCGCGCGGCTCGCGAATGATGGCGGCAAGACCGACGTGACATGGGTACCGGGTGCGAATCGATAACTCCCGGCTAGCCAGCGGGCATTGCGCCCGCTAGCCAGCGGCCTTTGCTGCACATGCGAAGGACGAATTTCATGAAGACCATCGGTGTTATCGGCGCGGGCCAAATGGGTTCGGGGATTGCCCAGACCATCGCGCAGCACGGGATAAACGTCCTGCTGACCGATCGCGAACTGGCGATTGCGGAGCAGGCACGCGACGGGATCGAGCGTTCGCTGGGCAAGCTGGTCGCGAAGGCGAAGATCGAAGCCGCCGATGCCGAGGCGGCGCTCGCGCGGATCAAGCCGGTCGGCGATGTCGCGCCGATGGCCGAAGCGGACATGATCATCGAGGCCGCAACCGAAAAGGAAGCGATCAAGAAGGGCATCTTCGAGAATGCCGGCAAGGTGCTGGGGCAGGACGCTATCCTCGCCAGCAATACCAGCTCGATCCCGATCACGCGGATGGCGAACTGGTCGCCCGATCCGGGCCGTTTCATTGGCCTGCACTTCTTCAACCCCGTGCCGGTGATGGGCCTCATCGAAGTCATCCCGGGGCTTGCGACCGACAAGGATGTGACCGAGCGGACGATGGCTTTCGCGCATCTGCTGGGCAAGGAAGTGGTCCTCTCGCAGGACGAGCCCGGCTTCGTGGTCAACCGCATCCTGCTGCCGATGATCAACGAAGCGGTCTTCGTGCTCGGTCAGTCGACCGCCAGTATCGAGGATATCGACCTTGGCTGCCGTCTGGGCCTCAATCATCCGATGGGCCCGCTGCAACTGGCGGACTTCGTGGGGCTGGACACCTGCCTCGACATCATCCGCGTGCTGCACGAGACGACCGGCGACACCAAATACCGCCCCGCGCCGCTGCTGGTGAAATATGTCGAAGCCGGGTGGCTGGGCCGCAAGACGGGCCGGGGGTTCTACGATTATTCGGGCGAGGCGCCGGTCCCGACGCGCTAGGTTTTAGTATTCGGCACCGGCCCGCACCCCCACCCGGCCAACCCACAGCATAATACCGATGGGTTGGCCGGGTGGGGGTGCGGGCCG
>NZ_JBCFZM010000003.1:0-592962 GCF_038594605.1 Citromicrobium bathyomarinum
GACTCCTACCGCCAAGGCTTCTTCCTCGGCGACGGAACCGGAGCGGGCAAAGGACGGCAGATCGCCGCGGTCATCATGGATCGCTGGCTCGCAGGCGAGCGCCGACATGTCTGGATCACCAAGAACGAGGCGCTGCTCGAAGATGCACGCCGCGACTGGGAAGCCCTTGGCGGGCTGCCGCTCGATCTCCAGCCGCTCTCGCGCTGGAAACTCGGCCAGCCCGTAAAGATGTCCGAAGGCATCCTCTTCGTCACCTATCCGACGCTGCGCTCGGGCCGCGCCGAGGATACGCGGCTCGACCAGATCCTTGCCTGGGCGGGCGAGGATTTCGACGGCGTGATCGCTTTCGACGAAGCCCATGCGATGGCTAATGCGCTCGGGGGCTCTTCAATCCGCGGCAAGGTCAAGGGCTCCGAACAAGGGATGGCGGGCCTCAGGCTGCAGAACCATCTCCCGCGCGCCCGCGTGCTCTACGCGTCTGCCACTGGCGCTTCGGATATCGCCAACCTCGGTTACACTTCCCGCCTCGGCCTTTGGGGACCCGAGACCGCTTTTCCGACCCACGAGGCATTCATGACCGAGATCCGCGCTGGCGGCGTCGCGGCGATGGAGCTCGTCGCCCGTGATCTCAAGGCCCAGGGGCTCTATCTTGCCCGTGCGCTGTCCTTCGCCGGGGTCGAGTACGAGATCTTAGAGCACTGCCTGACCGAAGCGCAGGTGCGGATCTACGACGCCTATGCTGATGCCTGGGCGATCATTCACCGCAATCTCGAAGCCGCGCTCGAGGCGACCCGTGTGGTCGATGAGGACAGCGGCGATACGCTCAACCGGAATGCCAAGGCGGCAGCGCTTTCGATCTTCGAAGGCACCAAGCAGCGATTTTTTGCCCAGCTCCTGCTCTCGATGAAGCTGCCCAGCCTGATTCCGGCGATGGAAGCGGCGCTTGGCGAAGACCATTCGGTAGTCGTGCAGCTGGTCTCGACCGCCGAGGCGATGCTCGACCGGCGCCTTGCCGACCTCTCCGACGAGGAGCGTGAAGCGCTCGATATCGATCTGTCCCCGCGCGAATACGTTATCGATTACCTTACCAAGAGCTTTCCGGTGCGCCTGATGCAGGTCTTCGCCGACGAGGACGGCAATATTCGCTCCGAGGCGATGAGCGATGAGCTGGGCAATCCCGTTTTCTGCCCGCGCGCCATGGCCGCGCGCGATGCGCTGATCGAGCAGCTCTGCGCGCTGCCGCCCATCGCCACTGCGCTCGATGCGATCATTGAACACTTTGGAGCCGAAGCCGTGGCCGAAGTCACGGGTCGGACCCGCAGGCTGGTCCTGGGGCGCGATGGTCAGCAGAGGCTCGAACGGCGAAGCCCCAGCGCCAATGTCGCCGAAGCGCAAAGCTTCATGGACGGGACCAAACGCATCCTCGTCTTCTCGGATGCGGGCGGGACGGGACGATCCTACCATGCCGACCTTCATGCGAAGAACCAGCAGCGCCGAGTCCATTTCCTGCTCGAGCCGGGCTGGCGGGCCGACAACGCTATCCAGGGGCTCGGCCGCACCAACCGCACCAACCAGGCCTCGGCCCCGCTGTTCCGACCGGTGACCACCGACGTGAAGGGCGAACGCCGGTTCATCTCGACCATTGCGCGCAGGCTCGATGCCTTGGGTGCGCTGACGCGCGGCCAGCGCCAGACCGGCGGGCAGAACCTGTTCGACCCGGCAGACAATCTCGAAAGCGACTATGCGCGCGACGCGCTCAGCCGCTGGTTCCAGCTGCTCTATGACGGCAAGCTCGAAGCCACCACCTTCGGCAACTTCGTCGAACGTACCGGCCTCCGCCTTGAAAACCCCGATGGCGGACTGACCGACAATCTCCCGACGATCCAGCGTTGGCTCAACCGCATCCTCGCGCTACCGATCGCACTCCAGAACGCGATCTTCGACGAATATCTCGGCCTCGTCGAAGCGCGGATTGAAGCTGCGCGCGAGGCCGGAACGCTCGACCAGGGACTGGAGACCGTGAGGGTCGATCGCTTCACGGTCCTCGCCGATGAACTCCTGCGCACCGATCCCGTGACCGGAGCCGAGACCCGCCTCGTCTCGCTCGAAGTGACGAGGCACCTTCGGCCTCTGCGATTGCAGCGCCTGGTGCGGATGCACGAGATCGGCAGTCGGCACGCGATCCCGATGCGCAATATGCGGTCAGGCAAGGTCGCGCTGTCGGTTCCAGCCCGTCGCCTCATCGCCGACGACGGGGCCGTGATCGAACGCCGGCGCCTGCTGCGCCCGCTCAAGTCCGCGAACCGGACCCTTGAGGCACTCGCCGAGAGCCACTGGGAAGAAATTGGCGTCACCGCATTCACCAGCACCTGGCGGACCGAGGAAGAAGAGGCGGCCAAATCATCGGTCACCGAGCGCGTCCATCTCGCCACCGGACTTCTGCTTCCGGTTTGGAAGCGCCTTCCCGGCGATCATGTCCGCGTCACCCGGCTCGTTGCCGAGGACGGCCAGTCGATCATCGGGCGCGAAGTGCTCGATGTCGATCTCGCGGCAATTGCCGATACCTTTGGCCTTTGCGGAGTTACCGGGCCAGCTGCAGAGCAGATCGGCGACCTGGTCCTCTCAAGCGGAAAGCCGCTGGTCCTCGCAAGCCACGATGCCTTGACCGTCAAGCGATCGCTGGTCGGCGGCGAACAGCGCCTTGAACTGACCGGATTCTCGCCGGATCGCCTCGACTGGTACAAGGGCAAGGGCTGCTTCACCGAGATCATCCGCTACCGCACGCGGCTGTTTGTCCCGGTTTCGAGAGCTTCGTCGGTCCTCCCCGCGCTTGCCGCCTGATCCCTCGGGCAAACCCCAATCTAAGAATGAGAGTGGAGGGAGCCCTTTGGGCTTGTGGGCCTCGTGATCCTCACCTGCGCCTTCATTCCATCAGGAGAACACCCATGATCCAGTCGATCCCCTTGAAGAAGCTTGTTCCGAGCCCGCGCAACGTTCGCAAATCGAGCGACGTGCTGGCCGACCTCCAGCTGCGGGCAGACATTGCTGCGCGCGGCCTGCTGCAGAACCTCGTCGTGCGCAAAGGAAAGCGCGGCAAATTCGAGGTCGAGGCCGGTGGTCGCCGTCTCGCCGCGCTGCAGGCGCTGGCCGAAGATGGCACCTTGCCCGACAACCACGAGGTCACCTGCCTCGTCATCGAAGGCGAGGAAAGCGAAGTGCGTGAGGCCAGCCTTGCCGAGAACTTCCAGCGTCTCGCGATGAACCCCGCCGACGAGGCGCAGGCCTTCGCGGCGATCATCGAGGCGGGCGCTACCACCGAAGACGTGGCGCGCCGCTTCGGCCTCACCGTCCGTTTCGTCGAAGGGCGCCTGCGTTTGGCAAGTCTGGCACCCTGCGTCTTCGAAGCACTCGCTGAGGGTACGATCACGCTCGACATGGCCAAGGCCTACGGCGCGATCTCCGACATCGAGCGCCAGGCGCATGTTTATGCCGAGCTGCAGGACGCCTGGTACCAGGTCACCCCTGACACCATCCGCCGCATGGTGCTTGATGCCACGGTGCGCGGTTCCGATCCGCGTGCCGTGCTCGTCGGACGCGATGCCTACCTCGCCGCAGGCGGCCGGATCGAGCGCGAACTGTTCGACGATGATGCCAGCGAAAGCTGGATCGATGTCGCGCTGCTCGAAGACCTCGCGCACAAGGCCATGGAAGAGGCGGCACAAAAGACCGCACTCGAATATGGCCTTGCCTGGGTGCGCCCGACCCTTGGCACCTATGTCAGCCATGACCTTGTAGAAGGTCTCGGTCGCTTGCCCTGCGAGCCTGCGCCGATGACCGAGCAGGAAGCGCAGGAGCTCGGCGAGCTCGAGGCCGACTACGACCGCGTCGCTGCCGTGCTCGAAGACGAGGACAGCGACGAGGAGGAGATCGCCAAAGCCGAGCAGGAACTCGTCGTTGTCGACCGGGCCATGCGCGCGCTCAATGATCGTCCCCCTGTGCTTGCCGACGAACTAAAATCCGAGGCTGGTGCTTTCCTCGTCCTCTCGCGCAATGGCGAACCGACACTGGTCCCGCAGTTCTATACCGAGACCGAAGTCATCGCTGACGAAGGTGTGGTCGAGGCCATCGAGGAAGGTGGAACGGCGAAGCCCAAGGGGAGCGCGCTCTCACAGCGCCTGCTCGACGAGCTTGCAATGCAGCGCCGCGACATCTTGGCGATCCATCTCGCCAACGATCCGGCACTGGCGCTCGACTTCATGGTCTTCACGCTCGCTGATGCTGATGGACATGACTGGCGGGCCAAGAAGGCATCGACGCTGGTCGGCTCTGTCGCGTCCGGCCCCGTCACCGGGTTCGAAGCCAAGGACGCACCGGCAAGTGCTGCCCTTGCCGAGTTCGCCGGGTCGCTCGATGAAAGCTGGCGTGTCGGCGAGACCGACGTCGAACGGTTTGCGAGGTTCCGGGCGCTCTCCGACGAGGCGCGCTCGGCTTGGCTTGGTCATGTCGTCTCGCGCACGCTTGTCGCCAGTCTCGCCTGCGAAGGCGAACGCTCGGTGCCGCTGCACGAGGCGCTCGGCTCACTTCTCGAAATCGAGACCGCGCATTGGTGGCGTCCCACGGCGACGAATTACTTCGATCGTGTGGCCAAGGCCCGCACGCTTGAAGCGCTCGATGCCGCCGGCGGTCCCGAACTGGTCAGTCGCTATGCCGCCTCCAAGAAGTCCGAATTGGCAAGCGCTGCCGAACGCATCTTCTCGGGCAACTTCATCGGCGAGGAACATATCAAGGAACGGGCGCAGGCCTGGGTGCCTTCGATCATGCGTTTCGCCGGTGCCGAAGAGGTCGAACCGGTTGACGCCGAAGCGGATGAGCCGGTCAGCAATGTTACAGCTGATGAGATAGCCGAGCAGGCTGCCTGACCCCTCCTGACAGGTCCAGGTCACTCGGCGGGCGGTCCGTCCCAATCGGGACGGACCGCCTTTTCGTATTCTCCTAGTGCGGCGTTCGTCCCAATACTCCTGAATCCTGACATTCTTAGTGCTGAGGCAGCGTATCTGCAGCCGCCGCCAGAGCCGCCGTTCGCAGCCCCGAAATCGTCCGTCGGTAGCTGCCGTTCATTCAACCGCCAGAAATTGTGGCAACTGGGTCGGTAGCTGCAAGGCAGCTTTCAGCTCGAGAAACAAGGAAGCAGACATCCGAGACACTGGCCCTCTCGGTGTAAACGAGATGCTCGGCATACGGCTCAGAAAGGACCGAAAGCGGGTGAACAAGTTCCGGGTGGCAAGTATCGACTACGGGCGCACAAGGGAGGGAGCTAATTAAAGAATCCATCTTGCTCCATAGTCTCTGTCAATCGCGCAGCCTTCTCTGGGGTATCAACATAGGGCGACAGAATGGGCCGTTTCCCAAATAGATGCCGCCAAATCATTCGCAGATGACCAGGCTCGAACTCTACATCGACATGCACCGTGGGCACGGTCGCGGCGTAATGCCGCACCAGGTCGTCGCAAGAGCGGTCCCGAGCAATATAGAGCCGATAGCCGAACTGAGCGACCGTCCTGTTGATCTTGCGAACCTTCGCCTTGTCGCTCAGCACACGGTGCCGCATAACGCTGTTTACCGGACGAAGGCGCGTCGATCCGCGTAGCACCATACCTGCATCGATTGGGAAAATGAGCTCGATCTCTCCATCCTCGGGGTAGGGTATGCGAGCATGAACTGGTTGGTCGGGATCGTAGAAGCAAACTGGATTGTCGGTAGTCAGGAACGGCAAGTCGGTCTTGTTGTGGAGGACCTCAAAGCCCATCCGGAAGGCCAAATCGCCGCTACCCATAATGTCCTGGGGCATATTGGCTAGGCTCTGCTCGGGATTGATGCCAACGGGGACGTGGTCGAGCTTCCCAGCATATTCCGCCAGATCCGCGGGCAGCGCCCCGACCGCTTCTAAAGTCTGGATCTCCGCGCGCATCTTTTGTGCCAGCAGATATTCATGTCGTTCACGCGCCGCCGGCACACGCGCCATTAGGATCGCAACCATCCCAAGTAGATTGAAGGAAATAGCCGGCGAAAGGCGCTTCGCACGCGCGGCGGCGACAGTGATAGGCCACACAGTCTCCACACGATTCCAATGATCTTCCCAAGACGTGTCATCACGTCCGCCATCCTTGGATGGGAGCGAATAATATAGTTTGCGATACGCGATCGAGCCAGGCTGTGATGGCTGCGGGTCATCAGGTTTGTCGTCAAAGTAAGCCCAGACTCGGCCGTCCGGGCCTGTGAAACCCGCCATATAGGTGATCGACAAATAGTGATGTTTGCGAAGCTTTCTCCCCGCCCCACCGCTACCGGCCTTGAGTCGGCTGAATGGAACAACGTCGCCATCGGTAGGGACTAGCCCCCAATTCCAACGAAACATCGATCCTCGAGGAAAATGCATTTAGTTATCGACGTCCTTCAAATGGTAACCGGGCTGGCGCAGCCCAATGACCGGCGATTGACCTGGCTGTTCTAATTTTTCTCGATTAGCGAAGCGCGAACACCCATTTCCTCGATGATGGCACTGATCCGATCGATCACGGGGCCGAGCGCCACAGCCCGAGCACTGGCTTTGTCAGCAGTTGCATAGGGAAGCGGCGTCAGACCCTTGAAGTCGGACGGCAGTGTCACATCGGTGCGTTGCGGCACCAGCAACAGAGTGCGATGGCGGCCAAGGCGGGACATGAAAAAGCCGAGCTCGAAGATGACGTTGTCGCGCGGGACCGCCGATGTCTTGCCGCGAGCTGTGACGAGATCATCGGGCTCGCAGAGCGCAACGCCGAAGTCTGCAATGTTGACCTGCTCCTCTAGGGCTTCGATCGGATACCCGCCGGCCGGAAAGATCATATCGTCGCTCCAGATCTCAATGTCCGCATCGTGGGAAAGCCCGACGCGAATGGACTTTGCGATCGGTAGCGCCTCCGCAGAGCAGATCATGAACACCCGGGGGCGTATATTGGCACGGTTTACGAAGCGATTCCTCTGTTCGAGCCGCCCAGCAAGGTCCCGGGCGACGAGGCGCCACATCTCGGGATGCGCTTCGCCGACCTCGGCAAACTTCTCATAGCCAACTTTCAACGTGACCACGTCCTCGACCGCTTCGATGGACGCGGATCGGCCGATGCTGGGATTTATGGCCGACATCTCGCCGATGGTGCAGGGTGGCTCGCGGTGATAGAGGCGCACCCCGTTGATGATGATTAGGCCTCGGCCGGACAGCAGAAAATGTACCGACCGATCGCTGTCACCTTGCTCGATGATATTCTTGCCCGCGGCGAATTCGACCAAATCGCCGGCATCGGCAAAGGCCGCAGCGATCGTCTCGTTGCCGCGAATAATCTTCTGGCCGAGCAGCGCGTCGATCAACACCGCGCGATCCTCATATCGTTTCTTCAAGCTCAATCGTTCCTCCTGTTGATGTCTTTCCTGCGCCACCAGCCTGACCGCTTCCAAGACCATAGGGTGGGCTTGCCGGAAAGGGTCGGATCATCGGCCGGCCTCGGCTCAACGCGGATCTCGACCCGCGTCGGCGCCGATCCTGGCGTGAAGGCCGTTGCGCCAAGTTCGATACGCTCGCCGCCGTCGAGGCGGATGATGAGCAGGACCGCGAACAACGGCGCGTCGGAGCCGTCTTCTACGATCAGCTGCATCTGCGCCAGATCGGTGGTGCTCGGAACCGGCAGGTATAGGGGATGGGAATGCCACTCGCCCAGATAGTTGAAGCGCGCATAGTCGGCGCCGGTTCGGCGGAAGAAGCTCCGCATGAAGCGACGATGTTTCTTGGGATGGCGAACGAAGCAGCTCTCGGTTCCGCCCGAACGCTGAACCGACAGATCGACCACGCGGAATTCTTCGTCTGCGACGTGCTCGCCCACAAGCACACCGCCAATTTCACGGGTGCCGGCGCGCGACAGCGCTTTTTCGAACTTCGCGATGAGATCAGGCGGCAGCGTTACGATCATGACGTTCCTTGATCAGGCGCTGCACGGTGGCCAAGCCGTTTGGATCCATTGCCGGCGTGACTTCCGGCTCCGGTTGGCCGAGGTCTACCGGAAAGGTGTGGAACGGCTGTAAGAAGAGCCATTCCGCCTTCAGCCCGAGTAGATAGGCAGAGACGGGAAAAGCCGACTCGCCAGGCGACAGGAGTGTGTCGATAGCGAATCGCGTGGCGTGCGCTGCGATCACGGCAACGTCGGCATCATCGGCGATCATCGGGCCACTCAAAGCGTCGATCCCGTACCCCGCGGTTGCACGCGGCGCGACGACGTTCTTCTCCAAGCACACCGCTTCGATCCGCGCTCGCGCGATCTGCGGCGCAGGATCGAGACCGGGCCGCGACCGGGCGATCATTCCGCCGAACCCGCCACCATAAATCTCCAGCCACAGGAGCGGCTTCCGGGCTGCGGCGACAACCGACCCGAGCAAGTTAAACACGCGCGCATTGGCGGTCGCGTCGATGATCAGGTCACAGGTCTGCAAAAGCGCCAGCACGCCGTCGATACTGCCGCTGCTCTCCTGTCCGGCGAGCTGCTGACGGCGCACGGTGCACTTGGCGGCCGGCACGATCATCTCGATCCGGCGCTTCAGCCCCTCAGCCTTGTGATCGCCGACCGCGTCCCAGTCGAGATCGTGCCGAACAAGATTTTCGGGAAGCATCACATCGTCATCGACAAACAGGAAATTGCCGACGCCGCTGCGGGCCAGGCTGGTCGCGATCTTGCCGCCAGCCGAGCCGCACCCGACAAGACCCACGGTCATGGTCCCAAGGGCCGCGCGAGATGGCTCCATGCGAACGCCGCCGCCCTCGGGAAGGCATTTAAATTCTGTGACGGTGTCGGCCCCGTCCTTCACCCAGAACAGACGGGCGACGCCATCTGCGTGCACCAGGCACATATCCAGCACGTCGGAGACATAGCCCTCGGGATAGCTGCAGCCCGCTTCGGCAAGAGCCTTCTTTAACCCAGAAGCAGTTCCCAGCGCAGGAATCGGCATTCCGGCTGGTAGAATGGCGACATGCCCCTTCAGGGTCAGGCTAGATGCCTTCAGGGCTTCCGGGACCGTCGGGTCACGCCAAACAGGGTCCTCATCGCCGACTGTCAGCGGGATCACTACGTGCGTCGTCGAGCGCATGAAGAAGTCCATCGGCAGCAGTTGCGGGCCTGGCGTTGCATCGAGCTTGCTCGCAAGCGCCCGGGTCAGGACAAAGCCCACGGCCGAGGCGCGCAGTTGCTGACCCAGGCTTTCGACGTGGCGCGATGGCAGGACCGGATGCGCTTCGACATCATTCGGCGTTTCACCGTGCAAAAGCCGGTAAGCGCTCTCGACCATCTGGGCACCCGTGATGTCGGGCGTCCAATTGTCCGGGCCCCATTCGAGACATAGTTCGCCGCGTCCCCATTGGTGCTCCGACCATCGTTCGGGAGATTGGGGAAGAACCGAGATCGGGGTGTAAGGAAATGTCTGCGGATATGTCAGCCGGATCGGATAGCGCTTCGGGCCGATCTCGATCTCGGCATCGAAGCAGAGCCGGACCTGATCGTCGAAATAGATGCTGGCGACGGTGAACCAAGCCTCACGCCTCTCAAGGTCGGCAAGGGCTGCCTGTTCGGATGCCAGGCGGCCCAGATCACGCATATACCACATCAGGCGAAGCCTGCTGGCTTGGTCGGCGTGGCATCGCGATTCGGAAAGCGGAATGCGCTCGGCGCTGCAGCGGCCGGCGCGGCAATGATCGGCTCCAGAAGCGTCATCGCCATCGCGGCCTTCGCGACCTTGGCGGCCGCAGCCGTCGTATCCCCTTCGTCGGCGAGTTCCTCAAGCGCCACGTCATAGGTCAGGCCTGAGCGCTTCCGGCTGGATCCGAAAATCTTCTGTCCAGCGTTGGAACACCATCCATACGCGACCGCCCCGACCGCGGTCTCATCCCCGGCGCATCGACGCTGTTCGTGCTCCGAAGCCAGGATGGCTCGCCCCGTCGCGCAGCGGATCATCGACCCCTTCATGCCCAGGCGCGTCAGTGCGACGGGGCCGGCATCAAATCCGATTGCGATCCCGAGACCGGCAACGTCGACGCCCTCGTCCTCAAGCAACTCCAAAGCGCGGACGAAGCCGCTGCGCAGTCCGCCCGCGCACAGGATTGCGGTGCTCGCGCTTGCTTCGGTGTCGGCAGTCTGCGCGGTGCCTTCACCGATGACGCCGTGGACACAGTCGCCGATAAACCGGATTTTCCGCCCGCCGAAATCTTCGGTGAGCACGGCGTCGAGTTCAGCGCGCAGCACATGCAGTGCTCGCACGACGTCCATTGCATCATCGTCGTCGTCGATATGGTTGGCAACATAAGCGGTGAAGCCGTCGATGTCCGCATAAACCGAGATCGCGTCGTTGCGGCGCGAATTGCCAGGCGTCAGCACCTCCAGATCGAGATCGGCGAACGGCGGGGTATGCCCGCTAAACGAAAACTTGCCGATCGGATTGGCTTCGAGGTCCTTTTTCCAATCCCGGACGATACCATCCGCGGTCACGGCGAGCGCCGCTTCTTCCTGGCTATCGCCCACCTCGGCTGGGGTCAGCGCGCTGATATCTTCGTCATCCACCG
This sequence comes from Citromicrobium bathyomarinum, assembly GCF_038594605.1. Taxonomy (GTDB): domain Bacteria; phylum Pseudomonadota; class Alphaproteobacteria; order Sphingomonadales; family Sphingomonadaceae; genus Alteriqipengyuania; species Alteriqipengyuania bathyomarina_B. The sequence continues at coordinate 10,631 of NZ_JBCFZM010000003.1, forward strand.
CATCCAAGTCGATGGCGCCGCGCGCTTCGTTGGACAGATAGATGCCGGTGTTGGTTCCGCCCCCGGCGCGCTTGGCGGCATGGTTTGCCGGTACGCCCAGGAAGAGCGGCTCGGAACTGCCACGCCGGCCGTTCCGAACCGCCAGGGCCAGGCCTGTGTCAATGCCGACCCTGACCTTTGCCGATGGAATTTTGTCGTCACCATCCTCGCCGGTCTTTGCCAGGACATCCATAATCAGCTGGCCGATCGCCACCGCCTTGTGCACGCGCGCGGCTTCGTCGCCATACGGCTTGGCGACCACCAGATGCAGCCGTTGATTGTGAAAATCGACCTGAATCGCATCCACCCCGGCGATGATCCGGTAGACGGCGCGATAATGAAGGTTGAGAAAGCGAAGGGTCCGCTTGTGGCACGTCTCGCCCTCGACCTCGGTCGACTGCAGCATCTCGCCCAAGTTGAGAATGTCCGCATAAACATGGACGCCGTCAACGCGATACGCCTTGTTCCGCGCGAGCCCATGCAGGTCGGTATCGCGCACATAGTCCTTGATCTCGACCGTCTCGACCTCCTTCAAGCGGGTTGCCACCCGTTTGTCGGTTGTCTCGCTCTTCCACACCTTCTTTGCCATGATATTGAAATCCCTGTTCATTTTCCGCTTAGGGCGATTTGCCAGCAGATTTGTTGGCAAGCCATAAACCATGTTTTTCCGTTTGCCAACAGAATTGATGGCAGCTAGGGGTGCTCACTGGTGCAGGTCATGGAGCGACGCTGACGATGGCGTATAAATTCAATCCGGCCTTTCAGTCCGATGATGAGGCCGTATCGAATTTCATCGTTCGACAACCCGAGCTTGCAGAGACGCTCACGATCCTGCGCGGGGAGACGGCGGCGCCGCGGGTCATTCTGGTCGCACCGCGAGGTGCTGGGAAAACCACCTTGTGTCGGCGCGTGCTGGCTGAAATCAGGACCGATGAAACGCTGCACGCATTGTGGCAGCCGATTTTCCTTGGCGAAGAAAGCTATACGGTCACCACGCCAGGGGAATTTTTCCTCGAATGTCTGTTCTATCTCGCCGATGATGCCGGCGATGCGAACCTCAAGGCCCGGCACCGCGAAGCGGTGACGATCGCCGACGAAACAATCCTGCTGCAGCGCTGCCTGGAGATCTTGCGCGAAGTGGCGGCAGCCGCTGGCAAGCGGCTTCTTGTGGTCGTCGAGAACTTCCACATGCTGCTGAACGATCAGATCGGCAGCGACCGCTCAATCCTTCTGACCGCCTTGGCCGACGATTCGCTCTTCGGCGTACTCGCAACTTCCGTGGCGCAATCGACCGACGAGTGTTCGGGGCGCCCCCTCGACGGCTATCGCATCCTGCCGCTCCGGCCACTGACGCTTGAGGAATGCCATGCGCTATGGGCCTCCCTCACCACGCACGACGTGCCGCGTGCCCGCATCCGACCGTTGCAGATTCTGACCGGCGGCAGCCCGCGACTAATTCATATTCTTGCGGATTTTATGCGCATGCCTTCGCTTGGCGATCTCATGGAAAACCTTAACCAGCTGATCGATCAGAACACCGAATATTTCAAAAGCCAGCTCGACATGCTTCCAGCAGTCGAGCGGAAGGTGTTCGCCGCGCTGCTCGACGCATGGGATCCGAGCACCGCAAAGCAGATCGCGGCGGCAGCGCGGGTCAATGTCAACACGGCCTCCGCTATGCTTGGCCGGTTGAGCGACCGCGGTTCGGTGATCAAGGAGCAAGGTCGCGGACGATCGGCGCTATATTACGCCGCTGAGCGGCTGTTCAATATCTACTACCTGATGAGGCGACGCAGCCATCCTTCGAGCCGGGTCCGCGCACTTGTCGCTTTCATGACCGAATATTACGATCGTGACGAACTGGTCGCGACAACAGCCAAACTCGTCGATGAAGCCTGCCGATTTGAGCCCACCAAGCGTGCCGACTATCATTGGGCCTTCGACGCCATTTTGATGGGGCAGCCCGAAACGGTCCGCGCACGTATCCTCGCGCAAACGCCCGCTGATTTCCTCCAGTCGCTGCGTCAGGACGGTTTGCCGGCGGAAGTCGCGCCAAGCTTGATCGAAGCGGAATTCGACGAAAGCGACGGCGATGCCGCTGTCGACAGACTTCTTCGCGAGGCACACGATGCGCTCGAGAGCGACGATACCGACCGGGCGAAGGCTTTGCTCGCTGATGCCGCCGCTATCTCCCCATCAAACCCGATGCCATTCATACAGTTGGCGTTCACGCATCTTCAACTCCACGAACATGAGGAATCCGTTCTGGCGGCCGAGCGCGCCGTGGAGCAAGAACCGGACAATCCCGGCACACATTCGATGTACGGGCTGATGCTGTCGTTCGCCGACCAGACCGAGAAAGCCGAGGCGGCATTCAATCGCGCGTTGGAAATCGACCCCGGCTGCGCGCCGGCGATCCTTCATCTGGCGCGTTTGCGCGATCGGAATGATGATGAAGATGGTGCGCTCTATTTGTATCGCAGGGCGGCTGCGCTCGGCGAGTTGACAGATGACGCGACCGCGCACTTTGCCAGAATCCTGATGCGTCAGGACAAGGAGGATGAAGCCGAGGCAGCGCTTCGTCAGGCGCTCGAGGATCATTCTGATCGTTCCGAAGCCAGGCACCTCTTGGCCAGCTTGCTGAGCGGAACCGGTCGTGCGCCAGAGGCGATAATGCTGCTCCGGGATGTGGCCGAGCACGGCGACGATTGGATGGCCTGGGCCGATCTCGGCGCCTTTCTCTCAGCCGAGGGAGAATTTGCCGAGGCCCGCGCTGCACTAGATCGGAGCATTGCGACCGGCGCCGATAGCCCTGTGATCTACCGGATGCTGGCCACTGCCATGCGCAATTTGGGCGAACCTTTCGAAGCGATTGCCAAGTTAGTCGACGCCATGCTGGAAAAGCATGCCGACGATGCCTGGGCATGGATTGCGGCCGGAGATATTTATAGCGCGAGCCGTCAGCGAGATCGCGCCGAGAAGGCCTATCGCCACGCCACGACACTCGAGGAGGGCGAGCCGGCCTGGGTCAGGCTGGCGCGCCTGCTGATGGAGAAATCCGCTTCGGATGCCGAGGCGGAGTCGGCACTGCGGAAGGCCGTCGAGGCAGTTCTTGAAAGCGGTGCATGCGGTCCGATGCGCGAAGTTGCCGAGCTACTCGTCCATCATGGCGACGATGACGACGCGCTCGAATTGCTGAACGAGGCACTTGCCGCAAATGAAGACTGCTATTGCAGCCTTGTACTTCAGGGGGACATCGCGGCCCGTCGGCATAACGAGGATGGTGCGCGCGAACATTTCGAAGCCGCCCTAGCCCTGAATGACATTGGCGTATCGGCGCTGACGGGACTCGCTCGTATCTCTGCGCCTTCCGAAGCGCAGGCATTGATTGGCCGGGCGATGGAGGCTGACCCCGACAATCCCAAATGCCTTTTGGCGCGTGCACAGTTGACCGATCGCGAACTGCAGTTCCGGATCGAGGACGGCTCCGAAGCGCTCAAACGCGACCCGGATCTGACCGAGGCACGGCTATTTCTCGCGCCGCTCGAAGCCAAGCGTGGCGATATCCAGGCGGCGATCGCCCATCTCGGTGCCGCACTGCCGGAATTGGAGACGCGCCGTGAGCTCATCCCGAGCTTTGTCGACACAAGCCTGGAGCTTGCCCGTGTTGGCCTTAGTAATGAGTTGAGCGCACTGCTCGACTCCGAAGAAGGCCGGACAGTGGAGCCGCTCTCGATAGCGTTGAAGCTGGACCGAGGAGAATCGCCAGCTGTTGCCAAGGAAATTCGGGAGGTTGCGCTTGATATTCTGGATCAGCTTCACGCCAACGAACGATAGCCGGCACCTTCGCTGAGAGGGTAATCGTCTGGTCGAAATAGGGTGCGTTGAACGCGGTTACGGCGTCCACTCGTAATTTGAGCGGTAGACGTCTTCGTCAACGCCAGCGAACTTCATGCTTCGCTTTTCCCACATATTCACCCCTTTGCTCAGCTTCGCTTCGTCCAACATTGCGTCATACACCGCGGCCGAGATGAAGGTGCAGTAGGGATATTCCCGATTATCGGAGAGCTTCGCCGCAAAGCTTGGCGGGCGGCCAATCCAAATGAGATCGTTGTTATTGCGGATGCCCGCGCGAACCGCTCTGGAGATTCCGACATCGATGCCGCACGCTTGCCGGATCTTCACGTCATTATTCTTTACCGAGTTGAACCGGGCTGTCGCCTTTTTCTGAATCAGATTTTCAGTAGCCCACTGAATTTTCAGGGCGGCCTTCACTGCGTCCGTTCGCTTCCTATCGCCGATAAACACACCCATCACGCGATCGCCATCGAAGCTTCGTATCTCACCTCCTTGCGCTCTGATGATGCGTACCGAGCAGTCCAGATAGGCGCGGATGATTTTCGCCGTTGTGTCCCATGGACAAACCTTTGCGATGACGCCCGATCCCGCGAGATCGGCATAGAGGAACGCGGCATCCAGCTTCACGGCTCCGTTCGACAGGGCGATGTCGTCCGATGTCGGTATTTTCTTGCCCTCGCGTTCCTCGAACGCCGTTCCAAGGATGCCGTCGGCAGCATCCGTGAGATCGTCTTTCAATGCCATGTGATTACCCGCGAATCATGGGTATCCGGCTATGTTCGATTGCCGTCATCACCAGAAAGATCGCAAAAGGCAGGAAGGTCGCCAGCGTAATACGGATTGCGACAGCAATGGCCCGGTATTTCTCGCACAGAATGTGGGAATTGCGCCAGACTTGGCCAAGCATGTCAGCGCGATAGTCCGCCTCGCTAACCGCTTCGAACTCGTCCTTGAATTTGGTTTCCGTGCGGTCTTGGATTGCGGCGAAATAGATCAGGCTGCCCTGACCGCCCTCAAGATCAGGAAAGTTGCACCGATAGAGAAATGTGTATGACCCAACTAAGCCAAGGACCAGAAAAACAGCGGGAATGGCGATGTACCATTGTTTGAGATCGCCAGCTTGTACATTGAGCGCACTGACCGTCAGTACAGCAGAATTGACGGTGAAGAGCCCAGCGACCTTGGTGTCGACGCGGGGGAAAAAGTTCAAGACGCGCGTCAACTGTGCTTCAATGACGGTCAGATCTTTCATGCTACCCCTCCGATAGGAGACGGTATCAAGTTCCGTCGGCGTAGCAAAGCATGTTGTCTGCGCGACGCTTGGACGACGAGCGCGGATGAACAAACGACTGCTTTCGGGAGGATCGCAATTGGCCATGAGCTCCCGGGATGGACGCCAAAGCCAACGCGCCGTTTCGCTACCGGGAGTGTCCGCTAGTCCAATCGCGCTCCCGAAAGGAGGCTTTCCGGACTGTCGAACATTGCGGACAGATCGAGCCGACTGATCCTATGACCGCTTTGAGGCGATCGTCGGCAACTCTTTAATGACTGACGCGATAGCGCATAGCCGTTCTCCTTAAACGAGAGGGGAGGGAGCTTTGCTCTTCTGAACCGGGACAAGTTCGTTCCGGCGATCAGGAGACCTTCCATGACCACGTCCCGCCGCACAGCTTCGACATCGCCTGCCGCGCGCATCACCGCCGCCATTATCGAAAAGCTCGAGCAAGGCACCAAACCTTGGGTCAAGCCGTGGCGCGGTGTGCCCGTCTCGCGGCCGTTACGTTCCTGCGGGACACCATATCGCGGTATGAACACCTTCTGGCTGTGGATGGTAGCCGACGGCTGTGGCTACGCCTCGCCCTACTGGATGACCTATCGCCAGTGCCAGGCGATCGGAGGGCAGGTCCGCAAGGGTGAGAAATCGACCATCGCGATCTTCTACAGGAGCTACACCAAGGAGGTCGAGAACGCCGAAGGCGAGGCCGACACCGAAAACCGGCGCGTGCTCAAGGCCTATGCCGTGTTCAACGCCGACCAGTGCGATGGCCTCCCCGAGTTCTATCATCCCAAGCCGCTGGTTGCCGCGCTGGAGCCCGAAGGGCGCGAAGACCGACTTGATGCCTTCTTCGGTCAAGTGGGCGCAGACCTGCGCCATCATGGCGCGCAGGCCTATTACGAGCCGCTTCGCGACCGGGTCACTATGCCGCGAGCCGAACTCTTTGATGCCTACGACCACTACTATGCGACGCTCGCGCACGAGCTGTCACACTGGACGGGGCATTCTTCGCGGCTCGATCGCGATCTAAAGAACCGGTTCGGCAGCGACGCCTATGCTGCCGAAGAACTGATCGCCGAACTGTCTTCAGCCATTCTTGGGGCCGAACTTGGTCTTCCGGTCACCCACCTCGACCATCACGCCAGCTACATCGCGTCCTGGCTCAAGATCCTCAAATCGGACGAACGTGCGATCCTGACCGCGGCTGCCAAAGCCGAGGAAGCGGCCAACATGCTGCTCGAACTGGGTGGATGCCAATCCAACGAAAGCGAGACCGACATCGATCTCGCTGATGCAGCCTGAGGAGCCGTGAGATGGGACGTTCCGTCAGCTATCCGACCGGCTCCGTGGTGGCCTTTCGCCTGCTAGATGACGGCGAAGACGACGATGTCGACTGGGCCTACGAGTGCCTCATCGACGAGATCATCGATACCACAAAGGCAGCCTTCCCATCCTTCGAGGACTTCGATGGATGGCGCGGCCGCGAGGACCGTATCCTCCTGCGCAACGCCTTCGCCGATTGCGGCATATCGACCTATTGTGGGATCGCGGCGATCTGGCTCGCCGAGCGCGACGATGCCCGGTACTGGGAGGCCGATTTCTACAACCCACGAACGGCGAGAGCACGGCACTGGCTTGGCCAAGTCTCGGGTAGGTTCATCGACCTGTTTGGTGAGTTGCGCCTGGTCGGTCGGTTCTCAAATGGCGAAGCGATCTTCGAGCACTCCCGATCCATCTGCAACACCGGATCCTGATACTGCCTCATCCCTGTCCGCCGGGAGAGGCCCTTGGGCCGGTTGGGGCGCGCCGCAACCTGCGGCCCGTCGGCCCGTGTTGCCCGCGCCAGCCTAGGGCCGCAGGTTCCCCGCTACGCGGTGCGTCGCGCCCCTTTCCCCGGCCCTGATCGGGCTCCGGCGGACAGGTCCGAGGCAATGGTGCCTCCTCTCCTTGTCCCCCGATCAGGAGACACCCCATGTACGACAGCTTCATTGATCAATTGAGCGGCCTTGACTTGTCAGGCCTCAGCATCAGGCCCGCCCCATTCAACGCAACCGACTTTCCTTGCCAGGATGCGATCGACCAGACGCTTGGCGCCGTATGGTCCGACCTTTTCGCGATGTTTTCCGACACGGCCCTTGAGGCCGATGCCGAGGATATTGCCTGGGGCGTGGTCAATCTCTTTCACCGTGCCGCCAGCCGGAAGTCCGCTCAGCTTGATCGGGCCAGCGACGAGATCCGGGTCCTCCTCGCATCAGCCGATGGCTCCGAAGTGCATTCGAGCAATCTTGAAGAGCAGGTCGAGCGCGCGCAGGCTGCAGAAGCCAGCATGCTGGCCTTCGAGCAGATGCGCGAGGCTGCGGCAGCACTCTATCGCGACGAGACCGGGTCCTCGTGGAAGCCTGTTTCGGGCTCGCGCACGAGCCATTCGCGCCACCTTACCTCGGCTGTGATCGATGCCCGCGACTTCCTCCGCGCACGCGCTGAGAACAGGCGTCACGCCCTGATCCCGGAAGGCACTCCGGTCGTCTTCGCCGGCGGTCGCCAGAGCTTCGAGAGCTCCGAGGACGCGCGCGCCTACGCCGACAATATCTGGGCGACGCTGGACAAGGTTCGCGATGCGGTTCCCGATCTCTTCCTGGTCCATGGCGGCGACGGCAAGGGTGCCGATCGCCTCGCCGCGAGCTGGGCCGAGCGCCGCGAGGTCCAGCAGTTGACCTATTCGCTCGACCGTCGGCTTGGTGCCCGCGCCGGGTTCAAGCGCAACGAGCAGATGCTCTCGCTCAATCCGCGTTACGTCGTCGCCTTTCCGGGCAATGGCGTGACCGAACGGCTGGTGATCGATGCCAAGACGCGCCGGATCACCGTGGTCGATCGTCGCGGCCCCTTGGGCACCTCTCCCGGGTCCTGAGGGGGCCTTTACAATCTGCAACTGCATTGCCCGGATGTGCATTCGGCGCAGACCCGACTATGGACCGGTCATGCAACTTGACGATCTGCTGCAGCGCTACTTTGCCACCACCGACCTCTCCGGGGTTGCTCCCGAGACGTTGTCAGCCGGCATCGAGCATTGCCGGGTTGATCTCGGCCTTGAGGAGGACCGGGGCAAGCGCTTTGCACTGTGGTCGTTCCTGCACATGTTCGGGTCCGCCCCCGAACTCGACGTGGCGTTCGAGAACGAAGAAGACCGGGAAGCTGCCCGCAACTTCATGGATCTGCTGGCGGCATCGGAAGGCGAAGGCGAAGCCTGATTGGAAGTGCCGGTCACGGCACCTTCAGACCCGCACCCGATACCCATCCGGCTTTCTTCGCGAACAGTCCTGAATCAGGTCAGCTGAGGACAGCAACCCGTTCCTTTCCGGCCGTGTGGTCCCGCTTCGCGCGCCTGCCCGCACCACCCGTCATGAACGGGTTTCCCTTGGAGCTTCGCTCCAGCGGACAGCAACCCGTTCCTTTCCGGCCGTGTGGTCGCGCTTCGCGCGCCTGCCCGCACCACCCGTCATGAACGGGTTTCCCTTGGAGCTTCGCTCCAGCGGTGCAGTCCTCCCATGTCCTGCTTCTTCTGAATGTTCGCAAGCCGGAGATGGTCTCCGGTTTGAGGAACTGAAGGACTACTATCATGACCAATATCGCAATCCTCACTGGCCGCATCGCTCGCGAGCCCGATACCCGCGAGACCAAGGGCGGCACCAATGTCACCGGGATCACCGTCGTCACCGATCGCCCTGCACGCGACAAGGACGGCAAGACCTACAAGGACGAGAGCGGCTACACCGCCAAGGAAAGCGAGTTCCACCGGGTGACCTGCTTCAACGGCCTCGCCAAGACCGTCGGCCAGTACTGCTCCAAGGGCCAGCTGGTATCGGTCCAGGGGCGCATCCACTACACCCAGTGGGAAGACAAGGACGGGGTCACGCGCTACGGTACCGAGATCCTTGCTGACAAGGTCGACTTCCTCTCCCACGGTAGTGGTTCGAGCGACGACAACGACAACACCGACGCTCCCGATATCGACTGACATCGATCCCGATCGTCCCCTTACGAAGAGGCTCTGCCGCAAGCGGCAGGGCCTCTTCTTCTGTGGTTACTGGGTTCTTGCCGCTGCATTCGAAGCACGGGTTGCACCACGCCCCGTCAGTTTCTCGATCGCGGCATTCTCGCCGAGTTTCCCGAGTTCTTCGGCAACCTGCCTCAGGCCCTTCTTCGAGAAGCTTTCGAGGCCGCTTCCCAAGATGATTTCGCCGAGTTCCCTGGCTGCTTGTACTTCGAGCTCGCGTTGTCTGGCGTCGAGCGCCTCGCGGTCTGCTTCGAGCTTTTGCAGGGCTACAATCGCGCTCCTGTTCCGGGGCATGTTACTTGTCCTTTTGTCCCCCTCGGATCTGCTCCCCAATTGCTTCTATGCCCGCGACATCGGGGTGTAGGAAAGGCAATTCGCACCCAGCAGATGTTTGATCCGGGTGGAGGTGGTGGGTTCTTGCTCACGGTTCTCCCAGCATGATGGCCTTGCGCCTCCCGCCTCAAGGACGGCGGGGCCCCACCATTTTGCCCGCCACCGGATTGCATCCGGCAGCGAACAAAATCGTTACCCCCACCGCCGCTATTGCGGTCGCCCATTCGGGCGATCCCTGACCCGGGATGCACAAGACCATCGCGCGCACCTCCTGTCGTCTCACGACAGAAATCAGGAGGATTATCATGGCTTATTCGATGCATTGCGCCCTTCCGTCACGGAGCTATTTCGAGGCTCTCGAAACAGCCGAGAAGAGAGCGCTGCACAGCTTCTTCGATCAGCACGTTATCGAGGATGATGAACTCGGGTACTTTGCCCTCGACGAAGGTGACTACAACATCTTGCCAGCGCATCTCGCAGCGCGGGTGGTCCACACGGTCCACGGCGGCATGCTCGACGAGTTCTGAGACGACCGACAGGGCGGGAACCGGGAACGGTTCCTGCCCTTTTTTCTTGTTCGCCGGATAGTCCAATCAGGCACAAGAATCAGGTTCGGTCGGTTGCTCTGACGGTCGCCCACCGCAATGCGGCGGCGCCCGATAAATGGAGCGGGGCTGTGGACGCACTCTGTCCCGCGCATCTTGCGATGCGCTCCTGAGGGTGCGGCGTGATCTGTTCTTGGGCCCCGCGCGCACTTGCGAACCGGCACCGGGTCGGGCGGCGGGAAGCTGGGCACGCGACATGCCCCGTTTGCCTTGCTTCCCACGCGCCCTTGGCCGCTGCCTTTTTCGCAGGTGCTGTCTTTGGCTGGAAGCGTCGAAATGCTCTCGATCTGCATCCGAAGAGGTGCCAGGCCTGGTTGCTCGCGCTCCATCGTGGAGGTCGGGAATGGTCGTCCTTGATCAATCCCCGTTGCTGACTGGACCACCTCGCGCACTTGGGAACAAGGGAGCACACCCTACCCCGCGATTTCGGGATTTATCTCTCTGTTATTGCTAAAGAATGTGGTTATGGGCGAAATCAACCCGTCTGCGAGTTGAGCGGCTTTGCACTGATCCGCAGACAACTCACATCTCTCTATCACACTGAAATATTGTCTTAATCTTTCGATTGACTGCGAGTTGTTCACGATTTATTCTCATCAGCACCTTCCGCAAGGTGAGCCAGGTTCCGTCGGCCCGACAAGGAACCTGTTTCATGACCCGACAAGATCGGCTTCAGACATTCGTATCTCTCTCCGTAGGTAACTGGGTTCGCCAGTGTGCCGCGGACCATGGCGTAAGTGTCAGCGTCTTTATCCGTGACCTCATTGTCGCAGCGTGGCAGCGCGATAACGAGGCGAAGGACCGCCCCGCAGGGCTCGATCCCGCGCGCCAGGCTATCTTCATTTCGGTGGCGCTCGATGCGCTTCTAGCCAGCCATCCTGATGCGAGTTTGCGCGACCGTACCCACGAGGCGTACCGGCGACGCCTGGAGCGTCTTGGCCTCCCCGTCAACGCGAGCATGGGAGGCCATTCCCATGAAGCATAATCTCCTGAACTTCACCCGCGGGAGCCAGCTGCTCGGCCACTTTGGGTTCATGTTTGCAGCCGGCCTGAAGGGTCCGTTGATAGTCACCGGCCTTGTTGCTGTCGGCACGTGCTATTGGGAAGTGCGGTCGGCTCTGAGTGATCACCAGATCTACCTGGTCTGGATGCACATCTACGCCAGTCTCTACGCCTTCATGGAGTTCGATCCGGCCAAACTGGTCAACCTTGAATTGCTTGACGGCGAAAGGGTCGGCCTCCAGTTTGGCATCGTTCGCGAGTTCCCGTCGATGCGCGAGGCGGTCGAGGCGTTTCGATCGGCAGTGAAGCAGGGATTGCTCGTCGCGGCGGTCCTGTTGATCCCGGCATTCGTGTTCTTCTGGTGGTTCGCCGAGCGCTTTGGCGGGCGGTCGAAGGAGCGCAAGCACGAGCGCGGTGCAATGCTTGTTTCGCTCGACGAACTCGAAGAAGAAATCGAGCGTCACAACAAGGCATTCAGGGCCGAAGAACTGGGACGCAAGTTCGGCTGGAAGTGGCGGCTTGCCAGCTCGTCGGCGCTCGCCGAAGCGGGCCACTACCAACCCGCACATCTCGCCGGTGTAAGCTGGCCCTGGCGGCTCGAGCAGAGTCACGCCATGCTCATTGGCACGACCGGAACCGGCAAGACCGTGGCGCTCACCGAACTTGTTGCCGAAGCACGTGAACGCGGCCAGCGCGCGGTCATTTTCGACCTCACAGGGGCTTTCATTGAGGCCTTCTACGATCCCGCGCGCGACATCATTCTCAATCCTGTCGATGTTCGGTGTCCGCTATGGAGCGTGTTCAACGACTGCACGACGGAAGCTGAGTTTCACGCCGCGGCCGAAGCGCTCGTGCCCCATGACGGGGGTGGTTCAGAACAATTCTGGGTGCTCGCGGCGCGCATGCTGTTCGTCGAGATGTGTCTCCATCTTGCCCGCACCAACACAGCGACCAACGAGGCCTTGGCACGGCGGCTGATGACCGCTGACCTGTCCGAAGTGCATAAGCTGATGCGAGGAACGATGGCCGACCCGCTGACCGCTCCGGAGGCGGCCCGCATGGCGGAATCGATCCGCGCGGTGTTCAATGCGAATGCGAAAGTGCTCAAGCTCTTGCCCTCATCCGGACAGCGCTTTTCGGTCCGCGACTGGGTCAAAGGCGACTGCCAGGCGGGCTCGATTCTGTTCCTCTCTGCCCGCTATGTCGACATGAGCATCTCCTCGCAATTGCTCACGCTATGGCTCGACATGGCGATGAATACGCTGATGACGCTCGAGCGCACGCAGGACCTGCGGATGTGGTTCCTGATCGACGAGCTCGGTGCCCTTCATCGACTACCGGCGCTTGAAAAGGGGCTGCAAACGGCGCGCAACTTCGGCGGAGCGATCGTCACCGGGGTGCATGCGTTTGCCAAGCTCAAGGAAGTCTATGGCGAGAACATGGCCATGACGTTGTCCTCGCTTGCGCGCACCAAGCTTATCCTGGCGACGGCAGATCGAGAGACAGCGACCTGGTGCTCCGATTTCATCGGTCACCGGCAGGTGCGCGACATGGAAGAGGGCTACAGCTACGGGTACAACAATGCGCGCGATGCAGTCAGCCTGACGCCCAGGCGGCAGATCGAGCCGTTGCTCCTGCCCGACCAGTTCATGAACCTTCCGCGGCTGTCGGCCTACATCAAGTTTCCCGACGGATTCCCCGCTGCGCCGGTCTCGCTCATTCCGCGCACGCGTGGTCGTATTGCCGAAGGTTTCATCGCCCGCGAGAAACCGCTCATAAAGCCTGGCCAGGGTCCTGCGGCAGCGACGCCCCAAGCGAACCTGGGTTCGAAACCGAATGACGAGCATCCCGCTTCGAATGATGACGGTGCCGGTAAGCCTGTCGATTCAAAGCAGCTCAAATTCGACCTCGAAGGGCAGCGCCGTGTCGCCGATGAGCCGCAAGATCGGCAGGAGCCTGTGCCGCTTGAAAACCTAAATGCAGGGCGCGCTATTGGTGATCTCGATGCCGAATCCCGGTCCGATACACATCTGGATGCAGGTCCAACGCTACCTCTCGCCGCAGTGCAAACCGGTGAAGATGCACCAGCAATGGGCGCGGAACAGCACCCGTCCGAACCAGAAACCGCCGGCGATGCTGCAGCTGGAAAAGGCGGTTCGACGCCACGAGGCCGTGCGGCGGAAAACGGGCGTCAGTCGCTCAAGCCGGTCGAAAAAGACCTGCGTGAAGGTGCGGTCGCAGATCCGCCGGAGAAGGATTTCGGCGAGTTCGAACCCGACATGTGAAAGGCAAATGGGCAGGGATTACCTGGCCGCGGGGGAAGCCGTGACAAGGACCAGACAGTATGCTTTCCGTCGCCAATGTGCGCTCCCCTTCGGCTGCCGCGAGCTATTTCGCGGCAGACAATTACTACACCGGCGCCGATGCCGATCGTTCCGGAACCTGGGTCGGGAAGGGAGCGGAACGACTTGGTCTCGAGGGCCGCGTCAGCGCCGAGCAGTTCGATGCCTTGCTGCGGGGAGAACTTCCCGGCGGTATCCAGGTCGGCAATGCGGGACAGGCCCACAGGCCGGGAACCGACCTCACATTCTCACTGCCGAAAAGCTGGTCGCTGCTTGCGCTGGTGGGCGGCGACCAGCGGATTATCGATGCCTATCGCGAGGCCGTCATCGAGACCTTGCGCTGGGCAGAAAAGAACGCGGCGCAGACCCGGATGAGTAGCAAGGCTGGTTACGGGAAGGTCGCGACAGATAATCTGACGATTGGTCTTTTCCAGCACGACACCAACCGCAACCAGGAGCCGAACCTGCATTTTCATGCGGTCGTGGCAAATGTCACGCAAGGCAGCGACGGGAAGTGGCGCGCGCTTCGCAATGACAAGCTTTGGTCGTTCAACACCCTGCTCAACTCGATGACCATGGCGCGCTTTCGTCTGGCGGTCGACAAAATGGGCTACGAAGCAGGGCCGGTTGGAAAGCACGGCAATTTCGAAGCAGCGGCCATTGCTCGCGGGCAGGTCGTGGCCTTTTCAACGCGGCGCGAAGAAGTCCTCGAGGCGGTACGCCAGCTCGGTGAGAACACCCCGAAAACCCGCGACATTGCTGTGCTCAATACGAGGAAAAGCAAGGCGCCCGTCAGGGACCGGGAAGGCCTTCTCGATGCATGGCGGCAGAAAGCCCAAGAAGTCGGGATTGACTTTGTCGGTTTGATCGATGCGTCGCAGATGCGGGCTGCAACGAAGGACATTCCCAGCTCCAAAGAAGGGAGCCTTCTTCAGCGTGGAATTGCGAAGCTGAGAGAGTTCGCCCAGCGGATCAAGGGCGATCCGGCTGATCCGCTGATCCCAGCCCATGTCCTCAAGCAAGATGCACCGATCATTGCGGCAGCGCAGGCCGTTGCTTCCGCGGTGCGTCATCTCTCGCAGCGCGAGGCAGCGTTCCCGCGTGAGGGATTGCTGAAAGCGGCGCTTGATTTTGGGCTGCCGACGACGGTGGATCACGTCGAAACCCGTGTGAACGCATTGGTCAGAAGCGGCGCACTCGAGCCCGGCAAAGGCGAACACAAAGGCTGGCTGGCGAGCCGCGAGGCGCTGGACCTTGAAAGCACCATTCTCGCGAATGTCGACGAGGGACGAGGTGCGGTGTCGCCCATCTTGGATCGGCCGGACGCCGCGCAGCGGGTTCAGGATGTTGCTGCGCTCAATCACGGAATTTCACTCAATGAAGGGCAGGAGGATGCTGCGGGCCTTGTCCTTTCGTCGCGCGACAGGATCGTAGCGATCCAGGGCATTGCCGGGGCGGGCAAGAGCAGCGTGATGAAGCCGGTTGCCCAGCTGCTCCGCGAGGAAGGCAAGCAAGTGCTGGGGCTCGCCGTGCAGAACACGCTCGTCCAGATGCTCGAGCGCGACACTGGCATCCGTTCGATGACCATCGCCCGCTTTCTCGCCCAATGGGGCAGGCTTCTGCCCGAGCCGGGAAATGCCTCCCTTCTGAGTGAGGCTCGGAGCGCGCTCGGAGACCATGTCCTGGTGCTCGACGAGGCGTCGATGGTGTCGAATGAGGACAAGGCCAAGCTGGTACGGCTGGCGAACCTTGCCGAAGTCTACCGCCTTGTTCTCGTCGGCGACACGCGACAGCTAGGCGCCGTCAATGCCGGTAAGCCCTTCGACCTCGTACAGCAGGCCGGGATCGCGCGCGCCAACATGGATGTAAATTTGCGCGGCCGCGATCCCGCCCTGCGGCGAGCCCAGGCCGCCGCGCAGGAGGGACGCATCGACGATGCGCTCCGGGCGCTTGCTCCTTCAACCATCGAGGCTCGCGGGGACAGTGCGATTGTTGCTGCCGAAAAGTGGCTTTCGCTCAGCCCGGCGGATCGGGATCGGACGTCGATCTACGCGTCGGGACGGGCCTTACGTTCTGCGGTCAACGATGCTGTCCAGCGCGGACTCAAGGCCAATGGCGAGCTCGGGCCGCGATCCGGGCGCCTGACCGTCCATTCGCGGGTGAATGTGACACACGAGGAGCTTCGCTATCTTCGCACCTACCAGCCGGGCATGGTTCTCAACTTCCGCTCGCGCGACAGCACCCAGAAACTTTCCAAGGGTGACTACACAGTCAAGACCATTGACGAGGCGCGCAGGCAGCTCGTGCTTGAGGACAGGAAGGGGCAGCTTCGCAAGTTCAATCCTGCGCGTTTACGGCCGGGCGCAGACGATAGCCGCCTGTCGCTCTTCGAACGCAAGCCGCTGTCAATCATCGAGGGTGACAAGATCCGTTGGACCGACAACGACCACAAGCGTGGGCTGTTCAACGCCGACCGTGCGAGGATCGTGGCCATCGACACAAAGGGCGTCTTGGTGGAGACATCAGCGGGGAAGGAGCTCCGCCTGAGCCGCGGCGACCCCATGCTCAAACGCATGGACCTCGCCTATGCCCTCAATGCGCACATGGCGCAGGGACTGACCTCTGATCGCGGAATCGCAGTGATGGACAGTCGCGAACGTAATCTCGCCAATCGGAAGACCTTCTTGGTCACGGTCACCCGGCTTCGCGACGGCCTTACGCTGATTGCAGATAATGCCGAGAAACTCGGCCGGGCCATCAAGTCCAACAGCGGCGATAAAGCGTCGGCCGTCGAAGTAACGCAAAGGCTCAAAGCGGCAGCTGCCAAGGGGCTTTCGCAAGACAAGGATGTTGGCAGCGCTTCGCAGGCAAGTGACAAGCCCGAACTCACCAAGGAAAGGGTAAAGCCTTTCGAAATCGGGATCTAAGCCAACGGGAGCTCCTAAACCGCGCGTCCGAACCAGATGACACGCCCGACCACCTGGATTTCGGACCGATCGACATCATCCCAGCTGGGATAGGCCGAATTATCGCTGCTGATGGTGATCTTGCGGCCACCTGGCTTGAGCGTCACGCGCTTGACCACCAGCGCATCATCGGCGCGCAGGACATAGATGCCGTCACGTAGCCGCGAACCTTGGTCCGACGCATCGACCAGTACTTCGTCGCCATCGCTGAGTGTCGGCTCCATGGAGTCGCCTAGGACATGGATGATCGAGAGACTGGCGCTCTTTGCCCGGGTCAGCCGGGCAAGCCAGCGTTCGTCGAAGCCGAAGCGTGTATGGGCGGTCTCGCTTTCGGCAATCGCTCCAAAGCCCGCTGATGCATCGACATTGAGTACGGGTATTTCGATCAGTCCGTCACGCATTGGCGCGGCCGGGCCGCCCAAAACTTGCTCGTCGACCCCGAAGAAGCTGGCAAGCGTGCGCCGGTCATCATCGTCCAACTTGCGCGGCGAGCCGCGCTTGATGAACTGCTGAATGTAGGACGAGTTTCGTCCGATCATCCGCGAGATCGAGGAATATCCGAGCCGTCGCTGCTGGATCAGGCGATCGAGCTCCTCTCTGACATGTTCCATCGTGTCGTTCCTTCTGACGGTCTGAGGAGAGAAGGAAATCTCCTAGACTCGATGGAACCTTCCTACTAAGAACAAAACAGGAACACAAGTGCTGAGTGAGTCGAGGAAGGCCATGAAATTGCTGGATCGCATTGAGCGACACCTGAAGGAATCGCACATGTCGGCGACACGGTTTGGTCGTCGCGCGGTTGGCGATCCACGCTTTGTCTTGGACTTAAGACAGGGAAGGCGGCCGCGGCGACGGACCTTGGAAAAAGTTGAGGTCTATCTCAGGCATGCAGAGGTGCGAAACGGAGACGGTCTTTGAACGCAAGTCGTTTGTCAGCTTTCATTTAACGATCATCCCGCTAAGTTCGATACCGTTCGACGCGGGGGGTAGCGGGCTGGATTTCAGCAAAGGTGCCCTCTTTTAAGGGGGCGGCTAAGTGAATGATCTGATTAATCAACCCGATGCGCCACGGCTCATTTACGGGCTTCGGGACACAGGCTACAGTTTCAATACCGCCGCCGCTGATATCATCGACAATTCAATCGCGGCCAATGCGACCGAGGTCAATGTACGAATAGAGTTGGCCGAAGACGGTCGAAAATTCGTGTGCTTCGGTGATAATGGTGATGGCATGGACAGCGAGATGCTGTTCGACGCTATGCGTTACGGGGCACCTGCCAGAGCTAATCTTGCCAGTCTCGGCAAGTTTGGCCTTGGTCTCAAGACGGCATCCAGTTCGGTCTGCCTTAGGTTTACGGTCATTTCCCGTCAGTCTGATAAGGCTGACTTCGCCAAGCTCGCATGGGACCTCGAGCATGTCGAAGAGCAGAACCAGTGGGAAATGCTCCGCGAAGAGATGACAGCAGATGACTACGAGCTCTTCGAAGAGCTTTGCGGCGACAAGGGCACGCTTGTGGTCTGGTCCAAATGCGACCGTCTGCTATCGAAAGAATACGACGATCCGGGTGGCGCGAGGGAACAGGCTGCAATCAGACGGCTGGGTGAGCGGCTGATCGACCATGTCGCTCTCATCTATTATCGCTTCCTCGACAAAGGGGACGATCGTGAGAGGCATGTCTCAATATCTGTTAATGGGGAACAGGTCAGACCGTGGAACCCGTTCTATCCTGAGAAGGCCGATCAGGTGCTTTCACCTGAACAGCAGAAACTCGAGATCGAACTGGAGGACGGGTCGGTTGAAACAGCGCACATCAGGGCGTGGATTCTCCCGAACCGACGGGATCTGACCAGAGACGAACAAAAAATCGCGAATATCACCAACCGCGGCCAGGGCTTCTACATTCATCGCGAAGGACGAGTGATCCAGCAGGGCGGCTGGCTTGGCGTATTTGGTTCTGTTGAGCCGCACACGTCGTTGCTGCGCGTCGAATTCGATTTCACACATAAGCTTGACGAGGCCTTCAAGGTCGACGTCAAGAAATCGAAAATTCTCTTCGACCCGGCTCTTGAGGAAGCCCTCAAGACCCTACTTCAGCCGACTTATCGCGAGGCAGGAAACCGCTACCGGCGCAAGGAGAAAGCAGCGGCGGTGGAGCGCGGCGTCGATCACGGCAGCGCGAATAAAGTCATCGGCAATACGCCTTCGACCAAAAAGCCGGACGTCCAGTCTGCCGACGCGGGTCAGAAAACCGCTACACTCAACAACAATCGCGGTTCAGGCATCAAGCTTCGGGTACCCGTGGATACGCACGTAAACCCGGATCGTATTCACGTTGAAGCTGTCGAAACCATTACGTCCGGCGATCTCTGGGAGCCGGCTATGCGCAGCGATGCCGAGTCAGGCTTCGTAGCAGGCGTCCGCATTAACAAGCATCACGACTTCTATCTGAAAATCTATCAGAGAGCTGCCGCCAGTGGCTATGCAGTCGAGGGTATGGATCTGCTGCTGTGGGCTTTTGCTGTGGCTGAGCAGAACAACACCAACGATGACCTTGAGCCGATATTTGAGGACATTCGCAACGAGATTTCGACCAATCTCAAGAAGCTGCTGCGTGAAGTGCCTCTGCCCGACGACGAAGAGCTGACAGAGACCGGGGACGAAGAAGGGGACTGAAATGCTTGCCGAGAAGCAGGCCCTGATCCGCCGGGAAGTTGAGGAGGGAACCGGCGCTGCAATCTGTCTGGAGGAAGACAGGTCCGGAGTGCAGACAGCAATCAGGCTCTGGTTTGCAGACCTTGAGCGCTCTCACAGCCCGATGGTCACTCTTCGGCCGACCGGTCTGCGCCGCTTCGAAGCGAAGTTGGCATTCGGCAATTTCGCAGCCGATACGATCCGGCAGATGCGGCAGGCAAGCGCAGAAGAAGTCCAGCTTGCAAGGGCACTCGTCGCTTCAGTAGCGTCGAGCGCGGATCTAAAAATCGGTAACAATCAGACTACCGATGACTGGATGATCGACAATGGCAGTTTCACGATCATCGCAGAGAAGCGCGGTATCGAGAGCCGGTTTGACGATGACTCCGTTGCAGCGACCTGCCGGGAGCTCGTCATTCCGGTTCTTGCCGCAATGGCAGAGCTTTATGGATACGATCCGATCGAGGAAAGTACACCGACCGAGCAGGAAGCGCTGACTGAAGGCGCTGTCAAACTGACCGTCGTACGCCGACGCGAACGAAATCCACGCAATCGTCTGCTCTGCCTGCGTATCCACGGGGCAGCCTGCATGGTATGCAGTCTTATTCCTGGCGATCTTTATGGCGATGCTGGCGGTATTATTGAAGTTCATCACCTGCAGCCGCTTTCGCTTGCCGGCGAGCCCAGACCATACGATCCGGCAACTGACCTGATACCACTTTGCCCGAACTGCCATCGCGCGGTACATACAAGACGCCCGGTCCCTTGGACGCCCGCAGAACTCAGGGCCAAGCTGGGCAATGACTGACGGATCAGCATCACTTCCTGCCGATTTCAGGCAGATTACAGCGGCACCTCCCAAGGGCTGGGAGTTGTCGTCAAGAGTTGTGCAGCCGGAAATCCGGATCCGGAAAGAGGGTGCTGGTTTTGCGCTCCACGTTGCTGGCACCAAAACTGTGCGGGGGGAAAAGAAAGTCTGGGACGCGCCCGGCCCGGACTACAACTGGGTCGCCGACGGAAATGTGATCCGCCCACTTCCTCACAATACGCCGGCCATAGTCCGGCAGATGCTGGGCGGGCAGCTGCCGAAAACGCTCAGCTTTCCCGATGTGGTGCGTCTTGTCCGGCTGGGTAATCCCGACATACCTGTCATAGCTGAAGAGAGCGTCTTCCACTCAGCGCAATCGGCTGCTGCCGACCTGCGCCCGGATCAGGACATTCCGGGTCTGCATGCGACTCTGTTCCCGTATCAGGCTCAGGGCGTAGCATGGATGGACCAGACCATACGGCATACCGGCGGCCTCATTCTCGCTGACGAGATGGGGCTCGGAAAGACCATCCAGATCATTGCCCTGCTGCTCTGCGAAAAACCGGAAACCTCACGACCAGCCCTCATTATCTGCCCGACGAGCCTGATCGCCAACTGGCGGAAAGAGATAATGAAGTTTGCGCCCGAGCTTTCTGTTCTCATCCACCGCGGACACAACAGAACCGGCATCACCGCGGGTCTGCAGCGGGCGCAGGTCGTGCTTTCAACCTACGACACTGTGGTCAACGACATATCCATTTTTGCAGGAATGCCCTGGTCATGGCTGATTTGTGATGAAGCGCAGGCTTTGAAAAACCCCGATTCCGGGCGCAGGCAGGCAGTCGGGAGGATTCCCAGGCAGCGTACCATTCCGATGACGGGGACGCCGGTCGAGACGTCGCTCCTGGATCTCTGGTCGCTTGCTGATCTCGCGATACCTGGATTGCTGGGAAGCCGGGAGGACTTTGAAGCCGATCATCCTGACTCCGAGGAATCGGCAAAGAATCTGGCTCGCCTGACCGATCCTGTCGTTCTCTGCCGAAAAGTGAGGGACGTCGCCGGCGATCTTCCGGAGCGCATCGATATCGATCTGCCACTCGAACTCGGTGACGAGCTTTCCCGGCGTTATGATGAAGTGCTCGCCGAGACGCTTGAGAAGTACCCTGTGGCAGGTAATCTGGTCGCGACAGGTCAGTTGCAGCTCTTCTGTGCCCATCCCTGGCTGCAGGGATCAGGCGATCCCGACAGGGATCAGGACGCGGGGATCGATCCGTCAGCCGGAATGCCGCTCGTCACACCGAAGGTGGAGCGCGCAATCGCCATTCTCGAAGAGGCGTTCAGGAGCGGACGAAAGGTTCTGCTCTTCGCAATTTTTAATCGCTGTGGCGAGATTATCCGTGAGGCAGCACAGGGTCGGCTGCCGGATGCATACTGGGGGGCGATCAATGGGTCCACGCCGCAGGAAGAGCGGCAGGCAATCGTTGACGCATTCTCTGGCCACGATGGGCCGGGCTGCCTTGTACTCAATCCAAAGGCGGCAGGAGCGGGACTCAATATAACCGCTGCAACTATAGTCATTCATTTCACCCAAGCATGGAACCCTGCACTTGAATCCCAGGCAAGTGCCCGCGCGCACCGGCGCGGGCAGACCGAGCCGGTTTATATCTACCGGCTGTTTTACGAGGACACTGTCGAACGGGTGATGATTGACCGATCCCAGTGGCGCCGCGAGCTTGGCAACGAAGCAGTCCCGGTATCAACACGTGATGCCGATGATCTGAGGCGGGCTCTTTCCATCCGGCCCGGCGGAGAAAATTGATGAGCAGTCAGACTTATGAGAAGCCGCTGACGGCAAACGACACCGGAGAAACCGGAGGTCATCAGGCCGGCATACACATACCGAAATCACAGACTGATCTGATTGCGCTGCTTCCGTTTCTCGATCCAGCGCAGAAGAACCCCGATGCGTGGCTGGAGATGACGGACGAAACGGGGGTGACCTGGCGCTTCCGCTATATTTACTACAACAACAGGCTTCATGATGAAGGCGGGACAAGGGACGAGTACCGCATCACTCATATGACCAAGTTCTTCCGCGCTGTCGGGGCGACAGAAGGCGATGTACTCGTGCTTACCGGATCCCCGGGAAGTCTAACCTATTCTGTGTCGGTCCGGAAGGATGAGTCGCCTCAGGGCGAGGAGGCAGGTGCACCGGTGAGGGTCCGCCTGAAAGGCTGGCGCCGTGTACATTAGAGAAACCGGAGAGCCGATAGATCCGCCGGGCGCGCGTCACCGGGGTAGCATCCGGCAACCTGAACTGGTGGATGATCTCCCTATCGGCGTGCTTCACCTTGGTGTGAAGACTGCAACGCTGGAGAGGGCTGGTTTTCGCACCGTCGGTGATCTCGCCAGCGTAAGCCGGGAGCAGATCATCCGGATTCCCACAGTTGGCTGGCGCACCGCCGATCTGCTCAGTGAAAACCGGCAAGCGCTGATTGATGCTTCGGATGCTGAGACGGGCACTGATTGGGACAGGTATTGCGAAACGACGCGTATCCCTCTCCTGCCGCATGAGGGCCGGCCGCGTTCGGGCAAAGACTTTCTGGCTTCGCTTCCGGACTTTCTCGCAGAGGTCGCCGACAATCTCGCAGACGAAACCTTTTCAGCAATTCTTCGCGAACGCATCTGTCAGCCGCCGGAACGGCAGAAGACGCTCGATGAAATAGCTGCGACAACCAGCCCTCCGGTCACCCGCGAAAGGATCCGGCAGAAGGAGAAGAAGCTGCTGGGGCAGCTGACAGGCGGGCTACTCAACGAGACATATGGAACGCTGGGAATACATTTCCGTCCGGAGTTTTCGGTCTGGTGGAAACGGGCTGCTGACCGTCTTTCCCACCTTGAGGAAATCGAGTTCACAGATTTCGTAGAAGCCCTCTCCGCTGAATGGGAGGTTCCCAATCACGCGGTCATAGCACAGCTCCCCATCATCCTTGCGATAGTCACCGGCGAACCGCAGATGTCCGGGGAATTCCGGGCAGCAAGCCGCGTCGATCCCCGGCTCTTCGGCGATCTGAGGCGGGAAGTGCTCGGACTCCCACTGAACCGACTCAGACTGGGCAGATACGTTGAGCGTCTGGCTGAAGCCGGATCGGAAACTGTAGGGGATATCGTCGCGAGGTTGCGCGCCGGCAGCCTAGGGGCAAGGGGAGGAAAGGCGGCCGAGGTGGCTGCGATGCATGCAAATCAGCTGGCCTCCTGCCTCCGTGATGATGGTCTGATCGATTGGCGGTCATACCGGACAGCCAACGCACTGAGCTGTCTGCCAGCCTCGCCAACGGTCAATGCCGCTGAGTTCGTCGCCACACTTCGTGACACCGTCTGTGACTTGCTATCTGTGTGCCGCGTTACGAAGCGGGCGTCCGAAATTTACCGTCTCAGGACGAGCCGCACTCTTGGGAGCCAGATGACACTGCAGGCTGTCGCCGACGCCCTCGATACCCATCTGCCCACGGTCAAACGCGAAGAAACGGTGTTTCTGAGTTTTCTGAATGGAGTGCTGATCGGTCACGATTTCAGCAAGCTGCCTGTATGGCTGGATGACCTCTGGCTGGAATACTGGGACGAAGCCCGGGCCAGCTACGAAAGTGCCCGGGACAACTACGGAGAATTCTCGGAGAATCTTGCCTGGAAATGGCGACTGACGGTGCGCGACATCGGCAAAGCAGCACCAACGATCTGGGCAGTGCTGAGCGGCTATCCGACCGACAGGCGCTCGAAAAGATCCATCAGCAAAGCTCCCGTCGTGAGCCCGATCATTTATCCGGACCCTCAGTTACCTGCCGGAAGGATCCGGCTCCGTGGCTTCCGGCGGGTGCATTGACGAGGCGCACATGGATTCTACATCCTAGCCTCTGATTTCGAGCGATAGCTCATCACCCCTGAGCCAAGATGTCAGCCGCGTCAGAAGTGCTGTCGGTTCAGTCCTATTCTTTCCCTTGAGCGCGCATTCCCAGACGGTGGCAATGCGCCATCCTTCCGAAAGCAGCGCTGATCTGACAACCTTGTCCCGCTCTTGATTGGCGCCGATCTTCGCCGCCCAGAATTCGGTGCGTGTCTCTGGAAGCCGGAACAAATGGCAGTCATGACCATGCCAGAAGCAGCCGTGCACAAAGATAACCGCATGAAACCGGCTGAGTACGATGTCGGGCTTGCCGGGCAGATCCTTCCGGTTGACCCTGAAGCGATAACCTAGCCGGTGAAGGCCACTTCGAATCTGAAGTTCAGGCTTCGTGTCCCTTCCCCTTATAGCCGCCATGTTACGGCTTCTTGTCGTGGGATCATGGACGTCAGGCATACTCCCGGACAGCCACCTCATCGTTCGGGGCTGCTTCCCGGGTTATATGCGGACGCATGATCCTTGCGACCTCGCTAAACACCGGCACTGCCACCGAGTTACCGAACTGCTTATACGCCTGCGTATCGGAAACAGGGATCCGGAATGTGTCGGGAAAACCCATCAGCCTTGCGCATTCCCTCGGGGTAAGCCGTCGGGGATTCTTGCGTCCCTTTTGCTGTACAAGAATTTCAGACCCATCCTTGTAATAGCGCGCTGAGAGCGTTCTGCAGGTGTCGTCCGGGCCTACCAGGCCATAGCCAAAGCCATTGCCTGCTGCACGATGCTTGGCTGAGTAATCTCGGAGATATTTCCAGAGGTGATTGCTCAGGGTATACTTGGCATTGACCCTCGCAAGTTCTCCCTCTGTATAGTGCGATTCTGCAGTTTCGCCGCCGTTCTCGGGATGCAGTACCGATCGCATCCGCGCTTCGCCTTCAACCGGAAGCTTCAAGTCCGCCCAGTCGAATCCACTTTTTTCGCGGAAGCCAACGAGCACGATCCGTTCACGGTTCTGGGGAAGAAAATGACGTGCGTTTAGAACGCGAACATGGAGCTCGTATCCGAGGTCTTTCTCCAAAATTTTGCGGATGACCTCGAAGGTCCGGCCTTTGTCGTGGCTTTTCAGATTCTTCACGTTCTCGAGCAGGAATGCGCTTGGTCTGTGAGCCTTCAGGATCCGTGCAACATCGAAGAACAGCGTTCCCTGAGCTTCGTCAAGGAACCCATGTTTCCGGCCCAGCGCATTCTTTTTTGACACCCCGGCGATTGAGAATGGCTGACAAGGAAAGCCTGCGAGCAGAACATCATGCTCAGGAATCTCATCGACGGGGACTTTGGTAATATCGCCGGCGATCGGGCGGTTGTCCGGATAGTTGGTGTGATAAGTAAGCTGTGCATATTTGTCCCATTCAGACGTGAATACGCAGCGGCCGCCTATGCCGTCAAAAGCCCGGCGTAGTCCTCCTATGCCGGCAAAGAGGTCAATGAATGTGAACCCCTTCGCATTTGTGTGTGTCGGGACTGTATCAGCGCGCTCACGCAGCCAGTCGAGCACAACTTTGCGAGGTCTGATCTTTCCGGACTCCCAGCGGAAAATCTCCCGTTCGGAGTAGCCAAGTTTTTCTGCGAGTTCCTCGGTCGAGAGTCCGGCACGGCAGCGTAGAATTCGGAACTCAGATTGCATATGTCTGCCTCGGGTAGTTGTAGCGACGGGATGTCATGAAAATTCCCCACGGGCAAGGGCAGAGATTTTAGTTTCAACAAACCGCTGTAGGCGATCGCCCGGTCTGCCGGCTTCTCAGCCGATATCACGGAATCCGCGCCTAGCCTTCCGTGCCATGTCGGCTTCCACTCCGGCGGTATTGCAGTGCCTGTCCCAGTTACCGACTGCGGCCCGGATCGTTTCGATGATCGACTTGGTCTCAGTAGGTTTCAGGTCAGCAAACCGTCCGAATTCCAGCAGATCGTCGAGTTCAAAGTCGTCGGTCTTGCCAGCCAGCGACATCTGGTGCTCGTTGGTCCAATCCCCCTTGGGATTGTAGGCGTAGACGACATCGTATGCGGGCGAGAGGCTCCAGCGACCCGAGCTATCCATCAGGAAGGCGATGTTCTTGGTGTGGTCGTCTTGGTTACGGATAAAGACATTGAGCAGCGCGCGGCGCACCTGCTCCTTGATCGCTTCGCGTCCGAGACCGAGCATGCGGATGGTCTCGATTGCCTGCTCGTAGCTATAGGCCCGGGCGAGGTTGAAATCGAAATGGCGCATCGCGCAAAGCGACTGCATGTGGAGCTTCTTGCCGTCAGGCGTGCGATCAAAGCGCTGGGTCATGAAATGCGCCCTCCCGCCTTCCTCGTGCAGTCGTGAGCGAGCCATGTCGATGGCAGCCTCTCGGGCTAGCAGATAGCAAGCGTATTCAAGCCGGCCGAAGCCCATTGGGTCGGCAAGTTCCTTGTCGGCATTGCCCGACACGCCGTCGAACTTGACCAGCCATTGCGTGTAGCCGGGCCCTGCAGTCAGCTGCCCTGAATGGAACTCTCCGGTCGCCTCGTTCCAGGCGAGGACGGCCTTGGCCCGGGCGCCACCGGCGGAGGTTCCGACGCGTAGGATCTCTTGGAGTGCGCGGTGATCATCCTCTCCCTTGAGCACACCGGCCAGTTCTTCACGCGCGGCAATGACTCTGTTGGCGAGCTCGACCAGCGGGGCGATATCGACCGGCCGGCCCTGTTCACGGCGCTCACCGGTAGCGGGCTCGAATTCGAGCGCACCCATGCCTCGGCGACCGGTATAACAAAGGCGCTCGACCGGATCGAAGCTGTCGGCTGTGCGGCCTTGCTCGGCAAGCCAGCGATTGATCAGCGCGTTACCAAACTTGTCGGGCAGGCTGTCTGCCAGCATGCCCGGTAGCCCTTTAAAGGTCTCGTAATTCAGCGCGGGAAAATCGTAGACGCCGCTTCGTAATGGCATTGTGAGCGGAGCGACTTCGATGCCGCTGCGACTGAATTCCGGAGTGTATTCGAAAACCCCGACATCGCGATCTTCATCCCACAGGACGGCGCCGATCTGACGACCCCAGAGATTGACTACCGCACGCGTCATGGGGCCTCGTCACCCCAGCTCCATTCCTCGCCAGCCTCACCTTCAGAAGACTTGCGCACCCTTTGCCGCGCCTTGCCGGTGTCGGACCGGGGATCGAGCGGTCTCAGCTTGGCGTCCGGCATGACATCCAGCAGGCGGTCTTCAATGTCGAGCGCACGCATTATCCTGGCGAGGCTATCGATGGTCCCGCCATTACCGGCTTCCAGGCGGGCGAGCGTTGAACGCGAGATACCTGCCATTTCCGCAAGCTCGGCCTGCTTGAGATTGCGTGATATGCGATATGCTTCGATCTGCTTCCCGAGGTCGGATAGCAGCACCGAGAGCGGACGCAGATCTGGTGAATCATAATGTGGCATTATCGAGACATTATCTCCGTTATGGAGCTTTGTGTAGCGATTTTGCGTCTTTACGTGATGATATTTAATGTGTCAATATCGAGACGTAAATTGGCTTATGCCCGATAATGCATCAAATTTGCTACTTTATTTAGGTCGGAGTGATGGAAATGGATGACGAGAAGGAGCAAAACGACCAGACGGACTGGAAGGGCCTGCGAGAGATCGACCGTGCCATCTCCGAAAATCGGCGCATGGAATACAGCTGGAAGAAGGCTCTAGCAGATCCTTGGGAACGACGCGGACTCTGGCTACTTGGGCTGGTCGTCGTCGCATTTGCGGTGTTCGTCATCCTGCAGGATTTCGTGCTGTAGCTATCTATTGCCCCATTCTTTGACGTCGTCTGCAGCTTCCTCACTCGCGCCCGTGGCGCCTTCCGTTTGGCGATCAAGATAAGTTCGCACGGTTCCGATCCTGCCACGACCCTGTCGGCGCACCCGCTCGACCCCATCCGTGATGTCAGACCGATCAGGAGCATCGGGCATTGAGGGACCACCCGCAGAGCCCACGGCTCCTCTTGCGCGTACCTGCCCAGCACTTCCGATCCCGGGGCGGCTGACAGGAGCGAAGTCCGGCAGCGAAAGGTCGGCTTCGATGTCGTCTTGTAGGCGATCAGCATAGCTCTCGACAAACCGCGATTGCAGTTGTTGGCCGCGCGCGCTCATCTGGAACTCGATGTCGTCGAAGCGCACCGGCCCGTAATAGTCGCGATTGGCTTCGATCTCGGCCATGCCCCATTCGCGATAAGCCTGGCTCAGGTTTAGCGTGCCTGCGGCACTATTGGCCTCGTACCAACTGGCCTGGTTCTCGAGGCGGCTGGCCACCTCTTCGGCCCGACGCGCCTCTCGTGTGTAGCTTTCGGCTTCGGTCAGCGATCGGCTGAGACCCGACGAGCTGGTTGACACCTGCGATACCGAACTCGAACTCGTCTCGCGCAGGAAGCCTTCACGCGTGTTCGACCAGTTGCGGCTATCCGAAAGCTGCCGCAGCGTACCCATTATCCTGCCGCGATCTTCCGAGGCGATCCCGATATCGCTGTCGGTCCACGACTGATTTCGGCCACCGCGGACGCCCGCCTGCGCGTTTAGTACTCCACCTTCGGCCTTTGCTCCGGCTCCTGCTTCGCCGTTGAGGAACCAAGAAATAGTAATGTCGTCTGACGCGCGCCGGGACAGGCCGAACTGCTGCTGGAGCGTCCTCGAGGCATTGTCGACTTCGCTGAATGCCGTGCCGATGCTGTCGTTCGTACCAACGCCGCTGACAGTATCGGAGCTCTGACCCTGGCTGTAGGCGTTGCGGATCTCGCTGAACCGGGTGAGCGCAGAGCTCGTCGATTGCTGGGCGAGGTTGGCATAGGTCTCGCTCTGCGTCCGGCTCTGGCTCGCCATCGTTCCTAGGCGGCCCGTGAAGTCCTGCCCGAGCGTCGGCGTGAACGGATAGCTTGAATTCGGGACTGCAGCGAACTCGCCATCGGGGAAGCTGGTCGTCTGCGTGCCGCTGTCGCTGAATCCCCGCGTCTGTGCCGCGCCATAGGCAATGTTGGGGGCAAGATTG
The DNA here is from genome assembly GCF_038594605.1 of Citromicrobium bathyomarinum. Taxonomy (GTDB): domain Bacteria; phylum Pseudomonadota; class Alphaproteobacteria; order Sphingomonadales; family Sphingomonadaceae; genus Alteriqipengyuania; species Alteriqipengyuania bathyomarina_B. Next base: position 39,547 of record NZ_JBCFZM010000003.1, read on the forward strand.
CCCTGCGCAAACTGGCGGGAAAACACTGTCGAATTGTCGATGCTCGAGTTGCCGAGTGAGACGTTGCCGGTGCTCGCTTCGCGCGAGGCTTCCTCGGCTGCATTCTGGCTCGGGTTGAGATAGCTCGTTGCCTGGCCCGAAATCGCCAGCGCACCACGCGCCACGCCGCCGGCAAGGAACGGGATCGAGGCGACAAGATAGCCTGCCAAGATGCCGATATCGCTGTTGACGTCGCTCATGCCAGCAAAGGTCGCGAGGCTGAGGCCCGTGCTGCCGCCAGCGGCGGCGACATCGCCCGCGCCTTTGAACATCAGGATCATGTGCAGGATGACGAAGAGCGGTCCCCACGCCGCAAGATAGAAGAAGCCGGTGACGTAACCTCTCAATGCAATGGGTCCGGTCCGCGGCATCAGGAACAGCGGAAACAGGACAGGGAACAGCGCGTAGAACACCACCGTCAGTACGACATTGAGGATTGGGACCCATTTCATCGCGTTGTGCGCGATCGAAGAATAGGTCCGCTCGGTCTGAATATCGGCCCGGGTCTGCGCGAAGACGTCAATACTGCCGGTGCCGCTCGCCCCTGCAAAGCCGTGCATGGCCTGGTTCATGGCATTGATCGTCAACACCTGGCGGAAAATGTCGCTCGCGCTGCGCGAGATGCCGGTAAGATACTGATAGGCAATCGGGAGGTCGGCCATGAGCTTGGCCTTGGCGAGCGCTTCGGTCTGGCGCGGATAGAGTTGGCGTCCCGCGACAAGCGTCATCTCGTCAATGAGGCTCGCCCATCGCCCCGAAAGCGCGGTGTAGGCTTCGCGGCAGGTGATGATCGAGGCCGTCACGCTGTCGTCGGCCTGCCGGGTCAGGAATTTCTGCGCGCGCGCCGCGCTGCCGGGTGCGATCGTCGCCCAGATATCATCGCTCTCGGACAGCTCCTTCATCGAGTAGCGGCCGAGCAGCAGATCGTAGAACACGCATTGCCTGACATGCTCGTCGAAGTTCGCAGCAAACTCCGGATCGGAAATGCGCAAGCTCCGCGTCGATTCAAGCAGCCGCGCGCCATAGATCATGCCGTTCTTCGAGTAGTTGAGGTCGTCCGGCAAGCCGAAGACGAGCTCGGCCGAGCGGGTCAGATAGTCCCCCGCCTGGCTGGTGAAACTTGCCATCAGGGCGAGCCCGAGCGGAACATTGGCCACCGTTGCCGGTGCAAGGCTTGGATTGACCCGGTCTGTCACATGGACGTCCATGCGCGGCACCATCAGACACATGTAGATGAGCGTCGCACCGAGGAACCAGTTGAGCCATGCGCGCCAGTCCTGGTTGAACGCGACCACGATGACCGCGAGCACCATGCCCATCACCAGCGCGACCTGAATCAGGCTCTTGTAGCCGCCCGCTCCGGTCCAGGCGGCAACGGCATTGAGGACATTGACGATATACTCGCCGCCGCCGACCGTGAAAATCTCGACCATGCTGCCTCACCCTTATGGAACGATGGAGCGGGACTGCATCCCGCGCGACCAGTCGAGCGCGGCGGCCATCGATGGCGACATCGAGGCGGCGAGCATGTTCTCGATCATCGCGGTCTTCTCGATGATCTGCATGATCGCGGAGACCCGCGCCTGTCCGGTCGCTTGCCTCTGGGCGAGGCTTGACCGGACTTCCGCGACCTGAGCGCGCCAGATCGCGAGTTTCGCTTCATCGGCCGCAATGAAGCTCGCCATCGAGCGTCCGGCCTCGGCTGTGATGCGTTCGAGGATGGCATAGAGAAGATCGATGCTGGCGATCTCGGCCAGCGTGTCGCGGTCGTCGGTTGCCATCCCGCGTCCATAGGCCGCCTGCACGGTGAGGATCTTGTAGAGCGGCACCGATGCCACCTGGAGCAGCTCCTTCTCCTCGTCGCCGATCGCTGTGTCGCTGCGGATGGCCTCGACCATGCTGCCGATGAGCTGGGCAACGCGGGGCCGGATGGCCTTCGCGCTCGTGAGGCTCATCTGCTGGAAAGTGGGGTTGAGGCACTGGTCGGGCTCGTCACACTGGAACACCCGCACCGACTGGCCTTGCGTCCCGTCGAGCAGCGCGGTCACCAGCGTCGAGGAGGCATCGCCTGCGAAAGGCACGAACTTGCCTGGTTCGTCATCGCGGGGCGGCACGTAGATCACCGTGCCGATGAGCGTCATCGCATACTCGGCGAGGTCGCGGTCGAAGGTGCCACCAGGGTTGAAGAAGGCGCTCTGCTTGAGGACATGCCAGGTGTAATTGCGCGGTACACCGGGATTGACGTCGGCATAGTCGGCGCCGGCGCTCTCATTGGTCGAGGCGCGCTGACCCCTGGTGCCGCAACCGTGTTTGGCGGCAGCATAGTCGGTGAAGATACCTTCGGAATTGCCGATCGCTTCGCAGATCGCCTTGTCGGCGAGATCGCCCTTGGGCCAGACGCCGCCGACCAGCCCCTGCGCCATCTCGCAGGAGTTGATCGAGAGATTGTTCATGAGCTGCGCCTTCTGGCTGAACTCCTGCATGATCTTTGAGCACTCGGGGCAGACGGTATCGATCGCGAGGCTGAAGGCGAACCCCACCGCATTGTTCGCGACGGCCTTCAACAGCGCGACCATCTCGCTCGCGTTGATGAAGGAGAAGGACCCGGCGAAGATATCGATGCCGCCGCAACCTGCGCGGGCACGCGGCAGCTGGAGGTTGGCGATGCTGGTCGTCTTCTGCGGGAAGCGCGTCCAGACATTGCCGAGGCTGTAATAGCCCGCCGACTGTCCTTCGAATGCGCTCGGCCCGGTGACATTGGCCGCAGCGCCCATGTCGTCCATGAAGCGGTCCATGCTGTCGCCGACGTTTGCGGCGACGGGGGACGCGACCATGCTGGCGGCAGCTATGGTGAGCGCCGCATTGCGGATGCTAGTAATCATGTCCGGCTTCCTTCGAGGTGAGGAGGTAGATGCGGTCCTGCAGCTCGTCGGCCGAGAGCACGCCGTATCCGATCGGGATCGGGCGCCTGGCCACGCTGTCCCAAAGCACGAGCGCCGGGGTGATGCCGGGTTCGAGCCCCATGCGGGGCCGCTGGCCGCTTTCGACCTTGTAGTCGGGGAAGTGCCTGGACGGCCCGCCATCGGTCGAGATCGCCCGGACCGTGATATGCCAGCGGTCCGCCACCGAGCGCACGATCGGGCTCATCACTTCGCAGGCGCCGCAGGTCTGGGCGAAGAAGTAGAACAGTCCATAGCGTTCGGAGAGCCTGGCCATCACCGCGTCGCGGTCGGCAGCGCGCGCGTCCTGCCATTGCTTCTTGGCGAGTGCGCCGACCGGTCGTTCGAGCGTGTAGTCGAGCTCGGGATCCTGCCAAATCGCGCGTTGCCAGACATCGGAGAACAGCGAAGCCCGGTCGAGCTGGGCACGCTGGAAGCGGATATAGGCGGTGACGTTTTCCGGCGTCGGATAGAGGATCGCGCGCGCCTTGAGTTCGCGCAGTTCCCCCGTGACCGCGTCCAGCTCCTGCGTGGCGGTCACCTGGGCTGGTGGCTGCGCCATCTGCGGCTCGTCTGCCGGCACCGGCTTTACGCAATAGAACCAGTAGCCGAGCCTGCGCTGCTCGCAGTAGAGGCTGTCTGCCGAAGCAGCTGGCTTTGCCTGGCGCGCTTCCTGGGCGGCTGCCCGAACGGGGAGCAGTGCAGCGAGAATCATGGCCAGTGCTGGGAGGGCCAGCATCGGCAGTGATTGGCGGCGCGTCATTGGCCACTCCTTGCGTAATAATCTTCGATTTTCTGCTGGATGAGGATGCTGGTCTCGAGCTCGTCGGGGAGCCGTGCAGCCTCGGTGAACTCGGCATAGACTTCGCTGAAATCCATCTGGCTGAGGTCGAGCCGGGCGAACTCGTCGAGCGTGAACCCCTCGCACTGCTCTTCCTTGGGCTTGTCCCAGGGCTTGCGCAGCTGGCGGCGACCCTGTTCCTGCAGGATCCGCGAGAGCTTGCTCTCGAAGCAGCAGTAGACCTTCTTCTTGGTCAGGCAGACGCCGAGGAACTTGTCCGAACAATAGGTCCCCACGTAGGCGCACAGCCCCTGCGCATCGCGTTCGTGGAGCAGAACTTCCTCGCGGTTGCAGCCGAGCGCGACCAGCAGGCTGATGCCGGGGATGAGCGGGAAACCCTTGCCCTTGCAGCAGTTGAGCACGCCGAAGACCTTGGACGAGCAGGTGTTGCGCGTGCCGCGGAACAGCGTCAGCGTCTCGGGATCGAACTGCCCGCGGGCCTCGTCCATCGCATGGAGCGCGGTGACGGCATCCTTGAACTCGTCGTTCGCGGTGCGCTGGATCGTCTCGCAGCTGCCGTCGATGCAATAGACATCGCCGTCGCAGACATACTGGGTGGAGCTGTCGGTCCCGGGAAGCGGGCACTCGTAGATGCGCTCCCAGGTCTCGCAGGGGTCTTCGTCGGTGAGGCATTCCTCGCGAACAAAGCGACAGCTGCCCTGGCTTTCGATGTCGGAGCAATCGGTCGCCGCTTCGCGCGCGATGCAGGTGTAGCTCCTCTGCCATTCCCAGCAGGGCTTTGTGACAGAGACGCCATCGACCACGCGGGTCTGCGGATCGGTATCGGTGCAGATCTCTGCGTCCAGCGTGCAATCGCTATTGTCCGCAAAACCTGTGCACTGGCTTTCGTCCGGGGTCGTGGTAACGGTGGTAGCGTTGGCAATGCGGTAGGGCGTCTGACCTGCGACCTGTTCGTCGCAGGTCAGCTCGGTAAGCGGATCGCCCGGCTCGGTGCACCACTTGCGACCACCGGACCAACCCCACTGCAAGCAAGGACCATCGCGGTGCCCGGTCACCCGGCAAAGAGCGCCCGAAAACTCTTCGCAGTCCGGCTCACCTGATAGGTTGAAGCTGCCCAATGGGCTGCAAAGGTAATGATACTGCGGTTGCTGGCTGACCCTGACGACGAGTGGTACCGCGCATTGGCCAACCGACTGATCGATCCGTGTGCCCGTATTGCAGGTCGCGGTATATGTGCCCGCCGCGCCCGAACCGGGCGGCAGCGGAACGCAGGATCCCTGGCTGCCCGAAATTGCCATGCCGCTGGTGTAGTCGAGCGGCGTCTCGTTGATGGCGAGGCTGCGCGCGATCACGTCCTCGATCTCGTTCGGCTCGAACCGTGCGCGATTGGCCATGCTGTCGCGGATCGTCCGCATCGGCGTGCTGGTCGTAGCGGCGCTGCGGGCGCGGGTCTCGATCTGGTCGGGATCGCGCGCAAGATCCTGCAGATCGCGCGTCGCTTGCGGATCGAAATTGGGAACGCGTGCTGCGTCGGGATTGGTCGTTGCTGCCTCGCGCGCTTCGCCCAGCAGCTCGGTGGCAAAGTACTTCCCGTCAGCCCTTGCCGCATCGCGGGTCTGAGCCTGAATGGAAGCCGCGCTTGTGAGGGTGACGAGTGCCACAAGGAGATGGGCGAGGGTTTTGGCGGTCATGGCCGTTCCTCCCTGGAGAGCTGGCGCAGATGGAGGCGGGCAAGTTCGGCGCCCGGACCCTTGCCCGAGGCAAAGGTCTCGAGGACTTCGCCCACGCTAATGTTGCCGGCGATGCGGTCGTGCGGCGGCACCTCGCTGGTGCAATCGAACCCGTCGCAGGGACTGAACTCGGTGCTCAGCATAATGAAGCTCGGTGCAGCTTCGATGTTGAAGGCGCGGAACAGCCTTGGATCGATGCCGAGCGAACCGGCCGCGTCTCGGGTGCTCCAGATGGCGGCGAGCCGCTTCTTGAATGCCTCGCTGTTACCTTGCGGGAAGCCGCGCAGCACGGTGACGCCTCCCGCCCTGGTCATGTCGTGGACCAGTGCTTTCAGCGCTTCGGGCGGCATCGACAGGCTGGCAAAGGCAATGAAGCGCGGGGTTCCCCCGAGCGATGCCTTCTCTGCGGCGGCTTGCCCTGCGATCATGGCGTCGAAGTCGAGGACGGCGTCGGTCTCGGTTGCCTTGATGCTGTCCGCATAGGCTGCGCGATTGGCCTGCGCTTGCGCCTGGATAGCCTGTGCGTCCTCGGTCAGCGCCTCGGCGCGTTGGCGGACATTGGTGCTGAGCGCCTGCGCATCGTCGGCGTGTTCGGCCGCACGCTCGCGGATCGCTTCAAGGTCGATGCCTTCGGGCGCGCTCTGGGCGAGAGCGAGGCCACCGAGAGTGACGGCAAGGCCGACGGGCAAAAGGAGGAGGTGCTTGTTCATAGCGCGCAGCAGTTCCGCTTGCGCCAGACGAGGTATCCCATGTCTTCGCCGATGGCGGGAATGACCTGTCCGGCCGATTGAAAGGTGGTGGAGGCGCCGATGGGCGGGCAGGCGTAACGGCCCGAAGTCGCCGGGTTGGGGTTGGTGGCCTGGAAGCGGTATTGTTGCTTGCGCATCACCGGCATCAAATATTTGCCGCACAGGCCCTTGGACCCCATCGTCCCCCACGAGACGAGTTCGCGGTGGAGCTTGTAGGCAAAGCGCGAAAGCACGAGGCGCGAGGCCTGGACGTGGCCTATGCTGGCCGAGACATTGCCGTTCATCGGGTACATCGACCCCTGGCAGCCCGCGCACCAGAACATCTCGTCGATCGGCAGCTTCGCGGTCGAGGCGACGCAGTCGGCCGCACAGGCAGCGAGCGCCAGCGGGTTGGCGAAGAGCACGGCCTCGGGGTTGATGATCGCGGTGAGCTCGGAATCCTGCCACAGCGGATCGATCTCGGAGATGTAGAGGATGTCGATCGAGCCCGATTCCAGGCACAGAAAATCGGCGACGATCTCCATCCAGTAGATCAGCGGATAGGCATACCAGTGGACGTGCCAGCTCGAATAATACTGGCTCGCGCCGCCCACTGCTGATGGACCCGAGATCGAGCGGAAGCCGATATCGAAGCCGGGATCGAGCTTCATGCCGCCGAGGTTCACGAAGCACCACGGCTTCATGCTGACATCGGCAAGCCGCACGGGCTCCCAGAAGCCCATCGCAATTCCGGGCCTCAGACCGCACAGGCACACCGGCAGGTCGGGGTTATCGGGATCGGGCCGGCTCGAGGGCCAGATGTCCAGCCCGCCGATCGAGATCGGGAACAGGCACGACCAGCAGATGTCGGTGATCGGGTTGACAAAGCTTCCGGTGCAGCGTCCCGGACCGGCATCGGCCATCGCGGGCGTTGCAGTGGCGAGACCAAGAATGGCGGCCAGCATGAGCGCCAGCTTTCTTAAGTGCGTCATTGGGCCGTCCTCCTTTTCGGTGGCAGCGCGATTTCGCTGATCTCGAGCAGGCGGCCCTGCTGGCGCACGCGTGCGGGCACCGATCTGATCCCGAACCTCTCCGTGAGCTTGCCGCCCTGGTCGAAATAGAAGCGGCGCTGGCGGGCCTTCATCAGCTCGAGCGGCGCACCCTTCACCAGGATCAGCTTGGCATTGGCGGCCTGCTTGAGCGCCCAGGCGAGCTGGTCGGGATCGTCGCCGTCGAGGAAGAGAAGTTCGGCGCGTAGCTGCACGCTGTCGAGCGGATTGACCCTCGTGCCAGCGGCATGGATCAGCTCGCCTTTTGCCCCGCGGATATCGGCAGCGAGCGTGATCGTCGGATCAAATTGCCAGCGACGGGCTTCGCTGGCCCGGACGATTCCGGCGACGGGGTCGGGCCGGTTCACGCGCGCGATCGTGCGGCGCTTCAGGTCTTCATTGAGCCGCGCGGTCTCCCCCGAACGTTCCATCTGCGTCAGGCGCGAATGAATCTGCTCGAGGAGGTCGCGCTCGATCACGGGAAACACCGTGCCGCGCTGGCCATAGTCGCGCGCCAGCACCTCGGCAGGGCAGAGCAGGACTGCAAGTAGGGCCGCAGGGAGGATGAGCTTGCTCACAGGATCGCCCTCCCGCTGCCCAGGATCTGGCCGCGGCAGACGAAGCCGATCTCGGCGTAGCGGCTGTCGAGGCCGCGCTGATGGCTGGTCCCGGTGTAGAAGCAGCCGTCGGGGATCGGGCCTTCGGGGCCCTTGTGAAGCGCAATGCCGAGACGGGTCTCATCGAGCCGCGCGGCGATCTTGCGGCCGTTGATGAAGACCTCGTGGCCACGGTGGCTCACGACATCGCCCGGCACGCCCAACACCCGCTTGCCGAAGAGCTGCGCGCCTTCTCCGAAATGCGCTTCGACGAGTCTGCTCGCCGGCGGCTCGAAGAAGATCAGGCTGCCGCGCTCGATCCGCGCATGCTTGTCGAGCCAGAAGGCCCAGTTGGGCAGGCTCGGGCTGGCATTGATGAGGAAGGCATGGTCTTTCGCGAAGGCGTCGACCGCGCCCCATCCAAGTGGCAGCAGCACCAGACCGGTCAGGACGAGCGGTCGTTTGAGCGTGCGGACAAAACGAGAGGCAAAGCGCGTCACTGGCCGCCTCCCTGCCCAAGCTGGCGAGCGATCCGCACGCGCAGTTCATCGGTAGCATCGGGGGCATCGCCCGCGAGCACTGCTTCGCCGACCAGCACCACGCGGCCATCGGCCCCCATTTCCGCAACAGCGCGCTCGGACGCCTGAAGGAAGGCGAGCACGCGCGCCTGGCTGGCTTCGGGATCCTGCTCTGCGCGCGCTTCGGCATCGACGAATGCGGCGATGGTCTCGGCAAGCCGGACGGTGACGATCTGCTGGCGCGGCTCGGACAGTTCGCGGCTGACCCAGGCTGCCCAGAGTAATGCGACCACGAGCGCGAGCACGCCGAGAATTCTCAGCAACAGCGGGCGATTGAAGGATGGTAGTCTGCGCGTCTCAGTCACGTTTAGCCTCCCGGGCCGGATGGTTGTCGAGATCGGCCGCAAGCCGCCTCAGGAAGCGGGGCATGCGAAACAGCGTCACAGCGCCAGCGAGGGCGAGGAAGCAGCCCTTGAGGTCCTGGCTGAACAGGCTGCGGCGCAGCCCGTCGGCTTCGAGATATCGGTCCGACAGATTGGCGAGCTGGGTGAAGAGGCCGCCAAGGTCCCAGCCCGCAACGAACAGGAACAGCGCGAGCGGCAATCCCAGCACGATCAGCAGTGAAGTCGCGGCAAAGCGCGCGGTCTCGATGAGGACGAAACAGCTCCCTTGCAGGAACGGCAGCAGGCTGCGGAGATTGGCCGGAGGGGTCCGGTCGACGAGATGCGAGACCATCATTGTCCGCCTCCCGCCACGATCCGGATGGCATCGGCGAGGCTGTGCCCGCGCCGCTCGCAGTCCTGGATCGCCGCATAGGTGTCGGGATCGGAGGAGTAGATCGTCGCCGAGAAGGGATCGAGCACGAGCCGACCGACCGCCTCGGTCTCGGGGCCTTTGATGAAGACCTCGCTGTACTCGGTCCCCGAACGCTTGAGGCTGCGGATCAGCGTCTCGGTGCGGTCGTCCATGTCGAGCCGCGCGTTCGCCCTGAAATCGGCGATCGTCTCGGCCTTCTGCTGAAGTACCAGCATCCAGTCGCTATTCTCGAGCGCGGCGCGCGCGCCGTCGGACTTGTAATAATCATTGAGGGACTGGGTCGCGGTGGCGAGCGCGCCGCCGTACTTGCGGGCAGTGCGGGCATAGGTTTCGACGAACTCGCCCATCGACCCGCCCTTGAGCATGGCCCAGGCCTCGTCGATCAGCAGCAGCTTCTTGGTTGCTCGCGACGAGCGGGTCATCGCCTGGCTGGTCATGAACATGATCGCCGAAAGGACGACGCTGCGCAGTTCCTCGCGGCTTGCGAGATCGCTCATCTCGAAGACGGTAAAATCATCGTCGAGCGCGAAGCTCGCCTTGCCTGCAAAGAACCCGCCGTAGCTGCCGCCGCGGCAGAAGGGCGCGATCGCGGTGGCGAGATCGCGGCCCGCCTCGCTTTCCGATCCATGGAGCGCATGCGCGACATCGTCGACCGATGCGCCGCTGCCGAGTGCCTCCCAGGTCGCGGTCACGGCCCGATCGATGAGCCCGCGCTCGGTATCGCTCGGCGCGGTGCCGGGACGCGCCATCTGGCCAATGATTGCCTTGATCATGGCGAAGCAGTCGAGGCGGTAGTCCTCGTCTTCGTGTGCGCGGGCATCGTCGACCATCGAGAAGGGGTTCAGGGAAAAGCCCGAGGCGAGCGTGAACTCAACGAAGCGTCCGCCCTGCAGTTTGACCGAATGCTCGAAGCTGCGGCCGTCGTCGATCACCACGACCTTGGCACCGGCGCCGCGCAGGGCGGCGCAGAGTTCCTGCAGCAGCACCGACTTGCCCGAACCCGACTTGCCGCAGATCGCGATATTGTGGTTGCCGGCACCGTTCTCGAATGGCGACCACCAGAAGGGCTGGCCGCGGCGGCCAACGAGCAGGAGGTGCGGGATTACGCCGCCGAGATATTCGCCCTGCATCGGCGCGATATGTGCCGCTGTCGTCGAGAGCATGGTCTTGAGACGCTTCAACCGCGCCATGTCGTCGGCGAGGCCATCGGCGAGGCACAGGGGAAAGGCAGCGACGAGGCCTTGGAGCTGGAGGAAGCGCTCGTCGGCAAGGTCCCAGCCCGCCGCCTTGTAGATCGCCTTGATGATGCGTTCATGCGCGTCGCCCTGGCCGAGCGGCGAGATGCTGGTGAGCCCGTAGAACAGCTTCACGAGCTTCTTGCCAGCCTGGAGTTCGGCCTGGACGTGGCGCCACTCGGCCGACTGTTCGGCAAGCTTGGGCAAGAAACGCGCGCTCTTGGTCTGGCTGAGACTGGTCGTGCGCATGAACTTGAAGCCCGCGCGCGCCGAAGCAGCTTCCTGGTCGGGGTAGACCAGGCACAGCATGGTTGCCGTCGGACAGGGGAAACGCAGCTTGTCGGTGAACATGTCGCCGATGAGCCGCGCGCATTCCCAAGGTGCCCAGCGCTCAGGGGTAGAGCGCACGGCATAGTGCCGCACATCGAAATGGTCGGGATAGCATTCGCCGACTTCAGGATTGCCCTCCTCGTCGCGGCCCGTCTCGCGAAAGCGCTCGGTCCTGAGGATCAGGCGATCGTCGCCGACCTCGAGCTCGATGTCGCGGCGGATCGCTTGGGACTGAAGCGTATCGTGCGGGTTCCACGCATGGATATCGGTCTCGTGCGCGGTAGTCGGCGAGGTGAGCTCGTCGATCAGCGCCAAGAGGCCGCCCGGACGCAGCTCCTGCGCGTGCAGTCCGAGCGAGTGGAGCATGCCCATCAGCCCTTCGCGGCATTCCGAAAGTTCCGCGTCGGTCACGCTTCCGGGCACCGGCACGCCGAGCGAGACGATCAGCCGGACGTTGCGAGCATGGAACGGCGCATGCGCCGAGCCCGAGCTCCAGACGAGATCGTAAAGGCGCCTGGTGCGCGCTCTGGCGATGGCCTCGTAGATCCCGCCCTGCTCGTAGCGCGGAGCGAACCAGGGGCCGACCACGCTGCCGATCCGCGGAGATGCGAAGTTCAGGACCTGGAGGCAGGCGCCCTGCGGCAGGCCTTCGGAGAAGAACTGACCGAGGATCTCGCCGGTCCGTTCGTCGGCCCCGATCAGCGGGGTGACTTCGAGCACGAAGCCTTTGGAGCGGGCGTTGCGGTAGAGCTTCGCCCCCTCGTCATAGACCCGGTAGGGCAGCCAGTCCGAGAGCATATCGAGCCCGAAATGCGCCCGCGGCTTTTCGGGCCGAGCCGTGTCGGCAAACAGGCCCCGCGAGAGTGCGTCGCGCGCGGCAGCAAGGGATAGCGTCACTGGCTCTCTCCTTCGGTCATGTCAGGTTGGGGGACCGGCTCGCGGGGAGGGGAAAACGAGCCAGGTCCCCCGGGTTCCGGCGCGTCAGCGCCGGGCATCGCCGGAACGGGCTGCGAGGGGATGAACAGCTGTTCCGGCAATGTGTCTGCCTCTTGGATTTTTGGCGGTTGGAAATCGGTTGCGGGGTTGCTCTCGCGCGTCGCGGCAATAGTCGATGCCAGCGAGCGCAGGACTTCGCGGCGGCCCTGCGGCGTGCGCCAGCCTGTCCCTGCCTGTTCGGGCAGCGTCAGGTGAACGACGCGCGCCTCATGGTCGCGGCCCGCCGCGTCACGGTAGCCTGTCAGCACGACCAGCAGGCGACGAACCGCTTCGCCGGTCGGGGTCACCGTCCGATGCGCGTCAACCGTGTCAGCCTTTTCAATGCCGGTCGCCCCGGCATCGATCGCGGAAGTCGGCGCGCAGGTCCCTTCCGGAGCCCGGCAGGCAAAGCTGCCTTTGACGTTGCCGCCGAGGCTGGCGCAGCCACTGGCCAGGAGGAGCGGCGCAGCGAGCACCATGGCGCGAAGGATTGGAAGCCGGCTCATTGCGCCACTCCCTTGCCTTCGGCGACGAAGCGGCGGATCGCCGCGGCATCGCGGTAGCCATGAAGCACCGCCCCATCGCGGGCGCGCACGATGACCGGAGTTCCGGCAAACCCGTTGGCCTTCGCGAAGGCTTCGTTGGCATCGAGTGCCTTGGCCTCCTTGCAGGTCTTATCAGTCGCCAGAGCCTGGCCGGAATAGGCCGCATGGAGTGCCTTTGCCGGATCCTTAGCGCACAGCACCGCCTCGGAAATCTTGCGGCTTGCCGCGCCGAAGATCGAGATCGGTCGCTCTTCGACATGAACCTTGGCCTTGGCGAGTTCGGCGGTCAGGCGCTGGCAATACCCGCACTGGAAATCCGAGAAGACGACCAGGCGTTCGCCCTTGAGGTTGCCCCAGTGGATCGCGCCGGCAGCCGGAAGCGACGAGAGGTCGACATGGTTGGCGGCCGCCTGGACAGGCGTTTCGTCGCGTCCCGCCGGCGCGTCACTGGCTACGCGCGCCGCACCGGCCGCGAGCAGATCGGGATTGAGTTCGAGCAGGCGGGCGGCAGTGACGTCGCGCCGTTCTTCCATGTCGTAGAGACGGCCTACGAACAGGTAGCGGGCGGTCTCGTCGATGTAGAACAGCGTGTCACCCGAGACGACTTCGCACCAGGGCCCGAGCGTGTCGCAGCTGATCGCATCGATCGGGGTCTTGGGCAGCCGCAGTTTCAGCGCCTGCGCGACATCGCTCGCCATGCCCGCGGCGCTCGCAGGCATCGCAGTGACGGCAGAGACGCCGAGCGTCAGCACGGCGGCGGCGCTCGAGAGGGCAAGGGCAAGGTGGGCGGCGCGCGCCTTCAGGCTTGGCGGCGAGTCATTGTAGTTCATTTGGAGGGGCTCCTGACGTGGACGCCGTCGAGAAAGACGATCTCGACCTCGATGCCGGTCGGCATCTCGACGACGGGTTGGTATTGTTCGGCGCGTTCGATGAGGTATCGGCTGACGGTATCGGCTGACGGTGTCGGCGGCTTCGCCGGCACCCTGGCCAAAGCCACCGGCGAGGATGTCGGTCGGCGACAGCGCCTCGCGCTGACCGTTGGCGCCGACCTGGCCGGTAAAAATGCCGTTGGCGTTGGCGGAAAATCCGCGGCCGAAGCCGCCCACAATCCCGGCGAGCAGCGCCTGGCTGACAAGGCTGCCTTCGCGGCTGACCACGCGGCCGCGCACGCCCGACTTTCCGGCGAAGGAGATGAACCCCTTGACCTCGCTCACCGCGAAGCGCCCACCGGGTTGCGCGCAGGTCATGCGCACCAGCTTGACGTAGACCTTCTCCGCCGAGAGATCGCCGCGCGCCGCGCCATTGACGAGGCAGCCGGTGATATCGGTGGTGAGCAGTTTGTTGCCGCGCATCACCGAGCGGGCCGGACCGGTGATCCGGAGCACCACGGGAAGCGGATCGCTCTGGCTGGCAACGCCGGTCGAGGCATCGACACCCACGATGACCGTTGCCGGTGCGTAGCTGTTGGGCGGAAGGTAATCGCGGCTCGCTTCGAGCAACAAGGCTGGCGCAGTCTCTGCCGCACGCGGCTTGCCGTCCTTGCCCGTCTCCGCGCTGAAGCTCATCAGGCTGAGCTGTCCGCCTTGCGTTTCCGGCGCTCCTTGCGGTGGCTGGACAGCTCCGCCGGTGCCGACGCCGGGTCCATAGGCAGGTGGCGGTGGCAGTGGCGGCGCGGCGGCAGGTGCCTTCGCAGCTTCGCTCAGCTGTGATCGCAGATTGGCATTCTCGGCCGAGATCGCGTCGATCGCCGCCTGGCCGTCGGAGCGCATCTGCGCGTTCTCGCTGCGCAGGGCTTCGAGCTCCTGTTCGATCTCGGGGCGCGGCAGCTGGGCCTGCTGGAGATCCTTGATCGCGCGGCCCTGTGCATCGAGCCGGTTACCGTAGCTCGCGACGAACTCGCGCTGCGAGAGGTTACGATTGACGAGGCCGCCGGTGTCGATTGTCGCCGCACCATTGGCATCGGTGCCAGCCTCGTCGCCGTCGCCGCCGAAAATGAACATGCCGCCGCCGATGAGCGCGATGGCCCCGATCCCGGCGAGCAGCATCTTCTGGCGCTGTGCGATCTGCGAATTGAGGTTGCGCCGTCCGCTTTCTCGCGCTTCCGGCGAGCCCGGCAGAGGCCTCTTTCCGGCGTCCTTCTGTGGTGCCTCGGCCATCAGTCGAGTCCTCCCTTGGCAAAGACTAGGAAGGCACTGGTCGCTTCACCGGGAGCGAGTGCATCGCGGCCATAGGCAAAAGCGAGCGCGCCTGCGGCACCTTCGCGCTCGGAGCCAAGCGCAAGGCTTTCCTGGCCGAGGTTGCGCACGAGGAAGCGCTGTCCGGTAAGTTCATCGCCCTGGTATTCGGCGACCAGCTGGACCTCGATCCCGCCGGTACGGCGCGGAGCCGACAGTTCGGCGCGGGCAGTGAATCCGGGCAGGACGGCATCGCTCGCCATCGCCTCGATCAGGCGGATCGCGGCGTCCTCGGGACCGGTCTCGGTCTCCCATTCGGTGGCCGCGGCTTTAGCGAGCGCGGGATTGGTGATGAAGAGCTGGGTCGCTTCCTCGCCGCCGAGACGGCAGGCGAACTTGTAGACGTAGCCCGCCTTGCTGGTCGCAAAGAAGCTGACCCGGGCAGCGGCAAATTGCGGGGGCACGGAGATATAGATGTCTCCGCGCACTGGCTCGTGCGTCACCTGGAAATCATTGTAGGGAAAACCGCTCGCGATCTTCGAGACATTGGCAAAGCCGTCATCGATAAGCGCGATCCGGGTGAGTTCGCCGCGAGCGAGCTCGCAGTCGATGGTCGCGTTGTCGGCCGCTTCGACGAATTGGTCGGCATACGCCGGGACCGGCGCGAGCGCGAAGGCAAGCACGGCGAGGCCGGTCAGCTTGAGCCCGGGATCGGGGCGCCTTGTCGCGCCGATCGCGAAACAGGCAAGGCCGGTTCCGGCAAGCGCAGCAGCGAGGGGAGATGGGAGAAGGCTCATTGGCCGGGTTCCTCCTTGTCGGTGGGAAGTTGCTCAAAGCCGGCGAGCGCAAGGCTGAGGCCACGCTTCGACCAGCGGAAACGGAAGGAGCGGCGCTGGCTCGCGATCACCTGCGTGCCGACAAAGGTCTTGAGCGTGCCGGTGACGGTCGAGGTCAGGGCCTTGGGGTCGACGTGCATTTCCGCGATCACGAAGGCCTGGCTGATGTCCGAGCCGCGCTGTTCCTCGACGATTTGGACGAGCTCGGCCTTGAGGCGGCCGTGCGCGGCGGGATCGGCGAGCTTCAGGATGTTCGTCATCCAGTAATCGAGGCTTTCGGGCGCCCGGTTGAGGAGCATCAGTGCCGTGTCGCGGGTGACAAGTTCGAGATAGGGCGCGTCGATCCCGCCGCTCGAGACGGTGATCCGCTCTGAGGTGATCGGCACCAACACAACCTGCTCGTCGCGGGTGACCGCGGCGCCGAGGCTGACCAGCGTGGTCAGGCCCAGGACACCTGCCAGCACGGCAAAGCGGTTGCGTTGCCGCAGGTAGGTCTGCGCCTGTTCGTGCGCGAATTCTGCTCGCATGGTTCGCCTCCCTCAGCCCGCCAACAGGCGGCAGTGGGAGGGCGGCGTGGCCTTCAACCCGAGAAAGCTCCCGGGTAGGTACCAGTACGCAGCATGCACCAGTGCCGAACCGGCGCCGCGTGCCTTTGCCTTCCGCAAGGCAAGCCAGGCCCCGGCGGCCAGGCCGATACCGATGAAGATATGCTGCGAGAGAATGCCCCAGGCGAAGGGAATAAGGATCCCTGCAAACTCGTCGATGGTCCAGAAGCCGATGAGCTCCGGGTCGTCGAGCCGCCGTGGAACGAGGTACCTGTCGGCCATGCCGCCCTCCTGTCGTGACCGGATCCGCTGATCAGATGACCGCGGTCACGACCGAGGTGACGATCGGAACGCCGGTGCCGACACCGATGCCGACGCCGACCGGCACCGCGACCTGGCCGAGCGAGAAACGCCCGGAGGCGAGACCGATCAGGCCGCCCGCAAGGCTGAGCACAGTGATGATCTTGCCGCCCGAACCTTCGAGGAAGTCGGTGAACTTGGTCAACGCGGGATCGAAGGTGGTATCGGCCCCGGCAAAGGCGGCACCGGCGCAGGCCAGCGCCACGCAGGCGGGAAGAATGTAGTCGCGGCCGCGAGCCCCGTTGGGCGAGCGCTGCTGGACCGGAAGGGCAGTCTTGGTGGTCATGGATGGAAACTCCGAGGATTGAACATCAGCCAGCGATGCGTTCGCTGTATGTTCTTTCCTCTCCCCGGAGCCGGGCTGTAGGAAATCGGGAATTGGATTTTGGGGCTTTCGACCAAGCAAAAAGCGACATCGGGAGGTGCGATGCACGGGATTCGCGCAGGCTGATCGCGCAACAGCGCTGACTGTGCCGGCATCTGAGCGAAGAGAGCCGCGATATGCGCGCAGGCGACCGAAATTCGCGCGAATCGTCGGAGGAAGCTGATCGTTCCTTCCTCTATGTTCTCTAAATGTTCTTTTTGTTTTCCTACAGGCTTCCTTCGCGGTTAGCCGGAGAGTCGATCACTCTGGAGATAAGGATTCGTCGATGACCAACATGGCGCTCTTTGCCGAACAACAGGTTCGCGCCGACCTCGCCCGGCTGCTTTTGGCCGCCGTCGAAGCCAGCGGCCGTGCCCGCTGCGACATCGCTCGCGACGCGCAGATCCATAAGGATGCCCTGCGCCGTGTTCTTGCGGGCGAACGCTCGGCCAGCCTCGGCGAAGCCTTGCGCATTCTTGCCGCGAGCGGCGTCGCGCCGCACGCACACCTGCTCCTGTTCCTCGTCAGCGGCGGCGATCACGCGATTGCGTGGCTGCAATCGGACCTCGCGCAATTCTTCGAGGACTTTTCCGGCGAACTGCCTTCAGCGCTCGAGCGTGTCTTGGGCAACCAGGTTCACGATGTGAAGCCGCGCTGGGCCAAGGGGACCGCGCACCGCGTCGCCCGCTTGCTCTCCGACCACATCGACGAGCTCGAACGCAAGGATGCGCTGCTTGGCGATGTCTTTGCCGGTGCCGAGGGAGGCCATCGTGGGTGAAGAGATAGACAAAGGAGCGACCGAAACCCGGCGGGTGACGCGGCTCATTCGCCTGCCCGAAGTTCAGCATCGCGTCGGGCTTGGCCGTTCGACAATCTATCGCTGGATGGCCGAGGGCAAGTTTCCGAAGCCCGTGCAGCTGGGTGGATATGCGGTCGCATGGGCAGAAGACGAAGTGGAGGCCTGGATTTCGGACCGCCTGAAGTGACCGCTTATTGGTCTGGAGCTGACTGGTTGGAGGCGGACGTGCCATCGACAGGGGCAGTCAAAGGCATCCTTTGCGCGGTCGCCGGATCGAAGCAGTCGGCCCGATACCCTCGAGTATTGGGAGCGCTCGTCGCTGCAAGAACCGAGCTGATTTCGGAAGCCACCGGCGCCTATTAAGGAACATACAATATTGAGTAGGTCGAGCCGATCATGACAAAGTGCATCGAACAAGATTTCCCGTGTCAAAATCAAGAGTACGATGCGTTCGATCAAATAGCGCTCTTAGAACTAAGCCAGCCAATTTCTGCCCATGAGTTGGTGAACGAGAGCGCATTTTGTGCGGAACTGCCGGTCGACGACGAACTTCGTATTGGGAACATAACGTACAAGCTCTATCTTAAATTCCTCCGTGGTCAGACAGGCCTCTATCACCTGTGGGTAGACTATGACGCCTGCGACGACCATGGCAATTACACGATGTTATGCGTGTATGTCGGGAAAGGGTTTGCTGAGCTTCGCGTTGATAGCCACGTCAAAAAAATGGCCGAAGAATGCCCAGCTATACGTGACATTCACCAGCATGGAGAATCGTCTCTCTAAGTACTACGAGCAATTGTTTCTCGATGTGTACGATTTCGAATTAAACAACATTGAGAATTCTGGCGCAGAACATCTGTTTGCGGTTTGGGATGAGGAACGCCATCACTTGGAAACGCACTTGAATGAGGTTTCCAATCTGAGCAAAATTCAAAGTTTCGACGACTGGTAAGAAGTCGTAATCCGACCGGCCTCAGGTCGAACGAACTCCAGTCTACAGCCCACGCCGTTACCGGTCTGGACGTCTGGTGTTTTGGCGCAGAGCGGCGGCTATATTACACCCCAAAAGCGACCGCCGAGCACGAATATGGCCGCATGATTCTTCAAGAGATCGCACACCTGCGTGGAGCAATGAGAGCTTCCGGATCAGATCGGCTTAATGCCTTCGAATTGGACATCGGCAGCGTGTCCCCGCCAGATGGGCCTTTCAACGTTTTCCGCCAACGCAAAGCCAAAAGATGCGAAATTCCCCAAGTGACTGAGAGCTTCGCATTGCTTAGCGATGGCCTCTACGTTGCTCGGGATCTGAGCCACCTTTTCTGGATATCGCGCTGCTCGTACGATTACCCACTCGGGTCCATTGTCTCCGACAAATCAGATGTTCGGATCGACGTTGGGATTTGAGTGAGTGGACATGATCTCGAAACCCTTCCTTTGGAGCCATTGCTTGACAACTTGAACTGCAAAATCAAGTAGTTCCCAGTCGGTAACCTCAATGAGTTCATCTGAGGCCAGGGAAAACGGATCGACCGATTGCGCGTTTCTAAGGTCGATCAAGCCCCAACCGCCCAACTGCGGTTTCCAGCCTGTCAGCGTCCTTCCCATCGGCCAGAGGTGACCTTCCCCCCGAAAAGTGGTCCGTTTTGAGAGTTAGGATTTCGGCTATTTACGGCTTGAAAGGGGCTGATGAATGGCACGGAAGAGATACACGCCGGAACAGATTATCGGGATACTGCGTGAGGCCGAAGTTCGGCTCTCGCACGGAGAGAAGATCGGGGAGATCAGCCGATCGCTGGGGATTTCGGAGCAGAGTTACTATCGCTGGCGACGCGAGTACGGTGGGCTGAAGGTCAGCCAGGCTCGGCGATTGAAGGATCTCAAGAAGGAGAACCAGCGGCTCAGGAAGGCGGTGTCTGATCTTACGCTCGATGCGCTGATCCTGAAGGAGGTTGTCGAGGGAAAGTACTGAGCCCTTCACGGCGTCGGCTGGCCATCGACCATGTGCAGGAGGCATTGGATATCTGCCAGCGCCGTGCCTGCCGGGTCGTTGCCCAGCACCGCTCGACCCAGCGCAAGCTGCCCGCACCACCAGCCGACGAGAAGCCGCTGACAGCTGCAATCATCCGGCTGGCCCAGCAATATGGTCGCTACGGCTATCGCCGGATCACGGCGCTGCTGCGCAATGAAAGTTGGTTGGTGAACGCCAAGCGGGTCGAGCGGATCTGGCGCCGTGAAGGGCTCAAGGTTCCGCAGAGACAGCCAAAGCGCGGGCGTCTGTGGTTCAACGATGGATCATGCGTGAGGCTGCGTCCGCAATATAGTGGCCATGTGTGGAGCTACGACTTCGTCATGGATCGCACCCATGACGGCAAGGCCTTCCGCATGCTTACCGTGATCGACGAGTACAGCCGCCAGTGCCTGGCGATCCATGTCCAGCGCAAGCTCAAGAGCGATGATGTCCTGGCCGTGCTGACCGAGCTGTTCCAACGCCATGGTCCGCCTGATCACATCCGTAGCGATAATGGCGCTGAGTTCACTTCTCATGCCGTGCGCGACTGGCTCTGGCGGATTGGTGTGAAGACCCTCTACATCGAACCCGGATCACCATGGGAGAATGGCTACAACGAATCCTTCAACGGCAAGCTCAGGGATGAGCTTCTCAACGGGGAGATCTTCTACACTCTGAAGGAGGCAATCATCCTGATCGAGCGCTGGCGTATCCACTACAACACCGTCCGGCCACACTCTTCGCTGGGCTACCAGCCGCCGGCCCCACAAACGATCTTGCCTCGTCCTGCCATGCTGCCTTACGCTGCGCTCCAGGCCGCCCAGCAGGGCGACCCCAACCGCCGGAACTCTAACTTAACCGGTGGACCACCCTGATGGGGCAGGTCAGCAGCATGGTGGCGGCAGGCACCGCTTCGGCAGGTTTCTGTTCGGTCATTTCCACTCTTCTCCCTTGATGTAGCCAATATCGGTGCCGGGCGGCCGTGGTCTAAGCGTTCATTGTGTGTGGTCTTATCAGTTCCATCTAGGAATGAGTGCTATTCCCGCGAAAGCCAGAACAATTCCTGCCAGTAACAACGATTGGTCGGCCAGCAATGCGGCAGAGATGATCAACGCTGCCACCACCGGACCCTTGACGGGGGTGCTGCGGTCCTCTTCCCGCGTCAGATGGTTCAGACTGGCTGGGTCGATGGATACCTGAATCGTACCTGATCGAGCGACCGAGGCAACGTTATCGATTAGCTCGGGCAGCGATGCCGAGAAATCAAGCAGGCCACTGCGGACCTTGGCCAAATGATCCCGCGCGGCTCCGATCGAAAATCGCTCGGCAAACAATTGCATCACGATCGGCTTCGTTTCTTCGGCGATATTGTAGTCCGGCGCCAAAGAGCGAACGAAGCCCTCTGCGGTCAGCAGGGTGCGCAGCAAAATAGCGAGGTCGGGCGGCAATACGAGGCGATAATCGCGCAACAATCCGAAAACCCGATCGAAAATTGCCGCGAATTCTATCCCGGCAAGAGCTGTGCCGCTAAATTCCGCGATCAGCTCATCCAGGTCCATCACCAATTGCGCGCGATCCACGAGTGGATTGCCTGCCCAGTCGAGCAGCAGATCGGCCACCTTGTCTATCTGTCCGTTCGCGATAGCGAAAATCAGTCGGACGATTTCCTGACGCCGCGCGCCGCTGAGAAAGCCGACCGAGCCGAAATCGATGAAGCCTACCTGGTTCCCTTCCATCCAGAAGACGTTGCCGGGATGCGGGTCGCCATGAAACTCTCCATTGAGAAGGATCATCCGTAGCACTGCATCGGCATAGCGCTTCGCGAACTGGGCATTCCCTGCCGGATCAGTTGCCGGGTGCCGCGACGCGGGCTTTCCGCCCAGGGCTTCCTGCACATTGATCGTCAAGCCTGTGAGTTCCCAGTGGATCGCGGGCGTCTTCACCCCAAGCATCTCCAGATAACCGCCAATCCTTTCACAGGCACGTGCTTCTGCCGCCAGGTCCATCTCCCGCGCTAAATTCTTGGCGAATGTCTGAAGGAATTCCACGGGTCGATAGCGAGCAATGTCGCTTGACCGACGCTCGGCGAGGCCCGCGAGCCGTGTCAACAGCCTCATGTCCGCCTCGATCCTGGACGCCATGCCGGGTCGGCGGATTTTCACGATAGTCTCGCTTCCGTCCAGCAGGGTTGCGACATAAGTCTGCGCGATAGAGGCTGAGGCGATCGGGTTTCTCTCGAAAGCGGCGAATTCACGTTCCCAGTCGCTGCCCCAAGCCGATACAATCACCGGTTCGATCTTATCGAACGGCAGCGGTTCCACCTGGTCGTGGAGAGTGCCGAACGCGGAAATCCAGGGTTGTGTAAACAGATCGCTTCTGGTCGCCAGGAGCTGGCCAAGCTTTATTCCGACAGGGCCGACATCGCGCAACAGCGCCACCACCGATGCAGGACGCAAGTCCTCGGTATCTGGCTCATTCTCCGAAACCGGCATAAAGCCAAGCAAGCTTCCGAGATTTTTCAGACCGTGCCGGGCGAAAATCTGACCGAGTTCTGCTAGCCGCGTCAGTTCACCGACACTGTTTTCCAGATCATGCTTCATCGGCTTTCTTCGCAAGTGTCAGCCTGCTTCTGATTCTCCGCAACTTTTCGAAGCATCGTACGCAGGAGGTCGATTTGAGGCGCAGACATTCCCTTCCAGAGAATTTCGTGGAGTCGATCAGCCGCTTCGCGCAGTTCCGGCCAGATGGTTCTTACTTGCTCGGTGAGGTGGAGGTTCCAAACCCTTCGATCGTGCGCCGCCCGCTCTCGCTCGATCAAACCTTTTTCAACCAAAACTGCGACAGCCTGTCCTATCGTCGCCGATTCAAGCTCGAGCAGGCGAGAAATCTCGGTCTGTGTTAGCGTAGGTTCTCGCAACAAGGACGCGATGATCCGCCATTGTGTTTGATTGAGGTCGAGCCCCACGATCAGAGCGTCGAAGGTCCGCCGAGCGGTCCTGTTCACCTCTTCTAGCAAATAAAGGATGTCATCCTTTTCGTTGGGGGCGTAATCACGTATCTCATCTTTCGGCATATGCTTATCCATAGCGCTATCTTGGAAGGCTCGCGCATGCCTGGCGTGTTCAAGCTCAGCGTCAACCATATTCGCTAGCAGTGCCGCCATGCAAACACTCGCTGATTTCACGCTACAGCAGAAACTGAATCCGATGGTCGCTCAAGCTGATAAGGAACCGAACTGCGCTGGGTGAGTGCGGGGGCTCCGGCCACCTCGCCTGCCACGACTGCCGGGATGTTATGATCGCATGCGCTCGGCGTCCCTCATCTGAGCATCAGACCCCCTGAAGGGCAAACGCGGGCGTGAACGCGGGGCATGGGCTCGATTTCGAGTGATTATGGCTCGCTGCCCAGATTGTCATGCATCCTAGCCAGCGATCCGCGTAAGCGCTCCAGTTCCCCAAAACGGATCCCCCCGAGCAAGCGAGCATACATTGCATCAGCTTCTACTCGCATCTTGGGAAGTAGCTCGATTGCGGCAGGGCGTAAATGAACCCGCCAAACGCGCCTGTCGTTCTTCGCGCCTGCGTCTTTCCACCAGCTCAAGTTCTTCCAGGCGATCAATAGTCTGGCCGATGCTAGCGCGCTCTAGCTTCAGTTCCCGAGCCAGCTCTGTCTGGGTCATGCCTGGGCTCCGAAAGATAAGCCAATATACTCCATTGCGTCCGCGTGAGCCCGAATTGTTCAACCGAAGAATCGGCGGTCCTGCGCAAACGCCGGGTCACTTCCTCCATAAGAAAGAACAGCCGATCGGTATCGGTGAGGGAACTTGCCCCCCTTTGTATCCGCGTCATAGCCCGTCATGGCAGCCATCTAGGGCAACCTACCATAGCGGATCAGGAAATAAAGCCGTTTACTGTAAATCGATTTACAATATGAGGTTGCGGTATGCAGTCGCAAACTTTCCATATCGGGGGAAATGGTGGCATCTCCATAGCAGCCGAAGCGACCGGAAATGCCGATGCTTTACCGGTCTTGCTCGCGCATGGGGGCGGCCAGACCCGTCACGCATGGAAACGTGTCACAGCCGATCTCGCCAATGCGGGATTTCGTCCGATCGCAATTGATATGCGCGGTCATGGCGACAGCGAATGGTCTGCCGAGGGCGCTTACGAAACGCGCGACTTCGCTTCAGATCTCGTTGCGATCGCTTCAAAAATGGACCGCAAGCCAGCGCTCGTCGGGGCCTCCCTTGGCGGGTTGGCCGGACTGATCGCCGAAGGACACCTTGCGCCGGGCCGCTTCGCGTCGCTCACTCTCGTCGACATCGCGCCGCGTATGGAGACGGGGGGCGTTATGCGCGTAGTCGGCTTTATGGAGGAGCACGTGGAGACCGGTTTCTCTTCACCGGACGAAGCGGCAGAGGTCATCGCGCGCTACATGCCACATCGCCGCAAGCGCGGAGCCGGCAAGGGCTTACGGCGCTATCTGCGAGAGAAGGAAGACGGCCGCTACTACTGGCATTGGGATCCGGCCTTTATCCGCAACATCACACTAGCCAAGCGAAGCGATCCGGCTCATCAGGAACGCCAGTTTGATGCGCTGAACGATGCAGCCAGCAGGCTTTCGCTGCCATTGCATATTATTCGCGGCGGATCGAGCGATCTGGTTTCCGAAGACGCGGTCGCGCAATTGCTCGAACTTGTTCCACACGCTGAATACACCGACATCGCAGAGGCAACACATATGGTGGTTGGCGATGCCAACGATGCCTTTTCGGCAGCGATACTCGATTTTCTCAAGCGTAATCACAGTCCGCAGGGAGCCGTTACATGACCGATAATCTGACAAGGATCGATCCTAAGCGCCTCGAAGAGATCCTGCAGATTGCCCCGTTTCACCGGTGGCTTGGCCTCACTTTACGGTCATGCTCGAACGAGCAGCTTGAACTGGAGATGCCTTGGCGCGACGAGATCGTGTCAAACCCGGCAATCGGTTCAGCGCATGGCGGCGTGCTCGCCTCTCTGATCGATTTAACCGGGCTCTACACCTTATTGTCGCAAGGTACAGGGGCCAAGGCGACCGCCGATCTGAGGGTCGACTACCACCGCCCGGCAACCTCGGGACCACTCGTAGCATCGGGCAAAATAATCAAGATCGGTAAAAATATCTCGGTCGCTGAAACACGTGTATACGGTCCTACTGGCAACCTTTTGGCTAGCGGCCGCGGTGCCTACGTATGCTAACAGCGTTATCCTAATGGAACTAACTGCAGGGCGAAAATTAGCAGGTCTGTTCCTCGAAGACCTGCAAAATAGTCCCACGACTTTCAGAGCGAATTGCGTCGCGATAGCCGCCTTCCAATGAGTGACGTGACCCCCTGATCTTCCCCCCAGCCGGGATTAGAGCCGAGCTGCGTTGATGCGTATGAGCGCGGTTGAAGCAATGGGCTGCGCAGCGGAGCCCGTAGGGCGTGGCGAAGCAGGCCATTGCTTATCTAGTTCGGCGGCGAACGCCGCCGGTGTCGCGTAGCCAAGGGATGAGGGCGGTCTCTCTCGGTTGTAGTCTTCCACCTGACCTGCCCCATCAGGGTGGTCCACCGGTTAAGTTAGAGTTCCGGCGGTTGGGGTCGCCCTGCTGGGCGGCCTGGAGCGCAGCGTAAGGCAGCATGGCAGGACGAGGCAAGATTGTTTGTGGGGCCGGCGGCTGGTAGCCCAGCGAAGAGGGATTCATGCAGCGAACACCGCTGCCGGCCTCTCCCTATCACATCATCGACGATATTGAGCACACGGAACTTTTGTTCGGACGCCACCTAGTCGTGAGCAAATAAAAGTTCGAAAAAGAGGGCTCGACACAGCGAAGCGCCGAACCCTCTTGCAATTAGCGAGTAAGTTTAAAACTTGCCGCGCACGGTGATGCCGTAAGTCCGCGGTTCCGCAAGAAAAGCGGAGAACGTTTGTTGCGGAGCCACGAAAGGCGTGTTGAAGGCCACCTGCGTATACCCAACGTCAAACAAATTATTGACCCATCCCTCGATCGCGAAGCGATCCGCAATATTGGTCAGACCCACACGCCCGTTCACTACGACGAAGCTGTCCTGTTCCTTGCTGAAGAGCAGGTCGGAGCCGGTGTTGTAATCACCAGCCATACGAGCGTTCACGAAGACCAGGCCTTCGAGCCCACTGTCGCCGATTGGCGGCGTCCACGTAAGCGACGATGTTGCCACGATCTCTGGTGCATTCGACAGGTTGTCGCCTGGCAGCAAGCGTAGTGCGGGGTCGAGCGGTGCCCCGGTATCGTCCCCGATAAGATTGTCTTCAAAGCTCGTATCAGAATAGGTGACGCCAAGGGTAATATCCAAATCACGAGCGGGCCGTAGATAGGTTTCGATCTCGACACCTTGAGCGATCACACCTGGTGCAACTTCATCGGAAGAGCATGCACCGGTTGTCGCGCTTGCGTCTCTGTCGGCCCCGCCGAGATCGCTATCGCAACTATTGACCGTCTGCACAATGTAGAACGCCCCATTGAACGTGTTCAACTGGAAGTTACTGAACTCTTGCCGGAAGCCTGCAATGCTAACCCCGAACTCGCGTGTCGAGTATTTGAGGCCGATCTCATATGCATCGACTGTTTCTTCATCGAACTGCAGCGCGGCTGCCGAGATATTGGCCGGATCGAACGCAAGCGGATTTGACAGTGCAGACCTGTCGAGGTTGAAACCGCCCGCCTTGTAGCCGCGTGAATACGAACCGTAGACTAGCAGATCGGGAGTTGGCTTCCAGCTCAGGATAGCCGTGCCGGTAAACTCCTCTTCTTCGCGCGAGTCTTCGAGAGAAACTCCATCGAGCTCCGATGTCGAATTGCCTTGGCAGGAAAGGCTGATGATACCACCGGCCAGAGGTGCCAAAGTCGGAACACCCAGAAAGCCTCCGAGCAGATTGCGGTTTGTCGGACAAACCGTGTTGTCGTTGCGGAAAGTTGCGTCGAAGTCCTTGGTTTCGTTTGTATAACGAAGCCCCAGCGTCAAATCGAGCGTATCCGTGATCGCAAAGATATTATGCGTGAAGAACGCGAAGTTCTCACTCGTCTGATTGTAGACCTCGCTGACCGTTCCCAAATCGCTGATGCTTGCAAGGTTGTTGATACCTGCGAGGATCGCCGGGGTTGCAGCGCCGAATGCCGGGCTTCCGGTCAGCGTACCGTCCAATGCCGCCACGTTGGCACCCAGGCAATTGGAAGCCCCCGGATTGACCAAAGCCGGGTTGATCGCGATAGCGATGCGGCACGCTACGAAATTGCCGTACTGGGTGCCGAACCGCAGATTGTCACGCACCTGCAGTTCTTCATTGGCGTAATACGCGCCGATCAACCAATCGAGTTTGCCATCGAAGGCCTCACCGGTAAGGCGCAGTTCCTGAGTGAATGTTTCAAAGTCTCGAGCAAGAGCATTCTCGGTCGGAGCGCGGTAGAGAATATCGACAGTAGTGTAATCGGTGTCAGATCCCTGGCTGTTGGCATATTCACGGTAGCCCGTGATAGACGTCAACGTGACGTTCCCGAAATCCCAATTGATCTCAGCCGAAATACCGTAGTCTTCGGTTTCGCCTTCATAGCTTCTGCCCGGCGTAGGGTACAGGTCGCGGTTGAATGTATCCTGGGTGAGGGCACGCGGATCCTGCCCAAGCGCAAGCAACACGGGAACGATCGGATTTGCGGTACTCGTCAGGGCGGCCCCATCCGATGGCCTCGTAAAGGGATCAAATCCAGCGCTGATCCGTGCAAGCGGAGCAAACTCGGGCTGGACGAACGTCGCGGCACAGCACGCTTCGTCCTTTTTGGAATAATCCCCGACAAGGCGAATGGACAGGTCGTCATTGGGTTCGAACAGGAGCTGACCGCGGACCAGATAACGATCGCGATTGTTGATCGTCCCGCCGTTGGTAATATCGTTGTAGAAGCCGTCGCGCTCAAAATACACGCCGTCCACACGCGCAGCTACGGTGTCGCCAAGCGGAGCGTTTATGCCACCTTCGACGCGGATCGCATCATAGTTGCCATAAGTGAAGGCCCCGTATGCGCTGAAATCGAACTCGGGCGGTGCGGTGTAGATATTGATCAGGCCTGCCGATGAGTTCCGCCCGCCCAGAGTACCTTGGGGACCGCGAAGGATTTCGACCCTGTCGATAGGGCCGAGCTCACTCAGGGCGCTTCCCGAACGAGAGCGATAGACTCCATCGACAAAAACCGCGACCGAACTTTCCAGACCAGGGTTGTCGCCGACCGTGCCGATACCGCGAATACGCGCGGAACCGTTAGCTTCGTTGCCGGTGGAAGACACCAGCAGGGACGGTGCAACCTGGTTCAGCTCACGTATGTCGCTGGCGCCCGAATTCTGGAGGGTTTCTCCGGAAACAGCTGACACGGCGACTGGAACATCCGCCAAGACCTGCGATCGCCCTTGCGCGGTAACAATGATTACGTTTTGGTCTTCGACATCGGCCCCTTCAACCAGATCCGCATCGGGTTCGCCAACATCCTGGGCGAAGGCGGCTGTCGGTGTGAAGGCAAGTGCCGCTGCCAATGCACCAAGGGCGCAATGGTGGCGTGATGGAAATCTTTTCATGTGCCTCTCCTCTAAGAATGTGCCCCATCCTAGGCACTAGTCGATGTTAGAAACGATGCCGATAAGCGCGTTTCATTTCAAGACTTGGTAGATGAATTGACGGATTATTTCACATTGTCGACAAGCATGTGGCAAAAATGCCATGCAGGTCACTACATGCAGGTTTCTAGTAGCCAGAAAGCTTGGAAAATCGGTCCTTTAACCAGCTCGACGAACCGAAGCTCTGCTCCAGCACGCGGGCGCGCTTGAGATAGAAGCCGACGTCGTACTCATCGGTCATGCCGATCCCGCCGTGCAGCTGGATGCCCTCGTTTGCCATGGTGTGCATAACGCGGTTGGCTTCCGCCTTGGCGATGGTCGCCGCGCGCGCCACGCCGAAGCCGGCATCGACGGCTTGCAGGCCCGCCTCGACCGCGCTGCGCATCTGGGCGAGATCGGCGAAGAGGTCCGCCATGCGGTGTTGCAGCGCCTGGAAGCTCGCCAGCACCTGGTTGAACTGCACGCGCTGCTTCAGATAGTCGAGCGTGTCGTCGAACACTTGCTGCGCCATGCCGAGCATTTCGGCTGCGGTGAGCACGCGCGCGCGGTCGAGCACGTCATCGAGCAGGTTGTCGCCGCCATTGGCGAGCTTCTCCGCCGCCGCGCCGTCGAAGGTGACGTCGGCATGGCTGCGCTGGTCGGTCAGCTTGCGGGTGGTGAGCGCGACGCCGTCGCCTTTCTCGACCAGGTAAAGCCCGTCCTTCGCCGCGACGACGAACAGGTCCGCACCATGCGCTTCATGGACGAAGGCCTTGGTGCCGCTCAGCTTGCCGTCGGACACACTGGTCTCGATCTTCGCAGGATCGTGGCTCGGCCCTTCGTCGACGGCGAGGGTGGCGATGGCCTCGCCGCTCGCCAGCCTGGGCAGCCACCTGGCCTTCTGCTCGTCGCTGCCGCCAAGAACGATCGCCGAGGCGGCGACGGTGTTCATCACCAGCGGGCTGGCGGTGAGCGTCTTGCCGAGTTCCTCGACGACGAGGCCCGCGGACAGGAAGCCGAAGTCCGACCCGCCATGCTCTTCGGGGATGATGACCCCGGCCCAGCCCATCTGCGCCATCGTCGCATAGGCGTCGCGGTTGAAGGCTTCGGGCTCGCCGCTGGCGCGGACCTTGCGGAATTCGGTGACCGGGCTTTCGTTGACGGTCCATTCGCGCGCCATATCTCGCAGCATTTCCTGTTCTTCGTTGAGAACGGCCATTGTCCTTGCTCCCCTCTCTTACTGGTGGTCGAGCATGCCGAGCACGCGCTTGGCGATGATGTTGTTCTGGATTTCGGTCGAGCCGCCATAGATGGTGGTCGCCTTGCCGAAGAGCCACGCGCGCACGGCCCCGAGCTCGCCGTCCGAAAAGCCGTCGCCTTCCCAGCCGAGGCCCTGCAACCCGCGGATTTCGATCAGCAATTCGCTGCGTTCCTGGCTCAGCTTGGTGCCGAGCTTCTTGAGCACAGAGCTGATTTCGGAGACGCCGCCAGCTGCCTTGCTCTCTTCCATCGCGCGGCGCGCGGTGAGCAGGAAGCTGTTCCAGCGGATTTCGAAATCAGCGATCTTGTCGCGCAGCACCGCATCGGCGAGTTCGCCGTCGGCGCCCGTCGGCTGGTACTTCTTGGCGATATCGCCAAGGCTCTGGCCCATGAGTCGGGCGAGGCTGCCGCCGCCCGAGATATTGGTGCGCTCGTGCTGCAGAAGGCGCTTGCCGATGGTCCAGCCCTGGCCTTCCTCGCCGACGAGGTTTTCCTTCGGGACCTTCACGTCGGTGAAAAAGGTTTCGCAGAACGGGCTGGTCCCGCTGATCATGGTGATCGGGCGGACTTCGACGCCGGGCGTGTCCATGTCGATCAGCATGAAGCTGATGCCCTTGTGCTTGTCGCTCTTGTCGGTTCGTACAATTGCAAAGCACTTGTCGGCCCATTGGCCGCCGCTGGTCCAGGTCTTCTGGCCGTTGACAAGGTAGTGGTCGCCCTTGTCCTCGGCAAAGGTCTGGAGGTTCGCGAGGTCAGAGCCGGCATTGGGTTCCGAATAGCCCTGGCACCAGCGGATTTCGCCGCGGCAGATCGGCGGAATATGCTCCTGCTTCTGTGCCTCGTTGCCGTATTCGAGCAGCGTCGGGCCGAACATCATGACGCCCATGCCGCCGATCGGGTTGTAGGCACCCGCCTTGGCGAATTCCTGGTCGATGATCTTGGCCTGCGCCTTGGTGAGGCCGCCGCCGCCGTATTCCTTCGGCCAGGTGGGGGTGCCCCAGCCGCGCGCGCCCACGGCTTCGCGCCACTTGGTCTGCGCCGGCGTTTCATTGGTGGGGCCGTCCACGCCGGCCAGCGCGTTCGACTGGCCCTTGAGTTCGGCGGGAAAATTGTCCGCCAGAAACTGCTGCACTTCCGCGCGGAAGGCGTCTTCGTCGGTCTGGGTTGCGGGCTCGATTTGTGTGGCCATGGGTGTTTTCTCGAAGAATCAAGGAAAGACAGATAAGAATGTAGGCTACGGGGACGAGGATCCCTCCGTCAGTATTGTTGTTCGGGTAGGTGAAGAACCAATCCATCCAGCATCGGCTTCATCGGAATCTGACAGGCAAGGCGACTGTATTCAGTGGTGCCTTCGGCGAACTGCAAGAGGTCGGCCTCCATTCCATCATGCATAAGCCGACCCACCTTGTCGATCCATTCGGGATCGACATGCACATGACAGGTCGCGCAAGCACATACCCCTCCGCAATCGCCATCGATACCCGGCACGTCATTGTATAGCGCCGCTTCCCTGGCTGTCTCGCCTTCTTCTATTTCGACCTCCCGTCGCTCACCATCGCTAGCCACGAACGTAATTTTGATCATCTTGAACTCCGCATTTCGATCTCGAGAGTCAGCGGGCGCGGAGCCGCACCGGCAGCCTGGTGATTCCGCGGACGAGGTTTGAAAAAAGACGCTCTGGTTCACCTGTAACCTCGACCCGGGAAAAGCGCTTGTGAATTTCTTCCCAGATGATCCGCAGCTGCAGTTCCGCGAGCCGGTTTCCCATGCAGCGGTGAATGCCATAGCCGAATGAGAGGTGATGGCGCGGATTTTTGCGGTCGATGATGAACTGGTCCGCGCGCTCGATAGCACTCTCGTCGCGGTTGCCTGACAGGTACCACATCACCACCTTGTCGCCCTTCTTGATCTGTTTGCCGCCGATCTCCCAATCTTCCAGCGCGGTGCGGCGCATATGAGTGAGGGGGGTCTGCCAACGGATGATTTCCGGAACCATTTTGCTAATGAGCGAAGGATCCGCGTCGAGTTTCGCGTACTCGTCCGGGCTTTGGTTCAAGGCGAGCACGCCGCCGCTGATGGAATTGCGTGTTGTGTCGTTTCCACCGACGATCAGCAGCATAAGATTGCCGAGAAACTCGAGGAACGGCATGTCGCGCGTGGCGGGAGAATGAGCCATCATCGAGATGAGGTCGTTCTTCGGCTCCTCGTTTATCCGTTCGTCCCACAGAGTCTTGAAATACATCGCGCAACCGATGAGTTCTTCGCGCCGCGCCTCGTAGGATTCGACGATCCCGGTTTCAGGTGCCGCAGTTGCTACATCGGACCAGCGCGTCAGCTTGCGCCGCTCCTCCCAAGGGAAATCAAACAAGGTTGCCAGCGTCATCGTCGTCAACTCGATCGCAACCTTATCCACCCAGTCGAAATCTTCGCCAATCGGGAGTTCATCGAGAATCTCTCCCGCGCGCTTGCGGATGATCGGCTCGAGCAGTTGCAGGTTGGACGGAGCCACTGCCGGAGTCACCGCCTTGCGCTGCTGATCGTGCTTGGGCGGGTCCATCGCTATGAACATTTCAAGTTCGAGCGCGCCTTCCACCGAATGCATGTCCTGGATTGCAATTCCGCCTAGCTTCGCTTCCGAAGAGAAGACCTTATGATTGGTGTCCACCGCCATGATGTCGTCGAACTTGGTAATGGACCAGTAAGGGCCGACATAGCTCTCGCGGCAGTAGTGGACAGGTTCTTCGGCGCGCAACCTGTCAAAAAATAGACCGATGGTATCGTTCTGAAACAGGCTTGGCCGGGCCACGTCGATTTCCTCGATCGGAATTGACGCGATCCTCGCCGCGGCATCCGGCTCGGCGATCTGGCTGTCCATAAGAACTATTCCTTCTACATCTCAGGCCTGATCGGCCTTCAGTCATCCTTAAGGGAGACATCTCGTGCAGTCAATAAATCGTATACTCTTTTAGTCCCTTGCAGACACCAATCCCATCGGATAGTGTGCCGATCCAACGAAGGTTTGCTAATATCCTTATACTTTTTATTCGAGAGGTGCGGGTGTGCTGATGAGTGGCGGATGTCAGCGGTGAAGAAGGCCAAGCGTGCCCTTTCTCTTGCGCAAAGCATCGTGCGGGACATCGAGGCGGGTCGCCATAACCCGGGTGACAGGCTTCCGCGCGAGGATGAAATGCTCGCGCGTTACGAGGTTGCGCGCGCAACTTTGCGGGAGGCTTTGCGGTTCCTGGAATTGCAAGGGGTCATCCATCTCCAGCTCGGCCGTGGTGGAGGTCCCGTCGTAGCCCGTCCGCAGACCGGCGATTTTGCAAGCAGTTTGTCATTGATTCTGCATTTCATGGAAGCCGATTTGCGTGGTTTGCTTGAATTGCGCGAAGCAATTGCTCCCGATGTCGCAGGGTATGCAGCCCAGCGTGCAACTACCGCTGATCTCAGCGCGTTGGCAGGGTGTCTGGCGGAATTGAGGCATCATGAAGCCTCTGATCAATTCGAGGAACTTAATCGCAGATTTCACGACTTGTTGGGTTGGGCGAGCGGCAATCCGCTGTTCGGTTTGCTGACCTCTGCGATGCATCTGTTGACCCGCGAGTTTTCCCATTCGCTGGGATATTCGGCACAGGAACGGGCGGTGCAGATGAAGTTTCTGGTGCGGGTGCTCGAGGCAGTGCGGACTGGCGACAGCGCCGCGGCCCGTCAAGCAATGAGCCGGTTGGTGGCCGGCTCTGCCGTCTATCTTTCGGAGCGCAGCCCCGAGCTGGTCTCGCAGCGGGTGCGGTGGGGGCAGCTGTAGAATTTTCAATAGTTTGAGTGTGCGTTTAGGCAAGTGGCTGGAGAGGAAGAATGGCGTTGAAGAGCCGAATATGCGAAATGCTGGGGATCCGGTACCCGATCCTGCTTGCCGGGATGGGCGGAGCGAGCGTTCCGGCGCTGGCGGCTGCGGTTTCGAATGCCGGCGGGCTCGGGGTCCTGGGTGCCGCGGCGTGTTCGCCCGATCAGTTGCGTGACTGGATTCGCCAGACCCGGGAATTGACCGACAAACCTTTCGGTGTCGATACGCTGCTCCCCGCGTCGGTCAGGCGCGGCTCTGCCCCTCAAAGCGGTGCTGCACCCCAAAATCCCATGGATCTGATGGGTGAATATCAGCAGTTCGCGCGCGACTTCATGGATCGTGAAGAGCTTCCGGAGGTCGATGCTGCCGCCGCCATGCGGGCGGCGGGCGCGCCTGAAATGGGCAAGGGCGGCCCGCAGTTGTTCTCGAAGGAATTCTTTGAGGCGCAGATGGAAGTGGTGATCGAGGAAAAGGTGCCGGTTTATGCTGCCGGCCTTGGCAATCCTGAACCGTGGATGGATCGGCTCCATGCCAATGGCACCAAGGTCATGGCGGTGATCGGCAAGGTCAAGCACGCCGAACAGGTCGTCGGGTCGGGCATCGACATGATCGTCGCGCAAGGGCACGATGGCGGAGGTCACAACTCGCCGATCGGGACTATTTCCTTGATTCCCCAGGTGGTCGACGCCGTTGGCGATCGTGTTCCTGTCCTTGGGGCCGGCGGTATCTCGGATGGCCGGGGTGTTGCCGCTGCGATGATGCTGGGGGCAGAGGGCGCGTGGGTCGGCACGGCATTTCTCGCGACCGAGGAAGCGGGCATCGAGCGCTTCCAGAAAGAGGCGATCACCGAAAGCGGCGATGCCGATACGGTCGTTAGTCGATCGCTTACCGGCAAACCGGCGCGCATGATCCGTAACAAATGGGCCGACGCCTGGGTGCAGGCCGGAAAGGAGCCTCTGCCGATGCCCTATCAGTCGATGATCTCCGGCCCGGTCATGGCCTCCGGGATCAAGGCAGAGCGCAAGGATGTCATCCCCGGCTTCGCGGGGCAAGGCATCGGCCTGATCGATTCGATCCGGCCTGCCGCCGAAGTGATGCGCGACCTGGTCGATGGAGCCGAGAAGGCGTTGGCGTCCGCTGGTATCTACAAGTGAAGCGCAGGAGGCAAGAAGATGGCTTACGCCAAAGGTCATGAATTGCGCCGCCCCGTAGAGCCTCTCAGAGCGCTGGGGCAATGAGGCAGTTGATTGCCGACAAGGAGGATACGGCGCAGGTGTTCCGTATCGTCAAGGCATTGTCGGGCAATTCCTATTATCGGAATTTCAATCGCTTCATGAAGTCGAGCGATGGGCGGCGTATCGCTTCCGACCGGGCCGACCTACTTGAAACCTTGTGCGATCGCAAACGCCTTGCGACCTGTGCGTCTGGCACGCTTGGCCGAGCCTACCTCGATTTTGTTTACGGGGAGGGTCTGACAGCAGAAGGTCTGGCGGAAGCCAGCGAGGCCGGAGGTCTGGAGGACCTCGGCGACCCCGATGTTTCCCTCTATCGTCGGCGCCTTCGCGATTCGCATGACCTGTTTCATGACGTCGCCGGATACGGCAGGGACGCACTGGGCGAATTGTGCGTGCTGTCCTTCGGAAACGCGCAATTCTATAATCACGGGATCGCTTTCATCTTGGGCGTCGGCATTCCCAAGATGAAACTGGAAGCTGCCCAGTTGCCAGTGGCGCGCGCTGCATTTGAAGCGTGGCGCCGGGGCCGGGCTGCAGCCGATCTGACCACCTTCTACTGGGAAGAAAATCTCGATCGTCCGTTGGAGGATGTCCGCCGCGAGTTGCGACTGCGTCCGCCGGAGACCTATCAGAGGGTGCGCGCTCTTTCCGAACAGCTCGAACGCGATTACCAGGCGGTCAGGCAGGCATGAGCTTAAGCGACAAATCGGCCATCACCGGAGTGGGCGAAACCGCTTTCGTGAAAGGCACCGAGAAAACCGCGGTCGACATGATGCTGGAAGCATCGCGCAAAGCCATAGCAGATGCAGGGCTGAAGCCGTCGGATATCGACGGCATGGTTCCTCCGCCGATCTACACCACCTCGGAAGAGATGGCGGCTAACCTCGGTATCGAAGTTCTGCGCTATGCCTCTACGGTCCACATGGGCGGGGCGAGCCCTACCACGGCACTCCAGAACGCCGCGATGGCAATTGCCAGCGGCTTATGCGACCATGTGCTGGTGACGCTCGGGTGGAACGGTTATTCCGCCTTGCGGCCCAAGCCTGGCGCACCGCCGACGCGGCCGATGAACATGAACACCCTGACGAATACGATCCAAGGCTATTACATTCCGTATGGCGTGTTCCTGCCGGTGCAGATGTATGCCTGGCTCGCCACCCGGCACTCCCGAATTTACGATATCGGCCCGGAAGCGATGGCGGCCGTTGCACTGGCGTGCCGTCGCCATGCGCAGATGAATCCGCAGGCCTTCACTTATGGCCGGGAACTGGATGCCGAAACCTACCATTCCGCGCGCTGGATATCCGAACCCTTTCGCCTCTACGATTGCTGTCTGGAGACTGACGGGGCATGCGCAGTCGTGGTTTCGCGAATAGACCGCGCCAGGGACATGCCGCATGTTCCCGTGAGCATCGCCGGTGCGGCTGAAGGGCATCCTTACCCCGCCGACGATATCCCTTCGCGTCCCGACCCCTTCAAGATCGGCCTGAGCTACGCCGCGCCGCGCGCGTTCGAAATGGCGGGGGTCGATCGCGAAGACATGGATTTTCTGCAGATCTACGACTGCTTCACCTACGTGGTTCTCCTTCAGCTGGAGGCCCTGGGCTATTGCGAACCAGGTGGACAGGCAGAGTTCGTCGCGAATGGCCAGATCGAGCTGGGCGGGCGCTATCCCGTCAACACCCATGGCGGCCTGCTGAGCGAGGCCCATGTTTGGGGACTGAACCATGTCGTCGAGGCGGTGCGTCAGTTGCGCCACGATTGTGGGGAGCGGCAGGTCGAAGGCGCCCAGACCGGCCTGGTGACCGGCTGGGGCGATCTGGGTGACGGCAGTATAGCGATTTTGAGGAGGTTTGCGTGAGCGACGAGAAAGATCTGCCGCCCAAGATGCGCCCCTCGGCGCAGGCCGCACCAGCCAAGCCAAAGCCGCGCCCGCAGGATCCGGTGGAGCAGGAATTCTGGAACCGGTGTCAGGACGGCAACCTTTACTTCCAGCAGTGCGAAGGATGCGGCAGTTTTCGGCATTTGCCGCGCTATATGTGCGCCCGATGCGGTTC
Organism: Citromicrobium bathyomarinum; assembly: GCF_038594605.1. GTDB lineage: Bacteria > Pseudomonadota > Alphaproteobacteria > Sphingomonadales > Sphingomonadaceae > Alteriqipengyuania > Alteriqipengyuania bathyomarina_B. Next base: position 75,972 of record NZ_JBCFZM010000003.1, read on the forward strand.
TCCTGAATGGTCGTGGGAGCGTAGCACCGGCAATGGCACGCTGTTTTCCTGGACGGTGACCCATCAGGCACTGCATCCCGCCTTCGCCGGCGAGATTCCCTTCATCGCTGCGGTGGTGGAACTGGAGGAGGGAGTGCGCATGGCAACCCGGCTGGTCGATTGCGCGCTCGACGAGCTTGAGCTCGATCTGCCGGTCACGCTGGATTTCGAGCCGATCTCCGAAGATTTTCGCCTGCCAGTATTCCGACCCGTCGCGATCGCGCGCGCAGAAGGATAGACCAAGATGGATCTCGACTACGGACCCCAGTATGACGCGTTTCGCGAGGAAGTGCGCCAGTTCCTGCAAACCCACGGTCACCGCGCACCCGATGGCCAAGGCCGTGCCGCGCGCCCTTCCCCCGAAGCCGTCGAATGGCAAAAGCTGTTGATCCTGCATGGTTACACGGCGCGTACGATTCCCAAGGAATACGGCGGATACGGAGCCGAGCCGGACATCCTGAAATCGCGGATCATTGCCGAGGAATTTTCGCGCGCTGGCATCCCCGCAGGCCTTGCGAACCAGGGCATTTCCATGCTCGTTCCCACGCTGCTGGAACTCGGAACCGAAGCCCAGAAACGGCAATGGATCGAGCCGACCCTAAATGGCGAGATAGTCTGGTGTCAGGGATATTCGGAACCTGGAGCGGGATCGGACCTCGCCGCGCTCAAGACCAGCGCCCGCGTCGAAAATGGCGACTTTGTCATCAACGGACAGAAGATCTGGACCAGCACGGCCAAGCAGGCGGACATGATCTTTTGCCTTGTTCGGACCGAACCGGACGCGCCCAAGCACGGCGGCATCTCCTACTTGATCTTCTCGATGGACACACCAGGGATCGAGGTCCGACCACTCAAGACCATGACCGGTCATGCCGAGTTCAATGAAACGTTCTTTACCGACGTGCGGGTTCCCCTGGATCAGATCGTCGGGCAGCGCGGGCAGGGGTGGTACGTGGCCAATGCCACACTGGGCCATGAACGTGGCATGCTGGGCGACCCCGATGCACTGGAAAACCGGCTCCAGGCGCTGGTCAGGCTGATGCAAAAAGAACGCATCGGCCAGGGTTGCGCAATGGACAACGCCGTTCTGCGTGACCGGCTGGTTGCATTGCAAGCCGAAGTCGCGGCGATGAAATTCAACGGCATGCGCATCCTGTCGAACAGCCTTAGGGGGGATGCCGGCGGCATGGCGAAACTTGTCGTGAAGCTGCAGAGCTGTGAGCTCGCCCATCAGATTTCCGCGCTCGCGATCGACGCAATGGGCGAGATGGGCATACTCTATCACGGAAGCGAGCGCGAGCGCGAAGACGGTGCCTGGCAGTGGAACTACATGTTCCAGCTTGGTCTGATCATCGGTGGAGGCACCGCCCAGATCCAGAAGAACATCATCGCCGAACGCGGGCTGGAAATGCCGCGCGAACCCAAGTTCGCAACGCCTCCCGCCGTCGAACAGGCGACGGCCGTTGCAAGCGGGCAGAATAAGGGAGCCGCCTGATGGATTTCGGACTTTCGCAAGACCAAGAGATGCTCTGCGACGCGATCAGCCGCACTCTTGCTGATACTTGTCCGCTCGATCATGTGCGCGAATGCGCGGAGGGCTCGGTTCCCTTCAGCGACAACGTGCGTTCGGCGCTGGGCGAAATCGGCATTTGGGGAATGATGGTTCCCGAGCAACATGACGGGCTCGGGATGACAATGCTCGATGCCGCCGCTGTGGCCGAGCAGCTCGGCTATGCCGTCGCGCCGGTGCCTTTTATCGGTGCCCATGTACTGGCACCCCTTGCGCTGGCACAGGGCGGTAGCGAGGAGTTGAAGGCGCACTGGCTGCCGAGGATAGCGAAGGGCGAGGCGCAAATCGCCGTCGCGATCGCGGAAACGGTGGAGATCCGGGACCGGGCAGGCGTGGACTTCGACGGCGCAAAGCTCGACGGAACGGCTTTGTTCGCGCTCGACTTCCTGGAAGCCGACGCGTTTCTGGTAGCCGATACCGCCGGTCGTATGCACTTCGTAGCTGGCGATGCTGCGGGTCTGGAGAAGGTTGCTCTCAAAACGATCGACCGCACCCGGAGCGTAGGGGAGCTGCGGTTTTCTGGCGTAGCGGGCGAGGCTCTCGCGGACGATGGTGGGGCCACAGTCAGGCGCCTGCGGGACGCCGGCCGGGTGCTCCTGGCCGCCGATAGCCTCGGTGCGGGCCAGGCTATGATCGAAAAAGCGGTCGACTATGCCGGGCAGCGCGAACAGTTCGGACGAGTGATCGGCAGCTTCCAGGCGGTCAAGCATATGTGCGCGGAAATGGCTGCCCGCCATGAACCATGCCGTTCGCTGGTCTGGTATGCCGCCCATGCGTTCGATGCGACGCCCGACGAGGCTTCGCTGGTGGCATGCCATGCCAAATCACATACGGGCGAAGTCCACCGTTTTGTCGCCCGAACCTCAACCGAGGTGCATGGGGGGATGGGTTTTACCGATCTCCTAGGTCTGCATTTCTGGTTCAAGCGAATCGGTTTCGACCGCCAGGTTCTGGGAAGTCCCGAAGCGGTCCGGGCCGAAGCAGCGGCCTTGCAGGGGTGGACGCAGGTCGCATGAGACGATGAATTAGGCGCACGCTACCGACAAAATCGTGGCCACCAAGGAGAGAGGAATTAATACGTGATCGACTGGAACCTTGGCGACATCCTTGATGCAATCGAACCTGCGGTCCCGGAAGATGCTCCGGCGCTGATTCACGGCGACCGGATCATTAGCTGGCCCGAAATGTCGAAGCGTTCGAACAATTTGGCGCGCAATCTGCGCGCGCAAGGTGCAGGCGACGGGGCGAAGATAGCCTTCTACATGCGCAACCGTTCCGAATACGGGGAATTGATGGCCGCGTGCTTCAAGGGCCGCCTCACGCACGTGAACATCAATTATCGTTACCGTCCCGAGGAGGTTTTCTACATCTTCGACGATTCCGATAGCGAGGTAATTGTTTACAGTTCCGAGTTCCGCGACTGCATTCTTGAACTGAAGGAACGGTTGACCAAGGTTCATACATTTGTAGAAATCGGCGATGCTTCGCAGATCGCTTCCTTCGCGCTTCCTTACGAAAAACTTGTAGAAGGTAACGGCGCGCCTCTCGATATCGAGCGTTCTCCCGATGACCTGCTGTTCATATATACAGGCGGTACCACCGGCATGCCCAAGGGCGTGATGTGGCGACACGATGATATGCGCAAGGCTCAGCTCGACGCGCAAAAGCTGCTGGGTCCGGTTCCCCAGACCATGGAGGAAATGGTGGCCCTGGTGAAGCAGGGCGAGCTTGCGCGCATCACTTTGCCGGCGTGCCCGCTGATGCATGGAACCGGGTTCATTACTGCTATTGGCACGCTCATGTCGGGCGGGGCCATCGTCACGCTGTCCGATCCATCCTTCGACGCGGAAGAATTGTGGGATGCGGTGGACCAGCACAAGGTGCAGAGCATCGCCATTGTCGGTGACGCTTTTGCCAAACCCATGCTGCAGGCGCTGGACGCCCACCCGAAGCGCTGGGACACGAGCAGCCTGATTTCGATCATCTCGTCCGGCGTCATGTGGAGTAAACAGGTAAAGGCGGGCCTGTGCAAACATATCCCCCAGGTCATCCTCATGGACAGTTTTGGCGCTTCGGAAGGGCTGGGCTACGGCTTGTCGGTGACGACCGCACAGGGCGGCACCAACACCGCGAAATTCGGGATCGGGGAATTTTGCGACGTATTCGACGAGAACGACCGGAAGGTCGAGGCGGGGAGCGGCGTGCCCGGCTTTATTGCCCGCAAGGGCGCAATCCCCACAGGATACTACAAGGACCCGGAAAAGTCGGCCAAGACTTTCAGGACGATCGATGGCGTGCGTTACTCCATCCCGGGCGACTGGTGCCGGGTGGAATCCGATGGAAGCCTGACCTTGCTGGGCCGCGGCAGCGTCTGCATCAACACCGCAGGTGAAAAGGTTTACCCCGAGGAGGTGGAGGAAGTGCTCAAAACCCATCCCGCCATTGCCGACGCGCTTGTCGTCGGGGTGCCTGACGAAAAATGGGGCGAAGCGGTGACCGCTGTGGTGCATTTGACCCAGGATGCGGACTTCGACGCGCAAGCGATCAAGGATCACGTGCGCCAGCAACTGGCAGGTTACAAAACGCCCAAGGCGATTTGCCCAACGCAAACCGCCTTGCGCGCGTCAAACGGCAAGGCGGATTATACTACGGCTAAAGACATCGCGAAAGCGGGTGCCGGGGCCTCGTGAGCCATTCGCCCCCTCCTGACTATGATGTCGTAATCGTCGGGGCCGGGTTCAGCGGAATATACCTGCTTTACAAGCTGCGTCAGGCGGGGTTCGATGTTCTGCTGGTAGACGCAGCGGAGCAGCCGGGCGGAATCTGGTACTGGAACCGCTATCCGGGAGCACGGGTCGATTCCCAGGTTCCACTTTACGAATTTTCCATTGCGGAAGTATGGAAAAGCTGGACGTGGAGCGAACGATTTCCAGGCTGGGAAGAACTGCGCGCCTATTTCCTCCACGTCTGCGATACGCTCGACCTCTGGCCGGCAATGCGAATGAAAACACGGGTCGAAAGCGCGCCGTTCGATGAAGACACCGCCTGCTGGCGATTGAAGCTCGACGATGGCGGAAAAGTAAGCGCGCGTTTCCTCTTGCCGGCCCTGGGGTTCGCCTCGAAACCCTACATTCCCGATATCCTGGGCCTTAGCGATTTCGAAGGCGAATGGTGCCATACCGCCCGCTGGCCGCAGGAAGGCATCGACCTTTCCGGCCGCCGGATCGCCCTGATCGGCACGGGTGCCAGCGGCGTACAGGTGGCGCAGGAGGCGGCAAGCTGCGCGGAGCAGCTGACGCTTTTTCAGCGAACCCCGATTCTCGCCCTTCCCATGCGGCAGGAAAAACTGGACGCTGATCGTCAGCTTCGCGAAAAATCCGAATATCCCGCTGTCTTCCACAAAAGGCTTACGACAAGTGGCGGTTTCGAATGCCAATCGCTGGACATCTCGGCCCTGGCTGTGACCGAGGAAGAGCGGACTACGCATTTCGAGGATTTGTGGCAGCGAGGAGGGTTGCGCTTCTGGTATCATAATTTCGCTGACATACTGACGAACGAGGACGCCAATCGCCACGCCTACGAGTTCTGGTGTGACAAGGTGCGCGAGCGGATCTGCGACCCGACCATTGCCGAGAAGCTCGCTCCCGATGAGCCGCCACATCCCTTCGGGACCAAGCGACCATCGCTCGAACAGAATTATTACGAGATCTTCGCACAAGACAATGTTACGCTGGTCGATCTGAACGACACCGCGATCACTCGCGTCACCGAGGCCGGGATAGAAACAGCCACTGGCATGATCCCGTGCGATCTCATTGTCTTCGCGACCGGCTTCGATGCCGGTCGTGGCGGGCTCATCGACATGAACATCACCGGCCGCGGTCGGCTGGCGCTGGCAGAAGCATGGAAGAGTGAGATCAAAGCCTATCTGGGCATGGCCGTCGCCCAATTTCCGAACATGCTGTTCGCCTACGGCCCGCTCAGCCCTTCAGGCTTTTCCAACGGTCCGACAAGCGCCGAAATCCAGGGTGACTGGATCTGCGATTTCCGGATCTGGCTGCGCGATAACAGGATCGGCCTTTTCGAAGCCGATGCGCTGGCCGAGCGAAGCTGGACCGATATGGTCGCCCAAGTAGGGTCGATGACGCTCTTCCCCAAGGCTGAATCGTGGTACATGGGCGCCAATATTCCCGGCAAACCCCGACAACTGATCAATTTCCCCAGCGTATCTGGTTACGCCGATCTATGCCACGATGTCGCACGGCACGATTATCGTGGTTTTATCAGGAATACACTATCCGGTATGGAGACTGCGCCGAAATGAATGAAATGAAACCAATCCACGACGGGTCAACAGATATTGATCCCGTATGGGCCGGCGACGGGGCGGATATACCCGAATGGTTCGCCTGGGCGCTGAGCGTGCCCCGTGAGGAAGGCTTCGTAGAGGTTGGTGGCGCGCGGGTGCATTATCTTCGCTGGGGCAGGCGTGACCGGCCCAAATTGCTCATGACTCACGGTTTTCTCGCCCATGCCCGCTGCTTTGCCTTCATCGCACCGTACCTTGCCGAAGACTACGACGTGGTGGCGTTCGATCTGGCCGGTATGGGCGATAGCGAGATGCGCGGCGTGGCCGATATAGCTGCGCGGGGAAAGGAATTTGTCGAGATCAGCGAAGCGCTCGATTTGTTTGCGGATGGAAGCAGACCGACGATCATCGCCCATAGTTTCGGCTCGGGTGCAGCGCTGACCGCCGTTTCCCAATCGCCGGATGCCTTCGCCGGCGTTATTGTCTGCGATCTCATGGTGATGCGGCCCGAAAAGCTGGAGAAATACTGGACCATGGGCAGATCGAGCCCCGGGTCGGGTAATCCTGACAAACCGGTGCGACGCTACCCGACCTACGAAGCGGCGCGCGAGAGGTATATCCTGTCGCCGCCGCAGGCAGTTGGTGAGCCGTTCCTGATGGATTACATGGCCTATCACTCTCTCCGCCGCGATGGCGAGGAGTGGACATGGAAGTTTTCTCCCGAAGTGTTCCGGCGCAGCAACAAGCCCGACGAATGGCTGACAGTAGGCCAGAGGCTGGTCGATGCGCCCGGGCGCAAAGCGATTGTGTACGGCGAGAAAAGTCAGCTCTTTGATCGCGATTCCGCCCGCTATATCCGGGAACTGGGAGGGGGAAAGATACCAATTGTTGCAGTGCCCGATGCACGCCATCATCTCATGCTGGATCAGCCGCTCGCGTTCGTCGCTGCGCTTCGGGCGGTACTGGCCTTTTGGAGCCTCTGAGATCCCCCATACTAAGAGGCTGGTTCCTGGTCAGAGGCCAGCGAGATGGGGGCAAAGGGCGTCCATATTCATCTTGTACTATATCCGAACTATTGTCGCCGTCGGCACGGCGAACGCTTCGTTGGTCTCGATGCCAGCTGGGGCAAAAGCTTTATCGGGAGCAACTCGCTTAGCGCGCCAACCATTGCTGATCTTTAGCAAACGTTCACTCCGCGTGCGATCTGGATCGTGGCCCATGGGGTCAAAAGATAAGGCGCTTTACTAATATCACGCGGATGTATATGCCCATGGACGGGGATTGGGCTAATTCTCTCCCTCTCCTCTCCACAGACTAAGGTGCGACCCTCGAGGTCGCCCCATTTTGCAGTAAGCGGCGGAGCCAATTATCGTCGCACTGAAGAGATGGGAAGGGATGCTATATGACACTGAGAGCGATGGTGCTCGCCACTTCGGCCATCTTGGCTTGGCCGCAGATGGCTTTAGCGCAGGATCCCACAACTGATGAGGCGGAACCCCAAGGATCCGTAATCATCGTTACGGCCCAACGCCAATCTCAAAGTCTGCAAGAGGTGCCGATCGCGGTCAGTGCCTTCGATGCTACGGCTCTCGAAAGCCAGCAGATCGAAAACGCTGCTGACCTTCAATTGACGCTCCCGAACGTCTCATTTTCGAAGGGCAACTTCACCGGGTCGTCCTTCACCATCCGTGGTATCGGCGATCTTTGTGTTGGTGTGACGTGTGACGCAGCGACGGCTATCCATATCAATGGTTCCCCTCTTTTTGGTACCCGGCTGTTCGAAACAGAATATTTTGACCTTGAGCGAATTGAGGTCCTACGGGGGCCGCAGGGCACCCTCTTCGGCCGCAACGCTACCTCGGGTGTTGTCAACCTTGTGACAGCCAAGCCTGACCTCGGTTCTTTCGGCGCGGCCGGAGAGTTCGAGTATGGGAATTACAACAGCATCAAGGCCGAAGGGATGGTCAATGTCCCGATCGGCGATTCTATCGGCGTTCGGGTAGCCGGATTCTTTCTGAATCGCGACGGTTACACCACAAACCTTTTCGACAATTCGGATGTCGACGACCGAGACATGTACGCTGTTCGTGGTTCTCTTCGTTTTGAACCCGGTGCCGATACCACTCTCGACTTCATGGCATATTATTTCAGGGAAGATGACACCCGTTTACGTAATCAAAAGCAGGCCTGCCAGCGTGACCCGCTCGGCGTGCTGGGTTGTCTGAACAATCGCCGCGACTTTGACATCACCAATGCCAATTCCACAGTCGGCGCAACGCTCAGTTCGCAAGAGTTCTTCGCTATTCAGGGAATTCCCTCAGTACTGGGATTGGGAAGCCTGTACGGCCCCGACGCATTTGCAGGATTCGATAAGCCCGACGATGTGCGCACGGTAAACACGGCGTATACTCCATTCTATTTTGCCGATGAAGTGCAGCTACAGGCCCGTCTCGAGCAGCGCATCGGAGCTATGACACTGACTGCAACCGGTCTTTATCAGGACACCGAAGTCGATTCCCGGCAGGACTACTTTCTGGGCATTCAGGATCGTACCGGCTTTGCTACGGCCTTGAACGTGTTGTCCGGCTTCGCGGCCAACGGTTTGCCTACCGGCCTCCCCGCACCTGCACCGGCGTTCGTGCCAGGTTCGTCGGCGTATTTTACCCCGATTGTGGAGGCTCTCATCCCCAATGGCCCAGGGGGCGTATTGTGCACCTCCGATAACGATGATGGGAACAGGGGCGCGTTCGAAGGTAATGTATTGTGCGGCGAAACGCCGCTATCCTTCGACAGGTCTTCAGAGCAACGCGAATCCTGGAGCGGCGAAATCCTCCTTTCCAGTGATTTCGACGGAGCATTCAATTTCCTGCTCGGAGGGATCTATGCAAAGTCCAAGACTACCGACAACAGTTACTATGTAAACTCATTCGCGCTTGACTACGCCAGTGCCATTCTGGGATCGTTTGGTACTTTGGCAGGCGGTGCACCGCCATCCTACTTCGCAACATCCATGTACCGCAACAATTCTCTCGAGGCTAATCTTGAGAGCTTCGGTGTGTTCGGGGAGATCTACGTCGACCTGACCGAGCGTCTGACCTTCACCGGAGGTTTGCGGTATAACGACGACAAGAAAGACGTGACTGCGCGCACGACCTTGATTAGCTTCCTCAATCCTTACGCGAATGACGGGGAGCCGTTCGACAGCCCGATCACTCCCTTAACCGGTCCCTCTGGTCTTTTTGATGCCGATCCTGGTACGCCAGGTGAGCAGCTAACGCAATTTAGAGAAGTAGGTTTCGATGAAATAACCGGGCGTGCGGTGCTCGACTACGAAGTTACGCCTGACAATTCGATTTACGCATCTTATGCCAGGGGCTATAAATCCGGGGGTATCAACCCGCCCCTTTCGCCCGTTTTCGATGTGGCTGAAAGCTTCGGATCAGAAACCATCGACGCATTTGAAATCGGATCGAAAAATACCTTTGCGAATGGCGCACTGCAATTAAACGCTACTGCATTCTACTATAAGTATAGCGGGTTGCAGCTTAGCCGCATCGTCGCCCGTACCTCAGTTAATGATACTATCGATGCCGATATCTGGGGTGTGGAACTAGAGTCCGTTATCCGGCCCGATCCCGATTGGCTTGTCAACTTGACGTTCAGTTATCTCAACGCGGAAGTTGCCGGCGACCAGTTCTTCTCCAATCCGCGCGACCCGGGTGGCGGCGATCCTGATGCCGTCATCATCAAGGATATTAGCAACGGTGCTAATTGTGCCGTAACCGGGCCAGCCCCCGGCGCGGCCGACGCATTCGTGGCCGGAGTGAACGCAGCTCTGGGTCTTCGTGGTCCCGAAGAATTTCCTAATGACGGCAATCTTGCGTCAAGCGGCGCATTCAGCATTTGCGATGTCTTGGCCGGAGCCGTTCCGGCGGGCAGCGGCCTTGCGGTATTAAGCCCTGGCGTAGAGGTCAACATAAAAGGGAACAAGTTGCCGCAGGCCCCCGAAATGAAGGTTTCGATGGGTGTGCAGTACACCGCCACTTTCGACAATGGCATGACTCTGGTTCCTCGCGTGGACGTAGCGCTGACTGGTGAGCAATACGGCAATATCTTTAACGGCAGGGTCAACCGGATCGAGCCATTCGTGCAAGCCAACGCGATCGTGCAGTTGAACAGTGCGGATGAGCGTTGGTTCGTGCGCGGATTTGTTCAGAACATTTTCGACAGCAGCTCGGTGACAGGATTGTACTTGACCGACGCATCCTCGGGGAATTTTACCAATATCTACACTTTGGATCCTCGTAGATATGGTGTTGCTTTGGGGTTCAGTTTCTAACAGGTCCAGATCGTGTTGGCGGGGAGATCGGTGGTCCTCCCAACGACCCGAACGGACAGTGCCAGCTAGTTCGTATTTCGACCCATGACTTTATAGCTTTTCCAGAGCGGCGTAATGCTCGATGACCGCCTCGTAAGCCTACCGACGAGGCGGTCATCGAACCGGCCAAATGCGAGCTGCACTCGAAATGCCTGTACGATCGCTCGTTGATGTCGCTACGAGATGCTCGCGGAAAGCTTAAGGCCTTACATAGAAACGACAATGAAGAGTCACCGAATAGTGCAATCGGGATATCCGATGGTGATACTGGCAAACGCACTCTGCGAAAGGCGGAAACATGCTGACCCCTATGATCCAAGATTGGGTCGTAGTGCACGAGGTGCTGACGCGTTAGGAAAAGTTGGAAGGGGCTGCGGGGCAGACTTCTGAGAAAACTTATCCTAACTCTGTTCAGGTTTCATAACTGATTTTCGATCGACCGGAGCTGGCTCAACCGACGTGCGATTGTCGCGAGACAATTCGACCCATCCCAACCCAAGCGACTTCTGGATCGCGATCCAGCCATTTGTCATGGCGGCGATCGCCCGATCGAGATTTGCTCTGGCCTGTTCGCGCTTGCGGATCGAAGTGTTGAGTTCGCCTTGCGAGATTACCCCCGCGGCGCGGCGTTGCTCGTTAAGCTCCGCAGCCGTGTCGGCCTGCCGACTGATCTGCGCCAGCGCGGCTACGTTGGCTCTTTGTTGCCCGAACCGAGCAAGCGATTGTTCGGCGTCGCGTAGTGCGCCCAGGACCACTTCAAGATAGCGCGCTTCGGCCTCGTCGCGCGCACTCTCGGCCTGATCGATCGATGCTGCCGTGCGGCCGAAATCAAGCAGGTTCCACTGCAGCCGCGGCAAAGCGATTGCCGATAAGTTGCCCGGGTCCAGGATGTCGTCGGGCTCCGATCCGCCCAAACCGAGAATCCCCATGAAGGAAATCTTGGGGAAGCGAGCAGCCTCTGCCACGCCAATGCGCGCATTCGCCGCGGCCAGCATGCGTTCGGCGGCTCGAACATCCGGCCGCCGCGCTATTAGCGCTGCGGGATCGCCCACCGCGACCCGTTCGGGGGGAAGCGGAATTTCGGCCTGAGCCGCCAGGAGCCCGTCGAGTGCGCCGGGCGCTTCGCCCGTCAGCACCGCGAGCGTGTCTTTGAATACATCGATGTCCGCTTGAGCTTCCGCGATCTGCGACTTGAGCAGTTCGAGCTCGGCGTTCGCGTTACCGACCGGGAACAGCGCGAGAGCGCCCTGTGTATAGCGCTGATAGGTCAGTTCGAGAATTTGCTGCTGCAAGTCGCGCTCTCGCTGGACAAGCTCGAGCCGCCCTTGCGCTTCTCGCAGGCTCACATACGCCCGCGCGATTTCGGCGGCGAGCTGGACTTTCGCATCCTCGGCGTTCGCCACCGAGGCCGCAGCCTGAGCGTTAATGGCCTCGACACGCCGTGCCTGCCCCCCAGCGAAATCGATCTCCCAGTTTGCATTGAGCCCGACGTTGTAGACGCTGAGGCTGTCCTGCTCTTCGGTGTCTGCAGGAGCGCCGGGCGATCCCGGGGGCGGGCCACTGCCGATATCTAGCCCTGGGATATTCGCCTGGACCGCAGTCGCCTGCGCAGCCACGGCGGGTAGCCGGTTGGCGCGCTCCTGGCGGACAGAAGCCCTTGCCTGTTCGATGCGAGCGCGCGCCGCGGCCACGCCCGGATTGCCGACCAGCGCGCGCGCCTCCAGTTCATTGAGAACCGGATCGCCGAGCAGCGTCCACCAGTCGCCGGCAATCGGCGCAAACGGATCGATTTCGGGGCCGGCGCGTACGAACGCATTGCCTGCGGCGGTCGCAAGTTGCGGGGGACCGGCATAGTCGGGACCGGACATGCAACCCGCGAGGAGCGCCATGGGAGCGAGGAGGGTTAGGGTCTTGCGCATAGAGTTCTCAGTGCATCGAAAGGGATAAGTTCTTCGGGAGAGGCTTGAGGAACAGTACCAGCGGCACCGTGACCAGGGTAATCGCGCCCATGGCGAAAAAGACATCGTTGTAGGTCATCACGAACGCATCGCGCTGAATGATGCCGGAAAGCATCTCCAGCGCGGCCTGTGGGCTGCCCAGCGACGCCGTCATGCCGTCCAGGTATTCCTGTAGCCGGGGGCTGTTAGCGTTGAGGGTTTCTTCCATGCGTCGACTATGATGCCACTGGCGCTGATCCTGGAACGAGGCAAGCCCCGCGAGCGCGAACGAGCCCCCGAGGTTTCGCGCCGCGTTGAAGATGCCCGAAGCATCGCCGGCATCCTCCTTGGCAACCGAAGCTACCGTCGCCTGGTTGAGGAACATCATCGTGAGGATCATGCCGATGCCACGCAGGAACTGGCTTTCGGTGAACACTCCACCTCCCGATTCCGCTGTCAGATTTATGCTGACGAAACAGCTTAGCGCCATGATGAACATGCCCGCGCCGACCGCAATGCGGATGTGAATCCTGCGGATCATGAACGGGAGAACGGGCATCAACAGGAAAGCCGGAACGCCCATCCAGAAGATCACAAGTCCGGTCTGCAAGGCATTATAATCGGAAATTATCGCGAGAAATTGCGGGATCACGTAGGTCGAGCCATACATGACCATGCCAAGCGCCAGTGCCATCACCACGACGCTGGCAAACTGCCTGCTGAGCATCAGGCGCAATTTGAGCACGGGTTTGCGCGCGTAAAGCTGTCCGTAGGTCAGAAGTGCAAAACCCACGACCGTCATCAGTGTGAGCTGGACGATCAGCGTGGAATCGAACCACTCCTCGCGGTGGCCTTCTTCCAGAACGATGGTCAGCCCACCCAACCCAAGGATCATACCAGCTATTCCCGCCCAATCAGCCTCGCGCAGGTAAACCCAGTCGGGCTTTTCATGGGGTAGCCCGATGAATAGTAAAGCAAGGAGCAACGCGCAGACGGGCACGTTGACGAAGAAGGCGTAGTGCCAGCTCAGGTTCTCGGTAAGCCAGCCCCCCACCAACGGGCCCATTACCGGCCCAAGAACCACGGTCATTCCGAAGAGCGCCATGCCGATCGGCTGTTGCGATGGAGGCAGTCGCTTTGCGACGATGGTCATAGCGGTTGGAATAAGCGCGCCGCCCATGAACCCTTGACCGGTGCGACCGATGATCATCGTCGTCAGATCGGTGGCAATGCCGCACAACACCGAAAAGGCCGTGAAGGCAGAAACCGCGACGATGAGCAGCGTGCGAAGGCCGAGCAGTCTTTCCAGCCACGCGCTCAGAGGGATGATGATGATCTCGGCAACAAGGAAGGCTGTCGCGATCCAGGTGCCTTCGGTTCCGGTCGCGCCGATTTCCCCCTGGATCGTCGGCAGCGCCGAATTGACGATCGAGATGTCAAGCGTTGCCAGCATCGCCCCCAGCGCACCGGCGGCTACGGCGATCCAGGCCGTAGCATCGGCCTTTTCGACCGGCGGCGAAACCGCTGCAGCGGCGCCTGCCATCGGTCAGTCTCCGGCCGCGTTGCGGATCGAATCGAGTTGGTCTCTAGCGGCGCGCGTATCGACACTCGCGACAACAGACATGCCCGGCACCAGCAGACGCAGGATCTCGGGCGAAGCCTGAATGGATATGCGCACCGGGACGCGCTGAACGATCTTGGTGAAATTACCCGTCGCGTTTTGCGGAGGTAGGATCGAGAATTCTGCCCCGGTCCCGGGGGCGATGCTTTCCACTCTTCCTAATAGCTCGAGGTCCGGCAGCGCGTCGATTTCCAAGGTGACGGGTTGCCCCGGGCGGACAAGTCCGAGCTGCGTTTCCTTGAAATTTGCTGTCACGTAGAGGCGGTCGGTCGGTACGAGGCTCATAAGGCGTTGGCCAGGCTGGACAAATTGTCCAGGTCGGACCGTGAGGTCACCCACCCGCCCGGAAATACTGGCCTGGAGCGTGGTCGATGACAGGTTCAGACGGGCGGCCTCGAGTTGCGCACGAGCGGCGTTGGCTTGCGAATTGGCCTGGTCTATCTGCTCGCTAAGCGTGTTCTGTCGGCGCTGTGCCGCCGTGAGCGCGGCGCGCGCTGCCGCGACTTGAGCCTGCGCTTCTCTGGCCTGGGCCTCCAGCTGATCGAGCCTCTCGCGCGGCTCCGCTCCCGAAGCGGCAAGGGGGCGGTACCGGACAACCTGCTCAGCAGCGAGACCAGCCTGTGCAGATGCTGCTGCGAGCTGTGCACGGGCCTGGGCAATTGCCGCGTCCTGCTCTTGTTGCTGGGCGCGTACCGTATCTGCTCCGGCGAGCGACGCGGCGATCTGGGCTTCGACCTGGTTCGTTTGGGCACGATAATCTCGCACGTCCAGCTGGACAAGTGCATCGCCCGACGCGACCGTTTGATTCTCCGTCACTAATACGCGCTCGACGTAGCCCGCAATTTTGGGGGAGATGATGACGCTGTCGGCGGCAATATAAGCGTTGTCGGTGGACTGCTGGAATCTGCCGTACGTCTGATGATTGTAATACCAGTAGCTCCCGGCGAGCAGGACCAGAATGCCGGCGATCAGCAGACCCAGCCGGACCCGCGGACTGGACAACCCCGTCGGACGTGCGCCTTCATCGCTAGCCCCTGCTGTCTCGTCCGCCATGATTATTTCGCTCCTCGCCATCGTTTGAGCCGCTGCGCGAGCGATATAGCGGCCAAAACAAAATGCGAAAGTCCTTTACTATTTTTCTCCGATCGATAGGAATGTCTCATGCCAGAAGATGAGGGCACTCTCGCACTCGACAATGTCATCACCCACGATGATCGAGCGATCTTCATGATGGACCAGATCAGCCGCGCCGCGCGCAAGGCATTCGATGACCGAGCACAGCCGCTGAGCCTCAATCGTACGCAGTGGCGTGTGTTGGCGCAGCTCATCAGAGCTCCTGCCCTGAACCAGACGGACATCGCCAGGAGACTTGAAATCACATCCTCCAGCAGCGGCCTGGAAGACATGACGCCTTCGCGCTTGAGTGACCGGACGCGGCTTGCGCAAGTCATAGCAATATTCGGTCGCCACGGGCGGGGCGGCATCACGCCCGTGTTGGGACTAGGCCGATCTCAAACCAAAACACATTCGACGCGCCCGGATGCCCCGCTCGTGGCGATTGCGCCAGGGGACGAACCTCGGTCATGTTCTATAGCGGACAACCGAATGGAGCATGCGGGACGCGAACTTTCATTGCACCGGCCCTCTGCCGGACGAACAAACCGCTGGCGGCGTGCTAGATGGAAACTAACGCAAACTTCTCCCTAGTGGCGTGGATCGTTGGCATTCTGATGCTTACGACCATCGCTTTCGCGATGTGGCTAATCGATCCCAGACCAAATCAGGAAACATATCAGATCAAGTTTGATCGCTCCGTGGAAGGCCTTCAGTCGGGATCGACTGTAACACTATCGGGAGTCCCTGTGGGACAGGTAACATCGGTCCGTCTGGCGGAAAATGAACCGGAAAACGTGGTCGTTGTTCTGACTCTCGATCCTTCTGCGGCGAAAGTCCACGGCCTTGAAGCGACAATCAGCACGGATCTGATAACTGGAGAGGCTGCGCTCGTGCTCGAGGGCCGACGGGGTCGTCAGGGCATTTACACCGACAAGTCAGGAAAAAAGATCATTCCCGCCGCGGACGAAACCGGACTATTGGGGAGGGATGCGACCGCCACTGTAGAGACCGTGGCAAATAGCATTCGCGCTCTGAACGAAGGACTGGAGCCAGAAAAGCAACGGGTGATCACCTCCGATCTTGTCCGGCTTCGAGTCACGACGGCCGCACTCGCATCGGACGCCGAAGGTTGGGACGAACGATTGGCCTCAACAAAAGGAAGATTGTTAGACTTAGGGCAAAGGGTTGGTGGATGGGGAAATAATCTTCGAGATGCAGATCGGCGGATCTCAGGGCGGAGCGCTTCTGCTATCGCGCAACGACGCCTTCGCCAATTCAGGGAGGGGGTGCAGAACGCTGAAAACAAACTTTCCCAGATAAGGAGTGGCATTCCGGCGGTCGAAGATTCTTTGGTTGAAGGTGAAACGGACCTTCGCGAGCTTAGTCGCGAACTTGCTCCTCTCAGTGAAAAAATCGAAGATATTCAGGTTGAGGGAATTACATCAAATCCTCCCCTCCCAGACTATCGGCCAAAAAGAAGAGAAGCTGGAACGAATATCGATGATTTAAAGTAAACCGAACGGATGACTGCTTCCGGGCAGAGCGCGCAGCCCGTAGAATAGCGGAGATTGGAGCGCAAAGCGGATAACGACCTACTCCGCGGTCAAGTTTGAAATTGAAATTCCGAGTCCTAAAAAAGGCATCGAACCAATACATTAGAGGGATTTTGCGGGCCTTTTGCGGGCTTTTCAGCTTGACCGAAATATCTAAACATCAGAAATTAAACGGAAAAGAAGTTCGAATGTGATGCCTCTTCTGGACTCGAACTCGCTACCCCTGACAACACAGGACAAAACGCAAAGCCGAACGATGAATCGGACGATGAATCCTCGCCCCCTCCTCTTCTGGCACCATTTATCTAAATAATTGAGATATATGGCGAATTTAGATGGGCGCATGCTCTCGAGCGGGCGTGCTTTGCAGATTTGCTACGGGGAGTTGCGCCATCGGCACCCGCTAACTGACAGATAACTGCGGTTTACCAACCGAATTGCTGGTGGGAGAGCCGGCTGCGAAACCCGTCCGGGGCTATGTGTGAGCGAAGGCGGAAGGTCTACTATCGCCACACTGCCCCTCCAGGTGGCGAGAGCAAATTAGCTCCGATGGATAGGCATCCGGTCGCGAATTGCGATGAATTAGAATTTGAGGTTCGCAAGGATAGGTCGATAAGGTCCGGCTCCGAACAGGTTTCGGGTACACAAGGACCTTATTGCATGACTCTCGCTTTCCTGGGCCCGGCCTTCAGCTTCAGCGAACGCGCGGCGCATATTCTGGGCTCGACGGAAACGCTGTTGCCGCTGGATGATATTGCCGCATTGATTTCGGCGGTGGCGAGCGGTGGGGTCGATGGTGCGGTCGTCCCGATCGAGAACAGCCAGGCGGGTACCGTCCCGGCAGCGGTCGACGCGCTGATCGCACTCGACCGGCCTTTGCAGGTGCTGGGTGAAACGGCGCTCCCCATCCGGTTTTCGCTCTACCGGGGCAGGGACGACGATGCAGATCTCGCAGGAGTGATCAGCCACGCGATGAGCCTGAAGCAGTGTGCGCGCTGGATCGAATCACATTCGGTGGAGACAGAAGAGGTCGGCAGCAACGGGACAGCTTTCATCCGGGTGCGCGACGAAACCAGACCGGGCTGGGGCGCGATCGCTCCCAGCGATATCGATGACGATGCGATGATGCAGGTAGAGCGCGATCTGCAGGGCGGGAGTGCTTTCCACACGCGCTTCGTGCTCTGCGCACAATGTCCGACGGACATCCGGGCGAAGGCAGCGATCATGGCGGTCGATGAGCTGACCGTGCTCGAAGGATGCGAATCCGCTCGCGCACTCATCTGCATTCCGAACGGCGAGCTGGCACGTTCCACGACAATCGTCGAGGCGCGCTTCGCCGAGCCGCTGCCAAGCGACAGTCTGCCCGGTCGTGCCTTGCTGGTCTGGGCGGATAGCAATGCCGACTGACCTTCGCCTTAGCGCAGGGAGGCCGCAACTGCCGTTGTGGCGGGCCTGTCGTCTCGCGCGTCGGAAGGGAACGTCCCGTGCCTGAGGCCACCCCATCCGTCTTCATCAGTTCGCGGCTGAGCCCGGAGCTTCAACCGCTGCGCGAATGGCTCAAGGCCATTCTCGACCAGCGACGGGTGAAGGCGCGGTACGGCGATCATACAAGCGGTGCGCGCTCGGACGGTCCGGTGCGTGCGAGCCTTGAGCAGGTGCGGGGATCGGACCTGTTCGTCCTGCTCGTCGATCAGACGATGGGCCCGGTCACGGCCGAAGAATGGCGCGAGGCCCAGCGCCTCGGCATTCCGACATTGGTATATTTCTCGTCCGCAACCACCGAAGCGGCCCAGCAGGAGATCATCGACAGAGTATTTCCGGGTGGTCAGATACGGGAGAGCATCTACGGGTCGAAGAGTTTCAGCCTTTCCGGAACCGAGCTGGGTTGGGCAAATATCTTCGCCGACATCATCATCGAACTCGAAGCGATCAAAGCGAAAGAGGGCAGATCCGAACGCAAGATATTCGACGAGGTCCACGAATATTGCGAGCTCACGCGGCGCAACCCAGGCACTATCGAGCCGCATAGAGGGGAAGGGCGCTTCGTGGCCGATTGGGGCGACGGGCGCGAACTTGTCAGCTGCCATTCGCGTAACCCCTCGCATTCGCAACTTGAAGAGATAGCGGGGGATGCCAAGGCTCGCGGCCTCGCCCGCTTCCGGATCGTCAGCGCGAGCGAAATTTCCACGGCCCTGCGCCCTTTTGCGGAAATTCGCGGCGGGACGGTCCAGACGATTGGCGAGTTTCTGTGTGAAATTCTCGATATTGAGGCGCACTGGAAAGAGCTCGAGGCGCTTGCCGATACGCTCGCGCTCGACGATCGCTTCGTCGAGATCGGCTATCAGGAACGGGTGCTCGACAAGTCGCGGACCGAGGTCGGGATCGCGGAGAAGCCCGATGTCGTCGCCCATGCGGATCGCTGGCTGGAGAACCCGTACGAGCGTCAGCTGGCTGTGCTCGGCGATTTCGGCTCGGGCAAAAGCTGGTTCAGCATGCGGGTCGCCCTCAATTGCCTGAGCCGGATCCGGCAGGCCAAACCCGCTCGCTTTCCCGTTCTGGTGCCGCTCAAGCACGTGCCGCGCGACGAGAATAACGTCTTCGCGCTGGGCGCCCATATCCAGCAGATTCTCGGGATAGAGACGTTTTCCTCCGCGCTGCTGACGACGTTGATCGAGAGCGGACGCCTGCTCCTGATCCTCGACGGCCTCGACGAAACCGGCACCAATGCAGTCGGCTCCGCGCGCGACCATGAGATCGAGCGGAAGCGCACGCTGGCGGTCATTTCCGAACTGGCGCTGCCGCGCAGCAAGACGATCCTAACATCGCGGCGCGCCTTCTTCGACAATATTGGTTCGGAGTTCGAGGAACTCTACGAGCTTGGCGGCGTCGCAGCGGACGGCGCGCTGCAGGCCCACAGAGAGCGGTCTTTCGAAATCCTGTACCTCGCCGATTTCAGCGAACGACAGATCGAGCAAAAGATCGAGCGCAGGTTCGGGGCGGCGGGGCGCAAATATATCGAACGTGTCGCCAGGCTCCCGAATCTCGGCACGCTGGTGCGCAGGCCGATCGTGCTCGATATGGTGCTGGGCATCATGATCGGCATGGGCGACGGCGAAGACCTGACCTTGCTGCGCCTGTACGAACTGTGCGCGAAGCGCTGGTTGTCGAGCGCGGCGCGGGAGGGTTCGCCGCTCGGCGAAGAGGAGCGTATTGCACTGATGAGCGAGCTCGCCTGGGAGCTCTATTCGGAATCGAAGGCGGCCCTAGATGCCGACGACCTGTCCGAAATCGTGCAGGATATTCAGGACAATATCGATGCCAGCGGCGATGCGGCGGCGCGTAGCGAGACACTGCTCGTGCGCGATAATGCCGGAAGGCTCTCCTTCGCGCACCGGTCTTTCATGGAGTATTTCGTCGCACTCAGGCTGATCGAGGATGCCAGCAAGCGCAGATGGAAGGGGTGGGCGCAAACGTCGCTATCCGATGGCACGCTCGATTTTCTGAAGAGCGCCGATCTCGAAGCCGACGCACTGATCGATGCGCTGGACAAGGCGAAGGAGGTCGACGGCGCGCACCTTGCCGGCAATGCCCTGACGCTTCTCCATGCGGCGAAACACGACCTGCGGGGGATCGATCTGGCGGGGCTGACGATCACGGGCGCCAATCTCGAAGGCGCGGACCTGCGCGGAGCATCGCTGCGCGGCGCGCGGCTCGATGGAGTAAAGCTCGGCGGGGCCGATCTCAGCGATGTGGACTGCACTGGCGCCCGCCTGGTCAATCTCAACCTGGGCGTGAAATCGCACGCCAAGTCGATCGCCGTATCGCCGAGTGCGCCGGTCATCGCGGCCAGCAACGCAAGCAACGAGATCGTGCTCATCCCGCTTTGTGAAGACGAGCCGATCGTCACGCTCGGCCAGCACGACGATTCGATTAATCGCATAAGGTTCGACCGGAGTGGAGAAACGGTGGGAAGCGTCGCCTTCGACGGGAAGCTGAGGCTGTGGGACGTCGAGCGCGCGCAGCAGGCCGCCGCCGCGATACCCTTGGGCACCAGCACGACCTATGCGGTGGAAATGGGGCTGGAGCCTTACGGCTGCGTCCTGACCTCGGGCAACGACGATATGGTCCACGTGTGGGATCGCAAGACCGGGCGCGAGATGATGGTCATTCACGAGCACACGAGCACCGCCTACGCGCTGGCAAGCTGCAATCTCGAACCGGCGCCGCCACCCGCGCCGCCGAAATGGTGCTTTGCTTCCGCGTCCTTCGACAGGACGGTGAAGGTCTATCACCTGACCGATCCCAATCTCGAATTCGGTGTGCGCGAGGTCCAGACTTTGGAGCATGACGATCTGGTCAACGGCGTGGCTTTCCAGCCGCCGCACGGCGACCTGATGGCGAGCTGCGACAACAGCGGCACGATCTATCTTTGGCGGCAGCTGAGAAACGGCTTCTCGAAGCGGCCCACACGTATCGACGCGGCGCATGATTCGCAGATCTGGAGCATCCAGTTCAGCGCCGACGGTCGCTTCGCCGCGTCCTGCTCGACCGACAGGACGATCAAGGTCTGGCAATGCTGCGACGGCGGCTTAGAGCCGGTTGCAACGCTCGACGGTCACACGGCGGCGGTATGGAGCATCGCGTTCGACGCGAGCGGGGACTATCTCGTCAGTTCCTCGCAGGATTCGACCGTCCGCATATGGAACTGGCGCGAGGAACGGGAGGTCCGCAAGATCGTCGTCGGCTTGCAGGAGAATGCCGGGTTGCGATGCCAGGGCATGAAGATCGCCGAGGCTACGGGCCTCAGCAGATTGCAGACAGATATCTTGCAGGAGCTTGGCGCACAGTGACTGGACAAACTACCCTATCATCCCGGGGCGAAGGCAAGCTCAGCGCGCTGGTCGTGGGTGTCGGGCTGATGGGCGGTTCGCTGGCCGCCGGGCTGCGCAGGACCGGCAACTGGCACCTGATCGGCCTCGACGCCAATCGCGACCAGGCCAGCGCGGCACTGGAGCAGGGCTTCGTCGACGAGGTCGCCAGTGACCTTGCCGAGGCAGCGAGGGGCGCAGATCTGATCGTGCTCGCCACCCCGGTGGGGACCATCGTGAAGCATATTGCAGAGCTTGCGGAGATTGCGCCGAAGAACGCGGTCATCATCGATCTGGGCAGCAGCAAGCAGGCCATTTGCGCCGCCATGGATGCGCTGCCCGAAGGCATGCAGGCAATCGGTGGGCATCCCATGGCGGGCAAGCAGACCGCCGGTGTCGCCGGAGCCGATCGCGATCTCTACCTCCGCCGCAAATTCGTCCTGGTGGAGACCCTACGGACCGGAGATAGGGCGCGGGAGCTGGCGATCGCGCTGGTCGATGCCATTGGCGCGGTCCCCGTCTGGGCGGACGCGGAGCGGCACGACCAAACCGTCGCCATGGTCAGCCACATCCCGCATTTCCTGTCGCTTCCGCTGCTGTTGGCGACGGACAAGATGGCCGACGATCTCGGTTCGACGCTGGCTGCCGGGGGCTTCCGTGGTGTCGCCGCCGCTGCTGACGACAATCTGACGATGTGGAAAGACATCGCGGTAAGCAACCGGGCGGCAATTGCGGATGGATTGCGCGTGTTCGCCAAGGAGACCGAGCATTTCGCCGATCTTCTCGAGCGTGGCGACAGGTCCGAGATCGAGAGCGTTCTGGAAGAGGCGGCACGCCTCTACCGCGAAGATTTCGAACCCTAGTCGCCAGCGATCTAACCGTCTGCGCTGCGAGACGCCTCGTAAAGCATGCCCGAGCGGGTGCCCGTGCGGCAGAAGGCGAGGACGGGGCCCGGCATGTCCTTCAGCGCCTGCGCGAAGTCATCCTTGCGGGCCTCGATATCCTCTGCGCCGGCGATGGGGATGAATTGCGTCTGCAAGCCAGCGTCCTGCGCTGCCGCTTCCAGTTCCTTCCATGCAGGCTGACCCGGTTCCTCGCCATCGGGGCGATTGCCGATGACAGAGCGGAAGCCCTGTTCCGCAACCATGCGCATCTCCGCCGGGGTCGGTTGCCCCGCGACCGAAACGTTCTCGTCGATCTGCCTGATATCCATGCGTCGTTCCCTCTTCAAAAACCCTCGCGCTGCTCCGTTAGCCGAAACAGCAGCATGCCTGCCAGCATCGCGGCGACGAAGATAGCGGCAGGGACCAGCGATGTCGCGAGCGAGGCGATGGCGGGGCCGGGGCACAGGCCCGCGAGACCCCACCCGATCCCGAACAGCGCCGATCCGCCGATCAGCCGGGGGTCGAGATCGCGGGTGCCGGGCAAGTGGAACTTCGCGTCGGTCGCGGGGCTCGTTATTCGGCGCTGGATCGCCCAGGCGATGGCCATGACGATCACCGCGCCGCCCATCACGAAGGCGAGCGTCGGGTCCCAATCGCCGAAAATATCGAGGAAACCACGCACACGCGCCGGGTTCATCATCCCCGACAGCGCGAGCCCTGCGCCGAACAGCACTCCCGAAAGAAGCGACAAAAACCAGCGCATCACCACGCTCCCCCAAGAGCATTCACGATGGCCACGGTCACCACGCCCGCCACGATGAAGCTGGC
Source organism: Citromicrobium bathyomarinum (assembly GCF_038594605.1). Classification (GTDB taxonomy): domain Bacteria; phylum Pseudomonadota; class Alphaproteobacteria; order Sphingomonadales; family Sphingomonadaceae; genus Alteriqipengyuania; species Alteriqipengyuania bathyomarina_B. Next base: position 99,075 of record NZ_JBCFZM010000003.1, read on the forward strand.
GGTGGCCACGAGCGAGCGCGGGCTCAGCCGCGACATCCCGCAAACGCCATGGCCGCTGGTGCAGCCCGAGCCGAGCCGCGTGCCGAAGCCCACCGCCAGCCCGCCCGCGATCAGCCAGCCGTAGCTGGGCGGAAAGCGCGTCTCGATCGGCTCAGCGAGCATTGCGAACAGCGCACCGCCTGCGATCAGGCCGGCTACGAAGAGCGCGGCGACCGGCCAAGGCGCGCCGCCGCGCTCCAGCGTCGTTGCCCGCGCCAGCATGCCCGAGACGCCCGCAATCCGCCCGACGCCGAGCAGCATGATTGCCGCTGCCAGCCCGATCAGCAGTCCACCGAGCAGGCCTTCGATCGGCTGGGCGTCGGGGAAGCCCGGAAGAGCCAATGCTGCAAGGATCATACCGCGTTCACCGGAATCTAGATGTAGGAGATGGCATGAGACTGCGGGTCCAAATTTTTGTTTCTTGCTCGATTGGTAAGCCCTCTTCGACGAAAGTGAAGGGCTGCGCTTGCCCAGTTGCGCGCGCGCGCCTATCGACTGGGGCATGACAAAAGGCGGCGGTGTACGCGATCTCTACGATCGGCGTTTCTATGGAGCAGAGGAAGAGGCTGATTTCGCAAAGGAAGCGAGCAGCCACGATACGCCGCAGACGCGGCACCCTGCCTACAAGCTTGCTTTCCGTGACGACAATTTCCTGCTCCTGCCGGAACTGCGCCCGGTGCGCTTCCAGCTGGAATTGCTCAAGCCAGAGATGCTGCTCGACCAGGCAGGCGTGGGCAGCACGCTGGTGATGTATGGTTCGGCGCGGATTCCGTCGCCCAGCGAGGTCGAAGCGCTCGAACAGGTTGCCAAGGACCAGCCCGAGGGTGAGGCAAAGGTAACACAGCGTCTGATCGAAAAGGCGAAATACTATCAGGAGGCCTATAATCTCGCGCGGATGGCCACCGAAAAGGCGATCATCGAGGATGGCGTGCGCCAGTTTGTCGTCACCACCGGCGGCGGTCCGTCGATCATGGAGGCGGGAAATCGCGGGGCGAGCGATGCGGGCGGCGAGAGCATCGGGCTCAACATCGTGCTACCACACGAACAGGCGCCCAACACCTTCGTCACGCCCTATCTCAGCTTCCAGTTCCACTATTTCGCGCTGCGCAAGATGCACTTCCTGCTGCGCGCCAAGGCGGTCGCGGTGTTCCCCGGCGGGTTCGGCACGTTCGACGAGTTCTTCGAGCTGCTTACGCTGATCCAGACCGGCAAGATGAAGGCCATGCCGATCCTGCTGTTCGGCAAGGACTTCTGGAACCGCGTGATCGATTTCGAGGCGCTGGCCGAAGAAGGCACGATCTCGCACCGCGATCTCGACCTCATCACATGGTGCGAGACCGCCGAAGAGGCGTGGGACGCGATTGCGAAGTTTTACGAGATCGAAGCATAGAAGGCGGATGGATTTTCTATCCGGCTGCTCATAAAATTCGCCTTGCTAAAGCGAGGGCGAAGAAGTTGCTTAGATTCCTGAACACGGCACTATGTTCCGCAGCACTGTCCCTCCTTCCGGTCGTGCCGCTCGCGGCGCAGGTACACGCGAGCGAAGGGCAATCCGATACGGCGGCAGTCCTTGCGGATTACGACGCGATGCTATCCATCCTGCGAAACGATTATGCGGGTTGGGAGAACAAGACCGCAGACGAAAAGGGCGAGGCGTTTGATCGGCTGGCAACCGATACCCGCTTAGCGATCGCTGCCGATCCGTCCCGTTTCGATGCACTGGCGCGAGAGCTGATCGGCTGGTTCGAGGACCGGCACCTGAACATCGGGCGAATTGCGGGTCAAAGACCCGTGGTACAGGAATCGGACCCATGGGAAGGCTATGATGTCGAAGCCCTCAGGTCGCAGGGGCGCATGATCGATGCTGACACCGTTGCGGCGGCGCTTGCCGGAGCGCGAGGCACCGCCGGGCAATGGCAGACCTTCGACGGGAATTATGCTCTCGCCATCATTCCGGATCCCCTCAATCCCGCGCAATCGATCGGAGTCATCGGCGATAGCCGATCGCGTGCCTGGGCACAGGGGCAAGTCAAATTCACACTTAGGCCGGAGACCGACGGAACCCGTGTGGTATACTTGATGGGCGATCACAGCGAACGCGAGATGACCGCGCAACAGCTTGCCGCGGGCGATGTGCTCAAGCTCACCGATGGTGAAACGGTGGTGTATCTCGAACGTGTCGGAACGGACAACGCGGCCTTGAAGGAACGCCTGTTCGCGCCGCAGGATTTCTCGCTCACTCGCCTGTCCGATGAAACCCTGTTGCTACGCCTGCCCAATTTCTCCCTTGATAACCGCCCGGTGATCGAGGCGCTGCTAGCCGAGCATCACGATCTGTTGGAGAACACGCCCAATCTCTTGATCGATCTACGCTACAACAATGGCGGGGGCGACGGGGCCTATGCCGAGCTGATGCGCTATCTCTACACGCGCCCGATCTACTCGATCGGTGTCGAGGCTCTCGCGAGCAAGCGCAACATGGACCTTATGGAGCAGCTGCTAGCCGAATACCGCGACGATATAAGCGCGGACACGATTGTGTATATCCAAGACCTCATTTCCGAGGGACGGGCGAATCCGGGAGCCTGGGTCAACCCTCTGGAACACGGGTTTTCTATAGAGACCTACCCGGATGTCATGCCCTTCCCCAGGCGGGTAGGCATCCTGACCGAGGGGGCTGGGTCATCGGGCGACCAGTTCGTGATAGATAGTCGGGCAAGCAGGAAGGTGACGACCTTCGGCAAGCCGACGGCAGGGGTGATCGACTATTCCAATGTGGTGTCGAGCAAGCTGCCTTCGGGTAATTTCAAGATGTCTTGGCCAATCACCCGTTCTCTCCGCCTGCCGGAAGAGCCGTTCGACAATGTCGGCGTGCCACCAGATGTCCCCTTCGGCGAGGAGATCGCCGACCCGATCGGATATGTGCAGAATTGGCTGGAGCGTCAGGTAGACTGAGACAAGGCCCGCGAAGGGGCCATTGCCGGGTCTGGTGTGCTTGCTCCGTGCGAAGGCGCCGACCGAGAAGTGGGGCGGCGACCGTGGAGTTCTACGAGTTGAGGGGCTAGCCGGGCGGGCGGTCAGGCGTCGCCGAATCCGCTGCAGGTCTTGCAGTCACCCGTGCCCTTGCATTCCGGATACGTCGCCATCGGCACCCTCCGTCAGTGAGGTTGAGGGGAGCACACCGTAAGCACGGTCGGTCGTCCAGAACGCACTAGTCCGACAGCCTGCGCACGGCCTGATGGCCCATCGGGCCGTGACCGTCGCCGAAGCCGGGCGCATTCTTGATCGCTGCGCGGGTGAACTGGCGGGCGAGCCGGATCGCGTGGTGCAGCGGCTGACCGTGGCCGATCAGCGTGGCGATGGCGGCGGACAATGTGCATCCTGTGCCGTGCGTATGCCGGCTGTCGATCTTCGCATCGTCGAACTGCATCAGGAAACCTTCGGGCGCGCACAGGATGTCGATTACCCGCGCATCCTCGGTATGGCCGCCCTTGGCGAGCACGTGGCAGCCATGCGCGTCGGCCAGCGCGATCGCCGCATCGACGATCTGTCCCGTATCGGTCAGCTTGGCTCCGGCGAGGATCTCCAGCTCGGGCAGGTTGGGCGTGAGCAGTGTGGCGAGCGGGAACAGCTGCTCGCGCATGATCTCCACCGCATCTTCCTGCAGCAGGCGCGCGCCGCTGGTCGCGACCATGACGGGGTCGAGCACGATGGGCACGTTTTGCGCTTCGGGCAGCGAGGCGAGGCCACCCGCCAGCGCGCCGATGATCCCGGCATCGTGGAGCATGCCCAGCTTGATCGCGTCGGCGCCGAAATCGGTAAGGCAGGAATCGACCTGCTCCATCACGAAATCGCCGGTCAGCGGCGTGACGCCCTGCACCCCGCGCGAATTCTGAGCAGTGATCGCGGTGATCGCGGTCATCGCATAGCCGCCGAGCATGGTGATGGTCTTGATATCGGCCTGTATTCCGGCGCCGCCGCCCGAATCGGACCCGGCAATCGACAGGATGCGAGGGGGGGTGGGGGTGCTCATGCCTTGTGTCGCCGCTCGGTGCTCGCCGGATTGTCGGCGAGCAACTTGGCCGGGCGGGTGGGCCGATCCATCAGTTCGCCCCCGCAGTTGGGACATTGATCGTCGAGGTTTTCCGCGCAGGCCGCGCAGAAGGTGCATTCGAAGCTGCAAATGAAGGCGCCGGGCGAGGATGGCGGCAGGTCCGCCCCGCAGCGTTCGCAATCGGGTCGCATTTCAAGCATATCAGGCTGCAGCCTCGCGCACAGCGTCGCACACCATGTCGACCATCCGTTCGACCTCGCTCGCATCGTCGCCTTCGGCCATCACACGGATCAGAGGTTCGGTGCCCGACGCACGGATCACCAGTCGCCCCTTGCCCGCGAGCGTGGCCTCAGCCTCAGCGATCGCCTGTTCCACCGAAGGCATCACGAGCGGGCTCGCCCCTTCGTAGCGCACGTTCTTGAGCAATTGCGGCACGGGTTCGAACATGCGCAGCTCTTCCGATGCCGGCCGGTTCGAGCGCACAAGGCTGGCGAGCACGCGCATGGCGGCGATGGTGCCGTCGCCGGTGGTCGCATGGTCGAGCAGGATCATGTGTCCCGACTGCTCGCCGCCGATATTGTAACCGCCCGCGCGCATCGCGGCGAGCACGTATCGGTCGCCCACCTTGGTCCGCTCCAGTGTCAGACCCTTGCCTTCCAGATAGCGCTCCAGTCCCAGGTTGCTCATCACCGTGGCGACGATGCCGCCGCCGCGCAGCAGCTGCCTTTCGGCCATGCGCGTCGCGATCGAGGCCATGATCTGATCGCCGTCGACGCTTTCGCCCTTCTCGTCGATCACGATCAGCCGGTCCGCATCGCCATCCAGTGCGATGCCGATATCGGCGCCGGTTTCGACGACCTTGGCCTTGACCGCATCGAGCGAGGTGGAGCCGACCCCGTCGTTGATATTGGTGCCGTTAGGCTCGACCCCGATGGTGACGACCTCTGCGCCCAGTTCCCAGATCGCGCTCGGCGCGACCTGATAGGCAGCGCCGTTCGCGCAATCGACGACGACCTTCAGATTGTCGAACCGGATATCGTCGCTGACCGACTGCTTGACCGCGTGAATATAGCGTCCACGCGCATCGTCGATCCGGCGCGCGCGACCGATTGCGTTCGCAGGCACGAGCTCGGGCTCGCATTCGATCAGCGCCTCGATCGCCGCTTCGTCCTCGTCCGAGAGTTTGAACCCATCCGGCCCGAACAATTTGATCCCGTTGTCCTGAAAGGGATTGTGGCTGGCCGAGATCATCACGCCCAGATCGGCGCGCATCTCGCGCGTCAGCATGGCGATGGCGGGCGTGGGCAGCGGGCCGGTCTGAATCACGTTCGTGCCGACGCTGGTGAAGCCCGCGACCAGCGCGCTTTCGACCATATAGCCCGACAGGCGCGTATCCTTGCCGATCACCACCCGGTGGAGGTGATCGCTGCGTCTGAAATGCGCGCCCGCGGCCTGCGCGACGCGCATCGCCATCGACGCGGTCATCGCGCCCTTGTTGGTTTCTCCGCGGATGCCGTCGGTGCCGAAATACTTGCGTGCCATCGAGAGGTCTTCACACCTTTGCCTGTCGTCTCTACCCAAGCGGGCTCGTGAGGGGCGTTGTGGACGCCCGCGAAGGCAGAGGGAAGGGGGCAATCCAGCTTGTCGGCACCTGAAACATTGCGACCCGCGCGGCTCATCACCTTGCGTCTGCCGATCTGGTGGACCTTCGGCGGACTGGTCGCGGGGCTGATCGCGGGATCGCTGATCGCCGGGCAACCGGTGGTCGAGCGAATTCTGCCCTTCAGCGAGCCGGTCGGCTCGCTATGGCTGCGTGCCTTGCAGATGACGATCATTCCGCTGGTCGCCGCGCTGCTGGTGCTGGGCATCACGCAGCTGGCCAGCGCGGCCCGCGCCGGGGCCACCGCGCGGCGCATGCTGATCTTCGTGGCGGCGGCGCTGGTGTTCAGCGGGCTCGCCACGATCATCGCCATGCCCCTGCTGCTGGGCACCGTGCCGCCGCCCGATGGCGCGCAAAGCCTGCTCGCCGCCGATGTCGAGCCGCAGGACGTGCCCGGCATCGCCGAATTCATCAAATCGCTGATCGCGCCCAACATCGTCGCCGCTGCCGCCGAAACCGCGATGCTGCCGCTGACCATCTTCTTCGCGCTGTTTGCGGTCGCGATCACGCGGTTGCCCGAAGAGCAATCCGCGATCCTGCGCAGCTTCTTCGAGGCGGTGGCCAACACCATGCTGCTGGTGATCGGCTGGGTGCTGTGGCTCGCCCCGGTCGGCGTTTTCGCGCTGGCGCTGGGCGTAGCGGTGCGCGCGGGGGGCGATGCGGCCTTCCTGACGCTGCTTCACTATATCCTGACCGTGGCGGCGATGGGCGGGATCGTGCTGGTCGCGGCCTTCGTGGTTGGCGCCGTGCGCCATGGCCCGGTTCGCTTTGCGCGCGCGATGCTGCCAGCGCAGGCGGTCGCGATTTCGACCCAGAGCTCGCTCGCGAGCCTGCCTGCCATGCTCGCCACCGCGCGGCGGCTCGACATAAGCGAGAATGTCGCCGATTTCGTCCTGCCGCTGTCGGTTGCGATTTTTCGCGCCACCAGCCCTGCAATGAACCTCGCGGTCGCGATCTATGTCGCGCATCTGTTCGGGATCGAACTGAGTCTGACCGCGATGCTCGCAGGCCTCGCGGTGGCGTTCGTCATCTCGATCGGATCGGTCAGCCTGCCGGGCACGATCAGTTTCGTCGTCTCGATCGGCCCGATCGCGCTTGCCATGGGCGTGCCGGTGGAGCCGCTTGCGCTGCTGGTGGCGGTCGAGATGCTGCCCGACATCATGCGCACGCTGGCCAATGTCACCGCCGATGTGGCGCTCGCCAGTGCGACCGACCGCGAAACGAGCGAAAATGATGCAACGGATAACGCGCCCGCGCGTTGATGAAACGACAGCTAACCCCAACCCAAATAACGGGAGACAACCGCAATGGCTTTTGAAGTAACCCCGCTGCCCTATCCCGACGACGTGCTTGCGCCCGCCGTCTCGGCCGAAACGCTCAGCTACCATCACGGCAAGCACCACAAGGCCTACATCGACAAGACCAACAAGGCGATCGAAGGCACCGACCATGCCGACAAGCCGCTCGAAGCGATCATCGCCGCGGCCCGCGGTAGCGACCAGGGCCTGTTCAACAACTCCGCGCAGAGCTGGAACCATGGCTTCTACTGGCACTCGATGGCGGGCAACGAATCCGCTCCGTCGGATGAGCTCAAGAGCATGATCGAAAGCGCTTTCGGCTCGGTCGATTCGCTCAAGGAAAAGCTGCAGGAGCGCGGTGCAGGCCACTTCGCCAGCGGCTGGGTCTGGCTGGCCGAAAAGGGTGGCAAGCTCTCGATCGAGGAAACCCATGATGGCGACACGCTCGCCGATCAGGACGGCGTCAATCCGCTGCTCGTGATCGATCTGTGGGAACACGCCTATTATCTCGACCACCAGAACGCGCGTCCGGCCTATCTGAAGGCTGTGACCGAGAACAAACTGGACTGGGGCTTCGCGAGCGAGAACCTCGCCCGTGGGAAGACCTGGACCTACCCGCAGTAAGCCTAGGCTTGATGTAATCGATAAGAGGGGCTGGACCGGTTGCGGTCCGGCCCCTTTTCTCATGCGGCCCTCAGGCGGGGCGCGTCTCGTTATCGGGAGGTGCCACCTCTGGGTCGGACTCGAGCAGGGGAGTCGGGAACAGCGGCTCGCCGAAAATGAAGCCGAGCAGATTGGGACGCCCGATATGGTCGAAGAAGGCGGTCAGCATCAGCAGGATCGGGACCGATAGCAGCGCGCCGATCGCACCCCAGATCCAGGTGAAATAGGAAAAGGCGAGCAGGATCATCACCGGGTTCATGGTGAAGCGTCGTCCCAGGATCGCAGGAGTGATCGCGTTCGCTTCGAAGACATGGAGCGTCACGTAGGCGATCGCCGGGATCAGGCCGATCAACACCGTATCCGCGGTGCCGAGGCCGAACAGCGTCAGCAGTGCGGTCATCGCGAGGGGGCCGACATAGGGTACGAAGTTGAGCAAGGTGGCGAGCCCGCCCCACATGATTGGCGCGGGCAGGCCCAACGCCCAAGCGCCCAGCGCCACGACGATGCCGACGCCCAGATTGATCCATGCGACCGTGAGGATGTAGGCGGCTACGCGATCCTGCACCTCGCGCAGCACCCGGGCGGCTTTGACGCTGGTGCCGAAGGTGGTGCGGCCGAACAGGATATTGCGGCGCAAACGTCCGCGTGCTTCGACCATGAAGAAGGCCATCAGGAAGGTCAGCATCACTTCCAGCAGGAGCACCGGCGCGCTGATCGCGACCTGCTGGAACACCGAAGGGCCGGCGAGCACCACTTCGTTTGCGCCCGACTGGCCTGCGAGTTCCGCCAGCCTGTCGTTGGCATTGGCCAGCCAGGCGAATTCGCTTTGCAGTTCCTGATAACGTGTGCCGATCTGCTCAATCAGTTCGGGCAGCCTGTCGAACAGCGTGAAGGCTGGTTGCAGAATTGCACCGAAGGCAAGCACGACGATGGCGACGAAGATCACCAGCGCCAGCACCGATGCGAGCATGTTGGGGAGCCCCCACGACGACAGGCGATCCGCCAGCGGGGCGAGTAGGACGGTCAGGATGATGGCCGTGGTCAGCGGCAGGAAGACCACCGATCCGATCGACAGGACGAATGGCAGAGCGAGGAACAGCCCGACGCCCAGCAACACCACGAGCGTGCTGAGCAGGCGCAGTTCCTGTTCCGCCAGCAAGGTACGCTTCTTGGACGCGCCGCTCTTGGCGCGATCCTTCGGCTCGTTCGTGGCTGCGCCTTCGATCCCTTCGGCCCGGGCGCCCCCGGTATCGCTGCTGGTGCCTTTACTCATGGTGCCCGTCACGCTCCTGAGCGCGCGCCGGGCCGGCTGAGGTCAGGCGCGCCCATTGGTTGGTTCGGCGAGGCCATTGCCGGCGGCCACATCGTCCAGCTCTTCGAGGATCGCGCGATGCGCGGTGTCGTCGTCGATCGAGCGTTTCGGAATGTCGCCATCGGTCAGCATCGCGTTGAGCGCGGCGCGCGCGCGGCCCACCCGGCTCTTGATCGTGCCGACTGCACAACCGCAGATATTGGCGGCTTCCTCGTAAGAAAAACCGCCCGCGCCGACCAGCAATAGAGCCTCGCGCCGCTCGGGCGGCAAGGTGAGCAGGGCGCGGTGCATGTCCGACAGGTGAATCGGCTCCTCCTGCCCGGCAGGTGCGGTCAGAATCCGTTCGGCAACGTTCTCGTCGTATTCACCGCGGAAGCGATTCCGGCGCATGTCGGTGAGATAGGCATTGCGCAGGATCACGAAGGTCCAGGCGCGCATGCTGGTACCGGGCTCGAATCGCTCCTGCGCGGCCCAGGCCTTCATCAGCGTTTCCTGCACCAGATCGTCGGCCATGTCGGGGCGGCCGCACAGGCCGCGCGCGAAGGCACGCAGGTGGGGAACGACGCTGGTCAGCTCACGCTTGAATTCGGCGGGCTCGGCGGCGGGTGCTGGATGGCCGCTCATGCCGTGTCCTTACCCTTGTCGGAGCCTTGCGCCTGCGGCTTGTCGTCCAGCTGCGCGAGCAGATCCTTGAAACTATCAGGGATCGGCTCGTCCACGACCGAGTCGTACATGCTGCGCAAGGAATCCGTCCACTGCGGCGAATCCACGTCGTTCTTATCCGCACGGGCACCCTGCTTGGGTGCGGCGTCAGCTTTCTGGTTGTCTTTTTCGTCCATGATTGATGGCTTACATGGGCCTTCGGTTGCCGAAACCCAAGCCTACCCTTCCCATAATCGATCCAAGACAACAGGAACGTTGCCGCACGCACGTGGTTCCCTTGAGGTAACCATTAGATTACTCACCGCCGGACGCGCGGGCAACCAGACACCAACCGGAGCAAACGTGGCGTCCGAGACTGCTCTTCCCATTCGTCGATTCAGGCGCTGGCTGATTCACTATCCGCGTGCGGTACCGGTGATCATCTTCCTGTTGATCACGGCGATCACCGCCTTGAGCGTGTTTGCGATCGAGCGCGGGGAGCGGCGGCGCGAGCAGGCAACGCTGGGCGAAACTGCGCAGGTAATCGCCTCTTCATTGGACCGGCGGGTCAATACCAGTGGATCCTACCTGATCGCGGGCGCATCGCTCATCACTTCGCTGGATCGTGTCCCCGCGGACTTGTTTCGCCGTTTTGCGACCGAGCTGCGATTGGATGCGGATTATCGCGGATCGATCGGCATCGGATGGGCACCGATTGTGCCGCGCCGGCAGATCGGCGCTTTCGAACGCATGGTCGCGTCCGACACCGGCACCCCATTCACGATCAGCCCGCGGCCAGCGCCGGATAGCAATTTCGCGGTTCCGGTCACGTTTTTCGAACCGGCATCCTCGGGCCGCTCGTTCGGGTTCAACATGTATTCCGAAGAGACCCGGCGCGACGCGATGCAGGAAGCGATCCGGACCGGTCGCCCGACCGCCAGCGGACCGATCGAGCTGATCCGCGATCGCGATACCGGGAACCTGGGCTTCATCGTCTTCATGCCGGTGTTCGAACCGGGCACCGAGCGCGAACTCATTCGCGGCTTTGTCTACAGCCCTTTCAACTCCCAGGAATTTCTCGATTCCGTGCTGACGCGCGAGCTGGTCGGTCAACGCGGCGTGCGCCTGTACGATGGCGAGGCGGCGCCCGCCAATCTGGTGGCATCGCACGCGCCCGGCCGCATTACCGGCAATGTCACCCGGATCGAGGTTCAGCTGGCCGACCGGCCGATGACGGTCGAGGTGGAATCCTCGCGTGGCGACGCGCTGTCGCTGCTTTCGATGATTACGCTGTTGTTCGGCATCGCAGTGGCCAGCCTGTCGATGCTGGTCGCGCGTCTCCTGACGCAGCAGGCGCACGAGGATCAGGTGGCGCTGGACTTCTATGCGGAGCAGAACTCGATCCGCAATTCGCTGACCCGCGAACTCAACCACCGGGTCAAGAACACGCTCGCCAATGTATTGTCGATCGTCGCACTGACCCGCCGCCGGGCCACCTCGCTTGAGGAATTTGCGAGCGGGCTCGACGGGCGCATCCGGGCGCTGTCGGCTACGCATGACCTGCTGACCCAGTCCGAATGGGGCACGACCCCGCTGCTGGCGGTGCTGGAGGCGGAGCTGGCTCCCTATGCCAATAGCGCAGAAGCGATGCTGGACCTGCAGGGTCCAGAAGTCGATCTGGCACCCAATGACGCGCTTTCCTTCGGCCTTGCGATCCATGAACTTGCGACCAATGCCTCGAAATACGGCGCGCTATCGGTCGAGCATGGCAAGCTGTCGGTCCACTGGACGCGCCTGGGCGACGAACTGGTCGAAGTGGTCTGGCAGGAAGGCAACGGGCCACCCGTTTCGCAGAAACGTTCGCGCGGGTTCGGCACCGAGCTGATCGAGAAGATTGTCGCGCACGAATTGAAGCACCCGGTCGACCTCGACTTCGCGCCCGAAGGCGTGCGTTGCGTGCTGCGGGTGCCGGTGCGCAAGCCCACCGAGTTCCGGATGCGCGCGAAAAGCAAGCGGCTCACCGACGACATGCCGACCGATTGAGCACACGGGCAAAGATGAGCGGGCCAGCATAAAGAGCGCCCATGCGCCCGATGCCTTGCCTCCTCGACCTGCGGACATTTCGGAATAACGAAGGCCGACAGACGAAAAGGGCGCCGCAATCGCGACGCCCCTAACTATTGTTCGATCTGATGTCCGTTCGGTCGAGCCTGCCCTCAGGCGGACCCGCTGTCTCGGTTTGCATTGAAGAACAGTGCCTGGCTGATCGCCGCGCGTACCGTCGCTTCCTGAAACGGCTTGGTGACCAGATAGGTCGGTTCGGGCCTGTCGCCGGTCAGCAGCCGCTCGGGATAAGCGGTGATGAAGATCACCGGCACGCTTCCCATGCTCAGGATATCGTCCACCGCATCGAGGCCCGAGGAGCCGTCGGCCAGCTGAATGTCCGCCAGCACGAGGCCCGGCGTCTTTTCGGCGACGACTTCCTGCGCCTGCGTGCGGGTCGCGGCGGTGCCGCAGATATCGTGGCCGAGGCCGCGAACGAGATCTTCCAACTGCATCGAGATCAGTGGCTCGTCCTCGATGATGAGCACGCTGGTCGCGGATTCGCGGTCGATCTCCGCGATCGCATCCTGAACCATCTTCTCGACCTCTTCGGGCGCGATTTCCATGATCTCGGCCGATTGCTCGATCGTGAAGTCTTCCAGCGTGGTCAGCAGCAGTGCCTGACGATTGAGCGGGGTGACCGTCTGCAGCCGGTCCGCCTCGACATCGTCGGGCAGATCGGCGCCGTCGGCATCATTGGCCGACACTTCGAGATAGGCGTTCGACCACACCTTGTTGAAAGCGCGGTAGAGCGGCACGCGCCCGCCTTCGAGCGAGGCCTTGAGATCGTCGTCGGCCAACGCGGCCTCCAGCGTCGCGCGTACGAAGGCGTCGCCGGTCTGCTGCGACCCCGTCAGCGCGCGCGCGTAGCGACGCAGGTAGGGAAGGTTCGCAGCAACATTTTCACCAATAGACATGTTTTTTCTTTCCCGTCTGAACCTTACCCGCAACGTCTGGCACACAGCCCGGTTCCAAGACTGCTTCTGGAACGCCAATTCCGGAATATGATCGGGCAAATGGCGCCCGACGAAAATTTTTTCAATGCTCAAGGAACCCCTCGAAGGGCGGGGCATTTCCTCTATGTCACCGCCGAGACCCCCCTCCCGTCCAAGCGGCCGGTGATACGATCCCGAAGGCCTTCGTTCCGCTCCCAAGCGGATCGAGGGCCTTTTTTTTTGCGCGGTGATCGTGTTTTTGCGTGGTGACCGTGCGTGCGATGCGGGATGCGCGGGTGCTTTCGTTCAATCTCGGCGCAGGCGGGCCAGGATCGAGCTGCGCTCCCGCGCGGCGACCAGGCCGACCAGCTCGTCGAAATCGTACGGTTTCGCGAGCACGGTGCCGAGGTCCGCGATGTCCTTGGGGATTTCTGCGGGCGCGCCGGTCGCGAAAATGACCTTGGGTCTGCCGCTGCCCAACGCGCGGATCAGCTCGGCAATCGCCCAGCCATCGCCGCGGTCCGCCAGATGGACGTCGAGGATTACGGTATCGAACTGGCGGTCGCGCAGCGTTTCGAGCGCCTGCGCGCTGCTGGCGGCGATCACGACATCGCGCGCACCCGCTGCCAGCAGGGAATCCTCCACGGCCAGCGCGAGTGCGGCATCGTCCTCGACGATCAGTACGGGGCCGATCTTGCGGGTTTTTGGTGCAGAAGTGCCGTCGGGCGGCATGTGGGTGATTCTCCGAGGGGCCCCTGCGGTGGCAGGGTCAGCCAATCGAACGACGCAAGGGCCGCTCGTGTTCCGTCACAAGCTCTTCTGATAGATCAGATATTCGCGGTTGATCGAACTATTGAGCGTGTCGGCAATCGCAACCATTCCCTGATTGTTCTCGAGTATCCAGCCGATCTCGGCCCGTTTCGATTCGAATTCGCCTGCCGCATGGGTGCGGATTTCGCTGATCATCATGAAGGCAAGCTGGCTGGCGAGGCGCGAATTGTGCAGCCGCTTGCGCACGCCCATCAGCGGCACGCGCATGCCGGCACCGCGCGGCGTTCTGAGCCAGCGCAGGGTCGTTAGCCAGCCGAAGGGGAACAGCTTGCCGCCGGTACGTGCGAACAGGTCGTTCACATCGGGCAGCGTCATCATGAAGGCGACCGGCTCGCCATCCAGCTCTGCGATCCGGTTGAGTTGCGGATGAATCAGCGGGCGCAGTTTCTTGCCGGTATGTTTGACTTCCGCATCGGTCAGAGGGACGAAACCCCAGTTGTCCGACCACGCATCGTTGAGGATTTCGAGGATGATCGCGATCTCGCGCTGGTACTGGTCGAGATCGACCGGCCGCACGCGGATACGCGGGTTGCGTTCGCCCGACTTGACGATCCGCTGGACCAGCGGCGGGTAGCTCTGCGTGATATCGAGATCGTAGGTATAGAGACGTTTCGCCGGTTCGTAGCCGTGGCCCGTGATGTAGCCTGCGTAATGCTCCGGGTGGTGGCCCATCATCAGCATCGGCGAATGATCCTGCCCGCGCACGAGCAGGCCCGGTTCTTCCCAGACGGACATCGAGATCGGGCCGAGCACGCGGGTCATGCCCTTGTCGCGCAGCCAGCTTTCCGCCCGATCGAGCAGCGCGCCCGCCACCGCCTCGTCATCCGCATCGAAATAGCCGAACATGCCGGTCCCGGGCCCGAGGCCCTGCTCTGCCGGCACGTCCAGCGCCAGATGGTCGATATGGGCGCTGATCCGTCCGACGGGTTCTCCTGCGCGATAGGCAATGAACAGCTGCACGTCGGCATGACCGAAAAAGGGGTTCTTGCCCGGCGTGACCAGTTCGATTTGCTCGGAGCGCATCTGCGGCACTGAATGCGGCACTTGCGCGGCAAAACGCCGCCCGAGATCGACGAAAGCCGCTCGCCCGCGCTTGTCGGTTACGGGCTCGATCACTATTTCGCCGGTCTGCGCGTTGGCGCTTTGGGTTCCGGTAGCTGTGTCGTTCACTTGCGTGCCCTGTTTCTGGTTCTCATCCGTGGCCTCAGTGTCCCTCGTTTGCGTTGGACGCAAGCCAGTCGATCACACTGGCCGAGAGGCTGCATTTGGCTCGCCAAGAGAAGTGCAGTATTACGCTTCTTCGAAATAAACGATCATGACCATGCACCAAACAATCGATCCAGCCCAGCCCCAGCCATCGGCACAGACCCCGCCTACGCGCGCGACCCGCGTGCAGTTCATGGCGGAAGACGACAAGGCCATGCTGCGCGCCGCGCGTGACCTGACCAAGGGACTGGGCGACGCAAAACCTGCGGTCTACTGGCCCGACATGCTGCTGTCCGCCGCACTGGGTTACGCAGGTGTTGCGGTCACGATCCTCTCGGGCAACCTCGCCATCCAGATCGTGGCAGGGCTTGTCGGTGCGCTGGCGTTCTACCGCGCCGAAATGTTCATCCACGAACTCACGCATATCCACCGCAAGGCTTTGCCCGGATTTCGGACGGGCTGGAACCTGCTTGTCGGGATACCGCTGCTGACGCCCAGCTTCATGTACGAAGGCGTGCATACGATCCATCACAAGCGCACGCAGTATGGGACGATGGAAGATCCCGAATACCTGCCGCTGGCGCTGATGAAGCCGTGGAGCCTGCCGCTGTTCGTCGCGGTTGCGCTGCTGGCGCCGGTCGCCCTGCTGTTCCGCTTTGCGGTGCTGGTGCCGCTGGGCGTGGTCATCCCTGCGGTGCGCCGGTTTACGTGGCAGCGGCTTTCGTCGCTGTCGATCAACCCCGATTTCCGCCGCAAGGCGCCCGAGGGGGCTTTTGCCAAGCGGGTCCGCTGGCAGGAAGCTGGCGCAAGCGTCTGGGCCATCGCCCTGCTGGCCAGCCCCCTGGCGTTTGGCTGGCGACCGCTGCTGATCGCACTCGCCGTTCTTTCGCTCACCGCCTTGCTCAACCAGCTGCGCACGCTGGTCGCGCATCTGTGGGAGAACGAGGGCGAGGAGATGACCGTGACGGCACAGTTCCTCGACTCGGTCAATGTGCCCCCGCCCGGCATCGCGGCGGAAATCTGGGCGCCGGTCGGCCTGCGCTATCACGCCTTGCATCACCTGATGCCCTCGATGCCCTATCACGACCTGCCCGAAGCGCACCGCCGCCTTGCAGGTGAGCTGGGCACGGGTTCGACCTACGAAGGGGCGAACCACCCGGGGATGCTGGTGCTGGTCGGCCGGATTGCGCGCAGCACGATGATCAAGCGCCCGGGCGGAACGAAACAGGGCTGAGCCCGGTCTTCTTCATGGCAATTCACGGATCATCGCCACGCGAGATCCGGTGGGCATGCCGTGGCCGTATTCCTTGGCCAGCTCTTCGGCGAGGCGTGGGTGAGCGTCGGCATCGAGATCCGCGAAGCCGAGCCTGCGGTAGAAGGGCGCATTCCACGGGACTTCATCGAACGTGGTGAGGGTCAACGCGGTGAAGCCGGAATTGCCCGCATCGATCATACACCCGCGCAACAGGGCGGCACCAATGCCGCGCCCCTGCCAGTCCGGATGCACGTTGAACTCCCACACATGCAACTCGCGCCCGAATGGCTCGGTTACGATGAAGCCGATCAGGGCTCCCTCGTGAACGGCGACGAGGCAATGGCCACGCGCGATATACCGTAGCAGTCTGTCGAGCGGGACGGTGTGCTGACCTGCGATCTCCGCAAGCGCTTCGATCCGCGCGAACATCGTGCCCGCGGCCCGCTCTATCGCGGGCATGGCCTCCGCGTCGGCCTTGCGGGCCAGGCGGATCGTCCATGCATCCTCGTGGGGCGGCCTCATTCCTCTGTGCGAACGAGTACCGTTTCGCCGATCAGCAGGAACAGGAAGAACGGTGCCCATGCAGCAAGAAAGGGTGGGTAGCCACCGAAGTTGCCCATCGCGAGCGCAGCATTGTCCAGAACGAAATAGGCAAAGCCCAGCGCCATCCCGATGACCGCGCGCATGAACAGCTGGCCGGACCGGGCGAGGCCGAAGCCCGCCACCGCGCCCAGCAGCGGCATCAGGACCGCCGAAAGCGGGCCGGAGATCTTGTGCCAGTAATTGGCCTCCAGTTCGCCGGTATCGCGTCCTGCGGCGCGATAGGCCTGGATCGAATCGTCCAGCTGCCAGAAGGGTTGGGCGGTCGGGTCGATGTTCGTCAGTTCGATCTGCGACGGGGTAATATCGGGTGCGACCATGACTTGGCCGGGTTCCGCGACGCTCGCCGTGCCGATGGTGAGCACGCGCGGCATTTGCATCGCCCACCCCTCATCCCCGTGGATCGCGACCGGGGCGTCGATCTGCTGGGTGATCTCGCCGCTGGGGCTCATCCGGTAGTAGGTAACATCGCGCAGCTGCGGTGCCTGGCCGCCGCGTTCGTAACTGCGCGCGGACAGGATATTCGATCCATCGACCAGATAGATCGCGCCCCTTCCGGTGGGGCCATCGGGCAGCGCGCCGAAGTCGGTATCCTCCCACGCGCTCAGTTCACCCGCCGCGCGGGTCACCACCCGCTCGTTGAAAGCAAAGCTGGTGCCCGCGACGAGCAGCGCGGTGAACAGCAGCGGGGCGAGCACCTGATGGGCGGAGAGCCCGGCGGCCTTCATCGCGATCACCTCGCTGTTCTGGTTCAGCGTCACGAGCGTGATGATCGTTGCGAGCAGCACCGAATAGGGCAGGAAGCGCTGGATCAGCAGCGGCACGCGCAGGCTGGAATAGAGCCACAGCTCCGCTTCGCTGTTGCCCGGCACGGCCAGGATTTCGCCGCTGGTCGACAGCAGGTCGAGCATCATCAGCACCAGCACCAGCATCACCAGCACTGCGAGGATGCGCAGGGCGAACATCTTGGCGAGATAGAGCGTCAGCGTGCGCGAGGGGAAAAAGTCCAGGGGCATGTCCGGTCGCCTAGCTCGCTTGCTCGGCGCGGAAGGCGTCCGACCGGCGGCGCGGGCGCAGCACCTTGCCGATCCGCTTCACGATCTTAGCGAACGCATTTTCCAATGCGCCGATGGGCTGCCCCCCCGGCACATAGGCGATCTGCCAGAACCACCACAGGATCAGCCCTACGAACACCACGAAGGGCCCCCACAGACCCAATGTCGGGTCGATCCGGCCGAGCGAGGCGAAGTCCTGCATGTACTGGTTGACCTTGTGATAGGCGACCACCAGCACCACCGCGACGAACACGCCCAGCGCGCTGGTCGACCGTTTGGGGGGGACCGCCAGCGCGACCGCGAGCAAGGGCATGAATAGCATCATCGCCAGCTCCACCATTCGGTAATTGAAGCTCGCTTGGCTGGCATTGCGCTGGTCTTCGCTCGAGGAATCGCTCCACCCGATCCGCAGCAGTTCGGGCAGGATGTATTCTGCTTCACCCTCGCCGCGCTGGCGGAAGCTCTCGATCGCGGGCAGATCGATCGGGAGGTCGTGCAGGGTGAAGCTGAGCACGCGCGGTGACTGACCTTCGGGGTCCTGCACGATCGTGCCTTCGGAAAGGCGCAGGATGATCGTGTCGGGATCGTCGCTGGTCGACAGGAAGCGCCCTTCACGCGCGCTGATCGAGAGCACCTGGCCATCCGCGGCATTGATCCGGGCAAAAATGCCTTTCAGCTCGCGCCCCGAATCCTCGCTCGAGTCGATCCGCAGGGCCATCCGATCCGCCAGTGTCGTGAACTCGCCGACCTTGATCGATGCACCGAGTGCGCCCGAGCGCAGGTCGAACTGCAGCTCCTCGTAGAAATATTTGGAGACCGGCTGGACGTAGAAAACCAGCGCCGCATTGATTGCCATCAGTGCGATCGTGATTGCATAGGGCACGCGCAGCAGCCGCAGATAGCTGAGGCCGACCGCACGCATCACGTCGAGCTCGCTGGAAAGCGATAGCTGGCGGAAGGCGAACAGCGTTCCGAGCAGCAGGCCGAGCGGGATCGCCAGGCTCGCATAATCGGGCAGCAGCGCGCCGAGCATCTGGAAGACGACGCCGACCGGCCCGCCCTCGGTCGAGACGAATCGGAACAGGCGCAGCATCTGGTCGAGCACCAAAAGTGACGCGGCAAGCACGAACACGGCCAGCAATGGCACGATGGTCAGCCGGAAGATGTATCGGTCGAGACGCGAAGAGAACGGCAAGACTGTTCCAGTGAAAGGCGGGCGGGATGCCGGTGGCCCTAGCGGGAAACCGCAGCCGCGTCATCTGCGGGTTTGGAGGTGCGGTAGCCTAGGCCTTTTCGAGCGTGCACTGGAGCGGGTGCTGGTTCTGCCGGGCAAAATCCATCACCTGGTTCACCTTCGTCTCCGCGACTTCGTAGGGAAAGATGCCGCACACGCCGACGCCGCGCTGGTGAACGTGGAGCATCACCTGCGTCGCCTCGTCCAGATCCATCCGGAAGAACCGTTTGAGCACCATCACGACGAATTCCATCGGCGTGTAGTCGTCGTTTAGCATCAGCACCTTGTATTGGCTGGGCTTCTTGGGCTTGGCGCGCGTCTTGGTCGCGATACCGATTTCGGGGTTCTCGGGCCGTGTTCCCTTCCCGTCGCCATCGTCGTCGCCCATTCCCGGGCCAACCCCCGAGCCCATCGCGTGTTTCATGGCGAATGCGCTGTCCGGCGTCTCCTGCGTCGATGCCGCGCAGGTGTGCAGGGGCTGGCGGAGCGAGGTAGGGGCGAGGGGGTCGAGCATAGCGTGATAATATCGTATTGGTTGGCCGATCCGCAAGGGACCGTGAGCGGGGGATGGCATCGTGTCGATCGGACAACCCGGCAGATGCGAAAAGGGCCGGGCGATTTGCTCGCCCGGCCCGTTCGGAAAAATGTGAGCTTTGCGTCCCCGTTCGAGGACGCTGCCCGAAAAGAAAGCCTTAGGCGGCCATCTTGTTCATCTTGTCGACCGCTTCGCTCATGCGGCTGGTCAGCGGAGCGAAAGCGTCGTTGGTCAGCTTGATCCACGCTTCGGTGTTCTTCGAGCTGGTCGCGACGACGCTGTCGAAAGAGCGGCGCATGATGTCGCCCTGCAGCTTCACGAGCTCGGTCGGCGACTTCGCGGCAGCCATAAGGCGGGCGTCTTCGTTCATCTGGCCGGCGGCCTTGCGGCTTTCTTCCACGGCGGTGCGGGTCAGGTCCTGCATGCCGGTGAAGAGAATCTTGCTCGCTTCGGCCATCGCTTCGGCATTGGCGCGCTGGAAGGTGACCATTTCACCGGTCATTTCCGTGCCCTTCTCGTACATGCCGGCGAGACGCGTCTGCATTTCGTTGGCCATATCGCTGGCGATGTTCTTGGTTTCGGTCTTGGTAGCCATGGTGGTGTCCTTGGGTTTGGATGTGTTTGCGGTGCGCTTGGCACCGGATTTGGGAGTGATCTTCTTGGCAGTGGTCTTTTTCTTGCCGGTGGCCGACTTTGCCGGAGCCGCCTTGGTCGCCACGGTCTTGGCGGCGGGAGCCTTCTTGCGCGGCGCGGCCTTTTTGGGCTTCGCGGCGGCTTCGGCCTTCGCTTCGGTCTTTACCGGAGCTGCCTTGCCCGGCTCGGTCGCCTTCGCGTCGGCTGCTTTCACCGCGGGCTTGGCGGCAGCTTCCGGTGCAGTGTCCGCCTTGGCGGGCTTGTCGCCGGACTTTTCCGCGACCGCGCCCTCATTGGCCTTTTGCGCGGCGGCATCGCCCTTGGGTTCAGTCTGATCGGCCATAAAAATCTCGCGTCAATTGCTGCATTGCACAAATATGCCTTGCGGACGCGAATTTCAAGCAGTTTTTGTGCAGCGCACAAAAACTGCTAATATATTGAATAAAAATACGTTTTACCGAGTTTTGACGTAGCGACCCGGTGCGGGCTCGATCACTTTATCCTTCTCTGTGCCCCCTGGATTGCGCTTGCCGCGCACCTGCAGTTCCTTGCTATCCTGCGTACGGATCCACTCGATCCAGTCCGGCCACCAGCTGCCCGGGTGTTCGGTCGCTCCAGCGCGAAACTCCTCCAGCGTGTCGACGTCGTCGTCCTCGTTGATCCAGTACTGGTACTTGCCCGCCGCCGGAGGATTGACGACGCCCGCGATATGGCCCGATCCCGCGAGCACGAAACGCATCGGCCCACCGAAATGCTCGGTGATCTTCCACACGCTGGTTGCGGGCGCGATATGGTCGTCCTTGCCTGCCTGAACATAGGTTGGCACCTTCACCGTGGTCAGATCGATCGGTGTGCCGAGCGCTTCCAGCTTGCCTGGCTTCACGAGCAGATTGTCGCGGTAGAGATCGCGCAGATAGTCGCGATGCCACCTGGCGGGCAGGTTGGTCACGTCGCCGTTCCAGTGGAGCAGGTCGAACGCGGTATGATCCTCGCCCAGCAGGTAATTGCGCACGACGTAGTTCCAGATCAGGTCGTTGCCGCGCAGCAGGTTGAAGGTCGCTGCCATGTAGCGACCATCGACCACGCCATCGCGCTCGATCCCCTTGATCGCCGCCAGCTGCTGGTTGTCGATGAAGTGGAGCAGCTCGCCCGCGTCGGCGAAGTCGACCTGCGCGGTGAAGAAGGTCGCGCTCTTGACCTTGTCCGCCTCGCCTTTCGCCTCGAGTATCGCGAGCGTTGCCGCCAGCGTGGTGCCCGCGACGCAATAGCCGATCGCGTGGACGGCAGGCTGGCGGAGGCGCTTTTTCACATGGTCGATCGCGTCGATCTGCGCGGCGATGTAATCGTCCCACACAACGTCCTTCATCGAGGCATCGGCGCTTTTCCAGCTGACCATGAAGACGCTCAGCCCCTGGTCGACCGCCCATTTGACGAAGCTCTTCTTCTCGTTGAGGTCGAGGATGTAGAACCGGTTAATCCATGGGGGGAAGATCACCAGCGGGATGCTCAGCACCTTGTCGGTGGTCGGCTCGTACTGGATCAGCTGGAACAGGTCTGTCTCGTAGACCACCTGGCCCGGCGTCGTCGCGATATTCTCACCGACCACGAAGGCCTGCGGATCGGAATGGGTCAGCTGGCCCTTCTGCACATCCTGCAACAGGTTCTGCATGCCCTTGACCAGGCTTTCGCCACGCGATTCCATAATCCGGTCGAGCACGATCGGGTTGGTCGCGGCGAAATTGGCGGGGCTCAGCGCCTCGGCCATCGCCTGCGTGGCGAACTTGAGCTGCTCGCGCTTGCCCGGTTCGATCGTATCCATCTTCTCGACCATCGCCAGCACGCGGTCGGTCAGCAAAAGATAGGTCTGGTGGATCATCGCGAAGACCGGCTGTTCGCGCCAGCGCGGATCGGCGAAGCGCCGATCCTCACGGGGGAGCTCCGCTTCGGGTTTCTCTTCGCCCTGAGGCAGCATGAGCGCTTGCCACAGCTGCGCGCTTTCGGCCCACCAGCGTTGCTGTTCCGATGGATCGGCGAAGGGCAGCTGCTGGGTCCACGTTTCGAACATGGCGAACCACTTGGCAGGCCATTGCGACGGATCGCCGGCCATCATCCCGCCCGTCGTGTCGAGCGCGTGTTTCTGGCAGAATTCGATCCACATTGTCTGCAAGCGCGTGGCGTTCTCGGCCCATTTGCGCAGGTCGCCAAGCGCAGGCGCCGCGTCGTTCGCGTCTGGTTCGACAGCCTCGGCCAGCGGTGCGAACATCAGTTCGGCCCAGCGCGACTGCGCTTCCAGCATGGCGCCGAAGGCGTCGGTGGCAGGCTGCGAGGAATCGGGGGTCGTCTTCGCCATCGCGTCGGTCCTCTCATCTGGAGCGGCACGGGCCCTTACCGCCTGCGCGGATGCAGCATTTTTTGCGCGCTCTCCCAATCACCAATTGCACAGAAGGGCACAGCGTTCCAGAATGCGCCGCGAGAATAAACGCGGCCAACGTAGCGAAGCGGGAGGCACACCTGAACGACGATCACTTCTACCGGATGCGGCGGTTGCCGCCCTATGTCATTGCCGAGGTCAACGCGATGCGACACGCGGCCCGGCAGGCGGGGCGCGACGTGATCGACCTCGGCATGGGCAACCCCGATCATCCGCCGCCGCAGCATGTCATCGACAAGCTGTGCGAGGTGGCGGGCAAGCCTTCCGCGCACGGCTACAGCCAGTCGCGCGGGATTCCGGGGCTGCGCAAGGCGCAGGCGAATTACTACGGACGCCGCTTTAACGTCGATCTCGACCCGGAGCGCGAGGTCGTCGTCACCATGGGCTCGAAGGAGGGCCTGTCGTCCATGGCCACCGCGATCGTGGCCCCGGGCGATGTGGTGCTTGCGCCCAGCCCGTCCTACCCGATCCACACCTACGGCTTCATCATTGCAGGCGCGACGATCCGGTCGGTGCCGACAACGCCGAACGACGAATATTGGGAAGCACTCGACCAGGCGATGGCCTATACCTCGCCGCGGCCGAGCGTGCTGGTGGTCAATTACCCGAGCAACCCGACGGCGGAAACTGTCGACCTCGCCTTCTACGAGCGGCTGGTGGCCTGGGCGCGGGAGAACAAGGTGTGGGTCCTCTCCGATCTCGCCTATTCGGAGCTTTACTACGACGGCAAGCCGACGCGTTCGATCCTCGAAGTGCCGGGCGCGAAAGAGGTTGCTGTCGAATTCACCTCGATGTCCAAGACCTATTCGATGGCCGGGTGGCGGATGGGCTTCGCGGTCGGCAACCCGCGGCTGATCGAGGCGCTGACGCGGGTCAAATCCTACCTCGATTACGGGGCCTTTACCCCGATCCAGGCGGCGGCATGCGCGGCGCTCAACGGGCCGCAGGATATCGTCGAGGAAAACCGCCTGCGCTACCAGAACCGGCGTGACGTGATGGTGGAGAGCTTCGCGCGCGCCGGGTGGGACATTCCCGTCCCGCCCGCCAGCATGTTCGCCTGGGCGCCGCTGCCACCGGGATTTCACAATATGGGCAGCCTCGAATTCTCGAAGCAGTTGCTCGAACATGCCGGCGTCGCGGTGGCGGCGGGGATCGGCTACGGCGAAGAGGGCGAAGGCTATGTCCGCATCGCCATGGTCGAGAACGAGCAGCGCATCCGCCAGGCCGCGCGCAACGTGAAGCGCTTCCTCCAGCAGGAGAGCTGAGCGCTGCAATAGGCTTAGGCCCGCAAGGGAAGCATCCATTCCGGATTGTTCGCTGCTCCGGTAAGCATGGCTTCGTGCCATGATGCGCCTCTGGTCGAGGGCAGCAGGCAGCGGGGGCGGGTGCTGGGGGCGCAGCAACTCATTGCGAGGTCGATCGAGGCGGGGCCGCTGCGCCTCGACCTGTTCTACCGCGATGCGGTGCTCGACGGACGTTGGCTGGCGTTGCACCCGCGCGAATTCGCGCTGCTCTGGCGGCTGGCGGAAACGCCGGGCCGCACCGTCAGCCAGCGGGCGCTGCTCGCCGATGTGTGGCGCCTGACGATCGAACCGGGGACCAACCGCATTGCCGTGCATGTCGCCCGGCTCCGGCGCAAGCTTGCGAGCGTCGATCTGGACGCGATGATCGCCACCGATGGTGCGGGCTACCGGCTCGATCCGCCGCGACTCTCGCAAACCGGGCTGGACAGTGCGGCGACCATCGGCAACGAAGATCGCTATCTGATCGAAACGGACGAGAGGCGGGAGAGCGCGACGATGGCAACGCAGGCAGATACCCAGGCAGGCACGCAGGAAGAGGAGCGGCGGGTCGAGACCGAATTGGCCGATAATGGCGTGATGCACGTCCGCCTCAACCGGCCCGACAAGATGAACGCGCTCGACCCTGCGATGTTCGAAGCGATCATCGCTGCGGGCGAGGCCCTGATGGATCGCAAGGATGTGCGCGCGGTGGTGCTGTCGGGCGCGGGGCGCAGCTTTTGCGCCGGGCTCGACACGTCGAGCTTTGCGCGCACGCCCGACGCGAACGAGCCCAAGCTGACCGATCGCACGCATGGCGATTCGAACACCTACCAGCAGGTCGCGACCATCTGGCGAAAGCTGCCCATGCCGGTGATCGCAGCGCTGCACGGCGTATGCTTCGGCGGCGGGATGCAGATCGCCAGCGGGGCCGACATTCGCGTCGCCGCGCCCGATACGCGGATGGCGATCATGGAGATGAAGTGGGGTCTGGTGCCGGACATGGGCGGCTATCAGCTGTGGCGCGGGCTGGTGCGCGACGACGTGCTGCGCGAGCTCGTCTATACCAACCGCGAGTTCAGCGGCGAGGAATCGCTGACGCTGGGCCTGGCGACGTTCGTCTCGGACGACCCGCTCGCCCGGGCGAAGGAGATCGCGGGCACGATCGCCCAGCGCAATCCCGATGCGGTGCGCGCCGCCAAGCGCCTCCACAACCGGATGCACGACGAGACCGGTGAAGAGATGCTGATGGCCGAAAGCATTGAGCAGGCGGGCATCATCCGTCAGCCCAACCAGATCGAGGCGGTGATGGCCGGAATGGCCAAGCGCGCGCCCGAGTTCGGGGATGCGAGCTAGGTCCCAAGGGAACTGATCCGGGAACTCCTCCCCCTTGATGGGAAGGTTGGGTGGAGGGCTGCCAACGCCGATGGCTTGGAGCCCCCACCCCGGCCCCTCCCCACGGGGGAGGGGAGATTGTGGTGCCCGGATCCGCTAGCCGAACACGGCCACGGCCTGCTGGCCGATCATCGCCAGCTGCCCGTCGGCGTTCCACAGGCGCAGCCGCTCGCTCGAATAGCCTGCGTCCGCATGATCGCTTGCGGTTTCGGCCAGCCACCAGCCCTCGCGCGTTTCCGCCTCGGGCTCGAGGATGTTGAGCGCCCAGTTCATCGAGCTGAGCGGGCCTTCGCGCTCCATCACGCGGATGGCGCTGGGCGCGTTGACGTCGCCGAGCAAGATAGAGCGGCTGATGGAATCGAGCCCGTCGTCGTTCTTCAGGCGAACCCACCGGCGCATCACCGGCGCTTCCTCGTGACCCCCGGCAGCTTCCGCTCGGCGAATCTCGAACTGGTGCTGGATGAAGGCCGGGCCCTTGCCAACCATCATCGGTTCGGCTTCATCGAAAGGCACCGGCGCCGGGCTGACGGGCGGGGCGCGATGCACGCCGTTGGGCTCGCGCGCCGCGCCGAACAGCCAGAGGGACGAGAGGCCGGGCTTGCCATCGACTAGCAGGTCGACGCGGACCTGCGTGACATTACGGCCCTGCCGGATCAGCTCGACCTGCGGAGTGACCTGCGCGCCCACCGGGGCGACGAATGCGACCTGGGCAGACCGCAGCGGCGGCAAATCGGGAAAGGCGCGGATCGCGGCGGTATAGGCGACCAGCGCGCTCGCTCCGCCATAGAGCGTGCGGCCCTGCAGCCACTCCTCGGCGGGAAGGGTTACGCTCGCGCCGTCTCCGGCGATCGGTTCTAGCATTGCGGCAATCGACATGGGCAGGTCTTTAGACGAAGCTTCGTGGAAGGGAACCCGGTCGCCGCGCGCATTCGCTTCAGGGCCATGCCGCCCCGCCTCTCCACCCGACCACCATAGCCTGATGGTATCATTCCTGGCCGGGTGGGGTGGCGGGGCGGGAGGTATGACAAAAATAGGCGCGCCACAATCCGATTGAACTGGCGGGCATGACTCGCTAGATGCCCCGCTTCGCGCCAAGCCCGCGACAGTGGGGCCCGATGGCGGAGTGGTTACGCAGAGGACTGCAAATCCTTGCACGCCGGTTCGATTCCGGCTCGGGCCTCCATTTTTCTATCAGATTGCATCAAGAGCCCCTCATTTTTGCAGAATGAGGGACGCTCCTGGTTTGCGTAAGCTTGATAGACGACGGGGTATCCGGACTGAAAAGCCAGGAAATATCGTGTCCTCGTCGAGGATGCGATCTCGGGTGGCCTCGTAAATGTCGGGCCCTAGCTCGACGTCGCCATAGGTCTTATGGGCAATCCTTCTAAGGGACCCGCCGATACACGTTTTCCCGCCAGATCGGTGGCGGCTCGAAGATACAAGAACCCAAAGCTTCGAGTTCCTGGTCCACATGATCGTGCGTGCCGGGACGGCGAGCCTCGTCAGGGGTGGGGCTCGCCGGCCCCGTGCGACAGCGCGGCATCTAGTGAGATCCCACGTTGACTCCAATCGACTATTTGGGCGAGCGGTGCAGGTTAGATGCATTCCGAACGGGAATCGGACCTTGACCATAACTATAGCTGACACCTTCGACCTGATGTTCGACTTCTCTCAGGCCGATCGAGACCGTTACGACACTCGCAAGTGGTTCCGGACACCGGCACCCTCCGACGCAGAACCAACGACCGACGAAGTCGCAGAGGATAGGCTCAAGGAAACCTTGCTTGCCGAGGACATCCTCGTGGCCGACATCGAAGCCAAGATCGCCCGATGGACGGATGGAGAGGACAATGCCGACGGCGTTTTCGATCCCGGGCGCCATCTCCCCCCTCGACTACCATATGATGTCTTTGCGATTGCCGCGCATCTGGTCGAGCAGTCTGGCATCTACCATCATCTTCAACCGACCAAGAAGGCAGTCGCTGGAAGCTGCGGGGTCAGCAGCTCCGACAGTTCACGCCATCTCGAGATCGACGATGCCGACCGTGACCAGATCACCGTCGCGGCCCAGGCATGGCGATCCCTTCCACGTCGCGATCCCAAAGCGAACTTGGAGGACTTCGCGAAATCGGTGCTTGCGAGTCCACACTGGACGGCTCTCGAGCCTCTGTTCGAAAGCTGGTGGATAGTCTTCGCCCGACATGCGGACAGCGACGTGCGGGAACGCCCGGAGGATGGAAACCGGAAGGTTCAGCCTGACTGGTGGAGGCACGCGTGGCGGTTGTTGGCGATCGCCGACGAGGCAGCGGCTGGCACGGGCTTCGTCTTCGACGTGGACGAAGTCCAGGCCTATCTCGATGGTGCTGATACCGAGATCGTATGGTTCGAGGCAGACGTCATATTGGAACACGTGGTGCGTAGTTCCGGCGCCATCGAGATCACGGGCGGAGACAAACAGGAGTTTGCCGACGTTAGCTCCCTTTCCGTCGCACGGCGATCGATGCTGAACGTCCTCCCCAAGGTTCGAACGCCTTCGGTGGGATGCACTCTCCGGTCCATATCACACCATCTCGCTCTACTGCCGCCGGATGGAATCGTGAAAGGTCACTGGACACCTAACTATAGACGGCGTCCGACCCGCGAAGCGGAAAATTTTCCCGACCGTAGGATGAACCTTCTGTTGGTTCCGCTGCCCTATTCGGTCGGGCCACGCTGCTTCAGACCTTCGCAGATCGAGGACTGCGGCGGTGCGCCGAAAATCGGCTATTTCGACGTCGACCAGGATTGGCTCGCCGCCGACGGTCGTGACTGCCCACTAGAGATATTCCTCGACGATCTCATTATGGCGGCGAAGTCGCACGCGTCCGAAATCCATGGCGTCGTCCTTCCCGAATTGGCGCTCGATTACGAACGCTTCGTGAAGATCAAAAACCTCCTGCGCGATCGGTGCGAGGGCATAGAGTTGATCGTCTCGGGAACGAGCACCAACAGAGAAGGAGACGTCGGCAACTTCGTCGCCGCATCCACGTTCAAGGACACCAGCGCCGGCCTTGAGGGCGGACGCGAGACGGTGCGCGAAAAGCACCATCGTTGGAAACTCGACGCGCAGCAGATCCGTGACTACGGGCTTCAAGGCCGCCTGTCTCCGGACTTGGCATGGTGGGAGAACATTCCCCTGCAGTCGCGCCAAGTCGACTTCACAGTCATGCGACGGGACTCCGTCTTTGCCGCAATGATCTGCGAGGATCTGGCGCGTGTCGATCCGTGTCAGCAGATCATCCGCGCGGTCGGCCCCAATCTGGTGATCGCGCTCCTCATGGATGCGCCTCAGATTGAGGCGCGCTGGCCCGCCCGATACGCGACGGTGCTCGCAGAGGATCCTGGCTGTGCCGTCCTGACCCTCACATCCAGAGGGCTTATGACCTTGCAGGATCGGATAGGAACGCACCGTTCGAACGGCAGCGACAGGGTAATAGCACTATGGCGGGACGACAGTTCTGCGCGGCCTTCCACATTGGAGTGCCCGTATGATGCCCAAGGGGTTCTCCTGACCATCGTGGAAGGCGGCTCGAACGACGTGTCACTCGACGGAAGGTGCGACGGACATGCCAAGGCCTGGCGGCACGCCGGACATCTTCCAGTCAGGATCGAAGGCGCACGAAGCCGACATGCTGCCATCCTCGGTCCCGAGAACCTCGCGAGCCTCTAATGAGGCGGAGTATTGATCTAGGACGGAAAACCTCTATATCGGCAGTCCAGTCCTCGTTGTGCACTCCACACATACGTCAGGGCTTGCCGGAACCACAGACATCGTTCAAGATTTGGTAACGGCGAAAGGATAACAGGCACCATGGCACTTCTAAGTTCCGACATGATCCGGGAAATCCGCTCCGTGGCGGACGCCTACTCGCGCCAGGAGCGCGAGCGCCGTGCACATGCTGCGGAGAGCCTGGCCGACCGTCAGCCGGTCGCACGTCCCGTCCCCGCGCGTCCCCGCGGCGAACGGGCCTGACCCCACCTGGATAAAGAGCACGTCGCCCTGCTGGGCAGGGAGTCGCAGCTTTGGGCAATCGATGCGAGACGAGGCGGGCCGAAGGCGAGTCCGGTGCCCTTGATCTCGAGAGCGTGCTGACAAGAGCTGAACTCGAACCCGATACCGAGCTTTTGGTGTTGAACCCACGGGATGCCGTCGAAACGCATCACGTCTACCTCGCCACGATGGACGGCGAGTGTGTCGGATGCGTCATGGCAACCAGAGATAACGACCCCATCATCCATTCTCTGGTGGTAGTGAAGGAACGTCGTGGAGGCGCGTTGGCCCACGATCTGCTCGTTCAGGCCATACCCCAGCTAATAGATCACGTCCGACCGGACTGGTTGTGGACAGCAGTCGATCCTGCGCGGACAGGCGCCAGGGAACGTTTCGCCCGCCTCGGCTTCGTGCCCGACGAAAACGAAGTCCAGGGTCATGCGCTCATGCGAAAGAGAGTGGCAGTCGCCTGACGACAGCCTAGCGGCAGACAATTCGTTCGGTCGAAAAAAAAGCACCCTCGGCCATGTGTCGGGTTCGACCGCGATACCGTCCAGTTCAAGGAAGCTGTGTCTAATGATCCCGGAAAAGATTCTGCGACAAATGGTGCTGGGCCGCAGTCGTGAGCGGGCGAACCACTCTCGCGCCCTTCTTCTCGCAAGAGGAATAAAAGCCTTTTGGGAAGCTCAGGCGCTCGCGACGTCGAGCCAACGCGCATAGGCGCGAACGTCTATCATCGGGACGGTCGCCTTTTCCTGCAGTCGCGCGATGAGTTCGAACAGAAATGCAGTGGCGGGCTTCCCCATCGGGGTGATCGTGCCACAACCGTCCTCGTCGCATGAAAAGATCCCGTGTGCGGCAACACAGCCCAGATCGAGGCGACTGCCGGCGGGTCCTTCGAGAAGTGCGCGCTCGAGAGGCTCGCCCAGCGCGGGGGACCATCCACTCTCGAGCGTCAGAAGCCCTCCTAAGATATGCTGGAGGGGCTTGGGGGGATATTCGCCGCCTGCGTGGGGTATCGGCAGGCTGGTGCGGTGAAGCGACCTCACACTGGAGATCTTCTCCTTGGCATACCGGACCATCCCCGCGTCAATCGACTGCTTGCATTCGAAAACTGCGTAAACGCTTTCAGCCGGCACAACCGTCTGCCCCTGGAAGCTGAAGATGAACGGCGAATACTGCCGATCGAACACGACCACGTCGATCTGATCGCTGAAGGTGCCCTCGCTGTCGACCACATGCGCGGAAAGGACCCGCCCTAGCGAGGCCAATCAACACAGGGACGGCGTAAAAATTTGGTCCGATCCAGAAGACGGCGGAGTAAAACCAGGCTCTGCCTGACTTTCCTCCCAGCGATCTGCAGAACGAGCGGGAACAGTTGAGACGGCAGAGTTCACTGACTTGGCTGTAGCGCTGCTGTCAAAGCGTAAACCCCGCACAATCCGAATTACAGAATCTCGACAGGTAACGCGAGCCAAGTCACCACAGACAGCGCCGAACTGCAATTGTGGTGGTGACCGGAGAACAATGTTCTCTTTCGCAAGCTCTTCAGGATCAACAAAAGCAGTTGGAAAGAGAAATCCTCGTATCGTTTTTCCCCCCTGCTGCCCAGCCTCTAGCCAAACCGGCCGACCAGATGCATTGAAGGAATATGAGGCCAGTCGCAGGTTGGGGGGTGTGCTACAGCATTCCAGATCAAACTGGAGAGTGATGCCGGAATTTGATTGTAGGCTTATCCGGTTTTCTTGCGGCAAGTTTTCCACGACGCTCCAACCTTCAGGAACTGGAACCTGACCAACATTCTCCACCCTTTCATAGGTCCTATAGCTGCCATCTGGTGCAGGTAGCTGGTCGTCTAACGGACATACAGGCACCCGAGTAGCTTGCTGGGAACAGCCTATTAAACTCACTGTCAAAAATAATAGAGTGAGATGAGACCTAGAAATTTTCATCAGTAAGCAGCGCGATAGGCACTCAATTCGGCACTACAGAAAGATCGTCTGATTGTCCCGAGCTTATAGTCGCTCATCGCGCACGGCGTTACACCGTCGTTGCGATCTTCAAACCCCACGAAGTGGCCCAACTCATGCATCAGGATCGACTCGTAATCAGAATGCCACTGCGAGAATGCGCCTTGCTGGTTGGCGTCGCAGTGAAGATCATACCATTGTTTCGTGTCGCTTGTCCCAGGCCAAAAAATCAGGTCCTGATTGAGCCCAATATCGGCGTCCACAATAGTCCCATAGCTTTCCCAAAAATTGTAACTGGACAAAGGTTGGATGGATTTAAGGGTTTGCGCACGGGTATTCGTCGCACCGTAGCCATACGACCGATAATACATCGCAGAGCGATTGTCGGTTGGAGGAACATTCCAACCGTAAGTTATGCGGAAATTCGGATCATAGGAATTTACTGTCGCGACGGCCCGTTGTAGCGGCGCATCGCAAATATAAGGCAGATTCTGATCCACAGTTATGTTTCGGGTCGAAACGTCCCATTTGTTGGGAATGCTAGTTTGAGCCGATGCTTGCGCATGTAGCCCTGCGGTAGCTATTAAAGCGAGAACAGCGGCCGATGCCTGCGTGCGTGAGTTATTTTTCGACATGACGCGCTCCTTCACAGATTACCGACAGCGACGTCAGGCATCGCATTTCGGAAGCTTTTTAGAACAGAACCCTTAATAGTGAGAGGCTCGACCATCTTGGTGTAGCTCGTTCCGACGTTCGGACGCGAGAGCCTTCCATCATCGGAACGGATAGCTCGTGGTATATCCGAAAGGAGAGCAACGATCTGAGTTTGCGGCGCGGGTAGAAATTCGCCCGAATACTGAAGCTTCTCCCCACCGCTTGTGACCCCGGACTGCAATTCGACCAGCACCGTCGATTCTGTCTCCGCTTGACCCTTGTAGACCTTGTCGATCCTCATCTCCATGAAAGCACGTCCGGCACTGCCTGCATCCGGCAATCGATAGCCCAGGACCGTTCCTGAAACGACGAGGTCGGAGAGTAGCTTGTAGTCGTCGTAGTCGGCTTGCAAACGGATCTTTTTTGAAGCGGCGTTTATCAATGCCGTGGCACCGGCTCCGGGCCGAAGATCCTGCGGGCCGAATCCCAAAGTAGCCAACTCGAGCGCAATATCTTCGACAAGAGCGGCATCGATTGCCGCCTCGGTATCAGCGGCCAAGCCCCTGCTTTCTTTCCTGCTAATATTATTAAGCCGCGCGACCAAGCTACGATATTGTCCGAAGTTGATGCCTGCCTGCTCAAGTTTTGCGCGCTGCGAAGCTTGCGCCTTTGCCTTTTCCTGAAGAAAAATCTTGGCGCTCTCCTCGATACTTCGTTCAGGCCTCGAATTCGCACCACTCGATGAATTTTGCGCTTGACCAATTGCCCCTGATGCGAAAGCACCTGCGAGGAGGATTGCGCTGCTTATGGCGAGCGGTCTTACATTCATCGGACTTCCTCTCGAATTTCTTTACCCGCAGATAATCTTCAAACGCGCAAAGAAGGCGATACTTTCCTTTCTGTGTCGTTTAGCAGGATGACATCGTCCTTTCTTTCACTCCGAACTACTCAAATCACGGTCACAAAAGGCCAATTTTAGAAAATGTTCTGTCAGCGCACGCGCGCCTTTCTGTGTGACCATTTCACTCCAATTGTCCCAGCGATCGATGCGCTCGAGGAGCCAGAGATAAAACCTGTCACGCGCGAGACAGTCGCCATCGGGCCAGGTCATCGTCCACAGTGTGCTGCGCACAGGGATCTCGCGGGTGATCCGCAAGCCGATCAGCTTCACCACCGGATCATTGCCTATCGAACCGGTAGAGAAGCGGTGCGCCATGCGGGCAGCGAGGCGTTCCCGCCGTTCCACCTGATCAGCAGCAGCCATGCGCTCGGAATGACCACCGACCGTCCGGTTCGCGATGATCCAATCGAGACCGACACCTTCCGTAGCATCCTCTTGCGTGCGCGTAGCAATCAGCATCAGCAGCACCGAGCGCCCTTCAGGCGTCGGTCGGCCGTCCGTGTCGTTCACCAGCCCGGCAGCCAGCAGATAGGCCCTGAAGAACTGGTCGAGGTGTCCATCACCTAGGAAAATGTCCCGGACACGCTCCTCCGGCGGAACGAAGCGACCGTCGGCAATTGCGAGGTAGCTCGCCATGAATTCCATGATCCCGTTCATCCACCCGGAATGGATGGCGGGCAGACCGAGGCGATCGATCCAGAATGCCTCGCGCACCGATCTCCACTCACGGCCGTCCTCATCGACCAACGGCGGTTCTCCCGGCACCGATCCGCTCGAAACCATCCAGTATCCCCAGGGTAGATCGGGATGTCGATCATCGCCGTAGCGTTCCTTACCGGCACCGAAAGGGTGAAACGAGCTGACCATTACTCACCCTTATGCTCGGCGGGCGCCGAAAGGCGGAGTGGCTCGTGTGTCGACGTATCTCCGGCCTGACCGTCCTCGATCAGCGATTTCAGCTTCCGCGCCAGTTCGATGCAGTTCGCGTAGACGAAGGACTGATCGCGATAGACGTCACCCTTGCGAGCTTCGCCGTATCGACCGCCCGGAACGAGGTCGCCCGGATGGTCGGTGTCGAAACCCAGCCACCACAGATCCTCATGGAACTCGTCCTCGGTGGTCTGCACCGTGCGGTAGTCCTGCACCGTCCTGACCCAAGTCGTGTGGCAAACCGTGTAGCGTTCCTGACGCGGCTTGCCGTGGGCGCGCCGTTCGAACCGGTTGACCTCGCACGCCTTGCCGTATGTCACGCCCCCGTGCACCGCGTTGGAAACGCCGACCGGCACCGCATCCGCCTCGAACCCGAAGAGTGGATGCTCGGGGGGCACCCCCACATATCCCGAGATCGTCCCGTTCTTCTGGCGAAGCATGATGCAGCCGATGCCGGTCTCGTTGTCGATCCAGGAGACCTTGTCCGCCTCGTTGTTCCAGGGACCGTCGCCCGACGGTCGGCGATCGGGATTGTGATACACCTGCAGGGCCGTGATGCTGGTGTCCGCCACCTGGTAGGTAACCGGTGCGGCGTTCAACAGGCCGTCCGGCAGCGTCGCTTTCGTGACCTGCTTGCCGGCAGTCTTCCGCTGGGTCAGCTTCCTTGCCATGTTCGGTCCTCCTGAGCTGGTTTTTCTGGGCATCGATCAATCCGGACTATCGAGGCGATAGCGGCTGTATGCGTCTCGGCGCGTCAGCCTGGGACCGAGCGCTCGTGCCCCCTTTCCGCTCACGTAGACCTCGCTGGCCAACCACGCCTGTTCCTCGAGAAGGCGGAACTCCATGACCTCACGCCACCAGACCTGCGCCTTCGGATCCCAGCGATAGCCGCGCATCCGCAGAGCATCCTTGGTCGAGAAGGGCGAGCCGACCGCTTCGATAACGAAACTATCGCATGAAGAGCTGCCATCGAGCTCGTAGAGCAGAGGACGACCATCGGTCCGCTCATGGCGCAGGAGCTGGATGAGCGCATCCACATCCCCCTGCGCTCGGTGCGCATCATAGAACCATCCTGCCTGCGCGCAGAGCCAACCGAGCGAACGGCCTTCGAAACCGGCAGCTGCCCAGTCGATCTCCACGCAGGAGCAGGCCCACTGCTTGATCGGCAGGTCGGTGAGGCGCTTCTCCACCATCGGACGATCGAACGCGGCGTTGTGGGCGATGACAACATCGGCGGACGAGATGATATCGGTCGCGACCCGGTCGTCGATCCGCCGTCCGATGAGGTCCTGATCCGTAATGCCGGTGATTCGGATCACATCTTCGGGCAGCGGAACGCCGGGATCCTCGCGCCAGCACCACGCCCGACCGATCTCGGTGATGTGCCCGCCGGGATCATACCTGAAGCGTCGCACCGCCAGTTCGATGACCCTGTCGCTTTCAGGGTCGAGCCCGGTGGTCTCCACATCCAGAACGGCCGCGACACGTTGGGGATCGTCCGGATCCCCGAAGCCTGTTTCACCTACATGAAGATCGACACGGCGGAGCTGCCGGATGTCGGACTGCGCCGGTTCAGCCACGTCCGGTCTCCAAGGATGCCGAATGATCGAAGAGCAATCGATCGATGACTGCCGGATCGGCGTCGAGGCCGAGACCCAAGCCGTGAAGAAGGATCGCCTTCGAACAGGCGCTGCGCTCCATGCAAGCTTCGATCGGCGCACGGCCTTCGAAGAGCTCGAGCGGCGCGACCATCCAGCCGACGGGATCCTCCGCCAAGCCGTCCCGCTGCATTCTCGCCCCGGTCTCTGCAGCCACGCATGCGATCCGAACGAGCGCGACACGGTGAACAGCCAACATGCCGCCGCTTTCGTCCTCGAGCGGATCGAGTGCCCAGTCCTCGGCGCGCTGCTCGAAATAAGGTTCGAATTCAAATTCTGCGGTATCGCTCATCGCACCGCTCCCCACGCTCTGCACCGGACCCTCCGGTGCCTCGTGGATGGCACATAGCATGAACAGAAAATACTTCAATAGGTAATGAAGTATTGAATTAACTTGTCGGTAGGGATCACTGACGCTATCTGCAGGAGAATGGAAAAGATGGATGCCGTCGCGAAACTCAGTGCCTTGGCCCAGCCAACCCGGTTGGAGATATTCCTGGCCATAGCGCGAGCGGCCAACGGCATCACGTCCAGCGAGGTTGCCGAGCAGACCGACACCATGCCCAACAACACCTCGGTGCACCTATCGGTATTGCGAAACGCGGGGCTGGTCTCTTCGACGAAGGAAGGGCGCTCAGTCACCTACAGGGCAGAGCGAGGAGCCGTGCAGAGGCTGGCGACCTTCCTCTCCGAAGCCGCCAAGTAATACCGCATCGAACAGATAGGTTCCGGCCGCCCGTGCTTTTCACGTGCGAGTTCAATCCTCGGATACGCGTCCGGAATGCCCGGCTTGGGCTATCAGTCCCTCGTTGCAGTCCGTTGCGAGGCAAGCTTCCAGCGTCGTGTGTTCGATACCGAACCGAGAGGAGACGCGCAGCCGCACCGTTCGCTTGACGTCTTCGAACCGTTCGAGAGACGAATGGGACGGCAGGATATGCACTTCGAGGGCGCGGCGGTGCTCTCCCAGGTTCCAGACATGCAGATGGTGGATGCTCTCGACCCCATCGATCGCCTCGAGCTCGTCCATGATCTCATGCAGTTCGACGTCATCGGGCACCGCACCCATAAGCAGGCGAACCGTGCGCGGCATCAACGAAAGCCCCTGCCAAATCACATAGGCGGCGATGATGACGGTGATGACCAGATCGGCCAAGTAGAGATCGTATAGCAGGATCAGGATCCCGGCGACGATCACCCCGACGGAGGCCATGGCATCCGACACATTGTGCAGGAACGCCGCCTTCATGTTGATGCTGTCCTTGGCGCCGCGGTGGGTGATGAAAGCGGTCACCAGATCGATCACCAATGCCACGCCCGCAACGGCGATCACCGTCCATCCTTCGATCGGTTGCGGATCGGCGAAGCGGTTGATCGCTTCCACGAGCAGATAGAAGCCGATAATGAGCAGCGTCGTCAGATTGATGAGCGCGGCGACGACCTCGCCCTGCGCATAACCGAACGTCATCCGTCTGTCGGCGGGACGCCTGCCGATCCTCCGGGCGAACCACGCGAGGCCGAGCGAGGCGGCGTCACTGAAGTTGTGAAGGGCGTCGGCAATGAGAGCCAGCGAACCCGAGACGATCCCGCCGACGATCTGAGCGAGCGTAAGCAGGACGTTGATCGCGACCGCGAAGATCAGCTGGCGATCGCTCAGGTTCTCCTCGCCGTGGCTGTGGTGACCATGCCCACCATGTGTGTGTTGATTGCTCATGTTCAGAACTGATCCCCCTTCCGATGCTCGCTCCCTTCCTCGTCATGAATGTCCATGTGGGCATCGCGCAGGATCTGGATGCCGCCATAAAGGGCAATGCATGCCACAGCGACGCCTACCACCAGGTCGGGCCAATTCGCGCCGGTGAGCATCACGACGATCCCCGCGATGATGATCCCGCCATTGGCGATAAAATCATTGAAGCTGAAGGTCGTCGCTGCGCGCATGCTGACGTCCTTGTCCTCCGTCCGCTGGAGCATCCGCAGGCAGATCAGATTCACCACGGCTGCGACTGCCGCCATCGCCAGCATCATGAATCCACCTGGCTCCGAGCCTTCCACGAACCGACGCACGGCATCGGCAATGACACCTGCCGCGAATACCAAGAGCATGACCCCGGAGAACCGCGCCGCACCACGCTGCCAAATGCGCGAGCGGGCCAGCGCGAGCAGGCTGAGCGCATAGACTATCGCGTCGGACGAGTTGTCTAACCCGTTCGCCAAGAGCGCGTTCGAGTCCGCGAAGTAGCCGACGACGAAGAACCCGATCGCGATCGCGACATTCAGCCAGAGCACGATCCACAGCGTCCGGCGCTTCCCGGCCGAACCGAGATCGATATCATGGTCG
Source organism: Citromicrobium bathyomarinum (assembly GCF_038594605.1). Taxonomy (GTDB): domain Bacteria; phylum Pseudomonadota; class Alphaproteobacteria; order Sphingomonadales; family Sphingomonadaceae; genus Alteriqipengyuania; species Alteriqipengyuania bathyomarina_B. The sequence continues at coordinate 136,717 of NZ_JBCFZM010000003.1, forward strand.
CCACTCATGCCGTGTCTGCCCCGGATCGGGCCCAGTTCTCGGCAACCTGGCGCTGGAAGGGCTCGAAGAACTTCATTTCGGCGCGGATGAGAGGATCGGAGAACCTGGTGCCCCATTCCTCCCATTTCGCATCGCCGACGATGGCAATCCTGCCAAAGCTGTCCTGATGATGCGCGTCGAACTTGAGGTCGCGCCATAGTCCAGGCAGATCCCAGCCTGCAAAATCGGGCGCGAGTTCGATTACCATCGGCAGCTTGCCGGGCTTTCGCCCGACAAGCTGTTCGAACCGAGGCACGAAGTCATCGTAGTCCGAGCTTTCGAGTTGGCCACTCGCGCGTATCCGCAGCAGCCCGTTCTCTTCGTCTATCTTCAACATCGTATTCTCCTTTCCCGGACGATCATGCGATGTCCGTCAGTTCGCGCTGCTCGTCGCTGGTCACGTTTCGACGCAGGCGATCCCACCACTTCTCGCGCCAGCTGCGCTCATCGTCCGATCGATTGAGCACGAGCCGCGCGATCGCGGGCAGGACGAAGAGCGTAAGCGCGGTCGCGGTAATCAATCCGCCGATCACGACAGTGGCCAGCGGACGCTGGACTTCCGCGCCAGTGCCGGTCGCAAGGGCCATAGGCACGAAGCCGAGCGAGGCCACCAACGCTGTCATCAGCACCGGTCGCAGCCTCGCCAGTGCGCCATCGGAGATCGCCTCATCGAGAGGCATTCCCTTGTCGAGGCGCTGGCGTATCGCGGTCATCATCACGAGCCCGTTCAATACCGCGACACCCGATAGAGCGATGAAGCCCACGGCAGCGGACACCGAGAACGGCATCCCCCGTAAGGCAAGCGCGAAGACCCCGCCTGCCAGTGCCATCGGGATCGCGCTGAACACCGCCAGCGCTGGCACCCATCCGCCGAGCGCCATGAACAGGAGCAGCAATACCAGCGCGAAGCAGACCGGAACGACGAGGGCGAGCCTCGCCTGCGCGGCCTGGAGGTTCTGGTATTGCCCGCCCCATTCGATGAAGGAGGCAGCCGGCAGTTCGACGCTTTCGGAGACGCCTGCCCGGGCCTCCTCGACAAACGACCCGAGATCGCGTTCGCGCACGTTCGCCGACACGATCACCAATCGGCGACCCTGCTCCCGGCGAACCTCGGCGAGACCATCGACCACCTGGAAATCCGCCAGCGTGCGAAGCGGGACCGTGACCCCGCTTTCGAGGACTATGGGCAGAGCGCCGAGCTGATCGAAATCGTCCCGGGTCGCATCCTCGAGCCGCACGACGACATCGAAACGGCGGTCCCCCTCGAATACCAGTCCCGCCGGGCGACCACCCAGCGCGATGGCCACTGATTGTGCGACCTCCTCCACGGTCAGACCGTATCGGGCGATCGTCGGGCGATCGAAGGCGATGTCGAGCGTAGGAAAGCCAGTGACCTGCTGGACCTTGACGTCGGCAGCACCCTCGACGCCGCGCAGCACCTCGGCCACTTCTCCGGCTGACCGGGTCAGCGCGGTAAGGTCGTCTCCGTAGAGCTTGACCGCCACGTCGCCGCGAACACCCGCGATCAGCTCGTTGAAGCGCAGTTCGATGGGTTGACTGAATTCGTAGAGGTTGCCCACCAGACCGCTGAGCGACTCCTCCATCTGTGCGACGAGTTCATCCTTCGACAGGTCGGGATCGGGCCACTCTTCGCGCGGCTTCAAGATCACATAGGCGTCGGACGCGTTCGGCGGCATCGGATCGCTCGCGACCTCGGCCGTGCCGGTGCGCGAGAAAACCAGCTCGACTTGCGGGAAGGTCTCGAGCCTGTCCTCCACCTGTCTCTGCATGGCGAGCGAGCGCTCGAGCGAAGTCGACGGTATCCGCAGCGACTGAACCGCGATGTCGCGTTCATCCAGCTGCGGTGTGAACTCGCTGCCGAGGAAGGTGAACACGAAAGCCGCTACGGCGAAGAGCCCGGCGCCCGCACCGATCACCGGCCAGGGACGTGCGATGGCGCGGCGCACCGCCGGGCCATAGCGTTCCTTCGCCATCCGAACGGGCTTGACCTCCTTCTCGGTCAGCTTGCGATTGAGGAGCACCGCGATCATCGCCGGCACGAAGGTCAGGGACAGCACGAAGGCGGAGGCGAGTGCCAGCATGACCGTGATGGCCATGGGCGAGAACGTTTTGCCCTCGACCCCCGTGAAGGTGAGAAGCGGCGCGTAGACCAAGAGGATGATCGCCTGACCGTAGACGGTCGGCTTGATCATCTCCTGTGCAGCCAGCCGTGTCTCCGTCAGCCGTTCGCCGAGGCTGAGCAATCTGCCTTCGCGGTGCTGTCTGGCGGCGAGCCGCGCGACGCTGTTCTCGACGATGATAACGGCGCCATCGACGATAAGCCCGAAGTCCAGTGCCCCGAGGCTCATCAGGTTGCCCGAGACACCAAGCCTGTTCATTCCCACGGCGGCCATCAGCATGGATATCGGAATGACCAATGCGGCGATGATCGCAGCACGGATATTGCCGAGCATCAGGAACAGGACTGCGATCACCAGAAGCGCGCCCTCGACGAGGTTCTTCTCGACCGTGGCGATGGTCGCATCGACCAGCGACGAGCGGTTGTAGACGATCTCGGCGACCACTCCGGCAGGGAGCGAGGCGCGGACTTCTTCCAGTCGCTCGGCCGAGGCGGCAGCCACGGTGCGGCTGTTCTCGCCACTGCGCATCAGGACCGTGCCAACGACCGCCTCCTCGCCATTGAGCGAGGCTGCCCCGGTTCGCAGATCGCCGCCGATGCGCACCGAGGCGACATCCCCGATCCGGATCGGAACGCCCTCGCGGGTCGCGACCACCGCCTGTTCGATGTCCTGGGTGCCCCCAAGACGCGCATCGACGCGGACGAGCAGAGCCTCTCCGGCGCGATCGACAAAGTTGGCGCCTTCGGCGAGGTTCGCCGCTTCCAAAGCATCGATCAGGGAGTCGAACGACAGGCCATAGCCGGTAAGACGGGCAGGATCGGGCTGGACGAGGAACTGCTTCTCATAGCCGCCGATCGAATCCACCCCGGCAACGCCGTCAATCGAGCGCATGAGCGGAGCCACGACCCAGTCCTGCACCGTGCGAAGATAGGCTGCCTTGGCGACCTCGGTGTCGAGGCGATCACCGCGTTCGGTGATGAAGCTCCCGTCCGACTGCCAGCCTGTTCGACCACCCTTGGGCGCATCGCGACCTCCCGGATACTCGTATTCGATCGTATACATGAGGACCTCGCCCAGGCCCGTCGAGATCGGTCCCATCGTGGGCTCTGCTCCTTCCGGCAGCGAGGCACCGATCGGAGCGAGCCGTTCGTTCACCTGTTGGCGTGCGAAGTAGATGTCGGTGCCTTCTTCGAAGATCGCGGTGACCTGGCTGAAGCCGTTACGCGAGATCGAGCGGGTCATCTCCAGCCCCTCGATCCCGGCAAGCCCGGTCTCGATGGGGAAGGTTACCTGCGTCTCCACCTGCGAGGGAGAGAGTGCAGGCGCGCTGGTGTTGATCTGCACCTGCGTGTTGGTGATGTCCGGCACCGCATCAATCGGAAGGCGCAAAAGGTTCATGGCGCCGTAGATCGCTGCGAAAACGGTGAGGACGATGACCGCCCAGCGGAACCGCACGGCGATGTCGAGGATGGCACCGATCAAACCGTGGCGATGGCTGGCCGTATCGGTGTGAGTATCCACGGCGGGCTCGTTCTGAGTCTCAGTGACCATGGGTCGCGCCCTCCTTCCCGAGTTCGGCCTTGAGCAGGAAGGCATTGGCGACAGCGATCCGCCATCCCTCCTGAAGACCGGAAAGGATCGTCACTTGACCAGCGGATCGTGTTCCAAGCTCAACTTCGCGAGCCTGGAAGCCGGTCTTCGTCCGGACGAAGACCACGTCGCGTCCTTCAACCACCTGGATGGCGTCCTCCGGCACCGCGATACGGTCGCGGTCGATCTCGCCCGAAGGCCTGATCCGCGCCTGAAGGAAGGCACCCGGCTGAAGCCCCGGAACGCCGCGCGATAACGACAGGACCGCAGTCGCACTGCGGCTCTCCGGATCGAGCGAAGGCGTGACCGAACGAACCCGGGCCCCAATTTCCCGACCGTCGCCGACCACCAGCACGGCCTCGTCACCAGGTTGAATGCGAGAGGCTTCGGCCGAAGGCAGCGCCACCTCGATCTGGAGTCCATTGGGATCGACCACGCGGTAGAGTTCCTCGCCGGCATCCACGAAGGCCCCGAGCACAATCGGTGCCGCGGTGATCCTGCCGGCCAGGGGAGAGGTGACCGCCAGCGAACGCCCGTCGCCGCTGACGCCAGCTGCCGCTACCGCGGCCTGCGCCCGCTGAAGTTCCGAACGTGCCACGCTGAGATTGGCCCGCGCGGCTTCCAGATCCTGGCGGGCCGTGACATTTTCCTCGAACAGACGCCGCTCGCGTTCGTAGGCGGCAGACAACTCGCTCACCCGAGCGCGCGCTGCGCTCACCTGGGAGGCGAGTGCAGCGGCATCCGCGCTTTCGATGCGGGCGACGGTCTCGCCGCGCGCCACATAATCGCCCAGCGTTTTGCCGACGGAGCGGACGACCCCCGAGGCGCGGGCGTCGATCCGAGCGGAGGCTGTGGGGCTCGCCGCGACAGTCGCCGGAAAGACAAGCTCGACAGCGGCTCCAGACCGGACGGAGGCCAGCTGTATCCCGGCCTCGCTAATCTGCTCTTCGCTAAGCGTGATCACCCCTTCAGGTGTCTCGGTCGAAGCTTCTTCCTGCGCATGGTCATCCTCACCTGGATGGTCGTCGACCTCGGAGGTTGGCCAGAATATCAGCGCCATAGCGCCAACCGCGATGACGATACCGACGAGGATCGCCAGTTTTCTGCGTGTCATTGATGTATCCTTCATTGTGCGGCCAGCCCGATCAGTTCGGCTGCGGCCAGGCCCCTCTGTTCGCGGGCGGCGATGAGCGCCTCGCGGATCGTGTCACGTGCCTCTGCGGCCGCGAGAACTTCGATCAGGGGAAAACGTCCGTTGCGATATCCGATGCGAACGAGGCGCAGCGCCTCCTCCGCCTGCGGGAGCGATGTCTGCGACAGGGTTTCGACGCGCGCTTCGGCACCAAGATACCTTGCCCGGGCCGTGGCGACCGCCTGCTCGTAGTCTGCGAGAGCCACCGCTTCGCGAGCGTTCGCTGCACGCAACCGAGCCTCGGCAGCAGCGATGTTGCCCTGGTTCCGGTCCCGAAAAGGAAGGGGGATCGAAACGCCGACGAGGAAGGCATTATCGCCGCTTTCCCCGAAGCGCCGCACGCCCGCGGAGACCGTCGGATCGGGAATACGCAAACTTCGCTGCCGCTCGATTTCCGCCGCAGCAGCAGTGCTCTCAGCTCGCGCGACCCTGTATGTGAGGCTTTCCTGCGCCTCGGACAAAAACGAAGGCGGCGGAAGGATATCCGGAAATTCCGCCGGAACGAGCGGCGCTTCACCGCCGGCCCATAGAGTTGCGAGCGCTGTTCGAGCCGACAGACTCTCCGCCTCTGCCTCAACCAGGCGCGCGCGCGCTTCGGCAAGGGCCGCATCCGCCCTCAATGCGCGTAGAGGCGGCTCGCGGCCAACCTCTACAAGGACACCAGCAATGCGAGCCAGTTCCTCGTTACGCGCCACGACATCTTCGGCAAGTTCGACCCGCGCAGCCGCTGCAGCAGCTGCGAGATATCGCTCGCGCACCAGCTGTCCCAGTTCGACCGTGGTAAGGTCGGCCCTGAGAGATGCCAGTTCGGCCTGGGCTTCTGCCGCACCGATCCGCGCGGATCGCTTGCCGCCGAGTTCGAGACGCTGGCCGACGGAGAGCGTATATTCGGTAGACTGGAGACCCGAGAATGCGCCGCTGCCGGCGACGTTCTCGACGTCGAACGAGATCTCGGGGTTCGGGCTCAGGCGAGCCTGATCGACAAGCGCGACCGCCGCGTCGGTTTCAGCGCGGGGCCCCACGAGGCGGGGGTTGGTGATGGCGGTGTCGGCCTCAGCGGCGACCCCGCTGAGTTCAAGGGCGTCGTCGAGCGTGACGACACGCGGGTCCTGCGCGCTGGCAGGTCCCGTGGACAGGGCGAGTATCAGCCCCCAGACGGGGGCTGCTCGCCACGATATGGCGAACATGGATGGGTATTCCTCTGCTGACGTTCAGTTCGGCGTCGGAAAACAGGTCCGACGCGCGGCGAACGTCAGGCGCGAGGAGGAGGGGTTGCGAGTTCGGTCAGATTGGACGCGAACGAGGGCTGGTCGCCAGCGCGTAGGCCGCTCATCACCGAGCCCAAGATGAAGGCGTCAGACGACCGTCCGACAGCCTGCGAAGCATGATGGCAATGGCCATGAGCGCAGGCGCCGTGCTTCTCAGGCCCCCTGTCATCATTGCCGGGTTCATCGTGCTGCTCGAGCTGGGATGCTACCGGAGGCTCTCCCGCGCATTCGGCCGCATCCGCCACCGGCGCCCACAGGACACTGAATGCAGTGCACAGCGTGACGAGCTGCAGCACGAGGGAGCGGGCGAAGAGCCGGGTCATCGGTCGTCCGTTAGCAGCAGGAGCACCGCTACGAAAGAATAATCTTAAAAGACGAAATGTGATTTCATTACAGCGCGGTGGTCTAATCGTGCTGAGCGGCTCGAAAAAACTCAACCGATCCCATCTCATATTCTCGAGGCACTCATCTTGTCAGGACACGCGGAGCATACCGTAGCCTCATTACCGGACGAGCAAGCCCAATTGCCTATCGCGACAAGCCCAGCCATCTACATGGCATGGAACTGGAAGCAATGGCGACGGCGGGAGCGGTCCTCGACATCGAATCTCTGACGGCGACGCATGAGCGGCTGTGCCGACGGCTGCGCAAGCTCGATCGAAACGCAACCTGCGGCATGGTCGCAGGGCTCATGTTCGATGCCGGTCTTCAAGGCGGTATACTTCGACTGGAGGTGCTCGCCCACTTGGCGGCTGCGCATTGCGATGGACACGAAGAACCCTCGGCTGCGCGGATCCGCGATTTCCTCAATGATGACCTCGCGCGCGGGTCCGTATGGCGTCTGGAGGATCCCTCCGAAGACGTCTTCGTCTCCAACATCACCACAGGGGCCGGCGACTTCCGCATCCTAGAAGGAACCTGGGAAGCGAACGCCGCCTATACCCAGAGCTGTCTCTCTGCGCTCAACAGTGCAATCGCAGATGGTCACGAATGGGCCCAGCACGGAATGCGTCAGGCAAACGCGTTGTTGGCAATTGGCGAGGCGGTAGCGGAGCGAGCAGGACTGCGACGCTACCAAGCTGGTGAGGGCAAGCCGCGTGACCGGTTTCGGTTCGATACCGCGAAGGCACTACGTGCATGCGCAGCTGTCACTTTCACCGAGGCGGAACTGCGCGCGATTGGTGTGGAACCGTTCGACCTTCTCCCTTTCGACTTCTCGCGCGTCGATCCGCAGCTGTTGCGCAACGAAACCATCAACTGGACGAGCCTTGAGCGGCGGCCCGTCTCGCGGACGGAAGATGGCATCCTGGTGCTGCTTCCCACGGCAATTGGCGCGGCGGTCCGCCGCCGCGCACTGGAACTCGCGAGGGATAACCAAGCGGGGGATGCTTACGAAGGACATCTAACCGAACATCAATTCTTGGGGGCGGTAGGGGACGCCGTGCGCGGACTCGACCTGAGCCCCGCCGCTCCACCCTGGTCGGATGTCGAAAGTCACTGCGTAGTCCAGTTATGCAGGTTCGATGCGGGAGCCTATTGTCAGGTCATATTCGTGCCGGACCGCCCAGATGACGTAATCGCGGAAGGCTTCCGTTCGGTCCAGGACGTTTCAGGGCCTGTCCGAAGGCTGATGACGCAAGCAGCGGCAGAGTGCAGCGCGCGCGATGACTACTTGCGCGGCATGACGCTGCTGGTCTTCGGTGGACAGGGCCGCGGTGTGGTCGCCGATCACGGAAGACCTCCAGACGACTGGCAGATCGTCGGGCTTGGTTACGACGACCTTTCGCTACTGGCATCCGCCGGGGAGATCGATGCACTGCGCATTTTCAGGATTCTCGAGCAGGAGGATCAACTCGCACGGCGAGGCATCCAGCTGTTCAATCCGAATGGGTTCATGAACCTCTACGGCATGGTCGAAGAGCAGGATTTCACGCTTCTGCCCGAGCAGGTCGATCACTCGGCGCCATCCATGATCCAGATGGGAACCGATCATCTCAGCAAGCTGCGCATCCGGATTAGGCAGGCGCTCGACAAGCATAGCGTTGCACGTCCTTCGAGAGGCTATCGGGCGGAGGTGCAGCGCCCTTCCGCGTTGCCCCTGTTCGAGGCGGCCAGCTCCGAAAGCGCGTTCGTGAGCGTTGACGATCTGCGTCATGGTCACCCTGCAGTCGCAATAGAGGGCAGCAGGACAATGTGGTGGCTGACGGTAGAGGTCATTGACCCGATCACTGCCGGATCGCTCCCCTTTCGAGTATGGGACATGGCACAGAACTGGCTCATCCCGCTTGCGCCAGAACTCGAAATCCATCTGGGTGAAGAATTGCCGGGGCATGTCGAGGTAGTCCTGACATTCGGACGGATTGATGAGCAGGAACTGCTGGCAGATGAAGGAAAAATCGAGCCGCCCAATGTCTCTATCGGAGGCGGGACGATCCGGATCTCCTGTGCTGAACCCTATCTTCGTTCTTTCGGCCAACCGGGTAATCAGGGCGACCGATGGATGGTGCGGGCGATCGCCTCGGGTGCCGCCGGCCTGGCAAACCAAGACACGGCTGCGTGCGCTGATGCGATGGAACGCAAGATAGTCAAGGATGACGCAGCGCGCCATCTTCACGTGTTCAACGCTGCGACGACCACGCAGATGGTGATCGCGAGTGCCGTCCATCATCCGCTTCGGAAGGTGCAACCGGAGGTCCGGGCGTGGGCCGAAGTCGGATTGGCCAGCGTCGGGGCCGACGACGAAACGAATGTAGTTCGCGGCCTCGAAGCAACCAAGTTCCTCGCTGGTTTGGTGGACGATCTATGGGCCAGTATCCGAACGAGGCTTAAAGACCTGGACAGGGCCAACGTCATCGAGATGGCGCTTCGCAATCATCATGCGGTGGACAAGGACAGGAACCGATGGCGAACGACGGCTGCAGCGGTTCTCTCCCTCCATCCCCCCGAAGAGGGTGTCCGGGTCGCCATCAACCTTGAAAGCGAGCGAGCCGAAGCCGGACTGTGCTCACGGGTCTTGGCTGAAATGGCGTTGTGCACCTCGCCTACGGAGCATGGGCGCGAGTGCTCGGTCTACGACTTTGATCAGATGATGGCGGAAATCTCCTTGATGAATGCGATCGCCTCTCGAAGTGACGAGATCCACCATGGCTTCGCTTCCGAACTCGCGGTGATGCCGAATGGCACCCTCCGCTTCGAAAACGATTTCGCCGAACAAGTTCATACCCCTTACCTGCGAGCGTCCTCCCAAGAGCAATTCGAGGCCGCTGCCGGCGACTACGCTGATATCTATCGACGTTCAGAACCATTGGAGCGGGAAGAGTATGAGGAAAAGAGGGACGCGGCATTCGATGCAGCGTTCCTGGCCGAATACGGCGTCGATCCCTTGGGCATGGCCGACATGGTGTCGTATGTCGGTCTGATCGCACTCGAACGAGGCGGAGATATCGTGCGGATGCGTCGTTCCGAACTGATCCAGCTAGCCAAGGATAGGCTCGAAATCGATGAAGACGGAATTGGTGCCCTTCTCGACACATGGTCGCTGCGACCTCGGTCCAAGTGGAACGAGAAGAAGCCCGAGGGCGCAACCGCGAGGGACTGGTGGCCGTGGCGCCATGCGCGGCGCCTCAGCCTTCTGGCGCGGCCGATCATAAATCTCGACGGTAGAGACGATCCCGAACTTGTGCTGTCTCCAATCCTCCTGGATCATGCCCTGACCTACGCTCTGCGTGCGCATTCGGGCGGACTGCCCGTCGACTTCTATCGCAGTGATGAGATGCGGAGCTGGATAGGCGCTGTCATTGATGAGAGGGGGCACGCGTTCAATCAGCAGGTCAGAGACGACCTTGAAGCACTGGGACTGGTGGCAATCGCCGAGGTCGATATGACGCGACTGGGAGGCACGAAGCGAAACGGCGACGTCGATGTGCTGGCTTGGCGACCCGCTGACGGCCGCGTCTTCGCCATAGAATGCAAACGCCTCCGCGCCGACCGGACGGTCGGCGAAATCGCCGAACGCCTCTCGGAATATTCACCGAGGTCGGCGGAGAATGCAAAAAGAGGGCCGACGGTCAAGCACACGGACCGCATTGCGGTGTCGAGGGATCATCTAGAAGACCTAGCGAAAGTTACCGGCCTGGAGGCCGGGGATATCTCTCTGGTATCCGCGCTCGTCACATCGTCATTGGTCCCGATGCAATTCAATGCCGCATTGGGGCAGGCCTTCGACATTATCACATCGGTCGCGGATCTTTCGCCCTTTGTCGCTTCTCAACACAGACGGTGAAACCGGCTCGCCATTAGGCGGATAGCCCGCTTCCTAATGCCCTTCGCCAATCTTGTCGGTTGTCCCGGCAGAGCCGATGTGGATTGCACCGCCCGCCAGGTATTCGGTGGGGAAACCAGCCGCGGCGACGATGTCTCTTCCGTTTCGCCCAACCGGCGACGCTTCGAGACCCAGCGCGGTTGCGATCATCGTGATGATTCCGAGAAGTGCCCCTGCGTCCCGCCAGAACAGCGATTCCCAATGTTGGTAACACGCTTCGTAGCGTCGACGATCACCGATGAATTGAAGGGTGATCCCGTGCCTCGAACTCAAAATCTCGTCTATCTCGTTGCGATTGAGCAAGATGGCGCCTTCGAAAGAGGAGGAGCTCCGAAGTTCGTGTGCTTCGGGATCGTATAGTCCGCACCACGGCGAGCCGTCGACGGGCAGACAGGCGATGCAGAGCGAATGGAGCCCCCCTGCGGACGGGGCCGCGCGGCTCTCCCACTCGCCGAACCTCGAATTATGGTTCCGTTCTCGAAGAAGCATGGCATGCCACAGAACAGAGGACAGTTCGCGCTCGCTGACAGAACCTCCCAGCGCGGAGCGGCGCCGAGCCAACACCTCGAAGAAACCGTCAGAACCGGTCAGGATCCGCCGGGTCAGGGGGATAGCGTGCTCAAACGCCGGCCAAGATCTCGTCGGAGCTGCTACGCCCTCGATCGGTCGAGGCTCGTTAAAGATCCCCATACACGTTCGCGATCACTTCCGCGTTCTTGTAGCAACCTCTGCAGTCGCCGCAGGCCAGTTCGCCCGTGTGACAGGAATGCGCCCATGCCAGGACGGATCGCGGAACCTTCGACTTCAAGATCAGCTCTTCGGTGGACATTTCGATCGCGGGCGCTGTCACGTTCAGTCCTCCTTCTTGCCCGGACATCAACCGGTTTAGGTCTTCGAAGAACCGGGGAAGGCCATCGGCATGCGAACCGTCGCCTCGAACTGCCCCGAATATCAGCTCCGTTACGCCCAATTGAACGGCTTTCATGCCGGCCAATGTCGCCAGCAGCTGATTTCGGAATGGCCACCATTCGGGAACCGGCGCCAGTTGGTGCGGCGCGTCGCCCGCCATGTCGCCCGAGCCAAGCTCGGGACATCTCGCGTCGATGACCGTATGCCCGATGCCGAGTTCCTCGCATACCTGACGCGAGGTTCGCGTTTCGGCGATCGCTGCAAGCTGTCCGTAATCGACGGTGATGGCTTGCTCGGGCCTCAGCCACCAAGCAAGCGCAATCGAATCCATGCCGCCCGAGAGAAGCAGTCCCTTCACGCCAGCGCCCAGATCGAATGGTAGATGGCGGTCACGAGATCCGATACGATCAGGCACCCGCTGCCCTCTGGCATCTTGGCATCCTCGTCGCGCATGTTCTGGGCTAGGCAGATGACGGGCTTGCCTTTCGCCACCGCATATCCGACCTCGAATATCGTCCCTGGATCTGAACCGCTGAGGACTGCCAACACTACATCGGCTTGGTCCAGTCCCTCGAGGTCTCGCAGCGCGACCTCCTGCGCCGTTCCCAAGCCAACATCGTGCAACGGCGAGAATACGCTAACGCCCATGTCGAGCAGACGCTGCCTGATCTCCTCGACGAGCCAGAGGTCAGCCAGAGTGAAGAACGGTGCTGCGATGTAAACCCGTCCGCTCGTAGGTGTGACCGGCGAGAGGTCCAGCGCCGCGAGTTCCTTCTTCGCGGGGATCGGCAATGAGCGGGTCGATGCATATACGGATACCGACCTCGAAGCGAGATCGGCAGCTTCCGCGGGTTCCAGGCCATCGCATGCCCAGAACTTTGTGAAAGCAGCCGAGAAGACATCCCCGGTGCCCAGCTTCCATACCGTGTCGCTGCGGTAGGCAGGAACCCGGGTTCGCGAAGTTCGCGTCGCGACTATCGCTCCATGACCGCCAAGCTTGAGAACCACGATGCTGGCATCCTGCTTCTTGATCAATGCTTCGACCATGCGTTCGGGCTCGGTCTCGTTCGTCAGCCGCCTTGCCTCGAAAGCGTTGAGGATGAAGGCGAGCTCGTCTGCCGTGGATCCATTCTCGTGGAACGGCCGGGGATCGAAGGCCGATTGCGGGTCGTATACTGCCCGGCGGGCTTCCACCCTCGCATCCCCTTCGAGCATTCCGAACCGTAGAACGACGTCGCCGCTGACTTCGATCGGTGGGTGGACGCTAATGGAATCGGGCCGCGGTGCGATCCTGGGCTCATCGAGAGAATGGATATAGCGAAAACTTACCGCATCCCGGACCTCGGGGCCTTCGATCGGGAAACCATAGATGGCCGACAGGTTTTCCAGCCCATCTGCCAACGCCGATGACCGATAGGTGACGAGCTTCAGATCATCGCACCAGCCCGAAAGCGCGGCTGCCGCGCGGCCGCCCGACCCGTATACATCGTTCCAGAACGGTTCGAGGCATTCCTCGGCGTAAACACCGCCGACGACAGCGGTCATTTCGGTTCAATCCTCAGGGCAATGAGGGCGCCCGTCTTCTGGACGACCGTCGCCTTGTAGATGTGTCCGGTGCCAATGCACTGGATGATCTTCAAGTGACCGGGGTGTGTGAGCGAACCTGCAGCTTGTCCGCCCGCGGTGCTGACCACCAAGCGATTACCGGAGGGAGTATTCTGAAGATCCACCTCAAGCACATCGCCGACCTTCAAGCCCGAAACGACGGCTGGGACCGGACTGGAGAGAGGCGCGGTCTGGACGAAGATGCAGTCGTCAGCATCGGAGCCCCCACCCGCTCCGGATCCGCTACCAGGTGAGCCACCGCTGCCGATCGAATTGCGATTGTGATCCGTTCCCGAATCCGGCCCTCTTCCAGACATTATACTTCTCCCTTGAAAGGAAGAATGATGTCCGGTGTGCACGCGCGTCAACCGCGAACATGTTCATTTCAGCGGAATACTCAGTTGACCGAAGCAAAGAGAGGAAGATCGGCTGTCGGTTCCAGCCTGCGATCGATGACTGGCTGCCTGGCCAGTTCACGCATGACGTTCCACATGACCGAATCGAGCAGCGAGGGGCGCGCTCCGATCACCTCTGCAAAGGCGAGGAATGCTTCCTCCATGGCTAGATAGTGGCGCTCCACCCTCCAGCCGGGCTCGAAGAGGCCCATATGTTCGCAGGCGCGAACGATATGGATATCGAGGATGGCGACCAGGTCGCTGTCCCGCCAGTTGCGCACGACCCACGACGCCGTCTTCGGGCCAATTCCCTTGAGGGTCATAATCCCGTCGCGCAGAGCACGATCGGGAAGACCCTGGTCGATCTCCGGCAGAGCCTGAAACGAAGATGCCAGGAAGTGCGCCTTCTGCCGCGCGAACCTGTAACGCACCTTCCGCCCCCTGACCTCGAGCGGCCTGCTCAGCAGATCCAGCACAAAGCCCTCATCCGCCATGGCCTCGTAACGTCCATCGCATTCGGATCTAATGCGCTCGTAAGCGGCGATACCGACTTCGGCGGGGATGCCGTAGCCCCCCAGAAGGCAAGCGACCAATTCGTCCTCCAAGGACTTTCCGAGCTTGTAATGCCTTGGTGCCTCCAGCCCCCACATCCAGGATTGCGCCGCCCAGTAGGCCGGCGTCTTGGGATGGTCATGCATTCCCCATCGCAAGTCCGAAATGCCGACCCCGGTGGACGCGGGAGGCAAGCGCAATTCGAGGAATGCCTCTTCTTTCAACGCGTAGACGATCTGGTCGGTTGAGAGGGATAAAGAATGCATATATGCATATTATATGCATTCCGATTCGGCAGCAAGAAGTCTTCTGGAAAAGATGGAGCGCGCCCGCCTGGCGCGTCGATTTACCCAGCACGCGGTCGCGGAGCAGCTCGGAATAACGCAGCCGCATTACAGCAAGATCGTGCGAGGAACCGCAGCTCTTACGAATGGCATGCATGACGCTATGGATGCATGGCTGAACCAGAATCCTCCGCCTCCGGTGCAGCGTGCCGATGAACTCATGCGTCTCACGCGTCGGATCGAGCGCGACGTGGCCAAACTTAATCGATTATTGGCGCAGGAGGGGCGTCGCCCGCAACGCCGCGCGCTAGCGTCGGAAGAACGACCCTAATCAGCATGTGACAGCCAAGCGCCTGGGACAGATGAGAAGTTCGCAGGTCCGCCGAACTCAGTCAGCTGCTCACGTCGCCGTCGTCCCGCCTTCGGCGTTTCACACATCAGGGAAGGTTTCCGCCTCCCTCGAAATCGGTCAATGCGTCACAATTCATGCAGTGATACATCCAGGATGCGTCCTGGAAATGCATCCCGCAAAAGCAACCGCAGAACGGGCAGCATTCGTCGATCTCCAAGTCTGCCCAGTCCCAGACGCCGACATACTCGGGAACCGCATCGCGGTCGTAGCCCACAATCTCGAACGCGTCCGCGTTCTTGGCAACGAAACCGAAACGACCCGCGTGTGCGAGATCGGCAAGAATATCGGCCGGTTGCAGGTAGAACCATTCCCGCGCCGCGACCTCGCTACCTCTATTCACATTGGCCCAAGCATACTTGGCATGCAGACGAGCCTCCGTCACAGCGTCGGATCCGTCGTCAATCCAACCGACCAATTTGAGCGGCCGCGAGTTTCCGGTCTGCAAGGCGCGACCGCGACCCTGCGGGTTGCGTGATCGCCCGATCTTCATTCGCCAATCAGCGTCGTTCTCTTCCAGAATGAAATAAACCGCCATTCGCGCCATCTAGCACACAGCCAGACGTCTGCGAGCCGTGACCGCAAGACGCGGATAGCAGTTCGCTTCCCTCGAAGGGGGACACCGGGCTCGCCTTGGGAAATCGTAGCACCTTCTACACGCTCGGCGTGCTGGGCGGTCAGCCTTCAGGCGCTTTCGTCATTTTTCGATTGGGCGACACCTGGATCTAGCCATCGATAAACCGAGGACCATTTTTACGGAAATTTCGGGATTTGAAGTTCATCTTGGAAAGGAAAACAAAGAGATGGAAGATATGGCCCGTAAGATCGATGCCCACGATGTCGCAGACTGGTTTATCAATCGGATCGACCGAAGGATGGGTGAAGTCATCACCACCGACGTTGTCCACCGGCTCCTTTACTTCGCACAGGCCTGGTATCTGGCGAACACCGGACACGAAATGTTCGAAGAGGAATTCGAGGCCTGGGGCACAGGTCCCATAATTCCCGCGATCTACGAGCGCTTCGAGCGCATGGATGTCGCGAGCTTACCGGACATCGAGAACAGCCGCACGATCAAGGGTAGCAAACTCGAGATGCTAGAATGCATCCAGAGGGATTATGGCTGCTACATGCCGTTCAAGCTGGACGAACTCGCCAAGGAGCCCGGCGGCCCCTGGCACACCGCTCGAAAGGGCCTCGCACCTCTGGCACCCAGCGACAGGGTCATCCCCAAGACCGCCATGAAGAGCTTCTACAGGGAGAAGATCAAGGATGCCGCATAACTCCGAGAAGGGCCGTATGCGCACCGACCGGCAAGATCCCCGCCCGTCCTTGGGGTCATTAGAAGATCATGAAGGGGTAACGGTGAGTTTCGCCCATTACCGGGCAGAGACGGAATGCCTTTCGAGCTGGAACAAGGCTGATCTCAAGAGCTTCGTCGGTGTCGTCGAGAAACTGCGAACGATGGATGTCACGACACTTCGAAATTCCAGTCTTTGCTCTCCGCATCGAGGCGAAGTGCGACCGGCGAAGCGTTTTACGAGACCCGACACGATCGGGAAGGACTACCGAATGCATGAGATCCGAGTAGATCGAAGCAACACAGCGCGAATGCATGGCGTGATCGAGGAATCGGTATTCTACCTTGTCTGGCTCGACCGTAAACATGAGGTGTTTCCTTGGAGGAAGAACAAGAAGTGAGTGTTTATTTCTCTCACGTTCACGCATCTCCAAGGTCATGTGGCCTGTATGATTTCTGCTAGCGTCACGTGATGCGCCAACGGATTGAGCAAATCGCGGACTAGTCGCGCCTGGCTTGCGTGTATGGAGTCAGAGGGGCCTTTGACCTCGACGAACCGAACCTCGTCGCCGCGCCAGAGCGTGAGATCCGGCCAGCCCGCTCTCAGGTCGTAGGGCGCAGAAGAAAAACGATCCGCAATGGCGGCGAGGCGTTCGTTGCCGAGCGCCTTGAAGAGGCCTTCCACGCCATCCCACCAGACGCCTGGATAGAATGCAGGGGCTTCCCCTGAACTCTTGGATATCAGAGCCCAGTTCCTTCGCAGCTGCCCGATGTCCGCTCGCCTGACGTTCGCCAGCAGATCGCCGATGGCATATCGATCCTCATCGAACGCGACGTTCTGCGCATACAGCGCCTCGATGTAGGTATCGGCGTTACGCTCCGCCAGCTTAGCGAAGGACGCGGCCTTGATAACCGTGAGGATCAAGCCTCCTTCGGTTGCGGCCCCACTCCACCCTCCATCGAGGTAGTGCTCTAGCGCGGCATTCTCGATCGACGTCCATTCGCGGAAGGCGGCACTCCTCCATAGCTTGTTTTCGCCCTTTTCAAGTTCGATGACCTCATGCTTCATGCCGAACCGGTCAGCCTGCTTTTCCAGACGTCCCTTGGGCGGTGGCTTCGTCTTCGACGTCCCCCCAACTGCGCGCCGCAACTTTTCCGAACGCCTGAAAACGCCAACCTGAGGGTCAAGCAACAGCGCGCTGTCATACGCTTCCAACGCTTCGGCATCGCGACCCAGTTTCTCGAGTAGTTCGCCCTTTGCTCTAAAGGCTCTTGCACGAAGCCAATCAGCGTCGGTGCTGCATGCTACGGCGAGGCCCTGCAGAATCGCCGCGATGTCTTCGGATGCAGCATCTGACCCGGCCTGCTCGATGGCGGACTTGATCACGTTGAGGTCACCGCGTCCAATCCGAGCGCGCTGCCACTCAGTGGCATTCACCAATCGACCGGTGAAGTCATAACCCGCGCGATCTCCGTCCTCCGTGACGACGTGAACCAGGTCAGCATCGGTATCGAATTCATAGCCGGCTATGGATACGGATTCCGGATCCCATCGGGCGAGTTCCCGTCCCGCATGCACATCAAACAGGATCAGCTTGCAGCTATCACTGCTCCCCGGAGAATTGAGCGTCCGGCAGATCGCGATCCTTCCGTTAGGAGAGAGTGCGTGATTGTCGATGTTGGCCGCTAGGGCGTGGTGTAGAAGCTGCCGTCCCTCGCTGGAGAAGCCAGCGAGCACTCCGTCGAGCCCATCCCCGAACAACCAGTCGCTTATCAATACCGTGCCGTCGTCGGCGACCTTCCCGTCCTGGGGACGCTGAAGGTTGCCTTGTGCAATCAGGCGATCGCCCTCGAGCAGGATCCATCGCCCCTCTCCGTCATACCGGTGGCCGCCTCTACTGCCATCCGGACTGCGATCCGACCAGCCAACGACATAGCGGCCATTCGGCGAGCGGGAAAACTGCCCGAAAAAGCCAAGATCTCGTATGGTGAGAAACCGATCGGAGAAGAAGTCGAGTGCGCAACGCGTAGGGTTCTTGGGTTGCGAGGGAGGGTGCCGCGGGGTTGCCGCTGTCGGAGTAGATGCGAGTTCGGCGAGCCTGCGCCAAAGTCCTTTCACGTCGACCATCCCGCTCGCGGGCGAAAACTACTCACAGCCGACACCATCGCCATCGCGATCGAGGTGCCTCGCATATCCCGGGTCGCCTCTCCTGACCGGTGCTGCCCCCGCAGCACGCGCCGCGGCGCAATTCGCATAGTTTACAGCCCCGCTTGCTGGCGGACGCTCCCGTGCTTGTGGGGCCTGAGCGCGGTGGCAATGTCGACCACCGTTCTTGCGATCATTGTGACATCCGTCGGCCGCGAGACCTCCGGGATGGGCCGAAGCAGCGGCCGCCCACACGAGCGAGACAACTGCAATGACCAGTGATCCAAGCACAAGC
This sequence comes from Citromicrobium bathyomarinum, assembly GCF_038594605.1. GTDB lineage: Bacteria > Pseudomonadota > Alphaproteobacteria > Sphingomonadales > Sphingomonadaceae > Alteriqipengyuania > Alteriqipengyuania bathyomarina_B. The sequence goes on from NZ_JBCFZM010000003.1 coordinate 155,163, forward strand.
GCGGCGACCAGCCCGAACTCCAGCCTGATCGACCAGTTGGGCTCTTCGCCTTGCCGATCACTCCAATCCCTCAGCGACATTCGTGCCTCCCCCAATACCGGCCCCACCGAGCTGCCCAACCTCCGCGGACCATAGCACAAGACAGGTCACCGGACTTCGGCGAGATGCACCACGCGCCTGTCCGATCGCCTCCTGCAGAACCGGTCGAAACACATCGCATCGCAGGACCCGCTACGAGGACATGACCGTGGCGCCCGGTGCCGGTGGGGCGGCCGATCAAGTCGACCAATGCGTCGCGCGCCACCATCGCGTCGGCTGCGGGGCAGGGGTGACCATCGGAACAGGAGCCGTCGAGCTCGCGCGCTGCAATGCCGGCGAGCCGGATACGAGGACCTTCCTCGCACCATACAGGCCCATCGCTGTCCCACACGGCTTCGGGGGTGCAGGTGAAAGCCTCGCCGGCCCGCCGACTGCGGCTGCGAGAAGAAGAAGTGCCGACATTCGGACTTCTTACCGGACCTTCCGATCCATTCAATGGCCGTCGCACCGAGGTGCGGTGAACGCGCGCGGTCGCAGACGCCCGACAACCCTCTTGGGGTGGAGGGGAGTGGAATGAGCCAAAGTTTGCAGTTGTAATAGTTAGGAGTGGAAAAATGCCTGAACCGGATTTTGCCGGTATCGAGCCGACGCGCGTGCCCGAGGCCAAGCGCAGGTTAGCCGCCATAGACAAGTATCTGAGCTTGCCGTCTCCGACCGGCGAGGATGCCATTCGCCTCGCTCGCTCGATCGGGATAACGCGTTACCAGTTTCAGCGGCTGGTCAAGGCATGGTGCGAACACCGGAATGCAAAGATGCTCGTAGTGACCAAGCGGGGAAGAGCGACGCGCAACTACGGCATCGACCCACGTGCCAAGGCGATTGCGACCGAAGTCATCGAGGCAAGCGGCGCTGATGCGCAACTGACGAAAGTGGCGCCGATCGTCGAACAGCGCTGCGTCGAAGTCGGAGCCAAGCCACCGTCCCGCCCAACGATCTACAACTGGATACGCCAGCGCCAAGCCCAGGCCGCGAATGCGGAGGGCGCTCCCCGCATCGTGGTTGGCAGAATGTGGCCGCGGTTGGTGGTGAAGGCGCATCCCGATACCTTTCCACTCGTCCTTGTGGCTGTAGCGTTGCCGGAAAAGTGCATCCTCGCCCATCGTGTGTCCTTCGACCCGGCACGGCCGGCCTCTGTCAGAGCCCTGGTCGATGATCTGCTTCGTAAGCGTTCGACGAAGGCGATGGCCCGGCCACTGCTTTTAAGTCCGCATGACCTAAACGAGGCACGCCCATCACTGGGCGTATATGGCCTCGATGACTTGAAGAGCCACCCGCGGTCGCTCCAGCGGATCATGTCGCAGACCTTCGGAGGCGCGCTGTCGGATATTCGCGTCGTGTTTCAGATCCAGAAGGCGTTGAAGACCTCCGCGGCCAACCTCTCCCGGCAGGACGAGGCGATCAGTGAAGATTTCGCAATGGCGACAATCGACCAGGCCGTCAGCGATCACAACCGTCGTTGCGGATACAACCAGGTTTCCTTCGACATTGCCGTAGGCTGAGTCCGAAGCCAAGGTCGCCCGATGTCAGAGGCGATTCATTGTGGCTCGGCAACCATATGAAGGAGTTCGAGCACTTCCGCAGGGATCTCGCTCAAGGCGTCGGAAGCTAGAGGCTGCTTCTCTCGCATGACCTCATCATTATACTCCGCTGCCCTGATGGCGAAATGGCCCTCAAGCTCCGAACGCGACCAAGGGGTCATGTCCCCGTTCGGAGGCAGGGCATCTCCGCGCAACGTCCTTGCCGGTGTCAGGGTCAGGAGACCAAGCTTGCCGCCCACCAGCTTCTTAAAATATCGACCGAAGCGAGCGTCGCTGTCTGCGTGCTGGACATTGCCGGATATGGCTGCGTCAAGGCGCTCGACAAGCTTGGCAGTCGCTTCCTTGTCGAGCCCGGACTTGATTTCCACCTCGGTCAGTCGCCTTGCCCAGGTCGGTGGAGACAGATCGTCAAGTTTCGCCAGGGCATCGCGAGCCGCTCGCTGATAGCCTGGGAGCGCTACGGCGCTCTCCGCGACATGCCAGCCGAGTATCATCCGCGTGCCCACGTCGAGAACGACGAACAAGATCCAAGGCCGACCATCCCCCTGCGGGGCGCTGATAGCCGAACAATCGAAGCGCAGAGCGTGACCTGCCTCGCCCGTAGCCTTGACGCGCCGAATCTCTGTCTCGACGATACGGCGCAAGACCATTGGGCTCGGCGCGGAGGTTGGATCAACTCCAGCTGCTTCGACCATGTGGCGGGTCAACTGGGCGACAGACGCATCGGCGTGGGCGCGAACGACCTTACCAACAACGGCTTGAAGGGCGTTCACGACCTCCCCTTTGGACGGTCGAGCCCGAGCTGACGCGCCTGACCCTCGGCGCACCGCGAGAGAACCAAGCGATGGGTGGTCGCGCCAGGCAGCCGCAAGCCTGTAAAAGCGACTGATGCTCACGTTCGCAGTTCGGCATGCCTCTTCAATGTCGAGTTCCCCGTCGCGCCACCCTTCTATCGCATCGATCCGACGTCGCGCCAGATCGCGCCGGGAAGGTGATAGTAGCTTCCACTCCTCTTCATCAGTGGCCGGGAGCGAGCTGGGCAGCGACACCGATGCGCCGCCTTTCATGTCTCGCTTGCCACCATATGCCAGTGGTGGGCGAGCGAAGATGCTGACGTCGTTTTCTCATCCATACCTGCCGAGTTAACACAAAAATTCTACATGCCAATGCGAATCTCCTTGCTTTTCTGAAACGCACTTTCTAAATGCCAACGCACTAAGGGAGATGTGCGTATGAGCATTGAGATCGAACCACCGGCGAACAAGAGTAAGCCGAAGGGTGAATGCCCGTTCGCTGATAGCGAGCATTCAGAGCGCGATCATGATCGCGGATCTGCCGAGCGGAAAAATGCGGAAGATGGGCACACGAACTACGTTCGGGCGGATCTCACCGCTACGCGAGTTGGTTCAGCCCGCTCCATCCCGCCGATGCGATGGAACCGACACCCGAGCATCTCGGCGATGCGTTCGCGGCGCACCTCCCCTTGGCGGTGGACCCCGGTCAGCGGGAGGTCCGTGTCGTGACCATCAGCCATCCGCAAAGATCTCAGGCCATCCCCGATCTTCGGGATGAAGCCCAGCCAGCGGACGGACGCCGGCTTGTTCGGACCGGCACTGGCGAGACCGATAATCCTCCGCTCGGCCACATCGTGGTGTTCCGCCACGGCGGGACGGAGAGACCAGTGGTGACGCGCGGAGGTCTCCATCTGCGTTTCCGCATGCCGTCGGTGAAGACCGGAATGACGGAAGTCGGCGAGGGAAGGGGAGAGGAACTGCTCGCCATGCAGTGCGAAGTCGATGGCAACATCGTCCAGTTCAAATGCCATCCCTACAAATTCGACATCGCATTCGGCGGGCCGCGTTTCACCTATCGTCCCGATCTCGCGATCCTCTACCGCGATGGTCGGATCGAGATAGTCGAGGTCAAACGCACTCCGGACGATCTCAGCACCGACGACAAGGTCAGCTTGGCGAGAGTTCGGGAATTCGTCCGCAGGTGTGGCTGGGAGTTCTCCATCCGCTACCTCGAGGATATTCGCGGTTCGAGATGGCGTGAACACAACGTCGCCAACATCTTCGGACGTCGCGCAATGGCACTGACCAACCATGAGAGTTCACGCGCGCAGGCAGTCCGAGCGAAGATGCAGCAGATGGGATGGGGCGACCTGATCAGCCTCGTCGCTCAACATGATCGCAAGCACGGCAATGCGGTCGTCGAGCGTCTCATCGCTGGCGGACTGTTCACCGTCGACTTCGATAAGCCATTCCACGACCGCACCATTCTAAGTCCCACGCCGATCGTCGCGTCGCGACCGCTGCCGGGATTCGAAGGGATAGCAGCATGACAAGACCTCTCGCCTACCCTCAAGAGAAAGGGGATCCCGTCGAGATCCTCGGCCGCGATTACTACTTCGAACGCGTCGATCCCGACCACGCGGTCACATATCGCGCGCCCTACGGCGCCTCCTATCCCGACTTCATGGTCGATGACGATAACGGACATCCCCGCAAGCCCACCACGGCTGATATGAATGCCATCTTCGCACAGGACGGCATCATCTTCCGCTCGAAGCCCTCCAGCAACGAAAGCCGGCGGCTTGCGCGAAACATGGAACTGGACGCCGAGCAGTGCCGGACGATGGACGCGAAATCGCCGCTGCGGGTCGCGATCAGCCTCTTCTGCGACGACAACTGCGGCTCCCTGTCCGACGACGCCATGTTTCCGGTCATCCGCCGCGCGGTCTCCCAGCCGGGTATTGCTGCGCTAAATCCCACGGGATGGGAGCCGCACCCAACCACAGTTCGCGAATGGCTGCGGGAACGCGGGGAACCGGGAAGGCGCAAGCCGCGCGATGGCGTGTCGATGGCCGGTCGCTACCTGCGTTCGATCGTCAGCAGACACCCGGTCGAGTTGATCCTCTATCACATGATGTCCGCCTGTCTCGCGAATGACCGGGATCAGATCCAGAGCTTCTACGACTGCTACGTGGCCGACCTGTGGAAGGTCAGCAACGGCAAGCCGCTGGACCGTCCGATGCTCGTCGAAGGTGAGGACGGAACCTGGAGCGTCGGCGACAAGGCCGCCGAATATCCCAGGCCGTCGACACCCTATAAGGCCGTTCACTACACCACCTTCTGGCGCCGGGTCCGCGATATGCGCACCCCGAAGCTTTTCGGCCTCGCGACTACCGAGAGGGGAAAGCGCGCGCGCTACGGTGGTGGTGGCTTCAGCGAGCGACCGTCGTTCGGTTCGCTATGCGAGGCGGATGAAACGCCCGTTCCCTACGTCTTCCTCGTCGATGACGACACCGGCATCGGCATGGGTTCGGCAACGATGACCCTCATGGCCGAATGCAGCACGACGGCATTGGTCGGATGGGATCTGTGCGCCGAGGCGGCTTCGAGTGCCTCCCTGCTGCGCACCGTCAGGCACGCCAACTCGATCAAGGAGGTTCCCGCTGATCTGCTCGAGAAATTCCCGGACCTGCCTTTCGTCAGACTACGTCCCGACCGCATCAAGGTCGACAATTCCGCAGGCGCGCACTCCCGTCATTTCGAGGACGCGTGCGCGGAAGCCTACATTCAGGTCAACTTCACCGGGAAGGAGCATCCCACGCATAAGGGTCTCATCGAGAGGACCATCGGGACGATCCTCCAGATGCTCTTCAAGAAGCTTCCGAGCCACAATTACGACATCGCCCTGATGCGAAAGTTCGGATTCGATCCGGACAAGCAGATCCTCTGCACGATCTCGCAGGCGCGGGAACTGCTCGACCGGGCCTGCTTCACCTACAACATCACGAGGCACAAGGGCCTGTGAACCGGCAACCCCTCCTGATGTGGCGCAAGGCCACCGCTACCCGCGCGCCCAATGTCATCGCGGATCTCGACGAGTTCGATCGCAACATGGGCTGCGTGAAGTTCGACGCTGCCGTCTACGCGACCGGGGTCGTTTTCATGCACAACCGGTATTCGTGCCATGAAATGGGTGAGATCGTCGGGCTCTTCGAGCGCGGCGCCATTCCCGAAGGAGACGTCACACCGAAGCAGCCCCGCAGGAACCAAAATCCGCACCGCAAGGTCACCGCACGTGGCAAGCTGAAATTCGATCCGGATGACCTCGGGGTAGTCCATCTCTGGATCCCATTCGGCGAACACAAGCGGTGGGTGACGCTCAAGTGCGACAATCCGGACATGGCTGGCGTTCCCGTCTGGTTGCACGAGAAGTGCATGGAGCTGGCGAACATCGAGGCCGACGAATTCTGCTCTAAGGAGGAGCAGGCGGTTTTCCGCGCCAAGCTGTTCGACATGATCTCGAATGTGAACGAGAAAGCGTCGGCGAAAAACCGCAAGCTCCTCGGCCGAGCCTTGGCGGATAAATCGACGGCGGCGTCATTGCGGCGCTACGTCGAACTCACGCCCGAGGAAGGCGAGGACACCCCCGCTGTTGAGACCCGGACCGATACCGACCCCCAGGACATCCATCCGTTCGAGCCGGACGCGTGCGTCATCGACAATGCCCTTGCGGGAAGTCGGCGCAAGGACGCGGGAGACATGACCCCGCGGCCCAGGAAAATGGCGAAGCAGACGCCCAAGACGTGGGCAGAGATGCAGCGCGCGAAGAAGAGGGGTGTCCCGGTCCGCGCGCGCAATGAAAACGGCAGAGCGAACTCGAGAACGCGGCGAGAGGCGCCGCCGCGTCGATCCTCGGGAAGAGGCCTTACATGGAAGGAGAAGTGATGAGCAAGAAAAGCGAAAAGGCCGAAATACAGGATGTCACTGAAGCTGATCAGTTGACCATCTCTCCGGCGATCAAGGATGCCTTCCGGTCGCTGCGCGACCAAAAGGTGGCCATGCGCTCGACTGCTGCGACCCGGGCGATCGCGGCATTCAACACGATCCGGCTTCCCTATCCCCGCCAGCTCGAAGCCATGCTGACCTTTCAAGAGGCTCAGGATCTTGGACGTGCAATGAAAGGACGCAGGCAGACAGCGATCTGTGTCTTCGACCCGCCACACACGGGAAAGACCACCGCGGCTGAAACCTTCGTGGACGTGGCTAACGAAGGCGCCGAGGAAGGAATTAGGCCGGTCGTCTTCATGAGTTTCGGCAGTGGTGGCGGGCCGAGCGACATGTATCGCGCGATCCTGAAAATCCTCGGCGAAGGCTTCCCGGCGACAAAGGACCTCGAAATCCTCCGTGATCGCGCCTGCGAGGCGATGCGGCATGCCCGCACAGATCTCCTCATGATCGATGAAGCGCACGAGGGAGGCAAGGGATCGGCCTACGGCCCGCGCCTCACGGCGGAGCTCAAGACGCTGCTTAATGGCGGACACGTGGGGATCGTCCTGCTCGGGACCGAAAAGGCAGAAGAGATGATCAGCAAGGACCAAGAGTTCCTCATGCGGACCATGGCACCGTGTCGTCTCGGAGCACTCGACTGGGCAGTCGACGAAGACAGGGACCTGTGGATCGGATTCCTGTCAAAGCTCGATGAAGAGATGATCCGGATCGGCATCATTGCCGAACCGACCGGCCTCGCCGATGAGGAACTGGCGCTGGCTCTCTGGCAGGCATGCGACGGGATCATCGGCCAGCTCATGAGCGTGGTGAGACAGGCGCTGCGCATCTCGATCCACGACGACCGCGATTTCATCTCTGTCGACGATCTCGTAGTCGCAGTCGATGACTGGTCGATCTCGCTCGGGCTGTGCGATACCAATCCGCTAGAGCGCCTCCTCCTCGAAGCAGCCTGACGCATGCTCGCTCTGGCCGATATCTCGCAGGAACTGCTGCGTGGGGAACGTTCGACAGACGATGCTCCTCGTCGGCTGCTCTATCGGGACCGGGTTTCCTTCTCCTTCAGAGATGGGGAATCCCTGCGAGGCGGCATGGCCCGAGCCTGTGAACTCGCCGGCGCGCCGAACAGCTGGACGGTCCTGCGGGAAGTCGGGCTCAAGCACCGAAATCGGGTGCTAGTTTCCGAGGATCCCGACATCGATATCGGCGCACTCGCGGAGGCGCTTGGCGTCACGCGCGAAGAGGTGGCCGCCAGACAATATCCCGAAAAGGAGAACGGAGCCCGGGAATACTTCGGAATGATCGTTCCCGCAGGCAGCATCGAAAGCCGTGCAAGGAGATATTCGCCCACGTTCCTTCGTGACCGAGGATATCATCTCGCTGCTTGGGAGCTGAAGTTCCTCCCCTTCTGTCCGGTGACCTGGGACATCCTGCTGCAACACTGCGATGCGTGCCGATCGCAGCCTCCGCAGGCGCAGGGGTGGGTCAGGACGCTCACGCCCGTCGATCGTTGCGACGAGTGCGGGAGAAGGCTGGCCGAAAGATCGACGTCGAACGTATCCGAGGGACTGCGGCCAGCACTCGAGATTATCTCGTGTCTAGTGCGCTGCACGGAGAAGGAACGCGCGTCAGTTTTCGACTTACTCCCGAGTGATCTCGGGAGGGCTGATCCGCAGGCACTGCTTGACGTGATCCTGGGGCTAGCGAAGCACATGGAAGCCCCTTCCACCGAAGAGGATGGTGACCCGCAGGTGATCCGCCTCCATCGAGCTTGCAAGGCCGTCCAAAGCTGGCCGACTGGTCTGGATGACATCGAGTTCAGTGCATCACCCACAGGCCAGACCCTTCCGCCGCTAATGCAGAGCTACGCAGCCTTGGGAGTAGAGCCGGCTATCGATGCGGCCGAGGCGGAATACGCGAGCATCAGGGCAATGAACCACTCAACTTGTGGCGACGAACTCGATCGGATCGTCGGGCTAAGAGAGGCTTCTGCGATTTCAGGGTTGGAAGACGACACGCTTCGCGCCGCGTGGGAAGCGTGCCTGATCACCCGGAGGTATCGCGCTCATGGTAATAGATTGCTTCCCGCTTTCGAGGTGCGAGAATTGCTGGCATTCGCTGAAGCGTGGAGAACCCGAGTGAGCGCATCATCGGTTGCCTCGCGTTTCGGGCTTCCGAAATATGCCATCGAGCAATGCGTAATACGGGGGCACCTCATCCCCACCGCGCTCAGCCTGCCGGGATCGGGCTACTTCTTCTCTAAACAAGCCGCCGATCGCTTCTGCGATGAGACATCTCTGAAGCAGCCCGCACCTCACGTTGCGACGGTCGCTTTATATGATCTGATGCGACTGGTCTCGGGTAGACTGAAGCCCTGGGGTGAAGTCCTGAGTGCGGTAGCGCTTGGCCGAATTTCGGCAAAGCTCGAGCCGGGAGATGATAATCAGTTAGCCAAGCGGCTTCAGATCGACGAAAGTTCCGCGAAAGATCTCATCGGAAAAGTGGCCGCCAAGGGGGCGCCCTCTTTGTGCGGCTTGTCATCTACCATCTGCCAATCCGATGCTTATGAAGTGTTGAATTGCTCGGCGACGAGTTCCGGCATGCTGGACGGTATCGCCAGCACGGGCATCAATCCAAAGCTATTTCCCCTTGAGCTTGTCGCCAAACGTGCCGGAGAGGTCGCGGCAACCTCGGAGATAGCGAAGCATCTCGACCTGGATCCGACGCGGACCTCGCGCCTCCTGAGTGCCGCGCGGGTCCGAGAGATCGTTCCGGGTGGTTGGGACCGTGCTCATGCTTTCGAACTGATCAATCGCGCAACGCTGATACGCGACGCACAACTCTCGTTGGGTTTCTGATCCACCCCTTGGCCACGTGCCTCTGCGGCCAGCCGCCGAATTCCCATTGCCTCCCCGATAGATGGCGCACTTCATATGCGGAGGGTGAGCGTGTATCTGCAGAAATAGGTTGATCTGAGGGAAAACTACTGCAATCGGCCCCAACGCGATTGTGAAAACATCCTTTGATTCCAGTTGGAATTTGAGGGGTTCTCAGTGCAATCTGATATTTTCAGCCAGGGAACTAGCCTGCCAGCGCTGCCGCAGCTTCGGCGCGCGCGCGGATCCCGCCGCCATCCATCGAGCCGCCGCCCTCCTTCGGGCCAACCAGCCAGCTGCCGCCCACGCACAGCACGGGATCGAGCGCGAGCCAGTCGGCCGCGGTGTCCTGCTTCACTCCGCCGGTGGGGCAGAATTTCACATCGCCGAACGGGCCAGCCAGCGCTTTCAAAGCCGGGATGCCGCCATTGGCCTCTGCCGGGAAGAACTTGAAGTGCGCGAGGCCGAGGTCGAGCCCGCGCATGAGGTCGCCTGCATTGGCGATGCCGGGGAGGAAGGGAATCTCGGCGCGGATTGCCGCGCGGCCGAGCGTATCGGTGAGACCCGGAGAAACGATGAATTCGGACCCGGCGTCGATCGCGGCCTGCAATTGCGCCTGGTTGGTCACGGTGCCCGCGCCCACGATCGCGCCCTCTACGCCCTGCATCGCGCGGATCGCATCGAGCGCGGCGTCGGTCCGCAAGGTCACTTCGAGCACGCGCAGGCCACCCGCGACGAGCGCTTCGGCTACCGGTACGGCGTCGCTCGCATCCTCGATCACCAGCACCGGGATGACCGGGGCGGTACGCATCAGTTGCTCGATGGGCTTCACGCGAAATGCTCCTTGGCGAAGGCCGCAGCCGCGCCGAACAGGCCGGGCTGGGGATGGGTGATGATCTTGACGGGGATGGTCGACATCAGCTTCTCGAACCGGCCCTTGGCGCGGAACCGCTCGGCAAAGCCCGATTCCGCCAGCGTGTCGCGGATGCGGTAGCCGAGCCCACCCGCGATCACCACGCCGCCGAAGCCGCCCTGCGCCAGCGCGATGTCGCCCGCAACGCTGCCGAGCGAGAGGCAGAAGCGGTCCACCGCCGCCGCGGCAAGACTGTCTTCGCCCGCCATTCCCGCCTGCCAGATCGTGCGGTCGTCCTGCTCTATGGTGGCGCGGTTCTCCATCCTGGCGAGCGTCGCGTAGATATCGACGATGGCGGGGCCGGAGACGACCCGCTCCACCGAAACGCGGTTGTGGCGCTTGCGCAGGCGCGCGAGGATCGCGTCCTCGATATTGTCGAGCGGGGCGAAATCGACATGTCCGCCCTCGGTCGCCTGCACGCGGTAGCCGCCGATCCCGTCGCGCCAGACATGCGCCACGCCGAGCCCGGTTCCCGGGCCCATGATGCTGATCGTGCCCTCCGCCGCCAGCGGCTCGTCCGGGCCGGTCAGGTGGAGGAAATCGCTGTCCGGAGCACGCGCGACCGCATGGCCGACCGCGCCGAAATCGTTGACGATGGTGAAGGCGTCGACGTTCAGCTTGGACTTCACCAGCGCGGGCCGGATGATCCACGGATTGTTGGTGAACTTAATCACCTCTCCGCCGACCGGGCCGGCCACCGCGATCGAGACCGCGCGGGGCAGGTCGCCGCCCTGCATCTGGCCGAAATCTTCCCACGCGGTCTGGAAGCTGGCGTGGTCTTCGGTCTTGAGCGTAACCGGCTCGTCCAGCGTGATCTCGCCGTCGTCGTCGAAGGTCGCGATAACGAAGCGGGCATGCGTGCCGCCGATGTCGACGGCGACGAGGCGATCGGGCCCGGCGATCACAGACCTGCCTCCGCGAGCATGGCGCTGCCGCCCTTTTCCGCCGGATCGCTGTGGTGACGCAGCATGGCGAAGAGTTCGCGCCCGCTGCCCCACTCGGGCGGCGGCGGGGCGGCGAGTTCGCGTGCGTCCCATTCGCCCGCATCGACCAGCGCTTCGAGCTTGCCGGTGGTCGCGCACACGCGGACCATGTCGCCGTCGCGCACCTTGGCCAGCGGGCCGCCGTGGAAGGCTTCGGGCGAGACGTGGATGGCGGAAGGCACCTTCCCGCTCGCGCCCGACATGCGCCCGTCGGTCACCAACGCGACATTGTAGCCCCGGTCCTGAATTACGCCGAGGGGAGAGGTCAGCATGTGTAGCTCGGGCATGCCGTTCGCCGCTGGGCCCTGGAAGCGAAGGATCACGACCACGTCGCGGTCCAGCTCGCCCGCCTTGAACGCTTCGGCGACCTGATGCTGGGTGGTGAAGACGCGCGCGGGCGCCTCGATCGTGTGGCGTTCGGGGGCGACCGCGCTGACCTTCATGGTCGCGCGGCCCATATTGCCCTCCAGCAGCGCGAGACCGCCATCCTTTCGGAAGGGGGCGGAGACGGGCTTGAGCAGCGTATCGTCGCGGCTTTCCTCGGCAGCCGGTTTCCAGACGAGGTCCTCGCCCTCCATCATGGGTTCCTGCGCGCCTTCGGCCAGCGATTTGCCGTAGACCGTGCGGATATCGTCATGCGCCAGGCCTGCGCCGAGCAGTTCGCGGATGACGTAGGGCATGCCTCCGGCGGCGTGGAAGTAATTTATGTCGCCCGCGCCGTTGGGGTAGACGCTCGCGATCAGTGGGACGACGTCGCTCAGCTCGTCCATATCGTCCCAGTCGAGGATGATGCCCGCGGCGCGCGCGATGGCGGGCAGGTGGATCACGTGGTTGGTCGAACCGCCGGTCGCGAGCAGGCCGACCACCGCGTTCACGATCGCCTTCTCGTCGATGCAATGGCCGAGCGCGCGGTAATCCTCGCCGTCCCAGCCTATCTCGGTCATCCGGTGGACGGCGGCGCGGGTGAGTTCCTGCCGCAGCTTGTTGCCCGGATTGACGAAGCTGGAGCCGGGCATGTGGAGGCCCATCATCTCCATCATCATCTGGTTCGAATTGGCGGTGCCGTAGAAGGTGCAGGTGCCCGCGCCGTGATAGCTGGCGCTCTCGGCGTCCATCAGCTCCTTCTCGCCCACCTTGCCTTCGGCATAGAGCTGGCGGACGCGGATCTTCTCCTTGTTTGCAAGGCCCGACGGCATCGGGCCGGCGGGGACCAGGATCGTGGGCAGGTGGCCGAAGCGCAGCGTGCCGATCAGCAGGCCGGGCACGATCTTGTCGCAGATGCCGAGCAGCAGGGCGCCTTCGAACATGCCGTGGCTGAGGCCGACGGCCGTGCCCATCGCGATCACGTCGCGGCTGAACAGCGACAGTTCCATCGAATCCTGGCCCTGCGTCACCCCGTCGCACATCGCGGGCACGCCGCCCGCGACCTGCGCGGTCGCCCCGCGTTCGCGGGCGAAGATCTTGATCTGCTCGGGGTACCGGCCATAGGGCTGATGCGCGCTGAGCATGTCGTTATAGGCGGTGACGATGCCGATATTCATCGCCTTGCCACTGCGGATGGTGGACTTGTCGTCGCCGCTCGCCGCGAAGCCGTGGGCGAGGTTGCCGCAGGAGAGGGTGGGCCGATGCACGCCCTCGTCACGCTGACGATCGATCAGGTCGAGATAGCGCCGCCGCGAATCTTTCGAACGTTCGATGATCCGGTCGGTGACTTTCGCGAGCGTGGCGTTCAGCGTCATGCGGGGCTCCAGTAGATGGTGACGGGTGCGCGCGAATGGCGCAGCAGGCGGGCGATGGGCAGATCGCTGTCGCCGCGCAGCGCATCCTCGATCACCGCCTTCTTGTCCTCGCCCCGGATCACGATGATCGTGTCCTTGGGCGCGGTGGTGAGCGCTTCCATATTCATGGAGAGGCGCGGGAAGGGGGCTTCGGGCGGCAGCGGGTGAGGCTCGGTACGGATCACGCTCGCCCCGGCATGATCGTCGCAGATCATCTCGGGGAAGAGCGAGGCGATATGCCCGTCCGCGCCCATGCCGACCCATAGCAGATCGAGCTCGGGCACCGCCATGCCTTCGGCCAGCGGCTCGATAATGGCGGCGGTTTGCGCAAACGCGCTTTCCAGCTTCGCCTGGTTGCTCGCCGGATGGTCCTTCGCGACGAGGCGATCGTCGCCCAGCATCAGCCGTGCGCCAGTCCAGTCGAGCCCGCGCGCGGCAAGCTCGTCGAAAATCGCCACCGGGGTCGAGCCGCCCGGCACTGCGATCATCGGCGCATCGGACGCCTTGGCTACGCGCTCGACATGATCGGCGACCGCGCCGGTCGAGCCATCCTCGGCCCAGCGAACCTTGGGTTTAGTCATGCCATTTCACCTTGCCGTTTGCAGCGAGATCGAAGCTGTCCGATGGCCCCCAGCTGCCCGCGCCGTAGAGCTGCGGAGTCATCGATTCGGTGCGCCAGACCTCGCGGATCGCATCGATCCACTTCCATTGCGCCTCCACCTCGTCGCGGCGGACGAACAGCGTCGGGTCGCCATCGATCAGGTCGAGCAGCAGCCGCTCATACGCGATCCGCCGGCGCGCCTTGGCAAAGGCCTGGGTGAGCGAGAGGTCGAGCGGGACTTCGCGCAGGGATACGCCTTCGCGGTCCATTCCCGGCTGTTTGGCCATCACCATCAGGCGCACGTATTCCTCGGGCTGCAGGCGGATGACGAGGCGGTTGGAATTGAGCCGCCCGCCGCGCTGTGCGAAGATGTTGTGCGGCACAGCCTTGAACTTGATCACGATTTCGCTGCGGCGTTCGGCCATGCGCTTGCCCGTGCGCAGGTAGAAGGGCACGCCCTGCCAGCGCCAGTTGTCGATGTGGGCTTTCAATGCGACGAAGGTCTCTGTTTCGGACGTGTCGCCCAGATCGTCGGTATAGGCCTTCACCGCCTCGCCCTGCACCGCGCCGCTGCCATACTGGCCGCGCACCATCTCGTCGGAGGTGACGGGGCGCAGGCTGCGCAGCACCTTCACTTTCTCGTCGCGCACCGAAGTCGAGTCGAAATCTGCCGGAGGCTCCATCGCGATCAGCGCGAGCAGCTGGAGCATGTGGTTCTGCACCATGTCGCGCAGCGCGCCCGTATCGTCGTAGAAGGAATGCCGCCCCTCCAGCCCGACCGTCTCGCTGATGGTGATCTGGACATGCTCGATCCCGTTCGCGTTCCACAGCGGCTCGAACATCGCGTTGGCGAAGCGCAGCGCCATGAGGTTCTGCACGGTTTCCTTGCCGAGGTAGTGGTCGATCCGGAAAATGCGGTCCTCGTCGAAGGCACCGGCGACCGCATCGTTGATGACCCGCGAGGATGCGAGATCGTTGCCGAGCGGTTTTTCCAGCCCGATCCGTACGTTCTCGCCCGCCAGGCCCGCCGATTGCAGCCCGCGAATGGTGGGTTCGAACAGGAAGGGCGCGGTGGAGAGGAAGATCGAGAGCCCGCCCGAGATATCGCCCAGCTTGGCGGCCAGATCGTCGAACCCTTCGAGGGTCGATGCGTCGAGCGGCTGGTATTGCAGGTGGCCGAGGAAGGTGGCGATCTTGCCCTCGTACTTGCGGTCTTCGGGCAGATATTCGTGCAGCGCGTCGCGCGCGATCTCGCGGAACTCTTCATCCGAATGCTCGCTGCGCGCGGTGCCGAAAATGCGCAGGTCTTCTGCAATCAGGCCGTCTTCGTGCAGGGCGTAGAGCGAGGGCAGCAGCATCCGCTTCGCAAGATCGCCGGTCGCGCCGAACAGCAGCAGCGTGGAAGACGATGTGGGCATGGACTGGTCGGCTCCTTCGAACGCCCGCAAGGCGGTGCGCGGTTTCGTTTTCCGCTAGTGCGGCCCCGGGGTTCGGGTTGCTTCCGCCCCCTATGGAGGCGGGCGCTCACCCGATCAACGGGTCGTAGCGTGAGAAATTCGCAAGACAGGCGTCGATCATGCCGCGCGTCCCCTCGATATCGGCGACGCCGAGGCCGGTCGGCGGCGGCTGCAGCTTTTCGCGCGGCGGAAAGGTGCCATAGCCTGCGAAGAGGCAATGCCAGCTGGCATCGGCGTAATAGCGCTTGCCGCCATAGGCCGAGTCGTTCGCCGCCGACACATCCTGCTGGCGGAACCACGCCGTCATCATTGCCTTGAGCCCGCCGGACAGCGAATCGTTCTTCGCGTTCGCGCGCCAGTAGTCGGTGTCGGTCCGCTGGCTCAGCCGATAATGCGCCACGATGTAGTCGCGGATGCCTTCGTAACGCGTCGCGATCGTTGCGTTGAAGGCGTCGCGGTGCTGCGGCGTGAACCCGCCTGTTTCGTAAGCCTGCGCGAACTCCAGCGCGGTGACGATCACGATATGCAGCGCGGTCGCTTCGAGGGGTTCGATGAACCCTTGTGCGAGCCCCGCCGCCAAACAGTTGCCACGCCAGCTTTCTTCCACCCGCCCGACCTTCATGGTCAGGACACGCGTCTCGCCTTCGGGCTGGCCCAGAGCTTCACGCAGCTCGGCCTCGGCCTCTTCGTCGGAGATATGGGCCGAGGAATAGACGTAGCCATTGCCGATGCGGCTGGTGAGCGGGATCTGCCAGCGCCAGCCCGCGCGCATCGCAATGCTCTCGGTCTGCGGCCTGGGCGTGCCCGAATGCGGCGTGGGCATCACCACCGCGCGGTCGTTGAACAGGTTGTCGCCGAAGCTGCGGAAGGGCACGCCCAGTGCTTCTTGCGCGATCAGGCTGCGAAAGCCCGAGCAGTCGACGAAGATATCGCCCTCGATCCGCTCGCCAGCATCGGTCACCAGCGCGGCGACATCGCCATTCTCGTGCATTTCGACTTCGCGGATCGTGCGATCGAAACGGGTGACGCCGCGCGCCGTCGCCCAGTCGCGCAGGAAGGCGCCCAGCTTGTAGGCGTCGAAATGGTAGCCGTAGCTCGGGCCGAAGGGGAAGCTGTCGGCGGCATGGGGCGCCCGGCCATGTTCAGCCAGTGCGGTGGCGAGAAACCAGTCGTCGGGATGGGCGGGCAGGTCGAAGCCCCGGCGGGCAAGCAGGCAGTTATGGACGAAGCCGGGCTCGGAATGCAGATCGACCGGGCCGGGGAAGGGGTGGAAATAGCTCTCGAAGCCTTCCCTCTCGCTCCATCCGGTGAAGCGGATGCCCAGCTTGTAGGTCGCATCGCACGCCGTCATCCACTCGGCCTCGGCAATCCCGAGATGGTCGAAGAAGCCCTTCAATTGCGGGGTCGATCCTTCGCCTACGCCGATGATGCCGATGCCCGAGGATTCGACCACCGTCACACTTCCGCGGCGCGCGCCCCATGCCCGGTGCAGCAGGCATGCGGTGATCCATCCCGCACTGCCGCCGCCCAGAACCACGACCCGGGGAAGCGTGGCCTCGTTCACTTCTGCGGCTGCAACCGGATCGCCGCGCCGCCACCGGGCGCGAGCCACAGCTCCAGCGTGTCGCCCTTGCGGATCGTGCGCGTGTCGTAGGCGATGTTGTGCCGCGCCTCGGTCTCGTAGGTCGCGCCTTCGCCGTCCTTCCAGATCGTGGCCGTGTAGGCGGTATCAGCGTCGAGGAAGTCGAAATCGAGCGCCAGCGTCCGCTCGGTCGCATCGTTGACCCCGCCGACATACCAGTCCTCGCTATTGCGGGCCTTGCGCGCGAAGATCGCATAATCGCCGACCTCGCCCGCAATCAGGTGGCTCTTCGCCCAGTCGGCGGGCACTGCCTTGATGAACGCAAGCTCCCCGGGGTGCGCGTCGAGGCTCTCGATGAAATCGGCCGCCATCTGGATCGGCGAATAGATCGCCAGATAGAGGCCGAGTTGCTTGGCGAGCGTGCTTGCGATCGGCTGCTCGTCCGCGCCGACGAGGCCGAGCACGCCGGGCGTATAGTCCATCGGGCCAGACAGCATGCGGGTATAGACCAGCGTGGGCTCATGATCCGGCCCGTTGGCGAACTTGCCCCAGGCGTTGTATTCCTGCCCGCGCGCGCCTTCGCGTGCGACCCAGTTGGGGTAGGTGCGGCGCAGGCCGGTGTCCTTCACCGGCTCGTGCGGATTGATCGCGATCTCCCGCTTGGCGGCTTCCTTCACGACATGCAGGTGGTGCTGCACCTGCCGCTGGCCGTCATGCCATTCGAAGATTTCGTCGCCACACGGATCGGCGATGTCGGCATTGCACAAAATGATCCCGCCCGCATCGGCGACGTAGCCGGTCTTGATCCAGTCCACCCCGTGCGCCGCATACATGTCGAGCGCATCTTCCAGCTGGCGTTCGTAGACTTCGATATTGCCGCCCGTTTCGTGGTGGCCGATCAGGCGGACGCCCTTCGACTTCGCATAGGCGGTCACCTCCTCGAAATCGAAATCGGGGTAGCTCTGGGTGAAGCTGTAGTCTCGGCCATTGCCGAACCAGTTGCCGTCCCACCCGACGTTCCAGCCTTCGATCAGCACGCCGCGAAAGCCATGCTCGGCGGCGAAATCGATATAGTCCTTGGCGCGCTCGGTAGTCGCGCCGTGGTTCGGCCCCTGCGCCCAGCTCCAGTCGCCGCGGATCATGCCCCACCAGATGCCGATATATTTGGCCGGCTCGACCCATGAGACATCACCGAGTGCATTGGGCTCGTTGAGGTTCAGTTCCAGATCGTTCTCGACCAGACCGGCGGCATCGTCGGCGATGCGGATCGTGCGCCAGGGCGTAGTGAAGGCTCCTTCGCGGACGACCTTCGCTCCGCGGCTCGACGGCGCGAGCTGCGCGCGGAAGCGCGTGCCCTCCACCCGCCACAGCCACATGCCCGAATAATCGACCAGCGCCGCCTCGTGGAACGAGAGGTGCGTGCCGTTCTTGAGCCGCACGGTCATCGGCGTGTGGGCGGTGGAAACGCCGGTCAGCGGGGTTTCCTTGTAGAGATATTCGTAGCGATTCCAGTCGCCGCCCTGGATCCACCACGCGGTCGCATCCTGCCCGTCGGCGATGACGAATTCGGTCAGCTCCTCGGTAATCCGGGCGACCGGCATTTCGTCGCTCTCGGGAAATTCGTAGCGAAAGCCGATCCCGTCGTCGAAGACCCGCATCCGCACGGTGATCGCGCGCGTGCTGGTTTCGCGCGTTTCGCGGAAGGTGACCGCCAGCTCGTTGTGATTGTCGCGCACGAAGCGCCGCTCGCCCCACGGCTGTTCCCACGTATCGTCGTGGCTGGCAGTGCTTTCCGCCTCGATCGCGAAGTTGCGCCGCATCGGTTCGGCATCGGCGAAGGTGAAGCCGAGATCGCTCTCGGCAATCACTTCCTCACCATCGAGGGTCACGCGGTAGAACGGCACGCCGTCGTTATCGACGTCGAGTTCGGCGACGATCCGCCCGTCGGGCGATGCGACCTCGGCCGCCATCAGCGGCATGGCGGAGCTGGCGAGCAGGCCTGCGACTGCGAGGCGGATCATGTCCGCACCAGCAACGCGGCGTAGGGCCCCAGCGACTGCGGCGTGGCGCGGTTGACGGTGCATAGAATCTCTCCCTCGGGGGTGTCGGTCAGATCGATCGGCTTGGCGGACAGGTTGAAAAGGCAAGCGATCCGCTCGCCCATATCGACCCGGTCGAACCGCAGCAGGCCACTTTCGGCGTGGCATCCATCGACCGCGCCATGGTGCAGCGCGGGGTGGGCATTGCGCAGCGCGATCATCGCGCGGGTATGGGCGAGCAACGAATCCGCATCGGCGTTCTGGGTCTTCACCGCCAGCGCGAGGTTGTCCTCGCCCAGCGGCAACCATGGCTGTTCCGAGCCAAAACCGCCCCATTCGCGATCTTCCCACGGAATCGGCGTGCGCGCGCCGTCGCGGCTGAGCGTCAGCGGCCAGTTGGCGATCGCTTCGGGGTCGTGGAGCTGGTCGAACGGGATATCGACCTGCGTCAGGCCGAGCTCCTCGCCCTGATAGAGGATGATATTGCCGCGCAGCGCAACGAGCAGCGCGATCTTCATCCGCGCGAATTCCCCGCGATGATCGGGCGCACACCAGCGCGAGAGCGCGCGCGGCGCGTCGTGGTTCTCGAACGCCCAGCTCGGCCAGCCGATGCCCTCTTCGGCGGGCCATTCGGCCAGCGCCGCGCAGACCAGCCCCGGGGTCAGCGCATCTGCATAAAGGAAGTTGAAGCCATAGGCGGAATTGAGCCGCGTCTGCCCTTGCGTGAAGGCCTTCATCTCCGCCTCGGCCTCGTCCCCGCCGACCTCGGCGACGGTGAATATCCCGTCGTAACTGTCGGTCACCGCACGGATCCGCTCGATGAAGAACGGGATGTCGGGATGCGACATGTTGCGCGTCTTGAGCTGGAAATCGAACGGGCGGGTGCGCGGTCGGTCGCTCGGCGGGGCGGGCGGATTGTCGCGCAATTGGGGGTCGTGCATCGCGAAATTGAGCGCATCGATGCGGAAGCCGTCGGTCCCGCGGTCGAGCCAGAAGCGCGCCACATCGAGCAGCGCGTCCTGCACCGCAACATTGTGGCAATTGAGCTGCGGCTGGCCGCTGAGGAAATTGTGCAGGTAATACTGCTGGCGGCGCGCGTCCCAGGTCCATGCCGGCCCGCCGAAAACCGACTGCCAGTTGCTGGGCGGCGAGCCATCGGGCTTGGGATCGGCCCAGACATACCAGTCGGCCTTGGGATTATCGCGGCTGGCGCGGCTTTCGACGAACCAGGCATGCTCGTCCGACGTGTGCGAATAGACCTGATCGATCAGCACCTTGAGGCCCAGCGCATGCGCGCGGGCGACCAGCGCGTCGTAATCGTCGATCGTGCCGAAGATCGGGTCGACATCGCAGTAATCGGCGACATCGTAGCCGAAATCTTTCATCGGCGAGGTGAAGAAGGGCGATATCCAGATCGCATCGACACCCAACGAGGCAACATGATCGAGCCTTTGCGTGATGCCCGGAAGGTCGCCGATCCCGTCGCCGTTGGAATCCATGAAGCTGCGCGGATAGATCTGGTAGATCGAGGCGCCGCGCCACCAGGGGCGGGCGGTATCGGGCAGTGTTGCGGGGTCTTGCACGCTCGCCATCAGTTGCGCTCCAGCTCGCATACGGCCCAGCCGAAAGGTGCGATCTCGAACCGCGCGCTGCCGGGGGCGGTGGGCGTGGCAGGGCATTGCCCGTCGAGCGACACCAACCTGTTAATCTCCATGCCGACCGCGACGTTGCGGGTAATCGGCTCTCCGCTCGTATTGAAGACGAGGAGCACGCGCTGGCCGCTGTCGGGATCGTGGCGGGTGAGCGAGAACAGCCCCGCTTCCCGGTCGAAGGTGCCGACCTTGCTCAGCCCCCGGCGCAGCGTCGGGTTCGCGCTGCGCACGGCGGAGAGGCGGGCTATGGTGCGGTAGAGCGGGTGCGCGGTATCGTAATTCTGGCCCGCCGTCGTGGCATTGGTGCCCAGCAGGTCGTTGTCGTTGTAGGCATCGACCTTGCTCTGGAACATGTTCTCGCGCGCCAGTTGGTCGTTTCCGTCCGAGACGAAGCCCTGCTCGTCGCCGTAATAGATCGTTGGGATGCCGCGCACCGTCAGCAGCATCGCATGGCCGAGCATGGTGCGCGCGAGCAGTTCTGCATTGTCGGCGTTCGGGTTGCCCTCGCGCACGAACATCGAGAAGCGGCCCATGTCGTGATTGCCGAGGAAGGTCGGCAACCGCAGCGCCGCTTCGCGACCGCCCTCGTAGGCCCAGTCCCCGTCGAGCAGGGTCGCGATGACCTCTGGCGAGGCGCCCTTCGCCACCACCTCGCGCACCGCTGCCTGGAAATGGAAATCGAGCACCGAGGGCAATTCGTCGCGCCTCGTATAGACCGCCAGTGGGCCGGGCGTCGCGCCGTCGACATAGACCTCGCCGAAGATCAGGAAATCCTCGATGCCTCTGGCCTCCGCGCGTTCGAGCATCGCGGGCACGAAGGCCTGCCAGAACTCCGGATTGACGTGCTTGACCGTGTCGATCCGGAAGCCGTCGATCCCGAACCGGTCGATCCAGCTGCCGAAGATGTCGATCATCCCAGCAACGACGCGCGGGTTCTCGGTCGCGAGATCGTCGAGCCCGGCGAAATCGCCGTAGACCGCGCTCTCGCCCCACCACTCGGAGTTGCCGCGATTATGGTAGTAGATCGGGTCATTGAGCCACGCGGGCACCTTGATGTCGCGCTCGCCCTCGGGGATCACGGGGCTGTAGGCGACATCGGGATTGACCATCTTCGCCCAGTTTTCGGGCGAGGGATCGTCGTCGCCCGCGAAGCCGGGATTGATCGGCTCACCCTCGGGCCCGAAGCGGGTCGAGAAGGGGTAATCCGCCTTGCTGCGATAGGCATATTCGCCCTCGGCATACTGGATCACGTCGGCGGTGTGGTTGGCAATGATGTCCATATAGACCTTCATCCCGCGCGCGTGGGCCGCATCGACGAAGGCCTTGAACTCGGCATTGGTGCCGAAATGCGGATCGACCTGAGTGAAGTCGGTCACCCAGTACCCGTGATAGCCCGCACTCTCGTCGCCCGCCGGGCCCTGCACCGGCTTATTCTTGAAAATCGGCGCGAACCAGATCGCGGTGACGCCCAGACCCTCGATATAGTCGAGCTTTTCGGTCAGCCCTTTCAGGTCGCCGCCGTGGTAGAAGCCCTTGTGTGTCGGGTCGAAGCCGCTGGTCAGTCGATCCCCCGGATAGCCGCCGGTGTCGTTCGTGCTGTCGCCATTGGCGAAGCGATCGGGCAGCACGAAGTAGATGATCTCATCCTGCGACAGGCGTTGCGTCTCGCCCCTATCGGTGGCGCCCGCGTCCGATGCCCCGGCCATCGCAGGGGAGGCGAAAAGCAGGGCGGACGAGGCAAGCAGGGCGAGCGCGTATCGGGTCATGCAATCTCTTTCGTCTGAAGGGCCGCCGCGCTGCCGGGCATGCAGTAAGCACGCAGGAACTGCGCATGGCCGGGCATGCTATCGGTAAGGCGCACAACGCCCTGGTCGATTTCGTCGAGCATGCGCGCAAGCTCGACCGAAGGCATTGCATCGGCCAGCGGATGATAGGCTTGCGGCATCACGCCCTGCCCGATGAAGACCTGTAGCCAGCCTTCGGGCGTGAACAGTTCCTCGTGCTCGCGGTGGATGAAGCCGCGTTCGCGGAACTGGTCGATCCTGGCGGTCAGCGTGTCGGGCAGGTCCATCGCGCGGCACCGGTCCCAGAACGCCTCGCCCTCACGGCCGTTGGCGCAGTAGTGCAGAATCAGGAAGTCGCGAATGCGGGTCCATTCGAACTGCGCCTGCCGGTTGAATTCGGCGGCCAGCGCAAGGGTGGGGTGCGTGCCCGGCAGCATCGCGAGGAAGCGCGCAATGGAGGACTGGATCAGGTGGATGCTGGTCGATTCGAGCGGCTCCATGAACCCTGCCGCCAGCCCCAGCGCGAGGCAATTGTGCGACCATGGCCGCTTGCGCATCCCGGTGGTGAAGCGCAGCCGGTTGGGGCTCGCCATCGGCTTGCCGTCGAGATTGGCGAGGAGCGTCGCCTCGGCCTCCTCGTCGGAGAGGAAATCGCTGCAATAGACGAGGCCGTTGCCGACCCGGTGTTGCAGCGGGATGCGCCACTGCCAGCCTGCGCTGTGCGCGGTGGCGCGGGTGTAGGGCGTGAAGTCGCCATGCGCCGTGCAGGGCACCGCGACCGCGCGGTCGCAGGGCAGCCAGTGGCTCCAGTCCTCGAACCCGGTGTGCAATTCCTGCTCGATCAGCAGGGCGCGAAAGCCGGTGCAGTCGATGAAGAAATCGCCCGCGATCCGCGTGCCGTCTTCCAGCGTAACCGAGGCGATATCGCCGCTTGCTTGGTGGCGCTCGACCGAGGCGACCTTGCCCTCGATCCGGGTCGCGCCGCGTGCTTCGGCGAAGCGGCGCAGGTAGGCGGCGTAGAGCGTCGCATCGAAGTGATAGGCCCACGGCATGTCGGGCGCGGTGCGACCCGGTGCCTGCGGCCACATCTGCATCCTGAGGGCGCGCGCCGCGCATTCGTTGAGCGAATAGTCGGCGAGTGGACCCGCCGTCCCCTCGGCCCGCGCACGCAGCCAGTAATGATGGAAGGGAAGCAGGCCCGCGCTGCGACCGATCGCGCCGAAGGCGTGCATGTAGCTGCTGCCGTCGCCGTTCCAGCCGGTGAACTCGATGCCCAGCTTGAAGCTGGCTTTGGTTTCGCGCAGGAATTCGGCTTCGTCGATGCCTAGCGCCTGATTGAACAGGCGAATCTGCGGGATCGTCGCCTCGCCCACGCCAACCGTGCCGATCGCATCGGATTCGACGAGCGTGACCCGGTTCGGCGTCAGCTTCGCGAGCGCGGCAGCCGCCATCCATCCGGAGGTCCCCCCGCCGATGATCACGAAATGAAGAGGCGCTTCACGACCCACGCATGGTGTCCCTTCTGGCTCCCCTCGCGCCCACCTATCCCTGTTCGGTCATGGCGGGGCAAGGGCAGCGCGGAGCAGGAGGGCGGGCGACCGGGAGAAGGGGGCCGCCCGCCCCGCGTATCCGGCTTACCGGAACTTGTAGGTGAAGCCCGCGAGGAAGCGGCGACCGTAGATCTGGTAGTCGACCACCTGCCGCCGATCCGCGCCGACCGAGGCAAAGCGCTCGTCGGTCAGGTTCTGGCCCTGGAGGTAGACCGACAGCCCATCGAGCATGCCGCCTTCGAAGTCGTACCCGATCTGGGCATCGACAATCGTCTCGCCCAGCGCAGTGCGCCGGGTGGGCGTGCCACCGAACCCGGTGAAGTCGCCGAGGAATTCGGAGCGATAGCGCACGCTGCCGCGGGCATCGAAGCCGCCCTTTTCGAAAAACAGCGTGCCGTTGGCGACCCATTCCGAATAGCCGGGGATCGTCGTCAGGTTGCCGTTCTGATCCTCGATCTCGGTCTTGGTGTAGCCGACACCGCCGGTCACGCCGAAGCCGTCGAGCGCCGGAGTGAACACGTCGAAGGGCAGGGTGGCCGCCAGTTCGCCGCCATACAGCTTGCCGCCGCCGATATTGGTCGGCCGCTCGATCGTACCGATCGGCGAGAGCCCCGGATAGGTCGCCGCGTTCGTCGGCGCGGGGAAGGTCGAAAAGTCGTACGGCACCCGGCTGGTGAAGACGAAGCTCTTGAGGTCCTTGTAGAACAGCTGGAGCGAGAGGACGCCGTCGCTGCCGCCGAAATATTGTTCGATGTTCAGGTCGAAGGCATTGGCCCGGTACGGACGCAGAGCGGGGTTGCCGCTGCTGCCGCGAATGATCGGCGTCGGTCCCGTGATGTCGATGCCGTAGCCGATCGAGAGGCGCATGTCGTCGATCCGCGGACGCATGATCTCGCGTGCGGCGGCGAAGCGGATCACCGTGTCGCTGGGCAGGCGCAGCGCGAGGTTCAGGCTGGGCAGCACGTCCCAGTATTCCGCACCCTGTTGGCGCGGCTCCGGCCCGCTGGGCGGGAAGATGAGCCCGGTCGATTTCTGAACCGTGTTGATCGCCTGCACGCCAAAGTTTCCGGTCAGCAGTGTGTCGCCGAACTCCTGCTCGATATTGGCCTGGAGATAGCCGGTCATCAGCTTTTCGGAGAAGTCGAAGCTCTTCGAGAGAACGTCGGTCGCCGCGCCGGGCCCGGACGAGACGCGCGGTTCGAGGACCAGCACGCCGTTGGCGATCAGCTCGCGCGCATCGTAGCTGACGATCGGGCCCAGCCCGAGATAGGAAAGATCGGTCGGCTCGAGCAGGTATTGCGACGGGATCGTCGCTTCCAGCGCACCGCCGGGCAGTCGGACGAAAGCTTCGTCCGCCCGCAGCGACTTGGTCCGGTCGGTATAGTTCAGCCCGAACAGGACCTGGCTTAGGAAGCTGCCGTAGAACTCCTTGCCGACCTCGACCCGATATTGCTTGAGCTCGTCGTCGACGATGCGGTCGTTCTGGTAACCCGCCTGCGGCACCACGCCGCCGCCCCAGCCGAGCGGATCGGTCAGGACGATCAGATTGGGGTCGGAATAGTTGAGGGTCGGGTTGAAGACCGTGCCCGTGTCGCCTGACTGGAAGCCGATATTGTCGGCCGCGCCGTTGCCGCCACCGAAGCCGGTGCCCGAATAGCTTTCGATGCTCAGCTCGCTGCGGTCGGTGCGCGAATAGCCGAAGTCGAACATCGCGCTCCAGCCGTCATCGCCTTCGTATTCGACGTTCAGACCGCCCGAGAACAGCTCCGCCTCGCGCTGGAATACATCGTTGCGCACGACCCCGCGCACGTTGTTGAACGTGCCCGAGTTGGTGAAGCCATCCTCGACGGTGGCGTTGGTGGGCGGGCCGTTGAAGCCCAGCGGCAGTTCGATGCCGCGCTTGGACTGATCGTCGTCGAAATCGGAATAGAAGCCGTCCAGCGTCACGTTCCAGTTCGGCGAAGGCTCCCACTGGACAGCGCCGGTCACGCCGAAACGCTTGAGCTGGGTGGAGGTGACGAAGCTCTTGGAGCCGCCGATGACGGCAGGGTCCGCCGCGGTGCCCGCGCCGGCATAGCCCCAAGCGTTGAATTCCTGCAGCTGATAGGGTTCGTCGGTGTAGGAGGCCGACAGCGCAATGCCGAGCGTATCGTCCGCGAACTGGTCGACATAAGTCGCATTGGCGCGGTAGCCGAATTCCTCGGACCCTGCGTTGAGCGCGCCGAGATCGGCCCAGCTGCCGCGCGCGCCGACCGCCAGCACGCGCTCGTCCAGATCGAGCGGACGGATCGTGCGCACGTCGATGGTGCCGACCAGGCCCTGCCCGACGAGCGAGGCTGTGGGCGACTTGTAGACCACGACCTGGTTGACGACTTCGGCCGGGTACTGGTCGAAATCGACCGAGCGCACGTCGCTGGTGGTGGTCTGTTCGCGCCCGTTGAGGAGGGTCTGCGAGAAGTCGGGGCCGAAGCCGCGAATGGAGATGCCGTTGGCGCGCCCGTTGAGGCGCTGCGAGGTCACGCCGGGCAGGCGCGCGATCGATTCGCCGATCGAGTTGTCGGGCAGCTTGCCGATATCTTCGGCAGTGACCGATTCGAGAATCTGGTTGCTGTTCTTCTTTTCGGCGACTGCGGTTTCGAGCGATTCCCGGAAACCGCTGACGACGATCACATTATCGGCCTCGGCATCCGTTTCTTGCGGAGCGGGCGTTTCGGGCTGGGTGGTCTGTGCGAGTGCCGCCGCAGGGGTAAGGCCGCCCGCCATTGCGATGGCGCATGCCGTCGCGCTCACGCCGTACTCAATTGACTTACGAACCGACATTGTCTGCCCTCCAAATCGCCCGTTCTCGCGTGGTCGCGAGCTCGCGGGCATCATCCTCTTCCGTCGCGTGTCCGCACTTGCAGCGGTTTGCGAAGGCGATGGGCATAAGCCGAGGTCGGGGCCGGTAAAAAGACGGCATACGTATTCGTAAAAATGTGCGGCCTGCGCGCTGTGATAAAATTACCATTGCCGCAAAGGCGCTATTCGTCCGGCATCTGTAAGAGTTGATGCAGTCCAAAGGGCCGATTTCCTTTCGCCCCGATTTCGCATATCCGCATGGGGTACGGTGGCCATCCAGGTGCCGACCAGGAGAGGACATGGGGCGCAGAGGACATGGGGCGCAAACCGACCGGTAAGCCCACCAGCTTCGATATCGCCTTCAGGGCAGGCGTTTCGCAACCGACGGTCAGCCGTGCCTTGCGCGGCGACAAGTCGGTCAGCGCGACGACGCGCGAGCGGATCGAGCGGATCGCGCGCGAGCTGAACTACGCGGTCGATCGCAACGCCTCCTCGCTCCGGTCGCAGCGGTCGGACACGATCGCGCTATTGTTCTTCGAGGACCCGACCCCCGACGAGAGCATGATCAATCCGTTCTTCCTCGCGATGCTCGGATCGATCACCCGGGCCTGCGCCAATCACGGGCTCGATCTGCTGATTTCCTACCAGCGGATGGAAGACGACTGGCACGTCAAATACCAGGATTCGATGCGGGCGGACGGGCTGATCCTGCTCGGCTACGGCGACTACACGCTCTACGCCGCCCGGCTTGCGGAACTGGTCAGGAGCGGCACGCACTTCGCGCGCTGGGGATCGGTCAGCAGCGATACGAGCGGGGCCACGATCGGGTCCGACAATCTCGGCGCGGGTCGGCTGGTGGCGCAGCATCTGGTCGCGACGGGCCGCCGCAAGGTCGCATTTCTCGGCCACGCAGACGATCACTACCCCGAGTTCGAACATCGCTTCAAAGGGCTGTGTGAAGGGCTCGAGGCGGCCGGGATCGGGGCGGATCGATCGCTCCAGCGCGATGCGATCACCACCGAAGAGGCGGGGTATGCCGCCGCGCGGGACCTGATCGATAGCGGCGCGAGCTTCGATGCGATTTTCGCCGGCAGCGATCTGATCGCGATCGGCGCGCTGCGCGCGCTCGCCGAAGCGGGGCTGCGGGTGCCAGCCGATGTCGCGGTGGTCGGGTTCGACGATATTCCTTCCGCAAGCCTCGCCAATCCGCCGCTCACCACGATCCAGCAGGACATGCGCGGCGCGGGCGAGCGGCTGGTCGAGACGCTGATTGCGCAGATCGAGGGGACGGAGCTACCGCCGACCCGGCTTCCGACCCGGCTGATCGTGCGAGGCAGCAGCGCAGCCGCCTGACACGGGCCCCATACGCGCCCGCGCAAAACCAATGCATTCGTATACGCCTTGTCGGTGGGGCGCTTCGGTGTAACCACATCCGGCGACGCGAAACTCGGCGAGACGACCGATGCGCGGCTGTGGGAAGAGGAAACAGGTCATGGCATCGGTCGGGGACGCAGCGCCTGCTAGAATTGCGACACGCAAGCCGCATATGGGCGCGGGCGGGCTCGCCAATATCAGCTTCGGTTTCTTCGGTATCCAGATCGGCTTCGTGCTGCAGAATTCGAACATGAGCCGCATCTTCCAGACGCTCGGTGCGAGCATGGACGATCTGCCCGCGCTGTGGGTCGCCGCGCCGCTCACCGGGCTGATCGTCCAGCCGATCATCGGCCACCTGTCGGACAAGACCTGGAACCGCTTCGGCCGTCGTCGGCCCTATTTCATGACCGGCGCATTGCTCGCCGCGATCTCGCTGTTCCTGATGCCTCTGGCACCCGCATTCGCTGCGCCCTTGTTGTTCGCTGCTGCGCTGTTGTGGATCCTTGATGCCAGCCTCAACATCGCGATGGAACCGTTCCGCGCCTTTGTGGGCGACATGCTCGACCGCTCGCAGCACGCCACGGGCTACGCGGTGCAGACCGCTTTCATCGGCGCGGGGGCGGTGGTGGCGGCGATCTTCCCGTGGCTGCTCGAACAGGTTGGCGTGAGCAACGTCGCCCCGCCGGGCGAGATACCGGACACGGTGCGCTTCAGCTTCTGGGCGGGCGCGGTCGCGCTGTTCCTCGCCATCGGCTGGACCGTGGTGACGACGAAAGAATACTCACCCGAGGAAATGGCAGCCTTCGAGGCGGAGCGCGAGGTGGAGACGGGCGAGCCGATGCGCGCGCTCGCGGCCAAGAACTCCGGTTCCGCGATCCTGTGGATCGTGTTCGGCGCAGGTGTTGCGGCGGCGGTTGCGCCGCTGGGGCTGGAGAAGGAAATCTACCTGCTCGGCGGGTTGATGGCGATCTATGGCATTCTGTCCGCAATCGGCATTTCGATGGCGAAGAAGGGGCAATCCGCCAATATGCTCTCCAGCATTGTCGGCGATTTCTCAGGCATGCCGGAGGCGATGAAACGCCTCGCGCTGGTGCAGTTCTTCAGCTGGTCTGCGCTCTTCATCATGTGGATCTATTCGGGGCCGATCGTCTCGCAATATTTCTACGGCAGCGCCGATCCGACCACCGCCGCCTATAATGAGGGCGCGAACTGGTGGAACCTCATCTACACCGTCCAGAACGGGGTCGCCGCAGTCGCCGCACTGCTCCTGTTGCCGGTGATGAGCCGCAAAATCGGCAAGGCACGCACGCACCTTACCTGCCTGTTGCTCGGCGCAGCTGGCTTCCTCGGCTATTTCGTGCTGCGCGATCCGAACCTGCTGATCGTGTGCGAAATCCTGAAGGGCATCGCCTGGGCCTCCATCCTCGCCATGCCCTACGCCATCCTCGCGAGCAGCCTGCCGCAGGCCAAGCTCGGCATCTACATGGGGCTGTTCAACATCTTCGTCGTCGTGCCGCAGCTGCTGGTGGCGACGGTGATGGGCAGCGTGATGAACGCGTTGTTCCCGGGCGAGCCGATCTGGACGATGCTGTTCGCCGCCGCCAGCTGGGCGCTG
Source organism: Citromicrobium bathyomarinum (assembly GCF_038594605.1). Lineage (GTDB taxonomy): Bacteria > Pseudomonadota > Alphaproteobacteria > Sphingomonadales > Sphingomonadaceae > Alteriqipengyuania > Alteriqipengyuania bathyomarina_B. Next base: position 184,641 of record NZ_JBCFZM010000003.1, read on the forward strand.
GCAGGGCTCGCGATGCTGCGGGTGAAAATTCCCGGCGAAGGGGAGATGGCTGATGCGTAAGCTCGCACTTGCCGCGCTTCTCGCGGGCCTCGCCGCTCCGGCGATGGGACAGGGCGGCGAGGACCCCTGGCAGCCGCAGCCCTTCGTCGAGATCGAAGCGCCTGACTGGAGCCGCGATGCGGTGCTTTACCAGATCAACACCCGCCAGTTCACGCGCGAGGGCACCTTCGCCGCCGCGCAGAAGGAGCTGCCGCGCCTCAAGCAACTGGGCGTCGATATCCTGTGGCTGATGCCGATCCACCCGATCGGCGAGGTCAACCGCAAGGGCACGCTCGGCAGCCCCTATTCCGTACGCGACTACTACGCGGTGAACCCCGAATTCGGCACCGAGGACGATCTGCGCGCCTTCATCGACGCTGCGCACGCGCAGGGTTTCAAGGTCATCCTCGATCTGGTCGCCAATCATACCGCGTGGGACAATGCGCTCAGCAGCGAACATCCCGACTGGTACGAGAAAACCTGGGACGGCCATTTCCGCCCGACCCCGTGGTGGGACTGGTCCGACATCATCGATCTCGACTGGTCGAAGCCCGGCGTGCGCGAGCATGTCGGCAAGGCGATGGAATACTGGGTCCGCGATTTCGGCGTCGACGGCTATCGCGCTGATGTCGCGGGCTACATCCCGGTCGATTTCTGGGAGACGATGCGCGCGCGATTGGAGGCTATCCGCCCGGTCTTCATGCTGGGCGAGGTGCAGCAGACCGCGCACCACCGCGCCGCCTTCGACGCGACCTATGCATGGGACTGGCATCACACGTCGAAGCGGATCGCGAAGGGCGAAGCCGATGCGACCGGCCTGTTCGGATATTATGCCGAGAACGAGAGCCTGTGGCCGCGCGAGGCCATGCGCATGACCTATATCGAGAACCACGACAGCAATGCGTGGGAAGGCACGCTGTACGAGAATTACGGCGACGCGTTGCCCGCGATGACCGCGCTCGCCTTCACCGGCGAGGGGCTTCCGCTGATCCACAACGGGCAGGAAGCGTGCAACGCCAAGCGGCTGGAGTTCTTCGAGAAGGACCCGATCGACTGGAGCCAGGGCGAGGACTGTGCCTATGGCGATCTGCTGGCGGATCTGATCGCGTTTCGCGATGCCAATCCGGCGCTGCACAACGGCCAGTGGGGTGCGCGGATGAGCCAGGTGGTGAACGACAAGCCGCAGCAATTGTTCGGCTGGGTCCGCCAGCAAGGCGGCAACAAGGTGGTCGGGCTGTTCAACCTCTCCAACCAGCCGGTCGAGGCGACGCTGGCCGATGGGTTGGCGGCGGGTGACTATCGCGAATTCGGAACGGGCGATGCGGTGAGTGTCGCAGCGGGCGACACGATTTCCCTGCCGGCCTGGGGCTTCCGCCTGATGGCGAGCGGATCGAAACCGTGATGGCCATGACCAACGAGAACGGCCCGCCGCTCCTATCGGAGCGACGGGCCGTCTCTTGCTGCGACCCTGAAAGCGTCGGTTAGCCTAGAAGCTGGCGCCGATGCTGAAGACCACGGCTGCATCCTGGCCCGCAATATCGGGCAAGTCGGTGTCGACATAGGCGACGCCGAGCGTGAGGATGTCGTAGGAGTAGCTCGCGCCCAGCGACCAGTCGAGATAGCCGTCCGAACCATAGTCCAGGCTGCCTTCCGAATAGCCGAGGTGGGCCGCCAGGCTGAGCGGGGTGTCGGGAATTGCGGTCCCGAGCCCGCCGTAGACGTAAATGTTGTCGTCCGGCAGCGCCGAGCCCTGCTCGGGCGCATAGGCTGCGCCGACGGTCGCTTCGACCGGCCCTATCGCTGCGGTGACCGAGGCGTAGGGTTCGAAATAATCGCTGTCGCCGACCGCATCTTCCCCATTCGGGTAGATGTAGTAGAGCAGGCCCACATCGACCGAGACGCCGGAGCCGACATCGCCCGACCAACCGCCGTAGATGTCGAGTTCGGTGTGCCCGTAAAGCGCGCTGTCCTCCAGCGAAGAGGCCCATGCGCCGACGTAGAAACCGCTCTCGTGACCGATGTCGATACCGCCCTGAACCGCGATATCCTCATCCGAGAAGGTTACCCCGCGGAAACGGTAATCGGTCACCAGGCTGACATTGCCGCTGATCTCGATCGGGCCGGTCTCTTCTTCTTCCTCCTGGGCCAGCGCGGGGCTGGCAAACATGAAAGCGGCAAGCAATGCCGCCGGGGCAATTCTGGAAAAACGCATTTTCTTTTCTCCTTGGATCACAGCCCTCTCCCCCCCTCTTCCGGCGGGGTCCGCGTCCCGGTCTCTCGCGCCGGGATCGCGGACCCCTCCGGTCCTAAGTCACACTCAGTAGTTGTAAGCGCGTTCGCCGTGTTCGCTGAGGTCGAGGCCGTCGCGTTCCTTTTCTTCGGAAACACGCCCGCCGGTCACCAGCTTGGCGATGAACCATGCGATCGCGGCGCCGACAGCGGCCCAGCCGATCGCAACACCCACGCCCATGGCCTGGATGATGAACTGCGCGCCTGCGTCGTATTCCGCATCGCCCGGCCCACCGAGGCCCGGCATCATGGTAAAGGCGGTGCCGAGCGAGCCAACGATGCCGCCGATCCCGTGGATGCCGAAGACGTCCGCGGAATCGTCCAGCCCCAGCTTGGGCTTGAGCATGGTGACGAACCAGAAGCACACCAGCGCGGCAGCCGCACCGATCAGGATCGCTCCGAACGGGCCGCTGTTGCCGGCCGCAGGCGTGACCGCGACGAGGCCTGCAATGGCGCCCGAGCAGCCGCCCAGCAGCGAACCCTTGCGGCCCGAGATTGTCTCGCCCAGCATCCAGAACAGCACGCCCGCGGCCGTGGCGACGAAGGTGTTGAGCACCGCGAGCGAGGCCACACCGTCCGCTTCCAGTTCCGATCCGCCGTTGAAGCCGAACCAGCCAACCCATAGCAGGCCGGTGCCGATCAGCGTCATGGTCAGCGAGTGCGGGGGCATCGGTTCCTTCGGATAGCCCACGCGCTTGCCAAGGATCAGGCAGCCGACCAGCGCGGAAACGCCCGCGTTGATGTGGACCACGGTGCCTCCCGCGAAGTCGAGCGCGCCCCATTCGAAGATCAGGCCGCCGGTCGCCCACACCATGTGCGCGATCGGGAAGTAGACGATCGTCAGCCAGATGGCGGTGAACACCATCATGGTCGAGAACTTGGCCCGCTCCATCGTGCCGCCGACGATCAGCGCAGCGGTGATCGCCGCGAAGGTCATCTGAAAGGCGATGAAGATGTATTCGGGGATCTCGACGCCGTCGGAGAAGGTCGCCGCGCCCGAATCGGAGGTTACCCCTTTCAGGAAGACCTTGCCGAAATCGGCGATGAAGGCGTTGCCGGTGTCACCAAACGCCATCGAATAGCCGCAGGTGACCCAGATGATCATCGCGAGGCACGCGACGCCGAGCACCTGGGTGAGGACCGAGGCCATGTTCTTCGTGCGGGCAAGCCCGCCGTAGAACAGCGCGAGGCCGGGCACGATCATCAGCATGACCAGCACGGTCGCGATGATCATGAAGGCGGTATCGCCCTTGGCGATGGTGGCGGCAGCCTCTGCTGCGGCAGGTGCGGTTTCCGCCGGCGCCTGCAGGGCGAGCGCGGGTGCCGCGGCGAAGGCGGCGATGGCCGCTCCGGCAATCGATCTTAGCTTCAGCATTTTGGTGTTCCCCCTCAAAGCGCGGTGTCGTCGGTCTCGCCGGTGCGGATGCGCAGCGCGGACGGGACATCGAGTGTGAAAATCTTGCCATCGCCGATCGAATCGGTCTTGGCGGCAGCGGCGATCGCCTCGATCGCCTTGGGTGCGACATCGTCCGCCACGACGGTTTCGATGCGGAGCTTGGGCACGAAGCTCGTGTCGTATTCGGCTCCGCGATAGACCTCAGTGTGTCCCTTTTGACGCCCGAAGCCTTTGGCCTCGGAGACGGTTAACCCGGTCACTCCGACGCCAGTGAGGGCTTCGACCACCTCGTCCAGTTTGAACGGTTTGATGATGGCCACGATCAATTTCATATCGGTCCCCCCGACAGGTATATGTCAACGACAGGCACCCACGCCCTTCAATTATTGCTTGAAGGGTCATGGATTTGTCATTTATGATGCATCGCACAATATCTGCGAGATCGTCAATCTCGTCCGCATAGGAATCGAACACCCGTTAAAATATTTAAAAACAAGGGGTTTTGGCATGACGCGAACTGCATCACACAGCGTGAAAAATTCACAGCGAGCGCCGCAGTGCGGAATTGTTTCTGCATTTGCGAAAGAAGGGGGGCCGGCATCGGCTTCCGCTGCCGATCCCATGCTCGCCTCGATGCAGCCCGATGAATTGCGGGGCGCGATGGACCGGCTGGGCTACGCCACCCAGAGCTCGCTGGCGCAGGCCATCGGGGTCGATCGCTCGACCGTGAGCCTGTGGCTGGAAGGACGCATCGGCGTGCCGCGCCCGGTCGCCAAGCTGGTCCGCCTGCTGCTGGTGCACGAAAGCACGACCGGGCGGGTCGCTCCTTGATCGAACCACGGCAAGACCTCGCGGCAAGGCTGAGTGCGGCGCGGACGGTCGTGATCAAGATCGGCTCTTCGCTGTTGGTCGATCCCGACGATCGCACGCCGCGCGCAGCGTGGCTCGCCAGCCTGGCTCGCGACATCGCGGACATACGCAAAAGCGGCGTGCGCGTGATCGTGGTCAGTTCGGGCGCGGTCGCGCTCGGCTGGCGCCAGCTTGGCATGCAACGCTCGCCCCAGCTCGATCATCGGCAGGCTGCCGCCGCTGTCGGTCAGAGCCTGCTGATGAATGCCTGGGCGGGCGCCTTCGCGGCGCAAGACATCGCGGTGGCGCAGCTGCTGCTCACCTATGACGACAGCGAATCTGCTCAGCGATCCGCCAATGCACGTGCCACCCTGTCGGTGCTGCTGGGGGCGGGCGTGCTTCCCGTGGTCAACGAGAACGACAGCGTCGCCACCGAAGAACTGAAGCTGGGCGACAATGACCGTCTCTCGGCATTGGTGGCGGAACTGGCGGGCGCGGACCTCCTCCTGCTGCTGTCCGACGTGGATGGCTTGTACGATCGCGCGCCGGACGATCCCGAGGCGCGCCATATCCCGTTCGTCTCGACGATCGACGACCGAATCGCCGCGATGGCGGGCGGCGCGGACGCAGCGGGCGTGGGCACCGGCGGAATGGCGACCAAGCTCGCCGCTGCGCGCCATGCCGCAATGCTCGACTGCGCAACCATCATCGCGAGCGGGCGCGACGCGCATCCGATCGAGGCGCTTTTTAATGGCGCACGCGCCACTTTGTTCGTGCCCGCAGGTGACTGAGATCGCACAGGAAATTCCGACCGCCACTTTGCTCCGCGACCGTTAAATTCGCGAAACGGTCCTTTTCGGTAATATTTTTGCTTGCTCTTAAGGATTGAGCTTATAAAACGCACGCAACCGCAGCAATCGTGCTGCGCATGCGAGGAACGACGAATGAAGGCCGTGGCCGCCATCCGTACTGCCGACGAGACTGTGCGTTATGCGCAGGGCCTCGCGCTGCTCCTCGTCCTTCTTGTATTCGTACTTCTTATTCAGCGGGGGGGAGTGCCCATCGGCTAGGCTTAGCCAGACGGACCTCCAGGAACCCCGCTCTCCGAACCGGAAAGCGGGGTTTTTTATTGGGTCCGTCAAGGGATCGATCGACGTAATGACTGATACTTCTTCCAAACGCTCCGACGCAATTACCAAGGGCCCGGCCAAGGCCCCCGCACGCGCCATGCTGCGCGGCGCGGGCTATTCGGACGAGCAAATGGCCCAGCCAATGGTGGCGGTGGTCAATACCTGGTCCACCGTGACGCCGTGCAACATGCACCTGGCCGATCTGGCCGAGCCGATTCGCGAAGGTCTGCGGGAGAACGGGGCGACTCCGGTCGACTTCAACACCATCGTCGTCTCCGACGGGATCACCATGGGCGGCGAGGGAATGCGTGCCTCGCTGATCAGCCGCGAGATCATCGCCGACTCGATCGAGCTGGCGGTGAAGGGCCATTCGCTGGATGCAGCGATCATTCTGGTCGGTTGCGACAAGACCATTCCCGCCGCCGCGATGGCGCTGGCCCGGCTCGATATTCCCGGGCTGGTCTTCTACGGCGGCACGATCATGCCCGGCCACATGGATGGCCGCGACCTGTCGATCCAGGACGTGTTCGAAGCCGTCGGCGCGCATGCCAAGGGCGATATGAGCGATGCCGAGCTCGACAAGGTCGAGCGTGCGGCATGCCCCGGCGCGGGCGCATGCGGCGGGCAGTTCACCGCCAACACCATGGCGATGGCGCTGGCGATGATGGGCATCAGCCCGATGGGTTCAGGCGATCCGCCAGCGACCGACTCTGCCAAGCGGGTCGAGGCGGCACGCTGCGGTCGGCTGGCGGCCAAGCTGGCGCACGAGGGCACTTCGGCCCGCACTTTCCTGACCCCCGCCTCGATCCGCAACGCGGCGACCGCGGTGGTGGCGAGCGGCGGCTCGACCAATGCTGTTCTCCACTTGCCCGCGATTGCGGCAGAGGCGGGCTTCGCCTTCCCGATCGAGACCTTCGACGAGCTGTCGCGCACCGTGCCGGTCATCACCGACCTCAAGCCAGGCGGGCGCTTCCTGGCGCGCGATCTCTATGCTGCGGGTGGCGTTCCGCTGTTCGGCAAGCGGCTGGCGGATGCGGGGATGCTGGAAGACACGCCCACCGTGACGGGCGATAGCCTGTTCACGGAACTGGCCCGGGCCGAAGAAACGCCGGGGCAGCAGGTGGTCAAATCGCCTGCCGATCCGGTCAAGGCGACGGGTGGCCTGTCGATCCTCTACGGCGATGTCGCGCCCGAGGGCGCGGTGCTGAAGACCGCCGGATACGGCTCCAAATCGTTCGAGGGCCCGGCCAAGGTCTTCGAGGGCGAGGAGGCCTGCTTCGCCGCCGTCAACGCCAATGAAATCAAGGCGGGCGATGTCGTCATCATCCGCTACGAAGGCCCTTCGGGTGGCCCGGGCATGCGCGAGATGCTGGCGGTGACCGCCGCCATCGCCGGCCAGGGCCTCGCCGGGCAGGTCGCGCTGATTACCGACGGGCGCTTCTCGGGTGCCAGCCACGGCTTCGTGATCGGGCATTGTTCGCCCGAGGCGGCCAAGGGCGGCCCGATCGGGCTGGTCGAAACCGGCGACATCATTCGCATCGATACGCAAAAGCGCAGGATCGACGCCGACATCGACTGGGAGGCGCGCCGCGCGGCGCATACCCCGAGAGAACCAAACCGCATGGGCGGGGTGTTCGACAAATACGCCCGGCTCGTCTCGTCCGCCGCCTACGGCGCAACCACCATTCCACCAGTTACCGAATAAAGGATCCAGAACCATGCCCAAGACGATCAAAGTCTACACCGACGAAGACGCGAATCCCGATCTGGTGCGCGGCAAGCCCGTCGCCATCATCGGCTACGGTAGCCAGGGCCGCGCCCATGCGATGAACCTGAAGGATTCGGGCTGCGAAGTGATCGTTGGCCTGCGCGACGGTTCGTCCACCGCAGCCAAGGCGCGCGCCGACGGCCTCACCGTGATGCCGGTCGCCGAAGCGGCCAAGGCCGCCTCGCTCGTCGCGCTGCTCACGCCCGACATGAGCCACGAGGCGATCTTCGCCTCCGAAATCGCGCCCAACCTGGAGCAGGGCGACGCGATCCTCGTCGCGCATGGCTTCACCGTGCTGTACGAACGCATCCAGCCCGCCGCCGGGATCGACGTGATTCTCGTGGCGCCCAAGGGCCCGGGCGATCTGGTCCGCCGTGAATACGAGCGCGGCGCGGGCGTGCCCTGCCTGTTCGCGGTCCGTCAGGATGCGACCGGCGAAGCGCGCGATCGGGCATTGGCCTATGCCAGCCTGATCGGCGGGACCACCGCAGGCGCGCTCGAAACCAGCTTCCGAGAGGAAACCGAAACCGATCTGTTCGGCGAGCAGGCCGTGCTGTGCGGCGGCGCGACCGAACTGGTCGCAGCCGGCTTCGATACTCTGGTGAACGCGGGCTACCAGCCCGAGATCGCCTATTACGAGTGCCTCCACGAACTGAAGCTGATCGTCGACCTGCTGTACGAAGGCGGGTTCGAGAAGATGCACGAATTCGTCTCCGAAACCGCTATCTACGGCGATCTCGTCTCCGGCCCGCGCGTGATCAACGACGAGACGCGCGCGCGGATGAAGGACGTGCTGACCGATATTCAGGACGGCACCTTCGCGCGCAACTGGATCGCCGAGAACGAGGCGGGCAAGAAAAAGTACGACGAGATGCAGGCAGCCGACCTGTCGCATCCGATCGAAGCCACCGGCAAGGAACTGCGCGGCCTGATGGCTTGGTTGCAGTCCGACGAAAAGACCTCCCGCGAGGCCGCGTAATCAGCGCGCCCCTGCTAAATTGAGTGAGAGCCATGAACATCATGACCCAGCCTTCCGCCGAGCCCGAGATCCAGTCCGCCCCCCGTACCGGGGCGCAGCTGGTCGTCGACACGCTGGACGCGCTCGGGGTAAAATGCGTGTTCGGCTATCCGGGCGGCGCGATCATGCCCGTCTATGATGCGATCGCCCACGGGAAGACCCGCCACATCCTCGTCCGGCACGAACAGGCTGCGGCGTTTGCGGCGGATTCCTTCGGCCGGCTGACCGGCCGGGCGGGCGTGTGCCTGGCCACTTCGGGCCCGGGGGCAACCAACCTGATCACCGGGATCGCCAATGCCTATCTGGACTCGGTCCCGATGGTGGCGATCACCGGGCAGGTTCCGCAGGCGATGATGGGGACGGATGCGTTTCAGGAAACCGACATCTTCGGGATGACGATGCCGATCGTGAAGCACTCCACGATCGTGCGTGACCCTGCGGATATCCCCGTCGCGCTGGCCGAAGCCTTCGCCATCGCCGAAAGCGGTCGTCCCGGCCCGGTGCTGGTCGACCTGCCCAAGGATGTGCAGCAGGCCGTGTGCGAGAATCCAGCGAAATGGCGCGGTCAGGCCGATGTGCTGCAAGCCCCCTCACCCGCCGCCATCGCCGAGGCCGAACGGCTGATCGCGGGCTCCACCAAGCCCCTGTTCTACCTGGGCGGAGGGGTCGCGCGCGACAATGCCAGCGGCATGGTCCGCCGAATCGTTGAGGAGAGCGGCATCCCGGCCGTGGCAACCCTGCAGGGGCTGGGCGTTCTGCCGCCCGAACATCCTGCGATGCTCGGCATGTTGGGCATGCATGGCCATCGCGCGGCCAACATGGCGGTGCAGGAAAGCGACCTGCTGATCGTGGTCGGTGCGCGGTTCGACGACCGGGCGACCGGCAAGCTGGCGGCCTTCGCACCGCATGCCTCGGTCGTGCATATCGATGTCGATGCTGCCGAACTGGGCAAGCTGCGCCACGCCCATGCGGCGGTGTGTGGCAACCTGAAGGCGAGTCTCGCCGCGATCGACTTCCAGAAGGGCGATATCGACGCATGGACTCGCTCGACCGCAGCGAACCGCGTGGAGCACGCACCGCGCTACGATGCGCCGGGCAACGGCATCTACGCGCCCGCCATGCTCAAGACCCTGTCGGAGCGGGTGGGAGACGACTTCGTCGCGGCCTGCGACGTCGGCCAGCACCAGATGTGGGTCGCCCAGCATTGCCGTTTCTCGCGCCCGCAGGCGCACCTGACCTCGGGTGGTCTAGGTGCGATGGGTTACGGCCTGCCCGCCGCGATCGGCGCCAAGCTGGCCGAGCCCGACAGTCACGTCTTCGCGATCTGCGGCGATGGCGGTTTCCAGATGAATATCCAGGAACTGGCGACCCTGCGCCGCTATGGCATCCCGGTGAAGATCCTGTTGCTCGACAATGCGATGCTGGGCCTGGTGCGCCAGTGGCAGGAGCTGTTCTTCGCGGGCAATTATTCCGAGGTCGACCTGTCCGACAATCCCGATTTCGTCGAGGTTGCCAATGCCTTCGGGATCGAGGCCTTTTCGATCGAGCGTCGCGAGGAAGTCGACGACGCGATCGACCGCCTGATCGAGGCGCGCGGGCCGATCCTCGCGCATGTCCGGATCGACCCCGAAGAGAACGTCTGGCCGCTGGTGCCGCCGGGCGCATCGAATGCCGAAATGATGGAGAAGCGCCGATGATCGCCCCCACGCCTTCACTCGAACATGTCCGCATCGAATTTCGCTGCGCCGAGGGTGCGCTGCGCCGGATCCTCGGCGTGATCGAGGCGCGCGGCTTTGCCGTGCGCTCGATGCAGATGGGCAGCGACGAAGACCGCTCGATCATGATGCTCGCGCTCGCCCCGCAGGACGAGAGCCGCCGCGTCGAGACCATGCTCAAGCAGGTCGAGCGGCTGCATGAGACGGAGGCCACCATCCGCCTGAACGGCGCACCTGCTGTCGCGGAGGTCGTCAATGTCGCAACCCTCTGAACCCCGCCAGATCGCGATCTTCGATACGTCGCTGCGCGACGGGGAGCAGGCACCCGGCTTCTCGATGAACACGTCGCAGAAGCTCAAGCTGGCCCATGCGCTGGCGAAGCTGAAGGTCGATGTGATGGAGGTCGGCTTCGCCGCCGCCTCGCCCGGCGATGCGGAGGCGATCCATGCGATCGCCAGCGAAATCGGCTATCAGCCCGGCGCGCCCGTGCTGTGTTCGCTCGCCCGTTGTACCGAAGGCGATCTGGAGGCTGCCAAGCGCGCCCTCGCGCCCGCGCATCGCAGCCGCCTGCATCTGTTCTTCGGAACCAGCGACCTGCATCTGGCCGCCAAGCACCAGATGGACAAGCCGCAGGCGCTCGAGACGATCGAGCGCGCGGTGCGCATGGCCAAGGGCAATTTCACGCAGATCGAATTCTCTGCCGAGGATGCGCTGCGCACCGATCCCGCGTTCCTCAAGGAAGCGCTCGAGTGTGCGGCCGAAGCGGGTGCGGATGTGCTCAACTTGCCCGATACGGTCGGCTATACTTCGCCCGAGGAGATCTATGCGCTGTTCGCGGACATGACCGCGAATGTGGCGCGGCCCGATCATGTCGTCTTCTCCACGCATAACCACAACGACCTCGGCATGGCGGTCGCCAACAGCCTCGCGGCGGTGCGCGGCGGAGCGGGCCAGGTCGAATGCACGATCAACGGCATCGGCGAGCGTGCGGGCAACTGCGCACTCGAAGAAGTGGTCATGGCGCTTAAGACCCGTCCCGATCACTACGCGGCGACCAGCGGGGTCGAAACGCGCGAGATCTACGCCGTCAGCCGCCTGCTGGGCGAGGTGACCGGCAATGCCCCCCCGCGCAACAAGGCGATCGTGGGCCGCAATGCCTTTGCGCACGAGGCGGGCATCCACCAGCACGGCGTACTCGCCGACCCGCGCACCTACGAGATCATGAGCCCGGCGGATATCGGCCTGCCCTCCAACGCGCTGGTGCTCGGCAAGCACAGCGGCAAGCACGCCTTGCGCGCGCGGCTGGAGGCGCTGGGCCAGGGCGAGCTGGGTGACAACCGGTTCGAGAAGCTCTACGCCGATTTCAAGCGCCTCGCCGATACCAAGCGCGAAGTGACCGACAACGACCTGTGCGATCTGCTCGCCGAAGACGGGCGCGGCCATGCGTGGGAACTGGTCCGGGTCGAGATGCGCACCGGCACCAAGGCGAGCGAGCGTCCGACCGCCAAGCTCACGCTCGACCACGCCACGCGCGGGCGGCTGACCACGATCGGCCACGGCACCGGCCCGTTCGAAGCGCTGACCGATGCGTTCTGCGTTGCGGCGGAAATCGAGACCGGCACGCTCGAAAGCGTCGATGCGCACCAGCTCAGCCGCGAGATGGAGATCGAGGTCGGCCTGATGGTCGATGGCGTCGCGATCTCGGGCCGCAGCCAGCACACCGACGTGGTCGTCGCCGCCGCCGAGGCCCTGCTGGCAGCGTTCAACAATCATGAGCGGCTGTCCCACGCCGCGAAGTTCGCCGACGCGGCGTAAGGGTATCGCAATGTCTCAACCACGCTTGCTGCCAAGGTCCCTGTTCGACAAGCTGTGGGACGCGCATGTCGTCGTCCCCGAGAGCGAAGATGCGCCCGCGATCCTCTTCATCGACCTGCATCTGATCCACGAGGTCACCTCGCCGCAGGCCTTCGCCGTTCTGGAAGAGCGCGGAGTGGCGGTGCGCCGCCCCGACCTGACGCAGGCGACGCTCGACCACTCGACGCCGACCCTGCCGGCGGATGCGGACGGGCGCCTGCCCTACGCCACGGAAGCGGCAGAGAAGCAGGTCCACCAGCTGGAGGCCAACTGCGCGAAATACGGGATCGACCTCCTCGGGCTCGACGATGCGCGGCGCGGGATCGTTCACGTGATCGGCCCGGAAATGGGCCTGACCCAGCCGGGCAAGACGATAGTCTGCGGCGACAGCCACACCTCCACCCACGGGGCTTTCGGCGCGCTCGCCTTCGGGATCGGCACGACCGAGGTCGGCCATGTGCTGGCGACGCAATGCATCCTCCAGCGCAAGCCAAAATCGATGCGCATCACCTTTGAAGGCGCGCTGTCGCCCGGCGTTGGCGCGAAGGACATGGCGCTCGCCATGATCGCGCAGATCGGTGCCGACGGCGGGCAGGGGTACGCAGTCGAATTCGCCGGAGAGGCAGTCCGGGCGCTGTCGATGGAAGGCCGCATGACGCTGTGCAACATGGCAATCGAGGCCGGTGCGCGCGTCGGCATGATCGCGCCCGACGAAACCACCTTCGCCTACCTCGAAGGGCGCGAGCGCTCTCCGCAGGGCGATGAGTGGGACGCAGCGGTCGCGCGGTGGCGCGAGCTTCCCTCCGACCCCGATGCGAGTTTCGACACCGAAGTCACCGTCGATGCCTCCGCGATCCGCCCGATGATCACCTATGGCGTATCGCCCGATGCCGCCGCGCCGGTCACCGGCAACGCTCCTACGCCCGCCAACGACTCCGAACGCGAGGCCGCCGAATACATGCGCTTCGCCGCCGACCGGCCCTTTGCCGAGGCGAAGGTCGACCGGGTCTTCATCGGCAGTTGCACCAATTCGCGTATGTCCGACCTGCGCGAAGCCGCAGAGGTGCTGCGCGGGCGCACAGTGGCCGAGGGTGTGACCGCGCTGATCGTCCCCGGCTCCGAAGCGATCCGTCGGCAGGCCGAGGCCGAGGGACTGGACGCGATCTTCACCGAGGCGGGGGCCGAATGGCGCCTGCCCGGCTGCTCTATGTGCATCGCGATGAACGGAGATCAGGGCGCACCGGGCGAACTCGTGGTTTCGACTTCCAATCGCAACTTCGTCGGTCGGCAGGGCAAGGGCGTGCGCACTGTGCTCGCCGGGCCCGCAACCGCCGCCGCCTGCGCGATCGCGGGCCATATCGCCGATCCATCGCACTATCTGAGCACGGAGGCACGCGATGCAGCCTGATCCGTTCACCCGGCTGGAGGCGCGCACGCTGGTCGTCCGTCAGTCCAACATCGACACCGACCAGATCATCCCCGCGCGCTTTCTCACCACCACCACCCGCGAAGGGCTGGGCGCGAACGCGTTCTACGATTGGCGCTATACCGCCGACGATCAGCCCAAGAATGCCTCGCCATTCCCGGTCGCAGGCGCAGGCGACCGCCAGGTGCTCGTCGCAGGGCCCAACTTCGGCTGCGGCTCCTCGCGCGAACACGCGCCTTGGGCGCTGCTCGATTACGGTTTCAGAGCTGTGGTCAGCTCGGACATTGCCGACATCTTCAAGAGCAACTCGCTCAAGAACGGCCTGCTGCCGGTCGAGGTCGATGCCGAAACCCATGCTGCCCTCCTCGAACGGCCCGGCATCGCCATCGCGATCGATCTGGAGGAATGCACGCTGAGGACCGAAGACGGGATCGAAGCCAGCTTCACGGTCGAGCCTTTCGCTCGCCGCTGCCTGCTCGACGGGGTCGATCCGCTCGGCCACATCCTCGCCCATGATGCGGACATCGCCGAATATGAGGCGAGGGCAGCGTGAGCCACACGATCGTATTGCTGCCGGGCGACGGCATCGGCCCCGAAGTCGCCGCCGCCGCGCGTGCGGTGCTGGAGGCGGTAGCGCCGCACCATGGCTTGTCGCTTACCTTCGAAAGCCACGACATCGGCGGCTGCGCCATCGATGCGCACGGCGATCCTTTCCCCGAGGCCACCGCGAAGGCATGTGCCACGGCCGACGCCGTCTTCCTCGGCGCGGTCGGCGGGCCGAAATGGGACGGCGGAGGGCCCCGGCCCGAGGCGGGCCTGCTCGCCCTGCGCAAGACGCTCGGCGCCTTTGCCAACCTGCGCCCGATCACGCTGTTTCCTGGCCTCGAGCACCTCTCGCCGCTCAAGGAAGAGCGGGTGGCCGGCACCGACATGCTGATCGTGCGCGAACTGACTGGCGGGATCTATTTCGGCGACAAGGTGGAAGGGGACGACCACGCCTCGGACCTGTGCAGCTATTCGCGCGACGAGGTCGAGCGGATCGCCCGGATCGCCTTCGCTGCCGCGCGCGAGCGCAAGGGACGGGTCACCTCGGTCGACAAGGCTAACGTGCTCGCCACCAGCCGCCTGTGGCGCAAGACCGTGGTTGCCCTCAGGGACGCCGACTATCCCGATGTTGAACTCGATCACGTGCTGGTCGACGCGATGGCGATGAAGCTGATCGAGCAGCCCTCTGCCTTCGACGTCATCCTGACCGAGAACATGTTCGGCGACATCCTGAGCGACGAGGCGTCGGTGATCGCGGGTTCGATCGGCCTCGCGCCCTCGGCCTCGCTGTCGCAGACCCACGGCGGCCTCTACGAACCGATCCACGGCTCCGCCCCCGATATCGCAGGCCAGGGCAAGGCCAACCCGATCGGCGCAATGCTCAGCGCGGCGATGCTGCTGCGCCACGCCCTCGACGCCGGCGGTGCCGCCGCGCATATCGAACGGGCGGTGGCCGATTGCCTCGCCGGTGGCGTCGGCACGGCGGACATCGGAGGCACTGAGCACACCGACGCCGTGATCGCCGCGGTATGCGACCGGATCGGCGAAGCGGGCTGAATCGATGCCTTCCCGATTTTTCGTTGCGGCCACGCCAGCACGACGATAAGGGGCGTCCCTCCAAGCGAAGTGCCGCTTTAGCTCAGTTGGTAGAGCACATCATTCGTAATGATGGGGTCAGGTGTTCGAGTCACCTAAGCGGCACCACCATCCTCAGCTTATCCGCGCGCTGCTGTAAGGCGAAAGGCCGTTCGGCTGGTTGCGCCAGTGGGAAGCGAGTGGGTGGGCAGCCGCCGTTGCGCGAGCGCGCGGGGTGGTTGGAGCTGGAACTGCAGCTGGCTGGCGCGCGCCCGTTGGCGACCGCATCGACCGCCTCAACGGTATCGACGATGTCTTCGGTCGAGCGCTCGACCTTTTTGGCTTCGCGCTTGATCTCCTTCATCTTCTTGCCGAGGCCGCCGAACTGGCCAGCCTCGACCGGAGTCGAAACAACGGTAGCCGCCAGCGCAAGGCCGACGGCAGTCATGATTGCAAGTTTCATTTAAGCGATCTCCTGCTGTGAGTGATCGGCATGCAATGCTGCGAGGATCGGCTCGGATGAATATCCCATATGGGATAGTGGCGCGTGTTCCAGCCGCGCTCACCCTGCAAGAGGCCGCCCGCTGACCTTCAACCGAACGACCGGAGGTTGAGGCGCGAAGCTACGATCAGGGCGGGCCGACCAGGATTGTCCAGTGATCCAAGTTCCCATCGTTACGCTCTATTGGGCACCATTTTAGGGGAGGTAGGAAACTGCCATTTGCTGGTGCCCGCATAAGAGGTGATACCCCCATAAGAGGAAGGCGAGAACACCTGGTCTGCCCCATTGGGGTAACGACCATTTTGCGCCCTGACCGTCGTTTTTGCACGCGACCGACCACGCCATTGGATGCTCGTTGGGCATCGTGCAGAACCAATTGTAATAGAACAGCCGTCCGGGAGGGATACCAAGCGCGTGGACCGGGTGCGCATCACGGCACCAGGCATTGCCCTGATCCCCTGTAAGACATGCCCCAAGCCGAATAGGTGCCGTTGAAGCTCGGAGTCTCCTTTAGCGTGTGGCGCAAGCGTGTTGAACTGCGTCCGTCGCTGTCTCGTGCCGCTGGCACTGACACTGACACTGACACCGGTGGCGGCCAATACCGAAAAATGGTCGGCCGTGGTCCGCGCCGCGTCGAAGCACTCGATAAACCGGTTCTGGTATGGGTTGCCTGGCGTGATGGATTGCCACTCGGCACTGCCCTCCTTCGACTGGCACCGGCTCGCCATTTTATTCAGTTTGGTGCCGTGATCGCCGATGATCGTGTGGGGCCTCGCCATACGCGGGAACACCGCGGCATCGAGCTCACGCCTGCTTCTCGATTCCGAAACGGCCCGGCCCAATTTGAGCCATGGGATTAGCATCGGCTAGCTCAGTCAGAGTGGGGGCAGCGTGATTTGCCAGTTGTGTGGGTTCTCATCCTCGGACTCAAAGGGCCACCGATTTTTCACTTACGGAGAGAGACGCTCGTGTTCCAGACGCCATACCGGGCAAAGCTGGCTCCAATTACAATTTCTGGGCCCGAAAGCAGTCTTTCCGCTATCGATCTGCTGTAGGCGGGCAGTAGATGTGGTGGCGAGTTTCAACTCGCCATGCGATGGGCGACCAACACGTCTACCACCGCAGGGTCCGCCAGCGTCGAGGTGTCGCCAACTTCGTCAGGCTTGCCTTCGGCGATCTTGCGCAGCACGCGCCGCATGATCTTGCCCGATCGCGTCTTGGGAAGGTCGGGCGCGAACTGGATGACGTCGGGCGTGGCGAACGGTCCGATCTCGCTGCGCACCAGATCGCGCAGTTCCTGGCGCAGGGCATCGCTCGGCTCTTCGCCCGCCTTCAGCGTGACGAAGGCATGGATGCCCTGGCCCTTGATATCGTGCGGCATTCCCACGACGGCGGCCTCGGCCACCAGCACATGCTCGTCGAGCGCGTTTTCGACTTCGGCAGTGCCCATGCGGTGCCCCGACACGTTGATGACGTCATCGACCCGGCCGGTGATCCAGTAATAGCCATCCTCGTCTCGCCGCGCGCCGTCGCCGGTGAAATAGGTTCCGGGGAAGGTGCTGAAATAGGTCTGGAAGAAGCGATCGTGATCGGCGAAGATGGTGCGCATCTGGCCCGGCCAGCTGCGGGTGAGCACCAGATTGCCCTGTGTCGCTCTGGCCAGCACATGCCCTTCGCCATCGACCAGTTCGGGCTGGACTCCGGGAAGCGGCAGGGTCGCGCTGCCGGGCTTGGTTTCGGTCGCGCCTGGGACGGGAGCGATCAGCGCGCCGCCGGTTTCGGTCTGCCACCAGGTGTCGACGATGGGGCATTCGCCGCGCCCGACGATGTCATGATACCATTCCCACGCTTCGTGGTTGATCGGCTCTCCCACCGTTCCCAGCAGGCGTATCGATGACAGGTCGTGGCGCGTCACCCAGCGATCGCCCTGCCGCATCAGTGCGCGGATCGCGGTCGGCGCGGTGTAGAAGATCGTTACGCCGAGGCGCTGGCTGGTCTCCCACAAACGGCCCGGATCGGGATAGCTTGGCACCCCGTCGAACATGACCGTGCGCGCCCCGTTGGAGAGCGGGCCGTAGACGACATAGGTGTGCCCGGTGATCCAGCCGACATCGGCGGTGCACCAGAACAGATCGTCGGCCACGTCCTTACCCTCTTCGGGTCCGAACAGCAGATCGTAGGTCAGCGTCGACCACAGCAGATACCCGCCGGTGGTGTGCAGCACGCCCTTGGGCTTGCCGGTCGAGCCTGAGGTGTAGAGGATGAACAGCGGATCTTCGGCGTTCATCGCTTCGGGCGGGCATTCGTCGGAAACGTCCGCACACGCATCCTCCCACCAGATGTCGCGCCCCTCGCGCATCGCCACGTCACCACCCGTCCGCTGCATGACGATGACCGTATCGACGTCGCTCGCCCGTTCCAGTGCGCTATCGACATTGGCTTTGAGCGCAATGCGCTTGCCACCGCGCGTGCCTTCGTCGGCGGTGACGACCAGCGTCGCACCGCAATCGGCGATCCGATCGGCCAGGCTATCCGGCGAGAAGCCGCCGAAGACGACCGAATGGACCGCGCCGATCCGGGCGCAGGCGAGCATCGCGATCGCCGCTTCGGGCACCATCGGCATATAGAGGATCACTCGGTCGCCCTTGCCGATCCCGTTGGCTTTCAGGACATTGGCGAAGCGACAGACATGCCCGTGCAACTCGCGATAGGTGAGCGTGCGCCCTTCGCCCGGCTCGTCGCCTTCGAACACGATCGCCGGCTGGTCGCCGCGCGTATCGAGGTGGCGGTCGAGGCAATTGACCGAGACGTTCAGCTCGCCATCGGCAAACCAGCGAATGCCGAAATCGGCATGATCGAAGCTGCTCTCGTCCGCCTTCGTCGGGAAGGTGCTCCAGTCGAGCCGGTGCGCTTCGACCAGCCAGAAGCTGTCCGC
This sequence comes from Citromicrobium bathyomarinum, assembly GCF_038594605.1. Classification (GTDB taxonomy): domain Bacteria; phylum Pseudomonadota; class Alphaproteobacteria; order Sphingomonadales; family Sphingomonadaceae; genus Alteriqipengyuania; species Alteriqipengyuania bathyomarina_B. The sequence goes on from NZ_JBCFZM010000003.1 coordinate 203,182, forward strand.
GTCACTCTCGATCGATGCCTGCATGGCGCGAAGCCTGTCTGCCTTGTGCAACATGGCGATTTCTCTCTCCCCATAGGCCCGGCTTCGCACGAGGAAGCGCCGGCCCGTTCCATTATCGAGGCTGAACATGCCGCCTCGCCCTTCCACCACATCAAGGATAAGCTGCGTGTGTTTCCACGCTGCGAACTGCGCCGCGCCGATATAGACCGGCGTGGTGCCGATCGTGCCCAGCAGCACGTCCGACCCGCCGAGGCGGAACTCGCCGCGCGGATAGACCATCGGGCTGGAGCCGTCACAGCACCCGCCCGACTGGTGGATCAGCACGGGGCCGTGACGTTCGATGATCTGGCCCAGCAGGGCCGTGGCCGCGTCGGTGACGATCACGCGGCGGACCACGCGGCCCTCCGGCGCGGCACTTTGCATCATTGGGTCATGTCGAGGACGACGCGCCCTTCGATCTGGCCCTGCCGCATCCGGACGAACACCACATTGATGTCGTCCAGACCGGCGGTGGAGATCGTCGCCTTGACCTTGCCATCGGCGGCGAAGTCGAGCGATTCCTGGAGGTCCAGCCGCGTACCCACGATCGAGCCGCGCACCGTGATGCCGTTCAGCACCATGCCGAAGATGTTGAGCGGGAAATCGCCCGGCGGCAGGCCGTTGAGCGCGAGGGTGCCGCCGCGCCCGACCATGCCGACCGCCTGTTCGAACGCTTTCTCGCTCACCGCGGTCACCAGCGCTCCGCGCGCACCGCCGCCGGTCAATCGCTTGACCGTGCCGGCAGGGTCATTGTCGGTCCGCGCATTCACCGTCTCCACCGCGCCAAGCCTGCGGGCGAGGTCGAGCTTCGCATCGTCCACGTCTACCGCGACCACGTTCAGCCCCATCGCCACCGCATATTGCACCGCCATGTGGCCGAGCCCGCCGATGCCGGAGATGACCACCGCATCGCCCGGCTTGGTGTCGGTCATCTTCAGGCCCTTATAGACCGTCACGCCCGCGCACAGCACCGGCGCGATCTCGTTGAAGCCGACATTGTCGGGCAGGTGGCCGACATAGTCGGGGTCGGCCAGCACATAGTCGGCGAACCCGCCATTGACCGAATAGCCGGTATTGAGCTGGCTCTCGCACAGCGTTTCCCACCCGCCGAGGCAGTGCACGCAATGGCCGCAGGCGGTGTAGAGCCAGGGCACGCCGACCCGGTCGCCTTCCTTCACATGGGTGACGCCCTTGCCCACGGCAGAGACGAAGCCCACGCCTTCATGGCCCGGAATGAAGGGCGGCTCTGGCTTCACCGGCCAGTCACCCTCGGCGGCATGGAGATCGGTGTGGCACACGCCCGAGGCCTGGATCGCCACCTGGATCATGCCGGGCTGCACTTCTGGCACTGCGACCTCTTCGATCCGCAGCGGTTCGCCGAAGGCGCGCACGACGGCAGCTTTCATGGTCTTGCTCATGACATCTCTCCTGATTTTTTTTGGGGGTGTGGGGCGACGGGATCGCCGCGGCCCACTGCGGCTTGCGCCTCAGAAGAAGCCGAGCTTCTTCGGACTGTAGCTGACCAGCATGTTCTTGGTCTGCTGGTAGTGGTCCAGCATCATGCGGTGGTTTTCGCGCCCGATGCCCGACTGCTTGTAGCCGCCGAAGGCCGCGTGCGCGGGATAGGCGTGATAGCAGTTGGTCCACACCCGGCCCGCCTGGATCGCCCGGCCGAAGCGGTAGCAGGTGTTGGCATCGCGGCTCCACACGCCAGCGCCCAGTCCATAGAGCGTGTCGTTGGCGATGCTCAGCGCCTCGTCCTGATCCTTGAAGGTCGTGACCGAGAGGACCGGGCCGAAGATCTCCTCCTGGAAGATGCGCATCCGGTTGTTGCCCCGGAACACGGTCGGCTTGACGTAATAGCCGCCTGCGATCTCGCCCTCGAACCGCGCGGCCTCGCCGCCGGTCAGAAGCTCGGCGCCTTCCTGCTTGCCGATGTCGATGTAGGAGAGGATCTTGTCGCGCTGTTCGCTGCTCGCCTGCGCGCCGATCATCGTTTCCATGTCGAGCGGGTTGCCCGCCTTGATCGCCTCGACGCGCTGGATCGCCCGTTCCATGAAGCGGTCGTAGATGCTCTCGTGGACCAGCGCGCGGCTGGGGCAGGTGCAGACCTCGCCCTGGTTCAGCGCAAACATCACGAAGCCCTCGATCGCCTTGTCGAGATAGTCGTCATCCTCGCGGCACACGTCTTCGAAGAAGATGTTCGGGCTCTTGCCGCCCAGTTCCAGCGTCACTGGGATCAGGTTCTTGGTGGCATATTGCATAATGAGGCGGCCGGTCGTGGTTTCGCCGGTGAAGGCGATCTTGGCGATCCGGCTGCTGCTGGCGAGCGGCTTGCCAGCTTCCACCCCGAAGCCGTTGACCACATTGACCACGCCTGCGGGCAGCAGGTCACCGATGAGTTCCATCAGCACCATGATCGAGGCCGGGGTCTGCTCGGCGGGTTTCAGCACCACGCAGTTGCCCGCCGCCAGCGCCGGGGCGAGCTTCCACACCGCCATCAGGATCGGGAAGTTCCACGGAATGATCTGGCTGACCACGCCGAGCGGCTCATGGAAATGGTAGGCGACCGTATCATGGTCGATTTCCGAAATGCCGCCTTCCTGCGCGCGGATGCAGCCCGCGAAATAGCGGAAATGGTCGATTGCGAGCGGGATGTCGGCGGCCATCGTCTCGCGCAGCGGCTTGCCGTTGTCCCAAGTCTCCGCGATGGCGATCTTTTCGAGGTTCTCCTCCATCCGGTCGGCGATGCGATTGAGGATGAGCGCGCGTTCGCCCACGCTGGTGCGGCCCCAGGCGTCCTTCGCGGCGTGCGCGGCATCAAGCGCGGCTTCGATGTCCGCCGCCTGACTGCGCGCGATCTGGCCGACCGCTTTGCCGGTGATCGAGGAGATATTGTCGAAATAGCGCCCGTCCTTGGGCGCGACCCATTTGCCGCCGACGAAGTTGTCGTAACGCTCCGCAAAGGGGGCGGTCATCGATGCGGCGGGGCTGGTTTGCATGTCCATCAGCTGATCCTCTCGAATTTGCCGGGTGCTCCCGGTCGTGAGGATGATGGTTCCGCGAAAAGGCGGTGATGAACAGAGGCCGTCGGTTACTGGTTCGGCAAACTGTCTCGCTATCGAGACAGTTTGGCCTGTCCTTGCGTCAGCTGCGCTGCAAGCCTGCCTTTTCCATCCGCCGATAAAGCGTTGCACGCCCTATTCCGAGAGCCTTCGCCGCTCGCGTGGCGTTGCCATCGGCCTGCGCCAGTGCCCTTCGCAACACGGCCCGTTCCGAGTCGTGGAAGGATGGGGCTTCTTCACGGCCGAGGATTTCCGAAGCCGTGCGGCGCGCGTCCAGACACGCGTCGGTCAAGCCAAAGCGGTGCCTGGCGGCAAAGGTTGCGCCGATCACCAGATCGTCCCGATCCACGGCCAGCAGGGCTGCATCGCCGCCCGCCAGATTGGCATCGACGATCCGATGTTCGGCGAAGTGTTTACGAAAGATGCCACTTTCGATCCGGCGCGCTGCGTCCTGGACAATCTTCTGCACCAGTATCCCCGTCGCGGCACTGTGATCGTCGCGGCAGTTCGAAATATCGAGCGCGCCGACAAGCTGGCCTGTCGCATCGCGAACCGGGGCGTCCATGCAGCTGATACCTGTATTTCGGCTGGCGAAATGCTCGTCGCGGTGAATTGTGACCGGTCGGCCCTCGATCAGGCACGTCCCGATGCCATTCGTCCCTTCGCGATTTTCGCTCCACACCCCTCCGGGCGTCAATCCGACGGAATCGAAAAGCTCGCGATCGCCGGCCAGGGTGCGTGCTTCCAGAACTACACCATCATTGTCTGACAGCATCACGGCACAACCGGTCGCAGAGACGATCTGGAACAGCTGGTCCAGCAAGGGCTGCGCGACGCCCAGCATTACCTCATGGCGTTGCCGCCGCTGGTGGAGGTCACTTCCAGACACGAGTTCCGGGGCGCGATCGGCGCCGACATTGAGCCCATGCTTGAGGCCCGAGCGGCACCAGCTGGCTGCAACAAGTGACTGCGCGGCAATCGAGGAAGATTGCAAAACCTCTTCTACCAACGCTTCATGTCGGTCTGTCATTGCGATTTGATACAGCAAATGGCCGACCAACGCTAATAGCGCTCGCGAAAGCTCGTAAGGATATTGGTCGGCATCAAGACCGAGACCAAAGCCAATCGCAGCCTTTGGGAGGGGGGGCGCGATCTTTCGAACATCCAGATTTGGGGCGCAAAGCGGAAGCGGTTGGGGCAAAATCAAGGGGAGATTGATGCCGATCTTTGTGAGCAGGTGCGCGATCTGGCCAACCAGCGTCGGCGGCTTGGCTATCGCCGTCTGCACATCCTGCTGCGCCGGGCGGGCGTGATGATCGACCGCAAGAAGACCCGGCGCATCTATCAGGAGGAAGGGCTGCCGGTCAGGCGGCGACGAAGCCGCAGGCGTGCCGTTGGAATGAGGGCATCGGCTCGGGCGCGAAGATGCCAATCGGGAGAGGCCGCCAGTGCAAGCCGAGTTTGCAGCAGCCAGTCTGGATAATCTGCATTCGCGCTCATCGCTTGAATCCCGAGGGATCGCAGCGAAATCCCTAAGCCTATCCGCGCCATTGTTCGGGTTGCGCGTGGTGTTCGTCGTTCTCGCAGGAAGGGTAATCATCGAGGTGCTCTTGCTGGCGACCCCCGCGCGGCGCTAGGCTGCGATCGGGGGCTAAGCAGGACAAGGCATGCGATGACGACCATCAGAGACGTTGCCAAAGCAGCGGGTGTTTCCGTCGCCACCGCATCGCGCGCACTGAACGGGATGACCAATGTTACCCGGACGACACGTGAGCGGATTGAAGCGGCCGCGCGTCAACTCGATTATGTTCCCCACATCGGCGCGCGAAGCCTGACACGCCAGCGCACCGATACGATCGGCGTCGTCCTGCCCGACCTCTTCGGTGAGTTCTTTTCCGAGATGATCCGCGGGATCGACCTCGTTGTGCATGGAGCCGGCAAGTCGCTGCTTCTGGGCAATATGCACGGCAGCGCGGTCGAGACTGGACAGGCCCTTCGGGCAATGCGCGGGCGGGTCGACGGGCTGCTCGTCATGCCGCCCGATTCCTCGGCGGAGACCATCCCCGAGGCTTTGGTCCGTGACATCCCCATGGTGCTGCTGAGCGCAGGTTCGGCGGACGGGACCATCCCCTTTGTCACGGTGGACAATTATGCTGGTGCCAGGCTGGTTACCGAACACCTGATCGATTGCGGCGCAAGGCGGATCGTCCATCTCGCCGGGCCGGAGAACAATCGCGATGCGGGTGAACGGGAACTGGGCTTTCGCGATGTCCTGCGCGAGCGGCTAAAGCAGAATGAGCCGCTCATCCTGCGGGGCGATTTTCGCGAAGGAGCGGGGCGCGAGGCGGCCCGGCGTCTGCTTGCCGAAGGTCACCAGTATGATGGGGTGTTCGCGGGCAATGATATGATGGCGGTCGACCTGATGGCGGAACTGCGCGAAGCCGGAATCGAGGCTGGGCGCGACATTCTGCTGGCCGGTTTCGACGACATTCCACTCGCTCGCTATGTCACCCCGCAACTCACGACCGTCCATTCCGACATCATGCGCTTGGGCTCATCGGCCGCTCGCCTGCTCTTGAGGGCGATGGAGGGCGAGCAGTTGCTGCCCGCAGACAGCCTGGTCATCGAGCCTACGCTGGCTGTTCGCGGGTCGACCTGCAGAATCGGCCGAGCCGAGGGGGACTGAGCGCGAGATCGGTTGTTTCGTCCGGCGACGGAATGGTGCATGACGGGCGATGAAACCGATTACATCCGAAGGACCGATCAGGATGAAGCTGCTCGAACTCCGAATCCTCTGCAATGTCGTTCTTGCCGCGCTATTCGCGATGGCTGCGGGTGGACAGCCGGTCGCGGCCTCCGAATCCGAAGCGGGGCAGCATTCGCAGCCCGCCGTCGACGAGGGTAACTATCGGTACCAGCTGTTCGTGCCGCGCGGGGTCCCGAACGCCGATCCCGAAGCCAAATGGCCGCTGATGCTGTTCCTGCATGGCTCGGGCGAGCGCGGCGACGATGTGGATGCGGTCAAGCGCCACGGCCCGCCCAAGCAGGCCCAGCGCGATCCCGACTTTCCTTTCATCCTGATTTCGCCGCTCTTGCCTGCGGAAGAGGACTGGGACATCGCGAAGCTCGATCGCATCCTCGATCACGCGCTGGCGACGCTGCCGGTGGATCGGGATCGCGTCTACCTCACCGGGCTCAGCCGCGGTGGGCATGCGACTTGGCGCTGGGCTGCCCAGGAGCCGACGCGCTTCGCCGCGATCGCGGCGGTGGCGGGCCGTGGCGATCCTGCGACCGCGTGTGCGCTCAAGGACCTGCCTGTCTGGGCGCTCCACGGCGATCGTGACGATGTGGTGGTGCCCGAAGGCAGCTTCGCGATGGCGCGCGCGATCCGGGCGTGCGGGGGGCAGAAAAGCCGTCTGACGATCTATCCCGATCTCGGTCACAACGCGTGGGACCCTGCTTATGCCGATCCCGCGCTGTATCTCTGGCTGCTGAGCCATCGCCGTGGGATGGAGGATTGAGCGCATGAGACTACGCTCCCTTTTTGCAGGCCTCGGTCTCGTCATGCTGCTTTCCGCCTGCGCGCATGTTCCCGCTCGGGAGACGAAGCCGTCGGGCGTGCGGGCGATGACGTTCAACATCCGCCTCGACACGGCATCGGACGGCTCGAATGCGTGGTCGTACCGCCAGGATATGGTGGCCCGGACCATCGCCTATTTCGCCCCCGACATTGTCGGTATGCAGGAGGTTCTGCTCAACCAGAAACGTGATCTGGAAGCGGGCCTGCCCGGTTATGCGTTTGCGGGAGTCGCGCGCGATGATGGCGCGACCGAGGGGGAATTTTCCCCGCTGGCTTGGAAAACCGCGCGCTGGACCGCTTTGGAGAGCGGGACCTTCTGGCTGTCCCCGACGCCGGACGTGCCGAGCAAGGGCTGGGACGCCGCCCTGCCGCGTATCGCGACCTGGGCCTTGCTTCAGGATCGCCGGACCGGCGAGCGGGTGCGGGTGCTCAACACCCATTTCGACCACGTGGGCGAGGAAGCCAGACGCGAAAGCGCGGCGCAGATAGCCGCCTGGGCCCAGCGCCATCGCGCGGCGGGCGAGGCGGTCATCGTCATCGGCGATTTCAACGCTGCCCCCTCGAGCGCGCCGATGCAGATCCTCGCCGATCGCAACCGCAGCGGGCTCGCCGACACGCGCAGTATCGCGCAGGCTGAGCCGTTCGGGCCGACTGGCACCTTTACCGGGTTCGATATCGCCCGCAACGCCGCCGAACCGATCGATCATATCCTGGTGTCGGATCAATTCGCGGTCTTACGACATGCGACGATCACCCAGCAGTGGGGCGGGCGTCTGCCGTCCGATCACTACCCCGTAGTCGCCGATCTTGAATTGCCTATGCGGTAGCGGCGGTCAGGCGTCAGACCAGGCGGATTGTGGCCGAGACGCCGAAATGATCGGATGGATACTCGCCGTCTGCAGCCATGTCGCCGATCCTTGAGACGTCGATCACGCGCCAGCGATCTCGCTCGACATAGATATGATCGATCACCCGCTCGCTATGCCCCCTGGCCGGGTTGAGCGTCGTCGTCACCGCGTTGGCGGGCAAGGCGCTGACGAAGCGCGGCGGTGCCATCGGCGCAAGCTCCGGATCGGCTAGCTCGGCATTGAAATCGCCTGCCACCACCAGCGGAGTCCCGTCGCGAGGAACCCAGGCCAGCAGATCGTCGATCTGGCGGCGTCGTACCGCGCCCGCATCGGATTGCGATGCCAGATGGGTGACGACCACATCGACCGGACGCCCGGTCAGCGACAGGCGCAGGCGCAGGGCGGTGCGGTAATCGCTTTGCGGATCCAGCCGCCTGCCAGTTTCCTCGAGAACAGGCAGACGCGTCAGGATCGCATTGCCGTATCGCTTGGCGGCGCCGGGCGGATCGAACGAGTAGAAATGCACCGAATACCCATCGAGCATCGCGGCGATCGTATCGGCCTGGTTGGCGAGGCCCCTGGCATCGTCTTCGAGCACCTCCTGCAAGGCGATGACGTCCGCATCGCTACGACGTAGCGCATCGACGAGCAGCGGCAGTCGTGCGGCCCAGTCTCCCGCATCGTGCCAGATGTTGAAGGTGACGACCGTCATGTCGCGGCCGCCCGATAGCGGCGTTCGCGCAACGCATCCCCCAAGCGCGGCCAGAGACACGAACCCGCCGCCGGCCAGCAGCAGGCTGCGCCGGTCGATCATCACGGGTCCGTGCGCTCCAGCCAGCCGCCGGTAAAGCCGAGCCGTTCGAGACCGCGCCGGACATGCGGGTTCTTTCGCATCGTGCGCCAGACAAGCTCGCTGCGGTGATTCTCCATCATCGACAGGATCGGCCCCTGATCGATTCCGAGATGGTCGCGCGCGACCCACCCGAACTGCGTATCGACGGTGCCGCTCCTGCTCCCTTCGTCGACGAACACGTAGCTGGGGTTGAACGCGTCCTTGAACCCATATTGGGTGTAAAGGCGGTCGCCATAGGCGGCGCGCATGTTCATCAGCGCGGGTAGCGTCACCTCGGGCGCGAAGGGGATCGAGCCCCCAGCCGCCGTGGGCACGATCGTACCGTCATCGACGACTCGTTCGGCGCTGACGCCCCTTGCCGAATATCCCATGAAGGTTCGCGCGCTGCCATTGACCTCGCGTCCGTTGCCGGCAGCGGTCGGTCCGTCGGACGCCGTCCAGCCCCACAGGTCGCCCGAGTAGCCGACCCAGTCATTCGGGTTGTCCGCACCATAGGCGCGTTGGCTGAGTGTCGCGCGGCGGCTGTTCTCGAAATAGTCGATGCCCTTGCCGCGCATGAAAACGTCCTGGATACCGCGGAAATCGACCCAGACATGGCTGTACTGGTGGCCGAACAGCGGCTCGAACTGAAGGTGTTCGTAACCGTAGTAAGAGCCCCAGTCTTTCTCCAGATCGGCCGCCCATCCGGTGTCCCAGGCGTCTTTGCCGATCGGGTGCGTGGGTGATCCTGCAGCGAGGATGTAGACCAGCATGCCCTCGTTATAACCGACCCAGTCGTGGGTCCCGAAATCGCCGTTGTCGCCACGTTCAGGATACCAACCCATCGCGATCGCCTTGCCGCTTCCGCCATTGGCGGAGGGGATGGCGCTGTTCTCGCGCTGGACGAAGGTCCAGTCGACACGGGAGTAGATCTTCTCGGCGAGGTCGCGGATCGCGGCTTCGGTCGGATTGTCGCGATCGAAATAGCTTTGCGAGAACAACACGCCGCCCATCAGCAGGGCGGTGTCGACAGTCGACAGTTCGGTGTTGCCGAAGCGCGTCCCGTCCTCGTTCTTCAGGAAGTGGTAGAAAAAGCCCTTGTGACCTGAAACGCCCTCGGCCGCCGGGCCCTGCGGAGCGTTCCAGTAGAATTCGAGGCAATCGAGCGTGCGCTGCGCCGCGTCTTCGCGTGAAACGTAACCGCGTTCCGCGCCGATCCCATATGCATTCAGCGCGAAACCGGTCGCCGCGATCGAGGAAAACGGGTTGGATGGCCAACGGTCGGGCGCCAGGCAGCGCTGCGTATCGGTGGTTTCCCAGAAATAGGCGAAGGTGCGCTTCGTCAGGTCTTCGGCAAATGCTGTCTGCTCTGACAGGGTAGGGGCGTCGGCGGCAGCGGGGGGCGCCGCGACCGGCACGCTTGCGCATCCGGACAGAAACAGGGCGAGGGGAGCGATACGGAGGAAAATGGCGATCACCCGTTGTTAAAAGGAAAGCGCCGCCACTTCCAGGTGGAAGCGGCGGCGCGGGGAGAAGGGCTCAGAATTCGAAGCCGGCCGAGAGCTTCAGCGTCCGCGGCGGTCCGTCGGTGCTGAAGGAGTTGAGGTTGCGCTCGCCAGTCACCGAGTTGAAGCTGTTGTAGTTCCGGTCGTTCATGGCGTTGATGATATCGGCTCGCACATAGATCCGCGACCGATCGCTCAGGAAGCTCAGCGGAATGTTCTGCGTGATCGCCAGATCGAGCTGACGGAAGCCCCAGCGATCGCCGTTGCCTGCGGTTTCGACCGTTACCACCTCGACCGGCGGCGTCCCGCCCGGGGTCCGCACGAAGCTGTTGAGGAAGCGTGGCGACGAGTAGACGAACTTGCCGGACAGCGTCGTTTCGGTCGGCAGATCGACCGCACCCGCGACAACGAGGCGGTGCTTGCGCAGGCCGCTGGAGGTCTTGATGGTGTAATCCTCCAGCGTCGGGAAATCGAACGAGAAATACTCGCCGAATGCCCGGTTTTCGGTCCCGTCGGTGTAGGTGTAGGTAGCCGAAAGGTTCCAAGGCGACCGCTGGGAATAGCGCTTCACGAACTTGAAGTGGAACGCGTCTTCATCCGTTCTCAGGCCATTGGTCCCGATGATGATCGAGCCCCATCCCGGAGGTGCGAAACCGAACGGCGAGCTCGGCGTGGCAGGAGCATCCGGGAAGAAGCTGCCGTCCGGACGACGATTACCGAGCAGATAGGCGAATCCGTCGCGGCTCTTGATGTGGCGATAGCCGACTTCCACATTGAAAAGGCTGGTCAGATCGCTGCGCAAGCCGAGGCTGAACTGATCCGAATAGGGCACCTTGAGATCGTTGTTGATCAGGCGGATGCTGCGACCCGCGCCGACGCCCGCATTGTCGAGCAGCTGCTGCCTGCCCTCTTCGGTCAGATAGATCGGATCGAACGGAACGCAGGTTGGGCTGGGATTACACTCATTCTCCGGATCGCCCGTGATAAAATTGAACGTGCGCGTGCTGTAAGCGTTGATGCTGACTTCCTGCGCAATGAAATCGAATTGGTTGCGATCGTAGGAACGACCGTAGCCGCCGAACAGTACCAGCTTGCCCTGATCCAGAAACTCGTAGCTGAAGCCAAGCCGTGGCTGAAACGCTCCCAGGAAGGCGTCACGCTGCGTTCCGTCGGTGATGTAGTCGTTGATGTCGTATTCGACGCCCGGCTGAAAGATGTTCGGATAATTGGCTTCCGAGACGGCGGCAACGACCTCCGGCGGGGTCACGAAGTCGAGGTACGACGGGGTTTCCTCGTAATCCCAGCGGATGCCAAGGTTCAGCGTCAGCCGGTCGTTCACGATCCAGTCGTCCTGGATATAGATGCCGAACTGCCAGTTGTTTGAGATGACGGAGGGCGTGCCCTGACCGGTGCCGGCACCGAACTGAACCTCATAAGGCACGGTCGTGTTGAAGCCGCCGTCAGGGAAGTTGACGTTGTAGGAATATTGAGCGTTGAAGAAGTTCTGCTCGACGCGGTCGAGGCGCACCCACTTCGACTTGATGCCGGCCTTGATCGTGTGGTCGGGAATGCCGATCCAGGTGAAGTCGTTCTGGATGCTGTACCCTTCCTGGCCCTTGTCCTGGAAGTTGGCGCTGCCACCGATACGCAGAAGCCGTGCGCGGTTCAGTAACTGACCGGTAACCGGGCTGATCCCGCTATATTCGTAGATTCGCCCGGGCGTAAAGTTCTGCGGGCGCGGCGACCAGAAGGCGTTTTCGTAGGTCGCCTTGAAGTCGTTCACGAAATTGTCGCTCGTATGCTCCCACCGGAAAAGGCCGCGAATTTCGTCGACATCCTGCGACGCTGCGGCTTCCTCTGAGGTTGTGCCCCCATACGAGAAGACGCCGGTTTCATCGCGATACTTGCCCGTAAGCTCGAAGACGTCGCGCGAAGTCGGCTGAAAACTCAGCTTCCCGAAGTACAGGTTTTCGTTGAATTCACGAGAGTTGGGCCCAAACCGGTCCTGCAGATCGGCAGGGAAGAAGCTCTCGGGGAAGCTCGCGCCGGGCTCGACAGTCGCGGGCCTTATGATGCGCTTGCCCTCGTAAGTCCCGAAGAAAAACAGGGTGTCAGCGATGATCGGCCCGCCGAGCGAGCCACCGAACTGCATGTCCCTCACTTCGACCTTTTCCCGACCCCGGACCTTTTCGTCGATGGTCTTTTCGCGCATGCCGCTATCTTGATAATCGAAGAAGACCGAACCATGGTATTCATTGGTGCCGGACTTGGTGCCCGCAGTAATCGCGACCGAACTGACTTGGTCGAACTCCGCCTTGTAGTTGGAGCTGATGACCCGATATTCGCCAACCGCAAGCTGAGGGAAGGGGTTGCCCTCGGAACTGTCTTGTCCGGTGATGCCATTCTTTAGGACGTAATCTTTTTGACCGACGCCATCGATGTAGACATTGACGGTGCGGCTGTTCTGCCCGCCACCCTGAATGCGCGACTGGCCGTCGGGATTCTCGAATGAGACGCCGGGTGCCAATTCTGCGAAGGCAAGGAAGTTGCGATTATTTTGCGGCAGCGTTGAGATTTCTCGCTGCGTGATATTCGCTCCGACTTCGCCGCCCTCCAGCGTGCGAATGCGCTGGCCGGTCACGAGAATCAAATTGTCATCCGACGGCGCGCCGGGCGAACCCGAAACCGCAGCGAGTTCGTTGACATCGAAATTGAGCAGCGCATCCTGCGCAATCAGGAGCGTGAATTCATCGGTCTGCCGGACATCGCCATCGGCAGTGGTTATTTCGAGGTAATAGGTCGCCGGACGAAGCTGGGGGAAATTGTAACGACCATTTTCGTCGATCGAAACCGACCGCCGGAAGCTGGTAGCCGGATCCACCGCAGTGACTTCGGTCGCTCCGCCGGTGATCTGGCCGCGCAGCGATGAACTCGATTCCTGCGCATGTGCAGGCGTAGCGGTCGCAATCGCGATCGCGCCCGTGGCGCAACCCAGCACCAGTGCGGACGCGAGTCGATTCGCCACCGCAGAGCGGTTTTTCGTCCAAGACAGCATTCGTACTCTCCCTGATGGCCCTTCAACCGGGCTCGTTACCACACGCCGCGTATCCCTATGCGGCGCGAATAAGTCTTTTTGACAATGGCCTTGTAACCGGTTTCATATGCGCTGTATAGCCTTGTCGAGCAGGCCGAATGAATTCAAAGCTGCGGACAAATCCGGGCAGGCTGCCGAGAATCAAGGCTATGGGAGAGAAATAAGGTGCGTAGGCACAAGCTAATTCTTGCGACGGCGATGTCCGCGCTGATTGCGGGCGTCGCGACCCCCTCCGTTGCACAGCAGGTGCAGGCGGACGCGACCGGTGAGTCGAGCCCTAGTGCGTCGAGCGACATCACAGCGGTTTCGAACCGCCCGGACGTCGCCCAATGGTCGGCCCCCGATGCGCAGATGGAGGCCTTCGTCGACGATCTGATCGCGAAGATGACGCTGGACGAAAAGATCGGCCAGCTCACGCTGCTCACCAGCGACTGGGAATCGACCGGTCCGACGATGCGCGATACCTACAAGCAGGATATCCGCTCGGGCCGGGTGGGCGCGATCTTCAACGCCTATACCGCCGATTATACTCGCGAACTGCAGAAGGTCGCGGTCGAAAATCACCGGCTGAAGATCCCGCTGCTGTTCGGCTACGACGTGATTCACGGCCACCGGACGATTTTCCCCATTTCGCTCGGCGAAGCGGCCAGCTGGGACATGGAGGCGATCGAAAAGTCCGCCCGTGTTTCCGCACTGGAAGCCACCGCAGAGGGCATCCACTGGACCTTCTCGCCGATGGTCGACATCGCGCGCGATGCGCGCTGGGGCCGCATTTCGGAAGGGGCGGGCGAAGATGTCTATCTCGGCAGCAAGATCGCCCGGGCACGCGTGCGCGGCTATCAGGGCGACGACCTTCGCGCGACCGACACGCTGCTCGCCACGGCCAAGCATTTCGCCGGCTATGGTGCGGCGCAGGCCGGGCGCGACTATCACACGGTGGATATCTCGGAGCGCACCCTGCGCGATGTCTACCTGCCGCCGTTTCAGGCGACGGTGGACGAGGGAGTCGCCACCTTTATGACGTCGTTCAACGAGTATGACGGCGTGCCCGCGAGCGGCAGCCGATACCTGCTGACCGATGTGCTGCGCGACCAGTGGGGCTTCGATGGTTTCGTTGTCACCGACTATACCTCGATCAACGAGATGGTCCCGCACGGCTACGCCAGGGATCTGAAGCAGGCCGGCGAACAGGCGCTCAACGCGGGCGTCGACATGGACATGCAGGGCGCGGTGTTCATGGAAAACCTCGCCAAATCGGTCGAGCAGGGGCTCGTCGATGTGGCCGATATCGATACAGCGGTTCGCCGCATCCTCGAAATGAAGTACCGCCTCGGGCTGTTCGAGGATCCCTATCGCTACGCCGATAATGCGCGGCAGGAGGCGACACTCTACAAGCCCGAATTCCTCGAAGCCGCCCGCGACGTGGCGCGCAAGTCGATGGTCCTGCTCAAGAACGAAGGCAATGTGCTGCCGCTCGCCGCCTCGGCGAAGCGGATCGCGGTGATCGGTCCGCTCGGCAACAGCAAGCCGGACATGATCGGCAGCTGGGCCGCAGCCGGCGACCGCGGGACGCGCCCGGTCACGGTGTTCGAGGGCATGCAGGCCAATGCGCGCGACGGGGTGAACGTGGAGTACGTCAAGGGCGCAAGCTACGAGTTCGCCGACGAAGGCAAGACCGATGGTTTCGCCGAGGCGCTCGCGCTGGCCGAACGATCGGACGTCATCGTCGCCGCGATGGGCGAGAAATGGGACATGACCGGGGAAGCGGCGAGCCGCACCTCGCTCGACCTGCCGGGCAACCAGCAGGCCCTGCTCGAACAGCTGGTCGCGACGGGCAAGCCGGTCGTCCTCGTCGTTCTCAGCGGTCGACCCAATTCGATCACCTGGGCGGATGAGAATGTCCCCGCCATCCTCCACGCCTGGTATCCGGGTACCCAGGGCGGGCACGCGATCGCCGACGTGGTCTATGGCGACTACAACCCCTCGGGCAAGCTGCCGGTCACCTTCCCGCGTACCGTCGGCCAGGCGCCGATCCATTACGACATGAAAAGGACCGGCCGGCCAATCGAGCTGGGCGAACCGGGTGCGAAATACGTCTCGCGCTATCTCAACACCTCCAACGACCCGCTCTATCGATTCGGCTACGGGCTCAGCTACACCACCTTCGGCTATTCGCCGGTCGTGCTGAGCGCGCCGAGCATGGGGGCAGGCGGCACGATCACCGCCAGCGCCACCATCGCCAACACCGGCGACGTGGCGGGCGAGGAAGTGGTGCAGCTGTATGTGCGCGACCTCGTCGGTTCGGTCACCCGACCGGTGCAGGAGCTCAAGGGCTTCGAGAAGATCGAGCTGCAGCCGGGCGAGAGCCGCACGGTCAGCTTCTCGATCAAGCCCGCAGACCTCGCTTTCACGCGGCAGGACATGACGCATGGATGGGAGCCGGGTGAGTTCGAGCTGTGGATCGCGCCTTCTTCCGGCGCCGAGGCGAGCACGCCGGTCACCTTCACGCTGACGGAGTAACCGCGATGATCGGTCGGACGCTCGCCGCATGCCTTGCGCTGGTCCTCACAGGGCTTGCCCCGGGCACTGCGGCGAGCGCCGCCGCGCAGCCTGCGGCGGAGCGCAAGCGCCCGAACATCATCTATATCATGTCGGACGATCACGCGCAGACCGCGATCTCCGCCTACGGGACCGAAATCGGCAGGCTTGCGCCGACGCCCAATATCGACCGGATCGCGAAGAACGGCGCGCTGTTCCTCAACAGCTACGTCACCAATTCGCTGTGCGGGCCGAGCCGCGCGACCATGCTGACCGGCCAGTTCAGCCACATGCACGGCTTCACCCAGAACGGGCAGCGCTACGACAACAGCCAGTGGAACTGGGTCCGTGCGCTTGGCCGGTCGGGCTATCGCACCGCGCTGTTCGGCAAATGGCACCTCAATTATTCGCCAGAGGGCGCGGGGATCGGCGATTGGGCCGTGCTCGACGACCAGGGCAAGTACTACAACCCGGACATCATCACACCGGGCGGACGCAGCGTGGTCGAAGGCTATGCCACCGATATCGTGACCGACCGGAGCATCGCGTGGCTGGAGGCCAATGCCGGGTCGGACCAGCCCTTTGCGCTGCTCATCCACCACAAGGCGCCGCACCGCAACTTCATGCCCGCGATCCGCCACGTGCAGAAATACCTCGGCAAGGAATTCCCCGTGCCGACCAACTACTTCGACCATTACGACGGTCGCCCTGCCGCCGCCGCGCAGGAAATGAACATCTACCGCGACATGTACGAGGGTCACGACCTCAAGATGACGCTGGAAGAAGGGACGGACGAGCTGCGCTTCAATCCGTGGACCGACGATTTCAAGCGGATGACGCCGCAGCAGCGCGCAGCCTATTTCGGCGCGCTGCAAGACAGCAACGACGCGATGAACGCCGCGAACATGACCGAGCGCGAAATGGCGATCTGGAAGTACCAGCGCTACATGAGCGAATATCTCGGCACGGTCGCCGCAGTGGACGACAGCGTGGGCCGCGTGCTCGACTGGCTGGAGGCCACGGGCGAGGCGGACAACACCATCCTCGTCTACACTTCCGACCAGGGCTTCTACCTTGGCGAGCATGGCTGGTTCGACAAGCGCTTCATGTACGAAGAGAGCATGCGCACGCCGTTCCTGATGCAGTATCCCGGCCATATCGCGGCAGGCAGCCGCATCGAGGCACCGATCCAGAACGTCGACTACGCGCCGACCTTCCTCGACTACGCAGGGCTGCCGGTGCGCGATTCGATCCAAGGCCGGTCGCTGCGCGCGCTGTTCGGGGGCAGCATTCCCGACGAGTGGCGCAAGGACATCTATTACCACTATTACGAATATCCCGGCTTCCACTCGGTCCGCGCGCATTACGGCGTCAAGTCCGGGCGCTACAAGCTGATGCGCTTCTACGGCGATATCGACGCCTGGGAGTTCTACGACCTCGAATCCGATCCCGGCGAGATGCACAACCGGATCGACGATCCCAAGATGCAGCGCACCATCGCCCGCCTGAAAGCCACCCTCGTGGATCTGCGCCGCCAGTACCACGACAGCGACGGCCCTGCGGTGACCGATCCGCTGACCGCAAGCGCCAAGGGCAAGCGCGATGCGCAGGCGGCGGCCGGGCTCGAAAGTCACGCGCACCACTAGCAGGGATCGCGCCATCGGGCCGCACGCTCTGACACACCTGACACAGTGTCCTGCGAGCAAAAAATCCGCCCCCCCGATCCCCCCAATGCAGGCAGGATCGGAAGCGGATTTGTGCGGCTGGCCATCGGCGCATCTTGCACATCCGGCATCCTGTAGGACAGCGGATGGCAAGCGCCCGGCGTCAGACGGGCTTGCCCACTCGGACGAGCACTCCGGTCGGATCGCTCACCGCGAATTCGTACACGCCCCACGGCTTCGCAATGCGGAGCCTTGAGAGAAGGGCGGGAGCCTAATTCACTGGTCGCAGGCTCATTGCGAAGCCCCCGCCCGCCTGCATCTCTATCGCGACCCGGTCGCCGCCGCGTATCTCGCGCGTTTCGCGCGCCATCGCGAAGCGATCGCCGTCGATCCCGCCGCCTTCGCCATCGCGCCAGATTTCCATGACGTAGCGCGTGTCGGGGTCGAGGAACGCGAGATCGATATCGACGATCCGCGAATCGCCATCGGTCACCCCGCCGATCCACCAGTCGTCCCCGCCGCGTCGCTGGCGCGCGATGACCGCATATTGGCCGACCTCGCCCGCGAGAACCCTCGTGCGTTCCCAGTCGACCGGGACCTGCTCGATGAAGGCGAGGGCATCGGGTGCCTTCGCGTAGTTCTCCGGCAGGTCGGCGGCCATCTGGATCGGCGAATAGATCACGATGTAGTCGGCCAGCTGGCGCGCGAGCGTGTTGGGCAGCAGGCCTTCGCGCCCCTGCAGGCTGACGATGCCCGGCGTCAGGTCGAACGGGCCCGACAGCATCCGGGTGAAGACCAGCGTCGGCTCGTGGGCAGGCGGGTTGGGCGGCTCGCCCCACGCCATGTATTCGGTGCCGCGCGCGCCCTCGCGGCTGACGAGGTTGGGGTAGGTTCGCCGCAGCCCCGTATCCTTGATCGGCTCGTGCGCGTTGATCGCGATCTCATGCGCCGCCGCGCGCTCGGCGACCAGCAAGTGATGGCGGGCCATGTACTGCCCGTCGTGATACTCCCACTGCTCGGTCCCGTCCGGGTCCTCGCGCAGCACGACGCCCGCATCGGCGACGTAGCCGGTCTTCACCGAATGCACCCCATGGCGCTGATAATAGTCGTAGGCCTCTTCCAGCTGGCGTTCGTAAAGCCCCGCATTCCCGGCGGTTTCATGGTGCCCCATGATCTCCACGCCCTTCGATTTCGCATAGGCGGCGACACGGTCCATGTCGAAATCGGGATAGGCCTCGGCGAACTCGAAGTTGCGCCCGCTCTCGCTCCACCAGCCCTTGTTCCACCCTTCGACGAGGACGGACTTGAAGCCGTGCTGCGCGGCGAAATCGATATAGTCGATCGCGTGCTGCGTGGTCGCGCCGTGGTTGGGCCCGTCGTTCCAGCTCCACTTGTCGAGATGCATCGCCCACCAGATGCCGACATATTTGTGCGGCTCGAACCAGTCGATATCGCCGAGCGTGTTGGGCTCGTTGAGATTGAGCAGGATGTCTGCAGCGGCATAGAGCTTGGGTGCATCCTCGGCGATCAGGATCGTGCGCCAGGGCGTGTGGAACGGGGCTTCGCGGCGCACTTTCCACCCTTTCGACGAAGGGGCGAGCATGGTCCGGAAGCGCTGGCCCTCGATCCGCTGGAGCCAGAAGCCGCTATAGTCGACCAGCGCCGCTTCGTGGATCGCGATGTGCAGGCCATCGGCGCGGCGGAAGGTGATCGGCGTGTGCGCGATGCCGACCTCGCGGGCGGGCGTCGCGTTGTAGAGATATTCGTAGCGGTTCCATTCGCCGCCCGGAATCCACCAGGCTTGGGCATCGTCGCCTGCGAGCACGAACTCGGTCAGCTCCTCGTCTATGATCGCGTCGGCGAGCTGGTCCTGCTGCGGGAATTCGTAGCGAAAGCCGACGCCGTTATCGAAGACGCGCGCGACCAGATCGATCCGGCGCTGCGTCTTGCCGCGTTCGGTCATCGGCACGCGCAGTTTGTTGTGGCGGTCGACCACCAGGCGGCTTTCGCCCCATGGCTGTTCCCAGGTCTCGTCATGGCTGGCGCGAGTCGGCTCACCCAGCTCGACCCCGTTCTGCCACTTGCCGGCGCCGCGCAGCATGAAGCCGAGCCTGGAGGGGGCGATCACCTCCTCCCCATCGCGCAAGACGCGATAGACGGGGACGGCGTCGTCGGTGCCGAGTTCGAAGCACAGCACGCCACCTGGGGAGCACTGGCGATGCGCGATCTCGTCCTGCGCCGCCGCGCTCGAAGCGAGGCCCAGCGCGGCCAGCGTTCCGAGCAGCCATAGCGGCATGCGCGCGGGGCTTCGGGTCGGTCCGGTCATCGTCTGCTCTCCCACATGTAATGACAACACCTGCGCTAAAGCAATGTGCGGTGCAACCGGTTACATGGCCCTCTTCCCCGCGCCTTCCCGCAGGTCATTCGGGTCAGGGCAGCCAAAGCACTCGGGCTGTCATGCGCACTGGGAGGTCCACGAGAGGCATCTTGGGTCCTTCAGATGTCCGCCCGAAGCAGGGCGTCGCGATAGACGGGCGCCCAGCGCCGTTCTGCGATGGCATTTTCCCAACCGTGCGAGGGGGCAACCACTCCCGCGCTTCGTTCTGCCTCCCGGCACACGGCGAGCGCGACGCGGTTCGCGACTTCGGCCAGGCGTTCGCTTGGCGGGAACAGCGCATCGCCGCTCCCGCCGGGCTTGAGCGAGGCGAGCGCCTTCGCGGCCTCGATGAACATCGCATCGGTGATCCGGCTGGCACCCGAGACCAGCGCGCCGAGCCCGATGCCAGGAAAGATGTAGACGTTATTGACCTGCGTCACCGCGCCGCCGACCCCTTCGGAGGGGTTGCCCGTACCGATGATCGCGCGGCCATCGGACCATGCTTCGCCGTGTCTGCTTTGGTTCATGCATCGGCTTGGTAACTATCCTTGCGAAAGACGGACCGGGAACGGTGGAATGGAAGGAGACGCTCCCGGCCCGCGGGCCGATAACACAATCGGGTTAGCGGAGAACGGTTTCGGGGCCCATCATCATGGTCGGCAGCCAAGTCGACAGGGCCGGGATGTAGGTGACCATGACAAGGAAGATCACCAGCACGCCAAGCCACGGCAGCGCGGCCTTGACCACTGCCAGCATCGACATATTGGCGACGCCTGAGGTGACGAACAGGTTGAGGCCCACCGGCGGTGTGATCATCCCGATCTCCATGTTCACGACCATGATGATGCCAAGGTGGATGGGGTCGATGCCCAGCTCCATTGCGATCGGGAACACCAGCGGCGCCACGATGACGATCAAGCCCGACGGTTCCATGAACTGGCCGCCGATCAGCAGGATCAGGTTGACCACGATCAGGAAGCTGATCGGCCCCAGCCCCCAGCTGAGCATGGCCTGGGTGATATGCTGGGGCAGCTGTTCTTCGGTCAGCACGT
This sequence comes from Citromicrobium bathyomarinum, assembly GCF_038594605.1. Classification (GTDB taxonomy): domain Bacteria; phylum Pseudomonadota; class Alphaproteobacteria; order Sphingomonadales; family Sphingomonadaceae; genus Alteriqipengyuania; species Alteriqipengyuania bathyomarina_B. The sequence goes on from NZ_JBCFZM010000003.1 coordinate 223,776, forward strand.
GCTTCAGGATCAGCGCGTTGGCGATGATGAACATCAGCGTGATCGTGATCTTGCCCGCATCGTAAAGCACGTCCTGCGTGTCCTTGTGGAACCACGCGGTCAGCAGTGCCTGGGGTTTGCGCCACAGCGGGATCGGGCGATCGGGATCGTGCGCAGGCGTTGCAGCGGCGGGGCTGCCGGGGCCACCGCCGCCGGGCACCGGAGCCCCGCCGCTCATGGCGAGCGCCCGGTGCTCTTCCGCCCGCTCCTTGATCATGACCGGCCTGCCGTGTGCGGAAGGTGCTTTCAGCGGCCCCATGTCGCGATAGATGAAATTGGCGACAACGAAGGCATAGACGGCAGCCATCGCGGCAGCTTCGGTGGGGGTGAATACCCCGCCCCAGATACCGCCGAGCACCACGACCACCAGCATCAGCCCCCAGAACGCATCGGCGCCCGAGCGGCCGATCTCGCGCCAGCCGGCCCATTGCCCACGCGCCAGCTTCTTCCAGCGGGCATAGGCGTAGATTGCCACCATCAGCATGCCGCCGGCGATGATGCCGGGAATGACTCCGGCAAGGAACATGCGGCCGACCGACACGTCGACTGTCGAGGCATAGACCACCATCACGATCGACGGCGGCAGCAGAATGCCCAGCGTGCCCGCATTGCAGACCACGCCGGCGCCGAATTCCTTCGGGTAACCGGCCTGGGTCATGCCTGCGATCACGATCGATCCGACGGCGACGACGGTTGCGGGCGACGATCCCGAAAGGGCCGCGAACAGCATGCAGGCGAACACGCCTGCAATGGCAAGGCCGCCGGGCAGGTGCCCGACACAGGCGATGGCAAAGCGGATGATCCGCTGCGCCACCCCGCCGGTCGACATGAAGGCCGCGGCGAGGATGAAGAACGGGATGGCGAGCAGCGTATAATGCCCGTGGAACGCATCGAACAATGTGTTGGCGACCGAGGTCAGCGACCCGTCGGAATAGATCAGCAGGAAGACGATCGAACTCAGGCCGATCGAGACGCCGACCGGCACACCCAATGCCAGCAGCGCGATGACCATCGCGAACAGGATGAGGACTTCAGCCATTGGTAGCCTCCCTGGCCGGGATCGCAGTCGCTTCGACATGCGCGTCGCGGTCTTCGAGGTCTTCGACGACCTCGTGACTGGCGATGATCGAATCGCACTTGCCCCTGAGGATCTCGACCGCCGAGATCGACCAGCGGATGGTCAGCAGCACCATCGACAAGGGCAGCACGAAGTAAGGGATGAAGCGCGGCAGCTTTTCGTAGGGTTCGCCGCCGTTCAAGAAGGCGAGCCAGCCAAAACCGGGCGGCATCGGAACGTCCTCGGTCGTGAGGAACGAGAGCTGGCTGACGAACGGATACCAGTAGTTCCACGATCCGATCAGCAGCAGGATCGCGTAGGCAAGGCAGGCGGCAACCGCGAACAGTGCGGCGATGCGCTTCGCCCGCTTGCCCAGCAGGTTGACCACGGCATCGACGCCGAGGTGGGCGGTGATCGCGATGCAGTGCGCGGCGCCGATCAGCACCAGCCAGGCGAACAGATAGACCGTAGCTTCCACGGCCCACAGCACGTTGGAGTTGAAGACGTACCGGGCGATCACGTTGGCGAACGTGATGATCGTCATCAGGCCCAGAACCACCGCGATGAAGAGGCGCTCTATGCGTCCGATCACGCTCGGCGATTCACCCATTTCGTATGACATCGGACATTATCCTCTCGCAGGGACAAGGCGCTTGAGCAGGCGCCGGGGCGGCATGTGTCGTTCGCCCCGGCAGGTTCGGCTTGTTGGCGGACCCGCGTCTGGTTCAGCTCTGGTTGGCGGCCTGCGCTGCCTTGAGCGTATCGGCACCGACATCGGGGGTGAAGCGCTTCCACACTGGGCGCAGCGCGTCGACCCATTGCTGGCGCTGCTCGGGCGTCAGTTCACGGATCTCCGTGCCCGCATCGGCAATAGCCTTGCGGGCTTCGGCTTCCAGCTCGTTGACCGCCTGATTGCGCTCGGTCGTGACTTCCTCGAGGATTTTCGTCAGGTCGCGGCGGTCCTCATCCTCGAGGCCGTCCCACCAGCGCGAGCTGGTGACCAGCATGTAGTCGAGCACGCCGTGATCGGTATTGGTGATGCCGTCCTGCACTTCGTAGAACTTCTGGCCATAGATGTTGGACCAGCTGTTCTCCTGCCCGTCGACGACCCCGGTCTGCAGCGCGCCGTAGACTTCGCTGAACGCCATTTTCTGCGGGTTGGCCCCGAGCTGGTCGAACACCGCAACCAGCACGTCCGAATTTTCGACCCGGACCTTGAGGCCGCGCGCGTCGGACGGCACCAGCAGCGGCTTGTCGGCGGAAAGCTGCTTCATGCCCGAATGCCAGAAGGACAGGCCCTTGAGCCCCTTGTCGGTCATCGAATTCAGCAGCGCCTGCCCTGAAGGCGACGCCTGGAAACGGTCGACGGCATCGATGTCGTCGAACAGGAAGGGGAAGTTGAAGATGCGCAGCCTGGTGGTGTAATTCTCGAACTTGGAGAGCGAGGGTGCCGCCAACTGCACATCGCCCAGCAGCATCGCCTCGAGCACCTTGTCGTCATTGTAGAGCATGGAGTTGGGATAGACCTCCATGCACATGCGCCCGTCCATCTCGGCGTTGATCCGCTCCTGCAGCAGGCTCGCGGCGATGCCCTTGGGGTGCTTGTCCGAATTGGTGACGTGGCTGAACTTGATGACCTGCTCGCCCGGATCGCATTCGTCGTTGCCGGCAACCTGCTCGCCGTCGCCGGAGGCCGTGGCATTGTCGTTCGAAGACGCGTTGCACGCGGCAAGCGCCAGAGCGGCGATGCCGACCAACGGCATGGAAACAAGTTTGCGCATTTCAGGATCTCCCAATCGCTGTATTCTATATTCTTCGCATCACGATGCGTGAAGCCGGTTAAGAGCGTGCAAGTCCGCCGCGCAATCGGGCAGTGAACCTTAGCCGTCGATTTCTCGGGAAAAGACCGGCGCGTGGCAACGCTGAGTTCCCAGCCGGAACACGAGCGGTGGCACAAAGCGTAACGCCCCACGATCGAGGTGCTTGCCCTATGGCCGCTGGCAAATCGCTGATAGGAAGCAGGCGTTATGCGGATCGCACGATTTCTTCGAGACAAGCTCCTGATATGCGAAATCTGGACGAGTCTTGCCGTGGCCCGGCTGATGGTCGCATTCATGCCGTTCGGCTGGTGGCGCAAGGCGCTTGGCCCGATCGACGGGGGTGGCCCGGCTCCCGGAAGGGTCGATCGGGCTGCCACCGAAAGGGCCTGTCGGCTGGGGCGCGCGGTGGAACGCGTCGGCGACCGGGCCTGGTTTGCGCCTGTGTGCCTGCCGCGCGCAATGGCGGCGCGCTGGATCCTCGCCCGGCGCGGCATTCCCTCGCATATCGTCTTCGGTTCGCGGCGCAGCGACGAAACGGCGGGCTCGAAGCTGCTGTTCCACGCGTGGCTGAAGGTCGGCGATATCGTGGTGACCGGCGATTGGGAGCGCGAGACTTTCTTGCCGTTCAAGAAGAGCCAATCGGGCGGTCATGAACCGGGCGGTGCCATGCCCGATCCAGAGTTGGGCGACGTTCTGTCGACCCCGAAGCGTTGAGGGTGACGCGTCTAAAAATTGTCGGGTAGCGGGTCTTTAAAGACGACACCGTTCCCCAACTATTCGTAAAATGTCACATCAAATGAAAGAGATGTGTCGAGCCTCCTGAGTGTTCTTCGAGATAGTCCGTATCTATTGGCGTTTTTTGCCAGGCCGTGTTAACTCGTAAAGCGCCGGATCCTCCTGTCATCCGCGTTGTCCGGAGGACCCGTGGAAACTCGTCTCGTAATTGCCTATTCGCTGATTGGCCTGATGGTCTTCGTGGCGTTGGCCACGCTGCTTGTCAGCCGGCGTGGACGCAAGCGCCGCAGAAAAAATCGCTGGCTGTGAATCGGTGACTTTGATCCGCCGGCGTCATTCTGAAGCTGGCCGGTTGATTGCAGGCGGATCGCGCACTCCACCGCGCACTTTTGATGGCCTCTAATAGAGGCCATTGTAATTTTTTTCCGCCCTGCTATATAGATATTGCCTAACGTCGTTTGCGACGGATTATGATTGCTGAAAAGAGCGCGCATGCGCGAGATCGGCAACACTTCCATTTCAACCAGCATTGGCTCCGCACCGGAATACGTCCGTGCGGATGAATTTTCGTACGCAAGGATGATTGATTGGCGAAGGAAGAGCTCATTACGATGGAAGGCGCGATCGACGAGATCCTGCCCGATGGACGCTTCGGCGTCACCCTCGACAATGAGCATCGCATCATCTGCTATACGGCAGGGAAAATGCGTCGCTATCGCATCCGTTCGGTCGTTGGAGACCGCGTACATGTCGAAATGACGCCTTACGATCTGAGCAAAGGCCGGATCGTGTTTCGCGAACGTACACCCGGGCAAGGTCCCGCCGGTGCGCGGTCGCGAGGCAGCAGGCGCTAAGACTTTCAAGAAGGCGGCGGGAACGACCTGCCGGATACTACCAAAAATGAAGACTACCACTCTGCGCGATACCTCGCGCCCCCGGCTTTCGCTGCGCTACGGCGCGATCCATGCACAGGCCATCACGGGCACCGCCCCGGCTGCCGCGCAACTTCCGACCCACGAGCTGCGACGGCTCGTCGAGAGGATGGTCGACTGACGACACGTTCAATCCGCGGCCGTGCTGCAGCATTCCCGTCATTCAGGAGAACCGAAATGGACTTGAACCGGGAATATGCCGCGCACCAGCGTGCGCTGATGGCCGTGGACGATGCCGCAAATGGCGACGAGCACAGCGTAAAGCTTGCGACGGCCTCCACGATCGCTGCGCGGATCGGGACCTTCCAGCATCGGCTCGGTGCTGCCGCGGCTTGCGCATGGAGCATATCCCACGGCGCAGACCCGGCGGCAAGCTAACCACAAACGTTCCCGAGCGTCAGCAACACACCTCCGGTTCGCCGATGCGCGGGCCAGAGGTGTGCCGTCGTCATCCAGCGAGGGGCATTCGGCGAGGTGCGCGGGCAAGCCGACGCATCCCCGCTTGACCCGTCTCGCGTGCTTCTCCAGCATAGGTTGCAAACAGCCACGTAAAGGAGAGAGGCATGAGCGACGACGTTCAAACGCAGGTGCAGGCCACCGATCAGGGGAGCGTGCTGATCATCACGATCAACCGCCCCGACGCGAAAAACGCCATGAACAAGGCGGCTGCGGAAGGTATTGCCGCAGCGCTCGACCGGCTCGACGCGGAGGACGATCTGCGGGTCGCGATCCTGACCGGCGCGGGCGGCACCTTCTGTTCGGGCATGGACCTAAAGGGCTTCCTGCGCGGCGAGACGCCCTTCGTCGAAGGGCGCGGCTTCGGCGGTCTGACGCAGCAGAGCCCGGCCAAGCCGATTATCGCGGCGGTCGAGGGTTATGCGCTCGCCGGGGGGCTCGAGCTGATGATCTCTTGCGATCTGGTGGTCGCCAATGCGAACGCAAAATTCGGCATTCCCGAGGTCAAGCGCGGCCTCGCCGCGGCAGCGGGCGGGCTGATGAAGCTGCCCGACCAGATCCCCCACAAGGTTGCGATGGAAATGGCGCTGACCGGCGAATTCATCGACGCCGCCCGCGCTCACGAGCTGGGCCTCGTCAATCGCGTCACCGATGGCTCGGCCATGGATGGCGCGATGGAGCTGGCACGGGCAATCTGCGCCAATGGCCCGCTGGCGGTGCGGATTTCCAAGCAGATCATCGAGGAATCGCGCGGCTGGAGCCTCGAATCCCGCTGGGACGAGCAGGCCAAGCTGACGCCGCTGGTCTTTGCGAGCGAGGATGCGCGCGAGGGCGCGGCGGCCTTCGCCGAAAAGCGCGCGCCCAATTGGAAGGGCAAGTAATGCCCGGCGAACGTGCAGGCCCTCTTGCAGGCCTGCGCATCGTCGAATTCGCCGGGATCGGCCCCGGACCGTTCTGCGGCATGATGCTGGCCGATCACGGCGCAGAGGTGATCCGCGTGGATCGCGCCGGAGCACGCAGCGGCCTCCAGCCCGATCCGACCAAGGATGTGCTGGCGCGCGGGCGCAAGTCGATCGCGCTCGATCTCAAGAGCAAGGAGGGCATAGCGCTCGCCCGCAAGCTGTGCGCGTCTGCCGATGGCCTGATCGAAGGGTTTCGCCCCGGGGTGATGGAGCGGCTGGGGCTGGGGCCCGACGTGCTGCTCGCCGACAATCCGAGGCTCGTCTACGGACGGATGACCGGGTGGGGGCAGACCGGCCCCTATGCGCCCCATGCGGGCCACGACATCAACTATATCGCGCTGGGCGGTGCGCTCGCGCATTTCGGGCGGGCGGGCGACAAGCCCACGCCCCCGATCAACATGGTCGGCGACTTCGGCGGGGGCGGCATGATGCTCGCGTTTGGAATGGTCTCGGCGCTGCTGCATGTCGCGCATGGCGGCTCAAACGAACGGCGCGGCCAGGTGATCGACGCCGCGATGACCGATGGTACGGCAGTCCTGATGGGCATGATCCAGGGCTTCGCCAATCAGGGCATGTGGCGCGAGGATCGGGGCGCCAATCTGCTCGATACCGGCGCACATTTCTACGACACTTACGAAACCGCCGACGGCAAGTTCGTGAGCATCGGCAGCATCGAGCCGCAGTTCTACGCCGAGCTTCGCGCGCGGCTGGGCCTTGCCGAAGACTCCGAGTTCGATGCGCAAATGAACCCGGCGCAATGGCCTGTCCTCAAGGAGAAGCTCGCCGCGATCTTCAAGGGCAAGACCCGCGCCGAGTGGGACGACCTGCTCGAACACACCGACGTCTGCTATGCGCCGGTGCTGACCATGAGCGAGGCGCGCGAGCACCCGCACAATGCGGCACGCGGCACTTTCGTCGAGATCGCCGGTTCGCCGCAGCCCGCCCCCGCGCCGCGCTATTCGGGCACGGCCACCGCAACGCCGCAGGCGGCGGTAGCACCGGGCGCCGATAGCGACGCGATTCTCGATGGACTGGGGATCGACGCGGACCAGATCGCCGCGCTGCGCAGATCGGGCACGGTTTCCTAGCGCTCACGAAAGATTGCAGTTCGCAACCGATTTGGTAGGTTCGCCCCCAAAAGCATAATCGAGAGGATTTCCCATGCCCGTCATCGACGTTCCCCAGCCCGAATTCATGGAAGACGAAGAAATCGCGATCTTCGCCGACGCGGTCGGCAAGTTCTACGAGAAGCATGCGCCCGAAAAGCGCGTGCTCAAGTGGCGCGAAGACGGGATGGTAGAGCGCGAGTTCTGGAACGAAGCGGGCGCGGCCGGGCTGCTCGGCGCGTCGGTTCCCGAGGAATATGGTGGCCACGGTGGCGATTTCCGGCACGAGATGGTCGTGATCGACCAGCAGGGCCGGCACAATGTCGAAGGCTTCGCCGCCAGCCTGCATAACACGATCATCCTGCCCTACCTGGTGCGTCACGGCACCGAGGAGCAGAAGAAGAAATACCTGCCCAGGCTGGTAAGCGGCGAGCTGGTCAGCGCGATCGCGATGACCGAGCCGGGCGTCGGCAGCGACCTGCAGAGCATCACGACGACCGCGCTGAAGGACGGCAACGGCTACAAGATCAACGGCGCCAAGACCTACATCTCCAACGGCCAGACCGCCGACTTCATCATCGTCGTCGCCAAGACCGACCCGAACGAGCGGGCCAAGGGCATCTCGCTGATGCTGCTGGAAACCGAGGGTGCGGAAGGCTTCCAGCGCGGCAAGAAGCTCGACAAGATCGGCCTCGATGCGCAGGACACCAGCGAGCTGTTCTTCGACGACGTCTTCGTGCCCAGCGACGCTGTGCTCGGCGGAGAGGAAGGCAAGGGCTTCTACCAGCTGATGGGCGAGCTGCCGCAGGAACGGCTGATCATCGCAATGGGCGCGATGTCGACGATCGAGCGCGCGCTGGAAGAAACGGTCGCCTTCACCAAGGATCGCAAGGCCTTCGGCAAGACCATCTGGGATTTCCAGAACACCCAGTTCACGCTCGCCGAACTGAAGGCGCGCGCCACCGCGGCCAAGGTCTTCGTCAATCACTGCATCGCGCAACACCTGGAGGGCAAGCTCGACGTGCCGACGGCGTGCATGGCGAAGCTGTGGGTGACCGAACTGCAGGGAGAAGTGGTCGACAAGTGCCTGCAACTGCACGGCGGATCGGGCTACATCAACGATTACCCGATCGCGCGCATGTTCCGCGACAGCAGGATCAGCCGCATTTTCGGCGGATCGAACGAGATCATGAAGATGGTCATCGCACGTTCGATGTGAGCGGATGGGCGGGTGTCGAGCCCAAGTCCTTCGCCCGCGTTAACCTGTGTGATTGAGGGTGTCCCACGGCGGATGGCGGCCAATCCTGGCCCTTGTAGCCAATTGATAAGAGTGCTCGGTTAACGCTCGACACAGGGGTCGGGTACCGATTCGGTTCACTATCGAGGGAGCGCACAATCATGGCCGTCATCGCCGTCTACAGCATGAAGGGTGGGGTCGGGAAAACGACCATGGCGGTCGATCTGGCCTGGCGCTTCTCGCAACGCGGCGGACACGACACCCTGCTGTTCGATCTCGATCCGCAGGGCGGCGCGGGCTTCCTGCTGGGCCATGAAGAGCGCAAGGTGCAGCGCGCGATCTCCGCCTTCCACCACGCCAAGGCCCCGCGCGACCTGATCGAGCCCACCAAATATGACGGCCTGTCGCTGATCGGTGCCGACCAGTCCTTGCGCGATCTGCCGGTGCAACTGGCCCGGATCGGCGCGAAGAAGCGGCTGGCGCAGATGCTCAACTTCATGAAGGGCGATTATCCGCGCATCGTGCTCGACTGCCCGCCGATGATCAACGAGGTGAGCGAGCAGATCATGGAAGCGGCAGACCTGATCGTGGTGCCGCTGCCCGCATCGCCGCTGGCCGCGCGGGCGTTCGGCTTCATTCGCAAGGAGCTGGCCAAGCGGCCCGGCCATCCGCCGGTGCTGCCGGTGCTCTCGATGTATGACGGGCGGCGCAAGCTGCATCGCTGGGTGCGCGAAAACGCGGGCGCCAACTGGCCGGTGATCCCGCAAAGCTCCTATGTCGAACAGGTCGCGGTCCGGCGCGAGCCGATCGCCGCTTTCGCCAACTGGTCGCCCGCCTCGCAGGGGTTCGAGCAGCTGCACGGCGCGCTCGAGGCGAAGCTGGCCCAGATGGGGCTCGCGGGCCCTCCTGGTTCCGGTCAGCGCGCGCTCCCGCAACCCGACGCGTCCCGACCGCAGGAGCCGGGCCACGAAACGCCGCGCGAAACGGGTGCCCGGGTGGTCCCGATCCGCGATGCCGGTGCCGCGCGCCCGCATGACGCAAGCGGTGCCCCGGCCCCGGCACGCCGCGCAAGCACGGGCACCGACGAAGCATTTGCCCGCCGCGCTTTCAGCTTCTGACGTGCTGCGGGCCGTCTGCGCCTGCCAAAACGCGAGACCATCGCGCGCCTGACAACTTGTCATTCATTCCCTCGCGCTTACATTCGTGAGGGAAAGGACTCGTATCTAGCATGAGTGAGAACAACACGCCCGGCGGGCAGGGGCCGAATGGCCCGGGATCCGGCAATGGCGGGGGTGGGCCGAACCCCTGGATCCGCAGCCTGATGATCTGGGGCGGGATATTTCTCGCCCTGCTCCTCGCGGTGTCGATGTTCGGCGGGGCGAGCGATAATGCGGGTACGCAGATCAGCTATTCCGATTTCCGTGAGCGGGTGGCCGCTGGCACGGTCGAGGAAGTGCAGATCGCCGATGATCGCATCACCGGCAAGCTCACCAATGACGAAACCTTCACCACGGTGCCGGTCAGGAACGATACCAGCCTGACCAAGCTGCTCGAGGATAACGGCGTGACCTACTCGGGTACGCCGACCGAGCAGATGAACATCCTGTGGGTTATCCTGATCCAGTCGCTACCCTTCCTGCTGATCCTCGGCATCGCGTTCTTCGCGCTGCGCCAGGTGCAGAAGAACGGCGGCGCGGGCGGCGCGATGGGCTTCGGCAAGTCGAAGGCCAAGATGCTGACCGAAAAGCAGGGCAAGGTGACCTTCAGCGATGTCGCCGGGATCGACGAGGCGCGCGAGGAGCTGGAGGAGATCGTCGAGTTCCTGAAGGACCCTTCGCGGTTCTCCAAGCTGGGCGGCACGATCCCCAAGGGCGCGCTGCTGGTCGGCTCGCCCGGTACGGGTAAGACGCTGCTGGCGCGGGCGATCGCGGGCGAGGCGGGCGTGCCCTTCTTCACCATCTCGGGTTCCGACTTCGTCGAGATGTTCGTCGGCGTCGGTGCCAGCCGCGTGCGCGACATGTTCGAACAGGCGAAGAAGAATGCGCCGTGCATCCTGTTCATCGACGAAATCGACGCGGTCGGTCGCAGCCGTGGCGGCGGCCTCGGCAATTCGAACGACGAGCGTGAGCAGACGCTCAACCAGCTGCTGGTCGAGATGGATGGTTTCGAGGCCAATGAAGGCATCATCATCATCGCCGCGACCAACCGCCCCGACGTGCTCGACCCTGCGCTGCTGCGTCCCGGACGGTTCGACCGCCAGGTGGTCGTGCCGATTCCCGATATCGAAGGGCGCGAGAAAATACTCGCCGTGCACATGAAGAAGGTGCCGCTGGCGCCCGACGTGAATTCGCGCACCATCGCGCGCGGTACGCCCGGCTTCTCCGGTGCGGACCTCGCCAACCTCGTCAACGAGGCGGCGCTGCTCGCCGCACGCCGCAACAAGCGCCTCGTCGCGATGCAGGAATTCGAGGACGCAAAGGACAAGGTGATGATGGGGGCGGAACGCCGCTCCATGGTCATGACCGACGACGAGAAGAAGATGACCGCCTATCACGAGGCGGGCCATGCGCTCGTTTCGCTGAACGAGCCGGCATCGGACCCGATCCACAAGGCGACGATCATCCCGCGCGGCCGCGCGCTGGGTATGGTGATGCGCCTGCCCGAGCGGGACAATTACTCGTACCACCGCGACAAGATGCACGCGAACCTGGCGGTCGCGATGGGTGGCCGCGTGGCCGAGGAAATCATCTTCGGGCACGACAAGGTCAGTTCCGGTGCCTCGTCGGATATCCAGTACGCCACCGATCTGGCGCGCAACATGGTCACCAAGTGGGGGATGAGCGACAAGCTCGGCCCGCTGCAGTACGAATCGAGCCAGGAAGGCTATCTCGGCATGGGCCAGACCCAGCGTACGATGGGCGGTTCGGAAACGAACAAGCTCATCGATGCCGAGATCAAGTCGCTGGTCGAAGGCGGTCTCAAGCGTGCGACCGACATCCTGACCGACCAGGAGGACAAGCTCCACCTTCTCGCGCAGGCCATGCTCGAATACGAAACGCTGACCGGTGCAGAGATCGACCAGCTTCTGAAGGACGGCAAGCTCGACCGGCCCGACGAGCCCAAGGGCCCGTTGAAGCCGCAGGCAACGAACGGATCGGCCGTGCCCAAGGCGGGCAAGCGCTTTGGCAGCGAAGGCGGAGCGAGCCCGCAGGGGGCGTAGGCTTTACCTGCCCAGGCATCGCCAGATGATCGAAAAAGCCCCGCCGGAATCGCTCTGGCGGGGCTTTTTCGTGCGCGGCGCCCTGGCGTTTCCTCACCGGGCCGGGGAACCGCAGACCGGCGCTGATGGTTAACACTGCCTGGTCACCGAGGGAGTACCTGCCATGTATCGTCCGAATATCGCCGTTCTCGCCGCGCTTGGCGCCGTCTCGCTTGGTCTTGCCGCCTGTTCCGAGCAGACGCAGGAAGATGGCGAAGCCTTCGTCGAAGGTGCTGCCGCCGATACGGCCGCAAATGCCGAAGTCGTGCAGGAAAAGGTTGAGGACGCGGCGATCGTGGCGAGCGACAAGGTGAGCGAGGGTGCCGCCAATATGCGCGACGAAATGGCCAAGGACGAAGCGACCGAGCCGCAGACCGACGAAGAGCTCGACGGAACGGATTGACCGGCAGGGCGCGCGGATCGTACCGGGCAGCGGCAGAACCTGCACGCCAGACCGGGACCGCCACGCTATCGCCCACGCCAGACCCAGCCTCCGCAACCGCGCGCCCGAACGTGCGTCTGCCCGCACGACCTATGACAGGCCGCTGCGGCGGCGCGGGAGCGTGCGTCATTAGGTTCGCGCTCGCCCCCGATCTGGATAGCGCCGCGCTGGCCGAGGAATTCGCGGCGCGCGGGCGCGTGGTCGTCGAGAACTTCCTCGCCGATGGGCAGGCGCAGGCGCTGCACGATCTCCTGAAGGCGCGGCAGGACTGGAAGCAGGTGCTCAACAGCGGCGACAAGCTGGTCGAACTCGACCGGCAGACCCGCGCTTCGCTGACCGATCCGCAACGCTCCGACCTCGACGATGCGGTCTATGCCGGTGCGCGCTACGGCTTCCAGTATCGCTACGAAACGATCCGCGTGCCCGATGACGCGAGCGCGCGCGCGCAAAGTGACGATCCGCTGGCCGCTTATGCGCGCTGGCTGTCGAGCGACGAGCCGCGCGAATTCCTGCGGACCGTGGTGGGAGACCCCGCGATCCGCTTCGCCGATGCGCAGGGCACTGCGTATTCGCCCGGCGATTTCCTGACCGGGCATGACGACGCGGTGGAGGGCAAGAACCGCACCGCCGCCTATGTGCTGGGCCTGAGCCCTATGTGGCGCCCGGAATGGGGCGGGTTGCTGCTGTTCCATGGCGAAGACGGCGCGAGCGGAGATTTCCTCGTGCCCGCGCTCAACCGGCTCACCCTGTTCAGGGTCGGCCAGCCGCACAGCGTCAGCCTCGTCAGCCGGGCGACGCCGGTGCGCCGCTATTCGATCACCGGCTGGCTGCGCCGCTAGCCGAGCCCGGCCAGCCAGGCGAGCGCAGCATCGAAGCGCTGGCCGTGATGGGCCTCCACCGCCGCATCCTCGCCTGCGCGATCGCCGTGCGAGAAGGGCCGCGTCGGGTCTTTCGCATCTTGCGCAGGCAGGCCGCCCACGTCGGCATCGCCCGCCAGTTCCAACCGCTCCGCGGCGAGGCGAAGCGCCGCCTGTGGATCGTCGACCAGCGTTTCGAAGCAGAGCCACGCCTTACGCGGAGCGAGCTGCGCGAACAGGTCTTCCTGCGCGCGGTGGAGCAGCGCCGCCGCGCGGGCGGCCTGGTTGAGCGCATCGCCATCCAGCGCTATGGCCGCGCGCAGCTGGTCCGCCAGTACCGCGTCGCTCGCGCCAAGCAGCTGGACGTGGCGCAGGGCGAAGGCGATCCGGTCCCGCCCGCCGCGGAAGATCGCGCGCAGATAGGCACGGCGCTCCATCGTCATGCACAGCGCCTGCTTGGCCAGGCCATGTTCCGCGAGCACCGGGATCAGCCCGTTCACCCAGTTGGATGGCTTGATGATCGTGTCGCGCGCGCCGCCGACCGCCCCCAGGGGCGTGAGCGCATAGGAAAGCAGGCGGGCGAGCGAAGCCGTGCCTTGCCCCGCCGCCAGCTGCGCCTGCTGGCTCGCCAGATCGGTCAGCGCCTGCGGCTCGCGCAGGGCCAGCACGCCGGGCCAGCGTTCGATCATGCGGGTGAGCAGTGTCGAGCCGCAGAATCCGACATGGAAGATCAGCCGCGCGCGCGGGGCATCCTTGCTCTCGCCCGGCTCCACATTGCCGATCCGCGAAGATGACCAGAACGTCTCGCGCCCATCGAGGAAGGTGGCGCGCGCCAGGTCCTCGGGCGTCGTCTCGACCCATTGCGCTTCGCCGCGGAGCCCATCGAGGCGATGAAGGAATTGCACGAGGGGCGGATCTCCGGACAGGGAGGACTGAGGGACGGCGCTCTCTCGCGCGATGCGCAATCAGAACGCGCCCAGCACCACGAGGATCTGCAAGAACAGGCTCAGGATAAAGAAGATACCCACTAGCAGCACGAGCAGCCGCCAGATCGCGGACCGGCGCGAGAGATCGTAAGTCTGCTTGAGCTGTCGGTAGATATGCAGCGGCGCGAGCGTTGCGAAAATCGTGAACAGCCATCCCGCGCCGATGCCCAGCTTGCCGAGCAGCGACAGCGCGATGAAGAACAGCGACATGAAAGCCAGCGAGTAGGTGACGAAGATCGCGTGGTCATAGGCCTTGAACCGCCGTTTCCATGCAAACAGCAGCCATACGAAGGGCAGCGATAGCGGGATCAGCAGCCAGCTGAACTTGTAGCTGTTCGATTGCAGCTTGTAGAGCATGAGGCCCGGGTTCTTGCGCCACTTCTCCTCAAGCTTCTTGAACAGCTTTATCTCGCCGGCGTCGGTTGCGTCGTAATCGTCGGGCGAGGCCTTTTCGCCATCCCCCCCGATCAGCTCCTGGCCCCGATCGAGGCTCGCGATCGTCTGGTCGATCTCGGCAATATCGGCTTCGATGGTGGCAACCTCGTCGTCATTCGCGCCGGATGACCTAGCCTCGGCCAGCTCTTCGCGCAGATCCTGCCGCTCTGCCACCATGTCTTCGCGGACTTCGGCCAGATCATCGCCGATCTTGCCGAGATTTGCCCCGCCGATGTCGGTCGGGGTGGTAAGGCCGACCGCCTGGAACACCGCGAACATCAGGAAGACGCTGAACAGGAACATGGCCATCGGCGAGACGAAATCGGCGCGTTCGCCGTCGATATAGCGGCGCGTCAGCTTGCCCGGATGCAGCGTAAGCAGGGGAAGCGTGTGCCACAGCTTGCCGTCGAGATGCAGCACGCCATGCAGCAGATCGTGGCCCACGGCGGAGAGCGTGCGGTGCAGATGCGCCTGCTGACCGCAGATGTGGCAGTGGCGGCCCATCAGTTTGGCGCCGCAGTTGAGGCAGGCCTGTTCGACGAAATGCCCGTTCTCGTCGGTCTCGATCTTGCCGGGCGAGCCCTCGCCGGTCTCCCGCTGGACCGCGCGTGCATAGAGCCCGCCCTCCATCGCGGTGCCGAAGGCATCGGGAATGTCGCTCATATCGTAGGCCCTCCGCAGGTGTTTCTAGTCGCCGTAACCGGCGGGGTCGAGACTTCAGTCGTTCGGCGGCGGTCAGGGGAGGATCGTTAGGCGCACCAGCACCTCGCGCGCGAGCACCAGCAACACCGTGACGAGCACGAGCAGCGGGGCCAGCCGCAGCAGCGTCGCCGACCGGTCTAGCCTGGCATGTTCGCTCAGCAGCCATGCGTTGAGCGCGACGATGGCGCTGACCAGCGGGGCAAGGACGAAGGGGGCGGGTGCGCCAAGGGCATAGGCGGTTAGCGCAAGACCGATCAGTCCGGCCGATCCGCCGAGGCTGCGGGCGGCGAAACTGAGCACCCAGTGTGCGTGCCGTCCTTCGGTGCGCGGGCAGGCGAGCCGCGCGGCGAGCGCACCCAGCGGCAGCAGCAGCCAACCCCCCATCCATAGCTTGCCGAGTAGCGCGAGGATGGCCGCCGCGCCCACTTCCAATGCCACCTCCCGGGGCAAGGCGGTATCGCCGCGGCGCCACGCGAGGTTCGCCTGCTCGAGGAAGAACGCCGTCGATTGGGCCCGTTCGCGCCGCTCTGCCGCTTCGGGGGTGTCGTCGGGCGATGCCACCGGCCCGACGATGTCGGCCAGCGCGCTGTTGCTGGCGGACAGTGCGCTTTCGACGGCACGGTCCTGCCCGATTTCGCCGGCCGGCTCGCTGGCGAGGTCGATGGCGAGCAGCAGCGCCATCCCCGCAACGAAGATCGCGAGCGCGCGCAGCACCGGTTCGTCGAGCAGCCGGGTACGACGAGACATTTCGGGAGAGGGCGCGCGGGGCTCGGGCATCGTCAATCGTCATAGCGCGCCCGCGCGCGAAGGCCAGAGACCGCTCGGCGAATTACCCGCACGCACACGGGAACGAACGGCGAACATAACCCGTTGATCGGAAAAGGAGACAACCCATGAACAAGATCGGCGAACACCCCAAGGCGGACCCTGCTTCCAATGCCGAAAAGGCGCCCGAGAACTGGACGACCGGCGACGAGGCGATGACCGGCGCACAGGCCAGTTACCTCAAGACGCTGGCCGAAGAAGCGGGCACGCCCGAGGCCTACGATCCGGGTCTGAGCAAGGCCGATGCATCGGTCAGGATCGACGAATTGCAGCAGACAACCGGCCGGGGCAGCGACGACGCGTAACCGCGCCCGGCCCCTAACCCTGCGCCAGTTGCCGCTCCACGTCGGTCCATAGCTTCTTGAAGGCACGCGCCGCGGCGCTGCGCGGAGCGAAGGCACCGACGGGGGCGAGCTTCGTCGCGCATTGCTCGATCGCGCTTGCGGCCGGGATGACGGGCCATTCCCGGGCTTGCGCAACCGCTTCGCGGTGGAGCGTGCGGCGGCGATCTACCGTCGAGAACACCGGCATGATTCGCGGGGCCTTCTTGCCCTGCGCACTCACCTGCTCGCGCACGGTTTCGAGCGCGCGGGCCGATAGCGGCGAGGGCGGGATCGGCACGAGGATCAGATCAGCGGCGCGCACGATCTGGCTCGAGAGCTCGCTGAGCACCGGCGGGCAGTCGAGGATCAGCCGGTCATAATCCTTCATCATCTCGGCGGTCAGCTTCGCCATGCGGTTCTTCTTGCCGATCTCGGCCAGCTGCACGTCCAGCGCGCGGATCGATTCATCGGCGGGCAGCAGGTCGAGCCGCGCATAGTCGGTCTTGCGGATGAGTTTTGCGGGATCGATTTCCTTGGCGATCACGCTGGTCGCGCGCTTCTTCTTCTTCGGGTCGACGCCCAGCAGGAAGCCCGCGCCGCCTGCCGCATCGAGATCCCACAGCAAAGTGCGCCGGCTCGATTGATTGGCTGCGCACCACGCGAGGTTGGCAGCGAAGGTCGTCTTTCCGACCCCGCCCTTAACGCTGTAGATCGCAACGACCGCCATTTCTCGCCGTTCTCCCTTGCCGCGAACGCTTTTGATAGTGTTTCAACCGCGCAGGACATGCAATCGAAAAGCCCGCAAATCGGGGAGCCCGAGGGTGCCATGCCGGGCCAGGAGTGGGCCGAAACGAAAACGGGGCGGCACCTCGTTAGAGGCCCGCCCCGCATTCGCGTAATTTCGTGTGGGCGATCAGCCCTCGTAGTCGCCGCCGACCGAGGTCGAACGGGTCGGGGTCGCGGCGGTCACCCGCAGCGCTTCGGCCGACTGGCTGAGCGAGCCGACTTCATCGATCTCGTCATCGTCGTCCGGCAGGATCTTCTGCAGGTTGGTGACCATGCTTTCCTGCAGGTCCTTCGGCTTGACGGTCTGTTCGGCGATTTCGCGCAGCGCGACGACCGGGTTCTTGTCGCGATCCCGATCGAGCGTGATTTCGGCTCCGCCCGAGATTTCGCGCGCGCGCTCGGCGGCCAGCAGGACGAGGTCGAAGCGGTTGGGAACCTTGTCGACGCAATCTTCAACGGTAACGCGCGCCATATCCGGGGCACTCCATACAAACGGTCATTTCGGGATCGAGCGCGCCACATAGCGACAGGTGCGGCGATTTTCAACGCAAATCCGGTGCGCCGCTGCGCGCCTGATCCTCGCTGAGTGTTCTTCGCCGCCCCTATTCTTCGCCGAAGTCTGAATAATCGCGATACGAGGGCGAGCTGAACTTGGTGTATTCGCTCTGGAAGATCAGCGGCACGTTGCCGGTGGAGCCGTGACGCTGCTTGGCGACGATCAGCAGCGCCTTGTTCACCAGCCTCTGGTGCTCTTCCATCCAGTCCTGATACTTCTGCGCTTCGTCGGGCGATTCCGAGCCGTCCGGCACGTTGGGCATCTGCGCCTTGTGGTAATATTCGGCGCGATAGATGAACCAGACCATGTCGGCGTCCTGCTCGATCGAGCCCGATTCGCGCAGGTCGGCCAGCTGCGGTTTCTTGTCCTCGCGCTGTTCGACCGCGCGGCTCAGCTGCGAGAGTGCGATGACCGGCAGCTCCAGCTCCTTCGCCATCGTCTTGAGACCCCGGCTGATTTCCGAGATTTCGTTGACCCGGTTGTCGCTCGCGCGGCCCGACCCCTGGAGCAGCTGCAGGTAGTCGACCACGACGAGGCCGATCTTGTTCTTCCGCTTCAGCCGCCGCGCGCGCATCCGCAGCGCGTCGATGGTGAGCGCGGGCGTATCGTCGATGAACAGCTGCAGGTCGGCCAGGCGCTGGCTCGCTTCGGAGAGGCGCGTGAATTCGTCGCGCCCGATATCGCCCGAGCGCAGCTTTTCCGAACTGATCTCGGCCTGTTCGGCAAGGATACGCGTGGCCAGCTGGTCGGCGCTCATTTCGAGGCTGAAGAAGGCCACCGGCGCGCCGCCCGAATCGGGGCCGCCGTCGCGCTGCTGCTTGAGATATTCGTAAGCCGTGTTGAACGCGATGTTGGTCGCCAGCGAGGTCTTGCCCATGCCCGGACGACCGGCGAGGATCACGAGGTCGGAATTGTGCAGACCGGCGGTCTTCTCGTCGATCGTGGCGAGGCCAGTGGTGCGCCCCGAGAGGCCGCGATCCGAATTCATCGCCTTCTGCGCGAGTTTCAGCGCGGCGATCGAGGCGTCCTTGAAGGTGCTCGCGTCGCTGCCGATGTTGGTGCCCTCGGCAATCTCGTAGAGCGCGGCTTCCGCCGATTCGATCTGCTTGAGCGGTTCGACCGATTCGGATGTGTCGAGCGCGTCGGTCACCAGCGTGCGGCCTACCGTCACGAGCTCGCGCAGCAGCGCCAGGTCGTAGATCTGTTCGGCCAGCTGGCGTACCGCGAGCAGGCCCTGCCCGTCGGCGGTCAGGCGCATCAGATAGCTGGTGCCGCCCAGCTGCTCGAGATGCTCGCTGCCTTCGAAATAGGGCTTGAGCGTCACCGGGCTCGCGGTGCTGCCGCGCTCCATCATGGTCAGCACGCGTTCCATGATCAGGCGGTGCGCGGGCACGAAGAAATGATCGGGCCGCAGCGGGTTGGGCAGTTCCTCGTAGACCGAATTGTCGATCAGGATCGCGCCCAGAAACGCCGCCTCCGCCTCCACGTTGGACGGCAAGGCGCGGCCCACTTCGGTCGCGGCAGTGCCCGGCGTGGCGGCGTTGGCTTGGGAATCGGTTGCGGCTGGATTGAGCATGAGTGTGTCGTCGGGCATTTGCGGGACAGTGTGCGAACCCGCGGCGGCCCGCAACCCATCCCGCGCGCGCAAAATCTTCTCCCCCCTGTGAATAAGGCAAACAAGCCGATGAGGCCTTGCCGGGGCTATCACATTTCTGCGAAGGCAGTCGCGATCACATGGCCGACCACCGCATCTCGAAAATCGATCTCGACGACTCGACGATCCTGTGGCGCAATGCCGACGTCGAGCAGGAGCGGCGCGTCGCGATCTTCGATCTGATCGAGGAGAACACCTTCAAGCCTGTCCGCGCGGCGGAAAAAGGCGCGACCGGACCCTATCACCTCGGGCTGGGCGTGCGCGACGACCGGCTCGCGCTCGACATCGCGACCGAGGATGGCGAGCCGCTGGAGACGATCATGCTCGGCCTCGCGCGCTTCCGCCGCCCGATCCGCGACTATTTCGCGATCTGCGACAGCTATTACCAGGCGATCCGCAAGGCGACCCCGGCCGAGATCGAGACGATCGACATGGCCCGGCGCGGCGTTCACAACAACGCCGCCGAGCTGCTGGTCGAACGGCTGGAAGACAAGGTCGAGACCGACTTCGCGACCGCCCGGCGGCTTTTCACGCTGATCTGCGTGCTTCACATCCGGGGGTGATCGCGGTGGCCCGGACTTCGAAACGCCCGCTGTGGCTCAAGCTGATGCTTGTCGTGCTGATTCTCGCGCCGCTGGGTGGCGGCGCCTGGCTATGGTGGGACCTGAGAACCTGGCAGCCGCCCGAGAGCGAATATCCCGAACAGGGCGCGGACCTTTCCGGCGGCACCGGCGAGATGAATTTCGCGGTGCTCAAGGGCCATGGAGCCGATTTCGTCTATCTCCCCGCTACAGGGGGCGAGGGCGAACGCTCGGCCAGCTTCACCCGCAACCTCGCCGCCGCGCGGGCCGAAGGGCTGGAGGTGGGCGCGGTCCACCTGTTCGACCCCTGCGTCCCCGCCGACGGGCAGGCGGCGAATTTCGTCACCATCGTCCCGCGCGACGCGGATCTGCTGCCGCCGGCGATCGCGCTGATCGATACGGGCGAGGAGTGTCTGGAGCCGGTCACCAGCGGGCAGGTGCGCAGCGAGCTGACGATCCTCGCCAATCAGATCGAGGCGCATGCGGGCCGCCCCGCGATCCTGAAACTGGGGCGCAAGTTCGAGGAGACGCACGGCGTCGCCGCGCGGATAGAGCGCAACCTGTGGCTAGTGCGCACACGGCTGGAACCCGACTATGGCGGGCGCCCGTGGCTGATCTGGACGGCGAACGAGAAATACGAGAGCGGGGCGAGCGACCAGCCGGTCGCCTGGGCAGTGGTGAGACCATGAGCAAGACACGCGACGAAGATCTGATCGCAGCGGCGCGCAGCGCGGCGGGTCATGCCTATGCGCCCTATTCGGACTATGCGGTGGGCGCGGCGCTGCGCTTTGCCGATGGCGCGATCGTCACCGGCACGAATATCGAGAATGCGAGCTACGGGTTGTCGCTGTGTGCCGAGACGGTCGCGGTAGCCAAGGCGCTGGCCGAAGGGCGGCGCGGCGGGCTGGTGACGCTCGCGGTGACCGGACCGACGGGCAAGGGCGGCGATGCGCCGATCACGCCATGCGGGCGCTGCCGCCAGGTGCTCAACGAGATCGCCCAACTCGGCGGCACCGATCCGCTGATCCTGTGCGTCGGCGCGCATGAGGTGATGGAACTGCGCCTGTCGGACCTGCTGCCGCACGGCTTCGGGCCTGCGCATCTCGATTAGGCGCATCTGGGGGTGGGGCGCACCGGTAACCTGATACCGCTCGCCCTTAGCTTGTCGAAGGGCTGTTCTTCTTCCTGAGATCTTGGCTCAAAAAGGAAGGACGATCCTTCGACAGGCTCAGGATGAGCGGGTCTTTTTTCCAGAGGGTTTCTAGTCCTCCTCGCTCTCCAGCCATTCGAGCAGCGCGCCAAGGCATTCGCGGGCTAGCATCTTGGAGCGGTCCGGGCTCCAGCCCTGCAGATCGTCCGGATAGTCCGCATTGTCCTTGAACGGCATTTCCAGCGTCATCGCGGTCGCGGCGTAGCGTTCCGCCACCTGGTTGGTGCTGATCGCGAGGTTGGCCTTGCCCGGGCCGGACTTGGGATAGCCCTTCTTGGTCTGGAAGTCGGGGCACCGCCGGTCGAGGATGCGCTGGTAGCGGTAGTAACGCTCGCCATGCTCGTCGCTCCAGCTCGGGATGCCTTCGTACCCGGCGAGGAAAACCGCGTCGATCGCCTCGTCGCCGTGGACGTCCATCGCGAAGTGGACGCCGGTTTCGTCCATCGCATTGCGGATGGCGAGCACTTCGGGTGAGCGTTCCGCGCTGGGCTCGGCCCATTCGCGGTTGAGGTTCACGCCCCTGGCATTGGTGCGCAGGTGCCCGCGCGCGCTGCCATCGGGGTTGCAGTTGGGCACGATGTGGAAGCGGCACTTCTCGCGCAGCGCCCGTCCCAGCGTGTCCGCCGGATCGCACAGCAGTTGCAGCGCGCCTTCCATCCACCATTCAGCCATGCTCTCGCCCGGATGCTGGCGCGCGTAGAGCCAGACCTGCGTTTCGCCTTCGCCCATTTCGAGGCAGTCGAGCGGGCGCCCGTCGAGCGTGTCGCCCAGCTTGCGATGCGATACGCCCTCGCCGCTCGCGCATTCGGCGATCAGATCGTGATGGCGGTCGATCGAGAAGGGCGCGAAATAGGCGAACCAGACGAGATCGCCGGCGGGCGTATAGCGGATCGTAAGCGTACCGCCTTCCTCGTCCTTGTCGAAGGTCGACGGAGCGCGGCCCCAGAAATCGCGGTCTTCGGAAACGCAGGCGTTGTAGTCGGGCCAGCCCGCCGGATAGGCGCTGTCGTTCAGCCCCACGATCTTCAGCACCAGTTCGCGCCCGCCGGTGTTGGCGACGCGGAAATGGAACCACTGTTTGAATTCGCTGTCGCGATCGGGCTTCAGGCGGAGCATCGCGCTCCCCTGATGCACGGTCATCACGTCGATGCTGCCGCTGTCGAATACGCTGTCGATGACGATATTGCTCAAGGATTGACCTCCACTTCGATTGTCTCGCCATTATTACCGGGAAAGCCGCGGAACAAGGCGTCTGCCAGCGCGGCTGCTGCGGGCTCGTTTTTCGCAAGTGGCGACTTGGCTGGCGCATCGAGTCGCGCACGCCCTTCCCACAGAACTTCGTTGGTGGCCACGTCGCGGATGCGCACTTCCATGCGGGTCACGACGCGCGGCTGCGGGCCGCCGCCCAGATTGATGCCGACGCCGATGCCCACGCCGCTACCGTAGCTGCCGGTCGATCCGCCCGCACCCACGGTTACCGGGCTGCGCCGTCCGCGGCTGTCGATCTGCGTGCGCTCCACGCTGACGCTGGCGGTCTGGCGTGCGCTGCTGCGCGCGCTTTCGTTATAGCCGTAGGCCGCGAGTTCGCCCGCGACCGCAGCCTTGTACGGCGTCAGCGCGAGGCCTTGCTCGGGCGAACCGGGTGCGGTCTCCACGAATAATCGCGTATTGCCGAGTTGCGAGCGCGCATCGGCATCGACGAAGCGCGTGACCTCGATCGGGCCTGCGGGCTTGGTGGTCGAGCAGGCGCTCAGCGCCAGCGGGAGGGCGATGGCGGCGAAGGGGATGGCGAGTCTGCGGCGAGCCTTCATGGCGGGGCCTTTCTGTTGCAAAGAAGGTGCTTGTTGCGGGCAACGCACGACACTGGCAATCCGTGCCGACGGCACCACGCATCGGGCCAGCCCTTCGCGCCCCCTGAAGCGCGGGTTGCACGCAGTCCTGCTTGACTTTTTGGCGCTGCGCCATAAATGGGCCCGCAACGATGGCGGCATCGCAGGCTGATCTGCGGTGCCGATTTGTTTTGTATAGGCTCCGTTTTCCCCGGACCTAGCTAGATTCAGGGTAGTACCATGAAGATTCGCAACAGCCTCAAGTCGCTCAAGAAGCGTCACCGCGACAACCGCGTGATTCGCCGTCGCGGCCGCACTTATGTGATCAACAAGACCAACAAGCGGATGAAGGCGCGCCAGGGTTGATCCTCGGGCTGATGCCCATGGAACCCGCGCCTTACGCTGGTTAGGTCGTTCTCGCGACGCGCGCACGATACGTGCTGCGCGATCGCTGTTGCGCGTGGTCGCCACGCACGAAAAAGCCCTCCGCGCCGTTAACGGCCGGAGGGCTTTTTCGTTGCGGCCGCGCCGCTCGCCCCGCAGTGGGTGAGCGACCGGCCGGGACAGGATGCGATCAGGCGTCGGCGCCCGCCGCACGGCAGTTCGCGAGGGCGTCCGCATCGAGCTCGGTGCCGTCGAAGGTGAAGGTCGCGACCGGACCGAATTTGCGGGCCAGGCGCTCGCAGACCACTTCGGGGCGCGAGCGGGCCTTGCTGCCTACGCAGATCGTGTCCGAACAGATGAAGGTGCCCCCGCGGATCACTTCGGTCCGCCGTTCGACCGACTGTTCCAGCGTCGCGCGGTAATAGACGCTCGAGCCCTTGGACGGGAGTGCCTGCGCAGGCGCGGGGGCGAGCGCGGCACCGAAGGTCAGCGCGGTGGTCAAAATGGCGACGCCGGCGATGGCGGTCTGGCGGAGGGGGGTCTTGAAGAGGGTCATGGCGGGCTCCCTAGGGGCGGTGTGTCGAAGGGCAACCACATTAGGTTGCGAATCACCACCTATCTTCCTAGGTTGCAGGTTGCAACTGAAAACTTAGTTTCGATTTTGTGCCTATCGCGAATTGCGGTAGGTCTTGCTGCTTGGAGATGATCGATCATGGGTACTGACGTACGCGAGCCCTTGAAGGAACTGAGTGCCTGCGGCCTTCCGGCGGCGCTCGAAGTGATGGGCGAGCGGTGGAGTTTCATGATCCTGCGCGCCAGCTTCAACGGCGTGCATCATTTCGAAGAATTCCTGAGCGAGCTGGGCATTGCCCGCAACATCCTCTCAAACCGGCTCAGCCGTCTCGTCGAGCACGGCATCCTCGACCGTGTGCAGGACGAGGCGGATCGGCGGCGGGTCGAATATGCGCTGACCGAGAAGGGCTTCGACCTGCTGCCCGCGATGGTCTCGCTGCGGCACTGGGGCCTCAAATACGGCATCGAGACCGCCGGGATGGACCCGGTGATCGTAGACGAGCGCGACCGGATGCCGATCGGCCCCGTCGCGATGCTGGCGCATGATGGCCGAATCCTCGGCCCCGCCGACCTCAACATGATTGCGCGCAAGGACCTGCCCGAGGCCGGCCGCGACCGGCGCGAGGGTGCGCCCGCCGACGCCCCGCACGCGCTCCACAATTGCGACGATCCGGATAGCAAGCTGGACGACGAGCCGCGCGAGGCGGCGGAGTAGAATTCAGACGAGCCGCTCCGGCGTCGGCTGTCGGCACCGGTTCCTAACCGGCGTTCAGTCTGGCCAGTGGCCGCCCTTGCGGCATTTGGGCACGGCGCCATCGCGCGTGTTCGCCAGCATCTGGTGGAGCTTTTCCAAGCCGTTGGGCGCGCTCGGGTCGTAGCCCGACAAGGCCTGATCGATGGTCATGACGGCCTGGCACACCCGTGCGCTCATCACTCCGTCCAGGTTCAGATAGCCACCGGCGAGCGTCATCATCGAAAGGCCCTTTGCGACGATCAGCGTGTTGCGCTGCGCTGCAGTCATCTCCGGCACGGAGCGTTCGAACCGCACGGTCTCATCGTAGACGGCGCGGCATTGGTCGAGCACCATCGACGCGAAGCCACCCTGCTTGGCAGCAGTGTTGCACCGATTGGCGGCGATGATCCGGGCGTCAAAGAGGTTGGATGGCAGCAGGTCGCGGGCGGACGCGGTGACCGGGGCGACACCCGACAGGCCCAGCATAGCCGCCGCCACCAGCAGCGCGCTCATTGAACCGCTCCGCTTCGGACGGGCCGGGCTAGCAATACTTGTTGACCGGATTTCCGAGGCACAGGTTCTTCTCATATCGTCTCCAATTCGCGATATCGCGTGACGAACTGCCGAACGGCGTGATCGGCTGGCGCACCCGTCCGGGCGAGGTGTAGCCCGCGTTGTTGGCCTGCGATCGCCAGGTGTTGGTCTGCTGCGTTGCGATCTGCGCGCGCATCCGCGCCTCGTCCGCCGCCTGCTGCTGTCGGTTAAGGTAATCGACCCGTTTCTTCAGCCGTGCGGCATCGGGGCAGCTTTCCTGCAAACCCGTCCGGCAGGCCATCGTGTGGTACTTGTAGGCGCGGCGGTAGCCCCAGTTCGCCTCCAGCGCCTGCGCCCAGGCGCGGCATGCGCTGCCGGATTCGTAGCGTTCGCACAGCGTCTGCGAGAGGTCGTAGGTGATCGCGTTGTAGAAGCCCGCCTCGTTCTTGAAATAGGCCAGCGCTTGGTAACAGGTGCTGGGCGCAGCACCGAGCATGCAGACATCGGCCATCACGATCGCCCGCTTGGCGCGGTCGGTGGTTTCGAAATCGTCCCACGGGCGGCACAGGTCATACATCCCGCCGAAGCAGGATATGCGCGCGAACATGTGCGAGATCGGGCGATCGTCGCCTTCGAAGCTGGTGTTCTTGAAGCGGCGATAGCCGATCTCGCAGCGGTCCATATCGCCTGCCGAACAGGCCTTCATCCACGTCGTCGCGACATCGCGGTCGGTCCGGCCGAAGAGCTGCGCGGCCAGGTCGATCGCCTTGTAGCAGGCAGCGCGGTTTGTCGAACTGCACGCTTCGAGGCTGGCCCACCATTGCGACTTCGCGTCCACCGATGGCGCCTGCGCGGCGATCGGCCCGGCCGACATCGCGAGCAGCAATGCCAGCAACCCCGCTGTCAGCCGCACAAGCATCAGCTGTTGTCGGCTTCGCAATCGTCCAGCGCGGTCCAGAGCGCGCCCGAACCGGTCCAGGTGAACGGGCCGTAGGTATTGCCATCCATCTCGACCGAGAAGGCGCTTTTCCCCCGCAGCGCCGCGTAGGTAGCGTCGGACGCTTCACCCGGGCCCCAGCCGCCCCACGCAGATTCGCGAAACCCACCGACATCATATCCGCCCGAGCGCGATGGCGCGCTGCTGCCCGTATCGAAGACGACGGTGACGGGGTGGTTCGCGTTCGGGTCCGCATCGCTGAACTGCTGCATGAAGGGCCCTTCGAGCGAGACGCTGAGATTGCCGTCGCGCAGGCGGCGCGAGAATTCGGCGAAAATCCGCTCTCCGTCGCTGTCCTTGCCCTTTACGGCGACGCGGCAGACGCCGTTGTTATACTCGATGGCCAGACCGTTCTCGTCGATCTTGGGGCCATCGTAAAACGTAATCGCCTGTAGGGCGATGACGGGCGACAGGGTGAGGCCGATGGCCAAGGCGATGCTCATGCAAGGGGACTCCCGGTGTTCTTGACCCGGACGAGCCTAGCCGGTGCGCGTGCTGGCTCCAGTTACAAATGCCGTCAGGATTTGATGGGTTGGACGCTGGTTCGGATCGGGCGCATGCGTATTCGTTTGCCGAACGCGGTGGCAATTCGCTGCGCGGCGCTCTAGCGAGCCGTGCGTGTTCCGCCTCCGCATCTTGATGGCAGCCCTGGCGATCCTCTCGCTCGCCAGCATGCCCTTCGGCTACATGCCGGATCGGGGTGCGGACGGAGGCTTCGTCCTACGGATCTGCGGCGGCACGATGCCGATGGTCCATCGCAGCGGGCACGAGGCATCTGCAGGCTCGATGCATCACGGTGCCCATGACAAGAAGGACCAGTCATCGTCGGACCAGCACGAGATCCGCTGCAATTACGCGGTGCCCGGCCTTGCCGCGATGCCTGCGGCCGCGCTGGTCGAAGACCGGATCGTCCTGCCGCTCGCCGACGAGCCGCTTGTCCAGCATCCTCTGACGGGGCTGTTCCCGCCCCATCTCCCCCCGTCCACCGGGCCTCCTTCCGCCTGATCGCGACGCGGCCATGCGCCGCATCCCAAGCTCACGATCATTCAGGAAATCACTTATGAAACCCGTATATTTCACGGGCGGCGCCGCGCTGGCGTTCGCCCTTTCGAGCAGTGCCGCCATCTCTCCCGCCCACGCACACGATGTGTATGCAGACGATCACGCACCGATCGGCGTCATGGGCGACCATGCGCACGCGAAGGGCGAGTTCATGTTCTCCGCCCGCGTGATGCACATGGAAATGCAGGGCAACCAAATCGACACCGACGACGTGTCGCCCGACACCATCGTCACCACCATCCCCAACCGCTTCGCCGGCATGCCCGGCCAGCCGCCGACCTTGCGCATCGTCCCGCTGGAGATGCGGACGGACATGGTGATGCTCGGCGCGATGTATGCGCCGTCGGACTCGGTCACGCTGATGGTGATGGGCAATTATGTCGAGAAGGAGATGGACCACGTCACCTATATGGGCGGCATGGGCACCACGGTGCGCGGCAATTTCGAGACCAATCCCAAGGCCTTCGGCGACACCAAGGTTTCCGCACTGTTCCCGCTGCTCGGCCTGCCCGCGAAGGGCGCGATCGACAGCGACGAACTGACGCTGAAGGCGGGTGTCAGCCTGCCGACCGGATCGACCGACGAGACCGCGCAGATCCTCACCCCGATGGGCGGGACCCCCACGGTGCGCGCGCCCTACATGATGCAGGCGGGCACCGGGACCTTCGATCTCGAGCCTGCGCTCACCTACAAGGGTCGGCGCGGGAAGTTGGGCTTCGGCGCGCAGGCTGCTGCTTCGATCAAGCTGGACGAGAACAAGTGGGGCTATGCCTTCGGCGACACCTACGAAGCGACCGCATGGCTCAGCTATCGCCCGGCGAAGTTCATCAGCCTCTCGGGCAGGGTGAAGGGCCGGACCATGGCCAGCATCGACGGGATCGATCCCAACATCATGGGTCCGGTGCAAACCGCCAAT
Source organism: Citromicrobium bathyomarinum (assembly GCF_038594605.1). Taxonomy (GTDB): domain Bacteria; phylum Pseudomonadota; class Alphaproteobacteria; order Sphingomonadales; family Sphingomonadaceae; genus Alteriqipengyuania; species Alteriqipengyuania bathyomarina_B. The sequence continues at coordinate 251,764 of NZ_JBCFZM010000003.1, forward strand.
CCCGATTTCCAGGGCGGCGACCGGATCGACCTGATCGGCGGGATCAACCTGGTCGGCACGCACGGCCCGCTGGCGGGGCACCGCCTCGGGATCGAGCTTGGCGCGCCGGTCTACCAGAACCTCAACGGCCCGCAGATGGCGGGCGACTGGATGCTGACGGTCGGCTGGCAGAAGGCGTTCTGAGCTGCAACGCGGAGCGGGCGGGCTTGCCGCCCGCTCCGTTTGCCGCCCTCAGCCCCACACTTCGATATTGTCGCGCCGTTCGACGCGGATCGGCAGGTCGACGTCGACCAGCGGGCTAAGGTCGTGCTCCGCGAACAGCGCCTTGGCCGCCGGGTGGCGACCTGCCGCGATCAGCCGCTGCCACAGGAAGACCGTGTAGGGCTGCACGCCGCCGGTATAGGCGACGTCGCGGAACGAGGTTTCCACCTGCCCGATCACGCGGCGGTGCGGCTTGTCCGCCACCGGCTCGCCCGGCTGCGGCTTGTGCTCGGCGACATAGCTGCGCAGGAAGGCCAGCCGGTCGATCAGGTCGGGCGTCAACTCGCGCGCGATCTGCGCGAGCAGCGGGGGGAGCGTTGCGGGCAGCGCGTCCTCGGGAAATGCGGGCGCAGGCTGCGCGAAGTCCACCAGGTCGAGGCCGGGCGCATGCATCCGCTCGACCCAGCGGAACACGCGCGGCGCGCTCTTCTGCATGATCGCCAGCGGGACCGGATCGCGCCCCAGATGCGCGAACAGCGGCCCGAACAGCGCGTAGTCTGCGATGCTCGGCGTCGCGCCCAGCAGGAAGGGAAAGGCCGCGAAATGCGCATCGAGCGTGGCAAGCAGTTCGCCATAGCTTTCCTCGATCGCAGGAATTGTCGCGGCATCGACGCCCAGCATCGGCAGGTAGGAATGCATCCGCGCCATCGTCGCCTCGGCGCGTTCTTCATCGCCGCCGGTGGCAAAGGCATCGCGCAGGAACAGCTCCTGCTCGGCCAGATAGCTCCACCGGTAATGCATCGCATGGCGCGTCAGAGCGACCACCGCGTAGAGTTCGACCAGATGCGCCAGCGCGAGCAACCGCGCGTCGCCGGGGTAGGCGGGGTGGGGGACGGGCGCGCTGTCCTCCCCCTCGAAATGGTCGATGATATCGACCGTGTCCTGAATGATCGTGCCGTCGGCCAGCTCGACCACCGGGATGATCGCCCGCCCGATCGCGGGCATGATCCGCGCGGCAAAGTCGGGATCGGTCGGCGGCCGCTCGACAAAAGCGATCCCCTGCGTGCGCAGATAGGAACGCGCGCGGCCGGTATAGAGCGAATGGGGCAGGCCCCACAGGGTGATGGGCTGTGTCATGCCGGGGTGGTCCCGCGTGGGGGCGGGGAGGTCAAGGGGGGTGCAGGTGTCTTGCTGGTCCATGCTGCCACGCCTAATCTCGCAGTGCATTCCCTCACGTATGGGTAGCGCTTGACTCAAATTCAGCACGTCCTACCGCTCCTGCCGCGCTCGCTGGTTCAGAGGGTATTAGCGTCCGTGACGCTAAATTGGGGGAATTATGAGCTATAGCGACGACCGCATCGAAATACATTTTGATGTTCACGAGCCAGTTGAATTGGTCGAGTTGACCCTCGCCTTTCAGGGGCTTGGGCGCGACTATAAGCGCTTCTTGCACGACCGAGCGCGGTCTGATGGTAAGAAAATAAACGTCGAGGACGTGAAGCTCTACATCACGAAAATCGAATCCAACTGCATCCTCGCGGAATTGGCTGGTGGCTCGTCCATTCTCGGCGCGGTCTACAGCGTGATGGACTACCAAAACATCTTCACTGATTATGTTCGCAATTTTCGTGACACGGTGACGTATTTCAGGGGCTTGTCCAAGGCTAAAGAAGTTCGAGCAGCGGAGATAGAAACAACTAAGGCTGGCGCCCAAGCGATCGCCGACCTGATGGGCGTGGTGGGCAAAAACCGCAGCGGGAAGTTCGCTTTGCGTGCGCGTGCTGGATCCGAAACGTCGGACGGGCGCAAGGTATATGCTGAAATCGAACTGACAAGCGACGAGGCGGCTGAGGCTCAGAGAGGCGCACTCATCGCGAAAAAGGTATTAGACTACCGGGGGGGCGCGGATCACTCGAACGTGTTGCTGTATTTCCAACAAACCTCCACCGACGATGCCAAAGCGGTGGGACGAACCGCGGATAAAGCGATAATCCGTTCGATTTCAAAGGACGCTTTGCCCGTTCACTTCGCGTCTGAACTCGATCAGGCACGCATTAACGACATGAAAGGCGATCCTAACCAGAACCCTTTTAAGGCAGCTTTTCGAGTTGACGTTAACGTCGAACTGGATCGACATGATCTGCCGCGCTATTATCGCGTCCTTCATATTCATGAAGTCTTGCCCGACGAGGGCGAAGAATGAAGCTGTGAGATAATGTGGGAACTATGCTGGTGATAAGGCCGCGGCTCCCAAGCCTGATCGGTTTTTGACCGATCACCAGACTGGACTGAAGGCCGAAAAGTCTTCTTTCCTTTTGCTTACCGAATGGCTGGCAATTCGAAAGAGGACTCGAAACCTCCCTTCAATTTCGCTTCTCGGTGTTGCTGCGCTGACGACCTCTACCCACTGTCCTACACGCCCCCACGGGGCTACCCCGTATAGCGCTCTTTCAAACCGTCGATCCGCCCCGCAAATCTACGCCGTCAGGGCCGGCGGTTTTTACCTCTTAGACAGTGTGTCAGGTGTGTCAGCGATCCTACACGGGCGCGCCGCAACCGCCCGTCACGCCCGCGGCGCCTGCCGTCGATAGCTCAGCGCCTCGGCCACGTGCACCCGGCCGACCTGCTCCGCGCCGCCGAGATCCGCCACCGTCCGCGCCACCCGCAGCATCCGCACGTAGCTTCGCGCCGATAGCCGCATCGCCTCGGCCGCCTGCATCAGCAGCGTGCGGCCCGCCTCGTCGGGCGTGGCGAAGCGTTCGAGCATGTCGCCGTCGAGCTCGGCATTGGTGCGCGCGCCGCTCTCCTTCGCGCGCGCGGTCTGCACCTGCCGCGCTGCAAGTACTCGCGCGGCGACCTCGTCGCTTCCTTCAGCGGGTGGGGGCAGGGCGAGGTCGGCGGCGCTGACCGGCTCGACTTCCACATGCAGGTCGATCCGGTCGAGCATCGGGCCGCTGACCTTGCTCTGGTAGTCGGCGGCGCACTTGGGCGCGCGGCTGCAGGCGAGCGCGGGATCGCCGAGGTGCCCGCAGCGGCACGGGTTCATCGCCGCGATCAGCTGGACCCGCGCGGGAAAGGTGACATGCGCATTGGCTCGCGCGACATCGACCTTGCCGGTCTCGAGTGGCTGGCGCAGCGAATCGAGAACGGGCCGCTGGAACTCGGGCAGCTCGTCGAGGAACAGCACGCCCAGATGCGCGAAGCTGACCTCGCCCGGCCGCACCTTCAGCCCGCCGCCGGTCAGCGCCGCCATGCTCGCCGAATGGTGCGGCGCGCGAAACGGCCGCGCGCGGCTGATCCGCCCGCCCTCGAGCAGCCCGGCGACCGATTGCACCATGCTCACCTCCAGTGCCTCCGGCATTATGTAGCAAGCGCACCAATGCGTAGGCGTCTGTCTGCGCTGCTGGTGGCGGTTGTCATCGTTTGCGGGGTGTTAGGACAAATGGCTACCGGTTTGAAAGTAGTCGGCATCGTGAACCCATTCACCCTCTGCGGTGGGGAAGCCGTCACGACCAACAGCTTTGAGCATAGCGATTGCAAAAGTCGAACCGAACACACCCTTAGTGTAGTATGTGCCGCCCAACCATGCCTGAAGGAAAATACCGCTCCCCCCCTTCCGATCGGTTATTTGGACTTGGTCCGGCTCTACGTAGACGTCAACAAGGAGATTTACCGTCCCGCCAGGTGCCAGCGCGACCGTGGCAAGCCCGCTCCGTCGCTTTCCCTCCAAATAATCAGCAATCCTCTTTGCCAAGGGGGCATCGTGGTCAAAAAGGGCGAAAACTCGGGCTCCAAAACTTCCTTGAACGATAGGATAATTCCCTCGATTTGCGTAGACAGCTTCAACTCTTACGCTCAATTCTCCGGTTTTGTGTCGAGTTACCGGACCAATCTTATTTATCTTGATTTCAAGCCAGCCTCGCGTCGCCTTATCGGCGATTGCATTGGCATCCTGCATGGCTTTAGTCGCCTTGCTAGTGTCGGCGAGCGCTTCGCGAGTGGCCAGCAAGGTGCCTCGAACATAGACGAGCGCCCATACAGTGACGCCAGCAGTGATGATGCTTACTACTACCATCCACATGGCCCAGATCGCCATGTTCCGCTGAGCGTTCAAATCTTGCTCGGCTTGATAGGCTTCGCGAGCGGCTGCGCGCTGTTTTTCAAGGCATTCCGCCAGCAGACTGCCCGTTCGACCGATGCAGATGGTCTCTTGGTTATGCTTGGCTTCGCTCTGATAATGGGCGGCGCGCTCTCTGTCGCCACTGGCGTTGTTTATCCAAGCGTAGGTTAAAACAGCAGTTATCAGGCAGCAAAGGACAATCGTTACGAGAAAAGCAAAGCCACGGCCTACATCCTCAGTTCCGTCACCCCTATCGCTGTCAGACATTGTACAAGAAACACCGCCGTGAATTTACCCCGGCTGATCTTGTTCCTGATATTCGGCTCAGAGTCCATCACGCCAATGTCAGCCAGCTTTCCTACCAGCTCGGCATAGGTCACGTTCTGGCGCTTTAGCTCGACCTTTAAGAGCGTCTTGACCCGCTCTTCCCATTGCTTTTCCTGCACGTCTGCCATGTCGCCTCCTAGATGATAAATATCATCATAGACGATGCATTAGCACTTTACAAGATACGTCAATGCCACTATAGACGATGCATAGGCAACGGATATAGTTACAATGGCACAGCACTTCCTCCTCTCCGCTAAGGCTCGCACCCTCTCTCTCGCGAAAGTTTTCAAGATGGGCGAGGATGCGGCTTACGGTGTGTTCTGTGACATGCGCTGGCCTGAAACCGATGGCGAGCCGATCTGCCCGCGTTGCGGCTGCACGGAAAGCTATCACATCAGCACGCGCCGCAAGTTCAAGTGCGTTGCCTGCCACCACCAGTTCAGCGTCACTAGCGGCACTATCTTTGCCTCGCGCAAACTGTCCTACACAGACCTGCTGGCAGCGATCGTGCTGTTCGTGAACGGCGCGAAGGGCATCAGCGCGCTACAGGCGAGCCGCGATCTGGACGTTCAATACAAGACCGCCTTCGTGCTGTTTCACAAGCTGCGCGAAGCGATGCAGCGCGAGTTCGCGGAAGCGAAGCTGGAAGGTGTCGTGGAAATCGACGGCGGCTATTTCGGAGGCTACGTGAAGCCGGAAAACCGCAAAGCCGACCGCAAAGACCGCCGCCTGTCGCTCAACCGTTCGGGCAAGCGCCAGTGCGTCGTCATCATGCGTGAGCGCAAGGGTCGCTCGCTTCCCTTCGTGGTCCGCAACGAAGGCGATGCGGTTCCGTTCGTGCGCGACCACGCTGCCAACCTCGCCACGATCTACGCTGACGAGGGGTCGGGCTGGGATGCGCTGCATGCTGGTTGGGATACCCGCCGCGTCAATCACTCGGTTGCGTTCATGGACGAAGGTGTCTGCACCAACCAAGCGGAGAGCTATTTCAGCCGCCTGCGCCGCATGGAAACCGGCACGCACCACCATATCGCGGGGCCGTATCTCTACGCCTATGCTGGTGAAGCCGCATGGCGCGAGGATAACCGCCGCGTCGATAACGGCGGGCAGGCGATGAAGCTGACGTTTGGTGCGATGGCTAGCCGCCAGAGTCGCACTTGGGCGGGATATTGGCAGCGGTAATGCAAAAAGGCCCAGCGAGAGCGCTGGGCCTTTCCATTGTCTCTGACCGTTGGCGGGTCTCCAACCTAAGTCTCTCACTTAGGACAAGCCGTAGCTCGCTCGACTTTCACAAGACTGCCCTGCGATGCAGGTGGTGTGGCAGGCGTGCGCGTCTATCGTTCAATACAATAAGCGCACGACATTAACAACCGCCAAACGCGGTTTATAGTGGGTGGTAGTGGTGATCCCACCCTGCCTCCGAGACCCGAGAGGGATTCGAACCCTCGATCGCCGACACCACATCGGCCTCCCCTTGCGAAGGGAATGCGTTGGACCACTCCGCCATCGGGCCAGAGACCGGACCCGTATGACCGATTCGCGAATGGCCCGCAAGGGGCTGAAATAGGAAATCTAGGAACATCATCGTTTGCGATATGTGCCTGCCAATCAGGGACCGCAGAAAACTTGACTTTCCGTTAGACAAGAATTAGCGACCTGCTCGTCTGGTCGCTAATTGACACCTTTTGTTCTGGGAAAAAGTGCGCACCCGTCTCGAATTTGCCCTGCTGCTAGCCCTGTCGCTGCTAGGCTTGGCCCTGTGGGCGCTTAGCTGGCTCTAGGCGATCTGCCATTCCAGATATTGCCCGCTGCGCTGTTCGGGATTGACCACCAGCCCTTGTTCGCGCCTGTCCCGTAGATTGGTGGCTACCCTGCGCGTCATCAGGTTCAGGAGCTGCGGTGTCGAAGCCATGCCGCGTTGCACGATCATCGCTGCGGCTATTTCCCGGCTCGTGAGGGGACGCTGTGACGTACGCAGGATGGCGAATATCTGACGCGACATTTCACCGCGCTTGGACCAATCCTCGGGTGGACGCACCATCTTGGGCGCTATCGCCGGAATGTCCAGTTCAGGAGCCACCAGCTTTATCGCGTTGTCGAGCGTTTCAAGATCGCGGGCCATGCGGGATAGCGCCTCTTGCGTGCGCTTCATCTCGCCCGCCAGTGCAGCCCGTTTCTTGACCAACCCCTCTACCATATAGTCTGTCATCGTCCCCGATACATAGGGCATAACAGGCGATGGCATCTATCCCCGTCTTGGTGCGTCTGCTACATAATGCCGAGTGCCTCTGCCGGGGAGAGCGGAGGGAGGATGCCGGGCAGGCAAGCGGCGAGCAGGCTCTTGCCCGCACCGGGCGGCCCGCTCATCAGCAGGTTGTGGCCCCCGGCGGCCGCGATCTCGAGCGCGCGCTTGGCGGTCTCCTGCCCCTTGACCTGTTTGAGGTCGGGGCCCGGCGGGGCATCCTCCACCGCGCCGATCTGCGGCTGGTCGAGCTGCTGCGTGCCCTTGAGGTGGTTGAGCAGGCTGACCAGATCGGGCGCTGCGATCACCGGGATGCCGCTCGCCCAGCGGGCCTCGGCGCCTTGCGCGGCGGGGCAGATCAGCCCGCATTCCGCCTCGCTCGCATGTAGCGCGGCCAGCAGCACGCCGGGCGAGCCGACGATCCGCCCGTCCAGCGCGAGTTCGCCGACCGCGACGAAGTCCGCCAGCTGTTCGCGGTCCGCCACGCCCATCGCACCCAGCAGCGCGAGCGCGATCGGCAGGTCGTAATGCGATCCGTCCTTGGGCAGATCGGCGGGCGAGAGGTTGACCGTGATCCGCTTGGGCGGCAGCGCAAGGCCCATCGCGGCGAGCGCGGCCTGCACCCGCTCGCGACTTTCGCTCACCGCCTTGTCGGGCAGGCCAACGACGCTGAAGCGCGGCAAGCCGGAGGCGAGCTGGCACTGCACCTCGACCGGGCGGGCCTCCAGCCCGAGATAGGCGACCGTGCGAACCAGTGCGACCACAAGCGGGCCCTCCCCCCGGGGCATTGCGACTGCCGTGCCCCCCGGCAATGTTTTGCCGCTTTGCCGCCCGCTTGTCGAGGCCGCGGATTTCCGGCGTTTCTCATGGAATCGGAGAATGTTACCGGCGCGGAAACCACTTTTGCTGTGGGGATGGTAAGGGGCGGGCGGCAATACGTTGCCGGTGCGCTGGCTAACCCCCCTGATACCGGCCCTCATGACCACCCTCGGCCTGGCTGCTTCCCCCCTCCAGGCCGAGGGCTGGCTGGTAAAGGTCACCGTCACCGAGGAATGGATCGACGAAAGCGATCCGCGCTTCGCCGACGCCGAGCCTGCCGACACCTATCTTTATGCCGAAGACTTCATAGAAGCCGAGCCGCGCATCGCCTATGAGACCGCCGACCGCGCGATCGCGTCGTTCCGCGCCAGCGCCCCTACCGCGCTCGCCGCTTTCGGCCCGTTCCGCGTGGTAGGCCCGACCCGCGCGGTGCTGGTCGGCACCACCAACACGGCGACCCCGGCGCAGTTCGCCGCGCTGTTGCGGGCCTATCCGCAGCTCGAAACGCTCGATCTGGTGGAGGCCCCGGGGACCGAGAACGACCGCGCCAACCTCGCCGTCGGGCGGATGATCCGCGAGGCGGGGCTGACCACGCGGGTGCCGCGCGGCGGATCGGTGCGTTCGGGCGCGGTCGAGCTGTTTCTTGCCGGGGCCCGGCGCGAGGTCGAGGACGGCGCGCGCTTCGCGGTCCATTCGTGGCGCGACAATCGCGGGCGCGAGGCGAGCGACTTCCCCGAAGGTGCGCCCGAGCATCGCTATTACCTCGACTATTACCGCGAAATGGGGATGAGCGCCGATGGCGCGCGCAGCTTCTACGCGATGACCAACCAGGCGCCGCATGCCCGGGCGCGCTGGCTCGACGCGGGCGACATGCGCGGCTGGCTGGCGCGGACGATCGGACAGGCTGCCAACGACAATGCGCCGCGGATCGCCTATCTTGACGTAAGCGCGGCCACCCCGTAGTAGCGCGCGCTTGAAGCTCCGGCCTTATGGTCGGAACAGTTTTGGGCCGATTCGCGCCGGGCGCGGTTGGTCGATCCATTTTTTGCCTGTTTTTTCGAGGGTATTATGAAGCGGACTTTCCAGCCCAGCAATCTCGTTCGTGCGCGTCGCCACGGCTTTTTCGCACGCAAGGCGACCACCGGTGGCCGCAAGGTTCTTGCCGCACGCCGCAAGCGTGGCCGCAAGAAGCTTTGCGCCTGATTCGGTAGGGATGCCTGCGGTGCATTGCGCATCGCGGTCGACCCACGAGACAAGTTGATGTGCTTGCGGGCTCCCAATCGGGGGCCCGTTTGCCTATCTAAGCGCCATGAATTCACCCGTCACCGCCAAGAATGTGCTCACCAAGCGGGCGGATTTCCTTGCGGCGAATCGCGGGCTGCGAGTGCCGATGGCCGGTTTTGTGCTGCTGGTGCGGCCCAATGACGGGCAGGGCATGCGCTATGGCATCACCGTCACCAAGAAGATCGGCAATGCCGTCGTCCGCAACCGGATGAAACGGCGCTTTCGCGAGCTTCTGTGGGCGCACCTTCCCACCAGGGGGCTGCCCGATCACGACCACGTGCTAATCGGCCGCGAAGGCGGAGTGGAGCGTGATTTCGCCAAGCTTGCCGAGGAATTGACCGGCGCACTGGGCCGCGCGGCGCGGGGCGAGGGCCAGCGCGGTCGCCCCCCGCGCAGGAGGCGCGTGCGATGAAGCCGGTCAAGCGCGCGATGGTCCTGCTGATCCGGGGGTGGCAGATCGGCCCCAGCGCGATCCTTCCGCCCAGTTGCCGGTTCCAGCCAAGCTGTTCGCAATACGCCATCGAGGCGATCGAGAAGCATGGGCCAATCAAGGGTGGATGGCTGGGCTTCAAGCGTATAATGCGCTGCCATCCGTGGGGCGGGCACGGGCACGATCCGGTACCCTAGCCGATGCCCAGCCATCCATTTTCACCGTTTGAATAGCTAGCAGGACCGCAGTTTCTTGGACAACCAGCGCAATCTCATCTTCGCCGTCGTTCTGTGCGGCCTCATGATCCTGCTGTACGATTCGGCGATCAGCTATTTCTATCCGGCTCCGCCCGAGACCGAGCAGGTCGAGCGTGCGACCACGCCCGAACAGCGCGCGGCCCAGGAAATCGCCAATGAAACCGGCACCGCGCCCAGTGTGGCGCAGCAGGCGGTGGACCTGGAGGAGGCGCTGGCCTCGGGCGACCGGGTCCGTATCGAAGCCCCGCGCGTCGAAGGATCGATCAACCTCGTCGGCGCACGCGTCGACGATATCGAACTGAAGGATCACCGCGCGACCGTCGACAAGGATAGCGGCCCGGTGCAGCTGTTCGCACCTGCGGGCACGCCGATCCAGAACTTCGCGCAATTCGGTTTCGTGGGCCAAGGCACCAATGTGCCCGATGCGAGCACCGTCTGGCAGGCGAGTGGCGACACGCTCTCGCCGGGCAATCCGGTCGACCTGCGGTGGGACAATGACGAGGGGCAGCGCTTCCTCATCCGCCTGTCGATCGACGACAATTACATGATCACCGCCGAGCAGACCGTGGCCAATTATGGCGCCGGGCCGGTGGTGGTGTCCCCCTTCGCGACCATCACCCGCACCAGTCTGACCGCCAGCCAGAGCACCTGGATCTCGCACTCCGGCCCGATCGGCAGCTTCGACGGCGCGGTCGATTACGGCCCCGATTACGACGATCTGGCTGAAGAGACCGCGATCGCCGGCGCGGCGAATCCGGCCTGGCTCGGGTTCACCGATGTCTACTGGCTGGGCGCGCTCGTCCCCCAAGGTGGCGCGGGGCTGGATACGGGCTTCCGCTCGCTCGGCAATGATCTGTTCCGTGCGGACATGATCTACGATCCGATGACCTTGCGCCCCGGGCGACAGATGACGCGCACCTCGCAGCTGTTTGCCGGTGCCAAGGAAAGCCAGGTGCTCGACGCCTATCAGGAAGCGGGCATCGCGCAGTTCGGCCTCGCGATCGACTGGGGCTGGTTCCGCTGGTTCGAAAAGCCGATCCTGTGGCTGCTGCGCACGCTGTTCGACCTGGTCGGCAATTTCGGCGTCGCGATCATCCTGCTGACTTGCTGCGTACGCGGTCTGATGTTCCCGGTGGCACAGCGCGGCTTTGCCAGCATGGCGAGCATGAAGGCGATCCAGCCGGACATGAAAAAGCTGCAGGAGAAGCACAAGGACGACAAGGTCACCCAGCAGCAGGAAATGCAGAAGCTGTTCAAGGAACGCGGCGTCAATCCGGTCGCGGGGTGCCTGCCGATGGTGCTGCAGATTCCGGTGTTCTTCGCGCTGTACAAGGTGCTCGTCCTCGCGATCGAGATGCGGCACCAGCCCTTCATCTTCTGGATCAAGGATCTCTCCGCACCCGATCCGGCGCATGTCCTCAACCTGTTCGGCATGCTGCCTTACGAGGTGCCGGGCTTCCTCGCGCTGGGCCCGCTCGCCCTGCTGCTCGGCTTCACGATGTGGCTGACCTTCAGGCTCAATCCGTCGAGCATGGACCCGATGCAGCAGCAGATCTTCAGCATCATGCCGTGGGTCCTGATGTTCGTCATGGCGCCCTTTGCGGCTGGCCTGCTGCTCTACTGGAACACGTCCAACCTGCTGACGCTGGCGCAGCAGAAATACCTCTATTCCAAGCATCCGCAGCTCAAGGCCGCGATGGATAAGGAAAAGGCGGAGAAGGAAGCGAAAGCCCGGGCGGACAAGGCATCCGACGGCTCGAAGGCCGAAGCGTGAGCGCGCACGGCCAGGGCCCGCAGACGCCCGAGGAAGTCGCCGCCGCGCGGATGGTCTCGGGCCGGGTCGAATTCCTGCTGAGCGCACCGCAGCTCAGGTTCCTGCCCGAACCGACCGTGCCCGAGATTGCGCTGGCCGGTCGCTCCAATGTCGGCAAGAGTTCGCTGCTCAACGCGTTGACCATGCGCAAGGGCATCGCGCGCGCCTCGGTCACGCCGGGCCGCACGCAGGAGCTCAACATCTTCGAGGTCGGCGAGCCCACCCGGTTCCGGCTGGTCGACATGCCGGGCTACGGCTTTGCCAAGGCGCCCAAGTCGGTGGTCGAGAAATGGCAGGGCCTCGTGCGCACCTACCTGCGCGGGCGGCCCGTGCTCGCGCGCGCGCTGGTGCTGGTCGACAGCCGCCATGGGCTCAAAGACAACGACCGCGCGATGATGAAGATGCTCGACGAAGCGGCCGTGAGCTACCGCATCGTCTTGACCAAGAGCGACAAGATCAAGGCCAGCGCGTTGACGGAGACGCACGAAAAGGTGGCCGCCGAAGCGAAGAAGCACCCCGCCGCCTTCCCGGAAATCCACCTGACCAGTGCCGAAAAGGGACAGGGGATCGCGCATTTGCGCGCTTCGCTGGTGGCCGACGCGCTGACGCCATAGGCTGAAAGCTCGACACTGCGCAGGGCTCGCTCTAGGCGCGTGTACCGAGAGACGAAGGCCCGGTCCGGAACGCTATGAAACTGATCATCGGCAACAAGAACTATTCCAGCTGGAGCCTGCGCGGCTGGCTTGCGTGCAAGCAGTCGGGCCTCTCCTTCGACGAGATCCTGGTGCCGATGTTCGGCGAGGATTGGGAAGCGAAGAAGCGCGCGGAAGGCGATCTCACCCCGTCGTCGGGCAAGGTGCCCGTGCTGTGGGACGGCGATGCCGATGGCGACGCCGTGGCGTGGGACAGTCTCGCTATCCTCGAATACCTGGCCGACAAGGTCGGACGCGATCGGTTCTGGCCCAAGGAAGATGCGGCCCGCGCGATGGCCCGCGCGATGGTGGCCGAGATGCATAGCTCATACCTCTCGCTGCGCCGCGAATGCCCGATGAACATCCGTGTCCGGCACGAGAACGTGAAGATTTCGGAGACCACCAGGCACGACGTGGTCCGCATCCTCGGCCTGTGGGCAGAGGCACGCGCGCGCTTCGGCAGTGGCGGGCCGTTCCTGTTCGGCACCTTCGGCGCGGCGGATATCTTTTACGCGCCCGTCGTCAGCCGTTTCATCACCTATGGCTTCGGTGTACCGGGCTTCGCGCAAAGCTACATGCAGGCGGTTTGGACCCACGACTGGCTCCAGCAATGGATCGCCGCAGCCGAGGACGAGCAATGGGTGATCGAACAATACGAAAGCGTGCCGACGGCCTGAGAAACCTGCTGAGAACGCGCCTGATCGCGCTGCTGGCGCTGGTTGCGCTGGTGGTGCCCGCACCGCTTTCGGCCTGGGGCTTCTACGCCCACGGCATTACCGCCGAAATCGCGCTCGCCAATATCAAGCCGGAGACGCGCACCAAGCTGGACTGGCTGTTCGCTGCCGAGCGGCTGATCGGCACGCCCGACTGCGCTCTGGGCAATCTGGTCGAGGCGGCGACCTGGCCCGACTGCATCCGCCGCGAGGGCTGGCGCTGGGGCTATACCTCCGCCTGGCATTACCAGACCGAGCCTGTGACCGAGGAGTACGACGTGCGCAAGAACTGCTCCGGCGGCAATTGCGTCAGCGCGCAGGTGACGCGCAATTTCCGCATCCTTGCCGACGAGAGCCTGCCCGACAATGTCCGGCTGGAAGCGCTCGCCTTCGTGGTCCATTTCGCGGGCGACATCCACATGCCGCTGCATTCGGGCGATCTCGACGACCGGGGCGGGAACGACCGCGAAGCGGCCTATGGCATCGCCCCTGGCCTGAACCTGCACTGGATCTGGGACGGTCCGCTGGCCGAACGCGCGATCACATCCGCGCGGACATCATTGGTCCGCCGCTACAGTGCTGCCGAACGTGCCGAGCTGGCGGGTGGCGAACCGGCCGACTGGGGCCGCGAAAGCTGGGAGACCGCGCGCGACTTCGTCTATCCCAATGCCTTCGACCGCAGCCCGCTCGACGGGCCGCTGCCCGATAAGACCGCGCTGACGCAAGAGGATATCGAGGCCGCGATCCCGGTATCGCAGCGCCGCGTGACGCAGGCGGGCCTGCGGATTGCGGACCTGCTCGACAGGGCGATGGAGCCCGGCCCGCTGCCCGAGCCGACCCGCGACTAGGGCGTGCGCTTTGCAGCGTAGCGCGTGCCGTCCTTTCGCGCATAGCCCTCGGCATCGAAGACCATATCAATATCGGGATATTCGCCCGAGTCCTTGTCCTTCGGACCCGCGCTGATCGCCACGAAGATGCAATCGGCATCGCTGCGGTTCTGGAGGTGGTGGCCGTTCTTCGCGCCCGCCGCCCATGCAACGACATCGCCTGGGCGCACGATGCTCTCGCCGTCGCCTGCCCCGGACCCCGATCCGGGGTCCTCGACCAGCACGGCCTCTCCTTCCAGCATCACCAGCAGCTCGTCCTCCTCGCGGTGCCAGTGCCGCTGGCTCGACCAGGCGCCGGGTTTGAGCGTCACATGGCTCACCCCCATCCGGGTCAGCCCGGCAACCGGCGCGAGGCGGCGATACCAGCGTCCCTGAACCTCATCGTCGAAGGGCGCCGGGTAGCCGGTGGCGTTGGTCTGAGGGATCGCATCAAGATCGAGCTTGGGCATCGGCGAAGTCTCCTGCTAGCGCTCGGAGCATGACCGATGTTCTCGACCTCGCCAAGCGGCTGATCGCCGCACCCAGCGTCACCCCGGCCACCGGCGCAGTGTTCGACGCTCTCGAAGCGATGCTGATACCGCTAGGCTTCGTTGTGCACCGTTTTAGCCGCGGTGAAGGCGCTGCTGGAACGGACGAAGCGCCGGTCGAAAACCTCTTTGCCATTCGCGAAGGAGGCGGCAGGCATCTCGCCTTTGCGGGCCATCTCGACGTGGTGCCACCGGGCGAGGGCTGGGCCAGCGGTGCGTTCGAACCGGAGATAAGAGGCGACCTCCTCTACGGACGCGGGGCGGTCGACATGAAGGGCGCGATTGCCTGCATGGTCGCCGCCGTCGCCGATATTCCCGCCGATGCCGGGACGATCAGCTTCATCATCACCGGCGACGAGGAAGGGCCTGCGCTGCACGGCACCCGTGCGCTGATCGACTTCATGGAGGAGGCTGGTCACCAGCCCGATCTGTGCCTCGTCGGCGAGCCCACCAGCGTCAACCGGCTGGGCGATATGATGAAGATCGGCCGGCGGGGATCGGTCAACATGTGGCTGAGCGCCAAGGGCACGCAGGGCCATGTCGCCTATCCGCATCTGGCCGACAATCCGATCCCGCGCCTCGTCGCTGCGATGGCAGACCTGGAGGCACTCAGGCTGGACGAAGGGACCGACTGGTTCCAGCCGAGCAATCTGGAGATTACCGACATCGAGGTCGGCAATCCGGCGCATAACGTCATCCCCGGCGAAGCGCGCGCGCGCCTTTCGATCCGCTTCAACGACCTGCATTCGGGCGCGAGCCTGAGCGAGAAGGTCACCGCGATCTGCGCCAAGCACCAGGTCGATGTGAACCCGGTCATCTCGGGCGAGCCCTTTCTTACCCCGCCGGGCGAATTCTCCGCCATGGTCAGCGCTGCCGTGGAAGCGGAGACCGGGATCGCTCCCGAAGCCTCGACCACCGGCGGCACGTCGGATGCGCGGTTCCTGCGGGCCGTCTGTCCGGTGATCGAGTTCGGCCTGGTCAACGCGACGATGCACAAGCGCGACGAGGCGGTGGCGGTCGCGGATCTCGCGGTGCTCGCGCGGGTTTATGCGCGCATTGCCCGCGCCGCGCTCCACAATTGAGGGCATAGCGAACGCGCCCACTTGCCGCGCCCCTCGCGCCCCGGCACTATGCCGCCAAGGGATTTCTAGGGGACACCAATGTTCAAGCTCTGGTTTGCGACGCCTTTGTGGGCGCGCGTGCTGCTCGCGCTGATCCTCGGCGCGGTTGCCGGATATTTCTGGGGCCCCGGGGCCGAAAGCATCAAGATCGTCGGCGATATCTTCATCGACTTCATCAAGATGCTCATCGTCCCGCTGATCTTCCTCAGCATCGTGGGCGGCGTCGCCGCCATCGGCGATCTCGGCAAGCTCGGCAGCGTAGGCTGGCGCGCGATCCTGCTGTTCGTCGTGACCGGACAGGTCGCGGTGTGGCTGGGGCTGGGCCTCGGCACCTTCTTCATGCCCGGTGTCGGCCTCGACACCTCGGGCATCGACATGGGGCCGGTGCCCGAGCCCGCGCCGTTCGAATGGCGCGAGATGCTGCGCTCGATGATCCCGGTCAGCCCGGTAAAGGTGATGGCGGACGTCAACGTCCTGCCGCTGATCGTATTCTCGCTGCTGGTCGGTATCGGCATCCTGCTGGCCAAGCGGGATGAGGATAGCGAGACGGTGGACACTCCCGGCGCCACCAGGGGCGCCGTGGGGGCCGTGGCCCGTGCTTTCGACGCGGGCGCGGTGATTTTCCAGAAGATCACCATGGTGGTGATGGAGCTGACCCCGTTCGGCGTCTTCGCGCTGATGGCGTGGGTGGTCGGCACGCTCGGCCTCAATGCCGTGACCGCGCTCGGCAAGCTGGTCGCGCTCAACTACGGCGGCTGCCTGCTGATCATCTTCGTGATGTACGTCTTTATCCTGCTGCTCTCGCGGGTCTCGGTGATCGGCTTCTTCCGCGGGATGATCGATGCGATCGCGGTTGCCTATTCCACCGCCAGCTCCAGCGCGACGCTGCCCGTGACCCTGCGCTGCACGCAGCGCAACCTCGGTGTCAGCCGCCCCACGTCGAGCTTCATCGTTTCGCTGGGATCGACCATCAACATGGACGGCACCGCGATGTATCTGGGACTGGCGACCTTGTTCGGCGCGCAGATTTTCGGGGTGGACCTGAGCTGGGGCGACTACGGCATGATCGCGCTTCTGGCGACGGTCGGCTCGATCGGCGCGGCGGGCATTCCGGGCGGCGGGCTCGTCATGATGGGCGCGATCTTCACCGCCGTGGGCGTGCCGCTGGAGACCATCGCCTTTGTCGCGGGTGTCGACCGGATCATGGACATGATGCGTACCGCCACCAACGTCACCGGCGATGCGACCGTGACCGTCGCGACCGCCACCATGCTGGGCGAGATCGACAAGGCCGAGCTCGCCAGCGCGGACGATGTTTAGCGAGGAGCGTAGCTACTCGGCAGGCGAGAAGGCATGGCGAATTGCCGTCTGCTTCCTGCTCGTCGTGGTCCTGCCAATCGCGGCAATCATCATCTTCGCTGCGCCCCCGGATTTCAGCAAATCGGGCCCGTCCGAAGGTACGGTCGCGGCTTGGCTAGGTGATAACGGCTGGTGGTTGGCCTTGGCAGGCTTCCTGATCGCAGGAATCGTTGGAATTCATTTCTTGCCGGTTGGCCGATGGATGAAGGCCGGATTGAGCGCGCTGTATGTCCCACTTGGTGCAGCAGCGATCTTCGTTTTTACACTGGTGTGGGGATGCCACTGCTGTGGTGGCTGCCTTTAGCCCTCATTCACCCATCGTCGCCGGCGCGTCGCTCACCGGTTCGACATATTCGATCGGCACGAACTGGCCGAGGCCGCAGGCAACGCCGCGCTCCAGATCGGCGCCTGCGCGCTCGATCGAGTAGATCACTTCGCCCCGGCACAGCTGCCCGGTCGGCGTATCGTAGGTGAAGCCGCGATTGAAGCTGAGGCGCGGGCATTGCGAGGGGAGCGTGTTGCGATACACCTTGCCACCCGCGACCTCGAAATCGATCGTCTGCTCGTCGCGAACGCGCGTTTCGCGCAGGGCGGAGGTGGTGATGCAGCTCTCCGCTTCGCCCAGCACCCGCACCGGCTGGTCGTCCGCGACATTGCGGAAGTCGAGCGACCGGTCGCCCACCGGTGCGCAGGAGGCGAGCGCGGCGAGGGCGCCCAGCGAACCCAGAGATACCAATGCCAGCTTCATGTTGTGCTCTCCTCGGGCACTGAATACGCTTTGTTTAGCGGCCCTTGGGCGGTTCTAGCACCTTTTTGCGGAAGCTGCACAGGTCGGCCAGCTCGCAGTGCCAGCATTCGGGCGCGCGCGCCTTGCAGGTGTAGCGCCCGTGCAGGATCAGCCAGTGATGTGCATGCAGGCGGAAGGGGCCGGGCACACGCTTCTCCAGCTTTGCCTCGACCGCTTCGGGCGTCTTGCCCTTGGCAAGCCCGGTGCGGTTGCCGACGCGGAAGATATGCGTGTCGACTGCGAAGGTCTCCTGCCCGAAGGCGCAGTTGAGCACCACATTGGCGGTCTTGCGGCCCACGCCGGGCAGCTCGACCAATTCCTCGCGCGTCTGCGGCACCTCGCCATCATGTTCATCCACCAGCAGCCGCGCCATCGCGATCACGTTCTTGGCCTTGGAGTTGAACAGGCCGATCGTCTTGATGCGATCCTTCAGCCCGTCCTCGCCCAGTTCGAGCATCTGTGCAGGCGTCTGCACTTGCGCGAACAGCGCGCGCGTCGCCTTGTTGACGCCGACATCGGTCGCCTGGGCACTCAGCGTTACCGCGACCAGCAGCTGGTACGGGTTGCCATATTCCAGCTCTGTCTCGGGCGCGGGATTGCCTTCGGCCAGACGGCGGAAGAACTCGAAGATCTGGTCTTTGGTCATCGATCGACGCGCCTCACCGCAGCCAGCGGATCATGTTGGGGAAGGACGGGACGCCTTGCTCCAGCGCGGTCTGCATGTCGGCGCACATCCCGTAATAGCCGAGCATGGGCGCGCCGATATAATGCCCGGTCGCGAAGGACTGGATCAGCTTCGCGCTGTCGTCGCGATACCCGCCCGAGTGGAACAGCTGTTTGAGCGCGAGGTTGCACTGACGCGCCGCTGCGAAAGACCAGGCGATCGCCATCATTTCGTCGGTCGGATCGGGTTCGATCGGGCCGAGCGTGGCCCGATCTTCGGGTGCTGCGGCAGCAATATGTCCGCCCTCGTGCAGCAGATCGCTTGGCCAGACAGGGGTGCCGGGATCGATCAACAGACGCCCGCCGATAATCGCAAGCCCGTCGAGCAGTTGCGCTTCGTCGTCTTCGCCGATCCAGTCGACTTCGAGCCCGACCTCTTCGAGAAAGGCGAGACATCGCGCGGCCGCATCCTCGCCGCCGCCTTCCTCGCGCCACCGGCACGCCGCCGCCGTCACCTTGCTCACAGCCCCAGCACATCCTCCATCGTGTAGCGCCCCGGCTCGCGCCCGATCAGCCACGCCGCACCGGTGAGCGCACCGCGTGCGAAAAGGGCACGATCCTCGGCGACATGCGACAGGACGATACGTTCGTTCTCGCCCGCCAGGATCACGCTGTGCTCGCCCGCGACCGTGCCGCCCCGCAGGCTCGCGAAACCGATGGCGCCGTCGCCGCGCGCGCCGGTGTGCCCGTCGCGGCCGCGTTCGGCATTGTCGGCCAGGTCGACGCCGCGTGCATTCGCCGCCGCCTCGCCGAGCAGCAAGGCGGTACCGCTGGGCGCATCGACCTTGTTGCGGTGATGCATCTCGACGATCTCGATATCCCAGCCTGGCCCCAGCGCGCCTGCCGCCTCGCGCACAAGCTTGGCCAGCATGGTCACGCCGAGCGAGGTATTGCCTGTCTGGAGCACCGGAACGGCATGCGCGGCCTCGTCGATCGCGCGGTGGTGGCGATCCTCTAACCCGGTCGTGCCGATCAGGATCGGGATTCCGGCGCCGATCGCGGCGTGCAGGTTGCCCTCGAGCGCGGCGGGCGCGGAAAAGTCGATCAGAGCATTGCTGGCATCGGCGAGCCCTGCGACATCCTCGCCCTTGTCGGCTCCGCCTGCCAGCTTGTGCTCGCTCGCTTCGACCGCCGCCGCGATTGCCTGCCCCATGCGCCCTTCGCGCCCGATGATTCCGATTGCCGCCATTGCGCTCTCGCTTCGTGAGTGTTTGATGGGTGCATGGCAGACATTCGCAACATCGTCATCCTGACCGGCGCAGGAATTTCCGCCGAAAGCGGAATCGACACCTTCCGCGATGCCGGGGGCCTGTGGGAAAAGCACCGAATCGAGGATGTGGCAACGCCCGAGGCATTCGCGCGCAATCCAGCGCTGGTGCAGGGTTTCTACGATGCCCGCCGCGCGGCGCTGGCCACCGTGGAGCCCAATGCGGCGCATCGGTCGCTCGCGCGACTCGAAGCGGAATGGCCGCACGAATTGCTGCTGGTCACCCAGAATGTCGACGACCTGCACGAGCGGGGCGGCGTACAGGACGTTCTGCACATGCACGGCGAATTGCTCAGCGCCCTGTGCGGTGCATGCGGCGCGCGCTCGCGCTGGGACGGTCCGCTGAGCGATGCGCCCGCGTGCCTGGCGTGCGGCGCCCCCGCGCTGAGGCCCGATGTCGTCTGGTTCGGCGAAATGCCCTACCAGATGCGGCGCATCTACGACGCGCTCGCGCGGGCCGACCTGTTCGTCTCGATCGGGACCAGCGGGGCGGTGTATCCTGCAGCAGGCTTCGTGCAGGAGGCTGCGGCGTCAGGCGCGCGCACGCTCGAACTCAATCTAGAGCGCAGCGAAGGCTCGCACTGGTTCGACGAATCGCGGCAGGGCAGGGCGGGCGAGCTGGTCCCCGCCTGGGTGGACGAGGTGCTAGGCGCCTGAGCCGCATCCTTTGCATGCCGGGTCCTTGGCGATCCTGAAGCTGCGCATCTCGGGGTCCAGCCCATCCATCAGGTAGAGCTTTGCCCAGTGCGGATCGCCGAGGCTGCCCGCGCCCGTCAGCAGCACGCGAATTGCCTGCATCGCGGCGAAGCTGCCGACCCAGCCGACCATCGCGCCCAGCACGCCGTCCTCCGCGCAGGTGTCGCAATCGTCGGCGTCGAAGGCATCGCCGACGAAGCAGCGATAGCAGGCCTGGTCGGGCAGGTGCCCTGCGAAAGCGCCGACCTGGCCCTGAAAACGGCCGACGGCGGCGCTCAGCAAGGGAACGCCCGCCCTCACGCAGGCATCGGACACCGCCAGCCGGGTCGCGAAATTGTCGGTCCCGTCGAGCACGAGGTCCGCGCCTTCGATCAGCCGCCTGGCGTTCGCCGGATCGATCCGGTCGTCATAAACATCTGCGGGGATCGCCCCGTCGAAATTGGCGAGCCAGCGCCGCGCGGCGACCGCTTTGGCATGGCCGATGTCGCGGGTGGTGTAGATCGTCTGGCGCTGGAGGTTGGAAAGTTCGACATCGCCGGCATCGATCAGCGTGAAGCGCCCGATGCCGGCCGCGCTGAGATATTGCAGCACCGGGCTGCCGATCCCGCCGAGGCCGACCAGCGCAACATGCTTTTGCGCCAGCGCCGCCTGCCCCGCGCCGCCGACTTCGGGCAGCACGATATGGCGTGCGAACCGCTCGAGTCGTTCAGGAGGCATGCTCACGGCTCGTCCGGGCCCGCGTCCGAACCCGGGGGGCGTCGCTCTTGCCGGAAGCCGCCGATTCCCTGCCACCAGAGGAACGCGATCACCGAGCCCTTGGTCGGATGGAGCATCGCGATCAGCATGACGACCGCGACGGGCAGGATGATCGCTAGCGTGAGCCACGCCGACATGCCGAAACTGCCGATCATAGCGATCACGATCGGCGCCAGCAGATGGCCGACCACGAAGATGCCGATATAGGCGGGAAAATCGTCGGCCTGCTGGATCGACCAGTCCTGCCCGCAATGCGCGCAGGTATCGACCGGCTTGAGCCATTTGCGGAACAGCGGCGCTTCGCCGCAGCGCGGGCACGTGCCGCGCACGCCGCGCAGCAGCGCCTCACCCACCGCGGCAGGGAGCTTCGGCTGGGCGTGGGGGTGGGGTGGCTCGACCATGGACAAGCCTGTTGGCAGCCTGTGCACTTCCTGTCGACAGCCCTGTGGAAGGGCCGTCGATAGGCGGTTCGCAAGATGTCGATCGGCTGCGTGCCGGAAGGGGAGGGGCTCAGCTCTCGAGCTGGCGCAGCAGGCTGCGCACGTCGCCATCCATATCGGCATCGCGGGTGCGCAGATCCTCGATCAGCTTGACCGCGTGGATCACCGTCGAGTGGTCGCGTCCGCCGAACTTGCGCCCGATTTCCGGGTAGCTGCGCGGGGTGAGCACCTTCGAAAGGTACATCGCGACCTGCCTGGGGCGGACCACCGCACGCGTGCGACGCTTGCTGCTCATTTCCGAGCGGTCGAGGCGGTAGAACTGGCAGACCGTGCGCTGGATCTCGTCGATCGTGATCCGGCGGCGGTTGGCCGAGAGGATATCGGTCAGCTGTTCTTCGGCCAGTTGCAGCGAAACCGGCTGGCCGGTCAGCTGGGCATAGGCGATCAGCTTGTTGAGGCCGCCGACCAACTCGCGCACGTTGCGGGTGATCGTGCGGGCGAGGAAATCGACCACATCGTCGGGCACGCTCAAAGGCGCGAAGCGGGTCAGCTTCGATTCGAGGATCGAGCGGCGCAGTTCGAGGTCGGCGGGTTGGATGTCGGCGACCAGGCCCATCGAGAGGCGGCTGAGCAGACGCGGTTCGACCGAATCGAGCGCCTGCGGCGCACGGTCGGCGGCGAAGACCAGTCGCTTGCCCTCCGACAAAAGGTGATCGATCGTATAGAGCAGCTCTTCCTGAGCGCTCGCCTTGCCGATGATGAACTGAAGGTCGTCCACCAGCAGCAGGTCGAACCCGCGCAGGCGCGTCTTGAACTCGATCATCCGGTTCTGCTTCAGCGCCTGGACGAACTCGACCATGAAGCGCTCCGCCGAACAGTAGAAGATGCGCGCCCGCGGGTGCTGGCCGAGGAACTGGTGGCCGATAGCATGGAGCAGGTGCGTCTTGCCCTGGCCGGTGGCGGCCTTGATGTAGAGCGGCGAGAATTGCGGCTTCTCGTTCGCGGCCATACGCTGCGCGGCGTTGCGGGCGAGCACGTTGGCATCGCCGGTGACGAAGGCGGCGAAGGTAAGCGAGGCGTCGAGGCCGACCGAGCTGAAGCCCGGATCGCCGAAGCCCCCGTCGGGCACCACGCGCAGGTCGGGCCCGTCATTGGCGGGGCGACGCGAATCGCTCAGCGATATGTCGGCCATGCGCTTGCGGCTCGGGTGAACCTCGATCGCGACGGTCTTGATCTCCGAGCGCATGATTTTCCACGCAAGCGAGAGGCGATCGGCGAAATGCTTGCGCACCCACTCGGCAGCAAATTCGGAAGGCAGGAACAGCTGGAGCGTGCCGGTGGCGGAGTCGAACTCGCCGAGCTGGACCGGCTTGATCCACTGGCTGTGCAACTGATGGCCCAGGTCCTTGCGCAGGCCGGCACTGATATCGTCCCAGTCGGCGGTCAGCGCGACGCGCTCCATATCGTCTTCGCCGTCGCCCTTGGAGCGCTTGCGCGCGGGGCCCGAGTTGTCCGAAATCCGTGCCATAACCTGCTACTAAACCTCCGTTTCCGGAAGCGCCTATCGCCCCCGGATTTCGTCACCGCATAACCGATGCATACAGCCTGCCCGTTGCCGCAATCGCATGATTTGCGAGCGGATCTGTACGGGCCCTGGTGGCCATCTGCCTTGTAGCGCCGGGAGAGTCCCCTTCCCGCCGATGCAGTTAATAAGCAGGTCGGAGGGGGGAGTCGCAAGGGCGAAATCGTCGCATAACTGAAATAAAGCGGATTGACATGCGGTTACTGGCGGAGCGTCGTTTAACTAGTTGTAAACGTTAAATTTCGTCTGCGCGCAGACCTCGAATCGGCAGACTTCCTTGGCCGAATCATTGCTGCCCTGCGGCAGACGTACGACAACAACGCAAAAGGGCCGCCGCACGCAGCGACGACCCCGGAATTGCACTCAATTTCGTTGTTGGGAAGAGGCTAGAGAGCCGAAACGCGCTTGGAAAGGCGCGACATCTTCCGCGAGGCGGTGTTCTTGTGGAGAACTCCGCGGGCCACGCCGCGAGCCAGTTCGGGCTGCGCCGCGCGAAGCGCGTTCTGCGCAGTTTCCTTGTCGCCGCCTTCGATCGCCGCCTCGACCTTCTTCACGAAGGTACGGATGCGGCTCATGCGCGAACCGTTGATTTCGGCGCGGCGCGCGTTGCGACGGATGCGTTTGCGGGCTTGCGGCGTATTGGCCATGGTCGTCCTTGTTTCGTGCCGCGAGTGGCGCGGCCGTGAGTGTCTCTGGTCAAATCGGGAGCGGCGATTGCTCGCCGGAAGGCGCGGCACATAAGGTCCAAGCGCGGCCTCGTCAAGGATTTCCGGGGAAGCGGGCTCGCCTCGTGCTTACCTTTGGCACCTTGGACAATACCATGTGCTGCGTCCACCCTGTTCGAATCTGACGATATGCCCGCCATCCTCGCGGTGGCACGGCTCACCGGTGCGGCCATAGGCGTGAAAGCGGGTCGCGAAGTAGCCCAGCTCTCCGTCGGGCCGGGCATAGTCGCGCAGGCTCGAACCGCCGTCGCGAATCGATTGCTCCAGAACCTCGCGAATCGCCACGACCAGCCGTTCGAGCGCGGCGAGGGAAATCCGGCTGCCGGCGCGCTTGGGGCTGATAGCTGCGCGCCACAGCGCCTCGCACACGTAGATATTGCCGAGGCCGGCGATGATTCGCTGGTCGAGCAGCAGCAGCTTGATCGCCTGCTTGCGCCCAGCGAGCGCGGTCTTGAGGTGCTGCGCCGTCAGCGCTGGGCCGAGCGGTTCGGGGCCCATACTCACGAAGCTGGGCCAGGTCTCGAGCTGCGCGGTGTCGACGATATCGACCCAGCCGAATCGGCGCGGGTCGTTGAGTGCGAAGCGATTCGATTCGGTCTCGATCAGCAGGTGATCGTGCTTGTCGGGCGTGTCGGGGTCGATCCGCCAGCGTCCGCTCATGCCGAGATGGAAGATCAGCGTCTGATCGCGGCTCGTGTGGATCAGCCCGAACTTGGCACGGCGCGCCAGGCCGGTAACCCGCGCGCCGACCAGCGCCTGCCCCAGACCTTCGGGAAAGGGGCGGCGCATATCGGGCCGCGCGGTGCGGACCGAGGTAATCACGCGATCCTGAAGATGCAGGGCGAGTCCGCGCACGGTGGTCTCGACCTCGGGTAATTCGGGCATGTATCTGCGGCTATCAGCCTTTGCGCCTCCGGCAAATCCTCCTAAGGCCCAAACTCATGAGCGATGCTGTCCAGAAGCCTTCCGGCGAAACCGTTTCCTTCGGCTACGAAGATGTTGCCCCGACCGAGAAAACCGCGCGCGTCGGTGCCGTATTCTCCAACGTCGCGGCGAAGTACGACATCATGAACGATGCGATGTCGGGCGGGATGCACCGGCTGTGGAAGGACCGCTTCGTGCGCCGGGTCAAGCCGCAGCCGGGCGAGGCGATTCTCGACATGGCGGGCGGCACCGGCGACATCGCGTTCCGCATGGCGGCGGCGGGCGCGGACGTGATCGTGTCCGACATCAACCAGGACATGCTCGACGTGGGCGTCGAGCGGGCGATGGAACGCGGGATCGATGGCCTCGTCTGGTCGTGCCAGAACGCCGAGGAATTGACCTTCTCCGACCGGCAGTTCGATGCCTACACGATCGTGTTCGGCATCCGTAACGTGACCCATATCGACAAGGCGCTGGCCGAGGCGCACCGCGTGCTCAAACATGGCGGCCGGTTTTATTGCATGGAGTTCTCCAGCACGGACTGGCCCGGCTTCAAGGAGGTTTACGACCTCTACTCGCACCGGCTGATGCCGCTGATGGGCAAGCTGATCGCCGACGACGAGGAGAGCTATCGCTACCTCGCCGAATCGATCCGCCGTTTCCCGCGGCCGCCCGAGTTCGAGGCGATGATCCAGGCGGCGGGCTTCGCGCAGACCCGGGTCGAGACGATCCTTGGCGGAGCGGTGAACATTCATTCCGGCTGGAAAATCTGATCCGGTGACACGTCCGGCGACCCATATCTGGCGCCTCCTCAAGTGGGGGCGGACCGCCGCGCGGCACGGCGCGCTGCGCGGGATCGAGAACGACCCGAACGCGCCCGCGCCGGTCAAGTCGCTGCTGCGCGTGGCGCGGTTCGGCACGCGGCAGCCGGAGACGCCCGACTATGCGGGCGCGTTTCGCGCGATCGGCCCGGCGGCGATCAAGCTAGGCCAGTCGCTCGCCACCCGGCCCGACCTCGTCGGGGACGAGGCGGCGATCAATCTCCTCAGCCTGCAGGACAACCTGCCGCCGGTGCCGTTCGAGAAGCTGCGCCCGGTGGTCGAATCCACCTTCGTCCAGCCGCTGGGCGAGCTGTTCCGTGAAATCGACCCCGAGCCTGTGGGCGCGGCCTCCATCGCGCAGGTGCACCGGGCGGTGACAACGGACGGGCGCCAGGTCGCGGTCAAGATGCTGCGCCCGGGCATCCGCGAACAGTTCGCGCGCGACATCGCGACCTACGAATGGGCCGCCGCGCATGTCGAGGCGATGGGAGGGGAGGCCGCGCGGCTGCGCCCTTCGCTGACCATCGCCAACTTCAAGCGGTGGACCAATTCCGAGCTGGACCTGCGGCGCGAGGCCGCCTCTGCCAGCGAACTGGCCGAGGCGATGAAGGGCTTTGCGGGCTATCGCATCCCGGCAGTCGACTGGGATCGCACCAATGGCCGCGTGATGACGATCGAGTGGATCGACGGCATCAAGATGAGCGACCGCGAAGGGCTGGTCGCCGCCGGGCACGACCTTGAGCAGCTGGCCGAGCGGCTGGTGCTCGCCTTTCTCACCCAGGCGATCACCTTCGGCTATTTCCATGCCGACATGCACCAGGGGAACCTGTTCGTTGAAGGCGACGGCACCATCGCGGCGATCGATTTCGGGATCATGGGCCGGATCGACCGGCGCGCGCGGCAATGGCTCGCCGAGATCCTCTACGGGTTGACCACGGGCAATTATCGCCGCGTCGCTGAAATCCATTTCGAAGCGCAATATGTGCCCAGCCACCATTCGGTGGGCGAGTTCGCCACGGCGCTGCGCGCGGTGGGCGAGCCGATGCGCGGCAAGCCGGTCAGCGAGCTGTCGGTCGGCCAGATGCTCGACGGGCTGTTCGCGATCACGCGCGATTTCGACATGCAGACCCAGCCGCACCTGCTGCTGCTGCAAAAGACGATGGTGATGGTCGAAGGCATCGCCACCCAGCTCAATCCCAAGATCAACATGTGGGATGTCTCCGCGCCCTTCGTGCGCAACTGGATTCGCGATGAGCTGGGGCCGGAGGCTGCGATTGCCGACCGGCTGCGCGAGGATTTCGACACGCTCCAGCGGATACCGGCGCTCGTCCGTCGGCTCGAGGAGAAATACCCGCCCAAGGGCGGCGCTCCGGAGCCCGCGCCACTGCCCGAGATCGAGCTGATGTGGGAGCGCAAGGAACGCGCGGCGGCGAGCCGCGAAGGGCCCGGCTGGTTCGGGCAGGCTGCCCTGGTGCTGGGCGGGGCGGGGATCATGGCCGCGCTGTTCGCGGCGGGAGTGATCGGCTAATGGCGGGGCCGGGCGGCATCAAGGTGCTGCTGGTGATCGGCGGCGGGATCGCGGCCTACAAGTCGTGCGAGCTGGTCCGCCTGATCCGCAGGAATGGCGGCGAAGTTACCTGCGTGCTGACCGATGGAGGCGCGCAGTTCGTCACCCCGATGACGCTCGCAGCGCTCTCCGAAAACCCCGTTCACACGACGCTTTGGGACCTCAGGAACGAAGTCGAGATGGGTCACATCCAGCTCAGCCGCGAGGCGGATTTGGTGGTGGTGTGCCCCGCAACCGCGAACATGCTCGCCAAGATGGCGGCGGGGATTGCGGACGATCTGGCGACCACGCTGCTGCTCGCGACCGACAAGCCGGTGATGGCGGTGCCCGCGATGAACGTGCGCATGTGGCAGCACGATGCCGTGCAGGCGAATGTCGCGACGTTGCGCGCGCGCGGCATCGCGGTGATCGACCCGGACGAAGGCGCCATGGCCTGCGGCGAATACGGGCCGGGCCGCCTGCCCGAACCCGCAGCGATCTGGGGCGCGATTGCGGACTGGGCCGCAGGCGGCGAGCCGCAGGTCGCTTCTCCGTCAGCTGAGGCTGCTCGCGAGGACGCGCATGGCGGGCTGGGCGGTCTTATTGCGTCGTTGATCCCGCGCGGAAAGACAAAGTCCGCGCCCGCCGAAGGCCCGCTGCTGGCAGGGAAGGGCGCTGCCACCGCATCGATGCCCGAACTGACCGAAAGCGCGCCCGGCTTCGCCTTCCGGTTCGAAGGCACGCCGCTCGCAGGAAAACATGTGCTCGTCACCGCTGGGCCGACGCACGAGCCGATCGACCCGGTCCGCTACATCGCCAACCGGTCGAGCGGGAAGCAGGGCTTTGCCATCGCCGCGGCGGCTGCCGCTGCGGGTGCTCGAGTGACGCTGGTCGCCGGGCCGGTCACGCTCGCCACGCCTCCCGGCGTTACGCGCGTCGACGTGCAGACCGCGCGCGAGATGGCCGATGCGGTGCGCGAGTCGCTGCCCGCCGATGTCGCGGTGATGACGGCTGCCGTGGCGGACTGGCGAGCGGCCGATATGCGCGACCAGAAGATGAAGAAACGCTCCTCCGCACCGCCCGCACTGCGGCTGGAGGAGAACCCCGATATCCTCGCCACTCTCGGCACCTCGGACCGGCGGCCCGCGCTACTCATCGGCTTCGCAGCCGAGACCGAAGATGTGGTCGAGCATGCGAAGGCCAAGCGGGAGCGCAAGCGGGCCGACTGGATCGTCGCGAACGATGTGTCAGGCGGCGTCGGACAAAGCGTCATGGGCGGTGCCGACAACCGCGTGCATCTCGTGATGCAGGATGGTGTCGAGGATTGGCCCGAAATGCCCAAGGAAGAGGTGGCGATGAAACTGGTCGAGCGGATCGCGGTCGAGATGGAGACGACCAATGGCGTATGATGTCGGCGTCCGGATCAAGCGTCTGCCCCATGGCGAGAGGCTGCCTTTGCCCGCCTACGCGACCGATGGCGCAGCAGGCATGGATGTGTGCGCGGCGGAGGATGTGGAGCTCGCCGCTGGCGCGCGCCATGCGGTCGCCACGGGATTCGCGGTGGCGATTCCCGATGGCTATGAAATTCAGGTCCGGCCCCGCTCGGGTCTCGCCTTCAAGCACGGCATTTCCGTGCCCAATGCACCGGGCACGATCGATTCGGACTATCGTGGCGAGCTCAAGGTGCTGCTGATCAACCATGGGCAGGATAGCTTTTCGATCCAGCGCGGCGACCGCGTGGCGCAGTTAGTGCTCGCCCCCGTTACCCGGGCGGCCTTTACCGAGGTCGACGATCTGGACGAGACCGAACGCGGGGCGGGGGGCTTCGGTTCGACGGGCGGACACGCAAAGCTCTGATACAAAAAAGGCGGACCGTATGGCCCGCCTTTCCTTGTTCCGGTTTGATTTCCGCGCCTACCGCTCTTCCGGCTTGATCGAAATGCGCACGGTTTCGCCCGAATTGCCGGGGAAGTCGGTGAACATCGCGTCGACGAGGTTCGGCACCAGATATTGCAGCCGGTTGCTTGGCGATACCGCACTTGCCGTGCCTTCGAACAGGCGCTCTCCGGTCACGCGGTTGTCGATGTCGACTTCGATCTCGCTGGTGTAGACCGTGTAGCTGCGCACGTCGTTGTCGTGGAACCACGGGTCGTAGAAGCCATAGCCCCAGTATCCGCGCGAGCGGAACGGGCGATAGCGATACCACGGATCGTAGAAGGGATCGCGGAAGGAACTGCTCGTTGAACGAACGCGCTCGCGGCCGTTATCGACTTCATAGTCGAAACGCACGATCAGGTCGGCGGTTTCGGGATTGCCGCGCACGTAACCGAGCTGGCTCAATTCCTGGCTGACGAGATCGGCGTACTGGCCGAACTCGATACCACCGGCGAGCGAGGCGTCGTCCGCGACAATCGCGAAGCTCTGCCCCTGCGGGGCGGGAAGTTGCGCCTGGAAGCGCGAAACATCGGCCTGGAAGCCGGTCGCACAGGCCGTGAGGCTGCCGCCGAGCAATCCGAGTACGCCGAGCGCGGCGAGGAATCTTGGTCGTTTCATAGGTCGGGCCCCTTGTTGCGGGCTCGCCACAGAGGGCGAGGCCCTGCCAATCGTGTTCAAAGGATTACGAAGGTCATCATGAACCTTGCTTTAACCCCTTGAAGCTTCTGTGGTTTCTCGAATTGCGCAATGTTAGCCCCGCAGCAGGCCGAGCGCGCGATAAGTATCGGCAAGCGTGGGGCCTGCCCGCTCGCGAGCTTTGGCGGCCCCACGGGCCAGCGCCGCCTCGATCGCCTCGCGATCCTCCAGCAACTGGCGGAGCCGTGCCGAGATCGGCGAGAGCGTCTCGACCAGCAGCTCGCCCAAGACTGGCTTGAAGGCACCGAAACCCTGACCTGCATGCTCCGCCAGCACGGCATCGGGCTCGCGGTCGGCAAGCGCACAGTAGATCGTCACGAGGTTGAGCGCCTCGGGCCGGGCCTCCAGAGCTGCGAGATTGTCGGGCAGGGGATCGGGGTCGGTCTTCGCCTTCTTGACCTTCTTCATGATCGTATCGGCATCGTCGACCAGCGCGATCCGGCTCATTTCCGAAGGGTCGGACTTGGACATCTTTTTCGTCCCGTCGCGCAGGCTCATGATCCGGGCAGCGGCAGGCGGAATAAAAGGTTCGGGCAGCGTGAAGAGCGGCGCGTCTTCGGCGCAGAAGTCGTTGTTGAACTTCTGTGCGATGTCGCGCGCCAGCTCGAGATGCTGCTTCTGATCCTCGCCCACGGGCACATGCGTCGCCTGGTACAGCAGGACGTCGGCGGCCTGGAGGACCGGATAGGCGAACAGCGCGACCGAGGCGCCCTCGCGGTTCTTGCCCGCCTTGTCCTTCCACTGGGTCATGCGGTTGAGCCAGCCCATCCGGGCGGTGCCGGTCAGCAGCCATTGCAGCTCCGCATGCTGGGGTACCTGCGCCTGGTTGAACAGGACCGAGCGGTCCGGATCGATCCCGCAGGCGATCAGCGCGGCGGCCATCTCCAGCGTGCCCTTGTGCAGCTCTGCCGGATCGTGCGGCATGGAGATCGCATGCATGTCGGCGAGGAAGAACAGGCATTCGCTGCCTTCATCGAGATCGTCCTGCATCTGCACCCAGTTGCGGATTGCGCCGAGGTAGTTGCCGAGGTGGAGATTGCCGGTGGGCTGAATGCCGGAGACGACGCGCATGGGGGTATTTCCTTGGAAGACTGAATTGGGGCCAGCGAGCGCACTGGCAAGGTCGGTTGCCGGGTTCAGGCTTACCAAAACCATCGCCAGGCTGCCCGCCCGCGAAGCACGAAGCGCGCCGGGGCCGAACGGGTCGAGAATGGCGTATCAGTCATGGTTGCGGGGCATAGCACAGGCCCGTCATGGGGCAAGATCGTCGGGCCCGCCCGCCTTGGGCCCCCCGCTCTCAGGCCCGCCGCTTTCGGGAATCGGGCGCTTGCGCGTCAGCGTGACGATGCGCTGCTTGTCGATCGCGCCGATCGCGAAGGCGACCCCGAAATAGACCGCGCCTGCACAGATCACGAGCGCGATCAGCGCGCCTGCCCGCGCAAACAGGCCGGCATCGTACCAGCCGGTCAGCAGGTCGCGCGCGAACCACAGGGCCGCGCCCATGGCCGCTGCTGCGACGAGCTGGCGCGCAATGCGCCCCACGAGCTTCAGCGGGATCGTGTAGTAGTCGCGCCTGACCAGCACGGCGTAGAGGTAGGCCACGTTGATCCATGCCCCGATCACGCTGGCAAATGCGACACCGACCACGCCCCAGTCGGCGATCAGGGCAAAGTTCATCGCGGTGAACACCACCAGCGAGATAAAGGCCGCATAGACCGGCGTGCGCGTGTCCGACCGGGCGTAGAAATTGGGCACCAGCACTTTCACCAGCACGTACGCCGGCAGGCCGAGGACGAGCATGCCGAGGACGTTGCCGGTAAGGCTCGCCTGATCGAGGCTGAAGCGGCCACCCTGGAAGATCATCGTGACGAAGGGAACTGCGCAGATCGCGAGCGCCACGGCGGCGGGGATCGTCAGCAGCATCGCGATCTCGATCGCGTCGGACTGGATCCGGTCAGTCCCTTCCTTGTTCTTGGAGCCGACGAACTTCGACAGGGTCGGCAGGATGGCGGTCGACAGCGCGATCCCGATGATGCCCAGCGGCAGCTGGTTCAGCCGGTCGGCATAATTCATGTAACTGATCGATCCGGCATCGAGCTGGTTGAGGAAGTACAGCTGCACCAGCGTGTTGATCTGGTACGCCCCGCCGCCGATCGCGGCTGGCAGGGCGATGATGCTCAGCCGCTTCACCTCGGGCGTGATGCGCGGCCACAGCAGCTTTGGCCGGAAGCCTTCGACCCGCGTCCAGATGTAGAGCCAGACCAGCTGCAGCACCCCGCCCACCGTCACCGCCCAGGCCTGGGTGTAGCCGACCTGCCGTGTGGTCCAGCCCCACTCGTTCATCGCGTAATCGCCGAACAGCAGCGCGGCGATCAGGACGAGGTTGAGGATGATGGGGAAGCTGGCACCCGGCGCGAAGCGGCTGACCGAATTGAGCATCCCCGTGAACAGCGTCACCAGGCTGACCAGCACGATGTAGGGGAACATGATCCGTGCGAAGTCGACTTCCATCGCGAAGTCGGCGGGCGGCGAATCGCCATCGCCCAGCAGCCGGATCACCAGCGGCATCGCCAGCATCATCACCGCGCACAGCGCGATCAGAACCGGCAGAAAAACGCTCAGCACATCGTCGGAAAAGCTGCGCGCATCCTCGATCCCGCCCTCGCCGTGCAACCGCTTGGAGAACATTGGCACGAAGGCGGCGGAAAACGCGCCTTCCGCGAACAGGCGGCGGAAGACGTTGGGGATGATGAAGGCCTGGAACCATGCATCGGTGACGGCATTGGCGCCGAGCACCCGGGAAAAGATCATTTCCCGGGCAAGCCCCGCGACTCGGCTGACCATGGTCAGCCCGCCGATCGTACCGACATTCTTGAGCAGGCTCATCCGCCCGCCTCCCGCTGGGGTTCGCCCTTGGCCGCAGCCGTCAGGCGTTGCCCGCCGGAGCCGCGCCCGCCGCAGCGTCTTCCTGCTGCTTCTGCTGCAGGCGCTGCACGTAGAGGCCGTTGAAATCGATCGGGTCGATCATCAGCGGCTGGAAGCCCAGATCGCGCGAAGCTTCGGCAATCACGCGGCGCGCGAAGGGGAACAGGATGCGCGGAGCCTCTGCATAGAGGAACATGTGCGCCTGATCCTCGGGCAGATTGCGGATGCCGACGAGGCCGGCATAGACCAGCTCGATCACATAAAGCTGCCCGGCATCGCACTCGGCGGTCGCGTTGATCTTGAGCTCGACCTCGTTCACTTCGTCGTTCACCGGATTGGCGCCGATGTTGAACTGAAGATCGATCTTCGGCGCATCCTTCCACTGGAAGCTGGCCGGCGCGCTCGGATTTTCGACCGAGAGATCCTTGATGTACTGGTTGATGAACCCGGCGGTCGGCTGGGTGTCGGCACCATTGGCACCCGGCTGGTTGTCGAGATTGGTCAGAACGTCGCCTTCGTCGGCCATGTGAGGTTTCTCTGGTCTGCAAGGTTGAAAGGCCGGTCGCTCGCTTGCGCGGGCGCCCGGATGGGTCGCAAGCCGCCTAGCAGCCGCTTGGACGCCCCGCAACGGCAACGAATCAGCGTTATGAGACACATTTCGCCGCTTCCAGGCACTCGGGCGGACGTTGTGCATTTGATATCGGCCCCTATCTGTGGGAATGAATGCGAAACGTGAAGGGCGCGTCCGGCGGTTGTCGTTCGATGCGCGCCCGATGATTAGCCAGGTGCCTTGCAAGTGATTCCCGAAATCGTAATCCTCGCCATGATCGCGGTCTTTCTGGGCCTGAGGCTCTATTCCGTTCTCGGCCGCCGGGCCGAGCATGAGGAAGAGCCCGTGCCGCATCGCTTCGATGCGCAGGACAAGCCCGACGTGGTGCCCGCCGCCTCCGCGACGCAGGCTCCCGCCCGCGCCGTGACCGAGCAGCAGGCCAAGCCCGATGTGCTGCCCCAGGTGGAGCGCGGCGTGCAGTCGATCATCGCGGCGGATCGCGGGTTCGACATCGTCTCGTTTCTCGAAGGCGCCAAGGGTGCCTATGGCATGATCCTCGAAGCTTACTGGAACGGCGACAGGGAAACGCTGCGCGAATTGTGCGACGAATCGGTCTATGAAGGTTTCGCCGGTGCGATCGATGCGCGCGAAGCCGCGGGCGAAACGGTCGACAATCGCCTGATCCGGATCGAGGACGCGACCGTTCGCGACGCCGAAGTGGAGCGCAAGGAAGCGCGTATCACCGTTCGCTTCGTCGCGGACATCGCGGCGGTGACGCGCGATGGCGAGGGCAATGTGATCGCCGGTTCGCTCGACGATGCGATCGAGACCCGCGACATCTGGACCTTCGCCCGGCGGACCGATTCGCGTACGCCCGACTGGCAGCTGGTCGAAACCGACGAAGGCTAGTTCTGCAACCAGTGGCGTGCGCTCTAGCGCGCCTTTGAGGGGGGACCGATGTTCAAGTGGATTTGGCCCCTCGCGGTCCTCGTAGCCCTTTCCAGCTGTGTCGGCCCCGGTGGCGACAAGCCTCCGTTCGACCCGATCGACCGGCCTCCACCCGCAGTCGGCGATGCCGTTTCCGCCGGTGTCGCTGCCGGACCCTCCTTCCGCTCGCTGCGGATCGACCCGCAGGACGCGCAGAGCGCGCTCATCGCATTCAGGTCGAGTTGCGACTGGCCGTCGGGCAAGGAAGACGTCAGCGGGCTGACCCGGACGGAAGACTGGCTGGGGATCTGCACCGCCGCGCTGCGCTGGGAAGGCGATGCGCTGACGTTTTTCGAGACATATTTCGAAACCGCGCAGATCGGTAACGGCGAAGCCTTCGCCACCGGCTATTTCGAACCCGAAATTCTCGGCAGCCGTACGCGTCGCCCCGGCTACGACGTGCCGGTCTATCGCGTGCCCGAGGATCTGGTGCGCGCGTGGCCCGCCGATACGCCCGAAAGCGAGCGCGAAGGGCGCCCGCCGCTCGGCCGCTACGACGATAATGGCGACTTCGTGCCCTACTACAGCCGCGCCGAGATCGAGGAGGGCGCGCTCGCCGGGCGCGGCCTCGAAATCGCATGGGCGGCCGACGCGGTGGAGATGTTCTTCCTTCAGATCCAGGGCTCGGGCCTGCTGCGCCTGCCCGATGGCAGCCGGATGCGGATCGGCTATGCCGGGCAGAACGGGCGCGGCTATACCGGCATCGGCGGCCTGATGCGCGAGCGCGGCCTGCTGGGCGACGGGCCGGGCCAATACCCCGGATCGATGCAGGGCATCGTGCAATATCTCAACGAGAACCCGGTCGCAGGGCGCGCGCTGATGCGCGAGAACGAAAGCTGGATCTTCTTCCGCGAGCTCGACACCAGCGGACCGCTCGGCTCGCTTGGCGTGCCCGTGACACGGCAGAACAGCGTGGCGGTGGACCCGCGTTTCGTGCCCTATGGCGCGCCCGTCGTGCTCGACATGGACCGCGACATTGCCGACGGCATGTGGGTGGCGCAAGATACCGGCGGCGCGATCAAGGGCGCCAACCGTTTCGATACCTTCTGGGGCAATGGCGGCGATGCGGCCGAGGTCGCTGGCGGGATGAGCGCGCGCGGTGCAGCCCTCGTGCTGTTGCCCAAGGGTACGCTCGCGCGCCTCAACGGGCGGTGAAACCGCCGCGTAACTTCCCGAGGGGGCTTTCCGAGGAGGAGAGCGCCGCATGGGCGGAACTGGCGCAGAGCGTTACGCCGCTCAATCCCAATGCGCCCGCGCGGCGCCTCGCAGCGCCGGTCTCTGCGCCCAAGAGCATATCGCCCGCCGCGGGTCCCAGGCGCAGCCCGCCACCCGTGCCCAAACCTGCCGCAGTGCCTTCGAAGCCTGCCGGCCGCACGCCGCCGCGCCGCGTTGGCGGCAATCTCGATTCGCATTGGGACCGGCGACTGAAGGCTGGCGATATCGCGCCCGAGCTCAAGCTGGACCTGCACGACCACGGCCTCGAGCGCGCCTATAGTCGCCTGATGGACGGGATGGAGCAGGCACACGCGATGGGCGCGCGCACCGTGCTCGTGGTCACCGGCAAGCCGCGCGGCGGCGATGCCGCCGACCGGGGCGAACGGCGCGGCGCGATCCGCGCGAAGATTCTCGACTGGCTGGCAGCGAGCGAGCACGGCGCCTCCATCGCCGCGATCCGCAAGGCCCACCGCCGCCACGGGGGCGATGGGGCGCTCTACGTCGTGCTTCGGCGCGGCGCGTAACCGTTAAGATGCTGGTGATCTTCGATTGCGACGGGGTGCTGGTGGACAGCGAGACGCTGGTCTCGGCGGTGCATGTGGCGAACCTGCGGCGCGCGGGCTACGCGATCGACGAGGCGCAGCTGATCGAACGGTTCCTGGGGACGACCGACCGCGCGATGATCGCGACGATCGAGGGCGAACTGGGCCACGCGCTGCCCGCCGATTATCTCGCGCAGGTGAAGCAGGAGGTGCGGGCCCGCGCCGGTGCCGATTTGCGCGCGGTGCGCGGCGCGCACGACGCGGTGGACGCGATGACTTGCGCGGTCTGCGTCGCGTCGAGCAGCGCGGAGGAGGAGCTGCATTTCAAGCTTGAGACGACCGGGCTGGCAGGCATTTTCGGTGAGGCGGTGTTCAGCGCCGACCGGGTCGAGCACGGCAAGCCCGCGCCCGACATCTTCCTCTATGCGGCTTCGCGCACGGGCTGGCAGCCCGACCAGTGCGTGGTGCTAGAGGACAGCGTCAACGGTGTGCGCGCCGGCCGCGCAGCCGGGATGCGCGTCTTGGGCTTCACCGGTGCGGGGCACCTTCCACACGGCTACGACGAGGCGCTGATCAAGGCCGGCGCGGAGGCCGTGGCTGCCGATTACGGTGCCTTGCGCGCGCTTTTGCCCGAGGCGTTTGCGCCCTACCGGGATGAGCGATGAAGACCATTCTCCGCTCGCAACCGCTGTTGTGGCTGGCGCTCGCGCTGCCGGGCGCGTGGATGCTGGCGAGCTGGTGGGCGACGCCCGATCTTTATGGCTACGGCCACATCATCGGCGATAGCGGGGACTGGGCGGCGTGGCTGCTGATGGCAACGCTCGCGGTAACGCCGATCCGGCTGGCGTTTCGCCGCAGCCGGATTGCGCAATACCTGATGCGCAGGCGGCGCGACCTCGGCGTGGCGAGCTTTGCCTATGCCGCCGGGCACACGATCATCTACCTGTGGCGCAAAAGCGATCCGGCGATCATCTGGGACGAGGTATCGACGCCCTATATCCTCGCCGGGTGGATCGCCTTCGCGCTGTTCGTGCCGCTGGCGATCACATCCAACGATGCTTCGATGCGCAAGTTCAAGAGGGGCTGGAAGCGGCTGCACCGGCTGGTCTATCCGGCGACGGTGCTGGTGTTCGTGCACTGGGCCCTGTCGGCCTTCGATCCGACC
Source organism: Citromicrobium bathyomarinum (assembly GCF_038594605.1). Taxonomy (GTDB): domain Bacteria; phylum Pseudomonadota; class Alphaproteobacteria; order Sphingomonadales; family Sphingomonadaceae; genus Alteriqipengyuania; species Alteriqipengyuania bathyomarina_B. The sequence continues at coordinate 288,841 of NZ_JBCFZM010000003.1, forward strand.
ACCGCCACTATCAACATCGCGATATTGGCGGCGATCGAGATCGTCAGGGTCTGGCTGCAATGGCGTCAAAAACGCCCGGCCAGCGCCAGCGTCAGAGCGTGACGTACTGGCGGAAGCGCGCGACTTCCGCTTCGTCGACATATTTGCCGATCTCGCGATCGAACACGCCCATGTCGGCATAGGGGCGGTATTCCTCGAACTCGTGGACCATCTTGTCGGTCATGCCGGGGACGAGGCGGATTTCCTCTTCGCTGGCGGAGTTGAGGTCGATCGGTACGAAGACGTTCACGAGAACGGCCTTGGCTTCGTCTTCGCTCAAGCTTTCCATCAGCTTGGCGTTGAAGTCCGTAACGCTGTCATACGGCTGGCCGGCGATGATCGCGGCAGCGAGTTCGGGCGAAATGCCATCGATGGCGGCAAGCTCGTCCTCGGTGGCCGTGCTGGCGTCGAGCACGGCGGACTCGGAGTCGACGGCCTCGATCGCGTCGGCATCGGAGGTTGCTTCATCGGCCGCAACGGTATCGTCGGTCGTCGCGTCGGGCGCTTCCGAGCAGGCGGCGAGCGCCAGTGCGGTGGCTGCGACGGGGACAAGATATTTCAGTTTGCGCATGATGTGCCTTTCTTTTTGCGAAGGACTCGCATTAACAGCGCTGGCACGCGTGTCGATGGGCGATTTTCGGTCGGCCCATCGACATGCGCATAAGCGCCTGATTTTCGATGCTAGCCTTGTTCGATAGATTTCGCGCTGGCCATACCCGGAGCGTCCGACTTGCCGCCGATCATGTCGCGGACGGTCTTCTCGATCCGTTCGCCGATCGCGTGGTCGACATTCTTCCAGTAGTCGAACGCACGCACCAGCACCTTCTCGCTGACGCCATCGGCAAGGTGGCCCGAGACGTTGGAGACGAAGCGATCGCGCTGGGCGTCGTCCATCACATCGCGCACCAGGCCTTGGTGTATTTCGAGACGTCCGCAGTCGTCTTCCACGTGCCGAACGCGCCCGAACCCTTGGCGTGCGGTTGGCGTTCGGGAATCCGCTCCCGATTGAAGTTAGCCATCTGCTCGATCAGGTAATGATCGTTGAGCACGATCGGGCCGTCGGGGCTGACGGTCAGCGAATGCTCGTCGCTCTGGACGCGGATACCGGCATCGGTGGTGGTGGGGGGGACGGTCTTGGCCATGGGAAAATACCTTGGTTTCAATAGGCTTAGCTATAACGGCGGTGGCGCCAAGCCCGTTCGCGCACACCGGCCCATAGCGCCTGAATGTCAGCCGATATCGTCGGCGCTGAAGGGATACTGGCGCCGCTCGTGCTGGACGCTGATCCAGCGCGTGGTGGTGAAAGCTTCGATCGCCCACTCGCCGTTGAACCGGCCGATGCCCGAATTCTTGACCCCGCCGAACGGGGCGAAGGGGCTATCGTTGACCGTCTGGTCGTTGATGTGCGTCATCCCCGCCTGGACCTGCTTGGCAAAGGCCAGCGCGCGGCCTTCGTCGCGGCTGAAGACCGCGCTCGAGAGGCCCATCTCGGTGGCGTTGGCGAGTTCGAGCGCGTGGTCTTCATCGCGTGCGCGCTGGATCGGCGCGACGGGGCCGAAGATCTCGTTCGCGACGAGGCAGCTATCCTCCCCGACATCGGTGAAGACATGCGGCGGGATAACGAGGCCAGCGGCATCGCCGCCGAGAGCGCACGTTGCGCCCTCTTCCTTCGCCTTGGCGATCATCTCGGTGATCCCGTCGAACTGGTCGCGGTTGACGATGGGGCCGATGAAACATTCGGGATTCTCACGCTCGCCGACCGGCAATTGCTTCACCCGCTCCACGAACTTCTCGACGAACGCGTCGTAGATCGCGTCTTCGACCACGATGCGGTTGGCGATCATGCAGATCTGGCCCTGGTGCATGAATTTGCCCCACACGCTCGCTTCCACCGCGCGGTCGATGTCGGCATCGTCGAGCACCACGATCGGGCTGTTGCCGCCCAGCTCCAACTCGACCGATTTGAGCCGATCGCCATCGAGCGCGGCCTTGCCCACGCCCCGGCCGACGGGGGTGGAACCGGTGAAGCTGACGACTGTGGGGATCGGATGGCGGATCAGCGCATCGCCGATGCTGGAGCCTGATCCGGGCAGTACCGCGACCAGCCCTTCGGGCAGGCCAGCCTCCTCGCAGATGGCGGCGAAGATCGTGCCGCCGGTAACGATCGTGTCGCTGGCTGGCTTGATGACCACGCCATTGCCCAGCGCGAGCGCGGGGAACAGCGTGCGCGCGGTCAGCTGCAGCGGGAAGTTCCACGGGCTGACCAGCGCCACGACGCCCGCAGGCTCACGATAGGCGCGCGATTCCTTGCCCGGGATATCCTCCGGCATGATCGCCCCCTTTGCCATATAGGGCAGGGTCGCGGCTTCGGACCGGGCAACCTGCGTCACCAGCATCAGCTCGAGCGCGGCCTTCAGCTTGGTGCCGCCGGCCTCGCGCACGATCCAGCCGGCGATCTCGTCCTTCCGCGCTTCGAGAATGTCCGCGATGGCATGCATCTTGGCCGCACGGGCGGCGGGCGGCATCGCGCCCCATTCGCGCTGCGCCTTCGCACTGGCGCGACAGGCTTCGTCGACATCGTCTTCGGTGGCGGATGCCATTTCGAAGATCGTGCTTTCGTCCCACGGGCAGATGTTCTTGAGGGTGTCGCCGGAGCCTGTGCGGCGTTCGCCGGCGAGGAAGATCGAATCGAGATTGTCGTAATGTGTCATGCTGGTCGAACGGCGCGCGCCGCCGCTTGTTTCCCGTGCGCGGCTGACATGGCCGAAAGCATAGGGTGAGTGCGCCCGCGAGCGCGGGACGACCTGAAATGCGCAAAGCAAAGCCCCCGGAAAGCGGATGCTCCCGGGGGCTTTTTCGATAACGTCGCGGCGAGCCGGACGCCGCAACCGGCTTACCGATACTTGGCGTAGGTCAGGTCGAACCGGTCGGCGTCCATCACCTTGGTCCACGCCGCCACGAAATCGCGCACGAACTTCGCTTCGTGTCCGTTCTCGGCGTAGACCTCCGCCACGGCGCGCAGCTGCGAGTTGGATCCGAAGACCAGATCGGTGCGGGTCGCGTGCCACTTCTCTTCGCCCGAGGCGCGGTCGGCGCCGACGAATTCCTCGTCACCGCTTTCATCGACCGTCGCCCACTTGGTGCCCATGTCGAGCAGGTTCACGAAGAAGTCGTTGGTCAGCTGGCCCGGGCGATCTGTCAGCACCCCAATGCTGTTGCCATGCTTGGCATGCTTGCTCACTGCGCCCAACGCGCGCATCCCGCCGACCAGCACGGTCATCTCGGGGATCGAGAGGCCGAGCAGGCTGGCCCGGTCGATCAGGAGATCCTCGGTCTTCACGCTCGCCTTGGTCTTGAGATAGTTGCGGAAGCCGTCGGCGAAGGGCTCAAGCGGCTCCCAGCTTTCGGCATCGAACTGCTCCTCGCTCGCATCGCCGCGCCCGGTGGTGACGGGCACGGAAATGTCGAAGCCTGCATCCTTCGCCGCCTTCTCGACCGCAGCCGAACCGGCAATCACGATGGCGTCGGCCATCGAGATATCGTCGCGCAGCTCGTCGAGCTTGGCGAGGACCTTGCCCAGTTCCTCGGGATCGTTGACCGCCCAATCCTTGAGCGGGGCGAAGCGGATATGCGCGCCATTGGCGCCGCCGCGATGGTCGCTCTTGCGGTAGGTGCTGGCCGAAGCCCACGCCGCCTTGACCAACTCGCTCACCGAGAGCCCGCTGCGTAGTACCTTGTCCTTGAACAGGGTGACGGCAGTATCGGAGACTTCGCGGCCCGCAGGCACCGGGTCTTGCCAGATCAGGTCTTCGGCGGGCACATCGGGCCCGAGGTAGCGCGCCTTGGGGCCCATATCGCGGTGGGTCAGCTTGAACCACGCGCGGGCGAAGGCATCGTCGAGCGCGGCCTGATCGTCGCGGAAGCGTTCGGATATCTTGCGATAATCCGGGTCGCGCTTCAGCGCCATGTCGGCGGTGGTCATCATGGTCGGCACCTTCTTCGAAGGATCGCGCGCGTCGGGCGCCATGTCCTCCGGGTCCGGGTTGACCGGCTGCCACTGCTTCGCGCCCGCCGGGCTTTCCACCAGCTCGTAGTCGTACTTGAACAGCAGGCGGAAATAGTCGCCGCCCCACTGCGTCGGGTTGGGGGTCCATGCGCCTTCGAGGCCGGAGGTGGTGATGTGGCCCTGCTCGATCTGCCCGGCGTCCGTGGCCCAGCCGAAGCCCATCAGCTGCAGCGCCTCGCTCTCGGGCGCACCGCTGAGCTGGTCGGGCGGGACGGCGCCGTGGCACTTGCCAAAGGCGTGGCCGCCCGCGGTCAGCGCGACGGTTTCCTCGTCGTTCATCGCCATGCGCGCGAAGGTTTCCTTCATGTCGCGCGCCATCCCTTCCGCATCGTGCGGGTCGCCGCCAGGGCCCTCGGGATTGACGTAGATCAGCCCCATCTGGATCGCGGCGAGCGGGTTTTCGAGCGCCTTGCCTTCATCGGGAATGATGCGCGTCTCGACGCCTTCGTCGACCCACTCTTCCTCCGAGCCCCAGTAGATGTCGTTCTCCGGCTCGTAGACGTCCTTGCGGCCGCCGCCGAAGCCGAACACCGGCCCGCCCATGCTCTCGATCGCGACATTGCCGGTCAGCACGAACAGGTCGGCCCAGCTGATGTGCTTCCCGTATTTCTGCTTGATCGGCCACAGCAGGCGGCGCGCCTTGTCAAGGTTGCCGTTGTCGGGCCAGGAATTGAGCGGGGCGAACCGCTGCTGGCCGCTGGAGGCACCGCCGCGCCCGTCTCCGGTGCGATAGGTGCCCGCCGCGTGCCACGCCATGCGGATGAAAAACGGGCCGTAGTGGCCATAGTCCGCCGGCCACCACGGCTGGCTATCGGTCATCAGCGCGTGGAGGTCTTTCTTCAACGCATCGTAGTCGAGCGCGTTGAACGCCTCGCAGTAATCGAAATCCTCGCCCATCGGATCGGGCGACTGTCCGCCTTGCGTCAGGATATGCAGGTCGAGCGCATCGGGCCACCAGTCCTTGTTGGTGCGCCCCAGCAGCGCACGCACGCCGCCATCGCCATGAAAGGGGCATCCGCCGCCCATCGAACCAGTCTTCGCGTCCATCGTACTCTCCATCACTTGTGCGACTCGTGTCGCTGATGATGGGAGAATGCGCTCGACGCTGTGATTGGTCCAATCGATTAATTGGCTCTAACTGATTTGTTTTGGCGATAGGTGGTGGCGCTTGCCGTAGCGTAACGCAAAACGGCGCCACCTGCTCGAACAGGTGACGCCGCTTGTGTGGGCATAGGTGAGAGGCGTCAGGCCGCCTGCGCGATTTCGTCGGCCGGTTCGGTGCGGATGAGGTAGTCGAAGGCGGTCAGGCCCGCTTCCGCGCCCTGGCCCATCGCCACCACGATCTGCTTGTAAGGAACTGTCGTGGCGTCGCCTGCGCCGAAGATGCCGGGCAGGTTGGTCGTGCCGCGCTCGTCGGTGACGATTTCGCCGTGCTTCGAGAGTTCGAGCCCGGAGTCCTTCAGCCATTCGGTGTTGGGGACGAGTCCGATCTGGACGAACACGCCCGCGAGTTCGATCGTGCGTTCTTCGCCGCTGTCGCGGTCCTTCACGATCAACCCGTTCACGCGGCTGCCGTCGCCGGTGATCTCGGTCGTCTGGCCGTTGGTGATGATCTCGACATTGTCGAGGCTCTCGAGCTTGTTCACCAGCACCGCATCGGCGCGCAGCTGGGTGTCGAATTCGATCAGGGTCACGTGGTCGACGATCTTGGCGAGGTCGATCGCCGCTTCGACGCCCGAATTGCCGCCGCCGATCACCGCGATCCGCTTGCCCTTGAACAAAGGCCCGTCGCAGTGCGGGCAGTAGGCCACGCCCTTGTTGCGATAGTCTTGCTCTCCCGGCACGCCCAGATTGCGCCAGCGTGCCCCGGTGGCAAGCACGATCGCACGGGCCGACAACTCGCCGCCATTGGCGAAGCGGACCTTGTGCATCCCGCCTTCCTGCTTCGCCGGGATCAGCTCCTCGGCCTGGACGAGGTCGATCTTGTCGATCTCGTTGGCCTTCACCTGCTCGTCGAGGTCGGCGGAAAGCTTGGGGCCTTCGGTATAGGCGGTGCCCGGCAGGTTCTCGATTCCGAGCGTGTCCTGCAGCTGTCCGCCGAAGCGTTCGCCCGTAATGCCCGTGCGGAAGCCCTTGCGCGCGGTATAGACCGACGCGGCGACGCCCGCAGGGCCGCTGCCGATAATCAGCACTTCGTAAGGCTCGCGCTCGTTCAGCTTGGCCGCTGCCTTCGCGCCCGATCCGGTGTCGAGCCGTTCGAGGATCTGCGGCAGCTCGATCTTGCCGTTGTAGAAGCTCTCCCCGTTCAGGAAGGTCGCGGGCACGGCCATGATGTCGCGCGCCTCGACCTCGTCCTTATAGGCGCCGCCTTCGATCAGCGTGGCGGTGATGCGGGAATTCTCCAGCGCCATCAGGGTGAGCGCCTGAACGACATCGGGGCAGTTGTGGCACGAGAGCGAGAAGAACATCTCGAACTCCAGATCGGTCTCGATCCGGCGGATATCCTCGAGCACATCGGCATCGACCTTCGGGGGATGCCCGCCCGCCCACAGCAGCGCGAGGACGAGCGAGGTGAACTCGTGACCCATCGGCAGACCCGCAAAGCGGACCCACTTTTCGGCATCGCTGCCGCGGCGGATGATGAAGCTGGGCTTGCGCTCGTGGTCGCCATCGAAATCGACCGAAACGAGGTCGTGCAGCGCGGCGATCTCTTCGAGCAGCTCGCGCGTCCTGGCCGAGGTCTCGTCGTCACCCAGCGATGCGACAAGCTCTACCGGCTCGCGCAGGTTTTCGAGATATTGCTTAAGTTGCTGCGTCATCTGAGCGTCGAGCATGGGGAAACTCCATCCTGTTTGGTGATTGCGTGCCGTTTCATCCGGCCCGGCAATCCATCGTCGAACGCATCGGTCGTGCGATGCGTTGGAAGATGGATCGTTTCGTCATGATGCCCCTATCGAGCGGGGGAGTGGAGGCCCGGCCTGTGCCGAGCCTCCGGTAGTATCGCTTAGAGCTTGCCCACGAGGTCGAGCGAAGGCGTCAGCGTGTCGCTGTCTTCTTCCCACGCAGCCGGGCAGACCTGGCCGGGGTTGTTGCGGACGTACTGCGCCGCCTTGATCTTGCGGGCGAGTTCGTTGGCATTGCGGCCCACGCCTTCGCAGGTCTGTTCCATGATCTGGATCACGCCGTCGGGATCGACCACGAAGGTCGCACGGTCGGCAAGACCCATTTCCTCACGCAGAACGTCGAAGTTCTTGGAGAGGGTGTGCAGCTGGTCGCCGAGGAACGGGAACTTCAGCTTGCCGATCTTTTCGGACGTGTCGTGCCATGCCTTATGGCTGAAATGCGTGTCGGTGCTGACGGCATAGACTTCCACGCCCATCTTCTGGAGCATGTCGTACTGCTCGCCAAGATTCTCGAGCTCGGTCGGGCACACGAAGGTGAAGTCGGCCGGGTAGAAGAAGAAGACCGCCCAATTGCCCTTCACATCCTCGTCGGTGACTTCGAAGAAGTCCTTGCCGGCCTGGAATGCGGTGGCTTTGAACGGTTTGATCTGGCTTCCGATGATACCCATTGCGTGTCTCCTGTCAGGGTTGAAACTCGGAGCCTAGATAGGGGCTGCTGCGACGCACAAAAGCGATTTGTGGCGATGGCACCAATCGGAATTATCGATGAAATTGTTGGAACTTTCCTGCGCGGGGGTGCAAGGCGATTTTACCGTGCGCTGCGCAGGTTTGTCTCAACCGGAACACCTCCGGTTCGCCCTGTCGGGGTCGTGAAGCAGAAATCGGCCGAGAGCGGAATGTCCGGGCCACATTTGCGCTATAATGTAACTGGACACTCGCCGGTTGAACCATGGAATCTGCTCTATTCCCCCCTTGGCATATCCGGCCCAGAACGCCGTTTGCGCGATGCATTCGTGCCTCTGCCAGGCATGGACCGACCCTGGGGGTAATACCTAACGCTGTGCGTTCGATATCCGAATTTGGGCTAACACCTTGATTAGGGCTCAAAATACCCGCTCTGCCTTTAACCAATCGCAAGGCCGATTTCGATTACGGTTCCTGCGGAAGGAATTAGAGATGTCGAAGCCAAACCCGGTCGAGGTCGAGCGCGGTCTCTTGTCGATCGCCTATGGCAACCTTCCTACCTTGCTCGTCATGAGTGTGGTCGCATCGCTCGGTGCGTCGGTGGTGCTGAGCGGGGCCGGATACACGTGGATCTGGTTCTGGTTTGTCGGGGTGGTTTTTCTCAACCTCGTCCGGTTTGCACTCAGCCGCGGCGTGTCGGATGCAAAAATTCAGCGAGCCGAAATGGCTACGGTCGGCTATTACCGCCGGACCTATGCAATCGGACTATATGCTTCGGCGGCGCTGTGGCTGGCTCCGATATCATTGGTAGGGCATGATTCCGTTGCGTCGATCTATACGCTGGCGATAATCTTCTCCGCACTGGCGGCCGGCGGGACGGGCATCATGGCCGCCCTGTTGCGCGAGGGACGGACTTATATCGCGATCATGCTGGGCCCAGCGTCGATCCTCATGTTCCGGGGCTTTGAGGACGGCACGGTACTGATGGCGCTCGGCCTCGTCTTTCTGGCCGTCATGCTGGTGGTCCACGATCGCAATCACAAGGTTACGCGCAGGGCGCTGGAACTCTCGGTCGAAAACCGGCGGCTGGTCGAGGAACTGCAATCGGTCAATGCGGGCCTGGAAGACACGGTCGCCAGGCGCACCAGGCAACTGGCGAATGCCGCGAACAGCGACGACCTGACCGGGCTGGCAAACCGGCGCGGCCTGATCGAGTGGATGAAGCGTAACCTCGATCCGGACGACCCGCGCGAAGCATCGGCGCTGTTCCTGGACCTCGACCGATTCAAGCATATCAACGACGCGATGGGCCACTCCGTCGGCGACCAGGTGCTGAAAGTCGCCTCGCAGCGAATGACGGCCTGCGTGCCCGAGGGTGCGGTGCTGGCGCGCTGGGGTGGCGACGAATTCGTGATGGTCCTGCCACAGAACGCGAATGTCAGAGCCACTGCCCGGGATGTTGCCACCCGTTTGATCGAGGGCATCAGCCGGCCTTTCCTGATCGACGATCATGCGATGAGTATCGGGCTATCGGTCGGCGTATCGTTCTACCCCACCGATGCAAGCGATCACCGCGCCCTGATCCTGGCGGCGGATCTCGCCATGGCAGAGGTCAAGCGCAACGGGCGCGGCGCAAGCCTCGAATATTCCGAGACGCTGAGCCTGGTCCAGCGACGTCGGTTCGATCTCGGCCGGGCGCTCGGGGCGGCTATCGAAAACGGAGACCTGTTCCTCGAATATCAGCCGATCGTGGATTCTTCGACAGGGCGGATCCACGCATTCGAGGCTCTGGCCCGCTGGCAGCATCCCACCTTGGGCAAGATCAATCCTGCAGAGTTCATCGAACTGGCGGAAACCACGGACCGGATCAATGCGCTTGGCGATCTCGTGCTGGAGAAGGCCTGCTTTGAAGCGGCGACATGGCCCTGCAGCGATCATGCGCCCAAGGTTGCCGTCAATGTATCGGTCAAGCAGTTGCGCGACGACACCTTCGCCCTGAAGGTCATGCGCATCCTGGCCCGTGCGAAGCTTCCCCCGGGCCGTCTCGAAATCGAAGTGACCGAGTCGCTGTTCGAAAACGATCACCCGGCGATCATCAAACAGACGATCTCCAGCTTGCGCGCATTGGGCGTTTTCATCGCGATCGACGATTTCGGCACTGGCTATTCATCCCTTTCGCGTCTGCAAAACCTGCCGGTCAATGCGGTGAAGATCGACCAGTCCTTCGTCGCCGACTTGGATGGCAACGGTCGCGCGGTGATCGAGAGTATCATCATGATCGCAAACCGGCTCGAGCTTGATGTCGTGGCGGAAGGTGTCGAGACGGACGCCCAGCTCGATACCCTGATCGGTATGGGGGTAAATTGCCTGCAGGGTTATCTCCTGGGGCATCCTTCACGGCGGGCGGATAGCTATTTCGAAAGAAAGCGCTCCGACTGGACCGCAGGCGACTTCGCCAGGCGATCAGGTCGCTCTGTTCACCGCATTTCCAAACCCACGGGGGTGTCGGAATTCGAGGCGGCCCGACAGCCGGTATCGGGACGCTGACAAACCGGGGCACTTGCTCCGACACGACCGTCTGATCGCTTGTCATTTGCCGGTCTTCGACCTCTCGCTGCCAGTCTAGCCATTCCACGGCGGCAGCAGCGACGCGGACGGATCAAAGGTCTCGTCCTGCACGCGAGCAAGATAGGTGGCCGCGCGGCCCAGGTAGCCGCGATCGTCGACCAGCCGCTCTACCATCGGCATTGCGGGCGAGGGATCGTCAAGCCAGGTGAGGGCGTTGAGCGCCTGCAGGCGCACCATTTCGGGCTGGTCGTCGGATAGCAGGCTGGCCAGCTCTGCTACTCCCAAATCTGTATGTCCGACATGAGCCAGCCCTTCTGTCAGGACAACGCGAACCTGGGGGGTGCTTTCAGCCTCAAGTGCATCCAGCATGGCCCCAACCGCAGATGCAGCGTCGCTGGCGCGGATCAGCAAACCGGTAGCCGCCCAGTAACGGATGACCTCGTTGTCTGAACCCAGATCGCGCACGAGGTCGGGGACCTCCCCCTCCCGTCCAGAGGCAGCGCGCTCCGCGACCGCGATCACCTGCCCAAGCGGGTACCTTCCCGGTTGCCTGCTGGCGAGATAGCCTTCCAGCGCGCATCCTTTCGGAATGAAGCCGTTATCGTTGATCGCCAACAGGTGATCGTCCAGCGCGCGGCGCATGGCAGAAAGGACCGCGGCGCCCTCGTCAGGCTCGTCCGCGATGTTGTTCACCTCGTCGGGATCGGCCTCAAGGTCGTAGAACTCCTCGAAGGGCTTGGGCTGGAAGAACCGCGCCTGCACGGGCGACAGAGCCCCGCAAGGTGCTGCGAGTGCCATGACTGGTAGCTTTGCAGCATCCACGGAAACGCGACGACCTGCCTCAGCGGCCGGTGCGGCATGTAGTTGCGGATGTAGCGATAGCGTCCGTCCGTGACCGTCCGAATGAAATCGTAACGCTCGTCCATCCGGTTGCGCATGCCAAAGGCATAGACTTTCGGATCGGCGATATTGCGCCCCAGAAACGGCGTGCCCGGCATTTCGTGCGGTTGTTCCTCGCCCACCAGGGAAAGCAGCGTCGGCACGAAATCGATGAATGATACAGGCGCGGCGATCTCGCTGCCGGAAGGCACCGGGGCCAGGTGTCGCCATTTCTCCGGCACGCGCACAACCATCGCGACGCGGTGCCCCTCCTCGTAACAGTAGCGCTTCGATCATGGGAGGCAGCCGCCATTATCGGAATAATAGAAGACGATCGTGTCGTCGGCGAGACCGGCCTGTTCCAGCTCGCGCAGATGGCCGCCCACGAAATCGTCCATCTTCTCCATTAGGTTGTAATAGCTGGCGAAGTCCTGCCGCACTTCGGGCGTGTCGGGCAGGTATGAAGGCACCCGCACATCGTCCGGAGATACGGCACCGCCGGTTTCGCCAAACAGCCGCGATGCGTCGGTAATCATCGAGTTGAAGACCGCCATGAACGGCGCGCCCGAGCTGTAAACACCATGGACCCGGCTTGCAGGCTCTCCATGTCGGCGCCAGGGTAGTATGCGGGATCGAGCGGCGTTTCGGCGACAGTTCTGTGTCCGGACGCCTTCACGAAAGCGGCGAATTCGCGATTAGTGACGGGCGCAACATCGATCTGGAACGCAGGTGCCTTGACCGACCTTACCGCACGCTCCTCCGGATAGAAGTTTGCGCTGCCCAAGGCGGATTCGCCACCCGGCAGACGCACCATCGCTGACATGCTTTATCGGTAACTCGAACAGACCCTGGCCGGACCCGGTAATAGTTTGGCGGGTATCGAAAGCCATTACGCACCCAACGCGCCTCGGCCGGATCGCTGGCGGCCCACTCCCTACCCGCACTGCGCCCGATGAAGCAGCGCCTGATCCGCCAGCACGCAGGCCATCATTGCCTCGACCACCGGCACGCCGCGAATGCCGACGCAGGGATCGTGGCGGCCCTTGGTGCTGATCCGGGTTGCCTCGGATTTTCCTGTCTCATCTGGGCGCGTGATCGTGTCGACCGGGGTCAGGATCGAGCTGGTCGGCTTGAACGCCACGCGGCAGGTGACCGACTGGCCGGTGGCGATGCCGCCCGCGATGCCGCCCGCGTGGTTGGCAGTGAACTCGGGCGCCTCGCCGTCCGTCGAGGGCCGCATCGGGTCGGCGTTCTGTTCGCCCGAGAGGCGCGCGGCGTCGAAGCCGTCGCCGATCTCGACGCCCTTGACCGCATTGATGCTCATCATCGCCGCCGCCAGCTCGCTGTCGAGCTTGGCGTAGAGCGGCGCGCCCCAGCCTGCGGGCACGCCGGTCGCCACGCATTCGACCACCGCGCCGAGCGAGGAGCCTGCCTTGCGTGCCTCGTCGACCAGCGTTTCCCAGCGCGCCGCGGCGTCGGCGTCGGGGCACCAGAAGGGGTTTTGCCCGATCTGGTCGGCATCGAACTTGGCCGGGTCGATCCGGTCGCCGCCGATCTCCGCCACATAGGCGAGGATGCTCACTTGGGGGACGACCAGCCGCGCCACCGCACCCGCCGCGACGCGCATCGCGGTCTCGCGCGCGCTCGACCGGCCGCCGCCGCGATAGTCGCGAAAGCCGTACTTCGCGTCGTAGGTGTAGTCGGCGTGGCCGGGACGATAGGCCTGCGCGACGTTGGAATAGTCTTTCGAGCGTTGATCGACGTTCTCGATCATCAGGCTGATGGGCGTGCCGGTGGTGCGCTGTTTTCCGTCTTGGCCCTCGAACACGCCCGATAGAATCCGCACCGCATCGGGCTCGCGCCGCTGGGTGGTGAACTTGCTCTGCCCCGGCTTGCGCTTGTCGAGCCACGGCTGGATGTCGTCCTCGCTCAAAGCAATGCCCGGCGGGCACCCGTCGACGACCGCGCCGATCGCAGGCCCGTGGCTTTCCCCCCAGGTGGTGAAGCGGAAGACCCGCCCGAATGTGTTCCAGCTCATGGCGTAAAGCGTTGCCTCAACAGCCCGGTGCTGTCCACGCCCCGCGCCGGGCGAGCGCGTTTTCCTACTCCGCAGGGGCGCAGTAGCGTGCCGGGTGCTCTTTGCCATCGTCGGTTCAGCGGCATCCGCGCGAGTGATCGCTCCACGCGATTGAACGCCGCCCATTGATCGAGCGGATTTCCTCCCCTGGACACTGTGTCAGGTGTGTCAGGCGCGCTTCCGGATTGGCAAAACCTGCGCACTGCGCTGGCAATGCGCGTTCGACTCGGGCAAGAACAAACCATGATTGCAAAGCTCACAGGAGTGCTCGACGCGACCGGCCCCGACTGGGCGGTGATCGACGTGGGCGGGGTGGGCTACCTCGTCCACTGCTCGACCCGCACGCTCGACGCGCTGGGATCGGAAGGCGGCGAGGCGCGGCTGTTCACCGACCTGCAGGTGAGCGAGAACGACATGCGGCTGCTCGGGTTCGCCGAAGCGGCGGAGCGCGACTGGTTCCGGCTGCTCACCAGCGTGCAGGGCGTGGGCAGCAAGGTGGCGCTGGCGATCCTCTCCGTGCTGTCGGCGGGCGAGGTGCAGGCGGCCTGTGCTGGCGGCGATGCGGCGATGGTCGCTCGGGCGAACGGCGTGGGCCCCAAACTGGCGGGCCGGATCGTCAACGAGTTGCAGGACAAGGCAGGCGCGCTCACTGTGGCTCCGGGCGGGGTGCCGGTGGCCGCTCCCAAGGGCGGGACGAGCGCCGACGCGGTCTCTGCGCTGGAGAATCTCGGCTTCAAGCCTGCGATTGCGGCGAAGGCCGTGGCCGAGGCGGCAGGCGAACTGGGCGAGGGCGCAAGTGAGGGCGAGCTGATCCGCGTCGCGCTCAAGAAGGCGGCGGGGTGAAGGAGATGGGTATGAGAGTGGCACTGCTGACGGCTGCGGCGCTGGCAATCGGCGCGCCTGCGGCGGCGCAGGAGGTCTCCTACGGCCCGGTGTTCGAGGACTTCGGCCCGGTCGCCGACGTGCCCGATGCCGACTTCGCCATTCCCGAGGGTGCGAGCTTCCACGTCGCGTTCGACGTTTCGCGCGCTGCTCAGGATGGCCAGCTCAACCGCGGCTTCGAGAGCGCGGCGCGCCTCATCAACATGCACGCGCGCGCCGGGGTGGCGCCGATGGAGAACCGCGCAGCGGTGGTCGTGCATGGCGCGGCGGTGTTCGACCTGCTGACCGACGCCGCCTGGGCCGCGCGCGATCGCGGCGAGGCGAACCCGTCAGGCGCGGCGGTGCGCGCAATGATCGACCAGGGCGTGCGCTTCATCGTCTGCGGCCAGAGCGCGGCGGGGCAGGGCGTGGCAAAGTCCGAGCTGCTCCCCGGAGTGGAACTCGCCCTCTCCGCCATGACCGCCCACGCGCTGCTCCAGCAGCAGGGCTACACGGTGAACCCGTTTTGATGGGCGCGAGCAACATCCTGCGGATTGCGGTCGCGATCATCCGCGATGAGGACGGGCATGTCCTGCTCGTCCGCAAGCAGGGCACCAGCGCATTCATGCAACCCGGAGGGAAGATCGAAGACGGCGAACACGCGGCGGATGCGTTGTGCCGGGAATTGGCGGAGGAGTTGTCGATGGTAGTCGCTCCTGACGCGCTTATTCCTATCGGACATGCCGTCGCGCCCGCCGCGAACGAGCCGGACACGGATGTTCACGCCGAGATTTTCGAGGTTCGTACGATTGGAGCTATCTCGATCGCAGCGGAGATAGCGGAAGCTCAATGGGTCGATCCGGCAGCGGCTGGAGCGCTCGAACTGGCTCCACTTAGCCGCGACCATATCCTGCCCCTTGCTCGGCGGAATAATAAGGTGAATCTGGTTTGAGCTCCGCTTCGTTACTCGTCACCCTGAACTCGTTTCAGGGTCCAGTTTGCCTTTCGCGCGATCCGAGCGGCTCGAAGCCCAATCCGACCGCGAGGTCGCGCCAGTCCGGGTTCTCGCGAGTAATCAGGTTGAGCTTCCAGTCGCGGTGCCAGTTCTTGAGCTGCTTCTCGCGCTTGATTGCGGATTCCATCGTCTCGAACAGCTCGAAGTGGACCAGCCGATGTACGGCGTAGCGCTTGCTAAACCCCTCGACCGCGCCTTCGCGGTGCTGCCACAGCCGCGCGACCAGATCGGACGTGACGCCGATGTAGAGCGTGCCGAAGGGCTTGCTCGCGAGAATGTAGACGCAAGGTTGCTTCTCGGTCGGCATGAGTTGGAGACTGCCGTTGGCTGGACCCTGAAACAAGTTCAGGGTGACGACTTAGTACTATGACCGACCAACCCCTCCACACCCCCGAACGCCTGCCGGACGACCCGGACGCGGCGCTGCGGCCCAAGAGCCTTACCGAGTTCATCGGGCAGGAGGCTGCGCGCGAGAACCTCGGCGTGTTCATCGCCGCCGCCAAACGCCGCGGCGAGGCGATGGATCATACGCTGTTCTTCGGGCCGCCGGGGCTGGGCAAGACCACGCTGGCGCAGATCGTCGCGCGCGAGCTGGGGGCGGGGTTCCGCTCCACCAGCGGGCCGGTCATCGCCAAGGCGGGCGACCTTGCCGCGCTGCTGACCAATCTCGAACCGCACGACGTGCTGTTCATCGATGAGATCCACCGCCTTAATCCGGTGGTCGAGGAAGTGCTCTACCCCGCGATGGAGGACCGCGCGCTCGACCTGATGATCGGCGAGGGGCCCTCGGCGCGATCCGTCCGGATCGACCTGCCGCCGTTCACGCTGATCGGCGCGACCACGCGGCAGGGCCTGCTGACCACGCCCTTGCGCGATCGCTTCGGCATTCCGGTGCGGCTGAACTTCTACACGCACGAGGAGCTGGAGCGGGTGGTGACGCGCGGCGCGAACAAGCTGGGGCTGAGCATCGAGCCCGATGGCGCGCGCGAGATCGCGCGGCGTTCGCGTGGTACGCCGCGTGTCGCCGGGCGGCTGCTGCGCCGCGTGCGCGACTTCGCCAGTGTCGACAACGCGCCGAGCATCACCGCGCAGGTCGCCGACAGCGCGCTGACCAAGCTGGAGGTCGATTCGCTGGGGCTCGACGCGATGGATCGCCGCTACCTCACCATGATCGCCCAAACCTATGGCGGTGGCCCCGTGGGGATCGAGACGCTGGCGGCGGGCCTCGCCGAGCCGCGCGACACGCTGGAGGATGTGGTCGAGCCGTTCCTGATCCAACTCGGGCTGGTGGCGCGGACCGCGCGCGGGCGGTGCCTCAATGCGGGCGGCTGGCGGCATCTGGGGCTCGAATCGCCCGTCGCCGATGGCCAGAAGGGGCAATCGCCCGACCTGTTCGGCGGCAAACCCTGACCGAAGCATAACTTCTTCGCGAGGCAGGGTGCCAGCGTGGGACACGTGGGCAGGGTTGCAGCCCCCGGCCGGCAAGATCTTCGCAAAGCAATGCTTTTTCATGGTTAATCGCGTTGCAGAAGGCTGCCGCGAGGGGCTCTAAGTCACATAGGCGCAATGCAAGCCTTCCGTCGGAACCGCCGATGGCAACGGTTTATAAAGCGCTCCTGAACTAAAGAGCCCGACCTATGTCGATCAAGATTGCCCTCGCAAAACTCTCCGCGACCGCCGCGGGCACTGCCCTCGTTGCGGGCGGAGCGCTCCACGTTGCTGAAGAGCAGGCCGCATACAGCGGCGGCAAGTCCGTCAAAGAAGTGTCGCAGACCGCCGAGGCACCTGCGCTCCGCTACATCAAGGAAGACCGCGTGGTCGAGCGCGAGGTGCCGCGCACCACGCTGCGCAAGCGCCGGGTGGTCAAGCGCACCGTCGAATGCGTCCCCGCGGGCATGGCAGGCGGCTATGCTGGCGTCGGCGCGGACGAACAGATTGTCTACGATGCACGTTCCGGCACCGCGCGCATCTCGCACGACGACGCGGACCTGCGCGCTGCGGCGGAAGCCTGCGCACAGTTCGGTGATGGCGCATCGCGCACGGTCGTTGCGGTCGCGCCTGCGGCTGCGCAGATTGGCGGTTATGGCGGCGGTTTCGCGGGTGGCAGCGGCGGCCAGGGTGGCGGCACCACCGTGATCGGCGGCAGCGGCGGCGGCGGTTTCGGCGGCGGCTTCTTCGGCGGCTTCTTCGGCGGCGGCGGCAGTGGCGGCAATATTGCGATCAGCACGACGACGTCAGGCGTTGGGTCCAGCGGCGATATCTCGTCTTCGGGCGGGATCGACATCGACATCGACGTCGGCAGCACCACTTCGACTTCGGGCGGATCGACGTCCACGTCGACCTCGGGCGGTTCTACCTCGACTTCGACGTCCACGGGCGGGCTGACCTCGACCACCACCAGTTCGGGCGATGTCTCGAGCAGCAGCTCCACCTCGGGTGACGTATCGAGCAGTTCGTCGACCTCGTCTTCGGGCGATGTTTCAAGCAGCTCGTCGACTTCGTCCTCTGGCGATGTGTCGAGCTCGTCTTCGGGCGACGTCTCGAGCAGCAGCTCGGGTGATGTTTCCAGTTCGTCTTCGGGCGACGTCTCGAGCAGCAGCTCGGGCGACGTTTCGAGCTCCTCGTCGGGCGACGTCTCGAGCAGCAGCTCGGGCGACGTCTCGAGCTCGTCTTCCGGCGATGTCAGCTCCACAGGTCACCCCGGCAGCACGGGGTACACCAGCACCAGCGGTACGACGGGCGGGGGAACCAGCGGAACGCCGGTTCCGGCACCGCCGGTCGGCCTGCTGTTCGGCGCGGCCGCGCTGGCGATCATCACCCGCCGCAAGTGGGCATCGAAGAGTGACGACTGATCGCCGTTTCGCGTCGATCCCGATCTGACAGTTCGGCGCTGCAAGGCGCTGCGACTTGGGCGGAGGCCGCTTGCCAGGAGCAGCCTCCGCCCTTTCGATTCCAAACACAAAAAAGGGGCCCGGCCATCGCTGACCGAGCCCCGTTTTTTCCGGTGCGGGTGAGCCTTTAGCTCGCCAGCTTGCGGATCACATACTGGAGGATGCCGCCGTTGCGGTAGTAGTCCAGCTCGTTCTCGGTATCGATGCGGCACTTCGCCGTGAAGCTGAACGTGCTGCCGTCTTCGTGGGTCACATCGACCGTCACGTCCTGCGCGGGCTTCAGGTCGGCAAGGCCGCGAATGGTGAAGCTGTCGGTGGCCGCAAGGCCCAGCGTCTCACGCGTGTCGCCATCCTTGAACTGCAGTGGCAGCACGCCCATCCCGACGAGGTTGGAGCGATGGATCCGCTCGTAGCTTTCGACGATCACGGCGCGCACGCCCAGCAGGATGGTGCCCTTGGCCGCCCAGTCGCGGCTGGAGCCGGTGCCGTATTCCTTGCCGCCGATCACCACCAGCGGGGTGCCGTCTTCCTTGTGACGCATCGCTGCGTCGTAGATCGGCATCTGTTCGCCTTTGTAGGTGGTATAGCCACCCTCGACACCCGGAACCATTTCGTTCTTGATGCGGATATTGGCGAAGGTGCCGCGCATCATCACGTCATGGTTGCCGCGGCGCGAGCCGTAGGAGTTGAAGTCCGCCTTCGCGACCTGGTGGCTCTTCAGGTATTCGCCCGCGGGCGAGTCTTCCTTGATCGAGCCTGCGGGGCTGATGTGGTCGGTGGTGACCGAGTCGCCCAGGATCGCCAGCGGTTTGGCATCGGCGATGTCCGCCACCGGTTCGGGGTCCATCTTCATCCCGTCGAAGAACGGCGGGCTGGCGATATAGGTGCTGCCGGGGTTCCACCGGTAGGTGTCCGACGCTTCGACCGTGATCGCGCGCCAGTGCTCGTCACCGTCATAGACGTTGGCGTAGCGCTCGACGAACATGTCGCGGCTGACATTGGCTGCGCGCAGGTCCGCGACTTCCTGGTTGGTCGGCCAGACGTCCGCCAGCATCACCGGCTTGCCGTGCTGGTCTTCACCAAGCGGAGTGTCGATGATGTCCTGCGTCACCGTGCCCTTGATCGCGTAGGCGACCACCAGCGGCGGCGAGGCGAGGAAGTTCGCGCGCACATCGGGCGACACGCGGCCTTCGAAGTTGCGGTTACCCGAGAGCACCGAGGCGGCAACGATGTCGTTGCTGTTGATCGCCTTGCTGATCGGCGGGGCGAGGGGGCCCGAGTTGCCGATGCAGGTCGTGCAGCCATAGCCGACCAGATCGAAGCCCATCGCGTCGAGGTCGTCCTGCAGGCCGGACTTTTCGAGGTAGTCGGTGACCACCTGCGACCCGGGAGCGAGTGAGGTCTTGACCCAAGGCTTGGGCTTGAGGCCCTTCTCGCGCGCCTTTTTGGCAACCAGCCCGGCGGCGATCAGCACATCCGGGTTGGAGGTGTTCGTGCAGCTGGTGATCGCCGCGATGACCACGTCGCCGTCGCCCACATCGTGGTGGGTGTTCTCGACATCGACGCGGTGCGGTTCGGACTTGCCATAGATTTCCTTGAGGTCGCGATTGAACAGCTCGTCCACTTCGGGAAGCGCAACCTTGTCCTGCGGGCGCTTGGGTCCGGCGAGGCTCGGCACGACCTTCGACAGGTCGAGCTCGATCGTGCTGGAGAACACCGGCTCCACATCGGGGTGGACCCACAGGCCCTGCTCCTTGGCGTATGCTTCGGCGAGCGCAATCTCGTGCTCGTCCCGGCCCGTGAGGCGCAGGTATTCGAGCGTCTTGTCGTCGATGCCGAAGAAGCCACAGGTCGCGCCGTATTCGGGCGACATATTGGACAGCGTCGCACGGTCCGCGAGGCTGAGCGATTCGAGGCCCGGGCCGTAATATTCGACGAACTTGCCGACCACGCCGTGGGCGCGCAGCATCTGCGTGGCCGTGAGCACAAGGTCGGTCGCAGTGACGCCTTCGGCCAGCTTGCCGGTGAACTTGAAGCCGACCACTTCGGGGATCAGCATCGAGATCGGCTGGCCGAGCATGGCAGCTTCGGCTTCGATCCCGCCAACGCCCCAGCCGAGCACGCCGAGGCCGTTGACCATCGTGGTGTGGCTATCGGTACCGACGCAGGTATCGGGATAGGCGACCATCTGGCCGTCCGGTCCTTCGCTCGACCACGTGCAGCGCGCGATATATTCGAGGTTCACCTGGTGGCAGATGCCGGTGCCCGGAGGCACGGCGGAGAAGTTCTCGAAGCTCTTGGAGCCCCACTTGAGGAAGTCGTAACGCTCCGCATTGCGGGCGTATTCGAGTTCCATGTTCGCTTCCATCGCCTTGGGATGGCCGAATTCGTCGACCATCACCGAGTGGTCGATGACGAGGTTCACGGGGACCTGCGGATTGATCTTCTGGGTGTCGCCGCCCAGCGCCTTGATCGCGTCGCGCATCGCGGCGAGGTCGACCACGCAGGGAACGCCGGTGAAATCCTGCAGCAGCACGCGCGCGGGGCGATACTGAATCTCGCCGCCGGTGACGGGGTTGTTGACCCGATCCGCGATTTCCTTCGCATTCTCGACCGAGACCGTATGGCCGCCATCCTCGAACCGGAGCATGTTCTCCAGCAGCACCTTGAGGCTGAACGGGAGGCGGGAAACATCGCCGATCTGCTCTGCCGCCTTGGCGAGCGAATAATAGGCGTAATCCTTGCCTTCTACGGTGAGGGTGCTGCGGGTGCCGAGGGTGTCCTTGCCGACCTGGGTCATGTGGGAGGCGGTCCTTTCTGTTCTTTGATGTCGTGCGTCCTGTCACCTGTCTAACGGGCGGGTCGCGAAGATGTGCCGCGCTTGGCGTGTGGCGGCGCGAAAATCAAGCTTTTCTGCGGGCTGTCATGGCGCGCCGGTTTCGGCGCCGCCTGCCGCGCGGGCGGGTGCGCGCCCTTTCGTAGCGGCGATCCACGTGCCGATCACGATCAACGTGACGCCCGCCAGCGTCCCGATGCCCACGCCTTCCGCGAAGAACAGCCAGCCCAGCAGCGCCGCCCATACGAAGCCGGAATATTCGACCGGGAGCAGCGCCTGAGCTTGCGCCCGGGCATAGGCCCAGGCGATCGCCATCGAGCCGCCCACCGTGAGCACGCCTGCCATCAGCAGGTTCGGCTGGATAGCGGCAGGCGGTGCCACGAAGAACCATGGCGCAGCGAGGCCCAGCACCACCGTCGAAACCCCGCCATGGAAGGCTGCGACCTCGAGTGGTCCGGCCCGCTGCGACTGCTGGCGGATGATGATGAAGTTGAGTGCATAAAGCACGGTCGAAACGAGGATCGACGCGAAGCCGATCATCGCATCGCCATCCATCTCGCCTTGCCCAAGCCGCGCTCCCACGATGACCAGCGCCCCTGCGAAACTGACGAGCGAGGCGATGACGGCGCGCCGCGTCACCTGCTCGCCCAGCAGGATCGCCGCGAGATACAGCGCGATCAGCGGAGCGACGAAGGAGATCGCGATGGTCTCCGCGATAGGCAGCTTTGTCAGCGCATAGAAGAAGGTGAGGCCCATGAAGGCCGAGCACAGACCGCGCAGCAGGTGGAGCTTCAGCGTCGCTCGGTCGGGCCAGTGCTTGCGGTGGGCGAGCCACAGCGGCGCGGCGATCCCGGTAGCGATCGCGGCGCGGAGCAGTGCGGCGGAAAAGGCACCGATCGCCAGCGCGGCGCCTTTCATGAAGGCGTCCATCGCCGATAGCATCGCGACACCGGCCAGCGCCATCGCGAACGGGGCCAGAAACGGGGTCGAAAGGACGAGGCGCGGCATGGCGATGGCGACTAGCCCAGCACGATAGGTGCGTCACTCTTCTGCCGCAGATGGCTGGTAAATTCATGCTTGGTAAAGCCGTAAGGCTTGAAGATTGCGCCGATTTTGGCGAGAGTTCTCGCCACGGCCTGTCGCTGCGATCAGCGACGGATTTGATGTACAGGGTCACCCGATCACCATGAAAAAGCTTGCACTTCCGTTCCTTCTCCTCGCCGGTACCGGGCTCGCGCTCCCAGCGGCACTGGTCGCGCAGCAGGCACCGACGAACCTGTTGCCCGACGAGCAGGAAGATGTGCCCGAGCCCGACGATGCGGTGAGCACCAGCACCGCGACGGGGCCGGTCGAAATGTCGAGCAATCCGGTCGTCCAGCAGATCGATCCGACCGTTCAGCAATGGACCGTCGCACAGGCCGAGGCGCTGGCCGAGGTTATTCAGGGCATTGATGCCGAAGGACTCATCCCCGCCGACTACGACCTTGCCGGGCTGCGCAATGCCATCTCCGCCGGTGCGGGGCAGCTGCTCGATCAGGAAGCCAGCCGCCGCTTCGTGTGGCTGGTGGAAGACATGCGTGATGGCCGCACGCCGATGGATAATCGCACGCAGTGGTTCGTGATGGACCCGGATGCGGACCGCTATCGCAGCGGTACGATGCTGAAGCAGGCACTGGCGAGCGACGACATCATGGGCACGCTGCAGGGCGTTGCGCCGCTGCATCCCGATTACGAAGCGCTCAAGGCGGAGCTGGCCAAGGCGACGCCGGGTACCAAGCGCTACAAGCTGGTGCAGGCCAACATGGACCGCTGGCGCTGGCTGCCCCGCGATCTGGGGCACCAGTACCTGATCACCAACGTGCCCGAATATCAGCTGCGCCTGACGGTCAACGACAAGATCATGCGCACCTATCGTACCGTGGTGGGTAAGCCCGGTCGCACCGCGACCCCGCAGCTGGCCGAAAGCGTCGAGGGCGTGATCCTCAACCCGAACTGGACCGTGCCGCAGTCGATCGTGAAGGGCGAAGGGCTGGGCGCGCGCGTCCTCGGCAATCCGGCCTGGGCGAAGTCCAAGGGCTACACGGCGACCAAGGGTGCCAATGGCTGGGTTTCGGTGGTGCAGGGCCCCGGGCCGGGCAACGCGCTGGGCCGGATGAAGCTGGACATGCCCAACCGGCATGCGATCTTCTTCCACGACACGCCGTCGCGCGGCTTCTTCAAACAGGAGAACCGGGCGCTCAGCCACGGCTGCATTCGCACCGAACGCGCGACCGAGCTCGCGCTGACGCTGGCGATTTTGCAGGCCGGACTGACTGCGGACGAAGGCGTCGAACTGCTGGCGAGCGGCGAATACACGCGCGTCGAGTTCAACAACAAGATGCCCGCCTACATCACCTATTTCACGATGGCGACGAACATCGAGGGCGAGATGGCGACCTTCAAAGACATCTACGACCGCGATGCACCGGTGCTCGCCGCGTTCGATGCACCGCGCAAGGCCAATCGCAGCCGGGTGACCGACGAGGAAGTGATCGAGATCGTGAACGATCCGCGCGATATTGCGTGAGGGGCGCTCAATCCTCCTCCAACTCGTCCCGAAAGCGGATGAGGAAATAGCGGTAGATCATCGCCGATCCCAACGCGCACCAGAGGCCCAGCGCCAGCACGAGCGGCTGCTGGGTCAGCGACCCCGACCTTCCGAAGCCGAACCAGAATGCCAGGGTCGCTGCCAGCACGGCGGCCAGGAGTGAGGCCGGGTGGCGGATGTGTCTGCCGATCATCCACGCTATGGGCACGCCGACCACTACCAGCGCACACCCGATCGCGATGAATGCGAACACTGCGATTGCGACCAACACCATCGCACTCGTGATCGCAAAACCCGGTACGTCGGCGAAGGACTGAGGCACGGGGATCAGTGGTGTTGCGCCTTTGACCACAGGTTCGACGACGGCTGCCGGCAATACCGAGAGCGCGACGAATATCGCTGCACATCCCGTCGCCGGAATTAGCGCTGCGATCGGGGGCCATAGATGACTGCTGTCGAACTGCGGCCTGTAGGGCATCGCCCTAGAATACGCCCGGATTGGTCTGTTCGAAAGTTTTCTGTTTGGGCTGGCGCAGGATGTGGTAGCCGTTCTCCGGCTCGCCCACGATGGTCGTCGGCGGGTAGGCGCGGGTGCCGTCTTCCTTCAGCCCCAGCGCCTCGGCATAGAGCAGGCGCCCGCCCGAGAGATTCAGCAGCGCGATCTTGAACTGCTCCTCGCCCAGCGCGAAGCAGCCATTGGAGCGGCCCAGCCGACCCCACCGCTCGACATGCGAAGGTTCGGCATAGGTCGCGCGGTGCATCACGATATAGCGTTGCAGCGCGTGGTTGTTGGTCGGGTCGAGCCCGCCAAGCCGCACCGATGTGCCGAACTTGCCGGTGTACCATTCCCATGTAACGTAAGCGCCGCGGCTGGTCGCGTTGGAACCTTCGACGTTGGAGAAGGTGTTGAGCCAGCCGTCATGCTCGGGGTCGGAACCCGTGCCGTGACTGACGTGGAAGCTCTTCACTTCCTGCCGCTCCAGATTGACGAAGTGGAAGCGGCGTTCGGCGGAATGGAGCCCGAAATCGGCAATCCCGACGATGTCCTTGCGCCAGATGACATCGCCCGCCTTGTCCAGCTCGCGCTTGGCGATCTTGGACAGCTCCCGGTCGCGCGGGCTGCCTGCCATCGGCTGCGCGAACACGCGCGTCGGCAGGCTGACAGATGCACCCAGCGCAATACCGGTGCCAAGGCCCGTCTTGATGAGATCGCGACGTTTCATATCCGGCATATGCTATAACCCAGCTTAATGGATGCTTGAAGCCGATTCACCCTACGGCCTTTGGGACGGTATCAGGATGCGACAGACCGAGCCGCCGACCTGTTCCTAGGTGCTGCAACCTGCATCCTCCCGAGTGAATTGCGAGCTTGCATTGGCATCGGCCATCGCAATCATCGAACGTGCGTGCCGCGCGGCCACCTCGCGCTGGTCCTCGCCATAGCCACCGCCCAGCGCGCTCGCGACGGGCAGCCCGCGCTGGCGGACCGTCTCGACCACATACCGATCGCGGCGCTCGAGCCCGGCATCGCTCAGCGACAGCCGACCCAGCTTGTCGCGCTCGTGCGGGTCGACGCCAGCCTGGTAAAGCACGATATCGGGTGCGAAATCGTCCAGCAGGCGCGGCAGACGATCAGCGAGAGTGGCGAGGTATTCCGCGTCGCCCGTTCCGTCGGGCAGCGCGATATCGAGGGTGGAGCGGGCCTTCCTGACAGGGAAGTTCTTTTCTGCATGGATCGAGAGCGTGAAGATCTCGTCGCGCCCGGCGGTAAGGCTGGCGGTGCCGTCGCCCTGGTGCACATCGCAATCGAGGAGCAGCACGCGCGCCGCGTCCCCTTCCGCAATCAGGCGGTTGGCGCACACCGCAAGGTCGTTGAACACGCAGAAGCCTGCGCCGGTATCATAGAGCGCATGGTGGCTGCCCGCCGCGCTGTTGGCGGCGTAGCCATGCGCAAACGCCAGCTGTGCGGCGAGCCAGGTGCCGCCATTGGTGTGCCGCACCCGGCTGGCGATATGGGGCGTAACCGGAAAGCCGATCCGCCGTTCCTTCTGGCGCGGGACCTGTGCGGTGAAGACTTGCTCGACATAGTCGGGGCAATGCACCGCCTCCAGCCATTCGCGCGGGCAGGGATCGGGCGCATGCTCGGTCATCGCCACACCGCTTGCCCGCAGCGCTTCCATCACGAGATAGTACTTGTCGAACTTGAACGTCCCGCGCTCGGGCCGGGGGGCCATGTAGTCGACGTGGTGAACGACGTGGAGCATCAGGCCCACCCCATGTGGTCGACCACGATTTTGCACCCCAGCGCGATCAGGATCACGCCGCCTGCCCGTTCGGCCCACGCGCCGAAGCGGTCGCCCGCGACCCGGCCCAGCGCCACGCCGAACGCGCTGAGCAGCAGGGTCACGACCCCGATCGCCAGAGCGGCCCACAGCGGATCGACCGCGAGCGTGGGAAGCGTTACCCCGGCGGCGAGCGCGTCGATGCTCGTCGCCACTCCCGCGATCAGCAGCGCACGCCCGGTCAGCACGTGCGCCGCTTCCTCCTCGCCCACATCGCCGCGCAGCATCCTCGCGCCGAGAAAAGTCAGCAGGCCGAAGGCGATCCAGTGGTCGATTGCCGCGACATAGGCCATCGCGAGCGCGCCGATGCCCCACCCAATCAGCGGCATCACCCCCTGGAACACGCCGAAGGTGAGCGCGATGGCCGCACCGCCACCCGCGGCGGGGCGAAAGCGGGCGCCCTGGGTGAGGGCGACCGCGAAGGCATCCATGGCGAGCGCGAGGGCGAGGAAAAGGACTTCGAGCAAGGTCTTCGCGGGTTACCCAGCGGCGTCGGCGGCGGTCGCATCCAACGCGCCCGCTTCGCCCGCATAGCTTTCGATGATGGCGTAGATCGCTTCTTCGCTGCGGCTCGCAGCATTGCGCCACCCCTTCGCGCTTTCGGGCGTGTTCACCAGTGCGCCCTCGCTGTCGATCACCAGCAGGTTGGGCGTGCCCTCGATATCGCTCACGCCGTATCGCGCTGCGAGATCGAGATTGCGCCCCTTGTCGGTCTGCGGCGTGCCGATGTCGATGAAGACCACCTCGAACCGATCGCGCAGCAACGGCTCGAACCCGGGGCTGGTGAGCCATCCGGCGAGCGCGCGGCTGTCGTGGCACCAGTTCGCGCCGAACACCGCGAGCACCTTTTGTCCCGGTTCAAGCTGGGCGATCGTGCGCTCCAGCGCTTGCGCCTGTTCCGCTTCGCTTACGCTTTCATCGTAGGGTGCCGCGTCCGGCACGCCCGCCACTGTCTCGGCGAAGGCGTGGCCCGGCAACAGCAGCACCGCGACCAGCATTGCCAGCGTTGCGAGGCGCTTCACTCTGCCGCTTCCACCGCCGGTGCCGCGTGCGGATCGAACGCGACGTCCTCGCCCGCATCGATCCGCGCGGCTTTCTCTTCCACCAGCCGGACGATGTGATCGAGCATGCTCTCGTCTTCGACATGATGGTCGGTCACCCCGCTCAGGTAGACCATGTGCTTGCCCTTGCCGCCGCCGGTGATGCCGATGTCGGTCTCGCGCGCTTCGCCCGGGCCATTGACGACGCAGCCGAGAACCGAAAGGCTCATCGGCGTCTTGATGTGCTCAAGCCGCTTTTCCAGCGCCTCGACCGTGCGGATCACGTCGAAGCCCTGGCGCGAGCACGACGGGCACGAGACGACGCGGACGCCGCGGGTGCGCAGGCCCAGTGCTTTCAGCATCTCGAACCCGACGCGCACTTCCTGCTCGGGCTCCGCGGAGAGGCTGACGCGGATCGTGTCGCCGATCCCTGCCCACAGCAGCGATCCGATTCCGATCGAGGATTTGACCGTCCCGCCGATCAGCCCGCCCGCTTCGGTGATGCCCAGATGGAGCGGGCAGTCCACTGCTTCGGCGAGTCCGTGATAGGCCGCGACCGCGAGGAACACGTCGGAGGCTTTTACCGCCACCTTGTATTCGTGGAAATCGTGGTCCTGCAGCAGCTTGATATGATCGAGCGCGCTTTCGATCAGCGCTTCGGGGCAAGGCTCGCCGTATTTCTCCAGCAGGTCCTTTTCGAGGCTGCCGGCATTCACACCGATCCGGATTGCGCAGCCATTGGCCTTGGCGGCGCGGACGACCTCGGCCACGCGCTCGCTCGATCCGATATTGCCCGGGTTGATCCGCAGGCAGGCCGCGCCCTTGTCGGCGGCTTCGAGCGCGCGCTTGTAGTGGAAGTGGATGTCCGCGACGATCGGCACATTCGCCGCGCGGGTGATCTTGTCGAAATGCCGCGTTGCCTCTTCGGTGGGGCACGAGACGCGGATGATGTCCGCGCCCGCATCCTCGCACCGGCGGATCTGGTCGAGCGTCGCGCCGACATCCTCGGTCGGCGTGTTGGTCATCGTCTGCACGGTGATCGGCGCATCGCCGCCTACGGCGACATTGCCGACCATGATCTGGCGGGACTGGCGGCGTTCGATCGTGCGCCAGGGGCGGATTGCATTCATGCTCTTAGTCTTTCGTGCCGGACTGCTGACACACCTGACACAGTGTCCAGGGGAAGAAAACCAGCGGGTCGCTCGTGGACTTCGCCGTCTGTCATATGGCTGCGATGCTGCGATTTTGCGACCCTTGACATGGCAATGTCCTTAACATGCGATCGTCCCGGTAGGAAATCGCGCGCATCTGGGGCAATGATCGCCCGATGAACGATCCGACCGAACTCGAACCGGGCACGCCGCTGCTGTTCGCCCGCGTGCTGGACGGGCAGGGCGGCGGGCGCGCGATCGACTGGGCGGGGATCCGGGAATGGGAGCCGCGCCCCGACGGGCCCGTGCTGTGGATGCACCTGTGCCGCAACACGCCGGGCGTCTACGAATGGCTGCAGGACCATGCCGGCATTCCGGAACCCACCGCCGAGCTGCTGACCAGCGACGACACCCGGCCGCGCGCCTTCCGCGAAGGGAACACGCTGGTCGCGACGCTGAGGGGGATCAACTTCAACCCCGGCGCGCAGCCCGAGGACATGATCAGCATGCAGGTGTGGAGCGACGGCGTACGCCTGATCACCTTGCGGCGGCACCCATTACAGACGCCGCGCCAGATCCTCGCGCAGATCGATCGCGGAGCGGGACCGGGCGACGTGGGGGCGGTGGTCACCGCGCTGACCGAAGCGATGGTGGCACGGATGAATGCCTCGATCGTCGACATGAACAACCATATCGACGCGCTCGAAGAGCAGGATATGGACGATGATCCGGAAGAAATGCTGCAGAAGATCGCCAGCATTCGCCGCAATTGCCTGGGGCTCCAGCGCCACATGGGGCCACAGCACGTCGCGCTGGAGTCGATCAGCCGCGAGGCGCCGCCCTGGTTCGAAGAGCACGACCGGCGCGAGATCGCCGAGACGATCGACCGGCTGCGCCGCTATCTCGACGATATCGACATCAGCAAGGAAAGCGCGGTCGTGCTGATGGACGAGCTGCGCACCCGCGCGCTCGCCAGCAACGAACGCGCCACCTACATGCTCACCATCGTGGCGGGCATCTTCCTGCCGCTGGGCTTCCTCACCGGGTTGCTCGGTATCAATGTCGGCGGAATGCCGGGCGTGAACGATGGCGACGCATTCTGGTGGGTCGCGGGCGCGTGCCTGGCGATCATCGCGGTGCTGCTGGTGATCTTCAAGCGGCTGAAGTGGCTGTGAGGATCAGGCCCCGGCGCGCTGTGCCGGGATGAATTCCTCACGCACCGCCTTGGCGATCAGTTCGAGCGGGATGATCCCCTGGGCGAGGAGGAAGTCGTTGAACGCCTTCTCGTCGAACGCCGCGCCCAGCGCCAGCTCGGTTTCGACGCGCAGGTCGATCAGCTTGCGATAGCCGTAGTAGTATGAGCCCGCCTGGCCCGGGCTGCGGAACTGGTAGCGATCCAGCTCCTGCTTGGTCATGCCGGGGGAGAACAGCGCTTCCTCGCGCAGCACGTATTCTGCCTCGTCGCGGGTCATCAGGCCGAGGTTGAGCGCCGGGTCGAGGAAGGCGCGCGCCGCGCGCAGCAGGCGGAACTGCTGGGCGATGAACTGGCCCTCGATCGGCTCGTGCGGCATGATCTCGGCCTCGGTATAGAGCGCCCAGCCTTCCACGTTCACGCTGTTGAAGGCGTAGAGCATGCGGGCGAGCGACACGCCCTGTTCCACCAGCGCGGCGAACTGCATCTCGTGCCCGGGCCGCGCTTCGTGCGCGCTGAGCGTCCAGGCGGCGGCGGGGTGATTGAAGTCGTCGTAGGCATCGTCCGCGCTGGCGGTCGGGTTGCCGACGGTGAGCACGAAGGTGCCCTGTTCGCCGGTGTTCCCGATCAGCCGGGGCGGGCGCATGTGCGGCGCGGGCTGGGCCGCGCTTTCCGCCGCGCTCGCGACGCGCATCTGCAGCTCGGTATCGGGCAGGCTGACGATGTCGTTCTCGCGCACCTTCGCTTCGAGCTGGCGGTTGATGCCGCGGTAGAATTCCTCGATCTCGTCGTTGGGGATGGTCTGCTGCTTCAGCCGCTTCATCACCCCGGCCATGTCCGTTTCCGGCCAGCCGTTCTTCTCCGCAATCTGCGGCGCGAGCGCCTCCATCTGGGCGCGGATTTCGTAGAAGCCGCGGCGCGCCTGGCTCATCGCTTCGCGCGGGTCCATGTCGATCCCGACATTGCGCAGGTTGAGCGCATAGAGCTCTTCGGGCAGGCGGGCGGTGTCGCGGGCTTGCGGCAACACGGTTTCGCGGGTCCACTCGCCGTAATCGGTGAACTGCGCTTCCATCGCGTCGAGCGCTTCGTCCGCTCCGTCGATCTCGTACTTGTCGAACAGCTCGCGAATCCCGGCGACGAAGGTCGGGATCTTGGCGATCGATTCCTCCACCTCGACCCGGTACGGCCCGATCTTGCCGCCGCTTCCATTTGAGCTCCGGCTCGCTTCGAACTGCGCCTTGGCGAGCTCGGTATAGGGCTCGTAGCCGTCTTCGACGCCGGTATATTTGCGCAGCAGCTGAAGCGCCGAGGCGCGGCGGTCCTCCGCAGTCTGGTCTGACAGCATCGAACCGATCGAATAGAAGATGCTCTGCGGAAGCTCGCTCCATTCGAGCATGTATTTGTCGTTCAGTTCGCTCGACGCGATGCTGCGTTCGAGGCTGTCGATCAGGATCGCGAGGTCCTGCTTGACTAAGGGGTTGCTCTCCCGCGCCATCGCGGCGGTAAACTCCGCCTTCAGCGCCTTCGCACCCGCGACGTAGCGTTCGTCTGAATCGAGCGAATAGTCGAAGGTCTGCCCGTCATACTGCTCGTAACCCGACGACGAAGCGCCTTCGGGATAGAACTCCGCCTCAAAGGCGATCAGCTTTTCCGTGTAGGCATTGCTCGTTTCGACCCAGTCGGGCTGCGCAGCGGGCGCGCTCTGCGTCGTTTCGGCTTGCGCGAAAGCGGGCGCGGCGGGGAGCAGCGCGACGAGCGCGATGGCGGCGGCGAAGGTCTTCATGATGTCGGTTCCCCGATTGCTTTTCGGCCACGGGGCGTGCGCCCATGCCGTGGGATTGGCAAGGCCGCTCTCGACGAATGGTCATCGCTGCCGGATCGCGTGCGTCTGCGCTAGAACCGCTTCTCGAAGAGGAATTCGTCGTCACGATGTTCGCCGACCCAGAAGGAGATATCGGCGATCTTGGCGAAGCCGTAGCGATGATAGAAAGCCTGCGCGCGGTAATTCTCGCTCCACACCGACAGCTGGACCGCGTCGTGGCCGCGCGTACGTGCTTCGGCCATCGCCCAGTCCGTCAGCGCTGTCCCGATCCCCCGCCCGGTCAGGTCCGGCTGGGTGTAGAGCTGGCCAAGCGCGATCGGATTGGGGGCGTCCGAAAACTCGACATACCAGCTGGGTGCGCGCAGCTTGACGAAGCCCAGCAGCCTGGCGCCATCATCGGCGAGGCGGTGGATGCAGCGATCATCCGCGATCTCTTCCGCCACAGCCTCGTCGGAATAGGTCTCCGCGAGAAATGTCGCGAGGTCTTCGGGCCGGTAGAGATGCTCGAACGCGGCGCAAAAGCTCTCTCGCCCCAGCGTGGCGAGCGCAGCGGTATCCTCAGGGGTGGCAGGTCGCAGGATCATGAGCCCGAACTAACGTTCGTGGCGAAAAAGGGAAGCGCTGGACCGGGCGCCTGGCTGCGGGCATGATCGGCGCGGTTTTCGGGGAGAATCAATCATGCACTTCAGGTTCGCTCTTGCACTTGCCGCGATGCTTTTCGCCGCGCCCGCGATGGCGCAGGACGGTTCCGATCAGGACGAGCCGCGCTGGTCCTTCGCGATCCATGGCGGGGCGGGCACGATCCTGCGCGAGAATATGAGCGCCGAGCAGGAGGCGCAGTATCGCGCCGCGCTCGATGCGGCATTGAGCGCTGGCGAGGATATCCTGCAGGGCGGCGGCAGCGCGATGGACGCGGTGACCGCCGCGATCACGCTGATGGAGGACGATCCGAAGTTCAACGCGGGCCGCGGCGCGGTGTTCACCTGGGATGGCACGATCGAGCATGACGCCGCGCTGATGGACGGGCGCGACCGGGCGGCGGGCGCGATCACCGGCACTAGCACGGTGCGCCATCCGATCCTGCTGGCGCAGGAGGTGATGCGCGAGGGGCGGCACGTGTTCCTGAGCGGGGCGGGCGCGGAGACCTTCGCCGACGACACCGCTCTGGAGCGCGTGCCGAACGCATGGTTCGCGACCGATGCGCGCCGGCAGTCGCTCGAACGGATGAAGGCCGAGGCGCTGTCGTCCATCGACGTCGATCTGAAGTTCGGCACGGTCGGCGCGGTCGCGCTCGATATGGAAGGCAACCTTGCGGCGGGGACCAGCACGGGCGGGATGACCGGCAAGCGCTGGGGCCGGATCGGCGATGCGCCGGTGATCGGTGCGGGGACCTATGCCGACAACCGCTCTTGCGCGGTCTCCGCGACCGGGTGGGGCGAGTTCTTTATCCGCGTCGGCGTGGCGCAGGAGATTTGTACGGAGATTCGCTATCTCCGAGTGGCCGAACAGGTCGACTGTCCGGGGGT
Source organism: Citromicrobium bathyomarinum (assembly GCF_038594605.1). Taxonomy (GTDB): domain Bacteria; phylum Pseudomonadota; class Alphaproteobacteria; order Sphingomonadales; family Sphingomonadaceae; genus Alteriqipengyuania; species Alteriqipengyuania bathyomarina_B. Next base: position 321,320 of record NZ_JBCFZM010000003.1, read on the forward strand.
ACGGGAAGAAGGCGTGTTCCGTGAGTGTTGGGGGCCGCTCCACCTTGCAACGGACGAGGCGCAGCTTATCGCCGATGAGGTTCTGGCGGAGGTCGAGGAACTCGGCGGCGATGGCGGCGTGATCCTCGTCACTCCCGATGGCGACGCGATCTTCAGCTTCAACACGCCCGGCATGTATCGCGCCCGCTCGACCAGCGAAGGCGTGCGCGAGATCGCGATCTACGGCGAGGGCGAGTAGAGCGTCTGCCAGACCCGATCGTGGTTCGGTGTTTTGGGCTTAGAAGTCGTGCGCGAGGTTCGATCTAGGGCGACTGATCGGACGCGCGCGACACGGGTGACACGTGTCACCCATGTGTCACCCTGGGAAAAGTCATGTCTGTCAAAGGCTTGCGGAAAGCCGGATGACGCATTGCCGGTTTTGCGCCGCGCGGGGCCGTGACGTGGTGCGTGCGCGGGACGGAGGGAGGACGATGGGAAAGAGCCATCGCCACTTTAGCTTGTGCGCGTGAAGTAGGAAAATCCGCCGGAAGCGCTTGGCGCAACCTGCTCCTCCCCCTTTTAAGGGAGATGTTGGGAGGGGGTGGTGCCCAGGCCGATGGTTGCGAACCCCCACCCCAACCCCTCCCCAAGGGGAGGGGAGACTTTTTGGTCAGGCCGCCCGTGTCGCCCTGCGAAGCACGTCGCCGAAGCCGTAGGCGATGCAGTCGTGGTCGCGGTAATAGCCGCGTTCTTTCAGCAGGTGGTGCAGCTGCGCCAACCGATAGGGTGGCACGCCCGCAAAGATGTGATGCTCCAGATGGTAGTTCACATTGCACGGGCTCAGCAGCAGCGCCTCCCACCAGCGCGGGATCGTGGTGCCCGTGTTGATCCGCGCGTCCATCGCATCGCGATCCTTCGCCACGCCATGCTCCGAAATCTGCCGCAGCCGCATGGTCAGCGGATAGACGAAGATCCGCGCGGCCCACCACATCAGGTAAGCCCAGGGCGCGCCCACCGCCAGCAGCGCCACAAACAGCAGCGCATGGAACAGCACCGAAGGGCCGGTCTGGCTCCATTTGAAGCCCTTGATCTCGCCCAGCAGATCGCGAAAGCCGGTCTGGCCGGTGATGTCGCGGATCAGCTTGCGCTTGAGCGATGCGCGCGTGACCGGGTAGGCCTTCACCATCCACTTGTCGGGATCGTCGGGCGTGCCTGCGAACTTGTGATGGTTCAGATGATAGCGGCGATAGAGATCGAGCGGGACGTGCGCGATCGCGCCGCTGATCCATTTGCCCACGAAGGTGTTGAGCTTGGGCGTGCGGAAGAAAGCACCATGCGCGCAGTCGTGCGTGATGATCCCGAAAGCCTGGATGCGCCCGCCCAGCACGATGATGGCAGCAGGGATCGTCAGCGGATTGGGCCACGCGATCGCCACCGCGAAGGCAGCCACCGCCAGCGCGGCCTGGAACAGCACGGTCGTCGCGGCGCGTGAGTCGGATTTCCTGCTCAGCGCGGCGACTTCGCCATTGGTGATGTAATCGCGGATTGCCGGGGCGTGTCTCATAAGTCTCTCTCCGCCACCGATATTATCGGAGCGGTGCGACGAGTGCAATCATGAGCCCGCCCGGCATTCTTAGCCCTCAGCGTTCGGCCTCGGCATATTTGTCCGCTTTGCGCTGGCCGAAGCGCATGTCGCCTTCCAGCTTGGCGCGCAGCGCGGTGTAGAACGCTTCCAGAAACTCGCGCTCGTCGCCCGATCCGGCCTGCCAGCCGAGCTTGCGCACGATCGCCGCGTGGACGGCCTCCAGCGTCTTGTCGTCACCATCGCGCAGCACGCGTTCGAGCTGCTGCAACTCGTACTCGCCATAGACCGACAGCTCTTCGTTGCCGAAGCGATAAGCGGGCGCGGCATCGGCCTGCGTTCCCTGATGCAGCGATAGCGCGTCGGCCAGCTTGCGGCGCGGAGCCTCGACCACCCAGGTGCCTGCGACGACATCGCCCGCGCGCAGGGCGTCGCGGTTGAAGAAGGGGAACAGCATGAACACCGCGAACCACAGCGATCCCACGATCCACGCCGAACCGGCGCCGCCTTCGCCCGCCGCGCTGAAGAAGCTCAGTGGCAGGAAGATTTCGATCTGGCGCAGCAGATTGCGCGCGATGATCGCCTCTGCGGTCAGCCGTTCGCCCGATTGCCCCTGTGGCCTCGCGGCGACCCTGATGCCCACCATCCGCTTGCCCAGCGTCGCGCCGCGCGGACCCATCTCGAAGAAGATGAAATAGCCGTTCAGCAGCAGGAACAGCGAAACGATGAACAGCACGAGCAGAAACTCCCCGCCGCCACTGTCGAGCTGGTCGAGTTTCTCCAGATTGATGCCGAGGAAGATCAGCGCCACCGTGACGAGAAAGATCGTCAGGGAGATGAACGTGTAATCGAGGATCAGCGCGAGCAGGCGCGAGCCTCTCGTGGCCAGCACAATGTCCAGCGGCACGCCTTCGGGCGTGACGACCTGCCGCCGCCGCTTTTCCTCAGCGTCGCGCCGTGCCGCACTCATGCCGCGTCCTCCTGCCGGGCACGGCGGCCAGCCCCGCCGCGTTCGGCCCTGCCGCGTTCGGCCTTGTCGCGTCCGACGAGTGTGAACAGCGCGAGCCACACGATCAGCATGAATGCGCCGATCAGCGCGCGCGTTTCGAACCCCGCAAGCTGGCGCGGGAAAGCTTCGAGAAGGGCGGCGACGATCAGCATGAAGATGCAGCCGAGCATGACCAGCGCGGCCCGGCGGCCCGCCTCCGCCGTGGCGGCGAGGATGCTCGCCGTGCCCGGAAAGGCCATCTGCCGCCCCACATGCACGCCCGCTGCGCCCGCCAGCAGGATCGCCGCGAACTCGGTCGTGCCGTGGACGCTCAGCCAGGCGAGAAACTCTGGCAGCAGGCCGACCGAGCCGAACAGCCACATCATCGCGCCCAGCATCGCCATGTTGTAGATCAGCAGCAGCAGCGTGGGCACGCCGAAGGCGAAGCCCAGCGCAAAGGCGAGGATACAGACGCTCGCATTGTTGTAGAACAGATAGGCGGCGAAGGCGGAGAGGCCGCCCGCGCTGTCTTCTATCGCCAGCGTCTGCGCCAGCTCCGCGCGGCTCGCGCCCGGCATGCGCCCGCCGACCAGCGCGCCGGGAACGAGCGTGAAATACCATTCGACATTGCGCGCGACGAGCAGCCAGCCTGCCGCCACGCCCGCGATCATCGCCGCAGCGGCGAGGACGATGTCGATCCAGATGCGGCGGACCGCACGGCTCCAGCCACCGCGGAAGAACCTGCCGAGCCAGCGGAAGAGACCGTTGCGCGGGCCGTAGACCTGATACCACGCGCGCTCGACCAGATCCTCGAGGAAGCTGAGCGTCGCCGCGTCGAGCGAGGTTTCGCGCGCGACCGCAAGGCTGGAGGCGGCCTGGCGGTAGAGCACCGGCAGGTCGGCGATATCCTCGTCTGAAAGACGGCGGATGCTGTTCTTCTCCAGCCGCGAGACGATCCGTTCGAGCCGCCGCCAGTCGCCTTCGCGCTCCAGCCGGAAACGATCGGAGCGCAGCGCCGCGGCCTCGATATCGGGCTGCTCGGGCAGCGGTTTCGCCGCGAAGGGATTGCGGATCGTGCCAGAAATAAGAGGCGTTTTCATCCGGCGATCGCCTCCTGCGCGCGCAGGGCGAGGTAGCGGTCGATCACCGCAAAGCCCAGCTTGTCGTGCGGTGCCTCGATCACCTCGACGCCCATCCGGCGCAACCGGCTCAGCACCAGCTGGCGCTGGCGCGCTAGCGCATCGGCGGTGACCGCGCGGGCGATGGTATCGACATCGTCCGGCTCGGCTTCGGTGAAGCCTGCCAATTCGCGGTCTTCGAGTGTGACGAAGACCACCGCGTGGCGCTTGGTCAGACGGGCGAGGCTCTCGATCATCATCTCGGCGGCGGTGGTGTCGCTGAAGTCGGAGAACAGCACGACGAGCGAGCGGCGCTTGAGCCGGGCGGCCAGCGTCGCGAGCGCCAGCGTGTAGTTCGCTTCCTGCCCCTGCATGTAATCCAGCCCGGCGGCGGCCTGTTGCAGGCGGGCAAAGGCGCGCGTCTCGCTGACGAAGGGGCTGGCGAGCACCGGCCGCCGGGCGAAGCCGAACAGCATCGTGCGGTCGCCACCCTTGAGCGCGACATAGGCGGCGGTCAGGCCTGCGCTCACCGCGCGGTCGAGGCGCGGCAGGCCGTCGATCGGTTCGCACATCGCCTGCCCGCAATCGAAGGCGAAGACGATCTGGTTGTTACGCTCCGCCTCGTTCTCGCGCGCATAGAGCGCGGCGTGGCGCGCGCTCGCCTTCCAGTATATCCGGCGGCGGTCCATCCCGGGCTGATATTCGGTCAGCGCCTCGAACTGCGTGCCCTGCCCACGTCGCCTGCGCGAAATGATGCCCAGCTCCGCGTCGCGCAGCAGCGCCTGCAACGGGCGGCTGCGGATCGGCGAGAGATCGGGCCAGACGCGGATCGCACGGTCGAGATCGATATGCTTCTGCCGCCCGCCGAGGCCCCAGGGCCCGTCCCATGCGAGCCAGAGCCCGTCGACATCCGCTGTCCCGCGCCGATTGGCTTCGAGATCCACCTCGCCGCTCCACACGCCTTGCGCCGGTGCCAGATCGAGCGCGACCCGGCCGCCGGGAGCCATGCGCGGATCGAGCGAGAGCGCGGCGCGCGCCGAGCCCGGCGTTCCGGAAAGATCGGCGGAGACGCGCAGGGGAGAGGGCTGGCCGATCTCGACATCGGCATCGTGCTCCAGCTTCCACTCGCTGAGCGTGCCCGCGCGCGCGCCGTCGACCAGCACCAGCAGCAGCAATATCCCCGCCACCACCGGCACCGCCAGCCACGCCTGCGGCGCGAGCAGCGCGACCGCCAGCGCCAGCGGCGCGGCCAGCGCGACGAGGCGCGCGGTGCGGATGGTGGGGAGCAGCGCGGCCATTGCGATCAGCGCGGCGCCTGCGTGCTTTCGATCAGGTCGCCCACGATCGCCTCGACCTCACGGCCCTCGATCTCGGCGGCGGCGGAGAGGATCAGCCGGTGCCGCAGCACCGCCGTCGCCAGGCCCTTGATATCGTCGGGCACCACATAGTCGCGCCCGTCGAGTGCGGCGCGCACACGGGCCGCATTGCCGAGCAGCACGGCGGCGCGTGGGCTTGCGCCGGTGGCAAGGTCGGCGTGTTCGCGGGTCGCGCGCACCAGCCGCACGACGTAGTCGACATTCTCCGGTGCCAGTGTCACCGCCTTCACGCTCGCTATGCTTTCCTGCAGCGCCTCGCGCCCGGTCACGGCCTCGATCCCGAAGGTCTCGGGGCGGGGCGGGCCCTGTTCGGCGCCGAAGCGGGCGACGATGTTCGCCTCTTCCTCTTCGGTCGGATAGGCGGCGATCAGCTTGAACAGGAAGCGGTCGAGCTGCGCCTCGGGCAGCGGATAGACACCCTGGCTCTCGATCGGGTTCTGCGTCGCCACGACCATGAAGCGGTCGGGCAGCACATGCGTCTCGCCGTCCAGCGTCACGCGGCGCTCCTGCATCGCTTCGAGCAGCGCGGCCTGCGTCTTGGGCGGGGTGCGGTTGATCTCGTCCGCCAGCAGCAGTTCGGTGAAGATCGCGCCGCGCGTCAGCGTGAACTGGCTGGTCTGGAAGTTGAACAGGTTGGAGCCCAGGATATCGCCCGGCAGGAGGTCGGGCGTGAACTGGATGCGCCCGTAGTCGAGCCCCGTGGCGTGCGCGAAGCATTGCGCAAGGAAGGTTTTGGCCGTGCCCGGAGGGCCCTCCATCAGCACGTGGCCCTGCGCGATCAGCGCGACCAGCAGATGGTCGATCACCTCTTCCTGGCCAACGATCGCCTTGCCGATTTCGGCCTTCACATCGGCGGCGAGGCCGCGAAGCGTTTCGAGAGCTTGCGTCATTGCTGGGTCGTCCTTTCTGATGCGCGCAGCCCACGGGCGGCACGCAGGGTTTCGGCTCGCCCGCGCGCATTGCGCAGGGCGGTAATGGCGTTTGCAAGATCGTGTTCGCCGCGTTCGTGCAGCGTTTCCTCGGCGCTCTGCCCCGGAGTCTCGCGCAGGCCGAGCCGGCGGACGGCGCGGGTGGCGACGAGGTTGGCATAGGGATCGCGCAGCAGGTGCCACCTTCCGCTACGCCCGATCACCTGCGCGCCGTTGGCGACCAGCTGGCTCTTGCCCGGCGCAATGTCGGGCGCGGGGCGCAGCGAGGGGCCGAAGCGGTTGAAGGCGCGCCACATCGCGATGGCGAGCGCCAGCAGCAGGGTCAGCGTGGCGGCGAGGAACGGCGGTTCGAACGCGAGGGTGAGGAGGTTGCGCGAACCGCCCAGGCCGTTGAGCGTCAGATCGAACCGGACCGATTCCTCGGTGCCCTGGCGGGCAATGGCGACCAGCTCGCGCGCCGCGGCGGCGCGGGTGCGGTCCGCAAGGCCCCAGTTGTTGACGAGGTCCGGCTCGGCCACCAGCATCACGCCATAGACGGCCGTCGCGTCGTCCGAATCCGGATCGAGATAGAGGTCGCCGTCCAGATAGCTGCCGTCGTCGGCCAGGTATCCGGCGAGGATGTTGCCTTGCGCATCGGTAACCAGCGGTGCGATGGCTCCCGGGGCACTGTCGGAGCCGACCATCGACAAGGTCTGCTCGCTCGGCATGGTGCCCTCGCGGCCCAGCCCCTCCCACCGGGCTGCACTCTTGCGGTCGGTCTCGCCCGCAACTTCGATCGTGCGCCCGGCGATCTCGATCTCCCAATCGCCGCTCGCGCCCGTCAGGCGCACCCAGCCGCGCTTGGCGGCGCGCTCCTGCGCGGGCATCGCGAACCACTTGGGCGCGATGATCATCGTCGGGCCAATGGTGCGGCGGCGATCGACGATCCCGCTCAGCTCTTCGCCGTCCACCTCGCTCGGCGGGGTCAGTACCAGCAGACCCGGCGTGTCGAGCGCGCCGCGATCGCGCGAGCGGATCACACTCACATCGTCCGCTTCCAGCATCCGGGTCAGTCCGACGAATCCGTTCAGCCCGGTTCCGGCCGCATGGGCGCGGCCATTATTGGCAGAGCCGGAAAGGCCGCCTTGTCCGGTAAGATAGAGGAAGGCGACGAACGCGATCACCGCGAATCCGACCAGCGCCAGCGTGCCGCGCTTGCCGAAAGCCGCGCGGGATGCGCCCCCGGTTGCACCCCCAGATGCGCCCTGCGTCGGGACCGCAGCCATCTCAGCGACCCTCCAGCGCGAAATCCGCATAGGCGGCGCGGGCCTCGTGCCAGTCGCGCTCGCTCAGGTCTTCGAGTGCGAACAGCGCGCGCTCCACGGCGCGGGCTATGGCGCTGAAGGCGCGCCGCGCAGCCTCGGGCAGCGCCTCGATTCGCGAAAGTTCGCGCGCCGTGCTGGAGGGCTGGACCAGATCGGGGCGGCGGTGTGCGATCTGGCGAATCGAACGGGCGAGCAGCAGGCGCACCGCCTCGCCGTAGCGGCCCTGCGCGGCCAGCGCGTCGGCATCGCTCAGCAGGCTCTGCGCTTCTTCGCGGTCGGGCACCAGATCGGGCTCGTCCTTGGGCGCTTTGCCGTGCAGCCGGGCGAGCGGCACGCCCAGAATGCGCGCGATCAGCAGCACCAGCAGGATCACTCCGACCGCAACGAGAACCCATTGAAGCACCGGCCACGCGCCGACGAAGGCGTGGGCGAGAGGGGCGAAGATCTCCGCCAGAAATTCCGCGATGGCGCGCAGCCATGCGGGTGTTTCGGGCATTTCGGGCGGAGGCAGGGGCTCGAACTGGATGTCGGAATCGTCGCGTACCGCGCGCCAGGCTTCCTGTGCCCCCTCATCCGTGCCTGCCCCGATCGTCACAGGTGCGAGGCTTGGCATGCGCCAACCGGTGCCGCAAGCCGTTCCTTATGGGGCATGCAGCTTCGGGACCGGGTCCGTGGCACTTGCGCATATCCCGAGTGGTGGCTAGATCGCGCGCGCACCCTTTCCCATTAGACTTGGCCAGGCATAATTCGATGAAAGACGATCGCAACACCGCTTTCGGGTGGATCCTGTTCTCGGGCATCATCGCCCTCGGCGCGTCGAGCCTCAGCTCGATGTACTTCAAGGCCGACGATCACGAACTGCCCGAAGGCGCGAAGCCGGGCTTCTTCATCGAGTCCGAAGAGGAAGAGGGCGGCGCCGATAGCGGGCCCTCGCTCGCCACTCTGCTCGCTTCGGGCAGCGCGTCTGCGGGCGAAGGCGTGTTTGCCAAGTGCACCGCGTGCCACACGATCGCCCAGGGCGGCGCCGACGGGATCGGCCCCAATCTCTACGGCGTCATGGGCACGGGCATCGGCCAGCATGCTGCCGGCTTCGCCTACAGCTCTGCGCTGTCGGGCCATGGTGGCGAGTGGGACTTCGAGAACATGGACGCGTGGCTCACCAGCCCGCGCGCCTTTGCCAATGGCACCAAGATGAGCTTTGCCGGCCTTTCGAATCCGGAAGATCGCGCCAATGTGATTCTCTACCTGCTCGAAAATGGCGGAGGCCCGCCGCTGCCCGAGCCTGAGCCCGAGGATGCAGGCGAAGAGGCAGGTGACGAGGTCGACGGTGCGGGCGAAGGTCCCGGCGCAGTCGAAGGCGCCGATGCGGGCGAAGCCGAAGCTGCGGGCGCGATGGGCGCGGACCAGCCGGTGCCTGCGGCCAATGCTGCGGGCGAGAACTAGGTTCTTTCGCGTCGGCGGCTGACCGCCGACGCGTCCGACGCGTTAGTTTCGAAAACTAGCCCTTGAAGCCTTGGGCGACGACATACCACTCGGACGAGCCTTTGCGGCTCGCCGGGGGTTTGGCGTGTTTCACGGTTTTGAAGTTGCGCTTGAGCAGCGTGAGCAATTCGGCATCGGTGCCCCCGGCCAGCACCTTGGCGATGAACTGCCCGCCGGGCGTCAGCGTCGCAATCGCGAAATCGGCGGCGGTTTCGACGAGGCCCATGGTCCGCAGGTGGTCGGTCTGCTTGTGGCCCACGGTATTGGCCGCCATGTCCGACATCACCAGATCGGGCGCGCCGCCCAGATGTTCCATGATTCGGTCGGGTGCTTCGTCCGCCATGAAATCCATTTCCAGAATCGCAACGCCCTCGATCGGTTCGGTCGGCAGCAGGTCGATGCCGACGATGCGCGCCTGCGGGCGCTGCTTGCGCACCACCTGCGCCCAGCCGCCCGGCGCGATGCCGAGGTCGACGATCCGTTCGCTCCCGCGCAGGATGCCGAATTTCTCGTCCAGCTCGATCAGCTTGAAGGCCGCGCGGCTGCGATAGCCCGCAGCCTTCGCTTCCTTTACGTAAGGATCGTTGAGCTGGCGCTCCAGCCAGCGCGTGGACGACGCGGTGCGCCGCTTCGCGGTGCGCACGCGCTTGTCGGGATCACTGCGTGATCTGCCCATCTTAGCTTGCGCTCCTATTGGAAGTCTGGCCCGTCCCCGGGCCTGCAAAATCGGCCGCCATCAGGCTGCGCAGGATGCCTTCGCGGATGCCCCGGTCGGCGACGCCCAGCCGGTCGGCGGGCCATAGGTCGAGGATCGATTCGAGGATCGCGCAGCCCGCCACCACCAGTTCCGCCCGGTCGTGCCCGATGCACGGCACCCGCCCGCGCTCTTCGAGGCTCAGGCGCGAAAGCCGTGCGGAGATGTTCCGCATCGAGGCCGAGGGCACGATCAGCCCGTCGACTGCGCGCCGGTCGTAATGGGGCAGCTCGAGATGGAGGCTGGCCAGCGTGGTCACCGTGCCGCTGGTGCCGAGCAGGCGAATATCCTCATCTTCCGCGGCATCGGCAATGCGCTGCGCGAAAGGTGCAAAGCTGTCGTCCACCGTCTGGCGCATCGCGGCGTAGAGCGCGAGGCGGTCTGCCTCGCTCTCGGCGCTCTGGCCTTCGCGCATCACCGTGTCGGTCAGCGAGACGACACCCCACGGCACACTCTGCCAGTCGAGAATGCGCGGGATCGCGCCTTCGCCGGGCCCAACGAGGATGAGCTCGGTCGATCCGCCGCCGATATCGAAGATGAGCGCTGGGCCATCGCCCTGTTCGAGCAGGACGTGGCAGCCGAGCACCGCAAGCCGCGCCTCTTCCTGTGCGGAAATGATGTCGAGCGCGATGCCCGTTTCCTCGCGCACCCGCTCGATAAAGCGTTCGCCATTGGCTGCCCTGCGGCATGCCTCGGTCGCGACCGAGCGGGCGAGGAAGACATTGCGGCGCCGCAGCTTCTCCGCGCAGACATGCAGCGCGCCGAGCGCGCGGTCCATCGCCTCGTCCGACAATCTGCCCGACAGCGCGAGCCCTTCGCCCAGCCGCACGACCCGGCTGAAGGCGTCGATCACCGTGAAATCCTGTCCCGAGGGCCGCGCGATCAACAGGCGGCAATTGTTTGTGCCGAGGTCCAGCGCCGCATAGGCCTGTCGCCCGTAGCGGGCGGGCCGGCGGCCTGCGGGTTGATGCGCGCCGGCAGGCTGGTGTTTGCCGGTCGACGGCTGCTTGGATGCCGGATTGCGCCGCCTGCCCTCGGTGGAACGCGGGCGCCTGCGCGGTTCGGCGGGCTTCGGAGAGTGGAGGTGCCGCTTTTCGGTCACCTCGCCGGACGTATCGCCCTCCGTGTTGCAAGCCCTCTTGCCATCGTCCGGCGGCACGATGTCCGCCATGATACTTTTTCCATTCCTCCCGCAGCCTAAATCCTGCGGGGACCTGGCGCCAATGCTAACCGGCCAGGCGCATTTCGGCAAGGCTGGCAGCAGTTTGAGTGCTTGACGCTGCGCCCATGGCTTTCTAAATGCGCGCTTCGCCCAGCCGGAGACTCGCCTTCGCGATCGTTTCCGCACGGCTCTTGCCCCGTCGTCTAATGGTAAGACTGCAGACTCTGACTCTGTCTATTGAGGTTCGAATCCTCACGGGGCATCCAGCTTTTTACCATGAAAACATAAGTATAGCTGCGCCTTTGCTGGCGACCGCCTATGCGGGTCGGCGCGAAAGCGGAGGCTGCGGTTACGCTTGACGGCGCGCCGCGACGCCCCGGTCAGAACCAGGTGCGCAGACCGATGACCGCTTTCAGGCCATCCGGGTCTTCGCCGGCCGCGCGGGCGAGGTCGGCTGTTTCGCCCAGCTTCGCCTCGTATTCGATACCGACATAGGGCGCGAACTCGCGGGCGATTTCGTATCGCAGGCGCAGCCCCGGCTCGACCCTGGTGACGCCTGCGCCGATGTCGCGCTCGGGAATGTCCTGCGCGGCGAACTCCGCCTCGATCCGGGGCTGGAGGATCAGGCGTTGCGTGATCTTCTGGTCGTATTCCGCCTCGACCCGAGCGGTCAGATCGCCCCGGTCGGACAGGAACAGCGCGCCGTCGACATGGAACATGTAGGGCGCCAGCCCCGCCACGCCGAGCACCAGATGCGTGCGGCTGTCGGGCTCGGGATCGAACCGCACACCCACCTGCCAGTCGAAGAACGGCCCGACCGCGCGGCTGTAGAGCGCCTGGATCTCGGCGTCTTCCAATGCGCCGCCGAATTCGGCTTCGCCCTCGGTCTTGAGGACGAAGCGGTTGAGGTCGCCGCCGTACCAGGCTTGCGCATCCCACAGGTAGCCGGTGTCGCCCCCATTGGTGGGAATGCGCGCCTCGAGCCGCTCGACCAGCACCATGCCGGTGGTCATGCCGCCATTTCCACGCGCGAGTTCCCGGCGCGCGGGCGCCATTGCTTCCTCGCCCCAGATCGCGTCGGCGGCATGGCGCGGCCCTTCCAGCGCACGCGCGGGAACGGCCTCTTCCGGAGCGGCTCCCGCCGCGGACTTATCGGTCATCGCTCCGTGAGAGCCGTGGTCCATGCCTGCCATGCTGTCGTCCATCGCCGGGGCCGGTTCGCTCTCTTCCTGCTTGCCGCACTGCTCAGGCGGCATATGGCCCATCGCGCAGTGATCCATCTGAGGCGCGGGCTCGCTCTTGCTGCCATGGGCGGAATGATCCTGCGCGGCGAGCGGAGCGGGCAGCAGCACGGCCCCGGCGAGAAGCATCGCGCGGATCATGCGCCGTCTCCCGCCGGGAAGGGCCGCACCGTCACCACCTGCATCATGCCTGCGTGCATGTGGTAGAGCAGGTGGCAGTGGAAGGCCCAGTCGCCCGGCTCGTTGGCGGTCAGGTCGAAGGTCGCGGTGCCGCCCGGCTGGACGACCACGGTGTGCTTCAGCGGCTGGTGCATATGGTCCGCGCCGTTGACCAGCTCGAAGAAATGGCCGTGCAGGTGGATGGGGTGCGCCATCATCGTGTCGTTGACCAGCGTCACGCGCACCCGCTCGTCGAACCCGAAGCGGATCGGATCGTCGGTGACGGCGGTGAATGTCTTGCCGTCGAAGCTCCACATGTAGCGTTCCATGTTGCCGGTGAGATGGATGCGCATCTCGCGGTCCACCTCGCGATGCGGGTTGATCCGCTTGGCCTTGAGATCGGTGTAGCGCAGCACGCGGTGATTGACCGTGTCGAGGCCGAGGCCGGGGAAATCCATCCGGTCCATCGGCATGGGCGAGACCATGTCGTGCCCGGGGCCGACTTTTACATCAGCGGGCAGGGTGGAGGTATCGCGCATGGAGTGGTCCATGCCTTCCATCCCGGCCATGCCGCCGTGGTCCATCATGCCCATGTCGGCCATGGTCAGCGTTACCGGCTCGCGCAGCGGCGGCGGAGAAGCGCGATGGCCCTTGTGGCTGGTCAGGCTGGCGACACCCATGCCGCTGCGGTCCATCGCCTCGGCGACGATCGCATGGCTGCCGTCGGGCGGGCTGACGATCACGTCGTAGGTTTCCGCGACGCCGATCTGGAACTCGTCCACCTCGACCTCGGCGACATCCTGTCCGTCGGCGGCGATTACGGTCATCGGCACGCCGGGAATGCGCACGTTGAAGAACGTCATCGCCGATCCGTTGATGATCCGCAGCCGCACCCGCTCGCCCGCACGGAAGGCGAATTGCAGGTCGTCCGCCGGGCCGTGGCCGTTGATGAGGAAGGTATAGGTGCTGCCCGTCACGTCCGAGATGTCGCGCGGGTTCATCCGCATCTGGCCCCACATGCGGCGCATTGCGCCGGACATCTCGCCCTCGGTCGCGGTCTGCATTTGATAGTTGAAGTAGTGCTCGCCCACCTTGAGCTTGCGCATGATTTCGTGCGGATGCATCGGGGTGAATTCGCTCAACAGCACCACGTAATCGCGGTCGTAGCGCGGGTCTGGCTCGGCGCTTTCGATCACGAGTGGACCGTAGTGCCCGGCCTGCTCCTGCAGGCCTGAGTGCGAGTGCCACCAGTAGGTGCCGCTCTGTCGGATCGGGAATTCGTAGGTGAAGCGCTCGCCCGGGCGGATGCCGGGGAAGCTGACGCCGGGCACGCCATCGAACTGGAACGGCACCAGCAGGCCGTGCCAGTGGATCGAGCTGTCTTCGGCCAGATTGTTGGTCACGTTGAGCCGCACGTTCCGGCCTTCGCGCAGGCGGACGAGCGGCCCGGGCACCGTGCCATTCACCGCCACCGCGTGGCCCGAGCGACCACCGGTGCTGAAATGGTGGTTGCCGATGGTGAGCTCGATGTCCTCGCCCGAGACTTCGCCGAACCCGTTGCGGGCGTGACCCAGCGATTGTCCGCGCGCCCATGCGGGCATGGGGAGGGCAGACACGGCGGCGAGCGCGGCGGTGCTGCGGATGAGGGTGCGGCGGGACAGTTGGACCATGCGATGGTGCTTCCGATTGAAAATCCGATACGGGCCATATATACCCCCATAGGGTATTACAATCGGACCTTGGGCCATGTCGGACATGAAGAGCGCGAAGATCAATCGGCTGAGCCGGATCGAAGGGCAGGTGCGCGGCGTCGCGCAGATGATCGAGAGCGATCGCTATTGCATCGACATCCTGCACCAGATCCAGGCGATCCGGTCGGCGCTGGCGAAGGTCGAGACGCAGGTCTTGAAAGATCACGCCGCCTGTTGCGTCGCCGAAGCCATCGCCAGCGGCGACGAGGCCGAGCAGCGCGAGAAGTTCGAGGAACTGGTGACGCTGTTCGAGAAGACGAAGCGCTAGGTGCGTGCCCATTTCCAGGAGGAGAATTCCATGATTGCCACACTCGGATCGGCCATCGCGCGCCGCACTTTCGCCGGCACGCTGGTGCTCGGCGCGGCGCTGACCGCCTGCGCCGCACAGGCCGCCAGCTTCACCATGTATCGCGATGCGAATTGCGGCTGCTGCCTCGCCTGGGCCGAGCACATCGAACGGGGCGACAAGCATCACGTCAAGGCGGTCGCGCATCCCGACATGGCGAAGGTGAAGGCCGCCAAGGGTGTACCCGCCGATCTGCAGTCGTGCCACACGGCGATCGTCGAAGGCTACCTGATCGAAGGCCATGTGCCCGCTGCCGATGTCGAGCGGCTGCTTGTTGAGCGACCGGCAGGCGTGAAGGGGCTGGCCGTCGCGGGAATGCCGATGGGCTCGCCGGGGATGGAGCACGGCAATTACCGCCAGCCCTTCCAGGTCGTCGCATTCGGGCCTGAAGGCCGCAGCGTGTGGGCCAGCTACCCCGGGAGCGCATCGTGAGCAGCAAGAAAGCCACCGTCTACCGGATGGTCATGCCCGACCATCTGTGCCCTTTCGGTCTCAAGACCGTCGACCTGCTGAAGCGCGAGGGGTTCGAAATCGAGGATCATCACCTCGAAACGCGCGAGGAGACCGACGCCTTCAAGGAAAAACACAACGTCGAAACCACGCCGCAGACCTTTATCGATGGCGAGCGGATCGGTGGCTACGACGATCTGCGCGCATATTTCGGCAAGTCGCGCAGCCAACCCAAGGAAGGCGAGACCAGCTATCAGCCGGTCATCGCGATTTTCGGCGTGGCCTTCCTGCTCGCCCTCGCGATCAGCTGGTATGTCTTCGACACGGTCTTCACGGTGCAGGCCGCCGAGTGGTTCGTCAGCCTCTCGATGGCGCTGCTCGCGATCCAGAAGCTGCAGGACGTGCGCAGCTTTTCGACCATGTTCCTCAACTACGACCTGCTGGCGCGGCGCTGGGTGCGCTACGGCTTCCTCTATCCCTTCGGCGAAGCGCTGGCCGGGGTGCTGATGGTGGCGCATGCGCTGCCGATCGTCTCGGTCCCCATTGCGCTGTTCATCGGGACCATCGGCGCGGTCAGCGTGTTCAAGGCCGTCTACGTCGACAAGCGCGAGCTCAAATGCGCCTGCGTGGGCGGGGGCAGCAACGTGCCGCTCGGCTTCGTCTCGCTGACCGAGAACCTGTTCATGATCGGCATGGGCCTGTGGATGGGCGCCAAGGCGCTGGGCTGGATCGCGATCTGACGGGCAGCGCAACGCTGCTTGTCGGCTTGTGTCGCGCTTGATATTCGGGCGCGATGGAGGCGTCGGACAGCTCGGTGAAGAGCCCAGGCTCGAGGATCATGGCCCGCCTGCCGCGCGTGCATGTGGAGCGCGGTTTCCTGCCGCCGGAGGAGCACGCCGCGCTGCTGGCCGAAACGCTCGAGGCGCAGGCGCTTTATCAATCCAGCACCATATCGCGATACGAAGAGGACATGACGCGCGTCAACGGTCAGGTCGATCCGAGTGTGCGCCATTCGCATGTCCGCAAGCTGCCGAAAGCCTTCCGCGAGATATTCGAGGCGAAGCTCGTGTCGCTCCAGAGCATGATCGAGGCGACGACCGGGGTCGAATTTCCCGCCGAGCGCTGGTTCGAGATCGAATCGGTCCACAGCGGCGACGGCGCATTGTTCACCGCGCATATCGATACCAATCGCGGGCCCCAAAGCTCGCGCAGGGTGATCAGCGCGGTCTATTACTATTCGCGGACGCCTGCGGCCTTCTCGGGTGGCCAGCTGAAGCTCTATTCGCTCGATCGCAGCGGATCGATCACGGTCGAGCCGGAAGACAACACGATGGTTCTCTTCCCGTCGATGTTCCTGCACGAGGTGTTGCCCGTGTCCGTTCCCTCGGGCGAATGGGCGGACGGGCGCTTTTCGGTGAATTGCTGGGTGCACCGCACCGATTAGCCGAGGCGCTTTCCCGCGCCCTTCTCAGTCGCTCGAGAAACAGCGCACCACGGTATAATGGGGGATCGCGCCGCCGCCGCATACCGTCACGTCACCGGCCATCACCCAGGCGTGGGCATCCATGGAGGCGTCGCTCTGCGCCCGGCGAAGGCCGAACAGGACCGCATGCGGCACGCCCATCACGCGCAGCAGCGCATGCGCGACCAACGCCTGGGGATAGCAATCGTCGCTGACCCCGCTGAAGCGCGCGGCGATTTTCATCGCCCGGCGCATGCGAACCGCTCTGCGGTGCTGCGCGGCATCGATGTCCACGCTCTGGAAGGGCAAGCCCCGATCCGCGCCAAGCAGGCGCGAGAGCTTGCGAATGGGCACGACCGTCACGATGAGGCGGCTCGGCCACAGGAGGCACCAGGCGATCAGTGCAAGCACCGCCGAGCGGCCCGGGAGCCTCGATACCGCCTTCAGCTTTTGTAAAATCGCTTGGGTCACGTTTCGCCTCGCTCCCCCCACACCCGTATGATAGGCATGCCGCAAGGAACGGCATAGGGCTTTCGTGGCCGCTTGTCGTATCGGTAACCACAACAAGACAGCGCGCCGTCTGCCACCGCACATGCCATCCTCTTGCCCACTCCCGGACCTTGCCGGACAGGTTTACGGCCTCGCCGTGGCGAGCGACATTGCCTTGCCCGAACTGGCCCCTGCCGCTTCGCGCCGGCCGGCGGATATCACGATCCGGCAGGGCCCGGTGCCAAAATCGACCGGCGGCGATCCGACCGATGTCGCCACCTTCGTGCGGGGGTCGCAAGGGGAGCTGTGGCTCGATTTTCCGGGCACGCTGACCATGCTGATCACGGGCGGGCACACGATCGCCTATCGCCCGTACCCGGGCGTCCACGAAGACGAAGTGCGCCTGTTCCTGCTCGGCTCGGGGCTTGCAGCGATCATGATGCAGCGCGGGTTCCTGGTGCTCCATGCGAACGCGGTCGTGCCGCAGGGCAGCGATACGGCGATCGCCTGCATCGGGGATTCCGGCGCGGGCAAATCGACCATGGCGGTGGCGATGATGCTGCGCGGCCATCGCTGCCTCGCCGACGATGTCTGCCCCATCGGCGAGGGCGCTACGATCCTGCCCGGTCTAGCCCGCGCGAAATTGTGGGACGATTCGGCGCGGCGGCTGGGCATCGATACCGCGCCGCTCTCTCGCGTGCGCCCGCAGGATGCGAAGTGGAACCTTCCGCTGGGCGGCCACGATCGCGCTGCGCCTGCCCGCATCGGCCTGTTGGTCTGCCTGAAACCCTCGGAGCGGGGGGATGAGGCGCTGGAAGAAATCACCGGGGCCGATCGTTTCACCGTGCTGCGCAACAATGTGTTCCGGCCCGAGTACTATGCGGCGATGGGGATCGAGACACGGCTGCTGGGACGGATCGCCGAACTCGCTTCCACCACGCAGATGGTCCGGCTGATGCGTCCCGCACAAGGTTTCGAGATAGACCGCCAGATCGACAAGTTGCTTGCGCTTCACGCAGCGATCGCCGAGCCAGAGCGGCGGATCGATCAACGCCAGGCCGAAGGATCGCTGACCAAGGATGAGTGACACGATGATTGCGCCCGACCAGAAATTCATCCGCACCAGGGATGTCGTCACCACCGACATGGATGGGGAACTGGTGATGATGCATGTCGAGAAGGGGTCCTACTTCGCGATCAGCGGCTCCGGCGGGCATTTATGGGCGCAGCTGGCGCAGCCGCGGACCATGCCCGAACTCGTCGCCTCGATCGAAGAGGATTTCGAAACGGGTGAGGTCGAGGATCTCGAAGGGATCGTCGCGCGGTTTCTGTCCGACATGCTGGCGCAAGGCCTCGTGGTCGCCGCCGACTGACCGGGCATGTTCGCCGCGATCATAGCGCGCAAGCCACCGGCCTCGCCGCGCGATCTGGCCGACCCCGATGCGCTGCTCGCTGCGCTGACGCCCTTCACGCCCGCCGATGTCGCGGGGTGCTGGGAGAACGAGCGCGCGCTGATCTGCCACGCGGCGCATCACAATACGCCTGCGTCGCTCCATGAAGCCACGCCTCAGGTCTGCGGGCGCACCGGGCGCGTGATCGCCGGCTGGGTGCGGCTCGACAATCGCGAGCAACTTTGTGCGACGCTGCGCCTGACCTTGAGGCCCGAACTGACCGATCCGCAGATCATTCTGGCCGCGCACGCGCAGTGGGGCGACGACTGCGCGGGGGAACTGGAGGGCGATTTCAGCTTCCTGATCTTTGATCCGCGCAATGGGCGGACTTTCTGCGCGCGCGACGCCATGGGCGCAAAGCCGCTGTTCTACACCGTGACCGATAATCACCTGATGGTCGCCACATCGGCGGCCGCAATGCGCGCGGCACACGGGCTGGCCCTGACCCCGAGCGCGCAATGGATGGCGCTTGTCGTCTCCTATTTCAATTTCGCCGACGACCGGTCGGCTTTCGAAGAAGTGCGCAAGCTCCCTCGCGCCCACCGGATGACGATGGAGCCGGACGGCGCGATCGACCAGCGGCGCTATTTCGATTTCGACCTGTCGGCCCCGCACGCGACCACGCGCGATCCCGCATGGGTCGGGCGCTATCGCGAGGCTTTCGACCGCGCGGTCGAGGTGCGCGCCCCCAGCGCGTTTCTGGTCGGGGCAGAAAGCTCGGGCGGGCTCGATTCTTCCTCCGTCGTCGCGCGTCTTGCCGAAGTGCTCCCGCACGACCGGGCCGACTTCCACACCTTTGCGATGGTCACGAACGCATTGGAGCCTGCGCAGCTTCGCGCCCTGTCGGCCCTATGCGACGTGCCGCATCCCCACGTGCTCCTGCGGCCGAAGATGCTGGGGCTGGGTGATGCCTTCACGAGGTCGCTCAAGGTCCTCGGCCATCCGCCCGAGCATGCGCAGTCGCTCGTCTATCCCGCCTTCTACGATCAGGCGCAGGGGCTGGGCATCCGCACGATCCTCTCCGGCTTCGGGGGCGACGAGATGGTGACAGGCTCCGCCACGCACCTCGCCGACGAACTGCACAGCCGCCGCGCATATCGCTTGCTGTTCGCGGAAACCGAGGGGCGTTTCCCGCGCAATGCCGTTCGCTTCGCCAGGGGTCTGGCGCGCGGCGTCGGCTATGCAGACGATGTTGCGCGCCGTGCCATGCGGCAAAAGCTGTCGGTGAGTTGCCTGCAGCGCGACTTTCTGGAGGACAGCGGGCTCGCGAATCGCATCGAGCGCTGGATGTGCCCCGAGCGCGGCGAGTTGACCCTCAACACGATGGCCGCGCTGGAGCCCGGCTTTCGCCATGCGATGTCCGCCCGGCTTGAGTCATGTGCGAACTTCGCAGGCAGTTACGGCATCGAATACCGCTACCCCCTGCTCGACCGGCAACTGATTGCGCAATATCTCGCCACGCCATCGATCGAGAAACGGCATCGCGGAATGGGTCGCTATCTTCATCGACGCGCGATGCAGGGCCGCATTCCCGACAGCATCGTGTGGCAGCAATCGAAGTCGATGGGGCGTTTCATCGGCGGAACGCTGGCGCTGGATGGTGGTGACCCGGTTCCCTACGAGGAACTGGCCCGGCCCCTGCGAGAGATCATCGACGCACGGGCTTTCGAACGCGCAGGGGCGATGTGTCAGGACAAGCTGCGACAGCACGATGCTGACGTTCTCCAAATCCGGTTCTTCATGTGGCAGGTGCGAATGATCGACGCATGGCTGCAGAACGAGACAGCATAGATTTGCCATTTGACAACCATATATCCTCAAGGCACTGAGTTGCCTCGAATAGGTTGCAGGGGATGTCGTATGTCGTTTGAAAAGCGTGAAGCCAAGAAAGCTTTTGTCGAGCCGCGACTCGAAGTTCTCGAAGTGAAAAGCACGGCGACCGGCCCGACTCCGGACCCGAGCGAGTTCCCCGGGATTCTCCAACAGTCCTGATGTATGGCAGGGCGAGGCGCGGTTGGCCGCGCCTCGCGCTTTTTGCTTGCAGTCTAATCCGACTCGGAAGCCGCTCGCCGCATGATTGGATCGGTATCGCGCTTGTCGAAGACATGATCGCGGAACCGACCGTCTTTCAGCACATAATGTAGCAAGAGTTGCCTGTGCGAGCCGCTTGGAAGCGGTTCGCGCCAATGCTTCACCTTTGCCCCCTGATAGACCAGCCCCGATCCGGGAGGGATCGTGACCGGGACCTCTGTACCGTGCAGATCCTCGACGAAAATCGGCCAGGCTTGCCCCTCCGGCTCGCTGGAAATCGTCAAGGTCGCGCTGATCTCGCATGCAACGCGGTCGCGGTGCGGCTGGAGCAGCGATCCTGCGCGATAGATGCGCCAGTAGGCGCAGGTTTCGAGCAGCGGCCGGCCGATCACGGCTTCGATCCTGGGGCGGCAATGGCGGAGCAGGATTTCGCCGAAGACCGGCGAATATTCGTCATCGGCAAGCTCCAGAAACGGGTCCGTGCGCCTGCGCATTACGCCCTGCCTGTCCGAAGCGTCGATCGCCCGGGTGGCAAAATCCAGCTTGGTCTCGTCCAGCAAGCCTTCGACGAGTGTGTAGCCACCGTCCCAGAATTGCGACCCTTGCTCAGACTGCGCCTTTGCAACTGTCATGCGCCTCGGCATCCTTTCCGGCTGCGTGCGACGTAGTTGCCGCAAGCATGACTGCGGAGCAAGACGCCTGCCATTGCATCATCGGCGGCGGGACTCTTCGTCCGCGTCTATCGCTCCGGGTGCGTCGGATCGGGCCAGCCAGTCCTCCAGCTGGAGATCGGCATCGGCCTCTGCCGTCCGGTCGGCATCCGCGCCGCCCGTTGCCAGATGCCACGCCCGGTCGACCAGCCAGATCGGATAACCCAGCAGCACGAAGCGAGAATCGGGCCGGGCGCCCGTCGCCACGGCGATCTTGGCTCGGGTCGGGCGGGTTGCAAGACGCAGCATGCCCAGCAGCTTGCTGGCGAGCGGTTTGCCCTGCCGCAGGTTCCTGACCAGTTTGCGATTGCGCACCGCCTCGGAGGGTAGGGCAAGCAGGGCCGTGGCGTGATCGACCAGCCGATCGGGCACGGCGGTTGGGCTGCCATCGGCATGCGCGATCGGCCCGTGCCGCGCCAGGATCGCGGTAAAGAGCGCATGGCTCCGCGCGAGCCCGAATTCCTCCGCCACCTCCCCGAACCGCGCGCTCTGCGACGGGTCGAGGGCGTGCAGGAAGGCGATATCCGCCACGACCAGCGGCCCGCAGTCGAAGGTCGACTTGAGGCCAGCGTGGAGCAGCAGGTGACAATAGAGCGCGGCGGGTTCGGCCAGCAGGATAGGGCGGTTCGCGATGTTGTGGTCCTGCGCGCTCGCAAGCAGGCGCTGCGCGAGCGGGGCCGGGTCGTAGGCAAGGCCCGACGCGAGCGAGCGATGCACCTCAACCGTTACCCTGGTGCCGAGATGGTGCAGCGCGGGCAGCTGATAGTGCCCCGCCTTGGGCTTGGCCGAGCGACCGGGCAGCGGCCGATAGCCCATTTCGTCGAGCAGGCCCTGCGCGTCGATCGCCCTCGTCTCCTCGACCAGGATGTCGAGATCGCGCAGCGGGCGCAGCGCCGGTTCGGGATAGACGGTGGAGGCGAGGGTCGCGCCCTTGAGGAAAACGTACCCGATGCCCGCCTCGGTCAGGCGCGTGCCGATCTGTCGCATGGCCGACTGAAGGGTCAGCCAGCGCATCGAATGCGTGCGGTAGCTCGCCTCGGCCTGCTCGATCAGTTGGTCGGGCCACAGGTCGGCAGGCCCGGCGCGCGCGGCGGCGTGCAGCAGCGGGAGAAGGCGATGATCGCGCGCGGTTTGCGCGATCCAGAGCCACTGTTCTTCGGTCAGTTCCCTGCGCAGCGGGGCAGGGCTCGGCGCGCAGCAGAGAAGGTCGAACAGCACGTTGCGCGCTGCGACGATATCGGGCTCGCCTGTCGAAAGCTCTTCGGTGGTCATCCTTCACGACCTTTGACGGTCATCTCGACCACCTGGTCGGCGAAAGCGAGGCCCTGGCTGCGGTGAGTGACGAATATCACCGTCGGGCGATGCGGCCATTGCGCCAGTAGCCTCATGATCCGGTCCGCACGGTGTTCTTCGACCGCGCTCAGTGCTTCGTCGAGGATCAGCAGGCGCGGTCTGGCGAGCAGTGCGCGCGCAAAGCACAGGCGCTGGCGCTCCCCGCCCGAGAGGAGCTGCCCGCGCTCGCCGACCCGCGTGTCGAGGCCGTCGGGCAGGGCAGTTATCTTGTCCGCGATGTCCGCGATCCTCATCGCGTCCGTCAGCGCGGCTTCGCCGATATCGCTGATAAACCAGCGCAGGTTTTCCGCGATGGAGGCATCGAACAGGAACGGGTCCTGCGGCAGGTAGGCGATTTCGTCGCGCCAGTGGCGCCAGTCCGCCGGGCTTTGCAGGACCTGCCCGTCGACCCGCACGGTCCCGCGGGCGGGCGGCAGGAGGCCGGTCGCGATGTCGAGCAGGGTTGTCTTGCCGGTGCCCGACTGGCCGACCAGCGCCACGAACTCGCCGGGCTGCGCGCGCAAGGTCATTGCCTCGATGGTCCACGCATCCTTGCCATGCCGGAACCAGATCTCTTCAAGCGCCAGGCTTGCAGGGGCCTCCCGCCGCGCGCGCGGTTCGTCGCCGGAGGCATCGTCGAAGCCATCGGTTCCGCTATCGGAAAGAGAGGCAATCGTCGCGCGAATCGCGGCGAGCGCGGGTAGCATGTTCGCGGTCGACTGGGCGGTCTGGAGGAGCTGTTGACCGGCGCCTGCGATCCGCACGACGATCACCACCACCACCAGCAGGACGGGGAGCGACAGGGCCATCGCGAAATATCCGAACAGCAATGTCGCTGCGACCGCGGCGGCCGAGACGACCTGCAATATCCCTTGGGTGGAGGACTGGATGCGCGTGAACTCGATCTGGTTCTCGCGCATCGCTTGCGCCGCTTGCGTCATCTGGCGATTGAAAGCCTCCTGCGCATTATGGAGCCGCGCCAGCTTCTGTCCGGTCAGCAGATTGGTCAGCGTCCGGTGCAAGCCGCGGCCGCGGCCGGTCATTTCGATGCCGCGCCGTTCCGAGCGACGCAAAAGCGGCATTCCCAGCAGGCCGAAGACGGCCATCAGGACGATCACGAAGACCAGCATCGCAGGCGAAAGCGTGGCCAGGACTGCGAGCTGCGCGATCATGATCGCGATCGTCGCCCCGCCTCGCAACAGGCGGTCGTTCCCGACCGAGAGGCGCGAGACGTCGGACAGCACGGTGTGCTCGAGATCGGCCCGGCGCTGCGCCACGATCGCCTTCCAAGGTGCCTCGCGGATCGCGCCCAGCACGACCCGCCGCCATTTGTCGACATACTCGAGCGCGAGCTGCTTCAGGTAGACATCGCGGTGATAGAGCAGGAGCGCACGCAGCGCGATCAGGGCGACGAACAGGGCAGTCAGCATCAGCGCCTTGGCAAAAGCGCTCTCGATACCGACCAGCCGGAACACGCCGTCGACATCGACGCTGCCCCATTCGCCGTCGCCGCCTACGACGAAGGAGAATAACGGGACGAGTGCGACAATTCCGAACGCTTCCAGCACGGCCCCGCATCCGACCAGCGCGGCCGAAACCCACAGGCGCACCCCGGAGAATTCATACAAATCCCTGAGGTAGAAAATGAATTGGTCGCGCATGATGCCCCGCTGCCTCGCCACTGGCGGGGTAGTCATTACGCAGGGCGGGTCAAGCAGCCTCGAAGGGGGGAAAGCGGCAGGTTCGCACGAGGAAAGGTTGCCGGGATGCGCCGGGCCCGCCGCGCTCAATCCGCGAAGAACAGCCGGTAACACTTCCAGGAAAGCCTGCGTTCATGATTCGATTTTTATGCCAGCGGGATGACATTTACTCGCATGGCGCAGATTTTCCGGACAACAGCCTTGTCGTCCGCGTTGTTTTTGGCGCATACCGGCTGCGTGACGAGCGATATCGAGAACACCTGTACGGTCGAGGGGGCGGGCTTGCTGCCGGGCAATATCGATTCGCAGCAGGCGTGCGATATCTTCGAGCAAAAGCTGGCAGACGCGCTTGCCGATTCGGGCCATGCCGAAAGCACGCGCGATTATTCGGTAGCGATTTCAATCGAGAAGCGCGGAACGCTCAAAGCGCAACTCGTCGAGCGCCTCCCGGGTGGCGAAACGAAAAACTACCCGGTGGCGGCAATAGATGTTATGGATCGACCGATGCAACAAGATGATCTGGGTCGACTGGCTCGGGCAGTTGCGGGGATCTTGGTTTCATGAAGCAATGCTGCGCCGGCTAGGCGAGCTTGCAAGAGAAGAAGATGGGTGGGCAAGTTATGACGATGATGCAGGCCATCGAGGCGCGCGATGAATTGTTCTGGGACTCGCGGGTCATGAACGGCTATTTCGGAAACGCGATCGTCGATAACGGAAAAGAGCCGCTCCATGTCGGCGGGTGCTCGTGCCCCGGCTGCATGGCGCATGACGGCGGCAAGCAGTTCCAGTCCGGCGGCGGTTCGATCGGTGCAGAGGACACGATTCCCGCAAGCGTCTCCACCACCGCGACGCTCCTCCCCGGCGGCACCCAGAGGAGCGCGATCGATAGCGCTGGCGATAGCGACTGGTTCCGGATCGAATTGACCGCCGGGCAGACCTACACATTCAGCACCACCCTTGGCGGTGGAGGGCTGCGCGACAGCGTCCTGACGCTGCGCAATTCGAGTGGCGGCGTCATCACCTCGAACGACGACGCGAATTACGACGCAGGCCTGTTGTGGTCGGAGATCACCTTCACCGCAACGACGACCGGCACGTTCTATCTCGATGTAGCCGCCTACGGCGATTTCACCGGGGAATATTATCTATCGAGCACGCGTCCGCTGGCAGACCCGGTCGCCGGCGATGCCTCCACCACTGCCAGCCTCACGCTGGGTGCGGACCCGACGGCCGGCGTGTTGGAACAGACCGGCGACCGCGACTGGTATGCGGTCACGCTCGAAGCGGGTGAAACTTACGAATTCGTCACTTTGGGGACCGGTTTGAGCGGCGACCCCGATACGACGCTGAGCCTGCGCAATGCATCGGGCAGCCTGCTCGCCTTCAACGACGACAGCGACGGTACCTATTCGCGCATCCGCTTCATCGCGGAAACCAGCGGCACTTATTATCTCGACGTGGGCGGCTGGGCCAATTCGCAGCGCGGCGACTACCTGGTCCAGGCCCGCGTGGCGGAGCCCCTGCCACTGTTCAACAACGATCAGATCGCCGACCAGCTGCTCAATGGATACTGGGGCGGGCCGGCAGGCGCACATACGTTCGATGTGGGGCCGGGCGGCACGATCTCCGTCAACGTTTCCGCTCTGACGACCGAGGGCCAGTTCCTTGCCCGCGAAGCTCTGAACCTGTGGAGCGATGTGCTCGGCGTCACCTTTAATGAAGTGGCCTCGGGCGCGCAGATCGTGTTCGACGATGACCAGGACGGTGCTTTCGCTTCGGTCTCCCGCGTTAACGGCAACATCACGCTGGCCGAGGTCAACGTGTCGGAAGCATGGCTGGCCAATTCGGGCACCACGCTCGACAGCTATTCCTTCCAGACTTTCATCCACGAGATCGGCCATGCCCTCGGCCTGGGCCATGGTGGCAATTACAATTCGACCGCCGACTATTTCCAGGATGCGTCCTATCTGAACGATGCCTGGGTCACCACGGTGATGTCCTATTTCGACCAGCGCGAGAACAGCTACTTCGGCGATCTCGGCTATAGCCGGGTGTACTCGATCACCCCGCGCGGCGCGGACATCGTGGCCATCCAGACCGCCTATGGCGTGGCGACCACCACCCGCACCGACGACACCATTTACGGCGTCGGCAATACCTCGGGCCGTGCGGTCTATGGCGTCGGACCCGAGGCGACGAACGGCGCGGGCAACCTGCTGGGCTTCACGATCATCGATCACGGCGGCAACGACACGCTCGACTATTCGTCCTTCGGCAGTGCGCAGTACATCAATCTGAACGCCGAAACCTTCTCGAACGTCGGGGGCAGCGTCGGCAACATGTCGATCGCACGCGGCACGATCATCGAGAACGCAATCGGTGGTTCGGGCGGCGACACGCTGATCGGTAACGACGTCGCCAACATCCTCACCGGCGGACTCGGGAACGACATCATCGACGGTGGCGCGGAAGTCGACACGGCGATCGTGCGGGGCAACCGCTCGCAATATACGATCGTGCAGACTGCACTCGGGGTCTTCGACATTACCGGGCCGGACGGCGGCGATAGGCTGACCGGGGTCGAGTATCTGCAGTTCGACGATGAGACGATCCAACTGCTCAGGGGCACCGGGATCAGCGTGAACTTCGCGAACCCCGCCTCCTACCAGGCGGCGATGGACAATATCCGCGACTTCGACGGCAATGATCTGGGCGGCGACGGCAGCTGGGTCCGCATCGGCAGTGCCGACGTGGACGGCGACGGCGATATCGACCAGATCCTCGTGAACGCGGAAATCGGGCGCTTCGCTACGGTAGGCGCGGCCAATGACGGGCTCTACTATTTCAACGATCACAGCTGGGGCGGGGACGTCCGCGTGGTCGGCATCTATATCGACCCGCTGGTCCAGTCCGGCGATGTCGAGCCCGGCAGCGACCTCGACAGCCAGTATCGCTTCCAGGTCGATCTCCAGAACGGCAATATCGGCACCGTGCTCGGCGCGGAAGATTACGACGGCGACGGGTTGCAGGAGGTCTATTTCGCGCTGACCGACGGCACCGCCTACCTGCACGCCTACATGCATGCGGACGGCAACATCCAGTACGCCAACTATCAGACAGAACAGCAGGTCATCGATTTCCTGACCGCCAATGGTTACGATGCGAGCACCTGGGCGGGCTGGTTCGACGGTTCGAATTCGAGCACCGTTCAGCCCGACGTCGACAAGGGTGTGCCGGTTTCAGAGCTTCCCGCAGCTAGCGATCCGGTCGCTGGCGGAGCGCTCGATTCGGTGCTCAGCGACCTCTTCGGCGGCAAGTCCGTGCCGGTATCCGAGCCGGAAACCGGCCTGGGCGAGGCGGGCAAGGATGCGCTCGCCGCGTTGGACGGTTCGTGGTCCGGCGCAGTCCAGCCTACCACGTTCGAGCCGGGCATGATGGCCCAGCCGGGTCATTTCGACCGGTCAGGTCTCGACAGCTTCGGGATCGACGGTTTCGGCATCGAGCAGGGCGGTTTCGTCCCCGGCGGTCTCGACCTGCACGGCCTCGACAACCCGTTCGCCCAGCCCGAGATCTTCGCCTGATCGCAAGTCTTCGCAGGGCGGGCCATCCGGTTCGCCCCGCAAGGCGGGCAAGGCTGGCGCGCGCATTGTGCCTGCCAGCCCGGGCCCCGGCTAACCTTATGCCGCCAGCCGCGAGGCCGATACGTCTTCGGCCTTGAAGGACTGATCGACCCGCGCGCTCGGGGCCGCCGAAGTCAGCGGGGCGATGGCCGGTCGCCACGCGTTGAACTCACGCACCGTATCGGCCAGCGTGAATGGCGGAATCCGGCGGTCGCGGGACAGCGCGTTCTCAAGATCGGGCCCATTGCCATCGATGCGTCGGCGAAGATTGCGGATCCTGCGCGACCCGATCAGACCGCGCTCGACCAGAATATCTTCCAGCCGACGATAAGGTCCGCGTAGCAGGCGCCGAATGTCGCGCGCCGATCCTTCGGGGATCGGTCCATCCATCAGGCTGACCGCGATCGCCTGCTCCACAGCCATTTCCTGCGCTGTTCCGGCGAAGCGGATAGCGTAGGCAATCTCGCCCAGCGGCGCGACCTTGAAATGCGGCCGGTGAACGCCGGACCGCCGCAGCGCCGCGCGTAGCGCGCGCCATTCGCGCATCGGGTAATCTTCGCCCACATAGACGTCGATCCCGCCATCTTGCGCCCGCTGGGCGAAGGCCGAAAAGCGCTCGGCCTCGCGGCGGGAAAGGAAGACACTGGAATAGTTGTCCAGCGGCCCGTCGATATGTCCGAATTCAAGGCCGAGCTTGGCGGCCAGTCCTTTTGCGATGGTCGGGCCGTCGACCAGCCGCAAGTCCTGCAGGGCAAGCATGAGGTTCCGGCCGGTTCGCCTGCTATACCGTGCAGCAAGCTTCGCCTCTTCCCTGCCCATTGCCCCCGAAGCGACCAGGATGTCGGTGATTTTCGCCTTGCCCGATGCAAGGTCCGAACCTTCCGGCAAAGCCGATGAACTGCTGCCGGTCCCCGCCGCGGTATTCGCCCCGGCCGGCGCTCGCGACGCGAGCAGCACGCCATGCGCGCCGATCAACGCGGAGGACGCGAGGTCGAGCGGCAGCATGAGTGTCGCTGCCAGCCCGCGCACCCTCGAAGTCAGGACGATCCTGCGTGCAAGTGCGGCGGCGAGCAGCGCGGCGTCGATGGCCAGCAGCGCGATCACCCACGGGGCGTCGATTACGCGAGGCGTGGTGTCGAACCCGGGCACCAACATTCCGGCGCCAAGGAGCGCGGCTGCGGCGAGGGCGGTCAGTGCTGCACAGCCCCAGGTCGCCGCGACCACCACGGCGCGCCGATCGCGGTAATTGAAGAAATGCGTCCACACGCTGCCCTGTGGGCTGCCGAGCGGACGCCAGCCGGAGAATGCGGTAACCCGGAGCCGCGCCGCCTTCGCGCGGACCGCCGCAGAATAACTGCGCGGCGCCAGTTCCTCGACCGCGATGACCTTTCGCCGCGCGTCGCGCTGCCACGCGAAGGTGGCTGCATAGCCGCGCTCGCCCAGGCGCCGGACGGCATCGAATACGGGCATCTCGGTGGCCTCGTCGAAAGAGTCGCCCCGAAGCCGTAGCGCCCGGATTGCGTCGCGGCGGAGCGCAACGCCGGTCTCGCGCACGGGGACGCTGTGCACCATGGAGGCGCGCAGCCGGGTTTCGCGCGCATGATACTCGCCAAGATCGTCGAGCCCCGCGCCACCGTTGAGCGGCAGCGTCCGGCGCGGGCCGGTCAGCACGGGGAGCTGGACGATGCTCGCGAATTCGCAGTGCCAGTTGACGAGCTTGAGCGTTAACGGATGCAGGATCGTTTCGGGGCCCTGGATCAGATAGCTCTGGAAATCGACAGCATTCTCTTGCTCGAAGCGGCCGACCGCAGCGAGCAGCGTATTGAGTGCGCGCGCATCGGTTGCGGCATCGCTTGTCTCCATCGGGCAGATCTGCACCTTGCTGTCGCCGCGCGTTTTGCGTCGCACGGCGGCGAGCGTTTGCGCGTCGATCGTGCGGACGGCAACGAAGATCATGTAGTTATCGTATTGGACGGAGCGTTTGAGCCGCGCCAGCATGGTGCCTGCCAGAAGAGCGGGCCCGGTGATGGTCACGAGGATCGCGACGCTCTCTTCCGGCTTGCGGCGCAGCATCTCGAGCGTGGGGCCCGCCCAACGGCGGCGCCAGACGTGGATGTCCGCCATCAGTTTTAGCACCACGCTCTCGATCCCGAGAACGAAGACCACGATCGCCAGGAAGGCGATCACCCGTCCGAGGATGCCCCAGCCTTCCCAGAGAAAAAGAACCGCACTTTCCATTCTGTTGGTACCTGTTGCCAATCTTTGCAGACCGGTGGTGCCGGGGCGATTCTGTCTCGCATATTAAGGCGCAAATGTGTCGTCATGCGGCGAGCCATGTTCCCGGCCGCTGAAGCGAAGCGATTCCGGCGAGTCGGTGGGGTAATAATGGCGAGATCGCGCCAACCTGGCTGGATGAAGATTCTTTGCCGTCAAGAGAAAAGATGGCCCATCGGCACCGCGCCAAATGTCTTGCGCAGCACCGAATCGGCCGTGACGGGCAAGCCGATTCGGTCTTTCTTTTCCGAGATTTGCGCCAGCCAGTTTCACCGCAATGGGTAAGCGGAGCAGGATGCGAAACCGCGCCATCCGACGCGCTCGATGTGGGGGGCGGATCGCCCTACCTCGCTGGTTAAGCGGTGTTTTACCCTTTGCCGATAGCCACCATCCTAGGGAGATTGCACCACATGATGTCACCAACGGTTTTCGAAGGCCGCGCCGGGTTGAAGCTCGTCACGTGGCTTCAGGCTGCATTGCGGGCGGTCTTGCTGATCGCGCTGCTGGCCTACGCTGGATCGTTCGTTCTGCCGGAAATATGGCGAACGGCCGCGCTGGCGGTCGGCAGCACTTTGATCGCGCTCGCGATTCTGGCGAGCGTTTTCAGCGACCGGCTGAAGGTGATCCAGGTTTCTTCGTACAAAAAGCACGTCGACAAGATCAACGAAACGCAAGAGCAGATCGAGGAACTCTTCTCGATGACCGATACGCTGCAGGCGGCGGACAGCAACGGCGATGCCGCGCAGGTGCTGCGCGCGACGAGCCGCAAGCTGCTGCCCGGCTGCGGCGTGTGCCTTTATGTGTTCAACAATTCGCGCGACCGGCTCGATCTGGTGGACTGCTGGGACATGCCGGAAGGCTATAGTCCCTCCGAAAGCCTCGTCCCGGCCAATTGTTGGGCGCTCAAGCGGGGCAAGGACCACCTCAACAATCCCGAAGAGCAGTCGCTATGCTGTTCGCACTATATCGGCGAGGTCGCGAGCATCGAAGTGCCGATGATGGCGCGCGGACAGGTGTTCGGCCTGCTGATCCTGGGCGACCGGGGCGGCAAGTGCCACAATGTCGATCGCGCGCAGCGGATCGCGCGCGCGCTGGCCGATTCGACCTCGCTTGCGCTCTCCAACATCTCGCTGCGCGAGCAACTGCGCACGCAATCGCTGCGCGATCCGATGACGGGCCTGTACAACCGCCGCTATATGGAAGACACGCTCGACCGGTTCATCTCGCTCGCGCACCGGCAGAACCAGCCGACCTCGGTGCTGATGATCGATCTCGACAACTTCAAGGTGCTGAACGACGAGCATGGCCACGCCAAGGGCGATGCCGTGCTCAAGGATGTCGCCGCGCAAGTGGTCGGCGCGCTTCGTCCATCCGATGTCGTGTGCCGCTATGGCGGCGAAGAGCTGCTGGTGATCCTGCCCGATTGCCCTCAGGACGACGCGATGATGCGCGCCGAACATGTCCGCGCCCGGATCGAGCTGCTGTCGGACCAGCATGGCTGCAATGTCGCCGCATCGATCGGCGTCGCGTCGTTGCCGGACTCCGCCAAGTCGGCTTCGGACCTGCTTTCCGCGTCCGATCAGGCGCTCTACGATGCGAAGGCGGCGGGCAAGAACCAGGTTCTGGCCGCACCGCCGCTGGCGAAGAAGAAGGTGGTTGGCGAACCGGCCAGCCCGCGGCTCGTGGCGAACGAGGCCGGTTGACTTCGGCTATTTGCGCAGCCGCTGCGCGTGCCAGCGCACGTGATCGGCCATGAAGCTCGAAATGAAATAGTACGAGTGGTCGTACCCCGCCCGCATGTCGAGTGTGAGCGGGATGCCCGCCTTGTCGCACGCTTCCCGCAGCAGTTCGGGCTTCAGCTGTTCGTCGAGGAACTGATCCGCCGTCCCCTGATCGACCAGCAGCGCATCGACGCGCGCGCCGTCCGCAATCAGCGCGCAGGCGTCGTACTCGCGCCATGCCGCGCGATCGTCACCCAGATAACCCGACAACGCCTTCTCGCCCCATGGGCAGTTCAGCGGGCTGACGATCGGCGAGAACGCGCTGATCGAGGCGAAGCGATCGGGGTTGCGCAGCCCGATGGTGAGCGCGCCGTGGCCGCCCATCGAATGGCCGGTGATCCCCTGGAGCGCCATGTCGACCGGGAATTGCTCGGCGACCAGCGCGGGCAGCTCCTCTTCGATATAGCTGCGCATCATGAACTGCGGCACCCACGGATCCTGCGTGGCATCGACGTAGAAGCCCGCGCCCTGGCCCATGTCGTAGGCATCGTCGTCCGCCACCGCATCGCCGCGCGGCGAGGTGTCGGGCGCGACGAAGACAATTCCCGCCTCGGCACAGGCGGCGCGGTATTCGCCCTTCTCGGTCACGTTCGCATGGGTGCAGGTGAGGCCCGAAAGATACCACAGCACCGGCAGCTTCGCGCCTTCCTCGTGCTCGGGCACGAAGACCGAGAAGGTCATGTCGGTGCCCGTGGTGGTCGAGGTGTGGCGGAACACGCCCTGCGTGCCGCCGTGGGCTTTGTTCTCGCTGACGGTTTCTAACGTCATCCTAAATCTCCGTAGGCGTGAATGCGGTGGCCGGATCGCCGGTGTTGGCGGTTTCCGCCGGGTCGATGATGAGCAGCTTCGCTTCGCCCTGGGGCACGCGGGGGAAATGCTCGACGCCGCGCGGGACGACGATGATTTCGCCGGGGCCGAGCGTTTCCACCCGGTCGCGAAATTCCATCCTGAGCGTCCCCTCGATCACGAGAAACAGCTCGTCGGTGTCGGGATGGCAGTGCCACTGGAAATCGCCCGATGCCTTGGCGAGCCGGATTTCGTTGCCGTTGTATCGCCCGGCAATCCGGGGCGCCCAATGGTCGTCGAACCTGGCGAACTTCTCCGCCAGGTTGACCTTGGTTGGCGATGCTGCAGGCGGCATCAGTCGAAGACGACGACCGAGCGAATGCTTTCGCCCGAGTGCATCAGGTCGAACGCCTTGTTGATCTCGTCGAGCTTCAGGACGTGGGTGATCATCGGGTCGATCTGGATCTTGCCGTCCATGTACCAGTCGACGATCTTAGGCACGTCGGTGCGGCCCTTGGCCCCGCCGAACGCGGTGCCGCGCCAGTTGCGGCCCGTTACGAGCTGGAAGGGGCGCGTCTCGATCGTCTTACCCGCTTCGGCGACCCCGATGATGATCGAGGTGCCCCAGCCCTTGTGGCAGCACTCCAGCGCCTGGCGCATCACATCGGTATTGCCGGTGCAGTCGAACGAATAGTCCGCCCCGCCGTCGAGCATCTGGACGAGGTGGGCGACGACATCGTCGACGTCTTTCGGATTGACGAAATCGGTCATCCCGAAATGTTCGGCATAGGGCTTCTTGTCGGGGTTGATGTCGACACCCACGATCCGGTCGGCCCCCGCCATGCGCGCGCCCTGGATCACGTTGAGCCCAATCCCGCCGAGGCCGAACACCACCACGTTGTCGCCCGGGCGGACATCGGCGGTGTTGACCACTGCGCCCACGCCCGTGGTGACGCCGCAGCCGATATAGCAGCTTGTGTGGAATGGCGCGTCTTCGCGGATCTTGGCGACCGCGATTTCGGGCAGGACGGTGAAGTTCGAGAAGGTCGAGCAGCCCATGTAGTGGTAGATCGGCTTGCCCTGATAGCTGAACCGCGTGGTCCCGTCGGGCATCAGTCCTTTCCCTTGCGTCTCGCGGATCGCGCTGCACAGGTTGGTCTTGCCCGACAGGCACATTTTGCACTGGCGGCATTCTGGCGTGTATAGCGGGATCACGTGGTCGCCTTCCTTCACGCTCGTCACGCCTGCGCCAACCTCGCGCACGATGCCTGCGCCTTCGTGGCCGAGCACCGATGGGAACAGGCCTTCGCTGTCCAGTCCGTCGAGCGTGTAGGCATCGGTATGGCAGATGCCGGTGGCCTTGATTTCTATCAGAACCTCGCCCGCCTTGGGGCCCTCAAGGTCGAGTTCGACGATCTCGAGCGGTTGTTTGGCTTCGAAGGCGACGGCGGCGCGGGTTTTCATCTTGGGAGATCTCCTTTGGTCGACCAACGCATCGGGGCACGCGATGGTGCCTTGCGCTGTTGTGCGAGCCCACCTAGTCCTTCGCCCCGTGATCGATCAATCCGCCTTTCGCGACGCGCTCGGCACTTTCGTGACCGGCGTGACCATTGTCACCGCATATGATTCTGCAGGAAAGCCCTCCGGGCTGACCGCGAACAGCTTCAATTCGGTTTCGCTCGATCCGCCGATGGTGCTCTGGAGCCTGTCGCTCGGCAGTCGCAACCTGCCGGTGTTCCGCGAGGCGGCCTCGTGGGCCGTGCATATCCTCGCCGCCGATCAGCAGGACCTGTCCAACCGTTTCGCACGGGCGGGCGAGGACAAGTTCGGCGATCTGAACCATGGCGAGGGACCGGAAGGTGCGCCGCGCCTCGCGGGTTGCGCCGCGCGCTTCGGCTGCACCGCCCGGTTCGAATACGAGGGTGGGGACCACGCGATTTTCCTCGGCGAAGTGGTCGATTTCGAGCGCACTGCCGCCGAACCGCTGATCTATCACGGGGGCCGCTACGGCCGCGTGATGCCGGGTGCCGAGCTTGCGAGCGATACCGACCGGGCCCGGCTGATCGCCGATGGTCTGATCGTCCAAGAGGGTTCTGGCGACTGGAAACTGACCGAAGCGGGCGAGGCGCAGCTGCAACTGCTGCGACAGATAGAGAGCGGGTAGCGCACACTTCGTCGTCCCTGAGCGACGCCAGAGCCTCGCAGGACTTGTAGATATAAAAATATCTTTATATGTCGATGTCCATGCGCACCGAAGCCATCCTCCGCGCGCTTGGCGATATCACCCGGCTGCGGATCATGCGGCTGCTGGGAACGATGGAGCTTGCCGTCGGCGAGCTTTCGCAAGTGCTCCAGCAAAGCCAGCCGCGCGTTTCGCGCCACGCCTCGATCCTGTGCGAGGCGGGGCTCGCGACCCGGCGCCGCGAGGGCAGCTGGATCTACCTGCGAGCCGCGAGCGAGACTGCGGGCGGATCGCCGCTGACCGCAGCCGTCGCGCGCCTGCTCTCGATCGCAGAGGACGAAGACGCGCAATTCGCTGCGCAATGCGACGAAGACCGTCGTCAGCTCGCCGCGATCCGCGACGCCCGCGACGAAAAGGCGGCGCAATGGTTCGAGGAACATGCGGGCGAGTGGGACGATCTGCGGCGGCGCCATAGCCCCGACGCAAAGGTCGAAGCCGCGCTGCGTGAAGCCCTCGCCGGAGAGGCGCTGGGCGATCTGCTCGATATCGGCACCGGCACCGGCCGGATGGCGCAACTGTTCGGCGAAGTCGCGGATCACGTGGTCGCGCTCGACAAGAGCCTGGAAATGCTGCGGGTCGCGCGCGCGCGGCTGCAGCACCTTCCGGCAGACCGGGTAGAACTGGTGCAGGGCGATTTTCTCTCGCTCCCGTTCGAGGCGCGTTCGTTCGACACCGTGCTGCTTCATCAGGTGCTCCACTATGCGCCCGTCCCCGGCGATCCCTTGCGCGAAGCGGCGCGGGTGCTGCGCCCCGGAGGGCGGATCGCGATCGTCGATTTCGCCGCCCACGGGCACGAGGAGTTGCGCGAGCGATTCCAGCATGCCCGGCTCGGCTTCGAAGACGACCACCTTGCCTCGGTGCTCGAACAGACCGGCTTTGCGCCCGAGGAGCCGCTGTCGCTCGAAGGCGAGACGCTGGAAGTGAAAATCTGGATTGCCCGCCGGGGCGAGGCTCCGCGCACATCCACACAAGCAAGAAAGGTGGCCCGATGACGGCACCGTCCCCCGCATCGCTCGATCCCGTAGCCGAAGACCGCCGCGCGCGGACCGATCCGCTGTTCAGCGGACTGCCCGGCGATATCGACGTGAGCTTCGAGTTCTTCCCGCCGAAGAGCGACAAGATGGAGCAGTCCCTGTGGGACGCGGTGCAGGAATTGAAGCCGCTCGATCCGCACTTCGTCTCGGTCACCTACGGCGCGGGCGGCTCGACGCGGGAGCGGACGCACAAGACGGTCGCGCGGATCATCGCAGAGGCGGGCCTGCCCGCTGCCGCGCACCTCACTTGCGTCAATGCGTCGCGCAAGGAAACGCAGCGGATCGCGGAGAAATACTGGGAGGCGGGCGTGCGCCACATCGTCGCGCTGCGCGGCGACATGCCGCAGGAGGACGGTTCGCTAGGGCCCTTCAAGCCGCATCCCGATGGCTACAACAGCGCCGAGGAACTGGTCCACGGCCTCAAGGAAGTCGCCGACTTCGAAATCTCGGTCAGCGCCTATCCGGAATCGCATCCGGACGCGAAGAGCCAGCAGGACGAGATCGATTATCTGAAGCGCAAGATCGATGCCGGCGCCAGCCGCGCGATCACGCAGTTCTTCTTCTCGCCCAACACCTTCTTCGATTACCTCGAAAAGACCGACAAGGCAGGGATCGAGGTGCCGATCGTGCCCGGCGTGCTGCCGATCACCAACGTCGCCAAGGCGCGGTTGTTCGCAGGGCAGAACGGCGCGGAGTTTCCCGACTGGATGGACGAGCTGTTCGAAGGGCTCGATGACCGGCCCTCCACGCGCAAGCTCGTCGCCGCAACCGTGGCGGGCGAGATGTGCCGCCGGCTCTACGCGGGCGGCATCCGCCACTACCATTTCTACACGCTCAACCGCGCCGATCTGGCCTATTCCATCTGCCACCTGCTGGGGATGAGGCCGAAGGGCGAAGGGAAGAAAACGTCATGACCCACCAGCAATCCGCCAGCCAGGCGCTGCGCGCAGCCGCTGCCGAGCGCGTCCTCGTATTCGACGGGGGCTACGGTACCGGCATCCAGAACCGTAAGCTGACCGAAGAGGATTATGCGGGCGATCTGGGGCTCGACGCCGATCAGAAGGGCAATAACGACCTGCTCAACCTGACCCGGCCCGACGTGATCCGCGATATTCACCGCGAATATCTCGATGCGGGCGCGGACATGATCGAGACCAACACCTTCAGTTCGACCACCATTGCGCTCGCAGACTACAAGGCCGAGCATCTGGTGCGCGAGGTGAACCTTGCGGGTGCCAAGGTGGCGCGCGAGGCGGCCGATGCCGCGCAGGAAAAGGACGGTCGCCGCCGCTTCGTCGCCGGAGCCATCGGGCCGACCAACAAGACGCTCTCGCTCAGTCCCGATGTCGAGGACCCGGGCTTTCGCGAGGTCGATTTCGACCAGATGCTGGGCGTCTATCGCGAACAGTGCGACGCGCTGATCGAGGGCGGAGTGGATTTCATCCTGATCGAGACGATCTTCGACACGCTCAACGCCAAGGTCGCTGCGATGGCCGCGCAGCAGGCGGCCGAGGCGGCGGGCCGCGAAGTCCCGATCATGCTCAGCTTCACGATCACCGACAATTCGGGTCGCAATCTGTCGGGCCACACGGTCGAGGCGTTCTGGCACGCGGTGCGCCATGCGCAGCCCATCGCGGTCGGCGTGAACTGCTCCTTCGGGGCGGACAAGCTGCGCCCGCACCTCGCAGCATTGTCGCGACAGGCGGACACGCTGATCCTCGCCTACCCCAACGCGGGCCTCCCCAACGACCTCGGCGAATACGACCAGGAAGCGGACGAGACCGCCGAGCTCGTGGGTGTGTGGTTCAAGGAGAACCTCGTGAACATCGTGGGCGGATGCTGCGGCACCACGCCCGCACATATCGCGGCCATCGCCAATGCGGCGAAGAACGCAGAGCCGCGCACCATTCCTGAAGTCGAGCGCAAGACGCGCCTCGCAGGGCTCGAACCCTTCACCATGGCGGCTGCGTGAACGACACGATTTCCGCCGGCACTGCGGAGGTGCGCGAGGCCACGATCAGGGACGTGGATCGGCTCTCGCTCGTCTCCAGCGCGACCTTTTTGGAGACCTTCGCCGGGATGATTTCCGGCGATGCACTGGTCGCGCATTGCACGAAACGTCACGCGCCCGATTACCTCGCCGGTCTCCTTGAGAATGGAGCGCGCGCATGGCTGGCGGAGGTCGATAAGGCGCCCGTGGGTTACGCGCTGCTGACCGCGCCCGAACTCGACGCCGCGCAGGACGGCGATATCGAGCTGAAGAAAATCTACCTCCTGTCGCGCTTTCAGGGTTCGGGAGTTGCCAACCGGCTGTTCGACGCCGTGCTCGCCGCAGCGCGCGGCCATGCGCACCTGCTGCTGGGCGTGAAGGACGACAATCGCCGCGCCATCGCCTTTTATACCAAACAGGGGTTCCGCCAGATCGCGACCCGCCGCTTCGATGTCGGCGGCGTGCTTTATGACGATGTGGTGCTGGCCCTCGATCTCAATCGGACCTGATCCATGACCACCAACGCATCCTCCAGTTTCGTCAATATCGGCGAGCGCACGAACGTGACCGGATCGGCGCGCTTCAAGAAGCTGATCATGAACGAGGATTACGAGACCGCGATCGAGGTCGCGCGCGACCAGGTCGAGAACGGCGCGCAGGTGATCGACGTCAACATGGACGAGGGCCTGCTCGATTCCGAAGCGGCGATGGTCAAGTTCCTCAAGCTGATCGCGGCCGAACCCGATATCGCGCGCGTGCCGGTGATGATCGACAGTTCCAAGTGGCACGTCATCGAAGCGGGGCTCAAGTGCGTCTCGGGCAAGCCGATCGTGAACTCGATCAGCATGAAGGAAGGCGTCGACGAATTCCTCGAGAACGCGAGGCTGTGCCGGGCCTACGGCGCGGCGGTGGTGGTCATGGCCTTCGACGAGGACGGCCAGGCCGACACCAAGGAGCGCAAGGTCGAGATCTGCGAGCGCGCCTACAAGCTGCTGACCGAAGACGGCTTCCCGCCCGAGGACATCATCTTCGATCCCAACATCTTCGCGGTGGCGACGGGGATCGAGGAGCACGC
Organism: Citromicrobium bathyomarinum; assembly: GCF_038594605.1. GTDB lineage: Bacteria > Pseudomonadota > Alphaproteobacteria > Sphingomonadales > Sphingomonadaceae > Alteriqipengyuania > Alteriqipengyuania bathyomarina_B. Next base: position 359,918 of record NZ_JBCFZM010000003.1, read on the forward strand.
GACCTACGGCGTCGATTTCATCGAGGCGGTTCGGCACCTCTCGAAGAGCTGCCCGCACGTCCATTTCTCCGGCGGCCTCTCGAACCTCTCCTTCAGCTTCCGCGGCAATGAGCCGGTGCGCCGCGCGATGCACTCGGTCTTCCTCTACCACGCGATCCCCGCCGGGCTCGATATGGCGATCGTCAATGCCGGGCAGCTCGACATCTACGACGATATCGACCCCGAGCTGCGCGAGGCCTGCGAGGATGTGATCCTCAACCGCACGCCTGCGAACGGGCAAGACGCAACCGAGAACCTCATCGCGCTCGCCGAAAGCTACAAGGGCAAGGACGCCAAGACCGAAAAGGAAGCCGCCGAGTGGCGCGAATACCCGGTCGAAAAGCGGGTGGAGCATGCGCTGGTCAAGGGCATCGACGCGCATATCGTCGACGATACCGAAGAAATGCGCGTCGCGGTGAAGGAACGCGGCGGCAAGCCGATCGAGGTGATCGAAGGCCCGCTGATGGACGGCATGAACGTCGTCGGCGACCTGTTCGGATCGGGCAAGATGTTCCTACCGCAGGTCGTGAAATCCGCCCGCGTGATGAAGAAGGCCGTGGCCCACCTCTTCCCGTATATCGAGGAGGAGAAGGACGAGAACGCCAAGGGCAAGGGCAAGATCGTGATGGCGACCGTGAAGGGCGACGTCCACGATATCGGCAAGAACATCGTCGGCGTCGTGCTCCAGTGCAACGGCTACGAGGTGATCGACCTTGGCGTGATGGTGCCCTGGAGCGACATCCTGGAGGCCGCGAACGAGAACAATGCCGACATCATCGGCCTGTCGGGCCTCATCACCCCTTCGCTCGACGAGATGGTCACTGTGGCCGAGGAGATGCAAAAGGCGGAAATGTCGCTGCCGCTGCTAATCGGCGGGGCGACCACCAGCAAGGTCCACACCGCGCTGAGGATCGATCCGGCCTATGAAGGCCCGGTAATCCATGTGCTCGACGCGAGCCGCGCGGTCGGCGTCGCCAGCCGCCTGCTGTCCGACACGCAGCGTGACGATTACGTTTCCGAGGTCGCTTCGGATTACACCAAGACGCGCGAGGCGCGCGAGGGCAAGACCAAGAACCCGCTGCTCAGCATCGAGGAAGCGCGCGCCAACCACTACGATCCCTTCTACCGCGACAAGCCGGGACAGCCCGCGAAGCCCGGCCTGCATGTCTACGACGACTGGTCGCTCGCCGAACTGCGCGACTATATCGACTGGACGCCGTTCTTCCGCGCGTGGGAGCTTGCGGGCACCTACCCCAAGATCCTCGAAGACGAAGTCGTCGGCGAAACCGCGCAGACCCTGTTCGACGATGCCAATGCGATGCTCGACAGGATCATCGAAGAACAGTGGCTGACCGCTCGCGGGGTATGCGGCTTCTGGCCCTGCGCACGCGACGGCGACGACATCACGGTGCATCTCGACGAGCGCGAGGAGCATGTCGTTCTCCCGATGCTGCGTCAGCAGATCAAGAAGAGCCGCGAGCGCGCGAACATGTGCCTCGCCGATTTCATCGACCCCTCGGGCGACTGGATCGGCGGCTTTGCGGTCGGCATCCACGGGATCGACGAGCCGTCGAAGAAATTCCGCGAGGACAAGGACGACTATTCGGATATCCTTCTCAAATCGCTGGCCGATCGCTTCGCCGAAGCTTTCGCCGAGCGGCTGCACGAGCATGTCCGCACCGATCTGTGGGGCTATGCGCCGAACGAGCAGCTCACCGGCGAAGCGCTGATCAAGGAAGAATATCGCGGCATCCGCCCCGCGCCGGGCTATCCGGCATGCCCCGACCATTCGCTCAAGCCGATCCTGTTCGACCTCCTCGACGCGCCCGAGAATGCCGGCCTCACCCTGACCGAAAGCTTCGCCATGTGGCCCACGGCTGCGGTCAGCGGGATGTATTTCGGCCACCCGGAATCGGAGTATTTCGGCGTCGCGCGCATCGGCCGCGATCAGCTGGAAGACTACGCGAAGCGCAGGGGCGTGGATATCGCAACCGCCGAACGCTGGCTGAGGCCCAATCTCGATTGACGCACCGCAGCAAATCGCGCACACCAGATGCGTTCTCCGCAGAAGCGATTCTGTGGCGGAGCGCGCGGGAGAGATCGTCGGCCTTACGGTTGGCGGCGCCGAAGGAGCAACCGCCCCGGAAACTCTCAGGCACGACGAACCGCGCGCGTCGATTGGACACTCTGGAAAGCGCTCCGATGCAAATCGGCGCCACCGAAGGGGTAAGCTCTCAGGTATTCCGACAGAGGGGGCAGGCGGCAAGGATGCGCAGAACCGCGCGTCTTCCCGCAGCTGTCGGATATTGAATGATGAGCGAACAACACGATCACGACGAAAATCCACCCGAAAAGCTCCCGCTCGATGCGTGGCACCGCGTGCAAGGGGCGCGGATGGTGCCTTTCGCGGGCTACGAAATGCCGATCCAGTACACCGGTCCGTTTGGGGGCATTGTCGCCGAACACGAGTGGACGCGCACCAGTGCCGGGCTGTTCGATGTGTCGCACATGGGGCAGCTGTTGCTCTCCGGGCCGGATCTGGATGCGGCGGTGGAAGCGGTGCTGCCTATCGACCTGTCGACGCTCAAGCTGGGCCGCCAACGCTATTCGCTGCTGCTCGACGAGAATGGCGGCGTGCTCGACGACCTGATGGTCTCGCGCTGGCCCGAGCATCTGTATCTGGTGGTCAACGGCGCGACCAAGTGGGACGATATCGCCTTCCTGCGAGAGCATCTGCCCGACGACATCACTCTCAACCACCTCGAAGATCGCGCGCTGCTAGCGCTGCAGGGGCCCAAGGCCGCGGATGCGCTGGCGCGGCATGCGACGGGCGAATATCCGCTTGCCTCGCTCACCTTCATGAGGTTCGGCCAGTACGCCATTGCCGGTCACGACGTGACCATCGCGCGGGCAGGCTACACCGGCGAAGACGGGTTCGAGATTTCGGTCGCCGCCGATGCGGTGGAAGAGGTCGCTACGCTGCTTTGCGGTGAGCCCGAGGTGAAGCCCATCGGCCTCGGCGCGCGCGATTCGCTGCGGCTGGAGGCGGGGCTGCCGCTCTACGGCCACGACCTGTCGCCCGAGACGAGCCCGATCGAAGCCGGATTGATCTTCGGGATCAACAAGCGTCGCCGCACGGACGGGGGCTACCCCGGAGCGGACCGGATCAACCGTGAGATCGGCGAGGGCACGGGCCGCAAGTGGGTCGGCCTTGCACTCGAAGGCCGCCTGCCCGCGCGCGAGGGCGCGGAGATTTTCGCCGGTGACACTCAGGTCGGCACCGTCACCAGCGGGGGCTTCTCGCCCACGCTCGGCCATCCCATCGCCGTGGGTTATGTCGATGCCGCCCATGCCGAAATCGATACCGCGCTCGAAGTGCAGGTCCGGAACAAACGCCTGCCTGCGCGCGTCGCGAAAATGCCCTTTGTTCAACACCGCTATTTCCGGGGGAGCTAGCAAATGTCCCGTTACTACACCGAAGACCACGAATGGATCGAAGTCGAAGGCGAAGCCGCGACGGTCGGCATCACCGAATATGCGCAGGAGCAGCTGGGCGACATCGTGTTCGTCGAACTCCCCGATGAAGGCGCCGAGCTGGAAAAGAGCAAGGACGCGGCGGTCGTGGAATCGGTCAAGGCCGCGAGCGACGTCTACGCGCCGATCAGCGGCACGGTGATCGAGGTGAACTCGGCGCTCGAAGAAGACCCCGCGCTGGTCAATTCCTCGCCCGAGGAAGACGGCTGGTTCTTCAAGCTGACCATCGCCGACGAAAGCGAACTGGAAGGCCTGATGGACGAAGGCGCCTACAAGAGTTTTGTGGACGGGCTGTGACTTGCGCCTTGTGTTCGCCCTTTTTGCCACGCTTCTAGGCTTTTCTGCGACGGCATGTAGTGACTCGAAGTGGGGCGATAATCAGCCTGTCACTGTTGAAGATGTGAATGACAACATCCGCTCCTGGGACGGTCAAATCTATCGGGTGACCGGTTGGCTGGGCCGGTGCGAAGGACTGGATTGCGCGCTCTATCCTACGCTGGATGATGCGCGCATAGTCGCGAGTGACGATTATGATCGTGCGGTATGGTCAAGAGCGATGGATCGTCGGCTTGGAATCGCCAGCATGGGCGATTTCGATGATCGGGCCGCGCCTTATCAGTTCCAAGAGGTCGAGTTGACCGCGCTTGTGAATGATCAATGCCGGGGCTGGCAAAGCGGCTGTACCGACCGGGTGCCGGACCTGATTCCTTTCGATATCACACCAATCAATCCTGCGAATGAGGCAGAATAGATGCGCTACCTCCCCCTGACCGACGCCGACCGCGGCGAGATGCTCGCGAAAATCGGTGCGTCCAGCATCGACGACCTGTTCGTCGACGTGCCCGAAGAGGCGCGCCTGGATGGCCCGATCCACGACCTGCCGCTGCACGCGAGCGAGATGGCGGTGGAGCGGCATATGCGTATGCTCTCCAAGAAGAACCTTGCGGCGGCCGATGCGCCCTTTTTCCTCGGTGCGGGGGCCTATCGCCACCATGTGCCCGCATCGGTCGATCACATCATCCAGCGCGGCGAGTTCCTGACCGCCTACACGCCCTATCAGCCCGAGATTGCGCAGGGCACGCTGCAGATGCTGTTCGAATTCCAGAGCCAGGTCGCGCGGCTCTATGGCTGCGCGGTTGCCAATGCATCGATGTACGATGGCTCGACCGCGTGCTGGGAAGCGGTCGCGATGGCGGGGCGGATCGCGCGCGGCAAGCGCAGGAAGGTCGTCCTCTCAGGCGGGCTGCATCCGCATTATGCCGAGGTCGTGCGGACCATGGCGAAGTTCACCGAGGACGAGATCGGCGATGCGCTGCCGACGATGAAGGGCACGCCCGATCTCGACGGACTGATCGGCCGGATCGACGAGGATACGTCCTGCGTCGTGGTCCAGTACCCCGACATTCTCGGCCGCCTGACGGACCTCGAGAAAATCGCCGAGGCCGCGCATGCCAAGGGCGCACTGCTGATCGCGGTGAATCTGGAGCCGGTGGCGCTGGGCGCGGTGAAGTCCCCCGGCGAGATGGGCGCGGATATCGTCGTCGGCGAAGGGCAGGCGCTGGGCGTCGGGCTCCAGTTCGGCGGGCCCTATCTGGGCCTGTTCGCGGTGCGCGACCAGAAGCACGTGCGCATGATGCCGGGCCGCCTGTGCGGCGAGACCACCGATGCCGAGGGCAAGCGCGGCTTCGTGCTGACGCTCTCGACGCGCGAGCAGCATATCCGGCGCGAGAAGGCGACCAGCAATATCTGCACCAATAGCGGGCTGTGCGCGCTCGCCTTCAGCGTCCACATGACGCTGCTCGGCGAGGAGGGGCTGCGGCGGCTGGCGGCGGAGAACCACCGGCTCGCGTGCCTTGCGGCGGACAGGCTGGCGCAGGTGCCCGGCGTGAGTGTGCTCAACGACAATTTCTTCAACGAATTCACGATCCGCATCGGGCGCGACGCGCGCGAGGTCGTGCGCACTTTGGCCGACAAGGGCATCCTCGCGGGCGTTTCGCTCGGGCGGCTCTACCCGCATGCGGACGACCTCGCCGACGGCCTGCTCGTCACGCTCACCGAAACCACCAGCGAGGACGATATCGACGCCCTCTGCGCCGCGCTCAAGGAGGTGCTGCAATGAACGCCCCGAACAAGTCCGGCTGGAAGCCCGGCACGCCCCTCGCAGGAGAAAACGGCGGCGACAGCCCCACCACCACCGGCAATCGCGCGCTGATGCTGGAAGAGCCGCTGATCTTCGAAATCGGACGGACCGGCACCACCGGCGTCGATTTCGACTTCGCCGCCAAGCTCGACCTGGCTGGCGTGGAGCAGCCCAGCTCTCCGACACCGGCGCCCGCGTCGCGCCTCGGCGGGCTCGAACGCAGCGAGAGCATCGGCCTGCCCGGCCTCGCCGAGCCCGAGGCAGTGCGTCACTACACCCGGCTCAGCCGCCAGAACTACGCGATCGACCTCGGTCTCTTCCCGCTCGGCAGCTGCACGATGAAGCACAATCCCCGCCTGAACGAGAAAGTCGCACGGATGCCCGGCTTCGCCGACGTGCATCCGCTGCAGCCGGTCGATACGGTGCGCGGCGCGCTCGAAGTGGTCAACGAACTCGCCTTCTGGCTGATCCACCTCACCGGCATGCACTCGGTCGCGATGAGCCCCAAGGCGGGCGCGCATGGCGAGCTGTGCGGCATATTGTGCATCCGCGCTGCGCTCGAAGCGCGCGGCGATCCAAGAAAGGTCGTGCTGGTGCCAGAAAGCGCGCACGGCACCAACCCCGCCACCGCCGCTTTCGCGGGCTACGAGGTGGAGGATATTCCCGCGACCGCCGAGGGACGCGTGGATCTGGAGAAGCTGAAAGAGCGGCTCGGGCCGGACGTCGCGGGTGTGATGATCACCAACCCCAACACCTGCGGCCTGTTCGAGCGCGACATGAAGGCGATCTCGGACGCGGTTCATGAAGCGGGCGGCTTCGTCTATTGCGACGGCGCCAACTTCAACGCCATCGTCGGCAAGGTGCGCCCCGGCGACCTCGGCGTCGATGCGATGCACATCAACCTGCACAAGACCTTCTCCACCCCGCACGGCGGCGGTGGGCCGGGCTCGGGCCCGGTGGTGCTTTCCGAAGCGCTCGCCCCCTTCATGCCGCTGCCCTACACCGCGCGGACCGCAGATGGCGTCGTCCACCTCGTCGAGGAAGAGGATGCGGATGCCTTCGCGAAGGAACATTTCGGCGGGGCACTGCAGCACTTCGGCCGGATGACCGCTTTCCACGGCCAGATGGGCATGTTCACCCGCGCGCTGACCTATATCCTCAGCCACGGGGCGGACGGGCTGGCACAGGTGGCGGAAGACGCGGTGCTCAACGCGAACTACATCCTGCGCGAGCTCGAGGATGTGCTCCACGCGCCCTACGGTTCGAGCGGCCCGTGCATGCACGAGGCGCTGTTCGGCGATAAGGGCTTTGCCGAGGACATCTCCACGCTCGACCTCGCCAAGGCGCTGATCGACGAGGGCTTTCATCCGATGACGATGTACTTCCCGCTGGTGGTCCACGGCGCGATGCTGATCGAGCCGACCGAAACCGAGAGCAAGGCGGGGCTCGACCAGTTCATCGCCGCGCTGCGGTCTGTGGCGGAGCGGGCGAAGGTGGGCGACGAGAGCCTGAAGGCCGCGCCCTATTTCGCGCCGCGCCGCCGGCTCGACGAAACGCAGGCGGCGCGCAAGCCGATCTTGGCATGGGAGGGCGAGCTTGCCCCTGCAGGCCAGCCGGTGCCGAGCGAGATCGGCGGGCAGTAGTCTTGTAAGGTGCGCGTCCGCGCGGCATGATCCTTCGGTTTTTTCGACAGGGAGGGAAGACCGTGCGTGTTTCGATAGGTCTCGTGGCAGTGCTTGGACTCTTGGCAGGCGGCTGCGGTGAAGCGACCGCGGATAATGGCGCTGCCTCCAGCGGCACGGCATCCGCAGACGAAGTCGCCCAAGAAGAGGCTTACGAGCCCGCGCCGCTGCGCGGGCCGGACCTTTCGGGCCTGCTCGATGCCAAAGAGGAGCACCCGCTCGCGCCGCTGACGATGGATGCGCGCATGTTCCTGAACTACTCCTACAAGGCGAATGACGACCGCACGGCGCTGATCTCTGCCGGGCCGCGCGAAGTCCCCATAACCGACATTACCGTCACGCCGCGGATCATCGCGCCGCAGGGCACGGACGACCTGTGGAAGGTTCGGCTCGATTTCGAAGGCCGGTGGGAAGGTTTGCAGGTACTTGGCCTGGGAAGCGACGAAGCGCCGACTACCTTCGATCTTACGCCGAACATCACCAAATTGTACTTCGCGGAGCCGGTCGCGGTCGTTGCGCGCAAGCTGGCCGATCTCGGCATCGATGTGAACGCCGATGGGTCGCCCAAGGTGCTGCGCAAGCTTCCGGGGAAAGGGTACCCTGCCAAAGGCAGCGACACCTTCGACTGGCACGGGCAGGTGAGCATGGTGCGTGAGGACGAGGGGAAAACCGCATTCATCTTCCGCGAAGGCTTCTTCAACGACGGGACGTATTGATCCGGCGGGATGCCTGTTTGAAGATCATCTTCAGCCGCAAGGGGTTCGACAGCGGATCGGGCGGCGGATCGTCGCCGATTGTCGATGGTGCGCCGGTCTCGCTGCCCATCCCCGACAGCAAGGGCATTGCGAGGACGACCTACGGAGACCTGGGGCTGGGAGGGCATGCCGCAAAGGCGAGCAAGGGCGCCTATGGCGCGGACTCGCTCTGCCACCACGATCCGATGTTCCTGCCGGATGGGCGTTGCGTCTTCGGCCAGGTCGGCGCCGCGCAGACCCACCTTGCAAACCGTGGCGTGGGCCCGGGTGACGTGTTCCTGTTTTTCGGACGGTTCGCGGGGAACGGGCACGGGGCCCATCACCGCATTTTCGGGTACCTCGAAGTTGAGCAGGTGATCGCGCTTGGCACCAGCACTGAGGAAACCCGCTCACAATTCGTCCAGTTCGACCATCCGCATGCGCTGGGCCCGCACGGCGGCAATGATACGCTTTATGTGGGGCCGGGACACATGGCGGGCCGCGCGTGCGACACTCTGCGCCTGACCGCGCCGGGCGAAGCGCTTAGCCGGTGGGTACGCCCGAAATGGCTAAGGCGCGGAGACCTGTCCTACCACGATGCGCAGTGGCGCTGGGCGGAGCGTGATCGCCTGATCGCTGTCAGCCGCGGGCAGGAATTCATTGCCGATATCGGACGTCGCAAGGCTCCGCGCGATTGGCTGGAACGGATCGTCGCGGAAATCGGTGAAAGATGATTCCCCTATGCCCGGCGATAGCAATAATCGGCGGGCAGACCCAGCCGCTGGCTCGCGAGCGCAGGCGGGGCGGAGCGCAGCACGATCCGGTCCGACGCCCTGGCAGCGGCCTTCACCAGCGTGCTTTCCCCGGTGCGCAGGCGCCAGTCATCGAGTTCCAGCCGCTCGATCAGATGGTCGGGCAGCATGTCCGTCGCCGCTCGCAGCAACACAAATTGCAAGGGGCGCATGGCCAGCGGAAACGCGTCGACCCGGCGCATGATGCCGAGGAATTCCGCAATGATGGGGGAGGGCACCAGCCGATCGTCCATCCGCGCGAAGAGGTCCCGCATCTCCGCCTCGCTGGTGGGTGCCCCGGCCGCGCCATAAAGGCGGGCAGCCGGCTTTCCCTCGGCCAGGGCGCGGTCCCGTTCAGCCGGGCTCAATGCACGCGCATAGCGATCATAGGCACCGATGAAGCCGAAGGATGCGGTCGCCTGCACCCAGTCGAGCAGGACGGGGTCGTTGGCGTGATAGGGCCTGCCCTCGCTGGTCGTACCGCGCACCCGGTCGTGCGCGCGCACCACGCCCGCGATCATCGCCTCGGCTTGGCTCTTCGCGCCGTAGACGGTGACCATCGCCGCCATGCCGGTGCGCTGCAGCCGGGTGAGCGCGTCGGTGCGGAAGCTCGAATGCTGCCACACGCCGTCGCGCACGCCGGGCTCGGCCAGTTCCAGCAGAACCGCGCTGACGCCGCCGATGAACAGCGTGACCGGGTTCTTGAAGATGCGCCACGAAACCGAATCCGCGGGCACCAGTGCGGGCTCGCCCGCAGGCGTTGTGAAATCGACGCGCGGCATCCCCTCCGGGTTGAGAAGATCGTCCGCCGCCCGGTCGATCCGGCGCTGTACCGGCGAGGGGAGGGAGAAGGCTGCGCTCGTCATGCGGGATCAATCGCCAGCCGAGCTGGTGTGTTCCCCGCAACGCGGCGGCCGCCGCCTACCTGTACGTCTTGATGATCGCCGAGAAATCGAGCGCGTCGTTACCCGCGCCGGCGAAATCCTCGTACAGGCTCGCCGCCCGCGCGCCCAGCGGCACGCCTGCATCGACCTCTTCCGCCGCCGCCATCGCGAGGCGCAGGTCTTTCAGCATCAGCGCGGTCGCGAAGCCACCCTGGTAGTCCTTGTCGGCAGGGCTCTCGACGCCCACGCCCGGTAGCGGGGTATACGCATTGAGCGACCAGCAATAGCCGCTCGACTGAGAGCTGATCTCGTAGAACTTCTGCGGATCGAGGCCGAGTTTCTGCGCCATCTTCATCGCCTCGGCGACGCCGATCATCGAGATTGCGAGCAGCATGTTGTTGCAGATCTTGGCGGTCTGGCCCGCGCCTGCGTCGCCCGCGTGGATCACCGCCTTGCCCATGCCTTCGAGAATCGGCCTGGCCGCCGCGAAGGCTTCTTCGGTGCCGCCGACCATGAAGGTCAGCGTGCCGCCGTCCGCTGCGGCGATCCCGCCGCTGACCGGCGCGTCGACCATCTTGTAGCCCTTGGCGGTGGCCAGTTCGGTCACTTCCTTGGCGGTGGCGACGTCGATGGTCGAGCAGTCGAGCAGCGCCGCGCCCTCGGGCGCATGGCCGATCACCGCGTCGGAATAGACCGACTTCACGATTCCGCCATTGGGCAGCATCGAGACCACCGCATCGGCGCCCTGCACGGCTTCCTTCGCGTCGGTGAAGGTCTCGCAGCCATTGCTCTTGGCCTTGGCAAGCGCGTCTTCCGACAGGTCGAACGCGCGCACCTCGTGGCCGTTCTTGACCAGGTTCGCGGCCATCCCGCCGCCCATGTTGCCGAGGCCGATAAAGGCGATTTTCATAGCATCTCTCCAATTGCCCTCTCCCCGTGCGGGGAGAGGATACGCAGGCTTGCGACCCCGGATTTGATCCGGCGCGCTAGCCGAAGTTGGAGAGGGGCGATCTGACCTGCGAGACTTGCAGACCCCTCTCCCAACCCTCTCCCCTCAAGGGGAGAGAGCTTAAGGGTTTACCGCCCCTTCCATTGCCCGTCGCGCTTTTCGATGAAGGCTTTCATGCCCTCGGCCTTGTCCTCGGTTGCGGTGAGGATCTGGAACAGGCGGCGTTCGTGGAGCACACCCTGACCGAGGAAGGTCTCGTAGGCGGCGTTGACCATTTCCTTGTTCACCATCGCCGCCATCGGCGGCATTCCGGCAATGGTGGCGGCGGTGGTGCGCGCCTCGTCCATCAGCGTGTCATGCGGCACGACGCGCGCGACGAGGCCGCTGCGTTCGGCTTCCTCGGCGTCCATCATCCGGCCGGTCAGGCACATTTCCATCGCCTTGGCCTTGCCGACCGCTCGGGTCAGGCGCTGCGATCCGCCCATGCCCGGCGCGACGCCCAGCTTGATCTCGGGCTGGCCGAACTTTGCCCTGTCGCTCGCGATGATGAAGTCGGCCATCATCGCAAGCTCGCACCCGCCGCCCAGCGCGAAGCCGTTGACCGCCGCGATCCACGGTTTGCGCACCGCCTCGACGATGTGGCTGGTCCACTTGGCGAAGAAATCCTGCAGGTAGAAATCCGCCGCGTCCTTCTCGCTCATCTCCTTGATGTCCGCGCCCGCGGCGAAGGCCCTGTCGCCCGACCCGGTCAGGATCGCGCACAGCTGGCTGTCGTCGTTCTGATAGGCGGTGAAGGCCTCGATCAGCTCGTCGAGCACCACGCTGGAAAGCGCATTGAGCGCCTGCGGGCGGTTGAGCGTGATGGTGGTGACGGCGCCGTCGGTCTGCGTGGTGATGGTTTCGTAGGGCATTCAGGGCTCCTCAAATTCGTCACCCTGAACTTGTTTCAGGGTCCGGTCTTCGATCCGTACCGTCTGCCCGAGGGGCGGGCTGGATGCTGAAACGAGTTCAGCATGACGGTCTTGGCAAAGGATCAGCTCAGCGGCGTCCACTCCTCGCCCTCGGGCAGGGCGGCGAAGATCGCCTCGATCTGTTCGTCGGTTACGCCTTGGGGCGTGGCGGGGTTCCATTGCGGGTCGCCGGTCTTGTCGACGATCACCGCGCGCACGCCTTCGGCAAAATCGTGGCTGACGAGCACGCGGCTGCCGATGCGGTATTCCATCCGCATCTCGTCGGCGAAGCTGCCAAGCGTCAGGCTGTCCGCCAGCTGGCGCAGCGCGACCTTGCAGCTTTGCGGGCTCTTGGCGCGCAGCGTCTTGAGTTCCTTCGTCGCCCACTGGGAATCATCGGCTTCGAGCGCGGTGAGGATGTCTTCCAGCGTGCGCCCCGCGAACAGCCGGTCGATGTTCTCGCGATTGGCGAGGATGCGTGCCTCGGGCGGGGTCTCGGAAGCCTGGTCGAGGATCGCCTGGATACTCCCCGGATCGTCGACGATCGCCGCCTTCACGCGGGCGAGGTTCTCGCTCGCGATGTAGTGCGTGGCGAGGCCGATCGCGTGGCACTCCGCCCCGTCGAGCCGTGCGCCGGTGAGCGCGAGGAAATGCCCGATGCGGCCCGGCAGGCGCGAAAGATACCAGCCGCCGCCTACGTCGGGAAACAGGCCGATCCCGGTCTCGGGCATGGCGAACTTGGTGTTCTCGGTCGCCACGCGGTAGCTCGCGGGCTGGCTGATGCCCACGCCGCCGCCCATGGTGATCCCGTCCATGAAGGCGACCACAGGCTTCTTGTAAGTGAACAGCTGGTGGTTGAGCTGGTACTCGGCGTGGAAGAACTCGCGGCCTGTCTTGCCCTCGTCGTTCAGCGCCGAGTTGCGCAGCATCGCGATATCGCCGCCCGCGCAGAAGCCGCGCCCCTCGGCATGGTCGATCATCACCGCCGCGATGCCGGCATGGTCGGCCCACTCCCCCAGCGCATCGGCCATCGCGACGCACATTTTCGTGGTCAGCGCATGGATCGCCTTGGGGCGATTGAGCGAAATGTGGCCTACGTTCTGGTGAGTGTGGATGTTGAGTTGATCGGTCATAAGAACTCCCTCCCCTCCTCTTCAGGGGAGGGGATCGAGGGGTGGGGTGGAGCACGGAGCGAGGCCGTCAGGCAAACAGGCCCCTCCCTGCTGCAACTAGCAAGCAAACTTGCAAGTTTCGCTAACCCTCCCCGAACGGGGAAGGAGAAAAGGGGCGCACAAATCACTGCCGCAGCAGATCCCGGCCCACGATCATCCGCATCACCTGGTTGGTGCCCTCGAGGATCGAGTGCACGCGCAGGTCGCGCCAGTAGCGTTCGATCGGGTAGTCCTTGAGATAGCCGTAGCCGCCGAACAGCTGCAGCGCGTCGTTGACGACCTTGCTGCCATTATCGGTCGCCAGCCGCTTCGCCATCGCGGAGAAGCGCGACTTGTCGGGCGCGTTGTCGGTGACTTTCGCGGCCGCGAGATAGAGCAGCGCGCGCGCCGCCTCCAGATCGGTCGCCATGTCGGCGAGCATGAACTGCGTGTTCTGGAAGTCGGCGATCTGTTGGTCGAACTGCTGGCGTTCCTTGGTGTACTTCACCGCCTCGTCGAGGCAGCGCTGCGCCCCGCCGAGCGAGCAGGCGCCGATGTTCAACCGTCCGCCGTCGAGGCCCATCATTGCGAAGCGGAAGCCTTCACCTTCGTCGCCCACGCGGTTCTCGACCGGCACGCGCGCATCCTCGAAGATGACCTGCGCGGTCGGGCTGGCATTCCAGCCGAGCTTCTTTTCGGGTGCGCCGAAGCTGACGCCGGGCGTATCCTTGTCGACCACGAGGCAGGTGATGCCCTTGGTCTTGTGCTCGCCCGTGCGGACCATGGTGACGTAGACGTCGTTCACGCCGCCGCCGGAGATGAACTGCTTGGTGCCGTTGAGCACGTAGTGGTCGCCATCCAGCACGGCCTGCGTCTTCAGGCCCGCCGCGTCCGATCCGCTGCCCGGTTCGGTGAGGCAGTAGGAGGCGAGCTTTTCCATCGTCACCAGCTGGGGAAGGTATTTCTCCTTCACGCCCGCGCCGCCGAAGCGGTCGATCATCCAGCTGGCCATATTGTGGATCGAGATGAATGCGCTTGTGGTGGGGCAGCCATAGGCCATCGCCTCCATGATCAGCGCCGCTTCGAGGCGGCCGAGGCCGATCCCGCCCGATTCCTCGGACACGTAGATCGCGCCGAAGCCGAGCTCGGCGGTCTGCTTGATCGTGTCGACGGGGAAGTGGTGTTCCTCGTCCCACTTGCCCGCGTGCGGCGTGATGTTGTCGGCGGTGAACCGCTGCGCCATGTCCTGGATCGCGAGCTGGTCGTCTGAGAGCTGGAATTGTCCGGTCATGCCGGGCGACCTAGCCCCACATGCGCGCCAGTTAAAGGGGGCTTGCGGTCAATAGCCGCTGGCCCCGGTTGTGCTTGCACCGGTCGGACTGGCAGCGGGCGGGCAGCGACGGCGGATGGTGCCGCTATCCGACTGGGAAACCTCGCGCGTGGCCAGCTGCTCGCTGTTCCTGACCAGGCTCATCGCATATTCGCCGTCCCACTTTTCGCCTTCGCCTTCCATTGCCAGACGCACGACGATGCCGGGCTGGCCACGTCGCACGGCGGTGACCTCTCCCTGCGATTCATAGAAGGTGATCGTGCCGGGGCGGATGGTGAGAAACATCTCCGATTCGGGCGAACAGGGCCCTTCGGGCGCATCCCACTGGCCGAGGAAGCGCGCCGGAATCGCGGTGAGCGCGGCGCGGTCTTCCGCAACGTCGCCTGCCGGTACGTCAGGCAGGTTGAACAGGGTTGGCTCGGCTGTTGGCGACGGGTCGCCGGATGGAGTGGGGGCCAGGCCCATCGGATCTTCGGAACCGGGGGCGGCTGGTGTGCTCTCGGGCGTGGGCCGGGGTTCGTCCTGCGCGGCGACGCCGCCATTATCGGCGACGACTTCGGGCTGCTGGGCCTCGCATGCGGCCAACAGTCCCATGCTTGCCAGCATTGTCCCAGCCATGATCCTCATGCGCTGTCTCCCCTATCCCGAACCCTCGCGGTACACATCCTTTACCGCAATCCGCTCGATTTCGCGATAGGCCTGTTCTGTGGGGCGAGCCGGCGGATCAGGATGATGACTTTTCCCCTCGCCGCCGGGATGTCGAAACCGTCGGGTTCGCGCACGGGTGGCAGCAGACGCATCGAGAGCCAGAGCGGCGGCGAGAATGCCGAGCGTGAAGCGCATGGACTGCGCTTCAGCCGCAGCGGTGCTCGTAGGTAATGCTACCCTGGCCCTCCGGATCGAGAACCAGCGTCTCGCCTCCATCCTTGAGCGTCAGGGTCATGCCAAAATCCTTGCCCACGTAATCGCCCGCGAAGTAGGTCGCCTTTGCACGATAGCTGGACGGGCCGATCTTCTCGATATTGCTCAGCTTCCAGCCGTTGTTCGTCTCGCTGACGATCTGGCGTGGCTCGACCTTCATGGCATCGGGACCGAGCGAATCGCAGCTGGCGTATTCGCCGCCATCCCACTGGCCGAGGAAACTGGCCGGAAGCCCGCCACCGCTGCTCGCTGCCGCCGCCTGCTTCTTGGCGGCGGGCTTGCCGCAACGCTCGAGCCGGAGCGAGGACATCCGCGGCGCACTGTAGACCAGCATGTCGTCACTGGAGACCGACAGGCCGAAGCGCTGGTCCTGGTCGGGATATTTCGGGTCCTGTTCGCGGTCGAGCTCGATCGTGTCGGTGGAGAGGATCTTCACTGACTTGAGCGCCGGCGCGCCGCGGCTCTCGATCCCGCCGGCGGTGATGACCATGGGGTCCGAACAGTCGCCGAAAAAGCCCCACTTGCCGTGGAAGGCTGCAGGGATCGGGGTCAGGGCCTTGCGTGTCGGTGTCGGGGCAGCCGCGTCGGTTTCGGCTTTGGCATCGGAATCGGAAACCGCATCGGCGTTGGCTTTCGAAGCGGCTTCATCGACGCTTGCAGCCACAGCCTCGGCCGTTGTTTCGCCTTCGCCACATGCCGACATGGCGAGCGCGGCCAGGGCCGCTACGAAAATGTGTTTGCGGATAGACATCTTCCATCTCCTCCCGGATTTCCATCCGGAAAGCAGACTAACGCGCTCGTCCCTATCGGCAAGGGTCGGGCCGCAAGTGCGACTCAGTCGTCGGTTTCCCGAGCCTCGCCGAGCACACGGGTGTCGAACCACTGCTGCGCCAGATCGGTATTGTTGCCGCGATACCAGCGCGGGGCGGGCAGGCCTTTATCCCAAGCCACCATCTCGGTCAGCGTGCCCTGGGCGGAAGGGGTATCGTAGGTGCGCGCCCTCTGCGCAAACGGGTCGGCATAGGCCTCGTCCGCGCTCACGATGGTCCAGCCCTTCGCCTCGAGCGCCCGTACCAGATCGCCGATCCACAGCGCGGCGAGGTCGGTCTCGTGCAACAGCAACACATGCGCGGGCGAACGCCCGATCGCCTTGCGCGCGAGCGTGTCGTAGAATTCCGCCGCATCGACATGCGCTTCGACGTAGAGTTTGCGCAGCGCCTCGCGGTCGATCGCCTTGCCCTGGGCCACCGCCCGCTTGGCTGCGCCTTCGTAGAACCAGTCGCTCGCGTCGACGGTGGCATAGCCGTTGACCAGCCCCCGCTTTGCCAATGCCGCGCGCACCGCGTCGCGCTTCGCTGCGTCCTGCTGCCCTTCGTCGAGATACGGATACCGGAACCATGGGCGATAGCCGTCGCGGTCACGCAGCCGTTCCTCGCCGGCGTCGATATCGGCGAGGTATTCGGTGAGACCGGTCTGCGAGAGGCGCGGGTGGTTCGCTGAGTGGTTCGCGATGACATGACCTGCCGCGACATAGGCGGCGATGCGGCGCGTATCGTCGGGTCCGTCGATCCTGCCCGGATTGACGAAGAACGCGGCCTGCTCGACGCCCGCTTCGGCGAGGTTCGCGATCAGCAGTTCGGTGCGCTCCTCCTCGGTCAGGAACGCGCCCGGCGCGCGCGGCACATCGTCGAAGCTGAGCGCAATGCGCTTTTCCGCAGGTGGCAGTGGGGGCGGGGTGTCCTTGGCATGGGCGCAGGCGGCGAGCAGTCCGAGGAGAAGAGCGAGAATCCAGCGCATGGCCGGATGCTAGCGCGGGCAGCGGCGGTACATAGTGGTCGAGCGTTCACCCGTGTCGAAATTGCGGACGGTCAGAGTCCTCGCCACCGGATCGACGGTGAATTCCAGCTCGTCGCGGGTCGGCTCGTCGGCATAGGTCGTGTCGAACACCGCGCGGATGCGGCCGGGTTCGCGCAGCTTCACCTCAATGAAGCGCCCACCCGTCTCGAAGTAGGAATAGCCGTCGGCACGCACGGTCAGGACCTTGCCCATATTGTCCTGCTGATAGCCGTCGCACTGAGCCTTGGTGACCGCAGCACCGTCCGTCTCGCGCCACTTGCCGCGGATCGCGGTGGGGAAGGACTTGGGCAGCGCCTCCTGCGAGGCCTCCTGAGTGGTTTCATCGCTGTCGGGCAGGCCCGATTCCTGGCCCAACACCATGTCCTCCAGCGGAGGGGCACCGTCGCCGATGCCGCCATCGGGCTCCACCGGCATGGGGGTGTTGGTGGTGCCGGGCTCTTGCGCTGCGGTCTCTTCGGACGACGTTCCGTCCTCGTTGGCTTCCTTCACGGTGCAGGCGGCACTCGTGCAGGCGAGAGCGATCAGAAGCAGGGGCAAGCGGGTGCGCATGGGAATATCCTTTGTTCTCGGCAGGCCCCCCATGCAGGATCGCGGCGGGTGTTGCCAAGCGGGCGCGAGGTTATAGCAGGATCGCCTTGGCGCGGCTGGTGCCGTCGCGGCGCTGGTCGAGCCCGTTGAGCCCGCCATTGATGCGCCGCGTCACGCCTTCCAGATCGTCCCGATCGGCGAGGGTATTGCAATCCCTGCTGTCCCAGAACCAGCATGCCGCGCGTACGCCCTGCAAGGGGTCCTCCAGCAATTCGGGCCGGTCCGCCAGCGGCAGGTTCAGCGCGGCGGCGTGGCTGGTGTAATTCTCGCGTCCGGTAAGTTGCTTGACCCCGCGCCCGCGAAACCGCCAGCCGTCGCCGTCCTGCGTGTTGCCGAGATTGCGCCGCCCCCAGTCGCCGCCATAGACGAGATTGGCGATCTGAGCCTGACGCGCGAGCGAGAGGCTACCTTCGCCCGGCTTGCGGCCCAGCCGCTCGACGTCCTCGTCGCTGATCCGGTGCCGGCCGAAGATCGCCCGCAATCCGCCCGTCGAGTAGTTCATGCTTTCGACGAGGCGCGAAAAGCCACCCGTCTCGGCGGTTTGCTGGCCCAGCGCATGGGCGAGGCGCAGGGGCCGGTCGAGGCCAACTTGGGCGAACTCGATAGCCATTGCTCCGCCGAGTGCAAAACGCAGGCTGGAGATCGCGCTCTTGCGGCCGACATAGCTGATGAGGGCGGCGTGGCTGATCGGGCCGAAATCGCCATCGATGGCAATGTCGTACCCCCGGGCGTTCAGGCGCTCCTGCGCACGGCGAGCGTTTTGCATCCTCGTTCTCCTGTAAAACTGCGCGACGATGGATCGGGGATCGCCGCGCAGTCTTCAGAAGAAATAGTATTCTCCTACATTGCAAGAAGAATGCTCATCCATTCGGACTAACCCATGGTCGGAATGATAAAGGCATCCTTGTTGTCGGCGTCGGCAGTGCCATCGGGCCAGCGCTGGGTGACCTTCTTCGACTTGGTCCAAAAGCGCAGCCCTTCCTGCCCGTACTGGTCGATGTCGCCGAAGCCTGACCGCTTCCACCCGCCGAAGCTGTGATAGCTGACCGGCACGGGGATGGGCACGTTGATGCCGACCATGCCCACGTTCACCCGGTGTGCGAATTCGCGCGCGGCGTGGCCGTTGCGGGTGAAGATGGCAACGCCGTTGCCATACTGGTGCTCGCTCGGCAGACGGACGGCCTCTTCGAAGTCCTTCGCGCGCACGATCTGGAGCACGGGGCCGAAGATCTCTTCCTTGTAGCTTTCCATGTCGGTGGTGACCTTGTCGAGCAGCGTCGGGCCGACGAAGAAGCCCTTCTCGTGCCCCTGCAGCGAGAACCCGCGCCCGTCGATCACGACCTCGGCACCTTCCTTCTCGGCAGTGTCGATCCAGCTTTCGATGCGCGCCTTGTGCTCGGGCGTGACGACCGGGCCGTAATGCGCTTCGGGATCGTTGGAGACGCCGACGCGCAAGGCGTTGATCGCGGGGATCAGTTTCTCGCGCAGGCGCTTGGCGGTATCCTCGCCCACCGGCACCACCACGGGCAGCGCCATGCAGCGTTCGCCCGCCGAGCCGAAGGCGGCACCCGCCAGGTCGTTCACCACTTGGTCGAGATCGGCGTCGGGCATGACGATGCCGTGGTTCTTCGCGCCGCCGAAAGCCTGCACGCGCTTGCCGTTCGCGGTGCCGCGCGAATAGATGTACTGCGCGATGTCGGACGATCCGACGAAGCTGATCGCGGCGATATCGTCATGGTCGATGATCGCGTCGACCATTTCCTTGTCGCCGTTGACGACCTGCAGCAGCCCCTCGGGCGCGCCCGCTTCGACGAACAGCTCGGCGAGGCGGATGGGCACGCTGGGATCGCGCTCGGACGGCTTGAGGATGAAGGCATTGCCCGCCGCGATCGCCATGCCGAACATCCACATCGGGATCATCGCGGGGAAATTGAACGGCGTAATGCCCGCCCCGATGCCGAGCGGCTGGCGCATCGAATAGACGTCGATGCCCGGGCCTGCGCCTTGCGTGTACTCACCCTTCAACGCCTGCGGAATGCTGCACGCATATTCGATCACTTCGAGCCCGCGCTGCACGTCGCCATGCGCATCGTCGACCACCTTGCCGTGTTCGCTGGAGAGAAGCTCGGCCAGCTCCTGCTTGTTGGCTTCGACCAGTTCCTTGAACTTGAACATCACGCGGGCACGGCGCTGCGGATTGGTCGCCGCCCATTCGGGCTGGACCTCTTTGGCCTTGGCCACCGCGCGTTCGAGCAGCGCCGCATCGCCCAGCGCAACCTCGGCCTGCACCTCGCCGGTCGAGGGGTTCCATACCTTGTGCGTGCGGCTGGCTTCGCCGGTGGCAACACCGGTGGCGAGGTGGTGGTCGATAGTGCGCATGGGGGAATTCTCTCCGTTTTGTTCTGTTTCGCCGCGCGGCTTAGCGCGGGCTGCGCGGCCATGCAAAGACAGGACCACGCTCCTGAATGAACGAGCGCTTCTGGCGGGATTTGGTTTCACGAGGCGCAAGGCCGACGTTGCGCCCGATCAGCGCTCCGCGCCCTCAGGCGAGCCGACCGCAGCATGGAACGAGATGAAGGACGTGGCGAGCGCGGCCTCGCTGTCGATCAGCGACTGGCGGCTCGCGATTAGCTGGCGCTGCGCATCGAGTACGTCGAACAAAGTCGCCAGCCCTTCGCGGTAGAGCGCATCGGATTGTTCGAGCGCGGCCTCGCTCTGCTCGATCGCTTCGGACAGGGCATCGATCCGCTGGCCGTTCGCCTTCAGCGCAATCAGCGCATTTTCCACCTCTCCCAGCGCTTCGAGGAAGGTCAGGCGGTACTCGCCGAAGCGCGCATCGGCCTCGGCCTGGGCGGCGGCGACTTCCGCCCGACGGCGTCCACCGTCGAACAGCGGCAGGTCGATTGCCGCGCCGATGGTGGCGATGAATTCGTCGAGGAGACCGCCGATGGAACCGTCGCCCAGCGCAAGGCCCGCAGGGATGGTGAGCGAGGGGCGCAGATCGGCCTGCTCGATCCCGACATCGGCGGCGGCGCGCAGCAGCGCGGCTTCTGCGGCAAGAATATCCGCGCGTCTGCGCAAAAGGTCGGCGGGCGTACCGGCGGGTGGTCCGCCTGCATAATCGGGGATGGTCCGGTCGCCCGCGGGCGGGTCGGGCGCGAAAAGTCCGGGCGGCCGGCCGAGCAGGATCGCGAGGCGATTGGTCGCGCCCGCCCGCGCAATCTCAATCAGCCCCCGCCGCGCGCGGGTCTGCGCAAGATCCGCCGCCGCACGGCGCACATCGAGGTTCGCGGCCAGACCTGCCTCGAAGCGCAAGGTAACGATCCTGAGCGTGCGCTCCTGCAACTGCGTCGATTGGGCGAGCAGATCGAGCTGAGCGCCGGTGCGGCGGTACTCGATATACTGCGCGGCGATGGCGGCGGCGACGAGGCGGCGCTGGTCGGCGACGATGTATTCCGCTTGCGCATAGTCGGCGGCGGCGGCGCGGATCTCCGCTGCAAGCCGCCCGGAAATGTCGGGATCGAAGGTGCCCAGCAGGCCGATACTGGCGGAATCGCTGTCGAAGGTGCCGAGCCCGATCGACCCATCGGCGGCACCATCGACGCGTGGCAAGCGATCTGCCCGCTCCGCGCGCAGCAGCGCCGCCGCGCCGCGCAGCCGGTCACGCGCGATGGCGATGTCGATATTCGCGGCGAGGCCCTGGTCGACCAGTTCCTCCAGAACCGGGTCGTTGAAGCCTTCCCACCAGTCTTCCGCCACGCCGCTTTCGGGCAGGTCTCCGGCGTAGGCTTTGGGTGCGAGGACCGGGCGCTCTGCCGGATAAGGATCGATCGACGCGCAGGCCGAGAGCGCGAGGGCCGCGCAGGACAAGGCAGCAATCCGGATCATGCTGGTGCCACGGTCATGTCTTCGTCGAGCGAGTCGATTTCCTCGCGCAGCTTGGCGAGGTCGACGCTGCGCGGCTGCCCTAGCCGCGCGATGACGAGGTAGAGCACGGGCGTCAGGAACAGCGTGAACAGGCTGGCGATGCCCAACCCGCCGAAGATGACCCAGCCGATCGACTGGCGTGCCTCGGCCCCTGCGCCGCTCGCGAGGATCAGCGGGGTCGCGCCGATCACGGTGGAGACCAGCGTCATGACGATCGGGCGCAAACGGATCGCGGCTGCCTCTTCCACTGCTTCGCGCACGCTGCGTCCCTGGTGGCGCAACTGGTCCGCGAATTCGACGATCAGCACGCCGTTCTTGGCCATCAGACCGATCAGCATAACGAGGCCGATCTGCGAATAGATGTTGAGCGACACGCCCGAGAGGAACAGTGCGAAGACCGCTGCAGCGAGCGCAAAGGGTACGGTCAAGAGTACCACAAGCGCACTGGTGAGGCTCTCAAACTGGGCTACCAGCACCAAGAAGACGATCGCCAGCGCAAAGCCATAGGTCAGCAGCAGGGCGTTGGAGCTTTCTTCCAGGCTTTCCGCATCGCCCTGCAGCAGCATGTCGATATCCTCCGCTACCGTCTCTTCGGCCAGCCGCTCGATCTCGTCCACCGCATCGCGCAGCGGCGTGCCGGCGGCAATGTCCATGTCGACCTCGATCGCGCGGCGCTGCTCGGTCCGGTCGAGTTCGGCGGCGATGCCCTGTTCGACGATCTGGGTCACGGCGGAGAGCGGGACCAGCGTCTGCCCGCTGCCGCTCGCCGTGCCGCTCGATCCGCGCACATAGAGGTTGCGCAGGTCGTTCGGGTTGGTGACGCTCACGGCCTGCGCGGTCAGGAAGATCGGGACCGACTGATCGCCGACATTGAGATCGACCAGTTCCTCCCCGCCGACCATCGCGCGCAGCGTTTGCGAAAGATCGTCGAGGTTCACGCCGAGGTCGGAGGCACGCTGCCGATCGATCCGGATCGACAGCTGCGGCTGGGTCGGCTGGTAGGAGATGTCGGCGTTGGAAAGGATGTCCGACTGCGTGTCGATCGCGGCGGCGAGGGCATCTGCGCTTTCGTAGATGCGGTCGTATTCGGGGCCGGTCAGCGCGACTTCCAAACCCTCACCGCCGCCGCCGAAACTGAGCGTGCCGCGCCCGCGTGCACTGGTGCGCGATCCGGGGATTTCGGCCAGCGGTCCGTTCAATTCCTGCACGATCTGCGTCTGGCTGCGATCGCGCTCGCTCCAGTCGGCGAGTTCGGCGGTGACGCGCACGCGGTTCGGGTCGTAGCGGCCGACGATGGAGAAGGTGCTGCGGATTTCGCCGCTGTCGAGGTAAGGTTGCAGGACCTGTTCGACCTCGTCCAGCTCGCGGTCCATGAAGGCGAGCCCGACCCCGTCCGGCCCGGTCGCGTCGACGGTGATGACCCCGCGATCCTCATCAGGCACCAGTTCGTTGTCGAGCTGCGTATAGAGCAGACCCGCCAGCCCTGCGATCAGCACGGATCCTGCGATCATCGCCTTGGGCGCACCGAGCGCACGATGCAGCGCCCGCTCGTACCGTTCGGTCGCCGCGCTGCCGAAGCGGGGGAGGCGGCCCTTGCCTTGCGTATCGCTGGTCAGATCGAATCTCGCAGCGAGCGCGGGCACCAGCGACAGCGCGACGAAGCTCGACAGGATTACCGCGACCGCCAGCACGAAGCCGAATTCGCGGAACAGGCGCCCGGTTTCGGACGGCAGGAAGCTGATCGGCACGAAGACCGACACCAGCACCGCCGTCGTCGCGACCACCGCGAAAAACACCTGCCGCGTGCCGACCACCGCCGCCGCACGCTTGCCCAGCCCCTTGTTCTGCAGGCGCTGGGCATTCTCCAGCACCACGATCGCATCGTCGACGATCAGCCCGGTGGCGAGGACCAGCGCGAGCAGTGTCAGCAGGTTGATCGAAAAGCCCATGATCCAGATGCCCGCGATCACGCCCACCAGCGCCACGGGGATGGTCGCGCTGGGGATCATCGTGGGGCGCCACGCGCGGAAAAAGAGCAGCATGGTGGCAACCACGACGAGGATGGTGAAACCGAGAGTGATGAGCACCTCGCGCACCGAAATGCGGATGAATTCGGCGTCGTCGGACACGATCTGCAGCTCGACATCGTCGAACCGGCGGTTGACCCGCTCGACCGCCTGCCGGATCGAGTTCGAAATCTCGATCGTGTTCGAACTGGCCTGCCGCACCACGCCGAGGCCGATGATAGGCTGCCCGTCGAGCCGCACGAAATTGCTCGCATTGGCGGGGGCGAAATCGGCTTGCGCGACATCGCCGACGCGCACATTCCCTCTGATGACGACGCTCTCGATCAGCGCGGGCTCGGTCGCGCTGGCATCGGCGCGGACCACAAGGCTCTGCGCGTCCGAGCGGAACGAGCCGACCGGCACATCAAAGGGCGCGCTTTCCAGCGCGTCGGCGACATCGGTCAGCGTGAGGCCGAAGCGGTTGAGGCGCAGCGGATCGACCGCGACGCGCATCTGGCGCTGGCGAGCGCCGAACGGGTCGATACTGGCGACCCCTTCTGCTGTCAGCAGTTCGGGGATGATGTCGTTGTCGACCAACCGGGTCAGTTCGGACTGGTCGTAGGCATCGCTCAGCACCGCCAGCGTCATGATTGGCTGCGCATCCTGATCCGCCTTAACCACGATCACCTGCTCGACCCGCTCGGGCAGGTCGCGCTGCGTGCGGCTGACCGCTTCGCGCACATCGGTCGCGGCGGTATCGAGGTCGACGCCGGGATTGAACTCGACCCGGATGCGGCTGTTGTTTTCCTCGCTGGAGGAACTGATCTGGCGCACGCCCGAAACGCGCGCGACCGCATCTTCGAGGATGCTGGTGACCTCCGCGTCCATAGTCTCGGGCGCGGCGCCGGGCAGGCTGGCGGTGACCGACACGATCGGGCGGTCCACGTTGGGCAGCTCGCGGACTTCCACACCCAGCAGCGCCGCGATGCCTGCGATCACGATCAGCAGGTTGAGCACGCCGATCAGCAGCGGGCGCTTGACCGCCAGCATGGGCAGGTCGGTTCTAGTCTCCACCGGCGCGGTTTTCGCTGGAGGAGTCGTCGCCGGTTGCCTGCCCACCGGCCCCGCTGCCTTGCGCACCCTCGACCCGAACGTCGCGTTCGGGCTGGCGCGTCTGGCGGACGAGGCGGATATCCTGCCCGTCGCGCACTTTCTGCACACCCTCCACGATCACCCGGTCCTGGCGGGAGATATCGCCGTCGACGAACACGCGCCCCTCGCGGCGCGAGGTGATGGTGACGGGCACGCGGACCGCCTTGCCATTGCGGACCACGAACAGGTGGGCGCCTTCGCCGCCCCACACGATCGCCTCCTCGGGTATCGCAGCGCGGGTGGTGCCGTTGCGGGTGAAATTGACCCGGAAGCTCATCCCCGGGCGCAGCCTGTCGTCGCGGTTGGGGATCGCGGTACGCACGATGAAGTCGCGGCTATCCTGCGAGATGCGATTGTCGGTCGCGATCACTTCAGCCTCGATGGCGCGGCCCGGTTCGGAGAAGGGCACGACCTCGACCGTGTCGCCGCGGCTGAGGTTGGCGAAGACCTCTTCGGGTGCGGGGAAATCGACATAGAGCGTGCCGCGCTGGTCGATCTGGGTAATCGGCGTGGAATCGTTGACCCGGTCGCCCGCGTCGATCTCGGTCAGGCCGACATGGCCGGAGAAAGGCGCCCGCACCGTGCGGTCCGCCAAGGCCGTCTGCGCCTGCCGCAATTCGACCCGCGCCGCGGCGAGCGCGTTCTCTCCCGCCTCGATCTGGCTGTCGGAAATCGCGCCCGTCCCTTCGATCCGGCGATAGCGGCCGAGGAGCTGGCTCGCCTCCTGCACCGCGACGCGCGCGGCTTCGACATCCAGCCGCTCGGCCCGGCTGTCGAGCTCCAGCAAAGGCGCGCCCGAGCGCACGTAATCGCCGGCGGAAAAGAGTACGCGGGTGACCCGCCCCGCAGTCTCCGGATAAAGCTCCGCCGAAGTCGCCGCGCGGGCGGTGCCGATTGCTTCCACCTGCGAAACTTCGGGCAGGAAGCGTACGTCCTGCGCGACCACCGGGACGGCTTCGTCCTCGCGCGCTTTCTCTCCGGAGGAGCACGCGGCGATCAGGATGGCAAACGAGCCGATTGCCAAATTTTTGAGCTGAAACCGGTTCATCGCTTCTCTGTCTAGGGGCGTAGGCGCACCATTGAAAGCGTCTCGCCCCCCGACCCATGCGATGCAACACCGGCTATGGTCCGGGGGTGGGCCGCCGGATCGCGGGCACCGATGATACAATGCCGTCATCGATGTCGGTGAAGAGATCTGCCCGCAGCTGGTACGTTAGCGATCCGAGACAGGCATGACGGATCAAAACTCTGGCACTCCGCGTCAAGGCCCTACCGCGCAGGTCCGCTAGGTTCCTCTCGCCACCAACAAAGGAAGCGATGATGAATTTCAGGAATTTTGATCTGCTCGACAAGCTGTTCGGTTCGCTCCTGGCCGCGATGTTCGTGCTGGGCACTCTTTCGATCGCGACCGAGGTTCGCGCCTCGCGCGAGGCCGGCCTCGGGCTCGTTGGCCCGGACCTTGCGGTTTCCGCGCTCGCAACTGCCGCGCCGGAGAACGCACCCGCCTGAGCGCGGCGCGAGCCTGTCGCAATGGTTTTGGCGCGACCGGCTCAAAAGCTGTCGCACAGGAGCAAGAGCCGGGCCTGCGGGTGCCCTACTTGCTTCTGACCCGACACAAGGAGCAAGGCATGGACACGCAAACGACGTTCAACAAACCGAACCTGGTGCTCGGCGGGACCGGCAAAACCGGCCGCCGCATCGTGGAGCGGCTGCGCAGTCGCGGGCTACCGGTACGCGTCGGATCGCGCGCGGGTACGCCGCCCTTCGACTGGGCGCGCGAAGCCACCTGGGACGATGCACTGCAAGGCGTGTCGAGCATCTACATCTCTTACGCACCCGACCTGGCGATACCCGGCGCCAAGGACGCGATCGCCGCGCTTGTCTGGCGCGCGAAACTGCACGACGTAAAGCGGGTGGTGCTGCTGTCGGGCCGGGGCGAGGACGAGGCGCGGGCTTGCGAGGCTATCGTGCAAAACAGCGGCCTCGAATGGACCATCGTGCGCGCCAGCTGGTTCGCGCAGAACTTCTCCGAAGGCGCGTTCGCGGACATGGTGCCAAGCGGTATCATCGCGCTGCCGGGCGGCGATACGCCCGAACCTTATGTCGATCTCGAAGATGTGGCCGACGTCGCGCTCGCTGCCCTGACCGAGCAAGGGCATGACGGCGAAGTCTACGAGGTCACCGGCCCGCGCCTGATGACGCTGCGCGAGGTTGCCAGCGATCTTGCGCACGCGACCGGGCATCCGGTCCGCTATGTCGACGTGCCCCACGACGAATTCATCGGCCAGCTCGCGGATTCGGGCGCGCCCGAAGCGATCGTGTGGCTGCTCGACTACCTGTTCTCGACCGTGCTCGACGGGCGCAATGCGAGCCTCGCCGACGGGGTGCAGCGCGCGCTTGGCCGCCCGCCGCGCGATTTCGCGCACTATGCGCGAGAGGCAGCACGCGCCGGAGCATGGGAGCTCGCGGCATGAGCTATCACTGGAGCCTTTATCCGTGCGTCGTCCTCGCGCTGTGGGCGATGCTCACCGGCGGCGTGTTCAAGGCATTCTCCGAATTCGTCATGCGCGGCCTTGCGCAGGCCGGGCCAGCCGCAGGCATAGCCGCGATGCAGGGGATCAACCGCACGGTGCTGCGGACCGAATTCGTGTTCGCGATCCTTGCACTCGGCGCGGTTACGCCGGGCTTTGCGCTCTATGCGTACTTCACGCTCGACGGCACCGCCGCCGTGCTGATCGTCGCGGCGGCGGCAGTCTATCTGCCGAGCACGTTTTTCATGACGATGCTGGGTAATGTGCCGATGAACAACCGTCTCGACCGGGTCGACGCTGCGAGTGCCGAGGGCGCAGACTATTGGGCGCATTACGTGCGTCGCTGGACCGCTCTCAACCATTTCCGCACGCTTGGTTGCATCGTGACCGGCACGCTCTACGCACTCGCCGCGCTCGAACTCGGCGCGGGCACGGGAAGGCTCAAATGAAACGTTATGGGCTTCTGATCCTGGGCGCGCTCGCGGTCTGTGTGGCGTGGGCGGCGCTCGTCTTCGTGACCTTCAGCGAGGGGTGGCTGCGCAGTCCGCTAATCGAAGGCGATGAGCCGCAGGCTTTCGTCGCTGCGGCGAAGGCCAGAGCGATGGCGGATAATCGCGGCAATCTGGCCTTCGTGATGCTCGAAGATGGGCAACAGGTCGCCAGCTTCGCGATGTCGAAGGGCGATCCGGTCGACGGCGATGCGCTGTTCCAGGTCGCATCGCTCGGCAAGTGGCTGACCGCATGGGGCGTGATGGCGCTGGTGGAGGAAGGCCGGATCGATCTCGACGCGCCGGTCTCCACCTACCTGTCGCGCTGGCAATTGCCCGACAGCGAATTCGGCGCCGACGGCGTCACTGTCCGCCGCCTGCTCAGCCACACGGCGGGGCTCGACGATGGCCTCGGCTATGATGGCTTCGCCGCGAAGGAGAATCGCCAGACGCTGGAAGACTCGCTGACCCGCGCGCGCGACGCTTCGCCGGGCAAGACGGGCCTCGTGCGGCTGGGAAGCAAGCCCGGTTCGCAGTGGCAGTATTCGGGCGGCGGCTACACGCTACTCCAGCTGGTGATCGAGGAGGTCACCGGGAAATCATTCGCGCAATACATGGAGCGCACAGTGTTCGACCCGCTCGGCATGGAGCGCACAACCTTCGATCACGAGCGTGCGCTCGAGCTGGGCCTCGCGCAAAACTTCCGGCCCGACGGGACGACCGAGCCCTTCCGCTGGTACACCGCGCTCGCGGCCACCTCGCTGTTCACGACGGCGGACGATCTCGCGCGGTTTCTCGCCGCGCAGGGGCCGGGTGGCCAGCAGCCCGTGCTGTCGCCCGATACGCAGCGCCTCATGGCCACGCCGCACGCCTCGCAGCTCGGCGCCGATGTGTGGGGCCTCGGCGCGATGCTTTATGCGCCCGACAATCGGGGCGGGTTCATCATCGGCCACGACGGACAGAACGGTCCGGCGATCAATACCGCCGCGCGGATCGAACCGGCGACGGGTGATGGCATCGTGATCCTGTCGACCGGGCACGGTTCGCTCGCGACCGAGCTGGCCGGGGAATGGGTCTTCTGGAAAACCGGCAATGTCGACAATCTGGATTTCGCCGCCGGAATACCGACCATGCTGACCTGGCTGGCGATCGGCCTCGGCGTCATCGTGCTGCTGGCGATCTTCATCGGCCTTCGCATGCGCCGGCGTGCTCTGCAGGGCGGGGGAGACTGACGCTCAGGCCCGCAGCCGCTCGCCCGCCCGCGCCGAATGCCCGAGCACGCCGGTCGGCATGCGGGGCGAGGTTTCGCGGAACTTGCGCGGGGTGGTTCCCGACCAGCGCCTGAAGGCCCGGGTAAAGGAACTCTGTTCCGCAAAGCCCGTCAGGAAGGCGACTTCGACGAGCGATTGCCGCCCCTCCGCCACCAGCCGCAGCGCAACCTCGCGCCGCGCCTCGTCGACCAGAGACTGGTAGCTGTGGCCCATCCCGGACAGGCGCCGCTGCAAGGTGCGGCTACCAATGCCGAGGTGGCGGGCGACATCCTCCAGCTTGGGCACGCCCTCGCTCAGCGTGTTGGCGACATGGACCAGTACCTCGCGGTCGAGATGGTCTTCCTCGGTCGCGGCGATGCTCTCTTCGAGGTGGCCGCGCAGGAATTCCCAGATGTGCTTGTCGCCGACGCGATTGGGGCGGTCGAGGTCATCCCCGCGCAGCACGATCGCATCGACTTCGGCGCCGAAAGTCACCGGACAGCGGAAATGCGCTTCGAGCGGGCCGACCGAGCCGACCGGATCGTGCATGAACTGCACGCGTGCGGGCGTCAGATCATCCCCATTGGCATCGCGCCACAACGTCAGGAAAGTGCCGAGCCCCGCCTCGTGCGAGAGGCGTGCGCCGTCGCTCTGCGCCACGCGCGAATTGGTCCACCAGCACTCCGATCCGAAGGCGGATAGCGCGAACACCGAGTAGCTGTTGAACAGCCGGGTATAGCGGTCGAGCCGGGTCAGCGCGCCGCGCAGGTCGGGGGCGGAGCGCGTGGTCAGCCCCAGCGTGCCGAAATCCTCGCACCGCATGGATGCCGACGTGCGCATGTGGATGCTGATATCGGGCCGCTCTTCCTCCGCCAGCGCCTCGAACAGCGCGTGGTGCTGCGACACGTCGACCGTGGCGGCCGGATCGGCCAGAACATCGCGCGTGAGACCCACCCGCGCCAGCGCGCGCTCCGCCACCTGCGGGTCGGCCTGCGCCAGCGCCTTGGCCGAGAATAACGACGATACCTGCACCAGTGCCCCCGGATACCCTGCAACGACCCGCAAAGCGCCCCGCCTTCCCATAGCGCGTCGCGCCGCGTTTGGCACCCTGCGTCAAGCAAACGTCGCGGACGGACAAGATGGCGCGCGCCCGCCCGGCCTATCGAAGTGATCGACCAAGGGGGTCCAATCCCGAGATCGGAGGGGTCCCGCAGGGTCGCTTTATTGCGAAGGAGCCGTTCATGATCTGCGATACGATTACCCGAGAGCGTCTGGCCGCGGCCGCGCTTTCTTCCGTCGCCACGATTGCCCTGGTGGTCGCATCGGCCGCCCCGGCCAAGGCGGAGCCACGCGCCGCCACCGCCACGC
The DNA here is from genome assembly GCF_038594605.1 of Citromicrobium bathyomarinum. GTDB lineage: Bacteria > Pseudomonadota > Alphaproteobacteria > Sphingomonadales > Sphingomonadaceae > Alteriqipengyuania > Alteriqipengyuania bathyomarina_B. The sequence continues at coordinate 390,190 of NZ_JBCFZM010000003.1, forward strand.
AGCCGCCGGTCGACGACGGCCTGCCGATGCCCGGCTTCGCGATCGAACCAGGTACGACCGCGCTCGTCATTACCGATCCGCAAAACGACTTCCTCTCGCCCGAAGGCGTCACGTGGGGTGTTGTCGGCGAAAGCGTCGCCGCGAACCGTACGGTCGAGAACATCGAGGATCTGTTCCTCGCCGCCGACCGCAGCAAAATGCCGATCTTCATCTCGCCGCACTACTATTACGAACACGACCATCGCTGGAAGTTCGAAGGCACGCTCGAAACGCTGATGCATGGCATCGGCATGTTCGATCGCCCGCATGCGCTTACCCTCGAAGGGTTCGAAGGGTCGGGGGCAGACTGGCTGGAGCGGTACAAGCCCGTGATCGAGAACGGGCGCACCGTCGTGACAGCCCGCACAAGGTCTACGGCCCCGATAGCAACGATCTCGTCCTGCAACTGCGCAAGGCGGGGATTTCCAAGGTGATCCTGGGCGGCATGTCGTCGAACCTGTGCACCGAATCGCACATGCGCGCGCTGGTCGAGGCGGGCTTCGAAGTGATGGTCGTGACCGATGCGACTGCGGGCGCGATCACCGAACATTACGACGGCTATGCGGCCTCGCTCGTCAATTTCCGCATGATCGCGAGCGCGGTCGACAATACCGCAAACACCCTGCGCGCGATCGCCGCGGCATACGAGTAGCGCGCCGCGCGTCACCCGAAACCGGCCCGGGCTTCCTACCCCAGCCCGCACCCGGCCCGGCGGCAGCCGACCGCACCTTCCTCCGACCCCCACCAGCGCGGCCGGCTGCCGTCACCCACGTCCCACCGACATTCTTGAAGGAGACCACTAATGACCAAGATTCTGCTTCCCAATTCGATTCTCGTCGCCGTCCTGCTGGCCGTCGCTCCCGCCGCGCCCGCGCTCGCCGACGATGAATACAATGTCAGCAAGGGCTATACGCTCGACGGCGTCGGCCTCGGCGTCCACGGCGTTGATCCGGTCGTGCTGAGCACCGCCAACGCCGTGGCCGAAGGGGATGCCGCGCACACGGTCGTCCATGACGGCGTCGCCTACTACTTCGCCTCGCCGATCACGGCAGAGCGATTCGAGGCCGATCCCGATCGCTACCTGCCGCAATACGGCGGGTTCTGCGCCTATGCCATCGCGCTGGGCCGCAAGCTCGATGGCGACCCGCGCTTCGCCGACATCGTCGACGGCAAGCTCTACCTCTTCGTCAACGCCGCGGCGTTCGAGAAGTATCTCGCCGACAAGGAAAACACGCTGCGCACCGCCGACAAGAAGTGGGGCACCATCAAGCACGTCCCGGTCGAAGACCTGTAACCCCCGCAACCTCGAGTGGCGGCGGGGTCTGTCGGGCCTGCCGCCGCTCCCATCCATCTTTCGGAGACACGAGATGATCGAGCGTCCGCCGCTGCCGCCCTTCACATTCGAGACCGCCACGCAAAAGGTGCGACTTGCCGAAGATGGCTGGAACAGCCGCGATCCCGACAAGGTTTCGCTGGCCTATTCACCCGACACGCGCTGGCGCAACCGAGTCGAATTTCCGGTCGGGCGCGAAGAAGTGCGCGAATTCCTCGCCCGCAAATGGGCCCGCGAACACGACTACCGCCTGGTGAAGGAGCTGTGGGCGTTCGACGGTGTGCGGATCGCAGTGCGCTACGCCTACGAATATCGCGACGATGTCCATCAGTGGTTTCGGGCCTATGGCAACGAGAACTGGGAATTCGACAGCCATGGTCTGATGACCGCGCGCCACGCCAGCATCAACGAGCTGACGATAACCCCGGAACAAAGAAAGCTGCGCTGGCCGCTCGGCAGCCGTCCGAAGGATCATCCGGGCCTTTCGGATCTGGGGCTGTGAGTTATACCTTGCTGAGTATTTCACCACCAGAATCAGCACTGGTGATCCGTGGGCCGTTTCGTCGACTGTAGGTTCACGGTCATGTCACGACGAATCCGTAGAACATACGTTGACCAGTCGCGGGCAATCGTGGCAATCGGCGAGCGCATCATGAAGGCGGGTGCAAACCGACGTGTAAACCGTTCGCACGGTTGCTTCGGTTCCCGTTATATCACAATGCCTTGCGGGTGTAGCTCAATGGTAGAGCAGCAGCTTCCCAAGCTGACGACGAGGGTTCGATTCCCTTCACCCGCTCCACAATCCCGACCGCAGCGCAGAAAGCCCGAGCCGATGCTCGGCCCGCCCACCTATCCCGTGATCAGGACAAAGGGGGCCCACGCAAAGGGGCTGTCGGCGCCTACGATGCCGCTTTCCTTGCGCAGTTTGCGGATCGCATCGCGCAGGGCTTCGGTCTTGCTCATGCCGGTGCGGTAATTGAGCACGGTCTGCGAACTGACGTAAGCAGCGACGTCGTCGCGCACCTTCCAGTGCGAGACGAGCAGGTCCTTTGCGCCTGCCTGCCGGAATGCCTGGGCGAGGCCCGAGAATGCCGGGAGCCCGCCTTGCATGCCCGCCGCGCTGTCGCAGGACGACAGGATGACCCATTGCGCCCGCATATCGAGCTGCGCGATCTCGCTGGCGGTCAGCACACCATCATCCTTCGCGGCCTCGCCTGGCGAAAGGACCAGCGCAGGCTCCGCTATTCCTTCGATCTCACCGGCGACGATGCCGTGGGTGGCGAGTACGACGATGTCCGCAAGGCGCGTTTCGGACTGCCGCATCGCCTGCTCGTTCGCCTCGGCCCCGATGAAAAGACGCTGGCTGCGCCACGGCACCGACGCGGCGATCGACCTGACCTCTTCGTCGGTGCCCGGCAGGGGGAGCAGGCCGGCAAGCGCGCTTACGTCGATTCCGCTTCGCGCGAAATAATCGGCGATCTGTGAAGGCGCTCCGGTAGGCGAAACCGCTCCGCTAGCCGGGCTGGAGAAAGGGGAGGGCGCCGCGAAGGCGACCAGATCCAGGGGGTCGTCACTGCCGTTGGCTTCCTCATGCTCCCACCCCGAAAGGTCGGACAGGTAGCTTAGCGAAAAGCGGTCGAGCAGCCAGCGCTGTTCGCCCGCGCCGCCCCATCCCTGCAGCAGCGAGAAGGGCAGCGAGGCGAGCGGCCCGTTGGCGTAGATCCTGAGCGATTGCGTCTCGGCCAGATCGGCCATGATCTCGGCGGGAAACAGCGCCTCGCCGAGCTTGAGCGAGGAATCCGTGTCGAACGATTCCACGCGCACGCTGCTGCCGAGCGCATTGGCGAGGGCGACCACATCGTGCCGGGTTGCGGACAGCTGGATGGCCCGCGCGCCGTCGGGTGTGACGAGCAGGGCGTAGGTGCCGTAATAGATGGGGGTGACCGCCAGCACGGCTTCGTCGTCGCCCAGCAGGGATTGCAGCTGCGTGATAGAAGGTTCGGGCGTCAGCCGGGCCGCCGCCCATTGCGGGAAGCGTTGTTGCAGCGCCTGCTCGATCGCTTCGCTGGCCGACTTCGCCTGTCCGAACTCCTGCCGCTGCGCCTTCGCGTCCTCGCCTTGCGCAAGTGCGAGCAACAGCGCGCTGTCGGCGCGATCGAGCCGCTGGCTGGCCTCTTCCAGATCGCGCAGCGCGGCGGCGAGATCGGGGTTGTCCGCCTGCAACTGTGCCGCCCTGCGGCTCGTCACGCGGGTCAGATTGGCTTCGCTGACGAGCGCCATGGCGGAGAGCATAAGGTCGGCATCGTTCTGTTGCGCGGCAATTTCCATCACCAGGTCGATTGCCGCCAGATGCCGCACCGGAAGCGCTGCGCCTTCGCCCAGGGTCACGAACCGCCGGGTTGCCGAGATAACGTTGCGAGCGGCTGGAATGCGCATGTCCGTCGCAGTCGCCTGCTCCGGCGGCTGCGCGTAAGCGCGCAGCAGCGTGGCGAGCGCGAGTTCGAAGGTGTCGGTGGTATCGCTGGCGCGTACCGCGTTCTCGAACTGGCGCGCAACGGTGAGCGCACCATCCCGATCGCCAACCAGAATTCGGGCATGCACGAGATCGGGAGCGATCCGCCCCAGTGCCTCGACATCCCCGGTATCCTCGCCAAGCCGGTTGCGTCCTTCCGCGAGCAGGCGGACGGCCTCGGCAGGGTCGCCCAGCGCAAGCGAGGCCTGCCCGTTATAGGCGAGCGCGAGGATCGGAAATGCGCTGGCCGGCCCCTGATAGCGCGCCATGATCGTCTCGGCCTCGGTAAACAGAGGCTGGGCCTCCTCGTACTGCTGCCTTTCGAGCAGGAGGGTGGCGAGATTGTGGATGCCGTATCCGAAGACGAGCGTGTCGGCCCCCTCGTGCTCGCGCTTGAGTTCGAGCGCGCGGGTCAGGAATTGCGACCCCTCGATAGGCCTGCCCGAATTGGCGAGGATGATGCCCAGCATCTCAAACGCCCGTGCATAGCTGGGGTGCGAGGGATCGACATGCGCGCTCGCCCGGTCGACCGCCGTGCGCGCAAAGCCCTCCGCCTCCTCCATCCGCCCGGCACGGCGCAGCGTCTGGGCATAACTGTAATAGCCCGAGACGGTGTCGGGGTGATTGGGTCCGAGAGCCCCTTCGCGGCTGTCGAGGCTGGCCTTTTGGTAATCCAGTGCCTCCTGCGTCTGCCCCAGCCGCAGGGCGGTTTGCGAGAGCGTGAATTCGAGGTTGGATTTCGCTATCGAGAAACTCTCGTCCTGTCCCTCTGGGTCGAGGCGGAGAAAGTAGGCATAGGTTTCCTCCACCATGGCAAAAGCGCGCTCCGTCTCGCCCTTATGGGTCAGCAGCAGCCCGATCAGCGCAGCGCCTTCTGCCATTTTGGCAGGGTAGGCTTCAAGATAGGGCAGGGCGCCCGCGACCCCATCCTCAGCTTCGACGAGCGCCGCGTCGATTTCGCCTTGCCGATAGAGATGAGAGGCAATGGCGATCTTGGTGATGTGGGCCAGCGGGTGGACCGCTCCATCGGCCAGCAGCGTGCGCTGCGCCGCTTCCTGCAGGGCCTGCCAGGCGGCAACGGTCTGCGCCTTGCCCTCGGCATCCTGCGGCCCGTTTGCCTGGAGGTCTATGGCGCGGTCTTCCAGCGCTTGCAGGTGCGCATATTGCGGCAGATCGGTCGAATAGGGGTTGCGCGTTTCTTGCGCGAGCAGAGGCGCAGCCGGGGCCAGTGCGAGCAAGCCCGCCGAAGCGAGGATGGTGCCTTTCTTCGAAAGCCCCCTAATCGAAAACGATGTGATAGCGTGCATCCCGTTTCCCCGAATTGCGCAATTCTATGCGGTATCGCTGCGTGTAGGTCGGTACGAAGCGGCATTCGCGCGCATGGGCGGGCGATTGCTCGCACACGGTCTTTCCGTCCGCTCTGGCGATGCGCAGATGCACGCCCTCTCGCGGCGCGGTGCCGGCAGCGATGCTGACCGATTTGCCACCCATTAGAAGCTGCTCGGTGTGGACAAGCGCACCGGGCGCAAGCGTACCGCTGAGGTAGGCCGGGCCGAGCACCCGTCCGCGAAGGGCGCGGGTCTCTTTCGGCGCGCTGGCGCGCCATTCCTGCAGTGCATCTTTGCCGGACGCATCGGACGGTGTTGCTCCTGCGAGATCGATCGACCGGAGCCGCTGGGCGAGGGTCTCGGAATCGCCCCGCTCGAATGCGGCATCCGCTTCGGAAAGGTCGTTGGCCAGCCGCTCGGTCGAGGTCATGGCGACGCTCGCCACCGCAGCGGAAAGCGCCGCCCCATGCTCATCGGGTGCGGTGCAGCCTGTCGTCGTTGCCAGCGAGACGACCACCGCCAATGTTGCGAAACGCGTGCCGGGATGTTGGCCAGACAGATCCATCAGTCGCCTCGAAGCTCCTCGCCTGCCGCGAGGACGAACTTCGCGCCCCCGTCGCTCTTTGCGAGGTCGAGCGACAGGCCATGACGGCCGGCAATGGCGCGCGCCAGCGCCAATCCCATGCCGCTGCCCTGGATATCGGGACCGGCGGTCTTGCACCGATAGAAGCGTTCGAAGACCTTCTCTCGCTCTGCTGCAGGGATCCCCGGCCCGTCGTCTTCGACGCTCAGCCTCGGGCCAGGCTCAAGCGATACTCGGATCGCGCCGCCGGGGCGATTATACTTGAAGGCATTGTCGAGCAGATTGGTGACGACCCGCCCCAATTGTGCCTCATCCCCCTGCACCATCACCCCCTCCCCGACAGTCCAGTCGAAACGATAACCCGCTTCCTCCGCGCTGTCCTGATACAATTCGCAAATCTGCCTCACCGTCGCACTGAAGTCGACCGGTTTCGTGCCGCGCGGATCGCCGGCATGCGCTTTGCTTGAGGCGATATCGAGGAGGGCTTCGAGCGTGGCGACCAGCCGCTTGATATCGGCGCGCGCCTCCGTAAGGCTCGCCCGCGATTGGGCGTCGGGATGCTGAGCGATTGCCTTCACGAGACGGCTGTCGAGATGCATCAGCGGGGTGCGGATTTCGTGCGCGATCTGCTCCGAGGTTTCGCGATAGGCGAGCATCAACTGCCGCGCCTGCCGCACAGCGCGGGCGGCCTGGCTGGCGATCTGGTCGATCTCGTCGGGTCTGTCGGGCGCGACGAGGCGTTCCAGCTCGGGCTCGTCGTGGCGGCGGAAGGCGTCGCGCACCCGGCTGACCCGGCCGCGAATGCGCGCACTGGCCAGTTGCGCGAACAGCGCGGTGCAGCCGACGAACACCGCCCCGCCCAGCAGAAAAACCAGCCCGACCCGGGTCAGCAGGAAGGCACGGTCGGGCGGCTCGCGTGCGACCAGCAGGCGCAGGTCTTCGGAGATCAGCGTGGCGCGGGCATAGGCCCGGGTGCGCTCGCCGATTTCGACCGTGCCGCTTTCCGAGATTTGCGGATCGAGAGCGGGCCACTGCGCCAGATCGCCTGCGATCCGGTTTCCTGCCCGGTCTGCCAGCAGGTAATGCGCCCGCGCGCCATCGGTCGGGATCATCGCCAGCCGGTCGGCGATGCGGCGTTCGAGTTCGTCCTGTCCGCCGCTGGCATAGATATCGACCAACCCCGCCAGATCGACATCCACGCTATCGCGCGTCGAGGCGGCGAAGGTCTCGCGGATCGTCTGGTCCGTCATTAACCACAGCCCCGCCAGCAACACTGCCGACAGCACTGCCGAGAGCAGGACGACGCGCGTGAAGATGGAGCGGGGGGCGATTATTGGCCGCGCCCCTGCAGCAGGCGATATCCGGTGCCCCAGACGGTTTCCAGCGCGGGGCTGTCGAACCCTTCCTCAAGCTTGCGCCGCAGCCTGCCGATATTCACGTCGACGACATTGGTCTGCGGGTCGAAGGACATGTTCCACACATCGCGCAGCAGCATGTCGCGGGTGACGACCTCCCCTGCGTTTTCCATGAAGTATCGGAACAGCTCGAACTCGCGCGGGCTCAGCGCAATGTGCCGGTTGTCGCGAAAGGCGGTGCGCGCCTTCACGTGGCACTCGAAAGCGCCGAACAGGATCACCGCGCTGTGTTCGCGCCCCGACGCGCGCCGGTGCAGCGCGCGGACCCGCGCGACCAGTTCGATCGCTTCGAAGGGTTTGGCGAGATAGTCGTCGGCGCCCGCTTCCAACCCCTCGGCGCGGTCGCTCGTGCGGCCGAGCGCGCTCAGCATCAGGATCGGCGTGCTAACCCCGCCGCTGCGCAGGCGCTTGATGAGATCGAGCCCGTCGGCATCGCCCAGCATCCGGTCCATGATGATGACATCGAAGGATTCCAGCCCGGCGCGCTTCAACCCGTCGGCGCCGTTTGTCTCGACCGCGACGGTGTCGCCTTCCTGCCGGGCGATCGTCGTCAACTCTTCGGCCGCGCGCGCGTCGTCCTCGACATAGAGTATCTTCATCGCGTCATCTCGCCCTGTCCCCTCGATGTCATGCCCCATTGCCAGAATCGCCTGTTTGCCACCGAGTTCAAGGAAGAAAAGCGCGCAACCCGAGAGCGGACCTCTCCCTTGCGGGGGAGAGGGCCGAAGGTGCAGCGCAAACGCCGTCAGGTTGCAGGGAGATGCTAGCAAGCGCGGTCCGCAATTTCCCGTGACAAGTGCTGTTAGGGGGCAAGACGGCAATGGCCGCCGCGGCACGGCCCGCGAAGCCTAACGGCACTTGTCATCTTCCTATCAGCAAACGTTCGTACCCGGCCTGTCGAGCGCGGCGTAAACCCTGCCTGTCGGTTTCGGGAGGGCTCAGATGCGGTTGAAATGCTTCCTCACCATCGCTTGCCTTGCAGCTGCCGCCGCGGCGGCGGCTCCTGCCGGTGCAAGGGAGCCTTCGGCCAGAAAGGTCGCGAAGATGATGGCCGATTGCGCCTATGTGGTGAACGTCGCTGAAGCGAACGGCGTCCGGCTGAGCCACACCTCGGACGACTGGGGCCAGTGGCTGAGCAGATATGCCGAAGCGAACGGCTTCGACGCCGAACGGCAGGTCGAGACGGCCAAGGCCAAGTATCGCAAGCGCAGCCGGGTGCTGGGTGCGGACAAGGCGCTGTCCGACATGATCGCCAATGCGCGCAAATGCGACCAGCAGCTCGAGGCTATCTGATGCGCCGTCTCGTCATACCCGGGCGCCAGGCGCTGCGTCTTGCCGTGCTGGCATGGCTGGCCCTGTTCGGTCCAGTTTCGATGGCGCCCGCTCAGGCGCAGGGGGCGGACGATCTCCAGCAGAGCATCGCGCGTTGCGACGGTGGTGACAGAGCAGCGTGCCTTGCCGTCGGGCTCGTGCTGTCCGATGTCGACAACTCGGCCTACGACGCCTTTCTCAGCCTGCGCTTCCTGCAACAGGCCTGCGCCGCGAACGAGGCGAAAGCCTGCGGTCGGCTGGCGCTGATTTTCTACGCCGGCGAAGGCGATGTCGAGCGCGACCTGCCCAGCGCGGGCAACTTCGCGATGCGCGCGTGTTCGGGGCAAGATCGCGACGGGTGCGAAGTTGCCGAGGCGGTGTTTGCAGAGCCGGGATCGCCGCAGTTCGATGCCGAAAAAGCGCTCGGCTACCGCAAGACCAACTGCGCTTATGGCAATCGTCGGTCGTGCATCGATCTGGCGCGCATCCTCTATGCACTGGACGATGCGCTGCCCGCCGAACAGATCGCGCTCAACGCCTGCGACCCGGGCGATCCGGCCAGCGCGGATATCTGCGCCTTCGGCAACCGGCTGCAATCGCTGCGCCATCAGGCGGAGGCAGAACGCGAGGCCGCAATCCAGGCGGCGCGCAACGCGCAGGCGCGCGAGGATGCGGCGTTCGATCATTACATGGCCCGGCGCGACTATGACGGGGCGCTGTATTATTCGCTCTACCACATGCGGTCGAAGAGCCACGCCGAACGGGCGATCATGGCCGCCGCGCGCGCAGGCGCGCTCGGGAGCATTTTCAAGGACCACTTCTACGTCCTCGAATACTGGTTCCCCTCGGGCCCGGTGGCGCAGATCGCGGCCTCGCAGATCGCGCAGGTCAGGCAGTCCAACGACTGCGGGATTTTCAACTGCACCAATACGCCCGGCGCCAGCGAAGCGCGGTGGCGGGCGGCGGGCGGAGGCCGATCGAGCAGCTCCTATTCCGGAAGCGGCTCCTCCTACACTCCGAGACCGATGCCCAGCAGCGCGGACATCGCGAGGCAGACCCGCGACAAATACCGTTTCAACAACTGCACCGGCTCGCGGAGGCTCCCCAGCAGCCATCCGGTTTGCCAATAGATCCAGGAGTTTCTCAATGAAGGTACTTGCAACAACCGCGACGCTGATTGCGGCCCTCGCCACGTTCGCTCTGGCGCCCGCCACCGCGCAATCTCCGGCGAAGGTCGAGGCGGGCGGCGGCAGCGCCGCGCTGGCCGGGCAGGCGGCATACAACTCGGGCGACTTCGCCACCGCCCGCGCGAAATATCAGGCCGGTTGCTTTACCGAAGGCAACAGCGCTGCCTGCACCAATCTTGGCGCCATGGCGACCAAGGGCGAAGGCGGTGCCAGCGATCTGGCTCTGGCCCGACGCGCCTATGGGACGGGCTGCGAGAAAGGCCAGGCCGAGGCGTGCGAGAACTATGGCTCGATGCTCAAGGCCGGAAAGGGCGGAGCGAAAGATGCAGCGGGCGCGATTGCCCCGCTGACGACCGCCTGCAATGCAAGCTTCGCCACCTCCTGCTACGATCTCGCAACCACCTATTTCTTCGGCCGGGTCGGCAACGGGCCGGATTACGCCAAGGCGCGGCAGTTCTTCGGCAAGGCCTGCCCCGAATACGCCGCCGACGGATGCTACGCCCTCGCGCTGCTTCAGCGCGATGGCCAGGGCGGTGCGGTCGATGCGGCGGGCGCGGCGAAGTCGTTCAAGCTATCATGCGAGGCGGGCAAGTCCGACGGGTGTCTCGAATACGGCGTCGCGCAATATAACGGCGCCGGTGTGGCGCAGGATTATGCCGGCGCGCGCAGCAGTTTCACCCAGGCATGCAACACCGGCAATGCAGGCGCCTGCATGAATGCCGCGATCATGTCGCGCGACGGGCAGGGCGGCGCGGCCGATCCGGCTGCGGCCAAGCGGCTCTTCGGCCTTGGCTGCAAGCTGGGCATTCAGGATGGTTGCACGCTCGCCGCCCGGATCGGCGCGTCGTGAGGGCGTCGGGCGCCGGGTATCTGGCACGAAGCGGCATCACCGCCGCGTGCTTCGCGATGGCCGTCGCGGCCTTCGCGCAAGTGCCCGCCCTCGCTTCCCCCGCGCAAACCGATAGCGGCCCTTCCGACGAGCAGATCTGCGAGGTTCGTTACACCAACATCCGGATGAACATCTTCCCCGTCCCCGGCTCGCGTACGGTTAGCGAGGAAGAACTCGCCTGGGCGAAGCAGCAGACCGAGCGGAAGGAGCGCGGCGAATCCTGCCTCCTGCCCGATGGCTTCGCCGCCCAGTTCAGGGATGCGATGCGTCATAACGCAGCCTTCGAGGCGGGCACCCGCACGGCGGTTTCTCCGCGAACAACGGGTGAGCAGCTTGTCTGCGCCGCAGTCTGGAACCGCTGGAATTATGCGGTCGACAGTGCGGCGGGTGCGGACTTCGTGCAGGCGCTGCGCCCCGAGCTTTCCGCCGCCAACGCCGACAGGCGCGAGGCGTTCTGGCGCGCGCAGGATGGCGAGGCGGGGCAGGCGGGGGACGAAGGGACTGCCGCAGAGGAACAGGCCGACGACCTCTACGCAGCTTATGCCCAGAACGAGAAGGGCGGTCTCGAACGGCTGATGGAGAGGCTGGCGATATGCGAATGAGCAAGACCCGGAAACACGCCAGCAAGGGGGCTGGAATGTATCGGAAATTGAAAGACGCGCTCGCGTTGCTCTTCCTCGCGGGCATCTGCGGCACGGCCCATGCCCAAGCGCCCGACGGCGACGCCGTGATGGAGCTTCATCGAAGCGGCCTTGCTTTCGACGCGCAGGGAAACACCGCCGCGGCGCTGCCCGCGTTCACCAAGGCCTGCGATCTCGGCCTGCCCGCAGCCTGCACCATGGCGGGGCTCATCGAGCACGAAGCTGCCCGAACCACAGACCACCACATGCGCGCCGCCCGGCTGTTCGCGAAAGCTTGCCGGGCGGGGGACGACCTTGCCTGCATGCAGACCGGCATCGCCATTGGCCCGCTTTCGCGTGCCAGCTCCGAAGCGCCGGGCAGCACCATGGTCCTCGCGCTGCTCGCGATGGCGGAGGAGTGCCGCCATTCCAACGGCGAGCAGGCATGCGTCGATACGGCGCAATTGCTCGGGGCGGATGAGGAACACGAAGCCGATCTGGTGGCGGCGCGCGCCTATGCCGAGCGCGGCTGCGAGAAAGAGCGTTTTGCGGCCTGTGCCGGGGTCGCCATGCTGCCGGGCAAGCCGAGGACACGCGCAGAGACGGTCCAACGCAATGTGGCCTTGTGCACCGGCGGCTGGGCGGGCGGTTGCGACGCGCTGCTCAATCCGTTGATGGCGGGCGTCGCGGGTGAGAACACCGAGCACCATCTGGACGTGTTGAAGGGCGTTTGCGAACAGCAGTTGGGCATCGCCTGCGCCAATCTTGGCCTGTATTTTTCCCATGGACCCGAGGACGCCCGCTCTTTCGAAATGGCCCGCAGCTATATGCGGCTTGGCTGCGATGAGTTCGTCGCCAAGGCGTGCTTTGCATTCGGAGTGATGCACAAGAAGGGTATCGGCGGGCCGGTCAATGAAGCGCGAGCAGTGTCGCTGGTGGCGCATTCCTGTGAACTCGGCGAACCCAAGGCGTGCTTCACCCTCGTGGGCATCGCGGCGAAGGCCGACGACGGCGAAGCGGGTGGGATCGCGGCGTCCGAGGCGTTGCGCCGAGCCTGCAGACTGGGCGATCAGGTGTCGTGCGAGGCGCAGAGGTTGTGATCGGACGGGGGGCGCCAGCAATGGCGGCGGCAGATAGGGGGGCAGTGGTTCGATGAAGCAGACAGGATCCCGGGCGCGGGCAGCGCTGGCGAGCATCGCGCTTCTTGCCATGACGTCGACGTCATCCGCGCTTGCGCAGACGGCGGATCGCGAGGTGCCGGACGAATATCCCGAGTACGAATTCGTCTGCCCCGATGGCGGGTATCAAAGCGGCTGCGATGCGGCCGATATCGCGGACGCGACCGATGTCGAGAGCGCCCGGCCTTCCGACTTTGGCGAGGGGTGTCTTTACCGGACCGAGGCCGATTGCTCGGTCATCGCCAACGGGCGGGTCGCGCGGTTCTCCGATGGACCCGATCTCTACTGGCAGTTGCTCAGCCTGCAGCCGAACGACGGCCCGCATGTCGAGATGCTGGTGCTCGCAGAGATGCACGATGCCTTCGCGTATCTCCTGTTTGCCAAGCAGGTCGAAGGCTATTTCGATCCACCCGTGGCTGCCCGCGACGGGGATGGCCGGTTCATCCTGCATGTGCCCGCGCGCAATCGCGGGCTGGGTAACGAAGACCTCGTGCTGTTCACCAGTGGCGAAGGCTGGAACTGGACCAGCGCCTTGCAGATCATGAGCGAGGTCGACCGGCTGTTGCCGGACGGGTTTGCCATCGCATCGCCGGTCGCCTTCGACTTCCGCGAAGGCTCGGCATTCGCGCTCGTGCGTAGGGACGACGACGCAGGGTGCTGCGCGACCGGCGGGACCGTGCTGCTGGATTTCGAGCAATCGGACCACAGTCTCTCGGTCGCGCACGTACGATTCATCGAAACGATGCCGGTCGGACGCGAGCACGACGCCTATCCCCGGGACCATCAGAAAAGCGACGAGTGAGCTGGCCCATAAGGGTTGAGTGCCGACCTCTATCCCCCTTTTTCACGCTCGCGGTCCTTCCCCAAACTGCCGTTTTCGTTAAAAATTCACTCCTCGGCCCTATAGACGGCGCATCGGGCGCCCGGGGGGTGCCGAACCGATCGACGAACAGATGGCTGGGCTATGGGTAATGACAAAATCGGGCGCGATGTACTGGCATTTCTGGCCGGGAATTTGCTCGATCCGACACCGCTGAACTACCGCTTCGGCTATCTGTACCTGACCCGGTCGAGCAAGGTCATCGTGCACGAGACCGATACCTATATCGAAAACGGCATGCGCATGAAGCAGGAGACGGTCGTCGAGTTCATGGGCAAGCATGCCTCAGCTTCCGAAGATCCCGAAGAACGCCTCGCCGCGCGCGACGAGGCGGTCGAAATGTTTCTTAATGCCGCAGGCGATCTGGCCCGCGAGACCAAGCGGCAGGCCGATGGGGTCGGCCGCGACATCGCCGAGGAAAGCCAGGTCATCCGCGACGGCGCCGAGGGAGAGGATCTGAAAGGGGCGATCCGCCGCATCGTCGACCGCGCCGACGAAGCCGAGCGCGAGCTTGCCAATGCGTCGAACCGGATCGATCGCCTGCAGCGCGATCTCGAGGAAGCGCGCAACAAGGCTTCGGTCGACGAACTGACCAACATTCCCAATCGCCGCGCGACCCGGGCGGCCTTGCAGGATCTGGAGATCCGCAAGGTGCGCTATTGCCTTGCGATCATCGACATCGACCACTTCAAGGCGATCAACGACAATTACGGCCATCCGGTCGGCGATCGCGCGCTCAAACTGGTTGCCAGTGCGCTGACCGAAGCACTCGCGCCGTGGCACGTCGCGCGCTGGGGCGGCGAGGAATTTCTCGTGATCGCCGAGATACCCGATGCCGGCCACGTCTGTGAAAAGGTGCAGGAGGCGAAAGACGCGCTGGCGGATCGTAACCTGAAACTGCGCGAAACGGACGAGCCGATGGGCGCGATCACCTTCTCTGCCGGAGTTGCCGTCAATTCGGCCGACAGCGACGACACGCTGCGCCGTGCGGACAATGCTCTTTATGCGGCGAAGAAGGCGGGGCGCAACGCCGTGCTGGTCGCGCCGGAAACCGGCCGGGTAGAGGACGCCGCCTGACCGGCGATCTGCAATGTCGTCCTTCCTCTTCGGTTTCGCGGCGGCCCTGCTGCTGACGATCGGCGCGCGCGACCAGTTGCTGGTGGCGCGCCTTGCCGAGCCGCTGGGCGGGGTGATCCTCGCAGCGAGCCTCGTCTCCGCAGTCGCGACGGCGCTGGCGATGGCACTGGCGGGCAATGCCATCGCGGCAATCCTGCCCATTGCCGCCCAGCACATGCTGGTCGCCATCGCGCTCGTCGTCGCCTCTGTCGAACTGTTCTGGCCGAACCGCGACAAGCGTCCGAAGGAACCGACCCATTCGCCGTTTGCGGCTTTGATCGTCCTGCTTGCGCGCCAATGGGGCGATGCCGCCCGCTTCCTGCTGTTCGCCCTTTCTGCCGCGACCGCGCTGCCCGCTTATGTCGCCGCAGGCGGAGCGGTGGGCGCGGCGCTCGCGCTCGCCGGGGGCTGGGCCTTGGGGGCCGATCTGGAAAATCTCCCCTTGCGCGCCTTCCGGCTGGTGATGGGCGCGATCGTGTTGCTCGTCGGCATCGTCATCGGCCTTGGCGCACGCGGGATCGTGTGATCGATCCGATCCAGCCAATCACTGTAATCGAAGCCTTGCGTGGAAAGCCTTTCGGTTTCGCTCGTTGAGGATACGAAACCCCTCTCCCCCAAGGATACTACAGGAGACCAAACATGGCCCAATCCGGCGATAATTCTAAGACTGCACTGGTACAGGAACTCAACGGCCTGCTGGCCGACCACCTGGCGCTCTATTTCAAGACCAAGAACTTTCACTGGCACGTGACCGGCCCGCGCTTTCGCGATCTGCACCTGCTGTTTGACGAGCAGGCGATCGAGATCCGCGACCAGATCGACGCCATCGGAGAGCGTGTGCGAAAGCTTGGCGAAGTGACCCTGACCTCCATCGGCTCGGTCGCCCGCGCCACGCAGGTCAAGGATCAGGACTCGACCGATCTGGCCCCCGACGCGATGGTTCAGGAACTGCACGACGATAACGTCGCCATGGTCAAGCGCCTGAAAGGTATGAAGCCGCTGGCCGAAGAAGCGGGCGACAATGCCACTGATGGCCTGCTCGACGATTGGACCGATATGGCGGAGGAACGCGCGTGGTTCCTCAAGTCGACGCTCGGCTAAGCCCGACACCGGCGATTGCATGAAGGGCCGGACCGGTGGCTTGCCGGGTCGGCCCTTTGCTTTATTCGTGATCGGCGTGCGCCACCTGCTCCCCAAACCCGCCGAGCGGCTTGCCCTGCGCATCGCGCATCGCCTGCGCCATTACTGGCGCAGGATCGCGAGGCCACAGCTGCGCGGCGTCAGCGTGCTGTTGCGCGATGGCCAGGGGCGGGTGCTGATGGTCCGTCATGCCTATGGGCCGCCTCAGTGGAGCCCACCGGGCGGCGGCATTGCGCGCGGCGAGCCGCCCGAGGACGCCGCGCGGCGCGAGATGGAGGAAGAGCTGGGGCTGCGGATCGAACGGCTGGTCCTGCTCGGCACGCTGAGCGAAACCATTTCGGGCGCGCCGCACACCGCCTACCTGTTCACTGCGCAGATCGATGCGCTGCCCCGGCCCGACGGGCGCGAAGTGGTCGAGGCGCGGTTCTTCGCCCTCGACGGCCTGCCACCTGAAATGAGTGCGCTGACCCGCCGCAGACTGGCGATCCTCGCCGAAAGCTAGAAGAGCTTGGCCTTGCTTTCGCAGTCGGCATAGCGCGCCTTCAGGTCGGCAAGAGGCTTGGCGGACTTCTTCGCATCGGCGATAACGGTATCTCCCGCGATCGCCATGTCGGCGACCACTTCGCTTGTCGCTTTGTCGCTCAAGCTCTCGGCATACTCTATGTAGCGCGAGCCGAGGGCGCCGGCCGCCTTCTTTTCTGCAGACTTTGTGTCGTCGCGCATGACGAGGGAGATCGCGATAAAGGCGCATGTGACCGCGTCGTCATAGCCGACGGGCGGTGGTGCGGCCGCTTCCTGTGCCGCGACGGGCGAAGCGAGAAGTACCGCGAGCGGCAGGAGCATGCGGATCATCGCCATCGAATAATCCCGTCTCGCAAAGCCGACAAGCTATTACAGCAGCGAGAGCTGGCCCGTTTTGCCGTCGCGCCGCAGCGCCTCCTCTTCGCCATCGCGCTCGAGATTGGAAAGCGTCAGACCCATCAGGCGGATCGGGCGGGGCAGCGGCAGCAGGCTTTCCAGGATTTCGTGCCCGAGCGCGGCAAACTCTTCCTTGCCCTCGACATTGCGCGGTAGCGAGCGGGCCCGGGTCATCAGCTGGAAATCGTTGTATTTGAGCTTGAGCGTCACGGTGCGCCCGCGCGCCTGCGCCCGCTCTATCCGCTCCCAGACGATCTCGACGATCTCGGCCAGCGTGGTGCGCAGTTCCTCTGCCCCGTGCCGGTCGACCGAGAAGGTCCGCTCCCCGCCGACCGACTTGCGGATGCGGTTCGAGCGGACGGGCCGATTGTCGATGCCCCGTGCGGCGCGGTAGAGATACTCGCCGAAACTGCCGAAATGCTGCGCGAGCCACGCGCGGTCCTTCGCCGCCAGATCGGCGCCCGTGGCGATGCCGAGCCGCGCCATCTTTTCCTCCCCGCGCGGGCCGACCCCGTGGAACCGCCGGATCGGCAGCGTCTGGACGAAGGCCGCGCCTTCGCCGGGGCGGATCACGCACAGCCCGTCAGGCTTGTTCTGGTCGCTCGCCAGCTTGGCGAGGAACTTGTTGTAGCTCACACCCGCGCTCGCGGTGAGCCGCGTCTTGGCGCGAATTTCCTGGCGGATCATCTCGGCGACCCGGGTGGCCGAGGGGATGCCGAGCTTGTTTTGCGTGACGTCGAGATACGCCTCGTCGAGGCTCAGCGGTTCGACGAGGTCGGTGTGGTGGCGGAAGATCGCGCGGATCTGCTCCGAGGCCTCGCGATAGGCGTCGAAGCGGCTCTTCACGAAGATCAGGTCGGGGCACTTACGCTTTGCGGTGACCGAGGGCATGGCCGATTTCACGCCGAACCTGCGCGCCTCGTAACTGGCGGCGGCGACCACGCCGCGCCCGCTCGATCCGCCGACCGCGACCGGCTTGCCACGCAATTCCGGGTTGTCGCGCTGCTCCACGCTGGCGAAGAAGGCATCCATATCGACATGGATGATCTTGCGCTGGCGCACTTCGCGCGCGCTCGCGTCCGCGCCACCATCCGACCCTGCATCATCCTCGCTCATCGTGAATCCTGATTAGCACATAGGTTGCCAACCGGAACCGACGACGCCATTTGCGGTTTTGTGCACATGCGAAATGACCAATATGCCCCCGGCGAGACTGCCGGGGGAGCGAACGAGGCGATCGAGCCGCGCGCCGACGCGCGTGGGGATGCGCGTGCGCCCGCCGCACTGCCGCCTTCGGGCAAGACGATCGGCGAACGCCAGCTGATCGGGATGATGGCGCTGCTGATGGCACTGAACGCGCTCGGCATCGACGCGATCCTGCCCGCGCTCGACAATCTCGCGGCCGATCTCGACGCGACGGGCAACAGCCGCCAGTTCGTGGTCGGCGCCTACCTGCTCGCCGCCGGGCTCGGCGCGCTGGTCCCCGGATCGCTGGCGGACCGTTTCGGCCGCCGCCCGGTGCTGTTCACCAGCCTGGGGCTCTACATCGCCTTCTCGATCCTGTGCGCGCTGGCGTGGAGCTTCGAATCGCTGCTCGCGCTGCGCTTCCTGCAGGGCTTCGGCGCGGCGGGCATCGTTGCGCTGCCGCCCGCGATCATTCGTGACCGGGTGGGCGGCGACAAGATGGCCCGGATGATGAGCCTGATCTTCGTCATCTTCCTGATGGTGCCTGCCGTCGCGCCCAGTCTGGGGCAGGGCGTGCTGATGCTGATGGGCGACTGGCGCTGGATCTTCGTGTTCACCGCGATCGCGGGCTGCTGCATGGGTTTCTGGGCATGGCGCAACCTGCCCGAGACACTGCACCCCGAAGACAAGCAGCCGATCCGCCCGCGCGTGATCGCCCGCAACATGCGCGCCACGCTGACCATGCCGCAGGCGCTCGGCTATACGCTGGGCAGCGCGGTGATCTTCGGTGCGCTGTTCGGCTTCATCAACTCGGCGCAGCAGCTGGTGGGCGAGGCGTTCGGCGCGGGCCCGTGGTTCCCGCTGATCTTCGCGAGCTGCGCGGGCGCGATGGCAGTGGCGAGCTGGACCAATTCGCGCATCGTCGAACGCTTCGGCGCGCGCCGGGTCAGCCATACCGGCCTGTTCCTGTTCCTGATCGTGGCCGCGATGCAGCTGTTCTTCGCGACGATGACCGAGGAAACGCTGTGGACGTTCGTCCCGCTGATGGCGGCGAACATGATGCTGTTGGGCTTCATCGGCGCCAATTTCGGATCGATCGCGATGCAGCCCTTCCGCGAGACGGCGGGCGCGGCGGCCAGCGTGCAGACCTTCATGCGGATGACCACCGCCGCGCTGATCGGCGCAGGCATCGGCTATGCCTACAACGGCACGGCCATTCCGCTCGCGAGTGCGCTGACCGGCGGCGCGCTGATCTGCATCGCGCTGGTGCTGTTCGCCGAGCGCGGCAAGCTGTTCGGCCCGCCGGTGGTGGAGGATTGACTTGGGCGTGAGCCCACCCCGCTGCGACTAGCGGGTAAGCCCGCAAGTCTCGCTCCCCTCCCGCTTGCGGGAGGGGCTGGGGGTGGGTTCTATTCCGCAGGCTCCACCACGCACAGCACCGCCTCGACCTGCACCTGACCGCCTTCGCTGGCGGCAAGATCGGTCACGGTGCCGTCGAACGGGGCGATGAGCGAATGCTCCATCTTCATCGCTTCGAGCACCATCAGCCGCTGGCCCGCGGTGACACTGTCGCCCTCGGCCACGTCGAGCGCGATGACCTTGCCCGGCATTGGCGCGAGGATGGCTCCGTCGCCTGCCGCAGCCGCCCCAGAGCCGCGTGAACCGCGGTCGAAGGCGAAGGACATGCCATCGGCGAAAACGACCACCCGGTGCGGATCGACGAAGCCGGTCGCAGCCTCGAAAGCCGCTCCCTCGGCCGCCGCGACAACGCGCGTATCGCCCTTGAAGGAGAGGCTGGTGGTCAGGCGGCCCGGTGCGTTGAGCCGGAATCCGGCAGGCTGGTCCTCATGCTCTTCGGTTTCCGCGAGCACCACGAAGTCCGCAGCGGTCTGCCAGATCGCCTCGTAAGGTTCGTCCGATTCGACCAGATCGTCGATCTTGCGTTCGATGAACCCGGTATCGAGATTGGCATCCTCGAAATCCTCGTCGCTCAGGCAGTTCGCGATGAAGGCCGCATTGGTGCGCACGGGCCAGATTTCGACCCCGTCCGCGATCTCTGCCAGCTGCTCGATCGCATCCTCCCGGATCTCTCCCCAGGTCACGAGTTTGGCGACCATCGGATCGTAGAAGGGCGATATCTGATCGCCTTCCTCCACGCCCGTCTCGATACGGCCCCGCAAGCCGATATCGAAATGATCGAGTGCCCCGGTGCTGGGCAGGAAGCCGCTCGAGGGGTCTTCCGCATAGAGGCGGGCTTCGATCGCATGACCGTCGATGAACAGCTCGTCCTGCTTGAGCGGGATCGGTTCGCCCGCGGCCACAAGCAGCTGCCACTCGACCAGATCGACCCCGGTGATTTCTTCGGTCACCGGATGCTCCACCTGAAGCCGCGTGTTCATTTCCATGAAGAAGATGCGGTCAGCGCGCAGGCCTTCGCTGGCATCGGCGATGAATTCGATCGTGCCCGCGCCTTCGTAATTCACCGCCTTGGCGGCGCGCACGGCGGCGGCGCAGATTTCCTCGCGCGTCGCCTCGTCCATGCCCGGCGCAGGCGCTTCCTCGATCACCTTCTGGTGGCGGCGCTGCAAGGAACAATCGCGTTCGAACAGGTGGACGTGGTTGCCGTGGCTGTCGCCGAACACCTGCACCTCGATATGGCGGGGCGAGGTGATCCATTTTTCGAGGATCACGTCGTCATTGCCGAAACTGGCCTTGGCCTCGCGGAGGCAGGATTCGAGCGCGGAGAAGAACTCGCCCTCGGCATCGACCTTGCGCATCCCCTTGCCGCCGCCGCCCGCGACCGCCTTGATCAGCACGGGATAGCCGATCGCGTCGGCCTCCTGCTTCAGGCGCTCGGCCGACTGGTCGTCGCCATCATAGCCGGGGGTGACGGGCACGCCCGCCTCGCGCATCAGCTTCTTGGCGGCGTCCTTCAGCCCCATCGCGCGGATCGAGGAGGGCGGCGCGCCGACCCAGATGAGCCCTGCGTCCTTCACGGCCTGCGCGAAATCGGCGTTCTCGGAGAGGAAGCCGTAGCCTGGGTGAATCGCCTCCGCGCCCGTCTGTTTGGCGGCGGCGATGATCTTCTCGCCTACAAGGTAGCTTTCGGCAGCGGGCGAGGGACCGATATGCACCGCCTCGTCGGCTGAGCGAACGTGGAGCGCCTTGGCGTCGGCATCGGAATAGACCGCGACAGTGGCAATACCCATCGAACGGGCGGTGCGGATAATGCGGCAGGCGATCTCGCCGCGATTGGCGATCAGGAGTTTGGTGATCATGGGCAGACCGCTAGCCAATTTGGATCGTCATTGCGAGCCGTAGGCGAAGCAATCCAGAGCGTATCGCACGCTCGCTCCTGGATTGCCGCGCGGCCTTGCCGCTCGCCATGACGTACATGCAGAAGATCACCACCCCGCGATGGGGCGCAGGTCCTCGCGCTTGTACGGCGGCCATTCGCGTGGCTCGGGCGCATGGCGCGTCACCGCTTCGCCGAAGGCGACGGCCACGTGCCACAGCTTCTTGTACGAAGGCACATAGATGCGCCGGTCCCACGCCAGTTGGCCCCGTTCGCGCGCCTTGCGCCCGATCGCGCCATAGATCCTCAGGGCCGACAGCACGGCCCAGCGCTGGCGAAAGCGCAGGTGCTTCGCGCCGAGCCTTGCCGCCTGCTCGTACATCTCCATCCGGTCGACCAGCCGCGCGACCACGGCGGCGAGGGCGAAGCGGTTCTCTTCCTCGGCGTAATTCTCGCGCGTCAGCCCGGCTTCTGCCAGCCACTCTTCGGGCAGGTAGCAGCGCCCGGCGCCCGCATCCTCGATCACGTCGCGCGAGATGTTGGCGAGCTGGAAGGCAAGGCCGAGATCGCACGCGCGATCGTAGATAAAACTGTCGTTGGGCGCGAACATCACCCGCGCCATCAGCACGCCGACCGCGCCCGCGACGTGGTAGCAATAGCGCATCATCTCCTTCTCGGTGACGGGGCTGAAGCCGTTCGCGTCCATCGCGAAACCGGAGATGACCTCGTTCGCCATGTCGAGCGTGATGCCCGCCTCGCCCGCGACCTGGCCCAGGGCGTCGAACGCCGGATCGGCGGTCGCGCCGCCTTCCAGCGCGCGGCGGGTCAGGACGTGGATGGCTTGCAGCCGGTCCTCGATCCCCGCCTGATCGCCCAATGCGCCACCCATGTCCTGCGCATCCACGAGATCGTCGCAACGGCGGCACCAGGCGTAGAGCATCCACACGCGTTCGCGCGTCGGCTTGTCGAACAGCTTGGACGCGAAGGCGAAGCTGCGCGACCCCTCGGCAATGGCCTCGTAGGATTCGTTCACCAGTGCAGCCCGGTCGCGCCCTCCGCCGGGGCGGGGGATCGAGGGGCGCACGAAGCGGGAAGGGACGAGGGGGCGGGCCTGGTTCAAAGCTGGTCTGCGCTCATGCGATAGATTGGAGTATTAGGCGTATAAGACGCAAGCTTGTCGAGCAGTTCCGGCAAACTGTCCGCAATCTGCAGAATCTCGCGATGTGTTGCGCGAACGAAACCCGTATCCGCCATCCGGTTTATGAAATGCACAAGATCGTCGTAAAAGCCGAAAGCGTTGAGCAGGCCGACCGGCATTTCATGGTAGCCGATCTGCGCCCAGCTCAATGCCTCGAACAGCTCGTCCATTGTGCCCATGCCGCCGGGCAGAGTGATGAACCCGTCTGCAAGGTCGGTGAAATGGGCCTTGCGCTGGTGCATCGTGTCGACCGTGATCAGCTGCGTGCAGTCGTGGTTGGCGAACTCGCGCTCAACCATCGCATGCGGGATCACTCCGATCACCTCGCCGCCTTCGGCCAGCGCACCCTGCGCCAGCGCGCCCATCAGGCCCAGCCGCCCGCCGCCATAGACGACTCCGATGCCCCGCCGCGCGAGGTTTGCCCCGGTGTCGCGCGCGAGTTCGAGGTAACGCGGATCGGGCGGGGTGGCGGCACCGCAATAGATGGCCAGTTTGCGGATGGGGCGGTTCACAGATCCTCCCCGATACGGGGAGGGGGACCAGCCGGAGGCTGATGGAGGGGCACGGGTTGTTGTTGCATACGCTCTCTGCAGATTTGCGTCGGACGGGTAACGACCGGCTCGATATTCGCAAGGATCAGGGTTGCCGGAATGCGCGTGGGCGCAATATCTCGCGATCTTAGGAACGCAGATCGGTTGGCATCGCGGATTACCGCGTCTTCGCTGTCATGCGCCATGCCGTCGACTTCGACGGCAAGCTTCGCCTTCGCGCAGTAGAAATCGAGTACGTATTCACCCGCGGCGTGCTGACGGCGAAACTTGAACCCACCCGGACGTTTGCGCAGTTCGGTCCACAGCAAGGTTTCTGGCAGCGACATCTCGCTGCGCAGTTTGCGGGCGCGCTTTACCGACTGGCGGGGGCCCGTGATCACGGACGGTGCCCCTCCACCATGCTGCCCATGGTCCCCCTCCCCGTGCCGGGGAGGATCATCTGAGATCCTCGATCATCAGCCCCGCGGTCGCCTTGGCGCTGCCGACCACGCCGGGGATGCCTGCGCCCGGGTGCGTGCCCGCACCGACGAGGTAGAAGTTCTTGATAACATCGTCGCGGTTATGGCCGCGGAAAAAGGCGCTCTGCGTCAGCACCGGCTCGAGGCTGAAGGCGCTGCCCAGATGCGCGTTGAGATCGGCGGAGAAGTCGGACGGCGCGTAGTGGAACTTGGTCACGATCCGGTCGTGAATGTCGGGCACCAGCCGCTTGCCCACCTCATCGAGAATGCGCTTCTCCAGCAGCGGGCCGACCTCGTCCCAGTCGACCGGCAGCTTGCCCTGATGCGCCACCGGCACCAGCGCGTAGAACGTGCTCATCCCCGGCGGTGCCATGGAGGGGTCGCTCTTGCTCGGGTGGTGGAGGTAGATCGAGAAATCTTCCGGCAGCACGCCGTTGCTGTAAATGTCGTCGAGAAGGCCTTTGTAGCGCGGGCCGAACAGGATCATGTGGTGCGCGATTCCGGGCCAGTTTCCTTCGAGCCCGAAATGGACGACGAACAGCCCGGGGCTGTAGCTCTTGCGCTTCAGCCTGCGGCCCATGCTCCACCCGCGCTGCGAGCGGCCCAGCAGGTCGCGGTACGAATGCATGATGTCGGCATTGCTGGCGACCGCGCTGAAAGTCTCTTGCCAGCCGCTCTCGCATTCCACGCTGGTCGCGCGGTTCTTCTCGGTATGGACCTGCACGACCGGATCGCCCATGCGCACGCGTCCGCCCAGCCGCTCGAAATGGCGGACCATCCCGGCGATCAGCCGGTTGGTGCCGCCCTTGGTCCACCAAACGCCGCCGTCCATCTCCAACTTATGGATCAGCGCGTATATGCTGCTCGTCTTCATCGGATTGCCGCCGACCAGCAGCGTGTGGAAGCTGAGCGCTTCGCGCAGCTTCTCGTTCTCGACGAAGCTGGAGACCATCGAATAGACGCTGCGATAGGCCTGCTTCTTGGCCAGCGCGGGCGCGGCTTTCAGCATCGACTTGAAATCGAGGAAGGGCACGGTGCCCAGCTTCACATAGCCTTCCTCGTACACGCCGGCGGAATATTCGAGGAAGCGCTGGTAGCCTTCGACGTCCTTCGGGTTGAGCTTGGCGATTTCCGAAAACAGCTCGTCGTGGTCGTTCGAATAGTCGAAATTGGTGCCGTCGGGCCAGTTGAGGCGGTAGAACGGCTTGACCGGAACAAGCTCGACATCCTCGGCAATGTCGTGGCCGGAGAGCGCCCAGAGTTCCTTGAGGCAATCGGGATCGGTGACCACGGTGGGCCCGCCATCGAAGGTGAACCCGTCACGCTCCCAGTAATAGGCGCGGCCGCCGGGCTTGTCGCGCCCCTCGATCACGGTTGTCGCGATCCCGGCGCTCTGGAGGCGGATGGCGAGTGCCATGCCGCCAAAGCCAGCCCCGATCACGCATGCATTTCGGCTGTCAGCCATTCGGTTGCGATCCTTTTCGAGATGTCAGTGCGGGGCGATGCCCGGCGAGTGCGCGCAAGGCACGCGGGATTGGTACGGGCGGCTTGCCCGTAAGGGTCCGCAGCTTGTCTGCAGGGGTCGATCTGGCCGCGTAAAACCGTTCGATCAATGCGGGATTGAGGCGGTAGAAGCGCGAGAAGATGCGGTAACGTTCGTCGGGTTTCGCCGCGCCGAACAGCATCGAGCCGAGCATGCGATAGAAGCCGGTCCGCTTCCACACGCGCCGCGCATGGGCTTCCAGCAGGGCGGCCATCTGTTCGCCGGGCAGGTCGCGGTTCTCGGCCACCAGCAGCGCGGTCTCGACCGCGAAGGGCAGCGTGTAGCTGGTCAGCGGATGCGCGATCATCGCGCGCGCGCCTGCCATTGCTACGCCGGGAATGCGGACCTCGCGCTGATAGCGGGCGAGGTCGCCGCCGGTCACCACCGGCAGCACGCCGGTCTCGTAGGCGATCGGCTCGCCCTGCCAGCCCATCGTGTCGCAATAGCGGTCGATCCTTGCAGAAAGCGCCGCCCGCTCGAGCTCCGGCGTATCCTGGTAATAGGTATCCTCGACGAACAGCTCGTCGGCGGCGAGCGGCAGGGTGTAGACGAAGCGGAAGGCATCGTGCTGGCGGACCTTGGCGTCCATCACGATCGGGCGGTCGACCCCATGCGGGCGATCGGTGCGCAGGTGGCGGCCCATGAAGACCTGCCAGCCGCCCTCAAATGCGTCCGAGAGGATGAACCCGCGCGCGTCGATCACGCAGCGGGCCTCGATCCGCTCGCCGCCTTCAAGGGTTGCGCCGCGCGCATCGACCGAGGCGACCGCGCGGTTCGTGTGGATCGTCGATTGCGCCAGCTCGCGCCGCAGCGCGGCATCGAAATCGACCGAGGCGAGCGAGACGTAGACGCTGCCCAGCCGCCGCGAATGTTCGGGGAAATGGACATCGTAGCCGAGCGGCCAGTTGAGCTTGCGGAATGGCGCCATCAGCGCCTCGCCAGCTTCGGGCAAATCGCTTTCGAACCAGCTCCAGCGGTGATTGCCGCCCAGCGTTTCGCCTGCCTCGACGAGCACCACCGACAGCGCCGGATCGGCACGCCGCAGCGCGAGCGCGATCAGCCCGCCCGCCAGGCCTCCCCCAAGGATTGCAAAATCGGCGCGCGGTTCGCTCATCACCCGCATCCATTATGGACAAATAGCTGCAAGGCAAATGGCGACTTATAGTCCGCACGCCCCCAGTCTCGACGTGACGGTCGTCTCCATCGCCTCATCCAGCCTCGCGTCGAACCCCGGAACGAGGTCGCGATTGGCGATATCGAGGCGCAACGCTGAGATTTCCGGAGTAAGGGTTTGCAACTTGCCGGATGCGGGAATGGCCAGGAACTCGCGCCCGATCTCTTCCATTTCTTGCTTGCTCAATCCGGAGATCATCGCTGCCACGGTCCGCCGGGCATCGGCTTCGGCGTCTTTCTCGTCGATAATGACCGGATCGTCGGGATTGCCCGATACGCTTCCG
This sequence comes from Citromicrobium bathyomarinum, assembly GCF_038594605.1. Taxonomy (GTDB): domain Bacteria; phylum Pseudomonadota; class Alphaproteobacteria; order Sphingomonadales; family Sphingomonadaceae; genus Alteriqipengyuania; species Alteriqipengyuania bathyomarina_B. The sequence goes on from NZ_JBCFZM010000003.1 coordinate 416,326, forward strand.
GCGATCGTCTGTTCGAAATTGAGATTGGCATTGACGCCCGCCAGGATCCGCTGGCCATTCTTGCTTTCGTAGAATCTGGCGAGCTGCGACGCCTCTTCGTCGGTCAGTTCGTTCTCGAAAAGAGACTTCATTTCCGCTTTAGTGACCGCGCGTTCCACATCGCCATATTCGATGAGGAAGGGGGTCGTCGCCGAGACAATCGCATCGACGATGCCCTCACATTCGCGTTCCATCAGCACGATGTTCGGGTCGCGCATCATCACGGTCCGCATGTCCCGCACAACCGCCCGCATGCTCGCTTCGTGAATCGCGTCGGAATTCAACGCGGCGGCGAGGCGCGCGTGGCCGCTGGCTTCCTGCGTCGATGCATCGGCGGGTGGGGGCACGGTCTGCCCGGCAAGGGCGGTCGGGGCGAGGATGGCGAGGGCTGTGGCCGCAGCGATGATCTTCATGGTGTCAGCCATTACTCCGCCTGCGATGGACCGACAATCGAAACTGTCCAACAGGGCGAGCTTGTTGTCCGGGTGTCACTGTGTTGCCGTATCTTGGCGAGGAACGTTGCTTCTCGAAACCCGTTGGATTGTTCAAACTGGAGGGAATTTTTCCGACATGCGCCGTATTGTCCACGCCATTGCCGTACTATCCGCCTGCGCGGGCGTCTCGCCTGCCGTCGCGCAAACGCAGGACACCGAAACCGACGACTTCGCCGCAGACCCATCCGAAGGAACGGTGTTCGATGGCGACTGGGTCCAGATCGGCGCCGGAGTCGCCTTCTCGCCCGATTACGACGGGTCCGACGATTACGAGGCCTTCCCGCTGCCCCTGATCCGCGGCAGCATCGGCGGCGTCGACATCCAGCCGCGCGCGGCTGGCGTCGCGCTGGACTTCGTGCCCGATGGCGATGGCAAAGTGTCCTATACCTTCGGCCCCGTGGTGCGGGTGCGCACCAGCCGCACCGGCGATATCGAGGACCCGGTCGTGGCTGCGGCAGGCGAGCTCGATACCGCGATCGAAGTCGGCCCGACCGCCGGAATCAGCTATTCCGGCCTGCTCAATCCCTATGACAGCGTCAGCTTCACCGCCGATGTGCGCTGGGATGTCGCGGGCGCGCATGACGGCATGACGATCAGCCCGAGCGTGACCTATTTCACCCCGGTCAGCCGGGGCGCCGCGGTCAGCCTGTCGCTGTCCGCCGAACATGCCGACGACAGTTTCCAGGACTATTATTATTCGGTGACGCCTGCGCAGCAGCTCGCCAGCGGTCTGCCGGTCTACGATGCCGACGCGGGCTTCAACAAGGTCGGCGTGAACCTGCTCGGCGGGTTCGACCTCGATGGCGATCTCACCAATGGCGGGCTCGCGATTTTCGCCGTCGGCGGATATTCGCGGGTGATCGGCGACGCGGCGGATTCGCCCTTCGTCGCGACGCGCGGCAGCCGTGATCAGTGGCTGGCCGGCGCAGGGATCGGATATACGTTCTGATCCCCTAGGCTCGATAGCGGGCGATCACCGCGTCGCCACTGCCTCTTCCGCCGCCGCCGCAAGTGCGCGCAGTGCCTCCATATGCGCGGCGAAGGCGCTGCGCCCGGTCCGTGTCAGCGATGCCCAGGTGCGCTGGCGGCCGTCGCGCGGAGCCTTCACGATCTTGACGTAGCCCGCATCGGCGAGGGCGGTGAGGTGTTTCGAGAGAACGCTGTCGCTCACATCGGTCACCTCGCGGATGGTCGCGAATTCCACCTCGTCGGCCCGCGCCAGCATGGCGGCAATCTGCAACCGTGCCGGAGCGTGCAGGGCCATGTCGATCTGCCCGCTCATGCCCGGCCCGCCTTCAGGTCCGCCCGGTAAATCTTCTCCCAGAGCAGGCTGATCGCCGTGCTGCCGATCAGCAGGACCGCCGCGATCGCGCAGAACAGCGGGCTCGCAAGAGGGTTTTCGACCAGCATGATGGTCGCCGCGAGCGCGGCTGCGAGGAGTGCGAACTGGAGCACGAGAACCCAGCCGGTGCGGCCCTTCTGGTAGCCGCTCACGAACATGCCATGCCGTGCCTTGTCGTCGCGCACGACGAGGAAGATCAGCAGCAGCACGATCGCCAGCACCAGCATCCGCCCGGGATCGGGCAGGGCGACAGCCAGCAGAACCAAAGCCATCATCGCGCCGAAAATCGCGTGCCGCCAGAGCGGCCAACGCATCCGGTCGGCCATCGCGCGATCGGTATTCTTCACGGCATCGAGTGCCGAGCGTGCTTCATTCGTGTCCATCGGAGGGTCCTTCACTTTCCAGTGTGGAAAGAGATATACGCGACTTTCCGATTCGGCAAGTGAAAACTTTCCAAGTTGGAAAGTGGGCGCGTTGAACCCTGACAGACGCACATAAAAGGGGCGCGCAGGTCGATCCTGCGCGCCCTCTTTCGTGTGTGCCGATCTGGCGATCAGTCCTCGCTATCGTCCTCGATCATCAGTTCGGGACGCGGGGCGGGCATTGCGGCATCGCGGTCGCCCGTCTTCAGATAGGTATCGAACCACTGCATCATGCGCAGGTTGTAGTCATAGCGTGCGGCGGCGCGAGAATTGCCGTGGCCTTCGCCCGGATAGAGCACGAGCCGCACCGGCGTCTCGGGTTTGCGCACCTTGATGTTGCGATACAGCTCGTAGCTCTGGCTGGGCGAGACGCGCGTGTCTTCCTCGCCATGCATGATCAGGATCGGCGTTTCGGCCTTGTCGACGTGATAGATCGGGCTGACTTCGAGCATGCCCTGCCAGTCTTCCCACGGCCACTTGCGCGCATGCACGTTGTACATTTCCATCGGAATGTCGGTGGTGCCGAACTTGCTGATCTGGTTGGAAATGCCGACGAACATTACCGCCGCGGCATATTCCTCGCTCAGCGCCGTCGCGCCCCACGCGCTGGCATAGCCGCCATAGCTGCCACCGGTGATCCCGGTGCGATCGCCGTCGGCGATCCCTTCGCTCACCAGCGCGCGCTTGGCATCGACGATGTCGTTGAATTCCTTGCCCGCGTAATCGTTCTGGTGTGCCTTGGCGAATGCGGTCCCGTAGCCGGTAGAGCCGCGATAGTTGGGCAGGAACACGGCATAGCCCTGACCCGCCGCGACTTGGCCGGGGCCGCTGTAGTTGGTCACCCAGCCGTTCGATTCATGCGCCTCGGGCCCGCCGTGTACGTCCATGATCAGCGGCGCGCCACCGCGCGGTGCGCCCCCGACCGGCTCGATCAGCACGCCTTCGATCTGCTGCCCGTCGCGCGCGGTATAGGTGTAGGTGCGCTGCTCGCCGAAGTCGATTTCCGACAGCCACGGGTTGTGGGTGGTCCAGCGGGTGAAGCCGCTGCCATCGAAAGCGAACAGTTCGCTGGGGTGGCGCGGGCTGTTGGCGACCGCGAACATGCGCTCGCTCCCGCCATTTTCGAGGCTGGTGAGGATCAGCTCGCCCGGATCGACTTCGCGCGCGACGCTGCCATCGGCGTTGTAGATGCGCAGGATCGTGTCCGCGCCCTTGTCGACGACTGCGGCGAGCTGGCCGTTCGCCATCCATTCGGTATCCCCGACAGCTTCCGCCGCGCCTTCGTTCAGCGCGCGATAGGTGCCGGTCGCGAGGTCGACGAGGTGCAGCGTGGTCGCCGCGGGATCGTTCTTGTCGACCCCCGCGACCATCGAAAGCTGGCGGCCATCGGGCGAAATCTCGATATCGCCGAGCTTGCCGGGGGTTTCGACCACCCGGGCGACATTGCCGCTCGCCAGGTCGAGGATATTGACCCGCTTGGAGGTATAGGTGTCGTCGATCTGCGGGGTCGGCTGGCTCTCGATCACGCCATAGCGATTGTCGGGTGTGACATCGAAGCTGGTGACGTAGCCGGGTATGGTGATCTCGGTCGGCTCGGCGTCGATTTCCTCGCCGCCGACGCGAGCCGAGAACAGGCGGTTGAAGCGCGATTCCTCTTCGTAGACGATCGCGTTGAAGCCATCCTTCGACTGCGCCTTGCGGTCCTTGTCGTCCGCCGGGCTGGCGAGCAGATACAGCGTGCTGCCGTCCGGCCCCCAGGCATAGGAGCGCACGCCGGTGTCCTTCACCGCCGCAAGCTTCACCTGCGCCCCGCCATCGACGGGGATGCCCCATACGGCGCGGTCTTCGCCGCCCTTGCTCCACAGGAAGCTGACCATGCGGCCGTCGGGCGAGAACTTGACCGTGGAAACGGACACGTCCTCGGGCAGGAAGTCGCGCGCATTGTCCGGCCCGAATGCCATCTTCAGCTGCTGCGAGGTGGAGCCGTTATCTTCCCCCTCGGTCACGTCGGGCAGGCTCGCGGTGGTGTAGGCGACGCGAGTACCGTCGGGCGAGACGGCGACGCCGCCGAGGCTTTCGAGGCTCGCCACATCCTCGGGCGTCATCGGGCGGGCCTGCGCGATGGCGGTGATCGATACGCCGGCGAGCAGCGTGACGGTGGCCAAAAACGTGCGGTTCATGAAGGTCCTCTCATCGCAAAACTTTTTCCGACCGCGTCATTACAGCCTGAGCGTTCAACGGCAACCGATGGCCGAAACGACCGGGGCGTGTTCCGCTTGCGCTGGGCGGATGCGAGATGCATCGTCGCGGCCAAAGGGGAGAGACGATGCGTAGCCTGTTTTCGATGATCGCAGGATGTATGGCCTTGCTGGCCATGTCCGCTGCCGGGCCCGCGCTGGCGCAGGTAACGGTGATCCACGCCGGATCGGTGCTGGCCGATGCGGAAAGCGAACCGAGCGGCCCGGCCACGATCACGGTCAGCGAGGGCCGGATCGTCTCGATCGAGGAAGGGCACCGGACGCCGACCGGCGAGGTCCGCGTGATCGATCTTGCCGACAAGACCGTGCTGCCCGGCCTGATCGACCTGCATGTCCACCTGACCGGCGATCCGGGGGGCGATTATCGTCAGGGCACCGTCGACACCGAAGAATACGCGACCGTCGTCGGTACAAAAAACGCGCGAATCACTGCGCTGGCCGGGTTCACCACCGTGCGCGAGGCGGGCAGCGGCGAAACGACCGCCTTCGCGCTGCGTCGCGGGACGGCCGAGGGACTGATCCCCGGTCCGCGCATCGTCGCTGCCGGTCCGCCGCTGTCGATCGTCGGCGGGCATGGCGACATCACCGGCTTCCGCCCCGAAATCCTCGACCTGTTCGCCAATCCGTTCACCTGCACCGGGCCGGTCGAATGTGCGGAGAAGGTCCGCCGCGCGGCGCAGCGCGGTTCCGATGTGATCAAGATCACCGCGACCGGCGGCGTTCTCAGCCAGCAGGGGCGCGGGCTGGGCGCACATTTCACCGATGCGGAGATGAAGGCGATTGCCGACACCGCCCACTCGCTCGGCCTCAAGGTCATGGCGCATGCCCACGGCGCGCGCGGGATCGAGGCGGCGAGCCGCGCCGGGATCGACACGATCGAGCATTCGACCTTCATCGATGAGCCGGCAGCGCGCGCGATGCGCGAGAATGGCACGGTGCTGATCCCGACGCTGATGGCGTTCAAGGGGGTCAGCGAGGGGCTGGGGAAGGGCATCTACACTCCCGTGGTCGAAGCGAAGATCCGCGACGTCTACGACCAGGCGCAGGTCTTCATGGGGCAGGCCTATCGCTGGGGCGTCCCGATTGCCTTTGGCACCGACGCGGGCGTGTTCGACCATGGCCGCAATGCCGAGGAATTCGCACTGATGCGCGCCCAGGGCATGAGTGACCGCGAAGCCTTCGCCAGCGCGACCACGGTCGCGGCCGAAGTGCTCGAAATGGAGGACCAGATCGGGCGGCTCGCACCCGGCTATTCTGCGGATATCATCGCCGTCGATGGCAACCCGCTGGAGGATGTCGCCGTGTTGGAGGATGTTGACTTCGTAATGGTTCGCGGGCGGGTGATCGAGTGATGGTCCGAATGCTTCTTTGGCTCAGACCCCCGTCGGATTGGGAACTCGCGAAGAAGAAACGCGATGCGGGGGCGGATGCGGGGGAGGTCGTCTCTTTCCTGTATAGCCGGGGCGTCGGGCCCGCCCTTACGTCCTTTATGCTATCCCAGCTTGGTTTTGGCGATCAGGCGGAGTGTCGGTTGATGGTTGTCGAGAGCGATTGCTGGCCGGGCCTGAACGATGCGACGGACGAGTTTTTCGACGTGCTTGGAGATTCCCGAGAGGACTAGATTATGCGCCGCCCCCGGTCGAGGCTCCGGCGCTGCCCGTAGAAGGCGATTGGCGGATCGCGCGTCGGCGCCTAGGCTTCGCCGCGAAGGACTTTCAGGGGAACCACCAATGACCATCCGCAACTTGCTGACCGGAGCCGCCGCGCTTGCCATCCTGACCGCGCCGGGCGCCGTCTTCGCTCAAACCGCCGCGCGGGCCAGCCTCGACGTCGATCTCGACGCGCAAAGCGCCGATAGCGAGCAGTCCGAACACGACCGGCTCTTCGCGCTGTTTGCAGATTCCGACAAACGCAGCCTCGAACTCAACCCGCTCAGCCGCCTGTTCCGCGGCGATGATCGCAATGCCGACCGGCTGGGCGACTTCTTCACCGACGCGAGCTACTATGCCAGCTTGCGCGACACGCAGCTCAATGTCGCGCTGCTCGAACAGATCGACCGCAGCAAGCTCTCGCCCACCGATCAACTCGCCTACGATGTGTTCGCCTATAATCAGGAGCAGGCGCTGAAAGGCAGCACGCCCGAAATCCGCGCGCTGACCGAAGTGCGTCCGGTGAACCACTTCAGCGGCTTCCACACCTTCTATCCCAATTTCGCGAGCGGCACGGGTGCCGCGCCCTTCAGGACCATCGCGAATTACGAGGACAATCTCAGTCGTCACGACGATTACATCGCCATCACCGACCGCGCGATCGCGAAATTCCGCGAAGGAATGGAGAGCGGCGTGGTCGAAACCAAGCTGACGATCCGCAACGTGATCGACCAGTTCGACACGCAGCTGGCGATCCCGATCGAGCAATCGCAGTTCATGGGGCCGACGACCATGTTTCCCGAGGATTTCTCGGACGCGGACAAGGTCCGGTTGACCGCCGCCTACGAAGCGAAGACGAAAGAAATCTACGCCGCGCACGAGAAGATGCGCGATTTCCTGCGCGACGAATATCTTGCCGCCGCGCGCGAGGAAGTGGGCCTGTCGCAGATGAAGGGCGGCGAGCTGCTGTACCAACAGCTGATCGAGAGCACGACGACGCTGCCGCTGGAGGCCGATGCGATCCACCGGCTGGGCCTGTCCGAGGTCGAGCGGATCAAGGGCGATCTGGAGGTGCTCAAGGCAGAGGTCGGCTTCGAGGGCACGCTCAACGAATTCTTCGACTACGTGCGCACCGATCTCAAGTTCAAGCCGGAGAGCCGCGAGGCGCTGACCCAGAGCTACTACGATATCGGCGAGCAGGTGGACGAGAAGATCGGCGACTACTTCTCGCTCCTCCCCAAATCGCAGCTCAAGATCGAGCCCTACGATCCCAGCATCGAGCAGTTCAGCGCTGGCGGTTCCTACCAGAGCGGCACTCCGGACGGATCGCGCCCGGGCACCTTCTTCTTCAACGCCTACGATCTGCCCAGCCGCCTGACGACCGGCAACGTGACGCTCTATCTGCACGAGGGCGCGCCGGGGCACCATTTCCAGATCAGCCTCGCGCAGGAGAACGAGGATCTGCCCGCCTTCATGCGCTTCGGCGGGACGACCTCTTTCGTCGAGGGCTGGGCGCTTTATGCCGAGACGCTGGGCTATCCGATGGGCTTCTACGACGATCCCTGGAATCGCTACGGCACCTTGCAGGACGAACAGCTGCGCGCGATGCGGCTGGTGGTCGATACCGGGCTGCACTCCAAGGGCTGGACGCGCGAGCAGGCGATCGACTTCATGCTGGAAAATTCGGGCATGACGCGGACCGAGGTGGTCTCGGAGGTCGAGCGCTATATCGCGATTCCCTCTCAGGCGCTGGCTTACAAGATCGGTGCGCTCAAGATTCAGGAGCTGCGCGAGCGGGCCGAGAGCAAGCTGGGTGATGCGTTCGATATCAAGGACTTCCACGCGCAGGTGCTCAATACGGGCGGCCTGCCGTTGCCGGTGCTCGAAGCGAAGATCGACCGCTGGATTGCGAATGGCGGCGGCTGAGGGGCGCGCCGCGAACGGGTAAGGGGCCCGGCGGGAAAATTAACATTTCTGTAGCAGGGCGGGGCGGCCCTGACATGGCCTTAGGGTGCGGTTGCGCCGTGCGGAGACATTGGGCATGCCACCCATGCAATGCATGGATTTTCCGTCGAGCGTCATAGGCTCTTCACGGAGCGATGACATGGACGCGCTGGGCGTCTCGCAGGCCGGTTCGCTCGTCCGACGATCGATGATGCCAGAGATTTCTTGAGGGGGTAATTCACCGGTCATGGCCACAGCCGACACCATTCCAGCCTGGATCGTCCTGTTCGTGGGCATCTATGCCTTTGCTGCCGCGATGGGCGAGCTGCGCTTGCCGGGCACGTGGAAGGGCATGCTGCACGATATGGAGCAGTCGCACGGGCTGCGCTTCATCGCCGGGATTTTCACCCTGACGCTGGGCGCGACCATCTATCTCGTTACGCCATGGCGGCCGGACGACTGGCTGTTCATCTCGGTCGCGGCGCTCGGCGGGCTGCTGGTGCTGGAAGGGATCGCGTTCCTGACCGTGGGCGAGCGGCTGGTCACCTTCGGCCGCTGGCTGGTAGCGAGCGCGAGCGAGGTCTGGGCGGGCATTTCGGCCGTGCTCGGCGCCGCGCTGATCTTCGTCGCCCTGTCGCGGCTGGAGACGTTCTGAGCTTCACGTCCCGTTCCGCCGCCGCTGCTCAGGGCAGGACGCAATCCTTGTAATATTCGTAGGTCGTCCCGTCCTCGACGGTGAAGGGTTCGCCCCGTTCGCAGTCGACCCGCATCGGGGTTCCAATCCCGCCCCACGAATCCTGCACCGCCTGCAGGCTCTCGGTCCGGATTTCGAGGACGATCGACCGGCCGTCGTCCTCGACCATTTCGGCAACCGCCGGGTCCATATCGAGCGCAAGGCTCGACACGTCGCCGGACACCACTTCGCGCACGGGCCCGGTCGGGGTTGCCTGCGGCGTTTCCGCCTCCGCGCTTTCGCCCGGTGTGGTCGACTCTTCTCTGGCGGCGTCGCCCGAAAGCTCCGCAGCTTCCGGCGTATCGCTCGTGTCCGAACAAGCGGCGCACGCGACCAGGATCAGGGCGGGAATCAGGCTGCGCATCGTCATCATATCCTCCATCTCCAACGCGGCTGAGCATACCCGGCAGGCCCACCCGCGCAAGCCGGGCGGATGTGATGCGCCGGCCCCCAGCCTAGCCCGCCGGGTAATAGGTCGGCGATCCCGGCCCCACCGGCAGGCCCATCACGAAGGTCCACAGGTAGAAGAACAGCGACCACGCGACGATGAAGCAGATCGAATAGGGCAGCATCATCGCGATCAGCGTGCCGACACCCAAATCCTTCTGGTATCGCGTCGCCCAGGCCAGGATTAGCCCGAAATAGCTCATCATCGGGGTGATGATGTTGGTGGTGGAATCGCCGATCCGGTAGGCGGCCTGAATGGCTTCTGGCGAATAACCGATCAGCATCAGCATCGGCACGAAGATCGGCGCGGTCACCGCCCATTGCGCGCTTGCGCTGCCGAGCGACAGGTTGATGAGCGCGCAGATGCCGATGAAGGCGAAGAACATCGCCGGGCCGGTCATGCCAGTATCCTTCAGGAACTGCGCACCGGTGACCGCGGTGATCCCGCCGAGGTTGGTCCAGCCGAAGAAGGCGACGAACTGCGCGGCGAAGAACACCAGCACGATGTAGAGGCCCAGCGAGGAGAGCGCGCCCGCCATCGCATCAATCACGTCGCGGTCGGTCTTCATCGTCTTGGCCGCGCGCCCGTAGGCATAGCCGATGACGACGAAAAAGATCAGGATCCACACCACGAACCCGTCGAAGAACGGCGAATCCATCCGCTCGCCGCTCTCCGGATTGCGGAACACGCCCCATTCCGGCCACAGCGTCAGCGCCATCAGCGCGAACACGCCCAGCATGGCGATTCCCGCCCAGCGCAGGCCCTTCTTCTCGCTATCCTGAAGCGGTTGCATCATCCCTTCGTCGAGGATGTCCGGGTCGGCCTTGGAATCGTCGAACTTCCCCAGCTGCGGCTCGACGATATAGATCGAGACGAGGCTGCCGATCGCGGTGATGAGGAAGGTGCTCGCGACCATGAAATACCAGTTGGCGGTCGCCAGCACGGTATAGTCGGGGTCGATCAGCTGCGCTGCTTCCTCGGTAATGCCGGCCAGCAGCGGGTCGATCGTGCCGATCAGCAGGTTGGCGGAATAGCCGCCCGAAACACCCGCGAAGGCGGCGGCCATCCCCGCCAGCGGGTGGCGGCCGAGCGCGTAGTAGATCGCGCCGCCCAGCGGGATCAGCACGACATAGCCGACTTCGGAAGCGGTGTTGGAGATGATCCCCGCGAACACCACGGCGACCGTCACCAGCTTGGGCGGCGCGCCCATCACCATGCTGCGGACCGCGGCGCTCAGCAGGCCCGATTTCTCCGCCACGCCCACGCCCAGCATCGCTACCAGCACCACGCCGAGCGGCGCAAACGAGGTGAAGTTATCGACCAGCCCGGTGAAGATGCGTCGGATGCCATCGCCATTGAGCAGGCTGACCGCGCGGATCATGCCGTCCTCGGAAACGCCCGGCGCACCGGCAGGGCGCGGATCGACCACCGCAACGCCGAGGTAACCGAACAGGCCGGACAGCAGCACGATGCCCAGCGCCAGCAGCGCAAACAGGGTGACAGGGTGGGGAAGCAGGTTGCCGAGCCATTCGACCCCGTCGAGGAAACGGCTGAAGGCATTGCGTTTCGGCTTGGCGACCGCCTCGGGCGTGTTCTCATCGGCGGGCGGTGGAAAGTCGGTCATCGTGGCTCCGGTCGGTTGGCGGCCTGGGCGCGCGAAAATAAAGGTGGGAGGGGTGTGCCCTCAAAAGCGCCCGGGGCACAAGCCTCGCCAGCGCGCCGCCAACAGGCACGATGCGGGCTGAGCCGGGGTTAAACGGCGCGTGAAGGTCGCGAGCCTGCGGGAACCGGACAGGCGCCCGGCGATTGGAGCAGCATGATCAAACTGGCCATCATCTGTCTCGTCGTCGCCGCTGTCGCGGCAATCCTCGGTTTCGGCGGCGTCGCCGGTGCATTCGTGGATGTCGCGATGTGGCTCGCGATCATCGCAGCGGTTCTGTTCGTCGTATTCCTCGTGCTCGGCATATTTGCGGGCAAGAAGGCGAGCGACGCGCTCGACTGACGCGGGCGCTGGCGAGCCGGCGCCACTGGTACGGGATCGTTCGCCTGCTGCGCGGGTCCACCGATGACATGACCGCGCGAGCGTGCGGCTAGTCGAACCAGCCCTTTTTCTTCTTGTTGCCGAACCAGTCGGTTTCTTCCTTCGGGGCCAGCCAGCTGCCGGATGATTTCTCGTCCTTGCCCTTCGAGGAGAATCGCACACCGCCGACCTCGGTGCTGATCTGGCCGTCGCTGCGCACATCGAAGCCGCCCATGCTGACCGTGTGTTTGCCGTCGGAGTGAACCGTCACGCCATCCGCAACGCGCACGTTCCAGTTGTCGTTGTTGTCGAAGGAAACGCCGTCCATCAACTGCGTCGTCGTGGTGCCGTCGCTCGCGACGTTGAAGCCTCCCGCGTTCACCGACATGCCACCGCCGTGATTGGGCGCGACCGGGCTTCGCCGATCGGCAAAGCGGGTCAGGCCGGTGGTGTCCGGATGCCCATACTGGACTGCGACCGCGAATTCCTTCTCGCGCGCGCTGCGCTGCGCGAACGGGATATCCAAGATCAGTTCCGGGAAGAACATCTTGGCGAGCGCCTTGGGCGAAAGGCGCTTCGTATCGTTCGGGTCAATGGCGGACTGCGCCTCCTGCGCCTCGCGTTCGAGCATCTTCGTGCGGACACCGCCCAGCTGCGTCCAGAAGAAGCCGATCGCACCTGCCACCGCGCCCAGTGCAGCCTCGTAGAGGAAAGCCGACGCGTCCAGGTCCATCGCCAGATAAGCAAACAGCGCCCAGCTGATGGCGAGTGCTCCCAACACGTCGATCCACCTTTTGTCCGGCCTGATCGGCAGGACGCGCATGATGCCTGCACCGATTGTTGCCGCCATCGCCGCCCAGCACAGGAGTGACCACAGCAAGCTGCCGCCATACCTGTCGAAGAAGAACAGGGGGATGAACAGGCCGAGCGCGAAAGCGGCCGCGCGCAGCTTGGTGTCGAGGCCCGAGAGTTTCTGATCGATCCGGCTCACGATGCCTGGCTTGTCGGCATTTGCAGCCTGAGCCGCGGTCTTCTCGGCGTGTTCTTCGACATCGCTCTGCTGGTAAGATGCGACCTTTGCGAGCGCCCGCAGTTCCGTCTCGCGCCCGGGCGTACGAAGGGCATCGCTCTTCATCATGTCCGCGAACCACGCGCGGTTCATCGCCTTTTCGTAATAGAAGCTATCCTCGACTTTCAGCCGGGGGGACTGCTGGGCGGCAGGATCGTCAGCCACCCAGAGTTCGGCGAGCAGGCCGAGCTTCTCCCTCGTCGCCAGCTTCGATTTGAGCTTCTCGAACTCCGCCGGGTCGTGGTCCGCCGACTTTGCCGCCGCGCGTGCCATCACCAGCTCGAGGTAGCGGTCGTCCATGAGGTACGGCTCGAGCGCATCGCCCGGCACCTTCCAGAAGGAGCGATAGAGCAGTGCTTCGCCGTGGGTCAGGGCGGCATCGTGATACTCGCGCCGCCAGGCTGCATCGATGGCAGCCCAGCGTTCGTTGCCGCCGGAGACGCGATCGTCCGTCAGCACGTTCCAGTCGTACAGCTTGGCCGCGAATCGCGCCAATTCGGGTGTGGAGACGACGTAATCGTCCTTCAGCAATTGCGGCATGTATTCGTCGAGGAATTCGGGCTGGACCCGGAAGCCCTCGATCCTCGGGATCCAGTCGGGCGCGTAGCGCAGCGCGAACTCGAAAAAGGCGAGCTCGGGCGTGTTCTCCTCGAGCAGCTTGTCGAGCGAGATGCGCGCGTCGTATTCGCGCAGCTCCTCCTCGAGCCACTTCTGGATGTACCCCCGATCGATGTGCTCGGCTGCGGTTTCGTGGTTCTCGGCCATGGCTGCCGCAAGGTCCGCAAGGCTGGCGCATTCGCGCTCGCCAAGCTTGTAGGGCCGGATCGTGTCGCTCATTCTTTCCCCCCAAGAGACGCGGGGACGAAGCCTAGCCTCACTAATGTTAGGTTTTCAAGGCGGTGGTCCCGATCCGGTAGTGCGCCTTGCCGCGCCTGCCAAACGGCCCTACACCATGCCCATCCCCGGGGAGCCTGCCGCGCAAACGCAGGTTGAGAGCGGAATACACCGCGACCCGTCGAACCTGATCCCGGTAATACGGGCGGAGGGAGGGAGCGGTTTTTCGAAACGCGAAGGCCGCCCTCGCTCCGATTCTGAGGAGCGTAACTAATGGCCGACATCCCCGCACGTACCGAAATCGAGCGCACCGAAATCGGCGTCACCACCGGGCCCATCCGCGGCAGCCGCAAGGTCCATGTGGCCGCGCGCACCGGCTCCGGCGTGCGCGTCGCGATGCGCGAGATCGATCTGGAGGGCGGCGAGCCGTCTTTGCGCGTCTACGACACCTCGGGCCCCTATACCGACCCGAACGCCGCCATCGACATCAACGCAGGCCTCCCGCAGCTGCGCCGCGAGTGGATCAGGGGCCGGGGCGATGTCGAGGAATACGATGCGCGTGAAGTGAAGCCGGAGGATAACGGCCAGCTCGGCCCCGATCGCTCGGGCGGCGTCCCGCAGTTCCCCAGCGTGGTGAAGCGTCCGCTGCGCGCCAAGGCGGGCGCGAACGTCAGCCAGATGCACTATGCACGCAAGGGCATCATCACGCCCGAGATGGAATATGTCGCGGAACGCGAGAACCTGGGTCGCGAACAGATCGCGAAGGAGCGCGACGGGAACAGCTGGGGTGCGGCCATCCCCGACTTCATCACGCCCGAATTTGTCCGCGACGAAGTGGCGCGGGGCCGCGCGATCATCCCGAACAACATCAACCACCCCGAAAGCGAACCGATGGCGATCGGGCGCAACTTCCTGGTCAAGATCAACGCCAATATCGGCAACTCCGCCGTCGCCAGCGATGTGGCGAGCGAGGTCGACAAGATGGTCTGGTCGATCCGCTGGGGCGCGGACACCGTCATGGACCTCTCCACGGGTCGCAATATCCACGACACGCGCGAATGGATCATCCGCAACTCGCCTGTCCCCATCGGCACCGTGCCGATCTACCAGGCGCTGGAAAAGGTCGGCGGCATTGCCGAGGACCTCACCTGGGAGATCTTCCGCGACACGCTGATTGAGCAGGCCGAGCAGGGCGTCGACTACTTCACGATCCACGCCGGGGTGCGCCTGCCCTATGTGCCGCTCGCGGCCAAGCGCATGACCGGGATCGTCAGCCGTGGCGGCTCGATCATGGCCAAGTGGTGCCTCGCGCATCACAAGGAGAGTTTCCTGTACGAGCGCTTCGACGAGATCACCGAGATCATGAAGGCCTACGACATCGCCTATTCGCTGGGCGACGGCCTGCGCCCCGGCTCGATCTACGACGCCAACGACGAAGCGCAGTTCGCCGAACTCTACACGCTGGGCGAACTCACCAAGCGCGCCTGGGAGCAGGCCGTGCAGGTGATGATCGAAGGGCCGGGCCACGTGCCCATGCACAAGATCAAGGAGAACATGGACAAGCAGCTCGAGGCGTGCGGCGAGGCTCCGTTCTACACGCTCGGGCCGCTCGTCACCGATATCGCGCCGGGTTACGACCATATCACCAGCGGCATCGGCGCGGCGCAGATCGGCTGGTACGGCACCGCGATGCTCTGCTACGTCACGCCCAAGGAGCACCTCGGCCTGCCCGATCGCGACGACGTGAAGGTCGGCGTGGTGACCTACAAGCTGGCCGCCCACGCAGCCGATCTGGCCAAGGGCCACCCGGCGGCGCAGGTGCGCGACGATGCATTGAGCAAGGCGCGCTTTGAATTCCGCTGGCGCGACCAGTTCAACCTGTCTTTGGACCCCGACACGGCCGAGCAGTACCACGACCAGACGCTGCCCGCGGAAGGCGCCAAGACCGCGCATTTCTGCTCCATGTGCGGGCCGAAATTCTGCTCGATGAAGATCAGCCAGGAAGTGCGCGACTTCGCGGCCAAGCAGAACTCGGACAGCTACCTCGCCGCCGAAGACTTGAAGGGCGAGAATTCGCCCGAACAGCGGGCGCAGAACGAGAAGGGCATGGAAACCATGAGCGAAGTCTACCGCGCCAAGGGCGAGCGGCTGTACCTGCCCGAAGGGGAAGCGGAGTAGCCGCGCGGCCTCCCCAGCAAGCGATCACCTCCCCCGGGCCATGCGCAAATCGTGCATCGGCCCGGGATATCCCGGCGCTCTCGACCGTTGATCTGGACAACACAAACACGAACCGAGAGGCGTATATCATGCAGGTCCAGTTCAATTCCGACAGCAGCGTCATGGGCACCGATAATGTGGCCCAGCGCATCGAGGCTGCCGTGCGCGAGAAGATCGCCCGGTTCGAAGACAAGCTGACCCGGCTCGAAATCCACGTCCGCGACGAGAACGGGCCCAAGGGCGGAGTTAACGACAAGGCCTGCACGATCGAGGCGCGGCCCGCCGGCGCCAAGCCCATCGGCGTGACCGAGCATGCCGACACGGTCGACGCGGCGGCGCGCAAGGCGGCGGGCACGCTCGCCCAGCGGCTCGAGCGCGTGCTCGGCAAGGCGAAGCGCAACGAGCATGCGGCGCGGCCCGAAAAGGCGCTGTAGACGCTCATGCCCTCCACCAGCCCCGACGCCGTGCTCACCGATTCGATGGAAGCGGACCGGCGAGAGCGGCGCCGCCTGCCGATAATCGGCCTGTGGCTGACCGCGCTCTATGTCGTGGGGCTGGTGGTGTACCTCGCGGTGCAGGGGCAGAACCCGGCGGAGCTGCGGCTGAACGAGCTGGGTGACTTCCTCGGCGGAGTCTCCAGCCCGCTCGCGTTCCTGTGGCTGGTCCTCGGCTTCTTCCAGCAAAGCCGCGAAATCCGCCTGAGCAACCAGGCGCTCCACCTGCAGGCCCGCGAGATGCGGCGCAGCGTGGACGAGCATCGGCGGATTGCGGGTGGGGAGTGAGGTACAGCTGAGAAAACTTGTTCGACTACGGGCTCTCAAAAAAGTCGGTTATTAAAAATCATCAGATGAAGGTAGGAAGCTTGCCACACCAAAAATCGATAGAGGCGGAGTTTGCAACTTTTATCGATGAGTGGATGAAAACTATAATAATTGTTCAGGATTCTGTTTCCAAGAAAGATTTTTCTTCAGCCACGCCCGATACGGTTATACTCCAGTCCCTGAAAAAAGCTAATTTTGTTAATCGAAAAGGATACGCCCTGTTAGAGAGTGTCGCTTCTCGTTTGCTTGGTGAGGCAGGATTATCTCTCAAAGTCAGCCAAGACACAGCACAAAAGTTACTTTTAGAATGCTTTAATGAAGATTTAGAAAAGAGAAAATGGGCGAGCGCTTCGGAAAATGCAATAATTTCGAAGGCCCTAAAGAGACTTAAGGAAATAGAGCTTCCTAATGGCTCATATATATTTGCTTCTCAATTTTCATACAGTGCGAAAGGATTGAAATTTGATATTGGACCTGTATCGATAATATCAAAGGCGAGATTCTACAGGGAGAATGCAAAGAAGCTTAGAAAGCCATGGGAGCCTTCAGAATCTTCGGAGGACTTCCACAAATTTCTCTTAAAAAAGTGGATCGAGCACATGAGAAATTTCGATCATGTGATCTCGGTGGATGTAGGCCATTCAGAGCGAGAACTGGCTTGGGAGATAGCACGAGAGACCGCTGAGTTTGCTCTAAATATAGTGCGAACTTTCTTCGGCTATTATCACACCCATAGGATTAGACTTTCGGGGGATTTCACCCTCGAACAAAACCGTGCGTCGGTCATCATCGAGCAGAACGACGTTTGGCTATCGCATGGAACTGGTGGTGTCTCATCGTTCTTGGACGATGATGCGATTCAGCGCTTCGAGTGGGAGCTTGAGCCAATGTCTCCACTCTTTGCAAGTTTTGCGGGTTGGCTAGCTTCAGGGAAACACGATGGGACACCAACTGTCGAGCGTCTCCGATACGCCAACAGGCTTATCGCGGAGGCGTATTGTGAGCCTTCCGACTATTTGCGTCTCGTGCGGCTGATATCTGCATTCGAGGCTTTGGCGATAATTCGCTCCAACGAGAAGGCCCATAATCTTGCTGTCAGATGTGCGAATGTTGGCTCGTGGAGCCGGTCCACGACAGCGTGTGAGATTTACGACAATGTTCGCTCGGCCTATCATGTGCGAAACATGGTGGTGCACGGTGATGCACCCACGACTGACCAAGTGCGCAAGGCTTTCTTCGGGCTAGAAGAACATACGTTTGGTATTCTGGTCGGTTTTTTGAGTTTTTATGCTGGTATTGAGCGGACGGCAGGTCCTAGATCGATCCGGACACTCGCACGAGAGATCGAGAACCGCATTGAGTTCTTCTTCTATGATCCGTCATTTGGATTCGACTGAGGCGGCAAGATTGCAAAACTGTGCCGCGCTGGCTTGCCTTTGCGCAAAACCCCCGCCCCCATTCCCGCTCCCCCCGCGTTGCCCCTCAGCAGCACCCCGCTGCCGGAGTGCTCCTAAATGACCAAGCCCACCCCCAGACCTGGCCCGAACTCGCGGTCGAAAGCTGGATGCTCGGTGCCGAGATGGGCATGGTCATCTGGCTGCGCTCGATCCGTATGATGTCCGGCGGGAAGCCGGCCGAGCGGGAGGCGGAGCGGATGGTGAGTGAGAAGCTCAGCGCCGCGATGACGCTGTGGCCCGCGCTGATGGCGGGCGGCTTCGACCAGTCCGCTGAGGAAACCACGGGCCGCGCGCTGGCGCATTACGGCAGGCCGGTGCGCGCCAACCGCAGGCGTCTCTCGCGCTGAGCGAGTGCGTCCGGTCGCGCCCGGCCACGGCTGGCATATCGGGCACGCCTCGCCCATATGCCGCCGATGGCCGATCTCTATCTCAAAAACCTCGAATCCGAACGCCGCAAGCTGTGGGCCGAATGCCGCCTGAAGGGGCTGGCGAGGGAGACGCCCCAGCGCCAGCGGATCGCGCAGATCGACGAGGCTATTGCCGCGCACAAGGCGAAGAAGGCTTAGGCGCGGCGCTTTCCTACTCGGCGCAGGTGGGCCCATAAGGCGCGGATGATCCGGCTGCGCCGCACACCCGCTTGGCCGCTTGCAAACGCGGGATCGGGGTGGCGGAATTTTTGTCCCTATAACACTGTGTCAGGTGTGTCAGGCGCGCGAAAGCTTGACCAGCACCCGGTCGAGCGATTGCAGGAAGTGCGACCGGTCCGCCTTGCTGAACGGGGCCGGGCCGCCTCCCACACCGTCCATCCCGGCGCGCAGGTCCGCCATGATCGCGCGCGTCGCCACCGCGCCGCCGATGCTCGCCGCGTCGAACTCGCGCCCGTCGTGCTTGAGGACGGTGGCGCCTGCCTTGATGCACCGCTCGGCCAGCAGGATGTCGGCGGTGATGACGATGGTGCGTGGGCCGGCGTGCTCCGCGATCCAGTCGTCGGCGGCGTCGAACCCGTCGCTTACCACGACGCGTTTCACCCGCTCGCTCACCGGCACGCGGAAAGGGCTGTTGCTGACCACGCGGACATGCGCGCGGTGGCGCTGGGCGACGCGATACACCTCGTCCTTCACCGGGCAGGCATCGGCATCGACCAAGATAGTGACGGGGGCGGCGGTGGTTTCGGGCGCGGTGTCCATGGCGCCCGCCTTTAGCGAGCGCGCATGGCAGGCTCTACCCGTTCTTCATGTTCTCCAGCCCTTTGACGGCGCCCGGCTTGGTGCTGGGCTGCGAGGCGTTGGTTTTCAGCTTTCCCTTCTTGGGCTTGCGCGCTTCGTGGGTCTTCTTCTGCTGGCCTTTGGCCATAGTCGATGCAATCGGGGCGGCATGCCCCACGCGGGGATACGCCTGTTCGGGTCGAAGGCTTGCATCAAATCGTACGAAGGGCGCATCCATGCCGCAGTGCCAACGCGCGCTATGCATCAAAAAACCCGCCCCAGCCTGCGAGCCGGAGCGGGTTTCGGGTTAGCAGCGCGTATGAAGCGCAGGTTACATCGCGTCGGCAGTTTCGGTCGCGCCCGGCATTTTCGCGTCGGGAAGAGCGGCGAGCTGCTTGGCGGTCCGCGTGGTGCGGACATCCTGATCGTCGCCGTCGCTATGGGCGACGAGGTTGCGCATCGGGACGACCACATAGCGATCGGTGCCTTCCAGCTCGACCACCAGCCCGTCGACAGTGCCCATCGCATTGCGATTGACCTGCTCGATTTCGCCAAGCTCGTTGCCGTCCGCGTCGACCAACTCGGCATCGAGCAGTTGCGCTTCGGTCATGCCCAGCGCCGCTTCCTCGTTACCCGCTTCGGCGGCGCTTTGTTCGGCCTGTGCTTCCATCTGGTCCTCGGCCAAGTCGGCTTCCTGCTCGGCCTGCGATTCGCAGGCGGTCAGGGCCAGCGCGGCGAGCGGGATGGCGGCGAACTTCCAAAACTGCATTTGATTTCTTCTCCTTTAGAAAGCGACACAATGAATCGCAGGGCAGGTGGGTTCCAGACAGATTTCACGCTGCCCTGCAAGGCTTGGCGGTTCGCTATGTCCGATTGATTAGGTAATCCGGCAGCCCCGTGCTAGAGGACCCTCGCTGACGTCGAAATTTGCGACGGACTTCGAAATTTGACTCGCCGCTTGCCATGAGAGCCACCAGCTTGAAACCGGCCCCGGCGTTAACCAGACGACGTTTTCCTTTCATCGGACGATTTGACGCACGACCCACGGGGCACTCTGCCGCGTGGACAACCGAACGTTCTCGAAAGGAACACTGATGGCCA
The DNA here is from genome assembly GCF_038594605.1 of Citromicrobium bathyomarinum. GTDB lineage: Bacteria > Pseudomonadota > Alphaproteobacteria > Sphingomonadales > Sphingomonadaceae > Alteriqipengyuania > Alteriqipengyuania bathyomarina_B. Next base: position 436,379 of record NZ_JBCFZM010000003.1, read on the forward strand.
AGACTGGCACCGTAAAATTCTTCAACGCCGACAAGGGCTATGGCTTCATCCAGCCCGACGATGGTTCGAACGACAGCTTCGTTCACATTACCGCTGTTCAGGCTGCTGGCATGCAGAGCCTCGATAAGGATCAGCGGCTCAACTACGAAGTCGAGCAGGGCCGCAACGGCAAGGAAAGCGCGATCAACCTTTCCTCCGCCGACTAAGCGATTTTCGAGGGCGCCGCTTTCCACACGGAGGCGGCGCCCTTTTTCATTCCCCACTCCCCCACCGCCAACCCGGAGCAGACCCATGGCTCAGAGCTACGAATTCTACTGCGCACGCGCGGACGAAGCTACCGCCGCCGCCGATGCCGCCACGCTGGACAGGGTGCGCGAGCGCGAATTGCGCGCGGCGAAGACCTGGCGCGGGCTGGCCGAGCATGCGCGCGGTGTGGCCGAGGAACGCGCCAAGCTTGTGCGCGACAAGGCGAGCGAAGCCGATGCTGCGGCAAACGATACCGCAAACGATGGCGCTGTCATTGCTGCGGGTGCCGCAACCGCCTGAGCGTTCTTAGCCAACCGAACAGGCTTTCTTACAACCGATAGACCATCACTTGCGGGGCGGAGCCAGGTGCGCTCCGCGACAAGCACTCGCGTACCCGCCGCGCCATCGACAGGCGCGGGAAGGGTCGAGAGCCTCTGCGCCCAAGAGCGTGGCCAAGGCGGTCCGCATCTGTTGGGAAGCGATCGCGGAACCCTCGCGCGGAGATGCTGGGTGCCACTTTTCGCGGCGCTTATCCCCGCGCGACTACCTGCTTTGGTCTGGGATCCGCCCTATTCCTGCCAAAATAGGAACATGGTTTCGCCCCAACCATTGAGTGGGTGAAGGGCACGGCGACGCCGGGCCCGGCTAAAAGCACTCCCCCAAAGCAAAACCCAAGGATTATAAATCCATGAAAAAGTTCAGCATCATGCTCACCTCGGCTGCCGCGCTTTCGCTGGCAGCGTGCGCCGAAGCCGATACGACCGACGATACTGCGATGGCCGACGATATGGCCGCCGACCAGATGGCGGTTGATGATATGGCCACCGGCAACATTGTCGAAGTGGCGCAGGGCAACCCGGACTTCTCGACCCTCGTCGAAGCCGTGACCGCTGCCGACCTCGGCGAAACGCTCTCGAGCGGCGATTACACCGTGTTCGCGCCGACCAATGCCGCCTTCGAAAAGGTGCCCCAGGCGACGCGCGACGAACTGATGAGCGAAGCCGGCAAGGAAGACCTCACCAACATCCTTACCTATCACGTGATCGAAGGCACCACCGATGCCGCCGCGCTGACCCAGGCGATCGCCGATGCGGGTGACGAAGGCTACACGCTGACGACCGTCAACGGCGCCGAACTGACCGCGATGATGGATGGCGATAACGTCGTCCTGCGCGATGCGGCCGGCAACACCGCGACCGTGACCGACACCGACATTGCGGCGTCGAACGGTACGATCCACGTGATCGATACGGTGCTGATGCCCGAATAAGGCACGCGCCCTAAGGACACGAAAAGGGCTCCCGTTCGGGAGCCCTTTTTTTGTGCGGTTTTGGGGTTGTGCTGCGGGGATGCGGGGGCTGGTGGAACCCGCTCAGCGTTCCAGACTGGTCGTGTCCTGCACCACGGGGCGCGAGACATAGGCGATGTCGGCGTCGGCGACCTTTGCTGGTCGTTGCAGATCGAGCGACCGGGCCGCCGGGACGCGCCGCTCGCTGACAATGCGCTGGCGCTGGGTCGTCGCACGGCGCTGTTCGGCCTCCCACTGACGCTGCTCGTTCGCAGCGGAGGCGAAGTCGAAGGAGTCATTGCCGTCCTGCTCGCCATAGTAGCTGTGGTCGTAACGCTCTTGGCTGTAGAGCCCGCGTTCGCGCAGCTCGGCAACTTCGATGGTCCGGCCTTGGGTCTCGAGTGGATGGTGATTGGCGGTGATTGCGCGGGGCGCGCGCTCGTTGTTGAAGGCGACCGCGCCGCGTTCGGGGACGACGGGCGTCTGGTGTATCTCGCGCGGGGTGGTGTCGATCGCCCCGCCGGCGACGGCCCCTCCGATTGCGGCGATTGCTGCCGCCCCCACATAAAAAGGCAGTACGCGCATGGCACTGAACTCCTTGATCTATTCCGTTTTCCAATCAACACGGGGTGCACGCAGGAGGTTCCCCGCCTGCCAGTCGACCAGCCCGGCCTTTCCCGTCGGCGCGGGTCGCGATAGAGAGGTCTGGACCACAGAAATCCCAACCTGCCGGAGAAACGCGCATGCGCCTGCCCCCGATCGCGCCCCCTCTGCTATTGGCCCCGCTGTTGTTGCTGGCAGGGTGCCAGACCGAGAATACTGCCGGAGCGCCGGGCACCTCGGCTGAAGGCTTCACCGAAATCGGCGAAGATGAAACCGTCCAGTTCACGGGTACGGAGCCCTTCTGGGGAGGATCGGTCACCGGCTCGCAGCTGAGCTATTCCACCCCAGAGAACATCGATGGCCGCACCATCACGGTGAAGCGTTTCACCGGGCAGGGGGGGCTTGGCTATTCCGGCATGCTGGACGGCGCGCCCTTCGACCTGATGGTCACCGCTGGGGAATGCTCCGACGGGATGAGCGATCGCAGCTACCCCTTCACGGCCACGCTGCGGATCGGCGAGGCAACGCGGCGCGGCTGCGCGTGGACCGAGAGCAGTTCTTTCACGGGGCCCGTTGCGCCCTAGCTGCGATCACTCTCGACCCCGGCGCGCTCGAGCTCGGGGCCGAGCCGTCCGGTGATCCACATGAAGAACATGCGAAAATCGGCGGCGAGGCTCCACAGCGGATAGGTGAAGGTTGCGGGGCGATTGCGCTCCACCCGGAAGTGCGCGATCCAGGCGAAGAAATATCCTGCGAACGGCATCGCGATCAGCAGCCACCACGTGCCCGTCGCCAGCGCCCAGATGCCGCACGCGATGACCAGCGCGGTGCCCACGTAATGCAGGTTGCGCGTCGCCGGGCGGCTGTGCTCGCGCAGATAGAACGGCCAGAACTGCGCGAAGGTCGTGTAGGTACGCTGTGCCATCGGGGCACGGTAACATTTTCCTGCCCGAACCAGAAAGCTGTCTCGCGAAAGAAATAACAAAAATGCCGGTTCGTGCCGGAACGGGCGGCGCTTAAGGTCGTTCATCGCCAAACCTTGGTTCCATTTCTCGATTGAATTTATGGCCGATACATCGGACGGGCACAGTCAGGCTTCCTTGAACGATCCACGGGCACGCCCGCGGTACGACATGAAGGACGTCGAGCAGGAGGATCGCTTCTCCGATACCTCGGGCGTGCTGTTCGAGCAGGCCATGGCTCAGACCCGTATGGCTGTGTGCCTGAGCGATCCGAACCAGCCAGACCAGCCGATCGTCTTCGCCAACCGCGCGTTTCGCCGATTGACGGGATACGAGGAGGAAGAAATCCTCGGCCGCAATTGCCGATTTCTGCAAGGGCCCAAAACCGACCGCAAATCGGTTGCAAAGGTGCGCGAAGCGATCGAGAGCGAAGATGTCGTGGTGGTCGAACTGCTCAATTACCGCAAGGACGGCACGCCGTTCTGGAACGCGCTGCACCTTGGCCCGATCTACGATTCCAACGGCAAGCTGCTTTATTTCTTCGGCAGCCAGTGGGATGTGTCCGATGTCCGCGCGGCGCGCGCGGAAGAGCGGCACGCACGCGAGATGGCGCGCGAATTATCCCACCGGATGAAGAACATGTTCTCGGTCATCTCGGGGATCGTGAACGTCATGGGCCGGGTGCGCGGTGTCGAAACCGAGGCGTCGGAGATCAACAGCCGCATCCATGCTCTGGGCCGCGCCTACGAGACGACGCTGGACGAAGCATCGACCGGCGTGATCGATCTGGGCCCTGCGGTGAGGGCGATCCTCGAACCCTATACGGTCGACGAGAAACTCAAGTTTCTGGGCAATGGAGCACAAGTGCCGTTTTCGGCCATGTCGCTCATTGGGCTTGTGCTTCACGAACTGGCGGCCAATGCCACCCGCTTCGGCGCATGGTCCGAAGGGGCCGACGGGCAGGTGAGCCTCGATTGGCAAAGGCGGGATGGCGCGGTGGTGCTGACCTGGATCGAAACCGGCGGGCCGCGCGTCGATGGTCCGCCTGAGCAGAAGGGCACGGGCAGTACGATCATGGACCGAATGGTCGCCGCAGCGCGTGGGACGATCGAGAGGAACTGGAAGCCGGAAGGGCTGCATGCAGTCCTGACCGTGCCGGTCGAGGGGGATCGAGCATGAGGGAAGGCTGCCGCATTCTGTTGCTGGACGATGAGCCCCTGATCCTGATGGATCTGGAATTCGCAGCGGAAGATCAGGAGTGTAACCCGCTCACCGCGACCAATGTGCGCGAAGCAATGGCCCATATCGAAGCTCACGAAGGCGTGACCTGCGCGGTGCTCGACGTGACCTTGCGCGATGGCGAGACCTGCCTGCCGGTCGCCCGCGAGCTGGAGCGGCGCGCCATCCCCTACCTGCTGCATTCGGGCGATCTCAACCGCCAGGAAGGCACGCTCGCGGAACTGAACGCGCAGCTGATCGCGAAGCCTGCGTGCTCGCGGCGCGTGGTCGAGACCGCGCTGGCGCTGTCCTCCACGCCTGCCGGGTAGCATTAGGCAGACCGACGAGAAAGCGGCGTCGGGATACTTTGCCGCGCGCGGCGCCGGGTGGGCGGTTCTCCCGGCTTTCTAGAACAGTCCCGGAATGCGATACTGCGCGGCACTCGGCGTGGTCGCCTCGAGCGCTTCGAGCCGCGCTGCCTGCTGCTTCACGCCCTCCGGCTTACCGTTGATCGGGTTGCAGGAACCGCCTCGAAGGAAGGACAGCGCGGTGGCTGTCGATTGCTCGCCCGGCGAGCCCATCGGATCGAGGAAGTCGTCCTCGGCTGCGCATGTCTGCGGATAGACGCTGGCCAGTCCGTCGTAATAGTCGCCACCGCCCGCGGCATTGACCGTCCGGAAAGCGACCACACGCAGGCGATCGTCGCATAGCTCCCGGTCGCGGGCGATCTGACCGACCGGCTTGCCAAAGGTGTTGCTGCCGACGAGCGCGGTGTCGTTGCCGAGGTAGGGGATGAAGGCATTGCCGACCAGTTCGCTGGCCGAGGCGGTGGCACCCGTGCCGATCAGCGCGATCTTGGTCGCGGCGATGGCTTCGGGCTGACTCTCGAAGAGTTCGGTGCTGTTGCTCAGGCCGGGGGGCGGAGGCTGGCGCACGAGAGTGCGGCTGAACACCTGCCCGACCTTGTCCCGCGCCAGCAGATCGCCCAGCAGTTCGGCCACCGAAACCAGACCGCCGCCATTATAACGGAAATCGAGGATCACCTCGGTAACGCCCTGCTGGCGGAAGGTGTTTACCGCAGCGCGCAGCTGGGGCCCGGCATCTTCCACGATGAAGGTGCGCAGGTTGATGTAGCCTACCTGTGTCCCGTTATTGTCGATCACCTGCGCGCCGTAGCGATCGGAAATCGGATCGAGCCGGTATTCGGTCTTGGTGACGCTGACCGTGCTCTCTGTGCCGCCCGGCTGACGAATCCTGAAAGTGCGGTTCACCCCCGGCGCGCTCGTCCCCAGTGCATCGCTGAAATTGCCGGGCCCGCCATTGGCGAGAAGGGTCGCGGTGTCGACACCGTTGACCGAGAGGATCTGGGTTCCACGGTCGAACCCCTGCTGGAACGCCGGCCCGTTTTCGAAAGCTTCGAGCACGAAGACGCGGCCATTGACGGTATCGTAGCCGAGCCTGATGCCAAAGCCCGCCGAGGAGCCGGAATTGATCAGCTCCTGCTCTTCCCGGATCGAGGTGATGTAGGTGAAGAACCGGTCGCGCCCCTGGGCGCGGGCAGGCGCCACCAGCGCATTGATGTAATCCTGCACAGTTGCGAAACTTGCGGGGTCGACGCTCGTATTGAGCAGTCCCGGGAAGAGGTAGAATTCCTGCAACTGGTCGAGCACCCATGCCTTGCGGTTCGCCAGCGAACATTGCGAGGGCGTCGAAGTGCCGCTGCCTCCGCCGCCGATCCGGGGTGCGCCGCTATCGCTCCCGCAGGCAACGAGGGCACAGGCCAGGAGCAGCGAGAGCGAAGCGCGGGCAACAGTCATCGGGCAACACATCCTCTACAAACCTTTGAATGAGAACTTATTATCGGACGATGCAAAGAGTCCATGCCTAAGAATCCGCCGCCCTGAGCGACCGGCTGTTCACCTGTTGCAACAACTCGCTGCCCAGCCCTTACATCGCCGCGCACAAACGCCTAGCAATGGCTCAAGTTAAGGAGATTCGACCTATCATGACCGACTGGCTGTCCGCAGTTCTTCCTGCATCGTGCCCCGCCAACCCCGGCCTCGCCATCGCGCGCTTCGCCAACCGCGAGGCGCTCGGGCGCGCAGGCTTCGCGCTTTCGAGCCCCGCCTTCGGGCAGGGTGAGGAGCTCGACCCGTGCTTCACCGCCGACGAGGAAGACGCGGTCGCGCCGCCGATGGAATGGACCGCGCCGCCCAAGGGGGCCGAAGAGATGGTGCTCGTGGTCCAGGATGCGAGCGCCGAGGACGCGACCTGCCACTGGCTGGTCTGGGGCCTCACGCCGCAGCACGGGAAGCTGCTGGAGGGCGAGGTTCCGCCGCGCACCGGCAAGAACGATCGGGGCAATTCCGACTGGTTGCTGCCCAAGGTCGATCCCGACGGGAAGCCGCATTGCTTCGTGTTCCAGCTGTTCGCGCTGGACCTGCCGATTGCGCTCATGCCCGGCGCGGGCAAGGCGGAACTCTTCGCCGCAATGGAAGGCCACGTGATTGCGGCCAGCGTGCTGAGCGCGACCTATAGCGGATCGGAAGAGGAAGACTTCGCCGATCTGGAAGAGGGCGACGAGGCATAGGACCAGTCGCCCGCTAGCGGCGTTTGCCGAAGGGCCAGTCGATCGCGTGGCTGGCCCACAAGGCGGCCCAGATGATGAACGGCTGCGCGGCCATGCGCGGGATGTGGTAGGCAAGGCCCAGGCCCCCTGTGTCGAGCCCCCCTGCGCTGCTCAGATCGTTGATCATGTGCTGGATATTGGCGGGCCATACGCACAGCGCATAGAGCGCGAGGCCTACCCCCGCGGCCCGTCTGAGACGGGGCGAAAACCCTTGCGCGAGGCCCACCGCGCCGAGGATTTCCGCAACGCCGGTGAGGAAGATCACCGTTGCCGGGAAAGGCACCTGCGGCGGCATGATGCCGAGGAACGGCTCGGGCACCGCGATGTGGAGCACGCCCGCCGCGAAGTAGGCGAGCACGAGGAACCAGCGGGTTGCGGTGCGTGCCATCGCTAGGCGCGTCGCGGAGCCCAGCCCGGCGCTGCAAGCGCGAAACCTTCGAACTCGAAACCGGGTGCCACCACGCACGTGACGAAAGCATAGCCGCGCGAACCGGGCAGCGGCATCGCTGCCTGCCAGTGGCCTTGCGGGACGACGCCCTGCCACTGGGTCACGGTTGCATTGCTGTCGCCCAGCACCAGCGTCTCGACTGCTGCGTCGTCGTCTTCCGCAATACGCAGCGCCAGCGGATCACCCGCATGCCACAGCCACAGCTCGTCGGCATCGACCCGGTGCCAGTGGGATGCCTGTCCCGCTTCGAGCAGGAAATGGATCATCGTCGCAGTGGCGCGGCCATCCTTTTCCGGGGCGCGGAACGTCTCGCGATACCAGCCGCCTTCGGGGTGGGGTTGCAGGCCATGGGCTTCGATGAGTGTGCGTGCTTCGCTCATGGCCACGCGTTAGGGCAGGGGCGCACGATGCGAAAGGGGATACGCAAGGGATTGGCTGGCCTGGCCTGGCGCCGCACGCTTCCCTTTTGGTGTCGAGACACTATGCCTTGCCTCTCTCGATTTCGATGCAAGGGGATCATCGCATGCTGCGCCGTACCGCCATCACCGCCGCGACCGCGCTCGCCTTCACCTTGGCTGCGCCGCTGGCCGCGCAGTCGCCCGAGGAGATCGCCGAGGCCGCGCTGGAGGCGGCGCCGGTGTGGGACGGGCATAATGATGTGCCGATTCAGCTGCGCAGCCGCGTCGGCAATGCAATCGGCGAATTCGATTTCGAGCATACCGGCCACACGAAAACCGATACGCGCAGTGCGATGCATACCGATCTCGCTCGGCTGAAGGCAGGCAGGGTCGGGGCGCAATGGTGGTCCGTCTATGTCTCGGCCTCGCTCGACGAACCCGAAGCGGTGCAGATGACGATCGAGCAGATCGACGTGACCAAGCGTCTGATCGCCCGTTATCCGAGCGAGATGACGCTCGCACTGAGCGCCGACGATGTCGAGGCCGCGATGGCCGAGGGGCGGATTGCCGGGCTGCTGGGGATGGAGGGCGGTCACTCGATCGGCTCGAGCCTCGCCGTGCTGCGCCAGATGTACGACCTGGGCGCGCGCTACATGACGCTGACCCACAGCCGCAACACGCCGTGGGCCGACAGCTCTACCGACGCGCCCGAGCATGACGGGCTGACCGAGTTCGGCAAGGATCTGGTCCGCGAGATGAACCGCATCGGGATGGTGGTCGATCTCAGCCACGTCTCCGAAGCGACGATGAACGATGCGCTGGACGTCACGCGCGCTCCGGTCATCTTCAGCCATTCCTCGGCGCGGGCGATCAACGGCCATGCGCGCAACGTGCCCGATGCGGTGCTGCGGCGGCTGGTGGAGAACCGCGGGATCATCATGGTCACCGCGGTGCCCGGCTTCCTGAGCGAGGAGGCGCGCGTGTGGAACGCCAATCGCGACGCCGAAGAAGCGCGGCTGGAAGCGCTGTGGCAGGGCCAGCCCGAAGCGGTTGCAGCCGGTCTGACCGCGTGGGACGAAGCGAACCCCTATCCTCCGGCAGATATCGGCGACATGGCCGATCATATCGACCACGTTCGCAAGATTGCCGGTATCGATGCCATCGGCATCGGCGGAGATTACGACGGCATCCCCTTCGCGCCCGAGGGGCTGGAGGATGTCTCCACCTATCCCGCGCTGTTCACCGAGCTGGCGCGGCGCGGCTATAGCCAGGACGATCTGGAGAAGATCAGCTCGCGCAACATGATGCGGGTGATGCGCGAGGTTGAGGCGACCAAGGCCGCGATGGCCGACGTGCCGCCTTACGAGTATTCGACCAACGAGGAGCGCTGAGCGCGCATCGACGGCGACGGATCAGTCATCGTCGGCCTCTTCGGGCAGGTCTTCGCGGTCGGTGGAGGCCATTTCCTCCAGCTCGTCCTCGGTCATGCTTTCGTACATGCCCACCGAAGCTCCCTGCAGGTCGGACTTCTTCGTCTCGCCGCGCTTGGCCGAGAGTGCGGCGCCGGCCGCCTGTTGCTGTTTCTTGGACTTTGCCTTGGCCATCAGGATTGCGCCTCTATTTCCGAACCGAGCTTGAGAACCTCGTCGCCATCATCCTGCTTGATGAGGTAGGCCGGGTTGTCTTCGGTGCCGTTGCGGGTGACCTCGCTGCCTTGCAGCGTGCGGGTCACCTCGCGTTCGAAGCGTTCCTTGATCTGGCCCTTGGCGGTGCCGTCGCCCCAATCCCATCGAACATACTGATCGCTCTGAAAGCTGTTGGAATTGCTCATGGAAATGGGGCTCCTGCCGAATTACTCCTGTTCGGTAGCAACCTCGGCGTCGGCAGCAGGTTCCTCGCTGAAGCCTTCGTCGCCCAGATCCTGTTCGGTGATGACACCATCGGTGCCGATGCCATCGTCGTTCGAAGTGGCCTCCATCGTGCCCATCACGGTCGCCTCTTCCTCGGCATCGCCCTGGGTCAATGCGGGGATGATCCAGATGAGCGACAGCGCGACGATCGCGAGCAGCAGGCCGATGCCGAGAATCCAGCGCACCACGCCTTCCTTGCTGCCACCGCTGACGTCTTCCTCGTCGATGTGAATTTTCCTGTTGTCATCATGTGCCATTATGTCTTCCTTTCCCGTCCGCCGAATAGTCCCAACGGCCCGTCAGCCGCCCTGTTCCGCAGCTTCGCGGCTAATCGCGCAGCAGCTCGTTGATGCCCGTCTTCTCGCGCGTGCGCGCATCGACCGTCTTGACGATGACCGCACAGGCGAGCGAGGGGCCGCCATTCTCCGACGGAAGCGTGCCCGGCACAACTACCGAATAAGGCGGTATCGACCCGCGCAGAACCTCGCCCGTCTCGCGCACGACGATCTTGGTCGACTGGGTGATGAAAACGCCCATCGCGACCACGCAGCCTTCGCCCACGATCACGCCCTCGACGATTTCGGAGCGCGCGCCGATGAAGCAGTTATCGCCGATGATCGTCGGGTTGGCCTGCAGCGGTTCGAGCACGCCGCCGATCCCGGTCCCCGCCGAGATGTGGCAGTTGGCGCCGACCTGTGCGCAGCTGCCCACGCTGGCCCAGGTATCGAGCATCGTGTTCTCGCCCACATAGGCGCCGATATTGGTGAAGCTGGGCATCAGCACGCAGTTCTTGCCGATAAAGCTGCCGCGCCGCGCGATCGCGCCGGGTACGACGCGGAAGCCCGCTTCGCGGTAGCGTTCCTCGCCCCAGCCGGCGAACTTGCTCGGCACCTTGTCGAAGGCGGGCGAGCCCACCGCACCGTCCATCAGGCGGTTGTCGCTCAGACGGAACGACAGCAGCACCGCCTTCTTGAGCCACTGGTTGACCCTCCAACCGCCATTCCCGTCGGGCTCGGCGACTCGCGCGCTGCCATTGTCGAGGCTCAGGATCGCGGCGTCCACCGCCTCGCGCAGGTCGCCATCGCCCGTGTCGAGCGCCTCGCGATTGTCCCACGCCTGTTCGATCACCTGCTGGTGGTCGTCACTCATTTCTCGAAAACTCCTTGTGCCGCACACGGCCTGTCACGCGACTGCTAGCCGCGCCGGTTCACGTTGTGAAGCGGGTGCGCTCAGTCCATCCCGGCGCGCTGCGCGAAGCCGTAGGCGGATTGCACCAGTGGGCGCACCCGCTCGCTCATCCGCTTGGCGTGGGCGGACGAGGCCGTGCCGTCGATCACGCGCTTCTTGATGCCCTGGATGATCCCGGCGAACTTGAACAGGTTGAAGGCGAAGTACCAGTCCATGTCGGGCACCGGATAGCCGGTCCGCTCGACATAGCGCTGGGTCGTTTCCTCGGCGCTGGGAATGCCCAGCTCTTCGAGATCGAGCCCGCCGAGCCCCGCGCGTCCATCCGCCGGATTATGCCAGTTGAGCACGAAATAGCTGAAGTCGGCGATCGGATCGCCCAGCGTCGAGAGCTCCCAGTCGAGCACGGCGGCAACGCGGTTCTCGTCGGAATGGAAAATCATGTTGTCGAGCCGGTAGTCGCCATGGACGATGCCGCTGGCGTGCTGATTGGGCACGGTCTCGGGCAGCCACGCGATCAGCGCTTCCATCTCCGGAATCTCTTCGGTTTCGGAGAGCTTGTACTGCTTGGTCCAACGCGCGATCTGGCGTGCGCAGTAATCCTGCGGCTTGCCGTAGTCGTCAAGGCCGATGGCCTTGGGATCGGTCGTGTGCAGATCGGCCAGCGTGTCGATCATCGCATGGTAGATCTCGCGCCGCTGGTCGGGCGTGTAATCGGGCAGCGAGCCGTTCCACAGGTTGCGGCCCTCGATCAGCTCCATGACGAAGAACTTGGAGCCAATGACATCGGCGTCTTCGCACAGGCCGTAGGTGCGCGGCACGGGGAAGCCGGTGGGCCCGAGTGCGCTCATCACGGTATATTCGCGGTCGACCGCGTGCGCCGATGGCAGCAGCTTGCCGAAGGGCTGACGGCGCAGCACATATTTGCGGTTGCCGCTCTCGACCTTGTAGGTCGGGTTGGACTGGCCGCCCTTGAACTTGGACAGCGTCAGCGGCCCGTCGAAATCCTCGACATTCGCCTCGAACCACGCGGTCAGTGCCGCTTCGTCCAGCTTGTCGGCGTCGGGCACGTCGATCGTGCCGACCATTTCCTTCTCGTAGTCGATGTTGGTCAAGTTCTGCCTCTCCTAACCCCATTCGTCATGCTGAACTCGTTTCAGCATCCAGATTCCGTGTCGTCCAACCTTTCGATCGATCGATCCCGGATAAGCCCTGGACCCTGAAACGAGTTCAGGGTGAAGGCCAGCTTCGATGCTGGCACACACACCACCCCCATTTTCGAAATTCCGGTCATGGCGTGCAGTCGCACTAATCCGCCGCGCCGGACCGCAAATGAGAGCGGCAAGTGTCACCTTTCAATATTCATCGCTCCGAATTTCCTGCCCGGAAGGTTCTAGCGCGCATGCCCCGTGTAGGACAGGCGTGCCCCGTATCGTCAGTCGAACACCACGATGCTGCGTGCGCTGTGGCCTTCGCGAAGCTTGTCGAACCCGGCGTTGATGTCTTCCAGCGCGATCCGCTCGGCGATGATTGTGTCGAGGTCGAGCAGGCCCCGCAGGTAGAAGTCGACGAGGCGCGGGAGATCGACCGGGAAGTGGTTCATCCCCATGATCGCGCCCATCAGCTTCTTGCCGCCGAGCAGGTCCATCGCGCCCAGCCCCACCTTGCAGTCGAGCGGCATCATGCCGAGGACCACTGCGGTGCCGCCACGGCGGAGCGATGCGACCGCGAGATCCGCGCTCGCCTGCCGTCCGACCGCTTCTATGCCGTAATGCACGCCGCCACCCGACAGCTTGACGATCTGCGAAGCTGCATCTTCCGCCAGCGCGTCGATCGTGTGTGTCGCGCCCAGCGTTTCGGCGAGCGCGCGCTTCTCGGGCAGCGGGTCGGCGGCGATAATCATGCCTGCGCCCGCGATCTTGGCCGCGTTGATCGCTGCAAGGCCGACGCCGCCGCAGCCGATCACCGCGACGCTCTCACCCGGCGTCAGCTTGATCGCGTTGAAGATGGTGCCCGCACCGGTGGTCACCGCGCAGCCGAGCACGGCAGCCCGGTCGAACGGCATGTCCTTGTCGATCGCCACGCAGGCATGTTCGTGGATCAGCATCTGTTCGGCAAAGGCCGACAGGTTGAGCAACTGCTGCACAGGCTCGTCGCCTCGGGAAAGGCGCGGGGCCGCACCCTTGCCGCGCCGGGTTCCCTGACCGAGGCACAGCGCCATGCGGCCGGTGACGCAGAATTCGCACTGGCCGCAGAACGCGCTGAGGCACGAGACGACATGATCGCCCGGCTTCACCATCGTCACTTCGCTGCCCACCGCGCGGACCACGCCCGCCGCCTCGTGCCCGGGCACCAGCGGTAGCGCGTGCGGATAGGCACCGTCGATGAAGTGCAGGTCCGAATGGCACAGGCCGCACGCCTTGGTGTCGATCAGAACCTCGTGCGGGGCGGGCTCGGCGAGCTGAATCTCACCGATCACCATCGGTTCGCCGGGTTTCTCGAGAATGGCTGCTTTGGTCATACTTCCCTTTCATCCCCTCCCGTTCACGGGAGGGGAGCGAGACTTGGGCTTGCCTCGCAAGTCCTAGTCGCAGCGGGGTGGGCTTTCGCAAGCCACAACCCGCTCAGGGGGCCCACCCCCGACCCCTCCCGCAAGCGGGAGGGGAGCATAAGGTTCAGCGCGTGGCGCCCATGTCGCCCGAGCTGTAGGTTTCCATCTCGTCCGCAGTCGGCGCGTGGCGGGCGAATTCCATGCGCGCGATCGAGCGTGCGTGAACCTCGTCCGGGCCGTCCGCCAGCCGCAGGGTGCGCTGGTGGGCGTAGGCCTGGGCAAGACCGAAATCGTCGGACACACCGGCACCGCCATGCGCCTGGATCGCATCGTCGATGATCCGCAGCGCCATGTTGGGCGCGGCGACCTTGATCATCGCGATTTCCTGCTTGGCGGCCTTGTTGCCGACCTTGTCCATCATGTCGGCGGCCTTCAGGCAAAGGAGGCGCGTCATTTCGATGTCGATCCGCGCCTGCGCGACGCGCTGTTCCCAAATCGAGTGCTTGTAGATCGGCTTGCCGAAGGCTTCGCGCGCCTGCAGCCGCTTGCACATCTTCTCAAGCGCTTCCTCGGCGACGCCGATCGTGCGCATGCAGTGGTGGATGCGGCCCGGCCCGAGGCGGCCCTGCGCGATCTCGAAACCGCGGCCCTCACCCAGCAGCATGGCCGAGGCGGGGACGCGCACGTTCTTGAGGCTGATTTCCATGTGGCCGTGCGGGGCATCGTCGTAACCGAACACGGGCAGGAAGCGTTCGATCGTCACGCCTTCGGCATCCAATGGCATGAGGATCATCGACTGCTGCTGGTGACGCTGGGCCGAGGTGTCGCTCTTGCCCATGACGATCGCGACCTTGCAGCGCGGATCGCCCGCACCGCTGGACCACCACTTGCGCCCGTTGATGACGTATTCGTCACCTTCGCGGATGATCGAGGTTTCGATGTTGGTCGCATCCGAGCTGGCGACCTGCGGTTCGGTCATCAGGAAGGCGCTGCGGATCTTGCCGTTCATCAGCGGGTCGAGCCATTGCTCCTTCTGCTCGCGCGTGCCATACCTGTGCAGCACTTCCATATTGCCCGTGTCGGGCGCGGAGCAGTTCATCGTCTCGCTGGCGAAGCCGATGCGGCCCAGCTCTTCGGCGACCATCGCGTATTCAAGGTTCGTGAGGCCGGGGCCTTCGAACTCGAAGCTCTCGTCGACATGGTGGTGGCTGTCGTTGCGGGGCGGCATGAACATGTTCCACAGGCCCTTGGCCTTCGCCTTTTCCTTCAGCTCTTCGACCACCGGAATGACCTTCCAGCGGTCGCCCTCGGCGTCCTGTGCCTTGTAGGTGGGAACGGCCGGGCGCACTTCCTTCTCGATGAAATCGCGGACGCGGTCGCGCCAGTGGCTCTGGCGGTCTGTGGGCTGGAAATCCATGTCTTGCCTCTCTTGCTTCAGACTATCTTCGAAAATCGGGTATGCGGTCAAAAGGTCTCGTGGCAGAGCCGCGCGCCTGCGCCAACCCCGCAATCGTCGTGATGTGGGTTGTCAGGGACGCAAAGCTTCCCCCGTCGGATCGGTGCGCGCCGCATCGTCGAGCAGGGCGAGCCGCGCCTCGTGACTTTCCCGCGTGATCGGGAACCGCGCGAGCCAGAAGGCGGCCGTAGCGGCAAGCACGAGCGAGACGAGACCATAGAGCAGGATCATCGGGGTCAGCACGTCCATCGAGACCGTGCCGGGGCGCGCATCGGTGGGCAATTGCGCCAGCGCGATGATTTGCCCGGAGATGAAAATCCCCGCACCGGTCGCGCATTTCTGGATCAGCCAGTTGCCCGCGTAGAACTTGCCTTCGGCCCGATCGCCGGTGCGTTCCTCATAGACCTCGATGATCTCGGCGACCATCGAGGTGGCGGAGATCATCGAGACGATGCCCGAGGTATTGCCGAGGAACAGGAAGCAATAGAACAGCGCGGTCGAAGGCAGCGTCCCGGCTTCGGGCCAGGCACTGGCGAGGAACAAAGCATAGGGCGTGAAGGCGAACCCGAACGCCGCCAGCGCGCCGTAGGCGGCGGTGTGTGGCTTGCCGAGGCGGCGGTGCAGCGGGCTGACGACCACGAACATCAGCAGGGCGCTGAAGAACAGCACCACCGGATAGGCCTGGAAGGCACGTTCGTCGAACTGCCAGACGAAGGCGTTGACATATTGCGAGATGGAGAAGGTCGTGCCCTGGCTGATATAGGCCGCCATCGCGCCCGCAGCGAAGATCAGGAACGCCTTCTCGCTGAAGGCTTGCTTGATCTCGGCAAAGGCGTCGAGCCACCGGAACGGCGGCGGGCGATCGGGCGGGGGATGGGCAACAAGCGTGTGCAACCCGATCGCCGATCCGATAACCGAAAGCACCATCAGCAGGCCGCCTGCAATACCGAAACCGACATAGCCGTCCGCTTCCAGAATCCCGTCGGGCCCGCGCATGAAGACGGTATAGGCGAGGATCATCATCACGATCCCGCCGCTCCATCCCATCAGGTAGCGGTAGCGGAACAGCGTGGTCCGCTCGTCGTAATCGGTCGTGATTTCGGGCACGAGGCTCACCTGTGGGACCTCGCAGGCGGACAGCAGAAGGCGCACGCCGACCGCAATGCCGAGCAACCCGAGGAAGCTGGGCGCCTCGCCTCCGGGCGGTGACCACAGCACGATCCACATCAGCGCGAGCGGCCATGGCGCGAGATAGAGCCACGGCAGGCGGCGGCCCCACTTCGAATAGGTCCGGTCCGAGAAATAGCCGATGAAGGGGTCCGCGACCGCATCGACTAGCAACGCCAAGGCCAGCGCCAGCCCGACCAGCCCGGCATCCATTCCGAGCACCTGATTGTAAAAGATCAGCAGGAAGAAGGAAAAGCCGCTGTCCTTCACCCCGAAGGCCATCGCTCCCACGCCTTGAATCAGCTTGATGCGAAGCGGAATCGGTCCTTGCGTGAAGGCCATGAAGTGCGAATCTCTCCCGTGCGGAGCCTCATCGCGCCGCCGTTGACGTTTACGGAACACTACGGGATGCGGGCGTGGGCGCAAGCGCAATCGGCCTGCCGCTACGGCATACCCGTTTTACGAATGCACGCTTGCGGCGGGGCCTCGCTTGGCTTTACGGATGCGTCAGCAAAACACCCGCGGCGAGAGTCTCACACCGCTCCGCCGCATCCCGAGGAGAGAGATATATGGCCGATCTGGAGCAATTCCGCGAGAAAACGCGCAGCTGGCTCGAAGCCAACTGCCCGCCCGAAATGCGCGAGCCCGTGCAGGACGAGAACGACGTCTACTGGGGCGGGCGCAACGCCACCTTCAAGAACGACGCGCAGAAGTCCTGGTTCGAGGCGTGCCGCGACAAGGGCTACACCGTGCCCGCATGGCCCAAGGAATATGGCGGCGCAGGCCTTTCGCCCGCCGAAGCCAAGGTGCTGCGCGAGGAAATGGCGCGGATCAACGCGCGCCCGCCCTTGAGCTCCTTCGGCATCTGGATGCTCGGCCCGGCGCTGCTGCACTTCGGCACCGAAGGTCAGAAGCAGCGCTTCCTCAACGAGATCGCGCGCGGCGAGATTCGCTGGTGCCAGGGCTATAGCGAGCCGGGCAGCGGATCGGACCTCGTCTCGATGCAGACTTTTGGCGAGGACAAAGGCGACCACTGGATCGTCAATGGCCAGAAGATCTGGACCTCCTACGCCGACGAAGCCGACTGGATCTTCTGCCTCGTCCGCACGGACAAGACGAACAAGTACCAGGGCATCACCTTCATGCTGTTCGACATGGCGGGCGATGGCGTCAGCACCAAGCCGATCAAGCTGATCAGTGGCAACAGCCCGTTCTGCGAAACCTTCATGGACGATGTGAAGGTGCCCAAGTCCTATGGCGAGGATGTCCCCGCCTATGTCGGCGAGATCAATCGCGGGTGGGATGTCGCCAAGTACCTGCTTGGCCACGAGCGCGAGATGATCTCGGCCACCGGCGGCGGCGATCGGGCCTCCTCGCTGGGTGCCGTCACCAGCCGTCAGGGCGAGCTCGACCCCGTGCTGCGCGCCGAGATGGCGCTGTTCGATGTCGATGCACTCGCCTTCACCGCGATGAGCGAGAAGTTCCTCGACGAGGTCAAGGTGGGCAAGGGCCACCCGGCGCAGCCGAACATGCTGAAGTACGCCGGCACCGAGCTGAACAAGCGGCGGCACGAGTTGCTGATGGCAGCCGGCGGTTCGCGCACCCTCGAATGGGAAAGCGAAGAGACCGAGCACGGCAAGCCTGCCCGCAGCTGGCTGCGGACCAAGGCGAACTCGATCGAGGGCGGCACCAGCGAGGTGATGCTCAACGTGGTCGCCAAGCGCATCCTGGAGCTGCCGGGCGCGTAGATCATTCTCCCCTCCCGCTTGCGGGAGGGGGGATTTGGGTGAAACGTCCCCCGGACGTTTCAGGCCATGCTGGGAGCATGGCCGACCCAAATCCGGGTGGGCGAGGCCTTGCGCCGCACTGCCTCCCACCCCGTTGCGACTAGGTCGCCGACGCGACCAAGTCTCACTGCCCCTCCCGCAGGCGGGAGGGGATTTGGAGAGAGAACAGATGCCACTTTATTACGATGACGATCAAGCGATGCTCGCCGATAGCGCCAAGGACTTTATTGGCGAGGAAGGCGCGATTGCGAAACAGCTGCGCCACTGGCGCGACCGCGACTGCAAGGATGGTTTCGGCCACGGACTGTGGGAGCAGTTCGGCGAAATGGGCTTCACCGGCATCTTGCTGCCCGAAGAGGACGGCGGGCTCGGCATGGGCCAGGTCGAGGCGAACATCGTGCTCGAGGAAATCGGCGCGAACCTCACCCCGTCGCCTTTCCTTTCCAGCTCCGTGCTCGCCGCCACGGCGCTCAAGCACGGCAGCGACGACACGCGGGGCCGCTGGCTGCCCGATATGATCGCGGGCAAGAACGTCTACGCTGTCGCGATCGACGAAGGGCCCAAGCACCGGCCCGAAACAATCGCCTGCAAGGCAGAGAAATCGGGCAATGGCTTCAAGCTGAGCGGCAAGAAGGACTTCGTGGTCTATGGCGCCAGCGCCGAGATGATCGTGGTCGCCGCGCGCACTTCGGGCAGCGATAGCGATGCCGATGGGATCACTTTGTTCGCGGTGCCGCAGGACGCGAACGGGATGAGCCACGACAGCGTGCGGCTGGTCGATTCTTCGATGGCGAGCCACATCACCTTCGATGGGGTCGAACTCGACGGCGATGCGGTGATCGGCGAAGTCGATGGCGGCCGCGAGGTGCTGAACGCGATGCTGCGGGCAGGCCGTGTGGGCGCGGCGGCGGAAGGCGTCGGCGTCGCGCGCGGGGCGATGGACATGACGGTCGATTACCTCAAGCAGCGCAAGCAGTTCGGGCAGCTGATCGGCAGCTTCCAGGCGCTGCAGCACCGCGCCGCGCATCTCTATTCCGAAGTCGAGATCGCCCGCGCGGTGACCATCAAGGCCGCGCAGCTGCTCGATGCGGGCAGCGAGCAGGCCGAGCTGATGACCTCGGTCGCCAAGGCCAAGGTTGCCAAGGCGGCGGGGCTCGCGGTCAAGGAAGGCGTGCAGATGCACGGCGGCATCGGGATGACCGACGAATACGACATCGGCCTCTACATGAAGCGCGACCGCGCGCTGCAGGAGTTCCTCGGCGACATGTACTACCACGCCGGCCGCGTGGCGGAACTGAGCGGGTATTGAGCTCTTTTTTCGTCACCCCGGCCCCCGAGCCGGGGTCCCGCTTTCTTCCTGCGGCGGGCCCCAAGTAAGCGGGATCCCGGATCAAGTCCGGGATGACGACGGAGATTTTTTCAATGATGAAACTCACCGACCTTTTCGGTCTCGAAGGCAAGATCGCACTGGTGACGGGCGGCAGCCGCGGGATCGGCAAGATGATCGTCGAAGGCCTGCTCGAAGCGGGCTGCGCGAAGGTCTATATCGTCGCGCGCAAGAAGGAGCAGGTGGACGAAACCTCTGCCGAGCTGGGCGACAAGGTGATCGGCCTCACCGGCGACCTTTCGCAGATGGACGGGATCAAGGCGCTGGCCGATGAACTCGCGAGCCGCGAAGACAAGCTCGATCTGCTGGTCAACAACGCCGGCGCTGCATGGGGCGAGCCGTTCGAGGAATTCAGCGAAGCCGGCTGGCACCGCACGGTCGACCTCAACATGAAGACGCCGTTTTTCCTGACGCAGAAGCTGCTGCCGCTGCTCAAGAAGGCGGGTACTCCGGAGCGTCCGGCCAAGGTGCTGATGATCGCCAGCATCGACGGGATGAAGTCCAACCCGTGGCCGACCTATCCCTATCAGGCGAGCAAGGCGGGGCTGATCCACCTGACCCGCCGCATGGCCGCCGAGCTGATCGGCCACAATATCGTGGTCAACGGCATCGGGCCCGGCGCCTTCCCCTCGGCGATGAACCGCGCTGCGCGCGACAACGAAGATTTGGTCAAGCGCGGTATCCCCTCGCGCCGCGTGGGCGTGACCGAGGATATGGCGGCGGGCGCGATCTACCTGCTCAGCCGCGCGGGCGATTATGTGGTCGGCACTACGATCCCGATCGACGGCGGCGTGGTCAACGCCAATATCGGCGCGGGCAACTTCGTCGATCCGTCGGGGGAGTAAGGCGCAAGGCTAGCGACGGGCTTGCGGGCGTCCTATTCCGACGGGATCTGGATGCCCAGCAAGCCGGCCAGTTCGTTCTGGAGCGCTTTCTCCAGCTCGCTCAACCGTGCTGCGTCGTCGGCCGGGTCGCTCCGCTCTTCGGCCCGGTTCGGTGTTTCGGCGAAGTAGACCGTCTTGCGCCACCGCGCATCGCCCTGCGATGCGGCAAGCGAGATGCATCGGCCTTCCCTGTCGCTCCCGTAGGTTTTCTGGACGAAAAGATTTCGGCCGTCATCGGGAAGCGGGCGCGCAACCTCCACCAGATGGACCTTGCCGTCCTTCCTGACTGCGTTCTCCAGGAACCCGACACCATCCATCAGGTGTAGCGCTGCTTGTTGCAGGACCGATCGTGACGCGATCGTTTGGGTGTTCATATAGGTGACGTCGTCGAGCTCGAACGCATCCGTGCGGCTGGACAGCGACGGCTCGCACCCCGCATCCCGCGAGTAAATCGCGCGGGACCTGAACCCGCCGACCACGGCCGGTTGCATGTTCGACCTGCTCTTCTCGCCGCAATTGCGCGCCGCAGGCAAAGCTGGCTCTTCGAGCAAGCTTTGTTCCCGATCATAGGCGAGCGCGGGGTTTAAGGCCTTCTTTTTGCTCGAACAGGTGAGGGTATAGACGACCCGCGCGCAGCTGGGCTCGCCGGTCGCGGCAGGTTCGCGCCAACGCACATCGCGCCGTGCGACGGTTTCTTCGGCGGGGCAGAAAATGGCAAGCTTTCGCGCGGCAAGTCGCGCAGCTTCCCACGCCGGAGACGCCATTTGAGCCGGGGTGAAGTGGCCGACTTCGTAAATGTAGCCGCCCGTGCTGCCTATCCAGACGCGGCTGACATTCAGGTCTTCGGGCACCGCGCCTGCGTCGTCCGGCTGCGCTGAGCCTATCTGGCCGACCTCTGCCTGGGGGGCGGAGACGCAGCCCCATAAAAGGCATGCCAGAAGAGAGATCGAGCGCCGCAGCATCGCGCGCATTGTTGCCCCGATCGGCTAACCAATCGTTACGCCATCAGGTCGCGCACGAAATCGATCAGCCCGGTCTGGCGCTGGCGCTTCATCCGCTCGGCTTCGAGGATCTCGCGCACCTTGGCGAAGCACGCATCCACGTTATCGTTGACGACGACATAGTCGTACCCGTCCCAGTGGCTGATTTCCGCGCGGGCACGGTCCATGCGCGAACCGATTACTTCCTCGCTGTCGGTCCCGCGCCCGGTCAGGCGGCGGCGCAGTTCCTCAAGGCTCGGCGGCAGGATGAATACCCGGACGACGTCCTGCTGGTCTTTCTGGTAAAGCTGCTGCGTGCCCTGCCAGTCGATGTCGAACAGGAAATCCTGCCCGTCCTTCAGCGCGCTGCGGATATGCCCCTTGGGCGTGCCGTAGCGGTGATCGAAGACGTGGGCCCATTCGTAGAAGCCGTCTTCTTCCAGCAACCGATCGAACTCGGCATCGTCGACGAAGTGATAATGCACGCCGTCCTGCTCGCCCTTGCGCATCGGGCGAGTCGTTGCCGAAACCGACAGCTTGATCGCCGGATCGGCCGCCAGCAGCATGTTGGAAATGGTGGTTTTGCCCGCGCCCGAGGGGGAGGACAGGATGAACATCAGGCCCCTGCGATGGAGCGTGTCGGGATCGGTGCGGGGTGAGGAAGGCTCGGCCATGTCCGCCTTTGGACCTGTGGCCGCCGCGAGATCAACCCTCTGCTGCAGCCAATTCCTCAGGACGGTCAGCCTTCGCCGGAACCCTCGGCAGCATCTTCCAGCAATTGCGCGTCGCCCTTGGCACGCGACTTCTTCGCCTGCCGCCGGTCATACAGCGTCTTGGCGAGCATCCCGCCACCGACCGCAATGGCGCCGGTGGAGGACTTCGTCGCTATCCTCGACATGCCGAGGCTGAGCAGGGTCGAGCCCATGCTTTGGTTTTCGACAATGGATTTGGCGGTTTCCTTGCCGTAGCGATCTTTCAGCATCCGCTTTTCCACCGCCTTGCGGAACAGGATGGACCCCGTGCGGATAATCGCGTTGGCCATGATCAGGTTGGTGGCGGGGTTGGTCGAGGGGCCGCGCACCGGCTCGCCACGCGCGCGCGCCTGCCCTCTGGCCACCTTCTTGCGCAGTTCCTCGCGGCGTTTGCTCATGATGCTATCGCGCCCTTCGCTTGCCGCAGCAAGTGCGGCGGCTACTTCTTGCGGCCGAAATCGACCGTGACGACGTTCGAGCCGTCTTCGCTCTTCCCAACGGGTTCGCCAGCCGCCTGTTCCCCGCCATCATTGCCCGCAGGGTCCGGCTGGGCGGGGGCATCTTCGACCGCCGTGGCCTGGAACTGCAGCCCGAAATCGACCGCCGGGTCGACGAAGGCGGTGATCGCGGAGAAGGGCACGACGAGGTGCGAGGATATCTTGTTGAAGCTCAGCCCCACCGAAAAGCCGACCTCGGTAACGTTCAGATCCCAGAACTTGTTCTGGAGCACGATCGTCATCTCGTCCGGAAAACGCTCGCGCAAATGGTCGGGAATCTCGACGCCGGGAACGCCGGTCTTGAAAGTGATGTAGAAATGGTGGTTGCCGGGCAGGGTGCCGCCACCCGCTTCGATCTCTTCCAGCACGCTGCCGACCACGGCGCGCAGGGCTTCCTGCACGATCTGGTCGTAGGGGATCAGGCTATCGGGCGCATCGTCACTCATCACTCGCGATTAGGTGGCGGGGAGCGTCCGCCCGGTCAAGCGTAGATTGCGGCCAAGCACGCAATGCGGCGTTCGCGGCGACGCCCGGCGCGCAGAATGCTTGCACGAGCGCGTGGGGGGCGATAGCGCGCTCGCCCATGCGAACAGGTCTTATCGAGCGGGATACCGCGGAAACCCGCATCCGCGTGGGCGTCAACCTCGACGGGACGGGCACCTACGACGTCCATACCGGAATCGGCTTCCTCGATCACATGGTGGAGCAGTTCTCCCGCCATTCGCTGATCGACGTCGAAATGCGCGTCGATGGCGACCTGCATGTGGACCAGCACCACACGACCGAGGACAGCGCGATCGCGCTGGGCCAGGCGATTGCCGATGCGCTGGGCGACAAGGGCGGGATCGCGCGCTACGGCCAGGCTTACTCGCCGATGGACGAGACGCTGGCGCGCGTGGCGCTCGATATCTCGGGGCGGCCTTACTGCGTGTGGCGCGCCGGTTTCAGTCAGACGAAGCTGGGCGAATGGGATACCGAGCTGATCGAGCACTGGTTCCAGTCCGTCTCGCAGACTGCCGGGATCACGCTCCACATCGAACTGCTTTACGGTTCGAACAATCACCATATCTGCGAAGCGATCTACAAGGGCTTCGCGCGTGCCATGCGGAAAGCGGTCGAGATCGACCCGCGCAAGGGCGGGGCGGTGCCGAGCACCAAGGGGATTCTTGGTGGGTGAGACTGTCGCGCTGATCGATTACGGCGCGGGCAACCTGCATTCGGTCGAGAACGCGCTGAGGCGCGTCGGTGCCGACGTGGCTCTGGTCGCCGATGCCGGGGCTTTGGCGCGCGCCGAGCGGATCGTGCTCCCCGGAGTCGGCGCCTTTGGTGCGTGCTACAATGGCCTCGCAAGCCTGCCGGGCATGATCGAGGCGCTGGAGAGCAGGGTGCTGCGCGATGGCGTGCCCTTCCTCGGGATCTGTGTGGGCATGCAATTGCTGGCCGACCGAGGATTGGAGCATGGTGAGACGCCGGGGCTCGGCTGGATTGGCGGCGATGTCCGCGCGCTGGAGCCGTCCGAACATGTCAAAGTCCCGCATATGGGCTGGAACGATGTGGTCGTGGCCGACGATGCGTCTGGCCTGATCCATCCGGGCGAGGCCTATTTCCTCCATTCCTACGCCTTCGATGGCGCGAGCAACGCCCATATCGCTGCGCGCACCGACCACGGCGGATCGGTGACGGCGGCGGTGGCGCGCGACAATATCCTCGGGGTGCAGTTCCATCCCGAGAAGAGCCAGGCCTATGGGCTGGCATTGCTGGAGAGGTTTTTGAAGTGGAAGCCGTAATCTCCCCCTCACCAAGCTCCGCAAGCCGCTGGCGCGGCAAGCTGCGCTATCCTCTCCCGCAAGGGGAGAGGAGGAGTGCGGTAGCCGCAATTGGAGAGGGGTTCGCAACATGATCATCTTCCCCGCGATCGATCTAAAGGGCGGCCAAGTCGTCCGCCTCGCCGAGGGCGATATGGACCGCGCGACCGTCTATGGCGACGATCCGGGCGAACAGGCCGCGCTCTTCGCCATGGCCGGCGCGAGCTGGCTGCACGTGGTCGACCTCGACGGAGCTTTCGCGGGCGAGCCGGTCAATGCCCACGCGGTCGAGACCATCCTGCGCCGGTTCCCCGGCAAGGTGCAGCTGGGCGGCGGCATCCGCGCGCGCGAGGGCGCGGAGCGTTGGCTGGAATTGGGCGTGGCGCGCGTCGTGATCGGCACTGCGGCGCTCAAGGACCCCGAACTGGTCAAGGCACTGGCGAAGGATCACCCGGGCCGCGTGGTGGTCGCAGTCGACGCGCGCGACGGAATGGTCGCGACCGAGGGCTGGGCGAGCGTCTCGGACTTGCCCGTAGAGGATCTGGCGCGCCGGTTCGAGGATGCGGGCGTCGCCGCGCTGCTGTTCACCGATATCGGGCGCGACGGGCTGCTCAAAGGTTGCAATGTCGAGGCGACCTTGGCGCTGGCCAGGGCGCAATCGCTGCCGGTGATCGCCAGCGGCGGGGTCGCGGGGCTCGAGGATATCCGTGCGCTCGCCCCGCATGCCAAGGACGGCATCGAGGGCGTGATTACCGGCCGTGCGCTCTACGACGGACGGCTCGATCTGGCTGAGGCTCTGCGCGAGGGGGCGGGGGAGTGATTATCGCCTATATCGTCTGCACCGCCGTCCTCGCGCTTTGTGCACTGCAGATCGTGCAAGCCTTGCGCACCGGGAAGGTGGGCTTCGTCTTCGGACCGGAGCGACGGACCAGAGAAGACAATCCCAGGATATTCTGGAGTGTCGTTGCCTTCTGGATACTGGTGATTGCCTATTTCCTGTACCGGATGGCCACCCTGTGACCATCGCCGATATCGCCATCATCGCCACCTTCGTGATGCTGGTCGTCGCCGCGGTCGATGCGGTGCGGGGCAAGACTGCGCTCGGCAAATTCCAGCTGAGCAAGAAGGACGACGACCCGAGCCGTTTCTGGTTCGCGATCGTGCTCTATATCAACATGGCGTTCGGCCTGTTCTGGCTCGCAGGCCAGGTGCCTCAGGCAGCGCCTGAACCGGCACCCGAGCCGAAAGACGATCGACCCACCATGACCATCACGATACCCGAAGCATGACCGTCCGTATCCGCGTCATCCCCTGTCTCGACGTGGCCGAGGGCCGCGTGGTCAAAGGCGTCAACTTCGTCGATCTGCGCGATGCGGGCGATCCGGTGGAGCAGGCGCATGCCTACGACCTCGCGGGGGCGGACGAGCTGTGCTTCCTCGACATTTCCGCCAGCCACGAAGGGCGCGCGACGCTGGCCGATATTGTCCGCCGCACCGCCGAAGTCTGCTTCATGCCGCTGACCGTGGGAGGCGGCGTGCGTAGCGCGGAGGATGCGCGCGCATTGCTGCTGGCAGGCGCAGACAAGGTCGCGATCAACTCCGCGGCCGTGGCGCGGCCCGAACTGGTCGACGACATCGCGCAGCGCATGGGCAGCCAGTGCGTGGTGGCGAGCGTGGATGCGAGGCTGAACGAGCGTGGCCGCTACGAGATCTTCACCCATGGCGGCCGCCGCGCGACCGGGATCGACGCGCTCGACCATGCCACCAGGCTGGCAAAGCTGGGCGCGGGCGAACTGCTCGTCACCTCGATGGATCGCGACGGCACGAAGGACGGCTACGACCTCGACCTGACGCGGATGATCGCCGACGCGGTCAATGTGCCCGTGGTCGCCAGCGGCGGGGTCGGCACGCTCGACCACATGGTTACCGGTGTGCGCGAAGGCCACGCCAGTGCCGTGCTCGCCGCCAGCATCTTCCATTTCGGCCAGCACACCATTGCCGAGGCGCAGGATGCGCTGCGCGCGGCAGGCTTGCCAGCCCGCCATCCGGAACCCTACGCTGGCACGCGCGGTTGAGCCGTCACGCCTAAAGCAGAAAGAGACCGCAACGCATGGAAACTCTCGCCCGCCTCGAACAGGTGATCCAGCAGCGTCGCAAATGCGACCCGGAAACCAGCTATGTCGCACACCTGCGGCGGCAAGGCCGACAATGCATGGCGCAAAAGCTGGGCGAGGAAGCGGTCGAGGCGGTGGTCGCCTCGCTTGCCGGTAGCGACGAGGAACTGGTGGGCGAATCCGCCGACCTGCTGTTTCACCTGATGGTCCTGCTGGCCGACCGCGAGATCGCGCTCGCCGATGTGTTCGCCGAACTCGACCGGCGCGAGGGTATTTCGGGGATCGAGGAAAAAGCGAGCCGGTCGCAAGTTGGGGAAACCAGCAATGCCGATTGATCCGACCGCGCCCTACGACGACGACAATATCTTCGCGAAGATCCTGCGCGGCGAAATCCCTTCATCCAAGGTCTACGAGGATGAGTGGGCGATCGCGTTCGAGGATATCAATCCGCAGGCCGAGATCCATACGCTGGTGGTGCCCAAGGGCCGGTATGTCAGCTGGGACGATTTTTCGGCCCAGGCCCCGGACGAAGAGATCGCCGGTTTCGTCCGCGCGGTGGGCAAGGTCGCGCGTGCGAAGGGCCTTGTCGAGCCGGGCTATCGCCTGCTCGCCAATGTGGGCGAGAATGGCGGTCAGGAAGTGCCGCACCTGCATGTCCACCTGTTCGGCGGGCAGAAGCTGGGCCGGATGATCGGCTGATTATCCGCCGTTTCCTGACACGCAGCGCGGTGAAACGCTCCCGCTGTGCGACAGGGGCACCGTTTGTGATTGCCGCCGCGAGTCGCTTTGCCGTAAAGGCGCGGGGCCTATGACCGATGCATCCGATCCTGTTGCCCCGCACCCTCCCGGCGGCGTCTTCGACGGCACTACGCATCTCTATGCGGTGCGGGTCTATTACGAAGATACCGACCTTTCCGGCATCGTTTATCACGCCAATTACCTGCGCTGGTTCGAACGCGCCCGGTCCGATGTCCTGCGCATGCTGGAGATCGATCAGCGCGCGGCCATCGAGGCGGGAGAGGGCGCCTATGCCGTTGCCGATGTGCAATTGCGGTACATCCGGCCCGCGCTGCTGGATGACGACGTCGTCATTCATACACGATGCAGCGAATTGCGCGCAGCAAGCGTGCGGATGGAACAGGAAGCGAAGCGCAATGGGGAGACGATCTGCACCGCGCAGCTGCGCGTCGGCTTCGTCGCCCCCAATGGCCGCCCGCGCCGCCAGCCCGAGGCATGGCGCGAAGCTTTCACCAGAATTCTCGATACTCGTCCTCTTGGGGAGCCTGCCTGAATGATCTTCCTCGACCTGCTTGCCGCAGCCACGCCCCCGTCCATGCCCGCCGCGCCGACCCGGCTGGAGCCGGTGGAGCTGTTCCTCGATGCCGACATCGTCGTCCAGGCGGTGATGGCGGGCCTCGTGCTGGCGTCGATCTGGAGCTGGATGATCATCATCTCCTTCGCGTTCAAGATGCGCGGCGCGAAATCCCGCGCGCGCAAGTTCGAGCAGGATTTCTGGGCCTCGGAAAATTACGAGGAAACGCTCGACGCCTATCGCAACCGCGACGTCGCGCCTGCGCGGATCGCGTGGGCCGCCATCACCGAATGGAAAAAGTCGACCAAGGGCGGCGTGAAGGACGTGCGCGGCGCGCAGGGCCGGATCGCAGGCGTGATGGACAGCCACGTCGCCGAAGAGGCGGACCGGCTGGCAGGACGGCTGAATTTCCTCGCGACGCTCGGCTCGGTGGCGCCCTTCGTGGGCCTGTTCGGCACCGTCTGGGGCATCATGAACAGCTTCTTCCAGATCGGCGCGCAGCAGAACTCCTCACTCGCGGTGGTCGCACCGGGGATTTCGGAGGCGCTGTTCGCCACCGCGATCGGCCTGTTCGCCGCCATTCCGGCGGTCATCGCCTACAACCGCTTCAGCAACAGCGTGAACAGCTACGAGGCGATCCTCCAGCGCTTCGCCGACCGGTTCAACGCGAACCTCGGCCGCGAGCTGGAGCGCGTCTGAAATGGCGATGGGCGTTCACTCGCATAAGCGCGGGCGCAACCGCAGGCGTGCGCCGATGGCTGAAATCAACGTGACCCCGCTGGTCGACGTGATGCTGGTGCTGCTGATCATCTTCATGGTCACCGCACCGCTGATGACGGCGGGCGTGCCAGTCGACCTGCCGGACAGCCGCGCCAATGCGCTGCCGCAGGAGGAAGAGCCGCTCAACGTCTCGATCGCGGGCGATGGCGTCATCTACGTCGGCGAGGATGCCGTGCCGCAGGGCGAGCTGGGCACAGCGCTGGCCACGGCGAGCGAGGGCGCGGCCTGCAACGAGCGCGAGGTGGTCCTGCGCGCCGACAAGACGCTCGACTACGGGCGCGTGATGGGCGTTATGGGCGAGCTGAACCGGCTCGGCTGCAACTCGATCTCGCTGGTCACCAACAGTTCAAGCGAATCGCTCTAGCGCCTCGGATCGATGCAAGCGAACCGCTCTTTTGGCCTCGATGCCGCCGCGCTGATCATCGCCGGGCTGCTGCACGTCGCGCTGGTCGCAGTGCTGTTGCTGCAAGGGGCGACGCGCGAGCCGATGCCCGAACCGACGCGGATCACCGTCAACTTCGCGGAAGAGGTCGGGATGACCTCCACCGCGCCCGATCCGGTAAGCGAATCGCGGGCCTCGACCGCGCCCGAGCTGGGCGACAGTGCGCCGCCGCCGATCGAATATGCGCCGCCGCCGCCACTCCCGCAGCCGACCAGCGCGCCTGCACCCCAGCCGCGCCCGGCTCCACGCGCGACCAGCCGCCCCGAACCGCGCCAGACCACGCGCACGGCTCCGCCGCAGCGCCGCCAAGAACGCGCGACGTCCACACCCGCGCCAGCGCCCGCACAGCGTCCCTCCCGCAACCCGGGCGCTTCGCGCGAATTCGAAAAGGCCTTCGACGGGGCGGGCGATTCCACCAGCACCAGCGAAACGCGTACCCCCGCCTCGCAGATCGGCGCGAGCGCGCGCGCCAGTATCGCAGCGGCGATCTCGCGCCAGCTCAAGCCGCACTGGTCCCCGCCGAGCGGCCCCGATGCCGAGAAGATCGTCAGTGTGATTGCCTGGCGGATGAACGAGGACGGGTCGCTCTCCGGGCGTCCGCGCCTCGTGCGTCAGACCGGGGTCAACGACACCAATCGCGCGCAGGCGGAACGCCATGCCGAACAGGCCATTCGGGCTGTTCAGCTGGCAGCTCCCTTCGATTTGCCACCCGAATACTATAACGCGTGGAAAAACGTTTCCGCATTCAGCTTCGACTGGAATTTGTGATCATGACCATTCGTCCGCTTTTCGCCTTTGCTCTTGCCGCGTTGTTGTCGGCGTTGCCGGCAGCCGCTTTCGCACAGAACGAGGATCTCGGCTCCGCGCCTCCGGCCGGTGGCGAGCTCGAGACGGTGCAGCCCGAAAGCAGCGAGGCCGACGATGACGGCGGGCTGACCGGCTCGGTATCCTTCGAAGGCAGCCTCGACGACCTCTCGATCGCGATCCCCGCCTTCGCCGCAGAGCGCGACGTGGCGACCGCCGCCAACGCGCGCGGCACGGCGGCGCTGGGCGAAGAGCTGGCCCGCGTCGTCACCGCCGACCTGCAGAATAACGGCCTGTTCGATCCGACCGGCCCCGATGCGCTGCCGCGCCCGTCCTACCCGCAGATCACCGATCCGGTCTGGAGCCTGTGGAACCTGCGCCGCGCGGAAATGCTGGTCCATGGCTATGTCCGCCCCCGGGCCGACGGCAAGCTGATCGTCGGCTGCTATCTGTACGATGTCGCGCTGCAGGACGAGCTGGTCCGTTCGGGCTGGGTCGTCCCACCGTCCGACTGGCGGCGTGCAGCACACAAGTGCGCCGACCTCATCTATTCGCGGCTGACCGGCGAGAGCCCGTTCTTCGACAGCCGGATCGCCTATATCGCGGAGACCGGCCCCAAGGATAACCGCACCAAGCGGCTCGCCATCATGGACAGCGACGGCGCCAACCACCGGTTCATCACCACCGGCCGCGCGACTGCGCTCACCCCGCGCTATTCGCCCGATTACCGCAAGCTGATGTACCTCAGCTATGTCGACGGCAATCCGCGCATCTACATCTACGACATCGGCACGGGTCGCCAGACGCTCGTCACCCAGAGCGAGAACCCGACCTTCGCCCCGCGCTGGAGCCCCGATGGGCGCTGGGTACTCTATTCGATGGCGGTCAACGGCAATACCGACATCTATCGCGTCTCCGCCAATGGCGGCGCGAGCGAGCGGCTGACCACGGCACCGGGTATCGACGTGGGCGGTTCGTATTCGCCCGACGGCAGCCGGATCGTATTCGAAAGCGACCGTTCGGGCGAACAGCAGATTTACATGATGAACGCCGACGGATCGAACCAGAAGCGGATCACCTTCTTCGGTGGTCGCGCGGCGACGCCCGAATGGAGCCCGCGCGGCGACCAGATCGCGTTCACCTTCATCCCCGGCGATTTCAACATCGCCACCATGAGCCCCGATGGTCGCAACTTCCGCAAGCTGACCGACGGCTGGCAGGACGAAGCGCCGACCTGGGCGCCCAATGGCCGCATCCTGCAGTTCTTCCGCACCGAACGGAACACCGGCCGCACCGCGATCTACCAGGTCGATCTGACCGGCGACAATCTGCGCCGCCTGCCGACCCCGGTCGATGCTTCGGACCCTGCCTGGGGACCGATCCTGCCTTGAGACGTTATCGAATTACGCCTTGATTTCGTGGGGTCGCACCGACGAATGGTAAGCAATCTTGTGAGGAGAGACCTATGAACGCGCATTTCAAACTTGCGATTGTCCTTGCCGCGACCGCGTCGCTTGCGGCCTGCAAGTCGGGTGCGCCCGACGAGCTTCCGCCCGAGCCGGGCGTGAGCCAGCCGGGCACCGGCAATGGTGGCGGCTACACCGACCCGAACGGGCCGGGCACGCAGCAGCATTTCGTAAGCGCGGTGAACGGCCAGAACGTCATCTATTTCGACACCGACCGCTACAACATCGACACCGCCGATGCCGCCGCGCTGCAGACCCAGGCGCAGTACCTCTCGGAGTATCCCAGCATCACCGTGACGATCGAAGGCCATGCCGACGAACGTGGTACGCGCGACTACAACCTCGCGCTGGGTGAGCGCCGGGCCAATTCGGCGAAGAACTATCTCGTCAGTCTCGGCATTGCGGCCAACCGCATCCGCACTGTGAGCTATGGCGAGGAACGCCCCGTGGCGACCGCTTCCACGCCGCAGGCATGGGCACAGAACCGCCGCGCGGTGACCGTTGTCATCGACTAGAGGCGAGCCTTCTCAATAACGGGGCGGGCGGTCCGGGCCGGATCGCCCGCCCCTTTTTTGTTCGCCCATCTGGCGACGCAAGGTTGAAGGAACGGGCTGGAGCCCTAAACTGCACCAATGGCCAAAGCGCGCAGATCGAACGACTGGGGTTTCCCGCGCTGGCGCGGCTACGAGGAAAGCCGCGAGGCGGCGACCGTGCGCCTGTGCGATCGGCACGGCTGCAACGAGCGTGGCGATTGCCCCGCGCCCAAGGCTCCCAACAATCCGGACCGCTGGTATTTCTGTCAGAAGCACGCGGCAGAATACAACAAGGGCTGGGACTATTTCGAAGGTCTCGAAAAGGCCGAGGCCGCAGAACGCGCGCGCACCGAAGAGCGCGACAATGCGGGTTATGCCGAAGCCTCGCACTATAGCTGGGGCGGATCGGGCGACGGATCGCGCTCCGCCGACGAGATGCGCGCGCTCGACGTGCTGGAGCTCGAAGCCGATGCCGATTTCGCCACGATCAAGCGTGCGTGGCGCGAAAAGGCCAAGACCGTGCATCCCGACGTCAAGCCGGGCGACAAGGAAGCCGCCGCCGAATTCCAGAAGCTGCAGCTCGCCTACGAGGTGCTCAAATCGGCCGAAGCGCGGCGCGAATGGCACGGTTGATCAATTAACACGGCGCCTTCACCAAAGCGTAACCTTACAGTCGCGGATCGGTCACGCGACCCTCCTAACGCCCCTTCGCAACCGCAACATAAGGGGTCTCACCATGCGCTCTTCGCCTGTTTCCGCGATTCGTCTCATCCTGCTCGGCACAGCCGCGCTTCTCCCCGTCGGCGCACTCGCGCAGGCACCGGCCGAACCTGTGGCCGACGACGATGTCGCCGAGGAAAGCGGCAACCTGATCGTCGTCACTGCGCAGAAGATCGAGCAGCGCGCGCTCGACGTGCCGATCACCATCAGCGCCCTGACCGGAGAGAGCATCGCCGAACTGGGCGTGACCGATCTCGACGAACTGTCGGCCTACGTGCCCGGCCTCAATATCCAGGAGCAAAGCGCCAACAACCCGGGCATCGTGATCCGCGGCATCACCTCGGACAGCGGCTCCGCGCAGCAGGGCCCGCGCGTGACGCTCTATTACAACGGCGTCGACATCTCGCGCTCGCGCGGTTCCTACCAGGCGATCTACGACCTCGAGCGGGTCGAGGTGATCAAGGGCCCGCAGGCCACGCTGTTCGGCACCGCGTCCGCCGTCGGCGCGATCAGCCTCGTGTCGGCCAAGCCCCAGCCGGGCGCATCGGCCGCTCTGACCGGCGGATACGGCAATTTCGACGCCACGCTGCTGTCGGGCTTCGTCAACCTGGGCAATGATGTGATCGCGGCCCGCATCGCGGGCGAATGGCGCAAGCGCGACGGTTATGTCGAAAACCTCGCCGCGAGCCAGCAAGAAGATCTCTACGCGAAGGACCAGTTCGGCTTGCGCGCATCGCTGCGCTTCACGCCCACGCCCGACATCACGATCGATCTGATCGGCACCTACGATCAGCAGCGTAACGGCGGCACGCCCTTCATCTCCGGCACGTTCCCGGCCTTCGCGGGTGCGCCTGGCGGGCGTGAGAACGCCTTCGTCGATGCGAACCTCGGTGGCAATCCCGCTGCCGCCGTGGCGCTGGGCGGCGACCAACTGGGCCTCGACCGCGAGGTTTACGACATCAACCTCTCCGCCGAATGGGCGTTCGCCGACGACTGGACCTTCACCACGGTCAACGGATATCGCAAGTTCGACAGCGACGAGATTTTCGACGCCGACGGTTCGGCTGCGCCGTTCCTCGAATTCGCGGAAATCGCGAAGGGCGACCAGTACAGCCACGAAGGGCGCTTCACCTATGCGGGCGACCGGCTGCGCGGGTCCTTCGGCTGGAACCTCTTCAGCGGGGACAGCATCCAGAACGTGCCCTTCGCGACCGAGGAAGGCCTGTTCATCCATTGCGCGGCCTTCACGCCGGTGGGGCAGGCCTTCGGCTTCACTCCCCTCATCCCCAACCTGCCCTGTGTCGCGCCCGACGGCTCTGTCCCTGCCACTGCGGTCACCGGGCTGCTGTCGTCCATTGGCGTGCTTCCTCCAGGCGTCACCGCGTTGCCCTATTCCTCGGTGTTCGAGAACCAGGGCCAGAACGATGCCTATTCGGTATTCGCCGACGTGACGTTCATCGCCACCGATACGCTCGAACTGACGGCAGGTGTTCGTTACCTGCGGGAAGACCGGCAGTCCGGCTTCTTCGCCGACGTACCCAATAGCCTGCTCGGGGGGGCTCCCCTGATTCCGGGCCAGGTCGATACGGGCGGCGCAACGATCACCGGAGAAGATTCCTTCGATGCATGGCTGCCGCGTTTCAACGTGCTGTTCCGCGTGAATTCGCAAGCCAACCTGTACGCAACCGTTTCGAAGGGTCGCCGTTCGCCCGTCGTGCAGGTCAATGCGGGTGGGGCCAGCATCGTCCCGCAAGAGGTCGTGTGGAATTACGAGGGCGGCCTCAAATTCAACTCGAACATCTTTTCCGGATCGCTCGGCGTATATTACCAGGTCTATGACGATTTCCAGGTGTCCATCCCGGCCCCCAACGGCCCGGCGGGCACTTTCGTGACCGTCAGTGCGGGCAGCGCGAGCAATCTGGGTGTCGAGGCCGAAATCGCGATCCAGGCCACCGACTGGCTGAACGTGTTCGCGAACCTGGGCTACATCGATGGCGGCATCGACAACGAGGCTGGGAACGGAACCTTCGCTGGCGATCGCTTCCGCCTCCAGCCCGAAAGGCAGGCGGCGGCTGGCTTCACCATCGACTATCCGCTTTCAGACGCCGTTCGGCTGTTCGCCACGCCCAGCGTCACGTACCGCGACCGCATCTTCTTCGAAGTGCCCAACGATCCGCTGATCTCGCAGGGTCCGGTGACGCTGGTGAATGCGCGTGCCGGGATCTCTTTCGCAGACGAGCGCTTCGAGATCGCGGGCTTCATCCGCAATGCCTTCGACGAGGATTACCTGCTCGACGCGGGCAACACCGGTGGCGGGTTCGGCATTCCGACCTTCATCCCGGCGGAACCGCGCCTGTTCGGCGTCGAACTGACCGCGCGCCTGGGCAACTGATGCAAGAGAATGGGCGGAGGCTGTGCGCCTCCGCCCATTCGCTTCTTCAGTTAATTAAGGTCAGACCGCTTCGAGCGCCTGATCGAAGTCGGCGATCAGATCCTCGGCATCCTCGATCCCGATGCTGATCCGCACGAGACTGTCCGAAATGCCGAGCTGCTGGCGGCGGGCATGGGCTACCGAGAGGTGCGTCATGCTGGCCGGATGGCTGGCGAGAGTCTCCGTTCCGCCGAGGCTCACTGCGAGCTTGGCGACCTTGAGCGCGTCGAGGAAGCGGAAGCATTCCTCTTCGCCGCCCTTGATGAACAGCGAGAAGGTCGACCCTGCGCCAAGGCAATGGCGCGCATAGATGTCCTTCTGGCGATCATCCTTCAGCATGCCGAGATAGCCGAGCCCATCGACCTTCGGATGCTTGCTTAAAAAGTCGCACACCTTCTCCGCGTTCTCACCCGCGCGCTGCATCCGCAGCTCTACGGTTTCGAGGCTGCGCAACAGCATCCATGCGGTGTTCGGGTCGGCGATGCCGCCCATCGTGTTGCGGATCATGCGCACCGGGTTGATCCATTTTTCCGCGCCCGCGACGCTGCCCGCGACGAGGTCCGAATGGCCGCCGACATATTTGGTCAGCGAATAGCACACGAGGTCCGCGCCGTGTTCCAGCGGCCGCTGCCACAGCGGACCGAGGAAGGTATTGTCGATCGCGATCGGGCATTCGGGCGTCAGATGCGCATCGCGTGCGTCGCGCACCATCTCGATATCGACCAGCGCATTCGTCGGGTTGCCCGGGCTTTCGAGGTAGATCATCGCGATCTTGCCGCCGCTTTCGTCCGCCATGGCCTTGGCCTTGGTCAGCACCTCGTCGAATTCCTCGCGCGTCGCGCCCGCCGGGAAATCGATATAGGTCACGCCATACTTGGCGAGGATTTTCGCGACGAAGCCTTCGGTCGCGGCATAGAGCGGTCCGGAATGGACGATCACGTCGCCCGCGCTGCAGAAGGCCATCATCATCACGCAGATCGCGGTCATGCCGCTGGAGAAACACAGCGCGTCTTCCGCATCGTCCCAGATCGCGAGGCGATCTTCGAGGATTTCCTGGTTCGGCCCGTTGAAGCGCGAATAGACGAGGCCTTCGGCACCGCCTTCGCGCATGCCGGTGATGCGTTCGAAGTGACGCTTGCCCGCAGCCGCGCTTTCGAAGGCGAAGGTGCTGGTGAGGAAGATCGGCGCCTTGAGCGATCCTTCGGACAGGGCAGGGTCGTAGCCATGGCCCATCATCAGGGTCGACGGCTTCATCTTGCGCCCGCCGATCTCGGTAATCTCGGGCTTGGGCTTGCGACGGGGGGTGGGGGTTTCGACGGAATCGACGGCGTCGGTCATGGGAAAAGGCTCCTCAAAGGCGTCCCCAGGAAGGCGGGGATCGGGTTCGAGGCATCGTCGGGGCGGGCCCGTTCCTAACCTCCGCAGGAACGCATCTCCACCGGCTGCCGGTACTCGAACGCGCACCTACCCCTGCCGGTTTCCGCGATCAACCACGCGGTTGGCGGACCTCAGGGAAAATGCCGAGTGCCGGCGCGGCCCCGGCATGATAGATTTGCCCAGCCTTGTTTGCTTGGGGGAGGGCTTTTTCCATGAGCTACGACGATCCGTTCCAGATGCAGCGGGAACTGCGCTACGGCGCACCAGTGTGCGATCAGATCCTGATCGGCCGGCAATTTACCATCGGGTATTCGTGGTATTTCCGGCAGGCGAAATGGACGCTCGAGATCATCAATCGAGAGCGTGAGCTGATCAACGAGGTCACCTTGCAGGACCGGATGGACAATTTCCGCGCCGATGTCCGCATTCCCAAGCGTTTTCGTGCCGGTCTCAAGGCCTATCGCGGCAGCGGCTTCGACCGCGGGCATCTGGTGGCGAGCGCGAACCAGGATCTGATCCGGACGCAGAACAGCGAGACCTTCCTGCTGTCGAACATGTCGCCGCAGGTTCCCGGCCTCAACCGGCAGGGCTGGCGCGACCTCGAATGCGCCATCCGCGATCTGGATGCCAGGCCCGATATCCTCGAAACCTATGTGCTCACTTGCCCGGTTTTCTATTTCAATCGCAGTGTCGAAACCATTGGCCAGGATGACAAGGAATACGGGATCGACGTGCCGATCCCGCATGCCTTCATGAAAAGCGTTTTGGCGGAGAACGACAAGGGCAAGCTGCACCTGTGGACCTTCGAGATGCCGAACGAAAAGCTGGAGCACGATCTCGGCCATTATCTGGTTAAGACATACGACGCCGAGCAGATCGTCGGAGGGCGCTTCTGGGACCGGGTGGCAGGCGGCGACATGCATCGCGCGAAGGGCGGGGTCGATGACTGGATCGAGCCGATGTGGGATACCTAGCGCAACGCAGGTGCGCGTTTGGCGATAGCAGGGCTCTCCACATCCGGGTCGCCAGCGTCCTGCGCTAGTTCGTGCGCGAAAGGTCCAGTTCTCGCACGCGCCAGCGCAGTTGCTCCGGGGTCGCTCCGGGCACGTCATTGACCCGGCTGAGCACGATGTCGCCTTCGATCCGCGGTCCGTTCGATCCGGTAATGGTGACAGGGGCGGTGTAGTAGAGCGTGCCCGCAGCGCCCTCGATCGATCCCGAAGGGGCGGCGACGGTGATCTTGCCGAAGCCGTCGAACTGGCGTGCAAGATCCTTTGCGGAGGTGTTCGCGCGGGCATTTTCGCGCATCAAATCGTGCGCCTGCCCGAACTCACCCAGCTCGATCGCGCGGCTGAACGCCAGCAGTACGTTGCGTGCGCCCTTCTCTCCCTTTGCGGCCTCGGAAACGAGCGGCGCCGGGGCGATGTCAGGATCGCCATCGCCCGTATCTGCATCCTGCGGGCGGGGCGAAGCGCCCGTTTGCGCAGGGGCGCTCTGTGTCGTGGTTGCTGGCGAAGCGTCGGCCGTGGCCTGGTCGTCGGTTCCGTCGGACGGGGCCGAGCATGCGGTGGCCAGGATCGCGGCGCAGGAAAGGGCGGCGAATTGCAGGATATGCATGCGCGCTCAGCGGGTCAGGCGCGGATGTGTTCCCGCCCGGTCATCCGCTGAGCAAAAGGTGCGCTGCACTATCGCGGAAGTTCCCCGCCCCTGGAAAAGGTTACTCGACCACCTCGGGCTCTGCGGGCTGCTCATCCTGTTCGGTGATGATGTAGACCTGGCCGACGCGGTCCCGATTGCGAAGCATCTTGGCAACCTTCGCATCGCGTTCCTGAACCATCCGCTTGACGTTTTCCGGGACGCGCGGATCGGGATATACCGGCATGCCGTTTTCATCGGTCGAGAACACGTTGGAGTAGGAAGGCTCCTTCTCGCCATTGGCGAGATCGGCGATGCTCGTTTCGTAAAGCACCGGGTCCACCTCGCTCGTATCGGCCAGAATCCCGCGAACTTCCTCGCTCGCGAAATCCGAGATATGCGCGCGGATATCCTGCGGCCAGTCGGCGAAGTAGAAAGGCCGGGCTTCCTCGTAGATCTTCGAGACGCGCATCGTCGATCCGCGCTTGTCGACCGCGCGCAGGGCATTGGCGAACTCCTTCGCCGCGGAATCGAGCAGTCGGCCAACGTTGCGCCCGTTAAACGCTTCACGTTGCAGCGACGGCCCGCCGATATCGCCCCGGAAGAAGCCGTAGATCACCTTCGGGTCAGACCAGTTGGGATAGACGATCTTGGTGCGGATATCGCGCGGGCTCATGCTCACGCCGTTCACGGTGATGAAGGGCGCCTCGTCCAGCGGGAGATCGTACCCGTCGATCATCAGTTCGGACGGATTCTTCAGCGGGTAATTCTTGGCGATCTGTTCGATGATCGCGACGTTGTGCAGGTTGATCCAGAAGGCCAGCTGCTCGTTGCGCGCCAGGCTCGCAATGTCGACTTGATCGGCGGTGAGCTCGAGGTCGCGGCGATAGTCGGCGAGCGACTGGATCACATCGTCTTCGAGATAGGAGAAGGTGACCCGGTTGGCCTCAAGCCGGTAGCCCGACGTGTGGCCGTAGACGCGGCGGGTCCCCAGATTGGGCTGCACCGACGGCGCGCGTTCGCGCAGCGATGCCCCCATCGAGAACACGAAGTAATTGAGTGCCTCGTTCCACAGGCTGTAGTCGAGCCGGGTCGCGCTCGGCTGGCCGCTCGGCGCGAACCGTGCGAACCGCGCGTCGCTCGCAGAGGCCTGCAGCGCGAGCGTGGCGGAAGGCTGCTGTGCGCTGGCAAGGGTGCTCGTCGCAAGCAGACTTGCGGCATAAATGCCGAGCGCGGTGGTACGGTGGAAGGTTCGCATGGCGTTTTGCATAGGAATTAAAGGGGCCTTTGTCGCTTTGCGCGCGAAGGGAGCACAGTTCGCCTGCTCCGACAACACTTTGCGGGAGGAATGGTAATCGTAGTCCGATCAACGACATGACGAGGAGCGGCTCGCCCGCCGCGCCTATTTGACCTCGGCCGGCTCATCAGGTTCCGGGAAAGCATAAGGCCGGCCCTAGCGGTCGGTACGGATCAGCTTGGAAAGCTCCGCCATCGATCCGCTCGAGGTGCTTGCGCTATTCAGTCAGCGGCGCAATTACCTTGTCGGAAAGCAGCTCGCAGGCAACCCGGCTGCCTTCGAAGCGATAGCGCGGGTCGTGGCCGTACTTCACGCGCGA
Source organism: Citromicrobium bathyomarinum (assembly GCF_038594605.1). Classification (GTDB taxonomy): domain Bacteria; phylum Pseudomonadota; class Alphaproteobacteria; order Sphingomonadales; family Sphingomonadaceae; genus Alteriqipengyuania; species Alteriqipengyuania bathyomarina_B. The sequence goes on from NZ_JBCFZM010000003.1 coordinate 475,761, forward strand.
GCCGACCGGCGGCTCATTGCGGGACGGGCCCTCGCGCGGGCGGTCCTGCCAAGGCATCCGGTCCGCACCCGGGAGCACGAACCGAAACCACGATGACAAACCATTTTCGATGCGAGCGCGAATCAGCGCGACCACATGCGCGCCGCGAGCACTATCTCGGCGCGAGGACCATCAGCATCTGGCGGCCTTCGAGGCGCGGGAAGCTTTCGACCTTGGCGATCTCTTCCACATCGTCGCGCACGCGGTTGAGCAGGTCCATGCCCAGCTGCTGGTGCGCCATCTCGCGGCCGCGGAAGCGGAGCGTACATTTCACCTTGTCGCCGTTTTCGATGAACTTCACCACGTTGCGCATCTTCACGTCGTAATCGTGCGTGTCGATGTTCGGACGCATTTTGACTTCCTTGATGTCCTGCGCCTTCTGCGTCTTGCGCGCGATGTTCGCCTTCTTCTGCGCCTCGTAACGATGCTTGCCGACATCGAGGAACTTGCACACGGGCGGGTCTGCGTTGGGCGAGACCTCGACGAGGTTCAGGCCAACTTCGCCAGCGCGTTCGATCGCTTCACGCGTGTTAAGGACACCGATGTTCTCGCCGGTCTCGTCGATGACGCGGACCTTGGGCGACTGGATAAAATTGTCGTAGCGCGGGCCGCTCTTGACAGGCGGCTGAAGGGAACGACGGGGGGGACGTGCTATGGGAAGATCTCCTGAAGTTGCAGAAATGCGAGCGCTGTATTTAGGGCTTTTCGCGGCAATGCGAAAGGGGGCTGAACGCGCAGGCGAAAGAATTGCTCCGCACGGGTGCGCGAGCGGGCCCCGGCCTAAGCTGCGCGCCGTTCCGCGTGCCAGAGCGCAAAGCGCACCAGCCGGTCGCGGACCGCGCAGGCCGCTTCGATCCGGTCGGCGGGGCTCAGGCTGGCGCGAATCGCCTCGTGGCCTGCATCCATCCCGCCGGTCAGCGTGCCGAAGGCCGGCAGGACCATGCGCGGCGGCGCGCCCTCGCTCCGCGCGACGACTGCGCAGGGACGTCTAATACGGCGCCCACGAATGGTCACCTCCAGCTTGGGATGCCAGTGGCCGGAAAGTTCGCCTCGGGTCTCGCCCCGCTGTGCTTCGTGACGGCACACGATGCCGCCAATCTCAAGCTCTTCATGCAGCGTGCCACCGCACTGCGCGGCAGCTCCGGCAGCGTCGCCGGTGTCGGGACCGTCGTGGTTGCCGGTGATCCAGATCCACTCGACCTGCGAGGTGAGCGTGCGCAGCATATCGCATGCGACCTTCTCCAGCCGCGACGCACCTTCGGCATCGTGAAAATTGTCGCCCAGCGTCACGACCCGCTCCGCACCGGTCTCGCGCACTGCCAGAGCCACCCGTTCCAGCGTCTCGCGGCTGTCGTAGGGGGGCAGGTGCTGGCCGTGGCTCGCGAAAAAGCTCGCCTTTTCGAGGTGCAGGTCGGCGACGAGCAGTGTGCGCTCGCGCGGCCAATAGACCGCACGATCGCTCCGCAAGAGCAACTCCGTATCGCCGAACGAAAGGGGAACCATGGCCCTCACTTGCCCTAGCCCGGCGGGCTTGGCAAGGATGACGCAACGTCTTCGCAAGAATGGGAACATGATGGCCGATCGCACCGAGCAGACCAAGCAAGCGCGCACCTGGTTTGAAGGTCTGCGCGACCAGATTTGCGCCGAATTCGAGGCGATCGAGCGCGAGGCGGGCTCCGACGCCGCGTTCGAATACACCCCCTGGGACCGCGAGGAAGAGGGCAACGACAATCCCGGCGGCGGCGTGCAGGGCCTGATGAAGGGCAAGGTGTTCGAGAAAGTCGGCGTCAACGTGTCGACCGTACACGGCACCTTTGCGCCGGAATTCGCCCAGACGATCAACGGGGCTCAGGACGATCCCAGCTTTTCGGCCACCGGCATCAGCCTGGTCGCGCACATGGCCAATCCGCATGTCCCTGCGGTGCATATGAACACGCGCTTCCTCGTTACCGGGAAGGCATGGTTCGGGGGCGGGGCGGACCTCAATCCGCCGATCCCCTACGAAGAAGACACGCAGGAGTTTCACGCGGCTTTCCGCGCTGCCTGCGCCAAGCACAACCCGACCTACTACGAACGCTTTTCGAAATGGGCTGAGGACTATTTCTACATTCCCCATCGCGGCGTACATCGCGGGGTGGGCGGGATCTTTTACGATCATCTCGAATGCCCCGATGATGATGCCTTCGCGCGCAACCTCGATTTTACGCAGGACGTCGGGAAGACCTTTCTCGAGGTTTTCCCGCGTCTCGTGCGCAAGCGGATGGAAGCCGACTGGACCGATGCCGACAAGTTGACCCAGCTTCAGTGGCGCGGACGCTATGCCGAGTTCAACCTCGTCTACGACCGGGGCACGCTGTTCGGCCTCAAGACCGGCGGCAATGTCGACGCCATCCTGATGAGCCTGCCGCCCGAGGCGGTGTGGACCTGACCCACGGTTGGTGCACGCGCGACCGGGCCATATTACAGGGGTGGAGTAAGGTCAGAACTTCCAGGTGAAGCTGGCTTCGGCCCCAAAGCCCTTGGTGTCGTATTTGAGTTTGACGGTGAACGAATCCGGGGGCCAGATGCCTTTCGCCAATTCGGAGAGGCGCCCGGCATCGAGTTGATCGGCAACCTGCTCTGCAGATTTTGCGACGATTTCCGATGAAACCGCCACGGCTCGGCGTTCCATGGCGGCACGGATCAGCGCCTCGATCACGGACCGACGTTGCTGTTCCTTCATCCCGGCCAGAGCAATTGCGACATCGCTGTCGATCGTAAACTCGTTCGACGGGTGGGAATGGGCGATCACGACGGGAATAAAGGGCCCGTTGCGCGGCGGAAACGGGAAATTGGGCCAGGGGTCGGTGCAGGTCGAACCGTCCGGACGTTCGATGATGTTGGCCACTTTATCTCTCCCTCTCGCGCCCATCGGGCTTTGGAGAGGAGAGATTGAGAGCGTTTCAACGCGCGGCAAAGCCGAAGCCGGTCCATATCGGATGGATTGATGGCTGCGGCCCTTGTGATCCTACCTTGGACCCAGCTATCTACTCCGGCGCATAGACCCGCACCCAGTCGACCAGCATCGCCACTTCCTCGGCCTTGACCTTGTCGACTGTCGCTTGCGGCACGCCGTTATACGGCTCTTCGATCCGGTTGGTCTTGAACGGATAGGCGCCGCCCATCGCGAAATTCAGGATCAGGTACTTCGGATTGTCGAACCGCCAGTCGCCGTAATTCTCGACCATCGGGCGCGTGACGCGGTAGATCGTGCGGCCGTCGATCTGGAACAGTAGCTGGTCCTCTTCCCACTCGACCGCGTAGACGTGCCAGTCGGTCACATCCTCGCCATCGGCAAAGAAGTACTTGTTCACCAGCGGGGTCTCGCCCGAATAGCCCGGGCCGTGGAGCGCCACGCCGACCCAGTCCTTCTCGCCGACATATTCCATGATGTCGATCTCGCCCGTATCGGGCCATTTATCGTTGCCGAGCGCCCAGAAGGCGGGCCATACGCCGACCGCATCGGGCATCTTGATGCGCGCTTCGGCGCGGCCATAGGTGAAGTCGAACTTGCCCTGACTTTCGACGCGGCCGGAGAGGAAATCGGCCTGTCGCTCGGGATGCGGGTCGACCCCGGGCTGGTAGACCGGGCGCAGCATCAGCGCGCCGCCGTCGGCGCCTGGCGCATCCTCGACGATCCGAAGCACCTCGGGCCGGTCGACATAGGCCTGCTGTTCGTTGTTCACCCAGAAATCGGTGCCGATCACGATCCAGTTGTCGCGATCGAGCTCGGCTTCGTTGAATTCATCGGCCCAGAGCAGTTCGCGCGCTTCGGGGTCATGCGCCGCAGCAGGTGCGCTCAAGAGGGCGGTGGAAACGGCCAGAATGGCCAGTGTCGAACGGATCACGATAGTCTCTCCCCTTTTGTGTTAACGTTCACATCGCATGATCCGGTGCCTTTTTCCAGACCCGGCGCGATGGGCAGGCCGCTGCCGCGCCACGCTGCTTTTTCCCCCTTTCCAGAACAAGGCCCTCGTCTTACGGGGCGCCATGCGACCGATGCGCGATCCGATCCGGTTGATCCCCCTGCTTTTCGCAGGTGCGATCGTGCTCGGAACGCTGGCCTTGTGGACGCCGCTGGCGACCGCCGATGGCACGCAGCCTCCCTTCATTACCGCCTTGTTCACGGCCACTTCGGCAGTCGCGGTCACCGGACTGATCACGGTCGACACATCCACTTACTGGTCGCCCTTTGGCCAGGGTGCGATCATGGTGATGTTCCAGATCGGCGGTTTCGGGATCATGGCCTCGGCATCGCTGCTCGGCCTGCTGGTCGGACGCGGCTTCGGGCTGAGCGGCAGGCTCGCCACGGATGTCGAGCGCAGCCGGCTGGAGATCGGCGACGCGCGATCCGTGCTGCGCCTGATCCTGCTCGTGACGGTGGTGGTCGAGGCGATGCTGGCGACGATCCTCACGCTGCGGTTCGCGCTCGCCTATGATTTCGGGTGGAGCAAGGCGCTGTGGCACGGGATGTTCCATTCGGTCAGCGCGTTCAACAATGCCGGCTTCTCGATCAATTCGGACAGCCTGATGGGCTTCCAGCACGATGGTTTCGTGCTGATTCCGGTTGCGCTGGCGGTGATCCTGACCGCGCTGGGCTTTCCGGTGATGCAGGATCTGAGCGAGCACCGCTTCAAGGTATCGCGCTGGTCGCTGCACACCAAGATCACCGTGCTGGGCACGCTGGGGCTGCTGCTGGTCGGCTTCGTCGCCATTCTGGGCAAGGAGTGGGCCAATCCGCAGACGCTGGGGCCGATGGCGCCCGGCTCCAAGATACTCAACGCCGCATTCCATTCGGTGATGCCGCGCACCGCGGGGTTCAACTCGCTCGACGTCGGGGCCTTCGAGGACGAGACCCTGCTGCTCAACTACGCGCTGATGTTCATCGGCGGTGGCAGCGCGGGCACCGCGGGCGGGATCAAGGTCACCACCTTCGTGGTGCTGCTGGCGGTGGTCGCCTCCGAAGTCGCGGGGCAAAAGGACGCAGCGATGTTCGGCCGGCGCTTCGGTTCGGGCATCGAACGCCAGGCGCTGACCGTGGCGGTAACCGCCGCGACGCTGATCATGGTGGCGAGCATGTATATCCTCATCATCACCCCGCTCGAGATGCGCGATGTATTGTTCGAGGTGATCTCGGCCTTCTCGACCGTCGGCCTGTCGACCGGGATTACCGCAGAGCTACCGCCCAGCGCGCAGCTGGTGCTGGCGGCGCTGATGTTCATCGGCCGCGTCGGGACCATTACCGTCGCCACCGCGTTGGCGATGGGCGCGGGGCGCAGGCCCTATCGCTATCCAGAGGAGAACCCGATTGTCGGCTGATAAGCGCAAGCCCGCCATGGTCATCGGCCTCGGCCGTTTCGGCGGCGCGGTGGCCACCACGCTCGAACGGATGGGGCACGAGGTGCTGGCGGTCGATACCGATCCCGACCGCGTGCAACATTATGCCGGGCGTCTGACCAAGACGGTGGAGGCGGACGGCAGCGAGAACGGGTGCCTCAGGCGGCTGGGTGCGACCGATTTCGGATCGGTCATCGTCGGTATCGGCAGCGATGTCGAAGCGAGCGTTCTGACCGTACTGGCGCTGAGCGATCTGGGGATCAACAATATCTGGGCCAAGGCGACCAGCGAGAGCCATGGCCGGATCCTCGAACGGGTCGGGGCGCACCACGTGGTCTTCCCCGAGGAACGGATGGGGCACCGGGTCGCCTATCTGGTCAACGAGCGCCTGCTCGATTTCATTTCCTTCGGCGACGAATTCGCGATTGCCCGGCTCAAGGCGCCCGAGTTCATCATCGGCCTGCCATTGGTCACCAGCCAGTGCCGCAAGAAGTTCGACGTGACCGTGGTGGGCGTGAAGCGCGAGGGCGAGGATTTCATCCACGCGACCGGCGACACGCTGATCATGCCGGGAGACGAACTGGTCGTCTCCGGAAGGACCGACCGGATCGAGGATTTCGCGGTCGGCAAGGGCTGACCCTTTCGCATTCGTTCAGTGCGTGGCAGGGCTCGCCATGCAACAGACCGCCACTCAGACGCACAGATTATACCGGAGATTCTCATGCAACGCTTCGTCGCACTCGCAGCCGCCGCCCTTCTGACGAGCGCCTGCGCATCTGTCGGCGGAGCGCCGGAGACATCTGTCCAGCGCGATGCAATGGTCTCTCCGATCCTGACTACGCCCGACGCGGTCGACGATCGCACCTTCGCGCAGCCGCAGATCGCCCGCGTCACTCATGTCGCGCTGGATCTCGATCTGGACTTCGAGGCCAAGATGATCGGCGGCGGGGCGGTGCTGGACATCCTCGCGGATGACGATGCCGAAGAAATCGTGCTCGACAGCAACGGCCTGCGGATCGACCGCGTGACCGACGAGGCGGGCAAGCCGCGAGCCTTTACCATCGGCAAGGCTGAGGAAGGCAAGGGCGCACCGCTGACCATCCAGCTGAACGGTGCGCGCAAGCTGCGCATCTCCTATCGTAGCGCGCCCGATGCCGCCGCGCTGCAATGGCTGACGCCCGAGCAGACCGCGGGCGGTGAATATCCCTACCTCTTCAGCCAGGGCCAGGCGATCCTCAACCGGACGTGGATTCCGACGCAGGACAGCCCCGGCATCCGCCAGACCTGGGAAGCGCGCATCACCGCGCCCAAGCCGCTCGATGTCGTGATGAGCGGCGTGCGTCAGGGTGAGCCCGAAGATGTCGGGAATGGTCGCCGCGCTTTCCGGTTCGTGATGGACAAGCCGGTGCCGCCCTACCTGATCGCGATTGCGGCGGGTGATATCGACTTCCGCGCCATCGGCCCGCGTTCGGGCGTCTGGGCAGAGCCCGCCACGCTCGACCGCGCATGGCGCGAGGTCAATGATACCGAACAGATGATCGAAGCCGCCGAAGAGCTTTACGGCGAGTATCGCTGGGGCCGCTACGACATGATCGTGCTGCCGCCCGCGTTCCCTTACGGGGGGATGGAAAACCCGGTGATGACCTTCCTCACGCCGACCTTCATCGCGGGCGACCGGTCGAACAACGGGCTGGTCGCGCACGAACTGGCGCATAGCTGGTCGGGCAACCTCGTCACCAACGCAGTGTGGGGCGACGGCTGGCTGAACGAGGGCGTCACCTCCTATTTCGAGAACCGCATCGTCGAGGCGGTCTACGGCAAGCAGCGCGCCGAGCAGGAAGCCGCGCTCGCCTACGCCAACATCGTCGAGACGCTCGACGAAGTCGGCCGCGATGCACCCGGCACCGCGCTGCACAATGATGGCGAGGGCGATCTGATCGGCAGCGCGATCGCCTACGACAAGGGCCATTTCTTCATGCGCACGGTCGAGCGTATCGTGGGCCGCGAACGGTTCGACGCATGGCTGCAGCAATGGTTCGACAACCACGCCTTCGAACCTGCAACCAGCCGCCTGCTGCTGGAAGACATGCAGGAAAACCTCGTCCGCTCGCCCGCCGAGGCGAAAAAGCTGATGTTGCGTGAGTGGATCTTCGAGCCCGGCCTGCCCGCCAACGTGGTGAAGCCCGACCCGCAGGCCTTCGCGCAGGTCGATGCGGCGGTTCATGCCTATGCCACGGGCAACACCATTCCCGGCGCCTTCCCCGGATGGAGCGCCGCCGAGCAGATGCGCTTCCTCGACAATATTCCCAAGGAGCGGACCGCCGCGCAGCTTGCCGCGCTGGACGATACGCTGGGCCTTTCGGAAGCGGGCAATAACGAGGTGCTGTTCCTGTGGCTCGAACTCGCGCTCGCGAACCGCTACGATCCGGCGGTGCCGCGGGCGGAAAAGTTCCTGTCCGAGATCGGCCGCGCCAAGTTCGTCCGCCCGCTGTTCGTGGTGCTCATGGAGCAGGGCGAGTGGGGCCGACCGATCGCCAAACGCATCTATGCGCAGACCCGCGACGGCTACCACGCGGTCACGCGGGGCGGAGTGGATCGGCTAATGGCCGCAGACGAGGGTTAATCGTCCTTTTTGCGTTGCAATAGGAAGGCCGCGACCGCACATCTCAGGCATGTTGCGGCAATACGAACTGGTTGAACGGGTAAAGGCCTACGATCCGGACGCGGACGAGGCGATGCTCAACCACGCCTATGTCTATACCGTGCAGAAGCACGGCAGCCAGAAGCGCGCGAGCGGCGATCCCTATTTCAGCCACCCGATCGAAGTCGCGGGGTTGATGACCGACCTCAAGCTCGATCAGGAGACGATCGCCACCGCGCTGCTGCACGACACGGTCGAGGATACGCTCGTCACGATCGAGGATATCGAGGCCAATTTCGGCCCCAAGGTCGCCCGGCTTGTCGACGGCGTGACCAAGCTTTCCAAGATCGAGCAGATGCCGGAGGACGAGCGCGCGGCGGAAAACCTGCGCAAGTTCCTGCTCGCGATGAGCGAGGATATTCGCGTTCTGCTGGTCAAGCTGGGCGACCGGCTGCACAATATGCGCACGCTCCACTTCATCAAGAACGAGGACAAGCGCCGCCGGATCGCGCGGGAGACGCTCGATATCTACGCCCCGCTGGCCGAGCGGATCGGGATGTACGAATATATGCGCGAGATGCAGGCGCTGGCTTTCGAGCATCTCGAACCCGATGCCTTCAAGACCATCTCGGGCCGGCTTGCCCAGATCCGCGATCAGGAGGGCGCACAGGTCGATGCGATCGCGCTGGCGATCAAGCAGTCGCTCGCCGAAGCGGGGCTGAAGGTCGAGGTGAAGGGGCGGGAGAAGCAGCCGTTCTCGATCTGGCGCAAGATGGCCGAACGCCACGTCAGCTTCGATCAGGTGACCGACATCTTCGCCTTTCGCGTGCTGTGCGAGACGCCCGAGGATTGCTACCGCGCGCTGGGGACGCTGCACACGACGTGGCAGTTCATTCCCGGGCGCTTCAAGGACTATCTCTCGACGCCGAAGAACAACGGCTATCGCTCGCTCCACACCGCGCTGATCTACGAAGGTTCGATGCGGGTCGAGGTGCAGATCCGCACGCAGGACATGCACCGGACCAACGGCTTCGGCCTCGCCGCGCACTGGGCTTACAAGCAGCATGACAAGCCGGACGGCCAGGTTGCGTGGTTGCGCGACCTGATCGAGATCGTCGATTCAAGCCACGACGCCGAAGAGCTGCTGGAGAACACGCGGCTCGCCATCTACCAGGATCGCATCTTCGCATTCTCGCCCAAGGGCGCGCTGTTTCAGCTGCCCAAGGGCGCGACCCCGGTCGATTTCGCCTTCGCGGTCCATACTGATCTCGGCGCGCAGACCATCGGTGCCAAGATCAACGGGCGACACATGCCGCTGCGCACGCAGCTCGCCAATGGCGACGTGGTGGAGATCATCAAGGGCGGCGATGCCGAGCCCCAGCTCTCGTGGCTGGGCTTTGTGGTGACCGGAAAGGCGCGCGCCGCGATCCGCCGCGCGGTCCGCAACAAGGAGCGCGAGGAGGTCGCCGAACTGGGCGTCAAACTCTACGACCAGATCGCCGCGCGCACCCCTGCCAAGGTCGGCAAGAAGGCGCTGCGCGAGGCGCTGAAGCGGCTGGAGCTGGATGAGGAAGAAGATCTGATGTACGCGATCGGCGCGGCGCAGATCACCGATCAGGAAGTGATGGAGGCGCTGGTTCCCGGCAGCACCGCCGATTTCGGGGAAGACCCCGACTGGGCGCGGCGCCACGGCCAGCCGATCTCGATCCGCGGGCTGAAACCGGGCAATGCCTATACCCTCGCCGATTGCTGCCATCCGGTGCCGGGCGACCGGATCGTGGGGCTGCGCCGCAAGGGCGAGAGCGTGGAGGTCCACAATATCCAGTGCCTCAGCCTTGCCAACGGGATCGACAATGACTGGCTCGATCTCGACTGGGGCGACCGATCGGGTGTGGCCACCGGGCGGCTGGTCGTGACGCTGTACGACCGGCGCGGAACCATCGCCGAGATGGCCAACATCGTTGCCCGCAACCATGCCGACGTGCGCAGCCTCGACAAGGTGCGAATCGAAGATCCCTTCGCGACCTACGAAATGGACGTCGAAGTGCAGGATCTGGCGCACCTCACCCGCATATTGAGCGCGCTGCGCGCAAGTGACGCGGTGGCGCAGGCAGAGCGGATTTGAGCGCGCTGCTGGCTTACGATCACGTACAGCTTGCGATTCCGCGCGGAGGCGAGGATCGCGCGCGTGCTTTCTTCATCGGTCTGATCGGGATGCGCGAAGTGCCCAAGCCCGATACGCTTTCGGCGCAGGGCTGCTGGTTCGAGTCGGGCGAAGTCTCGCTTCACCTCGGGGTCGATCCCGATTTTCGCCCCGCGACCAAGGCGCATCCCGCGTTCCTCACCGCCGACCTAGATGGACTGCGGGCGCGGCTGGAAGCTGCCAGGGTTGTCTGCCGCGACGACAAGCCGCTTGCGGGCTACCGCCGCTTCTTCACGGTCGACCCGTTCGGCAACAGGCTCGAGTTCATGCAGCGCGTCGGGATGGCCAGCTAGAGCGGCTCGAGCGTCAGTTCGACCGGGTCACCTTCGGCCAGGTCTTCGCTCCGCATGACCTTCTTGCTGACGAGCAGCACCCACTCGCTGCGCTGCTTTTGCGGGAAGACCGATGTTGGCCACTCGGTCTCACCGATGCGGGCCGTCACCTTCACCGAACCGAACCCGCGCCGCGCTCCAAACTCGAGCCGGTGCATCGCCTCGTGCGCCTGAAGCGCCTCCGCCTCCGCTCCGGTAATCGTGACGAGGTGGTACGTTCCCCGCTCCCCTTGCCAGCGGCCAAGCGGCGCCGTCAGCTCGATGCGCTCGGTCACTCGGTCACGCGGCGCACCGGCACCGGGATATTGCAGATATCCGCGCCGCCTGCGGGCACGATGAAGAACGGATCGCGGCGGTTGGCGCGTGCGTCGGCATATTTCGCGAAGCTCTCGCTTTCGGTGCGAAGGTATTCGAACTGCGGGCGCTCGACTTCGGGCAGGTCCGCGGCCATGCGGACCGACACGATCGGCACGCGTTTGGCCGGGTCCTCGTAAAAGCCGAGAGCACCCTTGCCGCGCGGCAGGCTCGAGAGATACTCCATCCCTTCGACGATCCTCCCGACGAGCGCGATATTGCGGTCGAGATGGCGCGGTGCCTGGCCGATCACGGTGTAGAGCTGCGAACCGTCGCCGGTGTCGGGCGAGTAGTTCCGGCCAACGCCGACCATGCCGTAGCAGTGGACGGGCCAGAATTCGCTTTCTAGTACTTCGCTGTAGTAGCCTTGCTTGTAAGCTTCGTGCATCAGCAGGCGCGGGTCTTCGACCGGCTTGTCGTCTTTGTCGAACCATATCCGCGTTTCGGCGTTGGCGATCGGCCATCCACGCCAGAATTCGACCCACTCGGCGTAGCTGTCACGCTCATGCCAACCATTGACGGCTGTGCCTGCCTGAGTGCTTGCGATCGAAATCATGGCATTCTTTTCGCTCTCGGACATTTCACTATCCGACATCAGGCCCGCCGCCTCGAGCAGTTCGATAATCGCGGCTCTTCGCTCCGCCTCGGTTACATCCGGATTGCTAAGCAACTCCTCCGTTTTCTCCATCGCTGCGGTTATCACGGGAATGGTCTCGCCCGATTCCATGTCGGCTTGGCCATCGGCTTCGCCAAGCGTGTCGCCGTCCACCGTATAATCCCCCTCATCCATCACATTCAGCCCCTCGGGCACGGGCTTGGGCTCGACGCCCATGTCCGGGTCGGGCTGGCCCCACTGGACGACGTAATTGTCCTGCACCCGCAGGATCGCGCTGCCATCCCAGTATTGCGCGCGGGCGAGGGTGCGGATGTTTTGGGTCCAGCCTTGAGAAAAAGGCTCGGCGATCAGCTGCATCACCACCTTGCGCTGTGTGCCATCGGCCAGGGGAGGCAGCGTCATCACGACGAGGTCTTCGGGATCGATGGTCATCCATTCACCTTGCGGCGCGGCGTCGACGATCTCGCTCGGAGACGGCGCGGGCGCTTCGGCCTCTTGCGCGAAGGAGGCGGTGGCAAGGGCGAGTGCGGCGGTGCCGGCAAAAAGAATACGCATGAATTCCCCCGTCATTGCGAGCCCGGCCACCGGCCGGGTGCGGCAATCCAGAGCGGATCGCATCGAGGCCCCAGCTTGCTGCGTCGCTCCGCTCCTCGCAATGACGAAATGAAAATTACCGATCGGCCATGTCTTCCAGCGCATGCATATCGTCGTCCGACAGGCCGAAATGATGGCCGATCTCGTGGATCACGACATGGCGCACCAGATGCTCGAGCGTCTCGTCCCCGCGCTCTGCCCATTCGTCGAGGATCGGGCGACGGAACAGCCGGATGCGGGTGGGCAGGGTGCCCGACATCTCGATGCTGCGTTCGGTCAGCGCGTGGCCTTCGTAGACGCCGGTCAGCTCGAAGGGATTTCCCATGCCGAGTTCGCGCAGCGTTTCTTCGTCGGCGAAATCCTCAACTGCGAAGACCACGTCGCCCAGCTGTTCGCGGAACGCCTGCGGCAGGGCGGCAATGGCCGCGCGGCCCAGCGTTTCCATCTCGTCAAGTGTCACGGGGGTGCCGAATTCTCGCATAGGCACCCCCTAACCGAGCAGCGCCGCCTTGCGAAGCGCCAGGAACGCAGCTAGGTGCCCTTCCTTCCCGAACGGGCGATGCGGAGCGGTGGCCGAGTGGTCGAAGGCGCACGCCTGGAAAGTGTGTATACGGTAACCCCGTATCGTGGGTTCGAATCCCACCCGCTCCGCCATTGCCTTTTCAGGCGATCCGACCTTTTCCGAGACGCCGCTAAAACTTTTGCAATTTCCTTGGAAGCCTTCCCGACACGCAGAAGCGGGGCCGCATGCGCACTGGCCTTTCGTGGGGAACTGACGAGGGGTGACAGACTATAGCGGCAGTCCTCAGGTCTTGCCGACAATCCAAGTAGACGAGCTAATCAACAAGTGGATCGCAAGTTTATGGCATCTGATATTCTCTCCAGTGCCAGGAACTGGGAAACGGTGGATTGGCCTTCCCCATCGGAGCGAGCTTTGAGATCATCTCTACATTGGGGCGATCTGGAACGACAATTTGGTAGCAACATGGCTGCTAGTCTGGCTCGCAGGATTTGTAGTACAACGTCGCGCGAGCTTGTTTGAAGCAGGAATCCAACCGATCTTTTCAGCTCACGATCGCTCGGATCGCTAGTTCATTTGCCATTTTCTCTAGTCTAATTAACATTGTCCGTTGTGGGGACCTGAACGGGGGCGGAGGGAGGGATGGTGGATTGCGAGGTTTCGAGCAGATCGCTCTATCGGTCGCTCGTACCAAACATCAGCATCAGCAGTGATAAGATCGGCTGCAAGCCGGCCTATGAAATCTGGCTTGAGTCGGTCGCTGACGTCTTCGATGCGAAGCCGGACATGCGAGCCGGAATCAGCCAGTGCCCGATCGAGATGAACCTCTATCATCCGGGTCCGCTGGTTCTCGGGCGGTTCGAGTCTGCACCGCAGATCTTCGAGCGGAACACCCGTTCGATCGCGATGGGCGGCCTGGATCACTTCCTTATCCAGCTCTACGAGCGCGGTGGCTTTGCCGGGTCAGCCGGTGGCGCAGATATCCGCGTGCGCGCGGGCGACATCTGCATATTCGATCTGACACGCACGCTCGAAACCCGGGCGAGCGCCTTTCAGAATGTTACCCTTATCGTTCCCCGGTCTCTGCTGGGAAGTTTCGTCGACGATGTCGATGCACTTTCCGGGATTGTGCTGTCCGGCGACGAACCCCTGACCTGCATGCTCGCCAACCATATGCGAACGCTGCACGGCGAGATGCCCAGGATGGCTCCGGACGAAGCCGATGCGGCGGCCCGCGCATCTGTCGCGCTTATTGCGGTCGCAGCCCAACGGCATGCATGTTTCGGGACGACTGGATCGAAGCCACTGGTCTCGCGGTTCCGGGCGGTTGTCACGCATATCGATGCGAACCTGCACGATGTTTCACTCTGCCCGAGTTCAATTTGCGAGAATCTCGGCATGTCGCGAGCGACTCTGTATCGCCTGTTCGAGCCGGTGGGCGGAGTTGCGGAATTCATCAGGATTCGCCGGCTCGAAGCGGCATGCAAGCTGCTCGTCTTGCCACAGTGCTTGCAAGTCGGCATTGCCGAGATCGCGTTCAACTGCGGGTTCAAATCTCTGAGCAGCTTCAGCAAGGCCTTCCGCATCCATTTCGGGCAGTCCGCCAGCAAAATCCGGCGTGCTGCGTGTCAGGATCATTCCTCGATCCTCCGCTTCTCAAGCGGCGCGCGGGAGGCTGAACTCTCCTACTGGCTCAGGACCCTCACCTGATCCCGGCCTGATTGGAGGCCTGGAAGTGCGCGTTCTCGCAGGACGATGACGGGCGTGCCTCTCTCGCAATTTGTCCCCGCATCCCGACTTGTTTCCCACCTGTCTCAAACAGGCCGCATCTACTTGAGGGAGGGGGGGAATGCGGCTGGGTAGGGCGGAGGCGCGGGCCAAATACACAGTCCGCAGCCATCGGATGGGGCAGGCAAAAAGGCACTGCCCGGATCGATTTCTTCGCTTGGGGGCATTGATGAAGACGAGGCTGACACTGGTTGCCGCACCGGCAATCCTCATTCTTGGCGGAGCATTCGTCTATCAGGACAATGCGAATGCCGCGCAGGATGATCGTCTTACTGTTGCGCAACAGCGCGATGCGGTGGCCCAGGCCATCGCAACCCAGTGCCCTGCCAAAGCGCGCAAATTGTCCAAGGTCAGATGCACCGCGATGGGATTCGAGGGGGATCGCTATAGCTGCCGCTACGAGGTCGAGGATCGCTTCGGCTCCCAGATGCTAACCATCGCCAATGAGGGTGGAGGCTGGCGGCCTCAGAATGCTTTCAAGATGTGCGACATGCCGCCGCTGGCGATCTCTGCGCGGCCGAAGAAGGCGCAGTTCGTGCAGGCGGTGAGGCGCGACTGCGGCCGCTCCGCCCCTTCGATTTCGACTGCCATGTGCAGCCCGAAGGTCAACGGCGGCGACGATACCTTCACTTGTCGTTATTCGGCCTCCGGCATCTCCGGCCAGCAGAAGACAGATATCACCCTGCGTCGGGGCCGATGGATCCTTGCCGACCGGGACGAGGTGTGCCCGAGACGGAGGAGGCCGTTGGTGCGGCGTCCATCCGCGCGCGATCGGGACGACCTGCCCGGCAGGTACGAGCTTGCGGTCGCCATGTTCGATACCTGCCCCGGCACGGCCAAGGACCTGTCCAGTGCCGCATGCGAGGCAACCGGCGAGCCGAGCGAGTTCAGCTGCATGTTCCGTACCAATGCCGAACCCGATCCCGACTCCACGATGATCGCGCGCGACGGTGATTCCTGGACGCTGATCGACATCCCGAACACTTGCCGGGCGCGCTAGCCGCCCGATTCCCAATGAGCAGCCGCCGCGCGAACGCGGGGCGCACATCCAAAAGCGAAATCGCGAGGCTCCCTCTCTTTCGGGCTTCGTGCAGGAGATCATGACAATGAATGCATCTTATCGGGCACGCCTGCTTGCGGGCGCGGCGGCAGCGACTGCGATCATTTCCGCAGCACCGGTCATGGCCCAGTCCTGCGAGGTCGATAGCGATAGCGTCGAGTGCGAAGCCGATGTCGAAGCAAGCGAGATCAACGAGGCACTCGGCGAATTGTCGGGGCCGTCGGGCGTGCTGGAGATCGGGGAGGATGTCCTCGTCACGGCCGATGTCTCCGAGATCGAGCCGCAAACGCCGCCGGTCACCGGCAATATGAGCATCGCCAATAATGGCGTTATCGGGAGCGAAGCCGATCCGCTGGATATCGTCTTCCAGCCGCCGGAGGGCACGCCCGACGTTGGATCGTCCTTCGACTTCGCCAATTACGGGGCCATGTACGGCGATGTCGATGTCGTCGTCGATCTGGCGGCGAGTTTCGGCCTCACCGGCTTGCAGGTCGGGTCCGTGTCGCTCGAATCGCGTTATGGCGATCTGAGCGCGGTTATTGCTGGCGATCTGATCCTTACCGATGACGCGGAAGACGAAGGCGTGTTGGCCATGTCGACGGCCCTCGGCGTCGCGACGGTCCGCACGCTGGAAGGCGCGAATATCGGGGGCGATGTCGCGGTGCTTGCCGGAGACGATGTTGCGCTGATCAACAGCGGGACGATCTCTGGCGACGTGGAGATGCAGGCCGGCATCCAGAGCATCGAAACCGAGCAGCTCGTCACGGTGGAAACCACCGTGCTCGACGATGGCACCGAGCAGACCGACCAGGTCGAAACCGTTACCAACCGCTCATCCTACACGCGCGGGGAGGCCGGGGTACTCAACGGCGTTACCGGCGTGATCTCTGGCGATGTCGAGCTGCGCGGGTCGGATGGCGTGCGGCTGAGGAATGCGGGCCTGATCGACGGGGCCGTGGTCCTCAATTCGGCCAATCAGGAATTTTACGAGGAAGACGTCAATCTGATCCGCACGGCGCGCTCGCCGGGCGGCGGCGAGACCTTCAGCTTCATCGGCGTCAGCAACGAGGCGCGCAGCACCAATGTCGGCGGCGATATCACCGCCACTATCGCACCGGGCGGAGCGATCACGGGCGGACTGACGGCGATCACCAATCGCGGCGCGGTGAACATGCTGATCGACGGTCGGATCGGTGAGCCCGAGGCCGGGGGCGATCTGACGGTCATCGCATCGGGTATCGAAACCTACGAGCTCACACGGATCGACCCCGATGACGGGTCGACCTTCGAGCAGGTCGAGCAAACGGCCACCGGCGGGAGAGCGGATGTCACCATCGGGCCGGATGGGAGCGTGTACGGCAATGCGAGTGTCGAGGCGCTCGGCGGCATCGGGTTCTATTCCCAGGGCCTGGTGGCCGGGAATCTCCAGCTCACCAGCCTCGCCCTACCGAATTCGAGCAGCATGGCCACGGCGACCAGTGAAGCGGAAGTGGATGGCGGTTCGCAAACCGTCGAAACCCGGACCACCACCTTCGAGACCGCCGTTGCAGGAGGGGCTATCGAAGCCGCAATCGGCGACGGGGGCGCCGTGCTTGGCGATATCAGCGCGAATAGCGCGCTCGGGATCGCGTTCGATCTCGACGGGATGGCTTTGGGCGACATCGACCTCACCTCGCAGGCCAATGCCCAGACCGACGAGACGATCCGTACGGTCACGACGACCCGAACCCCGGTCGACGGTGAAGACGATCGCGTTGTGTCGGTGGCGACCGAGACGCGCCTGACCGAGAACACCCCGGTCGGAGGATCGGTGACCGGCCGGTATTACGGTATCGTCGGCGCACCCGAGGAGGATGAGAACGCACGCGATATCGCGGTCACCCAGATTGCCGCAGGGGAAAGCAGCGCCACCATCGGGGGCACGATCTACGGCAGCTTCGAGGGCCGGGCCGAAGCCATTGCGTCCACCATCGCGCGATCCGGCACGCTCGAACGGAGCCTGGGGGGCGGCCTGCCTGCGAGCCGCCGAAGCGAAACCGAGGAGGTGACCACTGTCACCCACTTGGTAGCGGATTCGTCTGTCTTTCTGACCGGCGCGGTTCTCTCCAACGGCGAAGCGGATGGCAATGTGGAAGTGATCGCATCGCGCGGCACCGCATCGCTGCAGATCGAAGGCGGCCGCGTTGGGGGCAGCGTCGCGGTTGCGGGCGGAAACGGAACCGACGGGCAGGAAACCGCCACCCTCGTCGAGCTCTCCCAAGATACCGAAGCTGGCGATCTTCAGCCGATTTCGCGCACCGAGATCACCGCGGAAACAAACGCACTCGCAGGTGGCACGGCCAATCTGACGCTGACGGGCGGCACTATAGACGGGGATGCAGTTGTCCTTGGCTTCGGCAGCGGCGAGGGGACCGTCGGCGCTTACGTGGCCCTCGATGCGCAGAGCATGATCGGGGGCGTGCTCGGCATCTCGAACGCGGAGGAGCAGGAGGATGCATTCGACACGCTCGAGCGGACGAGCGATACCCGCGTGCGGGGGCCTGACGGCGCGGTTTCGCGCACGGTCGTCGAGGTCGAGGAGAACACCCCTTCGGCTCTCGCCGGGGATGTGGTGGCGGAGATCGACGGCAGCATCGGCGGGCTTCAGGCGCGCGCTTTCTTCGGCGACGTCTCGGTCACGCTGGGCGGCACCAGCAATGGCGACATCACCATCGCATCGGGCGCCACGGCGGCCAACCGGACTGTCACCACCGCCTACACGGGCAGTGATCCGGAAAGCCTCGATGCAGAGGCAAGGCAATCCAGAAGCGAAACCCAACAGGTTAGCACTTATGGCGGCATAGCCGCGCTGACGATCGCCGCTCCTTCGGGACAGCAAGAGGGTGCGGAGGCCACGGCGGCGATCCAGCAGGGCAACATCCGTCTTGCCGGTGCCGAAGCGTCGATCCTGACCGTGGAAGCGGGCGCCAGGGTGCTCCCCGGCGGCGGCCTCATCGCTGTCGGCGAAGCCCTGCCCGAACCGGAAGATACCGGGGACGAGGGAGAGCCAGACGAAGGTGGTGGAACCGCAGAAGGCAGCGGCTCGGGCGACGGCGAAACCGAAACGACCGGGAACGAGACCGTATCGGGCAACGAAGAAGAAGGCGTCGAGGTCGTCACGACGCGCAACAGCGTGACCGACACGCTCGAACAGTCGAGCAGCACCAGCATCTCGCCGAGCGGCAATTTCTCGAATTTCACCGAGAGCGTCGTGTCGATCGAGGAGACCTATACCGCCGATAACGAGGTTGCCACCAACACCACCACCTTCACCCAGGTGCGGCGGACCAATATTGCGCGCTTCTTCAATAACGGCCTTGTCGGGAGCGATCAGGCGGCGGTCACCATCAATGTTACCGGCGTGGGTGCCGAAGGCGAGAGCACGCGCGAGACCGCGACCATCGAGAATGGCGGCGCGATTTTCGGGGACATCACCCTGCGGGCCATCGGGTCGCAGGGTTCGGGACGGCTGTTCAGCGACAATACCGGCGAAGAGACGGTGTCCGAACTCTCGTTCACCCGCACCGCGCTTGCCAGCGCGGCCCGCCTCGACAATGCCGGTCTGATCAATGGCAGCGTCGCGGTGCAGGCCGGGACGGGCACGGTTGCGAATCGGGGCATCATGCGCGGCGAGGTCAATCTCGGCGCCGCTGCCGCCAACGAGGTGACCATCAGTATCGATCAGGAAGCGCTGGACGCATTGTCCGAGGCGGCCGACGATACACCACCGGGCATGGAGGAAATCCGCGCGCTGCTCACCACTGAACTCGGCCCGGATCTGTTGCAGCAGACCTATTCCTTCGCGCAGGACGGCCTGCTTGTCGGAAACATCCGCATCGGCGAACTGGAGACGATCGGCCTGGCGGGCTTCCTGCCCGAAGGGACGCGAACCTCGCAGATCGGCGCGAACATCGCCCTGGGCGACAATTCGATCACGCTGGGCGCCATCGCGGGCGAGACGGGCACCAGCGCGGGCGAGGGCGCGCCCGAGCGCCTGACCTCGACCATTGTCACGCTGACGGGAAGCGGCTTCTTCGGCGTGGGGAACGATCTGACGCCTGCCGAAGGCGACTATCTGTTCGCCCCCGACTTCGCGCCTTACGTCGCCTTCGATCCGAGCCTGCTCGACGATTTCGACACGCTCGCCTCGGGCGCACGGGTAAGCGGGGTCGAACGGATTGAGCGGGCCGGCACGGGGACCTTCACGATTGTCGCCGCGTCCGTGGCAGAAGGTGACTACGCGTTCGACATCGGCAGCTTCGATATCCAGTCGGGCGATGTTCAGCTGGGCGTGGCCGGCAGCGGCGTTTTCAGGCTGCGCGGGGATGTGTCGAACGATGGCGGCCTGTGGCTCGGCCGGACGGTCGGACATGCGGGGGGGGGCGCCACCATCGACGGGATCGCGTTCAGTGTGACCGGGAACTATCGGCAAGGGGCCGATGGGCGGCTTTATGTGCCGATCAACGCCACGATCGCAACCGCTCCTGCAAGCACTGCCGCGCGGCTCGACGTGAGCGGAGATGCGAGCCTTGCGGGACAGATCGCGCTGCTCAACCAGCCCGGCATCTACTTCGGCGGCGAGCGGGTCGATTTCCTCTCGGTCGGCGGAATCTACTCCGACGAAGGCCTGGAGGTGGACCCGGCCCATGAGTCTCCCTTCCTCGACTACCGGCTGACAACCGCGCTCGAGGGCGATGCAACGCTGGTCGGTATCGAAGTGATCCGCACGCCCTATGCCAGTGCCGCGACCAACGCGAACGAGCGCGCGGTGGCCGAGGCATTCCAGGGCGCGCTCGCGTCGCTCCAGTCCGCGCCCGCTATCGCGGAAGGCACCAGGCTGGCCGCGCTGCGCGACAGCGTGATCGCGCTCGATTTCGGCAGTACCGACATTGCCACGCAATTCGGCGCGGTCGGTTCGGCCGCCGCCTATGGGTCGATCCTGAACCTGTCCGCACTCGACGCGTTCAATCCGCTCGGCCGGGGTGGCTTGGGGGCCGGCATCGGTGCCTCGCCCGTCGCGCAGCGGCGCGCCGGTGGCGGCGCACGCGGCGCAGCGATCAGGCAAAGCCGTGCGATCGATCGGTCCGGTGCACCCTGGTCGAGTCTCGGCGGGGAAAGTGGCGAGGGGACACGGGTCACGGCCTGGGCCATGCCGAGCTTCGGATCGCAGACGCTCGAGGCGGATCCCGTCCTTGGCACGTCGCAGCTGGAGAGCGACCATTTCGGGATCGTCGGCGGCTTCGAGCTGACGAGCGAGGGGGAACGGCGGATCGGATTCGGCTTCGGCTACGACGGTCTCGATGCCACGGCGAGCGGCTACGGAGCGCAGGCCGACAGTCTGGTGCTGGGTGCCTACCTGGCGCAGCGCTTGGGCCCGGTCCTGGCTTCGGCGCAGGTCGCCTACGCGTGGACCGACTGGGACGTGGACCGGGGGCCGAGCAGTGCGAGCTTTGCGAGCAACGAACTGCGCGTGAGTGGCGACCTTGGCTACGATCTGGCCTTCGGCGATGCCGCTTTCGGTCCCTTCGCCGCCTTCACCTGGCGGGTCATCGACGTGGACGGCTTCACCGAGACGGGCGGACCGACGCCCCTGACCATCGCCGAGCAGGAGGACTCGGTGTTCTCCCCCGAGCTTGGCCTGCGGTTCGCCTACACAGGCTCGACCGTGCGGCCCTTCGCGTCTGCCAGCTATGTTTTCCAGGGTGAGATCGACACGCCGGTAACCGCGAGCTTCGTGGCGCTTCCGGATGCGACCTTCGCACTGCAAGGCACGCAGCCGGAAGACTACACCCGGCTGACCGGCGGTGTTGCCTTCGACCTTGGCTTCGGAGAGCTGACGCTGCGCGGCGATGCCCTGCTTGGCGAAGATCGCGAGGCGCTGGACTTCGCCGGTGGCTTGCGCATCCCGTTCTGAGGCTCGGCCGCCGCGTCTCGGGGCGCGGCGGCCCACGCCTTCAGGCCGCCCGGGAGTTCAGACGAAGGTCCACGGCGCGAAGATGGTCGTGATCGCAAAGTGGGCCACGATGATCGCGAGCAGGCCGACCGCCCAGCGGCGGGACTTGACGAAAGGCATTGCCAGCAGGGTCAGGGTGCCGATCATGTCGGCCCAGTCGACAAGCTCGACGATCCACGCCGGAGCGTCGATCGCACGCTCTTCCGAGTAGACCGTGTATCCGATCTCGACGAGGACCGCGATTGCGATCACGCCGAGCCAGATGAAGCGCCGGTGCGCCATGTAATACTCGTCGAAATCGGGCCAGGCCTCGGGCTCGTCCGGCCACAGGGCAGCGCTGATCAGATAGTACCAGCCGATGACGGCGAGCACGCACACGAGGCTGAGCAGGTGGAGCGGGACATTGCCCTGCACCTCGTACATGAACAGCCAGAAGGTCGCCTGGTGAAACAGGACCACGGCAGCGGACAGCGGCACCAGCCAACCAATCCGGATCTGCTGCGGCTTACCGTTTGCGTCGGTGTCGCTCGGCGCGAGACGATCGTGACGGATCCTGCTGCGCAGTTTGTAGGCGCGGGCATAGCCCGCCAGCACCTCGGCCATGGTGAGGCCGAGAAGCAAGGTAAACAGTTCGAATGTAATGTCGAATTCGCTCATCGGCTTCCCCTCCATATCGAGGATTAAAGCCGTCGCGAAACCGATGTCCAATGCCCATCAGGCAACGTTGGCCTATCCATCCACAATCAGGGGTAGCTGTCGAGCTATGGGCTCCACGGAATTTGCCGCCCTATTGGTGTGCCCCCGGTTGAAACGATATTATGCGGGGATCGGGATGATCGCAACCAAGGGAGCTGGCCCTCCCCTTAGGAGCAAGCACGCGACTGCTTTCGGCCATTCGCCCTCTCAGTCGATACGACCGCCATCGAGGCAAATAGCGATCGTTTTTCGATGTTTGCGGGGGCAAGCCGAATGCAATGCCTATGCTAGGAACAGGTGCCGATGGAGCTTGACGGTGTTGGTTACAGCAAGTCGCGATGTCGCGATAAAATTCTTGGCAAATTCTCGGGGTATCTGTGGGGGTGGCAGGCGAAGGGGAGAATTGAAAATATCGTAACATGAGCGACTTAAACTAATAAATCGAATCCCTCCCGCTCCGCCATCCAGTCCAAGTATACGGGAAAGTGAGATAAATGTCTCCGAGACGAGCGCAATTTCGCGCCCTTTCGCGTATCTTTCCGGTGCGAGAGAAGCGCTCAACGGCGGACATTTGCCGATTTTCGCGGGATTTCTCTGGAGGCCTTTTCGCCACACCGGACTCGGTGTCTGGCGGATCGAACGTACCTTCGCGCTTCGCCCAACCTCTTCGTAACCGCGCGCTCAAGTTCCTTCGCCGGTATCCGCAAGCCGACTTCGCTCGCTTCGCCGTGCTGCAGATCGCGCGGCTCCCATGCTGTTGACCTTGCCGATTATCAGCGAGGCTGGCTTGGACCTTGTCCCACAAGGCGCGCTCGACGATCGCTTCGTGCTGTCCATCGTAGACCTTCCCGTTGTGCGGGTCGACGAACCCTTCAACCTGCCGATTTGTCGGGGGCCCGGGCTGCTGCAACGAAAAAAGTCAGCGATCAAACTGCTTCGCATTTACAAAGATGTGGTGAGTGGCTTCCGCCGAATTATCCTACCATCGCTCAAGGTTGAATGCGCCGGTTGCAAAGCGAGGCAGCGGATCGTCGAGCTCCCAGTGCGCCACTAGGATCGAGACTACCTGGCCACCGCCCATCGGCCGACCGAAGGTGTCGAGCTTTCCGGTCGCGAATGCATGACCCTGCCGCCGAGGATTAGCTGCAATATCGAATTGGTGCAGTGGTGATTTCGAGCTAGATTTGGCCGCAGACAATAACGGGGCGGCGTGTGGAGCAATGAACTGGGTGACGGCCGACACAGCGGATCCCTCGTTACTCTGGAATCCAGCCGCAATCAGTTACCTCAGCCAGCTGCTGCTCGCGGTGGTGCTGGCGACCTACCTGTTGCGGCGGGCATTTGCGAATTCCAGGCAGGATCGCTTTGAGCCGGCGACCTGGCTGCTTGCCATCCTCATGCTGTCGCTGGTGCCCGCGCTGTTTACGTCCATGTTGCGGGTACTGACGGGTGGTGGCTGGTTGAGCTATGCGATGCCTTGGTCGGATCCGGGCGGACTGGCGACACTTGCCATGCCATGGGCCCGTCCTTTCGGAGCCATCGCGCCGTTAGCGATGATCGCGCTCGCCTACCTGTTCCCCAAACCCCTTCGCGGCGTCCGGCGCGAAATGCAGGTCGTGACGTTTTTCCTGGCGGGGCTGATCGCCGCGGAAACGGCGATCGCCGTTCGGGCGGACATCGCCATGATCGCGCGGGAAGCATGGTGGCGTCCGCAGTGGCTTGCCGGCTGGATGCATCTCGGGATGATCTGGGCGGCAATCGTGTTCTGGCGCCAGCTGAGAGCGGCGCAGCCGATCGACTCGCAGCGAGACACGCGGAAGCGGTTGCTGTCCAGGCTCGCCCTGCTCTGGCGGCCTGCGCCATCGCGCGAGGCGAAGGTGGCGCGGGCATTCCTGTTTTTGACGGTTCTTCCCATCCTCCATACGGCCGCGCTGTTTTTTCCCGACGAAAGTCTCTCCAACTTTCCTTTCGACATCCTGATCTGCTGGCTGGTCCTGTTGCAACTGGTCGGCCTGACGCTCGTGCTGGTCGGCTACCTACCCGAACGCACGACGTTCTTGTTCAAGCTCACCATTATCGGTTTTGCGGTCCTGCTCGCTGCGGTCAACGGAGCCGCCTGGGTCGTCGCCCCTGCCTATCAGGAGCAGTTCCGGGCGCCTGACCTGCCCTCATCGGGTGATGCACTGCTGTTCGTCCCGCGCGGCGGCGATCGGGGCTACGCGGCGCAGCCCACGGTCTTCCTTCCGGAACGCGTGAGGGGCCCCGTCCTCGCCAGCGATGGCGAACGGATCGACCTGCCGTTCGACTTTCCTTTCTACGGACGCATGTACGATCATGTTTACGTGGGTGCGCTCGGCACGATTGCATTCGGGCGGGTGCCGCACCCGGTCGATGCGGCTTTCGACGACGGCAGCCAGCCCGCCATTTACCCGATGCTGGTCGAGCTGCCCGAGTCCGGGACGCAGATCACCGCCGTCATTGATGACGAACGGCTGGTGGTGACCCGACGTGACCGTTGCGACCAGAAGGATATGAGCCGCTGCTACCGGATTCAGACCATTTTGCATTCCGACGGTCGCATAGCGATGCAGTTTCTGGATGTGCCGCAAGCGCCGCGATTTGCCATGCTAAGCCCACTGGAGGCCCCATGGTTGATCGGGATAACGCCCGGCAGGCAAACCGATGCCGGCTCTGCACTGCTCCGGGATCATTACCGGATCTTCATGGTCCATCAGGACCGGCTGTTCGCCCCTTTCGTGCTATTCATCCTGCTGACCGCGCTCGCCGCGCTGATCGGCCTGCCATTGATCTTCCGCAGTTTCCTTCTCGCTCCGCTGGAACGTCTTATGAACGGCATTCGGCGCTATCGAGAGGGGGATAGCGATACGCAGGTTCCCGTCGCCTTCAGTGACGAGATCGGCTTCCTGATCGAATCCTTCAATGCGCTGGCGCGCGAGCAGACCGCATTGACCCGGCGGCTGGAAGACCGTGTGGCCGACCGCGTATCGGAAATTGCCGACATGACCATCCAGAGCACCAAGCTGGAAGAGCGCGCCCGGCTGTCGGCCGATCTGCACGATGCCATCGCGCAAACCCTGGCATCGGCCGCCCTGCATGCAAGCGCCCTTCCGACGCGCCTGCACCAGCTGGCGCCTTCCGATCGCGAGGCGGCCGAGCAGGTTGCGCGACTCAACCGTCACGCGCTGAGCGAAATGCGGCACCTGCTGTCCGAATTGCGCGACGAAGGCGAACAAGGGTCGCTCACCCACCGCCTCAGCGAGCTGGTGGAGAGCTTCACCAGGCTTCACGCGCTGAAGGTCGAGTGCGACATCCACGAAACGGCACTGCTGCCGCCTGAAGTGATCGCGATGTTTTACCGCGTGGCCCAGGAATCGCTGAACAACGTGCTAAAGCACAGCGGTGTCAGCGAGGTGGAACTGGTCTTCGACGCGATGGAAGACCGCGCGCTCCTAAGCGTCAGCGACGCCGGACGCGGCTTCGATCCGACCGCCGGAGGCCGGCGCGAAAGGCTGGGGCTTTCGATCATGCGCGACCGCGCGGCTACGATCGGGGCCACACTCGAAATCGACAGCGCGCCACAACAGGGTTGCCGAGTGACCATGATCTGGTTTCGATAAGGCGATGGACACAAAGATTCGGATCCTGGTCGTCGACGACCATCTGATGGTGCGAAGGGGCATCGCCCAGCTTCTGGCGAACGCGCCCGAGGTCGAGATCGTCGGTGAGGCGGAGAACGGCGAGAGAGCGCTGGAGTTGTGCGGAAAACTGTTGCCGGACATCGTGCTGATGGATCTGCGGATGGAGGGCATGGGCGGCCTTGCCGCGACCGAAGCGATCCACAGATCGCATCCCGAGACCCGCATTATCGGGCTCAGCACTTTCGCGGAAAGCCACATGGTGGCCAGCATGATCGCGAGCGGCGCCTCCGCGCACCTTCCAAAGTCCGTTACCTACGACGAGCTGATCGATGCGGTGCGCAAGGTCGTGAAAGGCGAGGTGGCCATGGTGCAGGGGAAGTCTGTGAAGAGCGATCGGGGCCCCAACCTCTCAGGCTCGCTCACCGGCCAGCAGCGCCGTGTTCTCGTCCTGCTGGCAAAAGGTTTCACCAACGCCGAAATCGCAAATTATCTTGGTTTTTCGGCGTCGACGGCGAATTACCATGTCGGCGCGATTCTCGCCAAGCTTGGTGTATCCAACCGCGCCGAAGCCGCTGCCATCGCGGTGCGCGAACAGCTGGTCGACGAATTCGATCTCTAGCGCCGAAACGGGCGCCACGCGCGCGATTGTCGTGGCGGCGCACCCTAGCAGACCTACCAGTTCCCTAAATTTCCGCTCGACCTAGGCTGATGTGGCGACACGGAAGCGGAGGACTACAAGGCTGTGCGGAACTGGATCGCCATTACGGTGCCTGCAGCCTTCGTGCTGTCTCTGTCGGCGTGCGGAGGCGGCTCCACCCGTGAACCGGCTGCGGGGGGCCCCGAGGCCGAAAAAACCGGAGCAACCTGCCCGGGCGGGGGTGATCGACTACCGATCACCGGCATCTGTGCAGGGGCCGCAAGCGCATACCTGAACCCCTCTGCAGGCGACCCGCCCGATGCGCCGGATGGCTGCGGGTGGATCGTGCAGGAAACCCGCTTCGAGGACGAGGCCCTGTTCTATCGCGCGACACGGTGCGGCGACAAGACCACCCGGCTTGCCTTCGCCGAAGGAGCAGGGATGGCGAGCCTTGCCTACGATAGCGTCGCCTACGGCGATGCCGAAAACGCCATGAAGGGCCAGGTTCTCGCCCGCGTTGCCGGAAGCGACAGCAGCGACCGGACCGCCACGCTCTTGCGGATCGCGCGCGACGCAATCGACGATCCCGGGCAACAGCAGGCATGTTCGGTCCGCAATATTTGGATCGAGGGATGGCCCGAAGACGCGCTGGTCGTGGACGTAAGTGCGTCGGAAGCAGCCGAGGCGCCGCCCGACGAACCGCGGTCGGCCTGCGGCCCTTTCGGCCTGAACGAGGATGAGGCCGCCTTCTGGCGGGTGTTTCAGGGTCGCAGCTGGTTTTTCCAGTTGGGGCAGGACGTCTGGCAGGTCGATCCCGCCTCTTTCACCCTCTTGGCCAAAGGCACGGATGGGCGCTGGATTCAGGTGGAATAGGAGATTCGGCGGGGCAGATTGTCTCAACCCAGACCCCCGCCCGAATGCGTGAAGACTTTCGTAGCAACCCCCTTTTTTGAGGAGTGACCAAATGAACAGGAAAGCAATTTTCGCAGGTGTAATCGCGTCCGCCGCGCTCGTCGCAGGCACCACCGCGCTGGCCCAGTCCAACCGGACCAACATGTATAACAGCAATGGTGTGAAATGGGGGATTACCTCGCCCAACTTCACCAACACCTACGATCTGAACGGCGATTTCACCGTCTCGTATAACGGCCGCGTCATCGGCACCTGGCTCCAGCATTCGGACGGAGTGAATGCCCAATACTTTGTTGCGATCGGCAAGAACGAGACGAGCGGCAACCGCAGCGGGCTGATCCTCTATACCGGCGATTACGTGGTCGGCACGGGGGAGTGCACCCTGCTGCGCATCAGTGCAGACGCGAATAACGGCGTCACCGGCACCTGCACGATCACGCCCAATTCCTGACCGAGCGTAGTCGGATTGCTTCCGGCCCGATCAAGATCGCACGGGCGACTGGCGGGCCGGATTTCCGTCTCATTTCACCATACGAACGACCTTTTCCCAATCTCCTGGAGGCCATCATGAAGCGGTTCCTTTGCACGATTTCCTGCGCGTTCATCCTTTACGGGTGCGGCGATGCGAGCGCCGACGACAGCAGCGAACTCGCAACCGCCAAGGCCGAAGCCGCCGCTGCGAAGGCGGAAACCGCTGCGATGAAGGCCGAAATGGCGGCGTCCGGATCGCCCGACGACGCGGCAGCAACGGCAACACCGCCGGCGCAAAACGCATCGCCCGGCAAGGCGCCGAAGGTCGCCTCCGCGCCCACGGGCAACGGCAAGTATCGCATGCCGACCGCAGACGAGCTCGCCAACGGCGTGAACGCCAACTGCGACGTGACGATTGAAGGCTACACCTACAGTGGTCCTTGCCTTTTCGACGGCTTCGGCGGCGCGAGTTTCATGGTCTCGCGGGCCGACGGCTACCCGATGACGTCGCAGTTCGAGGAGGTGATCGTGGAGGCGGACACCAAGAAAATCGCAATGATGTCCTTCCGCGACACCGACGGCGAATTGCAGACCGGCGGCCAGGTAAGCCGTGCCAGCACGAAGGACGCCTGCTGGAACGGCGACCTGCTGAAGGTCTGCGCCTACGCCAAGAAATTCTGAGGGCCCGCCGGGCCGCTGCAGGAGTACATTCGATGAGAAATACGATCGCAAATGCATTCATCGCGAGCATCGCCACCCTCGGTGCGGTCTCCTGCAGCGCCCAGGCGTCGCCGGATGTGCAGCCCGAGTTCGTCGAGGGCACGGCGGCCTATGCGCAGTACGGTCCCTGGAGCATCTACCAGACGGGGTCGGACGCGTTCGGGCTCAGCTGTGCCGCGGTCGCCAGCCTGCCCGGCTCCTACGACGCGGTCCGCATCGAGCGCGTGGCGGATGGCTACGTATTCGGCGTGAACGGTTTCAGCAGGGACAGTTTCGGAGAGGATGGCGAATATCCGCTGGCCTTCTGGTTCGATTCTAAGACGCCTACTGCGACCGAAGAAATGGGCCGCTTCGTCAAGGACCCCGCGTTTCCCAATGACGATTGGCTGAGTGCGTTTTCTACCAAGGAAGAGCTGAATGGTGCATTCGGCGAAATTTACACCGCCGATGAGATCGTCTTCGAGGTCAGTAATCCGGGCAACCGCACGGGCACGGACGAAGTGCAGATGGCATTCCCCATCGGCACGGGCGAGGTCCTGCTGCGCTCGCTAGACCAATGTTACGACATGGCCATGAATTACGCGCAGGAGACCGAGGATCGCATGCCCCCTTGCCGGAGCGACGGCCTCCGTCTGCCGCTAAGCGGCCTATGCCCGGAAGCGGCTACGGCCTACCTCAACGTTGTCGAGGGGCCGGAGCCTGAACTGGCGTCGAGCTCCTGCGAATGGGCGCTGAGCGAGGCCTGGATGGCAGACATGCTGGTGCTTTATCGCGCCGCGCAATGCAGCGGCCGCACCTCGCGCCTGCTTGGAAGTGCGGGTGCCCATATGGCCAGCCTCGAACTCATCGAGACCGCCTATCACGAGGATGGCAGCGCGTTCGGCAAGCTCGACGAACCGATCCGCTACGCTGATGTCATGATGTTGTTCAAGGATGGACCGGCGAAGGACGTTCAGCATCGAGCGCTCTATGGCCTCCAGCGCGAAGTGCCCAGGAGCTGCAAGGCTCGCAAGATAGACGATGTCGCCGACGGTTACGTAGTCGACGTGAGCGCGGCGATGCGCGCCCGCCAGCCGCAGGATCAGCCGCCCGCGCAATTGTGCGGTCCTTATGGATATGGCGACGATGCGAGCCTGTGGAGGGTGTTTCAGGGTCATTCCTGGTATCTCTACAGGGGGCAGGATGCCTACGAGGACATCGACTATCGCACCCTGACCCTGCTCGAACCCGATGGCGAGGGCGGCTGGTCGCTGGTTAGCTGACGACGACCGCATGGCGAGCAAGCGAAAACCAGACTGACGATACGCAGATCGGGCATGATAATTGGTGCTCTGGTGAAGGAACATTGGGGGCCGCCATTCGAATCGAAATGACGAAGATGACGGCGGCCCCAATCCAAAATGATAGAATTGTGAGCCTATCTTCTTGCGTCCACAATCCGATGCTCGTTCGCTTCCGGCCGCTAGCTATCTGGCCGCTTCCCGAAAGAGCGAGCTCTATGCAATGCGTCTCAGTTCCAGTGACTAGAGACGGTTTGTCTGAGCAGTCGATCCGTTATCATTAGCGAATAGCCCCAAAGCGGTTGTCCGAAAGCAGGGCGATCCGCAGCACAGACCGGTGAACCCATGGTCCACCATGTTTCGCACTCAATCGTTCGAAGCGCGGCACACCGGTCGGTTTCTATATGCTCCCGCGGAACATCGTCCAGCGCGCACCAGTAATTAATACCTTCGACAAGCGAGGGGAAAAGGGAAGCACTGCTAAAATAAATAAAAAACAGTCTTCGTCTTCGGAAAGGAGTGCGGCATTTGGGGTGTCTCCGATCAGTATTCCCTTCTGACGATGTCTTATGTTTGAGGGATGCTCGGAGATATCTTCGCGAGCCCCCGTTTCAGCGCCCCGCCATTAGCTAAACGGCGCGCAGACATCGCTTTCGCTACTTTGATCGTATTGGCTTCAAGGTACCCGATCCTTACGTCGAGAAGATCGAGCGGATCGTATCCCTCAGCCAGCGTACGCCCGGATCGTCGTGCCGGTCTTCTGCCCATCGGAGGAACACCTTCGTCGTGGGATAGTGGAACGGGACCGGCAGAATTCTGAGGCGGAAAATGGGTGCGATAAGTTCTGCATAGCGTAGCGGCACGATGGCGATCAGGTCGGTTGTGGCCACCACTGTTGCAAGGTCCGATGCGTTGGGCAGACTCGCAGGAGTCCTGCGTTCGATCGCTGCTGCCTTGAAGCTTCCCGACGCTCAGGCCCGAGATTTCCGTGAGAGATTGATCCCTTTTCCAATTGGCGGAGCCGAGGCCGGGTTGAACTACCCGGTGTGCCCAGAGCCAGGCGTTATAAGTTCTCGACAGAGGTTCTATTGCGATTGACTCGCAAACGCATTCGCAGTAGCGCGCCGCCGAAAGGGGTTCTCTATGAAACGCAATGTTCTGCTCGCTTCGGCGAGTTTGTTGGTGCTCGCGCCGTCCGTCTCTCTTGCACAGGAGGCCGGTGACACAGTCGAGACCGAAGGCGACCCCACGGCACCTCCGGCCGGTACGATCATCGTGACAGGCGAGAAAATCGACCGCACGCTGCAGGAGACTGTCGCCAGCGTATCAGTCACCACTGCAGAGCAGATCGAAGAGCAGAACATCCAGACGCTGCAGGAGATATACAACCGTACGGCCAACGTGTCGGAAACCTACGGCTCTTACGGCTTCACCATCCGCGGTATGAGCAATCGCGGCGTGAGCGGAGGCGGCAATGGTGCGCTCGCCACTGTTTATATCGACGGCGCGCCGATGCCCACCACCGTGCTGCACGCCGCGCCGACCGACACCTGGGACGTTTCTCAGGTGGAAATATTCCGCGGGCCGCAATCGACGCTGCAGGGCCTCAATGCTCTGGCAGGTGCAGTCCATGTCCGTACCCGCGATCCGCAGTTCTACTGGGATGGCCGGGCACAGGTTCGCGCCACACTGGAAGAGGCCTATCAGGTCTCCGCAGCGGTCGGCGGGCCGATCGTCGACGACGAACTCGCCTTCCGTGTAAGCGCCGATTACCGCGACGAACGCGGGATCATCTACAACCCGACGCGCGACGCCTATGAAGATGATCTGTCCGCAGTGAACCTGCGCGGGAAGCTTCTCTGGCAGCCCAAAGCACTGCCCGGATTCGAAGCGAAGCTGGGCTACACGCATTACGAGCGCGACGGCGGCTACTACTATATCTATGCCGATCTCGCCGAGCCGGGTTTCTTCGACAACCGGGTAAACCGGTCCAATGTCGCGAACTTCATCAAGTCCAATGTCGAAATCGCCAGCGCCGAGTTGAGCTATGAAATCGACCCGGCCTTGACTTTGACCAGCGTGACCTCGTGGAACGACGTGGCCGAGGACGGGCAGTATGACGGCGACGGCACCGCCGAGGACCGGGCATTCGGCCTGCAGGATCGCGATTACGAGACCTTCACGCAGGAATTGCGGCTTGCCTATGATGGCGACTGGTTCAGCGGATTGCTGGGTGCCTTCTATTACAACCGCGACCAGGTGATCCAAACCGACAGCCGCACGCTGGTGCCGCTGCCGATCGAGACCGCGGTGGGCCTGCTTATGCAGGGCGGGCTCGATCAGGCGACCGCACAATATGCCGTGGACCTCTATGCGCAGGCCGTCCCGAACATCGTGGTCGACTATGCCAGCTTCGCGCCAAACAATGTGAAGACGATGGCTGTGTTCGGCGATGCCACGATATACCTGACCGATCGGCTGTCTGTGATCGCGGGCTTCCGTTACGATCACGAGGAACACAGGATCGAAGTGCAGCAAACCACCGAGTTTGCGGGCAACTATCCCGACCCCGCAAATTACGGCCCGCTGGCCCCGGCCATTGCAGGACTGAATGCAGGCGTTCAAGGGTTGGTGGACTAGGCGGGCAATTCGACGCCCGAGACCTCGCGTGAGTTCGATGCCTTTCTGCCGAAGGTCGGGCTCGACTACGAGTGGTCGCCGCGCTTCAGCACTGCCGTGACCGTTCAGCGCGGCTATCGCTCGGGCGGGACGAGCAGCAACACGGCGCGCTCGCTCGAAGTGCCCTACGATCCGGAGTTCACCTGGAACTACGAGTTCTCTTTGCGATCCGAGCCTATCGATGGTGTGCGCCTGAATGCCAACGCATTCTACATCGATTGGACCGACCAGCAGGTGAACGTCAATTTCGGACTCAACAGCTATGACTTCAACACGGTCAATGCAGGCAAATCGCATCTCTACGGCTTCGAGGTGGAATTTGCCCATGTCGTGAATTCCAGCTTCGACTGGTATGCCTCCATGGGGCACGTCCAAACCGAATTCGACGAGTTCACGGTAGACCAAGGCAATGCCACAACCGATCTCGCTGGCAGCGTGTTTGCCTATGCTCCCGAATGGACGCTGGCCGCCGGCGCCAATGTCCGCAGCGGCAATTTCATGGGCAATATCAACGCCAGCTATCGCAGCGAAGTCTATTCGACCACGGGCGTGGACCAGGATCAGCAGCGCATTTCTGATCGCACGGTGGTGAATGCAAAGCTGGGTTACGACCTCGGCAATGCGATGGTCTACGTCTTCGCCAACAACCTGCTCGATGAAAACTACATCCAGTATGTGAACTCGGTCGCGAATCAGGCGGTTCTCGGTGCCCCGCGCATCGTCGGCATCGGTCTGGAAGCTGGCTTTTGAGCGAGGCAGCCATCTGCGTGGCGATGGCCGCCCTTGCTGCCAGCGGCGGGCTTGCGCTGCGTCGTTCGTGGAGCGCGCGCGGTCAGGCAGGCCGCGGCTGGAAAGCCGTGGGCTGGCTCCTTCTGATAGCCGCCTGCTCGCTTGGCGCGACCTCGCTCGGCAGCATTCGCGGACTTTTCATTGGGCTAACCATCGCCTCGGTCGCCGTGCTGGCCGTGGTAGCCACCGGCATGGTGGTGCGTGAACCCAGGCGGGCGGGACGCAGCAAGAGCCTTGCGCCCGAACCGCTCGATCGCAAGCCGAGCTGGTGGCGCAGTGCGCTGCGCTGGCTGCTCGCCGGGCCGATCGGCATGATTGCCGCGATGGCGGTGGGCATATTCTGGTCCACGTGGGCAGGCGGCGCAGAGCATACGCGGCTGGTCATCGGGGGAATGCTGGTGCCGGTCATCTGGGGCGGAGCAATGGCATGGACGCTGGCAGATAATCGCATTCTGCGCGCCACCGCCGTCCTGGTGGGCGTGGCGGTACTGGGCTTCGGCCTCTCGATCCTGAAAGGCTTCGGATGAACGCGGAAAAACCGGCGAGCGCCAAGAGAAAACCGCTGATGGCTCGCATCCCGGCCGCCTTCGTGCAGGCCGTATTGAAGGGCCACAGCGCGCTCGGCCTCGCTTTTGCAGCGGCGATCTATGTCGTGTGTCTGTCGGGCACACTGGCGGTGTTCGTTCACGAATTTGCGGTGTGGGAGAACCCTGCGGTTGAGCAGGTCTCACAGGCATCGCCCGAAACCGTCCAGCGCGCGCTCGAAAACGCGGTCGCGCAGTCGCAGGGGGAGGTGCATCACGTCCGCATTGCCATGCCGACAGCAGACCAGCCGTTCGTTTCGCTCTATGTAGATGCAGAAGCCGAACAGGCTTCGCTGGTCGCCGATGCCGAGGGAAATCTCGCTCCGCTCAGAAACGCCTGGAGCGATTTCATAATCCGGCTGCACATATTCCTGCATTTGCCGTCGGCCTGGGGCATCTTCATCGTCGGGATGACCGGCGTGGCGCTGCTATCTTCGCTGATCTCCGGCCTGTGCGCCCATCCGCGCATTTTAAGGGACGCCTTTCACCTTCGCGTCGGTGGATCGCGTCGGCTACAGGAAGCCGATCTGCACAACCGTATCGGTGTGTGGGCTCTCCCCTTCCATCTCGTCGTTTCGCTGACCGGGGCGTTCCTCGGGCTGACCACGATCATCGTCGGTGTGCCGGGCATGGCCATGTTCGATGGCGACACCGGCCGCATCTATGCGCTGTTTACTCCGCCTGAGCCGCCGGAGAACACGGCCGAGGCACCGGTGCTCGACCTAAGGCCGATGCTGGCGCGCTTGCCCGATGAAGGCGCGCTCGAGCGCATTACCGTGGAACACCCGACAGAAGCGGGCGCAGCCGCCGTGTTCGACCTCTACGACGAACAGGCGCTCGCCGGTGTCACGAGTGTCGGCATCACCCGCGGGGGCGAGGTCTATTACGAAAAGAAGATCGTAGAAGCTTCGCTTGGGGAGCGGGTATTCGGCGCGCTTGGGCCTCTACATTTTGGCTGGTTTGGTCGTGGTATCGTCAAAATCGCCTATGGCCTGCTCGGGCTGGGCCTCACCTATCTTGCGGTTGGAGGTGTGAAAATCTGGCTCGTACGCAGACGCGACAAAGGGCGGCCCGCGCCTGGCTGGGAGCGCGTATGGGCCGCCGTCGTCTGGGGCCAGCCCGTCGGCCTTGCCGTCGCAGCGCTCTGTGCGATCCTCCTGCCCGTATGGCCATACACCGCTCTCATACCCGTGTGGGGAGCGGTCTGTCTGGCCGCGCTTGCTGCGGCCGGCGCACTCTCGGCCCGCAGCCTCGCCCGGTGTGGCAAAGCTGCAACCGGCGCATTGTTGCTGGTCCTCGGCGTGGCCCACGCCATACTTATGGCGGGGTTCTCGGCGGCCCTTCTGATCTGGGCGATCGATGCGGTTCTTGTGGCAGCGGGGGGCGGGTTCTTGCTTTATCTTGCCAAGAGACCGCAGAGAAATAGAGGCGCGACGCCGCCATGGTCGTAGTCGAACCGGGCAATCACCGCAGGAAGCATCGGGAGGGATTCCGGGCCAAGCCTCATAGGCGATAGGCCGACTTGGCGAGGTTGTAAGCGAGATCGCGCGCCAGTTCGGCAGCTTCCCAATCCTCGATGCGGTGCTCGGCAACCATCTGCGCAAGGAAACCGCAATCGATCCGGCGCGCCACATCATGCCTCGCCGGGATGGAAAGAAACGCCCGCGTGTCGTCGTTAAAGCCAACGGTGTTGTAGAAGCCGGCCGTTTCGGTGGTCATGGACCTGAAGCGCCGCATGCCTTCCGGGCTGTCGTGAAACCACCAAGCGGGCCCCAGCTTGAGGCTAGGGTAGTGACCCGCCAAAGGCGCCAGCTCGCGCGCATAGCTACTCTCGTCCAACGTAAAGAGGATGATCGAGAGGTCGGCATTGTTACCAAAGCGATTGAGCAGGGGTTTCAGTGCGTGAACGTAATCGGTGCGGGTCGGAATGTCCGCACCCTTGTCTCGGCCGAACTGTTCGAAAAGCTTGAGGTTGTGATTGCGGAAACTGCCAGGATGGATCTGCATGACCAGTCCGTCGTCGATGCTCATTGCGGCCATCTCGGTCAGCATGTGGCCGCGAAAGAGTTCGCAATCCGCAGCGGACGCACCGCCGAACTTTACGCGGTTGAACAAATCCCGTGCCTCTGCGTGAGACAGGTTGGCCGTTGTAGCGGTGGGATGACCATGGTCGGTCGATGTCGCGCCGAAGCCAGCAAAATAGTCGCGCCGATTGCGGTGGGCCGCGAGATATCCCGACCAGGTCGTGGTATCCTCGCCGGTGAGCTCTCCCAAGCGGACGAGATTATCGGCAAATCCTTCGAATTCGGGATCGACGATTGGGTCGGGTCGATACGCGGTGATGACTTTGCCGCCCCAGCCGCTTTCACGAATTGCCTGGTGATGTGCGAGCGTGTCGAGAGGGCTTTCCGTAGTCGCGAGAACCTCCAGCCCGTAGCGGTCGAAAAGCGCGCGCGGACGGAATCCGTCCTGCTGCAATTTCTCGGTTATCGTGTCGAAATAGAAATCCGATGTCGAAGCATCCAGGCTGACTTCGATGTCGAACGCGCTCGCAAACACCCAGTCAAGCCAGATGCGTGACGGCGTCGCACGGAACAAATGGTAGTTTTTCGCTAGCAGACGCCATGATTCGCGAGGGTTTGCGCCGCTTCCCGAAATGCCAAGGTCTTCCAGCGCGATGCCCTGCGAATAGAGCATGCGGAAAAGGTAGTGATCGGGGTGGAGAAGCAATTCGGTCGCATTTCCGAACGGTTCGTTGGTCGCAAACCATTCGGGGTCGGTGTGGCCATGCGGGCTGATAATCGGAAGCTCGGCGACCTCGGCATACAATGTACGAGCAATGGACCGAACCCCTGCATCGGCAGGGAACAGTCGGTCTTCATGCAGTCGCAGCGGCATGTTCATCCTTCACGTCCTTGTATTGCCGGTCCAGCTGGCGCGGGAGAGTGTTGCGTTTGCAGACAGGCGGCAAACGATGGTAACCGGTGTCACAAGATGATTTCTGCCCTTCCGGGCCAGAAGAATCAACTCTCCACACCTGCGGGGGAAACACGGCGGACATGAACAGCATACCACAGCCAGTTGAAGCCGATACGCAAGTGCCGAGTGCCTGGCATTGCCACCGGGACGACAGTGTGGGAATCGCGATCCGCGACCTTGTCCAAGGAGAAGATGTCGCCCTCGCAGGGGTATCCCTGCAACTCGTCGATGCCATTCCCGCGGGGCACAAGTTCGCGCTGAGGCAGCATGCGAGTGGTGCCGA
The DNA here is from genome assembly GCF_038594605.1 of Citromicrobium bathyomarinum. Lineage (GTDB taxonomy): Bacteria > Pseudomonadota > Alphaproteobacteria > Sphingomonadales > Sphingomonadaceae > Alteriqipengyuania > Alteriqipengyuania bathyomarina_B. The sequence continues at coordinate 512,965 of NZ_JBCFZM010000003.1, forward strand.
CGTGATCCGCTATGGATCGAAAATAGGACACGCCACCCAAGCAATCTGCGCCGGTCAGCACGTCCATTCGCACAACCTATCTACAGCATTGTCGGGTGAGCTCGATTATGGCGCTTTCGAACCCGCCGCTCCGCGCGAAATCGAGGCCGGGTCGCTGGGTGATTGGCGGGGGTATCGCCGCGAAGATGGGCGATTTGCAACCCGCAATGAAATCTGGATTCTGCCGACGGTGGGCTGCGTTGCCCCGCTGGTGGAAATGGTGGCGAGGGAAGCTGCCGAAGCTCATCGAGGGAAACTCGACGGAATCGTGGGGTTCGGCCATCCACATGGGTGTTCGCAATTGGGCGACGATCTCTCCGGGACGAGAGCAATCCTCGCCGCGCTGTGCGACAATCCCAATGCGGGCGCGGTCGTGCTGGTGGGATTGGGGTGCGAAAGCAATCAGCTCGACGATCTGGTCGAACTGGTACCGGCGCGAAGCCGTGCCAAATTGCGCACCATGCGCGCGCAGGAGGCGGGCGACGAACGTGCGGAATTGCTCGCGATCATCGGGGAGCTGGTGGAAATGCTGGCTCCGCTGGAACGTAAGAAAGCGCCAGCGAGCGCGCTGACGGTGGGGCTGAAGTGTGGAGGATCGGACGCGCTCTCGGGCCTGACAGCTAACCCCTTGCTCGGCCGTTTCAGCGACAGCCTGGCAGCGTCGGACGGGAAACTGATTCTGACCGAGATTCCTGAAGTGTTTGGGGCCGAAGATGCTTTGCTAGCCCGTTCCGTATCGGCTGAAGTCTTCTCCGCTGCGGGCGAACTGGTGAACCGGTTCAAGCGCTATTTTCTTGAGCAGGGCCTACCTGTTTCGGAAAACCCTTCGCCTGGGAATATCGCTGGCGGGATCACAACGCTCGAGGAAAAGTCGCTCGGCGCAGTGCAGAAGGGCGGAAGGGCACCGTTGGTCGATGTGATCGATTACGGCGAGACCGCCAAGCTCGCAGGCCTGACCCTGCTCGAAGCGCCGGGGAACGACGCCGTTTCCTCAACCGCGCTGGCTGCAGCGGGCGCGACCATGATTCTGTTTACGACCGGCCGCGGAACACCGCTCGGTTTCCCCGTGCCGACCATCAAGGTATCGTCGAATTCGCGGCTGGCAGCTTCGAAGCCGGGCTGGATCGATTTCGATGCAGGGCGTGTGCTAACCGAAGGAAAAGACGCGATCGATCATGCCTTCGCTGACTATCTGAATGCGGTGGCCGGAGGGCGACCGACGCAGGCCGAGCGTACCGGTCACCGTGTCATTTCCATATGGAAGCGCGGCGTCACGCTTTGACTACCCTGCAAAAATCGACGGCAGCCAGAGCGACAGCGAGGGTACGAAGCTGATGATAACCAGCGCTGCGACCAGAGTAAGGTAAAACGGCCAGATCGTCTTCACGAGCGAAGTCACCGCAATCTTACCCACGGCAGACCCCACGAACAGAACCGACCCGACCGGCGGTGTGACGAGGCCAATGCCCAAGTTCAGCATCATGATGATACCGAAGTGGACCGGATCGATGCCGACCCCCATCGCCACTGGCAGGAAGATCGGCGTGGTAATCACGATGAGCGGCGCCATGTCCATGAATGTGCCGAGAGCCAGCAGCATCAGGTTGATGATGATCAGGGTCAGTATCGGATTGTCCGTCATCACGCCGATCAGCGCGCCCAAGGACGCCGGTACCTCAAGCAATGCCAGCGCGAAGCCGAAGGCGGTGGCCGCCGCGATGATGAAGAGCACCATCGATGCCGTGCGGACCGACTTCGCCGCCGCCTCCCACATGCCTTTCCAGCCGAGGCTGCGATAAACGAAGGTGCCGATCAGCATCGTGTAGATCACGGCGATCGCCGAACTTTCGGTCGGCGTGAAAAAACCGCTCAGGATACCGCCCATGATTATGACAGCGGTCATGAGACCGGGGATGGCATAGGCGGTTGCGAGGATGAACTCGCGCCAGCCGGGGAAGCGACCGGTTGGCAGCTTGCGCCTGCGTGCGACGAGCCAGGCAACCAGCATGAGCATAATGCCGGTCAGCACGCCAGGGATAACGCCTGCGAGGAACAGGTCGCCGATCGAGACCCCGATGCCCGATGCGGCGGAGTAGATGATCATGTTGTGCGACGGCGGGATCAACAGCCCCACGATGGCGGCGGTGACGGTGACGTTGACCGCGTAGTCGCCGGGATAACCCTTTTCCTTCATCAGCGGGACCATCGTCGATCCGATGGCCGACGCACTTGCGATCGCCGAACCCGAAACGGCGCCGAACATCATCGACGCACCGACATCCACGATGCCAAGGCCGCCCCGGACACGGCCAACTGCTGCATCGGCGACCCGTACAAGCCGTTCGGCGATGCCCGCACGATACATGAGATCGCCGGCGAAGATGAAGAACGGGATTGCCATGAGGGTGAAGACGCTGATGCCCGAAGCCACTCTCTGCACCGCGACGATCGGTGGTATGTCCATCGTCAGGAAGCAGGCGAGCGCTGCGGCCAGCAGCGAAAAGGCGACCGGCACCCCGAGGATGAGCAGGAGGAAGAGCACGCCGAAAAGGACCAGCAGTTCCATTATTCAACTCCCGCTTCGCGCGCGTGGTGACCCGGCTGACGACCTGTGAGCATTTGCGGCAAGGCAAACAGCGCCATCAGCACGCCGGATAATGGCAGGGGGATGTATGCGACCGCCCGGCTTATCCCGAGCGAAGGCACAACGTTAGAACGGACGGCCCAGCAAAGCTGGACACCGTAGACCAGCAGGACCAGGCCGACGATAACGATGATCGTCGCCACGACCCGCAATAGAGGCCGTGCCCGCTCGCCGAATTTCTCCTCGAGCAGGGCGATGCGAATGTGAAACCCTTCGTAGACGCCGGCAGCCGCTGCAAACATGACATACCAGATCATCAGGATCAGCGATGCCTGCTCGGTCCATGAAGGGCTGGAATTGAGCACGAAGCGACCGAAAACCTGCCATCCGATGATAGCCGTCATTGCAAGCAATCCGACCGAGCCGAACGCAATCAAAATGCGCGAAATGAAAGCAGCCATAATTACCCTTCCTTCATCTCGAGGATGCGCTGGACGATACGTTGCTGCGCAGGAGTGGTAATGAACTGATCCCAGACCGGGCGCATGAGGCCCGCGAAGGGTTCGGTATCGACTTCGTTCACTTCCACACTGGAGGCGGCCACCGCCGCCTTCGCTTCATCGACGCGGACGTCCCATAGCCGTCTCATTTCGATAACCGAGGCCTTGGCCGCCTCACGCACGAGTGTCTGGTCGTCAGGCGGCAGGCGATCCCAACTGGCCTTGCTCATCACAAGCGCTTCGGGCGTGAGCAGATGCTGCGTGAGGCTAAGGTAATTGGCCACTTCGTAATGACGCTCACCCACAAAAGTCGGCCAGTTGTTCTCCGCACCATCGATCACCCCTTGGGCGAGTGACTGGTAGATCTCGCCGAAGGAGATCGGAACGGCGTTGGCACCGAGCGCATTGACCATCGAGATATAGAGGTCCGACGCCGGAACGCGGATCTTGAGGCCCTGCATGTCGCGCGGGGTTTCGATCGGACGACGGACATTGTAGAAGCTGCGCGCCCCGGAATCGTAGATGCACAGGCCGACGAGCTTGTGCGGTTCGAGCGACGCCATCACCTCGTCACCCACTTCGCTGTCAACCACCCGGCGCATGTGCGAGACAGAATCGAACACGAAGGGCAGACAGAACGGCAAAGTCATCGGTTCGATGCTGTTGAGCGGAGCGAAATTGACCCGGTTGAGGTCGATGCCGCCGAAGCTGGTGATCTCCAGCGTATCGGTTTCGCTGCCCAGCTGACCGCCAGCGAAGACCTTGATGCCAAGCCTGCCGCCGGTCTTCTGGTCGAGATAGCGACCCATGAATTCGACGGCGCGCACCGTCGGGTAATCGCCGGGATGCGCATCCGCCCCGGTCAACAGGCCCGACATAACCGGTTTGCACGCAGGAAGCAGCGTGCTGGCCCCGATCACGAGCGATCCGGCCATAACGGATCTCCTCGACAGAAGGGCGGTTGGCTTCTTGAATTCTCGGCTCGTCCCCATGGTGCGTTCAGTCGTCCAGCGCTGTGAATTTGAAGTTGCGAAATTTCGCCTGGCCGGGACCGGCAGCATAAAGGCCCGGGCGCAGCATGAGAAAATCGCCGCGGACATTATGGTGATACCCGGAAACCTCCATACCCCGGTCAAACCGGTGCCAGGTGCGCCCGCTGTCGCTGCTGGTGTCGTACACCACGATGTGCCTCCGATTGGTCACGCGCATCCTCATGCGGGAGCCGTGCGGGTTCGCGGGGCGTGCGCGCTCGCGACCGTACTGGTGCGTCACAAACCGATCCTTATCGAAGCCCAGTCCGCAATAGAGTTTGTCGTCGTAGAACAGGACAAGACCGGCAGTACCACCTGGAGCCAGTTCGACATCGCATTCGAACCGGTATGATCGGTCACCCGCGGTCAGCAAGAGCGGCGACCCGCTGGATGGGGCCGAGCCCTTGCCGGCGAAGTGCAAGATGCCATCGCCGCTTTCGATCCGGCCAGCCTCTTCCTCGGTCGGCTTGAAGAATGCCCATTTTCTGCCGAGAGCGAGGGGGCCCATGAAATCGTCGGACAGAGCCATGCCGTGTGGCACCGCCGTTCCTCCGCCAGGCTTTGCGATGGGGGAGGAAAGGTCACCCCCCGTCATGCGAAACCAGCCGTCGGGCGTGAACTCGACCGGATCGAGCAGGCACTGGCGGCCAAGCGTCCAATATCCGTTTTCATATCCATGATAGAACGACCACCAACTGCCGTCGGGAGCCTCGACGAGAGATGCATGGCCGCGCGACCACCATGCCTCGTCGATACTGGTCGTGCGCACCAGCGGATTAGCAGGATGATGCTCCCACGGTCCATGAAGCGATCGGGATCGTGCCGCGATGACCATGTGGCCGGTCGGCGGGCCCGCGGTCCCGCCGACTGCGGTAATCATGTAGTACCAGCCATTGATGAAGTGGATTTTCGGACCTTCGGGTGAGAAACCCTCGACGATCCAGTCGGATGGATAGCGCCACGGGTCGTAGACATGTTCGACCTCGCCCACGATAGAGAGGTTGTCGTCCGACAGGCGCACCCGGTCTCCGCCGGAAAGGAACAGCCAGCGGCTGCCATCTTCCGCGACTGCGTGACAGGGGTCGATATGCTTGTGCAGGCCCAGCGGAACAGGGTCGCTCCACGGCCCGGTGATGTTGTCGGCCCAGGCCACGAAAATGTCGTTGTCGGGCTGTGCCTTCACCGGAATGTAAAGAAGGTAACGTCCCTTGTCCTTATGGAGGCTGGGGGCCCACACAGCCCCGATATTGCGGGTAAGCGCCGCTTCAAGCGGCTGCCAGTTCACCAGGTCGCGCGAATGCCAGATGGTCAGTCCGGGATATGCATCGAAGGTGGAGAAGGTCATGTAATAATCTTCGCCGTCCTTTAGGATCGCCGGGTCGGGCCGATCTCCCGAGACAACGGGGTTGAGGAAGGTACCGTCCCCTTGGTCCGGAATGCGCTGGTTATCGTAGCCTCGGCGATAGCTGCGTGCTTCGGATCGCTCGACACGCTCCTGCTCGGCCGCGCGGAGGGAAAAGGGCACCAGCGATCCCACACCGGCGGCACCCGCGCCTAGCAGCATGTGCCTGCGATGAATTTTCATAAGAAGCTTCTCGTTCGCGCCCACGCGAGCCAGAGATCGGGCCAAGCTTCCACCGGTTTGCCGATTGCCTTGCGCAGCCCGAAACCATGGCCGCCATGTTCGAACAGATGCGTCTCGACCGAAATCCCTTGCGCTTTGAGCGCGTCGCGCAAAAGCACGCTGTTCTCCACGGGGACCGCGTCGTCGTCTTCAGCGTGCAGAAGGAAGAACGGAGGCGCATCCGCGGGCACATTGCGGTCGGGCGAATGCGCTTCTTCGAGGGCTGCGCCCGCATCGGCGCCGATCAGCAAGTCGCGCGATCCTGCATGGGCCACGCCCGGCGTCATGCTGATGACCGGGTAGATCGGTGCCGCACAAAAGGGTTTCGCCGAAAGCGCGTCCGCCGCGTCGACCGGCGTATAGGTTTTTAAGGCGAAACGTGTCGCTAAATCAGCACACAAGTGCCCCCCGGCCGAAAAGCCCATCGCGGCAACCCGCTCAGGCTCGATCGCGTAGTCGCGCGCACGATGCCGGATCAGGCGCATGGCGCGCTGGGCGTCGCTCAACGCCACGTCGGGGCCGGCCTTCCATCCATCGCCCGGCAGGCGATAGAAAAGCACGAAGGCGGTAACGCCGCGAGCTGCCAGCCAGCGGCCCATCTCGTATCCCTCCTTGTCGACCACTACGTGCATGTAGCCGCCTCCGGGGGTCAGCAGCACGGCTGCACCATTGGGTCGGGCAGGGCGGAAGACGACCATGCGGGGTGTCGTGATGCCCAAAACCGCACGGTCGGTGACCAGTCGATCTTTCGATCGCTCTACGGTCCGTTCCACCGGCGGTGAGTCCGGCAAACCGGGGGCACCATCTGGCCACAGGTCGATCGTCTCGGTCGGCTGCGGCAGACCGGGCGGAAGTTCGTCCGGCGCAACCGGCGGGAGTGTCTGACCAGATGCCCGGCCGATTGGCAGGACTGACAACAGGAAGCCTGCGGCGAGTAGTGATCTTCGATCGCTTCTCATGCCGCAGGCTCCTGCCCGTTCAACCGATGTGTCAAAGTTCTACGCGAACACCAGCCATGACAATCCGGCCGAAGTGGTTGTTCTCATAGTTCCGGCGGGTGGGATCGTCGGTCCAGCGATAGCGGTAATCGTCGGTCAGGTTGTTACCGTCGAGCGTCAGCTCGAGATAGTCGGTAACCCTGTAACGGATCGCTGCATCGAGGTTGAAGGATTCCCCGAACCCTTCGAGGAAGTTCCCGTTGCCGCTGTTACCGGTGTTGTAATCGCTGCGATAGGCACCGGAAACGCGGACCGAGAGCCTGCCGTCATCAAAGTACACCGTGCCGTTGGCAGAATACTTCGAGACGCCGGGGAACGTTGTTTCGATGATCGTTCCGCCAAAATTAACATCCTGATTACTGTCGACGTAGGTCAGGTTTCCGAGAACACCGAAGTCGGCAAGCATGCCTGACGTGAAGGCGGAAAACGGCAAGTTTACGCCCAGTTCGGCGCCCTTGATCGTCGCGCCTTCGCCATTGCCCACCGCACGGAACTCAAACTGACGATTGGGATCCGTGCCATTGACGATCGCGTCGTACGCAGGCGTGCCAGATGTCAGCAGCGACGTGGGAAGCCCGCTCTGGGCATAAGTGATCTGCGTGGAACTCGAGACGGGGAAGCTCTCGATATCCTTGACGAAACCGGCCAACGAGATGATCGCTCCGGGTGCGAAGTACCATTCGAGCGAAACGTCGTAGTTCCACGCACGATACGGATCGAGGAATGGATTACCGCTCGAAATGCGGAAGTTGAATTCGTCGACCGAACCGCCAGGGGTCAGCGAACCGAGGGTCGGCCGAGTGATGACCCGCGACACGGCGGTACGAACGATGAAATTGTCGGCCGGGAAGACGTTGATGTTAACGGCCGGTAACATATCGTCGTAAGACCGCTCGACGCTAACGAACTGCCCGCTGTTGAAACCCTGCGATATCTGGTCGGTATGGGCGTAGCGCACACCGAAGTTGCCGGTCACACGAACGCTCGTATCGAGTTCGAAATCGGTCTGGAAGAAACCACCCTTAACTTCTTCGGTAACGCCGCGCTCATCGCCCTCACGGGTTACGGCCGGGATGCCATAGAGGTCGAGAAAGGCTGTTGCCGCGCCGAGATCAGGCACGATCCAGGCATTGGTATTGCCGCTGGGCTGTCCGGCATTGCCGAGTTCGAACAGTTGGGCCAGATCTGCCGTCACCGGTGCGCCGTATGTGCCAGGAGCACACGCGAAGGCCGAACAGTACTGGCTGTCACGACGGGCGCTGGTCGTGAAGAATTCGAACTTGCGATAGAATGGGCCAGCCGAAATGCGTAACCCATCGACAGGTGCGTATTCGAGATCCAGTTTGATAGTGCGGAACTTGTTATTGACCATACTCGGCCGGTCGCGAAACTCGGCGAGCTGGAAGTTCGTCGGATCGGTAACGTCCGTTCCAAACGCCAGCAAGGGGAAGGCCATGTCGGTGTAGTCATAGCTATAGGAGCCATCGCGATCATCGAAGATGATCGTCGTTTCCACCGGGATTTGAGCGTCGGATTCCGAGAATCCTCCCAAGAGGCGAGCAGTGAAGAAGTCTCCGAAACGCTGCTCGAGCCGACCCGAAATCTGGTAAAAATCGGTTTCGCTCTCGCGGTGATAGCGTTCGTTGCGGATCCATGCGTTCTCCAGATCGGCGCTGATGAGGTTGTTGTCCCCATCGATCTGATAATTGGTGACGTCGATGGTATCTTCGTTCGAACGAAGGAGCACTTCGCCCCAGTATTCGTCGCGATCTTCCTTGAAGTTCGAATAGAGCCCGCTGATCTCGATGTCCGTACTGTCGGTCGGGCGGAACTGGATGGCCGCCGTCGCACCAAGTCGCTCGCGCTCGTGATTGACCAGGCCGTAGCGCGGAATACGCGGATGGAACGCGTCCGCTACCTCCAGACAGCCGGCGTCGGCTGGATTGGCGGCACAGTCGACACCGTCGACCGAATTGAACTCGGCCTGCGCCCAGCGAACAGTATTGTTGCCAAGCTCGGGAGTTTCGTACTTGGTCCATGCGACTGAGGCCGAGGCACCGAAGGTTTCGTCAGGATTGTTCCATGCAACCAACCCGGCAACGCGCGGTGCAAGGTCTTCGTTGAGGTCGTTGTACCGGGCCTGCGCTGAGGCGACGAGCTTCAAGCCCGCGCCATAGGCCAGTGGATTACCCGTGTTGAGATCGATGACCGCGCCCAGCGAGCCTTCGTCTAGCTGGGAAGAGGCGGTCTTGTGGACGACGATCGAATTGAACAGTTCCGATGCGAAGACGTTGAAATCGAATGCGCGATCGCGGTTCGAGGATGCGCCATCGACCGAGGTCGCGATGGTCTCCATGCCATTCACTCGGACCCTGGTGAACTGCGCACCGAGCCCGCGAACGGTGATCTGGCGGCCTTCGCCTGCATCGCGTTCGATCGCTACGCCCGGAATGCGCTGGAGCGATTCGGCGAGGTTCGTATCGGGGAACTTCCCGATGTCTTCCGCCACGATGACGTCGACCTGGCCAACCGCCTCGCGCTTTGCCTGGACTGCAGCGTTGAGGGATTCCCTGAAGCCGGAAACAATGATGACGTTCTCGTCTTCGACGACTTCGTCGCTTATCGTTGCGGCATCCGGGTCGCCAGTTCCGTTTTCTTGCGCGAAAGCCGCCGTGGGCATGGCCATCGCGGTACTCGCAAGAAGAGCATATTTTGCTCCAGACAGAAGAACACGCATTTCAAACTCCTCCCAAATGGCACCGGTGTCTTTTAGGAGGGCACGGCAACTGGAAGTTGCGGCGTGACAGCCTCAGACACTCCTGCATTCCCTGACCCGGTTTTTGGTAACCGGTGTCATATCTTCTTGCATGCCATCTGACGCGGTGTCAAGAAGCTTGTCGGAGAGAGGATATCGTCATGAAGCAACTGTTGCTAAAATTCGCACTTTTCATAGCATTTTCGACGTCAGCGAGCGCCCAACCGCCTGATCCGACCGTCGGTGGTGCCGGTGGGGATGTAATTCGCGTCACGACTTTGGAGAAGGAGGGGCCGGGCAGCCTTGCCGAGGCTTTGGCAACACCCGGGCCCCGAATCATCGTGTTCGAGGTGGGTGGTGTCATCGATCTTGAACGATCGAGCCTGGCTATCGCTGAGCCATTCGTCACCATTGCCGGGCAGACTGCCCCCTCGCCGGGCATCACGCTCATCCGAGGGGGGATCGACGTCAATACCCACGACGTAAAATTGCAGCACCTGCGCGTCGTCGTCGGCGCCGACGGGCTCCCCAAGCGCCACGGGTGGGAGGCAGACGCATTCTCTACCCGCTCGGCCCAAAGGGTACTGGTGGAGAATAACAGTTTCTTCTGGGCGATCGACGAGAATATGTCGGCATCCGGCCCGCGCTTCACCGGCGATACGGTGGAAGAATGGCGCGAAGGCACCAGCCGTGACATCGTATTCCGGCTCAATCTCGCTGCAGAAGGCTTGGCGGATTCGACGCATCCCAAGGGCGAGCATTCCAAGGGATCCCTGATCCACGACAATGCTACGGGGATCGTGTTCGAGCGCAATATCTGGGCCCATAATGTGGAGCGCTCGCCTCTGCTCAAGGGCGGCGCGCAGGCGCTGATGATAAACAATCTGATCTACGATCCGCAGTTGCGCGCGGTCCACTACAACCTGATGGACCTGGAGTGGGCAGGGCACGTACCCGTGGACGGCGAACTGACCGCAATCGGCAACGTGATGCGTGGTGGCAACAGCACCGACGAAGGGCTTCCGTTTCTGATGATCGGCGGCGTTGGCGATCTGTTATACTACGGCCGAGACAACATCGCGGTCGATCGGTTCGGCAACGAATTGCCCATGTTCGGCCGCTATGGCGTGACCGATGCCGAGATCGTCGTGCGGGACGAACCGCTGGCTGACCTGTCTGGCTACGAGATCATGCCTGCCAAGGATGTGGAAACCACATTGCTCGCGACTGCTGGCGCGCGTCCGTGGGACCGCAGCGAAATGGAGACGCGCGTGCTGTTCTTCATCGCCGAGGGGAGGGGCGAAGTCCTCGATTCGGAAGATGAGGTCGGCGGCTATCCGACTTTCGAAGCGACGACGGCCCGGTTTGACGAGAGCGCATGGGATCTCTCGACACTAACGCCCAAGTCAGGATCTTGGCCTGGACAGAAGGAAAGTGCGCAAGAGCATCTCTCGCCGCGCGATCGTGCAATGCGGTCAACCGCAAGATGAGGCGGTCTGCCGGACTTGCCGCGGGCCTGCTCTCGGCAAGCTGCGCTGGGGCGGACCTGCCTTCTGCGACAGTCCCGCCGATGGTTGTGGTGAGCGAAGACGATGTGATGGTGCGTGAAGCACCACCGCACGGCGCCATCGGAATGTCCACCGCCTACCGCATTAGCGACGCTGCTCCGCAACCGCGCAAAATGGAGTTTCGCCGCCGAGTCCTGGATCCGGGGGCTGCGGTCGGCGAACATCCGATTTCGCATGACGAAGTCTATTACGTCACCGCAGGTCGCGGGGTGGTAATCTCAGACGGAGTGGAGGCGGAACTCGCCCCGGGTATGGCGGCCTATCTGTATGAAGGCTCCATCGTCGGGATCAAGCAGGTCGGGACGGAACCTCTTTCGATCATCATCTCTTACCCGGTTGCTAGCAAGGACTAGCCAAGCTCAGGGGCGGATTATCGAACGGATTGACGGTTCCGCCTTTACCACTTCAGCCGCCACGACCGATGCGAAAAGCTTGGCCCCGTACTCGCCCAGATGCGTGTAGTCGAAACGCGAGTTCATCTTGGCGATGCGCAGGTCCTCGGGCGTGTCCGGCAGATCGGGGCGCCCCGTTTCCGCAGGCAGCGTTTCGCCATCTATCGCAGCCGCTGCCGACACTTCGGGGCTGGCCGGACGTTCGGCCATCATGTTCTGGACCGACGGGCCGAGCGCTTGGACTATCGTCCGGCTGCGCTCGTTGAGATCGACCAGCGGCGTACCGGTCTCTTCTGCGATCCGGCGCACTACGTCGGCCCATGGGTCCAGATCGCGGACCACTTCACCATCTTCGAAGAGGCGACGGGTAAGCGGGGTGAAAAGGATTGGAGTTGCTCCGGCCGCACGGATTTCCTCGACGTAACGACGCATGTTTTCAGGAAATTCAATTTCGAGATCGGTTGATCGTCCGGGCTTGCCCGGTTGGTCATTATGACCGAATCCGATGAGGACAAAGACTTCGCGATAGCCTTCCACCTGCATTTCGCGCTGGGCGACGTCCCAAAGCCCCTCTGCCCGGAACGACCCGCTGCTTCTGCCATTGCGAGCGAGGTTCAGGCAGGCGGTGGGGTGGGTGGTATGATGGGCGCAGAACATCGGCCCCCAGCCGTTCCCGGTTGCAGTGGTCGAATCGCCAACCAGGATGATCTTGTTGATGCTTTCGATGGAGCCGGTTGGGGCTTGGGCAGGCGGGGCCGGAGTTTGCGTTTGAGCTGAGGCAAGGCTTGCCAGGCAAGACGCCGCAATACCCGCAAGTACAAGATGACGATGGCCCACGTATCAACTCCCCGGTTGGATGTACGGGCCCGTGGCCCATAGCTCGCGCTCCCACTGCCGGGGATCGCTTCGTAGCTCGGTCCGGTCCTGACCGATAAACAGCGTATCGCGAGACGGCAGCTCGTAAGACGACCAGCGCGTCAGGCCCGGTCTTCCTTTATGCGCCATGCCCGCAAAGGCCGCGATCATCGTCTCGCTGATTTCCCGCGCGCGCTTGTCGGTGCCAGAATAGCTGCCCGGAGCGTCCAGTGTGCCGAAAACATAGGGCAGATCATCAGTATGGGCCGCGCCGCGACCCGGATCGAGCGGGCTCTCGCGATCCAACTGGTAGACCCATGTCGCCCGAGCGCCTGCTTCCGCACGCCGGTCCGCTTCGATGACTTGCCCCGGCCAGCTTCGCCCGGCGGTCGTCGCGGCGTAGAATACTTCTTCCGCGCTCCATTGCGGGAATTGGGAGCGGTACTGTGAAACAACCCAGTCGGGTCGCAGGTCGATCTTGATCTGCGGTGCGAGTCGCTGGGCGATGTTGGACCAGTCGAGGCCTTGCACAACGGGCCCGTCCGGCCGGATGAAGGCGCGTGTCTCGTCGCTCGTATTGCCTAGAATCATCGGCAGTTGCAGCGACTGCGGAGCCGCATCGGGCCAGAAGGGATGGCGATGCAAATGGACCATATCGAGCACGGGGCCGAAATAGATTCCGCCGCCCAGCACCGGGTCGATTGCTGACAGACCCTCGACGAGCCGTTCGTACGGCAATGTCAACAGCGCGGCGGCATCGTTCTCGCCTAGGCCGAGCTCGCTCATCAAGGCGCGAGTGCGTTGCAGGGCATTGCTTGGGCCTTGTGCGGTGACCTGCTGGCCGCTCATCGTGGCCGCGGAATGGAACAGGCCGCTTGCCTCGGGCATCGCCATGAGGGTCGCGATCTTGGCTCCCCCTCCGGACTGGCCGAACACCATTACCCGGCCCGGGTCACCGCCGAATGCGCCGATATGGTCGCGTATCCATTCCAGTGCGCAGATAAGGTCGAGCTGTCCGGCATTGCCGCTGTGAATAAATCTCTCGCCGAAAGGAGAAAGCCATCCATAACCGAACAGGTTGATTCGATGGTTGACGCTGACGACCACGACATCGCCTTCAGCGGCAAGGTGAGGGCCTTGCGTTATCGGATCTGTGACGGACCCCCAATTATAAGCGCCGCCATGGAAATAGACCATCACTGGGCGTCGCACGTCCGGGCGCGGATCCGGCGACCAGATATTGAGGAAGAGACAATCCTCGCTGATTTCCGGCGTCATGGGATTGCGCTGAGGGCACAGGGGGCCGAATTGAGTGGCAGGTGTCTCGCTGTCAGGCAAAGGCTCGCGGATCGGTCTGTCGAACCGCTGCGCGCGGGCATATCGAATGCCCCGGAAGGCGGGAGTTCCGCGGTCGATGACACCACGATAATTCAATGCACGCGGATCGGATTGGCCCGCTGCAGCGCCGATTGCGGGCGAACCCAGAAACGCAGCGCCGGCCAACGCACCGCCGATGGCGCCGCGCCGCGTTATTCCCTTACCTGCTGACATCGGACCCGGCCGGATCAAAGGTCTCCAGATCGTTACGGGTGACGCCGATGCTGTCACCCGGGACACCGTGCTTCATCGCCGCCAGAGCCAACCCGGTCTTGGCCATGTCCTGAGCCGAGGCATCTTCGAGCCAACGTAGCAGCACGCCCGCAGCAAATGCATCGCCCGTTCCGATGCGATCGACGATCGGTGCGATGCGGACTTCGTCGGTTTGCCAGTGGCTTTCCCGCAAATCGACACGTGCCGCCAGTCGGTTCGCGGTTGCGCTTTCCATATGGCGGGCTGTCGAAGCTATTACCTCAAGTTTCGGGAACGTGCCGAACGCGGCCTCGGCGGCTTCACGCCGACGGTCGGGACCATCGCCCGAAAAGGTCGTGCCCAGCAATAGGGAGATGTCGCGATGGTTGCCGATGAGGATGTGCGCTTCGCCGACCAGTTCGGTCAGAATTGCGCGTGGATCGCTGTCCCACGCGTCCCACAGGTTGGCGCGGTAATTGCCGTCGAAGCAAATGGGCACTTCGGCATTGTTCGCTGCAGCAATCGCTCCGCGCGCCAGTTCGACCCCGGCATGGCCGAGAGCGGGCGTAATTCCCGACAGATGCAATAGTGATGCGCCCTTCAGCGCAGCTTTAAAGTCGAACGACTCTGGCGAACTTTCCGCGAACGAGCTTCCCGCACGATCATAGGTTACCCGCCCGCCGATCGGGCCACTTGGCGGTTCAAAGAAATAGAGGCCGATGCGGCCCTCGCCCTGTTCGATAAACTTGCAATCGACCCCAGCGAAACGAAGCTGCCCGATTGCCCGCCGCGCCAAGGGGTTGTCGGGCAGGGCGGTCACCATGCGTGCAGGCCAGTCAAGACTTGCCAGTGCGACCGCTACATTTGCCTCTGCTCCGCCGACCGCCACCTCGAGATAATTCGCCGATGCCAATGGCGTACCGGGGCGCGGCGACAGGCGCAGCAGCATTTCGCCGAAGCAGACGACCGGCCTCGGTCCTGGCTCGGTGCTCACCGCGCGAGCCATCCGCCATCGACTGCCAGAACATGGCCCTGGACGTAATCCGCCGCCGTACTCGCGAGGAATACTGCAGCTCCGCCGATATCGGCCGGATCGCCCCAACGCCCTTCGGGGATGCGTTCCAGTATCTGGCGGTTGCGCGTTTCGTCTGCCTGAAGCGCGGCCGTGTTGTTGGTGGCGATATAGCCCGGGGCGATGGCGTTGGTGTTGATGCCCTTGGGCGCCCATTCGTTCGCCATCAGCTTGGTCAGCCCGCCCACACCGCTCTTGCTGGCAGTGTAACTTGGAACCCGAATGCCACCTTGGAAGGTGAGCATGGAAGCGATGTTGATGATCTTGCCGCGCGCACCCGTCTGGCCGGCCCAGCCGACCATGTGGCGGGCGACCGCCTGGCTGAGGAAGAACAGGACCTTGAGGTTTACCTCCATCACCGCGTCCCAGTCCTCCTCCGAGAAGTCGAGTGCGTCGGCACGGCGGATGATTCCAGCATTGTTCACGAGGATGTCGATCCGGCCAAGTGCGGCAATCGCCTCGTCGACGATCCGCTGGCACGGTTCGATCGAGGATAGATCAGCCATGATGACATGCGCCCGGACGCCCTGCGCCTCGACGAGTTCGCGTGTTTCGGACGGGTCGCGCCGGGCAATAAGCGCCACATCGGCCCCTGCTTTGGCCAGCGCCACGGCGATACCCTGGCCGATGCCCGTGTTTGCTCCCGTAACGAGCGCGACCTTTCCGGTCAGATCGAATGCTCCGGTAGCCATAGATCAATTCTCCCGATCGCAATCAAAGCCCGCGCAGGTAATCGCTGATGCTCTCATCTTTCGAGTTGGCATAGAAGAGCTCGGAGAATTTCTCGCCCGCGATTGCGCTCTTCAGCAGGTCCTGATCCACGGCCTTCAGAACCGTCAGCATGTCATGGCAGGTCTTCGATTTCAGATCCGCGAGCACGCCACGGTTTTTCTTCATGATTGCCGCGCGTTCTTTGGGATAGCCGACGCCGCTTTCACCTTCGAAAAGTTTGCGATAGCAATCCTGAAGATTGAGCTCGGCGGCCCAACCGAAGCCTTTGGCGTAGGGCATGGCGATGGCATTGCCGTCATTGATCTGGGCGAACAGGAACGCGTCGGTCGGGTCGATCACCAACCCGCAGAACACGCCCGGCATGGCATTGGCGGCGAGCATCGAGCCCGAGCCAGTGCCGCAGCCGGTCACCACGAAGTCGGCAGCGCCCGAATTGAGCAGAATGCCGGTCAGCAAGCCGACCATGGGATAGGTCACCTGCGCCTCGTCGTCGGCGGTGTACATCCCGTAATTGTGCACTTCGTGGCCAAGGGGCTCGGCAACGGACGTAAGCGCGTCGTGAATGATGCCGTTCTTCGCAGCTTGGCTATTCTCGTTAATCAACGCGATTTTCATAGAGTATCCTCGTTTCAGTAGAGACTTGTTTCGTTTTCAGTGGCCCTCGATCTCGACGTGAGGAAACCGGTGTCATTACGGTGTGTAGACCGAATCGGAACTGCATTTCAACCTTGCGCTTCAACTTCCTTCGGTTGGCGGAGCAACGGAGTCCCTGGTCACAAGACGGGCGGGGAAGGTTGATGGCAGCGCACCCTCGGACCCGGGATCGATCAATTTCAGCGCGGCGGACTTGGCCATTTCGCGGATCGGCCAACCGACGGTCGTCATCGGAGGCCAGATATGAGCGGCGATCGGGGAGTTGTCGAAGCCGACGATCGATAATTGCTCCGGCACCTTAAGTCCGCGCTCTCTGGCCGCATGATAGGCCCCTGCCGCCATTTCGTCGTTGCTGGCGAAAATTGCCGTTATCTTTGGTTCCCCCGCCAGAAGCCTGGTCGCTGCCTCGATCCCAGAGTTGAACCGATAACTGCCTTGCGCGCTGGCACCTTCCGGCACCTCCAGGCCGTGACGTTTCATCGCCGCCATGAAACCTACGCGCCTTTCGTCGGCAGACCGAAATCCCGACGGCCCCTCGATAATTCCGATCCGTCGATGGCCAATCTCAACCAGATAATCGATCACGGATTCGACCATTTCGCGATCGTTCGACTGTACGAGATGCTCGGCTTCGTCGAGCGCGGCCGAACCCATCCTCACGTAACCGCAACCCATGTCGCGACAGAGTTTCGCCAATTCGTCATTCTCGGAGATAGGCGGCAAAAGAAGCACGCCGTAGAGCCTCTGCAGCTCGAGGAAGCTACGGATATCTTCGAGCATGTCTGGCGAATGGCGATCGACCGGGCGCACCACGAGGGCGAACTCGGTATCGCGTATCGCGTCGAGCACGCCTTCCTGAAAGTTCAGTACGGTCTGCGCATTTGGATTGTCGTGCAGCAAACCTAGCAGGAAATTGCGTCGCAGGGCGAGAGCCCGAGCTTGCGGATTGGGCGTATAGCCAAGCTCTGCAATGACCTTCTGCACCTTTTGAAGGGTCGCTTCCTTGAGCAGCGGCGAGCGATTGATGACCCTGCTGACAGTCTTCTTCGACACGCCTGCAATGCGCGCAACGTCGTTGATCGTCGGTGCCGAACCGGATTTTGGCATTCCGTGAAACCCTTCTCGATTGTTGCGCACATCCTATAGGCGCACCGGGGCGGAAGTGGAGGGCCTGACCGCACCCTATCCGCGTGCAGGAAGTCGGAATCGTTTTGACACCGGTTTCCTTTTTCGTCAAAGTCCAGCAAATTACGCCGTTCTCGAAGGGGGAAACCGATGAATTCCGCAGCGGGAGAGATTGCGCACGCGTTTGTTGAAGCCCGTCGATCTTGGAAATCCGTCTCAACCTATCCAGGTAATCCGCCCGCCGATTTGGCAACCGCATATCGCATTCAGGACGAAGCGCTTTCGATTTGGAAGCGCCGGATCGGTGGCTGGAAAGTGGGCAAGATCAATCCGCCCGCCAGCGAAGCTCTGGGCGCGAACCGGCTAATCGGCCCGGTTTTCGAAGATGCCATCCAGTTCGAAATGGGCGATGGCAATGTGTTCCGGATATTCGACCGGGGGTTTGCTGCAGTTGAAGCAGAGTTCATGCTCCGATTGGCCCCGACAGGGGGGCCTTTGCCCCGTAACCGTCAGGAGGCGATGGACTGGGTGGACGATGTGCGGATCGGGATAGAGGTAGCCTCGTCACCCTATGCCCGGATCAATGTTGATGGCCCCTGTGTGACGGTCTCCGATCACGGAAACAATGCCGGCCTCCTGATCGGCCAGCGCATCGATCGGGAGCATTGGCCGATGCTCGATGAAGTCGACGTGTCGCTCGATATCGATGGCAAGGAAGCAGGCAGGGCCACGACGGCGACGATGCTTGATGGCCCGTTCGGAGCTGTAACTTTTCTCATTCAGAATCTTGCCGAACGCCAGATCGAGCCCCGTGCTGGATGGTGGATTTCCAGCGGTGCGATCACCGGAGTTCACGAAATCGCGCCTGGCGGTGATGCCACTGCATATTTCGAGAATGTCGGAAGTATTACCGCGCGGGTAGATGCCGATCCAACCTGACTGTTGAGCCCCTCGACGTGTGAGATAGGTCTTTGTCGCTACTGGCGCGAAATTGCGCGGAGTGAGCGCATGCGCAAATTTGCGAAGGTCGGAATCGAAGTCAGTTGGGGGCGTTCCAACAAGCTGATGCGGAAAGCATCCCCCCGCATAGTCAGGTAATGAAAAGTTAAGCCTGTCACAAGAAGAGAGGCGGGATTTAGAGCGGGGAATTGCAGGGGATTATGAGGGAATGCGACGTCATTGTCCGTTTTCTATCAGTAATTTCGTTGCGCAAATCGAATTCCGCCCGCTCCGCCACCGGTTCTCTTCTCGCCGATCTGATGCCTGGGCCACTATTCCGCGGAAAACTTCGCAACTTCGGTAATTAGGACTTGTGCGGCCATTCCGGTATGGGATGCGTCTGTTGCCGCGTACGAGTCTTTGAGGGGAGGTACTAAACCGAAAGGCGACTGGCGCTAAATCTCGCATCCCGCTCCCGTCAAAAGATGGGTTGGGGAACGCATATCGGGCCCATCGGCTATGGCCCTGAATGCAATCACTTTTCATCATGCATATCGCGTTGGGCGGCTGTTTGCGGGGCACGCCACGCTATGGACTGACGGAGGATACGGGCGGCCATATCACCTATATCCTGGATGAGGCGAAAGCCATGGCGCGGCGGCGGGACGTAGGCGAGTGCGAGATCGTGACGCGGCTGTTCGAGGACGATCGGCTCGGAACGATCCACGCGGAACCGAGCGAACGCGTTGCGCCGAAACTCACCATCACGCGGATTGATAGTGGCGACAGGCGCTACCTCGCCAAGGAGGCGCTGGCCGCGGATCGCGACGCGTTTGCCACGGCGCTGATCGCCGACCTGCATCAGCGCAACCGGTTGCCCGATGCTATCCATGCCCATTTTGCCGACGCGGCGGATGTCGCCCTGCGCGTGCGCGAGATTTTCGGGATCCCCGTCATCTATACGCCCCACTCGCTCGGCCGTGATAAGCTTGACGCCGGGTGCGCCGTGTCACCCGGTTTTGCCGATCGGCTGGCGGAGGAAGACCGGGCCATAGCAGGGGCGGATGCGGTGATCGCATCTTCGCGCGATGAGTGTGAGCGACAGGTCACTTCCTATTCCGGCGCCCGTCCGGAACGGATTTGGCGCGTCCATCCGGGCATTGACCAGACCCGGGCAAGCCTGGTGGACGAACGGGCCGCAGGCAGCCTGATCGAACCTTTCCTGCGCAATCCCGGCAGGCCGATCATCCTCGCGATCGCGCGCCCTGTTCACAAGAAGAACCTCGCCGGGCTGGTCCAGGCCTTCGCTGACCACCCTCAGCTGCGCGAAATGGCCAACCTCGTCATCCTGCCCGGACTGCGCACCTCGGTCGAGAGCGGCGAGAGCGAACAGGTCGCTGTCATGCGCGAACTGGTCGATCTGATCGATGGGCACGACCTGCACGGATCGGTCGCTTACCCCAGGCACCACGACGCGTCAGCCGTACGCGGGCTCTACGCGCTGGCCGCAAAATCTGGTGGCATCTTCTGCAACCCGGCGATGTTCGAACCGTTCGGGCTGACCATTCTCGAAGCCGCCGTCCATGCGCTTCCCGTGGTGGCGACCGACCGTGGCGGGCCGAGCGACATCGTGGGTGAGATCGGCCACGGCCTGGTGGTCAACCCGGGCGATCCCCCGGCCCTTGGCGCAAGCCTGCATCGTCTGCTGTCGGATCGCGGACTCTACGCCGAATGCGCCCGCAACGCTGCGCGCAAGATCGGCGAGGTCACGTGGGATCGCTACGCCGACCAGTGCATCGCGATCCTGCGCACGCTGCGCAAGGGCACCACCCGCATGGTGGACATGCCGCGTTCGCGCAGGATCCTGCTCTGCGATATCGACAACACGCTCACCGGGTGCCGCCGCTCCGCCCGCGAACTCACCGATTACCTGAAGACCCGGCCCGACATTACCTTCGGCATCGCTACCGGGCGCAGTCTACCAGAAGCGCGACGGCTACTGCTGGAATGGAACCTGCCAGCGCCCAGCATTCTGATCACCTCCGTCGGCAGTGAAATCTATTGGGACGACGAGCACGGTCTGCGCGCGGACACGGAGTACGATGCCAGCATATCAGGAGGATGGAGCACGTCGCGGATCGAGCGGTTGCTGAGCAAGCGCGCGGACGTTCCGCCGCAGCCTCCCATCGAGCAGCGCCGCTTCAAGCGCAGCTATTTTTGTGAAGATCCCGCCTTGCCGGGGCAGATCGAACGCGACTTGATGCGCGAGAGCCTGCCCGCCAAGGTCATTTACAGCCATCACCGCCTGCTCGACATCCTTCCGGCAAGGGCGGGCAAGGGCGAAGCCGCGCGGCATGTGCTCAGGTGCCTCGGACTACCCGACGAATGCCTGATCGTAGCGGGCGATAGCGGCAATGATGCCGATATGGTTCGGGTATGCCGAAACCCCATCATCGTCGCCAACAGCGAACCTGCTCTGATCGAGCAGGGCCGCGATCACGCGGGCGCCTTCATGGCGTCCCGCCCATATTCCGCGGGCGTCCTCGAAGGGTTGCTCGCGCTGACCGAAAAGCACATTTCGAGGAGCGCGGCATGAGCATAGAACAGGGGCCCGTCGGGTACTTTGTCCACCACCAGGGCCGCGGCCATGCGGAGCGGGCTGCGGCGATCGCCAACGCGCTCGCGCCGAACCGCCCGGTGACGCTGTTTTGCGCGCGCGACGACATCTTCCCCGAACTGGCCGGTGGTGTCGAATGTCGGGTGATCCCCTCTCTTTTCGAAGAGGGCAAACCCTCACCGCCCAGCCTAGCCGAGCTCGAAACCCCCGACACGCTGCATTGCGCCCCGGTCGGATGGCCGCAGATCACCAACGCGATCGCACAGATCGTCGGGTGGTTCGACGAGGCACGCCCCACGCTGTTCATCACGGATGTCTCGGCGGAGTTGGGGCAGCTTGCGAGGATCGCATCGGTTCCACACGTTGCGGTACTGCAGCACGGGCTGCGCGACGATCCCGGTCACGTGGCCGCCTATCGCGGCGCCGCGGCATTGCTCGCCCCGTATGACAGCACGCTCGATCAGCCCAACGAGCCGGGATGGAAGCGCGCCAAGACGATTCACGCACCCGGCCTTGGCGTGGATACCGCAAGGCTGGGAGACAAGACCGCCGCCAGACGTCGGCTAGGGCTGGCGGATAACAGGGAATATATCGTGGTCGTGGGCGGCGGCGGCGGTCGCGGTCTGCCCTCGGCACCTCTGACGCTAGGCGCGCGGGCCGAGCCCGACACGCAATGGGTCACCCTCGGCAAAATCGAGAGCGAATGGCACGAGACGCCGCCTGCGAACCTGACCCATCTGGGCTGGGTGGAGAACGCAGAGGACTGGATATCGGCGGCGGACCGGATCGTGTCGAGCGCGGGGAACACTACGGTCCACCTCGTCGCTGCGGCAGCCAAGCCGTGGATCGTGGTGCCGGAATGGCGCTACTTCGGAGAACAGGTCTGCAAAGCGGAAGCGCTGGACCGGGCTGGCGCAGCGGCACACGCGCGTATCTGGCCTTCCAGCGCGCAGGAATGGGCCGGGTACTGGCAGGCGGCTTCGGGAATCGAACCCGAAAACCAGCGCAGGTTGGTCAGCGGGGGAGCGGACCGAAAGGTGGCCGACGAGATCGAAGGCCTGATCGCACGGCTCTGGTCGCACGACCGACCTCCCTCGGCCATCCGGGCAACCTCCGGAGCCAGCACGCAGTGAGCATTTCGGTCTGCACGCTCGCCTTCGGGCGCGAAGAGCATCTCGCCAATCTCGTGCGGGGGCTGTGTGCCAGTACGCGCTTGCCCGACGAGCTCGTGATCGCCGTCATGCAGAGTGCGCCCTTCCGGCTGCCCGATGCGCCTTTTCCCGTCAGGCAGATCATGCTGGGCGCGGATGGCATACCGCTGGCGGCAGGGCGAAACCGAGCGGCTGCCGAAGCCAGGGGCGACCTGCTGGTGTTTCTCGATGTGGACTGCATCCCTGCTTCGCGCTGCGTCGAAGACTATGCGCGCCACGCCGAGAGCCTAGGCGGGTTGCTGATGGGCGAGGTCGCCTACCTGCCCGATGGAGCCGCCATGCCCGGGATAGACGAGGCCCGGTTCGAGCAGGTCGGGGTAAAACACTCCGAACGCGCCGGAGCGCCCAAAGGCACGCATGCTCTTTGCAGCGACTATCGCTGTTTCTGGTCGCTCAACTTCGCAATGACGAAAGAGAGCTTCACGCGGACCGGCGGTTTCGACGAGAGGTTCGTCGGATATGGCGGCGAAGATACCGACTTCGGTCGCACCGTGGCGACACATGAGCTGCCGATATGGTGGGTTCTCGGCGCGAAAGCCTTTCACCAGTATCACCCCCATCACATGCCGCCGGTGCACCATCTCGACAGCGTGCTCGCGAATGCACGTCGGTTCGCTGCGAAGTGGGGGGAGCCGACGATGCAGCACTGGCTTCGCGCTTTCGTCCTGATGGGTCTGGTGGAACGAGCCGGTGACGGGTGGCGTAAGCTGCGCGAGCCTGACGAAAGCGACCTCGAACTGACCCGTCAGCAAGAAAGTGCTCCCTATGCGAGCAGCGCTACCGTGCTCGACTGGCTGGAGGCCCGCGCAGCCTCGCCGGACGCGGACGGCGGCCCGGAAGCCACCCCTGCACCGGCGATCGCGAGCGCGTAGATCGCTTCGTAGCGCTCGATCATCCGTCCGACGGAGAAATGTGTGCGCACCCTCTCGCGGCAGGGCGCTCCATCAAGGTCGTCGGCTGTCGCCATTGTGCGGGCGAGCGCTGCGACGTTTCCAGCAGAAACAAGTTGCCCGCAGTCGCCGAGCACTTCGCGCATCGCGCCACGATCGAAGGCGATGACCGGAACGCCCGCCGCCATCGCCTCCGCCGCGACGAGGCCAAAGGGTTCGTCCCAAATGGGCGTGACTACTGCCGCCCGGGCCTGCGCGACCATCGCGGCCAACGCACTACCGGCCAAATGGCCTTCGTAGGTTATACGGTGGTCGAGGAATGGCTCGACATCGTCCTCGAAATAGGGTCGGTCCTCGATGGTGCCTACGATCTTCAGCCTAACCCCCGCGATCCTGGCGGCAGCCACGGTCTCGCGCAGGCCTTTGGTCGGAGTTATTCGCCCGAACCAGAGGAGGTACTCGGAGCGCACGGGTGCTTCGTGCCAATCGTCCAGCGCAATGCCGTTCGGCACAACGTGCATGTTGTCGCCCGCACGCCCGCTCCACAGCTGACGCTGGTGGTTCGATGTCACGGTGAAGTGCGAGGAGTGCGAATTGCGGGCCCGCGCCACCGCAGCGCTCATCGTGGCGAAGGGTGGAACGTGTTGGGACGTGACGATGGGATGGCCGCTGGCCAAACCCCACTCGATCATCGCTGGCGAAAGCGAATTGTTGTGCACGATATCGAATGAACCGTGCTCGATCTCCCGTTGCGCCCGGCCAAAAGCTTCGTCCTGAAAGTTCTGCAGCCGACCCGATCCATGCCAGTCACGCCAAGGTAGACAGGTCTCGTAGGGGACATCGCAGATAGGATAAAGCTGGCGCGCATCGCTGCCGGGCGCAGCGAACAAGGTAACGTCATGCCCGCGCCGTTCGAGCGCACTCGTCAGTTGATGACAGTGGGACTCCATACCGCCCATGAAAGGCGCGGAGATGGGGTGGCGTATGTGACCGACGACGGCGATTTTCACGGGCAGACCTCAGCGGCGGAGAGATTATCCCAACCAGAACCGCCGGCCTTCCGACTTGGGCCCACAGACGGACAAAAGTTAACCTGTGTGGGAGTTGGAACGCGCTGCGCGAACGCGCGTAAAACACGCCATGAGGGATGACAGGGGTACGATGCGCGAAGAGCTCGCGCAGTTTCCAATGACCGGGCGGTTTCTGGCAAGCCGCCTGCGTCATGCCATGACCGCGCTGGAGAAGGAGCTTCTCGAAAGCCTGGTCGATGACGTGCGTGAGACGAACGGGTACACGAAAATTCTCTCGCGGGGTGATTTCTGCGAATACTCCACCATCCTGATCAAAGGCTTCATGACCCGCGTCATCGAAGATGAAACCGACCGCAGTATCGTCGGCTTGCAGGTGCCCGGTGACTTCGTCGATCTGCACGGATTTGCGCTCAAGCGCCTCGATCATGACCTTTGCGCACTTGGCTACACGCAATTCGGGATCGTCCCGCACGAGCGCCTGCGCGATGTGCTCGAGAACGAGCCGCATCTGGCGCGGCTGTTCTGGTTCGGAACCCTGCTGGATGCATCGATCCATCGGGAGTGGCTGTCAAAGATGGCCAGGTTGCGCGCGGTGGGCCGGATTGCGCATGTCATTACCGAGCTCTGGTATCGCCTGCGCATGGTTGGATTGGGCAACTCGTCCGGCTTCACCACTCCGTTCACCCAAGTGGATCTGGCTCATATTTGCGGGTTATCGGAAATCCACGTCAACCGCTCGGTCCGCGATTTGCGCGAGGGCGAAGTGGTCGACTTCCGTCGCGGAAGAATAACGATCCTCAATGCCGATCGCCTGAAGGAAATGGCGCGGTTCAACCCAGCCTACCTCTACGGCGAAGGTGGGCTCGAGGTCGGTTCGGCGCTAAACAAGGAAGCGGGCGAACGGCAAATGGCAAAGTGAGCATCTATCCGGGCCGTTACGTCTTCGTGGCGGGACTTCATCGGACCGGGACGAGCCTGCTGGCGCGATTGCTCGCCGAGCATTCGGACATTGCGACCATCGAGAACGCGCCCGTTCCGGAAAACGAAGGATGTTATCTTCAGGGTGCCATACCGCATACCGCTCTCCACGGACGACCCGGTCACTTTGCGACCGACCCTGCGCAGCATTTGATAGAGGGGTGCGCGTTCGATACGCGCGAGACCAAGCAGCGCATCGAGTTAGACTGGGCCCGTTGGTTCAGCGGAGGCTCCACCTGGCGGGCCGAAAAATCGCCCGTCAACCTTACGCGCATGCGATTATACCAGCAGCTGTTCCCGACCTGCCAGTTCATCATCATTCTGCGCCATCCCGCGGTCATGGCGGCTGCATTGGCTAAATGGGTGGTCGATGACGCGTCCGAGTTGATAGACTACGGGCTCGACGCGTACGATATCGTCGCTCAGGATTTGCCCTACCTGCATTCGGCATTGGTGATCCGGTACGAGGATTTCGTGGCACGCGACCTGCGGCCTGAGCTGTTCGGTTTCCTCGGTCTCGATCCCGGCGCACCGACAGCGGTCGCACTGCGCGATGGTAACGCAGATTACGATGACCTTCCCCGCATGAGCCAGAGCCAGATCGAACGGGCGAGCCGATGGGGCTATGGAGCGGACGGAGCAGCGTCGCCTTTCGAGCCGATCGTACGCCATCCTTTACGCGCGATCCGGGAAGCGACCATCCGGGCGTTGGCCCGGCAGCCGTTCCGTTTGGCCTAGGCCGCGTGTCGAGGCTTCGCCAGCCGCTCGTGCATCTTCGCTACAAGTTCGTCCGGCAGGATATCTGCGAACGTATCCTGCAGCTTGTTCATGAAGCCGCTGACTTCCTGAGTTTCGCCCTTGAGAAGCGCCTCGTAACCATCGCGCGCGACCTTGGCCGGGTCCGCCTTTTTCGACTGGCCAAGCCCCGTGTTCTCCATATCCGCGCGCTCGAAAAAGCGCGTTTCGGTGATCCCGGGCAGGAGGCACGTAATCACCACCGGAGTCACCTTCAGTTCGTTGGCGAGACCAACGCAGAAGTTGTCGATGAACGCCTTGGTCGCATTATATACCAGGTTGAACGGGCCGGGCATGCTCCCGGCGATGGAACCGGTCACAAGAATGCGGCCCTCCTCGCGCAGGACCATACGGCCACCGATCTTGTGGATCAGCGAAATTGTCCCGGTGATGTTGGTATCGATCGTGGTTTTGACATCGCTCCACGAATGGCCGAGGAAAGCGCCGCCCTGGCCCTGGCCCGCATTGGCCATAAGCACGTCGACCGGGCGATCGCCGATCGTGTTCATCAACTCATCGACACCGCTCTCGGTGGAAAGGTCCGTCTCGAGATACTCGACCGAGGCAGCGCCGCATTCGCGTACGGCACCGGCGGCGGAGGCCAGATCGCGATCCGCCACCAGCAGCAGGTCGCATCCGTCCTTCGCCGCAAGCTTCGCCAATTCGAGCCCGATGCCGCTGGAGGCGCCGGTCACGATGCACAGGCCAGAAAGTCTTTCGACCGGGTTCTTGCTCATGCTGCCGCCCCTTTCTCCATCCCGGGCTTCAGAATAACCTTGGTCCAGCTGTCCTGTTGTTCGCGGAAGTTCTTGTAGCCGCGCGCGGCTTCTTCCAGCGGCAGCCGGTGCGAGATAAGCCACGTGGTATCGAGCGTGCCGTCCTCGATTTTCTCAAGCAGCGGCTTGGTGTAGCGCTGCACGTGGGTCTGGCCCGAATTGACCTTCAGCCCCTTTTCCATCAGCGCGCCTAGCGGAAACTTGTCGGTCATCCCACCGAACACGCCGGGGATCGAGACGCGCCCGCCGGGCCGAACCGCCAAGATCGCCTGCTTGAGCGCAGCGGCGCGGTCTGCGCCCATGCCGACGGTCTGCTTGACCATATCGAGCATATTGTCGACCGCGAAGCCGTGCGATTCCATGCCGACCGCGTCGATCACGGCATCGACGCCGATGCCGCCCGACATTTCCATCAATGCCTCGCGCACCTCGGTCTTGCGGAAATCGATGACTTCCGCGCCCATTTGCTTGGCGAGCTCCAGCCGGTGCGGATAGTGATCGATCGCGATAACCTTGCTCGCGCCCATGACGATGGCGGACTGGATGGAAAAGAGCCCCACCGGGCCGCAGCCCCACACCGCGACCGTATCGTCAGGCTGGATATCCGCATTCTCGGCCGCCATCCAGCCGGTCGGCAGGATGTCGGACAGGAACAGCACCTGATCGTCGTCGAGGTGATCGGGAATGACGATTGGGCCGACGTCGGAAAAGGGCACGCGGGCATATTCGGCCTGCCCACCTGAATAGCCGCCGGTGAGGTGCGAGTATCCGAACAGCGCGGACATCGGATGGCCATAGAGCGTGGCCGACATATCCTGCTTTTCCGCCGGGTTCGAATTCTCGCAGGCGGAATATTGCTGGATTTTGCAGTGAAAGCATCCGCCACAGCTGATCGTGAAGGGTACGACCACGCGTTGGCCCTTCTTTAGCGTGCTGTCCTTGCCGGTTTCCACGACTTCACCCATGAACTCATGTCCCAGGACATCGCCGGGCAATACCCCGGGGATTACGCCATCATAAAGATGCAGGTCGGAACCACAGATCGCGGTCGAGGTAATCTTCAGGATCGCGTCGCGCGGGTTGATGATTTCGGGGTCGGGGACCGAGTCGACGCGAACATCGTGCGTTCCCTGCCAGGTTAGTGCGCGCATTATGTGTTCTCCTGTTGCTTGGCTTCGCGCGTCTCGCTCTTGCGGTGCGCGGACGTGGCGATCTCGCCAGTTTCCATCAGCATCTTGAATCGTTTGAGGTCGTGGCGGGCCTGCACTTCGGGTTCGCGCAGGAAGGCCTTGGCGATCGCGCGCCCGACTGCGCCACCGGGCGCATCGTACTCGATCGTCAGCGACACCCGCGTGCCGCGATCCCCAGGGGCCGGGGTGAAGGTCACCTCACCCCGCGTCTCGATGTCCGAATCTTCGACCGAAGCCCATGCAATGCGCTGGTTTTCCGTCTCGCCGACGATCTCCGTTTTGAGTTCGACATGGGTCTCGCCCGGGGCCTTGATCGTCCAGGTGGCGCGGCTTTTCGTACCGCCCTGCTTGGTGATGCTCTCGACGTTTTCCATGAATTCGGGGAGGTTCGAAAAGTCCCGCCAGAATTCGTAGAGGTCCGATGCCGGTTTGCGGATCGTGACGGTCCGACCGACCAGTGCATGGTCACCATGATTGCTCCGGCGCGCGAATTTGGGGGCGTCGTCACCACCACCCGCGTGCCGGCGGGAGAGGAACGCGCCGAAGGCGGCCGCCCCCAGCGCGACTCCGGCGGCCGCGACGCTACCTGCGATGCCGATTTCTCGATTATGTTTCATGTCGGTATCCTTCCCACTCAGTCCTGCTTGACGCTTTCGCGGGCCCAGAAGCGCAGCTCGCCGCACTTCTCGATGAAGGCGTCCGCCGCGTCCTTGCCGCCCGAAACGTCGAAGAAGCCTTCGTCCATCCAGTTCCACACGCCCGCGCTTTCGAAGAGCGGCTTCACCGCCGGGACGTAGGCAACGAACTTGGCATGGGCGAAGGCGTCGTTGACGAAATCGATGCTCGGCTTGTCCTTGTCGTAGCGATCGGCCGAAGCCTCGCTCATCACCACCGCGACCGCGTCGTAGGTGACCGAGGGGCCGCCATCGATCTTCTCGTCGGCTTCCATCGTGGTGCCGTCGGACAGCTTGGCACCGGCCACATGGGGTGCGACGATCTCGACCATGCCGCCTGCGCCGGTCGCGGCATCCTTCAGCGCCTTCACCACATCCGCATCAGCGCCTTCGGCAATATAGATGCCCAGCTTGCGGCCCTTGAAATTGCCGGGCCCGTTCTTGAGGATCGAGAGCGCGGGGCTTTCGGCCAGATCGGTGATCGGGTCGCGCGCCGCCGGTACCTTTTCGGGCAGTTCGGGAAGGCCGATCCCGTCGGCCACCTCCTGCGCCAGTCCCTCATCGATATGGCGAAGGTGGCCGATCATCCGCTTGCGGATGCTCATGCGGCCGACCTTCGACAGCTCGAAGGTCAGCGCGTTGGCCATATGCGTCTGCTCGACCGGGGTCTGGCTAACGTAGAACTGGCGCGCCTGGCTGTAGTGATCGGCGAAAGTTTCGCTGCGCACGCGCATTTTGGGCCCTTCGACCGGAGCCTCATAGCTCTGGAACCCGTTCATCGGGCAGGCGCGCGGACCGCGATCTTCCTCGGCCCCGTCGCCGTCGCCCCAGCTGTTGGGCTCGTAGTTCACGCGCCCCTTCGGATTGGTCATCGCCATGTGACCATCCTGCTGGAAATGGCGCACCGGGCACTTGGGCGCGTTGATCGGCAGATGCGTGAAGTTGGGGCCGCCCAGACGCTTCAGCTGCGTGTCGAGATAGCTGAAATTGCGCCCCTGCAGCAGCGGATCGTCCGAATGGTCGATGCCAGGCACCAGGTTCTGCGTACAGAAGGCGACCTGCTCGGTTTCGGCGAAGAAATTGTCGACATTGGCGTCGAGCGTCAGCGTGCCGATGATTTCGACCGGGACCTGTTCTTCGGGGATGATCTTGGTCGCGTCGAGCACATCGAAATCAAACTTTTCGGCGAATTCCTCGTCGAACACCTGAATGCCCAGATCCCACTGCGGAAAGTCGCCCGCATCGATCGCATCCCACATGTCGCGGCGATGGAAATCGGGATCCATCCCGTTGACCTTGAGTGCCTCGTTCCAGATCACCGACTGGAGGCCCAGCTTAGGCTTCCAGTGGAACTTGACGAAGTGGCTCTCACCCTTCTCGTTCAACAGGCGGAAGGTGTGGACGCCGAAGCCTTCCATGAACCGGAACGAACGCGGGATCGTGCGGTCGGACATGATCCACATGACCATGTTCATCGCTTCGGGGCTGAGGCTGATGAAGTCCCAGAAATTGTCGTGCGCAGTCTGTGCCTGCGGGAAGCCGCGATCGGGTGCGGGCTTGGCGGCATGGATCAGGTCGGGGAACTTGATCGCATCCTGGATGAAGAACACCGGGATGTTGTTGCCGACGAGGTCCCAATTACCCTCCTGCGTATAGAACTTAGTCGCGAAGCCGCGCACGTCGCGCGCCAGATCGGGCGAACCCTTGTTGCCCGCCACCGTGGAGAAGCGCGTGAAGGTGGGCACCTTCACACCCTCTTCATTGAAGATCCGCGCCCGCGAATATTGCGGGATGGCTTTCTTCAGCTCGAAATGACCATGCACGCCATACCCGCGGGCATGAACCACACGCTCGGGAATGCGTTCGTGGTCAAAATGAAAGATTTTCTCGCGTGCGATCTGGTCTTCGAGCAGCTGGGGCCCGCGCGGGCCGGCAGTCAGCCAGTTCTGATCGTCGGCGATCGGATGACCTTGCGCGGTGGTCATCACATCGTCGTCGCCCTTAGGCTTCTGATGGTTGGCGCCGCCTTTGGACAGGTCGAGTTCGTTCGGCATTGAAGGCTCCCGTGGTTGAGGGGTAATCCCTCTCCAACGGAGCCTTTCGCCTTAGGTTGCATCCCGTCTCGAATATTATTTGTGCTATCGCAGTAATGCGTCGAATAATAACATTTGTGGGGTTCCTAAAACCCCACCAAGCTGGAATTTCTCTGGGTACCGACTGTGTAAAACTGATAAATGATGTCCTTTCCTAAAGGCGGCTTATTCCAGGAACCATCCCGCCCTTCGTCCTTAGCGTTTAAAACGTCCCGCGCGAGCGGTTGACATGCCAAGGCGCGAAGGAAAGACACATGCTCTGCTTCTGTAATTTGACCCGTGGCCGGAGCATCAGCCGTTGGCCCGATCCAGCGAAGCGATGAAATCGGAAGCCCCCATGGACGATAGGTCGGTCCGCAAGCTGAGGAACAGCTATGCTTCCGATGTACGGCCCATGCCAGGCCTTGGCTCGATTCTCAGTGCACCACCCTTCGCGGGACGAACGCGCGTGTCGGGCGCGGAATGGATCAATCCTGCCCGCCCGGCCTATACCCGCGAGCCGTAATGTCGTGTTCTATCTCGGGGAAATTCCCTCGGAGTGGCCGGAAGGTCATTCGATTTGATCGTTCTGTCGGAGGTCCTGTATTTTCTTACAGCCGCAGAAATCGAAACCACCTCGCGCCTTTGCTATCGCTCGCTTCCCAAAGGAGGCGAATGTCCTCTGGTCAACTGGACGGGGCACAACTATCTTCCGATAGACGGGATTGAAGCCTCGAACCTTTTTGCAGACGCCTCCCCCTGGAGCCGGAGCCTGAAATGGGATGAGAACCGATACAGGATCGATCTGCTCCGAAATTCATAAATGAATGCGGGGTATGAGTGGGGGGGCTCGCGGTGGCGCGGGCTATTATTTCGATTTCGAAATCAGTCTAATAGACAATTAGATCGGATCCCACCCGCTCCGCCACCTGGTCTGGGATTTTCGCAAGATCTGCGGCCTGCCCCCCTGAAGCCCGCAATCTCGCGGGGTTCCGCCACGTTGTCCGGTGTCGAAGACTTCGCAACTCGCTCTCTTTTAGCCGAAACGGCCAGATTTCTCTGGCGGCCACTTCGCCACACCGGACTCGGCGACGAGCCGGAACGAGAAGGGGCAGCGCATCGCGCTACCCCTTGCGCATCGCTGGATTGCCGCCGATCAGGTCGGGCGCAGACGCATTGCCTGCTCGCTCCAAGATCTGGGGATCTGATTGGCCGTAGTCAGAGTTGTGCCGTTCAAAGCGGCCGGATGCGTCCCGGCGAGGATGCGGTCGACGATCTCCGGCGACAGGAAGGCGAGCCTCACGACCCGGCTGATCCACGAGGCGTTGATGCCTTGCTCGCGGGCGAGCTCGGCGATCGTCGTTTCCCCGTCGGATGCCCGTCGGGCCGCTCTGGACAATAGCCGCCCGTCTGCAACGAGCCACGATCATCTGGCCGGCATCGGGCGTGGCGCTGTGCGGTCTGCTCTTACGGGGACGGGGTATCTGGCCCGGCATCTGGCTCGGCTCTTTCAGCGTCAATCTCTTCAACACTCAGAAGGGGCTGGGCTCGGTCGAGAACGCGCTGCCGACCATCGCAGTTGCTGCCGCCATGAAGCAGATTTGGGCGATCCGCTTTCATCTCGATCGCGAGGAACGATTACCCGGGACTCACCGCGCCGCAGCGGCAACTTGTGCTCGACGAGGCCGATGGCAATCCGCGTTTGCTCGACGAGATCCTGCGCTTTCTTCACGCTCGCAAGAGCGAGTAGTATCTGCCGGGCCTCATGCGCCCACCTTAATCCGGGTTCTCGGCCAGCCTCGCCCAAGCTTTCTTAAGCAGGGTTTTGTTAGTATCCAAACCAAATGAAATTAATGATTTTGATGAGAGGTCGCCGATAATGCCGTCAGACGAGGGTGCGTCCGCCCGGCGATTATCAGGCAGTCTTTGGGTGGTCGTCATTCTAACCCTCGCCTTCGGGCTGTTCGCCTGGATAGGCATCGGTTTGACGCGCGACAGTGGCCGTGTCGCGGCTCTGTGGATACCCAATGCGATCGTGCTCGCCGCAGTTTTGCGGGCCGACAAGCGGACATCGATTCAGTTCATCGGTGCCGCATTCTTGGCGAACTGCGCTACCAATCTTCTGGCTGGCGATGGCATCGGATTGGCGATTGGCCTCAGCCTGACCAATACGGCGGAGGTGCTGCTGGCACTCGCCCTGCTCCATTATCTTAGCCCCGCACCGCTCGTGATGAGCAAGCTGGCCGATCTGTGCAAGCTTGTCGCCGCGAGCATCTTTGCTCCGATCTTGTCGGCTTGCCCGGCTGCGATCATCCTGGCTTCCCCGGGCTCCACTTTTTCGGCCGATGTCTGGCTCTCCTGGGTGGTGTCGGATGGCCTCGGCTTGCTGGTCGTCACACCGGTGATGCTGATCGCGATCGATGCCTGGCGAAATCGCCGCACACCAACCCGCGAAGAGCTGAGGGAATGGGCAATATTCGTGTCGATCGCGTCGGCTGTCTCCGTCGCGGTATTTGCGCAGACGCGGTATCCCTTCCTTTTCCTGGTCGGCCCTATCTCGATAGTGGCTGCCTTCCGTACCGGGGTTCTCGGCACCGCCGTCGCCGTGCTGATCATTTCCGTCATAGCGTGGATTGCGACCCTGTTCGGGTACGGTCCTGTCATGCTGGTCCGAGGCGACCTGTCGACGAAGCTGATCGTCCTGCAGCTCTTCATCGCCAGCACCTTTTTCATGGCCCTGCCCGTCGCATCGGCCCTGGCGGGGCTGGCGGGCATGCGACGCGAATTGCGCGAGAGCAGGGACACGGCGCAGTCGATTTTGCTGGGGATGCGCGACGTCGTGTTTCGGGCGGACGCAGCAGGCCGATGGGTGTTTCTCAACCCCGCGTGGGAGGATCTTTCCGGCTACACGGTCGAGGAAAGCCTTGGCTGGCCAACCACCAAGCTGCTGACTGCTGAATCGCTGGAAGATGCTCGCGAAATCTATCCGAGAATTGCCTCGGGCGAGCTACTGGATTGCCAGCTGGAACAAGTCTTCACGGATGCGGCCGGCGCGAGGCATGATATTGTGGTCAATGTCAGGCGCCTCGCCGACGAAGATGGCAACTTCGCAGGGACAGCGGGCAATCTGCGCGATGTCACTCCCCAGAAAACCGCCGAACGACATCTGCGAGAAAGCGAAGAACGCTTTCGACTGCTGGCCGAAGCCGCCCCTGTCGGCATTTTCCGGACAGGTCCGGACAATCAGCTCGCTTATGTGAATTCTGCCTGGAGCCACATGTCGGGGCTCACCCTCGAGGACGCGCAAGACAGTGGCTGGACGAGCGCCATGACCCCTGAAGATGCAGAGCGGATCTCTGCAGGTTGGGCAAAAGCCACTGCGCTATCATCAGACTATCGTAGCGAGTTTCGCTGGCGGCACGCAGACGGGGAAGAAACCTGGGTCGATGTGCTCGTTCAGCCTATCAGGCAAGCCGATGGCGAGGTCACTGGCTACATCGGCGTCTCGGTCGACATAACCGAGCGAAAGCAGATGGAATTCGAACTGAAAGAGGCCCGCCTGCGGGCCGAGGACGCAGCCAAGGCCAAATCGGCTTTCCTCGCGAACATGAGTCACGAACTTCGTACGCCGATGAATGGTATTCTCGGCTTTGCCGATATCCTCCTCTCCGAACACCTGACCGAGCGTCAGCAGAGGCACGCGCAGTTAATCGCAGATTCGGGACGAGCGATGATGCGCCTGCTCAACGATATCCTCGACATCTCGAAGATCGAAGCGGGGCAGATGCAAATAGCCATCGAGCCGGTCGATGTTCGGCATAAACTGCTCAGCTGCGTGCGGCTGCTGAAACCGCTAGCAGCTCAGAAAGGCGTCCGACTGGATCTGGAGGTTTCCGAGCAGGTTCCCGCCCACATCGTTGGCGATCCGCACAGGCTGCGTCAGGTCGTACTCAACCTGGTCGGAAACGCGGTCAAGTTCACGCACGAGGGAAGCATTTCCCTGTGTGCCGACGTCGTGTCAGACGCATCGAAACCCGTCTTGCGAATTTGCGTCTCCGACACGGGTATCGGGATCCCCGCAGACCGGATCGATGCCGTGTTCCAGAGTTTCGCACAGGCAGAGACCTCGACTGCACGCAGATATGGCGGGACCGGCCTGGGGCTGAGCATCAGCCAAAATCTGGTGGAGCTCATGAATGGGTCCATCTCGGTCGAGAGCAAAGAGGGGGAAGGGACGACCTTCACCGTCACCTTGCCTCTCGTCGAGGCGGACGTTCCGGAGCAGAGCTTCGATAGCGATGCGAGCGTCGAACCGGTCGAGGCGGGGTACACTGCGCGCGTGCTGGTCGCCGAAGACAACGACATCAACCAGGAGCTGATCACCGCTATGGGCAAGCGCATCGGGCTCGATCTCGAAATCGCCGAAAACGGCGAGAAAGCAATTGAGCGAGTGATAGCGGCACGCGACGGCGGCAAGCGCTTCGATCTGGTGCTGATGGACGTCCAGATGCCGGTCGTTGATGGTCTGGAAGCCACGCGCAGATTGCGGGCTGCAGGGATCAATGCTGAAGAACTGCCGATCATCGCGATTACTGCGAATGCCTACGCAGAGGATATCAGGACCTGCCTGTTGGCCGGCATGCAAGCACACCTCGCGAAGCCCCTGAAATTGCAAGGTTTGCGCGAAATCCTCGATCGATGGGGCCCGCGCAAACCCGCTGCTTCGCGCAACGCTGCCGACATACAGATGCCGGCCTCACTGCTGGAAAAATACGGTGCTCGGAAGCAGAAGGTCCTGACAACGATCGAAGAAAGTCTGGGCGTAGACCTGATCGACGAAGCTCGACTGGAGGAACTGAAGGAACTGCTGCACAAGCTTGCCGGAACCGCTGGGCTGTTTGGCGATGATCGCCTTGGCGAACTGGCGTCAAGGATCGAGCACGCACTTATCGCGGAGCCAGACCGGAGTGCCCAAATTCTCCGCGAGAATTTTCCGCGCTTTCGAGAAGCGAGCTAGGCGGCCGCCTCTAACCTTGATTCTGCGGCATCGCACGAGCGACGGTGATATGCGTAAGTGGGGCCGAATTGATCGGTCGGCGTGGAAAGCGCCAGAGCGGAGTCAAACAATTCTCGGGCCACCTTTACGGCGTCCTTGAGAATTCGCCGCCTTGAGCTTCCGACGCTCATTTTCCGCGATGGTCTCAATGGTTTCCTCACGCTGGCCATTAAGCTGACAGGCAATGCCGAGCGGGGCGATCATCGCAGTGAAAGCCGTTTCGCCGACGCCAACGATCAAAGGATCTAAGCTTTGTCAGAAAGGCATCACCAGAATTCGCTCTGTGCCTCTCAATAGTCATTGGGGTGCCCGACGGACTGCCAATTCATCTCGTCCACGAGCAAATAGTAGACAGGCCTTTGCAAGCTGTCGTTCAGAGTATGCGAGGCAAGGAGCAACGGTGGACACTTCAATCCGAATGACTGCTTCTGGGCGGCCAAGGCGCGGACACGAATGTCCGAAACTAGGGCGCACGGGCTGGGGGTTTGAAAGCGGCCAACATCCTCGCCCTCGCCGATGACGCCGCAGCGGCCGTGAGAGCATTGCATCCCAGCTGCCCGCTAAAAACCGACCACCCAGGCCTCGTCCGCCGGGGTCTTGCCCAGGGCGACCGCACTCCATGCCTACTTCACGGCATCATCGCCCTCCTCGCGGTGAATCGTCAGCCAGTCGCGCGATTTCAGCGCGGTGTCTTTCCAGAAGTCGTGCGCGCGCTTTTCGAACACGCCCGGGCCCCACTCCTTGCGGCGCTTCTGGATATGGCCGGGCGCAAAGAACACTTCGCTGCGTTCGCGGATGAAGCCGGGCGGCATGGTGTTCGCGTCGTAATGGGTGACGCCGACGTTGGACGTGTACTTCATGGCGTCGCTCAGATGCTCGTGCAGCCGCCCTAGCACGCCGCCATCGCCCGACATGTCGATGATGACGGTCGGAATACTCGCGTCGATATTGTCCAGCGCGTCGTAGGTCAGGGCCTCGTCGTAGAGACCCAGCTTTTCGACCGACGCCACGCTGCGGGGCGAGGTGACGCCGACGCTCCTGGGCGCAGACGCATCGGCGGAGATCGCATGGGCGCACCCGATCGCGGTCTTGGACGACGCGCTCAGCACGACGACCTGTCTGGCCCCGTACCAGTCATGGTCCTGCATGAAGTCGTAAATGCAGAAGGATGTCGCATAGAGCGGGAACAGCACCATGCGCGCATCGTCCAGGTCGCCATCGTAATCGGGCTCTGCGACGACACGGGTGTAGGAATTGTACACCGGCGGCAGCCCTGCGCGATGCTCCGCGCCATCGACGAAACGGCCTTCGCTGACCTTTCCCGGCTGCATGACGAGGTGGCTCGCCATGGGGAAGAAGCCGTAGATCCGCTCTCCGACCGGCACCTCCGGATGGGTGGATTCAACGATCTCGGCGAAACCCCATACGGGAATGACGCCCTCCCACTCGCTTTCGACCGGGAAGAACTTCCAGTATCCGATGCGCTCTCGCATCACGCCATAGGTGACGTTGTTGGCGGTCATGACGGGGACCGAAGCCTGCGCGGCTGCGCGCACCGCTTCCTTGCCGGCGGCGGAGAGCTTATCCCAGCTACGCTTGGACATGGCGAGAATTTCGGGTGCCATCACGGGGCGAGTGAGGCTGTAGACCGGCGCCACCTCGAAATGGCGCGAGCTTTCGTAAGACGGGAAGTTGTTCTCCGCCCCGTCGATCACGCCTTGCACCATGCCCTGGTACACTTCTCCATAGGCCATCGGGGTGGCATTGCCGCCCATCGCTTCGATCATGCTGACGAACAGATCGGACGTTCGCACCCAGATTTTCAGCCCCGCCATGTCTGCCGGTTCGCGCACCGGGCGGTCGACCGTATAGATCGAGCGCGCACCGCTGTCTTAGAACGCGAGGCCGACAAGGCCGTGCTGCGTGAGGCCGGACAGGATTGCACGGCCCGGCGCCCTGTCCATCGCCGCGCGCATGTGCGGGATCGACCGGAACAGGAAAGGCAGGGATGGGACGAGCGTCTCGGGTACGAGGACGTTGAGCGGCGCGGAGTTGATGCGGATGAAATCGATGCCGCCCAACTGCGCCAGCTCCAGCGTGTCGCTCTGCCCGCCGAGCTGTTCGGAAGGGTAGACGTCGACCTTAAGCCGCCCCTCGGTGAGGCGGGCGAGCTCTTTGGCGAAGAAGCGCAGCGCCCGCACGGTCGGGTAGCTTTCCGGCTGGCTGTCCGCTGCCATCAGCGGTCGCGCGGCCGCGCGGTCGCGCTGCAGCCGCCCAGAGCGGCGGTAATGCCGAAGGCGCCGGCGCCCAGCATGGCGGACCGTCTGTTCAGGTGCAGCATGGGTTCAAGCCAGATCGCGCAGCTGCGCGATAATGAAGGCGGTTTCCGTATCGGAAGGGCTCCATGGTGATTGCACGACCCCGGCCTTGCCGAACATGGTTGTGACCAGTTCGGCCCCGGACGCTTCGGCGCAGGCGTTTTGCAACGCGTCCGCCCGAGGATCGTCGACGACACGCACCTGCCCGCTCACATGATGCAGCCAGTGGGCGATGCCCGTCAGGATCGCTTCGCACAGGCCGGCGCGGTCGTTCCGCTCGGCCAGTACCTCAAGCCAGCGCTGGCCGATCTTCTGGCTGCCATCCATCGCGATCTGGTCGAGCCGATGATTGAGCGCCGGGTTCTCGAATCGCGTGACAAGCTGATCGGCGTAGGACGCAAGGTCCTGATCTTCGCCCGCATCGATGGTCGGCGCGGCTTCTTCCAGCATCAGGCGCTTCACCAGCGCGCGAAGCTTCGGATCGGCGATGGCCTGGTGCACGTAGGTGTGCCCATGATCGAGTCCGGCATAGGCGAGCAGCGAGTGCGCGCCGTTTAGCAGGCGCAGCTTGGCGGTTTCGTAGGGTGCAACGTCGTCCACGACCTGCACGCCCTGCTTTTCCCATGCAGGGCGCGGGCCCGCGAAGTCGTCTTCGATCACCCACTGGGTGAAGCCTTCGGTGAAGATGGCACCTTCGTCGCGCAGTCCGATGCGCTGCTCCAGCGCGTCGAGATCGTCGGCGGAGGGGGCAGGCACGATGCGATCCACCATGCTATCGGGCGTGGTGCAATTTTCGGCGAACCAATCGCGCAAGGTCGGTGCCTTCGCGTCGATCCATTCGCGCATCAGCCGGCCCAGCTGCTTGCCGTTGCCCGAAAGGTTGTCGCAGCTCAGCAGCGAGAGGCCGGGCAGGCCCGCATCGCGTCGCCGAACAAGCGCCTCGCACAAAATGGGATAGAAGCCCTCGCTCGCCAGCGTGAGATCGAGCGATCCGTCGGGCGCGCGGCAATAGCCCTTCTCGGTCACGGTGAAGGTGGCGAGATGGCATTCGGGCGACGCCAGCCGATCGACAATCGTATCGCGGTCGGGCCCGGCGACCAGCACTTCGCCGACCGAACCGATCACGCGCGTGTCGCTGCCTTCGTCCGAGCGCACGGTGAGCGTATAAAGCCCATCCTGCGGATTGAGCTGCTCCGCAACCGTCGCCGAGCGCATGGAGACGCCGGTGATGCTCCACGCCTCATTCCCGGCGCGATTGCAGGCATCGGTGAACGCCGCTTGGTGCGCGCGGTGGAATGCGCCGATACCGAAATGCACGGCATGAAGTGCGCCGGACCGGTCGTAACCCGGTACGCCGACGTTGCCGGGCAACCGGTCCTTGCTCGCTTCGGAAAGCCTCACAGCTTGTACGCCGCTTTGGCGAAGTTGTACGCAAGGTCCTGCGCAAGCTCGCCCGCTTCCCAATCCTCAAGCCGATGCTGTGCCACCAGCTCTGCGAGAAAACCGCAGTCGATCCGCCGCGCCAGATCATGCCGGGCGGGGATCGAGAGGAACGCGCGCGTATCGTCGTTGAAGCCGACCGTGTTGTAGAAGCCGGCGGTCTCGGTGATCATTCGGCGATAGCGGCGCATGCCTTCCGGGCTGTCGTGGAACCACCATGCGGGGCCCAGCTTAAGCACCGGATAGTGCCCGGCCAGTGGAGCCAGTTCGCGGGCATAGGTCGTTTCGTCGAGCGTGAAGACGATCACCGAAAGCCGCGTGTCGTTGCCGTACTTCGCCAGCAGCGGTTGCAGCGCGTGAACATATTCGGTGCGCACCGGAATATCGGCGCCCTTGTCCCGCCCGAACCGTTCGAAGAGCTGCGGATTGTGGTTGCGGAAAGAGCCGGGGTGGATCTGCATCACCAGCCCGTCGTCGAGGCTCATCCCCGCCATTTCGGTCAGCATCTGCGCGCGGAACAGCTCGGCATCGGCAGCGCTGACATCGTCGGCCTGCACCCGCGCGAACAGCTGTTCGCACTCGCCGGACGAGAGATCGGCCGTCTTCGCGGTCGGGTGGCCGTGATCGGTCGAGGTCGCGCCCATTTCGCGGAAGAATTCGCGCCGCTGGCGGTGCGCGGCGAGATAGCCCTTCCACGAAGTGCAATCCTCGCCGGTCAGCTCGCCGAGCTTGCGCAGGTTATCGCGGAAGCCTTCGAACTCGGGGTCGATGACCGGATCGGGCCGGTAGGCGGTGATGACGCGCCCGTTCCAGTCGCTCTCGCGGATCTGCGCGTGGTGTTCCAGCGTGTCGAGCGGGGCCTCGGTGGTGGCGATCACCTCGATATTGAACCGATCGAACAGGGCGCGCGGACGGAACGCGTCCTGCTGCAGGCTGTCGGTGATACGGTCGTAGTAAAGGTCCGCCGTTTCGGCGGTCAGCATCTGGTCGAGATCGAAGACCTCGCTGAACACCCAGTCGAGCCAGATGCGCGAGGGCGTACCGCGGAAAAGGTGATAGTTCGCGGCCAGCAGGCGCCATGCTTCGCGCGGGTCGGCGGCGGCCCCGCTTCCCGCAGGCGCCACACCCATGTCTTCCATCGCGATGCCCTGCGAATAGAGCATCCGCAGCACGTAGTGATCGGGCACCAGCAACAGCTCGGTCGCGTTGCCGAAACTCTCGTCAAGCGCGAACCACGAGGGGTCCGTATGGCCGTGCGGGCTGACGATCGGCAGGTCGCGCACGGACTTATACAGATCGCGGGCGATCGTCCTGATGGACGGATCGGCCGGGAACAGCCGATCGGGGTGAAGCTCAAGCTTGGGCATGGGGAATTTCCGTGTTGTCTGGCGCGCTCAGGCCGTCACGCGGGAGAAGCGTTCGCGGCGCGCCTGCATATTGCGCCGGGCTTCATCCACGGCGCGCTGTTCGGTGGCGAAAAGCAGGCTCTCGAGCACTTGGGAGAGATGCGCGCGCATCGCTTCGCGCGCGGCCTTCGGGTCTCTGGCCCTCAGGGCAGTGAGGATGGCCGTGTGTTCATCGACGATCGGCTTGATGTTGGCGTGGCGCGCCTTTTCATGCAGCAGCGCCGCCTCGCGCGATGTGTGGCGAAGGCCCCACAGACGCTCCACCGTGTCGAAGAGCGCGCTGTTGCGCGCGGCCTTGGCGATAGCGAGGTGGAAGGCGGCGTCCGCCTCTTCCTTGCCATCGGGCGTCTTGTTCTCTTCTTCGATCCGGTCGACCAGTTCCGCCAGCTCGCGCAGTTCCGCATCGGTGATCTGCGCGGCAGCAAGAGCAGCCACTTCGCTCTCGACCAGCAGGCGTGCCTCGGTCAGTTCGATGGCAGAGACATCCTGCCCGCCATCCTGCTCGGCTTCGCAGGCGGAGAGAACATAGACGCCAGAGCCGACGCGTACTTCGACCAGACCCTGCACCTCGAGCGCAATGATCGCTTCGCGAATGACCGGGCGGCTGACTTCGAATTGCTCTGCCAGATCGCGCTCCGCCGGCAGGCGGCCACCGACAGGAAACTGACCGTCCTGGATCGCCGCGATCAATTTTCCCGCAATGTCTTTGTAGAGCCGCAGCGTGGACCGCATGTTGCGCTGCATCTGGGAATACCTTTTGGACTTACCGATTGCTTGAAAATTGACAGACCAAAATGCGGGCGTCAAGGAGCGACTGCTCCATAGTAGCCTGGTTTTCGGGGTCCTGCATGCAAATCCAGGCTGCCAAAGTCATCGTTACGAGCCCCGGGCGCAACTTCGTGACGCTCAAGATCGAAACCGACCAGGGAGTCCACGGAATCGGCGATGCCACGCTGAACGGGCGCGAACTTTCGGTGGTTTCCTATCTCGAAGATCACGTCAATCCGGCCCTGATCGGGAAGGATCCGCGCCGGATCGAGGATATCTGGCAGTATCTCTATCGCGGCGCCTACTGGCGTCGCGGTCCGGTGACAATGCGGGCAATTGCGGCGGTCGACGTGGCGCTGTGGGATATCAAGGCCAAGATGGCGGGCATGCCGCTGTACCAATTGCGGGGCGGACGCAGCCGCGACAAGGTGATGGTCTATGGTCATGCCAACGGCAGCGATATCGGCGAGACGGTCGAAGCCGTGGGCGAGTATATCGATCTTGGCTACAAGGCGATCCGCGCGCAGACC
This sequence comes from Citromicrobium bathyomarinum, assembly GCF_038594605.1. GTDB lineage: Bacteria > Pseudomonadota > Alphaproteobacteria > Sphingomonadales > Sphingomonadaceae > Alteriqipengyuania > Alteriqipengyuania bathyomarina_B. The sequence goes on from NZ_JBCFZM010000003.1 coordinate 555,154, forward strand.
GGCGTGCCGGGCATCAAGGATGCCTATGGAGTGGGCCGGGGCAAGCTGCATTACGAACCCGCCGATGCGGAGCTGCCTTCGGTGACAGGGTGGGATACGCGCAAGGCGCTGGACTACGTGCCCAAGCTGTTCGAAAAGCTGCGCAATACTTACGGCTACGACCATCACCTGCTGCATGACGGCCATCATCGTTACACCCCGCAGGAAGCGGCGAACCTGGGCAAGATGCTCGAACCTTTCCAGCTGTTCTGGCTGGAAGATTGCACCGCCGCTGAAAACCAGGAAGCGTTCAAGCTGGTCCGTCAGCATACGGTCACCCCGCTTGCCGTGGGCGAGATCTTCACCACGATCTGGGACTGCAAGGACCTGATCCAGAACCAGCTGATCGACTATATCCGCGCCACCATCGTCGGCGCGGGCGGCCTGACCCATCTGCGCCGCATCGCCGACCTTGCCGCGCTGTATCAGGTGCGCACCGGCTGCCACGGCGCGACCGACCTCTCGCCCGTCACGATGGGCACCGCGCTGCATTTCGACACTTGGGTGCCGAATTTCGGCATTCAGGAATACATGCGCCATACCGAGGCAACCGACGAGGTTTTCCCGCACGATTACAGCTTCGCGGACGGCTACCTGCATTGCGGCGAAACCCCGGGCCACGGCGTCGATATCGACGAGGACCTTGCCGCGAAGTACCCTTACAAGCCTGCCTACCTCCCCGTCGCGCGACTGGAGGACGGCTCAATGTGGAACTGGTAGGAATGGCGGGCCGCAAGATCTGCCTGATCGGAGAAGGCATGGTCGAGCTGCGGAATGAAGCCGACGGCACATGCCGCATCGGGTATGGCGGCGATACGCTCAATACCGCGATCCATATGGCCCGCCACGGCTGCGACCTTGCATACGCCACTGCGCTTGGTGAAGACACTTTCAGCACGCAGCTGCACGCTGCTTGGTCTGCTGAAGGGCTCGATTGCAGCGCCATCCTGACCGACCCGGAGCGTGGCGCCGGGCTCTATGCCATCACGCTGGATACGGCGGGCGAACGCAGCTTTGCCTATTGGCGCAGCGACAGCGCCGCACGGCAGCTCTTCGCTATGCCGGGGAGCAGCGCCCTCGCACAAGCCATCCGTGAGACAGGCGCGCTCGCTTTCTCGCTGATTTCCTTGGCGATATTGCCGGAGGAGGGGAGGGAAGCCCTTGTGGCGCTCGCGCGCTCGGTCCGCGAAGCGGACGGGCTTGTCGCCTTCGACGGTAATTACCGCCCGCGCCTGTGGGAGGATGCTGCAACCGCCGCTCGCTGGCGCGACCGCGCGATCGCGGCGTCGGGTTGTCCGCACGGCGCTGGTCGAAGCCGGACGAGATATCGTAGGCTTGGCCTTTGTAGCCGGTCGAGACGGAACCGAAGGCCATCAGGTCGTCGCCGAGGAATTGCTGCAAGGCCAAGCGCCAGGTTACCGCGGTTTCGCCGGTGTCGCCTTCGTAGACGTCCGCCGGGGTGCTGCGGTTGTCCACGAACCGGACTGTGATTTCTTCGCGGTTGATACGGGCACCGCCGGTCAGCAGCGTGGTTGGCGTAATGTCGTACCCCAACTGCGCGAACGCAGCATTGCTGGTCGTCGAAGCCTCCGACTCCCAGTTCTGGCGCAGGAAGGACAGGAACGGGGCGGTTTCGCATTCGAAGCTGCGGTCGGTCGACCCGTCGGAGAAATACAGCCCGACCATGTAATCGAAAACGCCGCTCGTCGGCGATGTCAGCCGCAGCTCCTGCGAGAATTGTTTGGCCGCGTAGGGGCTCATCAGGAAGATCGTGGGCTGGCGGTGAAATCCTGGTCGTTCTCCGCATAGTAGTTCCAGTTTTGGTAACTGCTCACGGAAGACAGGGTTGCAAAACCAAGGTCTTAGTCCGCTTTGCCGGCCAGCAGAAGCTGGTCGGTATCGTTCACGTTCTCATTATTGATCGTGACCGTGCGGTTTTCCGGCCCGACGGTCACGCCGGTCAGGTCGAAGCCCTGGTTGATCGGATTGCCGCTGTCATCGACCTGGTCGAGCCGACGATAGGTATCGATCCCGCCGTTGCCGCTCGACACGCTGTAGTCGGCGATGAGGCCGATCTCGACCGCGCCGAGATTGGCATTCAGCTTGCCGCGAACGCCCCAGTTCTCTTCCGCAACGGCGTGCTGTTGTTGGTGAGATTGGTCAGGTAGCCTTCGTAGTCGGAATAGTAGCCGTTGAGCCGGAAGCCTACCTGATCGGAAATCGGGCCGGACAGCATCGCGTCGAAGCGGTATTCCTCGTCCGTGGTCGCGGTGGCCTGCGCATAGCCGGTGAAGTGGTCGGTCGGGTCTTTCGTCGCGATGTTGATTACGCAAAAAAGCGGTCTGGGCGGGCGGGGGCCGTGAATTTCCCTCGGCTGGCGCTGTGAAAATGCAGCGAGACCCCCTGCGGCGTCCGCTCATTGGTAATACCGATGATGTGGGGGCATGGACTTGGTCGGGAAGTGCGTCGTGCGCGAGCCGTCCAAGCGAGCTTTGCGCACTATCCTTCGGCCGCGATGGCTCCGCCGAGTGGGCGACGTTAAAGCGATCGGACCAAAGGTAAAACGACTTCGAATGATGGGAAACTATCGGTTCGGTCTATGGATAAGCCGGGCGGCTCTGCCGCACTGCCGATAGCTGCGTCTCGACCAGGCCCAGAAGATACTCTTGGGGATCGACGGTGCTTTGCGCCCTCCCAGAGAAGATGTCTGGCCGCCCGTCCGAGCTTGCTCACTCGCCGGCAGCGGCCCAGATACGTTCGACCACGGGCCGGGTGTTATTACGCGACCGGAATAGCCTGATCTCGAATTCGGTCTGCCAGGGGCCGGGGATCGGCCGCAAGTCCGGGTCGTTGCCATGTGCGATGATCGTCGTTTCCGGCAGCCAAGCGATCCCGAGGCCGAATGACACGGCGGTCCGCACGCTTTCCGCCAGGGTCGCACGGTACCGGGTTTGCAGACGCTGGCGAAACGGCGCGTCCTGAATCAGTTCCATGACCAGGAACGACATCATCGCGGTGCCCGAATAGCCGACATACGGGATCGGCGGGCCATCGGGGTTGTCCAGCTGCGGATCTTCGATGCTGGTGTGGGCATAGGGGACGAGCCGGTCGCGGCCGATGACCTTCTGCTCGAACACGTTGGAATCGATCGCTTCCGAACCTGTGGGCAGCGCGTAGCTGATGAAAAAATCCGTCCGCTGCTCGCTCAATGAGGAAAGGTACTCCTCCACCGTCCGGGTCTCGGCCACGACCGACACCTCGAACGGTCCGATCATCCGGTTCAGCTTCGAAACGAGCGAGGGCACGAAATAGAGCGCCAGCGTGTGGAGCGAAGCGATGGTGACCTCGTCGCGCGATTCTCGCGAGAGCGCTTCGGCCTGGAGCCGGGCTTCATAGGCATGGGAGATGATCTCGTGCGCCGCGGCCACGAATTCCGCCCCCGCAGCGGTCATGCGAATGGGATGCTGCGAACGGTCCAGCAGTTCCGCGCCGGCCCACAATTCGAGCGACTTGATACGGCGGCTGAGCGCGGACTGGGTGATATGCCGACGCTCTGCTGCACGCGCAAAGTGTCCCACTTCGGCAACACAAACGAGGTCTTCAAGCCACCTGAGATGCATAAGGCGTCGGCTTATCAGCGTCTTGCGTTTTTGTCATCGGCCATGGTCAATTTCGAATTTGCGCAGGTCGGAAGGCGCCGCCCTTATTGGGTGAAACGGAATTTCAAATTGCGGCGTTGTCGGCATCCGAAAATTTCGTCGGGATTCAGATAATCGATCAAGAATAAGGGGGTCGTATGAAAAACCTATTGCTCGTCACGTCCTGCACAGGAGCACTCGCGATCGCGATGACCCCTGGCGCCGCTCTCGCCCAGAGTACGGGCCAGGATACCGGATCGGCGGAAAACCCTGCGACACTGCCGGTTGCGACCGATCAGCAAGCCGAACCGGAAGAAAACGTCATCACGGTGACCGGCTCGCGCATCCGGCGTTCGAACGCCACGGCCGCCATTCCCCTCCAGATCTTCAATCGCGAAACGATCGAGGAAAGCGGATCGGTCGATCTCGCAGAGATTGTCGCCGAAATTCCCGGCGTCGATTCCGACCTTTCTCCCGAATCGACGAACACCAGCGTCCAGAACTCGGGCATCAGCACGATCAACCTGCGCCGCCTTGGCAGCAATCGGACGCTGACCCTGATCGACGGTCGCCGCGCCATCTCCAACGCGGGCAATGGCGAGCGCGTCAGCCTGAACACAATCCCGGCCGGGTTCGTCGACTCGATCGAAATCACCACCGGCGGCGCGTCTGCGATCTATGGGTCGGACGCGATCGCGGGGGTGGTGAACATTCTGCTCAAGGACGACTTCGACGGGTTCGACGCAAACCTGCGTTACGCTAAGCCGGAACGCTCGGGCGAGCAGGAAATCCTTGCCGACCTGGCGTGGGGCCGCAATTTCGACGAAGGGCGCGGCAACATCATGGTCGGCTTCAGCTACGAGCATGAAGACCCGATCTACGCGGATGGAACCCGCCCGGATTCGATCCGCGCCGTGTCGTGGGGCGTGCCAAGCGACATCGGCAATTTCAACGATGAGTCGCTGCTTCCGGGTTGCGATGACAGCGGGCGCTACTGCTTCACGCCCAGCCTTACTTCCTACATCCCCGGCGGGCGCTTCGAGTCCGACGATGCGTGGAATATCGGCGGCGTGTGGTACAATGATCAGTCGTTGCTGCCCGACGATGGCCGTACTTCGGGAGAAGCGTTCGAGACCTATCCGGACGGCTACAACCTTCGTCCCGGCCAGACGCTCTCGCCCGAATATGAAATGTGGTCGGGCGCGATCAAGGCGCGTTACGACCTGACGCCGAGCATCAGGTTCGACGCCGGGGCCATGTACACCGTCATCAACACGCGCGCCCGCAGCGCACCGGAAGCGGCGATTTATGGCGACACCTACGCCGTGCTCGATGCCGACGGGAATGCGACGTATGATGCCAACGGCGTCATCATCGAGGCCGAACTGCCGCAAATCGCCTCCAGCCATCCGTTCATTCCGCCCGAAGTCGAAGAAACGCGCTCGGGCTCGGTTAGCTGGTACCGCCGTTTCAACGAGCTGGGCTGGGACGAGAAGAACAATGATCGCCAGACCCTGCGGACCAATTTCGGCCTTTCAGGCGATGCGTGGGGCGACTGGCAGTGGAATGTCGGCGGCACCTACGGCACCTATAACCAGCATCAGCGTGACCTGAACGAGATCGACCTTCAGCATCTCGCGAACGCTCTTCAGGTGACAACGATCGACGGAGAAGTGGTCTGCGCCAGCGCCGCAGCGCGCGAGGAGGGCTGCGTGGCGGTCAACATCTTCGGCGAGGGTTCGATCACCGAGCCCATGGCAGACTATATCCGGTACAATGCCGACCTGCGGCAGGAACGCGAGCAGGTGACCGGCCTTGCCAGCGCCAACGGCACGTTGTTCGAGCTTCCGGCCGGACCACTCAAGGCTGCTGCGGGACTGGAATACCGTCGCGAGTACCAGCGGACCTGGGGGCAGGGAGGTGACAAGATCCTTCAGACGACCTCGACCGGCGTGCCGGATATCGAGGCGCGCTTCGACGTCATCGAAGCGTTTGCCGAGATCGACGTTCCGGTTTTGGAGACCGTTTCGCTCCAGCTCGCCGGTCGCATTGCGGACTACTCCACCGTTGGCACGGTCTCCAGCTACAACATCGGGGGCAGCTTCTTCCCAAGCCCCGACGTTCGCTTCCGCGCGCAATATTCGCGCTCGCAGCGTGCGCCGACCCTGACCGAGTTCTTCTCCCCGCCACGCGGCGACTATGACTCGCTCACCGATCCGTGCGGCGGGCTGCTGCCAGACGGTACCGGAATCACGCCGCCTCCGGGGAGCGATGCGAGTGCGGCGACGATTGCCGCCAATTGCCTCGCCGAACCGGGCATCCAGGCCTATTTTGCGGACCCGGACAACGCCGGGCAGGCGTTCGGTGTGGGGGGCAGCGTTTACGGGCCCAACGCAGGCAACACCAACCTGCGGGAAGAAACGGCGGACACGTTCACTGCGGGTGTGATCCTGACCCCCCGCTTCGTCCCCGGCCTGTCGCTGATCGTCGATTACTACCAGATCAACGTGAAGGACGCGATCGGTTCGGTCTCGACCCAGCTGGCAGCCGAGCTGTGCTACACTGCGGACAATTATCCGAACAATCGCTTTTGCGACACGATCACTCGCAACCCGGCCAATGGCGCGGTCCGCGAAGTCATCAACCAGTCCGAGAACCTCGATCGCTACGAGACGTCCGGGATCGACACCACGCTCAACTACGACTGGGAAATCGGCGGCATTCCGGGCGATTTCGATTTCAATGTGATCTACACGCACTACCTTGAGGATTCGTATTCGTTCCAAGCGATCGACGGGCTGCAGACCGAGGATACGCTCGGCATCATCGGCAATCCGAAGGACGAATTCCGCGCCAAGATCGGCTGGAGTCACGAGGGCCTGCGCGTGACCTGGACGACGCTGTTCAAGAGCGGCGGCGTGGATGACAAGGATGTTGGACCGGGCGAACCCGCCTATTTCGACGTCGGTTCGCAGTCCTATCACAACGTCTACGTCGGCTACACGCTGCGTCGCCGTCCGACGGTTCGCTTGTATGCCGGTGTGAACAACGTGTTCGACGATCTGGGGCCGTTCCTGCCCAGCGGCCTGAACAGCGGAAACAGCCGCAACATCGTGTCCTCGCTCAACGATCTCGACGGACGTGAATTCTACCTCGGCGCACGCTTCGCTTTCTGACGAGCGATCGAGAGGAGAGCCGGGCAGGCTATTGCCCGGCTCTCCCCATTTCGCCCATCCGCCGCAAACCCCAGACCTGCCATGGAGGTGCGCCACCATGCGGCGACCGCTGCCCCTGATCCTCACCTGTCTTGTCCTTCTCTCCGCACCCGCAAGTGCCCAAGAGCGCCGCCAGTTCGGCGATAATCTGTACCTTGAGAATGTGCCGCAGTCGGTTCTGTACGATGGGCGCGAGGTCGCCGGGCACATGCAGACGCAGAACAGCTATTCGGTGCGCGGCTGGACGCATGATGGCGACGCCATGCTGTTTTCCTATCGCGGCGACCTCTATCGCCGGGCGAGCGTCAACGGCGACTACGCCAAACTTCTAGACCTGCCGGGCGTCAGCCTGTCGAATGCGAAACCCGCGTCTGTCTGTGGGCGCGAGGGTTATGTCTTCACCTCCGACCGCGATGGCGACGAGTATAGCGCCGTCTACCTGACCGACGGGCGGTCTTTCGATGCCGACAAGATCTCGCCGGGGAAGTCGCGCAACGTATCGGTCATCGTGTCCGACACGCGCGACCGGATCGCTTACGCAAGCGCAGAGGCAGGCACCGGGGTGTGGCAGCTGATCGCGCAATCGACCTGCGCCGATGAAGCTCCGCAGGTCCTCGCACGGGGCAATGCGCCTTTCTATCCCGACGACTTCAGCCCCGCTGGCCGCCACCTGCTCGCCGAAGGCCCGGCAGACGAGGGCTTCAAGCTCTCGGAAATCGACCTCGAAACCGGGGAGGAGACAATCCTTCTGCACGCGGACGAGGACATAAAGGACTCCGCCTACTCAGCGGACGGGCGGTACATCTTCTTCACCAGCAACGCCTATTCCGACTTCATCGAACTGATGCGTTATGATCGTGAGACCGGCGAACTGATCCCGGTGCTCAGCGATGTCGGTTTCGACATTGATGGCATCGCGGTTGCGCCCGATCGCAGCCGGATGGCGGTGTCGTACAACCGCGACGGGCTGTCGATTATCGTCGTGATCGACATGAACCGGCTGGCGCTCATCGCTGGCCCGGCCGAGCGTTCGCCCGGTGTGGTCAGCGGCATGCGCTTTTCGCCCGATGGCGAGATGCTGGCGATGCGCGTGTCGCAGCCCGAAGTGCCATGGCGTTCGGGGCTGTACGATTATCGCACCGGCGCGTTCGAGCCGTGGACGGGCGGTTTCAAGCCGAACCAGAAGATGACCTCGCTCATACCGGACCTGACCTCCTACCAGACTTTCGACATGGATGGCGACGCACCCCGTCGCATCCCGCTGCTCGTCTATCGTCCCTCGACCGCTTCGGCCGAGAAACCCGCGCCGGTGGTGATCTTCGCGCATGGCGGCCCGGAATCGCAGTCGCGCCCCAGCTTCAGCCGTTTCTACCACTATATCGTGACGCAGATGGGGATCGCCGTGCTGCGGCCGAACATTCGCGGCTCCGATGGGTATGGCAAGACCTTCGAACAGCTCGACGAGACGACCCGCCGGGCGGATGCGATCCGCGATATCGGGACCCTGCTCGATTGGGTCGAGGAACAGTCCGATCTCGATGCGTCGCGCGTGGTGATTGCAGGCGGCTCGTATGGAGGGTTCGTCTCGCTTGCCTCGCTGGTCGAATATTCGGATCGCCTGAAGGGCGGAATCTCGCGCTTCGGCGTCTCCGATTTCGCCTCCTTCATGGAAAATACCGAGCCTTACCGGGTCGATAACCGGAGGCGCGAATATGGCGACGAGCGCGACCCCGAGGTTGCGGCGTTCTTCCGGAAGGTATCTCCGATGCAGAATGCGGACAGGATCACGGTGCCCGTCCTGTTCATTCAGGGGGGCAACGATCCGCGGGTGCCGCAGCAGCAGTCCGAAGACATGATCGCGGCGATCCGGGCCAACGGCGTGCGGGTGTCCTATGTTCTCGCCACCGATGAGGGGCACGGTTTCGACAAGAGCGAGAACAGCCGCATATCCGATGGCGCGCAGATCGCCTTCCTGCGCGAGATGCTGCTCGACTGAGGGCAGCGGACAGCTGACCCGCGAGGGGCCGCCGTCCGCCCGGGGCAGTCGCGCCCAAGCGGAAGGTCACGAGCGATCCGGCGATGACCGGGCGGGAAGACAACGGGGGCAAGGCGCAACAGAACTGCACGGACAGGAGGCAGCCGGGTCTGGCCGCTTACCGTCTGCCGAGGCCACCGTCATAGTGGTGCGCCCTCAATTCTTGCGATCTTCCTTCCCGAGCATGGATCGACCCGGGAAGGCTCATCGCACAATGCTCCCATCCGGCGCACGAACCTCGACGGGCCCGAGATTCAGGGCGCGCACGTTGTCCTCGATCTGCGAGAGATCGCCCACGATAACCCAAGTCATCGCCTCGGGATCGAGTAATGAGGAAACCTGGGCTGTATCGCCCGGGGTCAATGACGCGTAGCGGTCGGGCAGGGTTTCGATCCAGTTCACCGGATGATCGAAGCGGTCGACATAGCGCAGGTAGCCAACCATCGCGTTGTTCGTCTCGTAACGGTCGGCCAGTGTCAGCACATCGCCGCGCCGGACAAGCTCCAGCTCTTCGGGGGTGACCGGGCGACTATCCGTGATGCCTTCCAGCTCTTTCACGATTTCCGCCAGCGCGGCAGCCGTCTTGTCGGTCTGCACGCTGGTCGAAATCTGGAAGGTCTGCGGTCCGACAGCGGATGAAATCCCGCTGCCCGCGCCGTAGGTCCAGCCCTTGTCCTCGCGCAGGTTGGAATTGATCCGCGCAGTAAATCCGCCGCCGAACACCGAATTGAGCACCCCGAGGTCGAAGTTCACGGGATCGCGCCCGTCCGGCACGATCCGCCCGACCCGCAGCGCGGATTGGATGGCGCCCGGCTTGTCGATCAGGATGACCCGCGGGCCGGCCTGAGGGGCGAGCGGTGTCACGCTCTTTGTCCCCAGAGGCACGTCGGGCGCTTGCCAGCTTCCGAATGCATCCTCCAGTTCGGCCATCAGGCGTGCATAGTCGGTCGCCCCGGCAGCGTAGATCGTGGCGTTGTCCGGCCGGATGAACGCCCGGAGGAACTCCTCGAAGTCGGCGGGCCCGTAGCTTTCGATTACCGCGCGCCGATTGCCTAGCTGGCGGGCATAGGCATGATCTTCGCCGTAAATCACGCTCCCGAAGGCTTCGGAGGCGAGCGAGTTAACATCGGTTTTGGACTGTGCAATCCGCGAAAGCGCCTGCGACTTCGCCCGCGCCACATCCTCTTCGCGAAACGCGGGGTGGCGGATCATGTCTGCCCAGAGCTCGATCGTTTCGGGGAGATTGCGCGCCAGCGCCGAGGCCACCACCGTGGTCGTATCGACATCGCCGGTTGTATAGATGCGCGCGCCCAGACGCTCTTCCCGGTCGGCCAGCTCATTCCCGGTCAGGCTCTGCGTGCCTTCACCCAGGAGCGCGTTGGTGAACCCCTCGATCCCGTCCTTGCGGCCGAGATCGGCACTGCTTCCCGCATCGAAGCTCATCGCCATGTCGACCGTTGCCGTGCCCGGGCGCTCGGCGAATAAGACTCTGATCCCGTTGGAGAGCATCCCTTCGCGTACCGTTGGCAGCGCCAGTTGGGGGTAGCCCTGCAAAGGCGGCAACTGCGTGCGGTCGGCGCCATCGGCGCCTGCCTGGCGATCCGGGCGGGGGACGACCGTCAGCTGATAGTTCGGGCGCGACAGCCATTCGCGCGCGGCATCGCGTACATCCTTCGCGGTGGACGCCTCGATCTGCGCCCGGTCCTTCAGGTAACTGCCGGGATCGTCTTCGAACACGAGACCGCCGGCCAGCATCATCGCCTTCACGAACAGCGATTCCTGCGCACGAACATTGTTGCTGTACCAGCCCGCCTTGGTCCGCTCCAACTCGCTCTCGCTCGGCCCTTCGTCGATAAAGCGATCGAGCTCTTCGCGCAGGATGGCTTCGACCTCGGTCGGGTCGACGCCCGCTTTCAGCCGCACGCCGATCTCGAACACACCGGCCAGCTGCATGCTTTCGTAGTTGGCAAATACTCCGGTCGCCAGTTCACGGTCGACCACCAGCGCCTGGTTGAGGCGCGACAGGCGGCCCGATCCGATCAGGTTGGATGCAAGGCGCAGGGCCGGGCTGACCTCGCTGCCCTGGCCCGGCACCGGCCAGCTCCATGAAATCGCGGTCTGCGGGACGGCTTCCTCGACGACCTGAAGCTTGGTCGTGTCGAGCAGCGGCAGATCCTGGGTAAGCCGCGACACCGGCGGGCCGGGCGGCACGGCGCCGAAATACTTCGTCACGAGCTCGCGGGCGTCCTCCACCGAGACATCGCCCGCCAGGCTGACCACCGCGTTCGAGGCGCCGTAGTAGTCCTTGAACCAGTTATGCATGTCGTCGAGCGAGGCGGCGTCGAGGTCGTCCATCGAACCGATCACGGTGTGGTGATAGGGATGCTCGGGCGGGAACAGCGCCTCGTTGCGCAACCGGTCCATCGAGGAATAGGGCCGGTTCTCGTAAGTGCGCTTCTCGTTCTGTACCACGCCGCGCTGTTCATCGAGCTTGGCCTGGGTGACCGCACCCAACAGGTTGCCCATGCGATCGGATTCCAGCCAGAGCACCCGCTCCAGCCCGCCGGTCGGCACGACTTCGTAGTAATAGGTCTGGTCGAAGCTGGTCGCGCCATTGACCGCCGAAACGCCGATTTCCTGCAACGGCGGCATGTATTCGTCGTCGCGGTTTTCCGAACCGTTGAACATCAGGTGTTCGAACAGGTGGGCATAGCCGGACTTGCCATCGGGTTCGTTCATCGAACCGACGTGATACCAGACCGCGACTGCCACCTTCGGCACGCTGTGATCCTCGTGAACGACCACGCGCAGCCCGTTGGGCAAGGTGAACTCTTCGTAGGCAATCTCGCCATGCGAGGCGGGGACGGCAGGGGTGGCTTGCGCCAGCGCCGGGCCTGGCTGGGCGAGCGAAAGACCTACCGCGAGAATCGGCAGGGCAAGGAAATGCTTGGTCATCGAAGAGCTCCCGGGAAGGGGGGGAAGGGGGCATGCGTCGACGCCCCAACACGGGCGCCGACGCCATTGATGCGATCAGAAGGTGGCCGAAATGCCGATCTTGAACCGGCGCCCGCCAAGGTAGGTCGCGCGGTGGTAATAGGATGGCACGCCCTGTTCGCCGCCGAAGCTGTAGGCGACATCGGGATCGCCCGTGCCGTTCAGCAGATCGTTTGCCTCGAAGAAGACACGCAGATCCGCGAAGGCCGGGCGCAGGTAGTACTCGGCCCGGAAATCGAGCGTTTCGACCGCCTCGGTGTAGTTGCTCAGGCCCCGGGGCCGGAACGACGATAGCGCGCGCGACTGGTAGCCATAGGTGAGGTTCGCATCGATATCGTACTTGGCGTAGGTCAGCGCCGCGGTGCCCGAATGTCTCGGCTGTTGCACGAATGGCAGGCCTGTGAATTCGTAGACATTGTCGGGGGCAGGCTCATACGCATAGGTGTAACGGTCGGTCCGCGAACTCTCGGTATAGGTGTAGTTGACGTAGACGCCGAAGCCGCCCCAGACACCGGGCAGGAAGTCGAACCGACGCTCGGCCTGCGCCTCGATCCCCCACAGTTCCGCCACATCGTCGCTGTTGACCGGCGTGCCCCCGGTTATGAAGACCGAGTCCGGATTGGTTGGATCGAAATAGGGCGCTCCGTTGAAATAGGGGTAATCGGGCAGCGTGATCGCATCCAGCACGGCCGGACCGTTGGTGATGTTGGTCTGCAGCAGATTGTCGATTCGCTTGTAGAACCCGCTCAGCTTGAAGACGCCGATGCCTGAGTAATACTCGGCACTAATGTCGAAATTGTCGGTCTTCGCAGGCTTCAGATTGGGGTTGCCGCTATTGATCTGGAGGATCGGCTTCACGCCTTCCGGCCCGAGAATGGGGAAGTTGATGAAGGCGATCCGCGTTTCGGACGAAAGCTGCCCGATCGAGGGGCGCGCCACCGAGAGGAAGTAGCCGGCGCGGAAGATGAGATCGTCGCTTGCGCGGTAATTGAACAATACGCGCGGCAGGAAGTCTTCCGCCACCGATTCCTCGGTCACCAACCGGGTGAACTCGTTCTGGAAGATCAGGTCGTTGCCGACGCCGCCGCCGTTCTCGGGCAGGATCGGGCCGGTATAGACGGGGAAGACCAGATTGGTCGCCGCCAGCTTCGTGCGGTTGTACCGTACGCCGCCGATGATCTCGAGCTTGCCGATATCGACCCGCGCCTGGACGTAGGCGGCGAGATTTTCCTCTTCGGTCCTCTCGTTTTCCTCGTCGGGATTGGGGACGATCGGGGTGATCGTCAGCCCGGTGCTGGAGACGTAGCTTTCGAGGTTGTCGGCCAGATCGCGCACGGATGCTTCGCTCAGGACGAGGAAGCCCGCATTGTCGATGCCGATGCGGGAGAGATCGGACGGTACGAAATCCAGGCCCAGTGAGGTGACGGGCACATTGCCGCCGATCTGGCTGCGTACCTGGTTGCTGGTGAAGGACGTGTTCTCATAGAACACGCCGGCTTCCAGATAGTTGAGGAACCCCGTGCCCGGCGTCCAACGGGCCGATCCGCTCGCAGTATAGCGGTCGTTGCTACCCGAAAAGTCGTCGAACTGGCCGGAGGCATTGTCGATCGTGAAACCCGACGGGTCGTTGATCAGCGCTCTGCCTGCATCGCTGAGCAGCGGCAGTGGAATACCGCGGCCGGTGCGCGGCGCGAAGCCGGTAAGGATGCGGCCGGTAACCGGATCGACCGCGCCCGGCGTGAACAGATCCGCGCTCGCATCCGCTTCGGGCATGCGGAATTGCACGCCAAACTGGCGGGGGTGCGTTTCGGTGCCCCGTGCATAGCCCGTAAGGTATTTGAAGGTGAAGCTTCCGGCATCGGTGCGACCCTTGAAGCTGAAGGTATCGGTGACCTGCTTCACGTCGGGATCGTAGCTGTAGGATTGCGTCCGCTGGATCGCCTCGTTGCCGGGGGCCAGTGGCAGGATCAGCTCTGACTCACCGCCACCTGCGGGCACGACGTATTCAGCCAGGGCGGTGAAAGTGTCGGTGAGCGAGAAGAACGTCGAAGTGGACTGGGAGCGCTGGTAGTCGACCTTGAGGTTGGTCCCGTCGCTCACCTGCCATTCGGCCGATAAAGTCCCTGCGAAAGTTTCGTTCTCGTTGTTGTAGAAGGTGGTGTTTACGCCCGAGGGAAACACCCTGTCGTCGCCCGGAAGGAACGGAAAAACCGTCAGTGGATCGACCGCTTCGGGCGCGGTGATCGACTGGCCGTTGCTATCCAGCGGCAGCGAGGTGCCAAAGGCGAGCCGCCCCCCGTTCCCCCCGGCATCGTAACCGATCGAGCGGTTATCGTTGCGCCGGTACTGGATCGAGGCGCTGAGCCCGAAATTGTCACCGAATGTGCCCGAAAGCGTACCCGACATGAGGAAATCACTTCCGAAGTCGTCCGGCGTGAAGCCGCCTTCCACAAGCAGGCTGGCATAGCGCCGCGGCCGGTCGAGCGGGGACAGTGTCTCGATCTCGATCAGGCCGCCCGTGCCCGAGGAATCCTGACTGGGCAGCAGCGACTTGTGGATCGTGATCTGGCCGACCGAGTCCGCCAGCAAGTTGGAAAGATCGGCAGAGCGGCCCGTGCCGTTGCCCACCGGCAGGTTGATCCCGTTCAGTTTCACGGCGTTCATATCGGGCTCCAGCCCGCGCACGATCACGTTGGTGCCATCGCCCGTCACGCTATTGCGCTGGAAGGCCACACCGGGCGCACGGCGCAAGGCTTCGGCAAAGGTCGTGCCGGTGAAGTTGCCCAGATCGTCTGCGGAAATCACGTCCGAACTGTTTTCGGCCGTACGCTGGACGTTGAGGGCGTTGGCCCGCGCGCTGCGCGAGCCGTAGACCAGGATCTCGTAGCCCTCCGTTTCAGGCTGGGCGAGCACGATCGCGAGAGTGCGGGCGCTGTTGTTGCCGACGCTGACGGTTTGGTAAACCGTTTCGTAGCCGAGAAAGGAAATTTCCAGCGTGTAGTCGCCCGCCGGAACATTCGCGAAGCGAAAATCGCCGAAGCTGTCGACCGCTGTCGTCTGGCCGGTCTCGACGATCCTGACCAGCGCGCCTTCCAGCCCGCGCACGCTATTGGCCGCGGTAACCGATCCTGCGATCGCGCTGCGACCGGTCGCCGCGCCCGATTGCGCGGCGGAGGAGATGACGAACGCGCCGCTACTGGTGCGCGTCAGGGTCAGCCCCGAACCGCCGAGAATTCGTTCGAACGCGGTCTGTGCCGTAAAGGTACCGCGGATGGCCGGTGCCCGGCGTTCGGCCACATCCTGCCCGTTGAAGACCACGTTGCTGCCCGTCCGGTCGGCAACCGTGGTCAGAGCATCGCTCATCGGCTGGGCCGGGAGATCGAAGGTGTAGGTGGTTTCAGGTGCGGCTTGAGCGTAAGCCGCTGTGCTGATCGTGGCAGCCCCGATGGCAAGCAGCGAAGTGGTGAGTGAACGGTACAATTCGGCCCCCTTTGGAAAGGGCCGGTCCCGTCCGCCCCTGACCCCTAGACGATGCCGCATTGCGAAACCGACAGGCGGAACGAAACTTTTTTTCAGTTTTGTGTCTGTCGGCTTTCGATCACGAGCGTCTGGCCGGATGCGCGCACATCAAGATTGTGCAGGGCCGAAACTGCTTCAGCAAAGCTGGCGGGGTCTGCGGTGGAGAAGCTGCCCGATACCGCCAGTCCGGCAATGTCCGACCCGACCGCGAGCCGCTCCCCACCGTACCGGTTCAGCTCGCTGACGGCTTCGCCAAGCGGAACATCATCGAATACCACACGACCGCGCCGCCAGGCAGCCACATCCTCGATCGCGCGCCGATCGCTGCGAGCTTTGCCGTTGACGGTCAACCGCAATCGATCGCCGGTCCGCAGGGAGCGCCCGCCTTGCGCGATCGCGACAGGTTCGGCGCGCCCATCCTCGCCAAGTCGCGACACTGCGATCCTGCCTTCCAGCAAGGTTACCGAGGTATCGGTGCCGACATGGCGGACCACGAACCGCGTCCCGACCGCGCGCACCTGCAGGTTGCCGGCCCGTACGACGAAGGGGCGCTCGGCTTCGTGGGCCACGTCGAACACGACTTCGCCTTCCTCCAGGGTCAGCGCTCGCTGGTCGTCGTCGAAATCGAGCGAAAGGCGGGTCATGGTGTCGAGTGCGGCGGTGCTGCCATCGGCAAGGCGTTCGACTGCCTGCTCGCCGGGCGCGGTTTGCAATGTCTGGTGGCCGGGAAGCCGGGTCAAGACAAAGGCGCTCGCCAGCATGATCAGCGCGACGCAGGCGGCCATCGCCCACTTGGACGCAGGGGCAGCTTTCGGGGGGTGGCTTGCTGCGACAGGCGATTGTGCGGCAGCCCGGGGCAGCATTGACCACACTTCCTGGGCCCTGTCGAAGGACCGGGCGTGCCTCTCGTTTTCGCCCAGCCAGGCTTCGTGCGCTGCGCGAGCTTGCGATCCGGCTTCGCCGTCCAGTCGCACGAGCCACGCGGCCGCTTCGGCATCCTTGCCGGTCGCACTGTCAGAACCGCGGCTCACAAGCTTTCCATCCACTGCATGAGTTTCAGAGTCGCGCGAGCTACCTGCTTTTCCACGGCAGCAACGCTCATCTGCTCGCGCTCGGCAATCTCGGCATAGCTCAGATTGTCCAGCCGGCGCAGCAACAGGATCCGGCGCGTCCTTTCGTTCAGGTGGGCGATCCCGGCCGAAAGATGCTCCAGTTTCGCGCGCGCATCGACAATGTCGGCAGGATCGGGATCGGTGCTGGATACGAGCTGGACGTTGGGATGCTGGACAAAGGGTGCCCTGGCGCTGCGGCGCTGGCTATCGATCGACAGGTTGATCGCGGTCGAGACGAGCAGCCCTTCCTGCGAACGGACTTCGCTTGTTTGGGCGTAGGCATCGATCTTGATGAAGGCCTCGTGCACAATCTCGTCAGCATCCTCGCGTGAAAGCCCGCGACGGAGCACTGCCCGCCGCGCCTTTTCCAACATCTCTGGGATCCTCGACATATCCCTCTAGCAATCCTGACGCTTGCGGAACCGAAATCCGACAATACGGATATGCTTTGGCTTGCAAAGGGCCACAGATGGCGAGTCTCGGAATGCGCCAGCATTATCTTCGAAGGCTCGGCGCCCGACGATAGACCGTTAGTGAGAACGGTAGTCGGTCGCTTCAGATAAGCACTCCGATCGCGGCAATTCTCGATGTCAGCCAAAGAAGGCCGCATGATCGAGATGGCCGGTCGCCCTGAGCAGCGCGGCCTGCGCCATCAGCACATCACTGCGGGCGCGGGCGAGGGCAAGTTGCGCGGCGCGGTAACTTTGTTCGGCGAGCAGGATATCGATCGTCGAGCGCAGGCCGAATTCATATTCCGCCCGCACACCGTCGAGCGCAATCTGCGCGGCGGCCAGCCCATCGCGGCTCGCCGCCTCGCGCTGTCCGGCAGCCTGAAGCGTGGCCCAGGCGGTCTCGACCGAGCGCATGGTCTCGCGCAGCTCGGACTGCACCGCGTAACGATTGGCGCGCGTCGTCGCTTTCGCCTCGCGCACCCTCGATGCCGCCAGCCCGCCGGTCAGCAGGGGGATTCGCACGCTCACACCGACGCTTGCGGCGTGATCGTAGCTCTGCAGGGCGCCGCCGGTCTCTTGCACTCCGCGACCATAGGCCCCCGCAAGCTCGACGCTCGGTGCGCGGTCTGCGCGGGCGCGGTCGATCCGGGCTTCGGAAGCCTCGACGATGCGCAGGCGTTGAAGCAGGCGCGGATTGGCCAGTTCGGCTGCGGCGCGTGCATGGGCAAGATCGGCTGGAAGCATGGCGGGTGGGGGGACATCGGCCTCCAGAGTGCCCGGGTTGTGGCCGACCACTGCGCGATAGGCGGCGCGCGCGCTTGCCAGGGCAGCCTCGGCATCGGCGAGATTGGCGACAACGCTTGATCGCTGGGCCTGCAACTGCGCGACGTCGGTGCGGGTCGCCTGCCCAAGGTCGAAGCGCGATTGCGCCTCTCCCACCTGCCGGTCGAGCCGTTCGATCCCGATCCGCGCGACCTCGACCGCTTCCTGTGCGAACAGCAGGTCGGCATAGGCCGCAACTACGCGCTCAAGCATCGCCGCCTCGCTGTCGCGCACAACCTGCGCGCCTGCTGCAAAATCTGCTGAAGCCGCGCGACTGGCGGAGGAGATGCGGCCGCCGGTCCAGATCGGCATGGCCGCTTGCAGATCGGCGCTGCCCGCGCCCCCGTAGCCGAGATCGTCGTAGCCCGCACCGGCAACCGCAGAGAGCGTTGGCCGACCCTCGGCCCTCGCTTGTTCGGGGGCCTCTTCCAGCGCCTCCTGCCGGGCTCGCGCCTCGGCGAGCGTGGGGTTGGTGGCGTAGGCTGCCGCAATCGCATCGCGCAGCGTATCGGCCTGCGCCGGGGCTGCGCACAGGAGCGCGGCCCCGCCAAGCAAGGCGGCCCTCGTGATGACGCCCCTAATCATGACGCAGCGCCCACGCCGGAGCGGTGCGGCTTGCGCGGAGTGACTGGCCAAGGACGGTCAGCACAGCGATGGCGAAGGCCACAAGGCTCGCACCGATGAAATAGATCGGCGAGAGTGCGATCCGGTCGTCGAAGTCCGCGAGCCAGGTGCGCATGGCGTAATAGGCGAGCGGCCAGGCGATCAGGTTGGCGAACACCACCGGCCGCATGAACTGGCCGACCAGCAGCTTGACGATATCGGTTGCTGAGGCACCGAGCGACTTGCGAATGCCGATCTCCTTCACCCGCCGCGCGGTGTTGAACGAGGCAAGCCCCCACAGCCCGACCATCCCGATCAGCACCGCTAGTCCTGCGCCGATGGCGAACAGGCGCGCCGTGCGCTCGTCGTTCTCATAAAACATTTCGAGCCGTTCGTCGGTTGTTTCCATTCCAAGCGGGAGCGCTCCGGCACTTTGTTGCCAAGCGGCCTCCACAGCTTCCTTCACAGGACGCGGATTGCCCGTGAACCGCAGTGTGGCGATGGCGAAATCGGGCAACTGGCTCTTGTAGACGTAGAAGGTCGGCCCGATTTCGGCGCGGGCGGAAGTGTAGCGGACATTGTCGACCACACCGACGATCGTGCGCGGCCGTCCTCCGCCGACAACCTTGCCGATCGCGTCTTCCGGCGAATCGAAGCCCATCACGGGCACGGCGTTGCGGTTGATGACAATGTTGAAATTGCCTTCGCTCTCGATCTCGGCCGCATCGTCGCGCCCGAATTCGGGGCTGAACACCCGGCCCGCCAGGGTCTCGATCCCGTAGGTTTCGAAGAACTTTTCCCCCACATCGATCTTGCGGACGCTCGGGCCGGGACCGGGCACACCGGGCAGCTGGACATTCTCGCCCGTATTACTCCCGCTGCCGCCCGCCGCCATCGTCGCCAAAGTGGCCGAGGTAACTTGGGGGATTTCTCGGAAGCGCGCCATCAGCGTGCCGCGCGCCGCAGCATCGAGCCCTGGATCGTTGAAGGTGCTCATGACCAGCAGGCCTTGACGCTCGAAACCAAGATCGGCTTCCCGGACATAGCTGGTCTGCGCCATCATCACGGCGGTGCCGATCATGAAGGCGATCGAGAGGCCGAACTGGAACACCACCAGGGCTTCACGCACCCGGGTTCCGCCCTTGCCGCCACCCGGCGAGCGCGACGCGGCCAGCACCGCGGCAGGCCGAAACCGCGAAACAACCATCGCAGGGTAGAAGCCCGCCAGAACGCCGGCGACGATCGACAGCAGGAACAGCGCAGGCACGACCAGCGCATAGGGAATTTCGAGTGAAAGTCCGCCCGCCGAATTGACGAAGGGCAGGCCCAGCTCTGCGAGGATCAGACCGCCCAGCGAAGCGATCGCGACAGTCAGGATCGCTTCGCCCATGAACTGGCGCATAACCTTGCCGCGATCGGCACCCAGCACCTTGCGCATCGCGACCTCGCGCGCCCGCAGACCCGAACGCGCAGTGGCCAGATTGACGTAATTGGTGAGCGCGATCAGCAGCGTGACGAGCCCGACGATGCCAAGGGTCGCGACCGTCTGCGGCAGGGTGTCGCTCGTGCCGAGGTGGAAATCGGCGATCGGCTCGACGATGTAGGACAGCATCTCGTCGGGGTCCTCGCCGAGGTCGTCGCCATGCTGGCGAATGAAAGCAGGCATCTTCTCCAGGAAGCCCTGTACATCTGCGGGGGTCTCGAGCCGCACATAGGTGAGCGCAGTCAAGGCCCCCAGATTGCGCTCCTCGGCGATGATTGTCGGCGAAGTGGACTGGATGATCGGGATCAGGATCGAGAAATCGAAATGGGTGTTTGTCGGCAGATCCCGAACGACCGCGCCGACGGTGTAGTTGGTCGGGCCCTCGTCGTGCGAGAGCGTGATGGTCTTACCGATCGGATCGCCCGACGGGAAATACCGCTCTGCCGCCTCTTCGGTCAGCACGGCGTTCCGTGGAGACTTAAGAGCATCGCGCGAGCCTGCCGTCAGCTCCAGCCGGAAGAAATCGAGAAAACCCGGATCGACGGGCGCGATATTCTCTGCCGTCCCGAAGCCGTCGCGGATCACACTGCCATAGGCCGGCATGATATTCGTGCCGACGAGCTCGGGATCGGTCTCCTTGAGCATGTCGAGCAGCCCCCACGGCGTTTGATAACTCACACCGTCGAACGGGCTACCGGGCAGGTTGAAATCGCTCTGCACCATGTAGAGATTTTCATGGTCCGGAACCCAGCGATCGTAGCTGGTCTCGAACCGGACATAGAGACCGAGAACGATGAACACGGCGATGCCGATCGCCAGACCACCAATATTGAGCGCGGCGTAGAGCTTGTGCCGGGTGAGCGAGCGATAGAGCGAAAGAAGGGCGAAGCGGTTCATGGCAGGGTTCCGGTACTGGGGCGGTTCAATCGCAGGCGGTTTGGGCTTGGCCGCCCTTGCTGAGGGTGCAGGTCGCGCCGCCGGTGACGCGGATGCTGCTCACGCCAGAGGCGGAGAGCGCAGCAGTCCGGCTGGCGTGCGCCCTGATCGAGGCATTGCCCGAAGCAGTGGCGGTGACCTGCGGGGCCAGGAGGTCGCGCGTGTCCGCCTCGCTCGCACCGCTGCTGCCGATCGCAACCACCTTGGCCGATCCGGCGATGTTCGCTTCGGCGGCTCCGGAAAGGTCGAGCGTGACAATATCCGCCATGATCGACGTGGCCCGCAGTTCGGACGCGCCGGAAAGGTGCAGCTCGCCATCGCCGATCTCGAGTCCGGTCAGGTCGAGCTCGCTTGCGCCGGAAAGCTTTGCCTCGAAGCGGGGCCCGGAGAAACGTTCGATCGCCATGCGCGTGGCACCGGAGAGTTCGACCTCGCGCAGCGCCGGTAGCGTGATCCCGATCGCGATTGGAACATAGCCGTCCTTGCAGCCGCCCTTCTTGCGGTCGAGTACCAGCCGGGGCCCGCGCGTCTCGGCTTCGAGCAGCGCGAGATCGCGCTCGGTGCCGCGGACGGTCACCGCAAAGGACGCGCCCCGCCGCACGGTGGCTTCGTCGCAGCCCGAGAGCCTGATGGCGTCGTATCCCTCCAGTGTGAGCACGCCGCTGACCTTCTCGGCGCTTTGCGCAGAGGCGGTCGGTTTGGGCTGCTCATGCGCGTCGGCGGCGCAGGGGATCAACGGGAGGGCGAGAAGCGATAGCGAGAGTTTGCGTGCCATGGGTGCGTCCTCCTCAAAGCGCGCGCATGGCGCTGGCGACTATGCGGCCGTCGAGCATGTCGATCCGCCGCTTTGCTATGTCGGCGTGGCTTGGAGAGTGGGTGACCATCACGATGGTCGCACCGCCATCGTTGAGGGCGGTGAGGATCTTCATCACCTGCTCGCCATTGGCGGTGTCGAGGTTGCCGGTCGGTTCGTCCGCGAGGATCAGCTTCGGCTGGCCCACGATCGCGCGGGCGATTGCGGCGCGCTGTTGCTGGCCGCCTGAAAGCTGGTGCGGGAAATGGCGCGCGCGGTGGGCAATGCCGACCGTATCCATGGCCGAGGCGACCCGCTCCGCCTTGTTGCCTGACAGGTCCTTGCGATAGGCGAGGCCGAGCGCAACGTTCTCCTCGATCGTCAGTTCGTCGATCAGGTTGAAGCTCTGAAACACGAAGCCGAGCTGCGCGGCGCGAAACCTGGCCAGTTTCTTCTCGGCCATCGCGGCGAGATCGGTGTCACCGAACCAGTAATGGCCTGATGTCGGTCGGTCGATCGTGCCCAGCGTGTTGAGCAAGGTGGATTTGCCACAGCCCGACGGGCCCATGATGGCGAGGAATTCGCCTTCCGCCACGTCGAGGTTCACATCGACGAGAGCGGTCGTCTCGACCTCGTCCGAGGTGTAGCTGCGTTCGATATTTTCGAGCTTGATCACGAAGTTCATCTCTCTTTTCAGCGGATATTGATGGTGTCGCCCTTCACCCGGGCGAGATTGCTGGTGACGATGCGCTGGCCCGGTTCGAGGCCTGACAGGATTTCGACCTGCCGCGGATTGCGGCGACCGATTCTTACGCTCACCCGGCGGGCGTGCTTGCCATCGGGATCGACCACGAAGGCCGACGAGCCGCCTTCGCTCAGCCACGCGCCGACCGGCGCAATCAGCGCAGGCGTTGCAGCGCCGAGCGTGATCCGCACCTCGAGCGTCTGCCCGCGATTGAGATCCTGTTTCGGCGTCGTCTCGAAAGTCAGCTCGACGCGGAAGCGGCCTTCGGTGACGGTTGGCAGGACCTTCGATACGGTCAGCGTCGCACCGTCGGACGTGGTGGCTTTCTGGCCGACCTCGACCCGGCCGAGGTAATATTCGTCGACCTCGGCCTCGAGCTTCCAGTCGCCTTCGCTATCGACCTGCCCCGCGGAATCTCCGCTGGCGAGCGTTTGGCCCGGCTGGAACGGGAAATTGGTCAGGCGGCCCGCCATGGGGGCGCGGATCGTGAGCGCATCGAGACTGCCGCGCACGGCGGCGAGGTTGTTCTGAAGGCGCGCACGCGTGGCATCGAGCATCTGGCCTTGCGTCGCGGTAATCCTCGCCTCGTTGGCACGTCCGTTTTGCAGCTGTGCGAGGCGCTCGGTCTGGTAGTCGACCTCTTCCTGATAGCTGTTCACCCCGGCATCGGAGACGAAGCCCTTGTCGTGAAGTTGTCGGCGGATATCGAGATCGCGGCGGGCGCGAACCAGGTCATATTCGGCGGCCGCGACCTGGCCCGCGCGATCGACGCGCGAACGCTGGATGCCCAGATTCTGACCCGCGACGCCGCCCAGCTGGCTGGCGATCTGCGCTTCCTGGCTCAGCACGGTGAGCTCGAGATCGGGATTGGCGAGCCGCGCGAGCGGCTGGCCTTTCGTTACCAGCGCGCCGTCCTGAACGAAGAGCTCCTCGACCTGTCCCCCGCTCATCACCCCGACCAGCGTGGTCGTGGCCGGAACGACTCTGGCGCGGACGGGCAGGTAATCGTCGAAGGCCGCACGGGCCACTTTGCCGGTCTGGATCTCGTCGGCATCGACATTGGTCGATCCACGGGCGGGGATCGCACGCCACCCGACAATGGCAATCGCGATCACCGCGAGGGCGATCAGCAGCCGCTTGTCGCGCCACCACGGGGCCCTCTTTTTCTCGACCTTGCGATCCATCGCGGCACCGGGTGTGGGCGTAGACAAATTGTTGGACTGTTCGGCTGTGTGCGTCATCATGTCCCCAGTATCGCCGAACATGGCCCAGAGACCTAAGTTATTATGATTAAACGGAATTCTAACACTGCCCGTCAGCCGGGCCGTCCATCGCCGGACACACAAGTGGACAGCAGCGCGAAGCGTCAAGCGAAGAGCCCGGCCTGGCGATTCTCCTGATCGACGACCGGCCCGAGGTTGCGAGCGCGATGGAGATCGCCTTTCGCATGGCCGGTCACCGCCTGACCGTGGCTCACGAACCTGAGGCGGCGGTCTCCCAACTGGCGCGAACCCAATTCGATGGGATCGTGCTCGATCTCAATTTCACTCCGGGAAAGAGCGACGGCAAGGAAGGGCTCGCCTGCCTCGACCGGATCATGGCGGACGATCCCGGCGCCTGCGTCGTCGTGCTGACCGCGCATGGCGGGGTCCGAATGGCGGTCGCAGCCATGCAGGCGGGTGCGCGCGATTTCGCGGTCAAGCCGTGGAACAACGCGGATCTGATCGGCAAGGTGGAAGCTGCGGTGGACCGCGGGCCGGTCACCACGAATGCGGGCGCGCCCGGTGCCGAACGTAGCACGCCACCTGCGCGCATTCTTGGCGAGAGCGCTCGCATCGAAGAGCTGCGTCAGCTGATCCGCCGGGTCGGGCCGACCATGGCCGGGATCACGATCACCGGGCCATCGGGGGCAGGGCGGATGCTGACTGCGCTCGCGGTCCATGCAGCCTCCGCCGATGCGCAGAACGCGCCGCTGCGGATCGACCTGCGCGAAGCGGGGGCGCTCGACGGGATCGAGGATGCGGCAGGCAGCGTGATCCTGCGCTATCCCGAGCGGCTCGAAGAGCTGGCGCAGGATCGACTCGCACGGCTGCTGCCCGAAATTGCCCGTCCGATCGCGATCGCCGATCGGATCGATGCGCTAACCCCTGCACTGCGCCGCCGCATCGCGACGATTGAACTTCCCGTGCCGTCGCTGGCGCAGCGGCGAGCGGACATCCCGATCCTTGCGCGCCATTTCCTGAATGATGCGGCAGCTCGCTTCGGACGCGCGGCACCACGGCTGACCGAAGCGGTTGAAACCGCTTTGCGCGAGGCCGACTGGCCCGATGAGGCGCGTGGTCTGGCCGCTGAAATGGAGCGCGCTGTTTTGCTGTCGGATGACGGGACGATCGATACCGGCATCCTGTCGATCGGCGCGCGTTGCGCGGCTGCTCCTGCCGAAGAGAACACGCCCAGGTTCGATCTCGATCGCACGGAGAAGGCGATGATCGCCGCCGCGCTGGCCGAACATCACCACAATGTCAGCCATGCGGCCAAGGCGCTGGGACTGAGCCGTGGCGCGCTTTACCGCCGGATGGAGCGCCACGGCCTGTGATGCTCTACCATCGACGTGGGTGGCGGGCGGCTGCGCTGGGGGTTGGCCTGCTCGCTAGCGCATTTGTCGCGGCATTTGCCTGGGACACCGGGCGCTGGGGCCTGCTGGTCGGTGCGATGCTGACGGGGTGTTGGGCACTTGCGCTCGCATGGTGGAATGCCGCCCTGGTGCCTTCGCGCCCATCGGAACCGGGCAGCGATGCAGAGGATGAAGATGCGGCGGTGCACCGCCTTTTGCTCGATGCCGCACCCACTCCGCTGCTCGCGATAGATCGCGATACGGCCCGCGTGCTCAACCGCGCGGCGCGGACGATCTTCGCCTCCGATGACCGCATCGTCCCTGTGCCGACAGCGCTGCTCGATCCTTCTGCATCGACATTGCGCCACGAGGGACGCCGGTGGCGGATCGACCGGGTCGAGGCCTCGTCGGGGGTGACGGTCGCCGCATTGATCGATGTCGAGCGCGAGGAACTGGCCGCCGAGGCGCGCGCAAGTGCGGATATGATCGAGGTGCTGGGCCACGAGTTGCTCAACGGACTCTCGCCGATCGTGTCACTGGCCCAGAGCGCGCAGACGGCGGCCACGCAGGAGCCGGTGGATACCGCGCTGCTCGCGGAAATCCTCGGCCCGCTAGCCCGCCGCGCCGACGGCCTGCAGCGCTTCGCCACGGATTACCGCGCGCTTGCGCGCCTGCCCGAGCCGATCGTCACGCCCGTTGCGCTCGACCAGTTCGGACAAGATCTGGCGCAGCTCTTCGCCCGGCGCTGGCCGACGGTCGCGCTCACGCTTGATATCGGCGAGGTTGGCGAATGGGCGATGGATCGCGACCAGGTACACCAGGCGGTCTGGGCCCTGCTCAATAATGCGGCTGAAGCCACTATCGCCGCAGAGGACCCGCGCGCCGCCCTGTCGATGACATACGAGGAGAACCGGTTGGTGATTGCCGTCGCCGATAATGGGGCGGGGGTGCAGCCGGAAAGCGCGGCCTTCGTCTTTCGCCCCTTCCACACTACCAAGCCCGAGGGCTCCGGGATCGGACTTTCGCTCGCCCGTCAGATTGCCCGTGGCCATGGAGGATCGCTGGAACTGGCCGGAGCGAACCCGACCGTTCTCCAGTTGAGCCTGCCCAGGGCTCCTTGCGGCTGAAGAACTGCTTCGGCCGCCAGCGGCCGGCATTCACCAGGACAGGTGGACCGAAGTGCCCTTGTTCGAGGTTTCGATTTCCAGCGTGACACCGATGTCGGCCGATCTTTGCCGCATACCCTTGAGGCCAAGCCCACTTTCCGAAGGGTGGCGATGGGCTTCCAGCAGCGGATCGAAGCCACTGCCATTGTCCGTTATCCAGATATCGCGCTCGCCCGATTGCACGGTGATGACGTCGGCGCCGGAATGCTTGACCGCATTCGTAATAGCTTCCTGCACGATGCGCATCAGCCCGAGGATTTTGGAGCGCGTCGGATTGTCGAACCGGGGATCGCCTTCCACCTTCCATTCGAAGCGGGCGTGATGGCGATCGAGCAGCGGTTCCAGCCGGTTGCGGATCATCCCGAGCGCGGCCGATATCTCTACATCGGAGTGGAGGCTGTCGATCATCAGCGCCATGTCGCCCAGCGCATCCTCTAACGCGTTGCGCAACACGGGGTCGTCCCTGCCCGAGTTTTCGAGATAGGCGAGCGTGTTGACCAGTTGCCCGCCGATGCCGTCATGCAGGTCGAGCATGATCCGCTGCCGTTCCTGCGCGACGACCTGCTTTTCCTTCTGGCGACTCAGCGCGCGATACATTTCGTCCAGTTCCGCCGATTTGGCGCGCACCTGATCCCGCAGCGACTCGCTGAGCCGGTCGCGCTGCCGCTTCATCTCGACCAGCCATTGCACCAGCGTCCAGCTGATCCCCGCGAACAGGAGGGTCACCGCGACCTGCCCCAGGGGGAGCCGCACGACCTCACCGGCCATGAACGAATCGAGCCAGGCGGTAACCCCGCAACTCGCCGAGAGGCTGAACAGCAAGACGAGCACGAAGCGGTCCACGAGCGCGAGAAGCGGTGTCGATATCAGGATCCAGAGGATGCAGATTACAGCAACAGCGACGCCGATGAAACTCACGCCAGCTGCACTGATGCCCAGCACCGGGTGCCCCGCAACCAGGATCGCCAAGCCGGCGGCGATCGTTGCGTGCACCGCCACGAACGCCAATTGCGAACGTTCCTGAAAGAAGTCGCGCAGAAACATGTAGAGGCAATAGGCGGTCCCATGCATCGCCAGGATCGAGGCAAATTTCCACCAGGGCCCTGGCGGGGCCACATTGGGGTAGGCGAGTTGCCAGCCGAAGATCGTTGCGCCTGCCATCGCCAGGGGGAGCCAGCCCAAGCCCTGTCCCCGACGGTTCATTCGCCAGAGCGCGAAGAACGCGGCCCCGAGAATGGCGGCCAGACCGATGTTCATCCGCACCATGCCGGTCCGGAACGCGAACCGGGTCAGCCAGGTCAGCCGGATGGCGTCCGCTTCCCCGACATAGACGGGATAGAGCGCCAGTCGGCCGATATCCGATTGCGTCAGGGTGATGTCGATTTGGTTGGTACCGGGGCGCAGCACCGGCCCTGGCAAGACACCGTAAATCGGCCTGTTCCAGTCGTGCCACAGCGGGCCGTCCGGTTCGGAGTTTGGCGACATCCTTATGCCGTTGACCTCGATCCTTGCATGGTCGGTCACCCGCGGTGCCACGAAGGCCAGAAGATCATCGCTGACGGGCCTGTCGAAACTGAGCCGGTAGTGGGCACCCACCACGCTCGTACCGCGCTCCAGCGTGGTGACATGGGGGAGCGTGACGGGCCTGAAATCCTGACAGTCCGGCTGGGGCGCATTCGCGCGCTGAAGGCATAGCTCGGCGCTGTCGAGGCGCTCGCCCCGCGTCATCTCGGGATAGGGGTTAATGGCCAGTAGCTGGATCAGTACGGTCAGTGCGCCGACGAAAAGCGGGATCGCCAAAAGCAGACAGATCGTGCGCAACAACCCGCGCGGCGCAGCTTCGACCTCGCCCCTTTCGCTCAGCAATTCCTTCAAAACAGGCCGAGGCGATTTGCGGTGGCGACGGCCTGGGTGTTCGAACTGACCTCAAGTTTGCGGTAGACGTTGTGGATATGTGTCCCGACGGTGCCGACCGTGATATTCAGCTTCTCGGCGACCTCCTGACGTTTGAAACCGTGCGCAATCAACCGGAGAATGTCCTTCTCCCGCGCGGTAAGACCGATCTGGAGGGCATCGTCCTGCGGCTCTTCGGGCTGCGGGACCATATTGAGGAGATAGCGCGCGATCTGGGGGCTGATCGGGCTTCCCCCTTCGAGAACGGTCAGCAGGTTGCGCCCGACTTCCTCGGGCCGGTCGTTCTTGAGGATATAGCCGGTCGCACCCGCTGCAATCGCTTCGATCACGCGGTCCTCATCGGCGAAGACCGTGACGACCAGGCTGTCGCAGGGCCAGTCGGCGGCCTGGGCGGCACGGATGATCTCTACGCCGGAGCCGTCCGGCAGGCCCAGGTCGACGAGAATTGCCCGCGGCCTGACCTGAGAGAGTTCGAAAAGACCTTCCCGCACCGAGCGTGCGATCGAGCAGGTCCGCACCTGTGTAAGCTGTAACAAAGCCCGCGCGAGGCGATCGGCGGTCTCCCTCCGGTCTTCGACGATTACGACATCGACCGGCGAGGATACGACCTGAACAGACCTGTCATTCACCGCGGTTCTGCCGTTACGGGTAGGTAGGAATGATGTTTCAACGTCTGACTTTCTTACCCCCGATCAATCGCGCGGTCGCTCTGGGAGAGCGGGGCTGTGCAGGATTGTGCCTCAACGGTACAATTCGGCGTTCTGAATAGGGCCATAGCAGACGTCAAATCGACCGAATATCAATGGATCCGTAGATGGTCCGGTCGTTACCAAAATCTTAAACCGCCAACCAACTGGTTCAATCCGGGAAAATGCGGATCGGCATTCAGGGACGTGCCGCCGCCGCACCCGGGCATTGATCGCGTTGTAGGGGTGGGCAAAAGTGGCATTCGGAACAAGCGCAGGGCGTGGCTTCGGCTGCGCCGAATGGCGTTTCTGGGCGAGATTGGCAGAACTGCGCCACTCGCTATCCGCCGCCCTCATGCGGACGCCTTCCGCCGTCCGGGGATCGATCGTTTCCGTCATTCTCGCGGCGCTTGCGCTGCTTCTGCCCGCCGCCGCCGCGGCCCAGCCCGTGTTGCAGGTTTACGGCATCGTCGACGGCTCGGCGGTGGCTGTGCCCAACGGTTCCTCATCTCCGAGTGCGGCAACCGATTTCGGGACCGTCGAAGAGACAGGCAGCGTGGTAGTGCGTTACTTCCTGCTCTACAATCCCGGCGACGCGCCGCTGAACATCACCGATATTTCGGTGTCTCCGGGAAGCGTATTCCGGCTTACGCAAAACAACACGGGGGTGATCGGCGCGGGCGGCAGCCAGTCGGTCCCGGTCGAATTCGATCCGAACGCAGGTGGGCCGTTTTCGGAAACGATCAGTGTGTCGAGCGACGATCCGAACAATCCCAGCTACACCTTTCAGGTGTTCGGCGAAGGCGTCGCGACCTCCGGTCCGACTGTCACGCTAGGCGCGCTCACCGATGCCGGTAGCAATACCTTCACGTCCAGCATCACCTTTTCGGCTCCCGTCACGGGTTTCACCGCCAGCGATCTGGTGACGACCAACGCCAGCGCGACGCTGAGCGGTTCCGGTGCCAATTACGTCGTGACCCTGAGCCCAGCAGCGTCGGGGCAATTCAGCGTGCAGGTCCCGGCCAACGTCGCGGTCGACGGATCGGGCAGGTACAATCGTCCGTCGGATATCCGCACTGCGACCTTCAACCCGCCGCCGGGGGGTGTCCTGCGCGTGACGGGCAGAGGCAACACGATCGCGAGCGGGGATACGTCGCCGCGCAACGCCGACGGAACGTTTTACGGCGAAGTCGTTGTCGGAGAGAGCGCCGTCGACCGGACATTTGTGCTGCACAACGACGGGGCGAGCACGCTGACGGTTTCGTCGGTCACCGTCGACAACGCCACCGGCAGCGCTTTCAGCCTTGTCGGGGCGACGCCGAATATGATCGCTCCAGACGGGACCGCGTCGATTACAATCCGCTTCGACCCTGCCGCCGAGGGGGCATTCGATGCGGTGGTGCGGATCGGCAGCGACGATCCGGACAGCCCGATATACAGCTTCACTGTGCAGGGAGCCGCCGAGGCGGCGGCGCCGGCCATGTTCGTTTTTCTCAACGGTTCGCCGGTACAAAATGGTGCTGCAACCACCCCGGGGACCGATTTCGGCACCATCGCCGTCGGCGCGTCCGACACCCGACAGTTCGTCGTGTATAATGCGGGCAATGCGGACCTGACCTTCGCAGCTTCCGCCTCGCCGATCGAGGGCTACCGGATGTCGATCGTGTCGTCCGGCACGATTCCCGCAGGTAGCTTCCAGGCCTTCGATGTGTTCTTCGATCCAAAGGCCGAAGGCGACTTCCCGACCACGGTTTCGATCGCGAGCAACGATCCGAATACGCCCGTCTTCACTTTCGACATGGAAGGCTCCGCTGTCGCGCCCGTGCCGACCGCCGGCACGATTTCACCTGCCGAGGGCCCCGCGGTGGGTGGCACGACTGTCTCGATAGCCGGTACGGGCTTCCTGACCGCGCAAAGCGTCACCTTCGACGGCACCGCCGCGACGAGTTTTACCGTGGTGAGCGACACCGAGATCGAAGCGGTTTCGCCCGCCCACGCCTCGGGTGCCGTCGATATCGTCGTGACCACCGCCGGTGGCACCGCGACCGCCACCAATGGCTACACTTACCTCGCTTCGAGCGACGCGACGCTGGCATCGCTGTCGGTCAGCGAGGGGACGCTGAGCCCGGCGTTCGACCCCGCAGAAACCGACTATGCAGTCTCGGTTGGCGAAGCGGTCGCGACGATCGCCCTGACGCCCACCGCATCGGATGCCGGGGCCACGATCACCGTGGCGGGCATCGCCGTGACATCGGGCCAGGCGAGCGATCCGATCGCACTGTCGGCGGGTCAGAACATGATCGCGGCCGAAGTGACCGCCCCCGACGGCACGACCCGGCAGTATAATGTCGTCGTAACGCGCGCGCTGTCGAGCGATGCCTCGCTCGCCGCGCTCTCGGTCAGCGAGGGCACGCTTACGCCTGCATTCGATACTGCGCGCGGCAGTTATACGGTAAGGGTCGCCAGCGACGTCGAGACCATCACAGTGACACCGACCGCGTCGGATGCGGGCGCCACGATCAGGGTGAACGGCACCGCGACGCCATCGGGAACCGCGACCGCGCCCATTCCTCTCGTCGTCGGCACCACCCCGATTACGGTGCAGGTGATGGCCGCCAATGGTGCGTCGCGTGTCTACAGCCTTCCCGTCACGCGGGCCGCGCCGCCGACGGTCCAGGTCTATTCGATGACCGGCGGTCAGGCTGCCGTCGCCAATGGCAGCACCGCAGCCACTCCCGGCACCGATTTCGGCCAGGTCAATGTCGGAGGGCAGGGCACGCGCCTGTTCGTCGTCAACAACGCCGGCGACGCACCGCTGACGCTGACCGGCCTCTCCGTCACGCCTTCGGATGGCTTCTCGGTCCCCGCGCTGACGTCGGAGACGTTGCAGCCCGGCGGAAGTTACCAGTTCACGATTCCCTTCAGGCCGACGAGCACGGGCGACGTGACCGCAACCGTTTCGATAGCCAGCAATGATCCGAACGCGCCGACCTACAGCTTTGCGGTCTATGCAAACGGAGTGGCGCCGCTGCCGACAATCGGCTCGGTCTCGCCGGACGAGGGAGTCGCGCGGGGCGGCGCCTCGGTCACCATCACCGGTACGGGGTTCCTGACTGCGCAGAGCGTGACCTTCGGCGGCACCGATGCCACCGCCTTCACCGTCTTGAGCGATACCGCGATCCAGGCAACGACACCCGAGCATCCAGCGGGCGCCGTCGATGTGGTCGTCACCTCGCCGGGCGGCAGCGCCACGGCCACCGATGGCTATACCTTCCTTTCCGGCGATTCGACTCTGGCGAGCCTTGTGCCGAGCGACGGCACGCTCTCGCCCACGTTCGACGCCGCTGAGCAAGACTATAGTGTCCGGGTCGCGCATTCGGTCGACATGATCACGCTGACCCCGACGGCGAACGATGCCGGGGCAACGATCACCGTCGACGGAAACGCGGTGGCTTCGGGAAGCGCAAGCGCTTCGATTGCGCTGCCGGTCGGCGTCACAAGGATCGTGGTCCGGGTGAATGCCGCCGACGGTACGAACCGCCAATATTCGGTGACCGTCACACGCGCGCCCTCGGACGATGCGACGCTCTCCGCGCTTACGGTGAGCGAAGGGTCGCTGACCCCGGCCTTCGATACCGGCGAGCTGAGCTATGCGGTTGCGGTGGCCCATTCGGTCACGTCGATCGTGCTGACCCCGACCGCCTCGGATGCGGGCGCGACGATTCGCGTGGCCGGGAGCATGACTGCCTCGGGTAGCGCGAGCACGCCGGTCGCGCTGAACGCTGGCACGACATCGATTGCGGTGATCGTCACAGCCGCCGACGGGACGACGCAGCAATATACCGTGGCGGTGACGCGAGCCCCGTCGAGCGACGCGACGCTCGTCAGCCTGGTGCCGAGCGATGGTGCGCTCTCTCCCGCGTTCGATCCGGCAGAGCTGAGCTATGCGGTTTCGGTCGGCAATGATGTCGATACGATCACGCTCACGCCGCGGGTGGCCGATGCCGGAGCGACGGTTGCGGTCGCGGGCAATGCAGTGACCTCGGGCAATGCCAGCGCACCCGTAGCGCTCCCCGTTGGTACCACCTCGATTGCGGTGGTGGTGACCGCAGCCGATGGCACGACGCAGCAATACGACGTGGCGGTGACGCGCGTGCCGTCCAACGATGCCAAGCTCTCGGCCCTGACGCTTAGCGAAGGCACGCTCCAGCCTGCCTTCGGCCCGTTCAACACGAACTATCTGGTCGACGTCGCCAATTCGGTCACATCGATCACAGTGACGCCCACCGCTGCGGATGCCGACGCCACTATCACCGTCGCCGGCAACGCAGTCGCTTCGGGCAGCGCGAGCGCGCCGGTGGCGCTGACCATCGGCAGCAACGCGATCGCGGTCGTCGTCACTGCGGCGGATGGCACCATGCTGGAATACACCATTGCCGTCACTCGCGCCGCGTCGAGCGATGCGACGCTGTCGGACCTGGCGGTGAGCGAGGGCACGCTGACGCCTGCCTTCGACCCGGGCCGGACCAGCTATGCGGTAGCCGTCGACACGCCGGTCGATTCCATCCGCGTAAAGCCGACCGTCTCCGATGCCGGAGCCACGGTGACGGTAGCGGGCAATGCAGTGGCTTCGGGCAGCGCAAGCGCGCCGATTACTTTGAACGTGGGCACAAACTCGATTCCGGTGACGGTGACGGCCGGGAACGGCGCCACCCTGAGCTATACCTTGTCAGTAACCCGCGCCGCGCCGCCGACGATCGCCATGTATTCGACCACCGGCGGCGTTCAGGCGATTGCCGACGGTACGACCTCGGCAACGCCGGGGACCGATTTCGGCGAAGTGATGGTCGGCGCTTCCGCATCGCGCAGGTTCCTGATCACCAATACTGGCAATGCCGATCTCGTCATTTCGGGTATCACCGCTACGCCTGCGGCAGGATTTGAAGTGCCGGCCGAGTCATCGAGGACCATCGTGCCGGGCGGTTCCTACGAGTTCGAAATCCGGTTTGCGCCCACGAGTGAAGGCAGTTTCGCGACGACCATCGCCGTTGCAAGCAACGATCCTGCCACGCCCTCCTTCAGCTATAGTTTGTACGCAACTGCCGCCGCGCCTCTCCCGACGATAACCGGCATCACACCGACAGAGGGTTCGGCATCCGGCGGCACCGCTGTAACGATCACCGGCACGGGCTTTCTGACGGCGACCAGCGTGACCTTCGACGGCGTGGCCGCAGATGCGTTTACCGTTGTCAGCGACACGCGGATCGACACGACCACACCTGCAAATCCGTTGGGCACAGTCGATGTGGTCGTCACCTCGCCGGGTGGCGCAGCGACGGCGACCGATGGCTATCGCTACCTCTCCGGAGAAGCGTCCCTGTCCGGCCTCTCGGTGAGCGAAGGCACGCTGACGCCGACGTTCGATCCGGCGCAGATCGACTACTCGGTGTCGGTTGGCAGCACGGTCGATACGATCACGCTTACCCCGACCGCCTCGGATGCTGGCGCGACCATCACCGTCGCTGGCAATGCGGTCTCCTCCGGCAGCGCGAGCGCGCCGGTGGCCCTGTCGGTCGGCACGACCTCGATCGACGTTGTCGTGACTGCGGCGGATGGTACGACGCGGCAATATGCGGTTGCGGTAGCCCGCGCCGCGCCGCCGACCATCGGCGTCTATTCGAGCAGCGACGGCGTTCAGCCGATTGCCAACGGCGCGACTTCGGCGACGCCGGGGACCGATTTCGGCGAGGTGGCGGTCGGATCGTCGGGATCGCGCACATTCCTGATCTTCAACGATGGCGATGTCGATCTCGTGGTTTCGGGCATTGCCGCGAGTCCGGCGGCAGGATTTACCCTGCCGACTGCTTCCTCGACAACGATCGCTCCGGGCGGTTCCTTCGAGTTTCCGATTGTCTTCGCGCCGCAGACCGACGGCAGCTTCACTACGACGATCGCGATCACAAGCAACGACCCCGCGACGCCGAGCTTTACCTACAGCCTCTACGGCACGGCCGCCGCGCCCATCCCGATGATTTCGGACGTCGCCCCGGCAGAAGGTCCGCTCTCCGGCGGCACCGGCGTCGCGATCACCGGCACGGGCTTCCTCACGGTAACCAGTGTCACCTTCGCAGGCGAGAACGCAGACGCGTTTACCGTAGTCAGCGACACGCGGATCGATGCGACGACGCCTGCCAATGTCGCGGGCACTGTCGATGTGGTCGTCAGCTCGCCCGGGGGCGCGGCAACCGCGACCCGTAGTTTTACCTACCTTTCCAACGACGCGACGCTCTCGACGCTGGCGGTGAGCGAGGGCGTGTTGTCACCGACGTTCGATCCCGCGCGGTCTGACTACACCGTGTCGGTCGGCAACGCGGTCGATACGATTGCGCTGACCCCGAGTGCGTCGGACGCAGATGCCACGATCACCGTGGCTGGCAAGGCGGTGGCTTCGGGCAGCGCGAGTGCGCCGGTGGCGCTTCCGGTCGGCACCACCACTATCGAAGTGGTGGTGACCGCTGCCGATGGCACCGACCAGCGCTACACGGTCGCAGTGACGCGTGCCGTTTCAAGCGATGCGGCGCTGTCTGCGCTGGGAGTAAGCGAGGGGGCGCTGTCACCAGCGTTCGATCCGGCGCAAGCGAGCTATACCGTATCGGTCGGCCACGAGGTCGAGACGATTGCGCTTACTCCGAGTGCCTCGGACGCTGGTGCCACGATCACCGTCGCTGGTAACGCAGTTGCCTCGGGCAGCGCGAGTGCGCCGGTTGCGCTTTCGGTCGGCACGACGTCGATTGCGGTCGTGGTGACCGCTGCCGATGGCACGACCCGGCAGTACACGGTTGCAGTGACCCGCGCCGCCTCGAGCGATGCGGCATTGTCTGCGCTGTCGGTGAGCGAAGGGACGCTGACGCCAAGCTTCGATGCGAGCCAGACGAGCTACACCGTCTCGGTCGGTAACGCGGTCGATACGGTCACGCTCACCCCGAGTGCGTCGGACGCAGATGCCACCATAACCGTCGCTGGCAACGCGGTGGCTTCGGGAAGTGCGAGTGCGCCCGTGGCGCTGCCAGTCGGCACCACCCCGATTGCGGTCGTGGTAACCGCTCCGGATGGTACCACCCAGACCTACACGGTCGCGATAACTCGCGCCGCCTCGAACGATGCGCAGCTATCCTCGCTGTCGGTGAGCGAGGGGACGCTGAGCCCCGCGTTCGACCCCGCGCAAACGAACTACGCAGTGTCGGTGGGCAGCACGGTTGACGCGATGACGCTAAGCCCGACCGCCTCGGACGCCGACGCCACGATCACGGTCGCTGGTGATGCGGTAGCTTCGGGCAGCGCGAGTGCGCCGGTTGCGCTGTCGGTCGGCACCACCTCGATCCCAGTGGTGGTGACCGCAGCGGACGGCACAACGCGGCAATATACGGTCGCAGTGACCCGCGCCGCGCCGCCGACGCTCGCCGTGTATTCGACCAGCGGCGGCGTCCAGCCGATCGCCAACGGTTCGGCGTCGACGACGCCCGGGACCGATTTCGGCCAGGTGATGGTCGGGTCCTCCGAGTCTCGCGGGTTCCTGATCTTCAACGAGGGCGATGCCGATCTCGTGGTCTCAGGCATCACTGCGACACCTGCGGCCGGTTTCGTCGTGCAGGCGGACGCGTCGAGGACGATCGCTCCGGGTGGTTCCTACGAGTTCGACATTCGGTTTGCTCCGAAGGCCATCGGCGGCGTCACCGCGACGGTCACCATCGCGAGCAATGATGCCGCAACGCCGAGCTTTACCTATAACCTGTACGCAACCGGGGCAGCGCCGGTGCCGACGATCGTCGACATTGCCCCGGCAGAAGGTCTGACCGTAGGCGGCACCACTGTCGCGATTACCGGCACAGGCTTTCTGACGGCTAACAGCGTCACCTTCGCAGGCGTCCAGGCAAACGCGTTTACCGTAGTCAGCGATACGCAAATCGATGCGACGGCGCCTGCGAATAGCGCGGGCAGGGTCGACGTTGTCGTTACATCGCCGGGCGGCTCGGCAACGGCGACCGGTGCCTTCACTTACCTTTCCAATGATGCGGCGCTGTCTGCGCTGGGAGTAAGCGAGGGGGCGCTGTCACCAGCGTTCGATCCGGCGCAAGCGAGCTATACCGTATCGGTCGGCCACGAAGTCGATACGATTACGCTGACGCCGAGTGCCTCGGACGTCGACGCAACGATTACCGTGGCGGGCAATGCGGTGGCTTCGGGCAGCGCTAGTGCGCCGGTTGCGCTTCCGGTCGGCACGACCACTATCGAAGTGGTGGTGACAGCCGCCGACGGGACCACCCAGCAGTACACGGTCGCGGTGACCCGCGCCGCCTCGAGCGATGCGGCACTGTCTGCGCTGTCATTGAGCGAAGGGGCGCTCTCGCCAAGCTTCGATGCGAGCCAGACGAGCTACACCGTCTCGGTCAGCAATGAGGTTGAGACGATTACGCTGACCCCAAGTGCCTCGGACGCGGATGCGACGATCACGGTCGCGGGTAATGCCGTTGCCTCGGGTAGCGTGAGTGCACCGGTGGCGCTGCCGGTCGGCACGACGTCGATTGCGGTCGTGGTGACCGCTCCCGACGGCACGACCCGGCAGTACACGGTTGCGGTGACCCGCGCCGCCTCGAGCGATGCGCAGCTGTCCGCCCTGTCGGTGAGCGAGGGAACCCTGAGTCCCGCGTTCGATCCTGGGCAGGCGAGCTACACCGTCTCGGTCGGCAACGAGGTCGATACGATTACGCTGACGCCGAGTGCTTCGGATGCCGACGCCACGATCACGGTCGCGGGCAACGCGGTGACTTCGGGAAGCGCGAGTTCGCCCGTGGCGCTGCCGGTCGGCACGACGCCGATTACGGTGGTGGTCACCGCTCCGGATGGCACCACCCAGAGCTACTCGGTTGCGGTGACCCGCGCTGCCTCGAACGATGCGCAGCTGTCCGCTCTGTCGGCGAGCGAGGGGGCGCTTTCGCCAAGCTTCGATGCGAGCCAGACGAGCTACACCGTCTCGGTCGGCAAC
>NZ_JBCFZM010000004.1:0-208017 GCF_038594605.1 Citromicrobium bathyomarinum
GCGGCGGGTATCCGCTATCACGGGGACTACGAACGCTTCGCCCGCCGATCGCTCGAAACCCGCTCGCAATTGCTGGAGCTGGAACGCAAGATTGATGTGCTGATCGCCCGCTCCGACCTATGCGGCAACGGGGCATGTTCGGCCGCTCCGCCGCTTTATGAAGAGCTGCTGGAGATCACGCAGGAAACCGCCAATTTGCTGAGCGAAGACCTGCGCGACTGGCGTTTTTCCTACGCCGTGCGCCCGGTGCCCACCCTCTGACTTTCCGCGCGAGGTCCGTCGGGGCGGCGCACGGACCACGCGCCGCCGCCCCGCCCAGGCTTAGAAGTCGGCTGAGATCGAGGCGCGAACCGTGCGCGGGCGGCCCTGCAGCAGCGCATTCGAGAAGGTATCGAAGGCCGACGCCCAATAGCGCTCGTTCGCCACATTCTCGACCGCGACCCGCAGGGTGACGGGGACGTCGCCAGCCGCGAAGACATAGCGCGCGCCAAGGTCGAACACGGTCCAGCTGTCGATCTCGAGCGTGTTGGCCGCATCGACGAACTGCTCGCCGGTGTGGACCACGTGGCCGGTCAGCGTGATGCCGGGCACGAAGGGCAGGTCCCATTCGACATCGGCATTGGCGGCGAATTCGGGCACGCCGGGCACGCTCGCGCCGCCCTGCAGATCGGCGTCGGTATAGGCCACGCCCGAGATCAGGCGCAGGCCGGGCGTCACTTCGCCGTTCAGCGTGAACTCGATGCCCTGATGTCGCTGATCGCCCAGATAGCCGAACTCACCCGACGGCAGCACGCCCTCGCCCGGCCGCTCGATCCGATAGGCGGCGAGCGTCGCGAACAGGCCGCCGAAGCCGACCTTGCCGCCGACTTCGTATTGCGTGGACTTACGCGGGGCGAGCGATGTGCCCGGGTTGCTCACCAGCGCCGGGTCGAGCGGCGCGGTAGGCCCCTGCTGCAACGCCTCGATCCGGTTGGCGTAGAGCGACAGGCCGCTCACCGGCTTCACTACCAAACCGACGACGGGGGTGACCGCGTTCTCGTCGTAGCGGGTGTCCAGCGAGCCGCCGAAATAGCTATAGCTCTCCTGCCGGATCGCCTGGAGGCGCAAGCCCCCGGTCAGCATCACGCGATCGTCAAAGAAGCCGAAGGTGTCGGACGCAAAGGCGCTCATCAGGCGGCGCTTGGCGATCGGGTACGGATCGTCGAGATCGCCGCCTGCAAAGGCGGTCGGCTGCGGCGAGACCTGCACCGGATCGTAGAGATTGGTGGGGAAGGCGGAGTAGAAATCATAGGCGGTGCGATCTTCCTGCCAGATCATGTTGCCGCCGAAATTGATCTCCTGCGTGATCGTGCTGCCCAGCAGCACGCGCAGGCCCGCTTCTACCGCCTGATTGCTCGCCTTGAACGGGATGTAGGAGTGGAAGCCGCTGGTGCCGTCGCCAGTCGCGGCGTCGGTCACGGTGATCCCGCCATAGACGCCTTCCTCGTCGCCCTCGCGCGCGCCTGCCTTGGCGTAGATCATGGCATTGGGCGCGAGATCGTATTCGAGGCTCAGCGTGCCGAACAGCTCGTCGAGCTCGGTATAGGTATAGTCCTGCGCGTAGTTGGCGTCGGCTTCGGGCACCGCAGGGATCGCGGTGCTGGAGATCGTGACCTTGGGCCGCAGATTGTCGACCCGGATGCCCTGATAGGCAAGGTCCAGTGCGGCGCGCAGGTTGCCGCCGTCATAGTCGAAGCTCGCGCCGATCACCTGTGTGCGGCGGTCCTCGCCATCGATGGCGGTCTCGCCATCGCGGTAGGCACCGTTCACGCGCACGCCGAACTGGTCTGCATCACCGAAGCGGCGGGCGACATCGACACTGCCGCCGAAGCGCGAGGCTTCGCGGAAACCGGCGGTGACGCGTGTAAGGTCGCTCTCTGCCCGCTTGAGGCGCAGGTTCACGCTGCCGCCGATGCCCGAGCCGCCCGGCGCCGCACCGTTGAGAAACGCGCTCGCGCCGCCCAGCACCTCGACCCCACCGAGCAGTTCGGGTGCGACCAGCTGGCGCGGGGTGATGCCGTAGAGGCCGTTGGTGGCAATATCGTCGCCGAACAAGGCGAAACCGCGGCTGACGAACAGCTCTGCCGCATTGCCGAAGGCGTAAGAGGAACGGATCGTCGGATCGTTCTCCAGCACCTCGCCCAGCGAGAGCGGCTGCTGGTTGAGAATCAGGCTTTCGTCGTAGGTGCGCACCGCGAAGGGCAGGTCTTCGGCGGGCTTGTCGCCCAACACGCCTGCGCTGCCCGCATTCTCCACCGCGCTGGCATTCACCCGCTGGGCGGTGACGACGATATTTTCGCCCGTCTCGGCTTCGGTCTGCGCATCTTGCGCGATGGCAGGCGCAGCGAGTGCGGTCGCGATGACGAAGGCAGGCAAGTGGTAACGCAGGATCATGGGGTAGGCTTTCCTGTTGGGTTTTCGCGTGAAAGGTGTCCGGGCTTGCGGGCCCGCAGAATGGCTATGGCAATCGCGACGATGGTCGATCCAAGCAGGAGCCACGCGATCACGTCGCGCGCGCCATCGCCGGTCAGGCCGATGACGAGGCCGACGAGGCTCAGCATTCCGATGAGCAGCGGCCAGGCGAAGATTGCTCCGATGCTGCGGGTGCGACGACCGGACGGGCGTTGTGCGCTCATGCGGGCACCCTCCGCTCCCCGCCACGGTCGATCTCGACGATGCGGCGGTCGATCGCGCCGGGGCGCCGCTTGAACCACAGCAGGATGCCGGTCCACAGCACCCAGATCGTCGCGAGCGTCAGCAGCGCCCATACGATCTTGAGCGGCAGGCCCGCATAATCGCCGAAATGCAGCGGCTTGGACATCATCAGCGCCTGGTTGAGCGCGGGCATGGTCGCGACGTCGGTCAGCGTGGCGTCGCGCGCATCGACCAGCGCGGGCGTGAGCAGATATTGCGTCACCGGCCGGTCGCCCTGGAAGAATATCGCGTAATGGTGGGCGGAGGACCACGCGCCGCCCGGAAAGCCGATAAACTGCGGATTTCGGCCCGGCAGGCCTTCGCGCGCCGACGCCATCGCCGCATCGAGCGATCCGTAGTCCGCTGGATCGAGCGGGGCAGCGCCTTCGTAGGCGCCCGTCATCTGCGCCACCTGCGTGTTGCGCCAGCTATCGGTCAGCGGATCGGCGAAGGCGTTGATCGCGCCGGTCAGGCCGATCACCAGCGCCCAGGCGAGCGTCACGATGCCGAGCAGGTTGTGCTGGTCGAGCCGCGCCACGCGCCTCGATTTCTCCAGCCGCAGCGTCCCGAAGCCGAGCTTGCGCATGAAGGGCGCGTAGAGGACGGCGCCCGAGATCAGCGCAACGACGAAGCTCAGCCCCATCACGCCGAGGAACAGCATGCCGGGCAGGCCCAGCATCAGGTCGGTATGCAATTCGAGGATCACGTCCATCACCCCGCCCGAGGGTGCGGGGCCGAGCGAAGCGCCGGTGGCCCGGTCGAAAAACAGCAGGGTCATCTTGTCGCCCGGCGCATCGGCGCTCGGCCCGGTGGTGACCGTCAGCAGCGGACTTTCCTGGCTGAAAGCCATGAACAGCGGCACTTCGCCGGGGCGTTCGGCCAGCGCCTTGTCGAGCATCGTGTCGAGCGGAAGGCCGCCTTCCGAGGAGGGAGCACCGGACAGCGTGCTGTCGTAATCGTGAGAGAAGGCCGCATCGATCTCGTCATGAAAGATGAGCGGCAGCCCGGTGACGCACAGCAGCAGTAGGAACGCCGTGGGGATCAGGCTGCTCCACTTGTGAACCACATACCAGAATCGGATTGCGCCGCGCGACATCCGGGCCGTCTAGTAACGGCAACGTGTAATTGCAACGCATTCTCATGAGCAAATCGGGGGCGCTGAAACCATCCCCCTTCGCCCTGGTTCACCCTGTAAGACACACCCTCCGAAGGAGCTTTGCACATCATGGGTTTTCTCAAGAACGGCACCTGGCACGACGAATGGGCGCATAACGACGAGGATACCGGCGAGTTCGAGCGCGACGAGAGCGCCTTTCGCAACTGGATCACGCCCGACGGATCGCCCGGCCCCACCGGCGATGGCGGGTTCGCGGCGGAGCCCGGCCGCTACCGCCTCTACATCAGCCTCGCCTGCCCCTGGGCGCACCGCGCCAATGTCGCACGGCACTTGAAAGGGCTCACCGACGCGATCGAGCTGAACGTGGTCCACTGGCTGATGAAGGATGGCGGCTGGTCGTTCCGCGAAGGCGAATGCGTGACCGGCGATCCCGCGATCGGCGCAGATCATCTCCACCAGCTCTATACGCATGCGAAGTCCGACTATTCGGGCCATGTGACCGTGCCCGTGCTGTGGGACACCAAGACCGAGACCATCGTGAACAACGAGAGCGCGGACATCCTCCGAATGCTGGGCACCGCGTTCGACGGATGCGGTGCCAACGACCTCGCCCTTTACCCCGAGGGGCTGCGGGACGAGATCGACGATCTGAACGAGCGGGTCTACGATGCCGTCAACAACGGCGTCTACAAGGCAGGCTTCGCGACGACGCAGGATGCCTATGACAGGGCGGTCGGGCCGCTGTTCGAAACGCTCGACGATCTGGAAGCGCGGCTGGAAGGGCATGACTGGCTGGTGGGCGACCGGCTGACCGAAGCCGATATCCGCCTGTGGACCACGCTGATCCGCTTCGATCCGGTCTATTACACCCACTTCAAATGCAATCTCCGCCGGATCGCCGACTACCCCAACCTCGCGGCCCTGACGCGGCGGCTCTACGCGCTCGACGGGGTGGCGGACACCGTCAACTTCCGCCATATCAAGCACCATTATTACGAAAGCCACGAGCGGATAAATCCGCACGGGATCGTGCCGACCGGTCCCGAACCACTGATCCCGGGAACCGGCGAATGACCAAGCGAAAAATCACTTCGCTGCATCAGGCGATGCGCGACGACATTCAGGATCTGGTGACCCGTCGCCCGGTGCCGGGCCATGGCCTGGATCAGGTCGACCCGTTCCTGTTCCTCAACCATCACGGGCCACAGACCTATTCGGCGAACAATAACGGGCTGCCCTTCGGCCCGCATCCGCATCGCGGGTTCGAGACGGTCACCTTTATCCTCGACGGAAGCCTTGCGCATCACGACAGCGGATCGGGCGAGAGCGTGGTCGAGGCAGGCGGCGTGCAGTGGATGACCGCGGGCAGCGGGCTCGTCCATGCCGAGCTGTCTCCCGAAGCGTTCAAGCAAACCGGCGGCCCGCTTGAGATCCTGCAGCTGTGGGTCAACCTCCCTGCCCGGCTCAAGATGACCGAGCCGAACTATATACCGGTCACCGCATCGCAGATTGCCGAGAGCGAAATTTCGGCTGGCGTCGTGATGCGAGCCGTGTCGGGTACGCAGGATGCGCCCATCGCATCGCTGACTGGCGTGACGCTAGCCACGGTCGAGATGGACGCGGGCAGCCACGCGGTGCTCGACGCTCCGGTGGGGCGTTCGGTGCTTTTCTACACGGTCCGCGGCGCTTGCCGTATCGGCGAGACCACTGTGCCAGAGCATAATCTCGCGAAGCTCGAAGACGGCGACAGCATCGAGGTTTCGAGCGAAGATGGCTGCCTGATCCTGTTCGGCCACGCCGATCCCATCGGAGAGCCGACGGTCGCGCACGGCCCCTTCGTGATGAACAGCGAAGCGGAGATCGTCGAAGCGATCCGCGACTATCGGGCGGGCAAGTTCGGCGGCCTCTGATCGAGGTAAAGAGCAGGCTCGCGGCGCAGCATTTGCTCCGCCTTTGTGAGGTCGGCGTCGCTATCGACATCGAAGGTCGCAGAGGCACCACCGGGCGACGTCCTGGTCGTGCCGCCCAGTGACGCACAAAGCGCCGCCGCGCCCCGGTCGCCGCGCAATTCGAGAAGATCGGGGAAGGCATCCGCCGGAAACGCAGCCGGGCATCCGGGACGCCCCTCGGGAAAGCGCGTGAAGAGGGTGCCTTCGCCGCCCGCAAGCGCTGCGAGGTGGTTCGGATCGATGAAGGGCATGTCGGCCAGCGCGATGACGACCCGCGCATGGCCCGCTGCGGCAAGGACGCCCGCGCGGATCGAACTGGCAATCCCCTCTTCAGCCGATGGATTTTCGACCAGTTGCCAGCCGGGTCGCCCGGGATGAGGATCGTCCCCGCCCTTCACCACCAGGTATCGGCTGACAAAGCCAGCCGCTTCCAGTCTGCCCGCCGCCCATTCACATAGTGGCCGCCCGCCAAGCGGTGCGTAAAGCTTGCCTCCGCCAAACCTTCGCGCGCTGCCTGCAGCGAGCAGGATGCACGCGACCGATGGGTCAATCGCGGTCATGCAGCGAGTCGTACAGGCCGACGATTTCCGCCATGGCGGATAGCGCGAGTGCGTGGGGCGTCTTGCAGCCGGGCACCGCACCTATCGGACTTCTGAGCCGCGCAATCTCGGATTCATCGATG
The DNA here is from genome assembly GCF_038594605.1 of Citromicrobium bathyomarinum. Classification (GTDB taxonomy): domain Bacteria; phylum Pseudomonadota; class Alphaproteobacteria; order Sphingomonadales; family Sphingomonadaceae; genus Alteriqipengyuania; species Alteriqipengyuania bathyomarina_B. Next base: position 6,482 of record NZ_JBCFZM010000004.1, read on the forward strand.
CCCCGGCGCATCAGTTCCGCCACGCGCGCCAGCCGCGCATTCTCGCCGCCCTGCGCGCCGATGTAAAACGCATCGCCCGACAACGCCTCTTCGATCAGCGGCACCTCCCACTCGTGGTCGTGGAACAGCAGCAGAACCGCAGTCCACGCATCGACCGGCGGCAGCTTGCTGGAATTGCCCAGCGAGAGCGCGCTCTTCGGCACGATTTGCGAGTCGACACCCGCCGCCTCGGCGATCCGCTCCACTGCGTCGATCTCGGGCCCCTCGCCGAAAACGCGAAGGCGTAGCGACGGGAGATAACGGCGTCGGCGCAGTGGCGAAGGGGCCGGGAGGTCGAGATACGTTAGGTGCCGTGCAGCAAGCTCTTTGATGGCCCTTCGAACTCCAGCCCGGTCGGGCGTCGGATCTAGGAGCACATCGATCCCGCCGCCGCATGGCAGGCGGAAATCGATTCTCGAGGAGCCCCGGCCATAGCGCACTACTCGCGGCGCGTCGCATTGCGCCAGATCGCTCGCCAGTTGACGTTCGAGGCAGCCGTCCGAAAGCGATCCGACCGTTCGGCCCGTGGGCAGCACCGCCATCTGCGCGCCGAGGCGGCGGGAAAATCCGCCCTCGATGCCGACGATCGTGCACAGGCCGACGCCATCCGAACGCGCAGCGCTCAGCGCCTCGTGATCCACGCAAGGATCGCAGAGCGTTTCGGCAACGGTCACGCTCAATCGGGCATTGCGGCGATCACGCGGTCGGGCGTCATCGGAAACTCGAAAATCCGCGCGCCGCACGCATCGTAGATCGCATTGGCGATCGCGCCCGCACCGCCGCACATGCCCAGCTCGCCGATGCCCTTGGCCTGGATCGGACTGGCCGCGCCATCGCGTTCCTCGACCATCAGCACGTCGAGTTCAGGAACGTCGCGGTTCACCGGCACGTGGTATTCCGCAAGGTCGCAATTGGCGAGATGGCCGTCGACGGGATCGAACAGCATCGACTCGGTCAACGCTGCGCCGATACTCCAGGTCATGCCTCCCAGGCATTGCGAGCGCGCGGTTGTGGGGTTGAGCACCCGCCCGAAGCCGAACGCGCCGAGCATGCGCTGCACGCGGGTTTCGCCGGTAAAGCGATTGACCCTGACCGTCGCGAAGAAGGCACCATATCCGGCGGCGGTATAATCCTCGGATACGTCGCCCGGTTCGTAGTGGCCTTCCTCGACCAGATCGCTGCCATCGAGCAAGTCGACCAGCGTCGCACCGCTTGCAACCTTGCCGTCTTTCAGTTCGAGTTCGCCTTCGGCCACTCCGGCACGCTCGGCCAGAGTCTCGCGGATCGCGTTGCACGCGACGTAGGCCGCCGAGCCGATCGAGGATGCGCCCCAGCTGCCGCCGGAACCCGGCCCGCGCGGATGGCGGGTGTCACCCAGTTCTACGAGCACCTTCTCAGTCGGCAGGCCCAGCATCTCGCCCACCATCTGCGCGAGGATGGTGTAGGTGCCGGTGCCGATGTCGGTCATGTCGGTCTGGACGAGCGCGGTGCCATCGGCCTTCAGCGTCACGCGCGCCTTCGCTTCGCCGACATTGTGGACGCGCGCAGCACTCGCCATGCCGCTGCCGACCCACCATTCGCCGTCGCGCGTATGGCGCGGCGAACGCGCGCCGCTTTCCCAACCGAAAGCCCCGGCGCCCTGCTTCAGGCACTCGGCAAGCTTGTGGGAAGAAAATGGCAGTCCCTCGGCGGGATGCTTGTCGGGAATGTTGCGCAGCCGCAGTTCGACGGGGTCGATGGCCAGCTTTTCGGCCAGCACATCCATCGCGCATTCGAGCGCGGGCATGCCCACTGCCTCGCCCGGAGCGCGGACCGAGCCGGCGGTCATCCGATGGATGCGCGCCACCTCGAGGCTCAGCTCGCGGTTTTCGCCCGCGTAGAGAAACTCGCTCGATTGCAGCACGGGCTCGGCGAAGCTTTCGCCCGGCAGGTTGGAGACGCGCGCCGCGTGACCGAAGCCGGTCAGCCTGCCATCCTCGCCCGCGGCAAGCCGGAAGCGCTGGCGCGTTTCGGAGCGGCGCATAATGCACTGGAGCACCTGCTGGCGGCTCATTACCACGCGGACCGGGCGGCCGAGCTCCATCGCGGCGACGCTGGCAGCCACAGTCTCTTCACTAATGCCGAGCTTCGATCCGAACCCGCCGCCGACATAGCGCGCAATCAGCCGCACCTTGTCTTCCTCCAGCCCCAGCGAATCCGCCAGTTCGGCGATGTTGTAGTTCAGCATCTGCAGCGAGGCGTACACCGTCAGCGTGTCCCCGTCCCACTGCGCGATAGCCGCATGCGGCTCCATCGCGGCGGAGGAATGACCTTCGGTGCGGTAGGTCACGTCGATCGAGGCCGCAGCCTCCTTCATCGCATGGGCCAGATCGCCCTGGGAGGTCGCTCCGTCCTGCGCTTCCGCCTCGACCGCTTCGGGATCGAAGGGGACATTTTCGTCTGCGCGATAGGTGACGCCAAGATGCTTGGCCGCGTCGCGCGCCTGTTCGAAGGTTTCGGCAACGACCGTCGCAATAGGCTGACCGAAATAGCCGACTTCGCGGGCGGGCTGCGCGGGCGCTTCGCCGGCAGTGCCCTGCGCGGGGCGGGCGGTGAGCGAGGGGTGGTCGATCACGGCCACGACGCCGGGCATCGACATCACGGAATCGCGGTCGATCGCCGTCACCTCACCCTTGGCAATCGTCGCGGTGACGATCACGCCTTCGAGGCAGTCATCCACCTTGTATTCGGCAGCATAAGGCGCGGTCCCGGTGACCTTGAGCAGGCCTTCGATCCGGTGCGTCGGCGCGCCGAGCACGCCCTGCTTCATATCGTCGAGACGGTTGTCGTTGACCGGCTCGTCCTGCTTCATATGCGCGCTCACAATTCCACCCCCGTCGCTTCGGCGAGCACGGCCGCGAGAGTACGGCGAGCCAGCGGTATCTTGAAATCGTTTTCGCCATAGCCGCGCGCATCGCGCAGCAGCACGTTGGCGGCCTCGTCGAAAAGCTCGGCACTTGGCCGATGGCCAACCAGCACCTCGCCTACCTGCGGATCATGCCACGGCTTGTGGGCGAGCCCGCCGAACGCGAGGTCCGCGCGGGCGATCTCGTCGCCCTCCATCGCGACAATCGCCGCGACCGAGCACAGGGCGAAGGCGTAGGACGAACGTTCGCGCACCTTGCGATAGATCTGCGTTCCCGCGACCGGTTTCGGCAGGGTCACGCCGGTAATTAGCTCGCCCGTTTCCAGCACATTATCTTTCCACGGCGTATCGCCGGGCAGGCGATGGAAATCGCGCACGGGAACGCTCCGGCTGCCGCCATCGCCCGTCGCGATCTCGACCTGCGCGTCGAGCGCGCTGAGCGCGACGGCCATGTCGCCGGGGTAGGTCGCGACGCACTGGTTGCTGGTGCCGAGCACGGCGTGCAGCCGCGCAACACCCTCAATCGCGCCGCAGCCCGAACCCGGCTCGCGCTTGTTGCAGGGCTGGTCGATATTGGTGAAGTAATAGCAGCGCGTGCGCTGGCACAGATTGCCGCCGGTCGTCGCGCGGTTGCGCAGCTGCTGGGTGGCCCCGGCCAGGATCGCGCGGGCGAGCACCGGGTAATCGGCGCGCACGCGCGGATGCACGGCGGTCTCGGTATTGGTGGCGAGCGCGCCGATCCGCAGACCGCCCTGCTCGGTATCTTCAATCTCACGATGCCCGATGCGGCCGATGTCGACCAACTCGTCCGGCGTTTCGACCTGCAGCTTCATCAGGTCGAGCAGGTTGGTCCCGCCCGCAATCGCCTGGGCCTTGTCTTGCGCGGCAAGCTGGCTTGCGTGATCGCGGTTATCCGCGCGGCTATATTCGAAGGGCCTCATGCCGCATCTCCCTTCGCCTGTTCGCGGATCGCATCGACGATGTTCGCATAGGCGCCGCAGCGGCAGATATTGCCGCTCATGCGTTCGCGGATTTCGTCCGCGCTTGCCTCGATCGGGCCGTCGATGTTCTCGCTCGCGTCGCTCGGCCACCCGGCGGCGATTTCCTCGAGCATCGCGGTGGCGGAGCAGATCTGGCCCGGGGTGCAATAGCCGCATTGATACGCATCGTGGTCGACGAAGGCCTGCTGCATCGCGGAGGGCTTTTCCGCCGTGCCGAGCCCTTCGATGGTCGTCACCTCGTCGCCATCGTGCATCACCGCCAGCGTGAGGCAGCTGTTGATCCGCACGCCGTTGACCAGAACCGTGCAGGCCCCGCACTGGCCGTGGTCGCAGCCCTTCTTGGTCCCGGTCAGCCCGACCTGATGGCGCAACATGTCGAGCAGGCTGACCCGCGGGTCCGCGGGAACCGGGTGCTGCGACCCGTTGATGCCGATCGTGGCCTGCGCGCCTTCGCTGTTGCTCGCTTGCGCCATCCTATCGTGCCCCTCCGGCCAATGCCGTGAGGCCAGCGCAGCAATCGAGCACAATTTTCACAAGGGGCGGAGTCGGAGGATTGGCCATCGGCATGCCTTTCGCGCTGGGAATACCAGCACTACGGACCACCGAGCGCCCTGTTCCGCATTCCACCATTTGTCGGGAATGCGCAGCCGGATTAGCGAGGTTCCGCCCGCCTATGTAAGTCCTGCGGCGCACCGCGTCGGACAATACCGAAGCGGAAGATCGAGGGGTTCGCCGAACCAGTGCTCAGGCGCGAACATTGGCAACCCGGATCGACCAGCCGCTGATAAAGGCGCGCAAAGACCGCAGCGTACCAGATCGAGAGTGTCTCGGGCGGTCGGACCAGATCGTCGACCGCGCTGCGATCTATCGTGAACGCCCATGGCCCATGAGGGGTAAAGCGGCCCGCCCCCGCGAATGTCCAGGCATGGCGCCCGATCGCCCGTATCAGAATCAGCGCCGCGAGCTGTGCGGGCAAGTGCCGCAAGAGCCACACCGCCAGCGCTGGCATGCGGTTCGCGATGATGTAGTCCGCCGTCCTTCGAGCCGCTTCCTCCGCCACATCGAAGCATGCGACCGGGTCCCACATCGCCATCCAGCGATGCAGCCGCAACGCCTCGATTTCCGGAATCATGCACTCCCCGCTTGGCAGGGTCTCGATCCGCGCATGAGCGAGGACGGTCTGGCAGGCGAGCGCCCCGAAGCTCTCCTGCAGAACTTCGGCTGCATGGATCACCGCATGCGGACCGATCAGCGCAGGTGCGTTCTCATCCGCTAACGCTGCCGTATCCTGCGTGCCAAGGGCGCGCTCAGGATACAACGATCCGGTCCGGCTGCCGCTCCGCCGCGCGGGCTTCGCCCCGCTCCTTCATCTGCTTGCGCACTGCCTCGCGCCGGACTTTCGCCTGCGCGGCGCGGTCGGCGTTGGTCTGCCAGTCGGTCGCCGCATCGGCTGCAACGTTGCGGCTTGCATCGAAGTGCCAGTCGACCTGCTTTGCAGTCTGCGGCCCCCAGTAACCCGCCTTGCCGAGATCGTAGAAAGTCCGCCGGAATCCCGCGCGCAGAAAGGCGTAAAGGCAGCCGAGGAGGTAGCGCCGCCGGAAGCCCGTGCCACGCCATGGATAATGGAGCAGCGCCTTTTGCATGTAGAACCGGCGGTAGTTCTTCATCACGCCGTTGAGCAGTTCGCCCCGCTCCATCGCGGCGGGCTTCATGATCGGGGTGACGAAATTGTACTTGCTGAAATCGTGGATCTCGACCTGATCCCTGATCTCCTCGAACAGCGGGGTGAACGGCCACGGCGTGTACATCGCCCAGTTGGCGAGGTCGGGCTGCCAGTCCCATGCCATCTTGTAGGACTCTTCGAGCGTTTCGGGCGTTTCGTTGTCGAGCCCCACGATGAACTGCGCCTCGACGAAGATGTCTGCCTCGCGCAGCAGGCGGATCGCCTGCTTGTTCTCCTCGACCTTGGTTTCCTTGTTGAACCGGTCGAGCTTCATCTGCGCGGCGGCCTCGGTGCCGAGGCTGACGTGGACAAGCCCCGCGCGCCGGTAGAAAGACAGCAATTCGCGGTCGCGATAGATGTCGGTCACGCGGGTGTTGATGCCCCACTTGACCTTGTCCGGCAGGCCCCGGTCGATCAGTTCCTGGCAGAACTCGATGAATTTCTTGCGATTGATCGTCGGCTCCTCGTCCGCGAGGATGAAGAAGCCGACGCCGTGTTCGGTGTGCAGCTGCTCGATCTCGTCGACGACGTCCTTCGGATCGCGCACGCGATAATCGCGCCAGAACTTCCACTGCGAGCAGAACGAGCAGGTGAAGGGGCAGCCTCGGGCAAGATTGGGTATCGCTACCTTGGTGTCCAGCGGCAGATAGATGTACCGATCCCAGTCGAGGATCGTCCAGTCGGGCTTGAGGGTCGACATGTCCTTGATCGTGTCGGCGGCGGGCGTGGCGACGATCGAGTCGCCGTCGCGGTAGGCGAGCCCGCGGATCGCGGCGCGATCGGCAGGCCAGCGCCCTTCGTCGATCGCGGTGAACAGATCGACCGCGATGTCTTCCCCCTCGCCGCGAACGATCACGTCGATATGCGGCGCTTCGGCGAGCACCTGCTTGTACATGAAGGTCGCATGCACGCCGCCCAGCACGCGCACCGCATCAGGCACCGCAAGCGCGGCGATTTCGAGAACGCGCTCGGCCGCGTAGATCGACGGTGTGATCGCGGTGGTCCCCACGACATCGGGCTGCAACTCTTCCATCCGGCGCTGCAATTCATCGTCGGCGACGTCTTCGGTCATTGCATCGATGAAGTGAATGTCGGTGAAGCCCGCCCGCCTCAAAGGACCGGAGAGATAGGCGACCCATGCAGGCGGCCACGTTCCGGCGATTTCCGCACCGCCAGAGCGATAATTGGGGTGTACGAACAGGATCCTCACCGACGCCTCCGATTGCTCTTGTTGCAGTTGCATCGACCCGGATTCGGACCTTAAAGGCACTCCCGCCAGCCGCTTTGATCTGGATCAAACATCGCGAAAGAAGTTTGCCGGGGGCGGCGATTGCGGGGCTTTTCACGAAACCTGCGGCGTTTGATCTGCATCAATGCGTGACCGCTGCGCCGCGCTCTAGTGCGGGGTCCTGTCAAAGAGGACCTTAGCCATGACGGCTTTCAGCGAATTATTCGGCGAATTCGACCGCCGTGTCCTGCCGAACCACATGACGGACGCGGATATCCTGCGGCTCCGGCACGAGGCTTTCGCGCTCGATCTGGGTGCGCAGGACCATGCCGGTTTCGACAATGACGAGGATCACTTCGTCTATGTGGCGAAGGGCGCCGCGAAGCTGGTTGCCTATCTTTCAGCCTCGCGCGAACAGATCGTCGCCTTCGGCTTTCCGGGCGAAATCATCCATGTGCCGGGCGGAGGGCAGCGTAACTTTTCGCTGATCGCGCTCGAGCCAAGCGAGTTGCTGGTGATCCCGGCGAACAGCCTGCTCGCGGCGTCGGGCCAGGATTGCGCCCTGCTGCGGCTGGCGATCGAGCAGACCATGCTTGCGCTGGGCCGCAGCCGGAAAAACGCCATCATGCTCGGCACCCGTTCCGCGCGCGAGCGGCTGGCGGGCTTCCTGCTCGACATGTTCGAGCGCGGGAGCCGCCCCGACGATCCGCCCGAGACGATCCACCTGCCGATGTCGCGCAACGAGATCGCCGACTCCCTCGGCCTGACGATAGAAACGGTGAGCCGCCAGTTCAGCGAGATGCGCAACCTCGGCCTGATCGAGACGAGCGGTCGCTCTCTCGTGACGATCCTCGACTGGGAAGGGCTGGCCCATGCAGCAGGGCAAATGCCTGTCGCAGCCTAAATTTTTCAAAATTTGATCTCGATCAATGCGTTCAAATCCGGGCAGCCTTAACCGGCTGCCAAACGGAAGGGGCAATCCATGAAAATCGAAGCAGCGCTGGGGAGAGTCGGACTATGGTTTGTCCTGCTCCTCCTGTCTCTGGCCGTGTTCGTAAACGCCAAGGACACGGGCTTTGCAGCACAGGCGGCCATCATCGGGGTCATCGCATTCGTGATGATCTGGGTCACCGCGGGGCGGTTCGACCCCGTGGGCGGTGGCCGCACGTTCTTCAAAATGCCGGACACGCCAACGAAATATGATGACGAGATCGTCCGCTGGGGTGCCATCGCGACGATGTTCTGGGGCGTGGTCGGCCTGCTCGCGGGCGTCTTCATCGCCTCGCAGATGGCCTTCCCCTGGCTGAACGTCGAACCCTACCTCAATTTCGGGCGTCTGCGCCCGCTGCACACCTCGGCGGTGATCTTCGCGTTCGGCGGCAATGCGCTGCTGGCGACGAGCTTCTACGTTGTGCAGCGCACCTGCCGCGCGCAGCTGGCACTGCCCAGCCTCGCCCGGTTCGTCTTCTGGGGCTACCAGCTGTTCATCGTGCTCGCGGCGACCGGCTATGTCCTCGGCGTCACGCAGTCCAAGGAATATGCCGAGCCGGAATGGTACGTCGACCTGTGGCTGACGATCGTCTGGGTGGCCTATCTGGCGGTGTTCGTCGCCACGCTGCTCAAGCGTAACGAGCCGCACATTTACGTCGCCAACTGGTTCTACCTCGCCTTCATCGTGACCGTCGCGATGCTGCACGTGGTCAACAACCTGGCGGTGCCGGTCAGCTTCCTCGGCTCGCGCAGCTACAGCGCCTTTTCCGGGGTGCAGGATGCGCTGACCCAGTGGTGGTACGGCCACAACGCGGTCGGTTTCTTCCTGACCGCGGGCTTCCTGGCCATGATGTACTACTTCGTGCCCAAGCAGGCAGAGCGACCGATCTACTCCTATCGGCTGTCGATCATCCACTTCTGGTCGCTGATCTTCCTCTACATCTGGGCGGGTCCGCACCACCTGCACTACACCGCGCTGCCCGACTGGGCGCAGACGCTGGGCATGGTCTTCTCGATCATGCTGTGGATGCCGAGCTGGGGCGGGATGATCAACGGCCTGATGACCCTGAACGGGGCATGGGACAAGGTCCGCACCGATCCGATCATCCGCATGATGGTGATGGCCCTCGCCTTCTACGGCATGAGCACCTTCGAAGGGCCGATGCTGTCGATCAAGGCGGTCAACTCGCTGAGCCACTATACCGACTGGACCATCGGCCACGTCCATTCCGGCGCGCTGGGCTGGAACGGGATGATCACCTTCGCCTGCCTGTACTACCTGTTCCCGCGGCTCTGGCACCGTGACCGGATGTACAGCCTGCGGATGATCAACTGGCACTTCTGGCTCGCGACGCTGGGGATCGTTTTCTACGCCGGCAGCATGTGGGTCGCGGGTATCACCCAGGGTCTGATGTGGCGGGAATACGGAGCCGACGGCTACCTGGTGAACAGCTTCGCCGACACCGTCGCCGCGCTCCACCCGATGTACATCATGCGGATGACGGGGGGCCTGCTGTACCTCTCCGGTGCACTCATCATGACCTACAACGTCTGGATGACGCTGGCCGGAAAGCTGCGCGACGAAGCGCCCCTGACCAACGCCAGCTACGATCCCGCAAAAGACAAGCCGATCGTCGGTTCGCGGCCCGAGGCCCGTCCCGACAGCGTGCCGGCCGAATAGGAACCTGCGATGAGCCTGACCGAAAAACACAAGAAGCTTGAACGGAACATCACGCTGCTCGCGGTCGCCACCTTCGTGACCGTCGCAATCGGCGGCGCAGTGGAGATCGCCCCGCTGTTCTGGATCGACAACACGATCGAGGAGGTCGAGGGGATGCGCCCCTACAGCCCTCTCGAACAGGCGGGCCGCGACATCTACATCCGCGAGGGCTGCTATTCGTGCCATAGCCAGATGATCCGCCCGTTCCGCGACGAGGTGGAGCGCTACGGCCACTACAGCCTCGCCGCAGAGAGCATGTACGACCACCCCTTCCAGTGGGGATCGAAGCGGACCGGGCCCGACCTGGCACGTGTCGGCGGGCGCTATTCGGACGAATGGCATGTCCAGCACCTCGAGAACCCGCGCAGCGTGGTGCCCGAAAGCATCATGCCCAAATACGGGTTCCTGGCAGAGCGCGACCTGAAGATCGCCGATGCGCGGGCAATGCTCCGCACGCTCCAGATGGTAGGCGTGCCCTACACCGAACGCGATCTCGAACTGGCCGAGCAAGACCTGTTCGCGCAAGCCGACCCCGATATCGCGCCGGAGGATCTCGCGCAGCGCTATCCCAAGGCACAGATCCGCGATTTCGACGGCAACCCCGATCGCGTGACCGAGATGGATGCACTGATCGCTTACCTTCAGATGCTGGGCACACTCGTCGATTTCGAAAGCGGTGCCCCGCTCGAGGAGCTGGCCGAGGAGAAGGGCCGATGACCTTTTACGAAGAACTCCGGCATTTCGCGGACAGCTTCGGCCTGCTGGCCATGTTGCTGATCTATCTCGCGTTCTGCCTGTGGCCCTTCAGGCCCAACGGCAAGCGCCGCGTGAACGAAGCAGCCCACTCTATTTTCAAGGACGAGGCCGATGGCGAATAAGCGCATCGACGAGGCAACCAACACCGAAACCGTCGGCCACGAATGGGACGGTATCGAAGAGCTGAACACCCCCCTGCCCCGCTGGTGGCTGTGGACGTTCTATCTCACCATCATCTTCGCCATCGTCTACGTCATCCTCTACCCCGCATGGCCGATGGTCGAGAAAGCGACCGACGGCGTGCTCGGCTGGTCGAGCCGGGGCGAACTGGCGGAGGAAATGCGCGTCGTCGACCAGGCTCAGGCCGGTTTCCGCGAGCAGCTGGCAAGAACCCCGATCGAACGGGTTCCCGACGATAGCGAGCTGATGGCGCGGGCCGTCGCAGGCGGCCGGGCCGCTTTCCAGGTCAATTGCAGCCAGTGCCACGGCTCGGGCGGCGCGGGCGATCAGAAGCTCGGCTATCCGAACCTCAACGACGACGCCTGGCTGTGGGGCGGCGATCTGCGGGCGATCGAATATACGATCACGCACGGGGTCCGCTGGCCCGAAGACGATGAGACCCGGTTCAGCCAGATGCCCCCGTTCGCGGGTGCGCTGAGCGATGCCCAGCTCGACGCGGTCGTCGACCATGTCCTGTCGCTGAGCGGCAAGGCGCAGCCCAGCAGCGCAGGCGCACAGGTGTTCGCGGATAATTGCGCGGCCTGTCACGGGCCGCAGGCCAAGGGCGGACGCGACGTGGGCGCACCGAACCTGAGCGATGCGATCTGGCTGCGCGGCGGCGACCGTGCGGATCTCAAGCGTCAGATCCTCAACCCTCGCATGGGCGCGATGCCCGCGTGGGGCGAGCGCCTCGACCCGGTGACGATCAAGATGCTTGCCGCTTATGTTCACTCGCTCGGGGGAGGCGAAGACTTCGTAGAGGTCGCAGACAATCCCGAGGTAGAGGTCGATGAACAACCCTGACCCCGACAACGAAGGGCGCGACTGGTCAATCATGCTGGAAGACGGGGTCGCCAAGACCAATGATCCCGTCTCCAGCGCGGTAGCCCAGCCGGGCGCAACGACGCGGCGGCACGAACCCAAGGAGCCGCCGCGTACCGAACTGCCGGAGAAGCTCTACGAGAAGCGCAAGGCGGTCCATAACAAGCGGATCGACGGGCCCTTCCGCCGGTTCAAATGGTTCGTGATGTTCGTCACCCTGGCGATCTATTACCTCACGCCGTGGATCCGCTGGGATCGCGGGCCCTTCGCGCCCGATCAGGCGGTGCTGGTCGATCTTGCCAATCGCCGTTTCTACATGTTCGGAATCGAGATCTGGCCGCACGAATTCTACTTCGTCGCCGGTCTGCTCATCATGGCGGGGATCGGCCTCTTCCTCGTCACCAGCGCGGTCGGTCGGGCGTGGTGCGGCTATGCCTGCCCACAGACGGTGTGGACCGATCTGTTCCAGCACGTCGACCGCTTCGTCGACGGCGACCGCAATGCACGCGCGCGGCTCGACAAGGCACCCTGGGGGCCGAAGAAGATCGCCCGGCGCGGCTTCAAGTGGTCGATCTACCTCGTCATTAGTCTGGCGACGGGCGGCGCGTGGATCCTCTATTTCGCCGACGCACCGACGCTGTTCACGGACTTCTTCACGCTGCAGGCGCCGGCTGTCGCCTACATCACCGTCGGCATCCTGACGCTGACCACCTTCACGCTCGGCGGTTTCATGCGCGAGCAGGTATGCATCTACATGTGCCCCTGGCCGCGCATCCAGACCGCGATGCTCGACGAAAAATCGCTGATCGTCACCTACAAGGACTGGCGCGGCGAACCGCGCGGCAGCCTGAAGAAGGCGAAGAAAGACCCCGAGCATTACGGCGACTGCATCGATTGCAACCAGTGCGTCGCCGTATGCCCCACCGGGATCGACATTCGCGAGGGCCCGCAGATCGGCTGCATTACCTGCGCGCTGTGCATCGATGCCTGCGACCGGGTGATGAAAGACATCGGGCGTCCGCGCGGGCTGATCGACTACGCCACGCTGGAAGGGTGCCGCGAGGAAGCGCAGGGGCAGGAGCCCAAGCCTGCCTGGAAGGCCCTGCTGCACCCGCGCACCTTCGTCTATTTCGGCGTCTGGGGCGGCATTGGCGCAGGACTGCTCTTCGCACTCGGCACGCGCACGCATACCGATCTGACGGTCGCGCCCGATCGCAACCCGCCCTTCATGCTGCTGAGCGACGGCTCGGTCCGCAATTCCTACACGCTCAAGCTGCGCAACATGGAAAGCCGCCCGCGCGAGATGGAGGTCGTCATCGAAGGCCTGCCCGGGGCACGGATGTGGACCGACACGATCAACGCCCGCGAAGCGGCACCCAGCCTCACTTTCAACGTGCCGGCCGATCAGATTCGCACCGTGCGCGCCTATGTGATGGCGCCGAGCGATACGACCTCGCGCGAATTCAGTTTCCGGCTGACCTCGCTCGACGAGCAGCAGGAAACCGACATCGTCGAAACCCGCTTCGACGCACCGGCAGGAGGATCATGATGCGCACGTTTACCGGCAAGCATATGGCGGCAACCCTGATCGGCGGCTTCGGCATCGTCATCGCCGTGAACTTCTACATGGCCTCGCTCGCCACCGGCGGTTTCGGCGGCGTGGTGGTCGAAAACTCCTATGTCGCCAGCCAGAAATACAATGAGTGGCTGGAAGAGGCGCGGCAGCAGGAGGCGACCGGCTGGGAAGCATCGGTGTCGCGGCGCGACGATGGGCTGGTGGAGGTGACCACCATGGGCACACCCGAGGATATCTCGGTCAGTGCAATCGCGCGGCGCCCCCTCGGGAAACGCGAGGTCCGCGACCTCACCTTCGCAAAAGGCTGGAACGGCGACTTCGTTTCGCAAGAGCCGCTCGACGCAGATCGCTGGACGCTCCGCGTGAAGCTTGAACATGGCGGCCAGAAACGCATCGTCGAGGCCAGCATCCCGTGAATGCGCACGCGTCTTTGTCTCCTGGCGATAGCCAGCCGCTCGGCCACACGACCCTGGCCGTGCCGGGGATGCGCTGCTCGGGCTGCATCGCCAAGGTGGAACAGGGGCTGAGCGCGGTCGAGGGAATCGAAACCGCGCGAGTCAATCTTTCCGCAAAGCGCGTCGTCATCAGCCACGACCCGAAGCTCGACGACCTCGATCTGATCGATTCGCTACAGCGTCTGGGCTTCGAGGCTCAAGCAGTGGCGGCAATGCCGGTTCAGGAAGTGACGCGGGATCGCGAACTGCTCAAGGCTCTCGCCGTCGCAGGCTTCGGCATGATGAACATCATGCTGCTGTCGGTTGGCGTCTGGGCCGGTGCCGATGGGGCCACGCGCGAACTCTTTCACTGGCTCTCCGCGCTGATCGCGCTGCCGGTGATCGTCTATGCGGGGCGGCCATTCTTCGGCTCTGCGCTCAAGGCGCTGCGGCACAGGCAGACCAATATGGACGTGCCGATTTCGATCGGCGTGCTCCTGGCCACCGGGCTCAGCCTCTACGAAACCGCGATCGGTGGCGATCACGCCTATTTCGACGGCGCGACCATGCTGCTCTTCTTCCTGCTGGCGGGCCGCGCCCTCGATGCGGAAATGCGCAGCCGGACCCGCGCAGGCGTTGGCGCGCTCCTCAACAGGATCGGGCGCAATGCGAGCGTACTGCACGCCGATGGTTCGACCGAACGGGTTGCTGCAGACCTGCTCGCCCCCGGCATGGTGATGCTGGTTGCCGCCGGAGAGTCCCTCGCCGCCGACGGGACCATCGAACATGGCGAGAGTGCGCTCGATAATTCGATGCTGACCGGGGAGAGCACGCCCGCACCCGCAGGTGTCGGCGAACAGGTGCATGCCGGCGCGATCAACATGCTCGCGCCGTTGCGGGTGCGGATTACCGCCGCCGCGCAGGATACCGCGCTCGCCGAGATCGCGCGCCTGATGGAAGAGGCGGGCCAGTCGCGCAGCCGCTACGTACGGATCGCGGACCGGGCCTCGCGCCTCTACGCGCCCGCGGTCCACACGCTCGCCGCACTGGCCTTCGTCGGCTGGATGATCGCGGGCGCGGGCTGGCATCAGTCGCTGGTGATCGCCATCGCCGTGCTCATCATCACCTGCCCGTGCGCAATGGGCCTCGCAGTGCCCGCAGCACAGGTCGTCGCCTCGGGCGCCCTCATCAAACGCGGCCTCCTGGTGAAGGACGGCAGCGCGCTGGAACGACTGGCCGAAGTCGATATCGCGGTGTTCGACAAGACGGGCACGCTGACCCTCGGCGAACCGCAGGCGGAACTGGCCTCGGTGCCGACGCGCGCGCTGCCCATAGCCCTCGCGCTGGCGCAGGCGAGCCGCCATCCGCTGAGCCGCAGTATCGCGCAAGCGCTTGCCTCGCAGGGCATGGCCCCGACCGAACTCGACGGCGTGCGCGAGGTTGCAGGCGACGGTGTCTTTGCCACTTACGAAGGCGATGCGGTCGCTTTGCGCCGCCCGCGAACGGACGACGGGCATATGGCTGTCGAACTCGTCATCGCCGATGAAGCCTGGCCGATCCGTTTCGACGACCGGCTGCGGGCCGATGCCGCGCAGGCCATCGATCGCTTGCGCAGCCTCGGGATTGAAAGCCGCATCCTCTCGGGCGACCGGAACGCGCCGCTGGCGAAGGTTGCGGAAGAACTCGGGCTCGAAAGCCTCGGCAATGTCTCGCCGCAGGAAAAGCTCGCCCAGCTCGACCGATTGAAGGCGGACGGGTTCAAGCCGCTGATGGTGGGTGACGGCCTCAACGACGGGCCTGCGCTTGCCGCAGCCCATGCCTCGATCGCCCCCGGCACCGCAAGCGATGCCAGCCAGCAGGTCGCCGACGCGGTCTTTATCGGGGAGCGGCTGATGCCGGTCGCGCATGCGGTGATGGTCGCGCGGCGCACCATGCGCGTCGTCCGCCAGAACTTCGGCTTTGCGATTGCCTACAACCTCTGCGCAGTACCCCTTGCGCTATCGGGTATGGTCACGCCGCTGATCGCGGCCATCGCCATGTCCCTGAGCTCGCTCGTCGTGATCGGCAATTCTCTGCGCCTTGCAAAGGCACCCGAATGAACGCGCTGTTCGTCCTTATCCCCATCGCCCTGGGCCTCGGCGCGGCAGGACTGGCTGCGTTCTTCTGGTCGATGCGCAACGGCCAGTACGACGATATGGAAGGTGCCGCCGTCCGCATCCTGATCGACGACGACGAGGCAGGCCCCGATGAACGGTGAACTGGCCGCGCTGGTGGCGCTCCTCCCGATGATCACCGGCCCCCTTCCTGCGGGCGATGAAAGCATCACCGCGCGATTGTGCGGGGGAGGGTCAATCACCATCCCGCTGGAGCGCGACGGAGAACCGCCAAGACGCGATCACTGCTCCAAAGCGTGTCACGCCGGAAATTGCCGGAAGCGCTCTGCCGAATCCGGCGTTCTAGAGATCGATTGAGGAGAAATTTCATGCCGCTCTGGCTCTTGCCCGCTCTTATGGGAGCTCTCGCCGTAATCAGTCTGATCGCGGGTATCTGGCTGTTGCTTCACCTGCCCGATGTGGCTCGGATTTTTTCGAGCAAAGGCCCCGGCGGGATCGTTCGATCCTCGGCCAGGAAATCTGCCTCCCGCGGTGCCGTGTGGCTTGCGCTGATCCTGTTCAACGGCGGATGGATCGCGTGCGTGCTGCTGTGGATCTTCGTGATGAGCGGTGACGCGAATTCCGCTGTCGACGCGGCAGCCTAGCCAGACCTGTCACGCATCGACCCTGCCTACACAGCAGAACTGAACTGGCGCGGCGAGACCGTGCGATAGGCATCGAACAGCGATGCGATCGTGCGTGCGTAGGGCAACCCGTCGGGCTCGATGCGCAGCCACTCCCGGTCGATGCTCGCGAGGCCCCGATCGACGAAGGGGGCGAGCCTGGGTGCAACCTCCGAGAGCATTCGTGCACCGACGCGGCTGCGCCCCTCGCACAGCAATCGCTCGATAATGGCGCCGCGATAGCGGTCGTCCGCCGTGCGGTGGATCCCGCGGTTGGCGGTCAGATGGCCTTCGCCGGCCTGCATCCGGTAGCGGCCCGAGTTCTTTTCGTTCTGCGCGATCAGGCCCGGGAAGCTACTGATGGCGGACGCACCCAGACCGATCAGCACATCGCTGGGATCGTCGGTAAAGCCCTGGAAATTGCGTTTCAGACCACCGCTCGTCACCGCCGCAGCCAACGGATCGCCACCGGCCCGCGCGAAATGGTCGAACCCCACCGGCAGATAGCCGTGGGTGAGGAAGTATCCGAAACCGGTCGCGGCCATTTCGAAGCGGGCATCGCGACCCGGCAAGTCGCTCGCGTCGATCATCCGCTGGCGCGGCACCACGTGCGGCACATGCGCATACCCGAACAGCGCGACGCGATCCGCGCCCAGCACGCGGGTGCGGTGCATGCTGTCTTCGAGATCGGCGAGCGACTGACCAGGCAGGCCGTACATGAGATCGAAATTGAGCGAGGTCACACCCGCTTCGCGCAGCCAGTCGACCGTCTGCACGATCTGATCCTCGGGCTGAACGCGTCCGATCGTTTGCTGGCAATGCGTCGCAAAGGTCTGCACGCCGAGGCTGGCGCGCTCCACCCCGACGGCGCCGAGGACCTGCGCCCAGTCCTTGGTCATCGTGCGCGGATCGAGCTCGATCGAGAAGATCGGGTCGTCCATCTCGAAATGGATCGTCAGCGCATCGACCAGCCGCAGGAACTCGACCGGGGCGATGGCATTCGGGCTGCCCCCGCCGAACGCGACCCGGCCCACCCGGGTGCCGCGCGGCAACAGCGCGGCGACCGTTTCGATTTCGCGGTGAAGCGCACGCAGATAGCTTTCGAGCCGCTGGCGCTTGTTCGCCTTGCCGGTATTGCAGCCGCAATAATAGCAAATCTGCTCGCAGAACGGGATGTGGAGATAGAGCGAAACATCGCTCTGCGTCCGCTCCAGCTCGGTGCGATAATGACAGGCGGGCAGAAGATCGAAGTCCGCTGCGGTCGGATAGCTGGTATAACGCGGAACGGGCGTCTCCAGCAGCTCTGGATAATAAGGCCACATGGCGGGACAGCCTAGTCATCCTGGCCCCTCCGTCTTTGCGCTGGATCAAATTTACCCGAACAGGCATGCCATTTTTCATTCTTGATCTGAGTCAATGCAGCCGCGCGACCGCTAAGCCATCTCTGCCCTCGCCGCCCAGACGGGGTGGCTGAAATGGAATGCGAGAAGGATCGAAGAGATGAAGCGTCTGTTTGCCGCAATGCTTGTTGGAACCGCCATGCTGGCCACGCCTGCCGCGGCTCAGGAAGAACAGGGCAACATCCAGGTGAAGCTGCTGGGCACCGTCGTGATGCCTGACGGAGCGATCACGTCCGTCAACGTCGATACGGTCGGCCTGCCGGCTGACACCCAGACCGAAGCCAACGACAATTTCGTGCCGACCCTGGCGGTCGAGTACTTCGTGTCGGACAATTTCTCGCTCGAGACGATCTGCTGCATGACGCAGCACGATGTCGACGCAGTATCGGGCCTGCCGGGTGCCGAACTCGTTTCGAATGCGAAGCTGATCCCTGCAACGGTGACTGCCAAGGGTCACTTCGACCTCGGCCCGGTGAAGCCTTATGTCGGCGCGGGCGTGACCTACTTTCTGTGGGTCGATGTCGATCCAGGCGAGGCCACGCTGCCGCTGGGCGTGACCGAAACCGACCTGTCGGACGAATTCGGCGTGGTGCTGCAGGCGGGCGTGGATGTGCCGCTGAGCGACAATGGCTTTGGCCTGACGCTCGATGCGAAGAAGTACTTCGTCGGCACGACCGCCAGCTGGTATGCGGGCGACACGCTGGCGATCGAGACCGAGCATGATCTCGACCCCTGGGTGCTCAGCGCAGGCGTCAGCTACCGCTTCTAGCCTTCGCGTAGGGAGGTGCGCTATCCGGCGAGGTCTTCCAGAACCTCGCGTTTCTCGATGGCCACCTCCCTGCGATTGGGCAGCGAAATGACCCCGGCTTTCTTGAGCTTGGTGAACTCGCGGCTGACGGTTTCGATCGTCAGCCCGAGCACGTCTGCAATCTGGCCACGGCTGAGCTGCAGACCGAAGGGCACTGTCGGCCCGGCGTCGGCGGTTGCAAACCGCGACGAGAGATCGAGCAGGAAGGTCGCCACGCGCTGCTCGGCAGTCATGCGGCCGAGGATCAGCATCCACTTGCGGGTCCGGTCAAGCTCCGAGAGCGTGCGTTCGAGCAGCTTGTGCTCGAGACGCGGATGTTCCCGCGCAAAGCGATCGAAATCGACCCGCCTGAACACGCACACCAGAACGTCGGTCATTGCCTCGACCGTATAAGGCGTCGACTGACCGAAGGGCCGCCCGATGAAATCGGACGGGAAGGCAAGCCCCAGAATCTGCTCCTTACCGTCGATCGTGCTGGTCGACAGCTTCATCATCCCTTCCACGACATTTGCGACCACGACCGCTTCGTCGCCCTCCCACAGCAATTGCTCCCCTGCAGACAGATGCTTGCGCTGGCCAATCGCGTTGAGCGCAACAATCTCTTCATTGTCGAGCTCGCTACATATCGCGCGATTGCGCACCGCGCAGGTGTCGCAGAAATTCTTGGCGGGGTTGGGGAAAGCTTCGTTCATCGTCCAATTCTAGCATTAGCTGAGTGACCCGATCGGGGGAAGACGCGGGATTATGTGCAACCGTATTCCTATCACTTAGCACCGGCTTAAAGGCAGGTCACACCGGGAGGGAGAAATCGTTGCCCGGTGAAAGCCCGGTTACGGCTCAAGGCCCGGAGCCGGCGCCGGCGTCCAGTCCTCGCCAGCGAAGCGGATCGGCGGCGCTATGTGATGCGCGCCCTGTGCGCTCTCCATCAGCAGGCCCCGCTCGGCGACATGCGGTTGTTCCAGCGCTTCCCGAAAATCGAGTACCGGGGCGAAGGCCACGTCCTTGTCGGCGAACCACGCCACCCATTCGTCGCGGGTCTTGGTGGCGAAAGTCTCGCGCAGGAAGGCGATCAGTTCGCCCTGCTCGCCCGCTTCGCGCTCGGCATGGGCGACCAGGTCTTCACGCCCCAGCGCGCTCAGCAGGTTGCGCGCAAACTTGATCTCGCGCCCGCCCAGCGCGACGTGCCTGCCGTCCTTCGTGCGATAGACCTGGTAGAACCCCGCCCCGCCGAGCGAGCGCTGGTTGGCGGACCTGGGGCTTTCGCCGCCCGCGATCGCCGTACCTGCGGTATGGACGCACCATGGCAGCAGGCTGTCGAACATCGCGGTGTCGATATAGGCACCCCCGCCCATCCGGTCGCGGCCGATCAGCGCCATCAGCACGGCGGCGAGCGCGGTCAGCCCGGCCGCCATGTCCGCGCTCGCCGTGCCGGGCACCACCGGCATACCATCGGCACCGTCATTGACGCTCAGGAACCCGGCGAGCGCCTGCACCGCCATATCATGTGCAGGATGATGGGCGAGCGCACCCTCCTGTCCGAACGCGGAAATCGAGCAATAGACGATATCGGGCTTGAGCGCCTTCACCGTCTCGTAGTCGAATCCCAGCCGCCGCATCACTCCAGGGCGGAAACCTTCGACGAAGACATCGGCCTGGCGGCACAGATCGGCGAGTTGCGCCTTGCCGCCTTCGCTCTTGAGATCGAGGACGACGCTGTGCTTGCCCCGGTTGAGATTGGCGAACCAGACAGAATGGCCCGCCTCGCTCGGTTCCATCGCGCGCGCCGGATCGCCGCCCTTTGGCTCGACCTTGATCACCCGCGCGCCCTGGTCGGCCATCATCACGGTCATCATCGGACCGGGCAGGAACTGCGTCAGATCGACGACGGTAATGCCGGAAAGCTTGCCCATTGCGGTCAGACGGGCCGGTCTTGAAGACACTGCGCGCCTGCGACGCGCCCGGCGCTAGTCATCAGCATGGCCATGCCCGCGCTTCCATACCAGAATGGTTCGCTTGAAGTGGCTGACCACTTCACCGTGCTGGTTCATGGCAGTGGTCTTGAAGGTCACGATCCCTTGCCCCTCGCGGCTTTCGCTCTCGCGCTTTTCGAGCACCTCGCTCTCGCAATAGAGCGTGTCGCCCACGAATAGCGGCTTCGTCATCCGCACCTCGTCCCAGCCGAGGTTGGCAATCGCCTTCGCGCTCATGTCGGACACGCTCATGCCCGTCATCAATGCGATCGTGAACGGGCTTACCACCAGCGGCTTCCCGAACTCGGTTTTCTTGGACTGCTCGTAATCGAAATGCAGCGGATGGGTGTTCATCGTCAGCAGCGTGAACCACACATTGTCCGCATCGGTGATCGTGCGACCGGGCCGATGCTCGTAGATATGGCCGACCTCGAAATCCTCGAAATAGCGGCCCTGCACTTCCCGGAAGCGACCGGGTGCGATTTCGATGCTGGCATCACGCATGCGCCGTGTCCCCCTTGCGCGCAACGATCGCGCGATAATTCTTGACCAGCGGAGCCTCGAGCATCCGCCCCTTGTACCGGATCGCCTTCTCGCCCGCCTCTTCGTAAGCCGCAAGAGCCGCCACCGCTTCGGCGTAGAGTTCGTCCGAAGGTTCGAAAATACCGGAGATGATCGGCACCTGGCGCGGGTGGATAGCCGACTTGGCGGCAAAGCCGACGGCCTGGGCGCGGCGGCAATCCTCGGCGAAGCCATCATCGTCGTCGAGTGCGGCGAAAGGCGCGTCGATCGCGGGCGTGCGCGCCTCGGCGCAGGCGAGGATGAGTTGCTGGCGCGCGGCGAGCAGCGGCTCCCACGCAAGTTCCACGCCCAGTTCGCCCGAGAAGTCCGCCCCGCCCAGCATGACCGCGGTGACCTTCGGATGGCTCGCGATGGCAAGCGCATGGCGCAGTCCGCGCGGTGTCTCGACCAGCGGCATCAGATCCGGGCAGCGGTCCCCCAATGCGCCCGCCACCACATCCAGCTGTGCCGCATCCTCCACCATCGGGACCATCATCGCGTCGGGCAGGCGGTCTGCATCGGCGAGATGGTGCAGATCGGCGATTCCCGCCCGCGTGGCGACGCCATTGATGCGAATTCCGTAGGCCGGATCCGCCCCTGCCGCCTCCAGCGCCGCTGCGCGAGCATCGTCCTTGTCCGCCGGGCCGACCGCATCTTCGAGGTCGATCACGACGAGCCCTGCCCCGCTGGCACGCGCCTTCGCGAACCGGTCGGGTCGCGATCCAGGCACGAAAAGCAGGCTGGTGGCTGTAAACACGTGCTTAGGCTCCATTTCGCTTCAAAAGGCCCGAGGTCGGGGCCTCGTATCTGGCCGGACAGATCGACTGCGCGAGGGGGCAGAGTCAATGTTCTGCGACCGCCGGCGGCGCGAGAGGCGCTCCGCGGGATTTCGCGACGTGTGCGCACCCGTGCGCGACGTAAGCGGTCAAAGCGCGGATCCGATAGTCGCGCAAAGCGATCACTTGTTCCTTTTTGAAAACTAGGTATGCTCGTTTCCCGAGAACGCACCAAAGTGCGTCACACGGGAGAGACAAGAGATGGCTTGGGATTTCGAAACCGAGCCCGGCTTTCACGAGAAGCTGGACTGGATGGAAAGCTTCGTGCGCGAGCGGGTCGAGCCGCTCGGCCTGCTTGGCATTCATCCATACGATGTCAAAAATCCGCGCAGAAACGAGATTGTTCGTCCGCTGCAGGACGAGGTGAAGCGCCAGGGCCTGTGGGCCTGCCACCTCGGCCCGGAGCTTGGTGGACAGGGCTATGGCCAGGTCAAGCTGGGCCTCATGAACGAGATCCTGGGCGGCGCCAGCTTCGCCCCGATCGTGTTCGGCTGTCAGGCACCCGACACCGGCAATGCAGAGATCATCGCACACTACGGCACACCCGAACAGAAAACGCGGTATCTGGAGCCGCTGTTGCAGAACGAGATCGTTTCGGCCTTCTCGATGACCGAACCGCAAGGCGGATCCGACCCGACCAATTTCGTCACCACCGCCGAACCGGATGGCGACGGCGAGAATGGGGGCTGGGTAATCAACGGCGAAAAATGGTTCTCCACCAATGGCAAGTGGGCTGACTTCCTGATCGTAATGGCCGTCACCGATCCCGATGCCCCGCGTCACCAGCGGATGAGCATGTTCATCGTGCCGGTCGACACGCCCGGCGTCGAAATCGTGCGCAATGTCGGCGTCTACGGGCAGGAAAGCGGCTCGGAGAGCTACATCCGCTACACCGACGTTCACGTTCCCGCGGACCACCTGCTGGGCGAACGCGGCGGGGCCTTTGCGATTTCTCAAACAAGGCTCGGCGGCGGGCGCGTCCACCACGCGATGCGCACCGTGGGCAGCTGCAAGCGGCTGCTCGACGCGATGAGCCGCCGCGCGGTCAGCCGCAAGACGCGCACCGGCACGATCGCCGACTACCAGAGCGTGCAGATGCAGATCGCGGACAGCTATATCGAGCTGGAGCAGTTCAAGCTGTTCGTGCTGAAGACCGCGTGGATGATCGACAAGCACCAGGATTACCGCAAGGTGCGCAAGGACATCGCGGCGATCAAGGCGCTGATGCCCAAGGTCTATCACGACATCGCCCAGCGCTGCATCCACATCCACGGATCGCTCGGCGTCTCGAACGAAATGCCTTTCGTCGGCAACCTGATCGGGTCGATTGTGATGGGAATCGCCGACGGGCCGACCGAAGTTCACAAGGTGACGGTCGCGAAGCAGCACCTGCGCGCCTACCGCGATGTGGAAGACCCGATCTTCCCCGACTATTCGCTGATCGAACGGCGCGCCTGCGCGCACGAGATGTACGATCCGGTCGAGGAAATCGTCGAGGCGGCGGAGTAGCGCGATGGCCACCACCGCAGCCGCCCCCGCGCCCTCGCCCTCTTCCGCGCTAGCTCCCACCCCGCCGATGACGCGGCTCAATCGGCTCGCCTACGGCTCCGGCGCGATCGCCAACGGCATCAAGAATGCCGCGTTTTCGACCTATCTGCTTCTGTTCTACAACCAGGTCCTCGGCGTCCCCGCGGCAATCGTCTCGGGGGCCATCGCGCTGACCCTGCTGGTCGACGCCTTTGCCGATCCCTTCATCGGGCGCTGGTCCGACATGACCCGGTCGCGCATCGGCCGACGCCATCCCTTCATCTTCGGCTCCGCGCTGCCGACCGCGGCCTTCTTCGTCCTCTCGTGGTTCCCGCCCGCGGGCCTGAGCGACATGCAGATGGGCTTCTGGATTTTCGCGCTCGCCTCGCTCACCCGCATGTCGATCAGCGCCTTCGAGATCACCACCAGCGCGATGAACCCGGAAATGACCGACGATTACGCGGAGCGGACCAAGCTGTTCGGCCTGCGCTATTTCTTCGGCTATCTCGGGACCTTCGGCTTTACCGCCTTCTCGCTCACGGTGTTCTTCGTCGCGACTCCCGAGTTCGAGCGCGGCCAGCTCAACCCTGAAGGCTACGTCAAGTTCGCGTGGCTGGGCGGCGCGCTGATCCTCGCGGCGATCCTCGTCTGCGGCTTCGGGACGCTCAACCGCGTGCCCTACCTGCGCCAGCGCGACGAACCCGGTGAAGGCGCGACCCCCGGATCGCATTTGAAGGAGATGTGGCAGGCGTTCCGCAATCGCGGATTTCTGGCGATCTTCGGCTTCGGCGTGTTCAAATATACCGCCATCGGGCTGTACGCGGCGACCACGGTCTATTTCAGCACCTATGTCTTCAAGCTGAGCGCGAACGAGTTGGCGCTGCTGACCTTCGACAGCCTCATTGCCGCCACTCTCGCCGCCCCGCTCGCGCCGCGCTTTTCGCGCTGGCTGGGCAAGCGCAACACCTCGATGTTCATGGCGATCGTGGGCATCACGCTGGGCATTTCGCCGCTGTTCCTCACGCTGATCGACGCCTTCTTCAAACCCGGCGATCCGATGCTGCTGCCGACCCTGTTCGTCATCGGCGCGGTCTACGGCGCGATGATCGCGATCTCGCTGATCAACACCTCCTCCATGCTGGCGGACGTGGTGGAAGACCACGCGGTGCGTACCGGCCAGCACACGGCGGGCGTCTTCTTCGCGGCATCCAGCTTCATGCAGCAATGTTCCGCAGGGCTCGGGATCATGATGGCGGGCATCGTGCTCGAGCTGTCGAATTTTCCGACCAAAGCGGAGGTTTCGCAGATCACCCCAGCAATGGAGGACAGCCTGATCATCCACTACATTCCGTTCTCGCTCGGCCTGTGGATCATCGGCGCGCTGTTCCTCCTTTTCTATCCCATCACCGAAGAATCGCACCGTGAGAACGTGGAGCGGCTGAAGGCGCGCGAGGCCCAGGCGCGCGAACAGACGATCCGCGACGGCGCTTTCGGCTCCCCGGCAAGATAGGTTCTCCCCATGGTCACCGACCCAGACGCACCCAAACTCGGCTTCGTCACCAAGCTGCTCTATGGCACCGGCTCGATCGGCTACGGCATCAAGGACGTCGCCTTCCGATCCTTCCTGCTGCTCTATTACAATCAGGTCGTAGGCGTTCGTGCGGAGCTCGTGTCCTTCGCGATCCTCGTGGCGCTGGTGGTGGACGCGATCTCCGATCCCGTAGTCGGCCAGTGGTCGGATTCTATCCGCACCCGGCTGGGTCGGCGCCATCCGCTGATGTTCGCATCCGCCCTGCCCGCGTCTGCCAGCCTGCTGCTGCTGTTCTTCCCGCCTTCGGGCATGAGCGACGGCCAAATCTTCTGGTACATTCTGGTGGTCGGGTGCTGCGTGCGTACCTTCATCACCTTCTATGAAATCCCCAGCTCCGCCCTCGCGCCGGAGCTGACGAGCGATTACGACGAGCGGACCTCGATCGCCAGCTACCGCTATTTCTTCGCCTATCTGGGCGGCGTCGGCATGGCCTTCCTGACGCTGCTGGTGTTCCTTGCGCCAACGGAGGAATACCCGGTCGGCCAGCTGAACCCCGCCGGGTACGAAACCTTTGCCATCGTCGGGGCCGCGCTGATGCTGGGCGCGATCCTGCTGTCGAGCTTCGGCACGCTGCACCGGGTCAAATATTTCAAGATGCCGCCCGCGCGAGAGAAGATCGGACCGGTCAAGACGCTGGGCCAGATGGGCAAGACTTTCTCCAACAAGGGCTTCCTCGCGATTCTCGCCTTCGGCGTGCTCAAATATACCTCGGTCGGGATGACCTCGGCGCTGAACATCTATTTCGGCACCTATTTCTGGGGCTTCAATTCGGCCCAGCTGGCGATCCTGACGGTGGATTCGCTCGCGGGCGCGTTCCTTGCGCTGTTCCTTGCGCCGATCGTTTCGAAGCGGCTGGGTAAGCGCAACGCCGCCTTCTACCTCGCGATCTTCGCGGTGATCTTCGCAAGCGCGCCCTACCTGCTGCGCTTCGCCGGACTCATGCCCGAGAACGGCGATCCGGGCCTTGTCGCCGCCGTCTTCGCATTCTCGATGCTGTTCCAGCTGTGCGGCGTCTCCTCGGCGGTGCTGACTCACGCGATGATCGGCGATATCGTGGAAGAAAGCCAGCTGCGCACCGGCCGCCGGTCCGAAGGGCTGTTCTACGCGGCCAACACGCTGATGCAGAAGTCGACCTCGGGCCTCGGCGTGTTCGCCGCCGGGCTGCTGGTTGCCTTCGTCGGGATCGTTCCGGGTTCGGACCCGCGCACGATCGACCCGGATATCCCGCGGATGCTTGCGCTGGTCTATGTGCCGACGCTGATCGTGCTCTATATCGGCGGGGCGGGCTTCCTGTTCGCCTACCGGATCGACCGCGCGAGCCACGAGGCGAACGTGGACGAGCTCGCCCGGCGCGACCGCGCGAGCGCCGTCAACGCCGACGAGGTGCCCGAACCGGCGCCCTAGCGCGCCCTCCACACCTTTTCAGAAAACAGACCGACCAAGGAGCAGATCATGGCCACCCAGCTTGAACCCGAGGCGCGCGACAGCGCCGACGTCTTCCGCGAGGAAGTGCGACAATTCATCGCCGAGAAGTTTCCCGAAGAGCTCAAGGGCAAGAGCATTTCGCTCAGCGCGACCGAAGGACCGACCAAGGAAACCCCGGCACAAAAGGCCTGGCGCGAAGCGATGGGCGAGCGCGGCTGGGGCACGCCCACCTGGCCCCAGGAATACGGCGGCGGCGGGCTTTCCCGCAAGCAGGCGGCGATCCTCAACGAGGAACTGGCGCGCGCGGGCGCCTACAACCCGATCGGCGGGATGGGCGTGATGATGTTCGGCCCCACCCTGCTCGAATATGGCAGCGAGGCGCAGAAGCACGAGCATATCCCGCCGATCTGCCGCGGCGAGATCCGCTGGTGCCAGGGCTATTCTGAACCCAACGCCGGGTCCGACCTCGCCAATCTGCAGACCATGGCGGAAGACAAGGGCGACCATTACCTCGTCAACGGGCAGAAGACCTGGACCAGCGGCGGCCAGTGGGCGGACAAGTGCTTCGCCATCGTGCGCACCGATCGCAGCGACAAGCACAAGGGCATTTCCTTCCTGCTGATCGACATGGATTCGCCCGGCGTCGAGGTCCGCCCGATCACCATGATCAGCGGCACCAGCCCGTTCTGCGAAACCTTTTTCACCGATGTGAAGGTGCCCAAGGAAAACCTCGTCGGCAAGGAAGGCCAGGGCTGGACCATCGGCAAGCGGCTGTTGCAGCACGAGCGGACCAACCTGTCGGGCGCGGCGCCGGGCGGACGCTCCGGCCCCAGCCTTGCGGACATCGCGAAGAAGTACGGCCGGACCAATGCCGACGGCACTCTGGCCGACCCTGTACTGCGCGACCGGATCGCCGATTTCGAAATCCGCTGGACCAGCTTCCTCCACACCGCGCGCCGTGCGGTCGAGGAAAGCAAGGCAGCCGGCGGCGTCTCCGAAATCAGCTCCGCGCTCAAGAAGCTCGGCACCAAGCTGGGCCAGGAACGCGCCGAGCTGACGATCGAGATCATGGGGCTGCAGGGTCTGGGCTGGGAAGGCGACAACTTCAGCCCGGTCGAACTGCAGGGCGTGCGCGCCTGGCTCTACGGCAAGGCCACGACGATCTACGGCGGCTCGACCGAAATCCAGAACAACGTCATCGCCAAGCGCGTGCTCGGCATGCTCGACCACCAATAGAATACGGGATCACATCGACATGGCAGTTCTCAACGAAGAGCAGGAAATGCTGCGCGACATGGCGCGCGAATGGGCGACCAACGAAAGCCCAGTGACCGAGTTTCGCAAGGTGCGTGCGAGCGGAGAGCCCGCGGCGTTCGACCGCGCCGCTTACGCCACGATGGCCGAAATGGGCTGGGCCGGGATCATCATTCCCGAAGAGCACGGCGGTTCGGATTTCGGCTTCATGTCGGTCGGCCTCGTGGTCGAGGAATTGGGCAAGACGCTGACCGCCAGCCCGCTGATCGCCACCACCCTCGCCGCGAGTGCGATCATCCTTGGCGGGAGCGAAGAGCAGAAGGCCAAGTGGCTGCCCAAACTCGCCAGCGGCGAAGCCATCGCCACGCTCGCCATCGACGAAGGACCGCACCACGATCCGCAGGCCATCGAGGCGAGCGTTTCGGGCGGCAAGCTGACCGGCACCAAGGCCTTCGTCGCCGAAGCGCACGGGGCGGACCTGTTCGTGGTCGCCGCGACCGACGGGCTCTACCTCGTCGAGAAAGGCGACGGCGTGACGCTGACCACCCGCCGCCTGACCGACCAGCGCAGCCATGCCGACATCGCCTTCGATGGCGCTGCGGCAGAAAAGCTTGCCAATGGCGGCGACGACCTGCTCGACAAGGTGCTGGACCGGGCGCGGGTGCTGACCGCTGCCGAAATGCTCGGCATGGCGCAGACCGTGTTCGACACCACGCTCGCCTATCTGAAGCAGCGCGTGCAGTTCAATCAGGTGCTCAGTTCCTTCCAGGCATTGCAGCACCGTATGGCGGACCTTTTCGCGGACCTGGCGCAGATGCGCTCTGCGGTCGAGGCAGGCCTACAGGCGATCGACAGCGGCGCAGGCGTGTCGCGCGCGGCCATCGTCGCCAAGGCGGAGGCCAACCGCGTGCTCCATACGATGAGCAACGAGGGCATCCAGCTTCACGGCGGGATCGGGATGACCGACGAATACGATATCGGCCTCTACCTGAAGCGCGCGCGGGTGCTCGAGGCTGCGTGGGGCACACGCAGCACCCTCAAGAACCGCTTCGCGACTTTGGGCGGCTATTGAGGCCTTGGATCCGCTGGAGGATCCCGAAGGACTGGACGACAAGGCCGGCGCGCAGCGACGCGCGCTGGCCGAACATGCGCGCTTCGTCGATGCAAACCTGAAGCGCAACTACACCGCCAACTTCATCCATGGCGTGCTGGGGATGACCGGCTTCCGGCTGATCTACGCGCCCACCATCATCCCCGCCTACCTGCTGCTGCTGACCGGCAGCACCGCCGCCGTGGGACTGGGCGCAGCGCTGCTCCAACTGGGCGCGACGATCAGCCCCATCGCCAGCGGATCGCGGATCGAGCACCGCAGCCACATCCTGCCCTACGCGATCCGCGTCGGTTCGATGATGCGGCTGATGATCCTCGGCCTTTCGCTGACGGGTTATTTCCTTACCGGCAACGTGCTGATGATCGCGACCTTCGCCTGCTTCCTGCTGCTCGGCTTCTTCACCGGCGCGCAGCGGGTCGCGTTCCAGATGCTGATGAGCAAGCTTATTCCGATCCGAAAGCGCGGGCGCCTGCAGGGCTACCGGAATTTCGCGGGCGGACTGATCGCCGCGCTGCTCGCCTGGGCAGCCGGCAACTACCTGATCGCGGACGAGTGGCTGGGCAATGGCTATGCCACCACCTTCCTGTTCGCGTTCCTGCTGACCAGTGCCGGGCTCGTCGTGCTCAAGACGATGATCCGCGAGCCCGCCGCGCCGGTCAGCCGCCCGCAAATGCCGATGATGCAGCGCATCCGCCAGTTTCCCGAGCTGTTGCAGGATCGCGACTTCGCGTGGTTTCTGGCGGTGCAGTGCTTCTCCACGATGGCCCGCGTCGGCGCGCCGTTCTGGACCATCTATGCGGGCACGCAGCTGGGCCTCGACGGTGCGCTCATCGGGGGCTTGAGCTTCGTGTTCCTCGGGTCGGACACGCTCTCCAACGTGCTGTGGGGCCCGCTGGGCGACCGCTTCGGCTTCAAGATCATCTACGTGCTGGCGCTGTGCAGCTCGGTCGCCGGCGTGACGCTGCTGATCCTCGGCAGCAGCGCCGTGCCGATCTACGCCGCCTTCGTGCTGCTGGGCGTCGGCGGATCGGGCTGGATGCTCGCCTCGACCACGATGGTTCTCGAATTCGGCGAAACGCAGGACACGCCGATGCGGCTCGCCTTCGTGACCACGCTGGAGGGAGCGATCGCGGCGAGCGGCCCGGTGCTCGCCGGGATATTGGTCGCGGTGAGCGGGTTCCAGCCGCTGTTCTTTATCGTGCTTGCCGCACAAATCGCGGCGCTGGCGCTGCTGATCGTAAAGGTCCGCGAGCCGCGTCACCGCGCGCCGCTATTCTAGCGCTCGGCGAGCATGCCTTCGCTCAGCACCGAGAGATAGGTTTCGACCGCGTCTTCCGGCGCGTCGAACCGCGCCGCCCAGCGCCGCGCTTCATAGGCCCCGTTGAGCGTCGACATGATGATCTGGCTGGCGACCAACGGGTCAATCGCACGCACCGATCCATCGCCGAACCCGTCGATCAGGAACCCGGCAAAGCGCCGCGCGAGGCGGTTGGAGCGCATCACGACATCGACCTTGGTTTCGCTGTCGAGCGCCTGCAACGCGGTGGTGCGCAGCAGCGGCATCGAATCGAAGAACTGCAGTTCCAGCAGCTCGTTGAGGATGCTCGCCAGGCGGGTCCAGTACGTGCCCTCGATATCGTGGGCCGCCATCTGCACCTTGGAAAGGCGATCATAGCTGCGCTGGAAGCACTCGAGCACCAGGTCGTCCTTGGCGTCGTGGTGGTGATAGAAGCTGCCCTTGGTGACATTCAGCGCCTCGGCAATGCGGTTGACCGACGCCCCGCGATAGCCGCGCTCGTTGATCATCACCGTCGCCGCTCGCAGGAATTCGTCGTTCTGCTGCGGCTGGAGATCCTCGTGCGTGCGCCAGCCGCCGTCTTCGAGCGGCAATGGGCTCCATTCGCCGCGCTCTGCGGGGATGCCGAAGCACAGGATATCGACGATCTTCGTCTCGGCCCGCGGGAAGTCGAGCACCGAATAGCGGCGCGACCACACCGGCCACCACAGCATCGCCTCGATCAGGATATGTGCGCGCGCCGAATAAAGCGCGCGCTGCAAGTCATCCGCCGGATCGCCGAAGAAGGCGCGCACGTCGTTGACCATCTCGCGATAGGCGAACAGCAACTCGTCCTGCTGCTCCTGATCGAGCGAGCGGATTTCGGACAAGGCGGTCATCAGGCCCGGCTCGCCCCGCCGGATACGGTCGCGCAACTCCACGTGCAGATGCACGAAGCGGGCGATCCGTTTTTCGAGCGTATCCTCGGCCAGCGCTTGCTGCGCCATTTCCTTCATCAGCGCGATCGTTTCCGCGTAGACGGTGACGATCAGCTGGTCCTTGCGGGGGAAATAGTAGGTGACGCTGGTCGCGTTCAGCCCGATCGCGCGCGCCACCTTGGTAAGCGTGGTCGCCTGAACGCCGGTTTCGTTGATCAGCACCGATGCGGCGCGCACGATGGCGCTGCGCTTTTCGCCGAACTTCTTCGTGACGTCAGGCTTCTTCGCCATCCGCTCCCCCAAGCATCAATACGCGCCCCATGCGCGCCCGCGTTCCTGCATGCGGTAGCAGGCTTCAGAAGAAGCTCGAAAGCTCCTTTTTCAGGATCTTGCCATTGGCATTGCGCGGCAGGGTCTCGCTTGAAAAGGCAATCTTCACCGGCACCTTGAACTTGGCCAGCCTGCCCGCAACCCATTCCTGCAGTTCGGCCTCGCTCGCGGCCATGCCCGGCGCGAGGTGGACCACGGCGGCGGGTTCCTCGCCCAGCTGCTGGTGCGGGATGCCGATCAGCGCCGCATCGGTCACCGCCGGGTGATCGTAAAGCACGTTCTCGACTTCGGACGAATAGATGTTCTCGCCCCCGCGGATGATCATGTCCTTCGCGCGGTCGGCGATGTAGCACCAGCCTTCCTGGTCCAGCCGGGCGAGGTCGCCGGTGCGCACCCAGCCGTCGATGAAGGTTTCGGCGGTGGCCTCGGGATTGTCCCAGTAGCCTTTCACCACCATCGGCCCGCGCGCCCACAGCTCGCCGATCTCGCCGGTGGGGAGTTCGCGCGTGCCGTCCTCGCTCATGATCTTGAGGTCGGCGACCGCCACGGGAGGCCCACAGCTGTCGGGCCGGTTGAGGTAATCCTCGCTCGAATGGCCGGTGACGGTCGCCATCGTCTCGGTCATGCCCCAGCCATTGCCGGGCAGCGCGCCGAATTCCTCGCGGATCCGGCGGACCAGTTCGGGCGCGGCGGGCGCGCCGCCATAGGCAATCGCTTCGATGCTGGAGAGATCGTAATTCTTGCGCTCGGGATGTTCGAGCAATTGCCAGGCGATGGTCGGCACGCCGCCGGTGGAGTTCACCTTCTCGCGCTCGATGATCTGGAAGGCTTCGACCGGGTCCCATCGGTACATGAAGACCAGCGTATTTCCCGCCGCGATGGCGCCCATCAGCCCGGCGGAACACGCGGTGACGTGGAACAGCGGAATGACGGTGAGCGTCGTCTTGGGCTGCGGTGCGGGGATTTCCTCGCCCCGGCGCAGCACCGCGCAGGCGGCGCCGAAGCCGCTCGACATGATGTTGGTGCACAGGTTGCGATGCGTGCCGAGCGCGCCCTTGGGCTTTCCGGTCGTGCCGCTGGTGTAGAAGATCGTCGCGTCGTCTTCGGGCAGGATTTCGACCTCGGGGAGCGCGCGGGCTTTGAGATCCTCGTACGTGTTCGGCGTACCGATGACGTCCTCGAGCCGCGAGGCGCCATCCAGCTCGCCCTCTTGGCGGGTGACGAGCACGTTTTCGAGTTGCGGGCACTGATCGCGCAGGTCAGCAATCCGCTCCCACCGCTCCTCGTCGCACACGAGCAGCTTCGTGCCCGAATTGGCGAGGCCATAGGCCAGCTCTCCGCCGGTCCACCACGCGTTGAGCGGGACGCAGATCGCGCCGATGGTGACTGCGGCGAAGAAGACGACGGGCCATTCGGGCAGGTTGCGCATGGCGAGTGCGACCCTGTCGCCCTTCTCGATGCCCATCGCCTGAAACTCGTGCGCTAGCGTGGCAACCGCGCGGAACCACGCATCATAGGTGACGCGCTCGTCCTGGTAGATCGTGAACTCGCGGTCCCCGTGCGACGCGCCCAGCATGGCGATTGCGCGCAGGTTCGGCGGAGCGTTCTTCCACACGCGGGTTTTGACGCCGCGGATGTCCACCTCCTCCATCTCGAACCGCATGCCCGGCGCGGTCAGGATCGCGCTGCATTCGGCGCGGCTGCGCGCGGGCCAGTTTTCGGGCGGGGTCCAGCCGATCGCGGAGGCGAGATCTTTGGCTTGTGCGGAGCTTGCCATCACAGCACCTCGAACAGACCGGCAGCACCCATGCCGCCGCCGACGCACATCGTGACGACGACATATTTGACCCCGCGCCGCTTGCCCTCGATCAGCGCATGCCCGACGCAGCGCGCGCCGGTCATCCCGAAGGGGTGGCCGATCGAGATCGACCCGCCGTTGACGTTGAGCCGGTCATCGGGAATGCCCAGCTTGTCGCGGCAGTAGAGCACCTGCACCGCAAACGCCTCGTTCAGCTCCCACAGCCCGACATCGTCGATCTTGAGGTCGAACCGTTCGAGCAGCTTGGGGATCGCGAAGACCGGCCCGATGCCCATCTCGTCCGGCTTGGTGCCCGCGACTGCCATGCCGACATAGCGGCCCATCGGGGTCAGCCCGCGCGCCTTGGCGACCTCGGCTTCCATCAGCACGCTCGCCGCCGAGCCATCGGCCAACTGGCTGGCATTGCCTGCGGTGATCGCGTGCCCTTCGCCCATGACGGGATCGAGCTTCGCCAGCCCTTCGAGCGTGGTGTTCGGCCGGTTGCAGTCATCCATCGCGATGGTGACGTCTTCCTGCGAGACCTCTCCGCTCTCGCGGTCCTTCACGTCCATCACGGTGGTGACTTCGATGATCTCGTCCGCCAGCTTGCCGCTCTCCTGCGCGGCGGCGGTGCGCTGCTGCGACTGGAGCGAGTAGGCGTCCTGATCCTCGCGGCTGATGCCGTAGCGTTTGGCCACGACTTCCGCCGTGCCGATCATCGGCATGAAGATATCGGGATGCATCTTGAGCAGCTCTTCGTCGCGCTGCGGCTTGCCCGCATTGTTGCGGATCGCGGTGATCGATTCCACGCCGCCCGCCACGCAGATATCCATCCGGTCGACGATGATCTGCTTGGCGGCGGTGGCGATCGCCATCAGCCCGCTGGAGCACTGGCGGTCGATCGTCATCCCTGCGACATCGACGGGGAGCCCCGCACGCAAGGCGATCTGGCGCCCGATGTTGAACCCTTGCGCCCCGCCCTGGCTGGCGGCACCGAAGACAACATCCTCGATCTCCGCGCCGTCGATCCCGGCGCGCTCGACCGCGACCTCTACCGACCATGCGCCAAGCTGCACCGGATGGGTTGCGTTGAACGCCCCGCGAATCGATTTCGCAAGCGGGGTACGGGCGGTGGACACGATGACTGCGTCGCGCATTTTTCCAGACATTCCTTTTCCCTCGTGCCGATTCGCGTCGGCTTGCCCGCGATCTTGCCCCCTCGCGCAGCGGCAGGCAAGGGCTGCGGGATTTTTTCTGAAAGAGGGGTATGAGCCTTCACATCGCCGTAAAATCCGTTACCCACGCACGGATAAAGATAAGGTACGCCACGAGAGAGCCGAGAGAGCGATGGACGCAGGAATGGAACTGACCACCCCGGAGGACCTCGGGTTCGACGGCGAACGCCTCAGGCGGATCGACCGTTTCCTCGAAGACACCTACCTCGACACCGGGCGCCTCAAGACCATGCAGTTGCTGGTCTCGCGCGACGGGCAGCCGGTGCACTATTACCAGGGCGGGACGCTGCGCGACGACGGCACGCCGATGCGCGAGGATGCGCTGTTCCGCATTGCCAGCATGACCAAGCCGGTCACCTCGATCGCATTCATGCAGCTGGTCGAGCAGTGCAAGGTGGCGCTGGAAGACCCGGTCGCGCGCGTGCTGCCCGAATTCGAAGGGCTGGGTGCCTATGCGGGCGGCGGCGGCGACCTGCCCTTCGCGCCGACCAGGGCGGGCCAACCGATGCGCTTCGTCGATCTGATGACCCATATGTCCGGCCTCACCTACGGCTTCCAGAACCGCACCAGTGTGGATGCCGCCTATCGCGCCGCCAAGCTCGATCTCTCGCGCGGAGCAACCACTTCCGACGAATATATCGCGACGCTTGCGCGCATCCCGCTCGAATTCGAGCCGGGCACGCAGTGGAACTATTCGGTCTCGACCGACGTGCTGGGTGTGTGCGTCGAACGCATTTCCGGCATGAGGCTGGGCGATTACTTCCGCGAACACATCTTCGCCCCGCTGGAAATGGACGATACCGGGTTCGATATCGACCCGGCCAAGCAGGATCGCCTTGCCGATGCCTACGCCTACCGTCCCGGCAAGCCCGCGCGGCTGATCGACAAGGGTGCGGAATCGCGTCTGATGGAGACGGCAAAATTCCATTCGGGCGGCGGCGGGCTGATCTCCACCCTCGCGGATTACGACCGCTTCTGCACCATGCTGGTCAATCGCGGGGCATTCAACGGCGCGCAGATCGTCTCGCCCAAGACGCTCGACCTGATGACCGCGAACCACCTGCCGGGCGGGGTCGACCTGACGCAGATGAGCCAGAGCCTGTTCAGCGAGGCGAACAATGCGGGCACCGGCTTCGGCCTCGGCTTCGCGGTCGTCACCGACCCGGCGCGCACGCTCATCCCGGCAAGCGAGGGCGAATTCTACTGGGGCGGCGCCTATTCGACCGCCTTCTTCGTCGATCCGGTGGAAAGGATCACATGCGTCTTTATGACCCAGCTCTACCCCTCTTCCACCTACCCGATTCGCCGACAGCTCAAGACGCTGATCTATTCGGCCCTCACCCACTCGAACGCCTGAAGGAGTTTCGACCCGATGACCTCACCCATTCGAACCGAACGCCACGACAATGTGCTGGTGATCATTTCCGACAATCCGCCCGTCAACGCGCTGGGCCAGGCGGTCCGCGCCGGGCTGACCGAGGGGATTGCGGAGGCGCTGTCCGACGATAGCGTCGAGGCGGTCGTCATCCGCTGCGACGGGCGCACCTTCTTTGCCGGCGCCGACATCACCGAGTTCGGCAAGCCCCCGCAGGGGCCGAGCCTGCCCGACGCGCTCGACAAGCTGGAGGCGAGCGACAAGCCGGTCGTCGCCGCGATCCACGGCACCGCGCTGGGCGGCGGCTGTGAAGTCGCGCTCGCTTGCCACTACCGCGTCGCCGTGCCGAGCGCGAAGATGGGCCTGCCCGAAGTGAAGCTGGGCCTGATCCCCGGTGCCGCGGGCACGCAGCGCCTGCCGCGTCTGGTCGGCGCCGAAGCCGCCCTCCCCCTCGTCGCGATCGGCAATCCGATTTCGGCCAAGAAGGCGAAAGAGATCGGCCTGCTGGATGAGCTGGTGGGCGAGGACAGCCTTGCCGCCGATGCCATCGCCTTCGCCAAGTCGAAGATCGGCCAGCCCGCCCCCCGCTCGAGCGAGGGCGACGCCAACCAGGACGGGATCAAGAACCCCGACATCTTCGACGAATTCCGCGCCAAGAACGGCCGCAAGATGCGCGGCTTCGACGCGCCCAATGCGGCGATCGAGGCAGTGAAGGCGGCGGGCGAGCTGTCCTATGCCGAAGGCGTGAAGAAGGAACGCGAGCTGTTCGGCAAGCTCATGACCGGCACGCAGTCCAAGGCGATGCGGCACTATTTCTTTGCCGAGCGTGCGGCGAACAAGATCGACGATATTCCCGCCGATACCCCGCTGATCGACATCAAGAAAGTCGGCATCATCGGCGCGGGCACGATGGGCGGCGGGATCGCGATGAACTTCCTCTCCGCAGGCATCCCGGTCACCATCCTCGAGATGAAGCAGGAAGCGCTCGACCGGGGCACCGCTACGATGCGCAAGAACTACGAAGCCACGGCCAAGAAAGGCCGCATGACCGCCGAGCAGGTCGAGCAGGCGATGGGCCTCCTCACCCCCACGCTCGAATATAGCGACCTCGCCGATTGCGACTTGGTGATCGAGGCGGTGTACGAGAGCATGGACGTGAAGAAGGACGTGTTCGGCAAGCTCGACGAGGTGGTGAAGGAGGGCGCGATCCTTGCGTCCAACACCAGCTACCTCAATATCGACGAGATCGCGACCGCGACAAAGCGCCCCGGCTATGTCCTCGGCCTCCACTTCTTCAGCCCCGCCAACGTGATGAAGCTGCTCGAAGTGGTGCGCGGCGAAAAGACGCGCGACGATGTGCTGGCGACCGCGATGAAGCTGTCCAAGAAGATCGGCAAGGTCGCGGCGGTTTCGGGCGTGTGCCCGGGTTTCATCGGCAACCGCATGCTCTCGAAGCGGCAGGAACAGGCGAACCAGCTGATCCTCGAAGGCGCGAACTACTGGGAGGTCGACGACGTGCTGCTCGAATTCGGCTTCCCCATGGGGCCGTTCCAGATGGGCGACCTCGCCGGGATCGACATCGGCTGGCACCGCGACCCGAGCAAGGTGACGACCATCCGCGAGGCGCTGTGCGCGGTGGGCCGCTTCGGCCAGAAGGCGGGCAAGGGCTTCTACGACTACGACGAAGCGCGCCAGCGCACCCCGTCCGACGAAGTGAAGCAGATCATCGCCGACTTTGCGGCCAAGGAAGGCAACGAACAGCGCGACATCTCGAAGGACGAGATCCGCGAGCGCCTGCTCTACCCAATGGTCAACGAGGGCGCGAAGATCCTCGATGAAGGCATGGCGCAGCGCGCCAGCGACATCGATGTGGTGTGGATCAACGGCTATGGCTGGCCGCTCTACACCGGCGGCCCGATGTTCTGGGCCGATACGATCGGTCTGGATACGGTGGTCGCGGGCCTCGAAAAGCACGGCCTGCCGGTGAGCGATTACCTGCGCAAGAAGGCGCAAGGGGGCGAGAGGTTCAACTAGGCTCGCCCTCACCCGGACATGAAAGGGCCGGCGCCCCACGCGGGACGCCGGCCTTTTTCCTGTCTGCGCCTCAAAGTTCGCTGGGCAGTTCGCGAATGTCCTTTTCGGGGTCGTCGACCAGCTGCGGCTCGACGTTCAGTTCCATCACGTTGCGGTTGACGGGCGTGTAGGCTTTCCACTCGGGCAGGAGTTCGCTGGACGGAGTGCCCGTCTTGGCGAAGGCGATCCACGCATCGCTCATCATGTCGGCCATTGTCTGCGCGTCCTCGCCCGTGCCGAGCAGCGCCGCGCTTTCCTTCGCGTTGTCGAACATCAGCGGGATGTCGAGCGTGTGCGGGCTGCGCAGCATGCCGCCGCCGATCGGCGTCTCCCATGTCAGGCGATAGACATAGACCGGCGCGCTCGCGGTCTTCGCCTGCTGGTCCGCCAGCAGGTAGGTGCCGCGCACGAAGCGGGTGCCCATCGCGATGGCCGCGAGGTGGGTGTGCGAATAGTCGGGATAGCGCTTGCGATAGGCGGCGACCGCCGCCACCGCCTGCTCGCCCATCGCCCCGGTCATCGCATTGAGCGTGCCCTCGGTCAGCCGACCGAACCACGGTTGCGCGGCGAGGAAGAGCGTCATCTCGTCCTTGTTGTAGCCGATCAGCACCGGGATATCGCGCGACTGCTCTGGCGCGGCGGGCAGGAAGGGATCGCGCGGGATGATCGTGCCGTCCGCGATCGGCCCGAATTGCGGCCCGCGTCCCATTGTGCTGCCTGCCGGAGTAGCCCTGCGCACCGCCTCCACGATCTCGTCGCTGCGGACATTGCGCAGGTCATCGAGCGTTTCGACGCCCGCTGCCTCCAGGATCTTGGCGGCATAATCCGCCGCCTCGGCAGGCTTGCCGCTGAACACGCCGGGGCCCGACTGGATCACCGCCTTGTCGAACAACCCGTCCGCCGCAGGCATCGCCATCAAATGGCTGACCTTCGATCCGCCGCCGGATTCGCCCATGATCGTGACATTGGCCGGATCGCCGCCGAAGCCCGCAATATTGTCACGCACCCATTCGAGCGAGCGGACCAGGTCGAGGTTGCCGACATTGCCAGAGGCGGCGAAATCGTCGCCGAACTTCTCCGCCAGGTTGAGATAGCCGAAGGCGTTGAGGCGGTGGTTGACCGTGACGACGACGACGTCGCCTTTCTCCGCCAGGTTGCGCCCGTTATAGGCAGGCCAGTTGCCCGACCCGTAGGCGTAGCCGCCGCCGTGGCACCAGACCATGACGGGGCGCTTGCCGCCATCGTCCGCAGCCGGGGTCCATACGTTGAGGAACAGGCAATCCTCGTTGTCCATCTTCGCCTCGGTCGAAGTCGGGAAGATCGCCTGGATGCGGCGGGTCATCTCGGACTCGTTAGGCCCGCTCGCCGAATAGAGCTGCATGCACGGCGCGCCGTAGCCGGTGGCATCGGCAATGCCTTCCCATGCCTCGGGCTTCGCAGGCGGCTGGAAACGCAGCTCGCCCAGCGGCGGGGCGGCGTAGCGTACGCCGAGAAAGGCATCGATCCCGCCCTGTTCGAGGCCCTGGACCGAACCTCCCTCGGTCTCGACCACAGGCGTCGCATTGGCGAGGGTCGGCTGCTGCGCCGCCGCAGCGCTGCCGATGGTCAGCGCGGCTAGCGAAGCGAGGGTCGCGGCAAGGTGGCGTTTCATCAATACCTCTCCGTTCGAAGTGCTCTCGGACACGAAGGGGCGGAAGCCTGCGATAGACCTCCACCCCTTGCTTGGTCGGTTCAGTAGGCGGCGCTCAGAAGCGCACCTTGGTGCCGATCTTGAAGGTGCGACCCTTCGCGGTGCCGATGAAGGGATCGTAGCTGTATTCGAGCCGCGCCGCGGGGGGATCGGTATCGAACACGTTCTCGACCCCCGCCTGCAGCTCCGCCTCGACGCCGGCGAAGTTCAGGTCGATCGTCGCGAAGAGGTCGTGGACGAAGAAGCTGTCCACCTCGCGGCCGAAATTGGTGCCGCCGAATTCGGGCGTTTGCGCGCAGAATTCCAGCCCTTCGCAGCGATTGTCGTCGACGCCGCCGATATAGTTGCTTGACCAGGTGACGCTCACCGGATCGACCTGGAAGTTGACGTATCCGCTCGCCCGCCATTGCGAGACCGTGCCCGGCTCGCGGTCGTAGTTGGAGAAGCCTGCCGCGTCGTAGCCCTGGCTGAATTGCAGGCCGTTGAACTCGAAGTCGCTGAATTTGTATTCCAGCGTATAGGTCGCGTTCGCGCCTGCATTCACCCTCACAGGGCCCAGATCGGTGCGATAGTTGAGGCTGAAGTCCAGCCCGCTGGTGGTGACGTCGGGGCCGTTGACGGTCTGCGTCTGGATGCGGCTGATGTCGTTGCCGATCGTCGTGCCCTGCGTACAGGTGCCCCCGGCGAAGACCACGTAGTCCACGAAAGGACTGGAACAGTCCGCCAGCTGCGTGCCGTCGAGCCCGCCGGGCGCAACGTTCGCGGCGATCGCCTGCACCGGAAGCGTCGTGAAACGCCCTTCGAACTCGTAGGTCCAGTAGTCGACGCTGAAGTTGAAGCCGCCCGCCTCGACGATCGCACCGATATTGTAGGTGAAGGCGGTCTCGGGGCTCAGCGCAGGGTTGCCCACGGTGTCGGTCGCCTTGTAGGCGCCGCCCAGCACGTCGATCCCGGCGACCGCGCTGACTCCCGCGGTGCCGAGATCCGCTGGCAGAGGCCCGCGGAACGTGTCGCCGACCGAGCCGCGCAGGGCAAGGAAATCGGTGACCTGCCAGCGTGCCGACAGCTTGGGATTGACGGTCGAACCGACGAGGCCGCCATAATCCTCGTATCGGATCGCGCCGGTCAGTTCGAAGCCGTCGAACAGCTCCATCTGCGCCTCGCCGAAGAGGGCGTAGACGTCCTGCGACAGGCGCGCGCGCGGATACTGGCCGAGGAAGGTGAAGGCGCCCACCGGGAAGTTCGTGTCGTTGGGATCGTCGAGGCACGAACGGTCGCCGTCGATCGCACACGGATAGGCCTGCGGATCGCTGAACCGGTTGAGCGGGTCGGTCGCGAAGTCGGTCTTGCGGTACTGCCCGCCGAATGCGTAGCCCAGCGTCCGGCCGAACAGGCTTGCCTCGCCGCTGAAGACCGCATCGGCGATATATTGCTCTTCAGTGGCCTCGGTCCCGCTGGGCCGCGTGAAGTAGTCGATTACTTCCAGGGAGTTCTCGTTCCCCGGCACGTAGGCCGGGTTGGTCAGGCCCAGCGCCGGATTGCCGGGTGCGGAGTTGATGAACGGGTTGAAGTACAGGCACCCGTTCGCGCCCGCCGTGCTGCCCGTGCAGTTATCTCCTCCGAAGCCGTTGAGCGCGCGCTGGAGCCGGTCGCTGACGACATCGTTGGAGAAGGCGGTGCGCGAACTGTTGATGTATGTCCCCGATGTTTGCAATGAGAGGGCGTCCGACAATTCGATGTCGAAGCTGGCCGACACGCGCCACGCATCGTTGATCGCCTGGCCCTGCCCGGCACCGCGCGGGTCGAGCGGATTGCCGCCCAGCGCGAAGGGCCGGAACAGCACGATCGAGGAGAGGACCGGGGTGAACAGGCGCGGCGGTGTGCCCGGCGCGAAGGTCTGTTCGAGGTACGCCGCGTAGCCGGGATTGCTGGCGGGCACGGTGAAGGCGCTTGCGCTGCCCGGCCCGTTGGGGCCCTGGGTGATCGGATAGCTGGGCGAATAACCGAGCTCTTTCAGCTCGGTATGCGAATAGAGCGCCTCGGCGGTGAAGGCGACCTTCTCGGAAAGATCGGCGGTGAACTGGCCGTAGACCTGATAGCGGTCTTCTTCCTCGATCAGGTTCACGAAGGGAATGTAGCTGTACCGGCAGACGGGCAAGGGCGTGGCGCCGGGGCGCGGGAAGGCTCCCTCGATGCCGCCCAGCGATTCACACGCGTCGACCTGATTGCCGTCCACCCCGAGGCCTACAGTGGTAACGCCGACCCCCGGGATCACGGCGAGCGGAGCGTAGAGGCCGGGGTTCGACAGAAACGACCATCCGGTCGGGTTGTCGGCATAGGGCACTTGCGTGAAATCGCGCGCGGTTGTCGGCAATTCGGACCGGTGCTGCCACCCCGCGCCGATCATGAGGTTGGCGGTGCCGATATCGAACCCGGCGAGCGCGCTCACGCGGTAATTGTCGTCCGACCCGTCGACGAATTCCCAGTCGCCCGCGACTTCGAGTCCCGTGAAATCGCGCCGGGTCACAAAGTTGGCGACCCCGGCAATCGCGTCGGAACCATAGGTCGAGGCCGCCCCGTCCTTGAGCACTTCGATCCGGTCGAGCGCGAAGAGCGGGATCAGGTTGGTATCCGCCGCGCCATCACCCGGCTCGGTCGCGAACCGGCGGCCATTGAACAGCACCAGCGTGCGCTCGCGCCCGAGGCTGCGCAGGTTGATCGACCCCACGCCCTGGCTCTGGCCGGCACC
The DNA here is from genome assembly GCF_038594605.1 of Citromicrobium bathyomarinum. GTDB lineage: Bacteria > Pseudomonadota > Alphaproteobacteria > Sphingomonadales > Sphingomonadaceae > Alteriqipengyuania > Alteriqipengyuania bathyomarina_B. Next base: position 48,618 of record NZ_JBCFZM010000004.1, read on the forward strand.
GTACTGGTTCGAATCTCCAAGGACCGGGCCGACCGAGGGCAAGCTCTTGATGAACTCGAGCGGACTGTCGATGCCCCGTGCTTCCAGCTCTTCCTGGCCGAACACATCGACCGGCTGCGCGCCGTCTTCGCGCTGGCCACGGATATAGGATCCGGTGACGACGATAGTCGTGTCCGGCTGCGATTCGACCTGCTCGGCAAGTTCGGGCTGGTTCTGCTCATCGCTATCGGGGGCCGTCTGCGCCATTACCGCAGGCGCGCACGCGAAAGCGAACGCCGTCCCCACCATGAAGTGCGATTTACCAATCATTTTTCTCTCCCCAACATGACCGTTTTCCGGCCTTTGTATTTGGTCAGTCTAATCGTCTTGCGTGACGGCATCCTCCTCGGGGCCATCCGGCAATGCATCTGCCGGGGCCATCGTCGGGCCTGTCGTTTCAATCAGCGCAGCCTCGCCTCCGGGCCGGTAGGCCTGCCATGCGAAGCCATCGCCGCATTCGAAGGAGCGCGCATCGGATGCCATCTTCACGAAGGCGACCCAGCATCCGTTGACCGTATCGGCGAGCGCGCGGTCGGTCGCGTCGGCGTTGTCGCCGCCCCAGCTCGACCGGTCGATCGAATCGAAGGTGAACATCAGTTCCGCCGAGTGGATCGGCCCCGCCTTCCACTCCCCGGCCCGGAAGGCGGGGGTGTGATCGAAGCGGTACAGGAAAGCCGGTGCGCCGGTGTCGCCCGCCAGCGCAGCAAGCGTGCGGGCAGCGGCGAAGCCTTTCTCGCCCGCGTTCGAACCGACCAGCACGGGCACGTCCATCTCCGTCCCTGCCCGCAGTGCGGCAATCGTCGATGTCGGCTTGAAGGCAGCATCGGGCGTGAAGAAGAAGCCCGCCCGCAGTGGCTCGGAAGCGGCGAAGGTCTGCGCGGAAATGCCGCGTAGCTCGTCCGCCGTGGCGTCAGGTCCGATCCCGATGGTATCGAGCGCCTTGATCGCCATGCTTTGCGCATCTGCATTGGGCCGGTCGGGCAGCAGCAGGCTGCCCGATTGCACGATGGCCTTGTCGAACAGGCCCTTCGCCGATGGCAGCGAGAGCAGGTTGACGACGATGCCGCCCCCTGCCGACTGGCCCGCGACGGTGACCTGTTCGGAATCGCCACCGAAAGCGGCGATATTGGCCTTCACCCATTCGAGCACGGCCACGGCATCCTGCAGCGCATAATTGCCCTGCGGCTCCCCAGAATTCTCGGCATCGAGCGCGGGATGGACGAAGTTCGCGAGCGCCCCCAGCCGGTAATTGACGCTGACCGTGATGACGCCCTGCCGGGCATTGGCGGTTCCGTCATAGGAACCAAGGCTCCCCGCACCGAGGAAGAACGCGCCCCCGTGGAACCACACCAGCACCGGCGCACCTTGCGCATTCTCGGGTGCGGTAATCGTGAGGTAGAGGCAGTCTTCGGACTGTGCGCCGTTCACGCCACCATAATTCGCAACCATCGTGTCGATATCGACCGGCTGCGCGCAAGGCGGCTCGTGCGCGGTCGCCGCGCGAACGCCCTGCCACGGTTCGACCGGCTGCGGAGGCCGCCAGCGGTTCTCTCCCGTAGGGGGAGCGGCATAGGGCACGCCTCGAAAAACCAGTACGCCGTTCTCGCGCGATCCCATGAGGGTGCCTGCATCGACGTCGACGGTAACTCCATCGATCGGGTCCGGCATCTGGGCGTTGGCCGCCAGCGGCGCGAGGCCAGCAGTCAGGACAGCCAGAGCCGCCAAAAACCGCGCCATTCTCCCCTCTCCTCTCTTATTACCGACCGTCATAGCGCACCATTTACGATCTAACAACAAGCATATTAGAATATCGGGTACGATATTGAGACGGATTTTTCCGCAGCCTCACTCGCGCAATCCGGTGGACACGTACGCCGGGATGGGAATAGCCTTGCGCCATGGAGCTGACGCGCACCGAATTGTTCGAACACATCTGGACCGAGCCGATGGGGGCGGTCGCCAAGCGCTATGGCCTTACCGGCAATGGTCTGGCGAAGATCTGCGACCGGCTCGAAATCCCGCGCCCGCCGCGATCGCACTGGACCCGCAGCGCCTCCGCGCGCGATCCGCGCCCGGAGCTGCCGCCCGCGCCGATCGGCCTGAGCGAGACTTTTGCCCTGGGCCGGCGACAAACCCGCCAGTCGCCCGGCACCCGGACGCGCATGTCCGCCGAGGAAAGGCGCCAGCACCTGATGGACACGGCGAGCGTGATTGCGCTCGAAGAGGGGCTGTCGACGGTGACGATCCGCGAGGTGGCCCGGCAGGCCGGGATTAGCGAGACACAGGTGCATAACTGCTTCGGCGGGCGGACCGAGCTGCTGCTGGCCCTCGCCCGGCGCGAGATCGCGACGCAGGAATCGCAGCGGCGCAAGCGTATCGCCCGGGGCACCACCCATCAGACACGCGTGATGCTCTCCACCATCGGATATCTGCACGAGGCCGCCCGGCGCGGACCGTTGCTGCAGATGCTGCTTCGCACACCCGAGGTACGCGACGCGCTGAAGCCCGAATGGGCCATCCAAAGCGACGCGGCGCGTGCGCCGATCCTCGAGCAACTGGTCGGCGGCGGCAAGATGGACCTGCAGAGCGCGCGCGCATCGACCGCCGCGCTGACCGCGGTCAGCCTGAAGGCGGGCGGAATCGTGGCCAGCAAGCGCGCGCCTTTCGCGATGGTCGAGGAAATCTGCCTGAACGTGGTGATGGCCGGCGTTTTCAGCGACGACCGCCTTGCCACCGCGCGGGCCGGGTCGGAAAGCTAGTCCGGCGGGGCATCCGCAAAACCGTCGACCGAGGCCGAAACGAGTCGGCGGCAGGTGGCGTGCGCGGTATCGTGATCGATTTCCCGTTTGCGAACCAGCCGGGCCAGCGCTTCGGGTATCCCGGCCGTCAGTTCGAGCAGCACGAAGGCCTCGCGCGGCGTCAGGCTCAGCGCGCGGCGGGTTTCCTCGGCAATCCGCCGAAGCAGGCCGCGGAACTGGCGCTGGCTCTCGGGCCCGAGCGGACTGTCCTGATGCCGTTCGCGCAGGATCAATTGCAGGATCGGCCCGCTCTCTATCAGGTAGTCGAGATAGGCGGCATAGGCGGCGCTCGCACATTCGCGATAGGTCGTGTCCCGCGTCTCGAGTTCGGGCAGGATACGGCCAGCCAGCCGGTTCAGGTGGCGCAGGAACAGCGCGTCGATGATCGCCGGAACGCCATCGAAATAGACATAGAGCAGACTGCGACTGACGCCGACCCGGTCGGCCACTTCGCCAAGCGACAGATTGAGCGTGCGGCCTTCGCGGATCAGATCTTCCGCTGCGGCCAGCAGTTGCTGCTCGCGATCACCCTCTGCCGACATGGCTTCCATGGGCCCGCTGTGCAGCGACCCCGCGAAATTGGCAAGGTAGCGCGAGGCCGATCACCGCATTTATCACTATTGGTTTGACTGTCAGAACCCGGCTCGTCACCCTTTCGTACGCAGAGAGGGAGAGACAGGTCGAGAAAAGGCATGACACGACGCGGACTTATCAAGGCGGGAACGGCGGCCAGCGCACTGGCGGTCACGGCGCCGGCATTTGCGGCCCGGCAGGAAGCAGCCGGATCGACGCCCGAGCCCGAAGGGTGGCGCGAGATCGCGCCCGCACTGACCGGTTATATCGCAGGGGCCGCGAGCCATGCCGTCCCTGCCGCAATCCGCGAGCGCGCGCGGCTCCACATCCTCGATACGCTGGCCTCGATCGTCGCATGCCACCCGCTTGAAGCCGCAAAGCTGGGCCGTAGCTATGCCGCCGCCATGTCGCCGGTAGGGGAGAGCCCGATCCTGGCGTCGCGCCAGACCGCCTCCCCGGTCGATGCGGTGTTCGCTTCGGCGATGACCGCGCATGCGGCGGAGATCAACGATTTCATCCCTTCCGCCTATTCCAGCCGGGGCCTGCCATCGTGCCGACGGCGTTGGAGGTGGCGCGGCTCAACAAGCGTACGGGTGCGGATCTGGTCGGCGCGGTGACTGCCGGATACGAGATTGCCGGCAGGCTCCCCAAGGCGATCGGCACGCGCAACCTCTACCTCGCAGGCCTCGCCAACCATGGCGTCGCGCCCACATTCGGCGCGGCGGCGACGGCGGCCTCGTTGATGGGTCTGTCAGCCGACGGGGTCGATCACATGCTCGCTTACTGCGCGCAGCAGGCGTCGGGATCGTGGCAATGGCTGCTCGATGTGGGCATGTTGAAAAGGCGTTCGTCTTCGGCGGGATGGGCGCGCGTAACGGGATGCAGGCGGCACAGATGGCAAAGCTGGGCTTCACCGGCGTTCCTGCCAGCTTCGACAACGAGAACGCGTGGTTCCGCTGGCGCGCATTCCAGGGCGAAGGCGCGAACCACGCCTCGCTGGTCGAAGGGCTGCACGAGGACTACGAATTGTCGCTTGCAGCAATGAAGCGATACCCGGTCGGCGGACCGACCCAGCCCGCGGTGCGCGCGCTGCTCGACCTGCGCCAGAGCGTGATGCCCGGCGAGGTAGAGAGCATTACCGTGGCCATGCCCGGCGAGGCCGCGACGTTCGAGCGCGCGAACATGCCCGCGCTCAACATCCCCTACCTCGCCGCGATCATCATGCTCGACGGGCAGCTCGATTTCGTATCCGCGCAGTCGCTCGACCGGCAGGCGAACGACGAAGCGGCGAAGGCTTTCGCGCGCAAGGTGACCGTGATCCGCGACGAGGCGCAGGAAATGGGCGAAGGCGAGTATCGCACCGAGAGCGCTCGGGTAACGCTTACCCACAAGGACGGGACGCGCGAAGAACGCTATGTGGCCTACGTCCCCGGCTTCCCCACGCATTCGCTCTCGAAAGAAGAGGTGGAGCTAAAGGCGCACGAGCTGGTCGAGCCCGTGCTGGGCTCGGCCAAAGCCGACCGGCTGGTGGCCCTGTGCGACGGCCTCGATAGAGCCGAAAGTGTCGATCCGATCATCGACCTCATGCGTTTCGAGAGCGCCTGACGCGCCCGAACTGAGAGCCACAAAAAGGGGGAAGCATCGCGTGGATGCTTCCCCATCAGTCTCCTCGAGAGGAAGGCTACTCGAGTGGAAGGTTATTCCGCCGCTTCGGCCAGAGCCTCGCTCTTGCGGAACATCATGTGATCGTAATTGGTGCGGTAGAACATGTCCTTCACCGCCTCGTCGAACCCTTCGAGCGAGGCTTCGAACTTCCCGAAGGGGTCCTTCGTCCCCTCCGGGTGCGGATAGTCGCTGGAGAACAGGTAGAGCTCTGGCGCCGAGTCGCGGATCATGTGGCCCACATCCTCGTTCGGAAACGGCGTGAAGCGGACCGCGCGCTTGATGTATTCCGAAGGCATCAGGTCCATGTCCTTCAGGTACTGGTCGGTCTTGTTGAACGAGTACCAGCCGTGGTCGAGCATGCGCAGGAACTCGGGCACCCAGCCCGCCCCGCTCTCGATCACGCCGCCGCGCAAATCGGGGAAGCGCTGGAAGACGCCGTCATAGACCATCGCGGTGAGGAATTCCTGCGGCGCGTACCACAGGCACATGAAGTCGGGGAACCGCAGGTTCTCGCCGCCGCCGTGCAGATCGGCCGCACGCTCGCGCCCATTGTTGCGGAACTTGCTCGGCTGGGTTTTCGTGCCCGGCCCGATGTGCAGCATGAAGGGGATCTTGTTATCCTCGAGATACTGCCAGAACGGATCGAAGTCCGGGTGCCCGGGGCTCTTGTCGCCCGCAGGCCCAGCGCTGAACATCACGGCCTTCGCGCCCGCCTCCACGGCACGCTTCGCCTCGGCCAGACCACGGTCGGGATCGTCGAGCGGGGTGAACGCGACGCAATCGAGCCGCGGGTCGGCTTCGCAGAAATCCTGCTGCGCCTTGTTCAGCGCAGTCGCGGCGGCGTAGCGCTGGTCGTCCGTCTCTGCCTTGGTGATCGCGCCCAGGCCGAAGGTCGGGAAAACCAGTTGCCGCTGGAAGCCGAGCCAGTCGAGCGCCTCGACCCGCTCTTCCTTGTCGAAGCCGCCATAGCCCAGCCAGCCCTTGGCCCCTTCGATGGGGTTCTCGAGCGCCTTTGCGCGCGCTTCGGGGTCCTGTTTGCGCGCCTTGGCGGCGTCGATCATCTTGACGATCTTCTCCCCGCCTTCGCGCTTCGAATAGACCTCGGAATAGGCCTCCTTGTACTCGCCCTCCAGATAGGGGGCGAGCCAGTCCTGCGTTTCCATCGTGTGCGAATCGGCGTCGTTCACGACGCGGCCCTTGGTGTAAGTCATCGGTCTCTCCATGCGTTTCCCCGCCTACATGTCACACTAGTTGTTATAGTGTCAACGGTGCTGCACAAAGCTCCTGCAAAGTGCAGTTTGCCAACTTTTCTCGGTCTGACTTGCCATCGCCGACTTGGCTGAATATCGGGTACGGACCACCCGGGAGTCCGAATATCGCCGATTTAGTCACAATCCTCGCACTCGAGACCGTCGACGACGCGACTTTCGAAGGCCGGTCCGGCCCGGCGATGGGCCCGCGCCTGTTTGGCGGCCATGCGATTGCGCAGGCTTTGCTCGCCGCATCGGCGGTGGAGGATTCTGCGCGCCTGCCCCATTCGCTGCATGCCCATTTCCTCAAGGCCGGGTCGAGCGCGCATCCGGTCCGCTACGTGGTCACCCCGCTATCGGCAGGGCGAAGCTTCGCGGTCCGGCGGGTCGACGGGTTCCAGGGCGATACGCTGATCTTCACGATGACCGTATCGTTTCATATCGAGGAACAGGGCTACGAGCATACGAGCCCCGCCCCCTTCCCGCTCGATATCGACGCCGCGCTGGCAGGGCTGGAGGCATGGCGCGCGAGCGATGACACATCGGTCAGCATCCCGATCGTCGAGCGGTTGCAGAAGCGCCCGATCGAGATCGTGCCGATCGACCCGGGCCTGCTGTTCGGGTCGGAGGGACGCGAGGCGAAGACCGCCGTGTGGATGCGGATGCGCGAGACCACGGGTGCCGAGCCACTGCTCCAGCGCGCGCTGCTTTCCTACGCGTCGGACATGATGTTCCTGCGCAACGCGTTGCTGCCGCACGGCATCCGCCCCGGTAGCGATACAATACAGGCCGCCTCGCTCGACCATGCGCTGTGGTTTCACGAGACGCCCGACTTCGACGCCTGGCACCTGTTCGCCACCGAAAGCCCCTGGGCAGGCCACGCCCGCGGCCTCAATCGCGGCCACTTCTACGACCTCAATGGCCGCATGGTCGCCAGCGTCTCGCAGGAGAGCCTCATGCGACCGAAAAATCATCACCGGAAGGAAACCAAGTGAGCACGACCGCGCCAGCGCTCTTCACCTTCGTCAAACTGACGGTGGCGGATATTGATGCCGCAACCGCGTTCTTCGAGAAGGGGTTCGGGCTAACGCATGCCGACACGGTCGACACGCCGGGCTTTCGCGAACACATGATGACGGGCGCGAAGGGGGCGACGACGATCGTCCTGTTCCACTGGAAGGACGGCCGCGCGATCGACACCGGCAACGGCTATGGCCCCGTAGGCATGATCTCGCGCGATCTCGATGCCGACCTCGCCCGCGCGATCGCCGCCGGAGCGAAGCAGAGAGGCGAAACCGTGAACTTCGGGCCCGCACGGATCGCGTTCGTGACCACACCGCAAGGCCACGAAATCGAGATCATGCAGATGGGCGAGGCGCGGGCCGCCGCGTAGTCGCGGGCCCCGCCTTCAGTCCTCGTCCCGCCCCGTGCGCCCCGGCTCTGCCGCCAGCCAGGCGACAGCGTGATCGTTCGCCTCACCGCGCGCTGGCCAGGTGAAGTCACCACCACAATCGAGCCGTGTGGCGCTGGTAGCCGTCTTCGCAAACGCGACCCAGCAGGAATGCACCAGCGAGGCGACACGCATGTCCTCTTCGGTCGGTCCCTGCGGCAGCAGCTGATAGGTCACCAGCGTGTCGAACACGAAGGGCAGCTCGCCACCGTGCGGAGCGCCGTTCGGATCGCGCTCTCGCAAGGCTTGCGGCACGTAGTCGAAGTAGTACTGGACACCGGCGCGCCATCTTCGGCCAAGTCGGCGATCCGCTGCCTCCCGACGAGCCGCCCTTCGTCCGAATTGGTGCCGAGCATCAGCAGCACATCGTGCTCCTCCCCCGCTTCGAACGTCTCCATGATCGAAGCGGACTTCACCACCCCGTCGATGATCGTGCGCAGGCCGAAGGCGGCAGCGCGATCGGAGAGGAAACGCTCTGCCGGTAGCGCGCGCACTTGCGCCGCCGTCGCGTTCGGCAGGCCGAGAGCCTTCGCCGACGCCTCGCCGTGCGCTTCCGCCACCGCCAGCGGAGTACCCGGCGTCGGCAGCGATCCGGTCGACTGGAAAATGGCCTTCTCGAACAGCCCCTCGGCCAGGGGAGAGGTGACCAGATTGGCGGTCATCGTCGCCCCGGCGCTCTCGCCGAACAGCGTGACATTGTCCGGATCGCCGCCGAAACTTGCCGCATTCTCCTTTACCCAGCGTAGCGCTGCGATGGCATCCATCAGCGCATAGTTCGCGTTCGGGCCATCGCCTTCTCCGCGCTCAAGGCCGGGTGTGCCCAGCCGCCCAATCCGCCGAGGCGGTAGTTGATTGTGACCAGCACCACTCCGTCGCGCGCAAAGGCATCGCCGTGATAGGTCGGCAGGCTGCCCGCGCCGACCACTCCGCCGCCGCCGAACAGCCAGGCCATCACCGGCGCATCGCGCGCATCCTTGGGCGCCCAGATATTGCGCGTCAGGCAATCTTCCGAGACCCGGCCTGCATAGCCGCCGAAATTGGGCGATCCATCATCGTTTACCGGCTGGAGGCAGGCCGGGCCGAAGCTCTTGGCCGCCTTCACCCCGTCCCATTCGATCGGCTGGCGCGCGCGCCAGCGCCGCTCGCCGACGGGCGGCTTCGCGTAAGGCACGCCGCGGAAGACCGCCGCATTGCCCTCGACCGAGCCTTCCAGCTTGCCCGAACTCGTCTGCACTACCGGATTTAAGCCGGCTGTATCGACGGTCGCGCAGGCGGACAGGGCGAGCGTGGCGAGCAGGAGGCCCGGCAGTTTCACAAGCCGCGTCCCTCGGGCAGGAGCCGCTGGAGCAGTTCTCGCTCCTCCCCATCGGGATCGTTCACGACCTTCGGATCGAGATCGAAGAGCATCGTCGCACGGTTCTGCAAGTCATAGGTCGGCCATTGCGGCAGCGCCGGGGTATTCGGATCACCGGTGCGCGCGAACGCGATCCAGGCATCGGCCATCAGGGCCGCCATCCGCTGGGTCTCGTCCGTCTCGGGCCCGGTATAGCTGGTCGAGCGCGCGACATTGTCGAACACGAAGGCGATATCGAGCGCATGCGGCGTTTCCAGCCGCCCGCCTTCGACCGAGGTCTTCCAGTCGAGACGATACATGTAGACCGGAGCGGACTGCTGGCTCTTGCGCTCCGCCTGCAAAAGCGCGGTGCCGCGATAATTGCGGAAGGTCGCGACCTGGAAGAACACGTCGCTGGGATCGTAGTCCGGATGCGCCGCGCGCATGCCTGCGATCACCTCATCGACATCGGCATCGCCGGTAAAGGCCTTCAGCTTGACGGGCAACTGCTCCCATGTCAGCGCAAAATTCCCCGGATTGCCGAGCCCGCCCTGCAGGCGCATCTCGTTGTTGTTCGTGCCGACCAGCAGCGGGATATCGGCAGACACGGGGTTGGCATCTGGCGAATAAGGCTGACGCGTGAGCGAGCGGCCGTCGACCACGGGGCGATAATACGCTCCCCGGCTGCGCGACTTCATCATCGCCGCAATGAGATCGTCGATCGGCATGGCCGCAAGTTCCTCGATGCGCGAAACGCCGGCGGTGGTCATCAGGTCCTTCGCCAGAGGCGTACCGACGCGCGGCGTGAACCCGGTGAGCGACATCGACCCCGACTGCGCGATGGCGCGCTGGAACAGGCCGCGCGCATCCTCCATCGCCATCAGGGTGGAAACCTTGGCCGCCCCGCCGGATTCGCCGAAGATCGTTACATTGCCTGCGTCGCCGCCGATCGCCTGTGCGTGATCGCGTACCCATTCGAGCGCCCTGACGATATCGAGACTGCCGAGATTGCCGCTGTCGGCATATTTCGGATCGTCGGTCAGCCCGCCGAGATAGGAATAGCCGAGCGCATTGAGCCGGTGGTTGAGCGTGACGACGACCACATCGCCCCGCTCCGCCAGCCGCGACCCGTCGTACCCGTTGCTCGAACCCGAGCCGGTGACGTAGCCGCCACCGTGCAGCCAGACCATGATCGGGCGCTTCTTCCCGTCGCCCAGCCCGCGGGTCCAGACGTTGAGGAACAGGCAATCCTCGCTGGTGCCGACCGTGTTGGCCCAAGATGCGAAGACGGGCACATCGGGGGACGGGCGCTGCGGGCATTCGCTGCCGAACTCGGTTGCGGCAAGCGGTTGCGACCATGGCTGCGGGTCCGCCGCGCGCTGGAAGCGCCGTCCTTCGGTCGATGCTGCGTAGCGGATGCCGCGGAAGACGTTGACCGTATCGCTCTCGCCCTCGCGCGAGCCGACCTCCGGACCGTACTGCGTCCTGAGAACGGGTGCGGTTTCGGCCTGCGCAGGAGGGGCGGCAGCGTCAGTGGTCGCGCAGGCCGACAGCCCGAGTGCGGCGGCGGTGGCAAGGCCCACCCAAAGTTTGCGGATCGTCATTATCCTCATCCCTCTCGTCTCAGTTTTCCGAGTAATATGGCAAGGCGGTCAGGTCGGAGGCGCGCACCCCCCGCGCCCATACCGCCCGGCCAACCACGAATTGCTCTTCGGGCGCATCGGTCGCCTCGAGTCCGACCTCACCTTCCGCAAGGGTGCGTTCGCGCAGGCCGAGCTGAAGGCGAAGCAGGCGGGCGCGCCGGTATGGGCCTATCTCTGGACCCAGCCGAGTCCGGCGGCGGACGGGCGTTTCGGCGCTGTCCACGGGATCGGTGTCGCGCCCAGTCTCTACAACACGCGCGGGGTGCTCAACGGATCGAGCAAGGAGGCGAACGATCTCGCCGCCGCGATCGCATCGAGCTGGGCGGCCTTCGCGGCGAACGGCGATCCGAACAACGAGCGCGTGCCGCGATGGGAGCCTTACTCTGCGCCCAAGCGTGCTACGATGATTTTCGATGAGAATCTGCGGGTAAAAAACGATCCGCGCGCAACCTTCCGCAAACACTGGACGCCCTGAGGGCGCATAAGTCCCTGCTCAGCTATCGAGCTGGGACGAGGTATCCGGACCTTGGAGGTCGGCCCGAGGCAATCTCCAGCGCAGCCCCGTTCGGCTGTTCTATTCGGGAGCGCAGGCTGCGCCCCCGGTCTGATCGCTCAGGCCTGCGCCCCTGAGGAAGAAGTCGATCCGGGCGCGCAGGCGCTCGGGCGAATGGTCCAGCCCGGCGCCGTGACCGATGGCATCGAGGTGCAGATCGCTCACGAAGAGGTCCATGAGCATATCGGCGAGCAGTTCGGGCGATCCGCTCGTCGAGATTCCCTCGCTCTCCCACTGCACGAAGAGCCGTGCGAGCGCTTGACGGGTGCGCGTTGCGGTCCGTTCCAGAAAAATCCGGGCGAAATTCGCATCCTCGATGCTGCGCGCGATGACGATCCGTACCAGCGCGACCAGGTCCCGGTCGAGGAAGTGGAGGCGCAATCCCTCGCCGATGCGGTGGATGACCTGCGAAGGGCTCCCTCCCGCCGCGGCCGACTGCTGGATGATCGCCTCTCCCGAAGCGGCCTTTTCGAAAACCACGGCTTCGAACAGCCCGTCCTTGTTGCCGAACACCTTGTAAACGGTCGCAAGCGAGCCACCCGCACGATCGACTATGTCCTTGAGAGTGGTGCGTTCGTATCCCTGCTCCACGAACAAGGCCCGCGCAGCGTCGATGATCGCCCTCTTGCGACGGTCGAGACGACAAAATTCGGGCAGCCGGGTCATATTTGAGAATCTCTATCAATGTGGGTTGCGGGGCAAGGGTGTAATTACTATTACACCTTCGCACCTGCACAATAGCTGACTGAAAGCCGTCCCCCATGAAGCCGATCCTCGCTGGCCTGGCTGCCTGCCTCCTGCTCACCGCCTGCTCTTCCAGCGAAGAGCCGCCTGCGCCCCAGGCGCTCCCGGTCAAGGCGATCACCGTCGCCTCTCAGACCATTCCCAACGTCATTGAGCTGCCCGGGCGGGTGGAGCCGGTGCGCACCGCAGAGGTGCGCGCCCGCGTGACGGGGATCGTGCAGGAGCGACTCTACGAGGAAGGGACCGATATCCGGGCAGGCCAGCCGCTGTTCCGGATCGATCCGCGCGAATTGCGGGCGAGCTATGCGCAGACCAAGGCGGCACTGACGCGCGCTCAGGCGACTGCCGCCAACGCACGTGCCGTGGTCAATCGCTATCGCCCGCTGGTGGATGAGAACGCCATCAGCGGCCAGGAATACGACGCCGCCCTTGCCGCCGCACGCGAGGCCGAAGCGAATGTGGCACAGATTCGCGCCCAGCTCGACGCGTCGTCGCTCCAGCTCGGCTACACCACCGTACGGGCGCCGATCTCCGGCCGCGCAGGCCGTGCGCAGGTGACCGAGGGTGCGCTCGTCAGCCAGGGCGAAGGCACGCTGATGACGCGCATCGAACAGATTTCGCCTGTCTATGTCAGCTTCGCACAAGCCGCGAGCGAGGTCCTGAAACTGCGCCGCGCGATCGCGGGCGGCGAGGTGGACCTCGACGACAACGACCAAATCGAAGTGCGGCTGACCTTCTCCGACGGCACCGCATACCCCGTGCCCGGGTATATCGACTTCCTCGCCTTCTCGGTCGACCAGCAGACCGGCACGGTCGAGCTGCGCGCCGAATTCCCCAATCCCGATCGTCTGCTGCTGCCCGGCGAATTCGTCCGCGCGCAGATTTACGCAGGCCAGATCGATAACGGGCTGACCGTGCCGCAGCGCGCGGTCACGCTGACGAAGGATGGCGGGACGGTCTATGTCGTCGATGGCAAGGGAATGGCGGCCATCCGGCCGATCAAGCTCGGCGCAATGGTCGATGGCAACTGGATCGTCGAAAGCGGCCTCAAAGCGGGCGACAAGGTGATCGTCAGCAACCTGCAGAAGATCCGCCCCGGTGCGCCGGTCCAGATCGCCAACACGCCGACCGGGCGCAAACCTGCCGCCCAGCCTTCTTCCAAGCCGTCTGCCAAGCAGCCCGAACGCACGAGCGGGGGCGAGTAAACCATGCCACGTTTCTTCATCGACAGGCCGATCTTCGCCTGGGTCGTTTCGCTCGGCATTCTGCTGGCGGGTTTCCTCGCCCTGCGTGCCCTGCCCATCGAACAATATCCCGAAGTCGCCCCGCCCTCGCTGACCATCAGCGTGGTCTATCCCGGTGCCGACGCCGAAACGCTTGAGGAAAACGTCACCCAGGTGATCGAGCAGCAGCTCAACGGGGTCGAGGGTTTCCTCTACATGTCCTCGTCCAGCCTCTCGAACGGCACGGCGAGCATCACGCTGACGTTCGAAGCGGGCACCGATATCGATATCGCGCAGACCGAGGTGCAGAACCGGCTCAGTACGGTCGAAGCCCGGCTGCCCGAAGAGGTGCGCCGACAGGGGATCACCGTGCGGCAGGCCAATGCGGGATTCCTCCTGATCGTGGCGCTGACGTCCGAAGGCGGCGCCTACGACACGACCGACCTCGGCAATATCGCCTCGAACCAGGTCGTCGACGAATTGCGCCGCGTGCCTGGCGTGGGCGACGTGCAGCTGTTCGGTTCGCAATATGCGATGCGCATCTGGCTCGATCCCGATGCGCTCGCTTCCTATAACCTGTCGCCCAGCGCGGTTCTCGCCTCGATCCGCGAACAGAATGCGCAGACCGCAGGCGGATCGATCGGCGCGCAGCCGGTGGCGGACGGGCAGGAAATCACGGCAACGATCTCGACCGAAGGCCGCTTCAGCACCGTCGAGGAATTCGAGAACATCATCCTGCGCGCCAGCAACGGCGCCGCCGTGGTGCGCCTGGGCGAAGTCGCCCGGGTCGAGATCGGCGCGCAGAGCTACGCCACATCCACCTCGCTCAACGGCCAACCGATGGCGGGAATGGCGGTCCAGCTCGCGACCGGTGCCAATGCGCTTGCCGCAGCGGAGGGCGTGAAGGAGCGACTGGAAGAAATCGCACCGGGTCTGCCGGGCGATGTCGCCTGGTCCATTCCCTACGACACGACACCCTTTGTCGAAGCGTCGGTGGAGGAAGTGGTCAAGACGCTAATCGAGGCCATGTTCCTCGTCTTCCTCGTCATGTTCCTGTTCCTGCAGAACTGGCGCGCGACGCTGATCCCCACGCTGGTGGTGCCGATCGCACTGGCCGGCGCATGCCTTGGCCTGTGGTTGTTCGGTTTCTCGATCAACGTGCTCTCGCTGTTCGGCATGGTGCTGGCCATCGGCATCCTCGTCGACGACGCCATCGTGGTGATCGAGAATGTCGAGCGGATCATGCGCGAGGAAGGGCTCCCGCCGGTGGAGGCGACGCGCAAGGCGATGGGTCAGATCAGCGGAGCGATCATCGGGATCACCCTGGTGCTGATCGCGGTGTTCATCCCGATGGCGTTCTTCCCCGGGTCGACAGGCGGAATCTATCGCCAGTTCTCGGTCACGCTCGCGATTGCGATCTTCTTCTCCGCGTTCCTTGCCCTGTCGCTGACGCCCGCTCTGTGCGCGACCTTCCTCAAGCCGATCGAAAAGGGGCATGATGCTTCGGCAGAGATCGGGGTGGACGAAGAGGCCGAAGCGCAGCCCGGCTGGCGCGGTCGTCTGGCGCGCGCACGCGGCAGGTCCGCACGCTTCTTCGGCCGCTTCAACCGCTGGTTCGCGCGGATGCAGGACAAGTACGGACGCGCCAATGATCGCATCCTTTCGCGTCCATGGAGAGCGTTCGCGGTCTTCCTCGCGCTCGGGCTCGTCACGGTGCTGTTGTTCATGCGCCTGCCCACGGCTTTCCTGCCGACCGAAGACCAGGGATACCTGATCACCGCAGTGCAGGCCCCCCCGGGTGCCACCACCGAACGCCTCGATGAATCGCTCGATGAGGTCACCGGTTACTGGATGGGCCGCGAAGAAGTGGAAAACCTGGTGGTCGTGCGCGGATTCAGTTTCTTCGGCCAGGGTCAGAACAATGCGCTGATGTTCTCTCCGTTCAAGCCGTGGAAGGAACGGACCGGGGAAGGCAGCAGCGCGGGAGAAATCCTGGAAGATGCGACGGCACGGTTCAGCCAGATCGACGGCGCACTCGCCTTCGTGATCCAACCGCCCGCCATCCAGTCATTGGGCCAGGCGAGCGGTTTCACGCTCAAGCTACAGGATCGCGCCGGCCTTGGCCGCGAGGCGCTGACCGCCGCGCGCGACCAGATGCTGGGCATGGCTTCGCAAAGCCCTGCCGTCGCGAACCTGCGGCCCGAGGACCAAGGTCCGAGCCCCGAGGTCGAGATCGATATTGATCGGGTGCAGGCGCGTGCGCTCGGCCTGTCGCTGAACGACGTGAATGCCGCGCTCTCGATCACCTTCGGCTCGGCCTACGCGAACGACTTCAACCGCGATGGCCGCGTGCTGCAGGTGCTTGTGCAGGCAGACGCACCCTATCGTATGACACCCGAAGACGTGCTGGCGCTGCGTATTCCCAACGCACAAGGCGAACTGGTGCCGTTCAGCGCCTTCGCCAGTGCAGACTGGTCCGCTTCGCCGGCCAGCCTGTCGCGCTATAATGGCTATCCCGCAATGACCCTGTCGGGCATGGCCGCGCCCGGCAAATCATCGGGCGCTGCGCTGACCGCGATGGAAGAGATGGCCGACCAGTTGCCCCAGGGCATCGGTTACGAATGGACCGGCATTTCCTACGAGGAAAAGCAGGCCGGCGGCCAGATCGGTCTGCTGCTCGGCCTGTCGGTGGTGGTCGTGTTCCTCGTGCTGGCTGCGCTCTACGAAAGCTGGGCGGTGCCGCTCGCGGTGCTGCTGATCGTTCCGATGGGTGTGCTGGGTGCGGTGCTGTTTTCGATGCTGCGCGGCCTTTCGGCGGATGTCTATTTCAACGTCGGCCTGATCACCATCATCGGCCTCGCCGCGAAGAACGCGATCCTGATCGTCGAATTTGCGATCGAGGAGGAAGAACGCGGGCTGAGGCGGATCGACGCCGTGAAAGCCGCTGCAAAGCTGCGCCTGCGCCCGATCATCATGACTTCGCTCGCCTTCACCATGGGCATGGTCCCGCTGGCGCTTGCAAGCGGTGCGGGTGCGGCCAGCCGCATCGCGGTCGGCACCGGGGTGATGGGCGGGATGATCGCGGCCACCTTGCTCGGCATTTTCCTGATCCCGATGCTCTACCTGCTGGTCCGCCGGAATATCAGCCGCAAGCAGCCGCATGCCGCCGGGCATCTGGATGAGCCCGATACCGCAAAACCCATAGCGGACAGCGAAGGGAAACCCGCGTGATGAACCGTCCCGTCAGAACCCTGATCGCCCTTGCAGTATCTACCAGCGCGCTGGCCGGATGCGCGAGCATGGCACCCGAGCATACCCGCCCCCCGGCGGCCACCGCGCCCGCGTACGATCCGGACTACCGGCCCGATGGAGAGGTGGTCGCCTCGCAGCTGTCCTATCGGGACTGGTTCACCGACCCGCGCCTCGTGCAACTGATCGGCACCGCACTGGAAAGCAACCGCGACCTGCTCGCCGCGACGGCGCGGATCGAACAGGCCCGTGCGCGCTATCGGATTCAGGACAGTCGCCGCCTGCCGACGGTGGTCGCCAATGGCAGCGCCACCCGGTCGCGTCAGCCGCTGGGCGTCAATCCGGCGCTGGATGCGGGCGATGTCGAAGGCGCACCGGATTCGATCACCTCTAACCGGTTCGAGGTCGGCGTAGGCGTCAGCGCTTTCGAACTCGATTTCTGGGGCCGTATCGCCAGCTTGAGCGATCAGGCGCGCGCGCAGTATCTGTCCACCGTTGCGGCGCAGCGGGCGTTCTACCTCTCGCTGATCGCCGATACCGCGACGACCTATTACGAGATCGTCGAGACGCAGGAACAGATCGCGCTGGCCGAAGCGACCGCGAAGAGCCGCGAAGAGGGGCTGCGGATCGCCAGGCTCCGGCTGGATAACGGCGTGACCTCCGCCTTGCCATTTCGTCAGGCGGAAACGCTGCTGACGCAGGCCGAGCAGCAACTGTCGAGCGAGAAGCTGGCGCTGGCCCGTTTGCGCAACCAGCTTGCCGTGCTGGTCGGCGGAAACATGCCCGAAGGTTTGCGCGACGGGCTGACACTGGCAGCCCAAGGCAGCGAACCGCGCCTTGCTGCGGGCATGCCGTCCGACCTGCTGCTGGTCCGGCCCGACATCATCGCCGCAGAAGAAGAACTGCGCGCGGCGCGCGCCAATATCGGCGCGGCCCGGGCAGCGTTTTTCCCGACCATCTCGCTCACCGGGAATGCGGGCTTTTCCTCAAACAGCCTCGATGGTCTGTTCTCGTCCGACGGGCTCGGCTGGAGTTTCGGCCCCTCCATCTCCCTGCCGATCTTCGACTGGGGCGGGCGCGAGGCCGATCTCGATCTCGCGCAGGCGCTGGAGGTGGAGCAGGTCGCGAACTACGACAAGACCGTGCAGACCGCCTTCCGCGAAGTGTCGGATGCCCTCGCCGGGCGACGCTACCTCGCAGAGCAGGTCGCAACGCTGGAACGCGCGGTCGAATCGCAGGAGCAGATCGCCCACATTGCGCGCCTGCGCTATCGCGAGGGCGTGGCCGACTATCTCGAAGTGCTCGATGCCGAACGCAACCTGTTCAGCGCGCGCCAGCAATTGCTGACGACCGAACGTGCGTGGCTGCAGAACCGTGCTACGCTGTTTGTGGCGCTGGGGGGAGGGTTCGACCCTGCCGAGCCAGGTCCGGGCCCGGGCTAAAACCCCGCGGCTGCGGCGGCTCGCCCGAAGGCGTGACGATGCCCTGATGGATACCTCGAGTATTCAGTGCGAAAACAAAAGGTTTCTTGGGGTTTCCTCGTCAATTCTCAGGGCCGCTTGGCACACTGCGGACCTATCCTCGCATCGGTTAGTCGGTGGTCGCCACTTGTCCAGCAAGCCATCGAAGCAGGTCTTCCTCGAAGCGCGCGCTGTCCGTCCCCTGTTTGCCAAGCCCGAACCCGTGGCCGCCGTCTTCGTATACACGCAGTTCGGCTTGCCCTCCGCGATGCCGCCAGCGATCGACAAGCGAAAACGAGCGATCGTGAATCAGCGCGTCGTCACGCGCGATGGCGACCAGCATCGGGGGCAGCGTATCCGCAGTCAGGGCGGCGTCCGTCGGGCCGTAGATGTAGCCCACGAAGTCCGGCCCCCAGGGCTTGTCTTCCTCGACCACGTTCAGCGCGGTCATGGCGCCCGCCGAAAAGCCGATCATCCCTATCCGGTCGCGGTCCAGCGACCACCTGTCAGCCTCGGCATCGAGCAGGCGCAGGGCTTCCAGTGCATCGGCCGTCGCCATGGGCTCGCTCACTTCGATCGGTCCGCCATCGCTGATCTTGGACATCATTCCCATCATCTTCGCCGCGAACAGCAGATCATTGCCGGGCGTTTCGTTCAGCCGGTACTTCAGCACGAAGGCCGCGATCCCCCGGTCGGCGAGCAGCTCGGCCACCTCGGTCCCTTCGGTGGACATCGACAGGATCTGGAACGCCCCGCCGGGCAGGATGACCACCGCAGCACCCGTCGCCTTGTCCGGTTCGGGCAGGAAAGCGATCAGCTCCGACTGGCGGACATTGCGGACGATCAGATTGTCGTCGGTCCGATACCATTTCTCCGCTTCACCCGCGTCATCGCCGGGCAGCAAGGGGATGGCGCTGCCAAAGTGCGGGCGCTCGACCCGCTCGAAGCCCGGAAGGGGAGCGGAGCAGGCCGCCAAAACAAGCGCGGCCAGCCCGGCCACGGTCAGCTTCCATTTGTGGTTTGCGATTTTCATGACGACCTGCCCTGTTAGAGTATCACCGGATTCAGAAGCCGAAGCTCAGCCCGATCTGCACCAGCCGCCCACGGGTTGAGCCGTTGGTGTAGCCCGGGTCCGCATTGTAGAACGGCGGATCGGCATCGAAGATGTTGTCGATATTGAGCGTCAGGCGCGCATCGCGCCCACCCCCGAACGAGCCGAGCGTGTAAGCGGCGAACAGATCGACAGTGGCAAAGCCGTCCACATCGGTCTGCGTCACGCCGTTGGCGGTCAGCGGCAGCGCCAGCTCGATCCCGCTGTTGTAATTGAGTTCGACCCGCCCCTGCAGCGTCGGCGTTCCCAGCCCGACATAGGCGAGCAGGTTCAGGCGGCTTTCCTGATCCACCGCATCGACCAGCTCATCAGCCGCGAGCGCGGCGACCTTGCGGTTAAGCAGATAGGTGCCGGTCACGCCCAGATCGATGCCGACATCGCCGAGCGTGTGTTCGAAATTCGCGGCGAAATCGATCCCGTCGACCTTGACCCGGCCCAGATTCTGGCGACGTGCATCGAACAGCACATAAGGCCCGCCGAAAGGACCCGCGTAAAGCGAGGCAAGCGACGACGCGCCGTCGAGCGGCAGGTCGCCGACCGCAGCGGTCAACTGCGCGAGCGTGGGATTGCGGGTCACGAAAGAGGAATACAGGCCGGTGAAGATCGCGGGTGTGGTGAACGGAACGATCGCGATCTGATCCTTGAAATCGATGTTGTAGTAGGTCGCCGAAGCACGCAGCGCACCCAGCTCGACCTCAGTGCCCACCGACCAGGTTTCCGCATTCTGCGGGCCGAGGTCGGGATTGCCCCCGGCAAGGATCACCGTCGGCCGCAGGAGGTTGGGGATTTCCGGGTCAGCGGGATCGCGAAACGGACTGAACTGGATGATCTGCGCGCGTGAATCGGGCGCACCGGTCGTGTCGCCAAGGCTGGGCGCGTTGAACGATGTGCCGTAGCTGCCCCGGAATTTCAGACCGTCCAGCGGACTATAGGCAAAACCCACCTTGGGGTTCGTCGTGCTCCCGAAATCGCTGTAATCATCATGCCGGACGGAGGCCGACAGGGTGAGTTCCCGCATCCCCGGGCTGCCGTTGGCGCCCCCGAAGATGGGCGCGACAAGTTCGCCGAAGACCGACATTATGTCGCGCTCGCCCACAGCGCCGGGCGCGGTATTTTCCGCCCCGACGGCCACGTTGCCGAACCGCGCATCGATATGCTGCTGCGTGCCCTCGAGGCCCGCCGCAACGCGCAGATCGCCACCGGGTAGCGCAAAGAGCGGCCCGTCCACGATCAACCGTCCAATGGCCTGCCTGCGGTCCGCCAGTCCGTAGAAATTCTGGTAGATGCTGGCGAGAACGGCCGGATCGCTCGATCCCGGATTATAGGGATTGAGCGCGGTATCGAACGTAGTGCCTGCAAGTGCGGCTTCCTGGGCGACGGCATTGATCGACGGCGAGTTGGACTCGGTACGCGTTTGGCCATAGCTGAGCAGCGCACGCATTTCGAACCCGCTGCCCAGATCGAAGGCGAAGCTGGGCGCGATGTTGAACAGGTCCAGATCGACTTGGCCCTTGTCGTTGAAAACGCCTGCGTAGGAGAAGTTGACCGTCTGGAAGAACGGGTCCGGCGCGATCGGCTGATAATAGGGATTGGTCGCGGTGATGATGCCCGACTGCGCGAAGGCACCGTTCCCGCCAGCGCCGTTCAGATCATAGGTCTGGCGCGTCGTGCGCTTGGAATAGAGCACCTCCAGATCGAACGCGACGTCGGGGCTCAGATCGAGATCGAGATTGCCGAGCACCGAATGCAGCGTCTCTTCGGGCAGGAATGCCCCGTTGTCGGTGTTGTCGCATTGCGAGATCGTGCCCGGTGTCCGGTCCGGCAGCGCATAGGTCGTCACCACCCCGCCGCGATCGATCGAGACGGTGCCCGGCGCGCAGCCGCCGGTATTGGCGCTGATCTGCTGCACATAGTCGCGGTCGCGCCCGAACAGCGCGTCGTTCCACGAGTGCGAATAGGCGATGTAGGCAGACCCGCTATCCCAGCTTTTGCCGGCGATCAGGTTGGCATCATATTGCTGGTAGTCATCGGCAACGCCGTAGCCGCCGGACACCTCCACCCCGTCGAAGGCGCGCCGGGTAATGAAGTTGATGACCCCGCCCACGGCATCCGAGCCATAGACCGATGACCCGCCATCGAGCACGACCTCGACCCGCTCGATCGCGGCCACGGGGATGGTGCCGGGGTCGAACGGCGTTCCCAATACGCCCACGCCGGGCCCGCGGTGACCGTTGAGCAGCACAAGCGTCGTGCCGCCCGAACTGCTGCCGCCGATCTTGCGCAACGCGGGCGTGACGGACGTGATGGCCGCGCCCAGCGACGGAACGGTGGGCACGGTGTTGAATGCGGAGGAAACCTGCGGGACAGAGGCAAGAATATCGTTGGTGTCCGTCGCACCGCTGGCGGTGATGCTTTCCTGGTCCACGCTCAGCACGTTGGTGCCGACGGGCGCCACGCCCCGGATCGAAGTGCCGGTGACCACGATCGTGGTGTCTTCCACGACCTCTTCATCAAGCGGTTCGGTCTGCGCGAAGGCGGGCTGCGCGAGCAATGCGACGGTCGCCGCCGAAACGTAGAATGCTGATTTGATCTTCATGTCTCTCTCCCAAATCCGGCCTTTGCGAACCGGTATTCCTGTTTTCAGGCTGGGCTCATCAGCCCTGCCCGCAGTTCAGTCCTTCGAACCCCGCGTGGCCGGGCCATCTCGCGCGCCGATCAGCAGGCGCGGTTGCCCGATGATGCCGACCGGAACCGAGAGCTCATCGGCATCCTCGATCAGCCCGTCCGCCTCCTGCTTTGCCGCCATGGCGTTGCGCAGCGGCGGGGCAAGTTCGATCTCGATGGTGTTGGAGCCGCGCCGCAGCTTGCCGGTCAGGTCGACCCGGAAGGGCGGCAGGACTGCGCGCGAGACGGGTTTGCCGTTGACGCTTACCCGCGCGGTCCCTTCGATCCGCTGCAGATCGAGCACTGCGCAGCGCTCCGCCGACGCAGCGGGAAGCGTTGTCGTGGTGCGATAGAGAATCGGCCCGGCGGTCGCGGCGAAGGCTTCGCTCTGCCGCAGGTCCGTCAGCGACCCCGCGACCTGTATCGAGGCATCGCCCGCCTGCACCCGCCATTGCATCGGCTTGCGGGTGGTCCATTGCCGTTTGCCCGCGACGCAGCGCGAAGCCTTGGCGAAAGGCGCGGCGCCCCGGATCACGAAGACCGATTCCAGCCGCCCCAGTTTCAGCGCAACGACGCCCTTCGCGTCCGCAGCGACCGGCCATATCTTCCCTCCCATCGGGTCGAAGAGGGTCAGCGTCTCACCTGCGGCTCCACGAATGCGCAGCTTCGCGACTTGCGGCGTGGTCGACTGGTTAGCGAGAAAATGCGCGGTGCGGCCTTGCCCCAGATCGCGCGATATCCGGCGGACACCACCTTCCGAAACGAGGCTGATCGAAGGCGCAAGCTGTTCCAGCAGCTCACCCTGCGAGGATGCCGAGCGCTCCTGCGCCACCGCACGCATGGCGGCCGCCACGATCCGGTCATTGCGCTCGAAATCCTTGAAGCCCGGCTGGCGCTGGGGCGGCTGACCATAGACGATGACCTTGCGCCCATCCCGCGCCGCCGCGCGCAGGGCCTTTGCGGTCTGCGCCTGCATATAGGGCGCATCGGCCACAATCACCGGCGCATTACCATCGATCAGCTCGACCGATTGCAGCGCGTCGTCGTTCGCCCAGGTCCAGGTAACGCCCACCCGGTCCAGCGCGCGCAGAGCCGGAAGCACCTGCTCGATCCACTCGAGTCGCGGGTCGGTCGTCTTGTCGGGGAAGGTGGCGAAGGGCAGCGAGAGCGGTTCGGACGGGTCGAACAGTCCATCGGGCGTCATCGCGCCTGCGAACAGGAATTCGTCGCGTGCCGGTGCCGAATCCTCGATCTCCAGCGGGAAGCCGAGGAACGGGTAATAGACCAGCACATCGGCCTGCGCCTTGCCCGCCTGCAACAGATTCTGGACCCGCGCCATATAAGCGGTCAGCGCAGGTTCGGCAGACCAGATCGCGCTTTTGCGCCCGTAATTGCCCGAGAAGATGAAGCCGCCCGCCTCGTCGGTGAACGGATACCAGCCGGCCAAGCCGAACTCGCGCGACAGCCGCTCTCCGCCGCGCCCTTGCGTATATTCGTAAGGGATGCCGTGCCACACCAAGGCGTTGACGCCTGCCAGATAGGCCTTGTCAGCCGCCGCCTTGAGCTGCGCCGGAGTGACCGCGTTGGCCCTTTGCGCCCAGACGAAGGATTCCGCCGAAACGATGGGGCGGTCGTACAGCAAGCCTGCCGCACCCGCGAGCTTGAGAAACAGCGGGCTGCCGCCGCCATAAAGCTGCTCGGTCTCCGGAATGTCGTTCGCGCCGAGGGCGCGGATCGTATCGACATCTGTGCCGTAGCTCTGCCCGCGCGAGAGCATCCCGCGTGCATTGGCCCATTCGCGACTGGTCTCGACGAACCGCTCGCGTATCAGGTCCGACATGGTCAGCGCGTAATCGTAGCGGATACGCTCGTCGTCGTCGGTCAGCTGGAAGGCCGGGGCAGCGGTGCGCCGCCCCACTTCGCGGATAAAGTAATTGTCCTGAAAATCCTGAAAGACCGCGGGCAGGTATGGGGCCAGCTCATAGCCGCGCCGCTTTGCGAATTCGGGCAGAATGTCGCTTGCGGCCAGCTGATCCACCTTGAATTCGAGGCTGTCGTTGAAGATGCCGCGCAGCGCCTTGCCGTAGAAAGGGGCGAGGCCTGCGCGCGACCCGAAGGCCCAATCGTAGTGCGCGCGCAGCGTTGCCGCATCCGCATGGTCGATCACAAAGCCCGGCGTGCCCGTCGCGGTGAGCGTGGGGGCCTCGCCCGATGGCATCACGAAGACGAAGACGATCTGCCAACGCCCTTCCGGCGCGGCCCACGATAGCCGCCCGCCCGCAACCTTGCCCGTCAGGTTCACCACCTTGGCGGGGTCGAGCGCGATGGTGTCGGTGACGTCGAGTACGTTGAAGGCGCGCTTGCCCTCCACCACCGGCGCGGCGACCACAGCTTTCAGCTGCGCCAGTTCCGGCAGGAAATTGCTCAGGTCCTCGCCGAACTCGCGTTCGCCGAAGGCCAGCAGATAATCGTTGAAGCCGGGCGACGGCAGCGGCACCTCGACGTCGATCTCTTCACCGCCGTCCACTTGCATTTCCGAGAAGGCAAGCTCCTTCAGCCCCTCGCTCGCCGCGACCTGCGGGCCGCCTGCCGGCCATCCGCTGAGATGCGTGAGATCGACCTGCAGGCCGGCATCCCCTGCACAAGCGAGCACCTCGCGCAGCGTGCGGAGATACTCGGGCGATTGCGTGTCGCGAATGCGGTCGCGCCACTGCGCATCCTCGACCGTGGCGAGGTCGGCGGTGAAGGGCTGGATCTCCACCCCGGCAAAACCCTGTGCCTTGAGCGCCCGCACCTGCTTGCAGGCCTGCTCCGGGTTCACGTCGGCACCCGGCCACCACCACCGCGTCCACGGTCGCACGCTGGCAGCAGGCTTCAGAAGGGTCGCGGCGTCGATCGGGCCCAGCGTGTGGGTCAGCTCCGGGGCCGAACCGGAACCGGGCGGATTTTCGGCAAATGATGCAAGCGACACCTGCTCACCGCTCGGCGCAGGAGGATCCATCCGCTCGAGCAGGTCGGAGCGCAGCCAGAAAAAGCCGATGGTCGCGAAAAGAGCGGCGAGCACGACCAGGCCGCCGACAATACGCACGGCCCAGACAGCCCAGCGCGGCGCCCGCTTTGAGCCATGCGACTCGTGTTCAGATCGGCCAATACCAGCCATCGCTTTCGTCACCTCTCCCTGCAAACCCCTGACTTTCTTTGCGAAATCAGCCGACTTGCGAGCCCTTTTTACTTTTTCCTTCCAACTGGATGGTTTTGTGCCTATAGCTCCAGCAGCGATGGCGCGCCAGTCGTCATGTAAAAAATTTCGGAGATATGGCTTTCCGGCCAGTCTCGTAAGGTTTTCCGGAGCGTCGGCCCCATTAACAGAGGCACGAATCGCCCGAAGGGAGAGATATGGATCGGGCAGTATATGCCGCTGGGAAAAGGCCTTCTTTACGCCTCGGCTTCTTAAGGCGCCTTGGTTTTGGCGTCGGCGACTTCGGCATCAATATATTCTGGAACACGACGAATCTTTTCGCGATGTTCTTCTATACTGATGTCATCGGCCTATCGAACATCGCTTCGGGCTCGATCATTTTCGGCGCGATGCTGTGGGATGCGGTAACCGATCCCGTGGCCGGATACCTGATCGGACGGACCAACAGCAGGCTCGGCAAATTTCGACCCTACCTGCTGCTCGGCGCCATCCCGCTCGGCGTGTCCTTCTGGCTGCTGTTCAACGTGCCCACTGCGGGCGTGGGGATGATGGCCGCCTATGCCTTCGGTTCGCAGCTGCTGTTTCGCACCTGCTACACCGTCGTCAGCGTACCCTACAGCTCGCTCTCCGCTACCATGACCAGCGATTCCGACGAACGCAGCCGGCTGGCGGTCCACCGGATGGTCTTCGCCACCGCCGCTGGGGTGGTGGTCGCCGGCCTGACCCGCGCAGGGGCCGATGCCTTGGGCGCGGGCGACCTGGCACTGGGGTTCGAACGGATTGCCATGATCTATGCGGGGCTCGGCATGGTGGCCATCCTGCTGTGCGGCACGGTCGTACGCGAGCCCGCGCGCCCGGAGGCGGAGACCCCTCGTCCCTCGCTGAGAGAGACGCTGGCAGGCCTGCGCGGCAATTCCGCCTTTCTCTATGCCTTTGCCATCATCGTGATCGGGATGTCGGGGATGACGATCGCCAACAAGGGCATCCTCTACTACCTCAAGTACAACCTCGGCGCGGAGGACAAGACGGGGCTGGTGCTTGTCAGCGTGGCGCTGTCCCTGATGCTTTTCGTGCCCCTGTGGGGCGTGCTCGCGCAGAGATTCGGCAAGCGCCGCATCTGGCTCGCGGGGACGCTGATCTCGATCAGCAGTACGTTCCTGCTGTTCATCAACCCGATGCAGCAAGTTGCAGTGGTCACGCCGCTATTCGTGCTTGGCGCAATCGGTGGAGCCGCGCATTACTTCAGCATCTGGGCGATCATTCCGGACACCGTCGAATTCGGGGAATGGAAGACCGGCATCAGGGTGGATGCCGTCATCTTCGGCGCAGTCTCCTTCGCGCAGAAGCTCTCGCTGGGTTTCGCCACGCTGATCGCCGGGCTGCTTCTGGATGCGTTTGGCTATGTCGCCAACCACCCGCAGACCGCCACCGCGCTGTTCGGGATCAAGGTGCTGGTTTCGCTCGCCCCGCTGGCGACCGGGCTGATCTGCCTTCCCCTCGTCCTCAAATTTCCGCTGGACCGCGTCCTGCACGCCCAGATCGTGCGCGACATCGCGGGCCGCCAACAACGCAATCAGGGAAACTGACTCCGCATGCCTTTCGACGACTTCAATACCGCGCAGCCCGATCCGGCGATCGAGGCCGAGATCGACGGCCTGCTGGAAGAGCTGACGCTCGAAGAGAAGGTCTACATGATGTCCGGTCACGGATTTCATTACTACTTCACGCAGGTCGACAACCGGCAGTTCGGCCAGCGCGCCTACGCGGCGGGCAGCGGGTGCGAGCGGCTGGGGATCGAACCGCTCTATTTCTCGGACGGTCCGCGCGGCAAGCGTCACAAGGAAGCCACCACCTGCTTCCCCGTGCCGATGGCACGCGCGGCGACATTCGATGTCGATCTGGAAGAACGGATCGGCAAGGCGATCGGTGTGGAGGCGCGCGCGCTTGGCGTGACGCTGTCGGGCACCATCTGCATCAACTTGCTGCGCCATCCCGGTTGGGGCCGCGCGCAGGAAACCTATGGCGAAGATCCCTTCCAGCTGGGCGAATTCGGCGCGGCGCTGTGCCGCGGCGTGCAGGCGCATAACGTGATCGCCACGGTTAAGCACTTTGCGGTCAACAGCGTGGAGAACACGCGCTTCAAGATCGATGTTTCGATCGACGAGCGAACCCTGCGCGAGGTCTACCTGCCGCACTTCAAGCGCACGCTCGATGCAGGCTGCGGCTCGGTGATGAGCGCCTACAACAAGGTGAACGGCGAATACTGCGCCCACAACCGGCACCTGCTGACCGATATCCTGAAAGGGGACTGGGGCTTCAACGGCTTCGTCCATTCCGACTGGGTGCTCGGCGTGCATGGGGTCGACGCGGCTGAAGCCGGGCTCGACATCGAGAATCCCGAAGGCGTGAAGTTCGGCAAGAAGCTGGTCGCGGCGGTGAACACCGGCGAAGTATCGCAGCAAGCGATCGATCAGGCGGTGCGCCGCATCCTGCGCACCCAGATGCGCTTCGCCCGCGAGCCTGATCCGCGCGAATATTCACGCGACGATTTGGCGTGCGAAGAGCATGTCGCGCTCGCCCTCGAAGCAGCCGAGAAGAGCATCGTGCTGCTCAAGAACGAGGGTATCCTGCCCTTCGATCGCAGGCAGCTTTCCACCCTGGCGGTCATCGGCCGCCTCGCCGATGTCGAGAACCTTGGCGACAAGGGATCGAGCAGGGTCACCCCGCCCTACTCGGTGACGATTCTGGAAGGCCTGCGGAAGCTGGTCGGTGCCGATATCGAGATCCTGTTCGACGATGGCTCGGATCACGACCGTGCGGTCGCGGTCGCTGAGGCAGCGGACGCCGTGCTGTGCGTCAAAGGCTTCACCTGGAAGGAAGAAGGCGAGTTCATCCCCGGCGACGAAGCGCTGGATAGCGACGACCCCAATTCACGCTCGACCAGCGGCGGCGATCGCCATCACCTGCGGCTCAGGCCGGAAGACGAGGCGCTGATCGGCAAGATCGCGGCGCGTCATTCCAAGGTCGCGGTCGCACTCGTCGGGGGCAGCGCGATCATGAAGAACGCGTGGCACATGGATGTCGGCGCAATCGCGATGACATGGTATTCGGGCATGGAGGGCGGCACTGCGATTGCCCGCGTTCTGTTCGGCGACCGCGTGCCGAGCGGCAAGCTGCCCTTCACCGTTCCAAAGCACGAGGACGACCTGCCCTTCTTCGACCCAGCCGCGCTCGAAATCGAATATGGCCCGCTGCACGGCTATACCAAGCTGGACGCGGAGGGGATCGAGGCGGCCTATCCGTTCGGCTTCGGGCTCAGCTACACGCAGTTCGAATATGGCGCTGCCCAGGTGAAGCTTACGAGCGACGAAATCGTGGTCGAAGCGAAAGTCACCAATACCGGCTCGCTTCGCGCCGATGAGGTTGCCCAATGCTATGTCGGCTTCCCCGGCTCCGCAGTCGATCGCCCGGTCAAGCTGCTGCGGGGTTTCGAGCGGATCACGATCGAGCCGGGAGAGAGCGCGACGGTCTCTTTCACGCTGTCACCCAGAGACCTTGCCTATTACGATGTGGCTTCGAAAAGCTGGCGGATTGAAAACATCCGATACGCATTTTATGTCGCTGCAAGCAGCCGCACCGAAACGGATAAGGCCGCCCATCTCGACGCCCCGGCACACTGGTCTGGCCTGTCTTTCCCCGCATGACGAAGCGGGCCGATCCTGCAACCATCCAGAAGGATGCGACCTTGGCGAAACCTGCTGACAAGAAACCGGCGGGCAAGCGCGAACTGGTCCAGACACGGGCGGAGGAAACGCGCGAGCGCATTCTCGATGCCGCTTACGAAGCCTTTGCCAAGCAGGGTTTCGAAGGCGCCAATACCCGCGCCATCGCCGCCACGGCGGATACCACGCACGCTGCCATCCGCTATCACTTCGGGACCAAGGAAGAGCTGTGGCGGGAGGTCGTTCGGCGGATGTACGACGAAGTCGCGGAAGAGGCGGAGCTGACCCTTGTCGAAGATACCGCCGGCAGATCCCCGACCGAATTGCTGCGACGTTACCTGCGCAGCTATGCGCGTTACAGCGCGGCCAACCTCAATCATGCGCTCATCACGATCTCGGAATCGGTGACGGGAGGGGAGCGGCTGGAATGGATGAGCGAGACCTTCATCCGGCCCCGCCACGAAATTGCGCTGACCCATCTGCGCAAATACATGGACGCCGGGCTGTTGCCCGATATCTCGCCGGTGGCGCTGCTCTATATCATCGTGTCGGTGTGCCAGATGCCCTTCGTGCTCTCGCAGCAGATGAAGGTCCTTTACGACGTCGATATGACCGACGAGGCCGTGATCGACGAGCATATCGACGCCGTCCTGAAGATTTTCGTACCCGATAACTGATCCCGGCGGCGTGGCACATCGCCGGGGAATTCTCACGCCCCGTGAAAAACTATCCAATTGGATGCTTTTATGACCCGCAGCTTCAAGACAGCTCTTTCCCGCAAATGCCGAGGCACGCTGCTTCTCGCCTTCGGTTTGACGTTGGCAGCCTGTTCGGCCGAGGCAGAGCCCGCGCTTCCCGTGGCCGACGCGGCTACCGTGACAAGGATTTCGCAGGGCGAGCTGATCGGAAGCACGACACCGCAAGGGGCGCAGGCGTGGCTGGGCATTCCCTATGCGGCCCCGCCCACCGGCGATCTGCGCTGGCGCGCCCCGCGTGAGCCTGCGGCGTGGGAGGGGCGCTACGAGGCGCTGGATGGTACGCGCCGCTGCCTGCAATATGCCTCCGAGATCGAACCGGGCTTCGAAGGGGGCGAACTGGCGGGATCGGAAGACTGCCTGTTTCTGAACGTCTGGGCACCGCCCGGGCCTGTCGACGATCTGCCGGTGATGGTCTGGATCCATGGCGGGGCAAATGTCTGGGGTTTCGGCGGTCAGCTCGATCCCTCGCGCCTCGCTCTCTCGCAGAACGTCGTGGTGGTGGCACCCAATTACCGGCTCGGTCCGATGGGCTGGTTCGCGCATTCGGCGCTGCGCGACAGCGCTGACGAACCGGAAGACGGCTCGGCGAATTTCGGCCTGCTCGATCTCATCGCGGCCCTGCGCTGGACGCAGGGCAATATCGCGGCGTTCGGCGGGGACCCGGAACGGGTGACGATCTTCGGAGAGTCCGCGGGCGCATTCAATGTCGGTGCCCTGCTGGCATCGCCCCAGAGCGAGGGTTTGTTTACCGGGGCCATTATGCAAAGCGGCGGCTTTGCCTCGCACACCATGCGGGAGGCCGAGTTCGGCCCCGACAACGAAGCCGACCGACGCGGCGTCGCATCGCGCGAGGTGCTGGCCCAGCTCGCCATTCCCGAAGCCAGGCAAACCGCAGCCACTTTGCGCACCATTGCCGCAGCCGACCTCTTCCAGGCCTATCAGGATTTGCGCCCCGACGAAGGCGGGCTCGGCGACAGCATCGACCCGATCGACATTGCCGCCGACGGGATCGTGGTGCCAAGCGAGGGCCTGCCCGCCCTGCTCGCGCGCCAAGACGGCTTGCACGATGTGCCCGTGATCTTCGGCACCAACCGCGACGAGGTGCGGGCCGCCGGCATGTTCGACGATCACTTCACCCGCTCGATCGGCGGGGTGGCGTTCTTCGCGAAGGATACCGATGCCTATCTGGCGCACGGTGCGTACCCCAGTGCCACCTGGTTCGACCGCGCAGTCGCGGGCCCCGCCGATCTGCGCACCAAGGCCGGTGCGGCGCCGGTTTTCGCCTACCGTTTCGACTGGGACGAGGAAGGCAACGCCTTCGTCAGCGATCTCGCCACACTTGTCGGCGCATCGCACGCGATGGAAATCGGCTTCGTTTTCGGCGATTTCGAAAGCCCCTACACCGACCCCTTCGACTTCTTCTTCACCGATGGCAACGAGGACGACCGGCTGTCGCTGTCCGAAAGGATGATGGCCTACTGGGGCAACTTCGCGCACACCGGCGATCCATCGAAGGGCCCCAACGAGGCGTCATCGCGATGGCATGCATGGACCGCCAATGCGCCCGGAACGATGGTGTTCGATACCGAGGCGACCAACGGCACGCGCATGATGCGCTACACCTCTTCACTGGAGACGCTGGTCGAGCAGTTCGTCTCCGACGAGCGTTTCCGCAACGACACCGATCGCTGCAAGAGCGCCAAGCTGGCGGTGGATACCGCCATTTCCACAAGCGCCAGCCCCGGCCCATGGCGCGCACTCGCTACCCGATATTGCCAGACATCGCAGGAGTCCGACTGATGCGCAGCAGCCCGCGCTCGCAAGAGCAGGAGATCGACGTATTAGTCGTCGGTGCCGGTATCTCCGGCATCGATGTGGCCTATCACCTCATGAAGCGCTGCCCCGGCCACAGCTTCATCATCGCAGAGGCGCGCGAGCGCATCGGCGGAACGTGGGACCTGTTCCGCTATCCAGGCATCCGCTCCGACAGCGATATGCACACCCTTGGCCTGCCGTTCCGGCCGTGGCGGGGCGAGAACGCCATCGTCGATGGACCCTCGATCCGCGATTATCTGGAAGACACCGCGCGCGAGTTCGGGATCGACAAGCATATCCGTTTCGGCCAGCGGGTCGTTGCCGCCGATTGGGACAGCACGGCAGGCCGCTGGAACGTGACGATAGATGCAGCGGGCAAGGAACGGGTCGTGCGCGCGCGCTATCTCTACTGGGGCAGCGGCTATTACAGCTACAGCGAAGCCCATTCGCCCCCACTGCCCGGGGCCGAAGATTTCGCAGGCCCCCTCATCCACCCGCAATTCTGGCCGGAGGATCAGCAGGTCGAAGGCAAGACCATCATCGTGATCGGCAGCGGCGCGACCGCGATCACGCTGGTACCCGCCCTCGTCGCGCGCGGCGCCAAGGTGGTGATGCTGCAGCGTAGCCCGACCTATGTCGTCTCGCGCGATCCGAAGGACAAAATTGCCAACCGGCTCCATCGCTTCCTCCCAAGCTCCGTCGCGGGCCGGTTGGTGCGGTGGAAGAACGTGGCCTATTCGATGGCGACCTACGGCCTCGCGCGCAAAAAGCCCGAGAAGGTGAAGCACGCCATCCTCAAAGGCGTCGGCGAGCGAATCTCCGACGCGCGGATCGTCGAGCAGCATTTCACGCCCGATTACGATCCGTGGGACCAGCGGATTTGCCTCGTCCCCGATGGCGACCTGTTCGAGGCGATAGAGGCGGGCAAGGCCGAGGTCGTGACCGGACAGATCGACCGGTTCGAAAGCAGCGGCATTCGCCTTCGCTCAGGGCAGCTGCTCGAATGCGATATCGCAGTCACCGCGACGGGCCTCAAGATGGAGCTGTTTGGCGGCGCGCGGCTGACCGTCGACGGCCAGCCGATCGATATGACGCAGCGCACGATTTACCGCGGGATGCTGATCTCCGGCCTGCCGAACATGGCCCTCGCGTTCGGTTATGTGAACGCCTCGTGGACCTTGAAATGCGACCTCACCGCGCGGAATTTCTGTCGGCTGGTGAATGAGTCGGCACGGCATAACGACGCCGCGTTCGTGGTGCCGGAAAGTGCGCAAGCGGGCGAACGCAAGCCCATGATCGCGCTCGACGCAGGCTACGTCAGGCGGGCAGCGGACATTTTGCCGATGCAGGGATCGCGCGGCGGATGGCAGGTCCGCACCGATGTCGCACGCGACACGCTGGATTTCCATTTCAGCCCGATCGAGAAGGCCGAAATCGAGTTCCGCGATTGCCGAAGCGAGACGGCAGGAGCATCGCAGTGACGGCGCCTTCGAAATCGGTCGCCGTCATAACCGGCGCTGCCAGCGGGATCGGGCATGAGCTTGCCTCGCTGTTCGCGGCGCGCGGCTATGGGCTCGCCTTGGTCGACATAGACGCAGCCGGGCTGAATGTGCACGCCGATGCGCTGCGAGAGCGCCACGGATGCGACGTCATGACCTACGTCGTCGATTTGGCGCAACCGCAGGCGGTCCGCGATCTCGCCACCTCGCTCGACGTTGCCTACGGCGAGCACCTGGCGCTGCTCGTCAACAATGCCGGAATCGCGCTCGGCGGTCGGTTCGATGCGGTGAAAGAAACCGACTTTGATTCCTGCATGCAGATCAATTTCAATGCGGCAGTGCACCTGGTGCGGGCCTTGCTTGCGCCGCTGGAAGCGGGCGCAGGCGGGTGGATCGTCAACGTGTCGAGCATTTTCGGGATCGTCGCCCCGCCCGGCCAGGCCGCCTACTCGGCCAGCAAGTTCGCGCTTCGCGGGTTCAGCGAAGGTTTGACGCACGAGCTTGCCTCGCGCCCGAAGATCGGCGTCACCACCGTATTCCCGGGCGGCGTGAAGACATCGATCGCCCGGAATGCGCGGGTGCCCGAAGGCGTCGACGAAGGCATCCGTGCGCAGCAGATTGCGGCGATGGAAGCAAAGTTGACCATGGACCCGCAAGAGGCTGCAAAAATCATCGCCACCGCGGTCGACCGGCGCAGCGCCCGTGTCCTGGTCGGCAAGGATGCCCGGCTGGCGGAGAAGATCCAGCGCCTCCTGCCGACGCGATACTGGAAGATCATCGGCCGCAGCGCCTAGCGCATCCGGTTGGCCCATATTGCCGGGCTACCCGAATCCTCGCGAATCCGGACACTCAAACGGGGGGAATGCGCGAGTCCGTATTTGCCCCGATTGGTCGGTCTGACACGCAGGCAAAAACAGCGCGCACCGCCCCGTTCACCGCAATCGCGAGCGCGAATCGGTCCGCCCATCGAAAGAATCCGACAACCACCTCTCGCCAAAGGGTCGGATGATGAAATCGAGGACGTTCGCCACATCCCAATGAGATATAGCGAGCACGATTCTCCAAGTAATCGGAAAGAAAGCGAATGGCGGAGAGGGTGGGATTCGAACCCACGGTACTGTTGCCAGTACACTGCATTTCGAGTGCAGCGCATTCGACCTCTCTGCCACCTCTCCGCAAAAAAAGGGGCTTGATGCGGCGCGGCAAACAGCCACGCCGGAAGGCCGGGAGCGGCGCAGCTAGCCTAATGTGACGGCGCTGCCAAGCCCCCGATTTGCATGCGATATCGCTGCGCGCGATCGACCGCCCATTGTGCATGGGGCTTTGCGCATCTATCTTGGCCCCAATGCAGGTTTCGCAGTTCTTTTCGCACCAGGCCGGTCGCCAGATCGAAGTCCCGCTGACGCGCCAGGCGCGCTTTGGCGTGGGCGACGTCGTTCGCCACAAGATGTTCGATTTTCGCGGCGTGGTATTCGACATCGATCCCACCTTCGCCAACAGCGAAGAATGGTACGAAGCCATTCCCGAACAGGTCCGGCCAGAGCGCGACCAGCCGTTCTACCACCTCTTCGCCGAGAGCGACGATGCCTATTACGTCGCCTATGTCAGCCAGCAGAACCTGCTTGGCGACGGGCCAGGCGGGCCGGTCGATCATCCGAACATCGCAGAGATGTTCGATGGGTTCGCCGACGGCCGCTATGCCATGCGGCGCGGGATGACGCACTGAGCGGACCTTCCAGTCGGCCGCAAACCCGCGCCAGCCACATTGCCGCTACTGCCGGATCTTCCAGCCCGACCTGAGAATCGCGAACACGCCCAGCGCCAGTGCGATATTGAGGCCCAGCAGCCCCGCCGCCGCCCAGATGACGGGCTGAGCGCCCGCTTCCATGTGCCCGGCAATGTCGCTCTGCCCGATAAAGCCATAGCGGAAGCCCGAGATCACATAGAAGAACGGGTTGAAGTGGCTGATCGTGTAGAACGGCTCTTGCAGCCGGTCGATCGTGTAGAACGTGCCCGACAGCAGGCTGAGCGGTGCGACGATGAAATTCGTCACCGCCGCGTTGTGATCGAACTTTTCGGCCCACACCGACGTCGCCAGCCCGAAGAAGCCTAGCATCAGCGCCCCCATCAGGCCGAACCAGACGATCGCCCACGGATGCGCGATCGTCAGCTTCGCGCCGGGATAGAGCCAGATCGCCAGCGCCACCGCGCCGCCGACCAGCACTGCGCGCGTCACCGCCGCGCCGACGATGCCCGCCAGCAGCTCTCCGTGGCTCAGCGGCGGCATCAGCAGGTCGATGATCGTCCCCTGGATCTTGCCCGACAGGAAACTGAAGCTGGAATTGGCGAAGCTGTTCTGCATCATCGCCATCACGATCAGGCCGGGCGCCAAAAAGCTCTCGAACGGCACGCCCAGAATCTCGCGCCCGCCCCGCCCCAGCGCGACCGAGAAGATCACGAGGAACAGCAGCGTGGTGAAGGCCGGTGCCCACACCGTTTGCGTCTGCACCTTGAAGAAGCGGCGCACCTCCTTGCGATAGAGGCTCCACAACCCGATCCGGTTGATCCCGTGGATGCGCGGGCTGCCCCATTCGGGCAGCGTGGAGGGCACGGCGTTGCTCTGGGAAAGTGCCCGATCTGCGGGCGGCGCTTGATCGCTCATGCCCCGCCGCCTAAGCGCTAGGGATACGGGTGGCAACCCGGCGCGCGAATACCTAACTATGCGTGCACGCACTTAGCAGATGGATTTTCGATGAGTTGGACCGAAGAGCGCACCGCGACCCTCAAGCGTATGTGGGAAGGCGGCTCTACCGCGACCGAGATCGCCAAGGAACTGGGCGAAGTCTCGCGCAATGCCGTGATCGGCAAGGCCCACCGGCTGGGGCTGAAATCGCGCCCGTCCCCGGTTAAGGCGGCGGACAAGACGAAACCCGCCGCCCCCAAGGCCAAGCCCGCGCCGAAACCCAAGGCGGCCGAGCCCGCCCCCGCACCGGCTCCGACTCCGACTCCGGCACCCACACCCGCTCCGGCACCGGCAGAGAAGCCCGAACCCAAGCCTGAGGCTGCGCAGGGCCCCGCCACCCCGCAGGGGCAGGACGCGCCCGAACCTGAGGCAGCGAAATCGAGCAGTCCGCGAGTCGTCTCGGTCGGCCCCGGTGGCTTCTTGCGGCAGGGCCCGGGCGATCAGCAGCCGCCGATCCCGCCCGCACCGCCGCGCCGTCTGGTGCCCGCGAAGCCCGATCCCTCGATTGCTGACAAGACCAGCCTGCTCGATCTGAGCGACAAGGTCTGCCGCTGGCCGATGGGCCATCCGGGCGAACCCGATTTCCACTTCTGCGGCGAGGCGGTGAACCCCGGCTTCCCCTATTGCGTCGAACATTGCGGGCGCGCCTATCAGGCGCAGCTGCCGCGCGGTTCGCGCCGTCCTCCGCCGCCGCTGCCCTATGGCGGTCCGCGGGTACGCTGATCGGCAAGAGCCAAGACCTAAAAATATAGAACCAAGCGCACAGCCCGGTCGTCCCTTGCGGATTGCCGGGCTGTTTCGCTTCTAGAGGGAGAGAGAGACATGGCCCTTTCACTGCATCAGGCGATCATCCCCAACTGGCTCCAGGTGCTCGGCGCGGTCGACGGCCTGCTCGACAAGGCGGAAGGCTTCGTCGCGGACGGCAAGGCGGGTGAGAAGGAACTGCTGGAGACCCGCCTGGCCGAGGACATGCTGCCGCTTGCCTACCAGTTCAAAAGCTGCTGGACGCATTCGCACCTTGCACTCGAAGGTGCGGGCAAGGGCCATTTCTCGCCGGACATGAACCCCTACCCCGAGGATTTTGCGAGCCTGCGCGAGATGATCGCGACCGCCCGGAAGACCTGCGAGGGCATTGATGAAAGCGCGCTGGAGGAGGTCGCCGGGAACGACATGCTCTTCACTGTCGGCGACAGGTTCCGGCTCGATTTCACCGTGCAGGATTTCCTGCTCAGCTTCTCCAACCCCAACCTCTATTTCCATAGCGCGACCGCATACGACATCTTGAGGATGAAGGGCGTGGAGCTCGGCAAGCGCGACTATCTGGGCGCGATGCGATTGAAGCCTGCGGCCTAGCGCTTCTTTGCAAACCAGATCGTGTGGCGCGGCCCCTTGTTGTTCGGCCGCGCGCGCACTTCGCGCACCTCCACATCGAACCCGCCATCCTTCAGCCGCGTGGTAAACTTGTGGTCTGGCGCGGCCGACCACACCGCCATGATCCCACCGGGATTGAGCGCATCCTTCGCCTTGGCAATGCCGGTGCGCGTGTAGAGCCGGAAATTGCTGTCGACGACGATCCCGTCCGGGCCGTTGTCGACATCGAGCAGGATCGCGTCGTATTTGGCGGTAGTGCCGTCATTGGCGTCATCGATCAGCGCCTCGACATTGCACAGGATCACCTCCCCGCGCGGATCGTCGAGGCTCTCGGCGCTCAGGTGCGCAAGCGGCCCGCGCGCCCATTCGAGGATTTCGGGCACCAGTTCGGCCACCGTGACGCTGCCGCCTGCGGGCAGATGAGCGAGCGCGGCGCGATAGGTGAAGCCCATCCCGAACCCGCCGATGAGCACGCGTGGGCGCGGCGCGTCCAGCTCCGCCAGCGTCAGCACAGCAAGCTGCTCTTCGGAAAATTGCATCCGCGTGCCCATCAGCTCGTCGCGCCCGAGCATGATGATGAAATCGCGCCCGTGGCTGACCAGCGTCAGCTCCTTCCCGTCGGGGATCTGGGCGGTGGCTATCGTTTCGCGTGGCAGCATGGGCATTGCGATAAACGCAGCACAGCGACGGGGAAAGTCTGGAACGCCGCCCCTCCGGGAAAAGTTACCCCGGTAACCCCCGAAGGAGAATCCCCATGCCCACCACCGCCCGTATCGCCGTCGTCCCCGAAGCCGGAGGCGACTTCGCCATCGAAGAGCGCGCGATCGCCGATCCCGGCCCGCACGAGGTGCTGATCGAACTGGTCGCCACCGGCGTGTGCCACACCGATCTGGCGGTGCAGGCAGGCGATCTGCCGACCAATTTCCCCGTCGTGCTCGGCCATGAAGGCGCGGGCAAGGTCGTCGCGACCGGATCGCACGTGACCGACATTGCGCCGGGCGATCAGGTCGTCCTGTCCTACGGCTCCTGCGGCCATTGCCGCCCCTGTCAGGAAGGCGACCCCGCCTATTGTTCCGAGTTCAATCCGCTCAACTTCATGAACAGGCGGCAGGGCGACGATGCGCCGGTGTTCGAAGACGGCCCCAACGCCGCGTTCTTCCAGCAATCGAGCTTCGCCACATACTCCATCGCGCACGAACGCAATGTCGTGAAGATCGAGGGCGAGGTGGACATTTCGCTCCTCGGCCCGCTGGGCTGCGGCATCCAGACCGGCGCGGGTGCGGTGATGCGCACCGCCCAGCCCAAGGCGGGATCGAGCCTGCTGGTCTCGGGCGTCGGCAGTGTCGGCATGGCGGCCGTGATGGGCGCAAAGGTCTCCGGGTGTTCACCGATCGTCGCGGTCGACACGAACGAGGATCGGCTGAAGCTGGCGAAGGAACTGGGCGCGACCGACACGATCCACGTGACCAAAGAGACCGATGTTGCCGAAGAGGTACGCAAGATCACCGGGGCAGGCGCGGACTACGCGATCGAATGCAGCGGCAATGCCACCGCAGCGCGCGGTGCGTGGGAATCGCTCGCCCAGCGCGGGACGATGGTGGTCGTCGGCGCGCCGCCAGCGGGCACCGAATATTCGTTCGATGCCAACGAGCAGATCCTGTCGGGTCGCAAGATCGTCGGCTGCGTGGAGGGCGATTCCAAGGTGAAGCAGTTCATCCCGACGCTGGTCGACCTGTATCGCAAGGGGCACTTCCCCTTCGACCGGCTGGTGAAGCGCTACCCCTTCGACAAGATCAACGAAGCGGTGGCCGATCTGCACGACGGCAAGGTGTTCAAGCCGATCCTCGAAATGGGTTGAACCCGCCGATGAGATGATGCGTCCGGACATGCAAAGGGCCGCAGAAGCATTGCTCCTGCGGCCCTTCGTGTATTTATCCTTTGAGGGACTTAGTCCTTCAGGAAGTCGGGCATGTGCGCGGGGCCACCATTGCTCCCGTCGTTGTTGCCGCCGCCGTCGCCGCCACCACGCGGGCCACGGCCACCGCCGCCGCCACGCGGGCCACGACCGCCACGGCGATCGCCACCACGGTCACCACGCGGCTTGTCACCGCGCGGTTCACGCGGCGGACGCGTGTCTTCCAGCTCTTCGCCGGTTTCCTGGTCGACGACGCGCATCGACAGGCGGACCTTGCCGCGCTGGTCGATCTCGAGGACCTTGACCTTCACTTCCTGGCCTTCGGAGACGACATCGGTCGGCTTCTCGACCCGCTCGTTCTTCATTTCGGAGACGTGGACGAGGCCGTCCTTGCCACCCATGAAGTTCACGAACGCACCGAAATCGACGATGTTGACGACCTTGCCGGTGTAGATCTTGCCGACTTCCGCCTCTTCGACGATGCCTTCGATCCACTTGCGTGCAGCCTCGATCTCGTCGGCATTGCTCGACGAAATCTTGATCACGCCTTCGTCGTCGATGTCGACCTTCGCGCCGGTTTCGGCGACGATCTCGCGGATCACCTTGCCGCCCGTGCCGATCACGTCGCGGATCTTCGACTTGTCGATCTGCATCGTCTCGATGCGCGGCGCGTGCTTGGACACGCCCGAACGTGCAGAGCCCAAAGCCTTGGTCATCTCACCCAGGATGTGCGCGCGGCCGGCCTTCGCCTGCTCGAGCGCCTTGGTCATGATTTCCTGCGTGATGCCGGCAACCTTGATGTCCATCTGGAGCGAGGTGATGCCCGCTTCCGAACCCGCGACCTTGAAGTCCATGTCGCCGAGGTGATCTTCGTCACCAAGGATGTCGGACAACACGGCGAATTCGTCGCCTTCGAGGATCAGGCCCATCGCGATACCCGACACCGGACGCTCGATCGGAACGCCGGCGTCCATCATCGACAGACAGCCACCGCACACGGTCGCCATCGAGGAGGAACCGTTGCTTTCGGTGATGTCCGAGAGGATGCGGATCGTGTAGGGGAAATCTTCATGATCGGGCAGCACGGGGTGCAGCGCGCGCCATGCCAGCTTGCCGTGGCCGGTCTCGCGACGGCTGGTGAAGCCGAAGCGGCCCACTTCGCCGACCGAATAGGGCGGGAAGTTATAGTGCAGCATGAAGTTGTTGTACGACAGGCCTTCGAGCCCATCGATCATCTGCTCGGCATCCTTGGTGCCCAGCGTGGTGGTGCAGATCGCCTGCGTCTCACCGCGTGTGAACAGCGCCGAACCATGCGTGCGGGGCAGCAGGCCGACCATCGCCTCGATCGGGCGAACCTGATCGAGTTTGCGCCCATCGATGCGCTGGCCGTCCTTGAGGATCGCACCGCGAACGATTTCCGCTTCCAGCTTCTTGGTCAGCTTGTTGGCGGTCATCTTCTGCTGACCGTCGAACTCTTCCGAGGAATAGTGCGCCTTCACCTTCTCGCGCGCTGCGTTGAGCGCGTCCGAACGGGCGGACTTATCGGTCAGCTTGTAGGCCTTCGCGATGTCGTCACCGATCATCGCGCGGATGGCGTCCTTCATCGACGCGTTGTCGTCGCTCGAGGCGAGTTCCCACGGGTCCTTGGCGGCCTGCTCGGCCAGATCGATGATCGCGCCGATGACCTTCTTGGATTCCTCGTGCGCGAACATCACCGCGCCGAGCATTTCCTCTTCGGTCAGCTCCTTGGCTTCGGATTCGACCATCATCACCGCGTCATTGGTCGCGGCGACGACGAGGTCGAGGCGACCTTCTTCGTCGAGTGCGGACGAGAGCGACGGGTTGAGTTCGTATTCGCCATTGCGGAAGCCGACGCGGGCGGCGCCGATCGGGCCCATGAAGGGGACGCCGCTGATGGTCAGCGCAGCCGACGCCGCGATCATCGCGACGATATCGGGCTCGGTCTCGCCATCATACGACAGGACCTGGCAGATAACGTTGATTTCGTTGTAGAAACCTTCGGGGAAGAGCGGCCGCACGGGGCGGTCGATCAGGCGCGAGGTGAGCGTTTCCTTCTCCGTCGCGCGGCCTTCGCGTTTGAAGAAGCCGCCCGGGATACGGCCCGCAGCGGAGAATTTTTCCTGGTAGTGAACGGTAAGGGGGAAGAAGTCCTGCCCTTCTTTCACGCTCTTGGCGGCGGTCACGGCGCACAGCACCACGGTTTCGCCATAGGTGGCCAGCACGGCGCCGTCGGCTTGACGGGCGATCTGGCCTGTTTCGAGGGTGAGGGTCTTTCCGCCCCACTCGATCGATACGGTTTTCTTGTCGAACATGTATAATCCTTCTGAACCCGCACCGCCATATTGCGGGCGCGGGGCCTACTGCCGGGGATACCGTCCCGGTCCGGTGCGGGGCTTGTCTTATGCCCCGGTTGTCCGCGCCATGCCGGATTGCACGGTCGCGGATTGGTCGGTCGCATCGCAAAACCGGCAACCGGTTTCACATTTTTCCTTGCGATGCTCGCGAATAAACAAAGGGCGACCCGTGGCCGCCCTTCGAGAAACCTTATTTACGAAGACCCAGTTTCTGGATCAGCGCGTTGTACCGCTCGACATCGATCTTCTTGAGATAGGCGAGCAGGTTGCGGCGCTTGTTGACCATCATCAGGAGACCACGGCGACTATGATTGTCCTTGTGGTTCGCCTTGAAGTGCTCGGTCAGGTTCTTGATCCGCTCGGTCAGGATCGCGACCTGCACTTCGGGACTGCCCGTGTCGTTTTCAGCCTGGGCGTTGTCCTTGATGATCTCTTGCTTGCGCTCGGCAGTTACCGTCATTCATTCTACTCCGCGACATCGGGAAAGTTGAAACCCCGCACGATTTTCATCGTACCGCCTTCGATCTCCACCAGCGCCACCGGGACGCTACCCGATTTCGCGAAATAGAGCCCGTCGGTGTGGGGCAGTCCGGTCAAGACCCGGCCCTGGCGGGCCGCCTGCGCTTGCTCCGGATCGAGGGAGAGGGCCGGGATGTCGTCCAGCCCCGCCTCTAGCGGCAGGAGGAGGTCTTGCAATGGCGCGCCGTTAGCGATTTCGTTGAGATTGTCCAGCGAAATCGCCTGTTCCTCGCGGAACGGCCCGGCTTGCGTACGCCTGAGGTAGGTGACGTGACCGCGCGTGCCAAGGGCACGTGCGATGTCGCGTGCCAGAGACCGGATGTAAGTCCCCTTGCTGACCGTAGCCTCCAGCGTGACGCTTTCGGCCAGTTCGAGCGGCGCGGAAGGATCGTAGGGGTCCGGGCGGCCGGTGGTGGTCTGGAAGGTGGATTCGAGTTGCTGATCGTCACCCCGAACTTGTTTCGGGGTCCAGTCATCATCTTGCTTCGACGATTCAGTTGGCAAGCTGGTTGCTGAAACAAGTTCAGCATGACGGTAGAATGAGAGACAGTAAATCGTCACCGCGCGCGTCGCCAGCTCCACATCCTCCCCCGCCCGCGCCCGGTCGTAGGCGCGCTTTCCGTCGACCTTCAGCGCCGAATACGCAGGCGGCACCTGTTCGATCGGGCCGGTGAAGTGGT
Source organism: Citromicrobium bathyomarinum (assembly GCF_038594605.1). Lineage (GTDB taxonomy): Bacteria > Pseudomonadota > Alphaproteobacteria > Sphingomonadales > Sphingomonadaceae > Alteriqipengyuania > Alteriqipengyuania bathyomarina_B. The sequence continues at coordinate 90,969 of NZ_JBCFZM010000004.1, forward strand.
CCAGCACGCCCGCGACGGCCGCCAGCGGCGGGAAGCGGTCGCTGCGCGCGATTACCTCGCCCTCGGTGTCGAGCGTGTCGGTTTCCTCGCCGAACCGGATCGTGAACACATAAGTCTTGGTCGCATCGAGCATGCGGCCCGCCAGCTTGGTCGCCTCGCCCAGCGCGATGGGCAGCACGCCTTCGGCCAGCGGGTCGAGCGTGCCGCCATGGCCGATCTTCACCTTGGGATAGCCGCCTTCGCGCAGGTTGCGCTTGACCGCCGCGACGCCTTGCGTCGAACCCATCCCGCGCGGCTTGTCGAGGATCAGCCAGCCATGGGGTGCGGGTTTGGCGGTGCTCATGCCTCGGCCCTCACGAAGTGCCGCCGACACACCGCAACATAGCGCTCGTTCCCGCCGATCTCGGTCTGCGCGCCCGATGTTACCGGCTGTCCGTCGCCGTCGACCCGCTGGTTCATCGTCGCCTTGCGCCCGCAATGGCACACGGCCTTCATCTCCACGAGCTTGTCGGCAATGCCCAGCAACTCCGCCGATCCGGGGAACAGCCGCCCTTGGAAATCGGTCCGCAAGCCGTAGCAGATCACGGGAATATCGTGCCGGTCGGTCAGCCGTGCGAGATGCCAGACCTGTTCGGGTGAGAGGAACTGCGCCTCGTCCACCAGCACACAGCCGATCGGCCCGTCTTCCGCCTGCAGCGCGAGCACGCGCGCCGCAATATCGGTCTGTTCGTCGAAGGAATGCGCCGCGCTGCGCAGGCCGATCCGGCTGTCGATCCCGCGCTGCTCTGCGCGATCGTCGACCCCTGCGGTCCACAGCGAGACGTCCATGCCCCGCTCGCGATAATTGAACGCGGTCTGCAGCAGCAGCGCGCTCTTGCCCGCATTCATGCTCGCGAAGTAGAAATACAGCTTGGCCATCGCGCGTCTTCTGGCGGGTGCAAGGGCCTCTGTCCAAGAGATTAAGCCCCGCGACAGGATGACGCGGCGATGCTAGCCCTTCTGCCGAACACAAGATTGAGGGGAGCAATCGAATGGCAAGCGCCGCACAGGCACCGACGCAAAAGGGCTTTCTGGGTTGGGTCGAACGGACCGGCAACCGCCTGCCCGACCCGGTCTTCATCTTCTTCTACCTGATCATCGCGCTGGTGATCGTTTCGGTGATCTGCGCGCTGACCGGCGTGTCCGCGCTCCACCCGACCGAGGTGGACGATGCGAGCGGAATGCCCAGCGTGATCCAGGCGGTCAGCCTCCTCAGCCCCGAGAATATCCAGCGCCTGTGGGTCGAAATGCCCGAGACGTTCACGCACTTCCACCCGCTCGGATACGTGCTGGTGGTGATGCTGGGGGCCGGTGTGGCGGAGCGTTCGGGCTTCTTTGCGGCGGGCATGTCCAAGGCGGTGAAGGCCGCGCCCAAGGCGCTGCTGACCCCCGTCGTCGCGCTGGTCGCGATGCTCGGCAACCATGCCGCCGACGCAGGCTATGTCGTGCTGATTCCGCTGGCAGGCATCCTTTTCGCCGCCGCCGGGCGCCACCCGCTGGCGGGCATCGCGGCAGCATTCGCCGGCGTTTCGGGCGGCTTCTCCGCCAATATCTCCCCCGGGCAGCTCGATGCGCTGCTTTTCGGCATTACCGAGGAAGCGGTCGGCGCGAGCATGCTCGACCCGGACTGGACCGCCAACATCGCGGGCAACTGGTACTTCATCAGCGCGATGACCTTCGTCTTCCTGCCGATCATCTGGTTCGTAACCGACAAGATCATCGAACCGCGGCTGGGCCCATGGACCGGCGGGGCATCCGCCGGTGCGGCCGACGACGACACCAGCCCCGCCCCCAGCGAGCACGATGGTGCTCTGGCATCGAAGGGCCTGCGCCATGCGGGCATCGCCGCGCTGCTGGTGATCGCGTTGTGGGCCACCATGGTCTTCGCGCCGGGCACGCCGCTGATCGACGAGGCGGCCTGTGTGGCCGAAGACGGCACGCGCCTCGCCGATTGTTCGATCCATACCGAACTCGGCCCGCTCTACAGTTCGCTGGTCGCGGCGTTCTTCATCCTCTTCCTCGCCACCGGCTGGGCCTATGGCCGCGTGGTGGGGACGATCGAGAACCACCGCGACCTCGTCAACATGATGGCCGAAAGCATGAAGGACATGGGCTATTACCTCGTCCTCGCTTTCGCCGCCGCGCATTTCGTGGCGATGTTCAACTGGTCCAATCTCGGCCTGATCTCCGCCGTGCATGGCGCAGGCGCGATCGAATCGACCGGCCTGCCGCTGCCCGCGGTGATCGGGCTGATGGTGCTGTTCACCGGCCTGCTCAACCTGTTCGTCGGCTCGGCCAGCGCCAAGTGGGCCCTGCTCGCGCCGATCCTCGTGCCGATGCTCATGCTGCTCGGGATCAGCCCCGAAGGCGCGACGGCGGCCTACCGCGTGGGCGACAGCGCGACCAACATCATCACCCCGCTGATGGTGTACTTCCCGCTGATCCTGGTGTTCGCGCAGCGCTGGCAGCCCGATTTCGGCCTCGGCAGCCTGACCGCGATGATGCTGCCCTATTCGATCTGGCTGCTGATCTTCGGCACCGCGCTGATCGTGGGCTGGTTCTACCTCGGCATCCCGCTCGGGCCCGATGCGCCGGTGTCCTACGCGATGCCCGAGATGGCGGCACCTGCCGGAATGGAAGCGCCCGCTGCCATGCCTTCGAGCGAGGCAGTGGCCAACCCGGAGTAGGCCTCGACTCCCCTCCCGCAGGCGGGAGGGGTGAATTCGAGAGTGCTACTCTTCCTCATCCCCATCGAGATCGCGCGCGACCTTGGGATCATTGAGGAGCTTTTCGATCCGCTCCGCCTCCTCGAAGCTCTCGTCGGGGCGGAACTGCAGCTTGGGTGCGAATTTGAGGCCGAGGCGCTTGGCGACCTCGCGCTGGAAGAACGCGGTGTTGGTGCGCAGCGCCTTGACCACGACATCCTCGTCCTCGCCCAGCAGCGGTTTGACGTAAACGCTCGCCTGCTTGAGATCGGGTGTCATCTTCACTTCCGTGACGCTGACCGAATGCGCGGACAGCGTTTCGTCGTGTACTTCGCCCCGGGTGAGCAGTTCGGACAGGATATGCCGCACCCGCTCGCCCACCTTGAGGACGCGGACCGATTGCTGTTCGGCGGAAAATTGCTGGCGGGCCATCAGGTCTCTCCTGTCGGACGCGGCGTTGGGATGGCAGTGCTGGTGGCACGGGCGAGGAGCGTGCCGGCCTCGTCGCGAAGCTCCCCTTCGAGGAAGATCACCTTGCGCCCGCGCCGTACCACGCGCCCCTTGCCGACCAGAGGACCGGCGGGCACGGGCTTCAGCAGGCTCATAGAGATTTCGAGATTGAGAGGGGCTTCCACATGGTCGGTCGCCCAGACATGCGCCCAGCCCATGACCTCGTCCAGAAAGCCGGCCACGAGGCCGCCCTGCACGCTGCCACGCGGAGTGACGAAGCTTTCGGGCGCGACGAACCGCAGGGTAAGCTCCTCGCGCTCCTTGTCGAAGTGATCGAACCGTGCTCCCATCAAATCGGCATGCGGTGAGCCGAAGACTTGCTTGCTATACTCGGTCACTTTTCGTCAGGTTCTCGCCGTTCGAGTGCCTTCGCGATCCGATGCAGCGCATCGGACCCTCGCCGGGTCTCGTAATAGATCCCGGCGAGGATGATTGCCGCAAAGACGCCGACTACCAAGTCCATCAAAGCGTCCGTTCACGCTCCTCGACTTCGAAGACTTCGAGCTGGTCGCCCGCCTTGATGTCGTTGGTGTCTTCCAGAACCACGCCGCATTCGAGGCCTGCGCGGACTTCGTCCACATCGTCCTTGAAGCGCCGCAGCGAGGCGATGGTGGTCGAGGATACGATGACATCGTCGCGGGTGAGGCGGGCAAACAGACCCTTGCGGATCGTGCCTTCCTCCACCAGCAGACCGGCCGCCTTGTCCTTCTTGCCGGACTTGAAGACTTCCTTGACCGCGGCACGGCCGACGACGTTCTCGATCCGCTCCGGACCCAGCTCGCCCGCCATCTCCTTCGCGATTTCCTCGGTCAGGTGGTAAATGACGTCGTAGTACATCAACCGCACCTTATCGCGCGCCACCTGCTGACGTGCCTTAGCGTTCGGACGCACATTGAAACCGATGATCGGCGCGTTGCCGGCAGCAGCCAGCGTTACGTCGTTCTCGGTAATCGCGCCGACGCCCGAATGCAGGATGCGGACCTTGATAAGGTCGTTTGAGAGGTTGGTGAGCGCGGTCTTGATCGCCTCGACCGAACCCTGAACGTCCGCACGGACCAGCAGGGGGAATTCGATCGCCTTGTTGGCCAGGCTGGAGAACATCGCATCGAAATTGGTCGGAGCGAGCGCAGTGCGCTGCTCGTTCGCCTTGTCCTGACGATATTCGGCGACCTCGCGGGCGCGCTGTTCGTTCTCGACCACGGCCAGCTGGTCGCCCGCATTGGGCACCCCGCCGAGGCCGAGGACCTCGACCGGCATCGAAGGGCCGGCTTCCTTGATCTGCTTGCCCTGATCGTTGATGATCGCGCGGACACGTCCACTCATCGTGCCGGCAACCAGCGCATCACCCTTCTTTAGGGTGCCGCGCGTGACGAGCACCGAAGCGACGGGGCCACGGCCCTTGTCGAGCTGCGCTTCGATAACGGTGGCTTCGGCGGCCCGGTCCGGGTTCGCCTTCAGCTCCATCAGTTCGGCCTGCAGCGCGATCTTGTCGAGCAGTTCGTCGAGCCCGGTGCCCTTGAGCGCCGAGATCTCAACGTCCTGCACATCGCCCGACATCGCCTCGACGATGACTTCCTGTTCCAGCAGGCGCTCGCGCACCTTCTGGGGGTTGGCGTCTTCCTTATCCATCTTGTTGATGGCGACGATGATCGGCGTACCGGCGGCCTTGGCGTGGCTGATCGCCTCGATCGTCTGCGGCATGATGCCATCGTCGGCGGCGACCACCAGCACGACGATGTCGGTGACGTTGGCACCGCGCGCACGCATTTCGGTAAAGGCGGCGTGGCCCGGCGTGTCGAGGAAGGTGATCTTGTTACCGTCCTTCGTCTTCACCTGATAGCTGCCGATGTGCTGGGTGATGCCACCGGCCTCGCCCCGCGTCACATTGGTGCCGCGCAGCGCATCGAGCAGGCTGGTCTTGCCGTGATCGACATGGCCCATGATGGTGACAACCGGCGGGCGCGGCTGCAACGTTTCCTCCGGATCGACATCCTCTTCGGCCTTGATGTCGATATCGGCTTCGGAAACCTTCTGGATGTTGTGGCCGAACTGTTCGACCAGCAGCTCTGCGGTATCCTGGTCGATCGTCTGGTTGACGGTGACCGCCATGCCGAGGCTGAACAGTTCCTTCACCAGGTCCGCGCCCTTTTCGGCCATGCGGTTGGCGAGTTCCTGCACGGTGATCGCTTCGGGGACGACAACGTCGCGCACCTGCTTCTCGCGCGGCTTGGACGAACCGCCGCCCTGCATGCGGCGTTCCTTCTCGCGCGCACGCTTGAGCGCGGCGAGGCTGCGGGCGCGACGGCCTTCGTCCTCGTTCAGCGCCTTGGTGACGGTCAGCTTGCCTGAGCGCCGCTTGTCGGGGCGTTCGGCGGTCTTCGAAGGCTTGTCTTCCTTCTTCGCCTTTTTCTCGGGCTTCTTGGGCTCGGGCCGGGCGACGGGCGTGAACTTGCGCGCGGCGGGGCGCGCGGTCTTGCCATCGTCCTTGCCTTCGCCGGCGCTCGGCTCGGCAGCGGGCTCGTCGGCAGGCGCTTGCGCCTCGGCCTTCGGTTCGGCCTTGGCCTCTACCTCGGCCTGCTTGGCAGCTTCTTCCTTGGCCTTGGCATTTTCCTCGGCGCGCTTTTTCTCTTCCTCGGCGGCCTGCTTGGCCTTTTCATCGTCGCGCTTGCGCGCTTCTTCTGCCTGGCGCAGCCGGTCTTCCTCGGCCTCGCGCTGGAGCCGCGCGACACGTTCCTGCGGGGTTTCCCCGGCAGGCGCGGCCTTCTTGGGCGCAGGCTTCTTGGCTGCGGGCGCAGGCGCAGGTGCAGGGGCGGGCGCAGGAGCCGGTGCAGGCTCGGGCGCCTTCGCCTCTTCCGCAGGGGCGGTAGCGGTTTCGCCGGGCTTGAGTATCTTGCGACGACGCTTCACCTCGACCGCCACCTTGTTGGTGCGGCCGTGGCTGAAGGTCTGCTTGACCTCGCCCGGTTCCACGCTCCGCTTAATGCCAAGCGGTTTGCGGGTCCGGGTCTCGTTCTTGTCGTCGCTCATAAAACTCGTTTCTTCCTTCAAATCACATCGTCGCGAAACCGCAAGACCCCCGTCTAGGTGGCCTCCGCCGCGCTCGCGCCCTCGCGGATATCCGCAGAGGCATTCCGGTAATGCAGCAGGCGCGTCAGGGCCTGATCGACCCGCTTCGCCGCCGCATGGTCGACGAGCGCCAGATGGACGACATTGTCGCGGCCCAATGCCACAGACAGCGCCGCGCGGTCCAGTGGCAAGCGCGTTCCGCCCTCGCCGCTGCCTTCGCGATCCATTCCCACGCGCCATGCCTGGTCGAGCTTGGCGGAGCCGCCATCGCTCGCGTCGCTGGCATGATAAAGCGCGGCAAGAACGCCGCCACGGGCATGTTCCGCGATCCGTTCCGAACCCAAGATAAGCTTTCCGCTGCGCATTTCGAGCCCCAACCGGTCGGTCAGGGTGCGCAGAAGGCCGGTTTCGATCTGCGCGGCCAGATCCTCGGGCACATAAGGCGGCGCGGATTTGAACGCGCGCGCCAGCGCACTCTTGAGCTGGCCCTTGTCCATCGCGGCCTCCAGCTCGGCGCGGGTGACGCCCAGCCAGGCGCCGCGACCCGGCGCACGCGCGCGCGGATCGGGCAGGACTTCGGACCTGCCGTCGAGCCCCGGCGGCGAGATGGCGAGCCGGATCAGCTCGGCCCGCTCACCATGGCGCCCGGTCAGGATGCAGCGACGCTCCGGCGATTTCTCGCCGGCACGTCCGCGCTCGATTGTCGGCGTCAGGCTCTCATTTTGTGGAGTCCGCATCGGCGGCCTCCTGAGTCTCGGTCGCGGCGGGAGCGGGCTCCTCGTCCTCGAACCAGTGTGCGCGGGCAGCCATGATGATCTCGTTGCCCTGTTCCTCGCTCAGGCCGTACTCGCCCAGCACGCCGCCCTTGTCCTGCTCGCGCATCGGGCGGTCGCGCCGCATCGGCGGGCCGTCGGCGTTGGCATTGTTGCGGCGGCGCGGAGCTTCGCGCTTCTTGGCGATCAGCTCGTCGGTCGCCAGATCGGCCACATCGTCGAGCGTCTTGAGACCGGCCTTGCCCAGCGTAACCAGCATTGCCTCGGTCATGTGCGGCAGTTCGGCGAGGTCATCCTCGACGCCCAGTTCGCGCCGGGCTTCGCGGTGCGCCGCTTCCTGACGATCGAGCGCTTCCTGAGCACGGCTCTGGAGTTCTTCGGCCAGTTCGTCGTCGAAACCTTCGATCATCGCCAGTTCGTCCAGCTGGACATAGGCGACTTCTTCCAGTTCGGCGAAGCCTTCGGCGACGAGCAGCTGCGAGAGCGTTTCGTCGACGTCGAGCTCTTCCTCGAACATCTTCGAGCGGGCGGCGAATTCCTTGCCCTGCTTTTCCGAGGCTTCTTCCTCGGTCATGATGTCGATCTGGTTGCCGGTCAGCTGGCTGGCGAGGCGCACGTTCTGGCCGCGACGGCCGATCGCCAGCGAAAGCTGGTCGTCGGGGACCACGACTTCGATGCGGCTCTCGTCTTCATCCAGCACCACGCGGCTGACGGTGGCGGGCTGGAGCGCGTTGACGATGAAGGTCGCTTCTTCCTCGCTCCACGGAATGATGTCGATCTTCTCGCCCTGCAGTTCCTGCACGACGGCCTGCACGCGGCTGCCCTTCATGCCGACGCAGGCGCCGACCGGATCGATGCTCGAGTCGTGCGAGATGACGCCGATCTTGGCGCGGCTGCCCGGGTCGCGGGCGGCGGCCTTGATCTCGATGATGCCATCGTAGATCTCGGGCACTTCCTGCGCGAACAGCTTGCGCATGAAATCGGGATGCGCGCGGGTCAGGAAGATCTGGGGCCCGCGATTGTTGCGTTCGACCTTGCTGATCAGCGCGCGGATACGCTCGCCGACACGCGCGGCTTCGCGCGGGATCTGCTGGTCGCGGCGAATGACGCCCTCGGCCCGGCCGAGGTTGACGATCACGTGGCCGAATTCGACCGACTTGATGACGCCGGTGATGATTTCGCCCGCGCGATCCTTGAACTCTTCGTACTGACGCTCGCGCTCGGCATCGCGGACCTTCTGGAAGATCACCTGCTTGGCCGACTGCGCATCGATGCGGCCCAGATCGACCGGGGGCAGCGGATCGACGATGAAGTCGCCGATGGAGGCGCCGTCCTGCAGCTTCTGCGCCTGCTCCAGATTGACCTGCTTGAAGTAGTCTTCGACTTCCTCGACCACTTCGACGACGCGCCACAGGCGCAGATCGCCCGTCTGCGGGTCAAGCTTGGCGCGAATGTCGTTCTCCGCACCGTAACGGTTACGGGCGGATTTCTGGATCGCCTCTTCCATCGCTTCGATCACGATCGACTTGTCGATCATCTTTTCCGAAGCGACCGAGTTCGCGATCGCGAGGAGCTCCGCACGGTTTGCGGAAATGGCAGTGGCCATCAGTCGTCAGCCTTTTCTTGTTGGTCTTCTAGTACTTCGTCGGCACCCGTGGTGTCGAGCGGTTTGGTCGCGGCAATCAATTCGTCGGTCAGGACGAGCTTCGCCGAATGAATTTCTTCCAAGGGGAGAAAATGAGTCGCGCCCTTGGCATCCTTGATGTGGACGAAATCGATGCCGTTATCCGGATGCAGACCTTCGAGCGTGCCCTTGAAGGTACGCTGGCCCTCATAGCCCTTGGCCATGGAAATCTTCGCCTCGTGCCCCGCCCAGTCGGAAAAATCCTTCGCACGGGTCAGCGGCCGGTCGATCCCTGGCGAGCTGACTTCGAGATGATAGGCCCCTTCGATCAGCACATCGCCCTGCTCTTCCAGAGCATCGATCTTCGCGGAGACCGCGCGGCTCAGCGCGGCGCATTGTTCGATCACCAGCTGCCCGGTGGCCGGGTCTTCCGCCATGATCTGGAGCGCCTGCGTGCCGTCACCGGCTTCGGACGGCATCATCTTCACGCGCACGAGCTCGAATCCCAGAGCCTTCGCCTCGGGTTCGATAATCTGTGTCAGTCGCGCGATATCCGCCATAAGTCTCCGTTTTCTTCTCCGTATCAGATGGTCATGCGGTTTGGCGCCGGTGCCTTGCGGCCCGGCCCAACATGGTGCCAGCGATGTCGGGATGGGGTCTAACTAGGGCCAGCGCGCCTATTTGACAAGCGTGCCTTGCTCAAAAGGGCAATTTTTGGCATCTTACCGGTCATGTTCAGACCGATCTTTCCCCTCGCAGCCGTGGCCGCTCTCGCGCTGGGCGCCTGTTCCTCTGCCGAGGATGAGGGCGACAGGGGCACCCAGATCGATGTGGACGGGCCCACCGATGCGGTGATCGACTTCACCCTCGAACTGGCCAAGCGCGACGACGTCTATCGCGTCGTCGGGACGGGGAACGGCCCCGGTGGTGCGCAGGCCAGTTTGCAGATGGTGGATGGAGCGAGCGGGCAAGACCTCGTCGAAGTGCTTCGCGGCGCGACCGAACGCGGCCTGTCCTACGAAGTCGGCCCGGTCCGGCTTGTGGCAGCGAACTAGCTGCCGCGCGGCTTGAACCACGGTTCTTCGCTGCGGTCGACCGCCAGCCTGCCCGCATAAGGTACGCACAGCCTGAACGCCTCCTGCGGCGTCGCGCCGAGCCATGTGGACCAGGCATCACGTGGCAGGACAACAGGCATGCGGTTGTGGATCGGCGCGACCTCGCCGTTCGCTTCGGTCATGATCATGCTGAACGCCTCGCCCCATTCGTCGGTCTGCCGCCAGATTCCAGCGGTGGCGAATAGCGGGGCGTCGGGCATTGCAAACCACGTGCGGGTCATCGCGCCCTTGGGCCCTTCGGCCTCGGCAAATCGCGTGACCGGGATCAGGCAGCGCCGCTCTTCGAACGAATAGCGCCAGAAGAAGCTCTTCAGCTTGTCGGTACGCGTGTTGTTGACCGGCTTGGGCTTGAGCGGCTGGCCCTTCGCGCCGGTCCGCTGGAGCGGAAAACCCCATACCATCGGCCGCAATCGCTTGGTATTCGGGCCTTCCACCACGACCGGAGCGGGATAGCCCGGGTAGACCTCCTGCGCGGTATTCGACCCGAAATCCTGCGAAACCGCGTCGAAGAAGTCGGCGAGTTCGGTCTGCGAGCTGCGGATGTTGTAGAGGTTGCACATTGCGTCTGCAGGGCCACTCGCGCGGCGCTATTCCCCGAAATCCTCGACTTTCTCGATCAGCGCGCCGTTTTCGATCACCCAGGCATTGCCATCGATCAGTACGAACAGCTGCACGGGCACGTAATGGCTCTGGAAATAGTGGATTTCGGTCGGCTCCTCGTCGAGCAGATGGGACACGCCGAGCCCCACCGGCTGCGCACCATCCGGCCCTGCGTCGAGCCTCATGTTGAGACAGCTCTTGGTGAATTCGCGCCCATCGGCAACGGACCCGTCCGGTGCGATGTCAATTCGGTAATGGCCGCCGAAGGGATAGACACCGTTCTGTGTGGTCGAGGTCAGGAAATAGACCGCGATCCGTCCGTTGCGGTCGGGCGGCAGGATCAGCGTATTGGGCGCGCTGTTGGAGCAGAACCCCCATTCGCGGCGCATCAGCTCGTCGATGGCGGCGGATTTGGCGGATGCCATCGATTGCAGCATCGGCGACAGCGCGGTTCTGCGATCCGCCTCAAGCACTCCTCCGCCGACAACCTTCGATCCCGCCATTTCATAGCGCGCGAACTCGAAATATTCCCCGTCGTCCTCGCCATAGAAAACGGTCGACAGATTGCCGTTGTCGAGCGGTTCGACCAGATAGCCGCGCAATTCGCCGGGCGAACTCAGATCGACGCTTTTCGCAATTTCGTCCGTCGCATGCCACGCGGCCTGATCGTACCGATACATCTGGCGGCCAAGCTGCTGAGCGGCGGAAGTTTCTGCCTGCGCCGCCTCCGTCTTTACCGCCGATTCCTGCGCGGCGGCTGGAGCCACCACGAGAGCCGCCAGCGCCGCCGACATCCACAGTTTGCCCAACCCGGCCTGCCTTTTCGGCATCATCCTCTCCCCCGCTGTCATGCGCACACCCTTAATCGTCCGCGCGCAATGTCTACCAGATCGGCAATTCGAAGATAGATTACCGGCCAGGCCCGCTGCCGCGCGGCTCTTTAATTCCCGCCACCCGGATAGGTGCGCAAACTGGCGAAATAGCGGATCAGCGCGGCATGCAGCACCGCATCCTCGGCCGCTCCGCCCAGTTCCAGCCCTTCGCCGACCTCGTCGTCGGCACCGTGATAGGGGCCCTGCAGGAAGGCCTGGAACACCTCCTCGTCCGCCAGCGTGCCACCTGCCATGACGGTCGGCACGCCTTCGCGCAGGAACACCCAGCCATCCTGTCGCCGCAGGAACGCCGCTTGCAGATCGGAGGGCACGACCTCGCGCCCGAGGGTGCGCGCGACTTCGGTGATTCCGTAATCGAGCGGCGTCTCACCCGCGCCGAGGATGACGACCGGCTCGCCCCGCGGGGCGATGGCGACGGTATCGATGTTCAGGCCGGCCACGATGGTCGGCAGCGGAACGGCGGGATCGGCAACGAATGCCTCGGCGCCCAGCAGGCCCATTTCCTCGGCACTCGTTCCGAGCACGATGACATCCCGGTCGAACGGACCGTCGGCGGCCGCAAGCTCCACGGCCTGCGCCATCACCGCGATCCCGCTCGCATTGTCGACTGCCCCGTTGCACAGCCGGTCGGCCGCATCGGGCGGGCCGCATTCATCGCCGAGGTGATCCCAATGGGCGAGCACCAGCACCGCGCCCGCGCCGTCCACCGTGCCGGGCAGGCGGGCGATGAAGTTGGCGGTTTCGATACGCTCCGACTGCTGCGATATCCGCGCGTCGAGCATCGTGTCGTAGGCGACGACGCCGTGCCCGTCGGGCGCACGATCCGCATTGCGACCGATCGTCTCCATCAACGCCGCGCTGTCTTCGGGCGAAATCATGATCAGCGCCATTCCCTCACGGTCGTTCTCGAGCCGCCAACGCGAGCGTGAGAAGAAGCGCGAAGATTGGTCGTAGGTTTTCTGATCCTCCGTCGTGATGACGAGGACCGTCGGTTCCGCTGCCTCCAGCTGGTTCGCCCGTTTGGCGATCGCGGAAGCGGGCAATACCAGCGCGCGGTTGACCAGCGATCCAGGCACCAGTTCTTCGAGATCGGGGTCCACCCCGACCAGCGGTACATCGCTGAAGTTCGCCTCGTCCTGCGCGGAAAAGGCGCCCAGCATCGGCTGCGAGAAGGCGACGCGGCGCTCCCCGCGCGTTGCGGAGGCCGCCACGCGCCCGGGTTCGGTCGCGGGAGAGCGACGAACCAGCGCGAAATCCTGCGTCCAGTCGCCATCTGCGGCCCCGGGCTCGAGCCCGATCTGCCCAAAGCGCTGCGCGAGCCAGGCTTGCGTCTTGGCTTCGCCTTCGCTGCCGGGGAAACGCCCGCCGAAATCGTCGTCGGCCAGCGTTGCGATGTCCATCGCAAGCTCCGCCTCGATCGTGTCGAGCGAAGGTGAGGGCGGCGGCGACGGGGTGGTCGCACAGGCACTCAGCAGCAAGGCCGCGCCGATGGTTCCCGTCAGTCTGGTCAGTCGCTGCACGCTGTTCGATCCTTATTCTGCGGTCCAGCCGCCATCCACGCTCCAGTTCGCGCCATTCATATTGGCCATCGAATCCCGACAAAGGAATACCGCCATTTCGCCAATGTCCTCCGGCTGCACGAATTTCTTGGTCGGCTGCTTTGCGAGCAATACTTGGTCGATCACCTCGTCACGGCTCATCCCGCGCGCCTTCATCGTGTCGGGGATCTGGTTTTCGACCAGCGGGGTCCAGACATAGCCCGGGCTGATACAATTCACGGTCACGCCGGTTTCCGCGACTTCCAACGCGACTGTCTTGGTCAGGCCCGCAATCCCGTGCTTGGCCGCGACATAGGCCGCCTTGTAGGGCGAGGCGACCAGCGAGTGCGCGCTGGCAGTGTTGATGATCCGGCCCCAGCCCTGCTTCTTCATGTGCGGCACCGCGAGGCGAATCGTATGGAATGCCGCCGACAGGTTGAGCGCGATGATCTTGTCCCACTTGTCGACCGGGAACTCGTCGACCGGGGCCACATGCTGCATCCCCGCATTGTTGACGAGGATATCGACTCCCTCGACCTCGCCCATCATCGATTCGATCGCTGCGACGTCGGTCAGGTCGCTGTCGAAGAACGCCGCGCCGCCCAGTTCCTCCTGCAGCTTCGCGATCTCCTCCGCGTCGCCGAAGCCGTTGAGAACGATTGCGGCGCCTTCGGCATGCAGGGCGCGCGCAACCGCGAGTCCGATGCCGGAAGTGGAGCCGGTAATTAAAGCCTTCTTACCATCGAGGAACATCGCTAGCCTTTCGAGGATTAACCAAGCCGTGTGGAGCCATTCGCCACCTGTGCGCCGTGGTTCCGCCGGTTGGCGCGCATTGCAAGGCTTTTCCTTGCGCAGCACGCCGGGGACATAACAAGGGGAGCCGCCAGATGCGCCTGAATCCGTTCGACACCGACAAGATCGACGTCCGTGGTGGCGGAGGCAGCCGCTTCCCCGGCGGCGGGGCGGGCCAGCTTGGCTGCGGCACGATCATCATCGCAGGCATCGTCTCGCTCTTGTTCGGGACCGATCTGGGCCAGACGATCGCGGTGGTCGACAGTGTCGGCAACGCCACCGGCGGCGCACAGGTCGAGGGCGAACGGGCCGGCATGAGCGAACAGGAATTATGCACCGAGAACGCCTATGCGACCGAGGCGTGCAATGCATTGCAATCGCTCAACGAGACATGGGAGCCGGTGTTCGAACGCGCGAATGTTCCGTTCCGCGAACCTTTCCTCAAGCTGTTCGTCAACAGCATCCAGACCGAAGGTTGCGGCAGCGCGACCTCTGCGGTGGGGCCGTTCTACTGTCCGCGCGATGGCGGCATCTACATCGACACCAGCTTCTACGACACGATGAAGCGCGAGCTTGGCGCAGGCGGCGACTTCGCCCGCGTCTATGTCGTCGCGCATGAATATGGCCATCACATCCAGAACCTGACCGGCCTCGCCAATCAGGTGCGCAGCGCGCAGCAGCAGAACCCGCGCCGCGCGAACCAGTTGCAGGTGCGCATGGAACTGCAGGCGGATTGCTACGCCGGGGTGTGGGCGGGCCGAAACCGCGATCAGATCGAACCGGGCGATATCGAAGAGGGCATGCGCGCCGCATCCGCAATCGGGGACGATGCCATTTCGGAACGCATGGGCGGCAGGGCCTCGCCTGAAAACTTCACGCACGGTACCAGCGAACAGCGCATGGAAGCGTTGCGGCTCGGCATCGGGAGCGGCAACGATACGGTGTGCGACCGATATTTCGCGCCCGAATCCTTCTAGCGGCGATCAACCGGGGGGCTGGACAGCACTAAGCCATGGACTTCATCCGCAACCTCTTCACGCTCTTCCAGCGCCTGCAGGAAATCGTCCGCGATGGGCAGAAGCGCCGCGACATCCCCGGTATGGCGACCGCGCTGTTCGGCGAGCTGCGCGGTGCCGGTAACGACAGCAACGGCGAAGGCGACGGCCCGGCGGTCTATCAGGGCAAGCGCGCACAGGCCGATCAGGCGACCCCGGCAGCCGCCTCGCGCGCCACGGCCCGCAACCGGGCGTCGAGCAATTCGGACCTGCCCGAGCCCGCCGTCTATCGCAGCCCCCAAGGGGCGCAGACCGAGCCGGAGTTTGCCCCCGTCAGTGCCCCGGCGCGCAATGCGGACGACAAGTCGGAGAAATGGCCCGAACCTGCCGCCGCGACGCCGCTCGCGCGCGAGGACTATGATTACCAGCCCGCCTCCGCCGCGCCATCGGATGCGCCCGGCGAGCCCGAGTTCGAGCCCGCAGCCGCTCCCGTTTCGCAGGCCGAAGAAGCGACGAGCGACGACGAACCCGCGACGCTGACCTGGGATGACGAGGAGGAGGAGCGCGAGGCAAAGGTCGAACAGCCGCGGACCGAAGCGACAACAGATGCCCCGGTCGCAAATCCACCCGCCCCCACCCCGGCCCCGGCTGCCTCAGCCGACGCCGGCAAGCGCGGCGTGGAAGAAGAGGACGACGACTGGTTCGATCTCGACGACTGGCAAGGGACCGCGCTGAAGGTCGCAGGCCTGGGTGCCGCCGCCGCGGGCACCGCAGCTGGCGCGATGGCGATCAAGAACCACTTCTTCGACGAAGAGGACGAAGAAGACGGCACGAAGCCCGCCTTGCCGCTGGGCGGGGGTGATGAGCCGATGGTCGAACAGGAAAAGGACGGGGGCCGCGAATGGGCTGCAGCGGCAGCCGTCGCGGCGCCTGCGGTCGCGGCCGTGCTGCCGAAGGCGGGCGAAGCCGGGCAAGCAGATGACTCCGAAAAGCGGCCTTCTGCGCCCGCCGAAGCTGCGGACGATGATTCCGCGCCGCAGCAGCCGCGTCGCCCGCAGGAAGTCGAGATCATTCCCGCCGATCCGCGCCACCCATCGACGCAGCCCGCATCGCAGTCGCTCGCCAATCCGGGTATCCGCCTGTACGGCGCGATGGACGCGAAGATGTATTCCGAGTTCACCGAACGGCTGGCCGAACAGACGCCCGGCGGGCCGATCGTCATCGCGCTCACCACGATGGAAGGCGATCCCGAAATCGCGCGCAGCATGGCCGACGATATCCGCCTGCTGCGCGATCGCGGACGGCGCGAGATCATCTTTCTCGGCAAGACGGCGGTCTATTCGGCAGGCGTCCTGTTCATGGCCGCCTTCCCGGTCAGCCATCGCTACCTCACGCGCGCCACCAAGTTGCTCGTGACCGAGAACAAGCGCGCCCAGCCGATGGAGCTGGCGGGCGGATCGCTCCGCAGCGTCGCCAGCCAGCTGGAGCATGCCCAGCGCGAGATCCAGCGCGAGATCGAGCAGGAAGACGATGACTATCGCGCCATCTCCGAAGGCTCGAACGTCAGTATTCAGGAGTTGCGCGAAAAGGCCCCTCACGACTGGCACATAACCGCCAGCGAAGCCAAGGCGATGGGGCTGATCGCCGAGGTGGTCTGACGCTCGATACCGAGACACGCGCGGCCCGGCGTGCTGCGCCAATTCTTCAGTGCTGCACACAGGATCGAGGGCGGCGCATTGGGGGATGCGCCGCCCTCTTTGGGGGCTTGTGAGCCCTTACCCCGTTAACGCTCGCGTTCGAGCTCGCGCAGTGCCTTGTCGAGCGAGCGCAGCGCCTTGGTCCGCTCGCGCTCGGACAGGTTGCGATTACGCTCGATCGCGCCACGCGCCTGCATGATCGCACTGCGCGCGTTTTCCATGCCCGCCTTGCGTGCGTTTTCGGCCACGGCCATCTCGCACAACACCACGACCCTCTTGCCATTGGAGCCGGTCTGTTCCCGAACCGTGGCCCCATCCCCGTCGCAATCGGCCATGATCATGGGCAGGTTCGCCCTGCCTTTCGCGATGGCGAGCTGCATTTCCTTCGAGAACCTGGAAGAGTCGCGAAGTTCGACACGCAGAGTTTCCATTTGCTTGCGCAGATCGCTGCCTTCGCCCAGCTGCTCGCGGAGAATCAGGGTCTCCCTGAGCGCCTCTTCCGCATCGCGACGGGCCTCGCGCACGGTTTCGAGATGTTCCTCAAGCTCGCCCCGTTCCTCGACCGTCGCCTCGCGACCATCGATGAAATAGCGGCTTTCCTTGCGCGTTTGCCCGTCGGCATCGGTCGTTACCCGGCGTTCGATGCGGACCGTGCGGTTTTCCTTGCCGCCGTCGCCATCTTCGATCAGCAAGTCGACCGTTTCGGGTGGTTCGGGTGCCTCCGGGGCGCTCGGCGCGAGCGGTGCGTCGGGCGCGGCGGGCGGATTGGGCACCGCTTGTGGGCTGGGTGGCGCAGGCGGATTGGGCGCGGCAGCGGGGGCGATCGCTTCCGCCTGCGAAATCGAGGCGGTCGCCGGCAATGCCACGAGAGCGCCGATCATCAGGGCACGCGCAGCAATGCGCCGCCGGGGGGAAATGTCCGACATAGTCAGGCTCCTCAAACGATGGATGATGGATTTGTCGCCGAGCACGGGGCACGCCATCGGCGCGGCCAGTGCCCCGCGAGCGGAGGTGTTGGCACCCGTCGCGAAGGCGGCAATGACGGCAGCGTAGGTGCCCCGCAGTTCGCGGTCGCAGTCCGAGACCACACGGGCATCGCAGGCGGCTTCCTGGTCGCAGCGCATGGCGCGCCAGCCGACCCAGCACAGCGGATTGAACCAGTGGATCGCGAACAGCGGCTGGATTGCGAAATTGGCGAGCAGATCGCGCGCCCGGTGGTGGGCAAGCTCGTGCTCCAGCGCGAGATCGCGCTGGGTCGGCTCGGTGTGGTCGAGGAACCCCTCGGGCAGCGCGACGACCTTGTCGAACACACCGAAAGCGATCGGCGAACCGGCGACCGGCGTTTCCACCAGCCGAACATTGCCGCACCGACCGACCTCGACGCCCTGCGCCAGCAATTCGCGCCGCATGGCGAAATAGCGTGCGAACCGCACGGCGATGAATGCGCACGCGCCCGCCAGCCACACCGCGAATGCGATGGCGGTCCAGTCGATCGAGATCGTGGCCTGCATCAGCGGGCGGACCATCAGCGGCTCGGCACCCACTTCGGCCATCGGCTGGTAAGTGGCCACCGGCAGCGGCTCGGATGCGGGTGCCGGGGCGAGCCATGCGGGAAGCACCAGCGGCGGCAGCAGCAGGCGCGCAAACGGCAGGAGCCAGAGGGCATAGGCGGCCCCGGGGCCGAAATGACGGGTGACCGGGCGCCGCAGGATCAGCACCAGCGCAATCAGGGCGCCGGTCCACAGCAAGGTCTCGAAGGCGAAGCTCTGGAATTCGGCGGTCATTTGCGCATCTCCTTCAGGAGACGCTCGATCTCGCCGAGATCCTCGTCGGTCAGCGCCTCGTTTTCGGCGAGATGCGCGAACAGGGATACTGCCCGTCCGCCGAACAACCGATCTACCAGGCGGCGCGATTCGCCGCCGACATAGTCCGCGCGTTCGATCAGCGGGGAATAGAGGAACTTGCGCCCGGCAGGTTCGGTCGCCAGCGCGCCCTTGCTGACAAGGCGCGAGAGGAGCGTCTTGACGGTCGGCATCGACCAGCCGCGCGATTCGCAGACATCGTCGCAAACCTCCGAAGCGCTCACCGGATGGCGATCCCAGATCACCTCCATGATCGCATGTTCGGCCTCGGTAATGCGCTCGTTTCGTTCGCCATTCGGCTCGGTCATGATCTCAACCTCCCTCGATCGATTACGCCTGTAGACGCATTGACTACAGATGTAAACATGGACGGCCGATGAACGATGGAGGGGGGCCCCGCCCGTGAACGCACCTGCGGACCCAAGCCTTTCATTCCCGCGACCCACCACCCATCTGACCTTGCATGACCAAACTCTCCCTGCTCGACCTCGCCCACGTGACCGAAGGCGGCACCGTGCGCGATGCGCTGTCCAACGCCGCCGATATCGCCCGCCACGCCGAATCGCTGCGTTTCGAGCGTTACTGGTGCGCCGAGCATCACGGGATGGAAGGCATTGCCAGCGCGGCGACCAGCGTGGTCATCGGCCATGTCGCCGCCGCCACCTCGCGTATTCGCGTCGGCGCGGGGGGCATAATGTTGCCCAACCATGCGCCGCTGGTGATCGCCGAGCAGTTCGGCACGCTCGATGCGCTGTTTCCGGGGCGGATCGACCTCGGCCTCGGGCGTGCGCCGGGCAGCGATCAGCGGGTGGCCGCCGCACTGCGCCGCAATCTGGACAGCAATCCCGATGCCTTCCCGCGCGATGTGGTCGAACTGCAGAGCTACTTCGCAAACGACGGGCGCACCGGGATCAGTGCCACGCCGGGCGCGGGGGCGAACGTGCAGCTCTACATTCTGGGATCGAGCCTGTTCGGTGCGCAGGTCGCGGCCATGCTCGGCCTGCCCTATGCCTTCGCCAGCCATTTCGCGCCGCAGGCACTCGACGATGCGCTGAAGATCTATCGCGACCGCTTCGAGCCCTCCGACGTGCTGAGCGAACCTTATGCGATCTGCGGTTACAATGTGTTTGCGGCGGATACCGAGGAAGAGGCGCAGCTGCTCGCCAGTTCGATGCAACAGAGCTTCGTGCGGCTGCGCACCGGCAAGCCGGGCAAGCTCCCGCCGCCGGTGGAGGGCTATCGCGAAAGCCTGCCGCCGCAGGCTGCCGCCATGCTCGACGGAGTGCTGTCGGCCACCGCGATCGGCACGCCCGCACAGGTCCGCGATCAGATGAACGCTTTCGTCGAGCGCACGCAGGCGGACGAACTCATCATTGCGGGTTCGATCCACGACCACGAGGCGCGCAAGCGCAGCCTGACGCTCGCGGCAGAGGCCTTCGCGGGCGAACCCGCTGCCGCGTAGGCGCTAGCAGACTTCGGCGGTATTCTCCGGAATCGGCCCCGGCGGGATCCGCGCCGGGTGCCGCCAGAACGGGTCACCGCGCAATCTGTGCACGTCGCCATAGGCCTGCTCCAGCGCCGCGAAGATCGCGGGGTCGTAGGCCGCCAGATCGTCGCGGTTGAGCACACGCACGCCGTCGACCACCACCAACCGCCCCGATTCGAACCAGATCTGCGTGCTTTCGGCCCAGTATTCCTGAATCGTGGTCATCGCATATTCGTTGCGCCACAGGCCCGTGGCCAGCGCATTTGCGTAGGCCGCCTCGATCCGGTCATAGAGCGCCGGGTCCGCGCCCTGAATCGCGAACAGGATGTTGTGCGCGAATTCGTGGACGAGGATGGTTTCGCCGTAATAGCGGCTCGATTGCCAGCCCAGCACATCCTCTTCCGAACTGACGGTGCGCGGCCCGCCGATCCCGCGCGCCCGCGCATCCCAATAGGCGCGGTCGGTCAGCCGACCGATCCGCTCCTCATAATGCTTCTTCTCGCACCGGGTCAGCCGCGGGTCGCCCGGCGCAGGCTTGGTCCAGTGCGCATTCTCGGGCAGGTCGAGCAACGCCTCGTCTTCGGCCATGATCGCGACGCGATAATCGTTCTCGACCAGCCATGCGCGCAGGTCCGGGCGGTGCTTCAGCATATCTTCGATCATCGCTTCGGACGCGACCAGCGCGTCTTCGGAAACCTTATTCGACGAGACCACCGGAATGCCGCTCGCATCGCGGTACTGCGTGTAGAAATCGGGGATGCCGAGCTCGGCGGGCGGTGACCCGGCAGCAGCAGGCGCGGCAGAGAGCGCGGCGAGACTTGCGATCAAGCTGGCGATAAGGCTGGCGGAAGCGAAACGGAGCGTCATGCAGCCTGCGCTATCCGCTTCGACCTGAACAGACCAGAACCTAGAGCATTCGGGCGCGCTGATCTTCGGTCAGAACCTGGCAGGCCTGCTCGGTCCTGCCGAACCATTTGTAGCGGTTGTTCGCCACCAGATCGTAAACCGGATCGAGGATGAAATTCGGGATGGCCCGGAAGATCGCAAGCCCCTTCCACAGACCACCCATCGCCCGCGCGACCTCGAAATATCCGTCGAATTTGATGTGGGGTCGGCCATTGCGGACGAAGAGATAGGTCTCGTCCCAGTCGATCCCGTAATGGCGGCACAGCGCCTCGCCCAAGCCTTGCTGCGCAGATGTGAAGGCAATCGCGCGGGCGGAATCGTGCTTCATGATGAAGCCCACGCCCGTGCCGCACAGTACGCAATGATGGTCGAACACGAACACCGCCCGGCTGTCGTCGAAATCGGGCACCGCCGGATCGTCGCGGTAGGAGTACGGCGCGAATGTCGCGAGGTCGCTCTGTGTTTTATGGGGCGTATGCTTGCTCATTCGTCGATCGCCGTGATGTCGAGGCCTGCGAATTCGGCACGATAGGCGTCGAGCGTGATGATATCGAGGCATGGCCGCGCGCCCGGCGCGAAGACGCGTCCCTCGGCCATCATTCGGGCGATCAGGATGACCGGAATGCAGGGAATGATCGGCCCATGGCCCTGCCGCGCGATGATCCAGTGGCGTCTGGTCATCGGCGTGCCATCCGTGCCCTCACCCTCGATCACCATGTGAAAGCCGCTGCGGCCCTTGCCCAGCCAGTTGAACAGGGCGGCGAAGCGCACCAGAAGGCCCGCATAGCGGTCCAGCCGGGGAAGCAGGCCGATGCGCACCAGCTTGCCCGAAATCCACGTCCCGAAATGCAGCACGTTGATCTCGTGCCCGGCATAGAAGGCGTGGCTGCGCAGCGTGGGATAGCGATCGGGAAACAGGCCGAGGTCGGGCACATTGCCATGCGCGAACCAGCGCCGCCCGAGTTCGGGGTAGCGCACGGCGTGCAGCCCGCTCCAGCCGGTGACCGGACGCATCGCCCCGTCCTTCAGCCGCGTGAAGCGCTGCCCGACATAGCTGGTGACTGCGGCAACCGTGCCTGCGCCACGGTTGGCCTGCTCTGCCCCGCTGATACCGTAATACACGTGGCGGACCTGCATGGCCTTGGCCGCCTCGTCCAGAAAGGCGGCTGTGAGTGCGGGGACCGAGCTTGCCCCCGCCAGCACCGTGACTCCGGCCGTCTTCGCCGCCTCGTCGAGGGCGCCGATCCCGCACACGAACTCGCGCGCATCGGCTATATCGCAATAATCAGCGCCCGCCGCGATGGCCGCTTCGGCGACGGCGTAGCTCTGGGTGTGGTACGGGCCAACCATGTTGATGACCAGATCGGGGCCGATGTCGCCCAGCATGGTCGCCGGATCGCCGCCTATGTCGACGACTCGCCCGATGGCGGGGTTTGCCGCGTTGAGGCCATCGGCAAAGGTGCTCGCCTTGCGCAGATCACGCCCGCAGATAACCAGCGCGATGCCCGGATCGGGCGCGAGCGCACGGGCAACATAGCCTCCGAAATTCCCGTACCCGCCGATGATCGCGACGCGAAGCATCATGCGGGTCCGGGTCTTCGATCAATACACCCGCTTCTTCGGCTCGATATACTTGATATCGTCGGTCAGCGTGTATTCGTGGACCGGGCGGTAATCGATTTTCATGTCGCCCTTGCCCGAACCCTTGGCGCCGCCGCCCCAGCCGTCGAACCAGGTTACCGTGTGCTTCATCCACTCGGCATCGTTGCGGTCGGGGAAATCCTCGTGCGCGTGGGCGCCGCGGCTTTCCTTGCGGTTGTCGGCGCTGGTCATGGTGACGCTCGCCTGAGCCATCAGGTTATCGAGTTCCAGCGTTTCGACGAGGTCGCTGTTCCAGATCAGCGAGCGGTCGGACACGTGAATGTCCTGCATGCTCGCGTTGACCTCGGCGAGGTGCTTCTTGCCCGCTGCCAGCGTCTCGGTGTCGCGGAACACGGCGGCATGCTTCTGCATGGTCTTCTGCATGTCCTCGCGAATCCGCGCGGTCGGCAGGCTGCCATTGGCGTGACGGAAATGGTCGAGCCGGGTCAGCGCCAGGTCCGCGCTGTCGGCGGGAAGCGCATCGTGATTCGCGCCCGGCTTCATCGTTTCGGCCAGACGGTGCCCGATCGCGCGGCCGAACACCACGAGGTCGATCAGCGAGTTCGAGCCGAGGCGGTTCGCCCCGTGGACCGAGACGCAGCCCGCCTCGCCCGCGGCATAGAGCCCGGGCACCACGTGGTCGGGATTGCCGTCGGGCCCGATGGTCACGACTTCGCCGTGATAGTTCGTCGGGATGCCGCCCATGTTGTAGTGGACCGTCGGCGTCACCGGCAGCGGCTCGCGCGTCAGGTCGACCCCGGCGAAAATCTTGCCGCTCTCGGTGATGCCGGGCAGGCGCTCGGCGAGCACGGCCGGGTCGATATGGTCGAGGTGCAGGTAGATGTGGTCGCCATCCTTGCCCACGCCCCGGCCTTCGCGCATTTCCAGCGCCATCGAGCGGCTGACGACGTCGCGGCTGGCGAGGTCCTTCGCGGAAGGCGCATAGCGTTCCATGAACCGCTCACCCTCGGAGTTGGTCAGGTAACCGCCCTCGCCGCGCGCGCCTTCGGTAATCAGCACGCCCGCGCCGTAGATGCCGGTCGGGTGGAACTGCACGAACTCCATGTCCTGCAGCGGCAGGCCGGCGCGCAGCACCATGCCGCCACCGTCGCCGGTGCAGGTGTGTGCCGATGTCGCGGTGTAGTAGCAGCGACCATAGCCGCCGGTCGCTAGAACGACCGCGTGCGCCTTGAAGCGGTGGATCGTGCCATCGTCGAGGCACATGGCGATCACGCCCACGCAGCGGCGATTGGCACCTTCACCCGCCATGATCAGGTCGATCGCGAAATATTCGATGAAGAAGTCCGCGTCGTACTTCAGGCTCTGCTGATAGAGCGCATGGAGCATCGCGTGCCCCGTACGGTCCGCCGCGGCGCAAGTACGTTGTACTGGCGGGCCTTCGCCCATGTTCTGCATGTGGCCGCCGAACGGGCGCTGGTAGATCGTGCCGTCCTTGTTGCGGCTGAACGGCACGCCCGCGTGCTCCAGCTCGTACACCGCCTGCGGGGCTTCACGCGCGAGATATTCGATCGCGTCCTGATCGCCCAGCCAGTCCGACCCCTTCACGGTGTCGTACATGTGCCAGGTCCAGTGGTCGGGCGTGTTGTTGCCGAGCGACGCGGCGATGCCGCCCTGCGCCGCCACGGTGTGGCTGCGAGTCGGGAACACCTTGGAGATGTTGGCGGTCTTGAAGCCCGCTTCGGCGGCACCCATCGTGGCGCGCAGGCCCGAACCGCCCGCGCCGACGACGACGACGTCGAACGTATGGTCGATGATCGGATAGGCTTCGCTGCCGCTCTTGGGCTGAGTCGTGTCGGTGTCGGTCGCCATCAGGCGGCTCCTGCAAAAGCGATGCTGGCGATGCAGAACACGGCGAACACGCCGCCTGCCACCGCAACCAGATTGAGAAGGGCGGTCAGCGCAAAGCGGCTGCCACCCTGGTGGATATAGTCCTCGACCAGCACCTGCAGGCCCAGGCGTGCGTGCCAGAAGGTGCTAAGGATCAGCAGGATCATCGCCGCCGCGCTGATCGGATTGGCAAGCCAGCCGGCGACCGTGCCGTAGTCGTAGGCAGGCAGCAGCAAGAAGCTGACCAGCAGCCACAGGACGAGCACCAGATTGCCGATCGCGGTAAACCGCTGGATCAGCCAGTGATGCGCGCCCTCGTGGGCCGAGCCGAGGCCGCGTACGCGGCCGATGGAGGTTCCGTTACCCATGGTCAGAAGCCTTATTTCAGAAAGATGATCGCCCAGAAGGCGATGGTCAGCAAAACGCCGAGAATCGGGCTGGCGATCGCCCAGGTCTTGTTGACGGTGAGCTCGTAACCGGCGCCGATATCGAGCACGAAGTGGCGCAGGCCGCTCATCATGTGGTTGAAGAAGGCCCAGGTCAGGCCGATCAGCACGACATAGCCGATCGGCGTGGTCATGAGCCCGGTAAAGGTCTCGTACGCCTCCGGCCCGCTCGCCATCGCGCCCAGCCACCACAGCAGCACGCCGAGCCCGACGAGCGCCAGACCGTCGCCGGTGACGCGGTGCAGGATGGAGGTCAGCATGTGCGGGCCCCATTTCCAGATCTGAAGGTGCGGGGAGAGGGGTCTGTTCGACATGAGGGCTAGCGGGTCCAATCTGGCCGGGATGCTGGAATGCGTTGCGCCTCCACTTAGCGGAAGCGTGACGAGGTTCAAGGCAGTCCAAAGGATGAAGGCCCAGGCACGGGCGCAAAGCCCCCCCCTGCACGCACTCCCGAACAGCGCGCCGTCGACAGGCAGGGGCTTGGTTGCTCGCGTCTAAGGGCGTAACGCGCGAACCGATGACATCCATTCTCGTCACAGGATCGAGCCGCGGGATCGGCTCCGCCATTCGCGAACAGCTCGAGGCGCGCTGCGTGCGGGTGATCGGCCACTCGACGCAAGGTATCGAGGAAGGCGAGATTGCCGCCGATTTTACCGAGCCTTCGGCGCCTTCGATACTGTGGGAAGAGGCCATGCGGCAGGCCGACGGCGAGATCGATGTGCTGGTCAACAATGCCGGATTGTTCGCCGGAATTCCGCTCGACACCTCCGACATCGAATGGCTCGACGCGTGGGAGGAAACGCTGCGGATAAACCTGACCGCCGCCGCGCAGCTGAGTCGCTTTGCGGTGCGTCACTGGCAGGAAACCGGGCGCAGCGGACGGATCGTCCACATCGCCAGCCGCGCCGGGCACCGGGGCGATTCGCCCGCGCACTGGCACTACGCGGCGGCCAAGGGCGGGATGCTGGCGCTGCACAAGACCATCGCGCGCGCCTACGCCGCGCAAGGGATCTACAGCTTCGCGGTCACGCCCGGCTTCACCGACACCTCGATGGCGGGCGACTACCTCGAGTCGCGCGGCGGGCCGGGCTTGCTGGCGGACATTCCGCTCGGCCGCGTGGCCGAGCCGGAGGAGATCGCGGATATCGCGGTGTGGTGCGCACTCGACGCGCCGCCTTCGATGACCGGGACGACGATCGATGCGAACGGCGCGAGCTATGTCCGCTGACCTGCCCTTCTCCTGCCGCTGCGGCGCGGTTAAAGGGGTGATCGAGAAGGCGGGCCCGCGCGAGGGCGATTTCGTCGTCTGCCACTGCACCGACTGCCAGACCTTCGCCCGGCGCTTTCAGGCTGAGGACAGGGTGACAGGCGATGACGCGGGCACGCTGCTTTACCAGAGCCGCTGCGCGCGGATGCGGATCGCGCAAGGTCGGGGCGAATTGCGCTGCCTGCACCTGACCGACAAGCCGACCATGCGCTGGTTCGCGCGATGCTGCGGGACGCCGCTGTTCAACTCATACAAGAACGGCAAGCTGCCCTATGTGACGACGCTTGTCGGCAACTGCGAAGCGGACGACCGCGAGCGACTGCTGGGGGAGCCCATCGGGCACCTGTTTGTCGATGACGACCCGCACTGCACCGGGCAGGTGCGCCGCATGGCGATGCACACGCTCATGCGCCGGTTTTTCGTGAGGATGCTCAAGGATATCCTCTCGGGCGATCGCCGCCGGAGCGCGCTGTTCGATTCGCGCACGCTCGAGCCGATTTCTTCCCCCGAACACCCAACCGAGGACACCATGGCCCATGTCGGCTGACATCACTGCCGAAGACGCCGGAATCAGCTGGAAGCTCACCGCGCTGGTCGACCGCACCGCTGCCGAGGCGGCGCTCGCCGCGAGCGTGGAGGACGCGTGGGACAGCGATCTGGTCATGAGCGCGCACGAGGTCGAGGCGGATCGCTATGATCCGATCAATGCCGGCCTGTGGCGGATCGAGGCGTGGTATCCGCGCAAGCCCGACAGGGCGCTGCGTAAGCAACTCGACGCGATGTTCGGCGGAAATGCGCCCGATTTCGAGCTGGAGAAGGTCGAACCGCAGGACTGGGTCACGCTCAGTCAGCAGGCGGTCGAGCCGGTCTGCGCGGGCCCGTTCCATATCCGCACCCCCGAATATCCGGCAGACCCCGAGGCCATCGACCTTGTCATTCCCGCAAGCCGCGCCTTCGGCACCGGCCAGCACCAGACGACCGCCGGGTGCCTCGTGATGCTGGGCTGGCTCAACTCGCGCGGCGTGCGCCCCCGGCAGGTCGCGGATATCGGCACGGGCACCGGGCTGCTCGCCATCGGTGCGCTCAAGCTGTTCCCTTCCGCGAACATGATCGCGAGCGATATCGACCCGGTGTGCGACGAGATCGTGCGCGAGAATGCGCGCGATAATGGCGTAACGATGGGCCAGCGATCCGGTGCGCTGCGCTATGTCACTGCGCCGGGCATGGACCACCCCGCGCTCAAATCGCGTGCGCCCTTCGACCTGCTGATCGCCAACATCTTGGCAGGTCCGCTGGTCGAGCTGGCGCAGGATTTTGCGCTCGCGCTGCAACCGGGCGGGCGCGTGATCCTTGCCGGGCTGCTCGACACGCAGGCCCCGCGCGTCATCCGCGCCTACCAGCGCATGGGCCTGCGGCTCGAACGGCGGATCGACGACGGTGACTGGTCGATCCTGTGCCTGCGGGCGCCCGCATGGTGAGAGCGCTGCGGGCGCTGGGCTGGACGATCGGCGGCCTGCTCGGCGCGCTCGTCCTCCTCGCCGCAGGCTTCTTCCTCGCGGCGTGGATCGGCTCCAGCATCCCGCGCAACGCGGACTGGGTGGAGGCCGAAACCGGCATCCCGATCATGGTCGAGACCAATGGTTTCCATACGGGCATCGTCATGCCCATCGCCACCCCGGTAAAGGACTGGCGCGAGACGTTCCCTTCCGCCGGGCAGCCGATGCCGGGCGGGCCAATGGCGGGCGGGAGGATACCGACCCATGTCTCGGTCGGCTGGGGCGACCGCGAGATGTATCTCGATGTGCCGACCTGGGGCGAATTGAAGCCCGCCAGCGCGCTGCGGATCGCGACGCAGGGCGGCCCGGCGGTGATGCGCGTCGCGCATTACTACCGGCCCGCGGGCGGGCCGAACCACCGCTGGGTGATCCTGCGCGAGGAGGAATATGCACGGCTGGTCGCCGAGGTGGAGAAAGGCTTGCCGCCGGTCGACGACCCGCGCGAGCGGATCAGCTACGATGGCTTCGATCCGCAAGCGCAGGTCTATGATGCGACCGGCCACTACACGCTTGGCAACACATGCAACCAGTGGGTCGGCGATGCGCTGGCGGCGGCGGGGATCGAGATGGGGCGGTGGACGCCGCTGGCAGGGGGCGTGATGAAGTGGATTCCCGAGGGCGGCGCGCAGCCCTGACCTCTTGAAAAGCCTGATGACTGAGGCGCCTGCTTGCATTAGTGTCAGTAAGCCATGATCGACCTGCCGACCGCTTTCGATGTCTTTGCCGACCGGATGATCCGCGTCGTCGTATTCGATCTGCAGCGCTATCTGGTCGCAGCGGGTCTGTTCACCATCGCGCTGCTGGTGTTCCGCAGCTGGGCGCAGCGCAAACGGATCCAGAACCGCCGCGCGACGCGCAAGGATTACACGCGCGAGATCGCGTCCTCACTGCGCACTTCGGTGGTCTTCGCGCTCACCACCTTCCTGACGCTGGCCTTGCGCGAGGTCGGGCTGGTCAAGCTGAAGCTGGAAACCTTCACGCTGCTCACCGTCGCGTGGCAATTCGCGCTGATGGTCGTGGCGCACGACGCCTATTTCTACTGGATGCACCGCGCGCTGCATCACAAGCGGCTGTTCCGCGCCACGCACCTGCATCACCACAAGTCGCGCACGCCCACGCCATGGACGGCCTACAGCTTCTCGAGCTGGGAGGCGGTGACAGAGGCGCTGTTCATCCCGATCTTCATGCTGGCCACCAGCACGATGGGTTTTGCGATGACCGGGCTCGCGATCTTCCTGTTCCTCTGGCACATGATCTTCCGCAACGTCATCGGCCATCTCGGGGTGGAGCTCTACCCGGCGGGCTGGGTCGACAATCGCTGGACCGGCTGGTGGAACACGACCACGCACCACGACCTCCACCACAGCTCGGGGAACACCAATTTCGGCCTCTACTTCACCTGGTGGGACCGGTGGATGGGCACCGAGCATCCGCGCTACCGCGAGGAATTCCGCAAGGTCACCGCGCGCACCCGCAAGGCGGCGCGCGAGGCTGAACGCGAGGCCGAGGCACAGGCCGAGCCGGGCACCGCCCCCGCTTAGCCGCTTAGCGCATTGCGCTGCCGGGCGAGGAACAGCGCCTCTGCCGGTTCGGGATCGAGCGCGAGCGCCGTATCGTACTCCTCGCGCGCCTCACCCGTCCGTCCCGCACGCGCCAGCAGATCGGCTCGCGCGACGCGAAAGGGCAGGAAATCGACCAGCCGCTGCGCATCCAGCGCGTCGAGCGCAGCCAGACCCGCTGCCGGATCACGGCCGCGCGCCAATGCCACCGCGCGATTGATCGCGACCACCGGGGTCGGCCGCATCGCGAGCAGCATGTCGTAGAGCCGGACGATCGCCTGCCAATCGGTCCAGTCTTCGCCGCGCCCTCTTGCGTGGGTCAGGTGAATGGCCGCGAGCGTCTGCAAAGGCCCCGGTTGGCGCAGCCGCGTGGCCATCGCGAGCGCGGCGCGGCCCGCCTCGATCCGTGCGGCATCCCATAGCGCCGTGTCCTGCAGCGATAGCGGGATCATCGCCCCGTCCGCCGCGACCCGCGCACCCTCGCGCGACCGCACGAGACTGGTGAGCGCCAGCAGGCCGTGCGCCTCGGCTTCGCGAGGCATCAGTTCCGTCAGCAGCAGCGCCAACCGCTCCACCTCGGGCGCAAGGCCTGCCGTCTCGGATGTCTCCTCCGCCAGGCCCGAGGCGTTGCGATAGACAATGCTGAGCGCGGTCTCGAGCGTTTCCAATACGGCACCGACCCGGAATTGCCATTCGCGGGACGGCGGCGTCTCGAAAGGAATTTTCGCCTGTGTTATCTTTACCTTGGCGCGCGTGATCCTCTGATACATCGCAGGCTTGGTCGTCAGAAACGCGCGCGCGATCCGTGCGACGGAGACCCCGCAGATCACCCGCAGCGCCAGCGCAATGCGCGCCTCGCTCGCAATTGCGGGGTGGCAACAGGTGAAGAGCAGGCGCAGCCGGTCATCGGGTATCGCCTCGGGAAAGGAAATGACGTCGCCCATGCAATCGACTTCCGGCTGGCTGGCGAGCGCCCGCGTCTCCCGCTCGGCCTTGCGCAGCGTGTCGAGCGCGCGCCGCCGCGCGGTGACATAGAGCCACGCCGCCGGATCGCGGATCGGCGCGCGTTCGCGCAACGCCGCTTCGCAGGCGGCAGAGAATGCGTCTTCGGCAAGGTCGAGGTCGCGCAATTGCGCGGCGAGGGCCGCGATGACCCTCGGCCGCGCCTGCGCCAGTTTGTCCGCCAGCCCGGGCAGCGCCTAGTCTTCCCACACGGGCCGGATTTCGATGGCGCCCTTGCCCGGGATCGGGATCTTCCGCGCCCAGCGCACCGCCTCGTCATGGTCCGCCGCCTCGACGATGTAGTAGCCGCCCAGTTCCTCGTGCGTTTCGGCAAAGGGGCCGTCATGCAGCGTGCCCTCGCCCCCATTTTCGTAGCGGATGGTGGTGGCAGTCGCGGCCTCCCGCAGCCGGTTGCCGCTGAATGCGACACCCGCCGCGCCCAGTTCTTCCATAAGCTTCATGTGGCCCGCCAGCGTGGCTTCCAGCGTCGCCGCGCCGTTTTCGCCCGCATAGGAGCTCTCGTCTTCATGAATCAGCAGCATGTATTGCATCGCTCGTCTCCGATCGGCATCGCCCCTGTGGCGATACTCTAATGCGAAGACGCCGCCGGTCTGCCCCTTTCGACAGCGCAGCGAAAATTTCTCGCTAGATGGACTCCTGGAGCGCAGCGTTCTCGCCCGGCCCAGCTCCCGTCACCATTTCATGATAGCCCGCGATGGCCCGCACGACGCCGTGCATCATCTCCATGCGTTCGGGCACGGGGGCCTGTGTGCGCCCGATCATGACCGCCACCGTATAGATGCTGCCATCGGGCGCGGTGAGAATGCCGACATCGTTATAACCGGCCTGGTCCGCCGGGTCGCCCAACGGCACGATGTCGAGCACCTGGCCCGTGCCGGTCTTGTGCGCGATGCTCCACCCTTCGGGCAGGCCGCCTTTAAGCCGGTTGGGTCCGCTCTTCACCTCGCGCAGCCACGCAAGATACTGCGCCGTGCCCGCGTCCGACAGCAATTCGCCTTCCTGCAAGCGCGCGAGCGCGGAGGCGATTGCCACCGGGGTCGCGCCATCGACCGGATCGTCGACATAGGCGTCGAACGCCTGCTGCCGGACATCGTGCGGCACGCCCTTGCGCACTTCGAAGAAGGTCTTGCCCAGCGCCCAGCTCTGCTGCCATTCCATCCCCGCGATGGCCGACTGCATGGGCCGCTCGCCGGGACCGAAGCGGATATCCGAAAAGCCTTTCCTCACCAGCACCTGGCGCACCGCATCGGGCCCGCCGACGCGGCGCAGCACCATGTCGTTCGCGGTGTTGTCGCTCTGCGTCAGCGCACGCTCCAGAAAATCGCGATAGGTCGCGCTGAAGCTGCCATTGGCGACCACGCTGTTACGGATCGGGCTATGAAAGACCGCGAGATCAGGGATACGAACCGTGCCCGTCTCGGAAAGGTCGAGCGTGCCGCGATCCGCTTGGTCGAGCGCGGCGAGCGCGACCCACAGCTTGCTGACGCTCTGCTGCGGAAACAGATCGGTGCCGTTGAAGTGAACCATGCGCCCGCGCGCCGGATCGTAAACCGCAATGCCGACCTTGCCTTCCAGATCGCTGCCCAGCGCGAACAGCCGGTCGTCGAGCCATTCTTCCTCTGCCGACCGTTCGAGGCTGAGATCCTCCGCCGCCTGCTCGATCCGCTCCTCGAAAGAGGGCGCGCCGCTGGTGTCGCCCGTCGCCTCTGTCAGGTGACAGGTGGCAAGGCTCCCAGCCGTGAGAATACAGAACAAGAGAATCAGCAGGTTACGCACGGGTCGAACATAGTGCGACGCGCTGAAATTTCATCAGGACTCCGCTGACGCACTCAACCCGCCGCGGCGACAATCTGAGCCCAGCCCGCTTCGTCGATCACCTCGATGCCCAGTTCTTCGGCCTTCTTGAGCTTGGAGCCCGCGCCCGGCCCGGCGACCAGCAGGTCGGTCTTGGCGGACACGCTGCCCGCCGCCTTGGCACCCAGCCGTTCGGCCTGCGCCTTGGCTTCGTCGCGACTCATGGTTTCGAGCTTGCCGGTGAACACCACGGTCTTGCCCGCCACCGGGCTCTCGACCGTCTGGACCTTATAGAGAGGCGGGTCGACTTCTCCCTTGCCGGGTTCGGCACCGATCAGGTCGTCCCACACCTGCCGGTTGTGATCTTCGTGGAAAAAGTCGGCGAGCGCGTGGCCCACCGCCGTTCCGATGCCGTCCGTCCGGACCTCGTAGATCCGCCGCACGGCGTCGAGCATACGCGTGTTGAACGGGCTGACCTTCTCGTCCTCGCCACGCGGATTTTCGATACGGTAGCGATGGAATTCGGCGGCCTTCCCGGGCAGCTTTCGAAGATCGCCCAGCCCCTTCATCAGGTCGCGCGCGGTCACCGCGCCGACATGGCGGATGCCCAGCCCGAACAGCAGCCGCGCCGCGTCGGGCGTGCGCTTTTCCTCCACCGCCGCCAACAGGTTGTCCACCGACTTGTCCTGCCAGCCCTCCAGCGCGAGGATATCCTCGCGGCGGGTCTTCAACCGGAAGATGTCGGCCGGACTTTCGAGCCAGCCGAGGGCGTGGAACTGCGCGATCGTCTTCTCGCCCAGCCCTTCGATATCGAGCGCGCCGCGGCTCACGAAATGCTCCAGTCGCTCGGTCGCCTGCGCGGGGCAGATCAGCCCGCCGGTGCAGCGCACATCGACCTCGCCTTCCTCCGCCACCGCCTCGCTACCGCATTCGGGGCAATGATCGGGGAATTCGAAACGCGGGCGTTCCACATCTCGGGTGAGGTTTTCGACTACCTGCGGAATGACGTCGCCCGCGCGCTGCACGCAGACCCGGTCGCCCGGGCGCACGCCCAGCCGCGCAATCTCGTCACGGTTGTGGAGCGTGACGTTGGTGACGGTTACCCCGCCGACCAGCACCGGCGCGAGGCGGCCCACCGGCGTCAGCTTGCCCGTGCGCCCGACCTGGATGTCGATCGCCTCCAGCGTGGTTTCGGCGCGCTCGGCGGGGAACTTGTGCGCCAGCGCCCAGCGCGGGGCCTTGGCGACGAAGCCGAGCCGCTCCTGCCAGTCGATCCGGTCTACCTTGTAGACGACGCCGTCGATCTCATAGGGCAGGTCGGGCCGTGCGGACGCAATCGTCTCGTAATGCGCGAGCAGTGCCTCGAGCCCTTCGACGCGCGTAAACTGCGGCGAGACCGGCAGGCCGAAGGCTTCGATGGCGCGGATCACCTCGCATTGCGTCTCGCCCGGCAGCTCCGAAGCCTCGCCCCAGCCATGCGCCCAGAAGCGCAAAGGGCGGCTGGCAGTGACCTTCGCGTCCTTCTGCCGCAGCGATCCCGCCGCCGCGTTGCGCGGGTTGGCGAACTGGCGGACCTTGTCCGCCTCGAACGGCGCGCCTTTCTCGTCCGCCGCCGCGCGCGCTTCATCCATCAGCCGCGCGTTGAGATCGGCGAAGGCGGCGCGCTCCATATAGACCTCGCCGCGAATTTCGAACACGTCCGGTGCGTCGCCCTTCAGCTGCTTGGGAATATCCTCGATATGCGCGACATTGGCGGTCACATCCTCGCCCACCTGTCCGTCGCCGCGCGTCGCCGCGCGTACCAGCTCGCCCTTCTCGTAGCGCAGCGAGCAGGACAGGCCGTCGATCTTGTCCTCGGCGGTGAACCACACCGGCGCGTCTGCTTCCATGTCGAGGAAACGCCGCACCCGCGCGACCCACTCGCCCACTTCCTCGCCGTTGAAGGCATTGTCGAGGCTCATCATCCGGACGGGATGTAGAACTTTCTCGAGCGACTTTGTTGATGGGGCGCCAACGATTTGCCTGACGCTAAATAGATCTTCCTCATCAACGACGAGCTGATTTTCGAGCGCCTGCGCCTCCATCTTAAGAGCATCAAATTCCTCATCAGTTATGATGGGGTCATCCAAATCGTCATACCGATGCCGATGGAAAACAATGTCTGCGTTTAGCTTTGCCAGCTTGTGAGCAAGCGGACGTAACTCCTCCTGCTTTTTTTCCGCCTTTTTGTAGCTTTCGTGATCAGGGCTTTTCGGACTTCGCATCGATTCCAATTTCCACAACTGCCAGCGCGGCCACAACCGATTGGAGGCTTTTTGAGCCATCCATCGCGCGTCTCGATAGGGCACAGCGGCGAGATTACGGAAGCCATTTTCTCGGCCCCGAAACACAAGTATGGTCGCGATCGGGGACATTGGGGGGAATTGGGACATGGGCCTGGGCAAGAAAATCGGCTGCGGTTGCCTTATGCTGCTGTTGTTGCTGGCGGCGGCGGTGGCCGCGATCTGGATCTGGAAACCATGGGCGAGCCTCGTGCCGCTCGAAATGGTCGAGCCCGAGGCGCAGGTCGGCGAGCGGATCGACGCGGGCGACGTGCTCGGCAATTTCTATCCGGCAAAGGGCGCCAATAACGGCCCCGGCATCCTCCTGATCGGCGGCAGCGAGGGCGGGCTCGGCAGCGACATGACGCGGCTGGCGCTGGCCCTCCAGAAGGATGGCTATTCGGTGCTGCACCAGAGCTACTGGCGCGCGCCGGGCCAGCCCGAGCGGCTGGAGGGCATTCCGCTCGAAACCTTCCAGCGCGGCCTTGCCTGGCTGCGCGCGCGGCCCGAGGTCGACCCGTCGCGCACCGCGATGATGGGCTGGTCGCGCGGCAGCGAGGCGACGCAGCTGATCGCGATGCGTGACCGTTCGCTGAAGGCCATCGTGCTCGGCATGCCCGGCAATGCGGTGTGGCCCGGCTTCAGCTGGGACGAGCCGTGGCGGCAGTTCGGGTCGCCATGGACATGGCGCGGCGAAAATCTGGTCCATCTCGACACCAGCGGCGTGCAGATGTTCGGCGGCGATCCCGAAGCAATCGGCAAGGAACTGCTCGCGCTGCAGGACGAACAACCCGAAGCGCTGCTGCCGATCGAGGATGTGCGCGTGCCCGTGCTGATGATCTGCGGCGAGGCGGATAACGTGTGGGCATCCTGCGCGATGGGCCGCAAGATCGAACAACGCGCCGAAGCCGAGGGCAAGGAGGATGTGACCCTGCTCGCCTACACCGACGCCGGCCACTACGGCTACGGCGCGCCGGTGAGCGAGACCGATGCAATGTTCGAGAACCTCTCACGCCTCGGCGGATCGCCCGAGGGAAATGCGGAGGCGCTACGCGAGGGGTATCGGGAGATCGAGCGGTTCTTGCGGGATGAGCTTGGGGGAGAGTGACACCTTCTCCCCTTCCTTTTCAAGGAGGGGCGGTGGTTCGTTCTACCTCACGGCTTCGATGATTGCTCTCAGGACACCGTTCACGTCGCGCATCACTTCCCCGTTTGTGAAGCGCAGAATTCTGATGCCCTGCGCCCGCTGAACCTCGGCGTCGCGTTCGACATCTGCTTTCCGGTCATGCGTGCCACCATCGACCTCGACTGCCAATTTCGCTGCCGGACAGTAGAAGTCGAGAATCCGGTTACCCTTTACCGCCTGTCTGCGAAACTTCAGGTGCGCCAATTGGCTTTTTCGCAGCGCGTACCACAGGCGCTTCTCCGGCTCGGTCGGGTTGTTGCGCATTTCGCGCGCCCGCTCGCGTAACCACCCACGTAAAGGCCCACCACCCCCACCCCCCCTCCGGGGAGGAGGGGGCTTGAGACGTATTCTCTCCCTCCTTCTTGAAGGAGGGGGTCGGGGGGTGGTTGCGGATCGCTACACCCCCTCCAGCAACCGATCCGCCTGCGCGCGCGCTTCGGGCGTAACCTCCGCGCCGGAGAGCATCCGCGCGATCTCTTCCTGACGGCCATCGGCATCCAGCAACACCACGGACGTCTTCGTCACGCTGCCCGCCTTGGGGCCGCTGCTCGCCTTTGCGATCTTGTAGTGCACCCGGCCGCGCGCGGCGACTTGGGGCGAGTGCGTCACCACCAGCACCTGCCCGTCGCTGGCGAGGCGCGCGAGCCGTTCGCCGATGGCGGAGGCGACCGCGCCGCCGACGCCGCGATCGATCTCGTCGAAGATCATCGTCGCAGCGCCGCCCTTTTCGGCGAGAGCGACCTTGAGCGCGAGGATGAAGCGCGACAATTCGCCGCCGCTGGCGATCTTGTTGAGCGGAGCGAAGTCGGCGCCCGGGTTGGTCGCGATCAGGAATTCGACCGCGTCCATGCCCGACGGGCCCCATTTCTCCTGCGGCAGCGGCTGCACGTCGGTCTGGAAACGGGCGGAATCGAGCTTGAGCGGAGCGAGCTCCCCTGCGACCGCCTTGTCGAGCGTCTTGGCCGCGGCCTTGCGCGCCTTGCGCAACCGGCTTGCCGCGCCTTCGTAGGCGTCGAACGCCTCGCGCTCGGCCAGCCTGAGCGCATCGAGCTGGGCCTCGCCGCCCTCGATCGCGTCGAGCTTGGTGCGCAGCTCGCGCATCTTGCCGGGCAGTTCGTCGACCTCGCAGCGGTGCTTGCGGGCGAGCGCGCGCAGATCGAACAGCCGCGTTTCCGCGGCGTCGAGCGCGGCGGGATCGTGAACCAGTGCCTCGGCCGCTTCCTCCAGTTTTTCCTCGGCTTCCGCCGCCTCGAGGATCGCGCGGTCGAGCGCGCCGAGCGCTTCGGCCAGCAGCTTGTGCTCGCCCGCGATCCGGTCGAGCCGCCGTGCGGCGGTGCGCAGTTCGCTCAGCGGCGAGTCGGAGCCATCCCAGATATGGCGAAGTTCCTCGAGGTCGCCCGACAGCCGCTCGCCCTTCTGCATCGACGCGCGCGCTTCGGCGAGGCGTGCTTCCTCGCCCGCCTGCGGTTCAATGTCGGTCAGTTCGGCGAGATGCGCCAGCAGCAGGTCCTGCTCCGCACTGGCCGCGTCGATCGCCTCGCGCGCCTCTTGCAGCGCTTCGGACGCGCGCTGCCATTCGCGCCAGCCCCGCGCCACCTTGGCGGTGTCTGCATCGGCGAAGCGATCGAGCAGCTGGCGGTGTCCGCGCGGGTTCACCAGCCCCCGGTCGTCATGCTGCCCGTGCAGCTCGACGAGGATCGGCGCCAGATTGCGCAGCAGGCCCACACTGGCCGACTGGTCGTTGACGAAGGCCTTCGAGCCTGCACCGGTATCCGACGCATTCACCTGCCGCCGGATGATCAGCGGCTCGCCCGGCTCGATCTCGATCCCGGCGTCGTCGAGCACTTCGGCCAGCGCAGCGGGAAGCTGCGCGAATTCGAAAGTCGCGGTGACGCTCGCCTGCTTGGCGCCGCTGCGCACGAGGCCGACATCGGCCCGGTTGCCGAGGACGAGGCCCAGCGCATCGAGCAGGATCGACTTGCCCGCCCCCGTCTCGCCGGTGAGCACGCCGAGGCCGCGCCCGAAATCGAGATCGAGCGCTTCGATCAGCACGACGTTGCGGACGGCGAGTTGAGTCAGCATTGCGGGCGCAGATTAGCGCGCGCGGGTGCCCGCGTCACCGGCACCCCAGCCGGGAACCCACCGTTAATATGAAGTGCCCACCGGCGAAGCGAGGCAACGCGGCGGCCTATTGCCCGACCGCGACCTGCGCATTGGGCGCGTGGTCCTGCACCAGTTCGAACGCCTTTTCGTACCATTCGCTGCCCGGATAGTTCGCGCCGAGCACGGCGGCGTACTTCTTGGCTTCGGTCGGGATGCCAAGCGCAAGGCTCGTCTCGGTCAGCCGATAGAGCGCTTCGGGCGCGTGGCTGGTGGTCTGGTACTTCTCGACGACGTTCTGGAAACGGATCTGCGCGGCGGTCCAGCGGCCCGAACGCTCGTAAAAGCGACCGATTTCCATTTCCTTGCCCGCAAGGTGATCCTTCACGAGGTCGATCTTGAGCCGCGCGTCCGACGCATATTCGGACTGCGGGAAACGGCGTTCGACTTCCTGCAGCGCTGCAAGCGCCTGCTCGGTCGTCTTCTGGTCGCGCTGAACGTCGCTGATCTGCTCGTAATAGCTCAGCGCGATCAGGTAATAGGCGTAAGGCGCGTCCTTGTTGCCCGGATGGATCGAGAGGAAGCGCTGCGCGCTCTGAATCGACTTGGTGTAGTCGCGCGCGACGTAATAGCTGAACGCGCTCATCAGCTGCGCCCGGCGGGCCCAGGGCGAATAGGGATGCTGGCGCTCCACCTCGTCGAACAGCGCGGCGGCGACGGTCGTCTGGCCGCGATCGAGGCGATCCTTGGCGCTGGCGTAGAGCGTTTCCACATCGCGTGCGACATAGGCCGTATCGGTCGGTCCGGCGCTGCCACCGGCGCATGCCGACAGCGCGAGTGCGGTGCCGAGCAGGGCGGCGGTAATGACGGGGCGACGACGCGCGGCGACAGGCTGATGCTGGGAGTTCATGCGCGCAGTCTATAGCCAGCCGCGCGGTGAACGCCAAGTGAAGGATCGACCGGTCTGCCCCACGATGCGGCGGCCGCTTTTCCCCGAGGCGCGATTCAGGCGCTCGGCCGTTCGCCGTGACCCGAAATCTCGCTGCCTTCGGGGGCTTCCCATAGCAGATGCCGCCCTTCGAGGCTGACGAGATTCTTGGAACGGATGACCTCGCCCTTGGTGGTGTAGCCCAGCAGCTGTTCGGCATCGAGATGCGGGTTTACCGCCAGCACGCGCAATTCTTCCGACGTGAAGTCGCTCAGCCCGCGCGCGCGCTCCTGACCCTGCTGGTCGTAGATATGCAGCACGTCGCCGCGGCTGAAATCGCCGTCGATCGAAAGGATGTCCTCGCGCCGGATCGCCCGGTCGCCATCGGCGAGCTCCTCGGCCAGTTCGTCCGAAACGCCGATGCTGCCCGCCATCTGCAGGCGGTTGGCGATCCAGCGTTCCCACCCCGA
Source organism: Citromicrobium bathyomarinum (assembly GCF_038594605.1). Taxonomy (GTDB): domain Bacteria; phylum Pseudomonadota; class Alphaproteobacteria; order Sphingomonadales; family Sphingomonadaceae; genus Alteriqipengyuania; species Alteriqipengyuania bathyomarina_B. The sequence continues at coordinate 129,709 of NZ_JBCFZM010000004.1, forward strand.
GGTGGGCGTGTCGTGGGCGATGAACTTGGTCGCGCGACGCTCCCCGTCGAGCACCGAGCTGAGTGGATTGTCGTATTCGCCATGGGCAATATAGGTGGTCACACCCGCCTCCTGCGCGATGTTGGCGGCCATCAGCTTGGTCGTCATCCCGCCGGTGCCCAGCGTGCTCTTGCCCTTGGTCGCTTCCATGAAGGGCGCGACATCGGTCACTTCGGGAATGAACTCGGCGCCTTCCTCGTCCGGGTGGCGATCGAACAGGCCGTCGACTTCGGTCAGGATGATGAAATCCTTCGCATCGACCATCTGCGCCACCTTGGCGGCCAGCCGGTCGTTGTCACCGACGCGGATTTCCTCGGTCGTGATCGAGTCGTTCTCGTTCACGATCGGCATCACCCCCGCCTCCAGCAGGCGGAACACGGTGTTGCGCGTATTGAGGAAGCGGCGGTGATCCTCGAAATCGCCCAGCGTCAGCAGGACCTGCGCGATTTCGAAATCGAATTCGTGCCCGATCTGCTTGTAGGCGTTGGTGAGGATCGGCATTCCGCAGGCGGCGGCGGCCTGCTTGTCGCTCACGCCAGCGGTTTCGGGGCGCTCGCCCACGATCTTGAGACCCAGCGCGACCGCGCCCGAGCTGCACAGGATAACATTGCTGCCGCGCTCGCGCAGCTTGGCAACATCTTCCAGCAGACGCTGGATGAACCCGAAACGGGGCGTTAGGCGTTCACTGTTCGCAACCAGGGTGGAGCCGATCTTGACGACGACGGTATGCGATTGCGGCATGTATCATCCATGTTCATGGCCAGAGGAGTGGCGCGGACATAGGCACAGGTGCTGCATCGCACAACCCACTGGAAAAAATTGCACGGGCGTGTTATAAAAGAACAAACACAATCGAAATGCGGGGTTTACGCGCGGAGACTAAAATCGCGCCACCTGCTTCTGATAGCAAACGGAGAGATATTATCTTTCAGAACATACTACTTATCGGATGCGGAAAGATGGGCGGAGCCCTTCTCGAATACTGGAAGCGCGGCGACGAGAGCTTTACGATTGTCGATCCTTTTCTGGAGAGCGCGCCTGAAGGTGTTTCCCTCGTCAAGGACAAGGACGCGCTGGGCGAGAAACGCTTCGACGTCATCATCGTCGCGATCAAGCCGCAGATGATCGATGACATCCTGCCCGACTATGCCCCCGTCCTCTCCGACAACGGCTATGTCGTGTCGATGGCGGCAGGCGCTTCCGTCGCGCGCATCTCAAAGGCCATCGGCGATGCCCCGGTCATCCGGATCATGCCGAACCTCCCCGCCTTCGTCGGCAAGGCGACCAACGGCCTCGTCGCGGGCCCCGGCGTCACCGACGACCAGCGCAAGCATGCGCACGCGATGATGGAGCGGACCGGCACCGTCGTCGAAGTCGACGACGAGGACCAGCTCGACCGGGTGACTGCGGTCGCGGGTTCGGGCCCCGGCTACGTCTTCGAACTTGCCCGCGCCTATGTCGCGGCGGCCGAGGGCATCGGCTTTTCGCACGAACAGGCCCGCGCGCTAGTGCTCGGCACGCTCGAAGGGACCATCGCGATGGCGATCGACCAGGACGGGCAGACATTGGAAGACCTGCGCAATTCGGTCACCAGCAAGGGCGGCACCACCGCCGCCGGGCTCGACGCGCTGAACGGCGACGGCGCCGTCTCGCGCAAGTTCGAAGAGACGCTGGAGGCGGCCTACAAGCGCGCCGTCGAGCTGAGGTAGCGCGCGCTCGGAACCCGGGGCGCACCTTGCCCGTCTAATCACTAGAACACCGCATAAGAATGATCCGAAGAGGACCACCATGAACGACCAGACCCTCGACCCCGCAATCCATATCCACGAACTCGGGAGCAACGCGCGCGCGGCCGCCAAGGGCCTGCTGACCGCCAGCACCGAAGCCAAGAACACCGCCCTCACCGCCGCCGCCAAGGCGCTGCGCGACAATCAGGACGAGCTGCTCGAAGCCAACGCCAAGGACGTCGAGAGCGTCGCGGGCAAGAAGCCCGAGAGCTTCGTCGACCGGCTCAAGCTGACGCCCGACCGGATCGAGGGCATGGCGAGCGCGCTCGAACAGATTGCGCAGCTGCCCGACCCTGTGGGCCGCCAGCTCGCCAGCTTCGACCGGCCCAATGGCCTCAAGATCGAACGTGTCGCGGTACCCATCGGCGTGATCGGCATGATCTACGAATCGCGCCCCAATGTCGGCGCGGACGCCTCCGCGCTGTGCCTCAAGAGCGGCAACGCGGTGATCCTGCGCGGTGGCAGCGAAAGCCGCAACTCGACCCGCGTGATCGTGCGCTGCATGCAGGAAGGCCTGAAAGCCGCCGGCCTGCCCGAACACGCCGTGCAGACCGTCGGCACGACCGACCGGGCTGCGGTGGCCGAGCTGCTCAAGGCGGACGAGTTCGTCGACCTCGTCATCCCGCGCGGCGGGCGTGGGCTCGTCGAGCTGGTGCGTGACCAGGCCTCGGTGCCCACGCTCCTCCACCTCGATGGCAACTGCCACACCTACGTCCACGCCAAGGCCGACCTCGACAAGGCGGCCGAAGTCATCCGCAATGCCAAGCTGCGCCGCACCGGCGTCTGCGGAGCGACCGAGAGCATCGTGGTCGACAAGGCGGTTGCCGATCAGGCGATCCCCAAGATCGCCGCCATCTTCGGCGATGAATGCGAGCTGCGCGGTGACGAGACCGCCGTCGCCCTCGCGCCCAGCATCAAGCCCGCGACCGACGAAGACTGGGGCACCGAATATCTCGATCCCATCGCCAGCGTGAAGGTGGTCGACGGCCTCGACGAGGCGATCGACTGGGTGGACACCTATTCGAGCCACCACACCGACGCGATCATCACCGAGGATGAGGACGCGGCGCGCAAGTTCATGACCAGCATCGACTCCGCAATCCTGATGCACAACGCCTCGACCCAGTTCGCCGATGGCGGCGAGTTCGGGATGGGTGCGGAAATCGGCATCGCGACCGGCAAGATGCATGCTCGCGGGCCGGTCGGCCTCGAACAGCTGACCAGCTTCAAGTACCTCGTCCACGGTCAGGGCCAGACGCGCCCGTAAAGCGATGCGATTGCCGGATGCGCGCGCCGGACATGCGCGCATCCGGCCCGCATTTACCTGCCGGAAAGCACGTGTGCCTAACCTGACGGCGGAGGCGACCGCCATGATCCAGGAATTGATGCGTGAAGAGGATGGCGCGACCGCCATCGAGTACGGGCTGATCGCGGCGCTCATCTCTCTCGCCGCACTGCTTGCCTTCCAGTCGCTCGGGCTCAACCTTGCCGCGGTGTTCGATACGGTCACCCGCGCGATGGGCGGCGGCTAAGCGGGCGTGGCAGGCCCCCGGCAGACTCGGGCAAGCGGCCCGGCCCCGCGCCTCGCTTAAGATCTGTTTAGCAGTTTCGAGGCTATCTGACCCTTGTGGGCAGGGTCAGCACCTTCTTGCGCAACGCAGCGATCCCCGATCTGCCGCAAGAGGTACGGTCCGACTTTGTCGTAGCGAGCGCAACCTCGGTTCAGAAACATGCGCGCTGGCTGTTCATCGCCCTGCTGGCGACCTGTCCCTTTGCCGCGCTGGCCACGCCGGATGGCGCTGGCTGGTTCGTTCGCTGGGGGCTCCCGGGTCTGATGGCGCTCTATTGCCTCGCGGGATTGAGCAAACTCTTCCAAGAGTACGATTTCGAGAAAAAGCCCTGGCGAGCCGAACGGTTCATTCTCGCAAGCTGGAAATCGTCGCTGGTCGGCGCACTCATCTCCACCAGCTGGGCGATTGCCGCCTTTCTCCACGCCGACGCAGGCGAACAGCTGCATTTCCCCGTCATCCTCGTGATGGGTGCGCTCGCCACCGCCTACTGCATGGCCAGCGTTCGCGCAGCGGCAGCCACGCACCTGGTCATCGACATCGTGTCGGTCTCGATCCTCCTCTTCATCGCCGGAACGACCCTCGACATGGCTGCCGCCGTCAGCCTGTGCATCGCAGGGCTGTTCCAGTGGCGGATGATCAACGCGCATCACCAGCAGGTGGTCGAGCTCCTGCTGCTCAAGCGCAAGAGCCAGACCCTCGCTCAGACCGATCCGCTGACCGGACTGCTCAATCGTCGCGCCCTGCTCGACTTTGCCGAAGATCTGGGTGCGCATGATGCGCAGGCGCGGCTGCTGATCATCGATATCGACTGCTTCAAGACCATCAACGATACGCATGGCCACGATTGCGGCGACACCGTGCTGCTGGAAGTGGCCCGTCTGATCGGGGCTTCTGCGGGAGAGAATATCAGTGCAGCACGCATCGGGGGCGAGGAGTTCGCGCTGCTCGGCACGGCCGAGGCACTGCCTCCGGGCACGGCCATCCAGCTGATCTCGGCAATCCGCGAGGCCCGAATGCCGCATGGCGGGCGTGTGACCATCAGCATCGGCATGGCCGAGGGCACGCTGGAAGACGACGCCGCCTGGCGCAACCTGTACCACCGCGCGGACAAGGCGCTGTATGCGGCCAAGAGCCGGGGCCGCGACAGGGTCGTCCTCGCGCGCGACCTGGAAACGCCGGACAGGAAACCCGGCGAAAGCGAAGTCTCCCCAGCTATCCCGACGAAGCGCAAGGTCGCCTAGAGCAGGTCGGTATCGAGCCCGCGACGAGCGCCGATCGGTGCTGCCGCAACGCCGTGGCAACCGCCCCCGGAGCCGTCATGAACGGGTGGCACACGCCTCAACGAACCGGAACCCCGGCTGCGTACCAACGCGTCAGCCGCAATGCAGGACAGCGCTTTTCCTTTCGGACGCTGCGCAACCGAGATTGCACCATCATCGAAGGGAACAGAGCCCCCTCGTCCCGACCCTAGGGCAGCGGGACGCGGCGGTATCGGCGGGCGTTGGCTGCATCGCTGTCGCCTTCGACGAAGGTGACCTCGTTGCCCGGGTCGATATCCGAGGTGTCGCTGTCGCCATCGACTTCCGCAGTGGCGCTGTAATTGGTCGCCGAAATCACGCGGTAACGCAGGCTGCCGATCCCGCGAGAACGGTCCACATCCAGCCGGTCGCCCAGTGCGACCAGCGGCTGCCCGTAATTGATCTCGATCAGATTGCCCTCGACCGCAGTGACGATGACCGGATCAATGGCGAACACCACGTCGCGCGCAATCGCCTTGGCAACCGCACTCTGAACGAGATCGTAGACCGACTCGCCCGGCTCGTAGGTGTTTACGCGGATCCGGTTGGTATCGAGCGTGCGCGACATCTCGACCCGCTTGGTGATCATGCCACCATCGATGGTCGCGCCGCTGCGGTCGAGCAGGGTGTAGGACGCGGTCACGACCGCCGTCCCCCAGCTGGTGCGGTAGGAATTCTCTCCGCGAACCGGCCGATTGTTCGCGGGCGCCGTCTCGCCGATATCCGAAATCGTGATGTTGAGCGTGTAGCCGCCGGGCCCGGTCGTGATCCGGCCGGAGGAAGCCAGCGCCGCCTCGAGCGAGTGGCGCAGGGTCTGGAAGTTCGACTGGCAGTCCTTCACGACCCAGCTGCGCCACGTGGTGTGCGCGGCGTAATAGCGGCGCGCGGCCGCCGCGCCCCACCAGCGCGCATACTCGGATTCGCTATAGGCGAGCCGGCTGCCCTCGTAATTGCGGAAATACGAGCACGACATCGGCGTATCGACCGTACCGATATTCACCGCCGCCTGCTCTTGCGCGCGGGCGCTGGCAGACATCCCGACCAGGCCGATGACAGCCGCCAGAGCTGCGAACATGGACTTGCGCATCACGTCCCCTCCGCTCGATGTCCGCACCTTAGCGACGCCGCCGCTTGGAGCGCTTCAGATCGTCGATATCGTCGTCGCTCACCGGACGAGCGATCGCTCCGACCGGGATGCCATTGGCAAATTCGGTCACCGCCACCGCGCGCGAGAAGGCCGACTGGACTTCGGTCACCTGGATCGCGCCGAGCTTCTGCCCGTCGATCTTGATCATGCCGGTGCCCGAGGGATCGGGGATCTCGCTCGCCTCGCCGTAGACCATCAGGTAATCGTCCTGGCGCAGCGCGCCCTCGCCGAAGTTGAGGATGATGGAGCCATCGCCCTGCACCGCGGCGATCTGGATCGGGAAAATCGCGGTGACGAGGCCGGTGGCGATCTTGTCTGCCGAGGCACGCAGCAGCGCGGCGGCATCGATCTGGCTGCCGCCGCCGCAGACCGTCGCGGACTTCTGCTCTTCGCTGATGCGCGTGGCGTAGCGGACCTCGCCAGTGTTCGTGTCGGTAATGCGGATATCCGCTTCCATGCGAACATTGGTGTTATAGCATTCGGAGCGCGAACGGTTGTTCCCGCCGAGCATGCCGCGCAGGAGCGTATCGCCCAGGTTCGACTTGTTGGTCGCCGAGATCGACGAGATCGTGCCGTAAATCAGGTAGTCGACCCCCTCGAAGCCGCCGGTCTGGCCGGGCCGATTGGTGGTCACGACACCGCCATTGGCAAGGCCCTGTTCCTCCAGCAGCGTCGCCAGCCGGGCGCGCTCGATAATCCGGAACTTGCCGCTGCCGATGATCGCGGTTTCGAGCATCGCGATGAAATTCTCGTCCTGATTGCCGCCCGTCAGATCTTCCATCTGCGCGATGCCGACCACCGGGCGCGTATCCTGTGCGGCAACCGGCGCACCGAGCGCGAAACACGCAGCGATAAGTGCCGACACCGCGGCAAACAGACGTAGCATTGAGTACCCCCCCTAAAGCCTCGCGCCTCCGGCCCCCGCCAGAGCAACGAATCGCGATTGATTATGCAGAACAAATCGAATTTGTCACCTGCCTGCCTTCGATTAGGGCGCGCGTGACGATCTGGACTTTGCGGGAGGCCCGCAACTACCTGAAAGGTCGTGCCTTTTCATTGCCGCCCTCATCGCCAGTTTCGCAATTCCCGCCCGCCGCCGAACAAACTCTGTCCTACAGTGCCAGTTTCCGGGCATAGACCCCGCCCCTTTTCGCATCGGACGACTGCCCCCCATGAGCATCCGACCATGAATATCCGACCATGAGTTTCCGGCCATGACCCGCCGCGCCGACAATCGCGAGGAGCGCCTGCCCGTGCCCGCTGGCGAACTGCCCGACTTCGTCCCCGTCCCCCGCCAGACCGACCGCCACGATGGCTGGACGCCCGAGCGCCAGCGCCGCTTCATCGCCGCGCTCGCCGATACGGGCTCCGTCCACGCCGCGTGCAAGGCGGTCAACATGAGCCAGGCCGGCGCCTATTACCTGCGCCGCCAGCCCGGCGCGGAGAGCTTTCGCGCAGCATGGCAGGCGGCGATCGACCTCGGCGTGCAAAGAATCGAGGATGTCGCGATGGACCGGGCCCTGAATGGCGTCGACGTGCCCGTCTACTCCTACGGCAAGCTGGTCGGCACGCGGACCACCTATAACGACCGTCTGCTGATGTTCATGCTGCGCAACCGCGCGCCCGATCGTTTTGCGGAAGGCCGCGCAAAAGGCCTCAACGCGGTCGGCCAGATGGAGCTGAAGCGGCTCAAGAAACAATGGCGCGAGGAGTACGAGCGCGAGCGCGCGCAGGGCGGCGAGCAGCGCGTGTACGATGCGATCGACGCGAAGCTGAACGCGGCGCGCGACAAGTGGCTAAACGCCCTGAGCCCCCGCGCCCGCGCGGCCTGGGACGCCTTCAAGGCGATCGAGGCCGAGGACGAGGCCGCAGGCTACCGCTGGTGGGAAGACCCGGAGCACCCGAAGTACGATGCGGGGGCAGATGAGGATGAGGATGAGGATGAGGGTTGGCGGATATGACGCCAACGTCCTTCCCTAGCCGGACCTTTCGCTGACCTGGTATGACCGGAGCGGTTTCATTTCGCGAATAAGGTCAATCAAGAGCCGCAGCGCCGTAGGGACCTGTCTACGGCTCGCATAGTAGGCGTAAAATCCCTCGCCCAATGATGCCCAATCCTCCAGTACGAACTCCAGTTCACCGCGGTCGACGTGCCTTCGCAATACCGGCTCCGCGCCATAGGTAATTCCGCAGCCCGCGATCGCGAGCCCCATCCCCACATTGCTCTCATCCACGGTCAACGGGTGCGGCGGCTCGACGGAGATTGCTTCGTTTCCGCGCTCGAACTCCCATTTGTAAATCTGGTCGTTGCCCAGCCGGATGCCGATACACTGGTGGCCCTCAAGCTCGGTTGGGTGCAATGGCCTGCCATATCGATCGAGATAATGCGGCGCGGCCGCCGCCGACCAGCGTATTGGGCCGGACAGGGGGCGAGCGACCATGTCTTCGGGTACGGTGCCACCATAGCGAATACCCGCGTCGAAACCTCTCGCCGTGATATCGAGCAGGCGATTATCGACGCTGATGTCGATCTCGATTTCAGGATAGCGAGAAACGAATTCCGGCATCACCGGCACGATCAGTAATGGCACTGCATCACCCAGCGCATTGATCCTGATCCGGCCTGCCGGACGGTCCCGCAATCGGTCAAGCGATTGCGATGCTTCCCCGATGGCGCGCATCGGCCCGTCGATCGCCGCCAACAGATCCTCGCCCGCCGCCGTGAGGGTGACACTGCGAGTGGTTCTGTTCAACAATCGCACGTCGCGGCGCGTTTCTAGCGCGCTCATCGCGTGGCTGAGCGCGGATGGCGTGACACCGATCTCCTGCGCCGCCCTCCGGAAGCTGCGATGGCGCGCGATAGCGATGAAATAGGCGAAGTCCGCGAGGTCCGTTCTGCTGATCTGCATCCATCACCCGATAGCCGATTGCTGAATGCGCTTCATCACTTCATTGCCGCGCGGCCATCTTATCCCCGTGAGCGACGCCCATTATTTCCAGAGCGAGCCAAGTGTGGACGGGAGATCCGCATTGAGAGGACCGAAACATGGCAAACCGGAAGATCGCAGCTGCAATCGCATTGGCAGGCACAACAGCGGCAAGCGCACTAACCACTCAGCCAGGAGATACTGATATGGAAATCACCCGCAAGGCCGACCAGGACGTAGTCGAGGGACCGGAAGACCTGTTCACCGGCAAGGCGACGATCCGTGGAAATTTCAGCCGCGAGGACCCCTCGCGTCTCACCGGTGCGATCGTCACCTTCGAACCCGGTGCCCGCACCGCGTGGCACAAGCACCCGCTTGGCCAGACGCTGATCGTCACTGATGGCGTGGGCTGGACCAAGGTGGAAGGCGGCGAGAAATACGAATTCCACGAAGGCGACATCATGTGGTGCCCGCCCGACCGCAAGCATTGGCATGGTGCCACACCTGACAGTTCGATGACCCACATCGCGATCCAGGAAGCCCTCGACGGCGAAAATGTCGTTTGGATGGAGAAGGTCACCGACGAGGAATATCTCGCCGGTGAGCCGATCACCGGCAAGCCGGACTGATTAACCCCGCCCCCCATTAAACGAAAGACCCCTCAATGATTCTGCAAGAAACCTACACCCTCAATAACGGCATCATGATTCCCAAGATCGGCTACGGCACGTGGCGTATCGACGATAACAAGGCCGCCGAAGCGGTGCGCGAGGCGATTTCCGTCGGCTATCGCCACATCGACACAGCCCAGGCCTACGGAAATGAAAACGGCGTGGGCGAAGGCATCCGCGCCTCCGGCATCGCACGCGACGAGCTGTTCGTCACCACCAAGCTACAGACCGAGTACAAGAGCTATGGCGAAGCCCGCGACGCGATCGACGGATCGCTGAAAACCATGGGTCTCGACATGATCGACATGATGATCATCCACAGCCCCCAGCCGTGGGAGAACTTCCGCGAGGGCGACCATTTCTTCGAAGGCAATCTGGAGGCGTGGCGTGCGCTGGAAGAAGCGTTGGCGGCGGGCAAGCTGCGCGCGATCGGTGTCTCGAACTTCGAGGAGGCCGATCTCGACAACATCCTCGCAAACAGCAGCGTTAAGCCCACAGTCAACCAGTTCCTCGCCCATATCAGCAATACGCCGTTCAAGCTGATCGAGCATACGACCAAGGCGGGAGTGCTGTGCGAGGCCTATTCGCCTATCGGCCACGGAAAGATTCTCGACCAGGACGACCTGAAGGCGATGGCTGCAAAGTACGACGCCAGCGTCGCACAGCTCGCCATCCGGTATTGCCTGCAACTCGGCCTGCTGCCGCTGCCCAAGACGCAGACGGCCGATCACATGCGCTCCAACGCAGCAGTCGATTTCGAGATCACCGATGCGGATATGGAGACGCTAAAGAACCGCGCGCCCATCGAGGATTATAGCGACGCGGGCGACTTCCCAGTCTTCCAGGATAAGGCCCGACGCGACTAAGGAAAGCAGGAGGGGGGGGGGGCGCTCGCGCATCCGGGCAGCTCCACGAGAACTAACCGCCCCTCTACCCCTACCCCTTCTTCCGCTTCTTGCGCGCAGCGTACTTGGCGTCGCGGGCGGCTTTGCGCTCGGCCTCGGTTGGCTCGGGCACGTTGGCGGCGGCCTGCTTTTCTTCCTTTTCTGCCTTGGCCTCAGCGATCGCGGCCTTGCGGGCGGCGCTCTTTTCGGCGGCGGCGGCGTCGCGCTTTTCCTGTGCGGCCTTGCGCCGGGCGACCTCTTCGGGGTCCATCGGCTTCTTCGCGGCCAGCTTCTTCAGCGCCTTCTCGCGGCGCGCCTGCGCCTGGTCGGCGCGTTCCTGGAACGTGGGTATCTTAAAACCTGCCATAGCGGGTGTCGTTATCCTTCGTGGGGCCGGCGGGTGCGCCGGCGTGGATTGATGCGGGCGTGGATTGCTGCAGGCAGGGGGCTGTGTGGGTCAGCGAGTGAGCGGTTCGGGCAGGCGGGTGCCTACTCCTCCCCCATCCGCAGCGCGGCGATAAACGCCTCTTGCGGAATGCTCACATTCCCCCCGGCCTTCGCCGGGGCAGGCCGCCCTGCGGGCGCTCCCGCATCCTCAGAATGAGGGTCACTCTTCCCCCATACGGAGCGCTGCGATGAAGGCTTCCTGAGGGATCGAGACGTTGCCGTACTCTCTCATTCTGGCCTTCCCCTTCTTCTGCTTCTCCAGCAGCTTCTTCTTGCGGCTGATGTCGCCGCCGTAGCACTTGGCGGTCACGTCCTTGCGCAGCGCGGCGATGGTTTCGCGGGCGATCACCTTGCCGCCGATCGCGGCCTGGATCGGGATCTTGAACAGGTGGCGCGGGATCAGGTCTTTCAGGCGCTCGCACATGCCGCGGCCGCGTTCTTCCGCCACGCCGCGGTGGACGATTAGCGACAGGGCGTCGACCGGCTCGGCATTGACGAGGATGTTCATCTTCACGAGGTCGCCTTCGCGCAGGCCGATCTGCTCGTAATCGAAGGAGGCGTATCCGCGGCTGATCGACTTCAGGCGATCGTAAAAATCGAACACCACTTCGTTCAGCGGCAGCTCGTAAGTCACCTGCGCGCGCCCGCCGACATAGGTCAGGTTGGTCTGGATGCCGCGCCGGTCCTGACACAGCTTGAGGATGCTGCCGAGATATTCGTCGGGGGTGTAGATCACCGCCTTGATCCACGGTTCCTCGATCATCTCGATCCGGTTTACGTCGGGATAGTCGGCCGGATTGTGCAGCTCGATCACCGTCGCATCCTCGGTCTTCGATTTGCCGAGGTGGATGCGGTAGACCACGGATGGCGCGGTGGTGATCAGGTCGAGGTCGTATTCGCGGCTCAGGCGCTCCTGGATGATCTCGAGGTGCAGCAGGCCGAGGAAGCCGCAGCGGAAGCCGAAGCCCAGCGCGGCGGAGCTTTCGGTCTCGAAGGTGAAGCTCGCATCGTTGAGGCGCAGGCGCGCGATGCTCTCGCGCAGCTTGTCGAAATCGGCGGCGTCGACGGGGAACAGGCCGCAGAACACCACCGGCTGCGGCTCGCGATAGCCGGGCAGCGCCTTGGTGGCGCCGTTCTTGACCGTGGTGATGGTGTCGCCGACGCGCGCCTGCTCCACCTCCTTGATCTGCGCGGTGATGAAACCGATCTCGCCCGGGCCGATCTCAACGAGGTCGACGCGCTTGGGGGTGAAGGCGCCCACCCGGTCGATCAGGTGCTGCGTGCCGCCCTGCATGAATTTGACGTTGAGGCCCTTTTTTAGGACGCCGTCGATCACGCGCACGAGGATGACGACGCCGAGGTACGGGTCGTACCAGGAATCGACCAGGCTCGCGGTCAGGGCTGCGTCGCGGTCGCCCGTGGGCGGCGGGATGCGCGCGACGATCGCTTCGAGAACGTCCTCGACGCCGATGCCCGATTTCGCGCTGGTGAGCACCGCGCCGCCGTTCTGCCAGGTGCCGGTGGCCTGGATGCCGACGATCTCCTCGATCTCCTCGGCGACCCTTTCGGGCTCGGCGGCGGGAAGGTCTATCTTGTTGATAACGGGCAGGATTTCGTGGTCGTGCTCGATCGACTGGTAGACATTGGCGAGCGTCTGCGCCTCCACCCCCTGCGCCGCGTCGACCACCAGCAACGCGCCCTCGCACGCGGCGAGGCTGCGGGAGACCTCGTAGGCGAAGTCGACGTGGCCGGGCGTGTCCATCAGGTTGAGCTGATAGGTCTCGCCATCATTGGCGGTATAGTTGAGGCGCACGGTCTGCGCCTTGATGGTGATGCCCCGCTCGCGCTCGATATCCATGTTGTCGAGCAGCTGCTCGCTCATCTCGCGCTCGGTCAGCCCGCCGGTGAGCTGGATCAGCCGGTCGGCGAGCGTGGACTTGCCATGATCGATATGGGCGATGATGCTGAAATTGCGTATCTTGGAAAGGTCAGTCATTGTGCGGGTGCAATAGACCGACCTTGCCGCAGTGTCAGCATGTTTGAACGACTGTATCGCGATCAGCACAAATCCGGTGTGGTAGCGGCATTGTCCGCAGACGCCATCACCAGTGCTGGCCCGTTCAAGCCTGCGCGGACGAAACCGCCGAAGGTTCTCTCGCTATCGCCCTCTGACCGCCTCGCTCGCTCTTCGTTTCGGGCAGGTCGAAGAAGCCGCGCTGGTCGCGCCGCAGCGCCTGCGTGAATTGCACGCCGATGCGGTTTTCCTCGCACCATCGCACCTCGGCATCGACTGCCAGCCGCTCGCTCAGCGCGATGCGGAATCGTGTCCCTCGGGCACGTTCCACAGCCCTTCGATCAGGGCACCGCTGGCCGACATGTTGCGGATCGTGGCGTTGTAGAAGTCCTCGTCATGCTGCAGCACCACGCGGCGCAGCATCGCCTGACGCGGATCGCGCGACAGGCGCGGGCCGGTTGCGCTGATCGCCAGGCCCTGGCCCAGCCGTTCATCGGCCTCTTCGGTCGAGAGCGGCCTGGAATAGATATAGCCCTGAATGTGGCTGCACCCGTGCAGACGCACCAGCTCCAGCTCGTCCAGCGTTTCGACACCTTCGGCGGTGGTATCCATGCCCAGAGCGCTCGCGAGGCTGCTGATCGCTGCGATGATCGCGCCGTTGCGGCTGCCCGGCATGGTGGCCCCGCGGACGAACCCCTGATCGATCTTGATCTTGTCGAACGGCGCATTTTTCAGATAGCCGAGCGAGGAATAGCCGGTACCGAAATCGTCGAGCGCCAGCCGGACGCCCACTCTCTTGAGCGCGGCGAAGGTGGCATCCGTGCCCGCATCATCATTGAGGAAGACGCTCTCGGTAATTTCCAGCTCCAGCCGCGATGGCTCGATCCCCGCCTTGGCGATGGTCCGCGCGATCATGCCTGGCAGGCCGGCATCCGCGAATTGCAAGGGCGAGACATTGACCGCGCAGCGAACATCCGCGGGCCAGCGGGCGAGATCCGCGCAAGCCTGCTGAATAGCCCATTCGCCGATTGCCACGATCAGGCCCGCATCCTCTGCCACCGGCACGAACTTTTCCGGGCTGATCCAGCCATGCTTGGGGTGGTTCCAGCGAAGCAGCGCCTCGAAGCCCGAAATCTGTTCGGTCGAGGTGTTGACCACCGGCTGATAGTGCAGTTGCAGGCTGCCTGAATCGATCGCCAGGCGCAGTTCCTCTTCTAGCTGGTTGCGCTCGCGCGCGGCCACATGAAGCTCGTCCGAGAACAGGCGATAGCGCCCGCGCCCCGCATCCTTCGCGGCGTAGAGGGCAAGGTCCGCACTACGGATCACCCGCTCGCTCGTACCGCCATGATCGGGCGCCAGCGCAACCCCGACAGACACGCCGATAACGATGCGCTTGCCATCGATCGAATAGGGCTGCGACAGGGCATGGATAATGTCTCGCCCAAGACTTTCGATGGTCGTTTCGTCACAGCGGTTCGGGATGACCACCTGGAACTCGTCGCCCCCGATCCGTCCGACCGTGCCGATCGTCCCCACGACCTTTTCCAGCCGCCGCGCCACCTGGTTCAGCAGGGCATCGCCGGTCGGATGGCCGAAGGTATCGTTGACGTGCTTGAACCGGTCGAGATCGAGCATCAGGATCGTGCACGCGCGCCTGCTAGCGGTGGGGTGGGTCAGCAGTTTCGACAGGATCTGCGAAAGCGAATGGCGATTGGCGAGCCCGGTGAGCGAATCGAACAGCGCGAGGCGCGAGGCACGCTCCGCGCTCCGTCGACGCTCGGTCAGATCGGTGCCCGATCCCCGGAACCCGCAGAAATTGTCGAAGCCGTCGAAGATAGGACGTCCGTTGACCGCCCACCATACCGCGCCCTCGCCATCATCGGCTTCACCGCGCACCGGCAGTTCGTGGAATGGCGACTGGGCGGTGAAGTGGAACTTGATCGTGCGTTCGGCCTCGCGGTCCTCGGGATCGACCTCGAACACGTTGGTGAAGATCTTGCCGATCAGCTGATCGTGGTCGAAGCCATAGCGCTGGGCGAATTCGGCCGAAATGTAGACGATCCGGCCATTGTGGTCGGTCTCCCAGAACCATCCCTGTCCCGTGGCCTCGTAATCGCGCATGATGTCGATCGAGCGGTTGCGCAGTCGCTCCTGCGCCTCGTCCGCCTGCAGGCCCCTGCGATCGAAGTGCTCCTGATAGACGGCGATGCCGACCCCCGCAGCGACCGCGATGAGAAATGCGAGCCCGACCATGTAGTCGCCCCCCATGACCCAATACACGGATAGCGGGGCCCACAGGCCCAGCTTGGCGAACAGTACCGGGAAAGGCCGCGCGGCGAGGAACACTGCGGACATGCTGCCCACGCCGATGATCGAAGCGATGCCGAACGCCAGCGGCAGACCGCCATGCTGCATCCAGTGCGCGAAGCCGAACCCGATCAGCACATGCGGCAGAACTCCAAGACCCGCGACGATGACAAAGCGGCGGACCGGATCGTCCTCATCCACTCCGCGGGAGAACGAAAAAAGCAGGCCGGCGAGGAGGAAA
The DNA here is from genome assembly GCF_038594605.1 of Citromicrobium bathyomarinum. Taxonomy (GTDB): domain Bacteria; phylum Pseudomonadota; class Alphaproteobacteria; order Sphingomonadales; family Sphingomonadaceae; genus Alteriqipengyuania; species Alteriqipengyuania bathyomarina_B. The sequence goes on from NZ_JBCFZM010000004.1 coordinate 145,042, forward strand.
GCGCTGATAGCGGGAACGCTCGGCAAGCTTTGCGTTATCAAGCCCGACACACTCGAGGCGAGCAACAGCACGATGGCGAGCATCGGCCACTGGACAGGCAGAACCGGCGTATTTTCGGGATCATCCGACTGGAGAGCGGCCTTTCCGGCATCGTCCTCACGGCGGTGAGCAGGCATGGCGCCGCGCCGCCGCTCGCGCGCGGGCGCGTCCTTGATCTCACCTGCGGCGCCCACTTGCTCCGCATCCCTGGCCTTAACCCTCGCCGTCATGGATCGCAGTATGCCAAAGATCGTCTGTGAAAGGATGAAGCGAGATGCCTAGCATGGGGTTAATGCGGGCGCTGATAACATGTCGCCAATCGACACCTCGGGCGCGCCCCTTGTGCCCGGCTGCGCCAAAGGCCATCAGGCCTGCGTGCTATTCGAAACGGGGATGCCGATGGACCCGGCACGGGCATCGGTGATCATCCGGTTTATCCCAGAGAATGCTTCTTTTTCATCGACTTAAGGGGTTTCAAGAAATGATCCGTTTCGCCGATCTCGACCTGTGGGCGCCCGGCTGGGGCCTGGTCGGCAACGCCGCCGACCAGGCCGAGCGCCCGCAACTCCGAAGCGGCAAGCACGGTGGCCCGTTAAGCGCGGAAATCTCCTTTGAAAAGGTTGACGGAATGGAGCTGCGGGTGGCGCGCTGGCGGCTCGACAAGCCATCGGAACACCCGCCGGTGCTGTTCTTCAACGGCATCGGCGCGAACATCGAGGCGGTCGCTCCGCTGGCCGAGGCGCTGTCCGAACGCGGCTTCATCATGTTCGACATGCCGGGGACCGGCGAATCGCGCGACCCGGTGATGCCCTATAATCCTTTCACCATGAGCTGGACGGCACTGTCGCTGATCGAGCGCTTCGGCCTCGAAAAAGTCGACGTCATGGGCATGAGCTGGGGCGGCGCAATGGCGCAGCATTTCGCGCTCCAGCATGCCGGGCATGTGCGCCGGGTGGTGCTGGCGGCGACTTCGCCCGGCATGATGATGATCCCGGGCGATCCCATGATGCTGGCGCAGATGGCCGATCCTTTTTCGGCGATCAACGAGATGCTGATGCGCGAATATCTGACCGCGCTGGACAATGCCGACGAACGCAAGCTGGCGCGCAATTCGATCGGTAACATCAGCGCGCCCAGCAGCACGGGCTATTTCTATCAGCTGATGGCGCTGGCCGGCTGGACGAGCCTGCCCGCCCTGCCCTTCATGGACAAGCCGGTGCTGGTGATGATGGGCGAAAGCGACCCGATCGTGCCGCTATCCAACGGGCAGCTGCTCGCGTGTATGATCCCGGACGCGCGCCTCGAAGTCTTCGAAGGTGCGGGCCATCTGTTCCTGATGACTCACCCGAAGGATTCGCTGCGGATGCTCCGCGAGTTTCTGGGCTGACAACCTCGGACGCCCACTCGCGGACAGGTTGGCTGCGTTGCGTGCTGCCCTACACCCGCATCGGCATCAGGACATACAGCGCCGGGCTGTTTTCGTCCTTGCGGATCAGCGTAGGCGCGCCTGCATCGGCGAGGTGCAGTTCGACCATATCGCTGTCGATCTGGCTGAGAATGTCCTTCAGGTAATTGGCGTTGAAGCCGATCTCGAACCCGTCGGACTTGTACTCGGCCGCAATCTCTTCTGCGGCGGTGCCGTTGTCGGGGCTGGTGACCGACAGCGTCACCTTGTCCGCCTCGAGGCCCATCTTGACCGCGCGGGTCTTCTCGGTGGCGATGGTCGCCACGCGGTCGACGCCTTCGTAAAAGCTCTTGGGATCGAGGCGGAGCAGCTTGTCGTTGCCCGTCGGGATCACGCGGCTGTAATCGGGGAAGGTGCCGTCGATTAGCTTGCTGGTCAGCACCACACCGCCCTCGCCGCCAAGCGCGAACCGGATCTTGCTGGCCGAAAGATCGATCTGGACGTTCGAATCGAGCGCCTCTTCGAGCAGCTTGCGCAGTTCGGCCACGGCTTTGCGCGGCACGATGACGTCGGGCATGCCTGCCGCACCTTCCGGCCGATCGATCGTATAGCGCGCCAGCCGGTGGCCGTCGGTCGCCGCGGCTTTCAGGACCGGGCGCTGCTCGTCGGACACGTGCAGGAAGATGCCGTTCAGGTAATAGCGCGTCTCTTCGGTGCTGATGGCGAACCGCGTACGGTCGATCAGTTCGGCCAACTCGCGCGCAGGCAGCTCGAAACTGGTTGGAAGCTCACCCTCGACGATCACCGGGAAGTCGTCGCGCGGCAGCGTGGGCAACTGGAAACGGCTCCGACCCGCCTTCACAACCATACGGTTATCGGCGGTCTCGAGGCTCACCTGGCTGCCGTCGGGCAGCTTGCGGGCAATATCGAACAGCAGGTGCGCGGAAACGGTGATCGCCCCGCCGCTTTCGACGCTCGCCGCGGTCATGGTTTCGACCACCTGCAGGTCGAGGTCGGTCGCCATGACCTTGACGCCGCCGCCTTCGTCGGCGTCGATCAGCACGTTGCTGAGGATCGGGATGGTGTTGCGCCGCTCCACGACCGACTGCACGTGGGACAGGGAGCGGAGCAGCGTCGCGCGTTCGATGGTGGCCTTCATCGGTCCTTCTCTCGTCTCAATTGCGCATCGATAGCAGCGGAAACTCCCCCTTCGGGTCCGCCCAGCGCGAGAATCTTATCCGGTTTCCTTATCGCGCCTGCCCGCGTGGGCAAGGATCAAGCGCGAGTCTGCCGGAAAACCCGGGGATAAGGCGTTGAGCCTCCAGTGGCTAGCCCTTCCCCGATGCAATCCTAGCTCAGCATCGCCATGCCGCCGTTTACGTGGAGCGTCTGCCCGGTAACGTACGCCGCCTCGTCGCTGGCGAGATAGGCGACCGCCGCACCGATCTCGTCGCCCTCGCCCATCCGGCCTGCCGGGATGCGGCCTTCGATGGCGGCCTTCTGCTTGTCGTCCAGCGCGTCGGTCATCGCGGTCCGGATGAAACCGGGCGCGACGCAGTTCACCGTGATGCCGCGGCTGGCGAGTTCCTGAGCGAGGCTCTTGGACATGCCGGTCAGGCCCGCCTTGGCTGCGGTGTAGTTTATCTGGCCCGGATTGCCGGTGGTGCCCACGACGCTGGTGATCGAGATGATCCGCCCGGAACGCGCCTTCATCATCGGGCGCGCGGCGGCGCGCATCAGGCGGAAGGCGGCTTCCAGATTGATGCGGATCACCTGATCCCATTCCTCGTCCTTCATCCGCATCGCAAGGTTGTCGCGCGTGATGCCGGCATTGTTCACGAGGATGTCGAGCTGGCCCAGCGTGTCGATCGTGGCGGGCACCAGTTCCTCGACGCTCTCGGCGTTCGAAAGGTCGCAGGTGATCTCGACATGCGCGCCGCTGTCGTGCGCGTATTCGTCGTTGAGCTGGTCGCGGAAGGCGCGCAGCTTGTCGCCGTTCGAGCCAGAGAGCGCCAACCGGGCGCCCTGCGCGGCGAGCGCCTTCGCAATGGCCGAGCCGATCCCGCCGCTGGCGCCGGTGACGAGCGCGGTTTTTCCTTCGAGTGAGAACAAGGGGTCTTCTCCGCAAACTGTGCAATATCCATCACGCCTTCGCGATCCGCGCAGCGATGGTCAATGGTCGGCGCCAAAAAGCGCTAGCGCGGCATGAAATCCACCCGGCGGACTTCCTCGATCTCTCCGTCGACCATCCGGCCCTCGACGATCTCGTAACCCATCAGCGCGAAGATGCGATCGCCGATGAAGATCGGGCGCGCGTTGCCATACCAGTCGATGCATAAGGCTTCGCAATCCTCCACGTCTTCCATCGCCTGCGCGGCGGAAATCACGCGCTCGTCCGGCACGGCGGCAAGGCTTCCCGCCGGGGCGAGCTTGCCGGCATTCCGACGCAGGAAGAACATCTCGGACGAGGAGCCGAGGAATTCGAGATCCAGTCCGTCCAGCTCGCGCGCGACGGGCAAGGCCATGACACCATCGGAGCCTTCGGGATCCCCGGCATCCGGACGGAAGAAGAACGCATGGCTGCGGTTCTCGCCCTCGTCGGCAGAGGGGAGCGCGAAGCTGTCTGTCACGGTCGCGGTACGGCGTTCCGCATCGAGCGCGATGGTCGAAAAGCCGAGCGCATCGTCCGGCCCGGGGCCGATTACCACGCCATCCTCGCCCAGCCGGTCGATCCGCGAAACCCTGTGCGGCAGCGCAATCCGCTCCGCCCAGCGCCGGTCGAGCGGCACCACGAACAGCTCGGGCGTCTCGTCCTCCTCGCCGTAAAAGCCGCCGCCATAGAGCAGGAAGCGCCCGACATAGCGATTCTGCGTGCGCCACCCCTCGGGCGTCGGCAAGGCGCGGTATGCCCCCGGCGGCACCTCGACCGAACCGTCCCCGAAATCGTCGAGCGGGATGGAGACCAGAAATGTCGCGCCATCGCTGAACTCGGGTTGCCACATCCCCTCCCCCAGATCGTCGTCGCGCAGCAGCACCAACAGGTTCCCGGTCTCTGCGTCTTCGAGGAAGGAGAACTGGTCTATCGGGGAGCCACGCGCGGCAACGGCGGTCATCGGCTCGCTGTCGCGCATGGGGATGCGGTAGAGCGTATCGGCGTGATCGACCTTGCCCGCAGCTCGCGCCGCGTAGCTCCACGATTCTCCTCCGGTCCAGACATAGGCGGCATCGGCGCTGAAATAGGAATTGCGCGAATACGAGCCGACGACGGCGCGGGTCGTGCATGCCATCTCCTCGCGCGCAAGATCGCAGGAGGTGATCGCGTGCAGGATGTCGTAGCGTGGATCGGGATTGGCCAGCGCGATGTCGCCGATCCCGATCTGCGGTCTTGGCCCGGCAACCCGGACGCGCGATCCGTCCGCCTGCCTGCGCTCCAGATACGGCAATTCCTCGCGCCAGTCGGTGCCGAAGTCGGTCGGCGTGTAGGTCAGCAGGTGCCCGTCGACGAGCCGCGAAGCGTAATTGCGCGAGGAATAGTAATCGTCCGAGCGCAGGTAATGCGTATCGCGATAGGCGAGCCTGCCGTCCTCCGAGAGCGAGAAGCGCGAGATTTCCGTTCCGCTTTCGCCGTAGGAATAGCCGATCACGACCACGACATCGCCGAACAGCAGCATCTCGTCGTACCAGGTGTCGTCCGGGTCGTCGTCGCCCGGCGGATAGACCGCGATCGAATCGATTTCCTCCAGCGCACCGCCGCCGTGGCGGATCGTGTGCAAGCGCCCCTTGCGCAGGACGAGGATGTGGTCGGTCGTGGCCTTGACGATCCCGCCCTCGTCGACGCCCTGTTCCTGGACGTTGGTGATGGGGACCGCTTCCATCCGCGAGCCCGTGACGACGATCATGTCTTCGTAACCGGATTGCTCGCGGCGCTTGCGCTCCCGTTCGGCCTCGCGCTTTTGGGCGCGCGTATAGGCGTCGATCTGCGCATCGCTCTCGAACATCGCGACGCTCGACCTGTCGTCAGGAGGCGCCGGAAGCGTCGCACACGCGGACAGGAAAGCCGCTGCGAAAGCCGCCGAAGCCAGATTGCCGAACCGCCCCATGCTCGCCCTCCATCCCTGACCGGAAGGCTCTCACCTCCCGCGGCCCGTGGCAAGCGGGAATGCGAGGGTTCGCTGTGCGCTAAAGCTCCTTCGCCAGCGCTTCGAGGTCTTCCATGGTGATGCAGCTGGCGACCTTGGCTTCCTTGTCCGTCCGGCTCACCATCGGGCCGAGCACCTTGCCGCCCAGTTCCACGAAGTGCTCGATCCCGTCGGCGCGCATCGCGAGCACGCTTTCGCGCCAGCGCACGCGGCCGGTGATCTGGTCGACCAGCAGGTCGCGCTCCTCCGCCGAGTCGGAGACCTTGGCTGCCGTGACATTGGCATAAAGCGGCAGGTCCATCGCCGAGGGGCCATTGTCCTTCAGCGCAATGCCCATCCGCTGCGCGGCGGGCTTCATCAGCGAACAGTGGAAGGGCGCCGACACCTGGATCCGCACCGCGCGCTTCACGCCATGGTCCTTGGCCATGTTCAGCACGCGCTCGATCGCTTCGGCATGGCCGGAGAGCACGACCTGCGAGGGATCATTGTCGTTCGCGATCTCGCACACCTGGCCGTTGGCGGCCTCGTCGGCGACCTTCTGCGCGGTCTCGATATCCGATCCCAGCAGCGCGGCCATCGCGCCCACACCGATCGGCACGGCATCCTGCATCGCGATGCCGCGCAGGCGCAGCAGCCGGGCGGTGTCGGCCAGCGAGTAGGCGTTGACCGCACACAGCGCGGTGTACTCACCCAGCGAATGGCCCGCGACGCAGCTGCCTACATCCTTCAGCTTCACGCCGAAGTCTGTTTCCAGCACCCGCAGCGTGGCGATGGCATTGGCCATGATCGCGGGCTGGGCGTTGGAGGTGAGCGTGAGTTCGGAGTCCGGCCCCTCGCGCATCATCGTCGACAGCTTCTGGTTCAGCGCGTCGTCGACCTCCTGAAAGGCTTCGCGCGCGGCGGCGCTGGCGTCGGCAAGATCGGCACCCATGCCGACCTTCTGGCTCCCTTGCCCCGGGAAAATAAAAGCTCTCATAAAATCTCCTTGTCGGGCCGGGGACTAGGAACCGCGCGCCGGGCTGGCAAGGCCGAAGGGGACGATGCGGTTGCTGACCGTGTGCCCGATTTCGGCCCGGCCGAGGTAGGGGATGCCCGCCCGCGCGCACCAGTATTGCGCGATTTCCTCCGCACTCTGGCCGAATTCGCGGTCGTTCTCCGGCACGTTGGTCACCGCGCCTAGCCGCAGGCCCGCGACGCGCGGCAACGTGTTGGAAAGGCTGAAGAACAGCCGGTCGACGGCATAGAGATGCTCGCTCACCTCCTCGACCATCACGACATGGCCCGAAAGATCGGGCAGCAGCGGCGTATCGACCAGCATGGCGAGCGTGATGAGGTTGAACGCGACCGTCGGCGTCTTGCCATCTAGATGCGGCTCCAGCCCGCTGCCATCGCCGGAGAGCCAGCGCAGCACCCGGCGCACGCCTTCACGCCCGCGCTCGCTGCGCGCACTGACCGGCATGGGGCCATGGACCGGCTGTCCGATCCCGTTACGGTAAAGCGCGGCGAGCATGTAGCCCATGTCGGAGAAGCCGACATAGGTCTTTTCGCGCGCCGCATCGTTCATCCGCGCGACCGCCGCCTGCGCGATCCGGTTGGAGCCATAGCCCCCCTTGGCGAACCACACCGCATCATATTTCGGGTCATTGGCGCATTCGACCAACGCGGTGAGGCGGGTGAGATCGTCGCCCGCGAAATGCCCCCAGCTTTCGAAGCACTGGGGATGCACATAGACGCTGTGCTCGGGGAATTCGTCAGTGACGAGCCGCTCTATCGCCTCGGCATGAGCGGGCGTGATTGCAGTCGCGGGCGCGCAGATGGCGATGCGTGTCATTGCGCGGTTGTATCCGCCAAATGCACCCCCGTCATCCCCGCGCAGGCGGGGATCCCGCTCTCTTCAGCGAAGGTGACTGGGAAAAAGCGGGACCCCCGCCTGCGCGGGGGTGACGAGTTGGTACAATGACAATAGGCAGGCCGGATGACCGACCTCCCCGACCCCACGTCCGACCTCACAGCCCGCCCCTGGTTCTTCTGCGGCATCGGCGGATCGGGAATGCAGCCGCTCGCGGCGATCCTCAAAGGGCGCGGCGCGGAAGTGGCCGGGTCGGACCGAAGTTTCGACCAGGGCCGCACTCCCGAGAAATTCGCCGCGCTGGAGGCCCAGGGTTTTCAACTCTTCCCGCAGGACGGCAGCGGGATCACCTCGGAAAGCCAGGTGCTGGTGGCCAGCGCCGCGGTGGAGGACACCGTGCCCGAAGTCGTGCGCGCCAAGGAGCTTGGCCTGCCTCGCCTGACCCGCGCGGACCTTAACGCCGCTTTGTTCAACGCCGCCGAAACCGGCGTGGCGGTGGCCGGGACCAGCGGCAAATCGACCGTCACCGGAATGCTCGGCTGGATTTTGCACCACGCGGGCAAGCAGCCGACGATCATGAACGGCGCGGTGATGAAGAACTTCGTGTCGGATGACCGCCCCTTCGCCAGCGCGGTGGTCGGCGATGCGGACCTGTATGTCTCCGAAGTCGACGAGAGCGATGGCTCCATCGCGCAGTACAAGCCTGCGGTCGGCATCCTTCTGAACGTATCGCTCGATCACAAGAGCATGGACGAGCTGCGTCAGCTGTTCGGAGATTTCCTCGAAGCGTCGGAGCGCGGCGTGGTGAATGCCGACGACGAGGAAGCCTTCCGCCTCGTCGCCCACGCCAATGCGCCGCTGACCTTCGGCGTGACCAATGGTTGTGCCGCGCTCGGCATCGTCGAGGGTTCGCTGGCCGAGGGGCCGACGCGGCAGGCGGCGATGGTCCACGACAAGCGCGACGATAGCCAGCACGCGCTGACGCTCAATCTGCCGGGGCGGCACAATCTCTCGAACGCGCTCGCCGCGATTGCGGGCGCGAATGCGGCGGGCGTGCCGGTGGCAGATGCGGTCGCGGCGCTGGCCGAGTTCAAGGGGCTGGCGCGGCGGTTCGATATCGTCGGCACCTCCCCCTCGGGCGTTACGGTGATCGACGATTTCGGCCATAACCCGGAGAAAGCGGCGGCCACGCTGCGCACGCTAAAGTCCCACCCGGGCCGCGTGCTCGCGTTCTTCCAGCCGCACGGATACGGCCCGCTCAAACAGATGGGCGCCGAACTGGCCGAGACCTTCGCCCGCGAACTCGGTCCCGAAGACGTCACCCTGCTGTGCGACCCGGTCTATTTCGGCGGCACGGTCGACCGCTCCGAAGGTAGCGAGCGGATCGTCGACCTGATCGCCAAGAATGGCGGGAAAGCCATGTGCATCAACACCCGCGAAGGCTGCGGCGACTGGCTGGTAGCGAACGCGAAACCCGGCGACCGCATCGCCGTGATGGGCGCGCGCGACGATACGCTGAGCGTGTTTGCAAAGGATCTGCTCGACCGGCTCGGTTAGCTGCGCAAACCTGACAGCATTTGTCATCGCAGCCCTCATCGACAGGGTGCTGCGGGGCGCATTAGGCTCCCCGCAATTGGGGGGATGCAAACGATGAGACATGCGATAACGCTGGCTGCGACGGGGGTACTGTTGCTCGCCACGACCGCCTGCAATGCCGAGGAGCCGCTGGAGAACTGGCAAAAGACCCAGCATTTCGAACGCGCGGTGTCCGATTCTTCGCTGGCCCGCATGCTCGAACAACTCTCTCAGCAGACCATCACCGATATGGTCATTTCGCCCGATGGCCAAGGCTTTACCGAAGAAGCTGCCCACGCAAACTTCACTGCCGAAGAGTCGAATGCGCTGATCCGCTCCGCATTCACGCCCTATTCGCTGGAGATCAGCGAGTACGCGCATCGCACAATTGCAGCGGCACTCTCCCAGCAGGATATCGACGCGCTGTTTGCTGCGGGCACCGACCCCGACGCCATCAAATCGGTGATGTGCGCCTATGGCAGGCCGCCGATCGACGGTGTGGTCGACTGGGATGCCTGCACCGCAGAGGGCTTCGTCGACCTGCCCGAGCGTTTCAAGCAAGCCCACGCGCACTACACGACGGCCTACCAGGCGGTCATCGATAGCCCGCGCACGCAGACCTATTATGGCGGGCTGAGCTGCCGGGTGCTCGACAAGGTGCAGGCACGGCTGAGCGACGATACTTTCATGGTGGATTTTGGCGGGACGACGCTGGGGATGAGTGGCCAGCAGCACTACGACTGCCCGACCTACAAGGCCCAGCTCGACGTGCTCGACCGGGCGGCTGCGGCGCAGGATGGCTAGCGGGAACAGGCAGCCAGCTTGCCTTCATGAGCACTCGCGCCGATACCTGAAGCAGGTTTGCGAGATATGAGCAGGAGCGGCTGGGGTGAGCGTTTACGAAAATGCCGAGAGACACGCGAAACGCATCATTCTCGCTTTCGTTTGCTTTATTCCTTGGATGCTCATCACGACCCGGTTCCTTCCTTTCGAATGGGCTGGGGGATTGTTCGCGCTCGTATGGATCGGTCTAGGTCTTTGGACCTACAGCTACGTATGCCCGAACTGCGGCTACAGCGTTTTCAGGGCGTACGGGTTCTTCTGGCCGTGGCCGCGCTCAGAGTGTTGGAAGTGTCGACGCGATCTCACCGACGAGCAGCTTACATGACCGCCTACCGAGCCGCCCGCCGCCACGCGCTCAAGATGCTCGTCGGAGTTGCTATCGGCGTGGTGTTCATCATTGCGGTCGATGCATGGATCGGCCATTCGAGCATTGCCTTCGCGATCGTCATCTTCGGCCTGTTCATGGCCAATATCGGCATCCTCGGCTTCAACTGCCCGAACTGCCGCAGCAACCTGTTCTTTCGCGGTGCCATTATGCTGCCGTGGCCCAACAAGACGTGCAGCCGCTGCGGGACCGATCTGACGAAGGTGGCCGGGCCGGACGCCTAGTGCGCGCCCTCACCACCTTCTTCGTCGTGCCCCATGCCGAAGACCTTGTGCAGCACGAGGAAGATCACCGCGCCCAGCACCAGCCCGAGTAGCGCGGAGGCCGCTGCGTAGGTCACCCAGCCAAGAATGCCGCCGAGCGCGCCGGTCGTGCTTTCCACGGCATTCTCCAGCCCGTGCGACGCATCATAGAGCGTGTGGAAGCCCAGCTCGTGCGTGCCGTGCAGGATGATCCCGCCACCGACCCACAGCATCGCCGCCGTTCCCACGACCGACAGGATGGTGAGGATATGTGGCATCGCGTTGAGCATCAGCTTGCCGACCTTTTTCGCAAAATCGCCGGGCTTTTCCATCAGGTGCAGGCCGATATCGTCCAGCTTCACGATCAGCGCCACCGCGCCGTAAATACCGACCGTCACCGCCAGGCCGACCAGCGCCAGCACGAATGTCCGGGTCACGAGAGTCTCCGCCGCCACCTCGTTCAGCGTGATGGCCATGATCTCCGCCGAAAGGATCAGATCGGTGCGGATAGCGCCATCGACCCGCTTCTTCTCGAATGCCTTCTCGTCCTTGATCGGCTCCTCGATCGTCTCGCCGTGCTTCGCGCCGGTCAGCTTCTCGATGATCTTTTCCGCGCCTTCGTAGGAAAGGTAGCAGCCGCCCAGCATCAGGATGAAGACGATCGCCTGAGGCAGGAACTCGCTCAGCAGCAAGGCCCCGGGCAACAGGATCAGCAGCTTGTTCTTGATGCTGCCAAGCGCAATCTTCCAGATGATCGGCAGCTCGCGCGCCGGGGAGAAACCGGTGACGTAGCTGGGCGTGACGGCCGCATCGTCGATCACCACGCCTGCGGTCTTGGTGCCCGCCCGGCCAGCAGCCGCCGCCACATCGTCGACCGAAGCCGCCGCTGCGCGCGCGATAATCGATACGTCGTCCAATAGAGCGGCGAGGCCACCGGGCATTGCAATTCCTTTTCACTTTGTGCGTATGCCACGCCAACGCGGCAGAACCGTCTTTGGCACCGCATTGCTCGCAAGCGAAGCCTTGCATTACCCGCCAATCCCGCTATGTGGCCCGCTTCCCTGCTGTCGGCGACGGCTGGCAGTGGGGAAACCAAGAAAGCCGGAGGGGCCCCGCGATCCGCGTGGGATAAGCCAGCGATCGGCAGCAACGTGAAAGGACAAGGGATGGCTCTTTACGAGCACATTTTCCTTGCGCGCCAGGATTTGAGCCAGTCGCAAGTCGACGCTCTGGCCGCGCAAGCCACCGAGATCATCGAGAAGAACGAAGGCAAGGTCACCAAGACGGAGACCTGGGGCCTCAAGAATCTCGCCTACAAGATCGACCGCAACCGCAAGGCGCACTTCGTGCTGCTGAACATCGAAGGCCCCGGCAGCATGGTTGCCGAGCTGGAGCGGCAGACCCGCATCAACGAAGACGTCATTCGGTACATGACGATCCGCGTCGACGAGCTGGAAGAAGGCCCGTCCGCGATGATGCGCAAGAACGAACGCGACAACAAAAAGCGCCGCGAGCGCTCCGATCGGGGAGACGACTAATGGCCCGCCCGTTTTTCCGCCGCCGCAAGACCTGCCCGTTTTCGGGCAAGAATGCTCCGGTCATCGACTACAAGGATGTGCGTCTGCTGCAGGGCTTCATGTCCGAACGTGGCAAGATCGTGCCCAGCCGCATCACCGCCGTCAGCGCGAAGAAGCAGCGTGAACTCGCCAAGGCGATCAAGCGCGCGCGCCACATCGGCCTTCTTCCCTACGTCGTGAAGTAAGAGGAGCGAGACACCATGGATATTATCCTCCTCGAACGTATCGGCAATCTGGGCAGCATCGGCGACGTTGTGACCGTGAAAGACGGTTACGCACGCAACTTCCTGCTGCCGCAGAAGAAGGCGCTGCGCGCCAACTCTGCCAACAAGAAGGTCTTCGAAGCCAACCGCGAACGCCTCGAAAAGGAAAACGCGGAACGTCGTGGCGAAGCCGAGAAGGCTGGCGAGAAGATCGCAGGGGCAGAGATCGTCCTGATCCGCGCCTCGTCGAACGCCGGCCAGCTGTACGGTTCGGTCAACGTGCGTGACATCGTGGCGGGCCTCGAAGCCCAGGGTCACGAAGTCGACAAGAAGCAGGTCATCATGGGCAGCCCGATCAAGGTGATCGGCATGCACGATGTGACCGTGGCACTGCACCCCGAGGTGCACGTGACGGTCAAGGCCAACGTCGCGCGTTCGGACGATGAAGCCGAACTGCAGAGCCAGGGCGTCGACGTCCTCGCCCAGATGTTCGAAGACGACCAGAAGCAGATCGAAGAAGCGGCTGCCGAGAACCAGATCGACCCCACGCTCGAACCCGGTGAAATCCCTGCCGAGCTGATGGAAGATGGTGTGTCGACCCCGGAAGACCAGACGACCACCGAGTCGCTGATCGAAGCGACCGAGCCGGAAACGAGCTCGGACGAGGTCGAACCCAAGAGCGAATAAGCCTCTAACAGCTTATACCGGAACAAAGGGCCGCTGCCGTCACCCGACGCGCAGCGGCCCTTTTTCGTTCGGCCGCTGAATGCCCTTCAGCGCGATCGCCACTTGGCGGTATCATGCGACGCCGCTAGGACGCGCGGCCATGCTGACCATCGACCAAGCCCTCGACGCGCTCGAAGCGCAATACGACACCGCCATCACCGCGCTGCGCGATGATATCGTGGCCTTCGCCAAGACCGGCGCCCTGCCCACCGCCAGCGCACGCGAGGGCCGCTACACCTATCCGCGCCTGTTGCTGCATTACGACGGCAGCGAGCCGCAGGACGCGCGCAGCCGCGCCTTCGGCCGCCTCGCCCGCGCTGGCACCTATGCCACCACCGTGACGCGCCCCGCGCTATTCCGCGATTACCTGCGCGCGCAGCTGGAGCTGATCGAGAGCGATTATGCGATCCACCTCGACGTGCAGCCGTCGGACCAGGAAATCCCCTTCCCCTACGTGCTGGACGGGGAGGCGACGGCCAAGCTCTCGGGCACGAGCCCGCAGGAAATCGCGCGTCATTTCCCCCATACCGATCTTGCCGATATCGGGGACGAACTGGCGGACGGGATCGAACTGGAGGACGAGGATGCAATGATCCCGCTCTCGCTGTTCGACGGTCTGCGCACCGACTTCAGTCTCGCGCGGCTGGCGCATTATACCGGCACCGACCCGGAGCATTTCCAGCGCTTCGTCCTGTTCACCAACTACCACCGCTATGTCGACGAATTCGTGGACTGGGCGGGCCAGCGGCTGGGTGAGGACGAGTGCAGCGCGCTTGCAGGGCCGGGCGGGCTCTTCCTGACCGAGCCGACGGAGAATGCGAAGGATCAGCTCTCCGACGCGTCGTGGCGACGGCATCAGATGCCCGCATACCACCTGATCGGGAAGGACGGCGGCGGGATAACCCTGGTCAATATCGGCGTCGGGCCGAGCAATGCGAAAACGATCTGCGATCACCTTGCGGTGCTGCGGCCCGAGGCGTGGCTGATGATCGGCCATTGCGGCGGCCTGCGCGCCAGCCAGAAGATCGGCGACTACGTGCTCGCCCATGCCTACCTGCGCGACGACCACGTGCTCGACCCGGTGCTGCCGCCCGAGATCCCTCTGCCTGCGATTGCCGAAGTGCAGCAGGCGCTCGCCGCCGCTGCCGAGGAAGTCTCGGGCAGGCATGGCAGCGATCTCAAGCAGCGGCTGCGCACCGGCACGGTGGTGACGACCGACGACCGCAACTGGGAATTGCGCTATGCCCTGTCGGCCAAGCGCTTCTCGCTCAGCCGCGCGGTCGGGATCGACATGGAGAGCGCGACCATCGCCGCCCAGGGCTACCGCTTCCGGGTGCCTTATGGCACGCTGCTATGCGTCAGCGACAAGCCGCTGCATGGCGAGATCAAGCTGCCCAAGCAGGCGAACACGTTCTACGAAGAGGCGATCGCCGCGCACCTGCAGATCGGCATCGCCGCCTGCCGCCACCTGCGGAAGGAAGGCCAGCGCCTGCATTCACGCAAGCTGCGCGCGTTCAACGAACCTGCCTTCAGGTAGGTCGCGCCTGACGGAAAAGACGATGGTCCAGCTCGATCCCGCCTACCAGCTCGCGCTCGCCGACATGATGATCGGCGTGTGTTCGTTCCTCGGCGGATTTTCGGCGACCATTTTCGTCACGCTGCTGACGCTGGCCAAGCCGGGCATCTTTGCGCGGATCGCCATCGGCGCCTCGGCCTTCGCGGCGGTGGCGTTCATCATCTGCCTGACCTCCGCCGTCTCGATCAGCTTCGCGCTGCATCCGAACGCGCCGACGACGATCAGGGAAACCCCGCTGGCGAGCCTCCAGGTGACCATTGCGATCAGCTTCATGTTCGGCATCGCCGCGATGCTGGGCTCGATCGGAGTGGCAGGCTGGATCCGCTCGCGCGCGCTCGGCATCTTCACCAGCGTGATCGCAGGCATCGGGCTGCTGATGGCCTTCGCGCAGCTGACCTGAGCCGTCCTGTCAGCGTAGTTCCAAGCTTTCCTGGTAGCGCCTGCGGAGCTCGACCACCGGGTTCTCGTCGCTCCCGGTTTGTACCGACAATGAGCTTGAGGCTCAGCTCACGCAACGTGTCGGACGGTACACCCACGCCAAGATACGCCGACTGCGCCGTCTTTTCCGGCCCGCATCGTCGATCGCCGCCCGCGTGGGCACCTGCTTCGAGCGCGCGCATAAGCCGTTCGGCCAAGGGCAAGCCCCCCGCTTCGGCGTGCAGATAGGCATCGTAGCTGGCCTGCACGACCCGATCATTGGCGAGAATGTTGCCCTGCACGGCAAACCGCCGACCTACGATCTGCCCGCGTGACGCGTGGGTTTCGCTGCCGGTGAAAGCAGCCGCACCGGGCACCTCTCCCTCATCGCGCAACACGGCGAGCCCGTATTGCTGGTCTTGCGCCATGGTGTCGAACGCGGGATCGGTGATGGTCGCGAGGATCGCGGATATGGGCCGGTCGAGGGCCATCATATCGGCCGCTTTTTCCTTCGCCTCCATGTTGCTTCTCGCCTGCGCGACAACGGCCCCGTGCCCTGGCACCAACCGCGCTACACCCGCGACGAAGGCCGTGCATGATGCACCGGCGCTGCCCACTTCCTGGGTTTCCGGATCGACCGCAACGATCGTCCAGGTCGCGCTGACGGGAGATGCCAGCACAAGCGCCGAACCCGCTGCGATCCATCGGGCACAGAAGACTCTCACTGCCCGACCGGGGCCCCGGTCGTCACGCGCGCCGGGATAGAATGGCCAACCCGCCCGCATCATCCAACGCGTCGCTGTCGACGCACGCCCTATTCCCCGCGTTGCTGTGCAAAGGCGATGTCGGCCACGCTATCGACCGTATCGACATACATCCGGACGGCGGTGGAGAAGGTGCCCACCGGGACACCTTCGCGTCCGGTGACCACGTCCCACGAGATAAACGGATCGCCCTCGTCGTCGAGCCAGATCGCCGCGAAGCGCAGATTCTTGCTCACCTCGATCGCGGATGCCGCATCCCATTGCGTCTCCCGGTCGAATCCGGTCGCGAACATGAGCGAGGTGCACTCGACATGTTCGGCATTGCAGCCATAGAAATGGATGTAGGAGGGCATCTGCGCGAACTCGGTGCTGATCATGGGATCGCCGGAACCGTCCGTATCCAGTTCGGCCTTGTAACCGCCCATCTTCAGCGCCGCGACGATCGATGCCGGATCGTGGGCGCCGACCATCGATGGCGGCGTCTGCGCCATCGCCGGGGAAGCCAAGCCAACCAACAGCAGGCCTGTGGGTGCCGATTTACGCATTGGATTCCCCCTTGCAGCTGCGGCGTTCAACCCGCGCCCTTCGTCTTCGTCGCCCCGATCTTGGCGCTCTTTTCGATAAATTCGATGATCTGGCCCGCGATGTCCTTGCCCGTCGCGGCCTCGATTCCTTCGAGGCCGGGAGAGGAGTTCACCTCCATGATGACCGGCCCGTGATTGGACCGCAGCATGTCGACCCCGCACACGTTCAGCCCCATGCGCTTGGCCGCGCGCACGGCAGTGCTGCGTTCCTCGGGGGTGATCTTGATCAGCTGGGCGCTGCCGCCGCGATGCAGGTTGGACCGGAAATCGTCCGGCGCGCCGGTGCGCTTCATCGCCGCGACCACCTTGCCGCCGACCACCAGCGCGCGGATATCGGTGCCGCCCGCTTCCTTGATGAACTCCTGCACCAGGATGTTCACGTTGGCGCCGCGAAACGCTTCGATCACCGACTTCGCGCTCGACATCGAGTCCGCCAGCACCACGCCGATGCCCTGCGTGCCTTCCAGCAGCTTGATGACCACCGGCGGGCCCTTGACCGCGCGGATGATTTCCTCCGCCTTCTTGGGGTCGTTGGCATAGGCGGTCAGCGGCAGGCCGAGGCCGTGCTTGGCAAAGATCTGCATCGAACGCAGCTTGTCCCGGCTGCGCCCGATGGCGACGCTTTCGTTCAGCGGCCAGCAGCCGCGCATTTCGAACTGGCGCAGGATGGCGAGGCCGTAATTGGTGACCGAAGCCCCGATGCGCGGGATGACCGCATCATAGCCGATGCACGGTTCTCCGTCATAATAGACCTCGGGCCGGTGGCTCGCGATATGCACGGTACACCGGGTAGTGTTGAGAATATCGAGCGAGTGGCCGCGCGCCTCTGCCGCTTCCTTCAGACGCTTGTGCGAATAGAGGTTCGGATTACGCGCCAGCATGGCGATCTTCATGGGGGTACTCATGGTTTATGGCCTTTCACCGGTTCTCGACCGGAGGACTGGAGCCAGGAATTGCCCGAGTCGACGAGGAAGCGTCGCCTGAGCGCGCTCCTTCCTATCAGCATCGGGAACTTCATGTCGCTACGATCGGCAAGGCTGATCTCTGCCCGGAAGCTCAACTCGCCGATCTGCAGCGGGGTCTTGATGACATAGCGCAGCTGCGTCTCCCCATTCGAGCTGGTGATCCCGCGCACATCGACATGCACCGCCTCGCACACCTGCATCACCTTGGTGCCGGGAAAGAACACCTCGAAACGGACGAACTTTTCGCCGTCGCGCTTGAACTCGTCGAGCACGATGCCGTGCAGCGAAGAGGTACGCGCGCCGCTGTCGATCTTCGCGGGCACGCCTTTCAGGCCCAGATCAGGCAAATTGACCAGTTCACGCCATCCGACGGTGATCACAGGCTGGAAACCGCTCGATGCCAGGCAGAATTTCCGATCACCATCCGCTCGGCTTGCCCTCGTTCTGCTCGTCGAGCCATGCCTTGAGCGGTGCGAAATACTCGACCAGCGCCTCGCCGCTCATCTCGCGGCTGCCGGTGAAGGCTTCCAGCGCGTCGGGCCACGGCTTGCTGGCACCCATTTCGAGCATCGCGTCGAGGTTCTTGCCGACTTCTTCGTTACCGTAGAACGAGCAGCGATGCAGCGGGCCTTCCCAGCCCGCCTGATCGCACGCCGCCTTGTAGAACTGGAACTGGAGGATCCGCGCGAGGAAATAGCGCGTGTAGGGCGTGTTGCCCGGAATGTGATATTTTGCGCCCGGATCGAAGGCGTCATCGGGGCGATCCACCGGCGGGGTGATACCCTGATATTCGCGCTTCAGATCATGCCATGCGGTGTTGTAATCCGCCGGAGTGATCGAGCCATCGAAGACCCCCCAGCGCCATTTGTCGACCAGCAGGCCGAACGGCAGGAACGCGACCTTGTCCATCGCCTGACGCAGCAGCAAACCGATGTCCTTGTCCGCGCTCGGCACGTCCGCGCGATCGAGCAAGCCGATCTGGACGAGATACTCGGGGGTGATCGACAGTGCGATGAAATCGCCGATCGCTTCGTGGAAGCCATCATTCGCGCCGTTGAGGTAGAGATAGGGTTGTTCGTTATAGGCGCGCTGGTAATAGTTGTGGCCAAGCTCGTGATGGATGGTGACGAAGTCGTCCGCATTCACCTTGATGCACATCTTGATGCGGATATCGTCCTTGTTGTCGACGTCCCAGGCCGACGCGTGGCAGACGACTTCGCGGTCGGCGGGCTTGGTGAACTGGCTACGCTCCCAGAAGGTTTCGGGCAGCGGCTCGAAGCCGAGCGAGGAATAGAAGCCCTCGCCGATTTTCACCATGTCCATCGGGTCCTTGCCCTGCGCTGTCAGCAGGTCGCCGATGTCGTAGCCGAGATCGCCGGAACCCTCGGGCGCGACCAGCGGGTAGATATTGCCCCATTCCTGCGCCCACATATTGCCCAGCAGGTCCGCGCGGATCGGCCCGGTCGGGGGCTGGATGGCATCGCCGTACTTCTCGTTCAGCTTGGCGCGGACATAGGTGTGAAGCGACTGGTAGAGCGGCGCGACTTCTTGCCACATCCGCTCCAGCTCGTCCGAAAATTCCTCCGGCGGCATGTCGTATCCCGAGCGCCACATGGTGCCGACATTGTCGAAGCCCAGCTCTTTGGCGCCGGCATTGGCGATCTCGACCATGCGGGCATAATCGTCCTTCATCGGCGCGCCGACATTGGTGTGCCAGCTTGCCCACATCTCTGCGAGCTCGGCGGGGGTGCGTTCGAGGTTGCCCATCTCCGCCTCGATATCCGAGCCGTTGATTTCCTCTCCGTTGAGCATGCCCTTGCCCTTGCCGTACTGGCTGTTGAGGCTGGTCGCGATCTCGTTCAGTTCGGTCGCCGCACCATCGGCGGTCGGCGCGGGCAACACGATTCCGTTGCGCAGGATATCGAGCTTGCGGGCGACTTCCGGGTCGAGCCCGTCGACCTGCGCGTACTTCGCCGCGTCGAGCGCATAATTCACGCTCATCTCGGTGCCTTGCGCGCCGACCTTGGCTGCCAGCGCATCGGTATCGGGCGTGATATAGGTCGCGTTGACCCAGTAGACGCGCGATGCCTCGACCGAATAATCGAACAGCGTCTGCTCGACCATCGCGACCCAGTCCGCCGCGCCCTGCGGCGTCATCGGGTATTCGGCCATCGCCGCTTCGGTTTCACTGCCGCCGTGATGATCGGCCAGCGCCGGAGTGGCGAGCGTCGCCGCAGCGATCGCGGCGAGCGAGACGGAGAAAAGCTTCATGAGCGGCATCCTGTCGTAGGGTTTGCGATTGGCCGCGAAACTAACTCCACGCGGGGTAATAGCAAGCGCGCGAGTCAGGCGACGGTACGGCCCAGCCAATCGGCCATCGCCTCGCTCAGAGCGGGCTTCGTCACGCTGCTCATGTGCGTGCCGGGGACCTCGACATAGGTCGCGTCGGGCAGGCCTTCGGCCAGCTCCTGCGCGGAGCCGTTGTCGCGGTCCTCATCGCCGCACACCACCAGCGTGGGGCAGGTAATACTGGCGAGCTGGGCCGGGTCGAGATCTTCCATGCTGCCCAACAACAGCCGTGCAGCAATGCGATCGACCTTCTGCGACTTGAGAAACTGCATCGAGAAATAGGCCGGATCGCCTTTCGGGATGGCGTCGAATTCGTCGATCACGCGGGTGAAGAACGCTGCGCGCTTCTCCCATTGCGAAAGCCCGTCGATCCCCATTCCGCCAAGGATCAGTCGCTGCGGTTTCAGCGTGCCCGAGGCGACGCCATGGATCGCGGTGCGCGCGCCAAGCGAAAACCCACCCAGATCGTAGTCGGTCAGGCCGAGATGCTCGATCAGTGCGGCGACGTCCTTGACCAGCACGCCGGACGGGTAGGCATCGGGAGCGCGCGGCGCCTCGCTCTGCCCGTGGACACGGAAATCGAGCATGCACACTTCAAAGCCCTGCTCGGCAATCCGCGCGGCATGACCGAACCTGATCCAGTTCATGTCCGCGCTCGAAAACAGGCCGTGCAGCAGGACGAACGGCCGCCCTTCCCCCATGCGATGGATGGCCAGTTTCGTGCCGTCGAAGGAACGGAAATGTTCGGTCGTCATGAAACTATCAACGGAAATTGCAGGAGACGCCGCCCCACAGGGTGGCGACCTGGTTGTCCTCGACCAATCCGGACACAGCCATTTCGCCATCGCCGAGCATGAATTCCTCGCCCAGCGTGCTGTCTTCGAAGGCATCGTAAGTTGCCAGCTTGCGCAGGTCGGTGCCCGCCATGCCGATGGTGACGCCGTCGGGACCGGTGAAATCGGCCCGCTCGCTCGGCCCGGTGACCGACCAGCCGGCGAAGCTCTCATCCTGAAACAGCGCGGCGAAATCGCCGAAGGTGGCAAAGGTGATGGGGCCGGCACCGCATTCCTCGTTGGTCGCGAATTGCGGCCCGCCGAAGACCATCGTCAGCTGCTCGACCACCGCATCCTGGGGTGCGCCGAAACTCAGCTCGACGGCCGATCCGCCCGCTTCGGGTGCGGCGATCAGCAGGCCGTCCGCGCGCAGTGTGACAGGGCGGTTTTCGGGTGCGTTGGGAGTTTGCGCCGCGATCTCCTCGGCGGTCGGCGGCTCGCTCGGCTGCGGTTCTTCCACGCCGTCGCCACAAGCCGCAAGGGCGAAGGCCGCCAGACCAACCAATGCGAAACCGAACCGAGCCTTCATCTCACTCTCCCAAACCGAAGCCCAAGCCGACACATTGCTTGGGGACGAACAGTGTCAGAGGCTCGCGCGCTTCACAAGCGCCCACCGCCGCTTCCATCCTCCTCCGGATCACGCTGGTCGATGATGACCACGTCGGCGGTGGATGGCGAACGATCCTGCCCCGGACGTTCGGCATCGCGCCACGATCCATCGATGGTCTCGCCGCCGCCCATACCGCTCATGCCGCCCATCTGCCCGCGCATCCCCGCCAGTCGCTTCATCAGGAAGCGGCGGAACAGCAACGGCACCCCCAGCGTGAGCACCGCGATCGGCACCGCGATCCACCACAGCCAGTCGAGCCAGTCGACCATGCGGGTCAGCGCAAAGATGATCGCGAATGCGACTGCCCAGCGGATCGCCCAGCGCACAACCAACCGCTTCATGAAGGCGGACGTTTCACGCTCGATCTGTTCGAGCGAGGCGTCCATCTCGCTGGCCATGCGGCGCTGCTGCTCGGGATCCGGGCCGAGCATTGCCTAGCCCTTCTTGAGGTGGCGGCGGCCCAGCAGTTCGGCGATCTGCACCGCGTTGAGCGCGGCACCCTTGCGCAGGTTGTCGGAGACGCACCACAGATTGAGGCCGTTCTCGACCGTCGCATCTTCGCGCACGCGGCTGATATAGGTCGCGCCGTCGCCCACGCATTCCACCGGGGTGATGTAACCTTCGTCCTCGCGCTTATCGACCAGCATCAGGCCCGGCGCCTCGCGCAGGATGTCCTGGGCTGCTTGCGCACTTAGCTCGCGCTCGAATTCGATGGTGACGGCCTCGGCATGGCCGACGAACACCGGCACCCGCACGCAGGTGGCGGTCAGCTTTACCTTGGGGTCGAGAATCTTCTTGGTCTCGACCACCATCTTCCATTCTTCCTTGGTCGATCCATCGTCGAGGAAGACATCGATATGCGGGATCACGTTGAAGGCGATCTGCTTGGTGAACTTGGCTGGCTCGACAGGATCGCCGACGAAGATCGCGCGGCTCTGCTGGAACAGCTCGTCCATGCCTTCCTTGCCCGCGCCGGAAACCGACTGATAGGTCGAGACGACCACCCGCTTGATCCCCGCGGCATCGTGCAAGGGCTTGAGTGCAACGACCAGCTGCGCGGTCGAACAATTGGGGTTCGCGATGATGTTCTTCGCAGTATAGCCGTCGATCGCGTCGGGGTTCACCTCGGGCACGATCAGCGGCACGTCGGGGTCCATCCGGAAGTGCGAGGAATTGTCGATCACCACGCAGCCCGCCGCCGCCGCCTTGGGCGCATATTCCTTGGCGATGGAGCCGCCTGCGGAAAATAGCGCGATGTCCCACCCGGTGAAGTCGAAATGCTCGAGGTTCTTGCACTTGAGCATCTTGCCGGTGTCGCCGAACTCGATCTCTGTGCCATGGCTGCGCGAGCTGGCCAGCGCCACGATCTCGTCGATCGGAAACTCGCGCTCCGCCAGCACCTGCATCATCTCGCGTCCGACATTGCCTGTCGCGCCGACTACGGCGACCTTGTAACCCATCAATCACTCCTGTGCGTGCTGCACTGCCACATGGGGCCGAGCGGCGCACGTCGCAAGCGATTGTGGGCTCAAATCACCTCGAGCATGTGCAGCACCAGCACCGCCAACGCCCCGAGGGCGAGCACCGCGCCCGGCAGCGTGATCCACCGCTTGCCGACATTCTCCTTCACCGCGAGCGCGTTGAGCGTACCGAAGACGAGCAGAAAGACGACGCTGGCCCCGCTCACCAGCCCGTCCAGCCCGCCCATCACCGCCAGCGCCAGCGCGCCTGCCGCCAGTAGCAGCACCGCCCAGGACGGCGACCCTTCCGAGTTCTCGCGCCCCAGCGCGCCGGGCAAGCCACCATCCTGTGCCACCTCGCGCGCCAGCCGCGCCGAACTGAATAGCGTTGCGTTGATCGCGCTGGCGGTGGAAAGCGCCGCCGCTATGGTCACCGCGATCAGACCGGGCGTGCCGAGCGCCGCCTGCCCGGCCCGCGACAGCGCGACCTCGCCATCCTCGATCACCGCCTGCGTGCCCGTCAGCATCGGCACCGCCAACGCAACGAGGACATAGATTAGCGCCGCGCTGCCGATGGCGAGCGGCATGATCCGCCGCATCACCCGCTTGCGGTCCTTCATCTCGTCGTAGTCGTAGGCGAGCAGTTCGAACCCCTCGTAAGCCATAAACACCGACGCCGCGCCGATCACAATACCGATCAGGCCGGGTTGCTGGGCGATGGAGAGCTTCTCCGCCTCGAACTGCGCAAGACCGAATGCGGCAAGCGCGGCGAGGATGGCGAGCTTCACCACCACGATGGCGATTTCCACCCCCGCCGCCTGCCCTGCACCGCGCAGGTTGATGCCGGTCATCGCCAGGATCACCGCAGATGCCATCGCCGGCGGAAGCCACGATGGCCCGCCAATCGCCTGCCCCAGATATGCGCCGAAGGTATAGGCATAGACCGCGCAGGTCAGCACATAACCAGCCAGCAAAACCCACGCCGACCCGCGGGCGAGGCCGGTGAACCCGAGATCGCGCAAGAAGGTGTAGATGCCGCCGGCCTCGTCCTTCTCCACCGTCAGCGCGGCAAGGCTGTGGCCGGTGGCATAGGCGACCAACCCGCCAAGCACGAAGCTGAGCGCGGCCCAGTGCCCGGCGCTAGAGATGACGACGCCAAGGGTAGAGAAAATCCCGCCGCCGACCATCCCACCGACCGCAATCGCCCATACGGCGGCTAGCCCGAGCTGCGCGTCGGCCGATGCCCTCCCGTTCATGCGGGTCTTACTCCGGCGGCGTTACCTCATGGCTTTCGAGGAAGCGGAAGATCGTGTTCCACAGGTGCGGGCTGATGTTTTCGCCGGAAACGCGGTGCGTGTAGCCGGGGTAGAGCATCATCTCGAACGGCACGTTGCCTTCCTGCAGGACCGAGATCAGCTCGGACGAATTCTCGAACACCACGTTGTCGTCGGCCATGCCGTGGATCAGCAGCAGCGGATCGGTGATCTTCCTGGCGTCGGGGATCGCGCTCGCGGCTTCGTAGGCTTCGGGCACCACGTTGGGATCGCCCATGAAACGCTCGGTATAATGCGTGTCGTAGAGGCCCCAGCGCGTCACCGGCGCACCCGAGATACCTGCGGCATAGAGCCCCGGATCGGCCTGCAAACGCTTGAGCGTCATATAGCCGCCATAGGACCAGCCGTAAATCGCCAGCTTGTCCGGATCGACGAAGTCGAGCGTCTTGAGAAACTCCGCCCCCGCCTTCTGGTCGCGCACTTCGACGCCGCCCATCGCGTGGTAGATCGGCTGTTCGAACTCAACTCCGCGATTGGCCGAGCCGCGATTGTCCATCGCGAAATAGATGTAGCCCTTGTCGACGATGGCCTGCGCCAGCGCGCCCTTCCAGCCGCGGTCGACGATCTGCGGCCCGGGCCCGCCATAGTGCATGATGAAAACGGGGTACTGCTTGCCCGGCTCCATTTCGGGCTTGAGCATCATGTAATGCAGCGGCGTGCCGTCCTCGGCCGGGATCGTTCCGTATTCGGGCATTACGTGGCTGGCGAGATACGGGGCGTAGGGATGATCCGCGTCGAGCGCGTTTTGCTGCACCCAGGCGAGCCGCTCACCATTCGTATCGGCAAGATAGCTCTGGGTGGGCTGACCGGGCGAGGATCGGCTGATGAGCAGCGTCTGCGCGTCCTTGTCCATGCTTGCCGAGTGGGTGAAGCCGCGCTCGGTCAGGCGCGTGATCTCGCCGGGCGATGCCATGTTGAGGCGGTACACGTGCTGTTCTAGCACGCTGTCTTTCGTGCCGGTGAAGAACACATCGCCGGTGTTCTCGTTCACCCCGACCAGCTTGGTGACCACCCACTCGCCGCTGGTCAGTTGCACCGGCCCT
Source organism: Citromicrobium bathyomarinum (assembly GCF_038594605.1). Taxonomy (GTDB): domain Bacteria; phylum Pseudomonadota; class Alphaproteobacteria; order Sphingomonadales; family Sphingomonadaceae; genus Alteriqipengyuania; species Alteriqipengyuania bathyomarina_B. The sequence goes on from NZ_JBCFZM010000004.1 coordinate 169,960, forward strand.
TCGCGCGTGCGGCGGTAGAGGTGGCCGTAGCCGTCGCTCTCGGACCACCACAGCAGCGTTCCATCCTTCAGGAAGCGATAGTCGTCGCCAAGGTTGATCCAGTAATCCTCGATCGCCGCCTTTTCGGTCAGGATCACTTCGCTGCTGCCGGTGGCGGGATCGACCACGAGCAGTTCGAGCACGGTCTGCTCGCGGTTCTGCCGCTGCACGTAGAGAAATCCGTCATGCGCCCAGTCGACCCGGGCAAGGTAGATGTCCGGGTCCTGGCCGAGGTCGGCCTTGATGATATTGCCGCCGTCGGGGTCCATCACGAACAGCTCGACGCGGGCATTGTCGCTGCCTGCCACAGGGTAGCGCTGGTCGAACACCTTGGTGCCCGTTGCGCCGATCGCCGCGCGGGTGACGACGCCTACGGGTGCCTCGTCGGTCCGCTGGACCGCGATCCGCGTATCGTCCGGGTTCCACCAGTACCCGTCCATCCGGGACATTTCTTCCTGCGCGACGAATTCCGCCTCGCCCCAGCGGATCAGTTCGCCTTCCTTGGGGGTGATCGGCTTCGCGTCCCCACCGACCGGGCCGACCCACAGCTGCCGGTCGCGCACGAAGGAAACGTAATTGCCCTCCTCGCTGAGCTTGGGGTTGAGCTCGCTCTCTTCGGTATCGGTGAGGCGCGTGACGGTGCCGTCCAGTTTCGCAAGGTAGAGATCGCCGTCGAGCGGGACGAGCACGCCCGAGCCATCGGAATTCCACTGATAGCTGATGATGCCGCGCAGGTTGCCGACCCGCGCACGTTCGCGCTGCATCTTTTCGTCTTCGGAGAGTTCGCGGCCCGAGCCGAGCTTCTCGCTGTCCACCAGCATGGTCCATTCGCCGCTCTCGCGGTCGTAGCCCCACAGGTCGTACCGCTCGCGCTCATCTTCGCGATTGCGCAACAGGGTGAGGTAGCGCCCGTCGGGCGAGAGCTTTGCCTGCCGCGGGCTCGGCCCGTCGAGGCTTGGGCTGGCGAACACGCGTTCGAAGGTGAGGTCGGCGCTCTGCGTGGTCTCGGTGGTCATATCCTCGCTTTCCTGCGCCGCGAGCGGGGTTGCAAGGGCCAGAATGGCGGCGGCAGCGAGCAGGTGGCGCATTTGGTGGGCGATCCCTCGTAAACAGACAAAAGAAAAGGCGCCGCGGTTCTAGACCGCAGCGCCTTTTCGTCAAACCAATGCTGGCAGAAAGCCTCAGTCGGCCTTCTGGCTCGGCGCTTCCTTGGCCGGGCGCGTGTCGCGACGTTCGGCGATACGCGCGCTCTTGCCGGTGCGGCCACGCAGATAATAGAGCTTCGCGCGACGCACGACGCCGCGGCGGACCACGGTCACGCTGTCGACAATCGGCGAGTAGAGCGGGAATACGCGCTCCACGCCTTCGCCGAAGCTCATCTTGCGCACGGTGAAGTTGGAACCCATGCCGCGGTTCGAACGCGCGATCACGACGCCTTCGAAGTTCTGAATACGCTCGCGCGTACCTTCGACGACCTTCACGCCGACGCGCACGGTGTCGCCGGGGCGGAATTCCGGAATATCCTTGCCGAGATTTTCAATCGCTTCGGCTTCGAGTGTCTGGATCAGGTTCATGCCTAATCGTCCTTCGTTTCTCGCTGCGCGCCAGAGGCAGACTGGACCGGAGCACCAGTGTGGCGCTCCCACAAATCCGGCCTGCGTAACCGTGTCATCTCTTCGCTTTGGGCTTTTCGCCACGCCGCGATCTTCGCATGATCCCCCGATCGCAGCACTTCGGGGATCGTGCGCCCTTCCCATTCCTGAGGTCGGGTGTAGTGCGGGTATTCCAGAAGGCCGTCCTCGAACGACTCTTCCGCCCCGCTTGAAGCCGCGCCCATTACTCCGGGAAGCAGCCGAATGCAAGCATCGAGTATGGCGATTGCCGCCGGTTCTCCGCCCGACAGGACGATGTCGGCGAGGCTGACTTCTTCGATCTCGGGGCGCGCCTCGAACAGCCGCTCATCGAAGCCTTCGAACCGCCCGCACAGGATGGTGACGCCGGGGCCTTCCGCGATTTCGCGGATACGCTCCTGCGTGATCGGCTTGCCGCGCGGGGTCATGGCGAGGACGGGGATTATGCCCGCTCGCCCTGAGCTTGTCGAAGGGCCGCCCCTCACTTCGTAGGTCTGATCCGGAGAAAAGGGCGATGCTTCGAGAGGCTCAGCAAGAGCGGGGCCGGGTGAGTGGATCGAATCTAACGCCGCCGCCAGCACATTGCACTTGAGCACCATGCCCGCCCCGCCCCCGGCAGGCGTATCGTCCACCGTGCGGTGCTTGTCGGTCGCGAAGTCGCGGATCTGCACGGTATCGAGCGACCACGCCCCCTCGCGAAGCGCCCGCCCCGCAAGCGACACGCCGAGAGGACCGGGAAACATCTCCGGGTAGAGGGTCAAGACGGTGGCAGCAAAGGTCATCGCCGCCGCCAATAGATCAATGCGAACCGAAATTCAGCAGCAAAGCTCAGCAGCGCCGCGAATATCCCATATTGCCGTTGTCTAAGAACAGGTAAACCAAATCGCGGTTGATGGGCTGGACCGTGAAGGACGATGCGCCCTCACCCGTGCCGAAGGTCAGCCGGTTGCCGTCGAGCGACCATGTGGACCTCCCGCCGGTCGGTGCAATGAGAGTTCCATCGGCGCGCATAACCAGCCGGTCGACATCACAGGAATCCCCATCGACCCACTCGCCAACGAAATAGTCCGCAGTGAAGGCATAGGGCGCTTCGCTGGCCTGCTCTATTTGCGCGCCCGCTGCGGTGGTCATCGAAAGAGACAGCGCAGCCATTGCAGAGTAGATCGGTTTTCTCATTCCATAACCCCCTTCGAAACGCACGGGAAACCTATCGAACCCCCGCCGAGGGTCAAGCGAGCCATCGAACCGCGTGACAGGTTCCATTCGACACCAGAGTCACGGCAGGGATTTCTAAGATTGCTCTAGGTGTCGGCGCGACCGACGCAGCAAGCAGCCCACCGGGTCGGGAAAGACCGCGGGCTGTGGCTCGGGATAATGGGGACAATGATCATTTTCGGGACCAGAGGAAAACAACAACCCGATAGATGAACCATGCGGAAGCCAGAACAACTGGCGCGATCATCAACAAAAATACGACCGATGACCGAATCGACTTCGGTTTGATGGATCGGCCATATCATCCCCCGCAACCGCCGCAGCCACCGCCGCCGCCGCAGCCCGATCCGCCATCACCGCCGTCACCGGCCGCGGCACCGGCATCACCGCCGCTGCCATGGCGCATCGCGTGGAGCGGGTCGAACGGCGTACCCGCGAGAACGGCGGTGCCGAAGATTGCGACGCCAAGCCCCATCTGATCGCGCGTCGGCGCGCGCCTCAGCCCGACATTCTCCTGCCGCGCATCCTTCAGTGCCCGCTCGCCCTCGCGCGTCCGGCGCAGCCCTGCGAGCAACCGCCAGGCGATGACGACCCCGCCCACCGCCATCAGCACCGCGAGGATGGCGACCGGCTCGCCAAGCGCATTGCCTGCCTGAAAGCGGTAGAGGCCCAGTAGAAGGATCAGCACCATCGGCACCACCGCGATCAGCCGGACCGGAAGGGCCTGGCCCGATCCGTTGAGCAGCCCCGCCTCGACCAGCGTATCGCGATCAACGCGATAGCCATCGTCCACCGCGCGAACGAAGCTCTTCCAGCCGAAGGAATCGCCCAGCGACATCAGCCGCGTTTCCGCGCCACCGCTTGCCACCTGCCGGTCGCGCACATGAAAGCGCTTGCCCTCCATCTCCAGCCGACCGGAGGCGAGCAGATCCGCCATGATCGCCTCGGCATAGCGGCTCTTCCCGCTCGCCAGCGCGGCATATTGCCCTGCGGTCCGGGGGATGCCGGGTTCGCCGACCGGACGCAGGAGCATCGGCACGATGAGCGCCAGCAGCCAGCCGACCACGATCAGCGCGCAATAGGCTAGCAGGAAATCGCCCGCATCATATTGCGACAAGCCCAGTTCCATCATGCGCCCCTTCTCACATGGCCGCCATCAGCAGCAGCGCCGCGAATGCTACCGCGATCGCCCCGGCGAGACCATAGGCTTGGCGGCGCGGCAGGATGAAAACATCCGCCGGATTGACCCGCACGGCGCGCGGATCGACCACGAAGCGGCGATGGGCGCCCGGCCAGATGTCGTCAGGCGCCGCCTCGCCGAAATGCGCTTCGTAGCTGGCGAGCGTCTGTGCATACTGATCGTAATAGCGCGTGCGCTCGGTCGTGCCGCCAGCCGTTGGCCCGTGGTGCAGAGCCTGGCGCAGGATGTCTGCGCAGAAACGGTCCCAGTAATCGCGGCTATAGGTCAGGTGAAGATGCCAGGCCTGATCGACCGCATCGGACGGGGTGACCTCGTGCCCAGCCTCACAGGCGAGCCAGCAGAAGCGCTTGTATTCGGTAAGCACGCGATCCGCGTAGGCAGGGTCCCAGCGGTTCTCCCTCGCCAGACGCTGGGCAAAAGTGAACGCGCAATGCGCCGGGCCGATCTCGTAGCTGTCGAGACGTTGCCAAAGATCGGTTTCGATCGCCCGCATACCGCCCCTATCGCGGAGGCCGAGTGCTCACGCCAGAGTTGACCTCAGCATTTGACGAAAACCACGCCATCGCCCTCTATCGTCGCACTGCCGATGGTAACGGGATCGTATTGCGCATCGGTTGCGGGCCGCAGGATCGCAAGGTCTTCGGGTCCGCGTGTTTCGATCGGCAGGTCGGCCAGCGGTTCGTCGAGGTCGATCCGCGGATAGTCATCGAAGATGAGCCGTGCGCTGTCGTCGTGGCGCGCGATATCGCCCTTGAGGATCGTGCCGGCCGGGGTCGACCTGATCCGAAAATCCGGGTCGCGGCAATCGGCATCGACGCCCTTTGCGACCCAATTGCCCTCGACATAGGCGCGGGTCAGCGCAACGCCCCCGGCGCGTGCCGGGTCGCGGTCGCGCGCGGGTGGCTCAGCCTGCGTTGCCTCCTGAACGATCAGGGTCCCCTGCCCCTGCATGCAGAAGCTCGCATCGGCAATCTCGCCCGTCACGCGAACGTAGTCGCCCGTGCCAAGCTCGGTATCCCGAAAGCTGAGCGCATAGGTTTCGCCGTTGGGTGTGCGCAAAAGCGGGCATTCCGCGCCATCTTCGATCCGGCCTTCGAGGGTGAGCAGGTTGGGCTCCCCTGCCGGTCGCGTACCGGCGGCGCTGGTGGAGCCATCCCCGGCATCGGTGGCGGGATCGGTCTCGCCTGCGCAGGCGGCAGCGGCCACCAGCGCGGCGACGAGAATTGCTGTGAATTTGCGTTCGCCCATGCGGGGGCAAAGACTGGCTGCGCATGGGGTTCCGAATTTAACAAGGTTCCGGAACGTGACTGCGCATCATCCCCGTTTGCGGAAATGCATGATGCCCCATTTGAGCTTGCCCGCATCGGCCCCGCGTACCCAGTGCGCCAGCCCTTCGAGCATGCGGTCGACGAAGGCATCGTCGGTCGACAACTCGCCGCGCTGTGCATCCAGATCTTCGGCCACCTGCGCATAGTGGTTGCGCAGCTGCGGGCTGAGATCGTCGATCCGAACCTCGTCCATCCCGCGTTTGCCCAGCGCCTCGCGGTAGAACCCGAAAGAGGCGAGGTTGGCGAGGTGGATGCGATCGTAGATCGGCTGGAGCGAGGACGTATCCTCGATCCCGTCGGCCTGCATCGGATCGGTGAAGATGAACTCGCCACCGGGCTTCAGCACTCGCGCGACCTCGCTCAGCACCGCACCGCGATCGGGCGCGTGGAGGATGGCGTCCTGGCTCCATACGACGTCGAAGCTGCCGTCTTCGAACGGCAGATCGTCGAAGGAACCTTCGACCACCGCGACGCGATCTTCCAGCCCTTGCTCGGCGGTCAGCTTGCGATTGCGCTCGTTCTCGGCGGGCGCAATATTCAGGCAGGTCACGTGGCCCGCCCCGTGCTCGCTCACGATGCGGCGTGCGCCCCCGCCATAGCCCGAGCCGATGTCGAGCACCGCCTTGCCCGCCAGATCGCCAACCGTCGCTGCCATGCGATCGACGGTCCGGCGGCTCGCCTCGCGGATATCGCTGGTATCGTCATACAGGCCGACATGGATGTCCTCCCCACCCCACACGGTAGAGTAGAACTCGACCGCGTCGTCGCTCGTGTAATAGTCGCGCGCGGTATCGGTGGTCGCTTCACTCGGCATATTCTTTTTCCGCAACGTGGATGAAGAAGTCCGGGGTTTCCTCGTCGTCGGCCTGCTGGAAATCGCCGTGAGTGTGGATCTGCTGGAAGCCCACATCCTCGAGCAGGCCGCGCACATAGCTCTTGCGCAGCGGGAACATGTTGAGGAAGTACTCCGACTTGTCCGGGAAGGTGTATTTGAACCGCGCCAGACTGTCGTCGACATAATCCGGCTCGGCAGTCACCTGGTCGCCACAGTAATAGTACTTGTGCTTGGTGCTGAACCCGTCGTCCAGAATGCCGTCGTAGTTGCGCTGGTCGATGATCAGGATGCCATCGTGCTTGAGCGCGGCGTAGAATTCGGCCAGCGCCCGGCGACGGTCGGCCTCGTCGTGCAAATGGGTAAAGCTGTTGCCGAGGCAGATGATCGCGTCGAACTTGCCGTGCACGTCCTTGTTGAGCCAACGCCAGTCTGCGTGGACGGTCTTGAGCACGAAGTCCTGGTCGGCGGCGTTCTGGAACGCCATCGCGAGCATTTCGGCCGAGCCATCGGCCGAGGTCACATCGAACCCGTTCTTGAGCAGCTGCACCGAATGGAAACCCGTGCCGGTGGCCACGTCGAGCACCGATTTCTTGCCGCGCCCGGCGAGGATGTCGACGAAGAAGCGACCTTCGCTCTTCGCGCGTGCATCCCAGTCGATCAGTTCGTCCCACTTCTCGACGAAGCCGCGGACATATTCCTTCTGGTAGGTTTCGGTATCGCGCACGGCATTCGGATCGTCGCCATAATCCTGGGTCGATTCAGGCGCGAAAGTACGCTTGTCGGCTTCGGTCGTCATCGTGGATGTCCCCTCGCACGTTCTGGCCGGGCGAGCCTACCGTGAGGAAGCGTGCCGACCACAATGGAAGGCCTCACCGTCGAATGTGGGAGGCCCGTCGATTTCGCGTGCCGGACTTAGAACATACCACGCGATGCCATTTCAACCGAAGTGGCGTCGTGCCCCGGCCCTATGGCAGAAAAGCGCGTGCAAGCACCAATCGTTCCGGGGTCCAGTCGGGAACGGCGGCGGGGATCAGCGGTACGAGGAAGGGTTTGCCCCCATTGCGCGAAGCGCTCGGAGCAATCTCGACAATGTCGGTTGCCCCGAAATTCATGACGTTAGTTGCGGTTCCGATGGCCTCGCCATCGTCGGTGACGACCGGCAGACCGATCAGATCGGCGTGGTAGAATTCATCCGGATCGAGCGGGGGAAGCGCGGATCTGGGCACGTTCAGCGTCGTGCCGCGCAGTGCCTCTGCGGCCGTGCGATCGGCTATCCCGGCGAATCGGGCGATCGCCCCGCCCTTGTTGTCGGAACGTATCTTGGTCGCAGTCAGGGTGCCGTCGTTGAAGGACTTGTGGCCCTTCAACGTCTCGAAACCATCGCCGAACAGCTTGAGGCGAACTTCGCCCGCCACCCCATGCGCGCCGATGATGGCGGCAAGGGTGACGGGTTTGTCGGCGGCCTTGTCGGTCACGAGCCGCTCACCGTGAGCCTGTCGAAAGGTCGTTCTTCACTTCGGACGCTGTCCAGAGCAAGAAAGGACGGTGCTTCGACAAGCTCGGCACGAGCGGTTCCGACCATTGAGAGCTTAGCCCTCGGCCTTTTCTTCGCCAGCGTCTTCGGCGGGCGCTTCGGCTGCGGGTTCTTCAGCCTTGGCTTCTTCCTCCGCGGGAGCTTCCTGGGCAGCCTTCAGCGCTTCGGCGGCTTCGGCTTCCTTGGCGGCCTTTTCTTCGGCGCGTTCCTTGGCCTTCTCGCCCGGCTCGGCCTTGTTCGGGTTGTTGCGCGCGGCGCGCTCGCGGATGCCGGCGGCATCGAGGAAGCGGGCGACACGGTCGCTCGGCTGTGCGCCAACGCCGAGCCAGTACTTGGCGCGATCTTCGTTCAGCGTCACGCGCTTCTCGTCGTCCTTGGCGAGCAGCGGGTTGTAGGTGCCGATCTGCTCGAGATAGCGGCCATCGCGCGGATAGCGCGAGTCCGCTGCCACGATGCGGTAGTAGGGGCGCTTCTTGGCGCCGCCACGCGAAAGTCGGAGTGCAATAGCCATTTCGGTTCGTCCTTAGGTTTTCGTCTATCGGTTTCGGTTATTTCTTCGGAAGTAATTTCTGCAGGTCGGGCGGAAGCTTGCTCATGTCGACATCGCCGATGCCCTGGCCATCCATGCCGGGGATCTGCCCTCCACCGCCTTTTCCGCCTGGGCCGCCCATGCCCGGAAGGCCGCCCATGCCGCCGCCTCCGCCGAGCATTGCGGCGAGGCCCTTCATCCCGCCCATCTTCTTGATCTGCTTCATCGCGCGGGACATTTCCTGGTGCATCTTCAGCACCTTGTTGACATCCTGCACCTGCGTGCCGCTGCCCGCAGCCACGCGCTTCTTGCGCTTGGCGTTGAGCAGTGCGGGATTGGCGCGTTCCTTGGGCGTCATCGATCCCATGATCGCGTCCATATGGACCAGCACCTTGTCGTCCATGCCGCTGGCCTGCATCGCGGCCTTGGCCTTCTTCATGCCGGGCATCATGCCCGCCAGCATGCCGAGGCCACCCATGCTCTGCATCTGCTTGAGCTGCATGCGCAGGTCGTTGAGGTCGAACTGGCCTTTGGCCATCCGCTTGGCGAGAAGCTCGGCTTCCTCGACCTTGATCGTCTCGGCGGCCTTCTCGACCAGCGACACGACATCGCCCATGCCGAGGATGCGTTCGGCAACCCGGCGCGGGTGGAAGGCTTCGAGCGCGTCGAGCTTCTCGCCAACGCCAGCAAACTTGATCGGCTTCCCGGTGACCGCACGCATCGAAAGCGCCGCACCGCCGCGCGCATCGCCATCCATCCGGGTCAGGATCACGCCGGTCAGCGGCACTTCATCGCTGAAGCTCTGTGCGACGTTGACCGCGTCCTGACCGGTCAGGCTGTCGACCACCAGCAGCACTTCGGTCGGCGTCGCCACCGAAGCCACCGCCTTCATCTCCGCCATCAGCGCTTCGTCGACATGCAGGCGGCCCGCGGTATCGAGCAGCACCACATCGACATTGCGCAGCTTGGCCGATTCGAGCGCGCGCTTCGCGATCTCGACCGGCTGCTGGCCCTCGACGATCGGCAGCGTATCGACCTGCGCCTGCTCGCCCAGCACCGCCAGCTGTTCCTGCGCGGCGGGGCGATTGACGTCGAGCGAGGCCATCATGGCCTTCTTGCCGTGCTTCTCGCGGATCAACTTGCCGAGCTTGGCGGTGCTGGTCGTCTTACCCGAGCCCTGCAGGCCCACCATCATGATGACGACCGGCGGCTTGGCCTCCAGCGTCAGCGGGACATGGCCGTCCTCACCTTCGGAGCCGCCGAGCATGGCAACCAGCTCGTCGTTGACGATCTTGACGACCTGCTGGCCGGGCGTAACCGACTTGAGGACGCTTTCGCCAACCGCCTTTTCGGTGACCTTCTCGATAAAATCGCGCGCGACGGGCAGCGCCACGTCGGCTTCGAGCAGCGCGATTCGCACTTCGCGCATCGCGTCGCGCACGTCCTGTTCGCGCAGGGCACCACGCCCGCGCAGGCGGTCGAAGGTATTGCCAAGGCGATCCGACAGTGCGTCGAACATATCTACGCGGTCACTCCATTTGCGCCGCCCGATTGCGGGAAACGCGAAAAACGCCGGCGGACGAAAACTCGTCGGCCAGCGTCGGGGCGGTGCCCCTTCTGAAACTCGAACCGGATAGCGGACTATCCTGAAAACCGGTGGTGGAGCCTAGCGGGATCGAACCGCTGACCTCTACAATGCCATTGTAGCGCTCTCCCAGCTGAGCTAAGGCCCCGGCCGGTTATGGGACGCGCCGTTTAGAAAGCGCCGCGCCCCTTTGCAAGCGGAATATCCGCTATTGCGTTCAGGTTTCGTCCTTATCGTCGTCGTCACCCTTGGACTTGGCAACGCCCAGATCGTCATCACCGCCAAGATCGACCTCGTTATCCGGCGAATCGTCGTCGTCGTCGACGTCGATATCTTCCAGATCGTCATCGGCAAGGTCGCTGTCGGCTTCCTTGTCCTTCTTCTTCTTGTCCTCTTCCTCGAACGGAATCGGCTGCTTGGACTTGAGCACGGGCTCGGGCGACCAGGTGTTCTCGCATTCGATGCAGGTCACCGGGTCGTCGTTGCCGAGATCGTAAAAACGCGTGCCGCATTTGGGGCAGGTACGCTTGGTGCCCCATTCGGGTTTGACCATGACGTGTAGGTTCCTTGTTGCGGGCGCTGCTTGCCTTGGGCGCGCCCCTGAGACTTAGGCGGAAATTCGTTGAGGGCTGACTTGGGGGCAAATCGCGCCCGAATCAAGAATGGCGCGCGCCTTGCCATGCACCAATGCCGGTGTCAAAGCCGCCCGCGCATGAATGCCGAGACCGCCTCCTATCGTTTCGCCCCCTCTGGCCCCCTGCGCGGGGCGACTGCCGTACCGGGCGACAAGTCGATCAGCCACCGCTCGCTGATCCTCGGTGCATGCGCCGTGGGCGAGACGCGCATTGCCGGATTGCTCGAAGGCCAGGACGTGCTGGCTACCGCCGCGGCGATGCGCGCGATGGGCGCCGATGTCGAACGCCTCGGCGAAGGCGAATGGCGCGTGCATGGCTTGGGCATCGGCGGTTTGCTGCAACCCGAGGCCGCGATCGACTGCGGCAATAGCGGGACCTCGGCGCGCCTGCTGATGGGCCTGGTGGCGAGCCATGGGATCACCACCAGCTTCGTGGGCGATGCGAGCCTTTCCAAACGCCCGATGGGCCGCGTGATAGAACCGCTGTCACTGATGGGCGCGAGCTTCACTCCCAGCCCCGGCGGCCGCTTCCCCCTCATGCTTGAGGGCGCGCACCCGGCGGTGCCGATCAGCTACCGCCTGCCGGTGGCGAGTGCGCAGGTGAAGAGCGCGGTGCTGCTGGCGGGATTGAACACGCCCGGCATCACCACCGTGATCGAGCCGGTACCGACGCGCGACCATTCGGAGCGGATGCTACGCGGCTTCGGTGCGCAGCTCGAGGTCGCCGAAGAAGACGGCGCGCGGGTCATCCGCCTGACCGGGCAGACCGACCTGCAACCGCAGGACATCGTCGTGCCCGGCGATCCCTCCTCCGCCGCATTCTTCATGGTCGCCGCGACCTTGGTCGAGGGCAGCGACCTGACGATCCGCAACGTCGGCATGAACCCGACTCGCGCCGGGGTGGTCGGCGTGCTGCGCGCGATGGGCGCGAATATCGAGGAGATCGACGCGCGCGAGGTCGGCGGAGAGCCCGTCGCCGATCTGCGCGTGCGCCATGCCCCCCTGACCGGCATCGCAGTCGATCCGACCGTCGCGCCGAGCATGATCGACGAATTTCCGGTGCTGTTCGTCGCCGCTGCTCTGGCGCAGGGCACGACGGTCACGCGCGGGCTGGAAGAACTGCGGGTCAAGGAAAGCGACCGCCTCGCCACCATGGCCGCGGCGCTGGAGGCCGTCGGTGCGCGGGTTGAGGAAAACGAGGACGGGCTCACCATCCACGGCACCGGCGGCGAGCCGCTGCGCGGCTCCGCCAATGCGCGGGTGAAGACGCATCTCGACCACCGCATCGCGATGAGCATGGCGGTGGCCGGCCTCGTCAGCCGCGACGGCGTGGAGGTCGACGACACCAGCCCTATCGCGACCAGTTTTCCGAACTTCATGCCGCTGCTGGACGAGGTGACTCGGTGAGGCGATCGCAGCTCCCTTCCCTCTCCCCGTGCGGGGAGAGGATAGCGCAGATTGCTCCGTCAGGAGCTAGCGAAGCTTGGAGAGGGGCGTTCGAGCCGGCTCGCAGGCACGCCCTTCTCCAACTCCGGCTAGGCGCTGTGCGCGCCAAGCCTACGTACCGTCTCCCCGCACAGGGAGAGGCATAGGGTGGCAATGGACATCTACTCGCTCGTCGGTTTCGTCGGGATGACCTGCATTATCGGGGCCTATTTCTATCTCACCGCCAGCAAGGCACCGAACCCGTTCATCCTGCACGGCACCAATCTGGCGGGCGCGGCGCTGCTGACCGTCAGCCTGCTGGTGCACACCAACTGGCCCAGCCTCGTTCTCGAAGGCTTCTGGGCGGCCATCGCAATCTGGGGACTCGCCAAGGCGATCCGCACTCGAAACGCTATATCCCCGGACGAGCCGCAGCCGTGATCCGCCGACGCGTCATTGCAGCTTTGGCAATCATTGCAGTCGCAGTTGGATCGCCATTCTTCTGGCATGTCGCAAACGGCTCTCAAGTCGAGCTATATTCCATCGCGACCAATTGTCTTGTCGGAGCGATCGCATTCGCCATCCTGCATTTTCGATGGCGGATGAAAGAAAAGCGAAGAATGAGCCCGAAGCAAGCGAGGAACACGTTTTCATGATTACCACCCTTCACGGGCCCACGGCTGGCGGCGAGGCCGCGCAACAGCCATGATCCGCACCATCCTCGCCGCCGCCGCGCTCGCCCTGTCGGGCTGCGCCACGCTTTCCGCGCCCGAGGCAGCGCCTGCCCCCGCCACGGCTCATTCGGTGGAAGCCTACGCCGCGCCCGAGCGCGAGCTGATGGTGCCGGTCGAAGGCGGCGACGTATACGTTCGAGTCAACGGCGATCTCGACGCAGCGCCGCCGGTGGTGTTTCTCCACGGTGGCCCCGGCGGCACGCACAACGGGCTCGCATCGATGCTGGGTCTCGCGAACGAGCGCGCAGTGATCCTCTACGACCAGCTCGACAGCGGCAGGTCGGACCACCCCAACGATCCCGCCAACTGGCGCGTCGAGCGCTTCGTCGAGGAACTGGAGACGATCCGCCGGACGCTCGGTATCGAACGCTGGCACGTGGTCGGCCACTCCTGGGGGTCGGCCATCGCGCTGGAATATGCCGCGAAGTACCCGCAGCATGTCGCCTCGACCGTGCTCGGCGGGACTTACATCAATACCGAGCGCTGGATCGCGGATGCGAACCGCCTGCTCGAAGAGCTGCCGCAGGATGTGCAGCAGACCATCGCCGCCTGCGGAACCGACGCGCCCCCGTCGGCGCAGGAATGCACCCAGGCCACCAACGCCTTCTATGCCGAGTTCAACCGCCGCGAACCGGCCAGCGCACAACTGCGCGCCTATTCCGCGGCAATCGGCGGCCGAGGCTTCAACCCGGTGATCTACAACGCGATGTGGGGCCCGAGCGAATTTCGCTCGAAGGGGTCGCTCAAGACCTACGACGCCGTCCCGCTGCTCGCTAAAATCGACGGTTCGCGCACGCTGTTCCTGATCGGCCAGTACGACGAGGCGCGGATCGATACGGTGGAGGAGTACGTGCGGATGACCCCGGGTGCCGAATTCGGTGTAGTGCCCGGAGCTGCGCACGGTTTCATGACCGACCGCCCGATGGAGAGCGAGGCGATCCTGCGCGCGTGGATGGCAAGGCACGACGCGCCATGATTATCGCCGTCGACGGACCCACCGCCAGCGGCAAGGGCACGATTGCCAGCGCGATCGCGGCGCATTTCGGGCTGCCGCATCTCGATACCGGCCTGCTCTACCGCGCGGTCGGGCGGCAGGTGCAACTCGCCGGGGCGGACCCGGACGATGCAGGCGATGCGCTGGCGGCGGCGGATTTCCCCGACACGCTGCTGACCGATCCGGAGCTGCGCAGCGAGGCGATCGGTGGTTTTGCCAGCCGCATCTCGATTCATCCCGGGGTCCGCGCAGCACTGCTCGACCGGCAGCGCGCGTTTGCGCAAGCGGACGGCGGCGCGGTGCTCGACGGGCGGGACATCGGCACGGTCATTTGCCCCGCTGCGGACGTGAAGCTGTTCGTCACCGCCTCGCTCGATGCCCGTACCGACCGGCGTTTTGCCGAGATGCAATCGCAGGGGCGTGAGGTGACTCGCGAAGAGGTGCACGCGCAGATCGGACGGCGCGACGCGCGCGACATGGGCCGCAAGGATGCACCGCTAAAACCGGCGCCGGATGCCTACGTGCTCGATACCACGGCGCTGGACAAGGATGCCTCGATCGCAGCGGCCATCGAAATCGTGGCGAGCGCCGTGCGGGAAACGCGCTGATCCGTCAGGCGGCGTCGCGCAACCTGGCCGAAGCCTCTATTTCGGGAAGAGCCCGGAATGCCGGGCGGGCGAAGTAGAAGCCTTGCAGATAGCGGATGCCCAGCAGGTGCAAGGTCTGCGCTTCTGCAAGCGTCTCGATCCCCTCGGCAATGACGGTGATGCCGAGTCGCTTCGCGATCCGCACGACACCTTCAACGATGACCCGCTTCGGCTTCGACCGGTCGATCTCGCGAACCAGTTCCATGTCGAGCTTGAGGTAGTCGGTCTGGATTCGGGACAGCAGCCCCAGTCCGGCGTGCCCCGCCCCGAAATCATCCATCGCGGTACCGAAACCCATTTGCTGGTAGGTATCGACGATCCGGCGAACGTGATCGGCGTCGTCGATCTGCTCGTTCTCGGTCAGTTCGAAAATCAGCCGCTCGGTCGGGAAACCTACTTCGCGCGCGGTTGCCAGCGTAAGCTGGATGCACGCGAGCGGCGAATAGACCGCATTGGGCAGGAAATTGATCGACAGCCTGGCCTGCGTTTCGAGGATGCCCGCATCCACCGCGCCCCTGATCGCGGCGATCCGGCACCGCTGGTCGAACGCATAGCGGTTGGCATCGTTCACCCCGCCCAGCACCTCTTCTGCGCCTTCGCCATTCATGCCGCGGACGAGCGCTTCGTAAGCGAACACCTCGCCAGTCTCGCAGTCCACGATCGGCTGGAAGGCCATTGCAATCGCGAAGTCGTGCTCCGGCGCACGGCAACCTTGGCATCCGGTTTTCATCGCCCTCTCCTTCATCACGCGAGGATTGCAACAAAACCACTAAAACATTCTAAAAACAGATGTTTCGGATTGAGAGTACCCATCATAGTCTGACTGCGACCAAGCCAATTGCGGCATGCGGGAAAAAAACTCGTTGCCCATGATGGCCGCCGGTTCGAACCGCATGACCGCAAGGCATGACATCCGCTTTTGCTTGCATTTTCGGGGCATCGGACGTACCTGCGCGCCCGTTCTCGCAATCTTTGGATTCGCCCATGGAATTGATGGGGACCCGCGCGTTGGCATACGGCCTTGCGTGGTAAGCGGCCCTCTTGCCCCGTTAGCCTTCGCAATAGTGCGTGGGAGACGGGTAAAGACCCCGGACAACCGGTGGCCGGTAGCAAATGTGAATTAGGAACCTGATACCCTATGGCAACTGCAGCCAACCCAACGCGCGACGATTTCGAAGCGCTTCTTAACGAACAACTCGGCGATGCGGACGACGGCGGCTTTGAAGGCCGCGTCGTAAAGGGCACCGTCACCGCAATCGAAAACGGCATGGCCATGATCGATGTCGGCCTGAAGAGCGAAGGCCGCGTCGACCTGCGCGAATTCATGCGCAACGACGACGAGCACGGCCTCGAAGTCGGCAGCGAAGTCGAAGTCTATGTCGACCGCGTCGAAAATGCCGACGGCGAAGCGATGCTCAGCCGCGACCGCGCCCGCCGCGAAGCCGCGTGGGATCGCCTCGAAAGCGAATTCGGCGAAGGCAAGCGCGTCGAAGGCCGCATCTTCGGCCGCGTCAAGGGCGGCTTCACCGTCGACCTCGACGGCGCCGTGGCCTTCCTGCCCGGCAGCCAGGTCGACATCCGCCCCGTGCGCGACGTCACCCCGCTGATGGATCAGCCCCAGCCCTTCCAGATCCTCAAGATGGATCGCCGCCGCGGCAACATCGTCGTCTCGCGCCGCGCCGTGCTGGAAGAAACGCGCGCCGAACAGCGCAGCGAACTGATCGACAAGCTGGCCGAAGGCGAAGTGGTCGACGGTGTGGTCAAGAACATCACCGATTACGGTGCCTTCGTGGACCTGGGCGGCATCGACGGCCTGCTCCACGTCACCGACATGAGCTACAAGCGGGTCAACCACCCCAGCGAAGTGATCGAAATCGGCCAGACCGTGACCGTGCAGATCATCCGCATCAATGCCGAAACGCAGCGCATCTCGCTGGGCATGAAGCAGCTCGAAAGCGATCCGTGGGATGGCGTCGCCGCCAAGTACCCGGTCGGCATGAAGCTGACGGGCCAGGTGACCAACATCACCGAATACGGCGCCTTCGTCGAAGTCGAGCCGGGCATCGAAGGCCTGGTCCACGTTTCGGAAATGAGCTGGACCAAGAAGAACGTCCACCCCGGCAAGATCGTTTCGACCTCGCAGGAAGTCGAAGTCATGGTGCTGGAAGTCGATTCCGAAAAGCGCCGCATCTCGCTCGGCCTCAAGCAGGCCCAGCGCAATCCCTGGGAAGAGTTCGCCGAAGCACATCCGGTGGGCAGCGAAGTCGAGGGCGAAGTCAAGAACGCCACCGAGTTCGGCCTGTTCATCGGCCTGCCGGGCGACGTCGACGGCATGGTCCACATGTCCGACATCGCGTGGGGCATCTCGGGCGAAGACGCGCTGGCGCTTCACCGCAAGGGTGAAGAGGTCAAGGCAATCGTGCTCGACGTCGATGTCGACAAGGAACGCATCAGCCTCGGCATGAAGCAGCTCGAAAAGGGCGCGCCGACCGAAGCCGCTGCCGGTGGTTCGCTGCGTCGCGGCGAAACCGTCACCGTCACGGTGCTGGAAGTCCGCGATGGCGGCCTCGAAGTGCAGGTTGGCGAAGACGGCGCGACCGGCTTCATCAAGCGTTCGGACCTCGGCCGCGACCGCGACGAGCAGCGTCCGGATCGTTTCCAGGCTGGCCAGAAGCTCGACGCCCTGGTCACCGGTTTCGACCGCTCCAAGAAGCCGACCTTCTCGGTCAAGGCCTACCAGATCGCCGAAGAGAAAGAGGCAGTGGCACAGTTTGGTTCGGCCGACAGCGGCGCCTCGCTCGGCGACATCCTGGGCGAAGCGCTCAAGAAGAAAGAAGACTGATCCTGAACCCTCCCCTCCCTTTCGGGGGAGGGGATCGAGGGGTGGGTTCGAGCCCGTCTGGCTCGTTTCGCGCCACAGGCAACCGA
The DNA here is from genome assembly GCF_038594605.1 of Citromicrobium bathyomarinum. GTDB lineage: Bacteria > Pseudomonadota > Alphaproteobacteria > Sphingomonadales > Sphingomonadaceae > Alteriqipengyuania > Alteriqipengyuania bathyomarina_B. Next base: position 187,219 of record NZ_JBCFZM010000004.1, read on the forward strand.
TGGCCCGCCCTCCCCACCGGAGCGGCGGGCCTTTTCGTATCGCGCGTGCGGGCGTAAACTGGCGGGATGGAGAAACCGGCACTCTATGCGCGCAAACCGATCCTCAGTGCGCCCTTGCGTTGGCGGGTCGAGCTGGCGGCACTATGCCTGATTCTGGCGGTGATCTCTCCATGGGTCCCAGTGTTGCCAATAGCGCTGCTGAGTCTGCTCATCTTCGCCATCACATTCTTCACCATACTCTATCCCTATATGGAGGGTGCGGAGCGGAGCGTCCTGACACCGGACCGACCCTTGCTGAACAAGGTGATCGGCATTTTCTGCTTGGCTGGCGTCCTCGCTCTGGGCACCTTCCAATTCCTCACCGATGATTATTCCCTGAGCCTCAGCTTTTATCTGCTCATCCAGGGCGGGCTCCTGAGCAGCGTATCGCGGATGGGGGACCGAAAAAGCGCGCGTGACGGCTCCGCTGTCCAGACCGAGTGATCGATTGGCAGGCACACCTGCCGATTGGGATATTGCCGAGGTTTCGATCTCGCGATCTGCTGACCTTTGTCCTTGTTGCCGGAACCCTTGCCTCTCCAGTCCCCCTCCCATAGCAATGCGCGCATGAAAACGCCGAATTTACCCGCCATCGCGCTGATCGCCGCGCTCATCGCCGCACCCGCCTGCTCGGATGAGCCGACCGAGCCCGAGGCTCCCGCAGAACCCGTCCCCGAAGAAACCCGCGCCCCTCTCGAGATGGTCGGCGAATACAAGGCATTCCTCTACGGCCCCGACCACACCGATCCGTCAGGCAACAGGCTGACCGAAGCGTGGCAGGTGCTGCGCGAAGACCGCGCCAATTTTCATGCGCGCGGTGTTACGCAGGCCGACGACCAGACCGATCCGCTCTTCGCCGATCCCGCCAATCGCGAGCGGATCGAAGAGATGGCCGCCAACGGCAACCTGACCGAGGGGATGGCGAGCAAGATCGTCGACCGCAACGTTCTGGTCCGCGTGCAGTTGTACGAACGTGACGGCGAGCCCGAGCGGCTCGACGTTATCGTCTACTGATCGCCCAACGGAGGCGCGCCTTGCTCGAAGTCCACCAGTTCCCCTGCCTGTCCGACAATTACGGGTTCCTGCTCCACGATACCGATAGCGGGCTCACCGCTGCGATCGACACGCCCGACGGCGCTGAATATCTGCGCCAGGCCAAGGCCAGGGGGTGGGGCATCACGCATATCTGGAACACGCACTGGCACCCGGATCATGCAGGCGGCAACGAGACGATCGTCGAGGCGACCGGCGCCAAGGTGATTGCCCCCAAGGAGGTCGAGCGGATCGCTCAGATCGACCGTGTGGTCGCGGATGGAGACGAAGTGACGCTGGGCGACCATCACGCGCGGGTGATCGACGTGTCGGGCCACACCAACGGGCATATCGCATTCCATCTGGCCGAGAGCGGGATCGCCTTCGTCGGCGACAGCGTATTCGCGCTGGGCTGCGGGCGGATGTTCGAAGGCGAGCCGCAGCAGTTCTGGGACAGCCTCGAGAGGATCAAGGCGCTGCCGCCCGAAACCACGCTCTATTGCGCGCACGAATATACGCAGGCCAATGCGAAGTTCGCACTGCATGCCGATCCCGGGAACGAAGCGTTGCAGGCCTATGCGAAGGATATCGAGGCGGCGCGCGCTAGGGAGGAGCCGACCGTGCCCACCGTCCTCTCGCGCGAGTTGGAGACCAATCCCTTCCTGCGCGCAGATGCACCCGCCATGCGCGAGCGTTGGGGCGGAGAGAGTCCGGCAGTTACCTTCGCCAAGCTTCGCGCCGCCAAAGACGCGTTCTAGGCTGCGACAGGCCGCCGCGCGTCAGAGCGTGCGGTGAAAGAACTGATTGAACGCGCTCTCGGTATAATCGCCGAACGGCCCACCCGGCTCGAAACCGCGCGCACGGTAGAACCGGATTGCGGGATCGAAGCCCGGTCCGCTGCCGGTCTCTAGGGATAGCGTGCGAAGGCCGAGCAAGCGCGCACGCTCGACTATGGTGCCGAGGAGCGCATCGGCCACCCCGCGCCGCAGGAAATCGGGATGGGTACGCATCGACTTGATTTCGCCGCGCCTGTCCGAGTGCTTCTTCAGCGCCCCGATGCCGGCAATCGCCTCGCCCACCCAGGCCGACCACACTTCGACGTCGGATCGCCGCAGGCCGCTTAGATCGAGCGCGAAGATGGCGTCTGGCGGCGAATGCTCGTGCATGCCGCGCAGGTGCAGTTCGATGAGGGAACGGCTGGCCCCGCCCGTCAGATCGTCGCGCCTTACGACAATCCGATCGGGCGATATAGCTGCCATGGTACGCCGGATCAGATCCCGGCGATCAGGTCGTCCGCCAGCTTGCGGTCGATTTCCGCGTCGAGGTTCTCGCCGATCAGCTTGCGGCTCGCGGCAGCGGCTGCGGCTGCGGCCTTGGCGCGCACTTCGGCGACAGCCTCACGCTCGGCGGCGGAGATCTTGTCCTGCGCCATGCGCTTGCGCCGTTCGACCAGTGCCTTGCTGTCTTCCTCGGCACGGACGAGGATCGCTTCAGATTCGGCCTTGGCGTTTTCGAGCATCGCCTCGGCGTCGCTCTCCGCATTGGCGATCTTGGCGGTATATTCGTCGCGCAGCTTTTCGGCTTCGGCACGCAGGCGTTTGGCCTCGTCCAGTTCTTCGCGAATCGCGGCGATGCGACCGTCGAGCCCGCCCGCCACGGTCTTGTGGACCTTTGCCACGAAGAACGCGATGAGCAGCAGGACCAGCATCGAGACCGAAACCCACTGGTAGGGCGCGAAGCCCCACAGCTGCGGGCCCCCGGCGCCATGATCGTCGGCTCCGGTGTGGGCGACCGGCTCTTCGGTGGTGAAGATTGCGTCGGCTTCGGCAGGGTCGATATTGGATGCGCCGGTGGTGGTGGCGGTGGTGTCAGCCATGGACCAGGCTCTCCTTCACGGCGGCCTTGGCGGCCGGCTTGGTCACCTTGATGCCCGCCAGCTGGGCGACGATGTCCTGCGCGGCGTCGGTCGCGACAGCCTCGATCTCGTCCATCGCTTCAGTGCGGGCGGCAGCGAGTTCCTGATCCGCTTCGTCCAGCTTCTTGTCGAGCCGCTTCTGCGCGGCGGCGATCTTCTTTTCGGACTTGGCCGCGGCTTCCGCCTTGGCTTCGGAAATCAGCGCCTGGGCGCGTGCGCGGTTCTCGTTCTCACGCGTGCGCCATGCCTCTTCTTCCTTGTCCGCCTGGTCGCGCGCAGCTTGTGCCGCCGAAATATCGTCGGCGATCTGCTTGCTGCGGCGGTCCATGGTGTCCATCACGCGCGGCACCATGCCTCGCCCGACGACGAAGAAAGTGATGCCGAAGAACACCAGCAACCAGAAGATCTGGCTGGAGAAGGTCTCGGCGAGCTGGGCTATCTGAGGCATTGCGGGCCTATCCGGTCAGAAAAACGGCCGGTCGAACGATCGGCAGAGAAAAGCTTCGACCGGGGCACGCACCGGCAAGATGCGCGGCACGTGCCCCTGTCGAAAAGTATCGTCAGGCGACGAAGATCAGGATCATCGCCACGACGAAGGCCAGCAGGCCGAGAAGTTCGGCAGCGGCGAAGCCGATGAACAGGCGGCCCTGCTGGCCGTCCGCTGCACCGGGGTTGCGCAGGGCGCCGTCGAGGAACGAGCCGAAGACGTTGCCCACGCCGATTGCCGCCATACCGGCACCGATCGCCGCGAGGCCTGCACCGACGAGCTTGGCTGCTTCAGGATCCATTGTTGATACTCCTTGGAAAAATAGACGTTTTGAGAAAGGTTTAGTGAAGGTTTTCGGCGTCGTTGATATACAGCGCGGTCAACAGCGCGAAGACATACGCCTGAATGGCTGCGACCAGCAGTTCCAGCGCGCAAATGCCGATCATCAGCACGAAACTGGGCAGGCCGACCAGCAGGCCGAAGCCGACACCGGCATTGGTTCCGTCGATCACGAAGCTCGACAGCACTTCGAGCAGCACGTGACCGGCCATCATCGCGACGAACAGCCGCAGCGCGAGGCTGAACGGACGCACCATGAAGGACACGAACTCGATCGGCGCGATGATCGGAACCATCGGCCACGGCGTGCCGTGCGGCACGAACAAGGTGAAGAACTTGAGGCCGTGCTTCCAGAAGCCCACGATCAACACGATCGAAAAGCTGATCACGGCGAGCACGCCGGTGACCGTGAAGTGGCTGGTGAAGGTGAACGGATGCAGGCCGATCACACCCAGTGGCATCAGGCCGAGCAGGTTGGCGAACAGGATAAAGGTGAACAGGGAGAACACGTAAGGCAGGTACTTGCGCCCTTCCTTGCCGATATTCGCCTGCACCATGTTGTCGACGAAGCCGGTCAGGCTCTCGACCGCCATCTGCCAGCGGCCGGGGATCAGCTGGCGCTTGCTGCCCAACTGCACGAAGGCGATGAGGACGATAGTCGTGATCATCATCCACAACGCGCTGTTGGTGAATGCGATGTTGACGCCGTTCATATCCCAGTTGGCCCACGAACCGAGCGGCTCGATGGTGAACTGGTGCATCGGATCGACTTTGCCTTCTTCGGCGGCCACCTGAAATTCCCGTTCGCGTGTGCTGCGCCAAGGCGCAATGTGAATTCGTTTCAACCCTCGTCGGAGGGCGGCTTTTGCGTTCCCGCGATGCGGAAGACATTCCTGAAAGCCACGCCTATCCCAAGGAACAGGCCGACCAACAGACCCCAGGGCCCCGTCCCGGCCAGCGTATCGACGCCGAAACCGAGCAGCGAACCGCCGAGCAACCCACCCACGAGATCCGCCAGCACCCGGTTGCCCATGCGATGATCCGCATGTGACTTACTGGACACCTTGGACCCGGTGCGCTTCTCCTCTCGCTCGCGTGCGGCTTTCAGCCGCGCCTCGAGCGCGTCGATCCGCGCATCCTCGGGTATGGGCTCTCGTGCAGACTTGTCGTCGCTCATGCCTGGCTCCCTTTCATAAAAGAAGTTCGCGCGGCATGGGCACGACCTGCCCGCCGAGGGCGCGGTCGCCTTAGAAAAGGCTCCCAGCCAAGTCAACAAGGGCGAACACGCCCCGGGGCACGGTTTCAACTAGCGGGAGGGCAACGGCTGTCGCGCTCGGGCGGCGCGGTGGTGCGCGTCTTCCACGAACCATCGGGCGCCTGATATTTCTCGCCCGGTTCGGTGCGGGCGATCAGGATGCACCCCTGGGTCAGCGCATAGGCGTCGATGGTGGCTTTCTGTTCGCTGGCGCGCTCGGTGTAGTTCGCACGGCGGCGGATGTTGATGTCCGCCACCAGATCGCGGATTGCCTGCGGCTGATCGCCGACCACGCCGAGGAAACCGTCCATCCGCTCGCCCACCTGCCCGTTTTCGCGCGCGGCGGCATAGGCGGGATCGCGCTGGAACATCGCCGCTGCCGGATTGGCGAGCGCGAGCGCGATTGCGCCGCCCGTCGTCGCCAGCATCAGCCTGGCCATCGCCGGTTTTGCCATCTTCGGCCTGGAACCCATCGTCATCTCAACTTCCCTTCGCCCGACCTAGAAGATGTCGGGATTGGCATCGATATTCTCCTCAACATCCGCCGCGAGGCGATAGATCACCTCCTGCTGGATGTTGATGTTGAGCTCGATCACGATCGGTTCAGACGGTGCATTCACGTTGATGCAGCCACCCAGCAGGCAAAGCCCGCCGATCGAGCCGAGGCCCTTCACTTTCCCTGGCATCATGGGCTTTCCTCGCTTTCCGCGTCCTGAATACGTCATTTCATCCCTTCCCCGCCATTTTCCGCTGCTTCGCCGTTTTTGCGGCTCTCTTGTTCGGCCTCGTCCCGCTCGCGCACCTCTTCGCCCGTGATGTCGCGCCGCAAGCGGACTCCGTCGTCGCTGAGCAGGCCGAGCGAGCGCGGATCGCGCACGAAGGCGGGATCGAAGAAAGACCGCACATTCTGCACCAGCGCGTAGAACGGCGCGGTAATGTTGATGCGGAACTCGATCGGCAGCGCCGCGATGCGCCGGGTGATGAAGTTGCTGTCTGCATCCTCGCCCTGCGCGATTCCCTGGAACCGCAGCCGGGTGATGATCTCGCCGGTCAGCGGCCCTTCGATCTCGACCGCCAGTGCCTTGTAATCGAGCGAGCGCAGCGCCGAGAAAGCGAAGTTGGCGTAGGGCGACAGGTCTTCGTAGGTCAGTTCGCCGACATAGGCGACATTGCCCCCCGGCGACCGCGAGGTCAGCAGCCCGTCGACGATCCGGCCATTGCCCTGCGCATCGAACAGCACGGTGATGCTCCCGTCGAAAACGCCGGTCGCGTTGATATTGCCAAGCTCCAGCCGCTCGACCAGCCGCGCCGCGTCGAGTCCTTCGATATCGAAAATGTAGGCGCGTTCTTCTTCGGTGCCGATGTTGATATCGAGCCCGCGCAGGGCGATCGTGCCGCCAAGGAAAGGCGCCCGCCCCCCATCGACCGCGATCAGCTGGCCTTCGCGCAGCGCGAAATCGACCGTCGCACCCTCGACCGGGATACCCGGATTGACCGAGCGAACCGCGATCCGCTGATTCGGCGCGGTCGTCAGGCCGAGAAGATCGTCGAACCGGATCGTGCCCGACGCGCCCTCGACCGGGCCGAAGGCGGCGGCAAAATCGATATCGTCGGACGTGAATGCCCCGGTGCTGGTGACATCGTCCGGATTCCAGTCGATCCGGCCCGTGCCCGTGATCACCCCGTCGACCTGCGCGACCACCCCGAAAGCGAGGCGCGTGATGTCCGAGGGTTGCAATTGGGGCCCGAAGCGCAAGCCCGGCACATCGAGATCGGCGAAGCCGATGCCGGTGCCAAGGTCGTGCTCGACCACGAAATCGGTCACCACCCGGTCGGTCCCGGGCTCGCGCAGGCGGGCATCGGCCACGATCCGGTTGTCGCGCAGGCGCAGGCTGGCTTCGCGCGCGACAAGCTGCTCGAACCGGGGTGGATCGTCGCGGTCGTGCAGCTCGAACGCGCCATTGGTCAGCACCAGCGCGCCATCGGCATAGGACCAGTCTCCCTCTGCCTGGCGCAGATCGAGCGGAACTGCATCGAGGCTTATATCCGCGCCGCTGAACGTGCCCGCGATCTCCCGACCGAGCTGCGCCCGCAGGTCCGAGATCGCGAAGCGTGCGGCGCTCCCCCCTGAACCCAGCACCACGTCGAGCGAGCGCGCGGACAGCGCGCCGGGATAAGCAAAGCCGACCGGGCCGCTGTCGATGGCGATCGGCGTTCCCGCCAGCCGCCCGTCGAGGTCGAGGCTTGGCGCACCGGCGGCGATGCGGATATCGCCGCCGCCTGCGGTCAGGATCGGGCGGCCTCTGGGCGGGCACAGGGTCACGCCGCGCCGCTCAAGCTCCAAGTTCGCATAGACCAGCCGCTCGAACGCCACCTTGGTGCAATCGGGCCACAGCGCGAGGCGATTGCCGTCATAGGATCCCTTGAGCGGCAGATTCAGGCCGCGTGCGAAGCCACCCGGCAACGGCCCGCTCGCCCGGACCGCGCCCGCCAGCCCGACAGTGCCCCCCGGAGCCTGCGCCACGGCGAGCTGCGGGATGGCGATGCTGCTGTCGCCCGCTCGATATTCGTCCATCGACATTTGCAGGACGAGGCGGCCCGACGGCGCGCGATCCATCCGGCCCGCAATAACCGGCATCCCTGCGCCGCCGGTGCGGAAATTGCCGGTCGCACGCGGCAACGCGCCATCGGTCGGCTGGATGGAAAGGCGCGAGAGGGAAAGGATGCGCGAACCGCTCGCGCCGAACAGATCGGCGCTCGGCGCACCGATCGCGATCCCCCGGGCGCCGGTCGCGACCTGAACCTCCGCAGCCAGCCGACTGCCGGGAATCTCCCGCGCCAGCGCGGCCCGCACCCTCGCGAGCAACGGCGCGATGAGCGTATCGCGGCTCGCTCGCTCCCATTCGCGAAGCTGCCCCTGCCAGCCGCTGCCGGGCGTCAGGCCTTCGCCCGCGATGCTGGCACGGGCACGCCACTGGCCCTCTTCGGTCCGCCGGGCCGTGCCCTCGGCATCGAGGCTGTCGGCGGCGACATGTGCGACCCGCGCATTGCCGAACCCGAGATCGTAGCGCAGGCTTATCTGGCCATCGCGCAGCGCCAGCTCGCCCTCGATCGTGCTGCGGGCCGCCGCGAACTGCTCCGCCGCGAGCCGCGCCGTGGTGCCATCGACAGCCAGATCGAGCCCATCGAGCGAATTGTCGATCGTCAGGGCAAGGGGCGAGCGCAAATCGTCCACACGGATTCGCGGATCGTCGCAGGTGATGCGGGCAATGCGCAGCGGCCCGCGCAAGGTGGGTCGCCCTCGGCGCACCGTGATGCGGCCCTGCCCCCGCGCATCGTCCAGCGCGCAGCCCGCCACCGAGAGATTCTCGCCGCGCAGGGCGTAGCTCCCGGCAAAGCCGCCATCGAGTTTGCCTTCACCCGCCAGCGCCACTGCAAGATCGCCATACGCGCCGCCGATTCGTGCGCGGCCATCGACGATCTTCACGTCGAGCTCGGGCAGGCCCGGCGGCCCTCCGCTGTCGCGGAACAGCGCGCTGTCGAGCACGCCGAAGCTGATCGCGTCCTCGCCCAGCGTACCCTTCAGTCGTGGGCTTTCGAGCGTGATTCGCCCGAGCTGCGTGCCGAAGGGCCGGATGCGCAGGTCGACGATGGCGCGCTCTATGGTCAGGTCGGGATCGCCCGGATCGCCAATGACGAGATTGCGCAGGACCTGCCGGTCGGGGCCGATCGATTCGATCTCGTAGGTCGCAGGCAGATCATATTCGTCGAGCTGCTGCTGGATGAAGTCGTCGGCGATGGATTCGCGCGAGAACCACACGACCGCCGCCGCCATGGCGATCAGCAGCAGGGTTACGCCGAGGGCATACGCCAGAAGGGTGCGCGTGCCGCGTCGCCGGCCACTGGCCGCGCCGTCGCTTTCACCCTCTGCATCGGCGCCGTCGGCCATTCGCGTCACTCACTTGCGCGTTCTGCCCGCAACAGGCACCTTTACGCATCGGTGCACTCCTATCGGGATGTCGGCGTGGCGCAAGGAAATGACGATTTCGCCACGAAGAAGGGTGGCCATTCCGCCGAGGGGCATCGCGAACGGCTGCGCAAGCGCCTGCTGACGGGCGGAGCAGAGGCGCTCGCCGATTACGAAGTGCTCGAATATCTGCTGTTCGCTGCGATCCGCCGGGGCGACACCAAGCCGATCGCCAAGGCGCTGCTCGCCCGCTTCGGATCGCTGGCACGCGTGCTGGAGGCCGAGCCTGCGGCGCTCGCCAAGTCGCCCGGCATGGGCGAAGCGAGTGCGGCCGCGCTCAAGGCGGTGGCGCTGGCGGCACGGCGCATGACCCGCAGCGAGGTGGCGGAAAAGCCGGTGATCGCGAACTGGCATGCGCTGATCGACTACCTCACCACCGACATGGCGAACCTGACGGTTGAACGCGTGCGGGTGTTGTACCTCGATACGCGCAACCGGCTGGTACAGGATCATCACGTGGGCGACGGATCGCTGGACGAAGCGGCGATCCATCCGCGCGAGGTGATCCGGCGCGGGCTCGACCTCGGCGCGGCGGCGCTGATCCTCGTCCACAACCACCCCAGCGGCAGCCCCGAGCCCAGCCGCGCCGACATTGCGGTCCCCCATCGCATCGCCGAAGCCGGGCGGCTGCTCGGCATCGGCGTGCACGACCATGTCATCATCGGCCAGGGCCGCCATGTCAGCCTGAAGGCGAAGGGCTTGATCTAGCGCGTCTCGCCGCTAAGCCGCGCCTGCATCCCCGCCATTCCAATCCGGAGCCCTCCATGGTCCCCCGCTACGCCCGCCCCGAAATGACCGCCCTGTGGGAGCCGGAGGCGAAATATCGCATCTGGTTCGAGATCGAGGCACATGCGACCCAAAAGCTCGCCGATCTGGGCGTGGTGCCCGAGAGTGCCGCGAAGGCGCTGTGGGACTGGTGGGAGACGAATCCCACTATCGACGTCGAGGCGATCGACGCGATCGAGGCGGTGACCAAGCACGACGTGATCGCCTTCCTCACCTGGGTGGCAGAGCATGTCGGCGAGGAAGCGCGTTTCATGCACCAGGGCATGACCAGTTCGGACGTGCTCGACACGACCCTCTCGGTCCAGCTGGTCCGCGCGACCGATATCCTGCTGGCCGACATGGACGGCCTGCTCAAAGCGCTCAAGCGCCGGGCAGAGGAACACAAGTTCACGCCCACCATCGGGCGCAGCCACGGCATCCACGCCGAACCCGTCACCTTCGGGCTCAAGCTGGCGCAGGCCTACGCCGAGTTCGACCGGTGCCGCGCGCGCCTGTGGGATGCACGCACCGAAATCGCGACCTGCGCCATTTCGGGCGCGGTCGGCACCTTCGCCAATATCTCCCCTGATGTGGAAGCCTATGTGGCGGACAAATTGGGACTGGTCCCAGAACCGGTCAGCACGCAGGTGATCCCACGCGATCGCCACGCAATGTATTTCGCCACGCTGGCGGTGATCGCCGGGTCGATCGAGCGGCTGGCGGTGGAAATCCGCCACCTGCAGCGCACCGAGGTGCTGGAAGCGGAAGAGTTCTTCTCCAAGGGGCAGAAGGGTTCGTCGGCCATGCCGCACAAGCGCAACCCCGTGCTGACCGAGAACCTGACCGGCCAGGCGCGCATGATCCGCGCCTATGCCCTGCCCGCGCTCGAAAACGTCGCCCTGTGGCACGAGCGCGACATCAGCCATTCCAGCGTCGAACGCTTCATCGGCCCCGACGCGACCATCACGCTCGACTTCGCGCTCGCCCGCCTCACCGGCGTGGTCGACAAGCTGCTCGTGTACCCCGAGCGGATGGAGGCCAACATGAACCGCATGGGCGGCCTGATCCACTCACAGCGCGTACTGCTGGCGCTGACCCAGAACGGCGTCAGCCGCGAGGATGCCTATGCCATCGTCCAGCGCAACGCGATGAAGGTGTGGGGCAGCGACGGGCAGCTGCAGCTGCTCGACCTGCTCAAGCAGGACGAGGATGTCGCGAAGGCACTGTCCGAAAATGACCTGACCGCTCTGTTCGACCTCGACTATCACCTGAAACACGTCGAAACGATCTTCGCCCGCGTCTTCGGGTGACCGGCGGTTCGCCCGCGAGGCTCCGGCTGGACGGGCGTGGCGGGGCGGTTTAGGCTTTGAGCAAGGCGTATTCGGGGGAATTTTGGCAATGCAGATTATTCGGACAATCATCTGGGTCCTGATCCTCGTCGGCGTGCTCCTCTTCTCGTTCTTCAACTGGAGCGATGTCGAGGTGACGATCTGGGACAACCTGGTGCTCGAAACCAAGGTGCCCGCGCTGGTCATCATTTCCTTCCTGCTCGGCTTCCTGCCGACATGGCTCTATGCGCGCGGCGTCATCTGGAGCCTCAATCGCAAGATCCGCAGCCTCGAGATCGCGGCCAAGGCAAGCTCGGTCTCCGCCGCCGCGCGCGAAAGCGACCGCGAGGAAGCGGCGCGACAGGACGAGTCCCAAACAGAAACAGAGCCCGATGCTGAACCAGAGCCCGAAACGCAGGCCGAAGTCGAAGCTCAGGACGAGACCGACGCCCGGCTTACGGCGGACGATTCCGCCACGCCGGTCGACGGTGACGATGCCATCGACACCAGGGAAAAGTCGGCCACAAAATGACCAACCCCGTCTATCTCGCCCTCGATCTCCCGCGCGTCGACGCGGCGCGCGCCATCGCCGAAAAGGTCAAGGGCCACATCGGCGGGATCAAGCTGGGGCTCGAATTCTTCTGCGCGCATGGCCACCACGGGGTCCATGAACTGGCGCAGGTCGGCCTGCCGATCTTCCTCGACCTCAAGCTCCACGACATTCCCAATACGGTCGCCGGCGCGATGCAGGCGATCCACGTTCTGGAACCGCGGATCGTCACCGTTCATGCTGCGGGCGGACGCGCGATGATGGAAGATGCCAAGGCGGCGGCGGGCGAGAACACGAAGGTTGTCGCAGTGACCATGCTCACCAGCCTCGACGAACGCGACCTCGCGCGCACCGGCGTATCGGGCAGCGCGCACGACCAGGTTCTCCGCCTTGCCGATCTGGCGCAGGACGCCGGTCTCGACGGGATCGTATGCTCGGGCCACGAGGTGGGCGAGGTGCACAGGCGCTGGAAGCACGGCTTCTTCGTCGTCCCCGGCCTGCGACCCGCTGGGAGCGCGGTCGGCGATCAGAAGCGCGTCGTCACCCCGCGCGCTGCCCGCGATGCAGGCGCCAGCGTGCTGGTGATCGGTCGCCCGATCTCGAAGGCCGAAGACCCGCTGGCAGCGGCGCGGGCAATCGAAGAGACACTGTGAGAGCCCTCGCGTCGCTCTTCGCCATCGCGCTGGCCGGCTGCGCCACTACCGGTGGTTATACCGAGCGCGTGACCCTGATCGACCCGGCGCAGGGCGAACGTGCGACGACCACCTGCTCGCGCGCGGGGCCCGAAGACCCGAGCGACTATTTCACGCCCAGCGCGCGCGAAGTCACCGCCATCGAAAGCGCGGCGATGCGGCTGCTGCGCGACAGCTGGGCCGACTATGAAGCGCTTCTCGCGCAGGCGGCGATGGGCAGCGACGACAGCGCCACTCCCTTCGACTGGCCGGACAATCCCGCGCTCTACGATCGCCAGTATATCGGCTATCACGAAGATGGCCGCCGGATGATCTACGGCAGCTATTTCCCCACCGGCTTCCGGCTCGAACCGGGTGAGCCCGTGGTGCTGTGCGATGGCGGCTTCCGCTTCTTCGGGGTGGAGTTCGACCTGGAGGCCAACAAAGTCCGCCGCTTGGCCTTCGACGGAACGCGCGGCGGCCCGGTCTTCCCGCCGATCGAACGCTGAGTTCTTCGCCAGCCCAAATCCCGGATGTCGCCCAAATCCCGGATGTCGGTTGAACAGCCGTGGCTTCGCGAAGCTCCGGCGTCCGCTCAATTTGACTATTCCGCACCAACCATGCGACGTTTTGTCGAGGTCGATATCCGCGCCGATCGCGCGCGGACCCGTTCACATCGCGAGTTTTTCAAGGGAGTGGGCTGTGAATGTTCGCAATTTCAAGTACCTGCTTTTGCATGCCCTGGCGGGACTTGTGCTGCTGACGCCATACGGTGCAGCGGGGCAGAATCGATCCGTCGGCGGCGAACTGATCGGCCAGGCGCGCGATGCCTTCCGCCATGTTTACGATCGATATGGCGAAGAGGAGCGAAAGACGAATTACGGTGGTTCCTACACGCTCCGCAATTACCAGATGATCTCATTCAATACGAATACCCGGCTCTGCCGCGCTGCGAATGGTCGGCTGGCGGTTTTCATCGACGGAACGATGGAGCAGTATCGTCTCAAGGAAACGTTCAACCGCGATGGCAGCAGATGGCCGCGGCCCGGCGACGGGTCCGTCGACTACGAGCCGCGCCTTGAGTTCATCATCCCGGTAGACATCACCGCTTCGAACGACACCTATCGCTTCGAATTCGCCACGCAGGATATCGAGCTCAATTGGTACGGCGATCGCCTGGCCTGGGTAGACGAGGTCTACGCCGACAATTTCCCGAGCGCGGTGCGCAACAAGAGAGGGGAAGTTTTGTCGATGAACAGTTCCGATAGGGAAAGCTACGCTCGCTCGCCCGAGGCTTTCACCCGAGAGCTTGCCAATGCCCTGAAACCGTGCGGGGAACGGTAGCCTTCCGGGCCATCCCGAAAGAAACCTGAAGGGGATTTTCATGAAACCGATCTTGCCCGCAGCGCTCGCTGCACTGCTCGTTTGCAGTATCGCGCAGCCACAACCCGTATCCGCCCAGCAAACCGTCGACCTGCGCCAGAAGAGCGGCAAGACCGCGCTCAACCGATGGATGCAGATCTGGTTCGAGGATATCAGCCTCGATCGGATGTCGACGATCAAGCGCAGGCCCGCCGGGGTCATGAATTGCGACGGCTGCTATTTCGAATCCTGGGAAGGCGTTACCGAGCTGCTGCCCAAGAATGTGAAATTCTGCATGCGCAATTCGCAGCTTCACGTCTCGATGTCGGGCCGCACGGAAGGCGGATCGCGACAGTACCTCATGCAGAATGGCCGACGGATCACCGCGACGGGGGGCTTGCGCAAACTGGTCTGGGAAGATCGCGGATGGGACGACTGGCAGGTCGTCATCCCGGTACAAATCCGCCAGAATCAGGGTTCGGCGCGCCTGACGCTGGAAAGCGACCGGCTGCGCACCTGGGGCGTGGACAGCGATGAGTTCCGCCGCGCGGTCAGCCGCGCGCGGCCTATCGATGTGAGGCACGTTGCCGGTGTGGGCCTCGTCACCGATAACATGACCGTCTATTCTCGCTGCCGGTGAGAAGTCGGCATTCGGCTTTCTTTCGGAATCCGGTCGCTTTAGCGGAAGCCGGATGACGACCGAGGTCAAGATCTGTGGGCTGTCCACGCCCGACGCGCTGGACGCCGCCGTGGATGCGGGCGCGACGCATGTCGGCCTCGTTCACTTCCCGCCGAGCCCGCGGCACGTCACGCTGGAGGCTGCCACGAAGCTGCGCGCGCGGGTGCCCGATCATGTGCAGACGGTCGTCCTCGTAGTCGATCCGGATAAGGCGCTGCTCGGCGCGATCGTCGATACCATCCGCCCCGATATCCTCCAGTTCCACGGGCGCGAGGCACCCGAAGCCGTCGCGGCGTCGGGCGCGCAATTCGATGTGGAGACGTGGAAAGCCGTCGGGCTCGGCGATGGTGCGGCTCTCGATCGGGCGACGACCTACAAGGGCTCCGCCGACCGCCTGCTGTTCGATGCGCCCCCGGCGCTGCTTCCCGGCGGCAATGGCGAGCCGTTCGACTGGGCGCTGCTCGACCGGGCCGACATCGGCATGCCCTGGGGGCTGGCAGGAGGACTCACCCCGGACAACGTGGCCAGGGCGATCCAGCGCACCGGCGCGCCATTGGTCGATGTGTCGAGCGGGGTCGAGAGCGCCCCGGGCGTGAAAGACATCGCCCTGATCCGCGCCTTTTGCGACGCGGCGCGAGACGCTCGATCGCCCTAGCTGCCGCTCACAGTCAGAAGAATGTGCCGATCCCGATGGTCACCGCGTTGCTCTGGTGATGATCCACGAACACGTGGCGGTACTCGGCGGACAGATAGGTGCCGCCATGCCCCAGATGATGCTCGTATCCCAGGCCGACATGCGGGCCGTCGCCGTGGTGGGTGAAGGTGTAGCCGCCGTTGACGAACACGCTGCCCTTCTCGGTCACCGCGGTGCCGAGGCGGCCTGTCAGCGCGAGCTCGACATAGGTGTCGTCGGCGAGGATCTTCTCGCCCGAAACCTCGCCCCCGAGGAAGGTGTGATCGCCCAGGTCGAAATCGTAACCCGCCGCGATGCCGAGGACGGGATCGGTGTGATCTTCGGTCCACGCGACGCCGCCGCGCAGCTCCGCACGCGGCCCGCCGGTCGCTTCCCCGGCAAGCGCGGGAGCGGCGGGGAGAGCGACCAGAAGAGCCGAAAACACAGCGCGTTTCTGCATCGATACATCCTATCAAGCGGGCGTCCGCGCCCTCGACAGAGCGCTGGCCCGAACCCAAGCCTTACGATGTCCATCATAGGCGGGGGGCACGCGCAGGATCGCGATCCGGCAGGATTTTTTGATGCACAGGCTCGCGGCGTCGACTCGGCCCTTCATACCCCTTGACCCGCCCGCCCTGAGCTTGTCGAAGGGCCGCAGTCATTTTCACCAGCCGCATGCGAAGTAAGAGCAGTGGTAGGCCGTGGGCCAGCTGCCGCTTCCGACAGGCTCAGCACGAACGGATTTTGCGTGACCAACCCCGTGCCCAATTCCTACCGCAACCAGCCGGACGAGCGCGGCCATTTCGGCGATTTCGGCGGGCGCTATGTCGCCGAAACGCTGATGCCCAACATCCTCGCGCTGGAGCAGGCGTATGACGAGGCCAAGAAAGACCCCGCCTTTACCGACCAGTTCGAGAATCTGCTGGAGCATTACGTGGGCCGCCCCAGCCCGCTCTACTTTGCGGAGCGCCTGACCGAGGCACTGGGCGGTGCGCAGGTGTGGTTCAAGCGCGACGAGCTGAATCATACGGGCGCGCACAAGATCAACAATTGCATCGGGCAGATCCTGCTCGCGCTGCGCATGGGCAAGACGCGGATCATCGCGGAGACCGGCGCTGGCCAGCACGGCGTCGCCACCGCCACGGTGTGCGCGCGCTTCGGCCTGCCCTGCGTCGTGTACATGGGCGCCGAGGACGTGCGGCGGCAATCGCCCAACGTGTTCCGGATGAAGCTGCTCGGCGCGGAAATCGTGCCGGTCACCAGCGGGCGCGGCACGCTGAAGGACGCGATGAACGAGGCGCTGCGCGACTGGGTCGCGAATGTGGACGACACCTTCTACATCATCGGCACCGCCGCCGGCCCGCACCCCTACCCCGCGATGGTCCGCGACTTCCAGAGCGTGATCGGCACCGAAGCGCGCGCGCAGATGCAAAAGCGGGTGGGCCGCCTGCCCGACCTGCTGGTCGCCTGCATCGGCGGCGGCTCGAATGCGCTCGGCCTGTTCCACCCGTTTCTCGACGATCCTGACGTGAAGATGCTCGGCGTCGAAGCGGCAGGCCTCGGCCTCGATGGAGACCAGCACGCCGCCAGCCTGACCGGCGGCGCACCCGGCATCCTCCACGGCAACAAGACCTTCCTGCTGCAGGACGAGGACGGCCAGATCACCGAAGGCCACTCGATCTCCGCAGGCCTCGACTACCCCGGCATCGGCCCCGAGCATGCCTGGCTGAAAGACATCGGGCGGGTGGAATACACCGCCGTCACCGACGACGAGGCGCTCGAAGCCTTCCAGCTGCTATGCCGGACCGAGGGGATCATCCCCGCGCTGGAGCCTTCGCATGCCATCGCGGCGGTCGCAAAGCGCGCGAAGGAGATGGACAAGGACTCGATCATCCTCGCGAATTTGTGCGGGAGGGGGGATAAGGATATCTTCACCGTGGCGGAGAAGCTCGGGGTGGAGATTTAAGCGAATTAATTGGTCGGGAGGCAGGGGGAAGAAACATACGGGTAATGTTGATCGCAGCACTTTCAGTATTGGCTGGGTGTTCTCAACCCCAGGCTGAGCCCCAGAAGTCCGAATCCGGGCGAGAAGAGGATTTCGATGCTTCGGACGCTGCACTGGCGGTATCGGGGAAGGCGCTCGACGATCATCAAGTGAAATTCGAGGTCGAGACTACACTCCCGTTACCTGTAGAGGTTGTGGCGAGCGTCTCTCTCAAGGGGCAAGCTCCGGAAGATGTTTACCTTGGCCATTCCGAGCGGATGAAGATCGAGGATGCCCAATCAACTTTCATCGTGGACACAAGCAAGGCTCAACAGCCCTTGCCCACTGGCGACTATGAAGCTGAGGTCTCCTTCTATCCTCGCTGGGGTGCCGAGAATGGTAATGCTGCGGCAAAAGCGGCCCCAGAATTGCGGGCAAGTGCGGACGTTTCACTAAAGGGTACGGGTAGCGATCGAGCTGCGGCTGAGCGCAAGAATGAACTCCAGCGCTGGGTGATGGGCAATCTCGGCATGAACGAGCCATGGAATCGAGAAACCTATGAGGCAAAGCTCGGCAAGGCTGAAAAAGGTCCCTCGACGATGTCGCACCTACATGATGCCTATTACTTCCCGGATGCTGATATGACCCTGCTCGTCAACCGAGTGAAGAACGAGGTGACAGTCTGGCGCATGGGGAATGTGACGGAATAATCCCTTATGAAGATTTGAAACTCACTCGTCATTGCGAGGAGCCTGAAAGGCGACGCGGCAATCCAGATTGAGAGCTTGCCGCAAAACGCTAATGTCGGGTGCTGGATTGCTTCGCCTGCGGCTCGCGATGACGATAACCTCCCCGTCACCCCGGACTTGATCCGGGGTCCCGCTTACTCCAGCGTGGCGTGAGGCGTTCTTCGCCGCCGACGCATTCGGAGTAGCAGTTTGACCTTTTCACCCGTCCGCGCGCTGGTGTTCTTCATGATCGGCCTCCCGATAGGCTTCATTCTGTCGGCGCTGGGCTTCGGGGCGACCGGGCAGGAGATCGCGGCTCCGGCACTGGTCCCATCGGCGGCGGGTACTGCGGCCATCATCAGTATCGGTGCGGGATTCAGGTAGCCTGCCAAGTGAATTTGAGCATGGGAATCTAGCGCATGGGCGAGAGCGGGACTCTGGCGCTCCACGGCTCCTGCCATTGCGGCAGGGTATCGGTCGAACTGCGCACCCAATCGCCAACGCCACCGGCGGCGCGCGCGTGCGGGTGCTCCTTCTGCACCAAGCATGGCGCGGCGTGGACCAAAGATCCTCAGGGCGAGCTTGTTCTGTCGCATCGCGCACCCGGTGATATCCTCCGCTACCGCTTCGGACTGGGCATTACCGACTTCATCATCTGCGCGCATTGCGGCGTGCCCTGCGTGGCGGTGGGCATGGTCGACGACCGGTTGCTGGGCGTGGTCAACATCAACACGATGGACCGGCGGAGCGATTTCGCCCCCGCCAGCTCCGCATCCTTCGACGGGGAAGATACCGACGACCGGCTCGCACGGCGGCGCAAGGGCTGGACGCCGGCGCGCGTGGTGTGCGCAGAGGATGACGGGTCATAGCTCGGAAGACGAAAGCTGGGTCGACCCCAATCACAAACGTCATCCCGGACTTGATCCGGGATCCTGCTTCTTCCGGAGCGTGCCACTCAAGGCAGCGGGACCCCGGATCAAGTCCGGGGTGACGAAAACGAGAAGCCCTGTCCTACACCCCCTCTCCACGCGCATAATCGCTGCATGATCGCCTCGACGCCCTTCCCCACCCAGCCGTTCTTTGCCATGCGCGCGCCGAACAAGTTTTTCTCCCCTTGGACACTGTGTCAGGTGTGTCAGCGTTCAGCCCCGAAGGAGCCCAGGTGAACAACGCGAACCGAATCGCCGCCGCCTTTGCAAAGCCCCACCCCGCACTCGTCTGCTTCGTCACCGCAGGCGACGGTGACACCGCCGCCAATCTCGATGCATTGGTCGAAGGCGGGGCGGATGTGATCGAGCTGGGCATGCCCTTCACCGATCCGATGGCGGACGGCCCGGCGATCCAGGCGGCGAATATCCGTGCATTGAAAGCCGGGACGACCACCGTCGACGTGCTGATGATCGCCAACGAGTTCCGCGACCGGCACCCGAATGTACCGCTGGTGCTGATGGGCTATGCCAACCCGATGGTCCGCCGCGGGCCTGAATGGTTCGCGCAAGAGGCAGCGGGCGCAGGCGTCGACGGGGTGATCTGCGTCGATATCCCGCCCGAAGAGGACTCCGCGCTCGGCCCGGCTTTGCGCGAACGGGGCATCGCTCCGATCCGCCTCGCCACACCCACCACCGATGATTTCCGCCTGCCGACCGTGATCGAGGGCTCCGAAGGCTTTCTCTACTACGTCTCGGTCGCAGGCATCACCGGCAAGCAGAGCGCCGCGCAGGACAGCATCGAGGCTGCCGTTAAGCGCCTGAAGGCGGCGACCGACCTGCCCGTGGCGGTCGGCTTCGGCGTGCGCACGCCCGAGCAGGCAGGCGCGATTGCGCAGGTCGCCGATGGCGTGGTGGTCGGCTCCGCGCTGGTCGATCTGGTCGCCGAACATGGCGCACAGGCACCGGCGCACCTGCGCGATCTCACCGCAAGCCTTGCCAAGGCGGTCCATTCTGCGGAAAGGACGCCCCAAAAGGAGTCTGGCGCATGAGCTGGTTCAACCGTGTCCGCAATTCGCTGCCCTTCGTCGCCAAGCGCTCCACCGAGGAGACGCTGTGGATCAAGTGCAAGGGCTGCGGAGAGATGATCTTCGCGAGCGACTACGCCGATAACCTGCATGTCTGCCCGCGCTGCGACCATCATGGGCGGATCGGCGCGGACCTCAGGATCGAGATGCTGATGGACGAAGGCTTCGAGCTGCTGCCGCAGCCCGAGGTGAAGGAAGACCCGCTCAAGTTCCGCGATTCGAAGCGCTATACCGACCGGCTGAAGCAGGCCCGCGCGGCCAATCCGCACCGCGATGCCTTTGTGGTCGCGAGCGGCGAGATCGAGGGCCAGCCCGCAGTTCTGGGCGTGCAGGATTTCCACTTCATGGGCGGCAGCATGGGCATGGCGGTGGGCCAGGCCTTCTGCGATGGCGCGGCCGAAGCGCTGAAGCGCAACTGCGGTTACATCGTGGCCACGGCGGCGGGCGGGGCGCGCATGCAGGAGGGCATTCTCAGCCTGATGCAGATGCCCAAGGCGACCGTGATGGTGCGCAAGCTGCGCGCAGCGGGACTGCCCTATATCGTGCTTCTGACCGACCCGACCACGGGCGGCGTCACCGCCAGCTACGCGATGCTCGGCGATGTGCAGATCGCGGAACCGGGCGCGCTGATCGGCTTTGCAGGCCAGCGCGTGATCCAGGAGACGATCCGCGAACAGCTGCCCGAAGGCTTCCAGCGCGCCGAGTATCTGCACGAACACGGCATGGTCGATCGCGTGGTCAACCGCCACGACCTCAAGGCCGAGCTGGCGATGATGCTGCGCTATATGCGTGGATCGAAGGCCGCGTAGTGAACATCCTCCCCTCCCCTTCAGGGGAGGGGATCGAGGGGTGGGGAAAGCTGGGCGCGAGGCCCCTCCCCCAACCCCCTCCCCTGAAGGAGAGGGGGCTTACGAAATGAAAGACTTCGCCCGCTCAGACGACCCCGCCGTT
>NZ_JBCFZM010000005.1:0-170649 GCF_038594605.1 Citromicrobium bathyomarinum
CCCTGGCTGCTGCTGTCGCTGCGAAAGGAGCCATTGGCCGGACCGGCGCGCGGTGCGTTGAGATCTTGCCAACAAGGCGCACTGGCTTCCCGATTGGCAGGCGATGGATGTTGGTGGAGGTTTCTACGCGTGGCGGAAGCGCGTTGAGCAGCTCGTGGAGCGAGATGAGGTCGGCAGTATCTCCGGTGATCGCAGGCGAGGACGCAGTCGGCGTCTTGTCGAACACAACCAGGCGAACAGCGATCCCCGTCCCTGTCCGGCGAAACATCTGCTGCAGCCGGACATCGAGGAGCAGCGACGCTTCGTCCTGTGCCTTGGCGAAAGTGGAAGCATCGAATCCTTCGGGCATGATCGCGACAATTCTCGCCCCATTGGCAGCGGCCCGGATCGCACTGCGCAGGTGACGCATGGCCGTCTCACCGTCCTTGCCGCGTTCCTGGCTTCGGGCGAACGGCGGGTTCATCAGCACGACCGAAGGAACAGGGCCGCGAATCAGGTCGGCGATTAGTTCCCCGTCATGCGCGGTAATCGCGGCCGAAGGGAAGATGTGACCCAAGCTGTCTCGTCTCACAGGATCTATCTCGTTGAGGACCAACAAGGCGTTCCGAACGTTGCCCCACAGCGCAAGGGCACCATTGCCTGCGGACGGATCGAGTAGGGTGTCTTGCGCAGAGACAGCTGCGGCCTTCGCCATCAGCCAGGCCAGCATTGGCGGGGTCGAGAACTGCTGGAGCTCGACCTGTGCTTCGCTGCGCACATGCCGCGGCGGCAAGGCTGCTTCGAGCCAGTCGAACCGCGCTTCCGCTTCGTGCACGTTCGTCGCCAGATCGATCCGTGAGGACTCTCGAAGCCAGAGCAGTGCACCGATCTCGACCGCGTTGTTGTAGTCGTCGATGGTCCAGGCACCTCCCCAGTCCAGAACACCGGTCTCTTCGGCGAACAGCCCGGAAATGTCGGTACGGGTAAGATGACGTCCCGAAGCGAGAAGCGCGGCAACTCGGGTGCCGATGGCATAGGCCAGGCGCATTGACGGCAACTGCTCGTCGGCGGGAAACAGGTCTGATTGAAACATGGCAATTCGTCCTCCTGATGAAGGCATCGGGACACGCCCTCTGCCGGATCAGGAATTCGAGAAGCTCTCTCTCCTCTACCGCGCCGCCTTGCGGCGCAGCCATGCTGTAAGTTCATCGTTCCAGTCGGTGTCGCGTGAGGATGGTTTGCGAACGTGGATCGTCCGCCCATCGCGGGCATAAGCGGCTAGGCCACGCGACGCGGCCAGCTCGCCGCCAGCATCGTGATCGACGAAGAGGTGAAGCTCGGTCACGCTCTCAGGCACGCTGACGAGACCGAAGCGCTCATTGCCCAGGGTCGCCCAGACGGGAATGCCGGTGAGAGCATAGGCCGACATCGCGCTCTCGACCCCCTCGGCAAGGCCAAGCTTGCCGGAAACTGGAGCGAAGAGACGAACAGCAGCTTCACCGAGCGCGCCGAGCGCGCGTTTCGGCTTTTCGAAAGCGGCCTTGCCTGAAGCCTCGGTAGACAGGAACGTGCGGTGGATGGCGATCGGGCCCTCGCCGAGGCTGACTGCCGCGATCATGGCGGGCAGAAAACGGGCCCGTCCTTTCGGGCCAAGCGGCGTTCGTGGATGGAAGCGGAGCGCCGGAGATGCGGCGAGGATGCCGCGGCTTTCAAGATATGCCTTTGCCGGACTGGCACGCAGTGGCTGTGCATCGCGCCAGATCCTCAGCGCTGCCGCCGAAGGTTTGCGGGTGCTGGTCGATTCGGGCTCGTTGGTGGTCGCAGAACCTGAAAAAAGCGCCGGTGCCTCGAAACCTTCACGCGCCAATGCAGACAATACGCTCTGCTGATCGCATCCCGCAAAGCAATGGAAAAGGATAGCCTGTCGACCGAGCGACACACCGAGTGACGGCGTGCGGTCATCATGCGCAGGGCAGCAGGCCATGCCCCTTGTGCCTGACCATTTGCCCCCTCGCGATTCACAAATGCGACGGGCGGTCCCGGCAAGCGACCGGTTGGGATGAGCTTGGACAGACAGGGACATGCGAGCTCCTCAGCAAGCAAAGTGGCCCCCTCATCAGCGTTCCTCTCCTCTCCCGAAGGCAGGCATTCGCTGCTTTCCTACAGGCATATGTTCTACTTATGTTCTATATCGATTCGAATCAATGGAGCACCACTCGAGATGACCCGCCTCAATCGTCGGACCGCGATAGCGGTCGCCTGTTTGGGAATGATCGCGACCTCCTCTCAGCAAGTCCGCGCCCAGGATTTCACCTTGTTCGAACACGCGGTCGTTCCGCCGAAGACGGACCAGCAGCCGGCAAGGCAATATCTTCCTGCAATCTACCAGGCCGAGCCAGCAAACATATCCTATCGGGAAAGCCTGTATATGGCGGCGATAGCCGAGGCTGAGCGCCGTTACGGGCTTCCGACCAACCTGCTTCGTGCTCTTATCTGGGCTGAATCCCGCTTTAATCCGATGGCTGTGAGTCCAGCCGGTGCTGCCGGGCTGGCGCAGCTTATGCCGGCCACGGCGCGCGAACTGGGCGTCCGGAACCGTCATGACCCTCTTGCATCGATCGACGGTGGCGCCCGGTATCTTCGCGATATGTTGGACCGGTTCGACGCGGTCCACCTGGCCTTGGCTGCTTACAATGCGGGCCCAGGTGCCGTCTCCCGATCACGCGGCATTCCCAGCAACGGTGAAACACCGCAATATGTCCGGTCCGTGTTGGGACGTTGGCAAGCAATTGGTACGTACAATTGACGAAACTGCCTGATTTCCGGCTATTGTCTGAAATCATGTGCCGGAATGAAAACGGACAACGCTAGTGAATGAGACCCCCGGTGAGCCGTTCGATTTTCGCAAGTCGTTGAAGGCACAGAAGCGCCGGAAGCTGAGAAAGGAGATCGCGTTGGGATTGGGAGCATTCGCGATCGTATTTGCTGGAGGGATGCTGGCACTCACCTGGCCAGTCCATGATGCCAGCATTGCTAACGACGATCAGCAGCCTCAAACTTTATTCCAGCAAGCGAGCTTCCCACAATTCGACATTTGCGGATCCGTCCGGCGCACATGCGTCGTGGATGGAGATACCTTCTGGCTTGATGGCGTAAAGATCCGCATTGCTGACATCGATACACCAGAGATCAGCGAGCCTCGTTGCGATTATGAATACCAACTCGGCATGCGCGCGACGCATCGCCTTGTCGAATTGCTCAATGGCGGACCCTTTGAACTGAGGACCATCGGAAGCAGAGATGAGGATCAGTACGGTCGTAAACTGCGGGTCGTAACGCGCGGCGGCCGCTCGCTTGGCGATCAGTTGGTCAGCGAAGGGCTGGCGCGGACCTGGACCGGGCGACGTGAACCATGGTGCTGAACCGCGATCAAGAATTGTGGGCCGTTGCACTTTGGGTCGAAAAGAACCATGGCGAAGAGGGAGCCGCGTTTATCGCAAAGCAGATCCAGCGACTTTCCAACGAAGGGGACGAGGCAGGCATAGCAACGTGGAAGACTGTTGCTGAACGGTTCGATCAGCTTAGCTGCCAAAGCTCTGCGAACTGAGGCTCAGCACGATGCGGAAGTGGCTTAAAGTCTGGGGCATCAGAATTGAGTTCGCCTTGCTCGCGTCAGTGTCCCTGATAGGGCTCGTCCTGAGCCTTCAATCCTGCACTGGCTGAGAAGAAATTCGTTCTTCCGATCAACCATTCGCAAACTTTCCCATGATGACCTTTCCTCCTGTCCGGAGCTCATCGAGGTAGTCGCTCCACCATTGAGCCATGCGCACGCGCTCTTCCCAATGTTTGCCGCGATGGTAGATGCCACGCACAACATTGCTGTCGCCATGTGCCAGGGCACGCTCGATCGCATCGGGATTCCAAAGGCCCGACTCGTTCAGGAATGTCGATGCTGTCGCCCGGAGTCCATGCGCGGTGACTTCTTCCTTCGAATATCCCATGCGACGAAATGCGGCATTGAGCGTGTTTTCACTCATGGGACGCTTGGAGCTGCGCGCAGACGGGAAGACATATCCTTCGCGGCCGAGCATCTCGGCCAGGTCTGTGAGATAACCTCTAACTTGCTTGGACAGCGGGACGGCATGCGCTCGGCGCGCTTTCATTTTACCGGCAGGGATCTTCCAGACCCCATCGACCAGGTCGATCTCATGCCATTCGGCGTGGCGGAGTTCGCCGGGACGTACGAACACATGCGGCGCGATCTGCAAAGCAAACTTGGTCACCATGTAGCCAGTGAAGTCGTCGATTGCGCGCAGCAGCCCGCCTAGCTCGGTGGGCTCGAGGATTGCTGCATAATGCGTGGCTCTCGGCGTTACGAGAGCGCCCTTCAGCATACTGGTCGGATCGGATTTGCAGCGGGTGGTAGCGACACCGTAACGAAACACGCGGCCTGCGAACGAGCGGCATTTCTTCGCAGTCTCGTGCTTACCAGTGGCTTCCAGTCGTTTCAGAGGAGCCAGGACTTCGAACGGCTCGATCTCGTGGATGGGTCGGTTACCGATGGCAGGCGCAAGCTTGTCGAGGAAATAATTGGCCTTGACGATCGTGCCATCGGCGCGGCCATTCTGGACCATCATCTGCTCGATATATTCACGCGCGACTGCCTCGAACGTCTGTGCAGAAAGGAACTCGGCGCGGATTTTCCGCTTCCGCTTCTCAAAGGCCGGGTCGCCCCCAGAAGCAACAGCTCGTCGTGCCTCGTAGGCTGCGTCTCGGGCTTGCTTGAGGCTGATGTCAGGATAGCTGCCGATGCAGAGCTTCTTTTGCGCACCACCGATCCGGTATCGGAATCGCCAAAGCTTGCTGCCGGTCGGCGTGACCTCGACATATAGGCCGCGCTCATCGGTTACCTTGTACGGTTTGTCCTTGGGCTTGAGAGCGCGGAGGCGAGTATCTGTCAGCGGCATGTGGGGGCCTTTTCATCTGGGCCTTTGCGAAACGGCCTCAAAAGGCCCACAAAAGTGTCTGGAACCCCCGAGAACAGGCGGGACGATCCGGAACGATCCAAGGGCCAAATCCCTAGGATTTCTGCGGGTTTTATAGATTATTTGGGAGAACGTGAGAAGAACAAATGGTGCCCAGAAGAGGACTCGAACCTCCACGACCTTGCGATCGCCGCCACCTGAAGACGGTGCGTCTACCAATTCCGCCATCTGGGCACACGAGGCAGGCCGGTCTTCGAAGGCGCGGCCGCCGGGTAGGCGCGGGCCATTAGCGAAGCCGGGCTATGCCTGTCAACGCAAATAGCCGTCTCGGACAATCTATGCATGCTTCGGTCGGTCTTGCGGGGGCCGTCGGCATCCGGCAAAGCGGCGGCCGAGACCCACCCCCGTAGCTGCCGCCACGAAAGGCCCGACCAATGCCCATCACCAACCCGCTCGCCGATAACGTGGTGACCATCTTCGGTGGCAGCGGCTTCCTGGGGCGCCACGTAGCGGAGGATCTGCTGCAGCAGAACGCGCGGGTGCGAATCGCGGCGCGCACGCCCGAGGATGCGTTTTCGCTCAAGCCCTTAGCCAAGCTGGGCCAGCTCCAGTTCGCGCGCTGCAACATCCTCGACGAGCGCAGCGTACGCGCATGCGTCGAGGGAACTCATGCGGTGGTCAATCTGGTCGGCACCTTCGAGGGCGATCTGATGAAGCTGATGGGCGAAGCGGCGGGCACGCTCGCCAGGGCGGCCAGGGAGACGGGCGCCGAGAGCTTCGTGCAGATCAGCGCGATCGGCGCGGATCGCGACGGTCCTTCGCAATATGCGCAGGCCAAGGCACTCGGCGAAGAACTGGTGCGCGAGGCCTTCCCCAAGGCGACGATCATGCGGCCCTCGATCATTTTCGGGCCCGACGGCGGCATCCTGACGATGTTCGCCGACCTGATCGCCAAGCTCCCGGTTCTCCCGGTCTTCGCCCCCGTTGCGCCGCTGCAGGTGGTCCATGTCGACGATGTAGCCGCGGCCATCGCGACCGCGCTGGTTGCGCCTTCCGCTCATTCGGGCAAGACCTACGAGCTGGCGGGACCGGATCGTTGGACGATGATGGAGTTGAACGAGCGGATCGCGAAGGCGCAGCGGCGCAAGCGCACCTTCCTTCCAATGCCGGACGGTGCCAGCGCCGCTTTCGCCGCCCTGCCGGGCACGCCGATGGGTACCGACCAGTGGCACATGCTCAAGGCCGGCAGCGTTGCCTCAGGCGACCATCCGGGCTTCGACGCACTGGGCATCCAGCCGCGCCCGCTGGAGCTCGTGATCGATCGCTACATGGTCCATCACCGCAAGCACGGCCGCTTTGCCGAGAAGATGGACGGCGCGGGCTAGCAGCCGCACTCTCGCGGATTACCCTTCGGCGGGTGTGCCGTCGCTCTGAACGGCCTTTGCGTCGGCGATCAGCGCGATCGGTTCGACCAGCAGGATCGCCCCGTCATTGCCGCTGATCCGCACGCGCTCCCCGGCGGCGGTATCGGGGCCGCGCGCGATCCATTCGCTGTCGCCGACCTTCACCCGCCCGCTGCCGCTTTCGATCGGCTGGACGACCAGCGCGGTCTCGCCCACCATCCGTCCGCCCTTGTGGTTGAGGAGAGGATCGCTGCTGATGATCGGCTTGTCGCGCAGATAACGGCGCGCGCTGTAGACCGAGATCAGCGAGAGGCTGACGAAGCTGACGATCTCTAGCGGCAGGCCGAAGTCGAACAGGAAGCTGAGCGCGCCTGTGATGAGCGCAGCGACCGCGAACCAGATGAGGAAGACGCCCGGCGCCAGCAGCTCGAGCGCCGCAAGCGCGAGGCCGAGCGCGACCCATACCCAGTAATTGTCGAGCCCTTCGAACATGGCGCGGCGCCCTAGCCCGCGTCGCCGCGGCCGGTGCGCGGCACCGACGAACGCGGACGTTCGCGCGAGACGGGATCGCGATCGCGCGACAGGGGCACGCCATTATTGCCGCCCATCGGCGCGTTCTCACCCGGCTGGATGGCGTCGCGCACCAGTTCGCCGATTCCGCCGAGCGAACCGATCAGCTGCGTCGCCTCGACCGGGAACAGGATCGTCTTGGCGTTCGGGCTGTCGGCGAACTTGCCGACCGCCTTGGTATATTCCTGCGCGACGAAGTAGTTGATCGCCTGGTTGCCCGAGGATGCGATGGCGTCGGACACCATCTGCGTCGCCTTGGCTTCGGCTTCCGCCGCACGCTCGCGCGCCTCGGCATCGCGGAAGGCGGCCTCGCGCTTGCCTTCGGCTTCGAGGATGGCGGACTGCTTGGACCCTTCGGAACGCAGGATGGCGCTGGTCTTGTCGCCCTCTGCCTCGAGGATTTCGGCGCGCTTGAGGCGCTCGGCCTTCATCTGGCGGGCCATGGCCTCGGAAATGTCGCGCGGGGGGCGGATGTCCTTGATCTCGACGCGAGTGATCTTGACCCCCCAGGGCGAGGTCGCGTGATCCACCACGCTCAGCAGGCGGGCATTGATCTCGTCGCGCTTGGACAGCGTCTCGTCCAGATCCATGCTGCCCATCACCGTACGCAGGTTGGTGGTGGTGAGCGCCATGATCGCGGGATGCAGGCCGGAAACTTCGTAGGCGGCCTTGGGCGCATCGAGCACCTGGAAGAACACCACTGCGTCCACGCCGACCATCGCGTTATCCTTGGTGATGATCTCCTGGCCCGGAATGTCGAGCACCTGTTCCATCATGTTGATGCGGTGGCCCACCCGGTCGATGACGGGGAAGATGATCGTCAGGCCGGGTTCGGCAGCCTTGGTGAACTTGCCGAACCGCTCGATCGTATAGACGTAACCCTGCTTCACCATCGTGATGGCGGTCATCACGAAGATGAGCAGCAGGAATACCACCAGCCCGAGCGTGATATACATTCCCATGCGACCAATCCCTTTTTTGTCAGGGTTTCAGCCTAGCGGGCAGAGCGGGCGTGGCCAAGCGAAACCGGCGGCCCGGCAGCACCGGAGTGCCGACCGACCAACCGGGATCGGGCGAGTGGGATCAGAGTGCCGCGTCGTAGAGCGTCATCAGGTCAGCATAGGCGCGCTCTGCCGGGCCTTCCGCGTAGGCCGGGCTGTCGGGCACGGTCCAGCCATGGTCGCCTGCATAGACCTCGACCTTGGCCGGGCGCCCTGCCTCTGCCGCCGCTTCGCGCAGGATGCGCTTGTGGTCGGGCGCGTCGGCATCGTCGTCCTGCGCGATCGCGACGAGATAGCTTGCCTGGGTATCGTCGAAGGTACGGTGCGGGCTCATCGGATTGTCGTCGCGCACCAGTCCGCCGCCGTGGAAGCTGGCGACGCCCTTGATCCGGTCGGGGACTGCCGCTGCGCTCCAGAAGGTGAACGGCCCGCCCATGCAATAGCCCTGCGTGCCGATGCCGCGCGTCGTGTCGACCTCGGCCTGCGTGTCGAGGAACGCGACCGCCGCGCTCGCATCCGCCATGATCGCTTCAGCATCCAGCTTCTCGCGCCACGGGCGAACCTTCTGGAAGCCGTTATTGCCCGCGAAGGCCGCGAAATCCTCGAACTGCTCGCCCGCCACATCGCGGTAGTAGGGATTGACGACAAGCACCGCATAGCCGCGCCCCGCAAGGCGCCGCGCCATGTTGCGCTTGGCCTCGCGAAGGCCCGCAATGTCGGGCCAGAACAGGACGGCGGGCGATGGGGCGGAAACGGGTGCGACGAAAAATCCGTCCATCGTCCCGGCAGGGGTAGGGAAACTGACCGCGCGCTCGCTCAGTGCAGGCATGGCAAGCATGCCATCCTCGCCATCCGTACCGAGGGTACACGCGCTGAGCGCGGCGCCCCCGGCCAGAGTGCCCGTCAGCGCCCCGAACTGGCGGCGGTTGAGCCCTTTCGCCCACTTGGCGAGTTTCGCTTCATCGCACATCGGCCTCTCCCTCAATCATCCCAGCCCCGCCCGCGCGGCGCCGACCTCTATTCTCTGACGCCTGTTACTGCTTTTCGAACGCGGCGCTGATCATGAGCTTCACCTCGTCCGATACCATCGGCACTGCATAATCGACGCCGAAGTCCGATCGCATGATGATGGTGGTGCCTTCGAATCCGACGGTTTCGGCCTTGCTCATCGGATTGGTCCCCGCGCCGGTGAAGCGCGCATCGATCGTGACCGGTTTCGTTACGCCGTTCATGGTGAGGTTACCGGTAATCGTCGCCTTAGTGCCTTCGACATCGACATTGGTCGAAACGAAGCGCGCGGCCTCGGGCTCGGCCCCGAAGAAGTCGGGATCGCCGCCATCCTTGCCGGGGCGCAGCAGATGGTCGCGCAAGCCCTCGCTGACCACCGATACGCTGGTGATCGGAATGGTCACATCGACCTTCGCCGCATCGGGATTGGCAGGGTCCATCGTCAGCGTGCCTTCGACATCGCCGAACGCGCCGTAATAGTCATTGAACCCGAAATGGTTGACCGACCAGGCGACGAGCGTGTGCGACGGGTCCGTCACATAGGTCCCGGCAGCTACCCGGCTCGCATCCATCTGGCCGGGCAATTGCGGCGGGCCTTCCTGCACCGCGAGAGCGGGAACGGTGGCAACAGCGATCAGGGCGAACACGGCGAGAGACTGGGTGGTACGCATGGGGCTAGCTCCGGGTCTGTATGGATCGACGATAGGCAATAGGCGGACGCCCGCGAAAACGGCGCTCGCACAGGTACTCGATGTCACAAACCGTCAGAGCGCGATCCGTTCCGTCAAGTGCCCCCTATCCTTTGGTCCATGGCCGGACCCAAAACGTGGCCGCCCTGCTAGCGCCGGGTCAGCGCCTCTTCGCTCTGCGCCATCAGCTTGGCGATGATGTCGGCCACCGGCTCTTCTTCCTTGAGCATGCCCACGGACTGCCCCGCCATCAGGCTACCGTTCTCGACATCGCCCTCGATTACCGCGCGGCGCAGCGCGCCCGCCCAGTAATGCTCGACCTGCAATTGCGCTTCGGCCATCGCGATTTCCTCGCGGTCGAGCGACCCGGCGATTTCCCGCTGCTTGGCGGTGAACTCCTCGGTGCCCTTGTTCTTGAGCGCGCGGACCGGGATCACCGGCAGCCGTGCATCGACCTGCACGCTGGCGACCGCTTCGCGGGCCGAGGCGCGGAAGAACGCCTTCTTGAAGTTCTCGTGCGCGATGCTTTCCTTCGCGCAGGCGAAGCGCGTGCCCAGCTGCACGCCGCACGCGCCCATCTCCAGATAGCCCGCGATGGCGGAGCCGCGGCCGATTCCGCCCGCGACGAAGATCAGGTGCTCTTCGCTCAGTTCGGGCAGGATTTCCTGCGCCAGCACGCTGGTGGAGACGGGGCCGATATGGCCGCCCGCCTCCATACCTTCGATCACCAGCGCATCCGCGCCCGAGCGGAGCAACTTCTTGCCCAGCGCCAGCGTGGGCGCGAAGCAGATAACGTTTGCGGGATTGTCACCACCCTTGATCGCCTCGACGCTCCCCTTCGGCGGGATGCCGCCTGCGAGGACGACGTGGGTCACGCCATGCTTTTCGCACACCGCGATCAGGTCGAACAGCTGCGGGTGCATGGTGATCAGATTGACGCCGAAGGGCTTGTCGGTGCGCTTCTTCGTCTCGGCGATCTCGGTGTCGAGCAGTTCGGGCGTCATCGCGCCGCAGGCGATCACGCCGAAGCCGCCGGCATTGCTGATAGCGGAAACGAGGTTGCGCTCGCTCACCCAGCTCATCGCGCCACACAGGATGGCATGCTCGCTGCCGAGGAACTTTGCACCACGCACCATCAGCGCGTCCGTTTTGGGAGTATTGCTCATGCGAGCAGCGGTTAGGCCGGGCCGCGCCTTGCGGCAAGGCCTAGAGCCAGCCTGCCTGTTTCAGCTCGGCCACGCGGGTGCGCGAGACGGGCGCTTCCAGCCCGCCCGGCAGCACCAGCCGCACGTTGCGTCCATCGCGCTTCACATCCTCCACCGCATCGCGCGCAACCCACCAGCTGCGATGGACCTGCGCGCCCTCGATACCGCCCAGCTCGGCGATCGCATCGCGCATCCGCAGCAGGATCAGTTCGGAGCCGAGCGCGGTATGCACGCGCACGTAGTGGTCTTCCATTTCAAGCGCGAGCAGGTCGCTGCCCAGATGCGCCGGCAGCCGGTCGAGAAAGGCGGGTTGCGGCGCGGGCGCGGGCCCGGCGGCGACGGGCGGCGGGGCGACGGGCGGCGCGGCGACGGGCGCACTCGCAGCAGGCTGGTCCGCTTGCTCGGACGGGGAGGTCTGCTTGGAGCGTTCGATCAGATGGAAAATCACGGTAATGCTGGCGCCGATGATCAGCACGTTGAAATAGGCCTCCAGCGCCTGCTCGCCGGTCGGCATGGGCACAGGGCGCGGCCAGAAGCCGATGGCCCAGACGATCGCCGTCATCGGGACGGTCGCGATCAGGCACCCGGCGATCCACAGGCCGATCTCCGGCAGGTGCAGCGCCCGGTGCAACCGTTCGACCACCCAGCCGATCGGGTTGTAGACCGCATAACCGACCCAGGCGAACAGCAGCCAGCTCCCCAGCCGCACCGCCAATGGAGCATCGGCGCTGCCGAACGGGCCGATCAGCGCGAGGACCAGCCCCACGACGGTCATGATCGACAGATCGATCAGCAGCTTGCGCGCGAACAGGTGCTGCCCGGTGGTTGGGTCATGGCTCATCGGCACGAACCTAGCGCCCATTCGCGCTTCGTAAAGTGGCAAGGCGGCGGATTTGTGCGCCTTTCGCGAAGCACGCGCACGAGTGGCGAAGGCCGTGTTGCGGGCGAACGGGCAGCGGGCAGAACTCGGGTCATCGAACGACACACCGACCGACCGGAGACCCAAGATGAACACGCTCGCCGCATCGCTTCCCTTTTCTTCCGCCAGCGCTCTCGCCCGGCAGACCCGGTTCGATATCGGCCCGGTCACGCGGACCATCGTCAGCCTCGTGTGCTTCACGATGACCTTCGCGTGCGTCGTGGCGCTCGGCAAGGCGGCGCTCGGCATGGTCGACAATCTGCATTATTACGCCAAGCTGCCGATCATCATCCACGTCGCCACCGTGCTCCCGGCGATTCCGCTCGGCGGTTACCTGCTGCTCGCCCCCAAGGGCACGCCCGCGCACAAGACGCTCGGCAAGGTGTGGCTGGTGCTGATGCTGGTGACCGCGACCAGTGCCATCTTCATCCAGTCGACCGGCGGCTTCAGCTTCATCCATATCTTCGTACCGATCACCTTCCATGCGGCCTGGAAGGTCGTCGCCACCGCACGCAAGGGCGACATCGCGGGCCACAAGAAGCACCTCGTCTTCACCTATCTGACCGCGCTGATGATCCCCGGCATCTTCGCCTTCGTCCTGCCCGGTCGCCTGATGAACGTGATGCTGCTCGGCTGATCGTCAACCGTAGGTGAGCGTGACCTTGCCCGCTGCCTCTTTCGCGAGGCGGCGGGCTTCGTCGGTGTCGCCAGCGGTGGCCAGCGCGACGCCCATGCGGCGGTAGGGCCGCGTCACCGGCTTGGCGAAGATGCGGATGTCCGAACCATTCGCCATCGCTTCCGCAAGGCCAGCGTAAGAGACGCTCTCGCTCTCCCGGTCGGCGAGGATCACTGCGCTGGCCGCCGGGCGCGCACGAATCGTCTCGGGCACGGGCAGGCCCATCACCGCGCGGGCGTGCAGGTCGAACTCGGTCAGGTTCTGGCTGACCAGCGTGACCATGCCGGTGTCGTGCGGGCGCGGCGAAAGCTCCGAGAAGATCACTTCGTCTCCGCGCACGAAGAACTCGCCCCCGAACAGCCCGTATCCGCCCAGATTGTCGACCACCTTGCGCGCCATCTCCTGCGCATCCGCCAGCGCCGCATCGCTCATGCCGTGCGGCTGCCAGCTTTCCTGGTAGTCACCGCGTTCCTGCCGGTGGCCGATCGGCGGGCAGAAGGTGATGCCGTTCTTGTGACGCACGGTCAGCAGTGTGATCTCGTAATCGAAGTCGATGAACTGCTCGACGATCACCCGCGCCCGGTCGCCGCGCATGTTGGCGACCGCATAGTCCCACGCCGCCTCCAGCCCAGCTTCGTCCTGCACCGTGCTCTGGCCCTTGCCCGAGGAGGACATGACCGGCTTGATGACGCAAGGGAAGCCCGTGTCCCCCGCCGCCGCACGCACTTCGTCGAGACTGGTCGCATAGCCGTAGCGTGAGGTGCGCACGCCCAGCTCCTGCGCCGCCAGATCGCGGATCGCATCGCGGTTCATGGTCAGCTGCGCCGCGCGCGCGGTCGGCACAACATGGACGCCCGCCGCCTCGACCTCGGCCAGAACTTCGGTCCGGATCGCCTCGATCTCGGGCACGACATGGTCGGGCCGGTGCTTCTCGATCACGGCGCGCAGGGCATCGCCATCGAGCATCGAGAACACCTCGCGCGCATCGGCCAGCTGCATCGCAGGCGCATGGTCGTAGCTGTCGCAGGCGATCACGTATGCGCCCAGCCGCTTGGCCGAGATGACGAACTCGCGCCCCAGCTCGCCCGAGCCGAGCAGCAGGATTTTCGCGGTGTGGCTCATGAGGTAATATCCTCGAGGACGCTCCAAGCATCATTCAAGCTCTGGGGATTGAAGCTAAGTAAATCCTGACAGTCCAGCCAAGACGCAACATTCGCATGTAAGCCAGCGTTTTTCCCAATGGCGGGGTTACCACTACGGTCAAATCCCACGGTTCGGCGCTCCATAGCGATCGCACGTGTCTGCGAAGACATTTTCAGATCTGCTTTTGCCCAAATGACCAGCTTGTCTTTGTTCTTAACTATCACGCAGGCTGGTGTGTCGGCAGCGGTAAACCTAACGACCTTCTCCTTTTCCTCATTGAATTCAAGCCGCCGATGGCCGGTCGCAAGTGCTATGGCTCCTCTCACGAGGTGGCCGCAATCATCGTGCTTCCTACTCAAGCCGGTTCGCTCTCCGCATCCAGCCCGTAGGCTGTGTGCAGGACGCGCACGGCCAGCTCGGTCTCGTCCTCGTCGATCATCACCGAGACCTTGATCTCGCTCGTCGTGATCGCCTGGATGTTGATCCCGCGCTCGGCCAGCGCACGGAACATGTCGCTCGCGACGCCCGCGTGGCTCTTCATGCCGACGCCCACGACGCTGATCTTCGCGATATGGCTGTCGGTGATGATCCGGTTGTAGCCGATCGCCTCGCGCTTGTCCTCCAGCAGGGCCTGGGCGCGGGCGAGGTCGGTCTGGGGGATCGTGAAGGTCACGTCGGTCTCGCCCTTGTCGCGGCCGACGTTCTGGATGATCATGTCGACATTGATGCTGGCCTCGGCCAGCGGGCCGAAGATCTCCGCCACCGCGCCCGGCTTGTCGGGCACGCGGGTGAGAATGATCTTAGCTTCGTTCTTGTCGTGCGCGATGCCGGTGACGAGCTTGCGTTCCATAAGTCCCTCTTCGACCATCCGTTCCATTTCGTCTTCGGAGACGATCAGCGTGCCAGGCAGATCATCTGCCGGGGTCGCGCTGTCGTCCACGAAGCTGGAGAGAACCTGTATCCTGACGCCTTCCTTCATCGCGAGGCTGACAGAGCGGGTCTGCAGCACCTTCGCGCCGACGGATGCGAGTTCGAGCATTTCCTCGTAGGTCACCGCCTTCAGCTTGCGCGCCTTGGCGACGATCCGCGGGTCGGTGGTGTAGACCCCGTCGACATCGGTGTAGATGTCGCACCGGTCGGCGCCCACCGCCGCCGCGACCGCGACTGCGCTGGTGTCCGAACCGCCACGCCCCATGGTGGTGACGCGCCCCTCCGCGCTCATGCCCTGGAAGCCGGGGATCACGGCAATGGTGCCTTCCGCCATGCTGGCGAGCAGCGCCTCGCCGTCGATCGAATCGACCCGCGCCTTGGCGTGCGCCTCTATCGTGCGCACCGGCAGCTGCCAGCCGAGCCAGCTGCGCGCCTTCTGCCCCAACGATTGCAGCGTGAGCGCCAGCAGGCCGGAGGTGACCTGTTCGCCGCTTGCAACGACCACGTCGTACTCCGCCGGATCGTACAGCGCATGCGCCTCGCGCGCGAAGTTGACCAGCCGGTCCGTCTCGCCCGCCATTGCGGAGACGACCACCGCCACCTCGTTACCGCCTGCGGCCTGCTTGCGCACGATTTGCGCCACACGCCGAATGCGCTCGGTCCCCGCCATCGAGGTCCCGCCGAATTTCATCACGATCCGCGCCAAGGGCGAAGCCTTCCTCGCTGGTGCCACTTTCGGCGCGGTGTTAGGGAGCGTGCATGAGCGATGCAACAGCAACCATTCGCCCCGACGAAGCAGCCCATTTCGGAGCGCTGGCCGCTGACTGGTGGGACCCGAAGGGTTCCTCCGCCATACTCCACCGCCTGAACCCCGTGCGGCTGGGCTTCGTAAGGGACGCGATCGACCGCCACTGGGGCGGCGATATCGAGAGTTCCGCCCCCCTTGCAGGCAAGAGCGCAGTCGATGTCGGCTGCGGTGCGGGCTTGCTGTGCGAGCCGCTGGCGCGGCTGGGCGCGCAGGTCACCGGCGTCGATGCCGCACCCGAGAACGCGGCGGCGGCGGCCGCGCATGCCGAGGCCGCCGGGCTCGACATCCGCTACATGGCGGGCGAGATCGGTTCGCTGGACCTTGGCAGCTTCGACCTCGTCACCTGCATGGAGGTGATCGAGCATGTCGCGGACAAGCCTGCCTTTATCGCCGCGCTGGTGAGCAAGCTTGCCGATAATGGCCTCCTCATCCTCTCCACGCCCAACCGGACCGCTGCCAGCCGCCTGCTGCTGGTCGGCGCCGCGGAGGCTGTCGGCGCGGTCCCGAGGGGTACGCACCACTGGGACGACTTCGTGACGCCCGACGAGTTGACCGATCTGCTCGCCGATGCGGGACTGACCGTCACCGCCACGCGAGGCATCGCCTACCGCCCGGGCAAGGGCCTGCATCTGTCGGACGATACCAGCCTGAACTACATTCTGGCGGCGCGACGGGACTAGGATCATCGCTGTCCCGTTCGTGGTGAGCCTGTCGAACCGCGAACGCAGCGCCACGCCCGCCCTTCGACAAGCTCAGGACGAGCGGAACCCGTCGCCTATTTTCCCCGCACCAGCGCCGGATCGTCGGTGAAGTAACCGTCGACCCCGGCGGCCTTCAGCAGCTCCACCAGCCCCATCATGTTGCCAACGCCGTTCTGGCTGTCATCGGAGCGCAGCGAGGGCGGCAGGAACACGTTTTCCTTGCGCACGGTCCACGGGTGGACCTGCAGACCCGCCGCGTGCGCATCGCGCACCAGATCGGTCGGCGTGCCGTCGTCGTTCAGCACGTGGCCCATGAACGGCCCGATCCCGTCGGCATAGGTCGCCACCTCGGCGAGGCCCGTCGGGGTCATTATTCCCGCCCAGGTCATCGCGGGCTCGTCATACGGGCCGCCTTCGGGCCGGATCAGCAGGATCAGCGGGGTGTCGATCATCTTGTCGAGCCGTTGCAGCGGCGCGATGTCGAAGGCCTGCACGAACACGTCCGAGTCGGCCCCGTCCAGACCTTCCTCGCGCAGCTGGCGGGCCAGCAGGTCGACCACGTCGATGCCGGTTTCCTGCAACAGCCAGGTGGGATGCTTGAGTTCGGGATAGAGGCCGATCCTGCGGCCCGTTTCGGCCTCCTTGGCGCGCTTCAGCGCGATGATGTCGGCAAAGGTGGGCACCTGATAGAGCCCGTCGAAAGTGGCATTGGCCGGACGCAGCGCAGGCATCCGCTCCTTCGCGCGCAGGGTGCGCAGCTCGGCCAGCGTGAAGTCCTCCGCGAACCAGCCGTTGACCATCTGGCCCTCGATATTCTTGGTCCGGCGACGGTCGGCGAATTCAGGGCGGTCGGCGACGTCGGTGGTCTCGCCAATGTCGTTCTCGTGCCGCGCGACCAGCATCAGGTCCTTGGTCACCACCAGATCGGGCTCGATATAGTCGGCCCCCTGATCGATCGCACGCTCGTAACTGGCCAGCGTATGCTCGGGCCGCTCTCCGCTCGCGCCGCGATGCGCGATCACCAGCATATCGCCATCGGCGTTGACGGGGGCGAGTGGAGTCATGTCCTGCGCCATCGCGGAAGAGCAAGTCAGCGTCATGACGAGCGCAGCTATCAGTTTCAGCAAAGGGTGTCCTTCCATTCCGCTTCGTTGAAGCCGACCATCAGGCCGCCTTCCTGTTCGAGTACCGGCCGCTTGATCAGGCTTGGATGTTGCACCATCAAGGCAATCGCCTTTTCGCGCGTCAGATCGGCCTTGTCGGCCTCGTCGAGCTTGCGGAATGTGGTCCCCCGCTTGTTGAGCAGCACCTCCCAGCCAGCAGCATCGGCCCACCCGCCAACCTCGTCCGCGCTCGGCGGATCCTTCTTGAAGTCGCGGAAACTGTGATCGAGGCCCTGCGCCTCCAGCCATTTACGCGCCTTCTTCACCGTGTCGCAGTTGGGAATGCCGTTGATCGTGATGGTCATGCGTCCTCGTTCTGTGGCTCGTCCGACTTGAACTCGGTCACCTGCGGATCGAGGCAGGTGAACATCGTGTATCGGGCATAGTGGCTCTTCCTGCCCTCGCCCTGAATGGTGGCATGGTCGGGGTGGCAACGCCACGCCTTGGCAGCCTCGCGCGTCGCCCATTCGGAGATGGTGACCGTCTCGCCATCGTCTGCGGCATAGGTCTTCACCGCGAGGAAGCCGGGCTGCGCGCGTGCCAGTTCCTCCATCGCCTCGGCATGGCGGGCATAGGCTGCGGCGTCATACCCGGCCCGTTTGTGGCTGCGGAAGACGACCAGATACATCAGAAAACCCGTCCGCGGTGGAGCGGACCTTCGGCGCGCCTGACACACCTGACACAGTGTCCTGAGGCGAAAAAGTCACCCGCCCGAACGGTCTGGACGAGCGCATGATTCCGAGCGTGAGCGAAGGCTGCCATGACACGGCTTCTAGCCGCAAGCATGACCGTAGGACAGTAGGACAGCGTCAGCCGTCGCCTGCGATGGCGATGGCGAAAGAAGGCCGGTCAACCGAGTCGGAAATCGACGATCCGGCCCGAAGTGTCGAACTCGCAAGTGAACTGGTCGCGATCGCGATCGCGGATGTCGATCCGCCCCTGCACGGTGTAGAGGCCGCGCTGGCGCTCCTCCGCATAGGTGATTTCGACACGGCCATAGCGGCTCGCCTCGCGTCCGCAGCGGTTGACCGCCGCGCGCTCGAACTCGCGGTCGTTGCGATAGGAATAGCCGTATTCGCCGCCATAATCGCCGTAGCGATCGCCATAGCCATCGTCGTACCCGTAGCCATCGCCATAACCATAGGCGCAGCCGCCGATCATGAGGCTACCTGCAAGAAGAGCGGACATCGTTACTTTGCGCATGGGCTGTCTCCGATAAGGTCGCGAGTCCACCAGCCTCGCCTGTTGCTGGAAACACTACGGTTGGAGAATATGCGTGTTCCCGTCGCGCTAGCCCCCGTGCGCATCCGCGATGGCCACCGCCAGCGCATCCGCCGCGTCCGCTCCGGCTACCGCCACGCCCGGCAGCAGCACCTTGAGCATGGCCTGGATCTGCTCCTTCTCCGCCGCGCCGGTGCCTACGACCGCCTTCTTGACGCTGCGCGCGGCATGCTCGCGAACGGTCAGGCCCCTTGCCCCGCATGCAGCGAGGACCGCCCCGCGCGCCTGCGCCAGCTTCAAGGTCGATTGCGGGTTCTTGTTGACGAACACTTCTTCGCATGCGGCACGGTCGGGCGCATGGTCCGCAATCACCGCTGCCAGCTCGCGGTGAAGCTGCGCCAGTCGCTCGGCCATCGGAGCCTTGGCATGCGTCGCGATCTGGCCATTGGCGATGTGCGACAGGCGCGAACCCTCGGCGCGGATCACGCCCCAGCCGGTGCACGAGAGCGAGGGATCGAGGCCGAGGATGATCGTCATGAAAACGGCCTTCCCTGATCGTCATGCTGAACTCGTTTCAGGATCCATATCGCATCCCGACCGATCATAGCCATCGGAGCGCTGGACCCTGAAACAAGTTCAGGGTGACGGAGAAACTAACATGGTGCGCTTGTTCAAGCTCGATGCAGTCGCCTTGCACGAACAAGTTGTTTTCCAGAGCAAACCATCCACGAAGAACGACGACCGCCAGGCAGATCGACCACCCTTACCAGCTCACCCCTCCATCTTCTCCATCACCTCGTCGGAGATGTCGTAATTGCCCCAGACGGTCTGCACGTCGTCGTCATCGTCGAGCGCGTCGATCAGCTTCAGGAGCGTGCCCGCGTTCTTCTCGTCCATGTCGACGGTGAGGTTGGGCTTCCACGCGAGCTTTACGGTCTCCGCTTCGCCGAGCGATTTCTCGAGGCTTTCGGCAACCGCGTGCAGATCGTCGGGCGCGGTCCAGATTTCGTGGCCATCGTCGGTGCTGGCAATGTCTTCCGCGCCCGCTTCGAGTGCGGCTTCGAGAACCTTTTCCTCACCGCCCACATCGGCGGGGTAGACGATCAGGCCGAGCCGTTCGAACCCGTGGGCAACCGAACCTTCGGTGCCGAGGTTGCCGCCATTCTTGGAGAACGCTGTGCGGATGTTGGTCGCGGTGCGGTTGCGGTTGTCGGTCAGCGCCTCGACGATGATCGCGCTGCCGCCCGGGCCGTAGCCTTCGTAGCGCACTTCCTCGTAATTATCGCCGTCGGCGGCGGAGGCCTTGTCGATCGCCCGCTGGATATTGTCCTTGGGCATCGACTGCGCCTTCGCGGCGTTGACCGCGAGGCGCAGGCGCGGGTTCATGTCCGGATCGGGCATGCCCATCTTCGCCGCCACGGTAATTTCGCGGCTGAGCTTGGAAAACAGGTTGGACCGTTTCTTGTCCTGCGCACCCTTGCGGTGCATGATATTCTTGAATTTGGAATGGCCTGCCATGGGGAACCTGCGATTTAAGTAGAATGCTCTGCCGGGCTCCGGACGGGGCCCTGTGCGCCGGGCCTTACACCCGTGTTGCCGCGCGGGGCAACCGCCCCGGAAGCTCGGCTAGCGCGCCGCGCGCCGGTAGCGTTCGAAGAACGCCCACATCGCCTCGTTATCGACCACCCAGCTGTGTCCCCCGTCGACATCGATGCGCGATGCGACGACCGTGCCATCCGCGCAGTCGCCGTAGCGCTCTTCATAGGTATCGTGATCGACCCACTTGGTGGTGGGCGCCGCGCGGCAGGCATTGATCTGGGCCCAGCGCTGTTCGGCTGCGTGCATCGAATAGCCCCAGCGCATCCCCTGCCCCCCGGCGAGCGGGTTGGTGTTGTCCTTCAGCCCGTTGAACGCGAGCACGGGCATCGGATTTTCAGGCGTGCAGGTAGCGGGATCGACCTCGGCCTCGTCCTCGCGCCGCGCCCGGCCCGCGCGCAGGCCGACGACCGGGGCGATCGCGGCGTAGCGGGTGCTCTCGACGCAGCCGAGCCAAGAGGTCATGCGCCCGCCGCCCGACAGGCCGGTGGCGTAGACGCGCGCGGGATCGGCGCAGCCGCCCTCTGCAAGCGCGTCGGCGATGTCGGCGATATACTCGACATCGTCGCGCTCCTCGGGGCCCGGCACTTCGCCCGCGACGGTGGGCACGCCGGGGATGTTCCAAGCATATCCGCGCTCCAGCGGGATACCCGCATCGGGGGCGACGAGAATGAAGCCGTGGGCATCGGCGGTTTCGGCAAGCTTGCTGTCGCGAAGCATCGCCGCACCCGTGCCTCCGCTGCCGTGGAGCAGGAACACCAGCGGCACCGGTCCTTGCGCGGGATCGTATTCCTCGGGTGTGTGGACGAGGGCCCGGGGGCCGTCTTCGGAGCCGACCGGCACCACCGCACTTTGTCCGGGGGGCGGGAGCATGCAGGCGGCACTGGCGCTCGCGGGGACGATCAGCGAGGCGGCGAAGGCGAGGGTGAACAAACGCATCGGGGACAAATGCACGGACCGGCGCCTCGCCGCAACGGGAGATTGCGCGGGGGTCCCGCCAAAACGGTCCGTGCGTTACAGACTGCCATCAATCGCGAGCGAGAGCGCCGCGAATACGGCGTTGAACACGGCGTGCTGCGCGATCGCCGCGCGCAGCCCGAGATGCACTCTGGTGTAGGCAAGGAGCAGGGCGCCCGCCGTTTGCGAAAGAATCAGCAGCGCGTCGAGCGGGCTCGACACTCCTTCGAAATTGGTCAGATGGACGGCAC
The DNA here is from genome assembly GCF_038594605.1 of Citromicrobium bathyomarinum. GTDB lineage: Bacteria > Pseudomonadota > Alphaproteobacteria > Sphingomonadales > Sphingomonadaceae > Alteriqipengyuania > Alteriqipengyuania bathyomarina_B. The sequence continues at coordinate 21,206 of NZ_JBCFZM010000005.1, forward strand.
CGAAGGCGAGCGTGCTGCCCCAGACGAACCAGCGGAAATTGCTTCGGAACCAGCCGGGTATTTGCGTCTCTTCATGGCGCCGGTCGCGGACCCGCAGCGCCGCAAAGAGGGTGAGCCCCAGCGCTGATAAGGTGATGAGGGCGAGAATGCCCCCCGGCAGGACATCGGTGACAACGGCGGCCACGGTGAGCAGGACGACCACGATGGCCATGTGCAGCCCGAAGAGCAGCCACGCGCGCGTGCCCGCCAGCCATCCGCGAAAGATCGCCTCCTCGATCAACGGCGCGAACAGGACGAGCGCGGCAAGTTCCCACCCCAGCGACCACTCGCTGTCGACATAGGCCGGCGGCTCGTATCCGGCCTCGGTCGCGAAGGTCTCCAGCGCGATGGCCCCGCCGGCCAGCGTGAAATCGAGCGTCAGGAGAATCGCGAAGACGAAGGCGAAGGTGCGGCCGGGGGCGATCCTGCCTGCGGGCAAGGTTGGGCGCCGGACGAAATGCCACACGTCGTGCACGACCATCCGCGCACCGCGTGCCCCCGGCGGCAGGCCTGCCTCGTCTATCGCCATCGGAGCAAGGGCCTTGTTGCTTCCGGCAAACCCGCGCCGCGAACTTTTGTCAGGCCGTCAGAAGGCGATATCAGAGCCTGACCGCCGTGCCGCTGGCGCTGACCATCAGCATCGATCCGGTATCGCCGATCACCTCGTAATCGAGATCGACCCCGACCACCGCATTGGCGCCCAGCTTCTGCGCCTCTTCCTGCATTTCCTGAATCGCATCGTGGCGCGCCTGCTTGAGCACCTTTTCATAGGAGCCCGCACGCCCGCCCACGATGTCGCGAATGCCTGCAAAGATATCGCGAAACATGTTCGCCCCGATGATCGCCTCGCCGGTCACGATGCCGAGGTAGTCCTGCACCGGGCGCCCCTCCACTATGGGCGTGGTGGTGACGATGATGCCGGTCTCGGCGGTTCTCCAGGGACTAGCCATTGACGATGATTCCTCCGTTGGGATGCAGTACCTGGCCCGACATATAGGACGAATCCTCGCAGGCGAGGAAGAGGAATGCGGGCGCGACTTCGTTGGGCTGGCCGGGGCGGCCCATCGGCGTACCCTCGCCGAAATCATCCATGTTCTCGGGTGGCTGGCCGCCCATGGGGTTGAGCGGGGTCCAGATCGGGCCGGGCGCGACCGCGTTCACGCGAATACCGTCCTCGATCAGGTTCTCGCTCAGAGAACGGGTGAAGGCGGTGATCGCGCCTTTGGTGGCGCTGTAATCGAGCAGGATGGCTGCGCCCTTGTACATCGTCACACTGGTGCAGTTCACGATCGCCGCGCCCTTCTTCAGGTGCGGGCGCGCGGCCTGCACCAGATAGAACTGGCTGAAGATATTGGTCTGGAAGGTACGCTGGAGCTGCTGCGCGGTAATGTCGGTGACATTCTCGTCCGGATGCTGCTCGCCCGCATTGTTAACCAGCACGTCGAGCGCGCCGAACCGGTCGATTACCGCGTCGACCAGCCCCTGGCAATGGTCGGGATCGCCCAGATCGCCTGCGGAGAGCAGCACCTCGGCCCCCTCCTTCTCGCACGCCTCGCGGGTGATGTTCGCGTCGTCATGCTCTTCGAGATAGGCGATCGCGACATTCGCACCTTCGCGCGCGAACAGCACCGCGACCGCGCGGCCGATGCCGCTGTCGGCGCCGGTAACAAGCGCGGTCTTGCCCTTCAGACGCCCCGATCCGGGATAGCGCGGCTGCCACTGCGGCTTCTTGTCCAGATCGGTCTCGTGCCCCGGCATCCGTGGTTCTTCGGCGGTTTCGGGAACGAAGGCGGTATCGGTCTTGGTCGGCTCGGTCATGGCGGGGGTCCTTGAACAAGAGGGGGTAGTCCCTCGTTCAAGCAGCCCCGCCGCCGATGGGTTCCGCGCCCTGCCCTATGTTATGCCGGGACTAACCGAGGCCCAGCGCCGCCTTGTAGGTATCGAGCACCATTTCCATCTCGCTGCGGTCGTCGGGCTTCATCTTCCGCAGGCGCACGACCTGCCGCATGATCTTGGGATCGTAGCCGACCGCCTTGGCTTCGGCATAGACGTCGCGGATATCGTCGGCGATGCCCTTCTTTTCTTCCTCGAGGCGTTCGATGCGCTCGATCAGCAGGCGCAGGCGGTCGTCGGTGGCTTCGGCCATTGGGGTCTTCTCCGGGAACAGGGGGACGAATCAATCGGCGCCGGGATAGCCATGCGACCGCGCGGCGCAAGCACGCATCGGCGGGAAGTTTTCCCAAACCTGTGGATCGGCGCCCGGTTGCTTGGCGCCGGGGCGATCAACGCAGATCGGGCCCGTTTCTGGCGAGGCTCGCCTCCATCCGGTCGAGCTGTTCCTGCGTTGCAGGCGTCTGCCGGGTCGCCTTCCATTCGTCCTGCGGCATCCCATGAATCAGCTCGCGCGCCGTCAGCTTGTCACCGTCGAAACCGGCCTCGCAGATCCAGTCGGCCAGGCAGTTGCGGCAGAAACCCGCAAGCCCCATCAGCTCGATATTCTGCGCGTCGTGCCGGTGGCGCAGATGTCGCACCAGGCGTCGGAACGCGGCGGCGGCGATTTTGTCGTCCAGCGTGTCGAGCGGATCGGTCGATTCCGACATGATATTGCACCTTTCGCTCTTGTGTTGAAACATTGCCCTGCCATAGCCCTGACCCATGCCCAAGCACCATTCGCCCAAATTGAGCCCCCGGGGCCGCAAGGTCAAAATCCTCGCCACCATCGGCCCCGCCAGCCGGGAGCCGGAGATGCTCCGTCGTCTGTTCAAGGCCGGCGTCGACGCCTTCCGCGTCAACATGAGCCATGGCGACCAGGCGACCCACGCCGAGACGATCGCCGCGATCCGCGCTCTGGAAAAGGAATTCGACCGCCCGATCGCGATCCTCGCCGATCTCCAGGGTCCCAAGCTGCGCGTCGGCACCTTCAAGGACGGCAAGGCGGTGATCCGCCATTCGGGGCACTTCACGCTCGATCGCGATCCGACGCCGGGCGACGAGACGCGCGTCCAGCTGCCCCACCCCGAACTGTTCGGCATCCTCGAAAAAGGCCAGCGGCTGCTGATCAACGACGGCAAGATCCGGCTGAAGGTCATCAAGGCGGAGAAGGACAAGATCCTGTGCTCGGCCGAAGTCGGCGGGGTCATTTCGGACCGCAAGGGCGTCAACGTGCCCGACGCGGAAATCCCGATCCCCGCATTGACCGACAAGGACCGCAAGGATCTGGCCTTCGCCTGCGAGCAGGGCGCGGACTGGATCGCCTTGAGCTTTGTCCAGCGGCCCGAAGACGTCGCCGAAGCGCGCAAGCTCATGACCGCGACCGACGGGATGATGCCCGCGCTGTGCGCCAAGATCGAGAAGCCGAGCGCGGTGCGCCGCCTGGAAGAGATCGTCGAGCTGTCCGACGGGATCATGGTCGCGCGCGGCGATCTGGGCGTGGAGCTCGATCCCGAAGACGTGCCCCCGCTGCAGAAACGCATCGTCGACCTGACCCGGCAGGCGGGCAAGCCGGTGATCGTCGCGACGCAGATGCTCGAATCGATGATCGAGAGCCCTGCGCCCACCCGCGCCGAAGTCTCCGACGTCGCCAACGCGGTTTACGACGGGGCCGATGCGGTCATGCTCTCCGCCGAAACCGCGGCGGGTGAATGGCCGGAGGAAACGGTCGCGATCATGGACCGGATCGTGACCAAGGTGGAACGCGACGAAGGCTATCGCGCGCGGATGAAATTCCTCGAGACGAAGGCCGACCCGACCACTGCCGATGCGTTGAGCCATGCGTGCTCGACCATCGCCGCCACGGTTTCGATCGCCGCGATCACGGTTTTCACCTTCAGCGGGTCGACCGCAAGGCGGGTCGCGCGCGAGCGGCCTTCGGTACCGATGCTGGTGCTGACGCCGCAGAAGCGGGTCGCCCGGCGCGTGGCGCTGCTGTGGGGCGCGCACCCGGTCATCACCAAGGACATCGAGGATTTCGAGGAGATGATCGGCAAGGGAAAGCGGATGGCACTGCGCCACGGCTTCGGCGAAGCGGGCAACAAGCTGATCGTGCTCGCGGGCGTGCCGTTCGGCACTCCGGGCAGCACCAATCTGCTGCATGTCGTGTCCCTGAGCGGAGACGAGCTGAAAGGGCGGTGAGCGACGGCAGCGCCCGGCCAGACACGCAGGCGCTGCCAGCCCGTCATAAGAAAACCTTTATCCTCTCGCGATAGGCTCGGCTGCCATACGAAGGGGGCGATGGTGTCGATAGCGGTAGACCTGCATCTGACGATCCTGGGGGTGATCATGGGATTGATCCTCGTATCGCTGCTCGTCCACCTCACCTTGCGCCGCGGTTCCGCGCTCAGCTGGATGGCGGCGGGGCTTTTGTGCGTCTCTGTCGAGTTGCTGGTCCTGCGCTACGGCGCGCATTCGCGACTTGGTGTGGCGGCCATCGCCATGCTGATCCCCGCGATCTATTTCTGCGCCTCGCAGGCCATTCGCAAGGTCGCGGGCCTGCCGCTGTCGAACCGGCGCGTGGCGCTGGGGACCATCGCGCTCACCGCCCTGTCGCTTGTGCTGCTCGCCATGCCGGTGCCACCGACGCTGCAATATGTGCCGTTCCAGCTGGCCAGCATCCTGGTGTTTCTCGATACGACACTGGCGCTCTCCCGAAAAACCGGCAGGCATGTCCTCGACACCGGCCTCGTGGTGCTCGGCTTCCTCGTTCTCGTGGGCGTGATCCTGCGCATCCCGATGTTCCCGGCCCTGCTGGACGAGCCGACCCCCTGGGCGCAGTTCGACCCGGTCCTGTTCGAACGTATTTTCATCCAGTGCATGGGCGTGCTCAACACGGGCCTCGCCGTGATGATCGTTGCGCGGATCGTGGCGAATGTGATCGTCGGCTACCGTTACAGCTCCGAACGCGATGGTTTGACCGAGCTGCTCAATCGCCGGGCCTTCGACGCATTGATCGACAGGCCAGCCGCTTCGCATGGCGCCATCATCATGTGCGATATCGACCGGTTCAAGGCGATCAACGACCGGTTCGGCCATCATGTCGGCGACGAGGTGATCCGCTCCTTCGCCGGCACGCTCAGCCTCCACGGGGATCATGCCGGTCGCGTCGGCGGGGAAGAATTCGCGCTGCTGCTGCTCGATACCGGCATCGAACAGGCTGCCGCAGTGGCAGAGAAAATCCGCCGCGCCTTCGACAGCCTGCACCATCCGGCGATCGGCGCCACCGTCCGGCTCAGCGCGAGTTTCGGCGTGGCCGCTTTCGATGCGGGCGTTCCCGCCCGCACGGCCATGCGCAGCGCCGACCGGGCGCTCTACGCAGCGAAGCGGGAGGGGCGCAACCGCGTGACCATCGCCTGCGAGGAAGATCCCCGGCCCCAACCGATCCTTACCGCAGCGTGATGGTTTCCGGCGGCGCCGCAGGCATGGCATTTTCTGCAGGACGGGCGCGTGGGGCGGCCGGAACTCAGGATAATTTGCGCCCGGCATCTTGTGCCCCGTGGTCGCACGGGTAGTATCCGGCGCAAGGCGCGGCCCGTGCCTCCTCCCTCCCATCGGGGCAGCATCATTTCATGCAGGGCGCTTTCCACCTGTCGAACCCTTGGTTCGGGCAAGCACGCATAAGGAGGGGTTGCGCGGCTTCGCCCGGACAGGAGGAGACGACATGCGCCTTTCCCGACCGATCTACCAATTGAAGCGCCGCGCGAAGCTGCTCGCGCGCGAAGCCGCGATTCCCCTGCATCAAGCGCAGGACCGGATCGCGAAGAGCGAGGGTTTCGCCACCTGGAGCCTGCTGTCGGCGAGGCACGCCGATGCTGCGCGCCCGCCGTCGATCCTGAACGACCTTGCCGAAGGTGCGATGGTGCTGCTCGCCGCGCGGCCCGGGCAGGGCAAGACGCTGATTGGATTGCAACTGCTCGTCGATGCGGTGCGGGCGCGCCGGCGCGCGGTGTTCTTCACGCTCGAACTGACCGAGGGGCAGACGCGCGACCTGCTGACGCGGATCGGCGCGGGCGAGGACATCCCGCAGATCGTCACGGCAAACGACATCGACGCCGCGTCGATCCAGCGCCACCTTGCCGATGCCCCGCCCGGCACGGTTGCCGTGATCGATTATCTGCAGGTGCTCGACCAGAGACGCGACACGCCGCCGCTCGGCGATCAGCTCGCCGATTTGCGGGATTTCGCGGCGATGAGCGGCATTTCCTTCGCCTTCATCTCGCAGATCGACCGTGCCTATGATCCCGACGCCGCATTACTCCCCGGGATTTCCGACCTGCGTCTGCCCAACCCGGTGCCGGTCGCACTGTTCGACACGGCCTGCTTCACCCATGGGGGGCGAACGCAGATTCAGCCGATCCACTAACGAAACGGTGCGGGCGGTGGGCTAGGCCGCCGCCCGTTCGAGGCCATCCAGAAACGCCGCGACGTTCGCACCCAGCGCGTCGACCGCGTAGCCGCCTTCCATCACCACCAGCGTCGGCAGGTCGAGTGCGGCGATTCGCTTCCCCATCGCGGCGTAGTCTTCGCGTGCAAGCCTGAAATGCGAGATCGGATCTTCGGCGAAAGTATCCGCGCCGTAGGAGACGATCAGCAGATCCGCGCCATGCGCGCGCACCGCCTCCAGCGCCGCATCGAGTGCGGGCGCATAGCCCGACCAGTCGGTGCCCTGCGGCAGCGGCAGGTTGAGCGTCGTGCCCTCGCCTGCGCCCGCTCCCCGCTCGTCCGCATGGCCCCAGTAGAAGGGAAAGTCGGTCCTCGGGTCGGCGTGGAGCGAGGCGAAGAAGACCGCGCCATCATCGTAGAAGATGTCCTGCGTGCCGTTGCCGTGGTGATAGTCCACATCGAGGATCGCGATGCGCTTCACGCCCCGTCCCTGCGCGGCGCGCGCCGCAATCGCGGCATTGTTGAGGTAGCAATAGCCGCCCATGTAATCGCGCCCGCAATGGTGGCCCGGCGGGCGGCACAGCGCGAAGGCGGCGCGCTCTCCTTGCAACACCGCGTCGAGCGCAGTCAGCGCAGCCTGGGCCGCGCCATAGGCCGCTTGCCAGGTCTGCGCCGCAACCGGGGTGGAGGCGTCCATTGCGAAAGCCCCGATCTTCGCATCGATCCGGTCGAGAGCGAGCGCGCGGCGCGCAACGACCGGGAAGACATAGCCCATCGCATCGCCTTCGCGCCCCGCCGCCAGCCACAGGCCGTGCGCCTCCTGCAGGAAGGCGACGTATGCCGGGTCGTGAACGGCAAGGATCGGGTCGAGCCCGAAATCGCGCGCAGGCTCGCCCGGGCCGAGTTCGGCGAGCATCGCATCGAACCGCGCGGGGCATTCGGCAAAATCCATCCACCCGCCATTGTGCAGCTCGCGCGTCGGCGCGTGCAGCGCCTGCGCGGGGTCGGAGAAGTGCCTCATCCGGCGCTTTCGCCCGCGGCCCGCTTGAGCCGTGCGCGGGCCTCGTTCTCACCGATCAGCGGCAGCAGTTCGCCCATGTCGGGCCCGTGATCCATCCCGGTCAGGGCCTGTCGCAAGGGCAGGAACAGCGGCTTGCCCTTGCGCCCCGTGCGCTCTTTCAGCGTCGTGGTGAGCGCGCCCCACGGATTGTCGGACCACTCCAGCGCATCGGCAGCCTCGGCCAGAAAGGCACGATCCTCGTCCGAAAACGCGCGCGCCTCGATCGGGCCGGTGACCAGCCGCCACCACTCGGCAGCCTCCGACACATGCGAAAGGTTGGGCCGGATCGCGTGCCAGCCCGCCTCGTCGATGCCATCGGGCAGGCGTTCGCGCACATCCTCGAAATCGAGCTGGTGGACGATCGCGGCGTTGAGCCGCTCCAGTTCCGCCTCGTCGAACTTGGCGGGTGCGCGCCCGAAGGTCTGCAAATCGAACCCTTCGATCAGCACTTGCCGGTCCGCGATCGGCTCGACCGGCTTCGAGGTGCCAAGCCGGGCGAGCAGCGACATAATCGCCTCGGGCTCGATCCCGCGCTCGCGCAGGGCGTCGCAAGACAGCGATCCGAGCCGCTTGGAGAGCTTGCCCTCCTTGCCGACCAGCAGGGCAGTATGGCCGAAATGCGGGAAGCTATCGACAACGCTGCAGTGCTCCGCCCCCTCGCCTGCCTGATGCAACGCGCTGAACATCTGCACCTGCACGGCGGTGTTCGAGACATGATCCTCGCCGCGCAACACATCGGTTACGCCCATGTCGAGGTCGTCGACCACGCTCGGCAGCATGTAGAGCCAGCTGCCGTCGGCGCGGCGGATGACGGGGTCGGAAAGCTGTGCGGGATCGAATTTCTGGGGCCCGCGCACCCCGTCTTCCCAGTCGATATGCTCCCCGTGATCGAGGCGGAAGCGCCAGTGCGGGGCGATCCCTTCCGCCTCCTTCGCGCCGCGCTGTTCATCGCTCAACGCCAGCGCCGCGCGGTCGTAAATCGGGGGAAGCCCGCGACCCAGCGCGATCTTGCGCTTGAGTTCGAGCTCCTGCGCGGTCTCGTAGGCGGGGTAGACGCGGCCCGCCTCCTTCAGCTTGGCGAAGGCACTGTCGTACAGTTCAAGCCGCTCCGACTGGCGAAACTCGTCGTCCGGCTCAAGCCCCAGCCAGGCCAGATCGTGCCGGATTGCCTCGACATATTGCTCGCGCGAACGTTCCTGATCGGTGTCGTCGATCCGCAGCAGGAACCGGCCCGTGCCATCCCGGTCGCCTTTGCGAGCGAGCAGCCAGTTATGCAGCGCGGTGCGCAGGTTGCCGACATGGAGGCGGCCCGTGGGCGATGGCGCGAAGCGGGTGACGATCATGGGGGCCAGCGCTACTCCTGCCGGGCGCCCCCTTCAAGCGTGTGTCGCGCGAAGCTAGGCGACGTGGCTGCGGATCGGATGGACGTTGGAAGCCATGGCCTCCTGCGTGGGCCACTGCTGTGGCTCCGGCGATGGCTCCAGGAGATGCTCCGCCTCGATCGGGCGCGAGATGTAGTAACCCTGCGCGTCGGTACAGCCATGGCGCTTGAGCCATTCGTATTGTTCGCGCGTCTCGACGCCTTCGGCGGTGGTTTCCATGCCCAGCGCCCGTGCCAGCATCACGACGTTGCGCACGATCGCCTGGCAATCCTTGCGATCGAGCATTTCGGAGACGAAGCAGCGATCGATCTTGATCTTGTCAAAGGGGAAGGCGCGCAGGTAGTTGAGCGAGGAATAGCCCGTGCCGAAATCGTCGAGCGCGATGCGTACGCCCAGCTCGCGCAGGCGATAGAGCATTTCCACATTGGCCTCGCTATCGTGCATCAGCGCGCTCTCGGTAATCTCGATCTCGACCCGCTGCGGGTCGATCTGGGCGTTGATGATCGCACTGGTGAGCACGGTCACGAGGCTCGGTGAGCGCATCTGGATCGGCGAGAGGTTGATCGCGATGCGGTGACTCTCTTCCCAGCTCGCCGCTTCGTGGAGCGCTTGGCGGATGATCCATTCGCCCAGCGGAATAATCAGCCCGGTTTCCTCGGCGATGTCGATGAACTCTGCGGGCATGATCCGTCCTCGGACCGGATGCTCCCACCGCACCAGCGCTTCCTTGCCGGTCCACTCGCCGGTCTTGAGACACACCTGCGGCTGATAGACAAGCTTGAACTGGCCCTCGGCAATGGCAGTGCGCAGGTCCAGCTCGAGGTCGCGGCGCGTGCGTTCGCGCAGGTTGAGCGAGGCGTCGTAATCGGCATAGGTCGAGCGACCGGCGCGCTTTGCGGCATAGAGCGCAAGGTCGGCCTGGCGCATGAATTCCTCCGCATCGCACTTGGGTGCGCTGCAATAGGCAACCCCGACCGAGGCCGAGATGCGGACGGTCTGCCCCATCAGGTGGAAGGGTTCGGCCATTGCATCGACGATGCGTTGCGCGCACTGGTGCGCCGCATCAAGATCGCGCACGCGGGTCAGCAGCACCGCGAATTCGTCACCGCCGAGCCGCGCGGCGAGATCGTGCTCGCGCACGATTCCTTCGATCCGCGCCGCCGCTTCCTTGACCAGTTCGTCGCCGATATGATGGCCCAGCTTGTCGTTGACCGACTTGAAGTGGTCGAGATCAATATACAGCAGCCCGACGCGGCGATTCTTCACCTGATCGCCGAGCACTTCGGCCATCGTCTCGTTGAACAGCAGGCGATTGGCCAGCCCGCTGAGCGTATCGTAACGTGCCAGGTGCGCGACATGCTGCTCGGTCTGGCGGCTATCGGTGACATCGCGCAGCACGCCGCGGAGCGACCCGTCGATGCCCGGCTTGCCGGAAATCATCCACCACCGGCTTTCGCCCTGCACCTTGATCTCGAGGGTAAGGTCGCGAAAGGGAGTGCGCTCCAGCAGGAGGCCCGCAAGCTTCTCGCGCGTAGGCCCGGATGCGAACAGGCCCACCAGTTCGCGGCCTTCCAGAAAATCGCGATCGAGACCTGCGGCGTGGCCGAAGCGTTCGCACACGTTGCGCAGGCAATTGCCATCGTCGACCTCCCACAACCAGTCCGATGCGGATGCCTCGTATTCGTGAAGCAGCATCTTGACCGTGTCGGCATTGGATTGCTGGGCAATCTGTTCGCGCAACTGTTGCTCGTAATCGTGTCCCTGCCGCCAGCAAGCCCGGATCAGGACCGAGCCAAAGACCACCGCCAGCGCAAGCGACGGCCAGGAAATCGTGTCGGTCAGTATGAAAGACAGGACGCCGGCGCCCGCCATGGCTCCGGCCAGATAGCTGCTCATGGGCCGGGGAAACGGACGATAGGCCAGCACGGTGGACGACATGAGACCGGCGGTCAGAACCGCGAAAAAGACCGGGTGATTCTCGAACAGGGTCGGGAACAGCAGCACCGCGCCAATCACCCAGAACGCGGTTTCGACATTGGCCGCGAGGTTCAGTTCACGATAGGTCGTGTGCAGATGGCTTTCATCGATCGTATCCGCATAGAAATCGCGCGCCACACGCCATTGCCGCAGATTGCACAGGCCGATCACGGCGGCCCAGGCGATCGAAAACGCGAGGACCGGGTGCCCCCATACGCCCAGCACACAGGCGAAGGCCGCAAAGGCATGCAGGCCGCAAAGCGAAGGGAGATGGGAAACGAATTCCCTCAGGCGCCAGGCAAGCAGCAGATTTTTTTCGCCAAGGATCGCCAATTGCTTTTGGGTCACGCAGCATTTCCCCTTCCAGGGAAAGCGATTACCGGGAAATTCTTAAGCGAAGATCAAGCACATAGCGCTTTCTTGCAAGAAAGTTCCACGTCACTTGGCATGTCGCTCAGTAAAGCCACGTGATTCTTGCGCAAAACCGGTCAGGCCGCGCTATTTGTGGGCTATTGACCGAACAGCGTCAGGCTGTGGCCATTGCCAGAGATTCGTACGCCGTTTGCGGGGGTTCGCTCAATTCGGTCGGCAGCACGAATCGCGGTCATCACGTCAGGCAGACGCGGCGGGATCGCGATCTTGCAGACCGTAGCAGGCTCGCTCGCGGTCCCGCCACGCGGCGGCCCCGGCGTCGCGAAGCGCGTACCCGTGATTCTATAGCCCACGCTCTGACCCGCACAACGCGGCTCCCACCAGATTTCACTCTCATCGACGCTGAGCGCGATGCCGTAAGGCTCGTCGAAGGCCCGCCCGTCGATCCCGGCGACGCGCCATTCGCCCGCGAGCGAAAGCGATGGCTCAGCAGGCGCTCTTTCCAGCGCCATTACGCGCTCGCCGCGGGTCAGACGCAAGGTGCCGTTCGTGTGTACGGACACGTCCCAGCGGCCCTCCAGCGCCCCGATCACTCGCGGCAGCGCCTCGGGATAGCCGATCTCGCAGACGACGCGCGAGGCGTTGCGAGGCGGCTGGGTGAATTCGATTGCGTCGCCGACGCGGCGATAGGCAATCGACTGGCCCGCGCAGGCGGGCTGCCAGGTCAGCGCGTCGGCCGAGCCCTGCAAGGGGATCGGCATGTCGAGCGGTTCGCCGTCGATCGCGGAAACGCTCCATGGCCCACGCAGGTCGTAAGGCTCGGCCCGCGTGGCTGGATCGCTCGCATCGCTCGCCTGCGCCGCGGGGGGACCGTCTGCCTGCGGGGTGCAGGCACCCAGCGCGAGAACGAGTATTACCGATATCGAACGCATCGCGGTCGTCTCCCTTCGCGAATCGGGACGAGGCACGAAAAAGGCCCCGGAAGACTTGCTCTTCCGGGGCCCATTTTCATGCCGATGGGGTGAACCTGCGCTTACTCTTCGGTAGCGCCGGTTTCGCCTTCACCCGACTCTTCGCCGGTCTGCAGGTAATCGCCTGCATCGGCGTCGGTGCCGTGGGTCTCGCCTTCCATCTTGGCGAGCGGATCGTCGCCGGTCGCGGCTTCGGCACCCTGTGCGAGTTCGGCCTTGCGCTCCTCTTCCGCCGTTTCGGCGGCGATGATCGCTTCCTGGGCCTTCTTCCACGAAGCCTTCAGGGCGGCATCGCGGCTCGTCGCGGTGACGCGCATGCGGTTCATGGTCGCACCCGTGCCCGCCGGGATCAGGCGGCCCACGATGACGTTTTCCTTGAGCCCGATCAGCGTGTCCTTCTTCCCCTCGACCGAAGCCTGGGTGAGCACACGCGTCGTCTCCTGGAACGACGCCGCCGAGATGAACGAACGCGTCTGGAGCGAGGCCTTGGTGATGCCCAGCAGAACCGGCTTGCCCTGGGCATGCTTCTTGTTCCGGCCCAGCTTGCCGTTGACCGCGTTCATTTCCTCGAAGTCGACCTGTTCGCCCGGCAGCAGCACGGTATCGCCGCCATCGGTAATCTCGACCTTCTGCAGCATCTGACGAACGATCGTCTCGATGTGCTTGTCGTTGATCTTCACGCCCTGCAGTCGATAGACTTCCTGGATTTCGGTGCAGAGATACTCAGCGAGCGCTTCCACGCCGAGCACGTCGAGGATGTCGTGCGGGTTGGGCGAGCCCGAGATGAGCGTATCGCCCTTCTTCACGAAGTCGCCTTCCTGCACGTCGATCACCTTGGTCTTGGGGACCAGGTACTCGACGGGTTCACCCTCCTCGGGAACGATCGCGATCTTGCGCTTCGCCTTGTATTCGCGGACGAATTCGATCCGTCCCGAAATCTTGGCGATGATCGCGTTGTCCTTCGGAATGCGCGCTTCGAACAGCTCGGCAACACGCGGCAGACCGCCGGTGATGTCGCGCGTCTTGGCGGCTTCGCGCGAAGCACGGGCAAGAATGTCACCCGCAGCGACTTCCTGGCCATCCTCGACCGACAGCGTGGTGCCCGGCGCCAGCATGTAGCGCGCGGCCTCGTTCTCCTCATCGGTGCTGCCTTCGTTGAAGAGGGTAAGACGCGGACGCAGCTCTTCCTTCTTCTTGCGGCCCGTGGCGCGGTTTTCGGTGACCACGCGCTGGGCGATGCCGGTGGCATCGTCGACACGCTCTTCGAGGGTCGAGCCTTCGACCAGATCGAGGAATTTCACCACGCCCGACTGTTCGGTGATGATCGGCAGGGAGAACGGATCCCACTCGGCCAGACGATCGCCTTCGGAAACCTTCGCGCCATCCTTGTGCATCAGCACGGTACCGTAAGGCACCTTGTGGATTTCACGCTCGCGGCCTTCCTTGTCGATCACTGCCAGTTCGCCATTGCGGGCGAGCGACAGGATCCGGCCCTTCTTGTCGGTAATCGTGGGCATGTCGCGATAGACGACCTTACCTTCGGACACCGAGTCGAGGTGGCTGGTTTCGTTCAGCTGCGCCGCACCGCCGATGTGGAAGGTACGCATGGTCAGCTGCGTGCCCGGCTCACCGATCGACTGCGCCGCGATCACGCCGACCGCTTCACCGATATTGACCGGCGTACCGCGGGCGAGGTCACGCCCGTAGCAGGTGGCGCACACGCCCTGGTCGGCTTCGCAGACCAGCGGCGAACGGATCTTCGCGACCTGCACTTCGGCGGCCTCGATTTCCTTCACCATCGATTCGTCGAGCAGCGTGCCCGCCTTGATGATGACCTCGCCAGTCGCCGCATTGACGATGTCTTCCGCGGTGGTCCGGCCAAGGATACGTTCGCCGAGCGAGGCGATCACCGAACCGCCCTGCACGATGGCGCGCATGTCGAGGCTGTTGTCGGTTTTGCAGTCCTCGACCACGATCGTGCAGTCCTGCGACACGTCGACGAGGCGGCGCGTGAGGTAGCCCGAGTTGGCGGTCTTCAACGCGGTATCCGCCAGACCCTTACGAGCCCCGTGGGTCGAGTTGAAGTATTCGAGGACGGTCAGGCCTTCCTTGAAGTTCGAGATGATCGGCGTTTCGATGATCTCGCCCGAAGGCTTGGCCATCAGGCCGCGCATACCCGCGAGCTGCTTCATCTGCGCTGGCGAACCACGCGCACCGGAGTGGCTCATCATGTAGATCGAGTTGATCTGCGCTTCCTTGCCGTCACTGTCGATCGGGCGCGACTTGATCTTGTCCATCATGGCGTCCGCCACCTGGTCGCCGCAACGGCTCCAGGCATCGATCACCTTGTTGTACTTTTCCTGCTGGGTGATCAGGCCGTCCTGATACTGCTGCTCGTAATCCGCGACGAGGGACTTGGTCTTTTCGACCATGCCTTCCTTCGATTCGGGGATTTCCATGTCGTCCTTGCCGAACGAAATGCCGGCCTTGAACGCGTAGCGGAAGCCCAGCGTCATGATCGCGTCGGCGAACAGCACCGTGTCTTTCTGGCCGGTGTGGCGATACACTTCGTCGATCACGTCGCCGATGTCCTTCTTGGTCAGAAGGCGGTTGACGATGTCGTAGGGCACCTTGTGGTTCTTCGGCAGACATTCGCCGATCAGCATCCGGCCCGGTGTGGTGGTGAAGCGCTTGAGCTCGACCTTACCCTTTTCGTTGGTCTGCGGCACGCGGGTGATGATCTTGGAGTGCAGCGTGACCGCACCGGTTTCGAGCGCGTAGTGAATTTCGCTCATGTCGGTGAAGCGCGGCAGCTTCTCGATCTTCTCGCCATCTTCCCCGTCGAGGAATTCGGGCGTGTGCTCCTGACGTTCCATCGAGAGGTAATAGATCCCCAGCACCATGTCCTGCGAAGGCACGATGATCGGCTTGCCGTTGGCGGGCGAGAGGATGTTGTTCGTGCTCATCATCAGCACGCGCGCTTCGAGCTGGGCTTCCAGCGAGAGCGGCACGTGGACGGCCATCTGGTCACCATCGAAGTCGGCGTTGAAGGCCGAACAGACGAGCGGGTGCAGCTGGATCGCCTTGCCTTCGATCAGCACGGGCTCGAACGCCTGAATGCCGAGACGGTGAAGCGTCGGCGCGCGGTTGAGCATGACCGGGTGTTCGCGGATCACCTCGTCGAGGATGTCCCACACTTCCTTGCGCTCGCGCTCGACCCACTTCTTGGCCTGCTTGAGCGTCATCGACAGGCCCTTGGCGTCGAGCCGGGCGTAGATGAACGGCTTGAACAGCTCGAGCGCCATCTTCTTCGGCAGGCCGCACTGGTGCAGCTTCAATTCCGGCCCGGTCACGATGACCGAACGGCCCGAATAGTCGACGCGCTTACCCAGAAGGTTCTGGCGGAAGCGGCCCTGCTTGCCCTTGAGCATGTCGGACAGCGACTTGAGCGGACGCTTGTTGGCGCCGGTGATCACGCGGCCGCGGCGACCATTGTCGAACAGGGCGTCGACCGATTCCTGCAGCATGCGCTTCTCGTTACGCACGATGATGTCGGGCGCGCGCAGTTCGATCAGGCGCTTCAACCGGTTGTTGCGGTTGATGACGCGGCGATACAGGTCGTTGAGGTCGGACGTCGCGAAGCGGCCGCCATCGAGCGGCACCAGCGGGCGCAGTTCGGGCGGGATCACGGGGACGACTTCGAGGATCATCCATTCGGGGCGGTTGCCCGATTCGATGAAGCTCTCGACGACCTTCAGACGCTTGATGATCTTGGCAGGCTTGAGCTTGGACTTGGTGGTCTCGAGCTCTTCGAGAAGGTCGGCCTTCTCCTGCTCCAGATCGAGGTCCATCAGCATGTTCTTGACGGCTTCGGCGCCGATTCCGGCGGTGAAGGCGTCTTCGCCATACTCGTCCTGCGCTTCGAGGAGCTCATCCTCGGTCATCAGCTGGAAGCGTTCGAGCGGGGTGATGCCCGGCTCGGTGACGATGTAGTTCTCGAAGTACAGCACGCGCTCGAGCACCTTCAGCTGCATGTCGAGCAGCAGGCCGATGCGCGAAGGCAGCGACTTCAGGAACCAGATATGCGCAACCGGCGCGGCCAGTTCGATGTGGCCCATCCGCTCGCGGCGGACCTTGGTCACGGTCACTTCGACGCCGCACTTTTCGCAGACGACGCCCTTGTACTTCATGCGCTTGTACTTGCCGCACAGGCACTCGTAGTCCTTGACGGGTCCGAAGATGCGCGCGCAGAACAGCCCGTCACGTTCGGGCTTGAACGTGCGGTAGTTGATCGTCTCGGGCTTCTTGATCTCGCCGAAGGACCACGAGCGGATACGCTCGGGGCTGGCGATGCCGATCTGGATCTCGTCGAAGGTTTCGGGCTTCGCGAGCTGGTTGGTGAATTTGGTCAGTTCGTTCATTTCTCACATCCCTTTGAGGGGAAAACAGGGGGCGGAGGGGACGGGCGACCCACAAAGGGCCGCCCCGCCTCCCGTCATTCAGCCGCGATCTGCATGCCGTCGTCGTCGTCGTCGTCCGAGATGGACTTGAGTTCGACGTTGAGGCCCAGCGAGCGCATTTCCTTGACGAGCACGTTGAAGCTCTCCGGAATGCCCGCTTCGAAGGTGTCGTCGCCCTTGACGATCGCTTCGTAGACCTTCTGGCGGCCGACCACGTCGTCCGACTTGACGGTGAGCATTTCCTGCAAGGTGTAGGCGGCGCCGTATGCCTGCAGGGCCCACACTTCCATTTCACCGAAGCGCTGGCCGCCGAACTGCGCCTTACCGCCCAGCGGCTGCTGGGTGACGAGGCTGTACGGCCCGATCGAGCGTGCGTGGATCTTGTCGTCGACGAGGTGGTGCAGCTTGAGCATGTAGATGATGCCCACGGTCACCTTGCGGTGGAAGGCATCGCCCGTGCGCCCGTCGAACAGCACCGACTGTCCGTCCGCGTCAAGGCCCGACTTGGTCAGCTGGGTGGTCACGTCGCTCTCGCGCGCACCGTCGAACACCGGGGTGCCCATCGGCACGCCGCGGGTCAGGTTGCCCGCGAGCTCCGCGATTTCCTCGCCCGAGCGGCCTTCGATCGAGTCGTGATAATCCTCGCCGTAGACCTCCTGCAGCTTCTCCTTGATCGCCGCGGGCGGCTCGCCGGGCTGCGCATCCGGATTCTTGGCGCGCCAGTCTTCCAGCGCATCCTTGATCTGGTGGCCGAACTCGCGGGCCGCCATGCCGAGGTGCGTTTCGAAGATCTGGCCGACGTTCATGCGCGAGGGCACGCCCAGCGGGTTGAGCACGATGTCGACCGGCGTCCCATCGGCGAGGAACGGCATGTCCTCTTCCGGCAGGATGCGGCTGATGACGCCCTTGTTCCCGTGGCGGCCGGCCATCTTGTCGCCCGGCTGCAGCTTGCGCTTCACCGCGACGAAGACCTTGACCATCTTGAGCACGCCCGGGGCGAGCTCGTCACCGCGTTCGAGCTTCTCCTTGCGGTCCTCGAACTTGGCGTCGATGCCCTTCACGGCTTCGTCGTACTGGCCCTTGATCGCTTCCAGCTGGGCCTGGCGATCGTCGTCTTCCACCGCGAACTTGAACCATTCGTGGCGATCGACGCCGTCGAGCACGTCCTGCGTGATCTCGGTGCCCTTCTTCACGCCCTTGGGCGCGGCAGAAGCGGTCTGGCCGACCAGCATGTCGCCCAGGCGGTTGTAGGTCGCCCGGTTGAGGATCGCGCGTTCGTCCGCACTATCCTTGCGCAGACGATCGATTTCCTCGTTCTGGATCGCCCGCGTACGGTCGTCGATTTCGATCCCGTGGCGGTTGAACACGCGCACTTCCACAACCGTCCCGGCAACGCCCGGCGGCAGGCGAAGCGAGGTGTCGCGCACGTCGCTGGCCTTTTCGCCGAAGATGGCGCGCAGAAGCTTTTCTTCCGGCGTCATCGGGGACTCGCCCTTGGGCGTGATCTTGCCGCACAGAATATCGCCCGGGTGCACTTCGGCCCCGATATAGACGATGCCCGCTTCGTCGAGGTTGCGCAGCGCTTCCTCGCCGACATTGGGAATGTCGCGGGTGATGTCTTCCGGCCCGAGCTTGGTGTCGCGCGCCATGACTTCGAATTCCTCGATATGGATCGAGGTGAACACGTCATCCTTCACGATGCGTTCGGAGATCAGGATCGAGTCTTCGTAGTTGTAGCCGTTCCAGGGCATGAACGCGACGAGGCTGTTCTTGCCCAGCGCCAGCTCGCCCAGATCGGTGGAGGGGCCGTCGGCGATGACGTCGCCTTCCGAGATCGTTTCACCCACCTTCACCAGCGGACGCTGGTTGATGCAGGTGTTCTGGTTCGAACGCTGGAACTTCTGCAGCGTGTAGATGTCGACGCCCGACTGGCCGGGTTCGACATCGCCGATCGCGCGGATCACGATACGGGTCGCATCGACCTGGTCGACGATGCCGCCGCGCTTGGCGGTGATCGCCGCGCCCGAATCGCGCGCCACGGTTTCTTCCATCCCGGTGCCGACCCACGGCGCCTCGGCCTTGACCAGCGGCACGGCCTGGCGCTGCATGTTGGCGCCCATCAGCGCGCGGTTGGCGTCATCGTTTTCCAGGAACGGAATGAGCGATGCACCGACCGAGACGAGCTGCTTGGGGCTCACATCCATCAGCGTGATGGTTTCGCGCGGAGCCATCAGGTTGTCGCCGCTCTGGCGGGCGGAGACCAGCTCTT
Organism: Citromicrobium bathyomarinum; assembly: GCF_038594605.1. Classification (GTDB taxonomy): domain Bacteria; phylum Pseudomonadota; class Alphaproteobacteria; order Sphingomonadales; family Sphingomonadaceae; genus Alteriqipengyuania; species Alteriqipengyuania bathyomarina_B. The sequence goes on from NZ_JBCFZM010000005.1 coordinate 40,111, forward strand.
CCACGAAGCTGCCGTTCCCGTCGAGTTCGGCCGAAGCCTGCGCAACCGTGTGCTTCTGCTCTTCCATCGCGGACAGGTAGACGACGTCGCTGGTCACCTTGCCGTCCACCACCTTGCGATAAGGGGTTTCGATGAAGCCGTACTTGTTCACCCGGCTGAAGCTGGCGAGCGAGTTGATGAGACCGATGTTCGGGCCTTCGGGCGTCTCGATCGGGCAGATACGGCCATAGTGCGTCGGGTGAACGTCGCGCACTTCGAAGCCCGCGCGCTCGCGGGTAAGACCGCCCGGCCCAAGCGCCGAAACGCGGCGCTTGTGGGTGACTTCCGACAGCGGGTTGGTCTGGTCCATGAACTGCGAGAGCTGCGAAGAACCGAAGAACTCGCGCACCGCAGCCACGGCGGGCTTGGCGTTGATGAGGTCGTTCGGCATCACGGTCGACACGTCGACCGAGCTCATGCGCTCCTTCACCGCACGTTCCATGCGCAGCAGGCCGACGCGGTACTGGTTTTCGAGCAGCTCGCCGACCGAACGCACGCGGCGGTTGCCGAGGTTGTCGATGTCGTCGACGTCGCCCTTGCCGTCCTTCAGGCCGACCAGTTCCTTGACCACGGCGAGGATGTCTTCCTTGCGCAGCGTGGTGACGGTGTCTTCGGCGTCGAGTTCGAGACGCATGTTGAGCTTCACGCGGCCGACGGCGGACAGGTCGTAGCGCTCGCTATCGAAGAACAGGCCTTCGAACAGCGCTTCGGCGGTTTCCTTGGTCGGCGGTTCGCCCGGGCGCATCACCTTGTAGATCGCCTCGAGACCCTCATCGCGGTTCTCGGCCTTGTCGACCTTCAGCGTGTTGCGGATCCACGGGCCGGTATTGACCTCGTCGATGTCGAGCAGTTCGACCTGGTCGACGCCCGCATTGTCGAGCACTTCGAGGTTCTCGACCGACACTTCGTCGCCCGCTTCGATGTAGATGCGCCCCGTCGATTCATCGATCATGTCGCGCGCGGCGTAGCGGCCGATGATTTCCTCGGTCGGCAGCAGCAGCACCTCGAGCCCGTCCTTGGCCGCCTTGTTGGCGGCGCGCGGGCTGATCTTCTGGTTGGCGGGGAAGATTTCCTCGCCCGTATCGGCGTTGATCAGCGGGAACGCGGGCTTCGCGCCGCGCCATTGTTCGGCAACGAAGGGAATCGTCCAGCCATCCTTGGCACGCTTCCATACAACGGTGTCGTAGAAGTGATGCAGGATGTCTTCGCTGTCGAGGCCGAGGCCGTAGAGCAGCGAGGTGACCGGCAGCTTGCGCTTGCGGTCGATACGGACGTTGACGATGTCCTTCGCGTCGAATTCGAAGTCGAGCCACGAACCGCGGTACGGAATCACGCGCGCGGCGAACAGCAGCTTGCCCGAGCTGTGGGTCTTGCCCCGGTCATGGTCGAACAGGACGCCCGGCGAACGGTGCATCTGCGACACGATGACGCGCTCGGTCCCGTTGACGATGAAGGTGCCGTTCTCGGTCATGAGCGGCATGTCGCCCATGTAGACTTCCTGCTCCTTGATATCGAGCACGGAGCGGGCTTCGGTGTCCTGGTCCACTTCGAACACGATCAGGCGCAGCGTGACGCGCATCGGCGCGGCATAGGTAATCCCGCGCTGGCGGCATTCGGTGGTGTCGTACTTGGGCGGTTCGAGTTCGTAATCGACGAAGTCGAGCTCGGCCGTGCCGGCGAAGTCGCGGATCGGGAAGACGCTGCGCAGCGTCTTCTCGAGGCCCGAGACGTAGTCGATCTGCTTGTCGGAGCGCAGGAACTGTTCGTAGCTTTCGCGCTGAACCTCGATCAGGTTCGGCATCTGCACGACTTCGTGAATATCGCCGAAGATCTTGCGGATCCGGCGCTTGGCCGTGCCCGAGTTCGCATCACGCTTTACCCGGGGCCTGCTGTCGCCACTATTACCGTTGCTCGCGCTCTTGGTCGCCATAAGTCGAGAGAACCTCTTAGCCATGTCGCCGGACCGGGAGGCATGCCCCCTCCGACGCAAGTGAAATTTGTCGCTGCACGAGAGAATTGGCCAGAAATTGCAGGCGGAGCATTCGGACAAGCGGGGATTCCGTTTGGCCGATGGGGTCTGTCCGCTGCGATGGTCTGGCCCGCCGCTTCCTTCCTGGATCCGAATCTCGCGCGTGATTCGGCCTTGCTCGAAGCTGGCGTGAGCGCGGCATGTAGGAATACGCGCGCCAAATGTCAAAAGTCCGCGGCGATTTTTCGTTTATCGATCAGGGGCTTATCGTTTTTCGATATTTATCGATTGACGATAAGAGGGCGTGGGGTTATTGAATATCGATATCGGACACAAAGGAGATCGATAAATGACCAGCACGACCCAACGCATCGCTGCCGCCATCGCCGCGGTTCTCATCGCCACCGGCAGCCTGACCGCGGTGGTCACCGTACCGCCCGTCGATGGCCAGCCCGCCGCCACTTCGATCGCGATGACGGAAATCGCCTGACCACCGCCCCACCCACTCAAGGAGACCATTCATGCCCAAGTTCGCCCAGAACCTTTTCGCCCTCGCCATCGCCGTGGTTATCGCCGGCACCAGCCTGAGCGCCGTGGTCACCGTACCGGTGGACGACGTCGCGCACGTCGCCGCGATTGCCGCAACCGAACGCGCCTGAGCCCGGACGCAGAAACTCAATAGGGAGACAAAGAATGCCCAAGGCCATCAACGACCCGTTGCTGCTGATCGGCAAGATCTTTGCAATCATCCTGCAGGTCGGGATGGCGATCGGCGCGGTAGCGCTGATCATCGCGATCCCGACCATAATCATCGCCGGCGGCTATGTGGAGGCGGAAATCGCCAAGGAAGCGCCAAGTATCGACGAGCCCTTCCCCGCCATATGGATCGCCGCGATCATGGCCATCGGCCTATCCATCGTCGCTATGCTGTTCGTGTTCTTCGGCAAACTGCGGCGGATTATCGGGACCGTAGGCGAAGGCGACCCCTTCCAGCCCGAGAACGCCCGTCGCCTGAGCCTGATGGCATGGCTGATGCTGGGCACCCAGCTGGTGATGATCCCGGGCGCAGCCATCGCAATCCCGCTCTCCCGCTATGCGGACGAGGTAAAGAAGTCCGGAATCGAAGATGTGAGCTTTTCCTTCGACGGGAGCGGCATGGACATGACGGCATGGCTGCTGGTGGTGATCCTGTTCATCCTGGCCCGGGTATTTCGCCATGGCGCCGCGATGCGCGACGATCTTGAAGGGACCGTGTGATGCCCCCCCGCAACGACGACGCCATCGAAGGAACCCGGATCATGGTGAAACTGGACGACCTGCTGCACGAACGCCGCATGACGCTGACCGAGCTGGCCGAACGGGTGGGCATGACACTGGCCAACCTGTCGATCCTCAAGACCGGCAAGGCCAAGGCGATCCGCTTCTCCACATTGGAGGCGATCTGCCGCGAACTGGAATGCCAGCCGGGCGACTTGCTCGCCTATGATCAGAACTGAGCTAGGAAACCCGGAAAAAATTGCCTAGTGAGCGCAGCGGCGACTCACAGGGATCGCCTCAGCAACAGGATTACAAACGATGAAAAAGATCATTGCAGCCGCCACCGTCGCCGCCTTCGCGCTTACCCTCACCGCATGTGAGAGCGCCGAAGAAGAGCAGGCGGAAGACGTTGTCGAAGCCGAAGGTGAAGTTCTCGACGAACAGGCCGAACTGACCGAAGCCGAAGCCGATCTGGCCGAAGAGCAGGGCGACGAAGCCGAAGCCGAAGCGCTCGAAGCGGATGCCGAGCAGATGGAAGAAACCGCCGACGAGATCTAATCTCGCGTCGTCTTTCGACCGGAATACGCGGCCGCGCAGTCCATCGGGATTGCGCGGCCGTTTCTTTTGCGGCCACCCGATCAGCGCGCGCAACTGCGCAGCCTGCTCTGCCGCGCGCGATACTCGACCGGGCCGCCATTGCGCTGCTTCGACCTGAAAACTGGCAAGCACGAAGGCACCGAACAGCTTGACTTTGGGGGCACGTCCTTTAGATGCGCGCTCGACTGCCACGGCCACAAGCCCTGCAGTCATCCGTCCGAGACAGTTGGTGAAGGCAATCGGGCCTTCTTAATTTCCAGCCTAGACGGGGAAACGAGATTTTCGCGGGTTGGGGCGCTTCGGCGCACACCGCAATCAGCATCCCATAAGCGGATGCACCTCCTTCCCTTGTCAAACGGACCCATGGCCTCGCAGCATTTGCGGCGGGGTCGAACGTGAGCCGGTCGCATGCGTGAAAACGGATGCGGCCATAGTGAAGGAGTAAGCATGGATCGTTCGCAAAAAACCGACGCGGTCGCTCAGCTGAACAACGTCTTCAACGAGGCGGGCGTGGTGGTTGTCACCCGCAACCTCGGCCTGACGGTGGCAGAGTCCACCGATCTGCGTTCGAAGATGCGTGACGTTGGCGCGACCTACCAGGTTGCGAAGAACCGTCTTGCCAAGATCGCCCTCAAGGACACCGACTATGCAGGTATCGAAGAATACCTGTCCGGTCCGACCGCGCTGGCCTATTCGGCCGATCCGGTTGCCGCGGCCAAGGCCGTGGTGGAGTTCGCGAAAACCAACGACCGCATCGAAGTGGTCGGTGGCTCGATGGGCTCGCAGGTGCTCGACGAAGCAGGGGTCCGGGCGCTCGCCTCGATGCCGAGCCTCGACGAACTGCGTGGCAAGCTCGTTGGCCTGGTCAACGCCCCCGCGACGAAAATCGCGCAGGTCGTCAATGCCCCGGCAAACAAGCTCGCTCGTGTCTTCGGCGCCTATGCCGCCAAGGACGCTGCGTAAGACGTTTTTCCGCACGACATATCCGGTCGCGGCCAGAGGCCCGGCCACGCTATTATTTGGAGTGAATTATCATGGCTGACATCGCCAAGCTTGTTGAAGAACTTTCGAAGCTGACCGTCCTCGAAGCGGCTGAACTCGCCACCGCGCTCGAAGAAGAGTGGGGCGTGAGCGCCGCTGCCGCTGTTGCGGTTGCTGGTCCGGCTGCTGGTGGCGACGCCCCGGCTGCCGAAGAAAAGGACGAATTCGACGTCATTCTCACCGGCGACGGTGGCAAGAAGATCCAGGTCATCAAGGAAGTCCGTGCCATCACCGGCCTGGGCCTCACCGAAGCCAAGGGTCTCGTCGAAGGCGCGCCCAAGCCGCTCAAGGAAGGCGTCAACAAGGCCGAAGCCGAAGAGATCAAGAGCAAGATCGAAGCCGCTGGCGGCACGGTCGAGCTCAAGTAAGCTCTTCCTCGCTTTCGAGCGAAAATTACCGGGGCGGTGCCAGCAATGGCGCCGCCCTTTTTCGTTGCACGGTCAAATCCCGTTGAACTGGCCGGGCGCGTGGGTCGGGATCGGTCACACACAAATCGAGGTGTCGCATGCTCGCTCTGGTCTTCCCTCTTGCCCTCGCTGCCGCGCCGGCGCCGGCCGTCACGCCGTGCGAACTGGACGCGGAGGCAGAGCTGTCAATTCCGATGGATGTCTGCGATTCCTGGCTCGAAGGCGGCAGCGCATATTCTGCGACGATGACCGCGAGTCTCACCCCGCCCCCGGCAACGCAGCAGGTCGTGGTGTACCAGTTTGAGGGCAACTGGTTTCTCCATGCCGAGGGATATCGCTGGAACGGCAGCCTCATCGAGACGCGCCGCAACGACGTGCCGATATCGCAGGCCGACGCCGCCACGATCCGGGATGAACTGACCACGGCTTACCTCGCGACTTTGGCCGAAAAGCCCTTTTACGGCTCGCCAAACGTCATCTGCACCGACGGGGCAACGATCGAACTCGCCGCCGCGAGCGCGGGTTCGCGCCATGCGGCCCGCCAGCACAGCTGCGCAGGACAGACGCAACTCACCCAGACCGCGGCGCTCTTCAGGGAATTGGCGATCAGGTACGATCCCGGGTTCGAAGGATACCTGTCCTTTCTCTGATCGAACGGAACAGGCGAGACGGCCCGCAATTGGCCGCCCGCTAGCGGCCCATCAGCGTGTTATGTTCCTTGCCCGCATGCAGATTGCCCGCCTCGATCTGCGATCTGAGCCGCGCCATGTCGTCCTCGCGGTAATCGCGCTCCAGCCGATCGATCTGGCCTTCGTCGGTGTCGATTTGGCTCAGCGCGGCGCGGCCCATTGCGATTGCGCTCTCGCGCAGTTCGCGCACCTGGAAGGCGATGTCCGCCCCGGCCAGCTTCATCACATGCCGCCGGTCGAAGGTCCGCACGAACAGCGCCGCATCGGGGAAGGCCTCGCGCACCGAGACAAGGAATTCGCGCTCCACCTGGTCGCCGTCGATGCAGAAGCAGATCGCCTTCGCTTCGCCCGCGCCCGCCTGGCGCAGCATGTCGAGCCGCAAGCCGTCGCCGAAGAACACCTTGATGCCGAACTCTTCGGCGGTGTCGATCTGCGGCACGTGCTTGTCGATCATCGTGACGTCGAGCCCGGCGGTGGCGAGCATCTGCGCCACGGTCTGCCCGAAGCGCCCGAAACCGATGACCAGCGCCTGCGGGGTCTCGCCGTCCGGCCCCTCGCGCTCTTCCGCAGCGCCCGCAGCCGGCCGCCGGAGTTTTTCGGTCGCCATCATCAGGAACGGCGTCGTCGCCATCGAGATGGTGACGATGGCGGTGAACAGGCTCGCGGTCTCGCCGTCGAACACCCCGCCACGCTGGCCTTGTGTAAACAGCACAAAGCCGAACTCGCCGCCCTGACTCAGCAGCAGGCCGAGCGCGAGCGCGCTGCGCCACGGCAGCTTCACCGCCATGCCCAGCCCGGTGATGATCGCGGTCTTGGTCGCCACCAGCGCCGCCGCCATGCCGAGCACGAAGAACGGCTGCGCGGCGATGGCCGCGAGGTCGAGCATCATGCCGACCGACAGGAAGAACAAGCCGAGCAGGATCGAGCGGAAGGGTTCGATATCCGCCTCCAACTCGTGTCGGTAGGGTGTGTCGGCCAGCATCACGCCCGCGATGAAGGCACCGAGCGCGGTCGACAGGCCGATCGCCTGCATCAGCGCCGCCGACGCCACCACCGCGAACAGCGCCGCGACAACGAACATCTCGCGCTCGCCCAGCCGCCCGATCAGGCGCAGCAGCGGGCGCAAGGCGAACCGCCCGGCAAGAACGAGGCCGACGCACGCGCCCAGCGCCACGGGCAGCTGGACCCAGCCGGACAGCGCGCCCGCATCTTCCGACCCTTGCGCGCCGAGCGCCCCGACGATGGCGAGCAGCGGGATGATCGACAGGTCCTGGAACAGCAGGATCGAGAACGCCCGCTCGCCCACCGGCGTGCGCAGGTTGCCGCCCGATTGCAGCATCGGCAGCACCTGCGCGGTAGAGGAAAGTCCGAGCGAAAGGCCCACGGCAAGCGCGGCAGCCATGGGATAGGTGGTCGAAAGCCAGATGACGGCTGTCAGCGCCAGCCCGCACAGCGTGACCTGGGTAAGACCCAGCCCGAAGATCGCGTTGCGCAATCGCCAGAGCCGACTGGGCGCCAGTTCCAGCCCCACGACGAACAGCAGCATCACGATGCCCAGTTCGCCGATCACGAGCGTTTCCTCGCCATTCCCGACGAGACCCAGCACCTGCGGCCCGACGATGGCGCCCGCGACGAGATAGCCAAGCGTCGCGCCCAGCCCCAGCTTGCGGAAGAGAATCACGAACAGCAATGCGGCGCCAAGCAGGACCACAGCGCTGCCGAGCGCCAGATGCGCGGACTGAGCCGCTGCCTCGCCGTGTCCCATGCCAGTGTGCCCCTCAGGTATCAGGTCGACCCATAAAGCCCATGCAGCGTGCCTCGCCACTAGGCAAGCGGTACGCGCGCCCATATCCGGGCCGGCTTTTTATGGCTGACACAATGCATCTTTCCGGAGCAGCAACTCCCTGGCGTACCGAGATCGCCGCCACGCTAAAACTCAGCTGGCCGCTGGCGCTCGCCAACCTGCTGCAAATGCTGACCTATGCGATCGACGTGATCTTCATCGCGCGGCTGGGGGAGCAGCCACTGGCGGCCTCCGCGCTCGTCGTCTCGGTGTTCGGACTGGTCGTGTGGGCACTATCGGGCCTGACGGGGGCAGTGGCTCCGGTGATCTCGGCGGCGCTGGGCGCACGCGCGCCCGCGCTGCGCCCGGTCCGCCGCGCGACGCGCATGGCGCTATGGCTCTCCCTCATCAGCGGCGGCGCGGGCATGGTACTGATGCTCGGTTTCGAACAATTCGCGCTGCTGACCGGGCAGGACCCCGCGCTCGCCGCGCTGGGGCAGAGCTACATGCTGGTGCTGATTTGCTCCACCATCCCGTTCCTCGTGAACAATGTGCTGCGCAGCTTCGTTTCCGCGCTCGACCGGCCGATCTTCGCGACTGCGATCACCGCGCTAGGCATCGGGGTCAATACGGTGGGCAACTACGCCTTCATCTTCGGCAACTGGGGCGCGCCAGAGCTTGGCCTGCCCGGGGCGGCAGTCGCCACGCTGATGACCTCGCTGTTCACGATGGTCGCCTACGTGATCGCGATCCGCATCGATCCGCGCCTGCACCGCTATCATGTCTTCGGGCGCTGGTGGGTGCCCGACTGGACAGCGTTTGCCCAGATCGTGCGGATCGGCACGCCGATCGCGCTGATGATCTGCGCCGAGGCGGGCGTGTTCGGGGCGGCTGCGTTCCTGATGGGCAATATCGGCGCGGCGCAACTCGCGGCGCATACGATTGCGTTGCAGATCGCCGCGCTCGCCTTCCAGGTGCCGTTCGGCGTGGGGCAGGCAACCACCATCCGGGTCGGCTATTTCTATGGCGCACGCGATAGCGACGGCATGGCCCGCGCGGGCTGGTGCGGGATCGGCATCGCGCTGTTGTTCATGAGCTGCACCGCGAGTGCGATGGTCCTGATCCCCAAGCCGCTGTTGGCGATCTATATCGATCCATGGGACGCGGCGAATGCCGGGCTCGTCGCCTTCGCCACGCGCTACCTGCTGGTGGCCGCCGCCTTCCAGCTGGTCGACGGAGTGCAGGCGGTCGCCGCGGGCGCACTACGTGGATTGCAGGACACGCGCATTCCGATGTGGATTGCGGTCTTTTCGTACTGGGTGCCGGGCTTCGGCGGATCGCTGGTCCTCGGCTTCGCAACGCATCTGGCGGGCGTCGGCGTGTGGATCGGCCTTGCCACCGGCCTCGCCTTCGCCGCCGCGCTGCTGACGTGGCGCTGGGCGCGGCGCGAGGCGCTGGGCCTCACGCGCTTCGCCCCGGAAGACGCGGCGATCAGGCAGGCACCATAGTAACCTCGCGCTGCGGGAAGGGGATCGACAGGCCGACCTCGTCGAACTTGGCCTTGGCCGCCTCGGTCAGATCCCATTGCAGCTGCATGTAATCGCTCGTCGCACACCAGACGCGCAGGCCGACCCCGACCGAGGAATCGTCGAGCGAGGCGACGAACGCCTGCGGTTCCGGATCGTTCAACGCCCGCTCGTCCTGTTCGGCCAGCGCGAGCAAGACCTCGCGCGCCTGCTTCATGCTGTCGTCGTAACCGATACCGACGATCAGCTCGATCCGGCGGGTCGGATGGCGATGGAGGTTGATGATCGGCTGGTTCCACAATTCGGAATTGGGGACCATCACGAACAACCCGTCGAACTGCTTGAGCTCGGTGGTGAACAGCCCGATCCGCTGGACCGTCGCGGTGAACCGGTCGACGCTGATCGCTTCTCCCACCACGAAGGGCCGCTGGACGAGGATCATCACGCCAGAGGCGACATTGCTGAGCGTGCCCTGCAACGCGAGACCCACGGCCAGCGCCATACCGCCGAGTGCGGCGAGAATGCTGGCGGTCTCGACCCCGAACTGGCTGAGCACGGTGACCAGCACCACCGCCCACAGGGCGTACTTGACCATCTTGGCCAGGAAACCGGAAATCGTCGGATCGAACCGGGGATGCTTCGCCAGCGTGCGTTCGGCCCAGCGCGACAGCATGCCCGCGATCAGCAGGCCGATTACCAGAACGGCGAACGCGCCAATGATATGGACGATGTTGGCTTCGAGCCAGTCGAGGATGCTCGCCACGAAGCTCAGATCGACGCCGGATGTCGTGTCGGCAGTCGGGGAAGGGGTTTGAGAAGCCATGCTGGTCCTGTTAGCTGGGTCTGGAATCGGGATGCGGAAAGCGCATTTAGAGGCCCTGTGCCCGAGACGCAAAAGGCGATCCCGCCGCCCGCGATAGACCCGTCCGACGCACCGAACTTTTTATCCCTGCGACCGCTTGACGCGCGAACCGCGGCTGCACATATCGCGGCTGCTGGCACTCTTCACCTGAGAGTGCCAACGCCCATTTTTCATTCAAGAGAGAGGTATCAAGCATGGCATTTCGTCCGCTGCACGACCGTGTTCTGGTCCGTCGCATCGAAGCCGAGGAAAAGACCGCCGGCGGCATCATCATTCCCGACAGCGCACAGGAGAAGCCCAGCGAAGGGCAGATCGTGGCCGTCGGTTCGGGCGCGCGTTCGGATGACGGCACCGTCACCCCGCTAGACGTCAAGGAAGGCGACCGCGTCCTCTTCGGCAAGTGGGGCGGCACCGAGGTCAAGATCGACGGTGAAGACCTGCTGATCATGAAGGAAAGCGACATCATGGGGATCATTTCCTGATCCGCTGACCGGCGCATGTACTTCATCAACTAACTTATTTTCTCAGGAGAAACTCACATGGCAGCCAAGGACGTAAAGTTCGGCCGCGACGCGCGCGAAGGCATTCTGCGCGGCGTCGACACCCTCGCCAATGCCGTAAAGGTTACGCTCGGCCCCAAGGGTCGCAACGTCGTGCTCGACAAGAGCTTCGGCGCACCGCGGATCACGAAGGACGGGGTCACTGTCGCCAAGGAAATCGAACTGCAGGACAAGTTCGAAAACATGGGCGCGCAGATGATCAAGGAAGTCGCATCGAAGGCGAACGACGCCGCCGGTGACGGCACCACCACCGCCACCGTGCTGGCCCAGGCCATCGTCAAGGAAGGCATGAAGTCGGTCGCAGCGGGCATGAACCCGATGGACCTGAAGCGCGGCATCGACATCGCCGTGAACAAGGTCGTCGAAGACCTGAAGGGCCGTTCGAAGGACGTCTCCGGTTCCAGCGAAATCGCCCAGGTCGGCGTGATCTCCGCCAATGGCGACAAGGAAGTCGGCGAGAAGATCGCCGAAGCCATGGAAAAGGTCGGCAAGGAAGGCGTCATCACCGTCGACGAATCGAAGGGCCTCGAATTCGAGCTCGAGACCGTCGAAGGGATGCAGTTCGACCGCGGCTACCTGTCGCCCTACTTCATCACCAACCCCGACAAGATGACAGTCGAGCTGGATGATCCGTACATCCTGATCTTCGAAAAGAAGCTGTCGAACCTGCAGGCGATGCTGCCGATCCTCGAAGCGGCGGTGCAGAGCGGTCGCCCGCTCCTCATCATCGCGGAAGACATCGAAGGCGAAGCGCTGGCGACCCTCGTGGTCAACAAGCTGCGCGGCGGCCTGAAGGTTGCTGCGGTCAAGGCTCCCGGCTTCGGCGATCGTCGCAAGGCGATGCTGCAGGACATCGCGATCCTGACCAAGGGCGAAATGGTCAGCGAAGATCTCGGCATCAAGCTCGAGAACGTGACGCTGAACATGCTCGGCCAGGCCAAGCGCGTCACCATCGACAAGGACAACACCACGATCGTCGACGGTGCCGGTGAAGAAGCCGACATCCAGGCACGCGTCGGTGAAATCCGCACGCAGATCGACAACACCACCAGCGACTACGACAAGGAAAAGCTGCAGGAACGTCTCGCGAAGCTCGCGGGCGGCGTTGCCGTGATCAAGGTCGGCGGTGCCACCGAAGTCGAGGTGAAGGAACGCAAGGACCGCGTCGACGACGCGCTGCACGCAACCCGCGCTGCGGTCGAAGAAGGCATCGTCCCGGGCGGCGGTACCGCGTTGCTCTACGCCTCCAAGTCGCTCGACGGCCTGAAGGGTGACAACGAAGACCAGACCCGCGGGATCGACATCGTGCGCAAGGCGATCCTCGCGCCGATCCGCCAGATCGCGACCAATGCCGGCCATGACGGCGCGGTGGTCACGGGCAACCTGCTGCGCGAAGGCGACGAATCGCAGGGCTTCAACGCGGGCACCGACACTTACGAGAACCTCGTGAAGGCCGGCGTGATCGACCCGACCAAGGTCGTGCGTACCGCACTGCAGGGCGCAGCCTCGGTTGCCGGTCTGCTGATCACCACCGAAGCGGCTATCTCCGATGTTCCGGAAGACAAGTCCTCGGGCGGCGGCGGCATGCCCGACATGGGCGGCATGGGCGGAATGGGCGGCATGGGCTTCTAAAGCCCTCCCCCAACAACGCTTGCCGTTACGGCAAAGAAAAGGCCCCGTCGGAGCAATCCGGCGGGGCTTTTTGGTGTTTATCGGAAGGTGCGGCGCTGCAAATCGAGCAGCATCAGCGCGCAGAAAACGACCCCCATCGCGAGGCCGGTCCAGGCGAATTGGGCGGTGGTTTCACCCAATGCGGATCGAAGGGCGACCACCCAAGGAAACCAGTCCGCATCGCGGGTTCCCGTCAACAGCACCGCCAGCGCCACCAGTGTGCCTCCGATCCCCAGAGACAGCGGCAGCAGGAAGTTCCGCCACCGCAGCGCGACCCAGAACTGGAGTGCGAGGATGCCGAAGCTGCCGGCCGTCATCCTCACCACGAAGATGGCGTATTCGTTGAGGGCCAGATCGCCGTTTGGATAATTGCCCGTGATCGAGCCAACCGCGCCGCCCATCGCGATGGCGAAACCCACCGCGATCGCGATCATGATCGCGTGCAAGGGCACGATCACCGTCAGCTTGGCGAGGAATATGCTCCACCGCGGATGCGGTTGGGTCAGTGTGAAATCCCAGCCGTTGTTGCGATATTCGATGTCACCCATCAGCGTTGCCAAGGTCGCGAGCAGCGTGGGGTTGAGGAACATGGCCCACAGCGGGAGCGTCAACCGGTCGAGGATCTGAGCCCACTGCGGTGAACCCTCATTCGACGCGATCGCCAGCGCAATCAGCAGGCCCGGCAGCAAGGGCGGCAGGGCAATCAACAGCAGGACCAGCGATCCTCGCAGTTTGCGAAATTCGACTTCGACAAGACGCAACATCACGCAGCCTCCCCTTCCATTGCGGGCCGTGGGCCCATGACTTCGCGATAGAGGTGTTCGAGCCCCAGCCGCTCCTGCGCGAGGGCGGAAACGCCGATACCGGCGCTCACCAGCCTTCGGTTGATTTCGGCGGGATCGATGTTCTCCGCATACCTGTCGTAGGTGACGCACAGATCGTTCGCCGCAGAGCCGGGCTCGACACGCAGTCCGTGCGCGAGCAGCAGTGCCAATGCGTCGGGCGCGCGATCGACCGTGATTTTCAGGCGCGCCGACGTGCTGCCAAGCGCGCTCAACTTTCCCTGTGCGATCAGCTTCCCTTCCCGCAGAAGCGCGATGGAATCGACCACTTCCTCGACTTCGCCGAGCAGGTGGCTCGACAGGAAGACGGTGGCGTCGATCCGCTGCGGCAGGTCGCGGATGAGTTCGCGCATGGCCATAATCCCCTCCGGGTCGAGGCCATTGGTCGGCTCGTCGAGCAGCAGCAAGGCGGGATTGCCCAGCAGCGCGCGGGCCAGCGCCAGGCGTTGCTTCATCCCGAGCGAGTAGGAGCGCACCCGGCGATCCGCAGCCCCCTCCATAGCGACAATGCCGAGCACGCGGGAAATGTCCGCCGTGTCGATCCCGCGCAGTCGGCACGCGAGCTTGAGGTTCTCCCGCCCGGAGAGGTTTTCATAGAGGCCCGGCGTTTCGATGAACGCGCCGATCCTGCCCATCAGCGCCTTGCGGTTCTCTGCCAGATCGCTCCCCAGCAGGCGGATGTTCCCCGCGTCGGGTTTGAGCAGGCCGACCAGCAACCGCATCACGGTCGTCTTTCCCGCGCCATTCGGCCCGAGGAAGCCGAACACCGAGCCGCGCGGCACGGCCAGGCCGACTTCGCGTACGATGGGCCTGCCGCCCAGGGCCTTCGAAAGGCCTTCTGTTTCAATTGCAAACGCGTGAGCCATTGCCAATGCGCCTTCTGTGATTTAACTTTCCCTTAAATCTTCACGAGCGACTCGATTTAAGTCAAGGTTAAATTTCATGGATGCACGATTACGCCTTTCCGTCTGGCTTTCGACGGCGGTTTTCCTGATTTTTCTGGGGGCTATCGCTTTGGAAGCTGGCGCCACGATAGCCTATCAGGCGGGTCGGGGCGTTGCGTTCGAGACCGTTCTGGCGAGGCTTCCGAGCGTGATTTATCTGTACGCCATATGGTCATGCCGCAGCGCAGCCAGACGCGTGCAGAAGGGTGCGCGCTTCGGCGACGAGATGCCGGCGCTTCTCACTCGGATCGGCCTTGCCATCGCTCTGGGCGCGATGATCGAGATTGCCGTCGGGCCATGGGTGTTGCTGATGGTGAAAGGCTGGCCGGGGCCGATCTTCACCTATGATCCCGCCACGTTGACGCTGGGCGCCGTCGGCGCCCTGTTGCTCGTGCTTGCAGGCCTGTGGCGTCAGGCGGCAAGTATGGCAGACGAACTCGACGGGTTCGTGTGATGCCCTGCCGCATCACACTCGATTCCATGCTCGAGCAACGCGGCATGACGGGCAAGCAGCTGGCCGCTCGGATCGGCATCAGCGAGACACAGATGTCGCTCTTCCGCTCCGGCAAGGTGCGCGGGGTTCGCTTCACCACCTTGAGCGCGATGTGCGCCGCGCTCGAATGCCGGCCAGGCGACCTGCTCGACTACGATTTTGCGGAGGCGGACCTGCCGAAAGGCGACGGCGCGTAGCGACAGGAGGGGGGTGCGCGGCGGACCGCCCGCATCCCCGCTCCTGCCCGCCTTATCCGCCTTTGCGGCTCGCTTCCACCGCAGCGATCACATCCTCCGGCCACGTCACCTGCGTCTGGGTCTGCGGGTTGAACACGCCGCCTTCGTACCGCGCCGCCTCGGCCGCGGCGATCTCCTCGGCGGTCAGAAACTCGCTCGGCTCGAGCGCGAAGACGTCGAGCCCGCGCGCGATTTCGGTCCCGTAGATGCGTCCGTCGTACCAATAGGCCGACCAGTAGCCGCCGGTGATGAGCTGTTGCTTGTCGACCGGGCCACGATCGAAATAGGCGATCTCGATCGGGTTCTTCGCATCGGTGAAATCGATCACGCTGATACCACCCTGATACCACGCCTGGACGAAGATATCGCGCCCCGGCACCGGGATGATCGAGCCGTTGTGGGCGACGCAGTTTTCCTTGTCGCTCTGCGGGGCAGGCAGCTTGTAGAGGCTCTCGAAGCTCAGCTGGCGGTCCTCCAGCGAATAGATCGCGTTCGCGCCCCATTCGCGCGGGTCGCCCGACTGGCAGCGCGGGCGCCCGCCGCCGCCCCATTCGTCGGTGAACAGGATTTTGGTGCCGTCATTATTGAAGGTGGCCGAGTGCCAGTAGGCAAAGCCCTTGTCGGTCACGTCGTCGATCCGCTGCGGCTTCAGCGGGCTCGAAATGTCGAGGATGATGCCGTTGCCCGAACACGCGCCCGCCGCAATGTCGAGTGCGGGGAAGACGGTGATGTCGTGGCAATGGTTGGTGCTGTTGGTATTCTGCGTGCCCTCGCCATGGTCGCCGCCGCGCCACAGGCCCGCGATCTGGTCGTTTTCGGCGAAGACCCGCGGGCTGTCCACGATCCGCGAAGCTGCAGGATCGGCGACCGGGATTTCGATCACGTCGATGCTGAACAGCGCTGTATCGTCGCCCGCAGTGTCGAAACAGCCCGCCAGTTCGGCATCGTCTCGCACGTAGCTGGTGCCCGAATTATAGACCACGATGCGGTCTGCATCCGCCGACACGACCGAGTGCGTGTGGCTGCCCCGGCAGGTCTGCACCAGGCCGACCTGCCGCGGGTTGGTAATGTCGGAAATGTCGAAGATCCGCAGCCCCCGGAAACGATCCTCGCTCACGCGGCCCTGCACGCCGCCGAGCCCGCAATCGACGCGCGCGCGGCTATCCTGCACGCTCATCAAAAGCAGATCGCCGACGATCGAAACGTCGCCCTGTCCGCCCGGGCACACGACCGAGCTGACCAGCTGTGGCACGCCATCCTCGCCGAGGCGATAGGCGTTCCAGCCGTGATAATTGCCGGTCACCAGCAAATCGCCCGAGAACGCCATATCGGTATTGGCAAAGCTGAGCAGCGATCCGCGCTGGCCGAAACGGTCTTCGCTTTCCTCGTCATCGGCATCGCGCGGGTCGGGCGTTGTGGCTGCGACCAGCTCTGGCTCTTCCTGCGCGTCGACATCATCGCTCGGCTCATCCTCTTCGTCCTCGATCCGGGGCTGCAGTTGTGCCGGATTGGCGGGGTCGAAGAAGCCGGTGGGCTTGGGCATCGCGGTGACCAGGCGCAGGTTGCTGATCGCCTCGCCCGCATCGCGGAAACCGGGCGCGAGATTGGCGCGCGGATCGGTCGAGAGGCCTGCGGCGATCGCGTTCATACGCTCGATCTCGCCCTGCTGTTCGACCCGGATATCATTGACGAATTCGAACATCACAGGGTCGTACGCCGTGCCCGGCTGGTTCAACAGATCGTCGACCATGTCGATCGCGCCGCGATGATGGGGGATCATCAGTTGGAGGAACAGGGCATCGAATTCGGTGCCTTTCAGCGAGGCGAGCCGCGCCATCTGTTCAGGGCTGGCCATCCCCATTGCGGCCATATGCTCTTCATGGCTCATCCCGCCCATGTGCATCATCTTGGCAGGCTGCCCGCGAGCGGAAAGCCAGTCGCGCATGAAGGCGATCTCGTCGGCCTGGCCCGCATTGATCCGCCCGGCGATGGCGATAATGTCTTCGTTGCTGGTGCGGTCTTCCACCAGCTCTGCCATTTCCGTCGCCTGCGCGTGATGCGGGATCATCATCTGCATGAAACGCGCATCCGCTGGCGTGAAGGTGGTCGCGGCCAGCTTGGTCGCATCCTCTGCCTTCAATGTCCGGTTCTCCTTGCCCGGCGCGCCGGGCTGGATGATCGGTGCATCCTGCGCGGCGAGGGGGCTCGCCAGGGTCGAGGCAAGCGTCAGCAGGCTGGCGGCAGCGGCAAAGGTGCGGATCGTCATGCGGGTTCTCCTGTTTGAGCGGAAGCTTAGCTTTTTTGCCGAGGATCGAAAGAGCCGAATTCTGACGCATCCGACGCAACAAATCGCGTTGCCGTGTGTTGGTCCAATAAAGGAGAAGAGCCTGATGAAACTACCGCACAATGCCCATGTCGCCGTCGTGGACGGAAATCGCTTTATGCTGCTCACCAACACCGGAAAGCCGTTCGAGCCGGCGTTGGAGATGGTCGAACAACCCGATCTCGATCCCAGCAATTTCAGCGCGGGCGTGCGCCATCAGGACGATGTGAGCCAGCGCACCGGCGCAACGGACCTGAATGAGCTGGCGCATGGCGCGGCCGTCGCCGAATGGCTCAACGCGAAAGCCGTATCGGGCCACCTGAAGCAGCTGATGGTGGTCGCCGATCCCAAGACGCTGGGTGAAATGCGGCGCCATTATCATAGCGAACTCGAGAAGGCGCTGGTCGGCGAAATCGACAAGACGATGACCGGCGAACCGCTCGATCGCATCGCAAAGGTGATTGCAGAGACCTGATCTCGCACGAGGTTTCTCGACTTGTCGCAGGATAGGCAGCACCGGTCGTGCCAATCCTGCGCAAGGCTAAAATTATGCTTGAGGCGTTGTTAAGGCTGGGCATTAATGCTGGGCACATAGGTCGCAAGCTACGGACGGGGTCATGCTGAAGAAACTCGGGTCGACATTCGCAATCGCGCTGGCTGCCGCCGCGCTCCCCCTCGCACCGGCTGCTGCGCAGCAGGTTTCGCTGGAAGCGCAGTTCGACAATACGTTCGGGACCGATGTCCGCGCACCCCAGACCTTCGAAGCGGTTTACGACTCTCCGTTCGAACGGCAGGTCGCCGTTCTGGCCGATGGGTCGATGGGCCGAATCGGCGTGTACGCCATCGACCTGACGACCGGGCAGGAGATCGGCGTCCTTGCCGATCAGCGTTTTCCCATGGCCAGCACCAGCAAGGTGGCGATCGCCGCCACCTTTCTTGCCGGAGTGGACGAAGGCCGCTGGAGCCTGACGAGCGAGTTCGAGCTGCCGGGCCGCGGCAAATATATCTCCGCGCGTGAGCATCTCGATCTCATGATCAGCCGCAGCTGCAACGATTGCACCGATGCGCTGCTCAATGCGGTTGGCGGACCGCAGGCGGTCAATGCCTGGATGCGCAGTGCCGGAATTTACGATTTCCAGCTGACCCGCAATATCGCGGCGCTGGTGCGTGAAGACGGCCGGATCGACCCCGCATCCGAAATCGACCTCAAGGACAGCGCTTCGCCGCGCGCAATGGGCAAGCTTCTGGCGGGCATCTATCGGGGCGAATGGCTAAGCCCCTATTCGCGCCAGGTGCTGATGAACGCGATGTCGGAAACCGTGACGGGCAAGCGTCGGATGACCTCGGCCCTGCCGATGACCGCCAATCTCGCGCACAAGACCGGCACGCTCAGCCGTACGGCGAGCGATATCGGCATCTTCTATACGCCCGACGGTCGTCCGATCGCCGCAGCGATTTACGTTACCGGGCAGAGTGCGTCGATGGCGGTCGAGAACGGCAGCCGCGCTGAGAAATTGCAGGCTCGCCGCCTGCGCGATGAGCGGATCGCATCGATCACCAGTGCGCTGTATCGCGGGTTCGGCCAGCGCACGCCGAGCGACGGGCGCGTCTGGGCAACGGCCAATTACGGCTCGGGCGGGCGATAGGCCCTCCGGCTTGATCGCTTCAGGCGAAGCCCGCAGGTCGGACACATAAAGAAAGGGCGGAGCCGCGAGGCCCCGCCCTTCTTTTTTTCCCGAAGGAAGCGCGCCTTAGTCGTTGGCGGCTTCGGTTTCGGATTCGTTTTCGATTTCGGCTTCCGCTTCGGTGGTCGCTTCTTCAGCTTCCGCAGCGGCTTCGTCAGCAGCCGCATCGACGTCGGCAGCGGTTTCGTCGAGCTCTTCGCCGACGGCGTCGAGGTTCGCTTCGGTGTCGGCTGCGGCGCTGTCGACGGTGTCGCCGGCTGCGTCTTCGGTGCTTTCCGAGCAAGCGGCGAGGCCGAGAGCCGAAACGGCGATGGCCGAGGCCAGAACGATCTTACGCATAATGTTGGTCCTTCTTCAAATTTGTCCTGTCGCGGATTGCCGCGACTGGCTGAAACCCCATCCATTCGGCGGCTTCTGATTCGTAGATAATGGCAAGAATGTGGCATGGCAAGCCTCAATTGAGGCAAAGACCATGATTTTGCCTTTTTACCGCCTTTTTTATGCGGATAACGAGGCTGACGGGCCACCGGGGCACTGCTAGCAGGGGCCATGGCCGACAAGCAGCACCTCTATCTCGTCGATGGCTCCGCCTATATTTTCCGGGCCTACCATCGGCTGCCACCGCTGACCAATCCCGAGGGCACGCCCGTGGGCGCGGTCTATGGCTACACCACGATGCTGTGGAAGCTGGCAGAGGATTTGGACAAGGCGGACGGGCCGACGCATCTCGCGGTGGTGCTCGACAAGTCGAGCAAGAGTTTTCGCAACGAAATCTACGATCAATACAAGGCCAACCGCCCCGCCCCGCCCGAGGATCTGGTCCCGCAATTCCCGCTGATCCGCCACGCCACCCGGGCGTTCAGCCTGCCGCTGATCGAAGAGCCCGACGTCGAGGCGGACGATATGATCGCCTCCTATGCCCGCACCGCCGCCAGGCAAGGGTGGGATGTGACCATCGTCTCGTCCGACAAGGACTTGATGCAGTTGATCGGGACCAGCGAGCAAGGCGGCACGATCGACATGCTCGACACGATGAAGAGCGCGCGGATCGGGCCGGAAGAAGTGCGCGAAAAATTCGGCGTCCCGCCCGAGCTGGTGGGCGACGTGCTCGCGCTGATGGGCGATTCGGTCGATAATATTCCGGGTATCTTCGGTGTCGGGCCCAAGACCGCCAGCAAGCTGATCCAGGATCACGGATCGCTGACTGCCGCGCTCGATTCGGCGACCGACATGAAGAAGAGCAAGCTGAAGGAACGCCTGCTCGAACATCGCGGCGACGCCGAGCTCAGCCGGGTGCTGGTTACGCTGAAGGAAGACTGCCCGCTACCGATCGCGATCGAGGACATGAAGATCGCGACAATCCCGCCCGAACCGCTTACCGCGTTCCTGAGCGAACATGGCTTTACCAGCCTGATGCGGCGGCTGGAAGGCGGCAATGGCGGGCCGGGACCGAGCACCCAGCTCCATCCTGCCAAGCCACAGAACGAGGGCGAGGGCCACGCCCCCCAGGGCAATCGCCAGCCGCTGCCCGACATGCCGGATGTCGACCGCAGCGCCTACGAATGCGTGCAGAGCGTCGAGGCGCTCGATGCGTGGATCGAGAGGTCCTTCAAGGCCCGTCTCGTCGCGGTCGATACCGAAACCAGCGCTCTGGATGCGATGCAGGCGGAGCTTGTCGGCATCAGTCTCGCGGTGGGGCCGAACGAGGCCTGCTACATCCCTCTCACGCATTATACGTCGGACGCAGGCGGGGACGATATGTTTGCGCAGCGCCCCGAGCAGATCCCGCTCGCCACGGCGCTGGAGAAGTTGAAGCCACTGCTGGAGAGCGATGCGGTTCTCAAGGTCGGCCAGAACATCAAGTACGATCTGAACGTGCTCGCCCGCCACGACATAGCGATCGCGCCGATCGACGATACGATGATCGTCAGTTTCGCGCTCGATGCCGGGCGCTCGCAGGACGGGATCGGCGGCGGCCACGGCATGGACGAACTGGCACAGCGCCACCTCGGCCATACTTGCCTCACCTTCAAGGAAATGTGCGGCACGGGAAAGAAGGCGATCCCCTTCGGCCAGGTGCCGCTGGATCGCGCGACCGAATATGCCGCCGAAGACGCAGACGTGACGTTGCGGCTGTACCGGCACCTCAAGCCGCGGCTCGCGGTGGAAGGCGGCACGCGCGTTTACGAACGCGTCGACCGCCCGCTGATCCCGGTGGTGGCCGGGATGGAACGGCACGGCATCCGGGTCGATCGCGACCGCCTCGTCGGCCTGTCGGAACGCTTCGCGACCGAGATCGCGCGGCTGGAAGGCGAAATTCACGAGATCGCAGGGCAGGAGTTCGCGGTCGGCAGCCCCAAGCAGCTGGGCGAAATCCTGTTCGAGAAGATGGGCTATAAGGGCGGCAAGCGAGGCAAGAGCGGGCAATATTCGACCGACCAGTCGGTGCTCGAAAAGCTCGACGCACAGGGCGCGCCGATCGCGACCAAGGTGCTCGAATGGCGCCAGCTGGCGAAGCTCAAGTCGACCTATACCGACGCCCTGCAGCAGGCGATCAACCCGAACACCGGGCGCGTGCATACCAGCTACAGCCTCACGGGGGCGCAGACCGGGCGGTTGAGCTCGACCGACCCGAACCTGCAGAACATCCCGATCCGGACCGAAATCGGCCGCGAAATCCGCCAGGCCTTCGTCGCGGAGCCGGGCAATGTCCTGCTCGCCGCCGACTATTCGCAGATCGAGCTGCGGCTCGCGGCGCACATGGCGAACGTTGAGCCCTTGCGCGAAGCCTTCGCGGCGGGCGAGGACATTCACAATCGTACGGCCCGCGAAATGTTCGGCGAGGTCGACCGCGACACGCGCGCGCGTGCCAAGACCATCAACTTCGCGATTCTCTACGGCATCTCGCGCTGGGGGCTCGCCGGTCGGCTGGGAATCGAGGCCGAGGAGGCCCAGGACCTGATCGACACCTATTTCGCGCGCTTCCCGGGCATCCAGCGCTACATCGTTTCCACGCTGGAGACGGTGCGGGAGCGCGGCTATTCCGAAACGCTCTTCGGGCGCAAAACGTGGTTCCCGCGGATCAATTCCAAGAACCAGGCCGAACGGCAGGGAAGCGAGCGCGCCGCTATCAACGCGCCGATCCAGGGCACCAGCGCCGATATCATCAAGCGGGCGATGGCGCGCATGGGCCCCGCACTGGCCGATGCCGGCCTGCAACCCGGCGCACCCGATGGCGTGCGCATGCTGTTGCAGGTGCATGACGAACTGGTGTTCGAACTGCCCGAAGGCTTGGTTGATGATGCGAAGCCCGTGATCGAGCAGGTGATGGCCGAAGCGGCGACACCTGCCGTCGAACTCACCGTACCGCTGGGGATCGACATCGGCACCGGGCTCAGCTGGGACGACGCGCATTGAGCCCAGCCGCTCCCCGATCTTCCGAGCCCTCGCTCACGCCGGCTCCGTTTCGCGTATTCATCCGCCGGTGGTTCAACTGGCTGGTGTTGGGCGCGATGGCGGGCGCGATCCTCGGCGCCATTGCCCTGCTTCTGTCGACCGGAGCGGCCGAGCGCGCGGAGCGCATCCAGGTTGAGCGGGCGGACGATATCCTGCGCGTGCTCGATCGGATCGAACGTGCGGCGCTATCGTCCGAAAGCGCGCAGCGTGGCTATTTCATCACGCTCGACCAGCGTTACCTCGAACCTTACCGGACCTCGCGTGCCAATGCCGCCGCCGGACTCGACGACCTTTCCGCAGCGCTGGATGAAGGCGCCACCGAGGAACAGCTGGCGCACTACGGCGAAATCGTGAGCGCCCTCGACGACAAGTTCGGCGAACTCGACCAGACGATCGGGCAGCTCGAGGCCGGCCGGCTCCGCGATGCACGGCGGCGCATCCTGATGGGCGACGGTTACGATGCCATGCAACGGCTGACCGGTGCCATAGACGCCCTCGCCGAGATCGAAGGCCAGCTGCAGGAGCAGCAGAGCGCGCGGGCGCAGGCAGCCGAGCAGCGTATCGTGCCGCTGCTCGGCGTCCTCCTGCTGCTGCTGATCGGCGCCATCATCCTTGGTGCGGTGCTTGTCGCCCGCACCGCGCAAGCGGAGACCGAGGCCGCGCAGGCCCGCGAGCTGGAGAGAGAGCGCGACCGCGCCGACCTGCTCGCGCAGGAACTCAACCACCGGGTCAAGAACCTCTTCGCGATGGTGCTCGCCATCGTCCAGATGAGCGCGCGCGAAGCGGCGGACGTCAATTCCTACCGCGACGGGATCGCCTCGCGCATCCGCGCGCTGCTGACCGCGCATGAAGTGACGCAGGGGACGGGCACGGCAGCGGACCGGCTCAACCGACAGGGCGGAGCATCGGTGCGCGCGCTGGTCGAAGCGACGGTCCAACCGCATGTATCGGCAGAGAAGCGGCTGGAGCTGGATGGCGACGACGTGACGATCGACCGGATCCAGGTCACCCCGCTGGGCCTCGTGCTGCACGAGCTGGCCACCAACGCCGTCAAATACGGCTGCTGGCAAGCGCACGGCCTGCTGACCGTCCGCTGGCGCAAGCAGGACGATCTGCTGCATCTCGAATGGCAGGAAGAGACGTCCGAAGAATTGCAGAGTCGGCATGGCGCCGACGATGACCGTGCGCGCCAACAGGGTGGCGGGGGCTTCGGCAGCACGATGATGACCGGCGCGGCCCGCCAGCTCGGCGGCGAGATAGAGCGCACCTTCGGCCCGCGCGGGGTCACCGTCAGCATTGCCTTCCCCGCAAACCCAAAGCCACTCAAGGCTTGACCGTCCGAGCTTGATACGGGGCTCTGCCCCTCATAATCGACTCGCGATGACGCTCTCTTCGATCACGAACCTATTCGACCCCACGCAATGGGCGGTGTCGCCCGACAGGGTGCTGGTCGCCGCTGCGCTGATCGGGTTGGCGGTTGCGATCTCACTCGCCATTCACCGCCTCGCCTTCGGCCTGCTTCGCCGGGCCAGCGGCCATGGCCCGGCAAGATACGGCGAGCCGATCTTCGAGGCAGTACGCGCGCCGTCGCGCTGGCTCGCGGTAGCCATCGCGATCTCGGCAGCGGCGGAACGGCTGCCGATGGTCGAGCCGGTGTGGGACGCGATCTCGGATTTCCTCGCGCCGCTGATTTTCGGCTGGCTGGCGCTCGCTTTCGTGAAGGGCGCAGCCATCGCGCACGAGCGCCGGATGGAAACCCGGCTCGACCCGATCCACATGCGCAGCCGCAAAACCCGGATCGAGATTTTCCGCCGGACCACCTCCAGCCTGATTGTCGTCATCACGCTTGCGCTCGTGCTGCTGAGCATCCCCGGCGTGCGGCAGGTCGGCGTCACTCTCATGGCCTCGGCTGGCCTTGCCGCACTGGCGATCGGCGCTGCCGCCCAGCCTGCGCTCAAATCGCTGATCGCGGGCATCCAGATGGCGCTGACCGAGCCGATTCGGATCGGTGACATGGTCAAGGTCGACGGCGAGACCGGCCGGGTCGAGGAAATCCGAATGACCTTCGTGGTGGTTCGGGTGTGGGACGAGCGGGTGCTGGTCGTGCCGACAGGCAAGTTCTTCGAGGAAAGCTTCGAGAACTGGTCGCGTTCGGGCGATCAGCTGACCGGAACCGTGATGCTCAATCTCGATCCGATTGCCGATGTGCCGCCGATCCGGCAGGCATTTCTCGATTTCCTAAACGAACATCCTCTGTGGGATCATCGCGATGCCGCAGCCCTGGTGGTCGATGCCCACCCGGAAAGCATCGCGCTGCGTCTTTCCATGACCGCTGCGAGCATCGGCGATCTGTGGGATCTGCGCTGCGCTGTGCGCGAGCACATGCTCCAATGGCTGCGCGAGAACCAGCCGGTGGCGTTGATCCGCCACCGGCTGGAAGTCGAAGCCGCGAACGAGCGCGGGGCCTAAGCTTTCGCCTATTCGCCGCCGTGCTTGCTGTCGCGCGTGGATGAAACCATGCCTTCGGTGATGAAGCCGATCGGCATGGGTTCTGCCGCGCGCTTTTTAAGCTCGCCGCGCATCTTCTTGTATTCCTGTTCCATCTTGGGCGTGACCGAGGCGCGGCTGTCGTTCAGGGCTTCGGTGAAGTCGGCCATGATGACCTGCTGCACGTCCGCGCCCGCCCGGCGCAAAGCGACGAGGCCTGCACGCCGCACGACGTCTTCCAGATCGGCGCCGGTAAATCGCTCGGTCTCGCCCGCAACTTTCGCCAGGCTGACATCGTCCGCCAGCGGCATATTGCCGGTGTGAATGCCAAGGATCTGCTCGCGCCCCTTGGCGTCGGGCGTGCCGACGTAAACCAGCTCGTCGAAACGCCCGGGGCGCAACAAGGCGGGGTCGACCAGCGTCGGACGGTTGGTCGCACCGATCACGACCACCGACTGAAGCTCTTCCAGCCCGTCCATCTCGGCAAGGATCGTATTGACCACCCTGCCCGTCACCTGCGGTTCCATGCTGCCGGAACCGCGCGCGGGCACGAGGCTGTCGATCTCGTCGATGAAGATGACGCACGGCGAGACTGCGCGCGCACGGCGGAACATCTTGGCGATCTGCTGTTCGCTCTCGCCGTACCACTTGGACAGCAGATCGGACGACTTCATCGAGATGAAGTTCGCATCCGCTTCCTTGGCGACGGCCTTGGCCAGCAGCGTCTTGCCGGTGCCCGGCGGCCCGTAGAGCAGAAAGCCCTTGGCGGCCCGGATGCCGAGGCGATGGAACGCCTCGCGGTTCCTGATCGGCAGTTCGATGCCTTCTTTCAGCTTTTCTATCGCGTCGTCGATACCGCCCAGATCGTCCCAGCCGACATCGGGCACCTGCACCATGACTTCGCGCATCGCGGAAGGCTGGATGCGTTTGAGCGCCGAGAGGAAATCGTCGCGCCCGACATGCAGGTTTTCGAGCACTTCGGTCGGGATCGTCTGCGCGTCGAGATCGATCTGCGGCATGATCCGGCGCACCGCATCGATCGCGGCCTCGCGCGCAAGCGCCGCGATATCGGCGCCGACGAAGCCGTGCGTGACCTTGGCCAGTTCCTTCAGATCCACGCCCTCGCCCAGCGGCATGCCGCGGGTGTGGATGGCAAGGATTTCGCGCCGGCCGTTCTCGTCGGGCACACCGATCACGATCTCGCGGTCGAAGCGGCCTGGGCGCCGCAGCGCTTCGTCGATCGCGTCGGGACGGTTGGTGGCTGCTATGACGACAATGTTGGCGCGCGATTCGAGCCCGTCCATCAAAGTCAGGAGCTGGGCGACCAGCCGCTTCTCCGCCTCGCCGGGCACGCTGTCGCGCTTGGGGGCGATCGAATCGATCTCGTCGATGAAGATGATCGCGGGCGCGTTCTGGTTCGCGTTGTCGAACACTTCGCGCAGGCGCTTTTCCGATTCGCCATAGCCAGAGCCCATGATCTCGGGCCCATTGATGGCAAAGAATTCGGCATCGCTTTCATTTGCGACAGCCTGCGCCAGACGCGTCTTGCCCGTTCCCGGCGGGCCGTGCAGCAGCACGCCCTTGGGCGGATCGACGCCGAGGCGCGTGAACAGCTCGGGATAGCGCAGCGGCAGCTCGACCATTTCGCGCAGTTGCTGGATCGTCTCCGAGATGCCGCCGACATCGTCGTAATTGACGACCGAGCGGCCCGCGGCGGGTTCTTCGAAATTGGCGCGCAGCTCGATCTCGGTGCTCTCGTCGATGTGGACGATGCCCTTGGGCGCGGTGCTGATGACGCGCAGGCGTATTTGCGTCAGCGCATAGGCGGGCGCATTGAACATGCGCTGGACTTCCGGCGGCATGTTCTGGACCGGCTGCTGGCCGGTCGTGGCGACCAGATCGCCACTGACGATCGGCTTGCGGAAGAAGTTGCGCTTGAGCGCCTGCGTGGGACCCTGCAACCGCATCTCGCGGCTGGCGGGCGCGAAGACCACGCGAGTCGCGGGGCGCGACTGCGCCGTTTCGATCTTCACATGCTCGCCCGAGCCGACCTCCGCATTGGCGCGCTGGAGACCATCGAGACGCACGACCGAGAGCGCCTGATCCTCGTCATAGGCAGCCATCGCGATGGCAGCGGTGGCGCGTTTGCCCGAAAGCTGCACGACATCGCCTTCGGTCACACCGAGCGCCTGCATCGCGCTGCGCGGCAGGCGGGCGACGCCGCGGCCGCTCTCTTCCTGCCGGGCGGCGGCCACCTGCAGGCGGACGGTCTTGTCTTGCGTGGCGGTTTCGCTGTCGGCCATGTGTGTATGCTCTCCCGGCTTTCGCGTCCGAATGCCTCGGACACAGAACGTGGCGGCCTAGATAGGTCAGCCAGCGATTTATGAAAGTGGCGCTTAGGGAATGGACGAGCGCGCGCATGGGTCCGACGGCGCGGCTTGCGTCCGGCGCGGACAAGAAAAAACCCGGCTGGCGAACCAGCCGGGTATAAAGTTTGGGAGAGGATGCCTGAAAGGCCCCATTGTTGTGGCGCAACACGTGATTCTTCGCAAGTGCGAAATAGACATTCGTAGTTGAGATTTTTGCAACGCGACTAGAATGGCGGAATATCGACGTTGACAAGCTTGTCACAGCGATCCCGCCCTATTGCAGTGCAGCAATTTGCGGCGGTCGTTCGGGATGACAAGTCAGCGCCGAGCCCCTAAACATCCCCCTGATCCTCCCACTTTCGACCCTGACGGAGACCCATGCAGAAACTCTTCCCCGATGCCGCAGCCGCTCTGGAAGGCGTACTCAAGGACGATATGCTGATCGCCAGCGGAGGCTTCGGCCTGTGCGGCATCCCGGAACGCCTGCTCGACGCGATTCGCGACAGCGGCGTCACCGGCCTCACCTTCGCCAGCAATAATGCCGGAATCGACAATGAAGGCATCGGCAAGCTGCTGCGGACCAAGCAGGTGAAGAAGATGATCAGCTCCTACGTCGGCGAGAACAAGGAGTTCGAACGCCAGTTTCTCGCAGGCGAGCTCGAGGTGGAGTTCTGCCCGCAAGGGACGCTGGCAGAGCGCATGCGCGCGGGCGGCGCCGGAATTCCGGGCTTCTACACCAAGACCGGTGTCGGCACGCAGGTGGCCGAAGGCAAAGAGGTCAAGCAGTTCGACGCCGGCGAAGGCCCGCAGGACTACATCCTCGAAAAAGGTATCTTCGCGGACCTCTCGATCGTCAAAGCCTGGAAGGCCGATGAAACCGGCAATATCGTGTTCCGCAAGACCGCGCGCAATTTCAACGTGCCCGCCGCGACCTGCGGCAAGGTGTGCGTGGTCGAGGTAGAGGAGATCGTGCCAGCCGGATCGCTCGACCCGGACTGCATCCACCTGCCCGGCGTGTTCGTTCAGCGGATGATCGTGGGCGCGCCGTACGACAAGAAGATCGAATTCAGCACCGTACGCGAAGCCGCCTGACCACCCCGGCGCTCTGGGCACATCGCAATGAAACGCCTTTTCGTTCCCCTCCTCCTGCTCGCCGCCACGCCCGGCCTGTCCGGCTGCGTCGCCGCCGCAGTGCCGATCGCAGCGGGTCTTGCGATGGGCAGGCAGTCGCTGAAGGACGATAAGCCGGAAGCGAGCAAGGCAGCGGCAAACGATGCGGAAGAGAGTCCGGTTGCCGAAGGTGCGAGCGGCGAAGAGTCCGACAATCGCGACGAGACCGGTTCCGAAATCGCGGCGGGCACCGAGACCGAAGCGGTAGCGCTTGCATCGGCGGATGCAGCCACTGTCGCGCCCTTGCCCGAGATGCGCGGCCCGGCGGGGCCGACCACCGAGGAAGAGCGCACTTTTTCGGCGCTTTTTGCCAAGGTCACGGCGATTGCCCAGGCCGACCCTTTCACCGAAGAGAAGCGCAAGTCCGCCATCCTCGCCGATCCGGGCGCAATGACGCCCGAGCGAGCCGAGTGCGCCTTCGCCCAGACCGCGGTGCTGGTCGATCTCGATCCCGGAGAAGACGCCGCCCCGCTGGGCGAGAGCGTGACCGCACCCGAGCCGCTGACCCGCGTGCTCGCTGCACTGCGGGCGCAAGAGGTCGCGGTGCTCTGGCTCTCGCGCCATACCGCTGTGCGCGCCGGATCGGTACGCCGGGCGCTACTGCGCAGCGGGCTCGACACGCTGGGCAATGACGAGCTTTATCTCGTTCGCTACGAGCAGGAAACCAAGGCGACCCGCCGCGCGGATGCTGCCGCAGACTATTGCATCGTCGCCATTCTGGGTGACGAAAAGCGCGATTTCGACGAGCTCTATTCCTACCTCAAGAATCCGGATGCCGCGCTCCCGTTCGACGAACTTTACGGCGAGGCGTGGTTCGTGGCGCCCGCCCCCCTCACCACGACATCCTCACCCGAAGAAGGCTGAATTCATGACCGACGAAACGACAGGCTGGAGCCGCGACCAGATGGCCGCCCGAGCGGCGCGCGAGCTGCAGGATGGTTATTACGTCAACCTCGGCATCGGCATCCCCACGCTGGTCGCCAACCACATCCCCGAAGGCATGCATGTGACGCTGCAGAGCGAGAACGGCATGCTCGGTATCGGTCCTTTCCCGGTGGAGGGCGAGGAAGACGCCGACCTGATCAACGCGGGCAAGCAGACGATCAGCGAACTGGCTCACAGCGCCTATTTCGACAGCGCGACCAGCTTCGGCATGATCCGCGGCGGGCATATCGACCTGACCGTGCTCGGTGCGATGGAAGTGGGTGAGAACGGCGACATCGCCAACTGGATGATCCCCGGCAAGATGATCAAGGGCATGGGCGGCGCGATGGATCTGGTCGCGGGCGTCAAGAAAATCATCGTGGTGATGGACCACACCTCCAAGCACGGCGACCCCAAGTTCATCCCCGAATGCTCGCTGCCGCTGACCGGCACCAACGTGGTCGACATGATCATCACCAATCTGGGTGTGTTCCAGCGGCCCGATCACGACAGCGCCTTCCGCCTGATCGAACTGGCTCCGGGTGTGACCGAAAAGGACATCGCAAACAGCACGAGCGCCAAGTACGAGGTAGCCCTGGAGACGGCGTGATGATCCGCGCGATTGTCGTCGCGCTGATTCTGCTTGTCCTGGCGATCGGCCTGACAGTCGCCTTCACCTCGCCGCCCAAGCTGCTTTCGATGGTGGACGGCCTCGCCGGAGGCGGAAAGGGCACGGAGCGCGTCGCGTCCGGTGTCGCCTTTGGCGATCACGGCCAGATGCTCGATGTTTGGGCGCCTGCGCAGGATAGCGAGCAACTGCGCCCGGTGGTCGTCTTCTTCCATGGCGGCGGCTGGGTGAAGGGCGACCGCGATGCCTACGCTTTTGCCGGGCGGGCCTTCGCATCGCAGGGGTTCGTCGTTGTCATTCCCGATTACCGCAAAGTGCCCGAGGTGCGCTTCCCTGCCTTCATCGAGGATGGTGCGGAAGCGGTTGACTGGACCCGCAAGAACATTGCGGAACTGGGCGGCGACCCAAACCGGATCGCGCTGGCGGGGCATTCCGCCGGAGCGCATACGGCAGTGACCCTCGCGCTCGATCCGCGCTGGTTGCGCGCCGCCGGGCTCCGGCCGGACGCGGTGAAGGCGGTGGTCGGGCTTTCGGGGCCCTATGACTTCTACCCCTTCGACAAGAAGCGTTCGATCGACGCGATGTCGCAATGGCCCGAGCCGCGAGACACACAGCCGATAGCGTGGGCGCGGGCCGATGCGCCGCCCATGCTGCTGATCACATCGAGCGCAGACACCGTGGTTCGCCCCTACAATACGGAGAATCTGGCAGCGAAGCTGCGCGAAGTGGGCGCGCCGGTCGAGGCGGAGAATTACGAGGGGCTGAGCCACGAGAACGTGGTCATGGCGCTGTCGAAACCATTCCGCGGCAAGGCCCCGGTGCTGGATCGCAGCGTGCGCTTCCTCGACCGGGCGATGTGACCAGCCCGGCTTGACCTCGGCACCCCGCTGGCCCAGCGAGGCACCCATGTGGCTCGACAAACCCCGCAACCCGGACGCACCGCTGGCTGGCCTCAAGGTGCTCGAACTCGCGCGCATCCTCGCCGGGCCCTTCGCCGGGCAGACGCTGGCGGATCTGGGCGCGGACGTGATCAAGGTCGAAGCGCCCGAGGGTGACGGAACGCGGCAATGGGGCCCGCCCTTTGTCGAGCGCGAGGATGGGGCGCGCGAAGCGGCCTATTACCACGGCTGCAATCGCGGCAAGCGTGGGATTACCGCCGATTTCAGGAATGTTGAGGATCTCGCAAATGTGACGGACCTCGCGGGGCAGGCCGACGTCGTGATCGAGAATTTCCTGCCGGGGAAGCTGGCAAAATTCATGCTCGACTACGAAAGCCTGGCCTATGCCAATCCCGGCCTCGTCTATTGCTCAATCACCGGCTTCGGACAGGACGGCCCCCGCCGCAACGAGCCAGGCTACGACTTCGTGATCCAGGCGATGAGCGGGTTCATGGCGCTGACCGGGGAGCCCGAGGGCGAGCCGATGAAGCACGGCATGTCGATCAGCGACCTGTTCTGCGGCCTCTATTCGACCATCGCCATCCAAGCCGCGCTCGCGATGCGGCAGCGGACGGGCAAGGGCCAGCATATCGACATGGCGCTTTACGACTGCTCGGTGGCGCTCCTCGCGCATCAGGCGCAGAGCTTCTTCACGACCGGGCAGAATCCGGCCCGCATGGGCAATATGCATGCACAGGTCAGCGCCTATGGCGTGTTCCCGACCAAGGACGGGCCGGTGGTGCTTTCGCCCGCAAACGACCGCCTCTTCCGCAAGCTCCTCGAGGTGTTCGAGAGGCACGACCTGCTTGACGACGAACGCTTCGCCACCAACGAGGCGCGGATCGCCAACCGCGCCGAGATCGACGGGATCATCGCCGCCGAGACCGCGCAGTGGGAGCGCGAGACGCTGCTTCGTCACTGTCGCGAGGCGGGTGTGCCCGCCGGACCGATCTACGAGGTGTCCGAGGTGTTCGAGGAACCGCAGGTGCAGGCGCGCGGGATGACCTTCCCGATGGCCGATGGGCTCACCGGCCTGCGCAGCCCGTTCAAATTCTCCGATGCCGAGCTGGCTCTGGGCGAGCCTTCGCCCAAGCTCGGGCAGGACGACTAGCGCAGGATCGGACCGAACCGCCCGCGCGCGATCCCGCGCCATAGCCATTCGAACGGGCCCTGCCGGAAGCGCGCGAGCCAAAGCGGCGACCACAGCATCATCAGCGCGATCGGAACGAACGCGAGTGCGAAGGCCGCGCTCCGCGATAAGCTGCCGTAGAGGCCTATCCCCCAGCTGTAGAAGATCAGCGCGAAGACGAGGCTGGTGAGCAGGTAGTTGGTCAGCGACAGCCGTCCGGCTGCGGCGAGACGGGTGCGCAGCGCGCTCTCGCGGCCCGAGAACACCGCTATAACCGTCGCCGCGTAGGCAACCGCCAGCATCAGGTCGAAGGGCAGCGACCAGAAGAGCGAGACGGGGCCGACCATCGCGCCCGCGAAATCCGCCCATGCATCCAGCATCATGAGCATGCACAGCACGGGCAGAGCGATCGAAGCCAACCGCGCCGCCAGGGCGAAAGACCGCCCCCGATCCCAGCGCCCCTGTAGCAGGCCGTTACGCCACAGCCCGGCCCCGATCAGCATCGTGCCGAGCGTCGAGGGAATCCCGGGCACCTGCGTCCCAAGCGCGGCGAAAAAGCCGGAGAGGCGCCGTGCCATCCGCTCGCCGAAATCCTCGGTCCCCATCACCTGCGCGTAATCGAGTGCCACCGGATCGGAGCCGAAGGCCTGCGCGGGCAGCACCGCCGAGGGTGTGCCGGGATCGGCGGTGAGCCACAGGAAAGCCATCAGCGTCCCGCCGAGCACGTGCAGCACCATCAGCACGGCCCCTGCGAGCAGCAGGTCGCGCGCGCTCAGCCAGAGGAACAGCGGCAGGAAGAGCCCCGCCATGGCGTAAAGGCGCAGCACGTCGTTGTTGGCGAGCAGGATCGCGTGCGCCGCGCCGATCGCGAACAGAACCAGCATGCGCGCGATGTGGTCGCGGACCGGGTGCCCCTCGCCCGCGCCCTGCGCCCGCTCGATCAGGATCGCCACCCCGGCGCCGAACAACATGGCGAACAGGCTGCGGAACTTATCCTCGACCAGCACGAAGCTCAGCCCCCAGACCAGCCAGTCGGGCACACTCTCGTTGCCCGCAGCCACCGGGTTGAAATAGGCAGCGGGGGGCAGCGCGTAGATATAGACATTCATCAACGCGATGCCCGCCACCGCGATGCCGCGCAGCGCGTCGAGCGCGACCACTCGGCCACCAGTGTCTGAGCCGGACGCGACAAGGCCCGGCGCCTCCGATGCTGTCAGCCCAGATGCTGTCAGCGGAGTGCCGGTCCTTGTCATTGTGCGCTGGCTGACGGCTTATTTGCCGACGGCAGCCTTGAGATCGTCGACCAGGTCGGTCCGCTCCCACGGGAAAGCATCGCCTGCCGCGATCCGGCCGAAGTGGCCATAGGCCGCGCTCTGGCGATAGATCGGCTTGTTGAGGCCGAGATGGGTGCGAATGCCGCGCGGGGTCAGGCCGCCCAGCTTGGTCATCCCGCGGATCGCGTCTTCCAGCGCCTCTTCGGAGACGGTGCCGGTGCCGTGGAGGTCGACATAGACCGACAGCGGTTCGGACACGCCGATCGCGTAGGACAGCTGGATCGTGCAATGCGTGGCGAGGCCGGCGGCAACCACGTTCTTGGCCAGATAGCGGGTGATGTAGGCAGCCGAGCGGTCGACCTTGGTCGGGTCCTTGCCGCTGAATGCGCCGCCGCCGTGGGGCGCAGCGCCGCCATAGGTGTCGACGATGATCTTGCGCCCCGTA
This sequence comes from Citromicrobium bathyomarinum, assembly GCF_038594605.1. Taxonomy (GTDB): domain Bacteria; phylum Pseudomonadota; class Alphaproteobacteria; order Sphingomonadales; family Sphingomonadaceae; genus Alteriqipengyuania; species Alteriqipengyuania bathyomarina_B. Next base: position 73,855 of record NZ_JBCFZM010000005.1, read on the forward strand.
AGCCCGGCGTCGCCGTCGGGCCCGCCGATCTCGAACGCGCCGGTCGGGTTGATGTGCCACACGGTGTCGCCGTCGATAAGCCCGTCGGGCATCACCTCGCCCACGGCCTTCTTCACGTAAGCCTTCAATTCGGCTTCCTTGTCGCCTTCGTGATAGCCCGGCGCATGCTGCGTCGAGACGACGATGGCGATCGCCTTCACCGGCTTGCCGTTCTCGTAGCGCAGCGTGACCTGGCTCTTGGCATCGGGCTCGAGGAAGGGCGCAGCGCCCGACTTGCGGTCGTCGGCCAGCCGCTGGAGGATCTTGTGGCTGTAATCGAGCGTCGCGGGCATGAGGTCCGGCGTCTCGTTGCAGGCATAGCCGAACATGATGCCCTGATCGCCCGCGCCTTCATCCTTGTTCGAACCGTCGGTGCCCGCGTCCACGCCCTGCGCGATTTCGCTGGACTGGCCATGCAGGTGATTTTCGAAGGTCAGCGTTTCCCAATGGAAGCCGCTCTGTTCGTAACCGATTTCCTTGACCGTATCGCGCACCGCCTTTTCGATCTCCTCGGCAGCACCCGGCTTCCATTCGCCGTTGTCGTACATCGGTGCGCAGCGAATCTCGCCCGCGAGGACCACGCGCTGGGTGGTGGTCATCGTTTCGCACGCGATCCGCGCTTCGGGGTCCTTGCTGAGCATCAGATCGACGATGGCATCGGAAATCTGGTCTGAAACCTTGTCCGGATGGCCTTCGGAAACGCTTTCGGACGTGAAAATGTAGCTGCTGCGCATGGGGCTGTTACCTCGATATAAAGAGTTCTTTATGTCTCTATGTAGCGCCCTAGTGCGCGCTCCGCCGCTTGACAACCAGAGAGCAGCCGAGAAGCACCAGCGCCCAGACGAGTGCCAGCCAGTTGCCCATAAGCGCGAACAATGTGGGCGAGGCGGCCGGGGGAACCAAGCCTTCCAGCCGCGCCTGCTCGCCCAGTCCGAGATGCTGGCGCACGACCCCGCGCGAATCGATCACGCCGCTGATGCCGGTAGTGGTCGAGCGGAGCACAGGCAGGCCTTCCTCGATCGCACGCATGCGAGCCTGGGCGAGATGCTGCGGCGGGCCGCTCGGCCCGAACCAGCCATCGATCGACGGATTGACGATATAGTCGGGGCGATTGCCCCGGTCGACGACCTGGCCCGAGAAGATGATTTCGTAGCAGATCTGGACGCCCGCTTGGCCATATTCGCCAAGGTCGAGCGTCTGCGGGCCGGGGCCCGGAATGAAATCGATCGTGCCCGCGACCAGCCGGGAAAGCCCGATCGGCTCGAGCCAATCGCGGAACGGCAGATATTCGCCGTAGGGCACCAGATGGGCCTTGCGATAGCCTTCGACGATTTTGCCCTCGTCATCGAGCACGGAGACGACATTATAGGCCGCGACGGCGCGATCGCCTTCGATCTCGAGGTCCATCGTGCCGGTCAGCAGCACGCTGTTCTCCCCGATCACGCGCGCGATCCGTTGGCGCGCAAAAGCCGGGTCGCGCCCGGCGGTCGTCGCGGAGTAATAGCGCTGCGGATAGCCTTCTCGCAGGTAGTCGGGCAGCACCCCCTCCGGCCAGAGCACCAGCCTGCGCGCGTCGCGGTCCTCCGGCCTCACCGATAGCGCAGCAAGGGTCAGGAAGCTGGGTTCGTATTGGCGCGCATCGTTGAGCGCGTCCTGATCCAGATCGGGCTGGACCAGCGTGTAGGCCAGCGTGCCTTCGGGGCCCTTGCCAGCAGGCCAGTACATGGCGGCAATCAGCAGAACCGAAGCAATCCCGAGCGTGACCCATTCGCGCCGAAGCAACTGATCCAGCAGCGCGACGCACAGCACCGCCGCCAGCCCCGATAGCGCGTAGGTTCCGGTGACAGGCAGCAACGCGGCCAGCCCGACTCGATCGAACGGGCCGAGCAAGGCGAGGCTGAACGGCCCCCAGGCATAGCCGGTGAAAAGGCTCGCCCGCAGCCACTCGGTCAGGATCCACGTGCCCCCCAGAGCCAGCGCATAGACCAGCGTGCTCCGCCCCCTCGCCAACCGATAGGCGGCGGCAAAGGCGAGCGCAGGGTACAGCGCGAGATAGGCCGAAAGCAGTGGCACCGCGAGCCAGCCGAGTACGGCCGGCATCTGATCCTGATGGGTAAAGGCGGTTGCGATCCACAGATTGGTCGCGGTGAAGTGGGTGAGGCCGAACAGCCAGCCACGAAAGAACGCGCTGCGGACCGATCCGCTGAACCGGATCAGGATCGCGCCCGCACCGAAGGCGAGCAATGCGATGGGCCACAGATGGATCGGCGGAAAGCCAAGCGCGGCAATCGCCCCGAGCACGGCGATAACGATGCGGGGGTGTCGCAGAGCCCGGTTCAGCACCTGGCGTCTCCGCTGCTCGCCCTACCCAGCGTCAGCCGCATGCCCATGAGCGTGGTGAGAGGCTCGAGCGGGGTCAGCCGACCGCGCTCAGCGCCTCGTCTCCGTCGTCATCGCTCGACTTGCGGGCGCGACGACGCGGCTTGGCAGGCTTGGGCTTTTCATCGCCGCCATCGGCGTCATCGCTACCGGTTGCCGCCGCGATCGCGGGCGGCAGAACGGTCGCGTCGATCTCGCCTTCCTCATTGTCGCCCGCGTCGGCCCGCTTGCGCGAGCTGGCTCGCTTCTGCGGGGCCTTGCGCTTGCGCACGAAGGGGTTCTCGTCGGATTCGAACTTCTCGTCGCCGTCGTTCCGGTCGCCCTCATCCGAGGAATCTTCGGAGTCGGAATTCTCGCGGTCGCGTCCGCGCTGCTTTTCGCCGCGGCTGGCGCGCTTGGGCTTGGACTTGCGGCGATCATCATCGCCCCGGTTGTCGTTACCGCGGCTGTCGTTGCCGCGATTGTCGCTGCCCCGATTTTGATCACCACGGTTCTGATCGTCATCGTCGTCCGAGGAATCGTCGTTGGACGTCCCGCGGTCGTTGTTGTCGCGCTTGCCGCGCTGCTCGTCCTGGCGGGCCTTGTTGTCCGCGATCACCCGAAAGTAATGGTCCGCGAATTGCAGATAGTATTCCGTCTGCACGCGGTCGCCATTGTGCTGGGCGTCCTGCGCCAGCTTCTTGTACTTGTCGAGCAGCTGGGGCGCATTGCCCCGCGCGCGGCTATCGATCCGGTTGGCGCTGTTGCCACCGCCACCCTGGTTACGATTGCTGCGGCCGCGCCGCCGGTTGTTGTTACGATTGCTATTGTTGTTCAAGGAATACTCTTCCCGCGTGGTCGGGCCAATAGATGCGGCGTCGCAGCTATGCTGGGTCCGCGGCCCACCTGTCCCTAAGCATGATCTTCGATCTCTTGCAGATCGCAGGCCCTTGAAAAGGCCCGGTCCCATCGCAGATTTCGGATCGTGACCCCCGCGAGAAACCGTCCATTTCTTGCCGGGTCTTGACGAGGCTTACCGGTTGCCCGGCGCTTTGCCAACCCCTTGTCAACGGCTTTGCGAAACAATCATTGCGCGTGGCCTTTTGGCAAGATCGTTACGAAACACAGGCAAAAAGCCCTGAATTCGTGCGATGTCGCCGACCGCATCCTGCTGCGTCGCGCCGATTTCGAAGATGGCGACGCCTTGGTTTGTTAACAGATCGCCGATGCGGGGCAGCAGAATCCGATAATCGTCGAGGCCTTCCGGCCCCGCAAACAGCGCGGACGCAGGCTCGTGATCGCGCACACAGGGATCGAGATCGGCGTTCTGCTCGACATAGGGCGGATTGCACAAAACCAGATCGAACGTGCCCAGGTCGCGCCGCCAGCCGTCCTTGCGCCAGCTGCGGCGCAGGAAGCGGGTGCGCTCGGCCTCGCCCAGCTTGCTGGCATTGCACTGCGCCACCCGCAGCGCGGGCATCGAGGCATCGAGGCCGATCCCCTCCGCCTCCGGCCACAGCGAGAGCGCCGCGAGCAGTAGCGCACCCGAGCCGGTGCCAAGGTCGAGGATGCGCGACGGCGCTTCGCGATCCGCGAAATGCGCGCGCGCCGCCTCGATCAGTGTCTCGCTGTCTCCGCGCGGGATCAGCACCGCGGGCGTCACCTGCAGGTCCAGCCCATAGAACTGCGCGCTGCCGATGATGTAAGCGACCGGCTCACTCGCCAGCCGCCGGGCGAGCAGCGGCGCGAAGCCATCGGGGACGGGGCCCCGCATATGGTGCAGCAGCATGGCCGAGCGCGATACGCCCAGCGCATGCGCCATCAGCAGTTCGGCATCGATGCGCCCCCATTCGACCTCGAGCTGGCGCGCCGCATCGCGAATCGCCTCGCCCACCGTTTGGGCAGCGTCGCTACTCATTCATCGCCGCGAGCCGCTTGGCTTCGTCCTCGGCGATCAGCGCGTCGATCAGTTCGCCCAGCCCTGGTCCGGCAATGATCTGGGGGAGCTTCTGCAGCGTCAGGCCGATCCGGTGGTCGGTCACGCGGCCCTGGGGGTAATTGTAGGTGCGGATGCGTTCGGAGCGATCGCCCGAACCGACCATCGCCTTGCGCGCCTCGGCCTCCGCCCCCTGCGTCGCCTCGCGCTGCTGTTCGTAGAGGCGCGCGCGCAGCACCTGCATCGCCTTTTCGCGGTTCTTGTGCTGGCTGCGCCCGTCCTGGCAGGTCACCACCAGCCCGGTCGGCTCGTGCGTGATGCGGATCGCCGAATCGGTCGTGTTGACGTGCTGCCCGCCCGCACCGGACGCGCGATAGGTGTCGATCTTGAGGTCGCCCGGGTCGATCTGCACGTCGACCTCGTCCGGCTCGGGCAGCACTGCGACGGTCGCCGCGCTCGTGTGGATGCGGCCGCCGCTCTCGGTCTCGGGCACGCGCTGGACGCGGTGGACGCCGCTTTCGAACTTGAGCTTGGCGAACACGCCGGTGCCCGTGACATTGGCGACGATTTCCTTGAAGCCGCCAACTTCGGACGCGCTCATGCTGACCGGCTCGACCTTCCAGCCCTGCTCGCCCGCGAAGCGTTCGTACATGCGATAGAGGTCTCCCGCGAACAGCGCCGCCTCGTCACCGCCCGTGCCCGCGCGGATTTCGAGCATCGCGGGCTTGGCATCGGCGGAATCGCGCGGAAGCATCGCGACGGCAAGCTGCTGTTCGAGCTCGGGAATGCGCTGGTTGAGCGCCTCCAGCTCCTCCTCGGCCATGCTGCGCATCTCGGGGTCGGCGAGCATCTCCTCCAGCCCCGCGACTTCCTCACGCGCGGCCTTCAGCTCCAGCGCCAGCTTCGCGACCGGCTCCAGCTCGGCATAGTCGCGGCTCGCCTGGACGAATTCCTCCCCCTCCAGCTGGCCCGAGGCCATGCGCGCCTCGATCTCTGCGAAGCGGTTGGCGATCTGGTCGAGGCGTTCGGGAGGGATGGTCAAAGCGGGTTTCCAGTGCGGGCCTGACACACCTGACACAGTGTTCAGGGGCGAAAAAGTGGGGCCCTTGTTGAGTGGCTATTTCGGCAGGCGAATGTCGGGTGCGTTGGCGGTCATGCAAGGCGCATTAGCGTGGGAAGGGCGCGGTAGGAAATGTGCGGCGCTACCCAACCCTCAGAAGAAAGCCCTGCCCCGGATCAAGTCCGGGACGACGAGATTGGAAGTGACGGCAGTTAGATTCAACGTCATGCTGAACTCGTTTCAGCATCCAGCTTCCTATCTGCAAGCCTGCGGCGGGAGGAGGACTGGACCCCGAAACACGTTCGGGGTGACGCAAACCTACAGGTCGTGCTGCATCGCATCCCATGCTGCCTGCACCTCTGTCGCGCGCGGGTTGTCGCCCCGGAAATTGGAGGTCGTTCCCTCGGCTCCGTCACGCAGGCTCACGATCGCCGAGGCAGGCGTCTTCACGGCCTTGTCGAACCGCTTTTTGGGCGATCCACTCGCGATCAGATCTGCAGAGAACCCGAGTTCGCGAAAGCGGGCCAGTGCCCAAATGGCTTTAGGAATCACGTCATTGGATTCCGCAACGACCATCACATCGGCCGCGTTCGCTTCCTTCTCCCCCACCAGCATCGCCAGCCGCTCGATTCCAGCAGCCCAGCCGACGGCAGGAGTCGCAGGTCCGCCCAAGCTTTCGATCAATCCGTCATAGCGGCCACCTCCAAGGATCGTGCTCTGCGACCCCAGCGCGTCGGCTGCGGCAGAGCCCTCGTCGGGAATGAACTCGAAGGCGGTGTGACGGTAGTAGTCGAGCCCACGCACCAGACTCTCTGCGCGCACCCATTTCACGCCCGCCGCATCCAGTCCGCTGGTCACGGCATCGAAAAAGCCACGCGCCTCGTCGGTGAGGAAGTCGTCGATCTTGGGCGCATCGGCCACGAAGCGCTGGTCGCGACGGTCCTTGGAATCCAGAATCCGGAGCGGGTTCTTCTCCAGCCGCTCCTGCGATTCCTCGCTCAGCTCGTCCTTCACGCTGCGGAAGTGCTCGACCAGCGCCGCGCGCCATGCCTCGCGGCTGTCGCCATCGCCCAAGGTATTGAGGTGCAGCGTTACGCCCTCGATCCCCAGCTCGCGGATCACCTGGTCGGCCATTGCCAGCAGATCGACATCGGCCTGCGGTTCCGCCGCACCGATGATCTCGGCGTCGATCTGGTGGAACTGGCGGTAGCGGCCCTTCTGCGGGCGCTCGTACCGGAACAGCGGGCCGTGCGTCGCCAGCTTGACCGGCGCATGCTGTTGCCAGCCGTTCGTCAGATACGCGCGCGCGATGCCGGCGGTGAACTCGGGCCGGAGGGTGAGCGATTCCCCGCCGCGATCCTCGAAGGAATACATTTCCTTCGAGACGATGTCGGTCGTCTCGCCGATCGAGCGGGCGAACACTTCCGTCTTCTCGAACACGGGCATTTCCGCGCGGCGGAAGCGGTAGAGCTTGCGCACCCGTTCGAAGGTTTCGACCACGAAGGCGAAGCTTTCCGCCTCGGGTCCGAAAATGTCCTGCGTGCCGCGGATTGCCTGCGGTGTCTTTGTCTTTGCCATGATGGGCGAGCGCTTAGCGTGCGCGCTGCCCAAACGAAAGCGGGATACATTATTGCACGGGCACGCCGTTCGTCGCATGAAGCGCGGCCATGAAGCACCTCTTTCTCAGCGCCGTCCTCCTCCCCCTCATGTTCGCGGCGCCCGCCCTCGCACAAAGCGAGATCCGCCCCGCAGGCAATAACGCGCCGGTGCAGCAGCAGCTCGCGGACGCGACGCCCCTGCCCGCCGACACGCCATGGCCGGGCGGGACGATCGCGCTGGATATCGACGCGACCGACACGGCGCGCGGCGTGTACCGCGTAACGCAGACCATTCCGGTCACCGCCGACATGCGCGAGCTGCACCTTCTGTTTCCCGAATGGCTGCCCGGCAACCACGCCGCGCGCGGGCCGATCAACCTGATCAGCGGCATCCGCTTTACCGCAGGCGGCAAGGTGCTGGAATGGAAGCGCAACCCGCTCGACGTGTACGAGCTGATCGTCGCCCTGCCCGAGGGGGCCGAGGCGGTAACCGCGCAGTTCGTCCACACCTCGCCGATCACCGGCGGCGAGGGGCGGATCACGATGACGCAGGAAATGCTCAACCTGCAGTGGGAGAAGATGAGCTTCTACCCCGCCGGGCACTACGTGCGCCGGATCGCGGTGAAGCCGACGGTGACCGTGCCCGAGGGTTGGCAGGTGTTCACCGCGCTGGATGGCAAGTCCCGCAAGGCGGACACGGTCAGCTGGCAGACGGTCGATTACGGAACGCTGGTCGATTCGCCGATCTTCGCGGGCAAATATGCGGACCGCTGGGAAGTGGGCGAGAACGTGTGGCTCGACGCGGTGGCGGACAAGCCCAAGTATCTCGACATCGAGCCCGAGAACCTCGCGACCTTCAATCGCCTCGTCGACGAGGCCGATGCGCTGTTCGGCGCGCGTCATTTCGACCATTACGACATTCTGCTCGCGCTGACCGACCGGATGGGCGGGATCGGGCTGGAGCACCAGCGCTCGGCCGAGAACCAGTACGAACCGACCGCGCTGACCGACTGGGAAGGCATGGAATGGAGCCGCAACGTGGTCGCCCACGAACTGGTCCATAGCTGGAACGGCAAATATCGTCGCCCTGAAGACCTCTGGACGCCCGATTACCGCACCCCGATGCAGGATTCGCTGCTGTGGCTTTACGAGGGCCAGACCCAGCTTTGGGGCTGGGTGCTTTCCGCGCGCAGCGGGTTGCAGACCAAGCAGACCTTCCTCGATGCCTTCGCCGTCTATGCGGCCAATTATGCCGAAGGGCAGCCGGGCCGCACCTATCGCTCGGTCGCCGATACGACCAACGACCCGATCATCAACTCGCGCCGCCCGATCCCTTTTTCCTCGCTCTCCCGCAGCGAAGACTATTACGTCGAAGGCGCGCTGGTGTGGATCGAGGCGGACCAGATCATCCGCCAAGGCACCAGGGGCAAGAAGGGGCTGGACGATTTCGCCAGGGCCTTCTTCGGGGTAAACGATGGAGACTGGGGCCAGCTGACCTATGATTTCGACGAGATCGTAGAGACGCTGAACGGCGTCTATCCGCACGACTGGGCCGATTTCCTCACCACCCGCCTCCTCGAACCAAACCAGCCCGCCCCGCTGCGCGGGCTCGAAATGGGCGGCTACAAGCTGGTGTGGAAGGATGAGCCCAACAGTTACGACAAGGGCCGGATGGGCAATTCGGGCTCTCTCAACCTGTTCTACTCGCTCGGCGTCAACCTCGGCCGCGATGGCGCGGTGCGCGGCACGCTGTGGGACGGCCCGGCCTTCGATGCAGGGATCGTCAATGGCAATACCATCGTCGCGGTGGGCGGCGTGGCCTATTCGGGCGAGGTGATCGAAGAGGCGATCACCGCCGCGAAGGACAGCGCCGAACCGATCGAACTGCTGGTCAAGCGCGGCAACACCTACCGCACGGTCGAGATCGATTACCACGGCGGGCTTCGCTATCCGTGGCTCGAACCGATCGGCGAGGGCGAGAACGGGCTCGATCGGTTCCTGCAACCGCGCACCGACGGCTGACGGCTGACGGCTGACGGCTCGAAATATCTCCGGGCCCTTTCGCAGCGCACAAAACGCGTTGCGGCATCCCGGCGTCTCGCCTAGGTCGCGGGCAGATTTTTCCAGTCCGATGGCCGGGGCGCCCTGACCTCCCTGCCGACGGCCAGACGCAGCGAGAGTAAAAATGCGCATCGACATGATCCCGACGGGCGACAATCCGCCCGAAAGCCTCAACGTTATCATCGAAGTACCGACCGGCGGCGAGCCGGTGAAGTACGAATTCGACAAGGAATCGGGCGCCCTGTTCGTCGACCGCATCCTGCATACGCCGATGCGCTATCCGGCGAACTACGGCTTCGTGCCGCACACGCTGTCGCCCGATGGCGACCCGCTCGACGCGCTGGTGATCGCACGCAGCCCGTTCATCGCCGGCTGCGTGGTGCGCGCGCGCCCGATCGGCGTGCTCAATCTCGAAGACGAGCATGGCGGCGACGAGAAACTGATCTGCGTGCCGGTCGACACGACCTTCCCGTATTATTCGGACGTCGGCGAAACCAAGGACCTGCCGAGCATCATCTTCCAGCAGATCGAGCACTTCTTTACCCACTACAAGGATCTGGAAGCCGAAAAGTGGGTCCGCGTGGGCGCCTGGGGCGACGCGGCGGAAGCCAAGCAGATCGTGGTAGAAGCGATCGAACGGGCGAAGGGGTAACCTGCTGCGCGAAGGTCGGCTTCGCGGCCCTACTTGCGAGCGCAGCAGCGTTACCGAGCGTTCCTCGAACGCGGCGATTCGCTGCAAGCTGCTTGTCGTCAATCACGCTCCTTAGTTGCCTTGTTCGATTCATCTGCTCGAACCCCGGACGATCAATCGCTATTTACGCGCCATCGCCGATTGATAGAAATCGAACCAACTATTGAACTATAAGTTGAGGCGAACCGCGCGCACTGACCTTCTTCAAATCACCGTTCTTGGTACATTCAATGCGCTCAGCTTTACACCGGCCTATCGCGACTCCGGTCGTACTTCGTTTCCAATTTACCATTGATCCAACGCGATCCGAACGGCGCTGGCGCCGGCACTCCGAAGTGCTTGGCGATGAAGGCCAGCGGGGGCGATGACTTCGAAAAGACGAAGCGCTTGGCATCAGCAAGCATTATGCGGTTGTAGCGGGCGACGCCCCGCGCGCTGAGCCGCGAGATCCATAAGCCGCCGGTATAGGCCTTAGGCAACGGCAGGACGTTGAACGCCAGCTTCGGAGTCAATGGCGCATAAAGGTCAAATGGCATCGGACGCCTGCTCCATGGCTCCTGAGCCGTCACGCCACCATCTGCGAAGAAGAATTCGCGGTCACAATCCGCGATCATTAGATTGATAAGCCCGCCAGCGATCGCATCGCGATAGATGTCGTACAGATAGAGCATATTCTCGAGCGCGAAGCCGCGAAAGGTCGTTGGGTCGCAGGGGAGATCATCCGAGCTGTTATTGGCTTGATGCCAGTCGGTGAGTTTATTGAGATACGTCGGGCTGCGTACCACAAAAGCCGCGAGATAGTTGGCGATTGCCGCCCGATCCTGCGCGGTCAGCGGCATCCTCTCGTCATAATCGCTGACGATGAAGCCCAGTTCCTGCAGCTCCTTGCGCTTGATTAGATCGCCGCGTCCGGGAAATTTACGACGCTCGATATTGTCCAACGTCAGCAACCGAGCCAGCGCGCCCGCAAAAGGCGTCTCGATCTCGCGCGAAAACCAGCGCTCAATATCGCGGTCCTTTGCACCGCTTGGATCAAGCCGGGTATAGAGCTCGCCTTCGACGCCGACCTTCGATGGAGGTGCACGAAATGTTGTGCCATCGGCACGCACCACATGGAGCATGCCGTCTGCCCCCGCCCATTGGCCCGACTGGACCTCCGGCCACCAATGATGTCGCTTCGGTTCGTTCACGTGCAAAGGCTGGCATTTATGGGTACACCCAGCAAGCGGCTTGCGGTTAGGCCCACAGCATTCGAGACCCGCCAAGCCGGACACGTTACCGAAGCGGTGTTTCGCTTATGGTCGCCCTGGAACCTGCTAGTATTCAATCACCCCAATTTGGGCCATCGCGGCAAATTTCGATTTTGACGCTGCCGTGCTATAATCTAGCCATCGCAACACCACCCAAAAGCGGCCCCTCACTCCACCGGCCTACGGTGGTCGAGCAGGTCCTGCTTCTGTTCGCTGCTGTCGCGCTCTTCCTCCACCATCTGGTCGATCTCGTCGCGCGGCGCGACATCGGCCGGAGTGGCTTCGGGGTCCTTGCGCCGCCTGCGTGGGCGCGCTTCCACGCCGTCGCGATCGGCGATATTCTCGAACGGGAGGCTGGCCGAGCGGGGATCGAACCGCAGGCGATAGATCGGCTCGGGCAGGCCGAAGCCGGCATCCTCCAGCGCGGTCTTCACTGCGGGAATCGCCGCGCTCTGCGCCTTGAACCAGTCGGTCTCCCGCTGGTCGACCCAGCCGAGGAAGCGGATTACCACGGCAGAATCGCCGACCTCGACGATCCGCGCTTCCGGCGCCGGGTCCGCCAGCATGAAGGGCAGCGCCGCCAGTGTCGTTCGGCCCAAATCTGCTGCGGCGGTCGCATCGTCGTCCGCGTCGACGCCGAGCGTGAAATCGAAGCGGCGCTGCGGATTGCGGGTGAAGTTGACGATCACCGCCTTGAACACGGTGCTGTTGGGAATGCGCAGGTGGTTTCCCTCCAGCGTCATCAGCACGGTCGCGCGGCTGGTCAGGCGCACGACGCGCCCTTCCATGTCGTCGATCAGCACCAGATCGTTGGCCCGGAACGGCTGGCGCAGGCTCAGCATCAGCGAGGCGACGTAGTTCTCCACCGTGTCGCGCATCGCGAAACCCAGCGCGATGCCGATCACGCCTGCCCCGCCCAGCACCGCGCCCAGCAGCGCGGTCGCGCCGATGATGTCGAGCGCGATCACGGCGGCAAAGATGATCGAGACGAACCGGATCGCGCTCGCCACCAGATCGGCGAGGAAGCTGTTCGGAGTGAAGATCCGCCAGACGAATTTGAGCGACGCCAGCAGGTAGCCCGCGACCACGATCGCCAGACCGATCAGCAGCGCAACGCCGATCAGCGGCAGCATGTTCGCCGCGTCGCGCAGCCGCTCGATCAGCGCAGAGACGATATCCGCCGTGCCGCTGAGCGAGGTGTCGCGCGCGACCTCGTTCTCCACCGTCGCGACATCGAAGCGCGCGGCGATCGCGCCCGCTTCGTCGATCGCTTGCTGGCTGGGCGCAGAGCCGGAGAGGCGGACGACGCCTTCGGTCACCTCGACCTCTACGGCCGAGAGTTCGGCAACCTGCGCGTAGATATCGCGCAGCCGGTTCGCGATCCGATCATCGGCCTGCGGATCGCGTTCGTCGGACAGGTTTCCGCTGGCTTCGGTCGGCGCGGCGGCCGGCGCTTCCGTCTCTTCAGGCGAAAGGGCCGGCAACGCGGCATGCGCCGGTGCGAAAAGGGGCGCGGCCACGAGAGGCACGGCAACGAATGCCAGCAACAAGGCGGCGATCATCCGCTGCATCGTCTCAACTCCCCCCGATAGGAACCCGCGCTTCGACGCACCGTGCCGATGCGTGGCGAAACCGCTATTTCCCGCCGAATGCCAGCGCAAAGCCTGCGGCGAGCAGCAATGGGACGCCGGCGGTCAGCAGCCAGAGCGCGGTCTGATCGCGGCGAAAGGCGCCGCGCAGCGACAGGTTGTGCGCCTGCGCGTCGTTCAGATCGCTCCAGCGATGTTCGAAGAAGCGCAGCACCGGGATAAACCCGCCGACCATCACCACCAGCAGCAAGTAGGGGGTGATCCCCTCGAAAGCGTATTTCATCTTGGGCATCGTGATGAAGATCAGCAGCGCGGTGGTCACCAGCAGCGCCCATGCAATATTGTCGCTGATGGCCGCGCGCCAGTCGATCTTGCGGGCAGCGGCCTTCCCATCGGGGTTCGTGGGGGCCTTCACATTTCTGCCACTGGAAAAACCGGTATTCGTGCTCATTGCAAAGTCCTCTCGCTGCCCCGCTGATGCCGATGGTAAAGCGAGAGCGGGCCGCGCTCAAGCATATCCGCCTGTCAACGCCGCGCGATCCGAAACGGCACCCGCTGCCCATTGCGCCTTTCGCGCGGCGCACCATTTGCTACAGGGACACATCATGGCAGAGATCGACCCTTCCGACATCGCCCAGAAACCCGCGGAGGTAGAGGCGAACGCCGCCCCGCCGATCCCGCAGGGCGGGCTGGAAGTCGTGTCGATCGCCAAGAGCTACGACAAGCGCGCGGTCCTGACCGATATCTCGCTCTCGGTCGGCAAGGGCGAAGTGCTCGGCCTGCTCGGCCCCAATGGCGCTGGCAAGACGACCTGCTTCTATTCGATCATGGGGCTGGTGAAGCCCGATAGCGGCCGCATCCTGATAGATGGCGAGGACGTGACTCACCTGCCGATGTATCGGCGCGCGATCCTCGGCCTCGGCTATCTGCCGCAGGAAACCAGCATTTTCCGCGGGCTGACCGTGGAGCAGAACATCGCGACCGTGCTCGAACTGGCAGAGCCGGATCGCCAGACCCGGCGCGATTCTCTGGAGCGTCTGCTCGACGATTTCGGCCTGACCCGCCTGCGCACCGCACCCGCGATGGCGCTTTCGGGCGGCGAGCGGCGGCGGTGCGAGATCGCCCGCGCGCTGGCCGCGAACCCATCGATCATGCTGCTCGACGAGCCGTTTGCAGGGATCGATCCGCTGTCGATCAGCGACATCCGCGATCTGGTGATCGACCTCAAGACACGTGGAATCGGCGTCCTGATAACCGATCATAACGTTCGCGAAACGCTCGATATCGTAGACCGCGCCTGTATCATTTACGGTGGCCGGGTTCTGTTTGCGGGCACCCCGCAAGACCTGGTGGCAGACGAGAACGTGCGCAGGCTCTACCTTGGCGAGAACTTTACCTTGTGATTTTCCGGCGGTCCGAAACGTGATCGCTTTTGGAAACTTCGGGGCCGCCGTGGCGGTACCGGGCCACACCGGTACCGGGCGCAGGGTTCGGCGCCAGCCGGGCGCGAACGGACGCCACAGCTGATGTCGCTCGCTCCGCGCCTCGACCTGCGCCAGTCGCAATCGCTGGTGATGACGCCCCAGCTGCAGCAGGCAATCAAGCTGCTGACGCTGTCCAATCTCGAGATCGAGACCTTCATCGGCGATGCGCTCGAATCCAATCCGTTGCTCGAAATGGGCGAAGTCCCCGCGCGCGCCGAGGCTGGACAGGACGATGGCGGCGACACCCCCGAAACCCCGCGCGAGGAACGCGATGCCGACACCCTGATCGCCGAAGGGGCCGCCGAAAGCGACGCCCCGACCGACCTCTCCGCCGCCGAGCTGGAGATCGACCGCGACACCGGCGATGGCAGCTGGGGCGCAGCCGAGGGTTTCGGCGGCGAGGACGAAGGGCTGGAGTTCGATCGGCACGGCGGAACGGCGCTCTCGCTCTCGGAATTTCTCCATGCACAAATCGGTGCCGCTGGCCGCGACGACCGCGAGATTTTCATCGCCAGAGCAATCATCGACCGCCTCGACGACGCAGGCTATCTCACGGAAACGCTGCGCGAGGTTGCCGAAACGCTCGGCATTCCGCTGGCCGAAGCGGAGCGTGCTCTGGCGCTTGTTCAGACGCTCGATCCCGCAGGAGTCGGTGCGCGCAATCTGGCCGAATGCCTCGCGATTCAGGCGCGCGATGCGGATCGCTACGATCCGTGCATGGCGCGGCTGATCGACAATCTGGAGCTGGTCGCGCGCGGCGAAATCGCCCGGCTGCAGAAGCTGTGCGAAGTCGATGCCGAGGATTTCGCGGACATGCTCGCCGAATTGCGCGGGTACGATCCGCGCCCCGGCCTGACCTTCGGGGAGCAGGGCGGCAGCCCGGTCGTGCCCGATATCCTGATCTCGCCCTCGACTGACGGCGGCTGGCGCATCGCTCTTAACGAAGCGACGCTCCCCCGGCTGGTGGTCAACCGCCCCTATCTGGTCGAATTGCGCGAGGGCTGCCGCGATCGCAGCAGCCGCGCCTGGCTGAAGGACAAGCTGGAAGATGCCCGCTGGCTGATCCGCGCGCTCGACCAGCGGCAGAAGACGATCCTGGCGGTGGCGAGCGAGATCGTGACCCAGCAGCAGGGCTTCTTCCTCCACGGGGTCAGCCACCTGCGGCCGCTGACGCTGAAGCATGTGGCCGAGAAGATCGAGATGCACGAAAGCACGGTCAGCCGGGTGACCAGCAACAAGTTCCTGCACTGCCCGCGCGGCACCTTCGACCTCAAATACTTCTTCACCAGCGGTGTGGGCGGCGGTGAGGATGGCGAGGGCGCAAGCGCGGAAGCGGTCAAGGCCCGGATCAAGGCGCTGACCGATGCGGAAGACCCGAAGTCGATCCTGTCGGACGACAAGCTGGTCGACCTGCTCAAGGCCGAAGGGTTCGACATCGCGCGGCGCACGGTCGCCAAATACCGCGAGGCGATGGGTATCGGGTCGAGCGTGCAGCGCCGCCGGGCGAAGAAGCTCGCCGCGATAAGGTGAAGTCAGGCGGCCGGGATCAGGCGGCGCGCCGCGCGAGCGGGGCGACCCGCTCGATCACGCACAAATGCCGGTCTCCCGAAGCCGCCAGCGGGCAGACCACTTCGCCGCGACCAAGCCGCGCGGCAAGTTCGCTGCGCTCCAGCACTTCGTAGCTGCGATCTTCGCACAGCCGGTCGGCCGACAGGCGCCCGACCGCCAGCGCAGAGCCACGGCCGCCTTCGGCCAGCAGCCCGTCGATGATGACCAGGTCCGGCTCGGCTGCCAGATCGGCCCACCAGTCGCCCTCCCCGATCTCGATCAGGGCGATCGCCGATCCGCTGCGCGCCTTGGCCAGTGCGGCCTGTGGCGAGGTGGTTTCGCGAATGGGCAGGATCGTGCCGAAGCGCGCCCGCGCCATCAGCTGGATGCGTGCAGGATGCCGCTCGGCGCTGAGCGCGATTTCGATCGGGCGCTGCGCCTGCAGGTTGATCGCCATCAGTTCGCGCCAGATGGCGGTGATGCTTTCGCGCGGGATGCGGGTGGTCATCGAGGCAAGCCGGGCGATGATGCTCGCCTCGCGTGCGGGGCGCAGCAGCAGCTCGCCCTCCTCGTCTTCCTCGGCCTTGGCGGCGGCGATGGAGGCGGCAAGATCCAGCCGACGCTCGATCAGGGCCAGCAGCTCTTCGTCCAGAGCGTCGATTTCTTCGCGCAGACAATCGATGTCGCGCATATTGATATTGGCAATCGTCATGAGACAAGTCGCTTTCGGTTCGTCGACCGCGCGCACTTCAGGCGGCGCTGCGGATCACGGATGTTCGTTTATGTGGATGGTGGCCGCTTTGTCGCGCAGGGCCAGCGCTGGTCCCGATACGCCTTCAGGCGTATCGGCCGCTAAACGAACCGAAATAATACAGATAATAGGAGACGCGGGCAGCGGCCAGCGAAAGGACTGGCGGCGCGGAAATCGAAACTGGGGCCGAAGCGGGGATTGCGAGATCCCGAAGCTTGGTCATGATGATTCGCTCCTGAGGCACGATGGGTAACGAAAGCGCTGCCTCATACGCCTTCGAAGCAATGAAATATCTTGTGCGACGCAAAACCGCAAGTATCGATTTTTAAGCATACCGATCTGTGGCAATCGAGAGACACCAGGTGTGCCGCGCACTTCGACTCGAAAATCCCTCGCTTCATCGTGGCCGTCGCGCCAAAACCACGCTTTACGCGATGTTAACCTTTTCCGTTCAGACCTTGTGTGGTTAACAAATCGCAGCGCCCCATGCCGGGCGCCGCCGCACATTCATTGGGCAAAGGGGGCGACCCATGCGCGTATTGCTGATCGAGGACGAGCCGACGACGGCCAAGGCCATCGAGCTCATGCTCACGACCGAAGGTTTCAACGTCTACTCAACCGATCTGGGCGAGGAAGGCCTCGATCTGGGCAAGCTGTACGATTACGATATCATCCTGCTGGATCTCAACCTGCCGGACATGCACGGCTACGACGTGCTCAAGAAGCTGCGCGTCGCAAAGGTGCAGACGCCGGTCCTGATCCTGTCGGGCATTGCCGAGATGGACTCCAAGGTCCGCAGCTTCGGCTTCGGTGCCGACGATTACGTGACCAAGCCGTTCCATCGCGAGGAACTGGTCGCCCGCATCCATGCCGTGGTGCGCCGTTCCAAGGGCCACAGCCAGTCGGTCATCCGTACCGGCAAGCTGGCCGTCAATCTCGACGCCAAGACGGTCGAGGTCGACAATGCGCGGGTCCACCTCACGGGCAAGGAATACGCGATGCTGGAGCTGCTCTCGCTGCGCAAGGGCACCACGCTGACCAAGGAAATGTTCCTCAACCACCTTTACGGCGGGATGGACGAGCCCGAATTGAAGATCATCGATGTGTTCATCTGCAAGCTGCGCAAGAAGCTGAGCCATGCATGCGACGGCGAGAATTACATCGAGACGGTCTGGGGCCGCGGCTACGTGCTGCGCGACCCGTCCGAAGAGGCGGAAGCCGCCTGACGAGTTTTTCCTTGGATGGGATTGGCAGAACGCCCCGCGAGCCAAGCTCCGGGGCGTTTTGTTTTGGCCGGGCATTTTGGCCGGGCAACGGTGTGCGGCCAGACCCCCGGTCATTCCGGGCGCTAGCCGATACCGCCCGGCGTTTGCGTCTCGCGGCGCTCCCATTGGCTCAGCGTGCGCGGATGGGATAGCCGCGCAAAGTCCACCCCGCTCGGCTCCTGGAAGGCGCGCAGGCCGAATTCGGGCAGGATCGCCAGCAGGTGGTCGAATATCTCGGCCTGGATGTGCTCGTACTCCGCGAATTGCGTGGTCGCGGCGAAGGTGTAGAGCTCCAGCGGCAGGCCGGTCGGCGTGGGTTCCAGCTGGCGCACCAGCGTCGTCAGGTCGTGATTGATCTGCGGATGCGTGCGCAGGTAGGCGAGCACATAGGCGCGGAACATGCCGATATTGGTGATCCGCCGTGCGTTGACCGGGTTATCCTCCCCCGCCATCTCGCGCGCGTTCCACTCGCTCAGTTCCTGCTCCTTGCGATCGAGATAATCGCGCAGCAGGCGAAACCGGCGCAGGTCCGCCACCTCCTCGTCGCTCAGGAAGCGCAGCGTGTTCTGGTCGAGATGGATCGCGCGCTTGATCCGCCGCCCGCCCGCCTCGGCCATGCCGCGCCAGTTGCGGAAGCTTTCATTGATCAGCTTGTAGGTCGGGATGGTGGTGATGGTCTTGTCGAAATTCTGGACCTTCACCGTGTGCAGCGCGATGTCGATCACGTCGCCATCGGCATTCTGCTGCGGCATCTCGATCCAGTCGCCCACTCGCAGCATGTCCTGCGCCGACAATTGCACCGAGGCGACGAGGCTGAGGATCGTGTCCTTGAAGACCAGCAGCAGCACCGCCGCCATCGCGCCGAGGCCCGATAGCAGCAGCAGCGGTGACTGTTCGATCAGCGCGGCGATGCCGAGGATCGCGGCGGCCCCGAAGACGAGGATCTTCACCACCTGGAGGAAGCCCTTGATCGGGCGATTCCTCGCCTCAGGCCGGCGCTTGTACAGCTCGTTGACGTAGGTGAGCCCGGTCGTGATGGCGAGCGCGATCACGAGCACGATCGTCGCATTGGCGACGTTGGAGATAACCGTTTCGATCTCCTCGGGCAGGAAGCGCACGAACACGATCCCGCGCGAGATGATCAGTAGCGGGATGGTGGTGACCAGCCAGCCAACCGCCTTGTCGGGCGTTTTGGTCCGGCGATCGAGGAACGGCGCCGCGAGACGCAGCACCACCTTCTTGAGCAGCAGGTTCACGACGAAGGCGATCAGCAGCAGCAGCGCCACGCCGCCGAGCGCCTGCACCAGCGGCGGTTGACCACCCAGATATTCGAACATCTCTTCCATTGCGCGCCCGCCTAACTCGGATTGCCCGCCTGCGTCACCCCCAGGCGTAGGGGCACGAAGAAGAATTGCTTTTCGCGCGGCCAGGCGAATTCGCTTGGAAACTTTTGCCGTTCCTGCGAATTTTGCGCTCTGCAATTCAACTGCTTGCTGGGCCTCATGTCGTTTCTATCTGACTATTCTGCCCAGATCGGCCTCGCCCTCCTTATCCTCACCTTCGCGGCGTTCATGTTCGAACGGCGCCCTCCGGTGGTGATCGCGGTCGTCGCGGGCGCGATCATGCTTGCGCTGGGCTATCTCTCGCCCAAGGAGATGCTGGGCACATTCTCCAACTCCGCGCCGATCACGATCGCCGCAATGTTCATCCTGTCGGGCGCGCTGCTGCGCACCGGCGCGCTGGAAGAGGTTTCGGGCTGGGTGATCCGGCGCACCACGCAGAGCCCCCGGCTCGCGACCGCCGAGATCGGGCTGGGCACGCTGGCCGCGTCGGCGTTCATGAACAATACGCCGGTCGTCATCGTGATGATCCCGGTGGTCAAGAAGCTGGCGCAGGTGTTGAAGACGACCGCGACGCGCCTGCTGATCCCGCTTTCCTACGTCTGCATCCTAGGCGGCACGCTGACGCTGATCGGCACCTCGACCAACCTGCTGGTCGATGGTGTCGCGCAGGAAAACGGCCAGCAAGGCTTCGGGATTTTCGAGATTACCGCAGTCGGCCTCGTCGGCATGGTCGCAGGGGTCGCGGTGTTGCTGGTGCTCGGCCCGTTGCTGCTGCCCAATCGCGGGCCGCGCATGGGCGACGAAACGCGCGAGAGCGATATCTATCTCAGCCACCTGACATTGATCGAAACCAGCAAGTATGTCGGCCAGACACTATCGGACAGCGCAATCGCGCGGCGGCCCGGCATCAGGGTCGTGGCGATCCAGCGCGGTTCCGATCTGTATCGCAAGGACCTGGGCAGTTTCGAATTGGCGGCGGACGACCAGCTGATCGTTAGCGCCACGCCCGAAGAAATCGCCTCGCTGGCGGAGGCGCCCGATTTTCGCACCGGGCTGGTCGGGCTCGGCGGCGGCGTCGAGACCGCGCGGGACAAGCGCCCCGGCGACCTGCGAATCATCGAGGCGGTGGTTTCCGCCACCCACCCCGTCGTCGGGCAGAGATTGAAGGAAATTCCGCTCCTCTCGCGGCTCAAGGTGCGTGTGCTGGGCCTCGCGCGACCGCGCCACCTGCCCGGCCCTTCGCTGGCCGAGGCGCGCGTGCGCGCGGGCGACCGGTTGCTGATCGCGGCGGGGCCGGACGCGGCGCTGACATTGCAGGGCAATGTCCAGCTGACCAATGTCGGCGTCACCACCGCGCAATCCTTCCGTCGCACCAAGGCGCCCATCGCCGTTGCGACGCTGGCCGCGGTCGTCTTCGGCGCAGCGGTGTTCGGACTGCCGATCGAGGCGCTGGCGGTGGGCGGGGTCGCGCTGGTGCTGGCGACCCGCTGCATCGAGCCGAGCGATGCCTGGGCGAGCCTGGATGGCAGCACGCTGGTGCTGATCTTCGGGATGCTGGCCTTCGGCACCGGGCTCGACAATGCGGGCACCATTGCGCTGCTCGTCGATACCATCCAGCCACTGCTGGGCGCCAGTTCGCTGCTCGTGCTGATCCTGCTGGTCTATGCCGTCACCAGCACGCTGACCGAGGCGATCACGAATAATGCCATCGCCGTCATCATGACCCCGCTGGCGATCGGGCTGGCGGATGCCGCCGGGGTCGAGGCGCGACCCCTGATCGTGGCGGTGATGTTCGGCGCAAGCGCCAGCTTCGCAACCCCCATCGGTTACCAGACCAACACGCTGGTCTATGGCGCGGCCAACTACCGCTTTTCCGACTTCGTGAAGATCGGCCTGCCGATGAACATCATCGTCGGGCTGGCCGTGTCGCTCGCCATCTGGGTCTTCTTTGGTTGAGGCGCTGGACTCGACCATAGCGGTGCCGCTAGCCGCTCGGGCATGACGGCTTACAAGGACGGCGATCCCACCACTCTCAGCAGGCTTTACGGCCGCAGCGTCGGCAAACCGCTGCGTGCGCGCCAGCAGGCCCTGATCGACGAGCTATTGCCGCGCATCGCGGTACCCGAGGAAGGGCCGATCACGGCAGAGCGCCTGTTCGGCGAAGATTGTCCGCTGCATTTCGAGATCGGTTTCGGCGGAGGCGAGCACCTCGCCCATCGTGCCGACCTCTTACCCAACCACGGCTTCATCGGCGCCGAGCCGTTCATCAACGGAGTCGCGCAGGCGCTGGTCCATGTCGAGGAACAGCGGCTCGGCAACGTCCGCCTGCATGATGGCGACGCGCTGAAGGTCTTGGCCCGCGTGCCCGATGGCGCACTGACGATGGTCTACCTGCTCCACCCGGACCCCTGGCCGAAGAACAAGCACGCCAAGCGGCGGATGATGAACGACGGGCCGGTGCGGATGATCGCCGACAAGCTGAAGCCCGGCGGAGAGTTTCGCTTCGGCACCGATCACGATGTTTACCTGCGCCATGCGCTGATGGTGATGCGCCGGTTCAGAAACGAGTTCGAGTGGCAGGTCGAAGGCCCGAAGAGCTTTCAGCAGCGCCCCTCAGGCTGGTCGGAGACCCGCTACGAGAAGAAGGCGCGCGAACAGATGGGCCACGAGGTGTGGTACTTTCGATTCAGGCGACGCTAGACTACGCTGATGTTGTAAAAACAACGACTTAGCGCAAAACACTTACGCCAGAATTGCCTCCAATTCGCCCCTTTTTCCGCTTGCGTGATTACCCGGTGATTGCCAGAAAAGGCCACGAGGTATCGCATGGCAACAGGAAAAATCAGCAAGCGCACGGTCGATTCGCTCCCGGTTGGACCAAAGGAAAACTATCTTTGGGACACCGATCTCAAGGGCTTTGGCGTCAAGATTACAACTGCTGGATCAATCAGTTACATAATCCAGTTCCGAATGGGCGGACGAGAAGCGAAGACCCGTCGTTTCACGATCGGATCACATGGATCGCCTTGGACACCGACTACTGCACGCTTGGAAGCTGAGCGATTGTTGGTGATTGTTGCGCAGGGCATTGATCCGGTTGATGCGGAAAAGCAGCGCCGCCGGGAAGCTGTCGACCTCGCCTTCTCGAATTACGCTGACCTCTTCACTCGCTCCTGCAAACGCGAGGGATGGCGTCGCCTCGTGGAGCGATCCATTCGCCTCTACCTCAAGCCCACATTCGGAATGAAGGCGCTGCCAGCGATTACGAAGATCGACGTCGTTTCGGTTCTCGATCAGATGCCGCCCAAGCAGGTGGCAAACCGGCGAAATGTCTTTGCCGTTATGCGCCGCCTGTTTCGCTGGGCCGTCAGTCGCGGAGATATCGATCGCAATCCGATGGAGGGCATGGAAACGCCGCCTCCGGTCAAGCCACGAGAGCGCTGGCTCAAGGATGGCGAACTCCGCCATATCTGGAATGCGGCGCCGGAATGTCATCGCTGCTTTGGTCCAATTGTCAGGCTTCTGATCGTAACCGGACAGCGCCGTGAAGAAGTCTCCGGGATGCACTGGCAGGAGCTCAGTCGCAGCGAAAGATTATGGACCCTGCCCGGATCTCGAACCAAGAACGGAGAACCTAACTCCATTCCCCTCAACGATCTTGCAATCGCCGAGCTCGACCGGGAGGCTCGCGGCGAGAGGTGGCCGCGTAAGGGCCGTGTTTTCGCGACAGCTAGCGGGGCGGGCTTTACGGGATACGCCAAAGGGAAGGTGAAGCTCGACAGCCTGATCGAGGAACGTTGCGAAGAGCCGCTCGAAGCCTGGCGCCTTCATGATCTACGACGAACCCTCGCAACGAACTTCCAGCGGCTTGGCGTTCGGTTTGAAGTCACCGAAGCCGTTCTCAACCATGTGGGCGGATCTCGCGCCGGAGTCGCCGGCATCTACCAGCGCCACGACTGGAAGGACGAAAAGCGCCAGGCGCTCGATGCCTGGAATGACCACCTCGCGACGGTTCTGTCCGAGAGTGGGGAGACGACCTAAAATATTGGCGAGGGCTAGGGCGTCTGCTGGTTCAAACGTCCGACAAGAGCGGGTACCAGATCCTCAATGTGTTGATGATATGCGCGTACCGCTCGGTTTGAGCCATCGAACCCTTGCTGCGCTTTTCGCTCAATTTGCTCAAGGGCATGCGGCGCGCCAGGCCAAATCACCGGCTCGAGTTCACGTAGCGGCTGGAGTCTGTCGCTAATGCGTTCGACCAAATGTACGCGAAACCGATTGCCTGAGCTTGCCGCGATGTCTCTGAAGGCGCGCGCCAATCGGTCGGCATAAGCACCTCGCGTGTCGTTTGATCCTTCGTTGATTGTCAGTGATTTGTGATCGTTGTCGGGAGCCTGCTCCAAAAGCAGGGCGTTGACTTGCAGAATGTCGCGCAAGGCCTGTTCGGTAAGCAGCGGTACGCGAAATCCTTCGCCGGGCGTGAGGTCGACCAGCCCTTCACCGACAAGCTGGTTCAGGCTGTCTCTTACCGGCGTCATGCTCACTCCGAAATCGTCAGCGAGTCGCATCGCCTCAAGCTTCGTACCGGCCCGGAAGCGCCCTTCCAGCAATGCATCTTTCAACCGCCTGTACGTAGGCTCGAGGACGTGAGCGGGACTCATCGTCCGCCGCGGCGCGTCTTGGCGAACTCACGAACCGCTTCTTTCTGGTCGGGGCGCAGACTATCGGTTGCCTGAGGGAATTCGGGCACCTTGTCGCTCAGCAAAACCGACGGGCATTGCCCTTCGAAATTACCCAGGTTCGGACGGTGCTGCACATATCCGGCGAGCTCGGCGAGTTCGGGAGAGAACTCTTTTGCTACTGCTGGTGGATAGGCCAGCCAGAGATTCTCGTAGGGTTTGAGCCAGCCGAGACTGTAGCCGATTACGACACCGCGGCGGACATCCTCGGTCTGGTTTGGTCCCGCTCCATGGACGGTGGAGCCGAGAAAGCAGATCGCATCGCCGGGCTTGCAAACAGCTACTATGGGATCGTCGAGACTTTCGAGATTGTCGACAGGCTTCCTGTGCGTCCCGGGGTAGATGCGTGTCGCGCCATTGAGGCGAGTAAATTCGGTCAGCGGCCAGATGACGTTGAGAAGATATTCGTGATCGCCCTTGCGGCCTGCCCACATATCCTGATCGCAATGCGGAAACTGTTCTATCTCGCCGGGATGGATCGCGATCGCCTGGGCGACATTGAGCTGTATCCGGTCGCAGGCGCTGCCGAGAATTGCGCGGGCGAGCGATAGGACTAGCGGCTGCAGGACTAGATCGCCTGCGACCTGCGACCGGCGAAGCAGGCTTCCAAACCGTTTGGTCCGATGGCCATAGAAGTCTCCCTTGCCGAGGGGCGCCTGCGCAAATGCACCTTCCAGGTCGGCATCGAGTGCGGCGATCTGTTGCTCGGCGACAAGCTGCGGAATGATGCAATAGCCATCCTCTTGCAGCTGATCGAGCCAATGCGCCTCCCTCGGCCCAGTCATGCTGCCAGCTCCATGCCGCCATAGGCTTCCGGCTTAGGATTGCGGCAGTAGATCCCTGCGTTGGCGAGTTGCGCGCGTGTATCTTGGTCGATGTCGATCCGAAGAGCGACAAGCTGCTGCCCATCGATAGAAACGCACGGTCCAAGCTGCTGGCAGCGCCAGCCGAACTGGGCGATCTGACGGAACCAGGGCACTGGGGCGACCGCCGAATAACCAGAGATCCCTTCCGATATTGCAAAATCGGCGAGTGCGGAGACGAGCTGGTTGCGGACACTCCGGCGATCAGCGCGCGGCAACGTGGGATCGATACAGAATCGGGTAATCTCGCGAAATGCCTCATCCTGCGGAACAGGTCCGGTGCACAGCTGCGGAAAGAGATCGCGTAAGATATGAGGTCCATCAGAACGCAGGAGCCGGGCCGATGCGCGATGCTCGCACTTTTCGCCGGTGAGGACGAGATAGGCGGCCGAGGGCGTATCGAACTGGTCGATTTCAAAGGTCCCGTCGAGCACCGGAACGTCCCACCCAAGAAGATCCACGAACACGCGCTTGCGCGCCTCGAACATGGCGCGAAGTGCCGGATCGACCAAGTTTGCACCATTTATACCGCTGCTTTGCTGCATGAAGATTACCTGTGAACTTGATGACTGCTCGCATCTCATCAAATCCGGATAGGCAGCGACATACCAAGAACTGGGGAGGGCCACATCTGGCGCTCTACAGGGGAGAGTTTACTGGCCATCCCACCTTTGCGATGAGCGTCAGCGTTTGAAAATCATCAAGATACGACAGGTATCTTATCGGTCCGATTCTGTTCATCCCGGGAAGGTCACAAGCTGGCTATGAATGCAAAAGTCATCACGAACTTCCAGCTTGGCAGCCGCGAATCCTCTTCGGCGCCTGATGTCTTGCCCCTCGCTACAGAGCATGCGCTGCAATCCGCCGGAGCTGCTTTCCATGCGCTCGCCGACACCATGCCGCAGATGGTATGGTCGACTCTTCCCGACGGCTCCCACGATTATTACAATGCGCGCTGGTATGAATTCACGGGTGTCCCTGTCGGATCAACCGACGGCGAAGGATGGGCCGGGATGTTCCATGAGGATGACCAGGCCGACACATGGAAGAAATGGAACCACAGCCTCGCTACCGGCGAACCGTACGAGGTTGAATATCGCCTGAGGCATCACAGCGGCGATTATCGCTGGATGATCGGTCGTGCGCTGCCGATCCTCAACGAGGAGGGTGAGATCCAGCGCTGGATCGGCACTTGTACGGATATCGACGAGCAGAAGCGCACCGCCCTCCAAAACGAAATCCTGAGTCAAGAGCTCAGCCATCGCATCAAGAACATCTTCGCGATTGTTTCCGGTTTGATCAGCCTGACAGCGCGCGCAAATGAAGCGTTCGGTGAAGCGTCGCGCGACCTGCTGGGCCGGATTTCCGCGCTGGGGCGCGCGCACGAATTCGTCCGGCCCCACAGCGAAAAGTCCCAGCCCGAGGGCAAGGAAGTGACCCTCGCCACGCTGCTTGCGACGATCTTCGAGACCTATCCTGCCTTTTCCGAAAGAAGGATTGCTATTTCCGGCCCCGATATCGCGGTCGAAAGCCGCGCCGCCACGCCGGTTGCATTGGTGTTCCACGAGCTGGCTACCAACGCGATGAAGTACGGAGCTCTGTCCAATCCCGAGGGAAGGATTTCGCTGGACCTTTCAACCGAGGACGAGATGGTCCGCTTCCGCTGGAGGGAACACGGAGCTCACATCGACAAGGCGAGTGAGCCTCAAACGGGTTTCGGAAGTCGCCTCATCGAGTTGGCCGTGAAGCAACAGCTAGGAGGCAATTACGAGAGAACCTGGCATGACGATGGCGTTGAACTCGTCATGGATGTCCGAAAAAGCAGGTTGCAGGAGCCTAGTTAAAGAAGAGCCTAAGACGGGCTGGCGGATCGATTTTTTCGCCCTTCCGGACCGCAATGACATAGTCGAGAACCTGCTTGAGAATGCTAAGATCGACCGGTTTTTCCAGCGCGCCCAGCGTTCCGCTCACCCCTTCGCCGAGTTGTGCGGGATTGGCGGTTACGAAAATAACCTCGATCCCGAAATCCGCAGCAAGCTTCTCGCCGATCCTCGGACCAGTGGCTCCATCGGCCAGATTGACATCGACGAGCGCCACATCGATCGCGTCTGAAGCCTTTGCCAATGCCGATTGCATGTCGTCGGCTATGCCTGCGGATTCATGACCGAGATCGTGAACCACCGCCTCCATTTCGACAGCTATGAGGAATTCGTCTTCGACAATCAGAATGGTGGTCGGCATGGAAAGCTATCAAAAGTTAAATGACGAGGCTCTGTAGTGAGGGGACGGACAGGGCGCATATTCGTTCCCTCGCCTCGTCGCATCCGGCTTCGATCGAAATAGCTTCAAGACGCGCACCCGTTCCGACGGCATAGCTTCACTATCGGGCGCCAGGACCACGACCAAAGAGCGTATCTATGATGGGGCATTCCGGAACATCACCGCCTTCGCAGCGGGCTGATACATCGGCTAGCGTGCGCTCCAACCTAGTCAAATCAGCAATTTTAGCTCGCACGCTGGCCAGATGGTTATTGGTCAGATCCCGAACCTCGCCGCAGCTGTAGGGGTGCGAATCAACGAGGCTGAGCAGGCTTTTGAGCTCCTCGATCGAAAAACCCAGATCGCGGCCGCGCAAGATAAAGCCGAGCCGCGCCTGGTCGCCGGGTGGATAGAGCCTGTGCCCGCTTGCCGTACGCTCGGGAGGCTGAAGCAGACCGATGTTCTCGTAGTAGCGGATTGTCTCAAGGTTGCAGCCCGACCGTCTGGCCAGTTCTCCCCGTTTGATCACTTGCGATGCTGTCATGAGCCATATGCCAATTAGTGCTTGAACCTGTAGTTACTACAGGGAGTACATTGGTTTCCATGGTCGATCAAATGCACAAGAACGCGCAGCGCTTATGGGCGAGCGGCGGGACGCTCGGCGCGATACTCGCCTCGTCCTGCTGTATTGCCCCGCTGTTATTGCTGAGCCTTGGCATCAGCGGCGCGTGGATCGGCAATCTCACTGCGCTCGAACCGTACAAATGGGTATTTATCGCCATTGCGGTTGTCTTTTTGGCCCTTGGATTCCGGCACGTCTATTTTCGGCAAGCCGAACCTTGCGAAGACGGAACATATTGCGCGCGGCCCGGAGCAAACCTGCTCGTCAAAAGCTCCCTGTGGCTGGCGACCGTATTGGTCGCTGCCTCGTCCACGGTCGAGTGGTGGGCGCCGCAATTCTACTAGGAGTTCGAAAGATGAAGAAGACGATGATCGTCGCAGTTGCGATACTGGGACTGGCCGGAGCGGGTATCTGGGCAGCGACCTTGTTTCCGCCAAACTCCGACGAACGGGTTCAACAAAATTCCGCGCATCTGCAATCGGCAAGTTTTGCGGTCGAGAATATGACCTGCGCGACCTGCCCGATAACGGTTCGGCGCGCGATGGAAGGCGTGGCAGGTGTGCACGAGGTGACTATCGATTACGAGACCAGGACGGCGACTGCGCAGTTCGATCCTGAGCGAACAACCACAAGCGCGATCGCCGCGGCGTCGACCGAGGCCGGATATCCGGCGATCCTTTCAGAGAGCGCGCTATGATCGAACTGAAGTCCGAGATCACATGCCCTACTTGCGGGTACAAAAAGCTCGAAAGAATGCCGACGGATGCCTGCTGGTTTTTCTACGATTGCAATGGTTGCGGTGTGAAACTCCGCCCCAATGCGGGCGATTGCTGTGTCTTCTGCTCATTCGGCACCATCCCCTGCCCGCCGATCCAGGAAACGCGTGCCGATCGCAAGGGCGCCACATGTTGCGGAGGGCGGTGAGATGAGTACGCGAAACTTCGATCTTATAGTGCTGGGTGTTGGTATGGCGGCCGTAAATGCCGCCAACAAATGCGCCTCAGCCGGTTGGTCGGTCGCGGTGGTCGACGAACTGCCTTATGGCGGCACCTGCGCCCTGCGCGGCTGCGATCCGAAGAAAATGCTCCGCCGCGGGGCGGAAATCATCGACGCAGCGCGGCTCATGCACGGCAAGGGCATCGAACCGAACGACATCGCCATCAACTGGCCCGATCTGGTCGCCTTCACGCAGACGTTCACCGACAAAATGCCCGGTCGGATCGAAAACGGTCTGGAGAGCAACGGCGTCACTACCCTTCACGGGAAAGCGCGCTTCGTCGGCGAAGATACCGTCGAAATCGACGGCGAGGGGCAGTTTCAGGCAAACCATTTCCTGATCGCAACGGGTGCCAAGCCGCGGACGATAGATGTTCCCGGCTCCGAACACCTTACCGACAGCACCGAGTTCATGCGGCTCGATGCGCTGCCCGAACGCATCCTGTTCATCGGCGGCGGCTTCATCTCGTTCGAGTTTGGCCATATCGCAGCACGCGCCGGCAGCGAGGTGTGCATGATCGATCGCGGCGAGAGACCGCTTAAAGGTTTCGATGCCGATCTTGTTGAAAGACTCGTCGCGCGAGGCGAGGAAGTCGGCGTCCAACTGCGACGGCGCACGTCACTCAAATCCATCAAGAAGGACGGGACGGACTTTCTTGTCACGGTAGAAACGGGTAGCGAAACGAAAGATTTGCGCGCCGATCTCGTCGTCCAAGGCGCGGGCCGCGTCGCGGCAATTGATCAGCTCGATCTGGCCGCAGCCAATGTCGAGGCAGGTGACAAGGGCGTTGCGGTCAACGCCTACCTGCAAAGCACGTCCAACCCGAAAATCTACGCTGCCGGGGATGCCGCCGATACGCAGGGTGCCCCGCTTACGCCTGTCGCGGTTTTCGAGGGCAAGGTAGCTGCGTCCAATATGCTCAAGGGCAACCGGACCAAGCCGGATTATTCGGGAGTTCCGAGCGCTGTATTTACCGTACCGGAGCTAACCCGCGTTGGCATGCTCGAACAGGATGCACGAGAGGCCGGGCACGATATCCGCGTCGTCGAGAATGACACCGGCGACTGGTATTCCAACCTTCGCGTTGGCGAAAGCTGCGCTGCAACCAAGGTTATAATCGATAAGGACAGCGACACTATCCTGGGCGCCCATCTGCTCGGACCCGAATATGGCGAAATCATTAATTTCTTCGGTTTGGCCATCCGACTTGGACTGACAACAAGCGATCTCAAGAAAATGGTATCGGTGTATCCGAGCGTGGGCTCCGATCTTGGCTCCATGCTATCGTAGTTGCGCCTCGCTTGGTCCAGTAAAGCCATCAACCGGGTAATCCCGTTTGCGATCGACAGTCGAAATCTCGATAGAGGTCAGATGATGACCTTTCTCGCATATCTCGGTGCTGCAATTGCTGAAATTGCGGGCTGTTTCGCTTTCTGGGCGTGGTTGCGTATGGACAAGTCGGCTTGGTGGCTCGTTCCGGGCGTGGCTTCACTCGTCCTTTTTGCCTATTTGCTAACGCTGGTCGATGCCGAGCATGCAGGTCGAACTTATGCTGCCTACGGCGGGGTCTACATTCTGTCCGCGCTTTTGTGGCTTTGGATCGCAGAAGGCGTGAAGCCCGATCGGTGGGACACTCTGGGCGTGGCGATCTGCCTTGTAGGCGCCGGCGTCATCTTGCTCGCCCCCAGACCGGTATGAGGCACATCCGCATCAAGCCAAAGGGAATATACCACGCGTCCGATTGGCGATCGCTACCAGCGACAACATGACAGGCACTTCTACGAGGACGCCTACCACCGTAGCCAAAGCAGCTCCGCTCCCTAGGCCGAACAGGCCGATCGCAACCGCCACCGCCAGTTCGAAAAAATTGGACGTGCCGATAAGAGCGCAGGGCGCGGCTACTGCGTGCGGGACCTTCCACGCTTTGGCCCAGCCATAAGCGATGAAGAAGATGCCGTAGCTTTGGACAACAATGGGCGCTGCAATCAGCGCGATCAACAGCGGTCGGGCGACAATGGTTTCCGCCTGGAAGCCGAACAGCAGCAACACCGTCAGCAGCAGGCCGATGATCGAGAGCGGCTTCATGCGCCCCGTGAATTCGGACACCGCCGCTTCATCGCCGCCATGGGTCGCGAGAAGCCGATGCCGCACAATGGCACCGGCTGCGAGCGGCAGGACCACATAGAGCGCGACCGAGAGCAGCAGCGTCTCCCACGGGACCGCAATGTCGGTCACGCCCAGCAGCAGCGCGACAATGGGCGCGAAGGCCACGATCATGATGAGATCATTCGCCGCGACTTGCACCAGCGTATAGGCAGGATCGCCCCTGGTGAGCTGCGACCATACGAAGACCATCGCGGTGCAAGGGGCCGCACCCAGCAGGATCAGCCCGGCGATGTATTGCTGGGCATCGGCAGGCGCGATCAGGTCGGCAAAGACGACCTCGAAGAACAACACGCCAAGTGCAGCCATCGTGAAAGGCTTGATGAACCAGTTCACTACCAGCGTGATGATCAGGCCCTTTGGCTTGTCACCGACGCGACGCACCGCGCCGAAATCGACCGCCACCATCATCGGGAATATCATCGCCCAGATCAGTACTGCGACGACAAGATTGACCGAGGCGTATTCGATGCCCGCTAGCGAGGCGAATAGCTCTGGCGCTGCATTGCCGAGCGCAATCCCGGCGAGGATCGCGCCGCCGACCCAGACCGAAAGCCATTTCTCGAACAGGCCTAGCCCCGCCGCGCGGGCGTCCATGTCAGCAGCTGCAGCGGTCATTGTTCATCCGCCTCGTGGCCAATGGCTTGCAGCTTTTCGCGCAGGGCAATCTGCTCGAAGCTGGCAATCGGCAGCGCCAGCATCAGGTCGATACGGCGCTTCAGCATGCGAAACGCATCGAGGAAGGCCGCTGCCTTCTCTGCATCGCTGCCCTCGACCGCCGCCGGATCAGGAATGCCCCAGTGCGCGGAAGTCGGACGACCCGGCCATACTGGGCAAGTCTCGGCCGCCGCGCTGTCGCAGACGGTGAAGATCAGATCGAATTCTGGTCCTTCGGCAAACTCGCTCCAGCTCTTTGAGGAATAGCCATCTGCCGGATAGCCCAGTGTCTTGAGCGTATGGATCGCCCAGGGATTCACTGTGCCGATCGGATTGCTTCCGGCGCTGTAGGCCTTGAATCGACCCTCACCGTCTTGGTTGAGGATTGCCTCACCCAGGATCGAACGAGCGGAATTGCCCGTGCACAGGAACAGCACGTTCAGCGGTTGATCTAACATCAGTTACCTCAGCAGCAGGACGTCTTGGCAGGTGCCAGTTGCGGCGCGCAGCAGGCGCCCAAAGTGGCAATGGCAGATGCGAGCTGGTCGAGGTCAGGACTGCCGCCATAGGTCGTGCTCTCGCCATCGGTCAGAAAAGCTTCCCAGACGACGCCATCTGGATCGGCGATCCAGCTCTTTTCCGACTGCGCGTAGCAGCAAGTCGTCGCGCCTTCTTCGAGCACCGGGCGGTCAGCAGCCTTGAGGCGGCCATAGACCTCTTCGAGTTCGCTCTTGTCCTCGACCTGCAAGCCGACATGCTCGATGCCTTTGGCAGCAGCCTCGCGCATCGAAATCGCGAAGTTGATGCGCGGATCTTCCAGCATCCACTTGGCATAGTCGGCCTTCACCACGTCGGGCTCGGCACCGAACAGGCTTGAATAGAAGGCAATAGAGTGGTCGATGTCGGTCACGCCGACATGCACGTGAAAGCGTTTCATCAGGCGCTCTTTCGTTGAGGAGAAGGAAAGCACTCGGTATCCTGGGAACAGGACATGCCGCCGCAGCAGTTCTCGGTGAGGTAGCCCATCAGGCCATTCATCGCGGCATAGTCCGCCGAATAGATGATCGAGCGGCTTTCGCGCCGCTGGGTGACCAGCCCCGCATTGCCCAGTTGGGCAAGGTGAAAGCTCATTGAAGACGGAGGCACTTGGAGTTTCTCAGCTAGCACCCCAGCGGCAACGCCTTGCTCCCCGGCCTGCACGAGCAGGCGGAATGCGGCGAGGCGATGCTCCTGTGCCAGAGCAGATAGGGCTCGGATCACGCGGTCGGCTTGCATCGCTCACTCCAATGATTCGATAACTATTAAAATATCGAAATGCCGAGAGAAGTCAAATTGCTTTCTGAACGGTTGCGAAATAGGCAGTACGGCCATGTTCGAGTGATTGAGAGGCAGTGGCGCGAAAACTAGCCTGTGTCCCGCCAACGGATAATGTCGGCAAACCCGATCAACCCGTCGAACAGCGCCGCGACGACGAGGGACTGTTTACAATGGACCTGGTAGCGCTCGCGGGCCATCTTAAGATGCTGAATGACGGTTTCGGTGCTGATTTCGAGTATCATGGCCGTTTCAGCTGCAGTCTTCCCTCTTGCAACCCAAAGCAGACACTCCCGCTGCCGATCGGTCAGGGAAGGGACCTTCTCATCGAACTTTTCTGAACTCAGGCCCAGCGCACAGCTCAAAGCCAGCGTCCCGATCATTTCCGCGACGGCGAAGCGCCGTCGGGGCAGTTCTCGCTCGGGTCGAACAGCAAAGGTGCAGGTGCCGCGCCCTATCCCGGGCAAATGCCGCGGAACAGTATAACCATTGCCAATTCCGCATTCCCGGCCGACATTGAGCATTTGACGGTCGCCGCGCGTGAGAGGGACGAGTTCGTCAATCCAGTCCCAGACGAAACCGATGATGGTCTTGTCACAGGCTCTTCGCACCGGATCCTGCCCTGCGAGGTCGAAGGCAATATAGACTTTCGCCCATTCGTCGGGATAGTCGTGCAATAGCAGGCCCGGTGCCTCGCACGATGTCGAACGCATCTCCAGGCTAAGCGCGAAGTGGTCGAAGCCAAGGCGCCGGGAAACCTGTTTAAGCGCACCGTCGAGTTCAGTGTCCGAACGGACATTGATAAGTTCAGTTGCGAATTCCTCCGCGAGATATGCGTACATAGACCTGCCGTTCGATCGGCAGCACGCAATCCAACACGCCGCCACCTGACCGCCTGCTCGGTGCCGGATCAGACGGTTCCATTCCACCTGTTCCAGCAGTTGCAGTTGCGACCCTCAAGGTCCGGTTCCAATCCGGGCGCGCCGCAAAATTCAGCAGCATGCCCCACGAAAAACCATAGTGCATTCAGTGCGTTTGAAAAGAGCGGAGCCGGCTTTGGCGAAGCAAGCCGAGATAGCCGTGCGACGCCATTCGCCGCGCCTCAACCACGAGACGCTGGGTCTGGCGGGAGCTCGGTGTCGTCGGATTGGTAAAGCGCGATCCCGTCCTTCGCGACATCCATGAAGAAATAGCGTCCGTGCGCGAGACCGTCGTTCACCTCCTGCAGCGTATGGACGATGAAATTGACCGGCGTCTTGAGCGATTTGGTCACGCCGTACTCGCGCATCAGCCGGTCATCGAGCTTCGACCAGTACTTGACCCGGTCGACCAGCCGCTTGTCGTTGACGATGATGAGCAGATCGTAGTCCGACTGGTAGCCCTTGGCCGTATGCGGCTCGTCGACCCAGGTGCCGCGGGCGTAGCTGCCGTAGAGAATGACCTTGAGAATGCGACCGGCCTTCTTCCACTCGTGCTTCGCCAGCGCAAAGGCATCATCGAATTCTTCGAAGATCAGCTGCACCACGCGCTCAAGTTCGCGTTGCTTTTGCGGAGGCAGATGATCGAGTTCGGTGCGCATTACTGGACCTTTAGCAAGCACTTGGAATGGTTGCACCCTCGCATTCCTGCAGGTGCGCCGGCGCATGAAAGAAAGCGTTCCTCTGCTCTATTCATGTGTGTTTCCTGCCGGACTATCGAAGGTCTTTGTCAGGGCTACGCCGGAGGCTCAGGGCCGTCTCCGTCCGGATTTTCAATCTCACCCAGCCTTGGTTCCGAAGCCGCGCGAATGAGATCGTCAGCGAGATGCCTGCCCGTTTCCATGCGCCGCGCGAGCGCTTCGACGAAGAAGTCGAACCGCTTTTCTGCATCGGCACGCGCAGCGGCATTGGCTTCAAACGGCATGGCCGGGGTCACCGCCAGCCATCGCCTGAGGTAGAGCGCGAATGCCTCGTTCCCGACCTCGATATGATAGTCGAGCTTGCCGATCTGTCGGCTTATGCGATCAAGGCGTCGACTGAAGGCCGCTTCCATGCGTTCCGATCCATCCGGAGAGAGAAAAGAGGCAATGGCGGCCTCCACTACCGAAGCCTGCGAGACGCGCTTGCGGCCGGCATAGTCGGCGAGTTGCCTGGAAAGGGCTGGCGGCAAGCGAAAGGTGTGCTTGATACGGTTGCCCTTGCTCATAGCTCGATCCCGTCGCCAGGATCGAGTGCAGCCCGCCGCGCATTGGCCTGCATCCGCTCGGCCATCCTGCGGTTGCTGTTTGCCTGATCCTCGTCGGTACGGTCGTCAAACTCAAATTCGTTGGGAATTGCCATGGGCGGCGGCGCCCCATTCTCGTATTCCGGCAATTCAGGCGATTGGCGGATCCCGCCATCGGACTGGCGATCATCGACCTCGTACTCTTCAGACCCGGTCAGCAATTTCGCGGATTGCGCAGGCGCGGTCACAAGTCTCCCGTGCCATTCGCTCTCATCCGCCGCAAACTCGCCCTTTTGGACCGTTGGTGGACGCTCTACCCGTTTGCTGAGCCGGGGGTCGTGGTAGTAGCGCGCTTTCCTGGCACGGATCGGATGCACGCCTGCGAGCATCACGATTTCGTCGGTATCGGGAAGCTGCATGATTTCGCCCTGGGTCAGAAGAGCGCGCGCCGTCTCCGAGCGCGAGACCATCAGGTGACCAAGCCAGGGCGAGAGGCGGTGTCCGGCATAATTGCGCATCGCCCGGGTTTCGGTCGCGGTCCCGAGTGATTCCGAAACGCGCTTGGCAGTGCGCTCGTCATTGGTCGCGAAGCACACCCGCACATGGCAATTGTCGAGGATGGCATTGTTCTGCCCGTAGGCTTTCTCGATCTGGTTCAACGACTGCGCGATCAGAAAGGCCTTGATGCCGTAGCCCGCCATGAAGGCGAGCGCGCTTTCGAAAAAGTCGAGTCGGCCCAAGGCCGGAAACTCGTCGAGCATAAGGAGAAGCCGCTCGCGATCGGCACCCTCCTGCAGGTCCTCGGTCAGGCGTCTTCCGAGTTGGTTGAGGATGAGCCGGATGAGCGGCTTGGTGCGGCTGATGTCGAAGGGCGGGACGACGAGATAGAGTGTGACCGGTCGGCCCTGTGCCACCAGGTCCGCGATACGCCATTCGCAATGCCGGGTGACCCTGGCGATCACCGGATCGCGGTACAGCCCAAGGAACGACATGGCGGTCGAGAGCACGCCCGAGCGTTCGTTCTCCGACTTGTTGAGCAATTCTCTCGCCGCGCTCGCGACAACCGGATGGATGCCGTCTTCCCCCAGATGCGGCGTGTGCATCATGGCGGTCAATGTCGCCTCGATCGATCGGCGCGGATCGGAGAGGAAGTTCGCCACCCCGGCGAGCGTCTTGTCAGGCTCGGCATAAAGCACATGCAGAATGGCCCCGACGAGAAGCGCATGGCTGGTCTTTTCCCAATGGTTGCGCCGTTCGAGCGAGCCTTCCGGGTCGACCAGCACGTCGGCAATGTTCTGGACGTCGCGCACCTCGTTGATGCCGCGCCGCACTTCCATCAGCGGATTATAGGCTGCCGACGCTTCATTGGTCGGATCGAACAGAAGCGTGCGGCTGAAGCTGGACCGGAAACCAGCGGTCAGCTCCCAGTTCTCGCCCTTGATGTCATGGACGATCGCCGAGTGCGGCCAGGTCAGCAGCGTCGGCACGACAAGGCCGACCCCCTTGCCGCTGCGCGTCGGTGCGAAACAGAGTACATGTTCTGGCCCGTCGTGGCGAAGATAGAGATTGGCGTGTTGGCCGATAATGACGCCCTTGCCCGCCAGAAGGCCAGCGCGCGCGATTTCGGAACGGGTCGCCCAGCGCGCCGAGCCATAGGTCGCGCTGTTCCTGATTTCTCGGGCGCGCCAGACCGACATGCCGATCGCGACCACGACCGACACGAGACCGCCCGATGCAGCAATCATTCCGCCGGTTTCGAAGATGCGCGGCGCATAGGCTTCGTAGCTGAACCACCACCAGAAGATGGCATAAGGCGGATAGACAGGCGCTCCGGAAACACTGAACCACGGCGCGCCCAATTGCGCCTGATAGCCGAGCGCGTATGCCGTCCACTGAGTGCCCGCCCAGACGCCTGCGAGCGTGAGAGCGAAGACGACGAGTATCTGACCCCACAATATCCGGGTTGCCGACAAGGCTGTCTCCTTTCGTGAAAGGCAGCACGGCGGCTTTGCATCGCATATTCAAGTCAGAAGCTGCGTGATCGCAGGCTGGCGTAGCGAAAGCGGGAAGCGGCTAGATTGCTTCCCAATCAAAGGCAGGATTGCCGGACCAGGTCAGGCGATACATCGCCCCTTGCGCGACCGATTGCACGACATTGGGCCACAAGGCCGCGATGCAGGTTCCGCCCGCATGGCGGACCGAAGAATAGATAATCCCGTTATGGCCGGCGGCGCGCGCCTGCGCCGCTAGAGCATTGCCGACCGGATAGCCTTTCGTCTTGTCCGGATCGAGTGCGGGGTGATCAGGCACGCCGCGCAGATCGATAAAGACCCCCGCCATGCTGGCGATCATCTCGCCATATTCGACAACGGCATCGAAATCGTCGGCATCGGCGAGCGCCTGCGTCAGGTGATGACCGACCTCGGCGATGCAGGTCTCGACATCGAGCGCGGCATACCATGCGCCGCGGTTCGCGGGGTTGAAGCGATTGGGCTCGCGCGGCTTGGCATAGGCGAAGCTCGCATTGATAAATCTGGCATGCGGCACGCCGTGAACCAGCTCGTCGGCTGTCAGCCCGCCAAGCCCGCGCTCTTCGGCGATCAGGCGCGAACTCGTCGCCCCCTCGATTTCAGCGAGCAGCGCAAGCTCTTCACCATTGTCGGCTAGCGGAGCCATGACCGCTTCGCGCAAACGCGCGCTGGAAACGAGCCGGACCGTCCGCTCGAAGGCTTCGCGGATCTGCGGCGGCTCGCCCTCCTCCTCAGAGCCCGCCACGAAGCGCGTCGATATATTGCCTAGTCTCTAACATGCGCGGAATACCGCCTTCGATCATTGCCTGGATGGGCGAGCGGCGATCGAAGACCGGAGCCCTGTTTTCGAGTTTCGGCCAGCGGTCGGCCATGTCGTTGGCAAACAGCAGGTGCAGCCCCTTGAACAGGCCGATCAGCGCCGACGCGCGGGTCAACTGGTCCTGACCGAGCGAGCCCTCCCATGTTCCGGCTTTCATCCGGTCCCAGGTGCTTTCGGACACGCCGAGCAGTGCAGCACCGTCGGCGTTGCTCGCACCCCAAGCCTCGATGAGCCGCAGCACGGCTTTTACCGCAGCGCTGGTGAGGCGGCTGCGATCACCGTCGCTTGCAAAGGTCTGAAGCCCCGGGGGAGCTTCGGCATGTTGAATCGCTGCACTTACCATATCGCATCTCCTGATGCGTTTATAAGCATCATATGGTGCGTTTGTCAAGATTTCCGTTTAGATGCCGGTGCTCATCAAACCGCCGGCCCGCGCGAGCGCGCAAAGTTCCAATCGACACCGCCGCGTGCATTAACCTTGCCAGCGACTTCTTTTCCAAGATGCCGCTCGAGGTCTTGCCTCCAGGGCACGAGCTGGAAACCCACTCCGTCATCGATCATGGCGAAGCGACCCGACGCCAGCGAAATGCGCTCGCGGTAGATGCCGGAAATGTGATCGCCTTCCGTTACCGGATTTGCCAGACGACCATGACGCGCAGCCAGCGCTTTACCTGCCGCGTCCAGTTCCTGCTTGCGGAGCGCTCCGAGAAGGTTGCGCACCAAGGTCACGCTCCTACCATGTCGCTTCGCAAGACTTTGATCGACGAGCCAGTCACGGCGCTCGTCAAGAGCCTTCCGGACTTCATTGCCGAAGCCGCCTC
Organism: Citromicrobium bathyomarinum; assembly: GCF_038594605.1. GTDB lineage: Bacteria > Pseudomonadota > Alphaproteobacteria > Sphingomonadales > Sphingomonadaceae > Alteriqipengyuania > Alteriqipengyuania bathyomarina_B. The sequence continues at coordinate 112,315 of NZ_JBCFZM010000005.1, forward strand.
CCAGCGACGCGGCTCGTGCCGACAGCAGCTGCCGGTCGAGCCAGGTCGCCCCGCGCGCGTCAATCTGCCGCTCGAGCGGCAGGTCCGAGCGCACCAGCAGGCTTTCGCGCCGCCGCCCCTTGCGGTCGGTCCATTCGCTTGTCTCGACGATCGCGCCGGGTGCTGCATCGCTCGTCTGGTCAAGATCGGGGAAGCGAAGATAGTGGGCGCGACCGTCCACTCCTTCGACGATCGCATAAGCCTCGCCTGTCAGCTCGTTATGGAGACCGCGCTCGACCAACCTGCCGATGACTCGGCGGTTCTCGTCTTCTCCATGCAGCGCTAAGGATGCAAGGGCGCCTTGTGCGCCGCGTCCACTCATCGCCTTGTGCAAGGTCTTGATGATGTCGCCGCGCTCGCCAAGCGCGCGCAAGGTCGGTTCGAGATCTGCGGCCAAGGTCCAGCGCGCCGCCCCGATCCGCTCGGCCAATCCCATGCGTTCGAGCGTTCGTGCGCGGCCGATAAGGAATGCGCGGTTGCTGCGCCGTGTCGCATCGACTTCGGGGGACAAATCGACCACGCCGAGATCGTCGCGTTGCTTTTGCAGCCGGCGGTCGAGTGAGGTCCAGCGCTCGGCATCGACCTCGCGGCGAAGCGCTAGCTGAATATCGCGCTCGCTGCGCGGCCCGAGTTCGATAGTGACGCGCTCCTGGGCACGGGCCCGCATGCCTTCGCTGATATAAGAGCGATCAATCACCAGGTCCCTGCCATCCGAGGCAACGCCGCGGACCAGAACATGGACATGCGGGTTGTCGGTATTCCAGTGATCGACCGCCACCCAGTCGAGGCTGGTGTCGAGGTCGCTCGCCATATCTTCAAGGAGCTCGCGCGTGAAAGCGCAAAGGTCAGCCATCTCGCTCGCGTCTTCCGGCGACACGATGAAGCGGAAGTGATGCCGGTCGTCTCCGCAGCGCGCGGCGAAGGCATCGCCATCGACCTCATCCGACGAGGCATCGAACATCTGGGCATCCGATCCGTCACGGGTGACGCCGTCGCGTTCGAGATAGGCGATGTGGCGAGCGAGCGGTGCAGAGCGGAAGCGGCTGCCGCCATGACGAACGACGCGCGCCTTGATGATGACCCGCCGCTGGAAAGCATGGGGGCGGCCTCGGAACGCAGCCCTTTTGCCGCGTCCCAGATGTCCGGTTCCGCCGCCAGCCCGCCCTCGCGTGAGCGGTGTATAGCCTGACCGGCGCGAAACCTGCAGCACGCGTCCGACCAGCGAACCGGCCTTGCGATAGGCGCGCGCATCGCTGTCTCGCGACTGACCCGGCCTGATGTTGATTTCATCGTCAGCCATAGACAGGAAAATCGGCAGACGGCGCTTTCAGCATTGAAAAGCCTAAGGATTTCGGTCCAAGCGCCTGCAGGCGCACAGCAGAGATGGCGCATAATCTCCCGCAAAACCAACCACCTGCACCCCGACCGACGGCGGTGCTTTTATCTCGCCATCCCTCCTTTCTTTTGATGCGTAAGTCTCCGCTTATACGCCCGGTTTCGCCTGGAAACGCATGCCTGCGCGAAGGTGCGAGGCTCGCTTTCATTGGGAGGAGACCGTCGAAGCAGGCGCGAATAGATCGTGCGCGGGCTGTTCCGGACGCGCGAAGGGGTTCGCTGCGGGACCGGGCATAGCCACCTCGTCCAACTCTTCTCGCCCAGCGCGGGGCGCCTGCAAGACGCCAGCCGGAGCATTCCCGGCTTGTAAAGGCACCGCCGCAAACATGCGCTCGGACTGCAACAGCGGCGCAATCCGGGCGACATAGAGGCGTGTTTCGAGTGGCAGCGAACGCCGTCCGGCAAGCCAGTCTTCGTAGCGTCCCGGACCCGCATTGTATGCAGCGAGGAAGCCTTGCGCGCCGTAGCGATCGTACATTTCGCGCAGGTAAGACGTGCCGGCCAGAATGTTGTCGCGCGGGTCGAACGGGTCTTGCCCGAGGGAGAACCGGGCGCGCTGCCGCGACCAGGTTCCGGGCATGAGCTGCATGAGACCCATCGCTCCTGCTCTGGAAACCGCCCGCACCCGGCCCGCACTTTCGGCGCGGATCACCGCGTAGATCCAGTGCTCGGGAATGCCGAATTGCTGCGATGCTTCGCTGACATGCGTCGCAATCTCGACGCGCGGGGAAGGTCGGACAAACTGCTCCGATTGTGCAAAAGCCTGCCCGGGACTCGCCGCCAGCATGGCGGCCAGGATCCCCGGCAGAAGATGCGGGCGGAGCACGGAATCAGTCCTTTGCCGGGCGGCGCGCGCCGCGCGACCATATCAGGACATGGCTCTGGTCGTCAGAACTGAACAGATTGGCGCGCAGGGGCCGCGGCAATACCGGATCGTCGATGACGAGCGTGACGAAATCGCCTGCCTTGTCGCCGACATGTTTCCAGCCTGCACCCACCTCGTAGGTTTCCTCGCCTTCGCCTGCCATGATGCGATAGTCCGGGGCGTTCTCGGTGTCGCCGGGGTCGGCGGCCACCAGGGTCAGCGGTGCGTCGATGGTCAGGGTTTGCAGCCGCCCTTCAAAGCCTTCGGGTGTGGCTGCAAAAGTGCCGATACAGGTCATTGTGCGTCTCCATCATTTACGTTGGGAATGGGAAAGTCGGCGGGCGAGGCGAGCAGGACATAGTCCCCGTCGCCCGCTTCGTTGGTCCAGACGGGCCGCGCGCGCCCGATGACATCGGCGCGTGCGACCGGGCCGAAATAACGCCCGTCAAAGCTGCCGGGGGCGCGCCTGTTCATCACGAACAGTTCATCCGCAGCGATAGTCCGGCATCCTTTCCAGACGGGCAGTTCGCGTCCAAGGCTGTCGCGCCGACGCGCCGAGCCCGCAGGTGTCCCATTGATCTCGATGAGCAGGTCGCGCCGGCAGACCGTATCCCCGCCAAGCGCCGCAATCTCCTTGATGAGCGGAACGCCCGCAGGAAGATAGCCGCGCGAGGCGAGGTATTTCTGCAGCCTGAAAGCAGGATCGATCGCGACGCGGTCGCCCCTCTGGAGACCGGTCTTTCCGCCGATTGAGTACAGTCCAACCGGCACGCTGGCCGTCACGTTCCAGACCAAAAGTCGCGAGAACGGGATTGCGATGCTGGCCAGTGTCGCTGCCGCGACCATGCCTGCCAGAAAGGCGGTGCGCCGCCTCATGATTGCAGCTTTCGCCGCCGCAGCCAGTCGCGATGGCGCGCAGGGGAATAGAAACGTACTTGCATGCCCCCTGCCAGCCTGTTGTGGACATGATGCCAGTGGTCGGGAGCTACATCGCAGGGATCGATGCCAACGTCCTCGATCGCATCGATCAGCGCAAAGACCTGGCGAACCTTTGGCCAGCTTCGCACCGAGAGCAGGATTTGCGCGCCAGGATCGACCTGCGGCAGAGTGGTGAACGGCTCGCCGAAACCGGCGGCTTGGGCGATCGTGAGTGTGGAGCCAACGGTCCCGTAGTCGTTCGAAGCCCACCGAACCAAGGCAAAAACCTGTCCCGGAGCATAGCTTTCGATACGCGTCCGGCGATCGAGGATGCGCTCTGCAACGGGCTTGCCGAACCGAAGCCAGTCTTCCTGCACGCCGCCGCGCCACACCAGCGTGACATGCGTAAGTGGCGGATCACCGGAACCTGCCTCGACCGGTTCCGGAGGCGGAAGCGAAGCGCGCGCTGCGCTTTTGCACAGGCGTGGCTGTGTTAGCAGGAATCTGAAAGATTCCTTGTTAGCATTGTTAAGGGCTTCGCAGGCGCCGCGTTTTCGGCGAGTCGCGCAGGCTCCCGGTTCCCGATAGTCCGGGAATAGGGTTCCCGATCGTCCGAACGTCATGGTTCCCGATAGTCCGAACATCACGCACCCTTTTCCACAGGGGGCAGCCCGATACGGCGCCGCGCGGACGCGAAGGGATCGACAGGCGCTGCAACGAACAGGAGCCGCTCGCGGCCGAACTGGTGCTCAAGAGCGAGATTGTAGCCGGGGAGCGACTGGCGGCGAACGATGGCCCGCACTTCGAAAGCGAAACGCTTCAATGGCGAGAGCGCGCCGGACTTCAAATGCAGGTGCGAAATGTCGAAACTCCACCCGCCCTTCTGCTTCCCGCCATGCTTGCGTACGATGCGATAGAGCCAGCGCTCAAGACCGCCGGTAAGCGCGAAATAGGCCGGGTCGATGGTCAGGACGAGCGCACGATCGAGCACGCCCTCGTAGAGCCAGTCCGGCACGATCATTTCGATGCCGAGCGCGCGCCCGTTGTCGTCGAGCCGTTCGCGCCATTCGTTGATCCAGGAAAATCGTCGGCGGCGTCGCGCCCCGGCCTGCCGGATGGAGGTGGCAATGCTGGTCGACTGCAAGCGGTCGAGCGCCGCCTTCAGGCGCTCGTAGCCAGCCTTTCCGGTTCCGCGCCGGGTGAAGGTAAGGATTTCATGGGGCGTCGCCGCGATAAGGCGCGAGGTGGCTTTGCCGGCATCGCGCGCCTCGACGATCTGGCTCGCTACCCAGATCAGTACATCGGCGTCCCAGATGGTGGCCATGCCATGTTCGGCGGTCGCTTCGACCAGAATGGCGACCTCGCCCATACGAAAGTCGATCGGCTGCACCCGCTTCGTCTTGGCGAGGCTGAAGAAAGGCCAGGCCATCAGATCCTGCGCATCGCGCGCGGCGATGTCGCTGCCCGCGCCGACGAACAGGTCGAGCTGTCCGGCCCCGCCGTCCGATGTCTTCAAGGAGCGCATGGTACCGCTTCAGCGCCGGACCGGACCGGTGTAGCCGTCGATCCGCTTGGCAGGATGAACGACGCCCTTGCCCGGATCGCTGGTGGAACGGCGCAAGCCCTGCTCGGCCCAGGCGTCGAGATCTTCGGGCCGGTAAACGATGCGGCCGCCGAGCTTGTGGTAGACCGGCCCTGTTCCATAGCATCGGTGCTTTTCGAGCGTGCGCGGCGAAAGCCCCAGATGCACCGCGGCATCCGGGGTGCGCAGGTAGCGGGGACGGACCGGATCGGGAACGGCGGGCATGGGGTTAGCTCCAGGAGGCTTGGGTGGCTGCGGCTAACTGCCGCTGATTGCGGAGGGTGATGGCGCATGCCCTGGCAATGGGGGGAGCGACACGATGCCGCGTTCGGATTTGTCGCCCCTACCGATCTGAGCTCGGCAGGATCGAGGAGGGGCGGCATCCGCGCAGAACCCGACGCTATCGCGCTGCCCGGCAGGCTTTCGGCTGCAATGCCGAAGGCTCAGAGCAATGAACCGCACCTGCGAGAGAGGCAGTGGCCAAGGGCCTGTGGGAAGCAAGGCAAGCGGGACCTGTCGCGGCCGTAGCTTCCCGCTCGCCCGACCCGCTGCCGGTTCGCAAGTGCATGCGGGGCCCCAAAAACACGTAATGCCGCACCCTCAGGAGCGTATCGCCAGATGCGCGGGACAGAGTGCGTCCCCAGCCCCGCTCCATTTATCCCGATCGCCAGTTGGCCAAGCCGATGTTTGGAGAACCGCCGATTGCTGCTGGATCGAAACTTGAACCTGTAGCTCAGCCCATAAGAGACACGAAAAAAGGGCAGGAACCGCTGCCGGTCCCTGCCCTGCAGAATGCCTCAGAATTCGTCGAGCATTCCGCCATGGACGGTATGAACGACCCGGATCGCAAGATGCGGGGGCAGCGCATTGTAGTCGCCTTCGTCGACCGCGCGATATCCGAGTTCGTCATCCTCGATAACATGCTGGTCGAAGAAGCTGTGCAAGGCCCGTTGCTCAGCTGTTTCCAGAGCCTCGAAATAATTGCGCGAAGGCAGTGTGCATTTCGTGAAATAGGTCATGATAATCCTCCTGAAATCTGTCGCGAGACGACAGGAGGTTGGCCGATGGGCCCGGGCAGACCGGGTCACAGGATCGCCTGACAGGGCGACCGCGAAGCGGCGCAGGGGGACACGGTTTTGTCCGGTGCCGGATGCAATCCGGCGGCGGACAAAATGGTGGGGCCCCTGCCGTCCTTGATGCGGGCGGCGCGGGACCATCATGCTGGAAATGCGGTAAGCCAGGCCAATCCAGTCCACCTCAAACGACCGTTTCAGATGATCGCTGCCATAATGGGTCGGGCCCTCCGGGCAGCGCCTGGCTATTCCCCGGAGAAAAGACCGAGCGAAAGGAAGGGTGAACAGCGAAAGAGGCCCTGCCGTTTCCGGCAGAGCCTCCTTTGGCTGGTTCGATGGCGCCGGATCAGTCGATCGGAGGGGCGTCCTGGTTGTCGCCGCCATTGGCCCGCGAGAGGAAATCGACCTTGTCGGCAAGGATCTCCGAGCCATACCGCGTCACACCGTCCTGGTCTTCCCACTGCGTGTAGTGGATGCGGCCCTGGACCGAGACCAGCTGGCCTTTCGAGCAGTACTGACCGACGGTCTTGGCGAGGCCGTTGAAGCAGGTCACACGGTGGAATTCGCTGTCCTTGGCGGTGTAGCCGTTCTCGTCCTTGTAGGTCTTGCCGTCCTTGTCGCGTGCAGGACGATCGGTGACGACGGTGATCCCGGTGACGCTGGTGCCGCCCTTGGTCTCGCGGGTGTCGGGATCGCGGGCGATGCGGCCGGTGAGGATTGCGATATTGGTCATGATGAAATTCCTTCAGTTCCTCAAACCGGAGACCATCTCCGGCTTGCGAACATCCAGAAGAAGCAGGGCATGGGAGGACTGCACCGCAGGCCTGAAGGGCCGAAGGGAAACCTGTTCATGACGAGTGGTGCGGGCAGGCGGCGAAGCCGCCAACACGGCCGGAAAGGAACGGGTTGCGGCTCCTCAGCTGACCTGGTTCAGGACTGTTCGCGAAGAAAGCCGGATGGGTATCGGGTGCGGGTCTGAAGGTGCCAGGACCCTGCTGCAATCAGCTTACCTCATTGCCTTCCGATGCCGCCAGGAGATCCATGAAGTTGCGGGCTGCTTCCCGGTCTTCCTCGTTCTCGAAGGCCACGTCGAGGTCGGGGGCAGACCCGAGCAGGTAGAGCATGGCCCACAGGGCAAAGCGTTTTCCCCGGTCCTGCTCCAGACCGAGATCGACCTGGCATCGCTCGATCCCCGAGGCCAAGGTTTCTGCGCCAACCGCTCCAGGATCGGCAGTGCCAAAATAGCGCATGAGAAGCGTATCGAGGTCCATCGCACTCTTTTCGGATCATCGGTCGGGCCACGGCGAGGAAGGCCAGCATTCGTGGCCCGGTCATGCGTCGCTCAATCAGCGGTGGGTTGCTCGCGAAGCCGCCGGGCGCGCTCGACGAAGTGCTCCATCTGGGTGGCGGCATGCAGGGTAAGCGGATGCGGCTTCGCATCGGCACGCGGGGATATGAATTCCGCGATTTCTTCGATTGCTGCAAGCTGATCGGCGCTGGCCTTCGACAGAAGGCCGAGCACCATGTTCTCAAGGGCGATCACCCTGATGCGCAATTGGATGATCTCGGCATCGGAAAGTGGCGGAATATCCCATTTCTCGCAATCGGCAGCGAGCGCTTCCTGCGGCCCGCAGGGCAATGCCCCGCCTTCGTCTTCCCAGCGCGACAGCGCACCGGCTTTTCCCGTTTCCGACATATGCGGTTCCTTTCATAGCCAACGAGGCGATCGTCTGCACGCTGCTCACATAGCACAAAGCCCTACCGGGATGCGCCTGGCACGGCGACAGCGAAGCCGGGCAAACGGAACCCCGCGCGGGTTGGTCTTCACGCGGGGTTCCTGAACGACCCCTTGGGGGCACCTGCGACCCGCAGGGCTTCGGGGGGAGGCGGGGCCGTCCTTTCCTGATCTTGCGTTGTTCGTTGCGGTTTCCTGCCCAGGGTATCTCCTGAATAGCCGTGTCACCGGGGAACGCGCCCGATCACATGCTGTCCATGTCGTGATCGGCCATCGAGGACATGTCATGGCCCGCATGGGGATCGGCGGGCGGGGTCGCCTCGCTCGCGGGTTGCGTGCGCGTTGCTGGCGCTGCGGGTGTGGCAGTTGCGCGTGATGCGGGCGGGACAGCGCGCCGTGACGCAGGCGTGGCGGCGCCAATTGTCGAAAGAGCGTCCTGACGTGCGGCCGCTGCCTCATTTTCGGAGGGAGAGGTTGCCGGGTCTGCAAGACCCGCCTCGGGTGCCGTGCCAGGCATCACCGCAGTTCCGCCCATAGGCGAAACCTCAGCAGCCGGTGTGCTCTCCTGCGCTTGGTCACAAGCGGCGAGAGCGAACGTCAATGGCGCGGTCGCGAGAAATGCTATCGCGGTGTTCGATTTCAGAATTCGCATGTTATTCAACTCCTTCAGAGCCACGAAACGCCAAGATGGTCCGGTCCGTGCGCGAGCTCGCCGCCAAGGAACCCCTGGATGAGAACGAGTGCCGCCATGGAGAAGATCGACGCGCGCAACCATGCGCGGCTCTGGCTCGGCCTGCTCGCGAGGTATGCCATCGCAATACCGAGAACCGCGATCAGCATACCGGTCCATCGATGGACTTGCATGACAGTATCGCCGCCGAACCACAGACCGGTGTGAATCCATCCGAACAGAACTGCGACGACTGCGCCGATTGCTCCGCCGTAGACGAGTACGCGCACCGCACTTTCCAGGCCCGCTCCTTTCCGGCGCATCACGAACAATTCGGTGGCCGCAGCCATGAGAAACAAGGCGATCGGGAAATGGATCGTTGCCGGATGCAGCTTCTTCAGTACGGCCATGACGCCGGCTTCGCCCTCATTCGCATGGCCACCGGCCTCGTCATGACCTCCGCCCGCTTCATCGTGCGCGCCGGAGGACTCGCCAGCATCCGCAGTCTCGCCCATCTGCGCCATGGCCGCCTGGTCGTGCACATCGCCATTGGTGGCAGCAGGCGCGGCGCTCGCCTCTTCGCCGTGCTTTTCGTCGCCATGAGCCTGAACTGGTCCGACGAAGAGCAGGCTTGCGGCGAGCAGCGCCAGAAATGAGGGGGCTTTCATGTCTCGTATGTCTTCCGACCCTGCAGTTAAAGTGCGACCTATGTGCCTGATACGCACGGCAGCCGCGTGCCCCTCACATTAATTTGATGGTATTGGCGCGACAGAAGAGCGTCTGCGGGATCAGGTCCGATGCCGGCACGATCGCGATCGTCGAACGCATTCGGCTCCTGGCCCGTTGGGCCTGGCGAACGGGGGTAAGGCGTTCGCCCACGCACATTAGCCCCATGGGCTCAGGCGAGCTTGCTCTTCTTTGCGCGGCGGCGCAGCCTCGGCATCCGGTTCGCCAGCAGGACGAAACCCGACAGGGCTATGATCGTGCCGCCAATACCGAACAGGAGCAGCCACCAACTGTTGATGCGGTCGCGCTCGGTCCAATCCATGATGTGGAGGCCCCAGATGAAATCGAACAGGCGCCATGTATCACTACGCGCCGGCCCGAGGGTACCGCTGCTGGCATCGATGTAGAGGCGCGTCGAAGCCTCGTCAGCATAGGTGACCTGCCAGGCCGGAAAAGGGCCGCGAAACTCGGTTCCGACGGGGTCATCGACGATCCGTGCGGCCTCGATGGTCGTGCGCGGCCCGGTCCATGCGCGCAAGGCGATGGATTTTGCCGTTGCCGCCGAGATGGGGGAGAGTTTACGCCCAGTCACCGGATCGTGGAGGCTCACGCTACCGTCAACCTTGCGGACCTCGGTCACGGCATCGCCGTCGAGCGAACGTGTCGTTACCGCTGCAAGAGTACCGTCGTTTGCGACCCAGGCCGGGAGCGGGGCATCGGCGGGCAGCGCCTCTTGTTCACGCGAAACGACATGTTCGGAGCGAACTTCTTCCAGGTCGAGAAACGACATGAGGGCGCCGGTTCCCATCCACAAGAGAACCTGGACACCGACGAAAATCGCCAGCCATTTGTGGATCTTGCTGCCGAGCACATGCAGGCGCAGCTTCAGCGACGGCGTTGCCAACCGGTGCTACCTCTTCGAAAGCCGTAATCAGTTGCGCGGCGCGCGCGACGAGGAATGGTACTGGACGATTCTCCAGCCGTCCGCATCGTGAGCAAGCACCGATGTCGCCACGCCGTCGCGCTCTATCACCCGGCCATCGGTAAGTTCGATGCGATAGCCATACGTCTCATTAGCATGGGCCATGTGCCCCATCCGGGTGACGGTCAGCGTGGGGTCGGTAAAGGTGAAGCTCACAATCGCGTCGAGCTCGGGGCCCAAATGGTGCTCCATGTAATTGGCAAAGCTTCCTTCCGCCTTGCCATTCTCGAAGATCGCCGAGTCCTCGTCGAAGAGCGCACGCATTGCCTGCGCGTCGCGCGCTTCAAGAGCGGTGCGATAGGCCTTGAGGGTTTCTTCAGCGCCCGCGACATCGTCCGCCGAAGCGTCCATCGCGTGCATCTGATGGTTCGCATGGGAAGAGTGGTCCATCTGCTGCGCGAAGGCTGGCAGCGGTATCAGCGTGGCAACAAGCGCAGTCGCCGCGATGCGTGTCAAAGTCTTGGTCATGGAAGTTCTATCCTTTTTGAGATTTCAGAACCAGAATCGCACACCGACGACATAATTGGTGACGCTCGGATCCTCTCCGGCGGCCCGCGCAAAATCCGCGCTGTCGCCGATGCGCCATTCCTGGGAAACGCCGACATAGGGCGCGAATTCGCGTGCGAACTCGTAGCGAAGACGCAGACCTGCCTCGATCCGGTCGAGGCCAGCGCCAATGCCGAGTTCGGGAATATCCTGAGCGGAAAGTGCGATTTCGGCACGCGGTTGAAGGATCAGCCGCTGCGTGATGCGCTGATCAAGTTCGCCCTCAAAACGCGCCGTCACATCGCCCTTGGTGGAGACGAAGGCCGCGGCATCGACCTCGAACTGGTAAGGCGCGATCCCTTGGATACCGATAACCGCGTGCGTGCGTTCCGGACCGGTCAGGTCCTGGCGAACACCCGCCTGGAAATCGAAGAAGGGCGCAATGGCGCGGCTCCAGAGCGCCTGGACCTCGGCGCCTTCTATGGGTTCGCCGAAGCTGCCCTCACCCTCGGACTTGAACCAGAATTTGTCTGTGTCGCCGCCATAATATCCCTGGATGTCCCACAGATATCCATCCTTCCCCTCGCGGGCGCGGTACTCGAGCCGGTCGCCCTGAAACCAGAAGCGCATTCCTCCGTCGGTCTCGCGGACAAGCTCGCGGCGCGCTTCGTTCATGGCTTCCTCGCCCCAGATGGCGACCGCCGCGCGCGCTGGGCCGCTCCCTGCTTCTGGAGGAGGCGGCAGCAGCGGGATATCATCGTCCGAGCCCATCTGCATCGCCGAATGGTCCATGCCCTGCCTGTCCTGCGAAGGCGTCTCCCCATGGTTCATCTGGCTGTGATCCATCTGCCCATGGTCCATCGACGAACTGGCCTCCGCCTGACCCATCTCGCCGTGATTCATCTGCGAATGATCCATCGCGCCTTCGGCGGGCTTGCCCTGCGGCATCGAGCCGTGATCCATTCCTTCATGACTTTCGGGCGATGCCTGTGGACGGGCAGCGTCCACAGGCATTGTCATGCCAGAATGGCCATCCTGAGCGGTCATCGCACCATGATCCATGGTTGAGTGATCCATCTGCGAGCGGTCCATGGCGGCTTCAGGTTGAGCAGCCGGTTCGCATGCTCCATCTGCAACCGGATGCCCCATCGCGCGATGGCGCTCGGCTTCTTCCTCGCACTTCGTCTTCGCGTCAGCCTGCGCCTCGGCGCTTTGCTGCGGCTCCGCCGGCGAATGACCGGCATGCTGCGCCGCCGCGGGGGAGGCGAGAACTGAGCCGGCTGCGACCGATGCGAGCAGGCTGACAATACGAATTTTCATGCTTCGCTCCCGTCGGGATTGGCGACCGTGACGATCTGAAACATCCCGGCATGCATGTGGTAGAGAAGGTGACAGTGGAAGGCCCAGTCGCCCGGCTCGTCCGCCGTCAGGTCGAACTGCGCGCTGCCACCCGGCTGCAGGATTACCGTGTGCTTGAGCGGTTGACGATCGGCCGGCGCGCCATTGACCAGCTCGAAGAAATGACCGTGCAAGTGAATGGGGTGCGCCATCATCGTGTCGTTGACGAGCTTCACGCGCACGCGCTCGTTATAGGCGAAACGGATCGGCTCGTCTGAGACGGCGGAGAACTTCTTGCCGTCGAACGACCACATGTAGCGCTCCATATTGCCGGTCAGATGAATTTCCATTCGCCGGGACGGCGTGCGGCCCTCGCGGTGTGGAGTCAGAGCGCGCAGCTTGCGATAGTCGAGCGTACGATGCGGCACATCGGCGAGACCGATGCCGGGATCGCCCATGCGGTCGACCGGGTTCATCGAGACCATGTCGAGACCGGGCCCGACCTTCACATCGGGCGGCAGAAGCGACGTGTCGCGCATCTGCATCCCCGACATGCCGGCCATGCCTGCCATCTCGGATTGGCCGGACGAACCATGATCCATCCCCGCCATGTCGCCGCCACTTCCGTGGTCCATGCCCGACATGCCGGCATCGCCAGACGAGCCGTGGTCCATGCCGCTCATGCCCATGTCGGCCATGGTCAGAAGCGGCGGATCGCGCAGCGGCGGAATGGCGGCGCGCGCGCCGGGTGCGCTCGCGAGTGTGGCAATACCCATGCCCGAGCGGTCCATCGACTCCGCGACCAGCGTGTAGGCTTGTTGCGCGCCCGGCGTCACGACGACGTCGTATGTCTCGGCCACACCGATCTGGAACTCGTCGACCTCCACCGGCTCGACGTTCTGCCCGTCCGCCTGAACGATGGTCATCGGCAGGCCGGGAATGCGAATATTGAAGAAGGTCATGGCGCCGGCATTGATGAAGCGCAGCCGCACGCGTTCGCCCGGGCGGAAGAGGTATTCCAGATTGTCGAGCGGGCCATGGCCGTTCAGAAGATAGGTATAAGCCGCGCTCGACACGTCGAGGATGTCCGTCGGCATCATGCGCATTTTCGCCCACATCCGGCGATCCTCGCCCGAAAGCGGGTAATCGTCGGTCCAGGTGTTCTGGTTGTAGTTGAAGTAGCCTTCGCCCTTCTTGAGCTTGTCGAAAATCGTGTGGGGCGACATTTCGCTGAATTCGCTCAGCACCACGATATATTCGCGGTCGGCCTGGACCGGATCGGGTCCGGCGGGGTCGACCACGATCGCGCCGTAATGCCCGGCCTGTTCCTGCAGGCCGCTATGCGAGTGCCACCAGTAGGTACCCGACTGGCGAACCGGAAATTCGGCGGTGAAGGTCTCTCCCGGTTTGACGCCGGGAAAGCTCACGCCAGGCACTCCATCGAGCTGAAACGGCACGAGCAGACCGTGCCAGTGGATCGAGGTATCTTCCTCGAGCTGGTTATGGACATTGAGCCGGACGGTCGTGCCTTCCTGCAATCGCAACAGCGGACCGGGGATCGTGCCATTGACGGCGATCGCGCCGCCGCGCCTGTTGCCGGTCGCGAAGGCCGATCGGGCAACGGTGAGGTCGATATTGGGGCCGGATATCTCGTCCAGCCCCTTGCGGGCGTTACCTGCGAGGATGTCCGCGCCCCGTGCCCAGGCAGGCATCGCCCCGGCAAGGCCGAGCAGACCCATTCCTCCTGCTCCGGCTCCGAGAAACTTGCGTCGATTGACGGCGATCATAAAGGGCTCCTGACTTGGCGTTTACCGTTACTTACGCGCGCGCCCAGCCAACCCCTCAAAGTTTTTCGAAGCGCTCCTTCAGCCTGTTGCGCGCGCGATATACGCGGGTTTCGATCGCCTTTTCGGTCGTTCCGAGAAGATCGGCCGCCTCGGCCTGGCTACGCCCCTCGATGGTCACGAGCACAAGCGCTTCGCGCAGCCTTACAGGCATTCGCGCGATCTCGGCCTGAACGAGATTGAGCTCTTCCCTGGAAACGGCCAACGCTTCAGGACCCGGCAAATCGTCGGCGATGGAATGGAGTTCGTCATCACCCGACAGTCCGAAAAAGCCCGCGACCTTGCGCCTGCGCAAACGGTCCCGGCAGCGGTTGAGGACGACGGTTGTCAGATAGGGTCCGATCGGCTTGTTCGGATCGAGCCGATGGCGCGTCAGCCACACCGAAGCGAGGCTGTCCTGAACAACGTCCTCTGCCTGAGAAGGAGAGGAAAGCATGCGTGTCCCCAGCGCGAGAAGCCGACCCGTTTCATACTCGACGAGTTGGCTGAAAGCCCGCTTGTTTCCAGCCCTCGCCTGCGAAACAAGGGCCTCATCTGGATTGTCGCCCGCCCCCGACATGGCGCTTCAGTCGCGCGGGTCGCGGGTCAGGGCGTCGGAGACCTTGCGGTCGAACTGGCGTTGCTGCTCGGGTTCGAGAATTGCACGCATGTCGAAGACATGGCGCACCGTTGCCTTCTGCAGATCGCCCATGCGTGCATGCACCTCGTCGATCGCGGCCGAGACCTCGGGGCCGTATTCGTGCTCGCTTTCCATCGCCTGGGCGAGCCGGGCATTGGCTGCGCGCGCCGATCCTTCGAGCCGTGCCCTTTCGACCGCGAAACGGGCCTCGAGCGCATCGAGACGCTGCTCCTGGTCGGCCGTCAGGGTGAGCTCGTCGTGCACGAAATCGTGGAGGCCGGAGCCAGCCTCGTGATTGGCCCAGCGATCCGCGGCAATCGCGCCGAGGCATCCTGCAAGTGCTGCGAGAAGCACCGCGAGAACGATATGCGTCGTCTTCAAACCTTATTGCTCCACATGGAGGAGCGCCGATGGGGACAGCTGTTCGCCGAGGATAAGACTCTCGCCAAATGACGCGGAAGACGTGCCATAGCCGCCGGGCCAACCGCTCGTTCCGGCGCCAGCTCCAAGCCCGACGACGAACAGACCGACGAACAGAGCCGTCCTGCGGCGTCGGTCGGCGATTTCGCCAAGCTGTCCGGCGCGCTGCCAAACGCCATCCATGAAGTCGGCGGGGACCTCGCTGGTGGTGGTGGCGGAAAGGGTTCCGAGCACCGCATCAAGAGAGTGATTGTCACGCATCCGAAAAACTCCTGTGGGTTCCACGTGCCCTATACGCGCTCGCCTGCACAATCCCTTAAACTTCTTTTTTTGAGGGAATGTCCCCCGCCATACGTAATCGAGACGGGTCTGCCAGAATCGGGTCGAACCCGGGATGAATGGGAGCGAACGCGTGAACAATATCACCGCGCCTGAAGATCACGGCGAATTCACGCCTCTTCTTGGCAAGAGCTTTCTGACGCCGCTTTACGACCGGGCGCTCGGTCTGTTCACCCGCGAACATCTCTGGCGACAAAAGATTGTCGAAGAGCTGCACCTTGTCCCCGGCGACCGGGTGATCGATGTCGGCAGCGGAACCGGTACACTTCTCAAGGCCTTGATGACGGATTGCCCGGAAGCGGGTCTGATCGGTGTCGAACCCGACCAAGAGGCGCTCGCGCTTGCGCGGCGCAAGTTTGGGGCGGGAGCCGATCTCGTCAAATGGCACAATGGCTTTCTCGAAAGCCTCGAGCTGCCCGCAGGGTGGCAGCCGAACAAGATCGTCAGCAGCCTCGTCCTTCACCAAGTTCCCTTGCGCAAGAAGCAGGCAATCCTGGAAATTATCGAAAGCTTGCTCGTGCCAGGCGGAACCGTCTTGATCGCCGATTATATGAAGCAGGAGAGCCCACTCATGCGGAGCCTCTTCCGGGCGACCGTCCAGTCGCTTGACGGCATTAGCGACACGCAGCCCAGCGCCGACGGCGAAGTCGAAAAACTGTTCGCCGAAATCTTCACCGAGCCATGCCTGCTCCACCGGCTCCCGACGGTGACCGGGACGATCTCGCTATGGCGCGGATACAAGAAAGGAATTGCACAATGATCTGGAAAAAGCCTGCCCTGTTCCGGCGATCGGTTAGCGGCGCGGCCTTGCTCGTGCTGGCAGCCTGTTCGAACGTGGCTCAGGCAGCGACCTATACGATGTTTAGGGACCCCGGATGTGGATGCTGTCTCAACTGGGCAGGCCATCTTGAAGATGGGATGAACGCGAAGGTGGCATCGGTCGATAGCAACGACATGGCGGCGATCAAGACAGCGCGCGGCGTACCGGAAGAATTGTGGTCGTGCCACACGATGGAGGTCGATGGATACATCATCGAAGGTCACGTGCCCGCCGAAGCCGTCGCCCGACTTTTGCGCGAGCGGCCCGACGGCGTTGCCGGTCTAGCGGTTCCGGGAATGCCTCTGGGATCGCCCGGCATGGAGGCCGGAAACCGGATCCAGCCCTATGAGGTCATCGCCTTTGGTCCGACCGGACAGAGCGTCTTCGCATCTTATCGGTGATTGTAAGGAACTGACGCCAGTGGCCGCGCGAGAAATAAGGGCGATGTCTCGTTGAAGAACAATCGCGCGAGAATAACACAGAAGCCCGGGACACCGGGACGGGCGCTAAGATGCCTGTCGATCATCCCGCTGGGTCCGGGGCCGGCTGCCCCGACGGTCCCGGACCCTTCCGTTTGCATAATTTTAGGACGCACGAAGTGGGAGAAATGCGATGGTAAAAGGATCAATCAAGAACTCGATATTCGCATGGGGCTGGACGCTCAGCGTGTTCCTGCTTGTCAGCTACCTCCTATGCATTGCCTTCGGAGTCCTCGCACCCGAGCGGTTTCACATGCACCAAGCCTGGGCTCCGTTGCTGCCATGGTTCGAATGGCTGACCCTGTCGGGATTTCTCGCAGGAGCGGTGGGCAGTTTTCTCTACGGCTGGTACATCGCACTCATCGCGGTCCCGCTGCACCGGTTTTTCCAGGCCC
This sequence comes from Citromicrobium bathyomarinum, assembly GCF_038594605.1. GTDB lineage: Bacteria > Pseudomonadota > Alphaproteobacteria > Sphingomonadales > Sphingomonadaceae > Alteriqipengyuania > Alteriqipengyuania bathyomarina_B. The sequence goes on from NZ_JBCFZM010000005.1 coordinate 129,040, forward strand.
GGTTTTCCTGATTTGACGCGCTGAATATTAGGCGCACTCAGCGTGGACTGCCGTGCCTTGACGCGCCGCCATCGGCATCGCTGCAGGAAGAAAGAGCGCGCCGCCGGAAATCGATAGCTCATCGCGATTCCGGGGCCAGCCCAAGGATGGCTCATGCCCCGCCAGAAAATTTTTTGAGGGGTGAGCCGCTTCGCAACGTACTGCTTGTCGTGATGTTTCTCGGACGGGAGGACATCGACAGGGGAAAGACTTGCAGACAGATGGCAACGATCAACATGGGAAGAGTGCTGGATCGATAACGCTGCTTGGCGGTGTCGCAATGGGAACCGGCGTCATGATCGGCGCTGGTATTTTCGCACTGACCGGCCAGATTGCCGAACTGGCTGGACCGCTATTTCCGCTTTCTTTCATAGTCGGCGCCCTGGTCACTTCCCTAGCCGCCTACAGCTACATCAAGATGTCGAACCGCTGGCCCTCCTCTGGCGGCATCGCGATGATTCTTCAGAAGGCCTACGGACCGGGTGTTGTTGCAGCATCGGCATCGCTCCTGATGGCGCTGTCGATGGTCATCAACGAAAGCCTGGTCGCTCGGACCTTCGCGACCTATGCCTTGCGGCCCTTTGGGCTCGAGAGCAGCGGCATTCTGGTTTCCGTCGCAGCGCTTGCGCTCATCGTCTTCGCCTATTTCGTGAATGCGGCAGGCAACAAATCGGTCAGCGGTTTCTCTCTCGTCATGTCGGCGATCAAGATCGGCGGCATCGCCCTGTTCGCGATTGCGGCGATCTGGGCCAGCGGCTTTTCGGGCGGCGCCTTCTCAGAGCCAGTCGCGCTTTCAGGTCTCGACGCGTTGCTCGCGTCGGTCGCCTTCTCGATCCTCGCGTTCAAGGGTTTCACCACCATCACCAACAGCGGCGGCGAAATCATCGATCCGCACCGAAATGTTGGCAGAACCATTATCATTTCGATCACAGTATGCGTGGTCGTCTACCTTCTGGTCGCGGTGGCGGTCGGAGCCAGCCTCGGCACTTCGGAAATAGCCCAAGCACGCGATTACTCGCTTGCGGCAGCTGCGCGCCCCGCGCTCGGAGAGCTTGGGTTCTATTTCACAGTCGCAATCGCGATCGCAGCCACGACCTCGGGTGTCATCGCCAGCGTTTTCGCCGTTTCGCGAATGCTGACGATGCTGACCGAAATGAAGATGATCCCGCATAGCCATTTTGGGATGAAGGGACCGATCCGCAGTCACATGCTGGTCTATACCGTCGTGGTCGCCGGCACGCTCGCGGTCCTGTTCGATCTTTCGCGGATCGCCTCGCTCGGAGCGTTCTTCTATCTCGTAATGGACATGCTCGTGCATTGGGGCGTGCTGCGCGGTTTGCGGGAAGAGATAGGCGCGCGTGCCTGGATCCTCTGGTCGGCGCTCATGGCGGACGGCGTAGTCCTGACAGCTTTTGCCCTCGCCAAGCTTAAAACCGACCCTGCGGTCGTTGCCTATGCGGTCGCAGGTATTGCCGCAGTGTTCGGAGCCGAATGGTTCTATCTACGTCGGAATCCTGCGCTGCGTGAAATGCCCGCCACAGACGATGGAGATCATCGATGATCGCCGCACTAATTCTCGCCATTGCACTTTTCCTGGCCTCGGTCGGCGTGCATCTGTCGATCCTCGGCGCCGGGCATCGCCTGCTCCACGCACCCGGAAATTTCTCCGCCAAGCTTCGGGTCGCGCTTCTCGTCCTGGCATCGCACCTGCTTGTCGCGACGCTCTTCGCTGGCGGTTTCTGGCTGGGCGCGGAGCTGGGCCTCGGCGGGTTCGACAAGACGCCGGCGATGAGTGCGATGGACTATTTCTATTTCTCGCTGATCAACGTGACCACGCTGGGGCTCGGCGACATCTACCCGACCGAGCACCTGCGCGTCATTGCCGGCGTCGAAGCCTTGACCGGCTTCGCGCTCATCAGCTGCTCGGCACAATTGTTCTGGACCATGATGAAGGAAGGAGAAAACGCATGACTGAAAGCTCATCCCACTCGGATAAGGGAGGGGGCGGCAACTACTGGCGGTTTATGGCCATGGTATCGACCTCGACCGTGATCATGTTCTTCCTGATGTACGCCAACAGCTTCGACATGGACGACGTGTTCTGGAGCGAGACGCGCTTCTGGATGATGTTCGTCATGGGCGCGATGATGATGGTGGTCATGCTGCTCTTCATGTGGGGCATGTACAAGGACCGGACCAAGAATTTCATCATCCTGGGTGTCGGAGCCGTCGTTTTCGCACTCGCGCTATGGCTCGTACGCAGCCAGACCACGGTCGACGACACCGAATACATGGCGGCGATGATCCCGCACCACTCGATCGCGATCATGACCAGCGAGAGAGCGAGCCTGAAGGATCCGCGTGTCCGCGAACTTGCTCAGGCCATCATCGTCGCGCAGCGGCGCGAGATCGCCGAGATGAAATATCTCATCCAGGACATCGAGGAGAACGGTCCGCGCACCGAAGAACGCCTGCCCGAGGAGATGCAGCAATGAACAAGATCGCACTTCTGACGCTTGCAGCCCTCCCGCTGGCGGCCTGCAACACCAATACCGCCATCGGCAATGATCGCGAAGCGCAGCTCGATCCTCCGGCAACGGCGGCGCCGATAGAGAGTGCTGCGAGCGCTCTTGCCAATCTCAGCCCCGGCCTCATGTTGCCCGAAACGATGAGCGACGCGGATCTTACCGCGCTGGGAGCCGAGAACACGTGCCAGTTCCGCCTGACCGAGGTCGCGTTCCCGTCGTTCGTCTACGACAACAGCGGTCGCGGGGCGATCAAGATCAATGGCAAACTGATCCCGGTCACGGCAAGCGCTTCGGGTGAGTATGCGGATGGTGAGCTTCGTATCCGTACGCGCCTTCTCGATGACGAGGGAGACGCGGGCCTGCAGATGCAGGAGCTGATCGTCGCCGGACCCCGGATGAAGGACGAGTTCGGGTTCTGGGGTTACACGACCTGTGGCAACAGCGAGGCGTGAAGACGAGCGAGCGGGCGCTAGCGTCCGTCGGTGCCCGCTCCACGATCACGATCAGCCCGGCACGCGCCGCCGAATTCATAATGAGGTACGACCGTGGAAGCTGAACCTGTGACCGATGCAGCCCCCCTTGCGGTCTTCGGTGCCGGAGGAAAGACCGGCACGGAAATATTGCGCCATGCGGTCCGCAAGGGCATCGCGGTACGAGCGTTCGAACACACCCTGCCCGAACCATCGGACAGGGTCGACAATGTCGAGTATTTCCAGTGCGACGTTCTCAATGACGACTTCAGCAGCGAGCTCGAAGGTTGCCGTGCGGTCATTTCCGCACTCGGTATAGGATTTAGCCCATCCACGGCGATCGATCCGCCTCCGCTTTACACGGAGGGAACCCGCAGGCTGGTGGAAGCGATGTCGGCGACCGGCATTTCCCGGATCGTCGTGATATCGGCGGCGTTCGTAGAGCCGCAGCCCAGCGTTCCTGCATGGTTCGAGCTCACAGCAAGACCAGCCTTGCACAATATTCTCGAACAGATGCGCGCCATGGAAGATCTTCTGGAGCGCGCGACAGGCCTGGAATGGACGGCGGCGCGACCGGGCTGGCTCCTCGACGAACCCTATACGGGCGAAGCCGTCATTTCCGACGAGCGTCTTGCCGAGGGTTGCTTTCGTTGCCGGCATGCCGACCTCGCGGCAGCGATGCTCGAATTCGTCTGCGAGAACACCTGGGTCAACGCCAAGCCCGCTATCGCCCGGCCAGAAGCAGACCGCTTCGAGAATGTCTCGGCACTCAAAGCCGAACTCGGGATCGACTAGATCGACGCGGTCTCACGGAAACACTCCAACAACGAGGCAAAATATGCTGCTCGAGAAGATAAAGACCCCCGGTCTCTCCCACCTTTCCTATCTGATTGGTTCGCAGGGCAAGGCAGCGGTCATCGATCCGCGCCGGGACTGCGAGATTTATGTCGAGCGTGCCCGCGCCGAAGGGCTGGAGATCACGCATATCTTCGAAACGCACAGGAATGAGGATCTCATCACGGGATCGCCGGTATTGGCCAAAATGACCGGTGCCCGCGTTCTGCATGGTCCAAACCCTGCGGACGAGATTGTTTTCGCCGACACCGCGCGAGAGGGCGACGCTTTCGAGATCGGGAAGTTGCGGATTTCGGTGCTCGAAACTCCCGGTCACACCGACGATCATCTCGCCTTCGTCTTTCACGACGACGATTATCCCGAAGGACCGGTCGGCGTCTTCACCGGCGATGCGCTCTTCGTGGGCGACGTCGGCCGAACCGATTTCTATCCCGAGCGCGCGCGGGAGGTCGCGGGCCTCCTGTACGATTCATTGCAAAAGATTTGCGCTCTGGGTGACCAGACGATCATTTACCCCGCGCATGGTGCAGGCTCCGTCTGCGGTTCGGGAATGGCGGACCGCGAATTCTCGACCATAGGCCACGAACGTCGCAATAATCCGCGGCTCCAGATCGCCGATCGCGAGGAATTCATCGAGGCGAAGCTCGCCGAGCATCATTATCAGCCGCCCTATTTCAGGCTGATGGAACGCCTGAATGTCGAGGGAACATCTCCCGCGCCACGGATCCTGCGACCAAAACGCCTCATGCTCTCGGACATTCGCGAAATCGACGCCGATCATGTCGTCGACGTGCGGGATCCGCTTGCATACGCAAGCGGGCATCTGCCCGGTTCGATATGCCTTCCGGTCGGCATGATTTCGGCGTTTGCGGGCTGGTTCATCGGAGAAGGCGACACAATCGCACTCGTCGGATCGGCGGAAGACCAGCTGGCATCGGTCATGACGCACCTCGTGAGGATCGGGCTCGATTCGATCGTCGGCGGCTATGTCGGTATCGTCCCGGCTGCTGCGCAAGGAATGGAGATAGCGAGCCTGCCGATGATCGGGACGAGCGAGGTTCAGGATCGTCTCGAGCGCAAGCGCGACAACTGGACCTTGCTCGACGTGCGTGACCTCGATGAGCGGCGCAGCGGCGCGATCGAGGGATCGAAACACATCTACGTGGGCGAGCTCAATTCCCGCTTCGCCGAGCTCGATCGCGAACGCGCCTATACCGTCATGTGCGCCAGTGGCATGCGTGCCAGTGTGGCTGCGGGCTGGCTGCAAAGCAAAGGATTCGAAAAGCTCGACGTATATCTGGGCTCGATGGGTGCCTGGCAGCACGCGTCGTGATGAACCAGCGCACCGGACTGGAGGTCCTTGTCTTGCGCTCCTCAAAGCTTTACGCCCTTTTTATGCGAGTCTTGCGCTCCCTTGGACTGTTACTGATCGCTTGCGGGCTGTTCGTTCAATCGGCAGCGCATGCGTCTGCCCTGCCTCAGGCGCTCGATGCAGGCAAACCGACCTGCGCCGAGATGGAGATGATGGCGGGAGCAGCTTCCATGGACGATCATGACGGCGTGCCTTGCAAGAACCTTCGGCTGGATTGTCTCGTGGCATTCGGCTGCATCCCGCCCCTCGTTCCAGGGGGTGATGCGAGCCTGGTCGGAGAAAGACCGGCGCAGGCTGCTCAATTCAGCGGTTTGATCTCCAATTCGCTCGCAGCCATAGGACTGGGGCCAGAGCCGCCACCTCCGCAATTTCCGGCATGACCCGCGTGCAGGCTTAAGCCTGCGCGCTCCTGCCTCTGGATGAACGGCCTGCGCTTGACGCGAGCCGGTGATCCGGAACGCGTGCCTGACGCGCTCCTTTTGCGGATGAATGATCATGAAACGAATAAGCTGGACCGCGCTTCCGGTCCTGCTGGCCCTCGCGCCGGCGAGTAATGCCCAGTCGGTGGGCTATGAAGAAGCTTTGCGAGCAGCAACGAGCAACCAGCCCCAGGTTCGAACAAGTGAGCTGCGACTGGACGCCCGGCGCGAGATCGCCGACGCTGCCGATGAACTGCCAGACCCGCGCCTTCGCGCGGGCATCCAGAACCTGCCGGTAAGCGGGCCGGCTGCGTTCGAGCTGGATCGCCAGCTCCCTACGCAAATCCAAGTCGGTATCGAACAGGAGATCCCCAATCTCGCGAAACGTCGGGCCCGGTCCGGAATCGCGGACGCCGACATCGACCTTGCCGCAGCACAGTTGCGTCAAACAAGTTACAGGGTGCGCGTCGGAGCAGGAATGGCATGGATTTCGTTGGCTTATGCCCAACGGGCTCTGACGGTCGCCGACGATGCACTTGCTGAAATCGAGAGGCTCCTACCATTCGCGCGCAGTTCTGTCGCCGCCGGTTCGGCCAGACCCGCCGAAAGTCTGGAAGTACGCCGTGCCGTGCTCGAAGTCGAAGACATGCGGACCAGGATCGAAGCCGACCGAGAGACCGCTCAGGCCATGCTGTCGCGCTATACGGCTCTGTCGAACGCTACCGCGACCGGAACCATTCCTTCGGCCGATCTCGATCCCGAAGGTTTGCGGGCCATGCTTCAAAGCAATCCGGAGCTTGTCGTGGCGCTTGCGCAGGTCCGTCAGGCGGAAGCGAGAAGTGATCTTGCACGATCGGAAAGGCGTCCGGATTTCGGCGTCAACGTGAGTTATGGGCGGCGCGATCCCGACTTTGGCGATGCGATCTCGCTGATGGGTTCGATCACGCTCCCGATTTTCGCCGACCGGCGCCAAAACCCGCGCATAGCCGCCGCCGAAGCCGAAGCGGCTGCGGCACAGTCCGCCAGAGCCGACCGGCTGCGTGAACTCGAAGCCCAGTTCGAGACCGATCTCGCCGCATGGCGCAGCGCTTATCGACAATGGCAGCGCGCGACGGACGAATTGCTCCCGCTTGCCGAAAGCCGCGTGGACCTCGAGCGCGCGAGCCTTGCCGCGGGCCGGGCCGAACTGCTCGATGTCGTCGACGCCATCAAAACGCTCGCCGTGCTGCGGGTGGACATTCTGCAACGCGAGGAGGCGACCGTCGAAGCCGCCGCGCACCTGCGACTGACCTATGGGGAGTATGGCCGATGAGAGCCACAATGGGAGCCGCGTGGCACAGGCTGTCGCCGCGCCAGAAATCCTGGACGATGGCAGGCACAATCGCGCTCATTAGTCTTGCCGCCGGCTATGGTCTCTCGCAGCTCGGTGAAGGCCAGGGTGGTGCAGGCGACGCGGGCGGCAGTGCGACCGAATGCGAGGAGGTCCTTTACTGGTACGACCCGATGGTACCGGGGCAGCACTTCGACGAGCCGGGCAAGTCGCCCTTCATGGATATGCAGCTGGTGCCAAAGTGCGCGGGCGAGGAGGCAACCGCAGGTGTCAGGAGCGATCCCGGCCTGGTGCAGAATTTCGGCATCCGCACCGCCGAAGCCGAGTACGGTGTTCTCGAGCCGGAAGTAACCGTCACCGGCGTTCTGGCCTACAACGAACGCGACGTCGCGATCGTCCAGCCACGTGCCGGAGGCTATGTACAAAGAACCTATGGCCGCGCGCCCGACGATGTCGTTGGACGGGGCGCTCCGCTCGCGGATATTTTGGTTCCCGAATGGGGCGGAGCGCAGCAGGAGTATCTGGCTGTCCTGAATAGCGGTGATCAAGAACTTGCGCAGGCCATGCGCGAACGCATGCGCCTTTTGGGCATGCCTCCAGGCCTGATCTCATCGGTAGGGCGCAGTGGACGTCCGCAGTCCACGATAACCGTTACCGCGCCGATTGGAGGTGCTATCACATCGCTCGGCGTGCGACCGGGGATGACAGTCATGGCCGGACAGACGCTCGCCGAGATAACCGGTTTCTCACCGATCTGGCTCGAAGCCGCGGTGCCTGAAACGCAGGCGGCGAATGTACGCGTCGGGCAACCTGTCAGCGCGACGCTGACCGCATTCCCCGAGGAACGCTTCTCCGGACCCATTGTCGCTATCCTGCCGAGCGCGGAGGATGCAAGCCGTACGATCACCGTTCGTGCGCAACTGCCCAATGCATCCGGTCGCCTCAAGCCGGGCATGTTCGCACAGGTCTCGCTGACCCCGGACACACGCCGCGCGCTGCTGGTGCCGTCCGAAGCCGTTATCAGGACCGGACGTCGAACCATCATGATGGTGAAGCAGGACGAGGGCGGTTTCATGCCCGCCGAGGTCCGGATCGGCCGCGAAGCGGGTGGCAGGACCGAGGTTCTGGCCGGTCTGTCGGCCGGCGAACAGGTCGTGACATCGGGTCAGTTCCTGCTCGATTCCGAAGCAAGCCTTACCGGACTCGACGTCCGTCCGGTCGATCAGGCAGATGACGCTTCCACCGGCGGCGAGGACGAACCAGCGACCTTCGGTGCCACCGGCACGATCCAGTCGATCGCCAATGGTTCGGTGACGCTGCGGCATGGTCCTGTGCCCCGGCTCGATTGGCCCGCGATGACCATGACCTTCCGCACGAAGAGCGCGGCGCAAATGCGCGGGCTCGAGACGGGCGACAGGGTGCGCTTCACCTTCACCCAGCAGGATGCCGGCCCCCGGATCGAGTCTATCACGAGGGCCGGACAATGATTGCTCGGATAATTGATGCCTCGATCGCCAACCGCCTGTTTATCGTTCTCGCCGCCGTCGCGGTAACGCTGGCCGGTTTCTGGGCGGTGCGCACGACGCCGGTCGACGCGTTGCCCGATCTGTCCGATGTGCAGGTTGTGGTCCGGTCAAACTATCCGGGGCAGGCCCCCCGGATCGTCGAGGACCAAGTCACCTACCCCCTGGCAACGACCATGCTTTCGGTGCCGGGGGCGAAAACCGTCCGCGGCTACTCGATGTTCGGCGACAGCTATGTCTATATCATCTTCGAGGACGGTACCGACCTCTACTGGGCGCGATCGCGTGTGCTCGAATATCTCAACCAGGTGCAGAACCGCCTGCCCGATGGCGTCACGAGCACGCTTGGGCCCGATGCAACCGGTGTGGGGTGGATCTACGAATATGCGCTCGTCGACCGGACCGGCGGGCACGACCTTGCCGGACTGCGCAGCCTGCAGGACTGGTTCCTGCGCTACGAGCTCAAGACGATTCCCGGCATTGCCGAGGTCGCCAGCGTCGGCGGAATGGTCAAGCAATACCAGGTCGCGCTGGAACCTTACCGGATGGCATCGCTCGGCGTGACTCACGCCGAGATCGTGAGCGCAATCCAGGCCGCCAACCAGGAAGCGGGCGGCTCGATCGTCGAGATGGGCGAAGCCGAATATATGGTCCGCGCCTCGGGCTATCTCGGCGACCTCGAGGATTTTCGGCAGATTCCACTACGCACTGCGAGCGGCGGCATTCCGGTCACGCTTGGCGACGTAGCGACAATCCAGGTAGGCCCCGAGCTGCGCCGTGGCATCGCCGAGCTCAATGGCGAAGGCGAGGTTGCCGGGGGCATCATCGTTCTGCGGCAGGGCGCGGATGCGCGAAGCGCGATCCAAGCCGTGGAACTCAAACTCGACGACTTGCAGGCAAGCCTTCCCGAAGGCGTCGAGATCGTCACGACCTACGATCGCTCTCAGCTCATCGATGCGTCTATAGAGAACCTCACCACGAAGCTCATCGAAGAGTTTATCGTCGTGGCGCTCGTATGCGCGCTGTTCCTCTGGCACGCGCGTTCGGCACTTGTCGCCATCATCACCCTGCCTTTGGGCGTGCTCGCGGCCTTCATCGTGATGCGCATCCAGGGCGTTAATGCCAACATCATGTCGCTGGGTGGAATAGCCATCGCGGTCGGTGCGATGGTCGATGCCGCCGTCGTCATGATTGAGAACGCGCACAAGCATCTCGAGCGATGGGAACACGAGAATCCCGATACCGCGCTCGCGGTGAAGGAACGCTGGCGGATCATCGCCGATGCATCGAAGGAAGTGGGACCGGCGTTGTTCTTCAGTCTGCTGATCATTACGCTGTCGTTCCTACCGGTCTTCACCCTGCAGGCGCAGGAAGGGCGGTTGTTCGCTCCGCTCGCTTTCACCAAGACCTATGCCATGGCGGCCGCGGCCATTCTGTCGGTAACGCTGGTGCCGGTAATGATGGGATGGCTGATCCGTGGGAAGATCCCTTCGGAGGATTCCAATTTTCTCAACCGCTGGCTGACGAAAATCTATCGTCCGGGGCTCGACTGGGTCATGCGGCGCCCAAAGGCAACGCTGGTGATCGCGGCGCTGATCTTCCTGACCACCGCGATCCCCTTCACCCGGCTTGGCGGCGAGTTCCTCCCGCCGCTCGATGAAGGCGATTTGCTTTATATGCCGAGCGCGCTGCCCGGCCTTTCCCCCGGCGAGGCTTCGGCGCTGCTGCAGCGCACCGATCGCCTGATCAAGTCGGTCCCCGAGGTGGAAACGGTGTTCGGCAAGGCGGGGCGCGCCGATACAGCGACGGATCCGGCTCCCCTGACGATGTTCGAAACGACGATCCGCTTCAAGCCGCGCGAGGAGTGGCGCGAGGGAATGACGCCCGATCTGCTGGTCGAGGAACTTGACCGGGTCGTTCAGGTGCCGGGCCTCGCCAATGTCTGGGTGCCGCCGATCCGCAACCGGATCGACATGCTCGCGACCGGGATCAAGAGCCCGATCGGGGTCAAGGTTTCAGGCGACGATCTCGATCAACTCGAACGCGTTGCACTCGATGTGGAGCGTATCGCCAAGACCGTGCCTGGCGTGAGTTCCGCCCTGGCGGAGCGCCTGTCGGGCGGTCGCTATGTCGATGTCGATATCGACCGGATGGCGGCCGCGCGATACGGGCTCAACATTGCCGACATCCAGCAGATCGTCTCTGGTGCAGTTGGCGGTGCCAATGTCGCACGGACCGTCGAGGGGCTGGCGCGCTATCCGATCAATGTGCGCTATCCCCGCGAAATCAGGGACAGCGTCGAGGAACTCAGGGCCTTGCCGGTTCTGACGCCGTCCGGCCAACAGATCACGCTTGGCACTGTCGCCCGTATCGCCGTCAGCGACGGTCCGCCCATGCTCAAGAGCGAACAGGGCCGACTGACCAGCTACATCTACGTCGACGTCCGGGGCCGCGATCTTACTTCGGTGGTCGCCGATCTGCAGGAGGTCGTCGCCGCGGGTGTCGATCTTCCTGCCGGCGTCAGCCTGTCCTATGCGGGCCAGTTCGAATATCTGACGCGCGCCTATGAGCGACTGAAGGTCGTGGTTCCCGCGACGCTTGCGATCATTTTCCTGCTGCTCTATCTCATTTTCCGGCGCTGGGACGAAGCCTTGCTGATCATGGGCACGCTGCCCTTCGCGCTGACGGGCGGATACTGGTTGCTCTATCTGATGGGCTACAACCAGTCGGTGGCGACTGCGGTCGGTTTCATCGCGCTTGCCGGCGTCTCCGCCGAATTCGGCGTAGTGATGCTGATTTACCTGAAAGCCGCACTGGAGCGGCGACGCGGTGATCTGAGCGCCGAAGAAGTAGACGAGGCCATCCGGGAAGGCGCGCTCCTGCGCGTGCGGCCCAAGGCGATGACCGTCGCAGTCATCCTTGCGGGTCTCTTTCCGATCCTGATCGGCACCGGCGCGGGCTCGGAAGTCATGAGCCGCATCGCCGCGCCGATGGTTGGCGGCATGATCACCGCCCCGCTCCTGTCCATGTTCCTGCTTCCCGCCGCCTATCTGTTGTTGCGGCGCCCCCGTCCGGAAAAACCGGCCAACCCTCAAGGAGAAGAAGAGTGCGTACCCCAACCTACATGATCCTGCTCGCGGCACCGCTGGCGCTTGCAGCCTGCGACGCTGCAGACGACAGCTCAGAGACCATGATGTCAGACGACATGGCGAACTCGGACAGCATGCCCATGTCAGGCGAAATGCCGATGGCGGAGGAGACCGGCGGCGAGCAGAGCGCCAGCGCGGAGGGAACGGTTACAGCCATCGATTCCGAGGCGGGCACGGTGACCATCGAGCATGGTCCGGTCGAAAGTATCGGATGGCCCGCGATGACCATGACCTTCGAAGCCGACGCGCAAATCCTCGAACAGGTCAGTGTCGGTGAGGGAATAGCCTTTGAATTTCGTACTGGAACCGAAGGCAGCGTCGTTACCTCGGTAACGCCGCGATAGGACGGTGGGTGGGAGGCGCTCGGTTGCGCCGGTGCCTCCCACGCAAAAACAGGTGAATATGCCAGGTATCGACAGGCCCGACTTTAAGGATCGCCGCGACTTCATCAAGAGCGCCGGCCTCGCGGCGACGGGTTTCGCCGCGCTGTCGCTGCTGGGTTGCGGTACGCAAAGCAGGATGTCGCTCGATCAGGGAGGCGAAAGCAATCCTCTTGCCATACCTCGGCTACAGGCAGGAACGATCGAACGGGGCGAGCGTGTCTTTCGCCTGTCCCTGACACCGGGCGAGAAAGAATTCGTGCCCGGCACGGCGTCACCGACGATCGGTATCGACGCATCCTATCTCGGCCCGACCCTCGAAATGCGCCGCGGCGAACAGGTTCGCTTTCACATCGACAACAAGCTTGCCGAAGATGCGACCGTTCACTGGCATGGTTTCGAACTTCCCGCCACAGCGGATGGCGGGCCGCACCAGCTCATACGGCCCGGTGAGCGCTGGAGCCCGTCCTTCGAAATACGCCAGCGCGCTTCGTTATACTGGTATCATTCGCATCTGCATCGCCGGGCCGGACCACAGGTCTATGCCGGACTTGCTGCCCCGATCTACGTGCGCGACGAGGAAGAGGATCGCCTCGATCTGCCGAGCCGGTACGGTGTAGATGACATACCGCTCGTCGTGCAGGATCGCGTGATCGACGGCGCGGGCCGCCTTGTTTACCCGCTCGATATGCACTCGCGGATGATGGGGGTGATGGGTGAGCGCATCTATGTGAACGGAACGGCCAATGCCGTTTTCGAGGCCGCCGCCGGTCCGCTGCGCCTGCGGCTTCTCAATGGATCGAATGCGCGGTTCTACACCTTCTCGCTCGAAGGTGATCGTCCGATGCAACTCATCGCAAGCGATGGCGGCCTGCTTGCCGCGCCAAGCGAGGTTCGCAGTCTTACCCTTGCCCCAGGCGAACGCGCACAAGTGATCGTCGATCTTTCCGAAGGGCGCCCGCTCCGGCTGATTGCCAGCAGCCCTGCTAACGCCATGGGCATGATGGGCGGGCAAGGCGGGGGTATGATGGGCGGCGGAATGATGGGAAACCGGGCCGATCGCGAGAGGCAGGGGCGCACGTTTTCGATCCTCGATATGCGCCCCTCAGGCGCGTCAACTCCAGTAATGCTCCCGCCCACTCTGGCCGCGCTTGCTGCGCCAGACCCCTCACTCGCCGTTCGCAGCCGCCGTTTCGTGCTCGATATGGGCATGATGGGCCGGGGCATGTCGATCAACGGCGAAACCATGGACATGGACGTCATCAATCAGCGCGTACCGGTGGGTCAGTGGGAAATATGGGAAATCGCCAACGCATCGATGATGGCCCATCCCTTTCATATTCATAACGTGCAGTTCCGCTTGCTCGACCGGGACGGTCGGCCTCCGCGGGCGGAAGAGGCGGGCTTCAAGGACACCGTAATCGTCAACCCGCGTGAACAGGTCAGGCTGCTGTTGCGGTTCGAAGAAAATACCGATCCCGACACTCCCTACATGTATCACTGCCATATCCTCGAGCACGAGGACGCAGGCATGATGGGGCAGTTCGTGGTGATGGCCAATTAGGGGAGAACGACAGATGAGCGATGGGCACAATGCAATCGAGGGTATGGCGACCGACCCCGTTTGCGGAATGAGCGTGAAGATGGACGGCGCCCGCTTCGTCGATCGACACGAGGGTGGCGACCATTACTTCTGCTCCTCGCGCTGCCTCGACAAGTTCCGCGCGGATCCGGAGATGTATCTTTCGAAGGCGCACCTCGATGCTGTCGAGGATGTCCCGGAAGGTACCATATACACCTGTCCGATGCATCCGGAGATCCGGCAGCCGGGGCCGGGCTCTTGCCCGATATGCGGGATGGCCCTCGAACCCGAAACGGTCACTCTGAACGAGGGCCCCGATCCCGAACTCGTCGACATGCGGCGAAGGTTCTGGTGGAGCGCGCTCTTCACGCTGCCGCTCTTCGCCTATGCGATGGGCGACATGATCCCGTCGCGACCGTTCGATCAGGTCATCGAACCCGCTATCGCGCAGTGGCTGCAGCTCCTGCTGGCAACTCCGGTGGTGCTTTGGGGCGGCTGGCCCTTCTTCACCCGCGCGCTGCAATCGGTCCGGACCATGAACCTCAACATGTTCACCCTGATCGGCTTCGGCGTCGCCATCGCCTATCTGTTCAGCCTTGTGGCAACCCTCGCCCCGGACATCTTTCCCGAGGCATTCCGCGATCATGCGGGCCGGGTCGGCGTCTATTACGAGGCCGCAGCGGTTATCACGACCCTCGTGCTGCTCGGGCAGGTGCTCGAGCTCAAGGCGCGCGGATCGACATCGAGCGCCTTGCGAGCGCTTCTCGAACTCGCACCCCCGACCGCGATGAAGATCTTCGGTCGCGGGGACGAGCGCGAAGTACCGCTCGATGAATTGACGTCGGGGGACCTGCTGCGCGTGCGTCCGGGCGACAAGGTCCCCGTCGATGGCACGCTCGAGGATGGAAGCAGTGCCATCGACGAATCCATGATCAGTGGCGAACCCATTCCCGTCAAGAAAAGCGCGGGCGATCCCGTGATCGGGGGCACCGTAAACCAGACCGGCAGCTTCACCATGCGCGCGACGCAGGTCGGCGCGGACACCATGCTCTCGAAGATCGTGCAGATGGTCGCGGAGGCCCAGCGCAGCCGGGCACCGATCCAGCGGCTCGCCGACCAGGTCACCGGATGGTTCGTACCCATCGTCGTCCTTGTCGCTATCGTGAGTTTTGTCGTCTGGGCCATCTGGGGACCGGCACCGGCCCTTGCCTACGCGCTCGTCAACGCGGTCGCCGTTCTGATCATCGCGTGTCCCTGCGCGCTCGGACTGGCGACGCCGATGTCGATCATGACCGGTACCGGCAAGGGCGCGCAGCACGGGATCCTGATCAAGAACGCCGAAGCGCTCGAAACGCTGGAAAAGATCGATACGCTGGTCGTCGACAAGACCGGAACGCTGACCCGGGGCAAGCCTGATCTTGTCGACGTAAAACCGCAGCCAAATTTCGACGAGCAGGAATTGCTGAGCCTTGTCGCTGCCGTTGAGAGAGGAAGCGAGCATCCGCTCGCCCACGCGATCGTGGAAGGGGCTCAAAACAGGGGCGCTGCCATTCTCGACGCTTCCGATATCGAATCCGTGACCGGCGAAGGTATCCAGGCAAATGTCGACAAGCGCCTGGTCGCGATCGGGAATGAAAAGATGATGGAGCGTATAGGGGCGCTCGAAGAAGGCTGGCGGTCAACGGCGGACGAAGGCCGAAGCCTCGGACAGACGGTGATGTTCGTGGCCGTGGACGGGGCACCGGCAGGCCTTATCGCGGTCGCCGATCCGATCAAGGCAACCAGCCGCACCGCTATTGCCGCGTTGCATGAGCGCGGCATCAAGATCGTGATGCTTACCGGCGACAGCGAAGCCACCGCGCGTGCGGTAGCAAGCCAGGTCGGTATCGACGAAGTCGAAGCGAACGTCTCGCCCGAGGACAAACATCGCAAGATCGAGCAGTTGAAGAGCGATGGTCGCCGGGTCGCTATGGCCGGCGACGGCATAAACGACGCACCCGCGCTTGCCGCTTCGCATGTCGGCATCGCGATGGGAACGGGTACCGATGTCGCGATCGAAAGCGCGGGCGTGACATTGGTGCGCGGCGACCTCGTCGGCGTTGTTCAGGCGCTCGTCCTGTCTCGGGCCACTATGCGCAACATCAGGCAGAACCTGTTCTTTGCCTTTGCGTATAATGCGCTCGGCATACCGGTCGCAGCAGGTGTCCTCTATCCATGGACCGGGTTGCTTTTGAACCCGATGATCGCGGCCGCAGCGATGAGCCTGTCTTCGGTATCGGTGATCGGCAACGCCCTGCGCCTGCGCGGCCTCGCTCTTCCCAAATTCGATACCTGAGCGATGGGGACGGGACGGAGATCGCAGGAGTGACGAATCAGACGATGCAGGATCAGGACCAAATCTCTGAGGAATCGCGCGAATGGCGCGGTGCTCATCCAGCCCTCTGGATCGCGATATTCGGAATTCTCATCGCTTTCGCCTGGGAGATGCTCCAGCTTCCTTTCTACCAGTCGGGAGGTCTGTCGCCTGCCGAGGCAGCACGTCGCTGCGGCCTGGCCTCGTTCGGCGATGCCGGGATCATGGTGGCCGCTTATCTCGGCGCCTCTGTCGGCAGTGGTAAAACGCCGTGGCTCGTAGACTGGCCGATCTCGCGTTTTGTCGTGTTCCTGGGAATCGGCCTGGCCATTACTGCCATGGTCGAAGTGCTGGCTGTCGGTGCCGACTGGGGGTGGTCCTATAGTGCAATCATGCCGCTGGTGCCCGGAACCAAAATCGGTCTCATACCGATCGCGATGTGGGTCGCGGTTCCCACAGCCTCCTTGTGGCTCGCGCGCCGTCTCGGCACCGGACCCCGCTGATCGCAAACCGGGATCACCTATCCCTCGACAGCTGCCGGCTGCGGTCCCGATGGTGATCGACTTATCCGAAATCCGGCAATCAGAGCGAGCAGCGTGAGCAATTGCGCGCCGATCGTCTCGACAGTCGGGAAGAAGCCGAGTTCGGCGAGGCGCGGCAAGCCGGCAATGAAAGTGGCGGAAAGAACTCCGGCCTCCTGGAAAGCGCCCACGCCCTTGCCCGCGAGAATGACCGCAAGGATCGCAATCAGGATAGCACTATAGCGGAAGAACTGGGTGATCGGCAGTTTGCGGCTGTAGCGCAGCATAACCCATGCGATGAACGCTAGCAGCGCGACTGCGGACAAGGCACCTGCCAATATGATGCCGCTGCTCTGCGGGTTCCACAGGGCAGCGTAGAACAGAATAGTCTCGAACGCTTCCCGGTAGACGACCACGAATGCAAGACCAAAGAGAAACCATGCCGATCCGCGCGAAAGCGCCTTGCCCATTTTTTCCTGGATATAGCGCCGCCACTCCTCGGCCTGGGATTTGCCGTGCATCCAGATCCCGACCGATACGAGAATGACAGCCGCAAGCAGCGCGCCGATCCCTTCGGTCATCTCGCGGCTCGCCCCGCTGATGCTTACGAAGTAGGTTGCTACGACCCAGGTGGCGACACCTGCGAAAAGAGCAGCGATCCACCCACCATGGATATAGGGCAATACCTCGGAGCGCTGCGACTTTTTCACAAAGGCGATCATGGCGATCACAACCAGAATTGCTTCGATCCCCTCGCGCAGGAGAATGGTGAACGCCCCGAGAAAGGTCGAGATTTCGCTGGCCGCCTCAGGAGCCAACGCTTCCTCGGCTCTTGCCAGCAGACTATCGATGCGAGCCCTTAGTTGCTGTAGTTCGGATGGATTCGCACCGGACTCTATTCCGGCCCGGAATTGCCCGAGCGCCTGTTCTACCTCCCGCATCAAACCGCCATCGCGCGTTGCCAGGAGGGCCTCCAGGGGTTCAAACCCGTCGAGATAGGCAGACAGGGCAAGCTGCCGCGCTTCCTCTCGGTTGCCAGCCCGATAAGCTGACAGGCTGCGATCGAGCGTATCGCGAACGAAGGCGAGCGAACCTGCGTCATTTGCCTGTCCCACCGCATCGGGATTGGCGCGAAGATAGGCCATGACGGCGAGCGCACGGTCCTCACCGATCTGCTCGGCCAGACTTTCCGGTGTGAGCGCGGCGAGCGTCTCGAGATCGGGGACAAGCTGGCGTATGCCATCATCTTCCCGCCAAATACGCTCGCCCTTGGCCACATCTTCAAAAGCAATGCTGCCGGCATGGAATGCAAGCGCCCAGCGATCCTCGTCGGACAGCGATGCGAAGCTGGCCATGGACGTTCCTTCCAGCCCTTGCGTGATGACCTGGTAAAGCCCGAACGCACTGCGCTGCCGCGCCCGGTCGATATCGGTGAAGTCGATCGGCGGGGGATCAAGTGCCTGCATTGCGGCCGGTGGCGCACTTCCGGCGGCGCCGTGACACGAGGCGCAGTTCTGCGCGAAGAGAGTGCGGGCGCGGTCAAGGTCGGGCGCTTGCGAAGGGGCAAGCGGAACCGGGTAGGCTGTCAGCAACGAGGCTGCCAGCGCGCGCGCTAAGCGCCCAACTCGCTCGGCGGGTTCCTTATTGGCGATCAGAGCTCGCAGCTGGTCCGATCGGCGGATGAGTGCTTGATTGTCTTTAGTATCCGGCAATGCAGCGATCTGCCGCGCCACGACATCGGAAAACTCCACCATTTCGCGATATTCGAATTCGTCGGCAACACGTCCCTCGGAAACGGCGGAGGCGTAGTCGACCGCGATATAATCGAGCAGACGCCATGTGGTTCGCACGTCGGGTTCTTCCGCGTTCGCGGTGACGGACAGACACAGCGCAAGCGCCAGCAGAATGAGCCGCAGTGCCGGATGGACGGTGGCGGAGACGATGCGATGCATGAGGGGTCTCTATATCTGTTGCAATTAATTCGCAATAGCAGGGTGTAGACGGAAATGTATTTCCTCCAACCCCCGATCGCGGGGATATTCTGGAGTTTAGGTAGAGCGCAGTTCGCCACGGGCCTGTTTGGAGACTTCGGCACTTCCCCACACCGCCAGTCCTGCCATGATGCTCGCCACAACCAGATCGGGCCACGCACGGCCGGTGCCGAAAACGCCAATCGCTGCCGCCAGCACGGCGATATTACCGATCGCGTCGTTGCGCGAACAGATCCACACCGAGCGCATGTTCGCATCGCCCGAGCGATACCGGAACAGCATCGCGGCGACGGCGAGATTTACCGCCAGAGCAAGAGAACCGATGGCGCCCATCGTTCCCGGGTCGGGCGACGCCCCGACAAAGAAACCCCAGATGGCCGAGCCGAGCACCCACAGGCCGAAAGCCAGCATGGTCGCCGCCTTTACGAGAGCCGCACGCGCGCGCCAGACGAGCGCCATCCCCGCTACACCGAGACTGATAGCATAGTTTGCCGCATCACCGAGAAAGTCGAGCGCGTCGGCCTGCAAGGCGCGCGAATCCGCAGCAATGCCTGCCACGATCTCCACGCCGAACATGATTGCATTAAGGCCCAGTGCGATCCACAGAATGCGCCGCCATGTCGGATCGTTGTTGTTTGCACCGGCCTCATCGGGGCCGCAGCAGGTCTTTCCCATTTACTCGACTCCTTGCGTCGATCCGCCCTATGCGCCTTGTAGTAACTACAAGGTCAAGCGGCAGGAGCCTTTGTCATGAGAATTGGTCAACTTGCCCGGATAACCGGCGTCAAATCCGAAACAATCCGCTTCTACGAGCGTGAGGGTATCCTCGCTGCCCCTCCACGCACGCGGGCCAATTATCGCGATTATGGACCAGCAGAGGAAGCGCGCCTTAACTTCATACGGCGCGCGCGTGATCTCGGCTTCTCCATGGCACGCATCAGGGAATTGCTCGATCTCTCCGATGATGCCGACCGGTCCTGCGCGGGCATCGACGCTCTGGCCAGAAGCCATCTCGGCGAGGTCGAGCGCAAGATCGCGAGCCTGGAGGCGTTGCGGACGGAACTTGGGCGTATGATCGCTGCCTGCGAGCAAGACACTGTAGGCGATTGCCGCATCATCGATGCACTTGCGGGTACCGCCGAGCCTTGATGTCCGCGCCTCGTGCGCCAGTTCGGTCAGGCTCGCCAATGCACGGCTTTTGTCGGCCGCCCATAAGAGACTTAACTTCGGGAAAGGCCGACGAGTGCGAAGCTGCCCGTGTCGCCATCCCGGGTCTGTCGAACGGGCTATGATGCCGCCGCAGGCCAGTTCCAGACGGCCATTTTTTCAATGCTCATATCCGCCATAGTGTAGGGGATCCCGCCGACGCCAAGCCCGGAGCGGCGCAGCCCTGCAAAAGGCATCCAGTCCACGCGGAATGCCGTATGGTCGTTCACCATCACAGCCGATCCCGCCAGAGACTGTATGCAATGATTGGCGATTGACAGCCGATCGCTGAATACAGCGGCCTGAAAGGCGTAAGGCAGGGCATTGGCCTGCTCGATAGCCAGGTCGATATCGTCATAGCCATACACGCAGATCACGGGGCCGAAGATTTCTTCCCGGGATATCTTGGCACTTTCGGGAGGATCGACAATGACGGTCGGGGAGAAAAGAGTGTCACTCAGACGGCTTCCCCCGCACACCAGGGTGCCTCCTGCTGCGATGGCTTCATCGACCCAGCGTTCAACGCGGTCAACTTCCTCCGTTCGGATCAGGGGTCCGCATTGGGTCTCAGCATCGGCGGGATCGCCCACTACCAGCTTTTCGGCAGCTCGCCTTAGGTCATGAGCGAAGTCTTTCAATTCTGCAGCAGGGACGTACACGCGCTGCACGGAAACGCAGACCTGACCCGAATGATAGAACCCGCCTTTGAGCAACGAGGCGATCACTGCTGCGCGCTCCACGCCGCTGTCCACGATTACCGGCGCCGCGCCGCCGTGCTCGAGAGCAATGCGGGTTCCCGGCGCCAGCTTCGAGCGAAGCATCCAGCCGATCTTCGCAGAACCGATGAATGAGAAGAACTCCGTGCGCGGATCGGTTACCATTCTTTCGGCAATATCGTTGCCGCAAGGTGCGAACCGGCACCAGGCCTCGGGCAGGCCGGCTTCATGAAGAATGCTCACAAAGCTCTGGCATGACAGAGGCGTTTCCAGCGCAGGCTTGATGAGAACGGGGCACCCGGCTGCTACCGCCGGTCCAACCTGATGGACGATCAGGTTGAGCGGGTGATTGAATGCCGAGATCGCCACGACAGGACCGATCGGCTCGCGGAAGGTATATGCCGTCCTTCCCGCACCCGCTTCTGTCAGGTCCATGGGGATCTCGTGACCGCCGCCATCGCTGAGCGCCTGAACGCATAAGTCGACGCTGTTGATCGCGCGACCGGCTTCCACGCGCGCATCGACCAGCGGTTTGCCGCCCTCCCTGACGATCTGGAGAGCCAGATCCTCGGCTCGTTCGCGCATGATATCCGCAGCCCGCCGGAGGATGGCGACACGCTCGTGCACGGCAAGCCAGCCATGGCGGTCGCGGTGGAGCAACTGCGCTTCATTCAGCCATTCATCGATTTGAGGCCAGTCGACAAGCGGCACTTCTGCAACCGGCTCGCGGTCGAACGGATTGTGAACGATCGTCTTCATAGCTCGCACACCTTTGCGCCGAGTTCGTCGATCAGCACCTTCTTGTTTTCGGAGTAGTCGACGGGCAGATCGACAAGGTGCACGCCGCCCGCCTCGAATGCGGCGTTCAGGACCGCCACAAGATCTGCGCTCCGCTCGACCCGGTGACCGGTCGCTCCATAGCTTTGTGCGTAGGTGACGAAGTCGGGATTGGAAAAGGTTAGGCCGTAGTCCGGAAAGCCGAGCTGGTCCTGCTTCCAGCGGATCATGCCGTATGCCGCATCGTTCAGGACGAGTACGACGAGGTTCAGGCCCAGCCTGACGGCCGTTTCCAGCTCCTGCGAGTTCATCATGAACCCGCCATCGCCGCATACCGCGAGCACTCTGCGCCCCGGCGACAGCATCGCCGCCATCATGGCCGATGGAAGGCCTGCGCCCATCGTCGCCAATGCATTGTCGAGAAGGATGGTACCCGGTTCATTCGCAATGTAGTTTCTGGCGAACCAGATCTTGTAGATACCGTTGTCGAGCGCAACGATATCATCGCGCGCCATTACGCTGCGTACGTCGGCAACCACGCGCTGGGGGACCATCGGAAAACGTTCGTCGTCGCTGGTCTCGGAAATGTGCGAAGCAATCTCGTGGTGCAGCACAGTGTAATAGCTGCGATCGCACTGCAGCTTGCCATCCAGACGGTTTCCCAGCCGCTCGACCGATCCGGCGATGTCGCCGATGACCTCGAGCTGCGGGAAGTAGACCTGATCGACTTCGGCTGCCTTGTAATTGATATGGATGACGGTCTGCCCGCCCGGCTCCATGAAGAAGGGCGGCTTCTCCACCACGTCGTGACCGATATTGACGATCAGATCGGCCTTTTCGATTGCGCAGTGAACATAATCGCCCGACGATAGCGCCGCGGTGCCCAGATAGAGCTCGCTATCTTCATCGACCACGCCCTTGCCCATCTGGGTGTCGAAGAATGGAAAGCCGGTATCAGACACGAATTTGCGCAACGCTTTCGAAGCGCGGCGGCGGTTCGCTCCGGCACCGATCAGGAGCAATGGCCGCTCAGCCGCGATGATGCGCTCGGCCGCTTCGTCGAGCGCAGCATCTCCGGCGACCGCATAACGCCTGTAATGCGGAGGTATGACCGGTTCGATCGTTTCCTCTTCAGCGATATCTTCCGGCAGCTCGAGCAGTACAGCGCCCGGCCTTTCTTCCTGCGCCAGACGGAAACCTTCGCGAACGAGCGAGGGAATGCGATTGCCGTTCACGATCTGGGTCGAAGCCTTGCAGAGCGGCGTAAACAGGGAAACGACGTCGACAATCTGGAACTGGGCCTGTTTCGATGTCTTGATCGGTTTCTGCCCAGTAATAATGACGAGCGGAAAGGCCCCGAGCGCGGCATAGGCCGCCGGTGTGGTCAGGTTCGTGGCACCAGGCCCGAGCGTTGCCAGGCACACACCTGCCTTGCCGGTCAGGCGGCCATAGGTCGCCGCCATGAAGCCAGCGCCCTGTTCGTGACGGGCCAGAACCAGCGTGATGGCGGAAGTTCGCAGCGATTCCAGGAGATCCAGGTTCTCTTCGCCTGGAACGGCGAAAACATATTCGACGCCCTCGGCCTCGAGCGCGGCGACCATAAGATCGGAAGCTTTCATTCGTTGGTCCTCATTTTACGGGTTGCAGGGCGGTTCATGTCGTGCGCTGCCAAGCAGCTTACCCACAGCGACCGACCCGATCGCCGCGCTTGTCAATGGTCGCGGTCATGGTCGTGATGATGGTTCTTCTCGACCTGATGGTCCGGGATCATGTCGGGATCACAGTCTGCAGCGAGACAGGCTTCGAACGTTGCATGGGCGATGGCGTGCTGCGTCTCGAGCATACCGCGAGCCCGCGCCTTCACATCCTCGAAAGCCTGCAACGAAGATTCGGCAGGAACGATATGCGCCTCAAGCGCGCGATAATGCTCACTGATGCTCCAGACATGGACGTGATGGACGTCGGCCACGCCTTCTGTGTCACGCAGGTCGCTCACAATGCGATCGAACTCGCTTTCGTCCGGCACCGCACCCATCAAGAGCCGCACCGTGCGAGGCAACAAAGTGACGCCCTGCCAGATCACATAGGCAGCAATGACCACAGTGATGATCAGATCGGCAATATAAAGTTCGTATCGCAGAATGAGTACGCCAGCCACGATCACACCGACCGACGCCAGCGCATCGGACACATTGTGCAGAAAGGCGGCTTTCATGTTGAGGGAGTTCTTCGAGCTGGCGTAAACCATCACCGCCGTAACCACGTCGATCACCAGCGCTATCCCGGCGACCCAGATTACGGTCCACCCCTCAACGGGTTGAGGGTCTGCGAAACGGTTGATCGCCTCGACGAGCAGATAGAAACCGATGATAAGCAAAGTCGTCAGATTGATGAGCGCCGCCACGACTTCCGCACGAGCATAGCCGAAGGTCATAAGCTTGTCGGCTGGCCGGCGCCCGATCCGCCTCGCAAACAGAGCCAGTCCAAGCGATGCCGCGTCGCTGAAATTGTGCAGCGCATCGGCGATCAGTGCGAGCGAACCCGACAATATCCCCCCGATGATCTGGGCGACAGTCAGCAGGACGTTGAGGGCGACGGCCAATACAAGGCGGCCGTCGCTCATGCTTTCTTCGCCGTGACTGTGCCCGGCATGACCGCCCGATTGTGCCACTACCTGCCTCCTTTTTCTGTTCTCTTGGTCGTCGTGACGGACTGCGCGGGGGAATGCTGGAACGTGCTGTTCGAGACATCGAGTTCGCGCGACAGTTCTCCAAGCGCCGAGATCGCGAGGCCGAGCAGCGCGAACCCTCCGACGAATGCCAGGAGCGTAATATGATTGGCGGCGACCGATCCGGTTCCCATGCGAAGCAGCGCGCGCGCCGATGCAACTATAAGAAAGCCCGGGATAATAGCCGCTAGCCAACCTCGCCCGTTGTCGGTGAATCCGTGCAGCGCCCAAAAGGTCAAGAGAGCGATCCCGATGAAAAACAGGGAAAAGAGGACAAGTAGCGCAAGCTGGTCCATCCTGCTCACTTGGGCGGATCGGTATTCATCGATCGCCTGGCGTCCTATTTCCAGGTTCGCAAAAACAAGCGCTGCAGACACCGCCATTGCTGTCGTCGCGGATGCAGCAGCGGCAGCACCCAAGATAACGCTGTAAGGCAGGATATCGGACGCCATCGACACCGAGATGCGACGTACCAGGGTTGGCCTATCGGAGCATCGCTCAGGTCCGTCATCATCCGGTCTGAGTTTTGCGTATCGACCAAGCTCGTTGAAAATCAGAAGCAGCAGGCCGCCCGCCAGCATCAAACCAGTGAGTGTCCAGCGGGTGAGAGGAGATTGTCCCAGCGGAAGAGTTAGCAAGACGGCAAGGGCGGCAAAAGCACCCGAAACGCCGCCCGGCAGGAGCGGATGCAGGAAGCTCCAACTGCCTTTTGCCAATTTGCCGCCAATCATGACCCCGATGCCTGATAGCATCGCCAGGACAAGGACCCGCGAAAGGTCCTGCGCGGCAAACAAGGTATCGATTAGCGTCAATTCCTCTTCTCGCCGTGGACGGTTCCCGCCTCGTCGTGCACATCCATATGCGTATCGCGCAGGATCTGCACTCCGCCGTAAAGCGCTATGCAGGCGACCGCTATTCCGACCACTAGGTCGGGCCAGTTGGCACCGGTAATCAGCACAACGATGCCGGCGATGATGATCCCGCCATTGGAGATGAAGTCGTTGAAGCTGAAGGTTGTCGCCGCCCGCATATTGACGTCCTTGTTCTCCACCTTCTGCAACAGGCGCAGGCAATAGAGATTCACCAGTCCCGCGACGAACGCCATCGCCATCATCAGCATGCCGCCCGGATCGGAACCTTCCACGAACCGTCGGTAAGCATCGAAAATGACCCCAGCGGAGAAGACCAGCAGCATGATGCCGGAGAAACGCGCGGCCCCGCGTTTCCAGGTCCGCGAGCGGGTTAGCGCAAGCAGGCTGAGCGCATAAACGATTGCATCCGATGAATTATCGAGGCCGTTTGCCAACAGCGCGTTGGAATCGGCAAAATATCCGACCGCGAAGAAGCCGATCGCGATGGCGACGTTAAGCCACAGGACAACCCACAGGGTCTTGCGCTTTTCGGGCGACCCGGCATCGACCTCATGACCGCCACTCATGCTGTGTCCTCCCCGGTTCGTACCCAGCTTTCCGCATGACTACGCTGTGATGGCCGGAAGAACTTCATTTCGGCGCGGAAGAGCGAGGATGACATTTTCGTGCCCCACTCTTCCCATTTGCTGTCGCCGATTATGGCGATCCGGCCGAAGCAGTCCTTATGCCGGACGTCGAACTTGAGATCGCGCCAGAGACCTCCGAGGTCCCAGCCCGAAAAGTCAGGCGCGAGCTCGATTACCATCGGGACGGTGCCGGCCTCGCGCTCTGCGATACGTTCGAATTGGGGAACAAAGCGGTCATAGTCTTCATCCCCAAGCCTGCCTCCGGCGCGTATCCAGAGCAGTCCGTTCTCTTCCTTCAGTGCCAGCACCGTATTCTCCTTTCCCGATCGGTCATGCGATGTCCTTCAGCTCGGCCTCTTCATCGCTCGTCACATTGCGACGCGGACGGTCCCACCACTTCTCGCGCCAGCTCCGCCCGTCGTCGGAACGGTGCAGTACAAGCCGCGCGATTGCGGGTAGGACGAACAGCGTGAGCGCGGTCGCCGTGATCAGACCGCCAATGACGACCGTAGCCAAAGGACGCTGCACTTCGGCCCCTGTTCCGGTTGCGAGAGCCATGGGTACAAAGCCGAGCGAGGCCACCAGCGCGGTCATCAACACCGGCCTCAGGCGCGCGAGCGCACCATCGGCGATTGCCTCATCAAGCGGCATACCGCTTTCAAGGCGCTGCCGGATTGCAGTCATCATGACGAGACCGTTGAGCACAGCCACACCGGACAGGGCAATGAAGCCAACCGCCGCCGATACCGAGAAGGGCATGCCTCTTAACACGAGAGCAAACACACCGCCCGCCAAGGCCATCGGGATGGCGCTGAACACCGCCAGGGCCGGAACCCATCCACCAAGCGCCATGTACAGCAGGAGCAGGACAACGGCGAAGCAGATGGGCACCACGATCGCGAGCCGAGCCTGCGCTTCCTGCAGGTTCTGATACTGCCCGCCCCACTCGATGAAGGAGGCAGGGGGCAGATCGACCTGGGCCGAAACACCTTCCTGCGCTTCTTCGACGAAGGAACCGAGATCGCGTTCGCGGACGTTGGCGGAAACGATGACGAGCCGGCGACCCTGTTCGCGCCGGACTTCGGCGAGACCATCAACAACCTCAAAATCGGCCAGCGTTCGCAGCGGAACCGTGACGCCGTTTTCAAGGACGATCGGCAGGGCTCCTAGCTGGTCGAAATCGTCGCGCGTTGCGTCTGCCAAGCGGACGACGACATCGAAGCGGCGGTCGCCTTCGAACACCAGGCCCGCCGGTCGGCCGCCAAGCGCGATGGCAACGGATTGCGCCACGTCCTCGACCGTGAGACCGTACCGCGCGATGGTGGGACGATCGAAAGCGATGTCGAGCGTCGGAAAGCCCGTCACCTGCTGCACCTTCACATCGGCCGCACCCTCGACAGCGCGAAGTACGCCTGCAACGTCGCCCGCCGCTTCGGTCAGTGCGGTGAGATCGTCGCCGTACAGTTTGACCGCCACATCGCCGCGTACGCCTGCGATCAGTTCGTTGAAACGCAGTTCGATAGGCTGACTGAACTCGTACAGGTTCCCGACAAGACCGCCAAGTGCACTCTCCATCTCGCCAACGAGTTCATCCTTTGGCAAATCCGGGTCTGGCCACTCCTCACGCGGTTTCAGAATGACATAGGCATCCGATGCGTTGGGCGGCATGGGATCGCTGGCGACCTCTGCCGTACCGGTTCGCGAGAAGACCAGCTCGACCTGCGGAAACTCCTCGAGCCTGTCTTCGACCCGCCGCTGCATCGCCAACGAGCGTTCAAGCGAGGTCGAAGGAATCCGAAGCGATTGCACCGCTATGTCGCGCTCGTCGAGCTGGGGAGTGAACTCACTGCCAAGAAAGCCGAACATTATTGCCGCGACTGCAAACAGGCCAGCACCAGCACCGATAACCGGCCAAGGGCGCGCAATGGTCTTGCGAATAGCGGGACGGTAGCGACCCTTTGCCATACGGATCGGTTTCACCTCCTTCTCGGTCAGCTTCTTGTTAAGCAGGACCGCGATCATGGCGGGCACGAAGGTGAGTGACAGCACAAAGGCCGAAGCCAGCGCTAGCATGACCGTAATCGCCATTGGCGAAAACGTCTTGCCCTCGACCCCGGTGAAGGTGAGCAGCGGCGCATAGACCAGCAAAATAATTGCCTGTCCGTAGACCGTCGGCTTGATCATCTCCTGCGCGGCAAGCCGCGTCTCGGTAAGGCGTTCGCCCAGGCTGAGCAGCCGGCCTTCGCGATGCTGGCGCGCGGCAAGCCGCGCGACACTGTTCTCGACGATGATCACCGCGCCATCGACGATCAGGCCGAAGTCGAGCGCGCCGAGGCTCATCAAATTGCCCGAGACGCCCAGCCTGTTCATGCCGATGGCCGCCATCAGCATCGAGATCGGGATGACCAGGGCCGCGATGATGGCGGCCCGGATATTGCCGAGCAGGAGGAACAGCACCGCGATAACCAGCAAGGCGCCCTCGACTAGGTTTTTTTCGACCGTGGCGATCGTCGCATCGACAAGCGAAGAGCGGTTATAGACAATTTCTGCCACCACGCCGTCGGGTAGCGATGCGCGCACCTCTTCCAGTCGGTCTGCCGCCTGAGCCGATACGGTGCGGCTGTTCTCTCCGCTGCGCATCAACACAGTGCCGACGACCGCTTCCTCGCCATTCAGCGAAGCAGCCCCCGTGCGCAGATCGCCCCCGATTTCGACATTCGCTACATCGCCGATGCGGATGGGTACACCCTCGCGCGTCGCGACGACAGCCTCCTCGATATCGGCGATTCCGCCCAGTCGGGCATCGACGCGAACGAGCAGGGCTTCATCGGCCCGGTCCACGAAATTGGCGCCCGCCGCGAGATTGGCGGCCTCGAGCGCATTGATCAGGGAGTCGAAAGACAGGCCGTAGCCTGTAAGCCGTGCCGGGTCGGGCTGAACGAGGAATTGCTTCTCGAATCCACCGATGGAATCGACCCCGGCCACGCCGTCGATCGAGCGCATGAGGGGTGCCACGACCCAGTCCTGCACAGTGCGCAGATAGGCAGCCTTGGCGACCTCGCTTTCCAGCCGGTCGCCGCGCTCGGTTATGAAGCTGCCATCTCTTTGCCAGCCAGTCTGGCCGCCTGTGGTCGCTCCCTTGCCGCCGGGATGCTCGTATTCGATCGTATACATGAGCACTTCGCCAAGCCCGGTGGAAATTGGCCCCATGGTCGGCTCCGCCCCTTCAGGCAGCGAGGCGCCGATCGGCGCGAGACGTTCGTTCACCTGTTGGCGAGCGAAGTAGATGTCGGTGCCTTCCTCGAAGATGGCGGTGACCTGGCTGAAGCCGTTGCGCGAAATCGATCGGGTCATCTCCAATCCCTCGATCCCGGCAAGCCCGGTTTCGATTGGAAAGGTCACCTGCGTCTCCACCTGCGAAGGCGAAAGCGCAGCCGCGCTGGTATTGATCTGCACCTGTGTGTTGGTGATATCCGGCACCGCGTCGATCGGCAGGCGCAACAGATTGAATGCGCCATAGATTGCCGCGAAAATGGTGAGGACGATAATCGCCCAGCGGAATCGCACGGCAACATCGAGAATCATCCCGATCAGGCCATGGTGGTGGCTACCCTCGTCCGAATGGGACGACGTTTGATCAATGGCCATGTTCTGCGCCCTCCTTTTCGAGCTCGGCTTTCAGCAGGAAGGCGTTGGCAGTTGCGATCTGCTGGCCCGGCTCAAGCCCGGACAGGATCGTCACCATTCCAGCGGAACGGCTGCCAGTTTCTACCGCGCGCGCCTGGAAGCCGCGACGCGTTCGGACAAACACGACGTCGCGTCCCTCGAACGCCTGCACTGCATCTTCAGGAACCGCGATAAGGGTCTGATCCACTTCTCCCGAAGGGCGGATACGAGCCTGAAGGAACGAGCCAGGCTGAAGACCTGGAACAGCGCGCGAGATGCTGAGAACAGCTGTCGCGCTTCGGCTTTCAGGATCGAGCGAAGGCGTGACAGAGCGTACGCGCGCGCCGATCTCGCGACCATCGCCAACAATCAGTGCTGCCTCATCGCCGGGCTGGATGCGCGAGGCATCTTCCGAAGGTAGTGCGACTTCGACCTGGAGACCGTTCGGATTGACGATCTGATACAGTTCCTCGCCGGCATCGACGAAGGAGCCGAGTACGATCGGCGCAGCCGTGACGCGTCCGGATAGGGGACTAGTGACGGCGAGCGACCGACCGTCACCGCTTACCCCGGCAGCGCTGACCGCGGCCTGGGCCCGGTTAAGCTCGGAACGGGCAACATCGAGGTTGGCACGGGCAGCTTCGAGATCCTGCCGGGCAGTTACATTCGCTTCGAAAAGGCGACGTTCACGATCAAATGCCGACGACAGTTCGGTCACGCGAGCACGAGCTGCACTGAGCTGCGAGGCGAGCGCAGCAGCATCGGCGCTTTCAATCCGTGCAACGGTCTCGCCCTGGCGGACATAATCACCAAGCGTCTTGCCCACAGTGCGTACCACACCCGATGCGCGCGCATCGATACGCGCACTTGCGGTCGGACTAGCGGCTATCGTGGCCGGAAATACCAGGTCGACGGATGCACCATAACGTACAGTACCGATTACAATTTCGGCAGCCCGAATCTGTTCTTCGCCGATCAGAACGAGGCCCTCTGGCAATTCTGTGTCGGCTGCTTCTTCGACGCCACCGGTTTCGACTTCACTGTCAGGCCAGAGCATCAGCAGCAAAGCTGCAGCGAGAATGACGATTCCGGCGATGATCGCCAGTTTCTTGCGGTTCATTTGAATATTCCTCATTGTGCGGCCAGCCGGATCAATTCGGCAGCAGCCTGCCCCCGGTCCTGCTGGGCAGCGATCAAGGCTTCACGAATTGCATCGCGCGCTTCGGCAGCGCTCAACACCTCGATCAACGGAAAGCGGCCGTTGCGGTAGCCGATGCGGACAAGCCGCAGCGCCTCTTCGGCCTGGGGCAGCGATGTCCGGGAAAGCGTTTCGACGCGCGCCTCAGCAGCGAGATACTGCGCCCGCGCCCGGGTTACTGATTGTTCAAAATCCGCCAGTGCCACGGCCTCGCGTGCATTTGCGGCTCGAAGCCTCGCTTCTGCAGCCGCGATATTGCCCTGATTGCGATTGCTGAACGGAAGCGGGATCGAGACGCCTACAAGGAATGCGCTGTCGTTGCTTTCTTCGAAACGGCGCACACCGGCGGAGACGACCGGATCGGGAACGCGCAAGCTGCGCTCACGATCGATATCTGCCGCAGCAGCCCTGCTTTCAGCGCGCGCCACCCGCAACTGGAGCCCGCTCGCCGCAGCCAGTGCAGCTCCAGGTGGCCGGATGTCCGGAAAGTCCGCCGGGACTACAGGGGGCACGTCCTGAACGCCCCAGAGAGAAGCGAGAGCAGTGCGCGTCGCGAGACTGGCCGCTTGAGACGCTTGCAATTCGGCGCGCGCCTCTGCCAGGGCCGCCTCTGCACGCAAGGCGCGCAAAGGTGGCTCACGGCCTACTTCGACCAGCAGTCCTGCAATGCGGGCGAGCTCTTCGTTCCGTTCGACCACATCGCGGGCCAGTTCCACGCGCGATGCAGCGGCCGCCGCTGCGACATATCGCTCGCGGACGAGGTAGCCGAGTTCGACATCGGACAGGTCGGCGCGAAGGTTTGCAAGCTGTGCTTGCGCCCGGGCAGCTTCGACCCGGGCCCCCCGCTTGTTGCCAAGTTCAAGGCGCTGCCCCACCGCAAGCGTGTATTCGGTAGCCCGCAGTCCGGAAAAAGCGCCGCTTCCGGCGATATTCTCGACCTCGAGCGAAACTTCGGGGTTCGGTCGGAGACGCGCCTGCCTGACGAGCGAGCGAGCGGCATCCGCTTCGGCGCGCGGTCCCACCATACGCGGGTTCGCGGAGATTGCATCGACTTCGCCCGTTACACCTGAGCGGCTCAGCGCGTCTTCAAGCGTCAGAAGCTCCTGCTCCTGCGCGGCCACGGACGTGGCTGTTGCGACGAGAAACAACCCTGCAATCAGGGTGTCTCGCCAATAAATGGCTGACATTTTGGAAGAATTCCTCTGCTAACAATCGAACGGGCGCTGCACCGGGGCAGCGCAACGACGATTGTCAGTCGCGAGGAGGACGTTTCAGTCGGGTACTGACATCCGAGACGGATGCCGCAACAGGAGGCGCTGCAAGAATGACCGACGCAAGTGGAACCTGTTCTTTGTGGATTCCGCCAGCAAAGCTCGCGCCGTGATGACAATGACCATGACCGCAAACGCCGTGTTGATCGGCTGGCACTTCGGGATCGCCCTGATCGCCATCGACATCTGAGGTTGCCGATCCCTCGTCAGCTGCAATCCATGCCGCCGCATCGCCCGGAGCCACTTCCGAGCCGCAGGCAGCTGCATCCGCCGCAGTCGCAAAGATCATCGCGACCAGCATGAGCAGGACGACGAGCGGGTTGAGGACAAGGCGGCGATAACTGTAAGTCATGAATTTGGGCCGCCATTAGCAAAGACAAACCGAGCTGCCTAGTGTAATATTCTGTCAGCGTAGATCCATTATTGTGATACTATAACACAACACCAGTGCTCTTATATTGTCGAAGGAGGACCCGGCGGGGGCGTAAAGCCAGGCGAATTTGCATCGGACTGCAAGAGGCAGCTGGCCTACCGCACGAAACAAGAACCAATTAGCGCGCCAGCGACATAATCGTCGCCGGCGCGTAGCAAGTTCGACGTTCAATCATATCGTTTTGGGATGCTTGCACCCAAGCTGCGCCGGTCAACGACGGTGATACGCCGGGCCTTGGCGTCAATCACTAGACGCTCAAGAACGCCATTGCCGGGAAGCGCGACCACATAGCGCGGATTCATCTGAAGCATCTGCTCATTGCGCTTGAACCCGGCTCGTGCCCCCAGCCGTCTGTCGAGTGAAAATACCAATTGCTGTATATCGTGCCGTTCGGCCCAGCTGGCCGCAAGCCGATCAACGCCTTTGGTGTCGCCGCCGTGCACCAGAAACATGTCGGGCACATGATCACGTACCTTGTCGAGCGTTGACCAGACCTTGGAGGCGAAAGCCTTGGCGTCTTCCGCGGTGGCAAACGAAGACCGGCCACCGGAAAAGACGATTGGCGTGCCTTGCGGTGTATTGGCATCCCGGCGGCGCTCTGCACGAGCCCGCAGGAAGTCACGTGCATTGACGACAGCGGACGTCATATGGGCAGCGTGGTTCGAACGCGAACCGGTCGTGGGACGCCAGGACGATCCGATCTCTTCAAGATAGAGCGTAGCGGCGGTTTCGCGCATTTTCTCGAATGCGACCATGCTGGCTTCGGCGGCCTGGGCACGTTCGACCTGCTCTTCCAGATTGCTCGTGTGTACTTCCGAGCCGTCGGCAGAAGCTAGCAATGCTCGAATTTCGTCGCTGGCGCGGTCGAGCCGCGAAGACTTCCGACTTGCTGCACGGTGGAAGAGATTGACGAAACCCCAGGCAATGTCCTCGGCATCAGCTTCCAGGGCCGTGTCGGAAAACATCGCGAAGAGGTCGGACCATACGGCATTAAGCGTCTGCTCGATCGCGTCCTCGCAGGGAAAATCGGTTTCGTTGAAGGGAGCTGGCCTGATGCTGAGGCCTGAGAGGTCGAGGCCGCTCAACTGGTCGATGAAGCTGTCGTACATGCGTTGTCTCCTGATCGCGGGGACAAGGAGAGGAGGCACCATTGCCTCGACCCTGTCCGCCGGAGCCCGATCAGGGCCGGGAGAAGGGGCGAGACGCACCGCGCAGCGGGAAACCTGCGGCCCTAGGCTGGCGCGGGCAACACGGGCCGACGGGCCGCAGGTTGCGGCGCGCCCCGACCGGCCCAAGGGCCTCTCCCGGCGGACAGGGATGAGGCAGGATCAGGACCCGACGTCGCTATCAGGGCAGGAGCGCTCGAAGATCGCTTCGCCATTCGAGAACCGACCTACCAGGCGCAGCTCGCCGAACAGGTCGATGAACCTTCCTGACACCTGGGCGAGCCAATGCCGTGCCCTCGGCACGCGCGGGTTGTAGAGATCGGCTTCCCAGTAGCGAGCGTCATCGCGCTCGGCGAGCCAGATCGCGGCGAGCCCGCAATATGTCGATATGCCGCAATCGGCGAAGGCGTTCCGCAGGAGGATGCAATCCTCGCGGCCGCGCCATCCTTCGAAGCGTTCAAAGGAAGGAAAGGTCGCCTTCGCAGTATCGATGATCTCGTCGACGAGGCACTCGTAGGCCCAGTCGACATCTGCGTCTTCGCCGTCGTCGAGCAGACGAAAGGCAACCACGGATCCGGCCGGATAACTGACAGAACGTCCCATCTCACTGCTCCTCAGGCTGCATCAGCGAGATCAATGTCGGGCTCGCTTTCGTTGGATTGGTGACCCCCAAGGTCAAGCAACAGGCTGGCCGCTTCCTCGGCCTTGGCCGCAGCGGTCAGGATCGCGCGCTCATCCGATTTGAGGATCTTGAGCCAGGACGCGATGTAGCTGGCGTGATGGTCGAGGTGGGTGACCGGCAGACCCAGTTCTGCCCCAAGGATGGCCGAGGACAGTTCGGCGATCAGTTCTTCGGCAGCATAGGCGTCGCTGCCGAAGCGGTTCTTGAGATCGCGGTCGAGCCGCGAGGAATGCCCCGTCCAGTGCGACAGCTCGTGTGCAAGCGTCGCGTAGTAGTGGTCATAGGCTTCGAAGAGTTCGGCTGGCGGCATCGTGACGCGGTCGCGCAGCGGTTCGTAGTAGGCCTGGGCACCATGATGGCGCAGGTCTGCGCCGACTTGACCGAAGAAGGCATCGAGCCGGTCTTCGCGTCCTTCAGGCTCGAGCGCGGCAACCAGCGGCTTGGGATGATAGAATGCGGGGAGGCCGTCGCACTGGTCCGCGTTGAACACGGCATAGGCCTTGAGCACGCGCCGGTTCTCGGTGTCCGTGTCGCCTTCGGCGTTCTCGACCTCCTTGGTATAGCTCTTGTAGAAGATCGCGATGGTCGATTTCTCGCCCTTGCGGACCTGTCCGCCTAGCTTCTGGCACTGGCGGTACGTCATCCAGTACGGCGAAGCGAAACCGCAGCCATCGGCCACCATCCAGAGCCAAAAGGTGTTCATTCCGCGATAAGGCGTCCCGCAGGAGCGCAAGGGCCGCGAGACGGGCACACCGCGCCACGGCTTGACCCAGGGCTTTGTGCCTTGCTCGAGCTTTTCGATGATCGCGGCGGAGATGCGCTGGGCAGGCGATGTCGAAACGGTGCGGCGGGACTTGGTCATGGGAGATCTCCTGATCGCCGGAACGGAGTTGTCCCGGCTCAGGAAGAGCAAAGCTCCCTCCTCTCTCCTTCAATGATGACCGCAATGCGCCCTCAATTCGGGACGTTCAGGCTTCCTGCGGATGCCTGAAAGCGGCCCGGCAGCTTTGCTTCGGTAATGATTACCGCGAATGTCCGATTAGGACTCGTTTGCAGTCGGGCCGCTTTTGCAGTCGGGCCGCTTTTATCGTGTGTGTGCGATTAGCGGACAATCAGCTTTGAGGCGCTCCGACAACACGCGGAAAGGTCTGAAACGGGGGGAACGGAATGTCTAATTTGTTGTTTATTTTGGTCAAAGCAGACATAAAAACACCTACCAGTCAGTTTTGAGGACCTACAGTGAACATCGAGATCGAGCGGAACCCTTCGAAAGCTGAGGCGGACCTGCTCAGTCGCGGGATTAAGTCATTCAACGAAGAAACCGTTCGCGATCTCGAGCCGGCCGAGGAAGAGAAGCGGTTTCACGTGATGGCTCGAGATGACGAGGGATCATTACAAGGTGGCATCCGCGCAACATGCTATTGGAATACCCTTCACATCGAACTTCTTTGGATTTCCGAGACTGCGCGCGGCAGTGGAATCGGGCGTAAGCTGATACAGAAAGCCGAGGCTTTTGCGCGCGACAATGGTTGCGAAAATGCTTTAGTTGAAACGACCAGCTGGCAGGCAAGGCCATTCTACGAAAAGAACGGCTACAACCACATGGCGACCCTTTCCAACCGACCCAAGGGACACTCTTCGCACTATCTCAAGAAGGTGCTGATTTGATTTTCGGGCGTCCGCTTTCGAGGTAGTTTCCGCTCAAGTTAAACAACCGCGCTTAGGGTCGTTAGCCGAACGGCAGCTTTCAGCATTCAGCCACCTAAAAGCGGACCGTCTTCAACCGGCCGAAAATTTGACATGGAAAAGGCGGCCCGTCCCGATTGGGACGGACCGCCCGCCGAGTGACCTAGACCTGTCAGGAGGGGTCAGGCAGCCTGCTCGGCAATTTCGTCAGTCGCGTCGTCGCTGACCGGCTCGTCACCTTCAGCGGCAACCGGTGCGACCTGCTCGGAACCGGCGAAACGCATCATCGGCGGAACCCAAGCCTGTGCCCGTTCCTTGACCTCGGCCTCACCGATGAAGTTGCCGGAGAATATGCGCTCGGCAGCGCTCGCCAGTTCGGCCTTCTTCGATGCGGCATAGCGACTGACGAGTTCGGGACCACCGGCGGCATCGAGCGCCTCGAGCGTGCGAGCCTTGGCCACACGATCGAAGTAGTTCGCCGCCGTGGGACGCCACCAGTGTGCGGTCTCGATTTCGAGCAGTGAGCCCAGCTCCTCGTGCAGTGGCACCGAGCGCTCCCCTTGGCAGGCAAGGCTGGCAACCAGAGTGCGCGAGACGACATGGCCAAGCCAGTCCGAGCGTGCCTCGTCGGAAAGCGCCCGGAACCTGGCAAACCGCTCGACATCGCTTTCACCAGCACGCCAGCTTTCATCGAGCGACCCGGCGAACTCGGCCAAGGCAGCGCTCGCCGGTGCATCCTTGGCCTCGAACCCGGTGACAGGCCCAGCCGCAACCGATCCGAGCAGCGTCGACGCATTCTTGGCGCGCCAGTCGTGTCCATCTGCATCTGCGAGCGTGAAGACCATGAAGTCGAGCGCCAGTGCCGGATCGTTGGCGAGGTGGATCGCCAGGATATCGCGGCGCTGCATGGCCAGTTCGTCGAGTAGGCGTTGCGACAGCGAACTTCCTTTGGGCTTTGCCGCGCCACTTTCCTCGATGGCCTCGACAACGCCTTCGTCAGCGATGACTTCGGTTTCGGTGTAGTACTGTGGGACCAAGGTCGGCTCGCCATTGCGCGAGAGGACGAGGAAGGCGCCGGCCTCCGGTTTCAGTTCGTCGGCGAGTACCGGCGGCCGGTCATTGATCGCGCGCATGGCGCGGTCGATGACGACGAGTTCCTGTTCTGCCTTGGCGACCTGGTCTTCATCGCTTTCCTCGTCTTCGAGCACGGCGGCGACGCGGTCGCAGTCGGCCTCGAGCTCGCCGAGCTCCTGCACTTCCCGGTCGGTCATTGGCGCAGGCTCGCAGGGCAAGCGATTGAGGCCGTCGACAAGGTCATGACTGACATAGGTGCCAAGCGTCGGCCGAACCCAGGCAAGGCCATATTCGATCGCGACCTTTTCTGCGGCTTCTTCCATGGCCTTGTGTGCGAGGTCCTCGAGCAGCGCGACATCGATCCAGCTTTCGCTGGCATCGTCGTCGAACAGTTCGCGTTCGATCCGGCCACCCGCAGTGAGGTAGGCATCGCGTCCGACGAGAACCGCTCGCGGATCGGAGCCACGAACAGTTGCGTCGAGCACCATGCGGCGGATCGTGTCAGGCGTGATCTGGTACCAGGCGTCCTGCAGCTCGGCATAGACATGCGCTTGGCGCTCCACGTCGGAGATCGCGCCGTAGGCTTTGGCCATGTCGAGCGTAATCGTGCCTTCGGCGAGCGCTTCGAAGACGCAGGGTGCGAGACTTGCTAAGCGCAGACGCCCTTCGACGAATCGGACGGTGAGGCCGAAGCGGCGCGCCACGTCTTCGGTGGTAGCGCCTGCCTCGATGATCGCCGCGAAAGCCTGCGCTTCGTCGGCCGGGTTCATCGCGAGACGCTGGAAGTTCTCGGCAAGGCTGGCCTCGCGAACTTCGCTTTCCTCGCCTTCGATGACGAGGCAGGTGACCTCATGGCTTTCGGACAAGGGGCCCTCTTCGGCCAGTGCCTGCAGCGCGGCGAGACGCCGGCCGCCGGCCTCGACCTCGAACTTGCCGCGCTTTCCTTTGCGCACGACGAGGTTCTGCAGCAGACCGCGCGCACCAATGTCTGCCCGCAGCTGGAGGTCAGCCAGCACATCGCTCGACTTGCGAACGTTGCGCGGGCTCGGGACGAGCTTCTTCAAGGGAATCGACTGGATCATGGGTGTTCTCCTGATGGAATGAA
Organism: Citromicrobium bathyomarinum; assembly: GCF_038594605.1. Taxonomy (GTDB): domain Bacteria; phylum Pseudomonadota; class Alphaproteobacteria; order Sphingomonadales; family Sphingomonadaceae; genus Alteriqipengyuania; species Alteriqipengyuania bathyomarina_B. Next base: position 166,758 of record NZ_JBCFZM010000005.1, read on the forward strand.
GGCGCAGGTGAGGATCACGAGGCCCACAAGCCCAAAGGGCTCCCTCCACTCTCTTCAATGGCTGTGGCGACCATCTATACGACCGGGATGGGGCGATCAGGGATCGGCTGAGATCCGTCCATGAGAGCAGTTGTTCTCGATGCGCGAACTCATCCGCAGGCCAGTCAGCACCGGGCACAGGCAGATTAGTCGCCCGGACTTAAGGAAGGACGTGATCAGGCTCTGACGCTACGCGACACGGGAACTTGTCGATTCATTCAGTCACACGGAGGGGAGGAGAGGAAGGGAAACTAGGGCGCAATCGGAGGCAGCGCTCAGATTCATTCGGACCCTGACCTCTTTGGCGGAGCCTATGCCTGTCCGCTGCTGAGCAAGCGCTCTTCGAGAAGCGTCCGAAAATCCCGACGCGCATCAGCAATTACGAACACGGTCACCTGACCGGGTGCTGGCTCAGGCTGATACCCGTAGATGATGCGGAACGGAAAGCGCGACAATTGCCGAAAGTCGGTGATCCCGAGAGCCTCAAGTTCCGGTGGAACCGGTCCTTTCTCAGGATTGTTCACAAGGGAGCCGATAGACGCGACAAGGTCATCGAGCAGTGCGTCCGCACCATCGTCGCCATCCGGCCCGCGCTGCGTCAGGCGGCGCTGCCAGATACCCACCAGATCGCGCTCCGCACCGGAGGTGATCTCGATCGCTACAGCGGCCGCCATCATTCAGTTTGACTTACCTCGTACGCGATCCGCGAGGCCTGCCACCGGGCGGGTCCGACCGGCGGCAACATCGGCCTGTCCGAGCGCCAGAAGTTTAAGCAGAGCGAGCGTTTCTTGTGCGCGCTCGTAGCTGGCGACATCCTGCAGAACTGCCTTGGCTTCGCCATTCTGCGTGATGACCATTGGCCCGGCGCCATCTCCAATCTCCCGGATAATTTCGGCGCTGTGGGCCTTCAGATAGCTGATCGGTTTGATGCGCTGGTCCAGCTTCATAGAACACCTTAGGACTGAATTTGGTCTCTATATAGACCAGTTTAGGGCAAATGAGAAGTTCAAGGCTCGATTGCGATGCTTTGGAGGATCTCGCTTGCTCTCGACACCGGTGCAAATAGCCGCGTGCGGTAACGGATGATCTCGGTGAAGCAGCCCTTGCCCTTGTACCAGTCGAGGCGTTCCGGCGAGAATCCGGTCAGTTCAAGGCGCTGCTCGCCTCCCACCAGCGAGCGCTTTACGGTCAAGGCATCGTGGCTTGCGAGGCCCAGCGGTTTGCCGCTGACGAGGACGAGGTCGCCGATTTGCTCTGCCGATGGTCCGGTAACTCCGGAAAGGCCAAAGGTATCGGCGATCGAAGCGAGATCGATATCGAGCACTTCGCGGCCGATGATCGACTGGCCGTCCTCGGCAACGAGCCGGGTGACGCGGACATGATCGCCGGGCAACCGTTTCCAGACTGGCAGCAGCAGCCCTGTGGCGAGATGGACGCGCTCGGTTACAGGCGAGGTGACAGCCTCCTCCTCCTCAGCCCGCCAGGCGCTGGTGAACGCGGTGACGCCGATTTCTTCCCAGGGGCTCTCACCGAGTGCCTCAAGGGTCCAGTTGGCTGACTTGAGCGGTCGGAGCAGGCGCCGACGTTCAATCACGGCCCCGTCGTCGGCGATGAGGAGCCGGGCTGGAACAGACAGTGCGACCTTGCCCGAGCGCGCATTGCGCATCGGGATTGCATGCGGGCCCCCGATCTCATGCATCCGCATCAGGCGCTGCAAGCGCAGAGGGCGCAGGTGCCTGGTCACTTCGAGCGAGACGAGGCGGGTTTCCGCTCCAGTCACAGAGTCTGTGCGCAGGAGTTCATCGGCGAGGACCGTAAAACGATCGACCCTCACGGTTTCCAGTCCCTGGTCGAGCGTTCCAGCCTCGCGCGCGGCTTCGATCCGCGCTTCGACGAGGCCGAGATATTCATCGAATATGGCGTTCTGGAGCGCAATCGGCAGCGCGAGGATGCGATTGAGCCAGCGCTGGATCGTGGGGAGACTGTCGGTCAGCCCGCCATCGGGGTTTTCGAGCCGGAGGCCGGTGCGCTCGACGAAGTTGCCAAAGGTGTTGGCTTCGAGCTTACCGTCATAGAGCAGCTGGAACCAGCGGCTGAGCGCGTCGCGCGCATAGTGGCTTTCAAGATTGTCGGCCGGGTCAAACAGGTTCTGTCCGCCGGTCTGGCGCTGGCCGCGCGTGAGCGCGCCCAATGCGTCGAGCCTTCGCGCAATGGTCGATATGAAGCGGCGCTCGCCCTTCACGTTGGTGGTGACCGGGCGGAACAGCGGGGCGGAGGCCTGGTTGGTACGGTTGGTGCGGCCGAGCCCCTGGATCGCGTTGTCGGCGCGCCAGCCCGGCTCGAGCAGGAAGTGAACCCGGCGCTGCTGGTTCTTCGCATGAAGGTCAGCATGATAGGAACGCCCCGTCCCGCCGGCATCAGAGAAAACGAGGATGCGCTTGGTCCCTTCCATGAAGCTTTGCGCTTCGGCGACATTGGCACTGGGGCTTCGCCGTTCGAGGCGCTGCTGGCCATCACGGCCGAGGACAAGCCTGCGGGTCCGGCCCGTGACTTCGGCCACGGCGTCGGTTCCGAAGTGCTCGATGATCGCGTCGAGTGCTGTTGCGATGGGCGGCAGCGCGCAGAGCTGCTCGATCAGCGCATCGCGCGCGGCAACGGCGCGGGGGCAGAAAACGGGATTGCCCTCCTCGTCGCTCATAGCCTCGGAGCGAAGATTGCCGTCCTCGTCGGCGAAGACCTGCATCAGGCGCACCGGGAAGCTCTTCGCAAGATAGTCGATGACGTATTCACGCGGGGACAGATCGATATCGAGCGCTTCGCGTTCTTCCACGGTCAGGTCGGCAAGGCGCCGGTCGAGCATGGCCTCGGCGGTCGAGACCAGTTGCACGACTACCGAATGGTCTTCGCCAAGCGCCGCTTCCATCGCGGGGATCAGGCTGGGCAGTTTCATCGAAAGCAGGAGCTGGGCAAAGAAGCGCTGCTTGGTGCCTTCAAAGATCGACAGCGCTGCAGCCTTGGCGTTGCGATTGAGCGTATCGCCGCTGTCCTCGTCGACCACGCGGGTTGCTTCGAGCGCGGCTTCGAGGTTGCGGTGAATGATCGCCCAGGCCTCGGCATAGGCGTCGTAGATCCGCACCTGCGCTTCGGTCAGGCTGTGCTCGAGGATTTCGTACTCGACCCCGGCGAAGGACAACGCACGGGCGAGATAGAGGCCCTGGGCCTTGAGGTCGCGGGCGACAAGCTCCATCGCCGCGACGCCGCCGGCGCGAATTTCGGTCATGAACGCTTCGTGGGTCGGAAAGGCGGTCTCGGGTCCCCAAAGGCCGAGCCGGGAGGTGTAACCGAGATTGGCGATATCCGAGGCACCTGTGGCAGACGCGTAGAGCACGCGGGCGCGCGGGAGATGGTTCTGCAGCCTGAGGCCCGCCATCCCCTGTTCGGAGCCCTTGACCTTGCCGCGGGCCGACGAGCCGCCGAGAGCATTGGCCATGGCGTGGGCTTCGTCGAAAGCGATCACGCCGTCGAAATCCTCGCCCGCCCAGGCAAGGATCTGGTCGAGCCGCGTATCCTCGGCGCGGCCCGAGCGCAGCGTCGGATAGGTGACGAAGAGAATGCCTTCGGACATCGTTACGGGCTGGCCGAGTTTCCAGCGCGAGAGCGGCTGGAGATCGAGCGGCAGCCCGCCAAGCGCTTCCCAGTCGCGGCGTGCATCTTCGAGCAGCGCCTCGTTCTTGGTGATCCAGACATGTCGGCGCTCGATTGCGAGCCAGCGATCCATGATGACCGCGGCGATCTGCCGTCCTTTGCCCGCTCCGGTTCCGTCGCCGAGGATGAAGCCTTGGCGGTAGGAGTG
>NZ_JBCFZM010000006.1:0-41340 GCF_038594605.1 Citromicrobium bathyomarinum
GTCTCGGTCGGCAATGAGGTCGATGCGATTACGCTGACCCCGAGCGGCTCGGACGCAGATGCGACGATCACGGTCGCGGGCAACGCAGTCGCCTCGGGCAGCGGGAGTGCACCGGTTGCGCTTCCGGTCGGCACGACGCCAATTGCGGTGGTGGTGACCGCTCCCGATGGCACGACCCGGCAGTACACGGTCGCAGTGACCCGCGCCGCCTCGAGCGATGCGCAGCTATCTGCCCTGTCCGTGAGCGAGGGTGCGCTGAGCCCTGCGTTCGATCCTGGGCAGGCGAGCTACACCGTCTCGGTCGGCAATGAGATCGATGCGATTACGCTTACTCCGAGCGCCTCGGACGCAGATGCCACGATCACCGTGGCGGGCAACGCAGTCGCCTCGGGCAGCGCGAGCGGTCCGGTGGCGCTTTCGGTCGGCACGACGTCGGTTGCGGTCGTGGTGACCGCTCCGGATGGCACGACCCGGCAGTACACGGTTGCGGTGACGCGTGCTGCCTCGAGCGATGCGCAGCTATCTGCCTTGTCCGTGAGCGAGGGTGCGCTGAGCCCTGCGTTCGATCCTGGGCAGGCGAGCTACACGGTGTCGGTCGGCAATGAGGTCGATGCGATTACGCTGACGCCGAGTGCGTCGGACGCAGATGCCACGATCACGGTCGCGGGCAACGCGGTCGCCTCAGGCAGCGCGAGTGCACCGGTGGCGCTTCCGGTCGGCACGACGCCGATTGCGGTCGTGGTGACCGCTGCCGATGGCACGACCCAGCAATATTCCGTTGCGGTGACGCGTGCCGAACTTGTCCGGCCGGATCCGTCTACGGATGGCGAGGTCACCGGACTGATCAACGCCCGCGCGGATGCGGCCAAGCGATTCGCCGAGATTCAGCAACGCAATTTCCGCAGTCGTCTCGAGCAACTGCACGACGAGGGCGATCGGCGCGCGTCCAGCATGGATGTGAGAATGGCCTATCAGCGCTCGACACCGCGCGCGCGACCCGAGGATCGGTTCGGTCGGACTGCAACCGATAATCTGGCTGGTCAGATCGACTACGGGCACTTGCTCCCCGCATTCCTGACGTTCGAGGACAGCCTCTCCCCTGTGCCGAACAGTCAAACCAAAGGATCGGCCCCGTCGACCGGCGAAGGCACACAGGATATGCCGGTGGCCGTCTGGTCGAACGGGTTCGTGAACTTCGCGGAGGACAGCGGCGGCATGGTCGATCTGGATTCGACCATGGTCGGCGTCAGCACGGGCATCGATTACCGGTTCTCGGACAGCTTTGTCGGGGGTGTGGGTGCAGGATATGGACGCGACCGGACCGAGATCGGAGCAAACGGCAGCCTCAGTCGTGCCGATGCCTACAGCATGGCGCTTTATGGCAGCTTCACGCCGGCACCAGACCTGTTCATCGACGGTGTGCTAGGTGGCAGTATCCTGGAATTCGATTCGATCCGCTTCGTGACTCCGACAGGGCTCATCGCAAGCGGAGACGTGGGCGGCACGCAGCTATTCGGCTCGATCACCTTCGCCTACGAGCGTCGCGAGGATGACTGGATGGTCTCACCTTACGGGCGCCTCGAATTCTCGCGTTCGCGGATCGAGAGCTTCACGGAGTTCGACGCCGGTGTGTACAGCCTTGCCTATGGCGACCAGCAGGTTGACGGTCTTTCGGCCAATCTGGGGCTGCGCGCGTACGATACGATCGAACTGCCATTCGGCCTTCTGCGGCCTGAGTTGCGCGGGGAGTACGGCTATGATTTCGCAGGCCGGTCGAGCATGTCGCTCGGCTATGCCGACCTGAATTCGCTGACCTATTCGACCCTCGCCGGTCGGACCGCGCGAGACCATCTCGATGTGAGTTTGCTGCTCGACCTGCAACTGGCTCAGGGCTGGGGTATCGGCACGGGCTATCGCACGAGACTCGGATCGGGGTCGCGGATGAGCCACACGGTGGACGTGCATGTCGACGTGCAGTTCTAAATCAAAGCCAGTAGCCAGGCAGTTTCAATGCCCCCAAGGGGAGACGCATCGGCGGGTGGGCTCGCTTACACCGATCTGGCCCCCAATAACTGGACCGCTCTGGAAGCGCCGAAAATCCATGGTGGGCGCTTTCCGGGAATGGCCTGGGACCCGGCATGCAAGGCTGCTTCGACGCGCGCCACATCCACGAACTTTTCGGTCACGGGATTGGGCTCGGTGAACGCGGGTAGTGCCCCGATTTCGTCCATCGCCTTCGTCAATGCGCCGATATAGCGTTCGACGCGGACGGGCTCCGACTTGTCGGGGTTCCAGGCTATCTTTTCGGGAAGGATCGTCGAGACTGCATTGCGCATGACGTAGCGGTTCGTCTTCCCTCGCCGGAACTGCTCGATCGGAAGGCCGAGCGCATACTCCAGCAGCCGGCGATCCAGCAGCGGGTAACGGTAGGCGATCCCGTGGCGGGCCCCGCTATCCGCCCAGCATTCGATGCGCGACTGGATGTGGCCCCGCTCGAGCAGTGCGACACGCACCCGCAACGGACGCCGCTCGATCGTCGGGGGCCCGCCGCGCATGTGCCAGGGGCGGAACCACCGGTTACGGAATCCCCTGGCCGACCGGCCGGGGAGGAAAGAGGTCGCGTCCACGGCGGAAGCGCGGGCGAGCTCTTTGAGCGTAGCCGCCGCCGTGCGAACTGGATTGCGGCCTACCGACCGGGCCGTCTGCGCGAATTGCGGGAGGCGACCGGTGAGCAGCAGCGCGGCAAACGTACCGCGCCCGTTGAACGAAACGCACTCGTCGCCTCCCCAGCCCGACAGAATGACCCGGATGCCATTGTCCTGCGCCGCTCGCATTACTCCCAGTTCATGGGTCAGAGCCGAATCGTACGGACGCACGAAGGGATCGATCGAAAGACACTCGACGAAGTCACACGCTTCGGGGCTTAGGTAGCGAACATCGAACCCATCAGCCTGAACTATAGACTCGATGATGCGATGCTCGTGGCCCAGTTCGCTCGATCCGGGCGCGGGAGGGGGCTGCCACGCAAAACAGCGGGGGGTGGGGCGACCTTCCGCGCGCAGATCGCGTGCGGCAATGGTTGCCACGCTGGAGGAATCGAGCCCGCCGGTGAGATGCGCACCGATCGCGTCGTGGCGGGGGATCCGGGCGCGTACTGCATCTTCCAGTCTCTCGCGCAGGCCCCGGGCATAGTCGGCATCCGACGAAAGGCGCACCGGCGCGCAGCGCTGCGGGAACCACCAGCGTTCGACATTCGGGCCGTCAGCGCCGACTGCCATCCGATGGGCCCCCGGTAACCGCCGTAGCCCGCGCAGCAATGTCCGGTCGAGCGGCAATTTCGACATGTCGTCGAGGAAATCGGCCACGCTTGCGCGATCCGGCACCCTCGGCATGCCACTGCCCAAAGCCAGGGCCTCCAGCTGGCTGGAAAAGACGAGGCGTCCATCGTGCCAAGAATAGTAGAAGGGCGCGATTCCGATATGGTCGCGCATGCAGATCGCGGTCTTCGCAGGGGCATCCCAGATCACGAATGCATAGTCACCATAGAGGCGATCGAGCCCGGCGCGCGAGGATTTGCGGTAGAGCGCAAGGACCAGTGTTAGGTCGGTCGATCCAGCAGGCGCGTCCAGTTCGCGCCGCAAATCCTCGCGGTTATCGAGGCGCACATCGCCGATTGCCGCCAATTGCGCCTCGTAATCGATCGCAATTGCCTCGCCCGCCGGATCCGCGTTGTCCACAAGCAAAGGACGCAGGCCGAACCGCGCGGGCGCATCGGCCCAGATCTCCGGGTCTTCGCGTACGGATGTGGCGTGGGCCAGCATCCGGGCAACGCAATCGCCAGAATCATGCGCGCGGAAATCGATCTGGCCGCAAAACACTCTTTCGGAAATCCCCGTGCGCACGCAGGCGTCATGCGACGCCTATATCCTCGTTCCAGATAGCGGTTGAAGCGACCCGAACCGTCATACTACGGCGTGCCATGAACAAAATACAAGCCGCCGGACGGCAAGGCCGATATCTGGGCGCGCAACACGATCTTGCGCAGATAATCGATACCCACCTGTTCGTAATCGGCCCGAACAACAGCGGGTCGACTTTCTTGCGTCGTTCGTTCGAGGCCAGCCGACACAGCTGGAACCTGAAGCAAGAGGGTCAGCACGTGCTCGGCTTTGCAGGACCGCATACCGACGCAAGCCCGAAGACGCTGATCTGGAATGCGACCGAGGACCGGCGAGCGGAATTCGCCGACCCCGCTGCATTCGACTGGGAAACCTCGCGCCGCGCGTGGTATTTCCAGTCCTTCGCCCGAAGCCCGGACGCGAGTGTGTTCGTGACCTCTTCCCCCCCGTTCCTGCTGCAGGTCGCGGCGTTGAAAGAGCGGTTCGAGAATGCCCGGTTCCTGTTCCTCACCCGCGACCCTTATGCGATCGCGGAGGGCATCTTGCGACGCCCTGCGGCCTATCGGATCGAGCCCGGAGAAGATCGGATCGATATCGTCGCCGCGCATCTGATGCACTGCTTCGAACGGCAGGCGCATAACCGCTCCGCGTTCAAAGAGACGGGCCTGTCTCTACGCTACGAAGACATGTGTGCCGATCCTGCGGGCGCCGCTGCGGCGATCCGCAGCTTCCTGCCCGTGCTGAACGACTACACGCTGAACGACGCGGTGGAGGTGAAGGGCATGTATGACGAACCGCTGCGGGATATGAATGCGGAACAGATCGCTCGCCTGCCGACGGACACGGTGCAGCGCCTGACCGCATGTTTCTCGCCGTTTCAAAACCTCTTGGCCGATTTCGGTTACCGGTTGCGACGCGGCGACTAAGGGCGCCATGTGCGCGCTCGTCATTCGAAACGCCGCGACGTGCCGAGCCTGATGGCGCAAAAATTCTCAGCCGGGCCGTTCGTTCGCCCCCCGAGTAAGCCAGCTTCCGTGGCGACCGGGTCCGCGACAATCAGCTTGCCTGACACCCATTCGATACAGGGATAACCACCCTTTGGGGATGGCCCGCAGTCAGGCTTCAGCTCGGTCGGTAGAACGTGGCGTCCTCGATATTGTACACCTGAGAGCCACCCCGGGCGGCCCGAATTCCACTGACAGTTTTCAGCTTCGGCGCGTGCCAGGGCTTCGGATCGGAAATGCGCTCGGGATGGGGGGTGCTGTGGTCGGTCATTTCTATCATCCTCGATCGGGCACCTCACGTCGGTGAGGTGTCACTGAAACTGGTCGGCATTCTGCACTGAAGCAATCTGCCGGTGTTGCCCACGCGACGCGTTACATTAGGTTTTGCGGCGCCGCAACGCCGCATTTGGCCTGTCGGCGATCAGGTTTTGCAGCCATCACACAAAGGGGTTTCGAAAGTATTGGGGATCACGAAGAGGTTTCTTTCGCGTGCGTCTCGGCAGTTTGAATGGTCGCGATCTTGCGATCGATCAGATCGCCAAGGAAAGCGGCCACATGTTCGCGGCAGGTTTCCCGATCCACTGCGTATTCTCGCGTCAGTTCCTCGCACAGATCCGCAATCGCAGCTGGCGTCTCGATGCGCCGCCAGATGACCGATCCGATATCGTCGAGTTCGTAATAGTCCCCGCTTTCCAGGTCCATCATCACGATGGAATCGCCCAGTTCGGTAAACAGGACGTTCGCTTCGCGCTGGACCAGCGTATCATCGGCAAGCTGCGTCAAAACAATTCCTCTTATGCTTGGGTTTCGGATCGGCAAGCGGACAGCGCATAACCCAGTCGCGTCATGATTTCACCATGGACCCGTTCAATTTCGACGACTTGCTGGTCGCTCAGCGCGCCGCGCCAGCCGCCTGCCTCTCCTTTCCGAAAGAAAGGCGCATCCTTGCGCGGCCTCTCGCGAAATGGTGCTGCGCGCTCCTGCGCCTGCAACCGGTCGAAGCGCGTTGCCTCGATCGCGGCGGAGACGCGATCGGGTGGTGCCTTTATGCCTGCGAAGGCCAGTACGCCAGCAAACGCGGCATGCGGATCGGCGATCATATCCTCGTAGCGTAGCAGGTGGACCGGCAACTCGGACTGGTCCAGCCAGCCGGCGACATGTTCGTGCCAGGTGTTCAGCGGTTCCGCGATCAATAAGCCGCCACGCCGAGATTCGCTGTAATGGTCGCGGTCGGCCATTCTGGAGATCGCCTCGTCCAGGCCGTTGCCGCGATGATGGGCGTAGGAGCAGGCGACGTCGCGCGGATCGCGGACAATGTAGACGGCGCGTGCGCCAGAACTTCCGCGATAGGAGGGCTGGCGCTCGCCAGGCCAGAAAAACGCTTCGTGCGTCTTGTAGAACACGGGCTCATCGATCTCAGCAGCGAGCGCATCGAACACCGATTGCCGCAGTTCGAGCCGCTCGAGCGGCGCAAGTTCGCTGAAGGAAAGCCCGGTAATCTCTTCGAACAGGTTGGCGCTCGGGCCCGGCTCGCCGGGGCCGAGCGCGTTGATATCGGGCTCGTCACCGCTCACCGCGGAATGAATCGCCGCACGCAGCCACGTGTTGCCGGACTTGGGGTAGGAAGCCAGCCAGACCAGGCCCATCAGGTCGTTCTCGCCTCTTTCACCTCGGCAGTGCCAGGAAATCGGCCTCGACCGCGTCGGCGAGTTCGCCAATGCGGAAGCCCTCCACAGGCCGACGCACCGACTTCGCCGACACGGACCGGGCAATCCGCGTAGCCAGGGCGAAATGCTCGGACGGCAAGCCCTGCGCATAGCACATGCGCTCGCGGTGGTTGAACTGGATCAGCGCGTTGAAGACCTCCACCGGGCCCAGCGGTTCGAGCGCGATATGCTCCGTCGGCTCGGGATTGAGCACATAGACCGCGCGGACGGGAACGGGATCTGCTTCGATCGCGCCGGTCGGGACTACGAACTTGTCGATCCCCGGCATCCGGCGGGTCGCCTCCTCGTTGCCGACCTCCAGCCGGGTCATGGTCTCCTGCCACAGGCGCAGCGCGGGGTAGGCGGGTTCGGCGATCGGCATGCCTGCCTCGTCAGTGCGGATGGCGGTCACATCGTCGGCCACCAGCGGATACCCGCGCCGCAACATCTCGTACACCAACGTCGACTTGCCCGCACCCGAATCCCCCGCGAAGGCGACCGCGCCCGCCGGCGTGGAAACACAGCCTGCGTGCAGGGTCAGCAGGCCGCGCTGCTGAAGAAGTGCCGTCAGCGCGGAGCCTGTGAGGAAGACACGAATGATGTCGCAATCGCGCGATTCCAGGGTAACGCTGCGACCTTCGCGCACGAGGACCGAGCCTGCCTGTGGGTCCTCGAGCCGCAACGCGCCGCGCTCGGCGCGCCACAGGCCGTAAGCCTGTGCTTGCGGCCCGAACGCGTGCTCGGTCGACCCTTCTGCGATGGTCACATCGGGAACTGCCGTTTCCCGTTCGGTGAACGGCAATTCGACCTCGGAATGCACGGCGAGCCCGTAGACGTAATACTGATACATGGCCGGATCAGGCAATTTCGCTGGCGATCGACGCGCCGGCCTGGGCTGTGTCGAACACTTCAAAAATCAGGTGGATGCGATCTTCCTTTCCGCGGTTTTCCGCTGAGTGAAGTTTGATGTTGTTGACCTCATAGGCAGTCCCCTTGCGCAGGTGATACGGATTGCCGCCGACCTCCAGATGGGTCTGCTCGTTGGTCTGCAGGGGAACGTGGATCTTGTGCGTGAAGGGGTGCGATCCGGCGCCATCGGAATGCCGGTCGATGACACCGCCTGCCTCCAACCGGGCGAGCATGACCTTGGGATACTCGGGTGCTGCAAAGCCGTAATCGCGGGTCGCATGCTCGAATATCGGGCGCATCAATGGTTGCCATACTTGCCATGCGGGGTAGCTCGTGAAGACTCGCGGATCGGCGTTGCCGGTGATGAAACGCAACACGAAATGCCGCGTGCTGTGGAAGCACTCGAAGGCGTTTTCCTTGATCGAGTCTTCCCGCATCCAAGCCTTTTCGGACAGGCGGGCGACCGCCGCCTCAAGATTGGCGATGTCGACCGTGCCGAGCTCCCGAATTGTGTCCGGCTTGTTGACGCGCTTGAGCACTCGATCTTCCTTGATGATCTGCAATGCCACGAGCTAGCGATACCCGAGCATCCGGTGGCCCGGGATTACAAACCATCGACAAGGCTGTACAGGGCCGATGACGGGATCGACGGCTCGGGACCACGTCGCCAAATGTGCGGGTTATCGGCGCGCAAAATTGGTGCGTTGATGGGGCAGGGTAATGTCATTAGGGCACCTTCCCGGCGATGAGGTCTGGTGACCGCGGTGCGTCCCGGTGCGCGATGGGGAAAGAGTTAGATTGTTGGAACAATGCGACTGGCGCAGCTCGATCGTCGAGTACCTCCGGTCGGATTCGGATGGCGACTTCTACCGGTTTGTCGGACGAAGGGGCGATGTAGAAACTGCCCTGTCCGGCACGGAGCTACTCGGCCGGGCCGGCGCGCAAATCGGTCCGTTGCGTCAGAGCGCCCCGGGAGGCAGCACTGTCGCGCTTGCAATGTCGGCAGGCGCGGATTTCTTCATCATGCTTACGGCCTGCCTCCTGGGCGGCTACACGGTCCTGCCGCTTCCGGCACCGGGCCCCGGGCCGACGCAGCGCAGGCTGGAAAGCGCGCTGAAGGTGGCGCGTCCCGCGATTCTGGTGGTCGACGCAAAGCGGAGCGAGCAGGGCCGGGAACTGGCATTGCGCCACGAAATCGCAACCGTGTTCCAGGTGCGCGAAGGGCAGACGGAGCTCGAAATTGGAGCTCCAGCTGAAGTCGCGGTGCTGCAGCCGACTTCGGGGACGGGCGGGGATGCGAAGATCGCCATGATCACCGGTGAGAACATTCTCGCCAATGCGCAATTCGTGCTGAGGGAATGCAACGTCGGTCCCGGCGACCGGGTGTTGAACTGGCTTCCGCACTACCACGATATGGGTTTGTTCGGAACATTTCTGGTTCCGCTGGTGAGGCAGCTTCGCATTGTCCAGATGGCGCCGCTGACCTTCATTCAGCGGCCGAGGCGTTGGCTGCAAGCCTTGTCCGATTACCGCGCCAACATATCGGGCACCCCCGCTTTCGGTCTCGAGCTATGCCTCGAAGCGACGGCTGCGGAGGATCTTGGCGACTTCGATCTGAGCGCAATGAAAGCGATGTATTGCGGTTCCGAACCGATACCGCATGATCTCATTGACCGATTTGCGAGGGCCATGGCACCGACCGGGCTCAATCCGGACAGCATCTTCGCAAGCTATGGTATGAGCGAGGCAACCCTGTACATCGCGGGCAAGCCGTCCCCCCAAGGCGACCCATCGGTCGGAATCTATCATGACGGCAAGCACAAGGTGGCCATTGTCGATCCAGCACAGCCGATCTTTCTTGAAGGGGGCGAAGAAGGCGAGATCGCATTTTGCGGCCCGTCGCAATTTCGCGGCTATCTCGGGCGCTCTCACGACGATCTGCTGTTTGAAGACGCGAATGGCGATCAATGGTTTCGAACCGGCGATCTGGGCCGGTTTCGAGGTGAGCGGCTGATCGTTACCGGACGAAAAAAGGATATCCTGATCGTAAATGGGGTCAATATCGCCCCGAACGAGATCGAGGAGGTCGCCGCCAGCGTCGACAAGCGGCTTGCACCGATGGGTGCAGCTGCCTTTCATGTCGGGTCGATCGACGATTTGCAGACGGTCTTGCTGATCGAGACCCGGCGATCGGGAAAAGACGCATTGGGGGCAAAGCTTGAACAAGCCATGGTAAAGCGGGTGGAGAGTGAAACGGGCCTGACCCTGTCCAGGGTTCTGGTGCTCCCACCCGGCTCATTACCGCGCACGACCAGTGGCAAGATCAGACGGGCCGTGGCGCGCAGCCGCTTCGAGGCAGGCGAATTCGGTGCGGAAGCGTAAGACGTCTCATGACCACACTGAGTGACTATGAAACGGTGCGGGCCGTCCTGAAGGACGGCCGGTTCTCCGTCGGGGACTTCGGCGAGCATTGCCGGCGATTGACCGAAGAGACCGACGACGATTTTTCCGAGCTGATCGCGCAGGCCAGCGTCAATCTGTTTGTCCTCGAAGGCGAGGTTCACGCAAGGACGCGCAACGCGGTCCGCAATTACTACAAGCCGCACAGCGCCGCAGCTTGGGGGCCGGTTTTTGCGTCCATTATCGAATCACACATCGCGGCACTGAAAGGGCGTAGCCAATTCTGTCTGATCGAGGACCTGCTCGAACCGGCAATCCTGGCTGCCAGCATCAGAACGATCGGCTTCGTTCCGGCGCCCGCAGAGCGGTTGAGAAGCTGGATCGACGATTTTGAATCGCTGATCAAACTGATGCCCAGCCTGCGCACCTTACGCCGCATCGAAAAGGCGATGCGCGATTATCGATCATATGCGCTGGCTACTCGCGCAGTCGCGGTCAACGGCGATCCCCTTACCTTGCGCCAGCATATCGAGCAGTCGGACGATGTGGATTGGAGCCAGCGCGAAATCGAACATTTCCTGCTTGTCTCCCTGAATGCCAGCTGGGCAACGAAACGGACGATCGGCAACATCCTCGCATTGGCTCTTTCCGGTTCCGGCCTGGCAGCCCTGGGCGATCGCACCAGGCTGCGGGACGAACTCAATGGCCATCTCAGGCGCGCAATGCCGATCGAGGCGACGCTGCGTTGTCCGCGAACCCATTCGACCGTTTGCGGGCAGGAGTTTCAGGCCGATCAGAATGTCATTCTTCGACTTCGCGCCGCAAATCACGATCCGTCTCAGTTTCCGGACGAACATGATCCGAAACAGGATCGAACGCATCTTACCTTTGGTGCTGGCCATCACGCGTGTCTTGGGCAACATGTTGCCCGCACTCTGGTCACCGAATTCCTCTTTGCCATCGGCTCGGCCTTTTCGTCGGCGCGGATGAACGGCGAATGCGCCCGGCTCGATGTCGGGGCGCCGGTTGCGGCTGTCGGTTCGCTCCCCATCACACTCGAAGAATAGAAGGCGCATCCTCATGAACGATCTCGAAACTCGCATTCGAGCGATGGTGGCAAAGCGCGTGGGGTGCGATGTGGAGGCTGTCGATCCGGAGCAGGATTTTGCAGACATCGGCCTGAAATCACTCGATGCAGTCATCATTTCCGGCCACCTGGAAGACCTGCTGGGTATCGAGATCGACCCCTCGACGATGTTCGAGAACCGCACCATAAATGCAGTGGCGTCGAAGATCCGCGAATTGCAGAAAAATGCCAGCTGAGGCGTCCCATTTTTACCTTGGTCTTGCCACGACCGGTCACGATCCAGCGCTTGCGATCGTATCGGATGAGGGCGAGGTCCTGTTCGCCGAAGCGACCGAACGCAGCGCACAGATAAAGATCGGCTGGGGCATCCCGAGCGATCTGCCCCAACTTATCAAGCCCGCTCTGGATGCGTTCTGCCCCGAAAATGCGCGGTTTACGTTGGCAACCAGTTGGGCCCCTCTTGGCCCGAACGGCCTGATCGGCGTCGCTACGCCGTTCGTTCGTGCGGAACAGCAGAGCTGGCTGGTCGGACTGAACGCGACCGCGCGCAGCGAGGCGGGGCGTGGGATCGCCGAATTGCGCGGCGAGCACGCAATCGCCGCGCGACGCGATTTCGATCATCACCTTTGTCATGCGGCCAATGCGCTGCATTGCGCGCCGTTCGACGATGCCTTGTGCGCGGTGATGGATGGAGAAGGCGATGTCGGCGCTCTCAGCATGTTCGACATGCGCGAAAGGCGGCTGAAGCGCCGCTGGCGCAGTTGGGGGCCTGCCAGCCTCGGCGCGATCTACGGCTGGCTCACCGATCTTTGCGGTTTCGACTGGGCTGCCGGCGAACAGTGGAAAGTCATGGGGCTTGCCGCATTCGCCGACCCGCCGCCCGACCTGGAAGCCGAGCTGCACAAGCTGATCGGTTTCGATGAGGCGCGCCCGATGCTTCGCGAAGGGGAAGAGCTTGACCGGATCATTCAGCTGGCGCGTTCCCACGCGCGTCATGCGAACGACCCCATCGATGCCGCTGCTCCGCTGGCAGCGGCTGCACAGGCAGTGTTCGCGCGTTGGGCCGACACGATTCTCATGCGGGAGCAGGAGCGCGAGCCGCATTCCAATCTGATGCTTTCGGGGGGGTGCGCGCTCAATTCCTCATACAATGGCACGGTCCAGGGCCGCATGGGCTTCGCACGCGTGCATGTGCCAAGCGCTCCCGGAGACGATGGCAATGCGCTCGGCGCGGCTTTGCTTGCATGGCAGGCGGATCACCCTCACCAATCGGTCCCGAGAGGAGCATGTGGCGCTTTTCTGGGAACGCATGTGGATGCGCGCGCGCTTGCGAAGGCCCGACAATCGGGCGCGTTTCGCACGCATCAGGCTGCCGACCGCGCTCAGGCGACCGCCGACATGGTCGCGGCCGGAAAAATCGTGGGCGTAATGCAGGGGCGGGCAGAATTCGGTCCGCGCGCACTGGGACATCGGTCGATCCTGGCCGATCCACGTGCGCCGGATATGAAGGACCGGATCAACAAGGCGGTCAAGGGCCGGGAGAGTTATCGGCCTTTCGCCCCGGTGGTGGAAGCGGACCGGATCGACGAGTTCTTCGACCGCTCACAGCCGGCGCCTTTCATGTCCTTCACGCTGCCCTGGCGCAAGGAAGCGGCAGAGCGGTTTCCCGCTGTCGTTCACGCTGATGGTACGGGGCGCGTGCAGACTGTGGAGCGAGGCCAGTTCCTGTTCGATGTCCTGCAAGCCATGCCGGAAGGGGCGGACGTATTGCTCAACACCAGCCTCAACGTGATGGGTAAGCCGATCGTCCATAATGTCGAAGATGCAATAACGGTTCTCGCGACGACGGAACTCGATGCGCTCGTCGTGGAGGACGTGATTTTCGAGAAACTTGGCGGCTGATCCAATGGTGGGAGGGGCCCTGTCATGGATCGCCGCCTTGCTCGGCATCGTGGTTCTCGCGGCAGGGTTGCGCGCCTTTGCGCCGGCTGCCGTCAAGCCGATGCTGCTGGGCATTTCGATCGTTTTCTACTGGCAGGTGAGCGACGGGAATGCGCTCCCACTGGCGGTGGTTTTCGGCGCTCATGCGATGGCCTTGCTGCTCTGCGCACGGCGTCCGGCATCGGTTATTCTGGCGGTTGCCATCAATCTCGCCCCACTCGCCTATTTGAAGATCGCGCAGGGAAACGAGATTCCCATCGGTCTTTCGTTTCTTACCTTTCTGCAGATATCGGCACTCCTCGATATCCGCTCCGGCGCGGAGCGACTGAAAACCCTTGATCTGGTTCTCTATGCGCTCTTCTTCGGCACCGTTACGGCGGGCCCCATCACGCGCTACAACACGTTGGCCCCGCAAATCGCGAGGCTGGGGTATGCCAAGGTCGAGTGGGGAACGATTCTGCGCGGAGGCGCGCTGGCCGTGTTCGGCCTCTGCAAGATCAGCATAATCGGTCAGCCTATCCAGCAGGCTATCGATCCAATTCTTGCATCGGTATATTCGGGCGTGGACCTGACCAGTGTGGAGGCCGCCTATGTGTTTTTCGGTGGCTTTCTCGCGCTCTATTTCCTGTTCTCCGGATACTCCGACATCGCCGTCGGCACGGGGCTTATGCTGGGACTGCGACTTGCGCTGAACTTCAATTCCCCGTTCAAGGCCACCAATCCGTCGGACTTTATCGACCGCTGGCACATGTCGCTGACCCTGTGGGTCAAGACCTATGTTTTCGACCCGGTCGTGCGCTTCTTCCGGAGGCAGAAACGCTGGTCCGTAGAGCGACGCAGCATCCTCGGCTGGGCGGCCGGATCTTTCTTGAGCCTGCTCTCGATCGGCGCGTGGCATAGCGTCGAGCCCGCGTTTCTGCTGTCGGGTGCGGTCGGCGGAGTGCTGGTCGTCGCAATCGGTTTGCGACAAGCTTCGCCGCGCGCCCGGGCACCCTTGCCGAAACCGGTGGCAAGAGCGCTGTTGATCGCAGTCACGCTGGTGATGACGATGATCTATCAACTACCCGACCTGAGCGACGTGGCAGGCCTGATGTCGACGATGATCGATCCTGCGCGCTTCCAGGTTGGCGAACGAACCGCCGGGTGGTTGCCCGCAGGCTTGGGGCAATCCCTACCCCGAGGGGCCATGATGCCGACGCTTACCGGAGGGGCGGTGTTGCCTCTCGCCTGGCTGGTTGGCGCTTGGGGCATCGCACTATTCGCGCCCAACTCGAACCAGATATTCGGATTGATAGAGGCAAGGGAAACCCGCTGGTGGCACTGGCGCCCCAATGCGCTCTGGGGACTGGGGCTGGGTCTGGCCGGTGCGGCGGCGGTCGGAATGCTGCTGGTCGTGAGAGTCGATGGGGTCGGGTATGACGGGTTCTAACCTGCGCTTCGTCCTCTGTTTCCTGCTTGGCTTTTGCGCGATACCGTCATTGATCGCCATGACCGACCCGCTTGGCTGGTGGTCGGGGCAGCCGCGTGAACTGGTCTGGACCGACGATCGCGAAGACCGGACCATTGCGGTGGAAACGCTTATTCGGCTGGCGCGCGAGATGCCCGAAAAGAAGGTCATTATCGGGACGAGCTATGTGGGGTTCGGGATCGACACGTGCGGCACCGATTTTGCCCGCCTGTGGCTGCCATTGCTCCGACCCGGCGAGGCGGCACGGATCGTTTCGGCTGGCTTGGAGGAGGACAAGACGATGATCGTCGATCTCGCTGCCGTGACGAGCTTATCCGGACCGGATTTTCGCGGCACTGAAGAATACGGCGTGAAGGACTATCTGTTCGACCCACGCCGCATCGCCGCTGCCATCCGAAACGATCCCCAGGTGAGGGCCTGCGACGTTATCCCGATGTCCAGCATCGGCAATCAACAGCGCGAGCGCGACGCCCGCGCTCAGTCTGCGCTTCCGATCGATGCCAGACAATTGCAGGCAACGCTCGCGATGTTTCTGGCCGATGTCACGCCTGCCTGCCGGGCCAGCAAGGGGCGGCTTCAACTGGTACTGTTCCCGAATGCCCATCGGCCAGCCACCCAGGCATACACGCGCGCCAATGCAGCCAGCGCAAATGAAGCCGTCAACGAGATACTTCGAGCGGCGCATTCGGGATGTGCCGTGGAATTTTCCAATCTGGCGCTCGAAGATTACGACCGGCTCGATGCACGAAACGCCTTCCACGACCCCGACGATTGGTTCGACAACACCCATTTCAAGCCCGCCACAGGCCGTGATTATCTCGATGCAATCGATCGCACCCTGGAAGGAAGCGCGATAGATTCCGCCGCTGCTGCTGGAAAGGAAGACCGAACGAGAAAGGGCGCTGCCACGTGCGATTGAGTGGCGCTTCCCCCCAAGTAAATCCGGCCACTAACAGCAATCGTCATTTTCATGACGGCATTCGTACATGCCGCCCGCCGGTGTTTCCCGGTAATCCGATCCCCCTGAACCGAGGGGAATCTCATGAAACTGAAGTCTTCGATCTCGCTGGTATGCGGCGCTGCGCTGCTGGGTTTCGCCAATCCCGCAATGGCAAAAGACCCGAGCCCCAAGAAGCTGATGGAGATGGCTGCAGGCTGTGCCTACGTCGTCGCGATTGCCGAGGATAGCAATGTCGAGCTGAACTATGGCTCGGCGGAATGGATGGGTATCGTCCGGATCCTCGAAGAACGAACCGGGATGGACGGCGAAAGGGCGATCAAGCTCGCCAAGGCGAAGTACAACAAGCGCGCGCGGATCATGGGCGCGGACGAGGCGCGCAGCCACATGCTCAACCGCGCGCGCGACTGCGACCGCGAGATGGCGGTGATTCAGTCTTAATGGCCGGTCGATCCCGATCGGCCTGCCGGACACGTTCGGCCGTCGCCGCAGCGATCTCGCTGGGCGCATCGCTGGCCGTGCTGCTTGCCGCACCTCCGGCTGAGGCGAGTGGGCAGGTAGCGGAGGACGTGGACGGGATCTGGGAATGCGCGGTCGCGATCGGCATTGCCGAAGATCTGGGGCAGACCCTCGCCGTTTCGTCGAGCTTTGTGCTCGACGATTTCTACGCCATTACCGAAGATAGCGAGGCGCTGGAAGAAAGCGCCGATGCCGCACTTCGACGTTACTGGACCGGGCTGGCCGCCGAGCGGGGGCAGGCGTGGCTGAAAGCCTACGTGCTCGAGACGGCA
Organism: Citromicrobium bathyomarinum; assembly: GCF_038594605.1. Classification (GTDB taxonomy): domain Bacteria; phylum Pseudomonadota; class Alphaproteobacteria; order Sphingomonadales; family Sphingomonadaceae; genus Alteriqipengyuania; species Alteriqipengyuania bathyomarina_B. The sequence goes on from NZ_JBCFZM010000006.1 coordinate 16,164, forward strand.
GAGGACTGCGCAAACCTGTATCAGCAGGCGAATGCGACGCAGCAGCGGGCCGCTGGCCCGACGCGGCCGGCGGTGGAGCAGCAGCTCAATGCGGCGGGCACCCTGTCCGCCGCGGCGCTGCGGTCCTACGCCACGCGCACCGGCGATTCCGGCGAAGTCGCCAATTACCTCGTGTATCACTACCCTTACGGCAAGGATCTCTTCCAGCCGAACGAGGATGGCGATCTGCTGGGGCAACTGATCGTCGAGGCTGGCGAAGCGGGCCTGCGGCGGTGGAGTGACGAGGCGATCTACGCGATCGCGAACGCTCATTACTGGCAATACAACCCGCCCGCCACGCGGCTGGTCTTCGCCGAATATCGTCGTCGTATGCGGATGATGCGCCAGAGCGAAAGCGAGGCCCAGCGGTGGGCGCAGCGCGCGGCCGACGATCGTGCGGAAAAGGCACGCCAGGCCAACGCGCCCTATGTCGGCTCGCTCGGCACTGGCAAACCCTACAAGCCCAAGCCGGGCAGCGGCGTTGTGGTGTGCACGACCCACAAGGGCACCGGCGGTGGCCGGGTTTGCAAGGAAGAGTGATCCGCCCGGCCACATCGGAGCGAATCCCGAGCTTGCCCCGGGGCGATGTCGCCAGGCTCGATCCCAGGACCTTGCCGTAGGAGCAACTGCATGATTACCGTCGGAAAAATGAGCCACGTGAAGGCTGTCGCCGCGCTGGCGGCAACCGTGCAGCTGGTCTGCACCACGCAGGCGGCGCACGCGCAGGCTGACACCACCACGCAGCCCGCTTCGCCCGAAGTCCAGATATTCACGCTGGTTGCGCGGGCCGAACATGTCGCGCGCAAGTGCGACGCTTTTACGCTCGAAGGGCAATTCCTCTATCAGGAGTTCAAGGGGCGATTGCTCAATTCGTTCAACAGGCCGCTTTTCGACAGCATCTCGGCAGGACAGGCGCCGATTTTTTCGGGGACCTGCCGCGATCTGTCGAAAAGGCCCGAAGCGCAAGGAGTCGTCGACTATTTCAACAGCGAGGGCGTGCGGATGCTGGCGTTGCATGCCTTCCTGCCCGAAGATTCCCCCTGCACCTACGCCAATACGCCCGCCGTGAGGCAGCGCGCAGCAGCCGCGTGGTCAAAGCTGTCGCCCAGCCAGGACCCCAGACTGCAGCCAGCGGCGATGCAGGCGGAAGCGGATATGATCGCCTCCCAGTGCAATCTCTCCGACGCACGAGGCAGGGCGCGCGCGCATGCTGCGGCGTTCATGGCCGAGACTCTGAAGCCCGTGTACGAACGGCCCGCCACCTATCGCGGAGAGATGACGGTAAAGGGCACCCGTGAAGACTCCCCGACCTTTGTCGAGGCTGTGCGGGATTCCGGTGCCCAGATCGTGAAGGGCGGCGTCATGGCCGGATTGACCCGGAGCATCGGCGTCGGAAACGAAGTCCTCATCCTGCGGGATGGTCGTCTGGCCGTAGTCGAGGAGGGGGACAGCTCCGCATTGCTCGGCATGGCAACGGTCGAGTTCCATGCAGGCGGCAAGACCTACTCGGCGACGCAAGCGCGAACGATCGATCCGCGGTTCGTCAGGATCTTCATCCTCGACAGCGAGGCGAGCAAGGCCGTCCTCGGCCAGCCCTCATTCGGGATCGGCTTTGTCGATCCGGCCGGCACCTCCACGATGTGGGAAGAGACCTATGAGTACAGGGGCCGCAAGCGGACCGACCGGGGGACCTCGGTCCGCCCTGTTCGCTTCGATACCACCGCATTCAAGGCCGCACTTCAATACGCCAATGCTCCGGCGTTTGGCGGCTGACGGGGGTGCAATCCCTCCGCGCTGCCAGCTAGCTTACCCTACTGAATTGCCTCTAGTGCGGCCCCGGCGGCGAGCCATGCTTCCTCTGCCTCGGCCAGCTTGTCGGCGGCTTCGGCGCGTTGCCTCAGGAGGTCTTCGATCGATGCGTCGTCGTGCGCGGTTTGCTTTCCGCTGTGTTCGACGATCAGCGCATCGAGCTTTTTGACATCGGCGGTGAGGCGCTCGACCGCTTTCTCCGCCTTGGTCAGTTCCGATTTCGCGAAGCGCGCCTTGCCCTCGCTATTCGCCCCGCGTGAGCCTTTCGACTTGCCCTCGCTCCCGCTGCGCTCCTTCTTGGGCTGATTGCGGCCGAGCACGAAATCGATGTAGTCCTGCATGCTCCCGGCATATTCGCGCGCGGTGCCGCCATCGACCAGCACCAGCCGGTCGGCGGTCAGTTCGACCATGTGGCGATCGTGGCTGATGAGGATGACGGCGCCCGAATAGTCGTTGAGCGCCTGAATCAGCGCCTCGCGGGCATCGACGTCGAGGTGGTTGGTCGGTTCGTCGAGGATGAGCAGGTGCGGCGCGTCGCGCGTGATCAGCGCCAGCGCCAGCCGCGCACGCTCGCCGCCGGATAGCTTGTCGACCCGCTGCTGCGCGCGCGGGCCCGAAAATCCGAACCGCCCGAGCTGCGCGCGGATCGCACCCTGCGCAGCGCCGTCCATCGCGCGATTCATCAGGTCCAGCGGGGTGTCTTCGCCCGCCAGTTCCTCGACCTGATACTGCGTGAAATAGCCCACCTTCAGGCGACCGGGCGCGTTCACCTCGCCTTCCGCAGGGTCGAGCTGCGAGGCCAGCAGCCGCGCCAGCGTGGTCTTGCCGTTGCCGTTGCGGCCGAGCAGCGCGATGCGGTCATCGGCTTCGATGCGGAAGTTCAGCCGTTTCAGGATCGGCGGTGCTTCGCCATAGCCGACCGCCGCCTGTTCGAGCGTTATCATTGGCGATTTCAGTTCCTCGGGATCGGGGAAATCGAAGCTGAGGCTCGGGTCTTCCATCATCGCCGCGATGGGCTGCATCTTCGCGAGCATCTTGGCGCGCGATTGGGCCTGCTTCGCGGTCGAGGCGCGGGCGCTGTTGCGCGCGACATAGTCCTGCAAGCGCGCCCGCTGCGCATCCTGCGAAGCCTTCGCAGCCGCCAGTTGCGCGGCGCGTTCGGCGCGCTGCTTCTCGAACGCGTCGTAGCCGCCCGGATAAAGCGTCAGCTGGCCGCCCTGCAGGTGCAGGATGTGATCGACCACTTTGTTCAGCAGATCGCGTTCGTGGCTGATGACCACCAGCGTGGCCGGATAGGACTTGAGGAAATTCTCGAGCCACAGCGTCGCTTCGAGGTCGAGATGGTTGGAAGGCTCGTCCAGCAGCAGGATGTCGGGTTCGGAAAACAGCAATGCGCCAAGCGCAATGCGCATTTTCCACCCGCCGGAAAAGCTATCGACCGGGCGCTGCTGCATTTCCTCGTCGAAACCGAGACCGTTCAGGATTTTGGCCGCGCGCGCCGGGGCGCTGTAGGCATCGATTGCCAGCAGGCGTTCGTGCACATCGCCCATCCGGTCGATGTCGGTGCAGGTCTCGAGTTCTTTGAGCAACGCCGCGCGCTCGGTCGCCGAGGCGAGCACGACTTCTTCGGGCGTCAGGTCGCCGCTGGGCGCTTCCTGCGCGATATAGCCGATATGCGCGCGCGAAGGCTTGCTGATCTCGCCGTCGTCGGGTTCGATCTCGCCGATCAGCGCCTTCATGAGCGTGGATTTGCCCGCGCCGTTGCGCCCGATCAGGCCGACGCGCGCGCCCACCGGCACGGTCGCGCTCGCGCGTTCGAGAATGGGGCGGCCGCCAAGCCGCACTGTGACGCCGTCGATGGTAAGCATGCGCGCGCCTGTAACAGGCTTCTCCCCTTCCGCCCACGGGAATTAGAGGCTCGTGCCGCTTGCATGATGCGCAGGGTCGGCTAGCGCGGCGGGATGGAGATGCAGGACCTCTTGCTACGCTATTTCGGCACGCCCGATCTGGCCGATGTCGATCCCGTTGCGCTGCCTGCGGGGGTCGACCGCATGCTCGTCGATTTCGGGCTGGAGCGTGATCGTAATCGCCGCTTCGCACTGTGGACGCTGCTCTACATGCTGGATGCGTCCCCCGACCTCGACGTCGCCTTCGAGGACCCGGCGGACCGCGATGCGGCACGCAACATGATGGACATGATCGCCGCCACCAAGCCCGATTGACGCGCGCCGAAGGTTCAAAGTCTTGGTACAGCCGGAGGGTGAGCGCTTCTCTGCCGCAAACCGATCTGCCATGGCCATGCCCATGACGCTCGAAACGCGCACCTCCGGTACGACTGCCGAAGAGTCCTCGCAATTGCTGGACAAGCTGCACGACGTCTTCGGCTTCCGCTCCTTCCGCGGCGTGCAGCAGCAGGTTGTGGACCGGGTCATGGGTGGCCATTCGACGCTCGCGGTGATGCCGACGGGGGCGGGCAAGTCGCTGACCTATCAGCTGCCCGCCACGATGCTCGATGGCACCTGCGTCGTCATCAGCCCGCTCATCGCGCTGATGCACGATCAGCTGCGCAGCGCGAGCGCCAATGGCATCCGCGCTGCCACCCTGACCAGCGCGGACGAGAACCGTGCGGAGACGGTTCAGCGGCTGCGCGCGGGCGAGCTCGACTTGCTCTATGTCGCCCCCGAACGCGCCAGCCAGAGCCATTTTCGCGAGCTTCTCTCGCAATGCCGGATAGCGCTGTTCGCGATCGACGAGGCGCATTGCGTATCCGAATGGGGGCATGATTTCCGCCCCGATTATCGCCTGCTGCGCCCGTTGATGGAGCAGTTCGCGGATGTGCCGCGCTTCGCGCTGACGGCGACGGCGGATGCGCACACGCGAAGCGACATCCTGGCCCAGCTGGGGATCGCGCCCGAGGGATTGATCGTTGCCGGGTTCGACCGCCCGAATATCCGCTACACGATCCGCCCGCGCGACTCGCTGACCCAGCAGCTTCGGCGCCTGCTCGCCGACAATCCCGGCCCCGGCATCGTCTATGCGCAGACCCGCGCCGCGACCGAGCGGCTGGCCGCCTCGCTGTCCGACGGGAAACGCGAAGTGCGCTGCTACCACGCAGGCTTGCCACCCGAGGTGCGCGCCGCGAACCAGGCGGCGTTTGTCGAAAGCGAGAACATGGTGATCTGCGCCACGGTCGCCTTCGGCATGGGGATCGACAAGCCGGACGTGCGCTTTGTCGCGCATGCCGGACTGCCGAAATCGATCGAGTCCTATTATCAGGAAACGGGCCGTGCGGGCCGCGATGGCGATCCGTCGGTGGCGCACCTGTTCTGGGGTGCGGACGACTTCGCGCGGGCGCGGATGCGCATCGGCGAGGTGGGCGAGGCACGCCAGCAGGGCGAGCGCACGCGGCTGGCGGCGCTCGGTGCGCTGGTCGAAACCGCCGGATGCCGCCGCGCGATCCTGCTACGCCATTTCGGCGAGAGCCCACCCGAAACCTGCGGCAATTGCGACAATTGCCTGAACCCGCCCAAGGCCGTCGATGCGACGGTCGTCGCGCAGAAATACCTCTCTGCAGTCGCGCGCACGCGGCAGATGTTCGGCGCGGGCTATATCGAAGCCGTGCTGACCGGGCAGTCGAGCGAGCGCAGCCGATCGCAGGGCCACGACAAGCTTTCGGTTTTCGGGATCGTCGAGGGCGAGGAAGCAGCGCTGCTCAAACCGGTCCATCGCGCGCTGTTGGTGCGCGGTGCGCTGCTGCCGACCGAGCATGGCGGGCTGATGCTGGGGCCGGAGGCGCGTGGTTTCCTGAAGGGCGAACAGCCGCTGGATCTGGTGGTCCCGCCCAAACGGACGGGCGGCAAGCGCGCCGGGCGCGGTGCGGGATCGAGCCAGGCGCTCAACCCGGTTGGCGATCCGCTATTCGATGCGCTGCGCGAGTTGCGACGTGACCTCGCGAAGCAGAACCAGGTTCCGCCTTACGTCATCTTCCACGATTCCGTGCTGCGCGACATGGCCGGTCTGCGCCCGCAAACCAGCGCCCTGCTGGGCGAGTTGCCGGGCATCGGATCGAAGAAGCTGGAAGCCTACGGCGACGCATTTCTGGAGGTCATCCGCCAGTACGAGCGATAGCGATAGCGATTGCAGCTTGCGCCCATCACGCGCCGGGCGGTGCGATGCCGTATCTGCCAAGTTCTTCGACCGCGCGATCGGCGGCTGCGCCATAGCGTTTCCAGCGATCGACGGCGCGGGCATGCACGGGCGCGCGGACCTGCACGGCACTGGCGGTTGCCACAGCCTGACGGTTGCTCTGCGGCGATAGGCAGGCATCGTCCCATTCGAGCCCGCAAAAGGCGATCAGGTCCCGCGTCTGTGCCTCCTGCCCGGCGACCAGATCCTCGTAGTATTGCACCCGGAAGCGATCCATTGGCAGCGTCTCGGCAAAGCGATCGCACAGCATTTCGAACTGGCCCACGAAATGGGCGGTGTCCCCGAAGTCGTAGGCGTAGGAATAATAGCTGAAGCCGGTTGCGAAAAGCTGGCGGAAATTCGCGAACAGGACGTCGAAGGGCGACCGGCGAAGGCAGATGATCCGCGCTTCGGGGAGCGCGCGCAGGATCGCCGGGGCATAGAAGATGTTGAACGGCATCTTGTCGGTGAAGACCGCCGCATCGCCTGCCAGACCCGCGATGATCCTCAAATATTCGCGGCCGACAGGCCCCAGGTCCTGCACTTCGGTAGCGGCCTTCAGCAGTGGCTCGTCGAGCACGTGGCGACCGGGCGTGTCGAGCTGCCGCTTGAGCGCGATACCGAATTCGGACAATTCACCGAGCGACTTCACCTGCGGGTGTGCGGCCACGATCCGTTCGACCAAGGTCGTGCCGCTGCGCGGGAGGCCGACGATGAAGATGGGGCGGGCATCGATTTGGTCGGCAACGGTGGGAAATGATCCGTCGGCTGCCGCCGATGCGGCGGAAAACATGCCTTCCGCCTGCGCCCGATCATGCGCCACCTCGCGCGCCTTGCAGCCCTTCGCGCGTTCCAGCCATGTGAAGCTCTGCTCCCACTCGTCATGCGATTCATGCCAGCGCGCGAGAGCGTGGCCGCAAATGAGGCGGGTTTCGGTTTCCTGCGTGCGGGCGAAGAGCGCCTCCAGCGTCTCGCGCCATGCGACCGGCGGGTCGTCGCTCAGTCCGACCAGCGCGAGCCAGCCTTGCGCATGGTCCGGCGCCATCTCCACGAGCGCTTCGAACTGGGCCTGCGCGGCGGCGAGATCGCCGTTGAACTGCAGCTCTACGGCGTGGTTGTAGCGATAGCCGGAATTGCGGGGCGCCCCCTCGACCGCTTGGCCTGAGAACCGCACGGCTTCCGCATGAAGCCCCGTGCGCGCGAGCACGACACCGATCTGTGCCGCCAGATGCGGATTGTCCGTCCCCGTTGCCGCCGCCTGGCTGATCGCATCACGCGCTGCCGCACCGTCCTGCCGGGAGAGCGCGAGGCGTGCGTCGATCAGTTCGAGCCACGTGTCGCGATATCCGCTGGAGCGCAGGAGGCGGGCGAGCTTGTCCGCACCGGCGAAATTTTCGTGCTCGAGCGCGATCTGGGCGAGCACCAGCACCGCCGCAGGATCGCCGGGCGCTTCGCGCAAGTGTTGCTGCGCTGCAACATAGGCCTCGCGGAAACGCCCGGTCAAAACATCCTCCCGAGCCTGCGCAACTAGCTGATTTACAGATGAAATAAGGAAATCCCCTATCGACTATTCCAAGCTTGATTGACAAGTTGCAATGCACAACCGTAGTTTTTTCAATCAGATGTGTCACCACGGATTGATACATTTGAGCGCTCAGGGAGGCTGAACGAATGAAAAATTACAACAAGCAACACACCCTCCGATCGCTGCTGCTATGCAGCACGGTCATCGCCGCGATGTCTGCCACGCCATCATGGGCACAGACGACCGATACCAGCGATCTTCCTCCCGAAGAAACCGGGGCTGAACCCGACGGTGACGGTAATGCCTCGCCCGAGGTCCCGACCAGCACCATTATCGTTACCGCCACCCGGCGGGCGGAGAGTGTGCAGGACATTCCTCTCAACATCACTGCTATCGGCGGCGAACAGATCGAAGAGCAGGGTCTGACCGAACTTTCGGACCTGCTGCCCTTCGTGCCCGGCATCAACATCGTTGATCGCGGCGGGCGCCAGGGCAACCCGATCATCGTGCGCGGCCTCAACCTCGACGCGATCGGTTCGGGCGACGGCAATAATGACGGCGGTGGCACGGTCGCCACCTATATCGGCGAAATTCCGCTGTTCGTGGACCTCAAGCTCAACGACCTCGAGCGGGTCGAAGTGCTGCTCGGCCCGCAGGGCACGCTGTATGGCGCAGGCACGCTGGGCGGTGCGATCCGTTACATTCCCCGCAAGCCGCAATTCGACGAGCTGACGACCGAAGTGCGTTCGGAACTGTCGAAATATTTGCAAGCCGAAAGCGCAAGCTACCAGGTCGGCGGGACCATCAATCTGGGTCTCGACGACCGGTTCGCGATCCGCGCTTCGCTCGACTACGAAGATGACTCGGGCTTCATCGACTACGTCAACGTGGTTGACACGATCGGCGTGACCAATCCCGATACGGCGGCTGGCCTTAGGCGCATCGAGGACGCCGACGGCGAGCAGACCCTGGCCGGACGCCTCGCGGTGCGGTGGGAGCCGATCAACGGCCTCGATCTGACGGCGACCTATTATTATCAGCGCGCCGAGATCGAAGGCCGCCGGGTGTCACATTATCGCAGCGACGTGCCGGGCCTGATCGACAATGAGCCGAGCGTGGGGCGCTACGAAAGCGCCTTCCGCGTGCGCGAGCCCAACACGATAGAGAACGGCCTTTTCGCGCTGGAAGCGACCGCCGACCTCGGCTTTGCCGAACTGACTTCGGCGACCGGCTGGAGCACCTTCTCCGATGACGGGCAGCGTGACCAGACCACGCTGCTGATCACGCTCGAATACAGCTACGAACTCTTCCCCAGCTTCACCGCATTCACGCGCGAGGTTGGCGAAAGCGATCGGTTCAACCAGGAACTGCGCCTGGTATCGACCCACGGAGGGCCGATCAACTGGATCGTCGGTGCCTTTTACAACAAGCTTGAAAGCATCGGTTCGTCTTCGGAATTCACGCCCAATTACGTGCCCTACGTCAATGCGCCGCCGCTTGGCTTCGGCCTGACCGACCGGCCCGATGCGCTCGAGTATTTCTCGACCGGGCGCAACCAGCTCGAAGAGTTCGCGGTGTTCGGGGAGGTGGGCTACGAGCTGTTCGACGGCTTCACCGTCACGGTTGGCGGACGCTACTATAATTACGACCTGCAGGCGGCGTCGACGGTCGACTTCCCGCTGTTCGAGCCGCCCAGCTATACGCCGCTCCTGCTGAGCCAGATCGAGGAGCTCGCGTTCGATCCCGACCTTGCGCAGTCGGACGACGGGTTCCTGTTCAAGGCGAATGTGTCGTGGGACGTCACCGACGACATGCTGCTCTACGCCACGGTCAGCGAGGGCTATCGGATCGGCGGCGTCAACGGGGTAGCCGAATGCGATGCCTATGTTCCCGGCTCTACGCAGGGGGCCTGCGCTCTCGCGCCGGGACAGCAATATGATGCCGGGAACGGGCAGGTCGGTACCTCCAACCGCGACGAACGGCAGTTCACCCCCGACCAGACCCGCAACTATGAAATCGGCATGAAATCGACGCTGGCCGACGGCACGCTGCTCTTGAACGCTGCGCTCTATTACATCGACTGGATCGATCCGCAGTTGGGGTCGGCCACGGTTAACGCGAACATTCCCATCACCGTCAACGGCGAGGGTGCGGAATCGAAGGGCGTGGAACTGAGTGCCGACTGGCGCCCGACCAACCGCATCAACCTGCGGGCCAATTTCAGCTACATCGACAGCCAGCTGACTGCCCCGGTGCCCGATCTGGTCCGGACGATTTCGCCGCCCGGATTCGGCAGCGCATTCGAGGACGGCATCGAGGGCGACCGCCTGCCGGGTTCGCCCGAAACGCAGTTCTCACTGTTCGGCGCCTATTCGCTGCCGCTGGCGAGCGGAGACAACCTGCGCTTCAACGCCAGCTATTCCTGGCAGGGCGATATCGAGACACGCGCCGGCGGGCGTGGCAACGGGCTGACGCTTGGCAGTTACGGCGTGGCGAATGCGGCGATCAGTTACGAGGCGGATCGTTTTATCGCGACGCTTTTCGCCGACAACCTGTTCGACACGTTCGCGGAGACCGGCGCGATCGGGACTTCGCTGTCGAACCAGGACGTGTTCGATTTCGAAGGCGATCCGGTCTATGTGCGCGGCTTCTCAACGCACATCCTGCCGCCGCGCCAGATCGGCGTGCGCCTGAAATTCATGTTCGGAAATTGATCGCATGAAAGCAATGATGATGGCTGCGGCGGGGCTGGCGCTCGCGCTGGTATTCCCCGCCGCGGCCGAGCCGGTCTATGTCAGCGCGGACCGCGCGCTCGACGTCGAAACCGGCCGCTATATCGCCAACCCCGTCATCGTGATCGATGACGGGCGGATCGTCTCCGTCGAGGTTGGCGGGGCGATTCCTGCCGATGCAGAGCGGATCGACCTGACCGGCATGACGCTGCTGCCCGGCCTGATCGACATGCATGTCCATCTCGACGGGCGGCCCGAATATGGCGGCTATTCCAACCTCCAGTTCTCCGACCGCTTCTGGACCGTGATCGCGGTCGAGAATGCGCGGCGGATGCTGAATGCAGGTTTCACCACCATCCGCAATCTGGGGGCCGACGATTACAATGTCGTCGGGCTCGACCAGGCGATCGAAGCGGGCTGGGTCGAGGGGCCGCGCATCGTCGGTGCCGCCCACGCACTGGGCGCGACGGGCGGCCATTGCGACAGCACCTTCCTGCCGCCGAGCTATGCCGATCGCAGCCCGGGCGCTGCGGACGGTATGGACGCGCTGCGCGCTGCCGTGCGCGAACAGCGCAAGTACGGCGCCGAGGTGATCAAGGCCTGCGCAACGGGCGGCGTCTTCTCGCGCAATACGTTGCCCGGCCAGCAACAGCTGCGCGAGGAAGAGCTGCGCGCCATCGCGGACGAGGCGCATTTCTGGGGCCTTCGCGCAGCCGCACACGCGCATGGCGCCGAAGGGATCAAGGCCGCGATCCGCGCAGGGTTCGACACGATCGAACATGCCAGCTTCATCGACGAGGAAGGCATCGAGCTTGCGCTGGAGCGCGGCGCGGCGCTTTCGATGGATATCTTCAACACCGAATATACGCTTTCGCAAGGAGAGGCGAACGGCGTGCTGGAGGAAAACCTCGCGAAGGAGCGCATGGTCAGCGTGGCGCAGCGCGAGGGTTTCCGCCGCGCCAACGCCGCCGGTGTGAAGATGGTCTTTGGCTCGGACGCAGGGGTCATGCCGCACGAGGATGTGGGCGGGCAGTTCGCGATCATGGTCCGTTTCGGGATGACGCCCCTGCAGGCCATCCAGGCAGCCACCGTGAATGCGGCAGATGCTCTGGGCCAGACGGGCGATGTGGGTGTGATCGCGCCGGGCGCGTGGGGCGACCTGATCGCGGTCGATGGCGACCCGCTGGCGGATGTCGGCGAGCTTGCCGATGTCGACGCGGTCATCAAGGGCGGCAAGCGCATCAAATAGAAGATTGGCGCAACCGTCGCCTTGGCCTAGCCCGCAGCGATGACGGTCGGCGAAACAAGTGCAATGATCGCGGCGATGGACCCGCTCCTCGATCCGCTGCTCTATGTCTTCAAGAGCGGTGGGGAGGTGCCTGCGCGCGCCCAGCTCTTCGCCTCGATCCGCGAGGACGAGGGGATGACTCACATCCTCGGCTTTCACGAAGGCGAGTTTCCGGGCGATGCCGGCGCGTCGTACCGAAGGATCGTCCTGCGCGTGCATTCCGCGCTCGATGGGGTCGGGCTGACCGCTGCCGTATCGACCGCCCTCGCGCGCGAGGATATTGCCTGCAACATCGTGGCGGCTTTTCACCATGACCACGTGTTCGTCCCCGCCCAGCGCGCGAGCGATGCCATGCACATCCTCGCGGCTCTGCAACGAACCCAGCAGCCGCGGTAGTCGCCTTTCGGACCGGGGGCTGCGGCGCATTCTCGCGCCCGCAGCGATGTTGCATCGCTTGCAATCTGCGGGTCAGTGATTAATTTTGAACGCCAACGTTCATTCGGGCGACGGCACCATATCTTGGCACACGATCAGCACTCCTCTCCAGCAACCCGTGCCGGTCGGCCCGTCGATCAGGCCAAACGCCTGGCGATCCTCGATGCCGCGAGCAGCCAGTTCCTCGAAGCCGGTTTTGCGGCGACCTCGATCGAGAAAGTGGCCGCCGATGCGGGTGTTTCGAAGGTCACGATCTATAACCATTTCGGCGACAAGCATGCGCTGTTTGCCGCTGCCGTGACACGCGAATGCGAGACGATGCGCCATCATCTGGCCGTCGAGGTGCAAGCCGGGGACACGCTGCGTGAGCGCCTCACCGCGATCGGCGAAGGGATCCTGGCGTTCCTGTCGCAGTCCAAGATGATCCAGTTCGAACGGCGGATTGCCGCCGAGACCCAGCATAATCCTGCGCTTGGCCTCGCCTTCATAAACAACGGACCGCGAGCGATGTTGCAGACCTTCACCGGCTTGCTCGACCAGATGGCCGAGCGCGGCGAGGTCGATATCGCGGATCGGGAGCTGGCGGCCGAACAGTTCGTCGCCATGTGCAAGGGCCTCGGCGATGTGGAGCGCCGCTTTGGCGTCGCACCCGAGCCCGACCGCGATCGCGAGCGGATTGCCTGCGCAGTAGAGGTCTTCTGCCGGGCCTACGGGCGCTAGCACGCCCAAACGACTCTAACAGTTCTTAGCTATTGGGCGGTGCTTGTTTCCGGCGCCTAAAGGGCGCTACGGTCTGTTTAATAGAGTTTCGATATCGTGTTATTAATATTATCGAGCATTTGTGGAATTGGATAATGTAAGAGGTGGGCTGGTCTTGCAAGATTATGAATGCAAAGATCTTTATGCTATGAACAATGCTCGTTTGTTATGAATTGTGGCGGAACTGCAACACTTTTCCGCATCTTTCGCAATTCAAATACCTGCCGGTGGTAAATTGCAACCAGTCCTCATACGGAACGGCATCCGTGCGCGATCCTCATTTGCTCGGGCTGCAATATTCATTGCGCATCATTGCCCGTCGGATCGTGCGGCTTCGTAGACCACAGAAAACAGATCGAACGATCGAAGGGGCTGACCAGACCAATGAGGAATTTCGCGACGTGCGTTTCCGCGAGTGCGCTCGCTATCGCTATCGCCATTGCCACGCCTGCCGTCGCGCAGGACAATCAGCAAGCCAAGCCGCAAGCGCGCCAGGGCGGTGTCGCGACCATCGTCGTCACTGCGCAGAAGCGCAGCGAAGATCTGCAGGATGTGCCCGTATCGGTGCAAGCCATCGGTACCGAGGAACTGCAGGAGCTGAACATTGATACGTTCGACGACTATCTCGAACAGCTGCCCAGCGTGACTGCAGGTGGTTCCGGCCCGGGCCAGAACCAGATCTATATCCGCGGGCTCGCCTCCACCACGCCGAATCTGACGACCGCCGGCGTTGCGGGCCTTGCGCCCAATGTCGCGCTTTACCTCGACGAGCAGCCGCTCGGCCAGCCGGGGCGTAACCTCGATGTCTATGCCGCCGATCTCGAACGGATCGAGGTGCTTTCGGGCCCGCAGGGGACGCTGTTCGGCGCCAGTTCGCAGGCAGGCGTTGTCCGCCTGATCACCAACAAACCCGACCTGGCCGGCTTCGATGCCGCTTTCTCCGCCGGTGTGTCCTTCACCAAGGGCGGCGAAGAGAGCTACAATGCGGAAGCCATGCTCAACGTTCCGGTGACGAATAGCATCGCATTGCGCGGCGTCGTCTATCTGGATGACCAGGGCGGCTATATCGACAATGTTCAGGGCACCCGCAGCGCACGCGAAAGCGGACGCTTCCGGCCCGCGGGCACGGTGCGTGACAATGGCGTCGTGGTCGGCCCCGGCCGCGAAGGCTTCCAGGCAGGCGACCCCGCGACCAACCCGATCAACGATCCGAACGTGACGTTCATCGATGCGAACAATGCCGGTCTGGTCGAAGATGATTTCAACGACACGCAATATGCCGGTTTCCGCGTTTCGGGCCTGTGGGAAATCACGCCCGACTGGACGGTCACGGTCTCTCATATGCGCCAGTCGCTCGAATCCGACGGCGTCTTCTTCGCCGATCCGGACCTCGGGCTCGACGATCTCGAGATCCAGCGCTTCGAGGACGACCGGCTCGAAGACACGTTCTCGAACACGAGCTGGACGGTAGAAGGCCGTCTCGCGATGCTCGATGTCGTCTATACCGGTGCCTATACGGATCGCGAAACGCAGCAGAATGTCGACTACACCGACTACCTCTTCGTCGGTCAGTACCTGCCTTATTATATCTGTGACACGGCGGTGGTGTACCCCGGCAGTGTCGCCGTGGCTCCGGCAGATCCGACCTGTTACGCGCCGAACCTGGCGGTGAATTCGAACACGGACACGACCGTCTTCACGCAGGAACTGCGTTTCTCGACCCCGTCGGAAGCGCGTTTCCGCGTCACCGCCGGTGGCTTCTACAGCGATCTCGAACTGCGTGAGCTGAACGACTTCAACTACTTCTCGAACACGCAGGTTCGCGGGTCCGACGGCGTGACGCGGGGCTTCCTGCCGAACTACCCGCTGACCAACACCGATGCGCCTCCGGGGGCGATCAACAACGCCTCGCCCGGCTATTTCTCCGAAGCCGGACCGTTCGGGCCGCAGACGATTTTCCGCAACGATGTCCTGCGCACCGACGAGCAGATCGGCCTGTTTGGCGAAGCTTCGTTCGACATCGTGCCGGACGTGCTGACAATCACCGGCGGTCTGCGGTACTATAATGTCGAAGTCGATCTGGAGGGCAGCGCCAACAGCTCGTTCTTCAACCTGGCTTCGCCGATCTTTAGTCCCGCTAACGCCAGCGTGCCGCTCGCCGATCGGGTCGACCAGCAGCGCGGAGGGACCAACATCTCCGGCCAGTTCGGGCCGAACAACACCGTCGGTGCGCCCGATGTCGCCAAGGCCGAAGGCGTGATCGTGAAGGGAACGCTGACCTTCACCCCGACCGAAGATCTGCTGTTCTACGGGACTTACTCCGAAGGCTTCCGGCCGGGTCTGCTGAACCGCCCGGGCGGGGCAGCGGGGCCCAACAACTTCACCGTGCCGTTCGAACTCGCGACCGATGAAGTGAACAACTACGAACTGGGCTGGAAGTTGGAGCTGCTCGACCGCCAGCTGCGCTTCAACGGCAGTGCCTTCTACGTCGACATCTCGAACCTTCAGACCACGATCTTCGATCCGTCGATCGTCAATCTGTTCTTCTCGGCCAATGCCGCGGATGCAGAGATCTACGGCATCGAAGCCGACTTCACCTATGCCCCTTATTCGGTGCCGGGGCTGACGGTTGCAGGTGCGTTCTCGATCCTCGATACCGAGATCACCGACGTGCTGCTGCCCACCGACGATGTGATTGTGGGCGAAGAGCTTGCCTTCGCACCGTCGTTCCAGGGCAACATGCGGGTTCGCTACGAGTTCGATCTCACCAACGAGCTGGAAGCCTATGTTCAGCCGCAGTTGAGCTATTCGGCTTCGAAGCTGACCGATATCATCGAGATCAACAAGCTCGAGCTCGACGATTACACTATTGTCGATCTCGCGATGGGCATTTCGAAGGACCAGTGGAACTTCGAAATCTATGGCGAGAATATCTTCGACGAACGGGCCGAAATATCGGGCAACTTCGTGTTCGACAGGGCTCGGGTCGTGACCAACCGTCCGGCAACGGTCGGCCTCCGGGTCGGCTACAAATACTGATCGACTGACCTGAGAGATGCGGCGGGCAGGCTTTGCGGCT
This sequence comes from Citromicrobium bathyomarinum, assembly GCF_038594605.1. Classification (GTDB taxonomy): domain Bacteria; phylum Pseudomonadota; class Alphaproteobacteria; order Sphingomonadales; family Sphingomonadaceae; genus Alteriqipengyuania; species Alteriqipengyuania bathyomarina_B. The sequence continues at coordinate 32,015 of NZ_JBCFZM010000006.1, forward strand.
TGCCCGCCGCTTCTCGTTTCTGGCACAGGTTTCGGCGATGAGCGAGCAACGGCAAGAGCAGTTGGAGGCGGCGCAGGAGGCGCTGCAGGCGGGCGATTTCGCGCGCGGCCTCGGCCTTGCCGAAGATGTGCTCGAAGCGGACGCGAGCGATGGCGAAGCGCTTTACATGGCAGCCGTCGCCGCGCGCTATCTGAAACAGTTCGATCGCGCTCAGACTCATCTGAGTGCGCTGCACGCGGCAAATCCCGAATATGGCCGCGCGTGGCAGGAGAGCGCGCACCTCGCGCGCGCGCAGGGGCGCGCGGAAGAGGCGCGGGCCGCCTATGCCCGCGCGACGCAGTTCAATCCCGCACTTCTCGCCAGCTGGCGCGCGCTGGCCGAGCTTTCCAGCGGGGCCGAAGCGCACAATGCCGCAGCGCAGGCCGAACGGATCGCGGGTCTGCCGCGCGAGCTGCTGGCCGTGACCAACCACCTGCACGAAGGGCGCACGCTGCGCGCAGAGGAAATCTGCCGCCACTACCTGCGGCGCAACCCCCGCGATGTCGAAGGGATGCGGCTGCTCGCGCAGATCGGCATGCAGCTGGGCATCAACGACGATGCGGAATTCCTGCTCGAGAGCGCGCGCGAATTTGCCCCCGACAACATCCAGATCCGGCTCGACTATATCGACGTGCTGCGGCGGCGGCAGAAGTTCGAACAGGCGCGCGACCAGGCCGAGGCGCTGTATGCGCTCGATCCCGAGAGCCCCCTGTTCCAGTCGCACCTCGCGATCGAGAGCATGCAGACCGGCGATTACGACCGGGCCTTCGACCTCTTCGATACGATCCTTGCCAAGCTGCCGAACGACCCGGCGACGCTGACCAGCCGGGGCCATGCGCTCAAGACGCGCGGGCGGCAGGAGGATGCGGTGGAAAGCTACCGCGCTGCGATCACCGCAAAGCCCGATCATGGCGATGCGTTCTATGCGCTCGCCAACCTCAAGACCTATCGCTTCACCGATGCCGAAATCGCGGCGATGCGCGCGCAGGTCGACGCGCCGGGCCTGGCTTTCATGGACCGCGTCCACCTTTCCTTCGCGCTGGGCAAGGCGCACGAGGACCGTGAGGAATACGCAGAAAGCTTCCGCTTCTACGAACAGGGCAATGCGCTCAAGCGCGCGCAGACCCGCTACAGCGCCGACGCGATGAGCGAGGAGCTGGCCAAGCAGCGCGAGCATTGCACGGCAGAGCTTTTCGCGAAGCACGCGGGCGAAGGGCACGCAGCGCCCGATCCGATCTTCATTCTCGGCCTGCCGCGCGCCGGTTCCACCCTGCTCGAACAGATTCTCGCCAGCCACAGTCAGGTCGATGGCACGCTGGAGCTGCCCAATATCCTCGCGCTTGCCCACCAGCTGCGTGGGCGCAAGGCGGGCCAGTCGCGCTATCCCGAGATCCTGCACGATCTGTCGGGCGAGCAGCTGGAACAGTTCGGCGCGGATTTCATCGAGAACACCCGCGTTCACCGGCAGGGCGCGCCGTTCTTCATTGACAAGATGCCGAACAATTTCCGCCATATCGGGCTGATCCACCTGATCCTGCCCAACGCGAAGATCATCGATGCGCGCCGCGCACCGCTGGATTGCTGCTTCTCCGGCTTCAAGCAGCTCTTCGCCGAGGGGCAGGAATTCACCTACGGGCTGACCGAGGTTGGCCGTTACTACGCGGATTATGTCGATCTGATGGATCACTGGGATACCGTGCTGCCGGGCCGCGTGCTGCGCGTGCAGCACGAAGATGTGCTCGACGATCTGGAATGCCAGACCCGCCGCATGCTCGACTATTGCGGGCTGCCGTTCGAGCAAGCCTGCCTCGACTTCCACAAGACCGATCGTGCGGTGCGCACCGCCAGCAGCGAGCAGGTTCGCCGCCCGATCAACCGCAGCGGGCAGAGCGCGTGGAAGCCCTACGAACCGTGGCTGAGCCCGCTGAAAGAGGCGCTGGGTGACACCGCGGCCGAATAGGCGCGCCAGCCGCGCAACATTCCTTGTCTTGACGCGGGACCTTCGCACTTGCGAGATCGTTGGTGCCCAAAACCGATGGAGGAAAAGTGAGCGACCAAGCCGATTTGACGAGCCTCGATGGATTGACCGATCGGCTGCAGGTGCTGCACCGCCGCACTCAGGAAACGCCGCTTTTCAATCCGGTATTTCAGCTTTCGCACGATGTATCGCGCGCGCTCGAGGCGGGCGATCTGTCGCTCGACTCACTGGAAGGTCTGGTCGATGAACTGGTCGGCAATTCGCTCGGCGCGCGTGCGGGACGGTTGCGGCGGCTGCTCGATCCGGATGCGCGGGACGATCGTCTGGCCGATCTGGCTGCGGACATGGGCGACGATTTCGACGCTTTTCGCGACGCCTGGTCGCACCCGCGGATGCATGCGGTGTTCACCGCACACCCCACCTTTCTGCTGAGCCCGGCGCAATCCGAAGCGGTGGCCGAAGGGGCGCTGACCGGCTCCGCACCATCGCCCGACGATGCCGAGGAAGCGCCCGAGATCACACTTCAATACGAGCATGAGCGCGCAATGGCGGCGATGGCGCATGCGCAGGATGCGCGCGACCGGATCGTGGCGGCGGTGCTGGAGGCGGCGCGCCAGCGCTGGCCCGATCGCTGGCACGAGCTCGACCCGCTGCCCTTCCGCTTCGCGACCTGGGTCGGTTACGACATGGACGGGCGGACCGACATCACCTGGTACAACTCGATCGCCTTTCGCTTGGCCGAGAAGGCGCAGCGGCTGAAGCGCTACGCCGCCTCGCTCGACGAGATCGTGTCCGGACATGCGCTCGCCCAGGAGATGCGCGAGGCCGGCGAGCATACGGCGAAGCTGGCGGATACTTTCGCGGGCGACCTGTCCGACCCTGCCGTGTTGACCGCCGCCGCCGACGACCTGACGCAGGGCCCGGGCTCGCGGCTGCTGAGCCTCGCGCCGATCATCGAGCAACTCGAAAGCGAGGCGCGCGACGCCGAGCCCGGGCAGGCCGTGGCGCTGCGCACTCTGACAGCCGCGATGCGCGCCGATGGCCTCGGCATGGGCTGGATTCACTTCCGCGTGAACGCGAAGCAACTCCACAACGCGATCCGGCGCGAGCTGGACGATCCCGAGATCGACCTTTCCAGCCGCGGCGCGATGGCCGCCCTGCGCGATCTGCTGGCAGGCGCGAAACCTCTGCGCGCCAACTTCGCGAGCCTCGCGGTCGAGAGCAGCACCGCCGTACGCCAGTTCCTCGTGATGGCGCAGATCCTCAAGCATATCGACGGCGATGCACCCATCCGCATGCTGGTCGCCGAGTGCGAGCAGCCCGCGACCGTGCTCGCCGCGCTCTATTTCGGGAAGCTGTTCGGCATCGAAGACCGGATCGACGTCTCGCCGCTGTTCGAGACCGAGGGTGCGCTGGAACATGGCGGGCGCTTCCTCGACCAACTGCTGGCCGAGGATGATTTTCGCACCTACGCACGTACACGCGGCCGGATCGCGATCCAGACCGGCTTTTCCGATGCCGGGCGCTTCGTCGGCCAGATTCCCGCCAGCCTCGCGATCGAACGCCTGCAGGGACGCCTCGCCGAAGCGATGGCGGCGAACGAGCTGACCGACGTGGCTGCGCTGGTGTTCGACACGCATGGCGAAGGGATGGGCCGCGGCGCGCATCCGGCAAGCTTTGCCGACCGCCTCGAATGGCCGCTCAGCCCATGGGCTCGCCGCCGTTTCGCGCGTGCAGGCATCCGGCTGGAGGCAGAAGCGAGCTTCCAGGGCGGGGACGGCTACCTGTTTTTCGCGCGGCCCGAACTCGCGCTCGCGACGCTCACGCAGATTGCCGCGCTGACCCCGCAGATGTCCGACGCCGATGCGCCGGTCGATCCGTTCTATCGCCGCACCGATCTGAGCCTCGATTTCTATCGTGCGATCAAGGAACATCAGCACGATCATCTGGAAAGCCGCACCTACTCGCGCGCGATCACCAGCTTCGGTCTCGGCCTACTGAACCAGACCGGCAGCCGCAAGTCGCGCCGCCAGTCCGACCTCAACGCAGAGCGCGAGATGAGCCTGCGGCAGATCCGCGCGATCCCGCACAACGCGATCCTCCAGCAGCTCGGCTATCCGGTGAACATCATCTCCGGCATCGGCAGCGCGGCCGACGGCACCTACGAAGATATTGCCACGCTGCTCGCCGAAAGCCCGCGGGGGCGGCAGATCATGCGGCTGGCGCGCGCCTCCGACTCGCTTGCCAGCATCAAGACGGTCGCCGCGCATGGCGAGCTATTCAATTCGGCCTATTGGGCGAGCCGCACCTATCGCGGGACCGAAGATCATCTGGCGCGCAGCTGCGAGGCGCTGGCCGAATACCTGATTGGGGACGATCGCACCGGCGTTTTCCGGCGGCTAGCCTCGCGCCTGAGGGTCGATGCGCTCAAGTTCCATCGCCTGCTCAACCTGCTGCCCGAAGAGGCGCACGATCCCGAGCGCGAGAGCGTGCGCCGCACGATCGGCGCCCTGCAGGCTCTCCGGCTGGCGCTGTTGCAGCACATGTTCCTTAAGGTCGTGTCGGTCCCGGCCTTCAGCCGCGCGAACGACATCAGCCGCACCGACGTGCTGGAGATGGTCTTCTCGCTCCGCGTCGACGAGGCGCTTGCGCAGCTGCGGCGCGCCTACCCTACCGATCTAGCGCGAAAGAGCGATTTCCCCGTCGCGGAGGAGGGCGACTATCCGATGGGCGAGGGCGATGGTTATGCCACGATCCGGCGCGATTATATCGAGCCGATCGAGCGCGCTTACGACCTGTGCCTGCGCATTTCGACCGCCATCGCCAATCAATTCGGCGCGCACGGTTAGGCTGGGTTACTCGCTCGCGAGGAGCGCCAGCAGGGCGAAACTCGCGAGCCAGTGCTCGCCCATGTAATCGCCCGTGACATGGGGCAGCGCCGCTTCGAGATGCGCGGCGGCTTTCTGCTGTAAAAGCGCGCGATCCTCGGCGTGGCTCAGCGTCGGCACGATTTCGCGCAGCGCCCAGGCGCGGCTCAGGTTGAGCCCGTCGAGATGCGCGATCTTGCCATCGCTCCGGTCGGAGACGCTCGCCGGGTCGAGCGTGGCGAGCCACCCATTGTCGAGCACCAGCGCAGCGAACCACGGCGCGAATTGCGCGTGCGGCAGCGTGTGGCGCAACAGCAGTGCGGCACTGAGCACGGGCGAGAGAAACTCGTCGCCGCCAGGCTCCCACCCGCGATAGTCGGTGCGCGAGGCGAAGGCGCGGGTCGACCATGCGTCGATCGCGTCGCGCAATTCCGGGTCGCGCTTGTTCGCCCATTGCCGTGCCAGCGTCAGCGCGAAGGCGGTGTTGTAATGCGTGCCGACGAAGACCGGGTAGGTGAGGACGGTCAGGTACGCCTTGAACCTGTCCGCGAAATGGCGCGCCAGCGGTTCGACCCGCTCCGCCCATTTCTCATCGTGACGCGCCGCCTCGTGATGCAGATAGAGCAGCCAGCCCCAGCCATAGGGCCGCTCGAACCCGCGCGCCGATGGCCGCTGCGCGTAGGCCAATTCGACCGCCAGCTTCTCGGCAGTAAAGGTGCTCTCCGCCAGGTCGGTGATCCGTGCGGCTTCCGCCATGTCGGGAAACAGCCGCCTGAGCGTCAGCAGTGTCCACCAGCCGTGGACGCAGGAATGCCAGTCGAAACTGCCGAAGAAGACCGGGTGCAATTCGCGCGGGGGGCGCACGTCCGCATCGCCGTCCATCACATGGTCGAGCTTGTGCGGATATTCGCGCGCCACATGGCCGAGTGCCGCCTGCGCGAAGCGCGCCGCCGTCTCTCGCGTCAGTTCCACAGCAGGAATGCCCCGATATAGATGATCGCGACGTTGCAGAACCACAGCGGAATTGCGGTCCACACCTGCTGCTTGATGACGAGGTTCTGGTCGTCGAGTTCGAGCAGCGCGGCGGGCACGATGTTGAAGTTTGCCGCCATGGGGGTCAGCAGCGTGCCGCAGAAACCGGCCAGCATGCCGACCGCGCCGATCACTGCCGGGTTGCCGCCATAGCCTTCGATCAGCAGCGGAATGCCGATGGCCGCTGCCATCACGGGGAAGGCGGCGAAGGCATTGCCCATGATCATCGTGAAAATCGCCATGCCGAGGCAGAAAACGATCACGGTGAGGAACACGCTGCCTTCGGGAATCACCGCACCGGCAAGGCTACCGATGATGTCGCCCACGCCTGCCAGCGCGAAGACTGCGCCCAGCGCCGCGAGCATCTGCGGCAGGATCGCCGCCCAGCCGATCGAGTCGAGCAGGCGGCGGCCTTCCTCGGCGGGCGCGAGCAGCGGCGGTTTCAGCCACAGCATCGCGACGACCAGCGCGACCAGCACGCCGATCGCGAACAGCAGCAGCGTCTCGCGCCGGGGCTCAAAAAGGCCGGTCCCGCTGAGCGGCGTGTAGTTGTAAGCGAGCGTCCCCGCGACCGCGACGAACGGCACGATCAGCGCGGGAATGAACAGCCTGTTGCCCTTCACCTGAGAGAAGTTGAGCCGCTCTTCCAGCGTAGTGGTCGGCGGATCGCTGCGACCGAGGCCGCCGATGCCCGCAATGCCGACCAGCGCGAGCACCAGGACGCCGTTGGCGAGGGGGGGCAGATGGCTGCCGAACAGGAAACTCGCTGCGAGCAGGCCCCAGAAGGCGGCGTTGCCCCAGCGCTTGCCGTTGCTCCGGTCGAGCGCGCTCAGCAGCGCCCAGATGGCGAAGAAGATCCCGGCGAGGACATAGAGCCATTCGTAGGTGATCACGAGCGTTCCTCCCCGGCACTGGGAGGGGGACCGTCACGCTTGGCGTGGGGGTGAAGGGGCATCGGGTCGGATGTCGGCAAAGGTGCCCCTCCACCATGCTGCGCATGGTCCCCCTCCCCCGGTGGGGGAGGAAGGCGGCCCAGTCGGCGGTCCATCGCCAGCAGGCGCGCGGAGTGGATCAGGAAAGCACAGATCGCGGTCGGGATCGCCCAGACTGCAAATTCCAGCGGCGTGAGCGGATAGCCTGCCGCCTCGAACACGCCCTGGATGAGCAGGATGGAGGCGATGGCGAAGAAGATATCCTCACCGAAGAACAGCCCGACATTATCGGTCGCCGCCGACATCGCGAGCACCTTCTGACGCTCGGCCTCGGGCAGTTCGCCATGCGACTTCCGTGCGGCCGCATCGGCCATCGGCGCGACCAGCGGGCGCACGGCCTGCGGGTGGCCGCCGATGTCCTTCATGCCGAGCGCAGCGGTGATCTGGCGAAAGGCGAGGTAGATCACCAGCAGCTTGCCCATGGTTGCCCCGCGCACGCTTTCGATCACGCCGCGCGCGCGTTGCTGCAAGCCGTACCGCTCGAGCAGGCCGATCACCGGCAGGATGATCCAGGTGACCGAAATGTAGCGATTGTCGTTGAACGCCGTGCCCAGCGCCTCGATCACCGCGACCGCGTCGAGCCCCGCGAGCAGACCGGTCGCGACCGCCGCGCCGACCACAACAAGCAGCGGATTGAACTTGAGGGCGAACCCGATGACGACCAGCGCGATGCCGATCAGCGGCCAGTAGTTCATGCGTCTCCTCGCCCGGACGGGCTTTAACGGCAGCTTAGCAACGGGTGATCGGGTACGTATCGCCTTCGAAAACGAGGTTGCCCTTGGTCTGGTCGAGCATCTCGACTTCGATCCTGCGTACCCGGGGCGGATCGATCTTCGTGACGCCAGGCTCGCCCATCTCGAATTCTTCGGTGATCGTTTCGGTCAGCGTTTTGCCGGAAACGTCCCAGGTGCCCGATTCCGCGTCATTGTGCATGGTGCCGTCGGCTTCGTAGAAGACCGCGAAGTCGGATGCGCAGGTCCCGTCGTAAGACCATGTGCCGACGATCCATTCACTCAAGCCATTATCCGCTTCCTCGGGCGTGTCCGCACCGTCCCCGGCATCCGCCTGCACCGTGCCTCGTTCGTCGGGTTGCTCTTCTTCCTGTGAGCATGCCGCCAGCGCGAGGCTTGCACCCGCGATTGCACAGAAGGCCAGACGCATCGATTTTCCCCCTCGGTAAATGCGGGTCGGCGAGACCCGGATTGCGCGTAATCTTGCAGGCTAATCGCAGCGCGGTCCAGCCTCGGGTTTACCGGAGGGGGTTAGCCCGCGCCGAAGCCCCCGCCACCCGGGGTGAGGATCACGAAAGAATCGCCCGGCTCCATCTGAGCGGAATCGGTCGCGGTCAGGTCTTCGCGCGATCCGTCGCCGCGTTCGACCCAGTTTTCGCCCGGTTTCGCGTCTCCGCCGCCCGCAATCCCGCGCGGCGCAACCGTGCGCCGGTTGGCGAGCATGTTGGCGCGCATCGCTTCGAGGAAGGTGATCCTCCGCTCCACCCCGTCGCCGCCGGTGTGTCTGCCGACGCCGCCCGACCCGCGTCGGATCGCGAACCGGTCGAGTCTGACAGGCAGCCTCGTTTCGAGAATCTCGGGGTCGGTCAGGCGGCTGTTGGTCATGTGCGTCTGCACCGCGCTGGTCCCGTCATGGTCCGGCCCGGCGCCCGATCCGCCCGCGATGGTCTCGTAATATTGATGGTTTTCGTTGCCGAAGGTGAAGTTGTTCATCGTGCCTTGAGAGGGGGCGAGGCGACCGGTCGCGGCGAACAGGCAGTCCGTCACCACCTGGCTGGTCTCGACATTGCCCGCGACCACCGCTGCGCCGGGCAGCGGATTGAGCATCGATCCTTCGGGCACGATCAGTTCCACCGGGCGCAGGCAGCCATCGTTCATCGGGATCGGATCGTCGATCAGCGTGCGCAGTACATAGAGCGCGGCGGCACGGGTGATCGATCGCGGGGCGTTGAAATTGTTGGGCTGCTGATCGCTGGTGCCGGTGAAGTCGAACACCGCGGAGCGGGTGGCGTGGTCGATCCGGATCGCGACCTGCACCTGCGCGCCATTATCCATCGCGTAGGAAAACGCGCCATCCTCCAACTGCCCGAGCAGCGCGCGCACGCTTTCTTCCGCATTGGCGAGCACGTGATCCATATAGGCGGAGACGACCTCGCCCTCGCGATCGCGCGCCGCCTGGTGGAGCAGCTCCGCACCGCGCGTGCATGCGGCGAGCTGTGCGCGCAGGTCGGACAGGTTGCGGTCGGGCTGGCGCGCCGGATATTTCGCGTCGGCCAGCGCCTCGCGCACTGCGCCCTCCAGAAACTCGCTCTCGTCGACCAGCAGGAGGTTGTCGATCATTACGCCTTCCTCCTCGATAGTGCGGCTCTCGGGAGGCATTGAACCGGGGGCGATCCCGCCGATATCG
>NZ_JBCFZM010000007.1:0-14087 GCF_038594605.1 Citromicrobium bathyomarinum
CTTTAGCTGCTGGTGTCGCGGCGAACGGCGCCACCGGCCGGACCGGCGCGCGATGGGTCGACGTCTTGCCCACGAGGCGCACTGGCTTGCCGACTGGCAGGCGATGAGTCCTGGCGGATGTCTGCGCACGGGGCGGAAGCGCAGTGACAAGCTCGTGGAGCGCGATCAGGTCGGCAGTATCTCCGTTGATTGCGGGGGAAGACGCAACCGGCGTCTTGCCGAACACGACCAGGCGAACGGCTATCCCCGTCCCTGCGCGGCGAAACATCTGCTGCAGCCGGACATCGAGGAACAGCGACGCTTCATCCTGTACCTTGGCGAAGGTGGAAGCGTCGAAGCCTTCAGGCATGATGGCGACAATCCTCGCCCCATTGGCAACGGCCCGGATCGCGCTGCGCAGGTGGCGCTGCGCCGTCTCGCCGTCCTTGCCGCGTTCCTGGCTGCGGGCGAACGGCGGGTTCATCAGCACGACCGACGGAACATGGCCGCGAAGAAGGTCGGCAATCAATTCCCCGTCATGCGCAGTGGTTGTGGCCAAAGGGAAGATGTGCGCCAGGCCGTCTCGTCTTGCCAGGTCGATCTCGTTGAGGAGCAGCGAAGCGTTCTGAACGCTGCCCCAAAGGGCAAGGGCGCCATTGCCTGCGGACGGTTCGAGCAGCGTGTCTTGCGAAGAAACAGCTGCGGCCTTCGCCATCAGCCAGGCCAGCATCGGCGGGGTCGAGAACTGCTGGAGCTCGACCTGTGCTTCGCTGCGAACGTGCCGCGGCGGCAAGGCTGATTCGAGCCAGTCGAACCGCGCTTCGGCTTCGTGCACGCTTGTTGCCTGATCGATGCGTGAAGCTTCACGTAGCCAGAGTAGTGCGCCGATCTCGACTGCGTTGTTGTAGTCATCGATGGTCCAGGCGCTTCCCCAGTCCAGGGCGCCGGTTTCCGCGGCGAAAAGCCCGGAAATGTCGGCACGGGTAAGATGACGCCCCGAGGCAAGAAGCTCGGCAATCCTGACGCCGACGGCGTAAGCCAATGGCACTGACGAAAACTGCTCGCCGGCGGGAAACAGGTCTGATTGAAACATGGCAATTCGTCCTCCTGATGAGGGCATCGGGACACGCCCTCTGCCGGATCAGGAATTCGAGAAGCCCACTCTCCTCTACGGCGCCGCCTTGCGGCGCAGCCATGCTGCCAGTTCATCGTTCCAGTCGGTGTCGCGAGAGGATGGTTTGCGGACTTGGATCGTCCGTCCATCGCGGGCATAGGCGGCCAGTCCACGCGACGCGGCCAGCTCGCCGCCCGCATCATGATCGACGAAAAGGTGAAGCTCGGTCACGCTCTCGGGCACGCTGACGAGACCGAAGCGCTCATTGCCCAGGGTCGCCCAGACGGGAATACCGGTGAGCGCATAGGCCGACATCGCGCTTTCGATGCCCTCGGCGAGGCCGAGTTTGCCGGAGGCCGGAGCAAAAAGACGGACAGCAGCTTCACCGAGCGCGCCGAGCGCGCGCTTCGGCTTGTCGAAATCGGCCTTGGCATTGCCCGAAAGGAATGTGCGATGGACGGCGATCGGCCCCTCGTCGAGGCTAACTGCCGCAATCATGGCGGGCAAAAAGCGAGTGCTTCCCTTTGGACCAAGCGGCGTTCGTGGATGGAAGCGGAGCGCCGGAGATGCGGCGAGGATGCCGCGGCTCTCAAGATATGCCTTTGCCGGGCTGGCACGCAGTGGTTGAGCATCGCGCCAGATCCTCAGCGCTGCCGCCGAGGGCTTGCGCGTTCTGGTCGGCTCGGGACCGCCGGTAGTCGCAGAACTTGAAAAGAGCGAGGTTGCGTCGACACCTTCACTCGCCAGAGCAGCCAGCACGCTCTGCTGATCACATCCCGCAAAACAATGGAAAAGGATCGCTTTTTGGCCGAGCGACACACCGAGTGACGGCGTACGGTCGTCATGCGCAGGGCAGCAGGCCATGCCCTTTGTGCCGGACCATTTGCCGCCCCGGTTTTCACAGATGCGGCGGGCGGCTTCTTCCAAAGAGCTTATCTTGGCGGAATATAGGTGGGACATGGCACATCGCGATCCTTTCGGCTCGCTCACAAAGGCCCTCCTCCCCTCCAGCCTTCCTGTATTGTGAGAGCAGGTTGGAAAGGAGTCACTTCTGCGCTTCGACCCCGTCGGTTTGAGCGTCGCATCGCCATTGCCGCTCAGCCGCGAGGTATACCTATCTGCCGCGGCGGCTTCTCACTTGCGCCATTGATTCTTATTGCTGCCCCATGTCTGGGTCAGTTCAGATCATGTGATAACTTGGGCCCCCTATCGAGAATTTCGATCCGATCTTTCCTTCTGTAAAGCGCGTCGCGCCTTCGGAAGGTAGTCACGCCAAGTCCGCAGATGAGTGATATGGCTGATTTTTTTGGGCTTGCTCATTCCCGCCATCGCAGCAATCGCCATTCTGCCATGACCAACCTTACCTGCCTCACGAGCGAATAATGTCTTCGCGCGTTCGATTTCCTCGTCTGAATAATGCATTCGATGCTCCATCGGGTTGAACCTGCAAGAGCGTTCGAACGAAATTCGGCGAACCCTCTGCAGGGTCCGCCGGTTAACCTCCAACTGGAGGACGGGACCTCGGAATTCTTCCGAGGCTGTCGGCTTGTGCCGACATGCGTGACGTTTGCGATATAGTCGCCGAGACAATTCGTGCAACTGCACAGCGACTTTTGAAGCACAATGGTCAAGCCACGGCCTAGCGACCGCTCACCAGCGCCTCTCCACTCAGCCATGGCCATTGTAAGCCTCGTGCAGGAGGCGTTGAAGCATCTTCCTTCGGTAAATCTGCTTCGAGCGAAAGAGCACAAAAACATGACATATCATTTCCATTTGCGGAATTTCACATGATATGTCATATATCGGGTCATGCCCCGTTCGTCTCGTGCTGCTAGCGGACTACCGCCCCAGAGCCAACGTGCGATTACACGGCTAGGCAAGGATATCGCCCTGGCTCGCCGCCGGAGAAAACTTCCCCAGCGTTTAATGGCCGAGCGCATGATCGTCTCGGTTCAAACGCTGCAACGCCTCGAAGCGGGAGATCCTACCGTGGGCCTCGCGGTTCTGGCGAGCGCCCTACATGTCCTTGGGATGACACAGCGCCTTGCCGAGCTGGTAACCCCAGACAGTGACCGGGCTGGCATCAGCGAGGATTTGTCCCGCCTGCCCCAGAAGACCCACGCTGTCAGCGACGATGATCTGGATTTCTAGCAAGCCGTGACGACCATCCGCACCTATGTCTTCGTGCATCTTGAGGAGGGGCCTGTTCCGGCAGGCCTTCTCACGATGACCGACGAACCGCGCAACCAGTTTGCTACCTTCGCTTACGGGCGGCGTTATCTGGAACGCGCTGACCGTATTGCGGTCGATCCTGTAGCTCTGCCGTTGCACGAAGCTGGAACTTCTCGAACATTCAGGACGGAAGAAGGCTTTGCCGTGTTCGGTGGCATTCGGGATGCTGCTCCCGATGGCTGGGGCCAATACCTGATGTACAAGGCGATGGGCGATCGCTTGCCGAGCGAAATCGATCTCATTCTGGCCTCGGGCGAACATCGTGTAGGGGCGCTCGCCTTTGGGCCGACATCCGCCCAGCCGGAGAGAATTACGCCATGGGGGGGTGGCCCTGCTCCGGGCGAAGAGTTCACGCTCGCAGAGCTAGCGGAAGCCGCCGAACGCGCGCAGCATGTCGACGAACTCGACGAGAACTTAAGAGCCTTGCTGGCAGCCGGATCATCTCTGGGCGGCGCCCGGCCGAAGGCTGCTACAAAAATCGGCGACCAACCCTGGATCGCGAAATTCCAGAAGCGGGGAGACAGCTTTCCCGAATGCAGGGTCGAACTAGCGACAATGCGGCTTGCCAGCGAGTGTGGTCTCGACGTTCCGCCACTCGACTTCCGCTGTGTCCTTGATCGCGACATCTATCTGATCGAGCGGTTCGATCGGATTCCTCACGGCAACTGGCTGGAACGCAGGCCCTTTGCTTCGGGGCTCACAATGCTCGGGGCGCATGAGAGCGAGGTCAGCAGCTTCAGCTATGCGGATCTCGCAGGAGCGATCCGGCAATTCGGAACCGAAGTGCGCCAGGATCTACATGAGCTATTTCGTCGAATGCTGCTCAATATCCTCGTCACGAATGATGATGATCACCTACGTAATCATGGCTTCCTGTTCGATGGTGAGGGTTGGCGGCTATCGCCGCTTTACGATGTAGTGCCGAAACCGCAGCTGGGACTGGAGCGACGGCTCGTCCTCGGCGTGGGGCCGGAAGGCCGCAATGCAACGATCGAGAATGCTCTCGCCGGTGCCGCGGTCTTCGACCTCAGCCATGATGACGCGAAAGCAATCGCCGAAAACATGAGCAGAACCGTAGCGACACGGTGGGAACAGCTGTTCACGGAGGCTGGGATAAGCGCGGCTGACCGCAAGCGTTTCGCAACCTGCTTCCGATTGGCAGCGCCTGCATCATGATCGCAATCGCAGAAATCCGTTCATGGCGGCGCGTGCTTACCAAATTTGGCATGGTGATTACCCGGTGATTGCTAGCCGAAAAAACAGGGATCAAAAAATGCTGATTAGTGATTATATATCAGTGTATTATGATAGTATGATCACTAAGGTGTGGTACTTCAGGTTCCGCCGACGCTGATACCGGGACGTCCGACGACGGGCACTGCAAATCCGCTCCATTTTCGAGAGAAATTTACCCTTCCGGCCGCTTCGATTCGTTCGGCCGGCCTGCCGGGATCAAAGCCTATCTTCTCGCTTTCGGACGCTGATCCGATTGGGAAAATCGCGCCGATCGATGATCTTTCGATCGCCAATAACGGCGATCAAGGGAGAGCAATCATGGCTCACGAACGTGCATCATTCGACGAGGGTAGGGTCAACGAGGCGATCGAGACGGCGCAGCGCCACTCGAATGCCCTGCGTCAGGAAAGCGGCGGCAGCCCCGTGCTGACCGACGGCGCATTGTCGGTCGCAGCAGAATGCGTGAGCGTGACGGTCCACAATGGCGAAGTGTGCCTGTCGCTGCCGCTGGGCATCGGCAATGTCTGCCTGCCCGTACCCTCATGGGTTCCGGACGGCGAAGCGGCCAAGGCGTGCATCGACATCTGCACGAAGTGGGGCGTGCCCTGCGGGGTGGAAGTAACGGTCTCGATCGCAGGCGAAAAGATCGTCAGCAAGGGCTTCGGCTGCAGCTGCTGAACGCGGCCGGATCGGGCAAGGGGGGCACCATACCGGCAGCCCCCGCCCATCCGGGCTTGTCAGAAGCGAATGCCTACGCCCGCCACGAGCTGGTCGGTCGTCGCCTCGCCGACATCGCCGCCGATATCCTCGTAGCGAGAGCGACGATATTCCAGCCGCGCTTCCAGCGGGCCGGGCAATGCCACCTGCACACCGCCGCCGAAGCGAAGGCCGGTGGCGTTCTCCTCCAGATCGGAAAAATTGCCGGCAGAGGTGAAAGAGCGCGTGTCGAGCGCGGTGTAGCCGACCTTGCCATAGGCCGCGATGCCCGGCGTCAGCGCAAGTCCCCCGCGCGCGCCGAGGTAATACTGGCCATCCGCGTCCAGCCCGTCGCGCGCGCCGGCGAAGTTGCTCGGAAATTCGGTCGATCCGGTGCTGGCCGAATATTCGCCCTCCACGCCGACGAAGGCACTGCCGAGCGAAAGATCGTAGCCAGCGGTCACGCCATAGACGGCGGAGTCCGCATCGGCGCTGACGGTGCCGGAGTCCGATTCGACGCCGAGCCCTTCATATCCCGCGATGACCGAGACGTGGAGCCCGCCCGGAGCGGTGTTGCTCTGCGCCATCGCAGGGCTGGCGATCATGGCGAGGACGAGCCCCGCCGCTGCATATGTCGTCTTCATCGCGCATTCCTTTCGCAGACCCTTCGCGGGCGTTGCAGTCATGGTGGGCGAATATGGTTTCCACTCGGTTAACCATGACCGGTCCGTAATACGGAACGCGGCTCGTCGGAGGCGATTGAAGAGGTGACTGCCACCCCCCCGAGAGGCCAATCCCGTGATCACCACCACCAACCCCGCGACCGGCGAGAGCATCGCCGAATACGAAACGCTCGACGAAAACGGCATCGATCGGAAGCTCGAAACCGCCACCCGCACTTTTCGCGACTGGCGTAGATCGCCGCTGGAAAAGCGGACCAAGGTCCTGGCCGCGCTCGGCGACCTGTACGAGGCCAATCAGGAAGAGCTGGCCAGGCTGGCCGTCACCGAAATGGGCAAGCCGATCACGCAGGCGCGCGCCGAGGTCGGCAAATGCGCGCATCTGCTGCACCACTTCGCAGAGAACGGTCCGCCGATGCTCGAGTCTCGTTTCTGGGACCTGTCCGATGGCGGCAAGGCCGAAGGGCGCTGGCTGCCGCTCGGCCCGGTGCTCGCGGTTATGCCGTGGAACTTTCCCTATTGGCAGGTGATCCGCTTCCTTGCGCCGACGATCCTCGCGGGCAATGTCGGCCTGCTCAAGCACGCCAGCATCGTGCAGGGCGTCGCCCAGCGGATGGAGGAACTGGTGCTCGAGGCAGGCGGGCCCGAGGGGCTGTTCCAGAACCTGTGCGTCTCGTCCGACCCCATCAACGACGTGATAGCCGACCCGCGCGTGGTCGCGGCGACCCTGACGGGCAGCGAAGGCGCGGGCAGCGCGGTGGCCGCGCAGGCGGGCAAGCATCTGAAGAAGGTCGTGCTCGAACTGGGCGGGAGCGATCCGTTCATCGTCATGCCGTCGGCAGATATCGATCAGGCGGTGAAGGACGCGGTGACCGCGCGCATCCAGAACAACGGGCAGTCGTGCATCTGCGGCAAGCGCACGATCGTCCACGCCGATATCTACGACGACTTTGCCGACCGCTTCACCGCCGCGCTGAAGGACGTAAAGCTGGGCGATCCGATGGAGGACGATACCGAACTCGGCCCGCTTTCGAGCGAAGGCCAGCGCGACACCGTGCTCGATCAGGTTGCCAAGGCGAAGGAAGAGGGCTGCACGCTGCTGTTCGGCGGGGAAAAGATCGACCGGCCCGGCGCGTGGATGACCGTCGGCCTGCTGACCGATGTGCCGCTGGCCAGCGAAACCGGGACGGACGAGATTTTCGGCCCCGTCGGCCAGCTCTACAAGGCGAAGGATATCGACGAGGCGACGACCATCGCCAACGCGATCCCCTACGGCCTCGGCTCCGCCGTGTGGACCACCGACGAATCAGAGAAGGAACACTTCGCCAACACGATCGAGGCGGGGATGACGACCTTCAACGCGGTCAACGGATCGAAGATCGAAGCGCCCTTCGGCGGCATCAAACGCTCGGGCCACGGGCGCGAGCTGTCCGAGTTCGGCCTGCATGAATTCATGAACCTCAAGACGCTGGTCCATCCGGCATAGGAGTTACGAAAATGAGCAAACAGATCCTCATCGTCGGCGCATCGCGCGGCATCGGCCTCGGTCTCGCCAAGGAATTCGCGAGCCGCGGCTGGCGCGTCGTCGCCAGCGAACGCAGCCGCAGCGACGCCCTCCACCAAGCGGGCGAGATCGACATCGTGACCATCGATGTGACCGAGCCGGACAGCTACCTCGGGCTTAAAAACAAGTTCGGCGAAGGCTCGCTCGACGCGATCATCGTCAATGCCGGGATCACCGGCGCGGAACATCAGTCTGCCGAGAAAGCGACCGACGAAGAGATCGCCCATGTGATGCAGACCAACGCCTACGGCCCCGCGCGTGTGGGCAAGGCGCTGCTGCCGATACTCAAGGATGGCGGCACGCTGGCCTTCATGTCATCGCTGATGGGCTCGATCGCGGACAGTTCGGGCGGTTACGAGTTCTACCGCGTCAGCAAGGTATCGCTGAATATGCTGGCCAAGGGCATTGCCGAACAACAGGCGAAGGAGCGCGATATCGAAGTCCTCTCGCTCCACCCCGGCTGGGTCCAGACCGACATGGGCGGGCCGAACGCCAAGATCACGGTCGAGCAAAGCTGCACCGGCCTCGCCGACGTGGTCGAGAAGGCCGGTGGTGGCGGATATCGCTTCGTAAACTACGAGGGCGAGGAACTGCCCTTCTAGCGTAAGCGCATCACTCCACGATCCCCGCCGAAGCCAGCACCGCCAGCGTCAGCACATCGGGCACGTTGGCGGTAACCGGCACGATCTGGACCGGCTTTTCCATGCCCACCAGAATCGGGCCGATGGTGGCATCGCCGCCCAGTTCGCGCAGCAGCTTGGCCGACAGGTTGGCCGATTGCAGGCCGGGCATGATCAGCACATTGGCCGGGCCCGACAGGCGGCTGAACGGATAGAGCGCCATCACCTTCTCGTTCAGCGCGGCATCGGGTGCCATTTCGCCTTCGTATTCGAAGCCGGGCTGCTTCTCGTCGAGAATGTGGACCGCGTCGCGGATGTTCTCCAGCCACTTGCCCGGCGGATTGCCGAAGGTGGAGTAGGAGAGAAACGCCACGCGCGGTTCGTGCCCCATTCGGCGCGCGACCGCCGCCGTCTCGCAGGCGATATGCGCCAGGTCTTCCGAGGTGGGGCGCTCGTTGATCGTGGTATCGGCGAGGAAGGTCGTGTGGTTCTTGCCGACCATCATGTGGATGCCGAAGGAGATACCGTCGGGCTTTGCGTCGAGCACGCGGCCGATCTCGCGCGCGGTCTGCGCGTAGGTCCGCGTGAGGCCGCTGACCAGCGCATCGCCATGGCCCAGCGCGACCAGCAGGGCGGCGAACACGTTGCGCTCCTGATTGACCATGCGGCGCACGTCGCGTTCGGTATAACCGCGCCGCTGAAGCCGCTTGTAAAGGAACTCGACCATCTCAGGCACATGCTCGCTGTCCGCCGAGTTCTGGATTTCGAAGCTGCCCGGGTCCGACACGCCGAGCATGTGCATCTTGTCCGCCACCGCCTTGGTCCGGCCGACCAGCACCGGGGTGCCGTAGCCGAAATCGCGGAACTGGATCGCGGCGCGCAGCGCGACCTCTTCCTCCGCCTCGGCGAACACCACCCGCTTGGGATTGGCCTTCGCCTCCTCGTAGACCTGCGTCAGGACTGAGGTCGTGGGGTTGAGCCGCGATTTCAGCGCGAGGCGATAGGCGTCGAGATCCTCGATATGGTGCTGGGCCACGCCCGACTTCATCGCCGCTTCGGCGACGGCGGAGGACACGACCTCCATCAGGCGCGGGTCGAAGGGTGCGGGAATGATGTAGTCGGTGCCGAACTTGTGGCTCTTGCCATAGGCCGCCGCGACTTCCTCCGGCACGCGCTCGCGCGCAAGCGCGGCGATCGCTTCGGCGGCGGCGATCTTCATCTCTTCGTTGATCGCGGTCGCCCGCACGTCGAGCGCGCCGCGGAAGATGAACGGAAAGCCAAGCACATTGTTGACCTGGTTGGGGTAGTCGCTGCGCCCGGTGGCGATGATCGCATCGGGGCGCACCGCCTTGGCATCCTCGGGCATGATTTCGGGCACCGGATTGGCCATCGCGAAGATGATCGGCGATTTCGCCATCTTCTCGACCCACTCGGGCTTGAGCGCGCCGGCAGCCGACAGGCCGAGGAAGATGTCCGCGCCGTCGAGCGCTTCCTCGAGGCTTCGCGCGTCGGTCTCCACCGCATGCGCGCTCTTCCACTGGTCGAGATCGTCGCGGCCCTTGTGGATCGGGCCGGAGCGATCGCACACGATCACAGAATCGTGCGGAATGCCGACCGCCTTGATCAGCGCTGTGCAGGCCAGCGCGGAGGCGCCCGCCCCGTTGACCACCATCTTGCAGTTCTTGAAGTCGCGCCCGGTCAGATGCACCGCGTTGATCAGCCCCGCCGCCGCGATGATCGCGGTGCCGTGCTGGTCGTCGTGCATGATCGGAATGTTCATCCGCTCGCGCAGGGCCTGCTCGATGATGAAGCACTCGGGCGCGGCGATGTCTTCCAGATTGATCCCGCCGAAGCTCGGCTCCATCAGCGCGACTGCTTCGATGAACTTGTCGGGGTCTTCGGTATCGAGTTCGAGGTCGATCGAATCGACGTCGGCGAAGCGTTTGAACAGCACCGCCTTGCCTTCCATCACCGGCTTCGAGGCAAGCGCACCCAGGTTGCCCATGCCGAGGATGGCGGTGCCGTTGGAAATCACCGCGACCAGATTGGAGCGTGCGGTATATTTCGCGGCATTGGCGGGATCGTCGGCAATCGCCTTCACGGGCACCGCTACGCCGGGCGAATAGGCCAGGCTGAGGTCGCGCTGCGTCGCCATCGGCTTGGATGCGATGATCTCGATTTTCCCGGGCCGACCGGCTTCGTGATAGAGCAGCGCCTCGCGCTCTTCGAATCCGGGAATCTGGTCGTCAGCCATGTGGCCCTCTCGTTATGTCGGTGTGTTGCCCCGTGCCGTAGAGGCAACGTTCCGTGGGCGCCAGTGGTGCGACGACAGGGGACAAGGAAAAGTGCGCCGCTTTCCGAATCGGGTGCGGCATCGCTAGGTCTGGCGCGTGACCGCGAAACTCACCCCGATGATGGAACAGTACCACGCGCTGAAGCGCGAGGCGGGCGATTGCCTGCTGTTCTACCGCATGGGCGACTTCTTCGAGCTGTTCTTCGACGATGCGAAGGTTGCCGCCGGGGTTCTCGACATCGCGCTGACCAGCCGCGGAGAGAGCGGGGGCGAATCGGTGCCGATGTGCGGCGTGCCGGTGCATTCGGCAGACGGCTACCTCGCACGGCTGATCCGCGCCGGACACCGCGTCGCGATCGCAGAGCAGGTCGAAACGCCCGACGAGGCGAAGGCCCGCGCGAAAGCGGAGGGCAAGCCCTCGTCCAAGGTGCTGGTCGCGCGGCAGATCATCCGCTTCGTCACGGCGGGCACGCTGACCGAGGATGCCTTGCTCGAGCCGCGCCGCGCAAACCGGCTGGCGGCGGTGTGCGAGGTGCGCGGCGATATCGGCATCGCCGCCTGCGACATCTCGACCGGGCGAATGGAGCTGGAGGAATGCGCGCCCGAAGGCCTGCCTGCCGCGCTCTCCCGCCTCGGGGCGAGCGAGATCGTGGTGCCCGAGAATTGGGAGGCGGCGCCTGCGGATGCCACGCAACGGCCGGCCTCCGACTTCGCCAGCGAACGCGGGCGGCAGCGGCTGCAGGACCTCCACGGCGTCTCGACGCTCGACGCGTTCGGCGAATTCAGCCGCGCGATGCTGGCGGCGGCAGGCGGGCTGATTGCCTATCTCGACCATGCCGGACGCGGCGCAATGCCCTTCCTGCTGCCTCCGCAGGTGCTGGCGGGTGACGCCACGATGGCGATCGACGAAGCCAGCCGGACCAGCCTCGAGATTACCGCGACCCAGAGCGGCGCGCGGGCGGGCAGCCTGCTCGGCACGGTCGACCGCTGCGTCACCAGCGCGGGCGCGCGCCAGCTGGCCGAGGATCTCTCCGCCCCGCTCGCCACCCGGCCCGAGATCGAGGCGCGGTTGGCGCTGGTGCGGTTCTTTCACGACGACCCGATCCTGCGCAGCGACACGCGCGAGGCGCTGCGTGCGATCCCCGACGTGGCGCGTGCGCTGGCCCGACTGGTCGCGGAGCGGGGTTCTCCGCGCGATCTCGGTCAGGTGCGCGACGGCCTCGCGCAGGCGCGCAACCTGCACGGCGCACTCTCCCGCCTGCCCGACCGCCCGGCCCTGCTCGACGCGCTGTTGCCTGCGCTGACCGGCCATGGTGCGCTGGTCGGCGAATTGTCGGCCGCGCTCGTGCCCTCGCCGCCGACCGAGCGGTCGAGCGGCGGCTTTATCGCCAGCGGCTACGACGCCGCGCTCGATGAGCTGCGCGAGACTTCGGGCAATGCGCGCCGCGCCATCGCCGCGCTCGAGGCGCGCTACCGCACCGAGACCGGCGTCTCCTCGCTCAAGATCAAGCACAACGGCGTGCTCGGCTATTTCATCGAAGTGCCCGCGCGCCACGGCGATGCGCTGATGGCACCCGATAGCGGTTTCACGCATCGCCAGACCATGGCGAACGCGGTGCGCTTCAACTCGGTGCATCTGCACGAGGAAGCGACCCGGATCGCCGAGGCGGGCGGCCGTGCTCTGGCGGCGGAAGAGGCACATTTCGAAGGACTGGTGGAGCAGGTCGTCGCCTCGCGCGAGACCATCGCCCGCACCGCCGATGCGCTGGCCCGGATCGACGTGGCCGCCGGCCTGGCCGAGCGCGCCGCGGAAGGCGACTGGTGCGCTCCGCAGATCGAAGACGCGCCCTGCCTTGAGATCGTCGCCGGACGGCATCCGGTGGTCGAAGCGGCGCTGGCCAAAGCGGGCGAGCGCTTCGTACCCAATGATTGCGCCCTGAGCGACACCGACCGCCTGTGGCTGATCGGCGGGCCCAACATGGGCGGTAAATCGACCTTTTTGCGGGCCAATGCGTTGATCGTGCTGCTGGCGCAGGCAGGCAGCTACGTTCCCGCCCAATCTGCGCGCATAGGCTTGGTCGACCGCCTGTTCAGCCGCGTCGGCGCAAGCGACAATCTCGCGCGCGGGCGCTCCACCTTCATGGTCGAAATGGTCGAAACCGCCGCGATCCTCGCGCAGGCGACGACCCGCAGCTTCGTCATCCTCGACGAGGTCGGGCGCGGCACGTCGACCTATGACGGGCTGGCATTGGCTTGGGCGGTGGCCGAGGCGATTCACGAGCAGAACCGCTGCCGCTGCCTGTTCGCGACGCATTACCACGAGCTCGCGCGGCTGGCCGAAAGCTGCGACGCGCTGTCGTTGCACCATGTCCGCGCGCGCGAGTGGCAAGGCGATCTGGTGCTGCTGCACGAAGTGTCTGATGGCCCCGCGGACCGCAGCTATGGTCTGGCAGTGGCGAAACTCGCAGGGGTGCCTGCGGGCGTGGTCGAGAGGGCGAGCGCGGTGCTCGCCAAGCTCGAGCGTGGCCGCGAGGAAACCGGCGGACTTGCTGCCGGGCTCGGCGATTTGCCGCTGTTCTCCGCCGCTTTCCAAGCGGAAGAGGAAGCCTGCGATACGCTCCGCGAAAAGCTCGCCGCGCTCGATATCGACGCGCTGAGCCCGCGCGAGGCGCTCGACATGTTGTACGAGCTGAAGCGCGAAGGCGGCGAAAGCTGATCTTTGACGCATTTGCCATCGGGCGACGCGGCGCTAGGTTCTACCCCCATGGCACAAGACGATCCTCCCGAAGACGCGGACAAGAGCACCGAGTGGGCGGAGTTCCGCACCGACCTGGCCGAGGATCGCAACATCATGGCGATGGAACGCACTTTTGCGGGTTGGATGCGAACCGCCTTTGCCGCCATCGGCATCGGCCTCGGCTTCAGGGCGCTGTTCGGATCGTGGGACCCGTCATGGATGCCCAAGCTGATCGCGACCGCCTTCATTCTGGGCGGCGGCTGGCTGGCGGTGACTGCCGAACGGCGCGCATGCAAGACGCTCGCGCGCCTCAACAAGCACGAGTTTTCGCCGATCCCGACGCCCAATTTCCGGATCATGGCATGGGGCGTCGCGATCGGCGCGATTATAGTGACGATCGGTCTATGGGTTCTCGTCGAGGGCTAATCGCCCCCGCGATGGCTCAGGTGCCGTCGCCGCGCAGCCCGTCGGGCTTCGAGGGCTTGCCGTACTTGTCGACATTGTCGTCGTGGTTGGGCTCGCCGCGATAGGCCGACATGTCGACCGTGTTGCCGCGCTCCATCTGGTGCATGTGATCGACCACATCCTGCGCGTCGGGGGCGGTCAGCCCGCTCGGCGCATGCTCGCTGTCGGTATTCAGGATCGAGGTGGAAACGTTCTGCGCTTGGTCGGACACGGTCTGCGCCTGATCATAGGCCCCGACCTGCTCCGAATTCTCGTTCTCGGGGGCGAGATCGTCGGTCTGGCGGCGTTCGCCGTCGAAGTCGGAGGGCAACGTGTTCTTGTTCTTGTCGTCCATGAGAAATCTCCTTTCCTCATGAACGGGTGGAGGGATTGAGCGGTTCCGGGGGGAGGAGAGTCTTCGTGGCGGCACCGGCCCGCACCCCCACCCGGCCAACCCATCGGTATTATGCTGTGGGTTGGCCGGGTGGGGGT